>CAWGFK010000001.1:0-9786 GCA_963821735.1 uncultured cyanobacterium
CTTGGTGTGAAGCCGTACCTCATGCGTCCCAAGTTCTCGGGACTCGGGGAAATACCTTAGCACGGGGACTTGATGATTACGGCTCCTTGTTATATTTGCACAAAGCCGGGTGGGAAATTTGGTACAATCCAGCCATGCATATCAATCATCAAATTCCCCAGTGGCGACTGGAACGAGACTATTTGTTATCCCTAGCGCGTTCCTGTGGTTTAGTCATTTGCCCGTTAAGGATGATTAATGCTAAAACAAGGGACAAGCCAGGGATTTGGGTGCGGACAATTTTGGGGAATCTGCGCCGCATGGTTCAGCAGCGGTTGAAGTATGGGGACCAGCTCAAAAATGAGCTGATTCCAGCCTTTCAAATGGAGTTTTATCGGGGAAGTCTGATGAGTTCTTTTTATTGGATGAAACGGACCAAAGAAATTCAAACTGGGACAGGGGAAAAGAATTAGAGAAAGAATAGGTAAATTGATATAATTGCTGACTGTAGGCGATTTAAGCACGTAAAAAAACATACGAAATAGCGATATATGCCTAAAATTTCTGTGGTTATTCCGGTTAGAAATAGAAAACATTATACCCAACAGGTTCTTTCTCAGCTTAAATGTCAAATAATTGAGACGAACTCTCGGCAATTTATATCAATTATCGTAGTTGATGATGGATCGACTGATAGCACCAGAGAACTTATTAAGTTAAAATTTCCTGATGTTCATCTTCTCGAAGCTGATGGATCTCTCTGGTGGGCAGGATGTATGGTAAAAGGGATGGACTATGCCCTGAATATTCTAGCTACAGATTATGTTATTTGGTTGAATGATGATCTCTATCTATCGGAAAACTTTCTCCCGAACCTGCTCGACCTTTGTAGTGAGCCAACCTATAGCGCTACTCTTATAGGAGGAATAGTGAGGGATCGAACTTATCCCGACTGGATCGTCTATAGCGGTACTAAAGGAAGGAAGCCCATCAGTCAATTGAGTTATTTTAAAGATAATGAAGAATTAGAGGTGGATGTTTTATGTGGAAACATTGTAATAATTCCTCACAGTTTTATTCAAAAAGTCGGATTGCCAAACGCTCAGAAATTACCCCATCATGGAAGTGACTATGAGTATATTAGAAAAGCTAAAAAGTCAGGATTTAAAGTCATATTATCTACTAAGCTTCAGGCTGAAACGGATTTCCAAGTCACTGACTTTATTCGTTATATGCCCTATTGGTTACAGTGGTCTTTACAACCCAGCTTATCTAAGCGATGGGAAGTTTTAAAAGGGCTTCTTTCATTAAAGTCAAACCAAAATATATGGCAGATAGTAGGCACTCATTCCAGCAATCAGGATTTAGAACATATTCCCCCTTGGCGATATGTATTTTGTTACTTCAATAAAGTGTTCAGGCTCTTATTAATTAATTGGATGCCTGAAAAAATTCTCAACCAAAGAATTGAAGAATATTTGGATATTCAAAATCCTCCGAATCCAAGTCAGAGAAGCCATCCTTAATAAAAATAAGCTGAACAATCTGGAAAATATTGCCAAATAAATCGTGCGGAATTAACAGCTATTTATTTAAGCTGTGCCTTTCCACTATTTCTTCATATAACTCAATATGGCGTTTTGCCTGAGTTTCTAAGGTGTATTTTAAATTGATAAGTTCATGACAGTTCCTCCTTATGCGAGAGTGTAAATCAGAATTTTCTAATAAAATTTTCACTCCAGTTGCTAGGTCTGATTCATCCTTATATTCAGCCAAATATCCAGTTTCCAGTTGATGTAGAATATCGGCCACACCGCCTGTATTAAAGGCAACACAAGGGGTTGCACAAGCCATGCTTTCTAGGATAGAGTTGGGGAAATTTTCTACAATTGCAGGATGTAAAAAGACATCGGCTGCTGAGTATGCTTGGGTGAGGGTTTTATCCTTGCTCGTAAACTTTAGTCGAATGGTTTGATAGTTAGGGGAATTTTCCCACAATTCTGCACCTTTTCCCATCACCACTAGCACGAGATCTTGACTCCACTCGCGGCTACTTTTTCCATGACGGGGATCACATATTGGCTGCCTTTGCGAGTTTCTGTCAAATCGTAAGCTGCAAATAGAACGACTTTAGCGGTTGCTGGAATATTCAGTTCAGAACGTGCCGCAATTTTGGGTAATGGATGGAAGATGGCTGGATCTATTCCATTGGGAATTCGATAAATCGGAAAATGTCCAAGCAGAGGACTTTCTTTGACTAAATTCTCCATCCAACTGTTTGTAGCGATGATTACCAGTTTAGATCGCTGATACACTGATTTTTTAATTCGCCACAACAAAGCCGTTGTATCTTGACTTAATGCGGGATATTCATCAAGATGGGGGCAGGCTCCACAACCCCTCTTCCACCGATCGCATTCATGAGAATAGGAGCAATGACCTGTAAACGGCCACATATCGGAAAGTCGCCAAACAATGGGTTTATAACGGCTAATTTGAGGTAATGCTCGATAGGTAAAAAAGCAATTGGGTGCGTGCAAATTATAAAGCTGGATCAGATCGGCTGACTTAAACCACGGGTGTTCTATTAGCTTAAAGGATGAGGGGTTGTACAAATAAGGTAAGTTGAGGCGATCGACCACTTTCCGCCCGATCGCATCACCGACACGGATTAAAAAATCCTGACTTTTAAGATAATCCACATTCGGATCTTTAGTAACTTTCCATCCAACCAACATCCGGGATGTCAGTCCCAGTTCTCGAATTCCCGAATGAATTTTATAGGCAGAACGAGCGGCACCTCCGCTATTGTCTGAAAAGCTCAGATGTAAAATATTCATGGGGTTTACATGGGCATCAGATTGGAGCATAATCCCCTTAATTAGAAAGGTTAACTTTAGACTCTATTCTCAAATTAGAAAATTTTAAATCACTTTTTTCAACAGCCCTATTACCTGAGTTTTCTAAATTAGAATACATTAAAATATTGGCCCTGGTATCAACCTGATGATTAGGATTGATTGGGGCGTCTAAAGTCAAGCATTCGACGGCAGGTAACGTGAGTAAACCGGATTCCATAGAGGGTTGACGACATTCAGATTGAACCCCAAACAGTTCAAAACTGAGTTCTATTTCGGCTGTTAGGGGAGGATCAGTCAACTGCTCTAGGGTAAATCTTCCAAATGCCTGATATAGTAAGCTACCCTCTTCCCTTTCCTCAGCTAAACGCAGATCTAAACCGGGTTGTTGAGGGTTGCGAGGGTCATCAATGGGGAGTTCCAATCTGAGTGTCTGATCAGAATGAGTCAGGTGCAATTGTAATGCACCAGGATAATCGGCCATTCGACTATAGTAAGGTGTTTTGGGATAGTAGTACAACCGTCCAGTCCCGGCCAAAGACTGTTCCCGTGGCGAACCGAAGAAACTCCCTAAATGAAATCCCGCTGATTCAGTCCGCCAATCGAATGAAATCACGACCTGATCCGGCTGTTGCGGCGCAAGGGTAGACAAATAAATATAAGCCTCCCCAAAGCGCTGTCCTAAGTTGAGTTGTCCTTGGGAACTGTAGTGGATTTCGTCCTGGGGTGTCTTTTCCAAATCCTGAGTATTGACCAGTAGAGCGAATGGGTCATTTACGGCTACTTTAAACTTAGCATCCCGGACTTCGTACTCATACTTGGCGCGGGAACCCGAATGGGGAGAAATTTCACCCATAATAAACGGTAAAAAAGGGTTATTAGTCCGTTCCCGGAGGGAGGCGATCATCTGAGTCAAGTTTTCTTCATATCTCCGGTACACCTGCCTATTGTTTCTATCTGTCGCATCGGATTCCCCTTGCATCCAGAATACGCCACGAATCTCAAAGGTATTTCCGCGAGTCGTCAAGGCATGGGTAGCCGTCTCGATTACGCTAATTAGCTCATTGTGCAACTGTGCTCCGGGCATCCAACCCTGGACCGGATCCCCAAGTTGCGTCGCACCAACCGCAAATTTGACGATCGCCACGGGATTGGGAATAGTGTCTGCTAGATATCGACCCAGGGAGATCTCCGGACCAAATCCTGTGGCATTCGTCCGATCATTATAGAAGGGATTACAACTCTGTTCCTCGGTGTTAAGGCTGGTTTGCTGAGGGCCTAGGGGAATCCACTGACCCCCGGAATCGTAGACGATCGCCGGATCAGCGAAAAAGCAGTTTCCATCTAACGAGATCCGATAGAATAGTTCAACATCGGTCTGCTGACTCAAATCGCGACCGTAGCGATTCACAACATCCGGTTGCGACAGATATCTGCCTACGGTGCCACTGCCGACGGCGTTAGATTGACCGGCAAGAATAAATACATGAAAGTGTTTGGCTTGCGCTGTCCCCGGAAGCAGCAAGCAGAAAGTCATCAGCATCAGATATCGGCAATAAGTGTAAATCCTTCTCAAACTCGGACTCCTTACGACACAATGGTTATAGCTAGTGTTGCGAGTCGTGCTGTGAGGAGGTTACAACAGCACTTCATAAACATTGCAGGTTCCCTCCCGATCCGATGTGAAAATGATGCTTCGTCCGTGGGGGGCGATCGCCGCATGAACATGAGCATCTTGATCTTGGAGGGAGGGATCAGTATCGTGCTTACAGAGGTGATTCAGTTTTAATAATCGTCGCATCTGCCAACCCACTACTTGTTTTTCGAGGGCACTGGCAACAATGGGTAATAATGATTTTACTTTCTGACGACTCAACAAGTTAGAAATTTTCTGCATCCCAGAATTGATCGCATCTTGACCTTTGCCCGTCGGTACTGCTAGGGTCAAAAAGCCATCAATCCCATCAATAATAAAGCTCCTTCCATCGAGAGCGATCGTGACATGACCCAGGGAGAAATTCGGCATAGGAATGTGATGCACTAATTCTCCATCCCAAGTTCGGGCGGCTAAAAAAGCCCCGTTGCGGTCCCAACCGTGGTAGACGATAAATTCCCCGGTAGGAGACCAGTTTTCATGGGTGCAGACCATATTTTTGGGTTGGTCAAATAAGGGCCGATAAGTACCATCGGGTTCCAGACACCAAATGCGCGGTATGGTATGAGAACCGAAACCCTCTCGATTAAAAATCAGACGACCACTTCCCAAGGGGTCGAATTGGACATGGGTCACCCAAAATGGCACTTCAGCCCAGATTTCTGCTGCACCAGTCTGGGTATCAATTCGGTAAAGGCGAGTGACTAATTTTTTCTCGACCATTCGTTTAGGAACGGTCCGCAACTGTTCCCACTGATCGGTGATTCCATCAGGAAATGCGGCTGGATCGGTGCAGGGTACACATAATTGTTTGCCGTCGGGAGAAACGTGATTATAAGCGGTGTACCATTCTCTAGGCAGTTGAGAAAGCACGCGGATTTTGCCCTGATCTAAGTCACAGCAGCAGAGGCTATCCTCTTGAATCCAGTACAATTGGTTGTGGATGGGATCGAGACAGGGGGATGTTTTGCTAAATCCTTCGAGACCTCCTTGGGGATAAACATAGCTCCGCATCAGTCCTTTTTTGTTGTCTGTTAATTGAGAAATTTCTCCCTCGGGACGGGCGATCGCATAGAGGTTAGGATGTCCGTCTCGTTCCGAAATAAAGATTAGCCAGCGATCGTCCTGAGTCACGCTAGAAGTTGTAAAGTAAAGATGCTGATCCTTAGAGGGAGAATTAGTCCACTGGATCGTTGTCCGAGTAGTTACCGGATCGATGATTTTTTGAAATTCAGGGGAATAATTTGGCTTCATTACAAATATGTGATTTGACCTAGAGGGTTGAATAACTGTACGCAAAGTCCAGGATTGCATCGGATCTACCTTTCCCTGTGAGATTTTACTTTTCAACTCGATTGATAAGATTTTCCACATAATTTACCACATCCGTATTGTTTTTGGCCCATTCTTCCCGCTCTGCACGAATATTGGCTAGGTGGCTTTCTATATTTTCGGAGTTAATGATAACCCCAAAATCCGGGGGGACAGTTTTTAAATTATAATTCAATATTTTATTCATCACTAAATCGCCAACAAAGGGAAGATAATGGGAGCTATCTAAATAATAATTCATTTTTTCTGTAATGGGTTCAGTGGTAATAGTATTATAACTGAAAAAATCCCAAACCGGCGTAATTTTAACGACTTCTCTTTTCCATTGTTCTACTATCGGATTAAGTCCAGCTATTCGGAGTGCTTCCCCTTGAGTTACATGAATAGGTGATATGAAAATATGAAGTTCTATCCCTCTTTCTTGAGAAGTTTTTACCACAAATTCTAAGTCTTTTAAAAAATCAGAAGATATTTTCAATTTTTGAACAATATTTTTATCTTGCAAAAAAGGTCTATCTTTTAAAAAGAGATTAAAAATATCCTTTGAATTAGAGCTATAATAGATATTGTTTTTATAAAAATTTGCATCACGCAAACCATTTTCATAGAAAAAGCCAGTATGAACTTGGGGCCTTCTCCTACTGGTGGAAATCGTTTTAAAACTGGCAAGTGAAGAATTCAAAGAAAATAAATTGTTTACAATATCTCCAAAAGTTATGTGTTTTTTCTCTAGCCTACCTTCCCAGAAATCTGGTTTATTTGGTTCTAGGGTGCTAAACATAAAGAGGTCAATATCTAGGATGACGCGCTTTAAATTAGGCTGAACAAATAGAGCGTGTTCAAAGTACCTACGGACTTCATACATATTGGCCCCCGGAAGTCCCAGATTATAAGCGGATGTCTGTGCAATCGCCGGATGAGAGGGGTCTAAGCCAAACTCTGTTCTCGAAAAACCGAGAAAAATAGTTTGGGGTTGAAAGCGGGTCACGTCAATAGCTTTAAACATCCTCACCTGCTTATCTTTTTCTATTTTGAGATGATTGAATCCAACCCAGACGGGACTCTTCATCACGCCATAGGGGTCTACTGCAAAATTTAATGCAGCAATAGTGATGGATTGAACGATAACCACTCCTAATAAAACCCAACTATATTGACGGTATGAGGTTTTCATATTTTTTCCTTAAACCTTGATGTTTTTCTTCTGGATACGAAAACTTGCCGACTCATCATAGAACTCGCCTAATCTACCCTGGGGATAATCATAAAGAACCCGGTAAAAATCTAACGCTTTCCCCCTTGTGGATTCATTCCTAAAATTGAAAATAGAGAAATTCAGAAACTCGGTTGAGAGAAAGAAAAGACAGGGTAGCGAGGGTCCCAACTAGCCCTACTGCCCAAAAATTTGGCTTAAATCGTTCCATAATTTCTTGCGTATTGGGTAGGAGAACAACGCCCAACATCAAGACTAGCAAAATGAGGATACTATTTTGTCCTCCCACCTCCGGCAAGTAGTTCAATTTTTGCCATCCCTGAAAAGGCCCCCAGACGGGTAACCATCCCAACAACCTTTGAAAGGTATGCGGTAATATAATGCCCTTTACCCCTGACATCGCTAATAAAATGTCCATTGCTTCCTGAAAGTTGCGGGACCGAAATAATACCCAGGTGACTAACACCGCGAAAAACGTAATCATCCCTCCCAGCATTTTCGGTAAAAATAGTCCTTGCCTCCGCCATAGTTGATGGATTACCAAAAATAACCCATGCAATCCACCCCAGAGGACAAAGGTCCAACCTGCGCCATGCCATAGACCCCCTAACAACATGGTGATCATTAAGTTCAGATATCGGCGCAGTTTACCCAAGCGATTTCCCCCTAGCGGAATATAGAGGTAATCGCGTAAAAAAGCGGAAAGGGTGATATGCCAACGTCGCCAAAATTCTGATATAGAGGTAGATTTATAGGGTGAATTAAAATTAATGGGTAAGTTAATATTGACCATCCATCCTAAGCCGATCGCCATATCGGAATAGCCGGAAAAATCAAAATAGAGTTGCAAGGTATAACTTAAAGCCCCAATCCAGGCTTCTAAGAAGGAAACGGCATCAGCATGATTGAACACTGTTGCCACCCAAGGTGCTAAAGTGTCCGCGATTAAAACTTTTTTAGATAATCCTAAAATAAACAGGGTTACCCCTCGGGCAAAGTTGCGATCGCAAAACCATAAGTTCTTCTCTTTTTCAAACTGAGGAATCAGTTCATTATGCCGCAGGATTGGTCCCGCAATCAGTTGTGGGAAAAACGAGATGAACAGGGTATAATTAATTAGATTGTAGTTCGTTTCTTTCGTTTCTCCGCGATAGGCATCCACCAGATAGGCGATTTGAGTGAAGGTGTAAAAGGAAATGGCTAAAGGCAGAATCACATCAAGTTTTGGAAGCTCAATCGCCAACATCCGATCCAGGGACTGGGCGAAAAAATTAGCGTATTTGTAATACCCCAAAATGGCTAAATTAAAACTGGTTCCGACTATCAGGAGGGTTTTAGCTTGGGCGCTGCCCGTCGCCAATCGGGTGATTGACTGACCGACAATATAGTTAATCGCAATAGAAAATAATAGAAGAATTAGATAGCTGGGATTCCAGTAGCCATAAAAAAACAAAGAAGCGAGGGTCATCCAACCCAAGGCTACTTTGATTGAATAGAGCTTTGATAATCCAAAAAATCCAAGGAGAGTAATTGGCAAAAACCCGAAAATAAAAACATAAGAATTAAATAGCACCGCTTTCTTCTACCTGAGTTTAAAACAACAAATTTGCTGGGTGAAGTCAGAAGCAATTTCCCAAATTCCGCTTTATTTTTTACAAATTTTTCTCCTATTTCAACCAGTGGGAAATATCTTTTTCAATAATGTCTTGAAGTTTTAAAAGGTCTGAACGAAAAATCTCGATCGCCTCTTGTCGAATTTCTTTATGGAGTTGGGAAGGGGGTTCCATATTCTTTCGATAGGCTTTCGCTGAAATCGGCTTACGGATGTTCGCGGGAATGATAGCTTTGAGGACCGTTTTCAGAGGATTAGAACCCGTTAAAAAGTCATGCCAAGCTTTATTTTTATGGACAAACGAGGAAACATTATGCTTGACCGACATATCCGGCGAAAATATCGGATCTACCCCCAAAAATTGAAAAATCTCCGATACGATCGCCTGGGGGTTCTTCTGCCACTCTTCGTACAGGTAAACTCGAATTTGCTCCCGTTCAAACTGGTCGAAATAGCGCTGTAGCTGTTCGCCATAGAATCCGACATTTTGATAATGCCATACGGGTGACCAATGCTTGTCGATTCGCTGTTGTTCCTCGCGCAACGCTTTGGAAAAATCCCTCAACGGTTCCCGCGCTTCTCGGCGTAAATGTAGAAAATGGGAGTATGCACGATCTACAGGATGGCGAAGGATCGCAATCAGCTTGGCATCCGGGATATACTGGCGGATGCGAGGGGCTGCTTGGGGCAGGTACAGGTACATCGTGGAGGCTTCACCGATCGCCTTCTCGTCAGAAACCCCGTCAAATAGGGCCTCATAAGCCGGTAACTCCGGAACCGACCCTCGGTTAATCCAGGCCCCCTCATCTCCCGGACCGCAAAAATCAGGGCGCTTCCCCTCAAAAGCAAAAAAATGAGGCTCCTTATTGGAACTCATATAAATTTGAGGATGCTGATTCAGATAATGATAAAGGGAACTCGTCCCCGTTTTAGGGGCACCAATCACTAAAAAATTCGGTAGTGTCATCGCAATAGTCTCCTTGCAAGAGTCTCCTTCCTAACACCGCGATCGCCACGGATCTAAACCTCAGATTCAAACTTGAGATGCTCCCCTGCCCCTACTCTAAACCGACCTGCTTAGTCAGTCCCGAGTCGGTTAAACCCCTTAATTTACCCTACCTTGCCCGAGAGGGTGGGG
>CAWGFK010000002.1:0-437500 GCA_963821735.1 uncultured cyanobacterium
CATTAGGAGAAGATTCGGCGGAATCCTCTCCTGATGCTTGATTCTGGGATTAAGATGGGATTGCGATCGCCTCTATTCCCTATTGTCCGATTCCTGTTTTTTCTGCGCTACCTTTTGGGCGATCGGCACCGGATGGGGAACTCGTTGCTCAAACCGCGCTTGCTGCACCGGCATCTCCTTGTCATAGAGAATACGGCAGAAGGCTAGGACCCAGGTGAACACAACTCCTGCACCCGGATGAATTAACCCCACCGCCTTTGCCGTTGCTTCCCCGATAATAAACAGATGGCGCTTAGAAAGGGGAACTCGTTGCTCAACCCGCGCTTGCTGCACCGGCATCTCCTTGTCATAGAGAATACGGCAGAATGCTAGGACCCAGGTGAGAACAACTTCTGCACCCGGATGAATTAACCCCACTGCCTTTGCCGTTGCTTTGGCAATAATTAACACATTGCGTTTAGAAATTTGCATTACCTTATTTTCCAATTCGATAATGCAGTTGTAAAATTTCGGGTATTCCCGAAAGCAAGGAAGCGCCGAAAGCACTATACTACAAACATTCGGGTAGGTTTAGGTAGGGGGTTCGGTATTGCGGTACCCGAAACTTTCCGAAACTTTTGCTCAACTTTGATGCCACTTGCCATGTCCAACTTCAGTTATGGTTTGGAAAAAACGCAACCTCGGGTACAGCAACTGCTAGAGCTTTTGATCGACTGTGCCAACGACGACTTAGACGAAACCCTCACCACCGTAAACCTTGATGCCAGGTGGGAAGACGGGGAGGAACTGCATTTAGCCGTAGAAACCACCCTGGAAGATTTGCGCATCCTGATTTATGGCAAGGAAAAAGTGTCTAAAAAGGTAAAAGAGAACCAACGCAAGGAAATCGGGGCATCCTCGGACCAACTATTTGGGCGAATTTCTGAAAATTTGGTGCGATCGTCGGGTCAAAACGCGGGGTTCCCCAAGATGGATTTTTAGCATTAAACTCTGGAGTAAGGATAAAGACGAGAACCTGCGACAGTTTCAGCAGCTATGGCGTACCCGACAACCGGGAAACTCCTCCACAGAAGGCACACCCTCAGTCACAAATAAAATTAGCAGTTCCCCTCCACCACCTCGGAGCAAAGGGATCCAAACCGTGGGACTAGAAACCATCGCTGAAATCCCCGTCTGGGTGGGGCGCGATGCTCTGTTAGAGGAGTTGAAAACCAAATTACTCGCTCCCGAAGCTCCCCCGAAAGTGCTGGCGATTATCGGACAAGGGGGCATCGGCAAAACCAGTTTAGCAGTGAAACTCCTGGAAACCTTGGGGGTGCAGTTGCAACCGCCTACCCTCACCGCCACCTGTCCCTATCAGAAAGCATTATATTTAAAAACCTCCCAAGGGACCAGTTTTGATGCGGTGGCAGAGTTTCTCCTGCGGGGATTAAACATCGAAACCCCAGAACCCCTGAAAACCGCAGGGGAAAAAATCACCAAAATTCTGGAGGGGTTGACAAAACAGCGCAGTGTTGTCGTGCTGGATAACCTGGAAGATATTTTACACCCCGCTCACCATCCCGACTGCGGTAAAGCGCTGTCTCCAGAATGGGGCGAGTTGCTTCATGCCTTTGTGTACAGCTATCATTGCTCAACCCTGATTCTCACCAGTCGAGAATTCCCCGTTGATTTAACTGATACTCGTCCGGGACCCGAAACCCGACTCGAAATTAGTGGAAGTTCTCCGCTTGTCTGGGGTTGAGGATGCGGATGGAGTGGAAATCTTGCGTCAGCGCGGATCGGAAGATAGCGAGGAAGATTGCCTCTGGATTGCGGAACGAGTCAAAGGGAATGTCTTTATTTTGACCCAATTGGCGGCGATCGGGGCCGACAGTCCGGGGTATCTGCGGAAACATCCGGAACTGGTGACAGAAGAGGCAGAACCGATTCTGCAAGCGCAACTCGGACGGCAAAGTCAGCCCGGGATAGACTTGTTGCGGCGAATGTGCGTGTTGCGCGTCGGCATCGATATCCAGGGATTGACCTTTTTGCGTTTGTACGCTGATGACAAAAAGAAAAATGAGCGGTTTGAGATTGCAGCAATTTTAGAAAAACCGGCAGAATTGACAACAGCGGAACTCCAAGATACCCAAAAAATTGTCATGCGCTTGGTGAATAGTTCCTTAGTTCAGCGTCGCTATGATAAGGTGTGCTGCGAGTGGTATTATGACCTTCATCGCTTGATTATCGAATATTTGAAAGGTAAATATCAAGCCAATCTACCGGAACTCATAAAACGAGTTTATAAGTTTTACTGCACTGGGATGACGGTAAAAAATCCCCAAACCTTAGAAGATTTGCGTCCAGTTTTGGAGGCACAGTATTTTGCCTTCCTGCTCCAGAATTATAGTGAAGCATTTAGTCTTTTAACACATAACCTCTATGACTACCTTTATCATTGGGGATACTGGAACTTATTACAAAACTTATACGAACAAATCATTTCATACGTTACCCATGATATGGAACTCCGAGTTTGCCTTCAAGTAATTGGTATAATTCACCGGAATACGGGCAACTGGGATGAGGCGGAAAAATATTTTATGAAGTATTTAGCGAATGCACAAAAGGGAAAGAGTAAAGATGGAATGGCAACCTCTTTGGCACTGTTGGGAGATATCGAGCAAAATCGCGGCAACTGGGATGAGGCGGAGCATCTGTATCAGCAATCTTTGCAATTGAAACGAATTGGGCGATCGCTCGGCGATGGCAGAAATCTTGGGGAGTGTTCGGAGATATCCAGCGAAATCGGGGCAACTGGGATGAGGCGGAGCGTCTGTTTCGGCAATCTTTGAAATTGAAACCGAATTGGGCGATCGCTTCGGGATGGCAACCTCTTGGGGACAGTTGGGAGATCTTCAGCGAAAACGGGGCAACTGGGATGAGGCGGAGCGTCTGTATCAGCAATCTTTAGAAGTGAGAACCGAATTGGGCGATAGATCCGGGATGGCAGCATCTTGGGGACAGTTGGGTGATATCGAGCGAAACTCGCGGCAACTGGGATGAGGCGGAGCGTCTGTTTCAGCAATCTTTGGAATTGAGAACCGAATTGGGCGATCGCTCACGGGATCGCTAAATTAATATGTTGTCTGGGTGGAAACGAACTCCGTAAAGGCAATCTCGATGCTGCTGAACAATATTTAACCGAAGCATTGGCACAGATGGAAGAATTGGGAATGACTTGGCATATTGCGGAAACTAATTTTGACTTCGCGCAACTCTGGCGCAAACGCGGGAATGAAGAAATTGCCCAGCAGCATTACCAAAAATCCTATCAAATCTTTCAACAATTAGGTGCAGCAAAGGATTTAGAACGGATTGAGCGGGAGTGGAATCAGGAAGTCTAGGGCTGTGGGCTGTAGTAAAATAGGGGTGAGCGTTAGAAACCTGGTTGGGGCGATAATTGGGGAATTTGTCCCCAGATTGCCTCAAGCAACTGGGTTTTCATTTTATAAACTTTTATCGGACCATACAACCATGTCAATCCCCTCTCAAGTTCTCGCCAAATTGAAAATTTTAGAAACCCTTTATCAGCAAGGGAAATCTAATGATGTCATCAACCAGACATTAGACAAGATTATCAGCCAAGAGTTGGCGGAGTCTCGGCAAAAAAATCAGGAACTCGAAGCCGAAATGCAAATTTTTGAACAACAGTATCAAATGTCATCGACTGAATTCTTTCAACGATTTCACGCGGGAGAATTAGGGGATGAAATTGACTTTGTGGAATGGAACGCTTTTTATCAAATGTGGATGACATTGCAAGAGCAGATTCAACTTTTGCAATCTACGGAAAATCTATGATGATTGAAGAGTATTTGACCGCTATCAAAGTAAAACTCTTGACGAGTCCTGCTATTCAATCTTTTGTCATTGTTAAAGAACGAGTCATTCTTAACCAAGGCTACTTTCGCGCCCGCTTAACTTTAACAAATGGGGATTTTTGTGAAATTGTTGAATTTTTTACCGTGCAGAATCAAACTTGTGTTACAGAAACTTATCGGTATCAATGGATGGATTCTACAAAGCAGCAACTCCGTAAAAGATGGGATAATGTTGAACATTTTCCCGATTTACCCAACTTTCCCCATCATGTCCATATTCTCGAAGAAACCAATGTCCATCCGAGTCAATCGCTTAATATCCTAGAAATTATTGATTATCTTGAACAAGCGCTCAATTAACCGGAGAAGTTTTAGCATGAACAATTCAGCTTGATTGAAGTGCTTTTTTAGAGGATTTAGGATTAGGGTAGATGAACGAGTTTACCAGGGGGGACATGATATCCCGGAGGCAACGATTCACCGTCGCTATCATCGCGGTTTGTCCAATTTCTTTCAGTTGTATCGTCCTTTAGCAGATACTTGGCATTTTTATGACAATTCCAATCCTGCCGGTGCTAGAATTATCGCCAGTGGCATCCGGGATATTCAGGAAACCATTCATGATGCTGAAACCTGGGAGAGGATTACAGGAGAATTTAACCGATGAACGAACAACCGTCAAAATCCATCTCTGAAATTTTTGAGGAGAGAACCCTCATCGATCGCGCTTTAAAAGTTGCCGCCAATCGTGCCTTTTTGCGTCACAAACAATTGGGACGTCCGATTGTAGTCTGGCAGGATGGAAAAATTGTCGAAATTCCCCCGGAAGAGATTTGCGTAGATGAAGAATATTTGTAACCCCATCGGTCCCACCCGGAGTTACCGATAGGGTCGCAATTTCAAGGGTTAGAAACCGGGTTTCTTAATCAGATGTTGGCAATTTGCCATGAGATGGCGGTGAGAAACCCGGTTTCGGGTCCAGTTTTAAGGGTTAGAAACTGGGTGTTCTCATGAGGGAGCTTCAGCCGCGTCACGAGTAAAAAAAGGGTAAATTTGCTAAACTGAACCCATGAACCTATAAAAGGGCGGTTTGAGTGACAGCCTAACACACAATTTGAGGTCAAGCAATGAAAGCAGTTGAAGTCATGGGCAAAGTCGATGATAAGGGCCAACTTTTGTTAGATGAACCTTTAGATATTAAATCCGAGAGCCGAGTCAAAGTGATTCTCTTGATATCCGATGAAGATGACTTGGATCCGGATGATACTCCCGCCGAGGAAATTAAAGCTAGTTTAATCCGAGCTTTGCAAGATGCTAAAGCCGGAAGACGAATTCCCTTAGAACAAATGTGGGAGGGAATTGATGCCGAATAATCCTGAATTCGTTAACATTGATTTAACGCATGAATATCGCAATAACCTCAAAAAACTAGCGAAGAAATATCGCAATATTCGTTCTGATACTCAGGTAGTCATTGAGGCATTACAACAAGGCTCTCGATTAGGCGATCGCCTTTCTGGTTTTGGCGAAAACCTTTATGTTTACAAGGTTAGAGCCAAAAATAGTAATATCCAGAAAGGAAAAAGTGGCGGCTATCGCATTATTTATTTGCTGGAATCAGAAACCAGTATTTTGTTGTTGACGATTTATAGCAAATCTGAGCAAGAAGATATGACAACGGAGCAAATTCAAACGATTTTAGAGGAGCTGTCTCAATCAGAATAAATAGGGAGCATCTCAATCAGGAACAGTTCTCCCCCCTCCCCGATATCTTGGAGAGGGGGGGTGGGGATCTTTCTCATGACGCGGAGTACAGCCCCCTCACGAGGAAATTTTGCCAGAAAAAAGCAGCCTCCGAAAAGGCTGCTTTCTCTCACATAAAACTTACTCTATTTACTCCACCGTCACTGACTTCGCCAAATTACGGGGTTGATCCACATCTAAACCGCGTCGGGCTGCTATGTGATAGGCGAGTAACTGTAATGGGATGACGGCTAAAATAGGTGAGAGCAACTCATCTACAACGGGGACTTGTAAGACATCGTTAAAAATCTCTGCTGCATCAAACCCATTTTGCGGGGTAACCCCAATTAGGCGGGCATCCCGCGCTTTCGCTTCTTGGGCGTTGGAAATCACTTTCTCGTAGACGGTTCCCGGCATGGCGATCGCCACTACGGGCACTTTCGCATCCAACAGGGCGATCGGTCCATGTTTCATCTCCCCTGCGGGATATCCTTCCGCATGGATATAGCTGATTTCCTTGAGTTTTAACGCCCCTTCTAAGGCGATCGGGAAATTAATCCCTCGTCCTAAGAAGATAAAATCCTGAGTCTCGGCAAATTCATGGGCCAACTCCTCAATACTACCCTCTTGAGAACTCAGCACCTGTTCAATTTGGGCCGGAAGTTGGCGCAATCCTTGGATAATTTCCTCGATGCGCGCTTCTGGGAGGGTTTTGCGTTGATAGGCCAAGTCTAAGGCTAAACTATAAAATGCCATCAACTGCGCCACAAAGGTCTTGGTTGCCGCCACCCCAATTTCAATTCCGGCATGGGTATTAATAATATCCGCGACGAGATTCCCCAAGGAAGACTCGGGACGATTGGTAATCCCCAACAATCGCGCTTGATAGGCAGCAGAAAGTCCAGTTCGGCGCTGGTTTTCCATTGCTAGGGCCGCCAGAGTATCCGCCGTTTCTCCCGACTGACTGATGCCGACTGCCAGGGTGTAGGGGCGCAAGGGGGCCGGTGCATAGCGATATTCTGAGGCATAGTTGACTGAAGTGGGAATTCCCGCCAACTGTTCTAGCAAGTATTTCCCAACTAACCCAGCGTGCCAACTGGTCCCACAAGCGAGGATTTCAATCTGTTGCAAATCCTTGTACAGTTCCAGATTAATCCCCAAATTAATCGGCGCAACTTGATTATCCCCGGGTTGCCACTCCCGGTTAAAATAGGCTTCCAAACAGGTGCGGACCACTGCCGGTTGTTCGTAAATCTCCTTGTGCATGAAATGGCGGAATCCTTGTTTTTCCACCAGGACCGGGTTCAAGTTGAGGACTCGGGGAGTTTTTTTGAGGCGATCGCCTGCAAAGTTATAAACCTCAACCCCTAATGGCGTCAACCGCGCCATTTCCTCATTTTCCAAAGACAAAACCGCCCGGGTATAGGGCACGATCGCCGGAGTGTCCGAGGCACAGAAAAATTCTCCCTGTCCAAATCCCACCACTAAAGGGGCCTGTTGTCGGGCCACAATTAGTTCATCGGGGTAGTCAGCACAAATCACGGCGATCGCAAAGGCCCCTTCTAACTTATTCACCGCCTTGCGTACCGCCTCAAAAAACTGGGAGATTAACGGCATAAACCCTGGTGCATCCACCATCGGTTCCATCATAAACTCCGCAATTAAATGGGGGATGACCTCCGTATCCGTATCGGACCGAAATTCATGACCTCTACCCTTGAGTTCCTCGCGCAACTCCCGATAATTTTCAATAATCCCATTTTGAACCACCGCCACTTTTCCATGGGTGTCCATGTGGGGATGGGCGTTGTATTCCTCCGGTTTACCGTGAGTCGCCCAACGGGTATGTCCGATCCCGATTTGCGCGGGATTGTCGATGCCTTGGATTTTTTCTCGCAGGTTGTGGAGTTTGCCTTTTGCGCGGACACAGTTGAGTTTTCCGTCCCAAATCGTGGCCACCCCTGCTGAGTCATAACCGCGATATTCTAGTTTTTCCAGTCCGGCGAGTAAAACTTCTTTCGCCGCTTGAGTGCCAATATAGCCAACAATTCCGCACATTTATCCGTTAACTCCTCTCGATACGGTGCAATGGATAGAATTTTAGTTTTTCCGTGCTGTTTCTGCTATAATTGCATCCCTTTATAGTTTCCTAACGTCTCAAGTGGCGATCGCCCGGTATGAGCAGAAATCGACAGTGCGATCGTGGATGCAAATAACCCCTACAGCAAGTTGATAGTCTCTTCCCCTGCCTAGTCTCTGATTCCGGAAATGAGCTCCCTGGCCTCAAGCACAGGGACGCGAAAAAAGAGGGGCGCAAGGCTCCCTCTTTCTATTTAAACTCTAAATGTTTTAAAAGCACTCTTGAACCCAAAGTGCCTTGAAATCATTTATCTCTAGTAAGCCAGACCCATACTGCGAGTCGTTTCAGCGCCGAGATAGACTCGGATGCTCAAAAAGTCGGTCGGACAGGCAGTTTCGCAACGCTTGCAACCTACACAGTCTTCAGTCCGGGGAGAAGAGGCAATCTGACCAGCTTTACAGCCATCCCAGGGGACCATCTCCAGAACGTCTAAGGGACAAGCCCGAACGCATTGTGTGCAACCAATGCAGGTGTCATAGATTTTTACGGCATGAGACATGGATTATAAGCTCCCAACGTGTTCTCAACAAATTTTTGGATCTGGTAATAGCCGCTTTAACCGCTAGAGTAACGGTTAAAGCTGTCGAAATCTTGGCTTAGTTTATCGTAGTCCTACCTACTCCTCTCAGAAAAGGAGCGAGAACTTAAAAGATCGTAATATATTGCCCGGTCCTTTTACTAGAGGGGGAAGGTGGCGATCGGGCTTAAGCGGTTTCCAGCCCGCCTATCTTCATCATTTTGTAATAAATCTTTATAAATTCTAGGGGACCTGCCGTCAAGGCTGCTCAATCCACTCCCCCGTTCGTAGTAACGACTTCAGTCGTTATCCGGTGTTCGTAGTAACAACTTCAGTCGTTATCCGGTGTTCGTAGTAACAACTTCAGTCGTTATCCGGTGTTCGTAGTAACAACTTCAGTCGTTATCCGGTGTTCGTAGTAACGACTTCAGTCGTTATCTTAGGGGATTGCAAAATATAAATCATCCAACCTTCAACTGAAAGGAAGGTATCTGTAGGGGCGCAAGCTTGCGCCCGGGGCGAGCATTGCGCCCCTACATATAAGGGGCTACTCCGTTTATCCGTCACTACGAACGAACGTTTTACAGATTTTATGTTTTGGAGTTCCCTTAGTTAAGAACGCATGGAGAAAGGGGGACCCTGTTTCACCTCAAAACGGGGATAACGACTTCAGTCGTTACTACAAACACCGGATAACGACTGAAGTCGTTACTACGAACAGGGGATGAGTTTTAGAGGCCCAATTTTTCTAAAACGGGTCTCGTAGAGACTACGTGACGATCTAATCCCAGTGCTTTGGGGGGGATGCCTAACGCTAAGGCGACTAATTGGGGGAGATGGAGGACCGGCAGATCTAACTTGTGACCCATGAATTTAGCTACCTCCGGTTGACGGGAGTCTAAATTGAGGTGACAGAGGGGACAAGGGGTGACTAAACAATCGGCACCAGCAGCGATCGCCTCATCCAAATGGTTCCCTGCCATTTGGAACGCTTGGTCAGTTGCATAGCTAGAGAGGGGCCAACCACAGCACTGGGTACGGCCCGGATAATACACGGGAGTGGCCCCTACGGTCCGAAAGACATTTTCCATCGATTCCGGTTGGTAGGGGTCATCATACGGGATACTTTTTTGAGCGCGCAGCAGATAGCAGCCATAGAATGCTGCACATTTGAGTCCACTCAGCTTGCGGGTGACTCGTTTTTGGAGTTCATCGAGTCCATAGTCGGTGACTAAGGCCCATAATAGATGTTTGACTTCCGTGGTGCCTTGGTAGGGAGAACAATTTTGTTTTTGGAGTAACCCATTAATTTGGTTGAGATAGGCGGGGTCCGAGGTTTGGAAATCTTTGAGACGCTCATCCACATGACCGATGACCCCTTGACAAGTGCTGCAATGGGTGAGTAGGGGGAGGTTGAGTTGTTCGGCGAGGGCAATATTGCGGGCGTTGACCGTATCTTCTAGGAGGCGGGAATCTTCTTTGAAGGTACCAGAACCGCAGCAGGAGGCTTTTTTGAGTTCCAGCAGTTCGATGCCGAGGGCTTTGGTTAAGGCTGCCGTGGATTGATAGAGTTCGCCGCAAGCGCCTTGAGCAACACAGCCGGGAAAGTAAGCGTATTTGAGGGTAACTGATGGCATGGCAGTGGCACAGTTGAGAGGACGGTAGGAGGCGATCGCCGCAAGTGAGCTCAAGGCGATCGCTTCTTCTATTATTATGATGTGGCGTGGGGCGCTGCACTGTACCTTTCTTAATAGCAGCTTAATTTTAGATTGGTCCTTAGTCATTGGTCATTGGACGAGTGACAAAGGACAAATGACCAAGGACAAATGACAAATAACAAATGACATCAGAAATCGCGTGTGGGTGATGCATCTTTCAGATAAGATGGGAAAACGGCCTTGTCCCAGTCATCGGACAGAGGAGTTTTAGAAACGACTAAGGGCCAGACGGACAAAACAGGGCAGGGACAATCGCACGTTAGAACGGCCCCACCCAAGCCCCAATTTGTTATGATTTGCTGCATTCTAAAGAGGACATCCCCATGAGTCAAGAAGACATTTTTTCCCAAGTCAAGAAAATCGTTACGGAGCAACTAGAAGTAGAAGGGGAGAAAGTCACCCCTTCAGCCAGCTTTGCCGAAGATCTCGGCGCTGATTCCCTGGATACAGTGGAACTGGTGATGGCATTAGAAGAAAACTTTGATATTGAAATTCCGGACGAAGCAGCAGAAAAAATCACCACCGTCCAAGAGGCAGTGACTTACATCGAGAGCCAAGTTGCAGCAAAAGCATAAAGCAGACTGCTTTCACCTGGATTCTGCGTGTTTGGTGTGGCAGCAAGAGATACAGCAATCATGACCAGCTTAGAACGAAAACGAGTTGTTGTTACGGGTCTCGGTGCGGTTACGCCGATCGGCAATACCTTACAGGAATATTGGGAAGGGTTGTTGAGCGGACGTAATGGCATTGGTCCCATTACCCTATTCGATCCGTCGAGTCATTCCTGCCGGATTGCCGGTGAGGTGAAGGGATTTGACCCCCATGACTACTTGGAAAAAAAAGAAGCCAAGCGCATGGATCGATTTGCTCAGTTTGCGATCGCCGCGAGTAAGCAAGCGATCGCCGACGCGAGTTTCGAGATTAATGAACTCAACGCCGATCAGGTGGGGATTGTCATCGGCAATGGTATCGGTGGCATGAAGGTAATGGAAGATCAGCAAACGATCTACCTTAATCGCGGACCGGACCGATGCAGTCCATTCATGGTCCCCATGATGATCGCCAACATGGCGGCAGGTTTGACTGCCATTCATACCGGAGCTAAGGGGCCAAATTCTTGTGTAGTGACGGCTTGTGCAGCCGGTTCCAATGCCGTGGGAGATGCCTTTCGCCTCATTCAAGGCGGATATGCTCAAGCGATGCTTTGTGGCGGAACTGAAGCGGCAGTGACACCGCTATCGGTGGCCGGTTTTGCCGCAGCGCGGGCGGTTTCTACCCGGAATGATGATCCGCTTCATGCCTGTCGTCCTTTCGATCGCGATCGCGATGGATTTGTGATGGGCGAAGGAGCGGGCATTTTACTCCTCGAAGAACTGGAACACGCTCTGGCAAGAGGGGCAAAAATCTATGCCGAAATGGTAGGCTATGCCATGACCTGTGATGCCTATCACATGACCTCCCCCGTCCCCGGTGGTGAAGGGGCCACCCGAGCCATGTTACTCGCCCTGAAAGATGCCGGACTCTCACCGGAACAGGTGAGCTACATCAATGCTCACGGCACCAGCACTGCTGCCAATGATAAGACCGAAACCAACGCGATTAAAAACGCTTTGGGAGACCATGCTTACAAGATAGCAGTCAGCTCTACAAAGTCAATGACCGGGCATTTGCTAGGTGGCTCGGGCGGCATTGAAGCAGTAGCAACGGTCATGGCAGTTGCCCATGATAAAGTGCCACCAACCATTAACCTGGAAAATCCAGATCCGGAGTGTGACCTGGATTATGTGCCGCATCACAGCCGGGATTGTCCGGTGAATGTCGCACTCTCCAATTCCTTTGGGTTTGGGGGACATAACGTCACCCTAGCCTTTGCCAAATACCAGTAAAGGGTTTAAGGTGACAAGGTTGCCGGATGAAGTTTGTTTTTGAGTTTCACCTGAACGGTTAAGCCCACAGATAGCGGGTTTCATTCTTTAAATTAACTCCTTGTCACTTTACCCTTGCCCATCGATCCGGGTAATGGGATCATGGGATTACCTGTTTGCGGCGATCGCGAGGGGTTGACTTTCGCTCATCACCCCCAATCGCCCTGCATTACCAGACCAACCTTAGACAATCGACCCTCATTTACACAAAAGAAACTATGGCCGTATCTGCTCCAACCAAACAATCTCTCGAAGAACTCTGCATTAACAGCATCCGCTTCCTGGCGATCGATGCGGTAGAAAAAGCCAACTCCGGTCACCCCGGTTTACCAATGGGTGCAGCGCCAATGGCGTTCGTCCTTTGGGATAAATTCATGCGGTTCAACCCCAAAAACCCCAAGTGGTTCAACCGCAATCGCTTCGTCCTCTCTGCTGGACATGGCTGTATGCTCCAGTACGCCCTCCTGTATCTCACCGGCTACAGAGGCTTAGAACTAGAGGACCTCAAGCAATTCCGTCAGTGGGAATCCAAAACCCCCGGACACCCCGAAAACTTCCAAACCGAAGGCGTCGAAGTCACCACCGGACCCCTCGGCCAAGGGATTGCCAATGCGGTTGGTTTGGCTGTGGCTGAAGCCCACCTCGCCGCCAAATTTAACAAACCCGACCTCAACATCGTTGACCATTACACCTACGTTATCCTCGGTGATGGCTGCAACATGGAAGGGATTTCCGGGGAAGCTTGCTCTTTAGCCGGTCACTGGGGACTCGGTAAACTGATCGCCTTCTACGACGACAACCACATCTCCATTGATGGTTCCACCGACATCTCCTTTACCGAAGATGTCAGCAAGCGCTTTGAATCCTACAACTGGCACGTCCTCCACGTCGAAAACGGTAATACCGACCTGGATGCCATTGCCAAGGCGATCGAAGAAGCTAAAAAAGTCACCGACAAGCCCACCTTAATCAAAGTCACCACCACCATCGGCTTTGGTTCTCCCAACAAAGCCAACAGCCATGATGTCCACGGTGCAGCCTTGGGTGCTTCCGAAGTCCAAGCCACCCGCGACCACCTCGGCTGGAATTATGGCCCGTTTGAAGTGCCGGAAGATGCCCTGGGTCACTTCCGCAAAGCCGTCGATCGCGGTGCCAAATATGAAGAAGAATGGAACAGCCTCTGGACTCGCTACAAAGCTGAGTATTCCGAAGAAGCTGCCGTCCTAGAACGGATGATGAGTGGCAAACTCCCCGATGGTTGGGACAAAGCCCTCCCCACCTTCAAAGCCGGTGAGAAAGCGGATGCTACCCGGAACCAATCCGGTGCCTGCTTGAATGCGATCGCTGGCGTCCTCCCCGACTTGATCGGCGGTTCCGCTGACTTAGCCCCCTCCAACAAAACCTTACTGAAATCGTCCAAAGATTTCCAAAAAGGTGCCTACGAAAACCGCAACGTCCGCTTCGGCGTCCGCGAACATGGCATGGGTGCAATCTGCAACGGTATTGCCCTGCATGGTTCCGGTTTAATCTCCTACGGTGCCACCTTCTTGGTGTTTACCGACTATATGCGCGGTGCCATTCGTCTGTCCGCCCTCTCTCAAGCTGGGGTAATCTGGGTGATGACCCACGACTCCATTGCCTTGGGTGAAGATGGCCCGACTCACCAACCCATCGAGCATATCCCCTCTCTACGCGCCATTCCTGACCTGATCGTGCTGCGTCCGGCAGATGGAAATGAAACCTCCGGTGCCTACAAAGTCGCCGTGGAAAAAGCCAAAGGCATTGGTGCGGATCATCCCTATCCCTCCCTGTTGGCCCTGTCTCGCCAAAACCTGCCGAACCTGGAAGGAACTTCCATTGAAGGGGTTGCTAAAGGCGGTTACATTCTCTCCGACAGCGAAGGCACTCCGGACGTCATCTTGATCGGAACTGGCGGCGAACTCTACCTCTGCGCCGAAGCGGCTGAAAAGCTCCGTGGACAAGGGAAGAAAGTCCGGGTTGTCTCTATGCCCAGTTGCGAACTGTTCGACGAACAAGACGAAGCCTATCGCGAATCCGTGCTTCCGAAAGCGGTCAAGAAACGCCTGGTGGTAGAAGCCGGTTCTAGCTATGGCTGGCATCGTTACTTCGGCGACCAAGGTTCCTCGATCAGTGTCGATCGCTTCGGTGCTTCCTCTCCTGGTGAGGTCGCTTTGGAACGGTTTGGATATACAGTGGATAACGTTGTTGCCAAAGCAGCGGCGCTTTAAGTATCTTATACAAGAAGCGTAGGGGATTGTTCTTGGGAATAACCCCCTAATCCTATAAAAAAAAGGCTCTCTAATGCTAGGGAGCCTTTTTTTATTAGGTCTTGACCCGCCCGATTCTGGAGCCAGAATATTCTTCTCAACACTGCAATTTTGGCCGTTTGAAAACCGGATTCATTCAATATGGGTTGCTGAACAATCCAGTCAGTTAAAATCTAAAGTTGAAATCAGAAAGCCGGTCTCTTGGTTGAGATGCAACCCGGTACACCAGTCCCCTCTAAAATAAAATGCAGTAACATCAGACCCGATGCTACCGCATTTATAATTTGATTAAAACTTAGGCAAAAATTCCCAGATTTTTCTAGGTTTAGCGATAAGTTGAGGAGGAGCGACCTGCTACTTCTTCCCGATCGCGAGCCGGATCGGCATAATAAGTAGGGGATTCGTTGCGATTGCGACCACCTAAACCAGCCAGACCCAGTAAGCCTAACAAGCCAAGTAAGCCCCAAGCTCCCCAATCATTATCCTCTTCGAGATATTCGGTCCCTTCTCCGGTCTCATAAACATCTTGGGTGGGAGTTACCGGGGTGGTTTGCGCCGAGGCGGGTAAAGTCGAAGGCGCGATCGCTAAACCTGCACTCAGAACAGTGGCGCTTAAAATTGTGGACAATTTAGAACTCTTCATAAAAATGAGTCTCCTTAAAACATTGCTTGCTTGTAACCAATCTATCTACAATCACAGGAAGCCGCATCAATCTTTAGATGTAAACTCAGTTGGAACCCAGTTATTCCTGAAGAAATAGACCCAGAGGAAAAGGAGTATATAGAGTTAGGAAAATGATCTCGAATTTAAAGCAGGAGAAAGAAGGATGCACTGGCTGGAGGGCTGGCGATCGCCAACTCCCATCAGGATTCTAGGGTTTGGACAGCAGTACCCTCAAAGGGTTCTCCCCCTGGCCTCAGAGGGATAGAAACGAGTGCGATCGCCACCGCAGAGGACCTATTGATTGGGGTGAAATTTCCCCGAGGATTTAAACCCCTCAAGAAATTCCTCGGGTTCACCTGGGATGTCATCCCCAAATTAAACCCCTTGAGGATTAATATCAATAAAAAAATGGCAAGCCGGTAAAACTTAGCCGTTGAAAACTGAGAATCCCTCCAAAATGAGCGGTCGTCTCAAATAACACTGGGGGTTCCCATGTCATCAAATATAGACAAAAAAAACCTCAAAGAGTACGAAAGTATGATAAGTAACAAAAAAACAGGGTTTCATCCTCGATGGTGTGGAGAGAAAGGGAGGGCATTAATATAAGTGACCGGAATTTTTCCGGGCTATTTGGGAAAATCCCAGTCCTCAAATTAGGCAAGCAGACAACAGGTTGAATCCCGGGGAAATCCTTGCCTATCAGCGAATATAGGCCAGTTAGGAAGCCAATCTCCTCAACCCCTACTCCAGTAGCCTACTGCAAAAGCGACTGCATTTCCGACAGAGAGTTCGACCCGATCGCCACGGCAACCGTGACCCCTTGACCGCGATCGGGTATAATAACCAATCAGTTGATCGTGCTTCATCCACACTATCCGGTGTCAATCTGGAGATATCTTCCTCTACAGATAGAGGCGATCGACATCGTTGTGACCTTTAATTTGAGTGAAAGCACATTCACTTGTCGAACTTAGTAAGGAGTATTGGATGTCAGACTTGATAGAATCCGTCCTAAAATGTGACGAAAAAATCGATCTGCGTCAGTTTGCCAGCGAATTACGCACCACAGGACAACAGTATTTTCTGAGAAATGATATCGTCCGAGCCTTTTCAGATTACTGCGCTCACCATGAAAAGCCCTCGTATTTTTATCAATCTTCCTATCTAGGAAAACTGATTTTCTATACCCAGGAAATCATTCTGGAAAACGAAAGTCTTTGCATGATTATCCGGCCTAAGATTGCCTCTCAGGAAATCTTTCGGATCTTAGAAGACCTCACGGTAGAAGCAATGACCGTACAGGAATTGCTCGATTTGCGCGATCGCCTCGTCAATCAGCACCACCCCAACGAGGGAGATGTCCTCGAACTGGACTTTGCCCCCTTTTACGACTACTCCCCCACCATTCGCGACCCCAAAAATATCGGTAAAGGCGTTCAGTTCCTCAATCGCTACCTATCTAGCAAGTTATTTCAAGACCCCCAGCAGACCCTTGAACTGCTGTATGAATTTTTGAACTTGCATCAATATAATGGACTGCAATTACTGATTAATCCCCGGATTAAAAACCGGCGAGAATTGTCCCAGAAAGTCAAACAAGCCCTCTCCTTTGTCGGCGATCGGCCCTCAGAGGAACCCTTTGAAAACTTCCGGTTCGACCTGCAAATTTTAGGATTTGAACCCGGTTGGGGAAATACTGCCGGTCGCGTCCGCGAAACCCTAGAAATCCTCGACGAACTGATCGACTCCCCCAACGATGCCGTCATGGAATCCTTCATCTCCCGGATTCCGATGATCTTTCGCATCGTCCTCGTCTCCGTGCATGGGTGGTTTGGTCAAGAAGGCGTACTCGGACGACCCGACACCGGGGGCCAAGTCGTCTATGTCCTGGATCAGGCCCGCAGTTTAGAAAAACAACTGCAAGAAGAATTTAAACTCGCCGGATTGGATACATTAGGGGTTCATCCGAAAGTCATCGTCCTCTCCCGGTTAATCCCCAATGCCGATGGCACTCGCTGTAACGAACGCCTGGAAAAAATTTACGGCACCGATAATGGCTGGATTCTGCGAGTTCCCTTCCGTGAACAGAATCCTAACCTGACCCAAAACTGGATTTCTCGATTTGAAATCTGGCCCTATTTAGAAACCTACGCCATTGATGCCGAAAAAGAACTCCTGGCCGAATTTCAAGGCAAACCCGATTTAATCGTCGGCAACTATTCTGACGGAAACTTAGTGGCATTCCTGTTAGCACGTCGCCTGAAAGTCACCCAGTGCAACATCGCTCATGCCTTAGAAAAATCTAAGTATCTCTTCAGTAACCTCTACTGGCAAGACCTTGATCCTCAATATCACTTTTCTCTCCAGTTTACCGCTGACTTGATCGCCATGAATGCTGCCAATTTTATTGTTAGCAGCACCTATCAAGAGATTGTGGGGACCCCAGATAGTGTGGGTCAGTATGAATCCTACGCCTGTTTTACCATGCCGGATCTGTATCATGTGGTCAACGGCATTGAGTTATTTTCTCCTAAATTTAACGTCGTCCCCCCTGGGGTGAATGAAGCGGTCTATTTTCCCTACACCCGCACCGAAGACCGCATCCCAGCCAACCGGGAACGACTGGAAGAATTACTCTTTACTCTGGATGATCCCACTCAAGTTTTCGGAAAACTGGAAGACCCCAGCAAACAAATTCTGTTTTCCGTCGCCCGACTGGACCGGATTAAGAATCTGACGGGTTTAGCTGAATGTTTTGGCCAAAGTCCTGAATTGCAAGAGCGCTGTAATCTGATTCTGGTTGCCGGTAAATTGCGAACTGAGGACTCTACCGACACGGAAGAAATCAGCGAAATGCAAAAATTGTATGGCATCATTGAGCAGTACAATTTGTATAATAAGATTCGCTGGTTGGGAGTGCGCCTCTCTAAGAGCGATTCTGGGGAATTGTATCGGGTGATTGGTGACCATAAGGGAATCTTTGTGCAACCGGCTTTATTTGAAGCCTTTGGTCTGACAATTTTAGAGGCGATGGTTTCCGGTTTGCCGACCTTTGCCACCCAGTTCGGGGGTCCGTTAGAAATCATTCAAGACAAAGTGAATGGATTTTACATCAACCCGACGAATTTAGAAGAAACCGCAGACAAACTGCTGGACTTTGTGACCAAACATGAACAAAATCCCCATTATTGGGATGAAATTTCCCAACGGGCGATCGAGCGGGTTTACACAACTTATACTTGGAAAATTCATACCACCCGCCTGTTGTCTCTGTCTAAAATTTACGGGTTCTGGAATTATACCTCCAAGGAAAATCGTGAGGATATGTTGCGCTACTTAGAGGCGTTATTTTATCTGGTGTACAAGCCTCGCGCTCAGGCGTTATTGGAACAACACCGCGATCGATAATAGGTCCCGCCTGGAACTTTTCCTAAGACCACCATTCAGGCTCTTTTAAATGGGTGAGTCTTGAACCTTGAGAATTAAGAATTAAACCCTAATCAGGTTGATTAGTTTAATTCTTAATTCTCAAGTTCACTTCCCTCTTTCATCACGACCGGATCTATCCCTGTCCCCTAGGACAATGCTTTGCCTGACCAAATCCTCTTCACTCATTCAGGTTCCATCGGTCCAATCCTGAATTTACCTTCATCCCCCTTCGTGCTTCCCCCTGGCGATAGGATTGGATCATTCTCACTCAAGTATTTCAAAATACCCATAAAACCGTGACCGCCAAAAAATCGACCGCTACTCAATTCTTTTAGCGGCCCGTGATAGCTATTTGCGGAATTTTGGGTATAATCCACAACAACTGACCCCGATCCGAAGCCATTCAGAGGATCCAGGAGAAATTCTTTGTTCCTTCTGGTCACTCAATTTAAAAAAACCTGGTGAGGGCGTCGTTTGAACTCCAGTGACTCAAAAAAAAAGAGAGTAACCCGGAGGCATCCTATCAGACCCTAGAAATCACCCTCGGACTACCATTTACATCGCGTAAATCTTGGTCTATGGTGCTAATGGTGTATTTCCATCCAAAATGGGGACGGCCTAGGTAGGGTTCTCGGATTCCTCATCTTCGGTTCAATAAGGCACTGCCATTGTCCAATCAGACGGAATGCGTGCATTATCAAAAAAAATTATCGCAAAAACAGGAGGAGGCTGCAAGTTTTATTGAATATATCTTGAGTGCATCTGAGTAGTCGTGAGCGATCGCCAATGTAGATAATCCCTGACAATCCCTACTTTTTGATGATGAAGCCGAGCGATCGGTCTTGAAAAACTCCGATTGATGAGTTTAGTATTCACCCAAACTATTCTGTAGATAGAATTCCCAAAATGGCACAAATTAGCGAACCGAACAATCCCCTGGAAACGAATCTTCCAGGATCAAATATTCCCGGATTAGATGACAGCGATCCCCTAGAATCCTCTCGAACTTTAGAGGAAGACGGAATTTTTTTAGACTTATCCCTACAGCAAATCATCCAAGGCCAAGCTGGAGATGATACGATTATTGGTTCCCTAGCCGACGATACCGTCGTTGGCAACCCAGGGAACGATACCATTTATGGCAATGTCGGTAATGATAGCCTCCTGGGAAACCAAGACAACGACACGATCGCCGGTGGTCCCGGTAACGACATCATTCGCGGAGTCTCCGGCAACAACGTCCTCTACGGAGACCTCACCCGGGAGGGACTCTCCCTGGAAGAAGGATTTGGCGACGACATCATCTTTGGCGGCATCGGCGATGACCTGATATTCGGAAACCAAGGCAATGATACCCTCGATGGAGAAGGGGGGACCGACACCGTTTATGGCGGCAAAGGCAACGACCTGATCATCGGTCATGAGGGGAATGACCTCCTCTCCGGTGACGATGACAATGACCTCATCTATGGTGGCCTCGGCAACGATAACATTTCTGGCGGTCTCGCCAACGATACCCTCTACGGGGAAGATGGGGATGACATCCTCAATGGCAACGAAGGCAGCGATTTAGTAGTAGGCGGTGCCGGAAACGATATCCTCTACGGTGACGACCTCACTGCCGAAGTCTTTGATGGCGGGAACGATGTCCTCTACGCCGGGGAAGGGAATGATACCGCCTACGGTGGCGTCGGCAACGACATCATTTTTGGTAATGAAGGGAACGACGCCATTTTTGGCAACAAAGGCGCTGATGTCGTCTATGGCGGTCAAGGCGATGATACCGCCTACGGAGGTCAAGATAATGACCAACTGTTTGGGAACAAAGGAAATGATGTCCTCTTTGGCAATCTCGGAAATGACTTCGTTGATGGCGGCGAAGGGGATGACCTGATCTTGGGCAATGAAGGCAATGACCTCCTCGAAGGCGGTTTTGGAAACGATATCATTTATGGCGGTCAAGACAACGACACCATCCGAGGCGATGATGGAGATGACCTGCTCTTTGGCGATAAAGGCAATGATGTCATTTTCGGCGGAGTCGGCAACAATACCCTCACCGGCGGCCAAGGGTCCGATCAATTTGTCATTTCTCCTGGATTAGGATTTCTGCAACAGACGCGAAACTTAATCACCGACTTCACCGATGGGGAAGATTTCCTACTCTTAGCCGATGGCATCACCTTTGAAGACCTCGATATCCGCGAAGAATTTGATGCCAACGGGATCTTAAATACCCTGATTCTCGATCGCCTCACTGGCACCGTGACTATTTTGCAAAATGTCAGTGCCACCGCAATTACCCGCGATGATTTCCTACCCCCAGTCGCTGCGCCACCGCCACCGCCACCCCCGGAGGCCGTCCCACTCCCAGACATCCCCACTCCTCCGCCGATTACGCCTCCGGTAATCCCCGAACCCGAACCCGAACCCGAACCCGAACCCGAGGAGAGTGTCATTCAATTTAGCAATGCCACCTACCGAATTAACGAAGATGGGACTCCCGAAGCGATGCTAGTCACGGTGACTCGTGGCAATAGTAGCGAAGGGGTGGTAACTGCCAATGTGGTTCTTCAAGGCAATCCGGGAACTGCAACAGCGGTAGACGATTATGAGAATATTTTCCCGTTTGCTATCCAGTTTGCAGAGGGAGATACCACCGCAAAACAGGTTTCTATTCCCATCGTTAACGATACCCTCGCCGAAGATACGGAAACGATCAGCTTACAACTGAGCAATCTCACAGGGACTGCGATTTTAGGCAGCCAATCTACAGCAACGGTCGAAATTATCGACGACGATAATCCCGGAGAGATAGAGTTTGTCCTTCCACCGGAAGGCAGTTTCCGAGTGAAGGAAGATGGAACCCTGGTCCGAGAAATCCAGGTCCGTCGAGTCAATGGCAGCAGCGGCGAAGTAAGTGCTGATATCACCCTGGCTGCGGGTTCAGCGAGTACAAATCCACCCGCAGAAGCGGGGATTGTGGGAGAGGATTTTGCCGCAGTTACGGTTCCCGTCTCCTTTGCAGATGGGGAAACAGCAACTAAAACCATTACACTCCCAGCTACGGCCATTTTACGCGGGACTGTCGGTCAAGTGGATGGTCTCAAAATCGTCAACTTATCCTTGACCAATCCCACAGGTGGCGTACAACTCAGTGCCACTTCGGCACCCCTGCAAATTGAAGATATTGATCAACTGGTTGTCAGTATTGAGGTAACTCCCCCGGAAGATGAGGCATTTGAAGCGGCAGCGGCGGACCTACAACCCGACGCCACCCGAGAAGGGGTGTTTACCATCGCCCTGCGCGATGCCAATGGTACTGTAGTCAATGCTCCTGCCGGTGGTTTAACGGTTACCTATCAGGTGGATACCACAGCACCGACACAAGACACCGATCCCGAAGCCGCCGCCGAGGGTCAAGACTACAATGCCCTCTTCAATGGTGCAGCCTTCACCTTGGGGAGCAATACCGTCATCATTCCCGAAGGATCTTCCACGGCTACCATTACCATCAATCCAATTGATGATGCTTTGCCTGAAGGGAATGAATTCGTTAAGCTCATCCTGAATGAAACGGCTGATTACAACATCGCCAGTGATAAGCAAGAAGGGGAAGTTATCCTGATCGATAATGACTCACCGATTGTCCGCATTAGTCCAGCTACGGAACGGGTTAAGGAAGGAGAAAATCCTCAGACTCTCTTGACCATCTTTCGAGAAGATAGTGCGGGTAATCCCATCACCTCGGGAGCGTTGACTGTCAATTATGGCAGTGGCGGGACTGCGACCAATGCTGTAGATTATGACGAGTTGACTGGGCAAGTCGTGATTGCAGATGGTCAATCCTCGGCCACCGTTGAAGTTCGGGCTTTGGATGATAATAATGCAGAACCCGATGAAACAGTCCGCATAACCCTTGCCGGGTCAACGGATGCGACCCAGGTTTATGAACTGAAAGAGGGAGAAGACCAGAGTGTTGTCACCATTGAAGATAATGAGACTCCCCAAATCAGTGTAGTAGGACGGGCTGCCGATGTCTTGGCTGACCCTCCTACGGGTAACCAGTTCCAATTTATCCGGTTTGGCGATAAAGCCATCCCCCTGACGGTGAATTATACCGTTGCTGGGACGGCTCAATCGGGCATCGACTACCAGGCATTACCCGGCACAATTAACTTTGCTGCGGGACAAAGTTCGGTGTCACTTCCGTTAACTCCTATTGACAATCCGAATGATGCTGATGCCAAGGTTGTTGAGATTCAGATAGCAGATGGAGCGGCTTACGATTCAGGATTTGCGGGCACGGGCAATTTGCTGTTCTTAAACTAAGAAGATCGTCTATTGGGGGTTAATGCCCGTTAACCCTGATCCGTTTAGCCCAAGTCTCCCCGAGTCTAGCTTGGGGAGACTCTGCGGCTTTTGTATCAATAGGTTAAGATCGAAATAACTAGCCTAGATTAAAATCTAGCCGGAAACCGCACCCCCTAAGTTCATGAGTTCTCAAGTTCTTGTCGAAAAGAAAAAGTTAGACCATCCACCTCGGGATATTCGTTATCTCGGCGATCGCGATCTGCGTCAGTCTGCCAAGCGCGTTGCTCAAGTGGATGCAGATATCCGCCAACTTGTGCGGGAAATGCTCCAAAGTATGTACACGGCGGATGGTATTGGATTGGCGGCACCTCAAGTCGGGGTCCAAAAACAAGTGATTGTCGTTGACTGTGATTTGGAAAACCCTGCAACTCCCCCCCTGGTCCTGATCAATCCCGTGATCAAGAAATTTGGCGGCGATGAATGCACCTATCAAGAAGGCTGTCTGAGTATTCCCGGTGTTTATCTGGATGTCAAACGCCCCGAAATTATCGAAGTGGCATTTAAGGATGAACGGGGACGTCCTCAAAAAATGACGGCAAATGGAATCATTTCTCGCTGCATTCAGCATGAAATGGATCACCTCAATGGTGTCCTCTTTGTCGATCGCGTGGAAAATCACCTGGCACTCACTGAGGAACTGACCAAACAAGGATTTTCGACGAAAGACGTTAAATCCATGCTTTAGGAAAATGTCAACGGTTAACTATTAGGGGTTAACCGTTTTTTCACCGCTTCAATGGTCACCTAGATTGTTAATACTGTAATCATCCTTTATTCATCCTTTATTGGTCAGGGTTTCTCATGTTCATGTCTCCCAAAACTTCCCTCTTTCTGGGCGCTTCCTGCGTGGCGGCGATCGCCTCGGTGGGTTCGATTTTTGAACTCTCCTCCGGACAACCAGAACTCGGCGCAATCCCCACGGGTATCATTCTGGCAATTAGCGTTCCCAGTGTGGTTTTATTCTTTCTCGCCGCAGTCCGGGATGCTAGAGAGTCCCCCTAACTCTTGGATTCCCTCTCGGGTTGAGTCAGGACAAAAACCCGCTAAACTCGCCTCTATCCTGACTCAATAAACCGGGTTCTAAGCTGTTCGGCATTTAAACTGGATGGTTCTAGCGAGCAAGATGCCAAGCAAGTAGGCATAGCTCCGCTTACCGCACTCCAAAAGTTTGATAATGGTCTAATCTCCAATTTAAACAGGAAACAGCTTACGGCTCCTACAATCCCAAATCTACCCCAATTCTATGGGCGCAGGCAAACCCAGAAAAGGCGACTGCATTTAATCCTTGTCCAGGAAAGGTACTATCTCCCACACAGTACAACCCGGGAATTGAAGTGCGGTTAAATGGCATTCCCAACAATCCCCATAACTTCCTTCGGGGAATCGGTCCATAGGTCCCATCCACCCGATTTAAAAACCGCCGATGCGATCGCGGGGTTCCCACCTCCATATAATCCAATCCCGCATCTAACCCGGGAAAAATCTCTTCTAAACGCTCAATAATTCGTCCTGCCGCTTCTTCCTTCTTCTCTTCATACTCTTCCGATGACATTCCCTCCCAATCCTTAATCCAACTGGGGGTAAAGGTATGAATGATATGATATCCCTCCGGGGCTAAACTCGGATCCAAAAGGGTGGGAATCGACACGAAAATTGTCCCCTCGGGTTCTTCCATTTTCTGCCATTGGTCTAAGACAATATGATGACAAGCGCTATCCGGGGGTAAAACTCCCGCTTCTACTCCTAAATGCAAACTAATAAAACTGGGGGATTTGCGATAGCGACTGCGCCAACGTTCTTCTTTCTCAGGCAGTGGTCGATCGCCCAATAATTTGTCAAAGGTATCCCAGCGCGTCGCATTCGAGACAATCCGTTTGGCCCGATATTCCTCTCCCGTGGTCAATTTTACCCCCACGGCGCGTCCTTGTTCTGTGATAATTTGACCCACCCGGGATTGATAGCGAATGGTACTTCCGGCATTCACTAATCCCTCGGCCAATTTCTTAGCAATTTGTCCCACGCCGCCTTTAGGATAATTTATCCCGCCATAGTGGCGATCGGAAAATACCATCCCGGCATTAATCATCGGGGTCATTTCTGCTGGAACCACGGACCAGCAATAGCATTCGATATCGATAAATTTCAGCAGGGCCGGATCTTTGATATACTTGCGGGCAATATCTCCAGCATTCAGAGGGAGATATTTGACTAACCCCAAACAGGCGAGGGGATGCTGGAAAAATACCTGCATCAGATAGCGCGGTTCTTCCAGGGACAGTAACGGCATGGCATTGAGGCAGTTGAATACTTTCCAGCATTCATCATAAAATTGACGAATTCCCTCCCGTTCATGAGGAAAGCGACTGCCTAGTTCTTGCAAAAATTTCTCATAATTGCGATGAACTTCTAGGTCCAGTCCATCCGGGAGGTGATAGTGGATCTGCACCGGATCCGGGACCGTTTCGAGGTTGACTTTGACTGCATCTAGGGCGCGAGTTAGCAGGTTCGTGGTACCTTGGTCCCCAAATCCGAAGATCATCGAGGCTCCTTGGTCAAAACAATAGCCGTTACGCTCAAAGGAGCCAGAACTGCCTCCGGGAATGGTGTAGCTTTCCAGGACGAGGACCTGGGCTCCTTTGGCGGCGAGTTGGGTTGCGGTTACGAGTCCGCCAATGCCGGAACCGATAACGATAACATCAAAATTCTCAGTTTGGAGTGAGGTTGGGGTGGAAGCAACTGCCATGAGTCGTGTCTTGCGATCGCCTAAAAGGTTATGAATGGGAGAGCTGACCACATTGCACTGCACCCACATCTGGACCCCAGTTCGATTTCCAGGACCGCCAGATGCCGGTTTTACAGACAATGCCGCAAGCTATGGGGTTATTGTAAGGGAAATTTTAGGCCAGGGGCGCGGGAGATTTGGGTTATTCTTCCCCCTAGGGAATGACTGTAGCTCGGCCCCACCCTTTGCGCCGACCCCCCAAAAGAAATACGGGACTAGCCGTTGCTGACCAATCCCGCCTGCCGATCCTTTTTGAGAGGAGAACACTTTAGTAATCTCAATATAGACTTATTGAAAATCTTTGTCAATACTTGTTGAGAAGTTTTTTCAGAAAATTTTTTCAAGTAAATCTGCGAGTTAACAACAGGTAACGGAATCTGGGGCAGAAAACGATCGCCCCCAGATTAACTCAGTAGACCCAGAAGGCAGTACAATCGGTCTGGTCTCGAACCTAGAATTAAGACAAGCGATCGCCCAAAAAGTCCATGACCATACAAATGCGAGTTTATGTGCCGCCGCATCCGTTGATCAAGCATTGGCTTGGGGTGGCGCGGGATGCCGGAACCCCACCTGCTCTGTTTCGGAGTGCCATCACCGAATTAGGACGCTGGCTAACTTATGAAGCCTGTCGCGATTGGTTGCCGGTGGTAGAAACCACCATCGAAACCCCCCTGGCTCCTTGTCCCGCCACCTTTGTCAATCCGGAAGTGCCGGTGGTGGTGGTGCCGATCCTGCGGGCGGGATTAGCCCTAATGGAAGGGGTGCAACCCGTGATCCCCTTGGCAGCGGTGTATCATTTGGGGATGGTCCGGGATGAAGAAACCCTGGAAGCGCGATGTTATTTGAACAAACTCCCGGATCAAATTGACCCCCAAACCCGAGTGCTAATTTGCGAACCGATGTTAGCTACCGGGGGGACCATCATGGCAACAATGGCGATGCTCACCGAGCGCGGTGTGGATCCGGGGCTGATTCGGATTTTGTCCGTGGTGGTGGCATCCCCAGCCTTGCAAAAATTGAGTCAAGCCTATCCGAGTTTGAACATCTATACCGCTTGCATTGATGAAAGTCTCAATGAGAACGGTTATATTGTGCCAGGATTGGGAGATGCAGGCGATCGCGCCTTTGCAACTTGAGTCAATTCGACACACTAGCAACGCCTTTACGGAGCCTTGACAAGCTGCCGGTGTGTCGCCCTGGCGAGGTTTTCGCTCCTTGCTAAAGAATCAACAGACTACCCGCCCCAATGTGTTATTATATCCAGCATTAGAGGGGTTCCGGGACCCGAGATTCCCAGGGAAGAAATTAATAAGCCACAAGTGAAAGCAGCAGCAACTCCAGACAGGGTAAGGCAATGAGTAATCGAGATAATTTTGCAGGCGGATTTTTACTGGGAACGATTTTAGGTGGCATCGTCGGTGGAGCGATCGGGGCGATCGTGGGTGCAAAACTGGCAGAAGAGAGTAAGCCACCGGAAAACGGGACCCGTCCCGAACCTAGACCCCGAAAGCTGAAAAAACGGCAGTTTGCTGAACAAGCAGGCATGGAAACCGCACGGCGTTCTTTGGAAAACAAAATCGCTCAACTTAATGAGGCGATCGATGATGTGCGCCAACAACTGAGCCATGTTAACGGAACTGCTGTAGAGGAAACCGAGAGCGTTTCCGCCGTGGTGGAAGAATCCTAACCCCATCCAGATGTTGCCACAACTCAGAATGCCAGTGACAGGAGCAATGAGAAACCGGGTTTGTTGAACAAATTTCTGGTCATTGCTGAGAAATCTAGGCAAAAACCCGGTTTCTGGTCCCCTACCGCGAAATTTTTGTAGCGATCGCCCGGTTCGTTGGCGATTCGGAAACCCGACTGCCTAAAGATTCGGCGATCGACTACACTAAAAACAAAGCTCAATAGAGCTTAGAATTCAGATAGTTCAAGCCAATCAACCATAATGAATCCACTAGACTTAATTTTCAGCACCCTAGCTGCATTTTTTCAAATTTATTTCGTCCTGTTGATCATTCGGATTCTCTTAAGCTGGTTTCCCAATGTCAACTGGTACGATCCACCGTTTTCCATTGTCAGTCAGCTAACCGATCCTTACCTGAATATTTTCCGTTCTTTTATTCCGCCCTTAGGGGGAATCGACTTATCCCCCATCTTGGCAATTTTTCTGTTGCAATTCGTTTCTCAGTTCTTCGGTAGCTTATCAGCAAGTCCAGCCCTCGGGTTTTAATGCCCCCGATGGACCCTTGTGCTTTGGAACTCCCCATTCCCCGGTTACTCCGGATCATAAAAGCGGCGAGATCAGACTCGCCGCTTTTTGTTGATGGATGGGTAGGAGTAGCAAGAGATTCAGCTTAATCCAAACTGGTCTCATAGAGTAACGGTTTGACACGCCCGCTAAATCCCCGCGCCTTGAATTTTTCTAATTTTAGCGGTGTGGGGAGATTGGCTGGAACGGAGATTCTGAACTCAAAATCGCTATTTCCGGGAGGGACAGACTGAATATTGCCCAGGCGGGTGCGATTGGGCATGATGTTATTGTTATTGGCATCATAAATCACGCCAAATACATCAGCATCATAAACGGGTTTACCGGAGGTATTTTTAGCGGTTCCGCTAATGATAAAGCAGTTGGCTGCACTCATATCACCACTGGCGACGATGCCCTCAGAGAGTTCTTCACCACAGTCTTTGTAGGCGATATTGGAAATTTGGATATCGGTCAGGGCTAAAGCGGGAGGACTAAACCAGAATAAGCCGATCGCAATTACCATCGGAAGAATTATCCTCTTTAATGCGAAGAAGCGCCCGGTTTTAGCAAGGGCAATTTGCAGAGATTTAATCATCAGAACACCTCGGAATAGGGGATGGTTGGAATTAAACAAAATTAAAGATAGGCGGGATTTTCAAAACCAAAGCTAAAACCTAGCTTACCGCGAAGCAGGGTCCGGGAAAAAGCCCTCTGTTGACCACCTTAACCCTGGGGTTTGAGGGGGTTAAGGAAGAGGGGTTATCCCCGCAAATGCTGACGGAGTGCTTGGCCCATGATATCAACGGGGACCGGGCGATCGAGCCAAATTTGCAAGGCGGCAGCCCCTTGTTGGACTAACATTTCTGACCCATCGATCGCCAACAAACCCACAGCCTGCGCCTGTCGCAAAAATTCCGTGGGACTGGGGGTGTAGATTAGATCATAGGCGATCGCTGCTTTAGGGAGGATAGCCAAGAGTTCTGGGGTCACCGGCGAGCGCCCCACATCCGGAGACATTCCCACCGGGGTGGCATTCACCAGTAATCCCGCCTGGGGTAGCAATTGTGGCAGTTCTGACCCGTCATGGACCGAGAGATTGACCCGCCAAGGGGAATCCTGCCAACTGGTTTGAAATGCCTGTAATTTGTCCATATTCCGGCCTACGACACAGATTTTGGCACAGCCTAACTGGGCTAAACCGGCGACTACTGCCCGCGCTGCACCCCCGCACCCTAAAATAACGGCGAGGGTTTGATTCCAGGGGCGATCGCAACGCTGCAACGGGGCGAGAAATCCTTCTACATCGGTATTTGTGCCTGCCCACCCGGTGGGAGTCCGCCAGACGGTATTCACCGCCCCCACCGCCTGAGCAACGGGAGAAATCTCCGATAACAGAGGAATAATGGCTTGTTTGTGAGGGATGGTAATGCTAAATCCGCGCACCCCGACGGCAGCAAAACCGGCAAGGGCGGTGGGTAAATCCGACGGTGCGACGGGCCAAGGGAGATAGACAAAATCTACTCCCATTTCAGCGATCGCCGCATTGTGCATCACCGGAGAAAGGGAATGCTTCACCGGATAGCCGATGACCCCGAGTAATTGAGTTGTTCCTGTAATGGTTGGCATGGGCTAAAAAAGCGGATTCCTGACACCTGTTCGTGAATACGGGTAGAGTAGAGTTCTAACTCCTGTCCCGCCCCTTGATTTTATGTCACAATTTTGAATGAGAAGGGTCAATCTGTGCGTTTGGGTCAGGGTTCTCAAGGGCTGGTGATTTGTAAAACACTCAACATCAGGGAATTCTCCCGAAACATTAGGGTTGTTCAGGGTAATCGGTGATTTGTAGATAGACAACCCGCTGCTGTCATACCCACTTCCAGCCGGTGGTATTGAGGGTTGAGGTTGGCGGCGCTATTTTGCTGTAATGGACTAGAATTTTACCATGAAAAGACTCACCTATATTAGTAAATTTTCCCGCCCGCTTTCTCATGACGAGATTGAGGCGATCGGTCGCATATCCAGTCAAAAAAATCAACAAGCAAATGTGACGGGAGTATTGCTCTGTCTGGACGGGATATTTTTTCAAATCCTAGAAGGCGAAGCGGAGAAAATTGACCGAATTTATGACCGAATTCTGGCGGATGAGCGTCATACGGATATTCTTTGCTTAAAATCTGAACTGGAAGTCCAGGAGCGAATGTTTCCTGATTGGTCCATGCAAACGATTAATTTGGATGAAAATACTGATTTGTTAATTCGACCGATTAAGGTGTTATTACAAACCCTCACCGAATCCCATCGCGTCTTGGAAAAATATACCCAACCCAGTATTTTTAAAATTATTAGTCAAGGCACTAATCCCCTGACGATTCGGCCTAAAGCGGTAGAAAAAATTGTATTTTTTAGTGATATTGTCTCGTTTTCTACCTTTGCGGAGAAACTGCCGGTGGAAGAGGTGGTCTCCGTGGTGAATAGTTATTTTTCAATTTGTACAGCAATCATTACCAGGCAAGGGGGAGAGGTGACTAAGTTTATTGGGGATTGTGTGATGGCTTATTTTGATGGGGACTGCGCCGATGAAGCTATCCAAGCAAGTTTAGATATTTTGATGGAACTGGAAATTTTACGAAATGCGGCTCCGGAAGGGAGTCCGTTGCGGGTGCTCTACAGTGGAATTGGTTTAGCCAAAGGGAAAGTGATTGAGGGGAATATTGGTTCCGAGGTGAAGAGGGATTATACGATATTAGGGGATGCGGTGAATGTAGCGGCTCGCTTGGAAGCGTTAACGCGGAAGCTCTCCCAAGCTCTGGTTTTTTCAAGTGAAGTTAAAAATAGTGCCACGAAAACTTGGAATTTTATCTGGTTAGCAGATTCAGCCTTGAAGGGGAAATCGGAATCGATTGATATTTATTCGATTGATAATGAAATGACGCGCAAATCTAGCGGGGGATTGGAAATTGCTCGGAATATTGGGCATTATTTGGAACGAGTGGGCGATCGCCAACCTAGCCAGATTTTTGGGGTGAAAAGTTTGCCGTTATAAGCCAGTTCGTGGATGGGGTGCATCTTGACTCAACCTGACTCGGCGATCGGTTCGGGGAACATCGGCATATTGAAACAGGTAGATGTTACAGGAGTTAGGTTCCCAGGATCAGGGAACACCAGTATCCGGTGACGGGAATTTTTTCGGGGCGATCGGCACGTATAAACATTCCCAACTATAAAATTTTGATAAACCTATTCCCGATTTTTCTAAAAACTTTATAATAGCTTTAAATGAATCTGGAAACCCGCTTTTCAACGGGACTCACATCCCTCGGTGACCTAAATTTTTCATGATCCTGAGCGGACTCTATATCTCCTCAAAACCGGGTAATTTTTCACGCCATTTACCGATTGACATTTCTCAAAATTCATGTTAGCTTCAACCGAGACTTGGGTATAAACGGGGTTTCCTGCCCGACTGTTCAACCTTCTTCGTCATCCCGGAAATAACGGTGTAAAGCAAGTGTACCAACCAAAAACCTCGAATTATCTACTCAAAATACCAGCTTTTAAAGCCCTTGCTAGATGGAGGGGGCTGAGTGTTTCATGGAAATTCCAACTTTTCCCCAAAGTCATCCCAAAGATAGAGTGACTGACTCAGAACATAGAGCAAACTAATAAGCAAAGAATACCCCAAGAAAACTTCAACCTATACAGGATTGGGTTACAGGAACAGATTTTTGAAAATATATCCTGTTTACTTGGGCTTCCGAGTCTGTATGACATCAATAGAACAAGAAACCGGGTTTTCACTCGATTTTGTTGCCAAATCAGTCGGTAACATTTTCTAAAAAACCGGGTTGGTAACTGCGACTGTCCCGCTACCCTCGGGGCAACCCTCCCTCTAAGTTATACCTGTGGGATTCGATCTGAATCCCCTTGCATTTCACCGTTGTCGTTGAACAGTTTAGCAAAAAGCATCTCTTCTATTCACTGACTTTGATTATTTTACCCGAGGTATTACACCATGAAAAATTTGAGTTTAACCTTGACATCTGCGGGTTTCGCGACCCTGTTGCTTTTGGGTGCAGCCTCCTCCCCGGTACAAGCCTTTTCTTTAACCCAATCCAATCCCCTTAAAATTATGCCATTAGGGGATTCTAACACCCGAGGCAAAGGGGATGACCTTGCGGGGTATAGAGATAACCTCTGGATGCTGCTGAATGACAGTGGATTCAATGTTGATTTTGTAGGGAGTGCCACCACAAATCGCCCCAAAAGTTGGAATCAACCTTATGCATTCGATCGCAATCATCAGGGTCATGGTGGATATGCCATTAGTGGTGATACCTTTCCCGGGGCCAGTGATTTGATGTCTAATATCGATAACTGGCTCAATGCCGCGACTCCCGATGTTATCCTGTTGATGGCAGGAACCAACGACTTTATCTTTCAGAATACAACAACTGCCCAGGAAACCATTGATGAACTGGGCACATTAATTGATAAAATCTTTGCTTGGTCTTCCGATGTTCATTTATTGATTAGCTCGATCGCCCCGTTAGCCCCCAATGAAGGATTAGCACAAGAGGCCGCTTTATACAATGATATGATGCCCGGTCTGTTAGGCAGCGATCGCTATCAACAGAAGAACCTCTCCTTTGTCGATACCCGCAATTTGTTTACCCTAGATGATCTCTATGATGGGATTCACTTTACACCCCAAGGTTACTCCACTTTAGCCAATGCATGGTTTGATGGGATTGTTGCCGCTTCTGATCTAGGTCAACCTCCTACAGATCCGATCGCCGTTGAACCTCCCGGATCAGACGACTCAGTTTCTATCCCAGAACCGACTTCTGTATTAGGAGTCTTAGCATTCGGTTTAGTCGGCGCAGGATCGTTACGCAAACGCCGTCATGTTGCGCTCTAACTGTAGGGTTGATTGGGAGCATCTCAAGAAGGCTCATAGACCTAACCCCCCAGCCCCCTTCCCTACGAGGGAAGGGGGAGTAAGACTTGTAAATTCCCCTTTTAGGCCAAATTGAGATGCTCCCGGTTGATTCGCGAATCAACCTCTTACATTGAGGGGAATAAATATTTAATTTCATGGGTGTTTGAGAGAAGTTTGCCCGAAGTTTAATCAAGCAGCTTTTGCCAAATCAAGGCAAAAGCTGCTCTTTTTTTTGCGATTTAAACTATTAGCAGGGCGACTGGTGATAAAACCCTGGAGGATGCGTCGGCAATCTGCCTCAACACCCTTTCCAGGATTAATGATCCTGCGATCGCTCTATCGCTGTTCGGTTTCTTGCAGATAAATCACCGGATCTTGGAACTGCGACTCATCATAGATAAAGATAGTGCCAGTCCCATCCTCACGTCCGATCAGAATGTCGCTAAATCCATCGACTAAGCGATCGATTTCTTCGAGGGTAAAATCCAGATCGTCCGTTGTTGTCGTCGATCCCACGCGAATATCTTGGTCTAAATCAAAGGGACGCCATTGGAATTGACCATTGCTGGCGATCGTGCTCCCATCGGCAATATTCGTTTCATTGCCGGTAAAGATAATATTGCCGCCAGTCAGTCCCCCTGTGGCATCTACACTCGTCACGAGAATACTATCCGAGGTGAGTTCGACTTTACCGCCATCGCCATCGGCAGAACTAGAATTTAACGTGGGTTCCGAACCATTGCTGGTATCGATGCTACCATCGCGATTGGTACTCATGGTAATATTACCGCCAATTCCGGCACCATTGGTACTGGAATCAATGCTAGTGGTTTGGATGTTACCACTGGCGGTACTCACACTGACGTTACCGCCACTGCCAGACTCGGAACTGGAATCAACGATCGCGCTACTCAAGTCAATACCGCCGAAATCCTGTTGTATTTCCACTGCGATCGCGCCACCATTTCCCGAACTCGTGGAACTTGAAGTCAGATTACCACTGCTGATACTCCCATCCACCGTCGTTAGGGAGATATCTCCGCCACTTCCGGCACTTCCCCCGGATTCCAACGTTCCTGCCGTAGTATCGATCGCACCTTCTTCACCATTCACAGTCAGGGAGATATCACCACCGACACCACTAGAATCATTGGAGTAACTATTCAGATCGCTGGTACTAATTCCGCCTTGGTTCGTACTCAAGTTAATATTGCCGCCATCCCCACCTTCAGAGGTAGAATTATAAACGCCATTGGTAATATCGATCGCGCCATTGCGTTCCTCACTGGCAGCAATATCTAAAGTAATATTACCCCCAACACCATCGCCTCCAGAACTTGTCGTTACATCAGCCGTACTAATATTACCACCTGCGGTACTCATCTGGATACTGCCGCCATCGCCTTGCGCTGACGAAGAGGCGATCGCGCCGCCAGTCGTCGAAATACTCCCAGGAATGTCGGTAATTTTCAGCGTGATCTCGCCACCAGTCCCCTCATCGTTGGTACTGGAATCGATATTCCCTGCTTGAATATCTCCCCCTTCCGTTGTCAGTTCGATTGTCCCGCCATTGCCTAATTCTGAGGTAGAATTCAAAGTGCCAGTCGTAGAATCAATACTGCCGCCACCGCCAGCAATCAATTCGAGTTTACCGCCATTTCCCGAACCTGTAGAACTAGAATTGAGCGTCCCGACATTCATATTGCCATCGGTAGTCGTCAGTTCGATCGGTCCTCCGGAGGCAATTGTAGAACCCGAGGTTAAAGTGCCATTTGTGGTATCGATCGACCCTTCCACATCATCCACCTTCAACTCGATATTGCCGCCAACATTGCCTTCACTTTCAGAAAAAGACTGAATATCTGCCGTACTAATATTCCCTTGTTGCGTAGTTAATTCTACATTCGCACCATCGCCATCTGCGGAAGTCGAATCCAACGTCCCCACAGTGGTATTAATCGAACCGCTTCCGGCATTTGCCGTTAACTCAATCTTACCGCCGACACCGCCATTAGAATAAGAATAGAGATTGCTGGTGCTGATATTCCCTTCGTTGGTTGCCAAGGTAATCTCGCCACCGTCTCCCCCTTCAGATGTAGAATTTAACGTGCCGTTGGTGGTGTCAATCGACCCCAAACCACCCGAAATATTCAGTTTAATCTCGCCGCCGTTTTCATCGCCATTGGAGAAACTATTCACATCGGCAGTATCGATATTGCCTTCAGCAGTGGTTAGCGCAATTTCGCCGCCTTCCCCTTCTGCCGAACTCGCATCTAAAGTACCGCTACTGGTATCGATCGCGCCGGTTCCTTCCGAATTGGCACTAATATTAAAATCGATATTTCCAGCAGTTCCTTCACCATTAACGCTGCTATCCACATCCAGGGTACTAATATTTCCCCCAGCAGTATTAAAGGTAATATTGCCACCATCGCCAGATTCCGAAGTCGAGGCAACTCGCACCCCACTACTGCTAATATTAATCGCACCCAATCCGGAAGACACTTCTAACTGGATTGCACCCCCGGTCCCCGAACCTGTGGAACTGGCATTCAATCCGCCATTAATTTTAATATCCGCATCACCGGAAGTTAGGGTAATATTGCCGCCATCTTCCGCAGCGGAGGTATCGATATGTCCAACTAAAATACTATCGCCACTAATGTTCACATTCCGTCCTTCGGCGCGGATGACATCGGCAGAATCGTTCATGATAAACCCACCGGAACTATCATTATCCGCATCAGCACGAAAGGTAATCTCTCCGCTACCCGGTGCAAACAATAACTCATCATCCGGCAAATCATTCACGGTAATATTGTTGGTTGCTTCCAGGATAATATTCGTATCTCCCGACATTCCCTCCAATTCCGATTCATAAATTTGGAACGTGCCTCCGGTTGGCGGTTCCCCTGCACTGACTTCCGCAGTTGCTGCATCCGGATCGGTGCCGAGGGCGAATTCTAAACTGCCATCATCATCACCATCATCGGGACTCCCATCGCCGATAATTGCAATATTTTTCGGGTCTAATAATAAAGTACCAAACTCCCCATTAGCAGCAGAAGTATTGACGTAACCTTCAAAAATTAAACTATCTTTGCCGGAAACTTCTACAAATCCACCATTGCCGGATTCACTGCCGCCTCGGGCGGTAATATCTCCATAAAATGAGGTTAAATTATCGGCCCATACGATAGCACGTCCACTGTTACCGGATTGAATTGCATCTACATTAATGAGGGAATTGGGACTGACAAAGGTTTGTTCGCTAGTCGGTAATCTGTCGCCGCCTTTGAACTCGCCACCTACGAAAACTTGACCGCCGCCAAACATCCCAGAAGCGTCAATATTGGCATCAACAACCCCGACACGATCGCCTAAGATTGTCACATTTCCGCCGATATTGTCGCTTGCTGCATCAATCGTTCCCGATGCGATCGCTGTCCCCGTAGCGCTGGGAAGATTGATGCCGGATCCGGTCAATTTCACGCTACCATCGGGATTTACCACCACGTTCGTGGCATTTCCTACTTCACCGCCACCTGCCAATAATTCCGGTACGGATAGGGGCGAAATTCTTTGGTTTGCCGGTAGAGTAGATTGGAATTGCCCAAAATTCGATTTGATTCAATCTCCAAACTGAGCAACATTCCCGCTTGAGAAACCCGGACTCGACTTTCTCCCGGTACTGCTGCTAAGGTAATATTTCCCCCGGTGCTGTCAGTGTGCCGGTATTAATCACGCTACCCCCCATCAGGGTTAAATTTTCTCCAGAATTCACCCCTAAATTTCCAGCATTGATAATGCTACCGGGGTTACTCATCGTAAAGGCAAACTGATTCGGCGTTCCCACTAAAGCAGAATAATTATTAGGTCCATTGGCATTAAACCACCCGCCATCAAACCCGATGCCATCTGCTGTCACTGCACTAAACGCAGCAGGCACATTTAAACTGGCATTGTTACCAAAAATAAATCCGGCAGGATTCATCAGATACAGATTAGAATTGCCACCAGAAACTTGAATCAATCCATTAATAATTGACGGATCGCCGCCGCCGATTCGACCGAGAATATTTTGAATTTGCGGATTAGATAAAAAATTAGCCGCTTGTCCGGCATCTAATCCAAATTGTTCAAAACTATGAAACAGATTTGCACCATCTCCGGACAACCTGCCGCCGTCGATATGATAAGTCTCACCGTTAGGATTCACTACGGTGCCGGTGCCATCATTTGCCGGGGCGATCGGTTGTGCTGAAGTGGATTTGGTCGTGAGGAGTGAGGCTGAAAAAACAACAGCAGTGGCCGCAAGTAAGGCGCTCAAAATTTTTGGTTTTAACATGGTTACAATGGTTTAAGTACAAGACATGAAAGCTGATTGTTAGCAGGCGATCGCGTTTTCTAGTCCAGGGGTAATTTTGCTTAAAATTAGAAAGACAGGGTAAAATTTGCCTCTTCTTGCAAAAGAGAATAGGCATCAGGGTCACTCCCTCAGCGCGATCGCCACTGTGAATAGGTCTCTTAAAAATATTTACTGTGTGACTGTGTGAATTATAGTCTTATTCTCTGGGAAGTATCTAGGAATTTGATACTTCCTGTTTTACCAATTTCTTACTTATTGCGTAAGTAATACTACCCAATTAATTTCCCTCCTCTTCGGTTCTACTTCTGAAGAAATATAGACAATGAAATGAGAATATGTCGCTATCTATCTCTAGGTCAATGAAAAACGGGCTTAAATTAAGACACTTTATTTCTAAAGGAATAAAAATAAGAAAAGGTTTTATCTGGAGATAGAGGAGTATCTAGAAATCCTCTTTTTACAAATCTCACTTAAGAGAGAATAAAGTGGCTTTTAATGCCTGTTATCACACATTTATCCCAAAATCAACCCTCATAAGAATGGTGAATAAAATACCATGAGGTCCCAATATGATTTTCTGATGTTTCAGAAAATCATAAAAGCCCCCCTTACCCAAGGGGGGTTTGGGGGGAATCCGTCGGTAATTTGACTGTCCCAACCGTCTAATTAAACGGGACAACCTTGAATCTCTGGATCTTCGTCAAAACACATCAAAGAAAGAGACTCTGGGTTTTCTTGCAGCATTTTTCCGAGTAAATATCCGGAAATTGTCCAAGTTTGATATCGCCTTGCCTCTTTGCCAATTAAGCGACCATTTTTACCATCATAATATTCCGGCCATTCATCTGCAATTAGGCGATCGCCAGCCAAATCTAGGGCTTTCTGTCCTAATTCCGGGCGTCCCATTTTCTGAAATGCGGCCACCAGAGGCCAAATTAAAACCGGCCAACTTCCCCCATTATGATAAGACCAAGGATAATTTTTGGGGTCAGATCCAGTGACAATCTCCCATTCCAGATTTTCAACCGCTGGAAAAGCAATCTGAATCGGCATTCGTCCCACCAAATCTAACCACCGTTCTTCAATCAGGTAAATAATCCCCTGAGATTCTTCTTCCGATGACAGAGAACCCAAAATTGCCAATAAATTGCCCAAACTGAAAAAGCGAAAATCGAGCCGACCCGGACCCAAATTTCCCGCTAAATATCCTCCTCGGTCCGGCATCCATAAGGTCACCCAGTGAGGAATTGAACGGGGATAAATATTAAACTTATTCGCCACATTTTCTCCAAATTGATTGCTTTCAAACCGATGAATTTCGTTCAATCGCTTGAGGTCGAGCCAATAATATTCTCGGATATGGTATCGTAAAGAGCCTAATCGGCTATGAATCGCTTGGAGATAGGAACTGCCATCCTCATTGTCGGAGTTTAGTAACTCCCGGGCCAATCGCAAAGCAATATAAAACAGGGATTGGATTTCCAACGGATGACCATATACCCCCATCCGTCGGTCAATCATAAATGAACCATCGGGAACTAATAGGGTCGGAAACATCTCAAACCGAGACCGTAAACACAACTCTAAAATGAGTTTGATGCCTTCTTGAAATTCCGGTTGATGGGCAAAAGACATATCCCCGGTTTTCTTCACATAAGCGCGGAGTAAAAACAACCACCAAAAGCCCGAATCAACTGGGGGAACTCGACCGATCGCATGATTGCCAAAATCCCCCAATAGTTCTTCTTTTCCATCTTTATGGATGACTTTATAGCTGGCAGGCATTAAGCCTGGACCCGGTTCAAAGCAGTCCATTCTTTTCTCATGTTTCTGCAATGTTAAAGTATGAATGAGGAAATTTTTGACAATCTCGGTTTTTCCTTCAATTAAAAATACCAAAGCCCCGGAAATGAAATCTCGGATAAAGCACTGATTGTAGTTGAGTGCATCTAACTTGGGATCATGGGCAGCCACGGTCCCCGCTGGTTCACCCTGATAACAGAAAATAGAGTTTTCTAAGAGGGCGCGAGCATCGGCTGGATTAATTTCTTTTCTTTTCATGAATTTAATTGATTTCAACAGCAAAAAATTCGCCCGGACAGTTTTAGATTGTCAAGCTTGAAGACAGCCAATCCTCTGATTGCCTGTCGATTGTCGAGAGAATGGGTATTCAAAAATAGAACTGGGGGAGGTTAGGAAAGTGCTACCCTAACCCTCTACGATTCCCACAGGATTTATCGAATTTATCTTATCACAATTTTGTCTGTTTGTGTTAGAGACGAGGGGTTAAATCTGAGGTTGGAATGTGGAAATGCGATCGCACAAATCCAGAGGCAAACCAAATCTCTCCCTAGGGTATCTTCTCAAAATGGGCGATCGCCTGTACTCACTCCGGCTGAGGAGGAGAGTCCTCAGTCCGAGAAATATGATATTCGCAATCTGTAATATCTGAATTCTTCTCCGTCGCCAAAACCTTTTACAACCCATACCCGGTGAAACGGTATGCTAAAACGAAATCGAAACAATGACCCATCATTATAGAGAACCTCATTTATCGTGTCGTCATGTCAATAGAACCGACTACAAGTGAAGCGTTAATCAAACAGAGTTTAGAGCGCTTTGTCCTTGTCCTCACCGTTTCCCTGAGTGTTGCCACACTCCCACAAATTTTTAGTTGGGTGCGACAAATTCCCTACACCCTGTTGTTAGTGATTGTCGGATTAGGGTTAGCCTTCGTCGATGTGCGCCTCGTCAACCTATCCCCGGCCCTAATCCTGTCGATATTTTTGCCACCGTTGTTATTTGAAGCCGCCTGGAATCTGCGGTGGAAAGACTTAAAACAAGAGTTAGTCCCTGTGAGCTTGTATGCCATCCTCGGGGTCCTAATTTCCGTCCTGGGGATTGCGATCGCCCTGAATCAGTGGACCGCCCTTCCCCTAAGCACCGCCTTGTTAATCGGCGCGAGTCTCTCCGCCACGGACCCGATTTCCGTGATTGCTCTATTTCGAGAACTCGGGGTGGAAAAACGCCTCTCCACCCTGATGGAAGGGGAAAGTTTATTCAATGACGGCGTAGCGGTGGTTGCCTTCAGCTTACTCGTGGGACTGGCATTAGGAACCAATCAGTTGGAACTACGCGGGACGATCGCCCAATTTGGTGCTTTTGTAGGCATTGGTATCGGCATCGGCAGCTTAATCGGATTTGGGATTTCCTACCTCACCCAACGCTTTGATTTACCCCTCGTCGAACAATCCTTAACCCTCGTCTCCGCCTACGGCACCTATCTCGTCGTCGAAGAACTCGGTGGATCTGGGGTGATTGGCGTCGTCACCGTGGGGTTAGTCTTAGGTAACTTTGGCTCCCGAATTGGCATGAATCCGCGCACTAGGCTGATTGTCAGCGAATTTTGGGAGTTTTTAGCCTTTTTTGTCAACTCCATCGTCTTTTTGCTAATTGGCGACCAAATCCAGTTTGCTTCCCTGGCCAATAATTTAGATACGATCGCCATTACCCTAGGTGCGATGTTAGTCACCCGGGCGATCGCCATTTATGCCCTAGGAGCCTTGAGCAATCTCCTAGCAAAATCAGACATCAATGTGCGGCAGCAAACCGTTTTGTGGTGGGGGGGATTGCGCGGTTCCGTATCCATCGCTCTCGCCTTGTCTGTCCCCATGATTTTAGAAGCCCGAGAGGAAATTATTGCCACCGTATTTGGGGTCGTTTTATTTACCTTACTGGTTCAAGGTTTAACCACCAAACCCCTGCTCAAAGTCCTGAATTTATTGGGAGATCAAACAGTCCAGCAGAACTATTTAGAGGCGATCGCCCGTCGCGCCGCACTCCAGCGAGTCTTGAACCACTTGAAAGAAGGACAAAACGGACCCGATATTGATTGGGAGTTTTATCGCTATCAGATTGCCTTAGTCGAAGGACAACTCAGCGACATTCAAAATAACATTAACCAACTGCGAACTCAAGAACCCGATCTTCAGGATTTTGCCCGGGAACAATTCAAAGAAGAACTCCTGGCGATCGAAGCCGATACTTATGCCGAATTTGTGCGCGCGGGTCGCCTGAATCGAGATTTAGCCCCCTTCTTACAAGATGTGCTCACAGGAGGGGATTGAAGACTACAAGAGTAGGGTTTTAACTCTGACACTCCTGCCCTCCCCTTAAAACAAATTTCCAGTTCTGACTCAGAGACCGTCGGGAGTTTAAACCCCGCCGGTCTGCCGAACTTAATTTAATCTGCTCATTTCTACTGTCGATACACAGGTAGAGTAAAGTGAAAGGCACTACCTTTATTGCAAGAAGAATCCACCCAAATTTCCCCACAATTGGCTCGAATTAAGCGCTTACATAAACTTAAACCGATCCCATAACCATCTTTTTGTTCATCGCGCTGGAGACGAAACTTATCCTCAAAAATATGCTCCTGATTTTCTGCGGGAATCCCAGGACCCGTGTCGATTACGCTAACTTGAACCTTTTGTGTTGTGCGGTGCAAGATACAAACTTCGATTTGTCCGCCTTGAGGAGTGTACTTAATGGCATTGTCCAAAAGATTTACAATCACCTGTCGGACCCGTTCTCCATCAGCATAAACCGAGGGTAAATCGTTGGGGATGTCGGTTTTGAGGGTATGGGATTTCGCCAATAAGTGGTCTTTGAAATTTTCCAGAATGTTCAAAGTCAGGGTTTTGAGGTTGAGTTTCTGGGGATGAATGTGAAAATCGGCACTATTTGTGCTATGCGCGGCAACGAGGATATCTGAGATCATGCGATCGATCAGGCGGGTTTGAGTGCGCGCATGGTAAATTAATCGCGCCCGGAGTGCTGATGCCGCCTCGGGATTGAGAGATTTTTCCGGTTTGTAAGTGATTTCTAGGGTTTCTAAAGCCAGAGAAGCTGCCGTCAGAGGATTTCGCAACTCATGGGCTAACATGGCAATCAGGCGGTCCTTAAAATGGAGTTGGTCCAGCAGTTCTTCTTTTTCCTGCTTCAGGCGAAAAATTTCATCGGAGAGTTCCATTAATTCAGCCGAATGTGCCAGTTCAGAAGAGATGCTTTTGCGCGGGTAATGTCCGATCGCCTCTTCTGATGCCTGCTTGTTGAGATACTCTTCCACGGACTTCTGCCAGCGATCCCACCACTTATCGAGTTCTCCAACTAAATTACTACCGGCGAGAACTTGTCGGGGTCCCGGGTGGAGTTTAATCAAAGCCGGAGTCGCTACGAGTTTAAACTGTTCGGCTAGATAAGGCTGTTCGCTGACATCAATGATCTCCAAGTCAAAGGGGATACCTGTCCGTCGTTTTTGAAAATAACTGCGGATTCTGCGAATTTGTTCACTGGATCTCGGACGCCTATCAACAAATAAGACAAGCTGTAAAGGTGCTTCATCGTTCTGATGCATGGTTTTTTCCGGAACTGCCCTCATGCAATCCCCTTGCGGCAATGCGGCTAAAAAAGTAACACTCATTTTGAGCTGGAGACAAGTGATTCGATCGCCCTAGTGGTTCTTTTGTTTTTCTTTATATTTATAAATTATCCTGTTTATTGTCGATTCGTGAAAGAGTACAAATGATTCCACTCTCATCCCGACTTGACTGCCCAGAAGGAAAAGAGCTAGGGCCTCCTCACGGGTCTAAACCCACCCAATGGAACCTCAACTTTTAACCTGTTGAGGCAGCAGAACGGTAGTTGTCAAACCTTAACATTTTCTTAAGACTTAAGCGAGGAATGTTGTCAAATTTGCAGAAAAATTCAGGGGCGCGGTTGGTGGTCACAGCGGCGATCGCCTTCTTTGTGGTGACCCTAGTCTTCACCCTCCACCGCTACTACACCTTTTACGCCTCTTTTGACCAGGGAATTTTCAACCAAGTCTTTTGGAATAGCACCCAGGGACGGTTATTTCAAAGTTCACTCTCCTCGGGCCTTTCCACCAATGTGGTCCATAGTGGGGAAGTCCCTGACGTTTCCTATCACCGTCTCGGACAACATTTTACCCCGGCCCTCTTACTCTGGCTACCGATTTACAGTCTATTTCCCTCTCCGGTAACCTTGAGCGTCCTCCATGTTATCCTCGTCACCGCTGCTGGAGGGGTGCTCTATCTCCTCGCCCGAGTCTATTTAGAACCGGCGATCGCCAGTTGGATTGCCGTTAGTTATTATGCCGCCAATGCGATCGCCGGTCCCACCCTCTCCAACTTCCATGACAACTTCCAGATGCCCCTGTTTGTCTTCAGTCTGTTGTTGGCAATGGAAAAACGCTGGTGGTGGCTCTTTTGGCCCCTCGCCCTCTGCATCCTCGCCGTCCGCGCCGATGGCGGCATCTCCCTGTTTGGCGTCGGAGTCTACATGACCCTCAGCAAACGCTATCCCAAACAGGGATTACTCATTTGCACCCTCAGCTTCACCTATATTGCCATCTTGACCAACTGGGTCATGCCCCTATTTTCCGACGATATTTCTCGCCGGTTCACCATTGAACGCTTCGGGCAGTATGTAGACAAAGAAGAAGCAACTACCTTGGAGATTCTCTGGGCCTTTATCAGCCAACCGGGATTAGTGATTTGGGAGATTATCACCCCAATTGGGGGAAAAATTAAGTATCTCCTGGGACAATGGTTGCCCTTGGCCTTTATTCCCGCCTTCTCCCCCAGTGCGTGGGCGATCGCTGGATTTCCCCTGTTGGCGATTTTCTTACAACAAGGTCAAACCGCCTTATCCATTAATATCCGTTATGCCATGACGGTGGTCCCGGGTCTGTTTTATGGGGCAATTCTCTGGTGGTCCTACCGGCAACAGTCCCTGCAAACCCCAGTCCGGGACGTGATTCGCCAGGGACTCTGGAATAAACCCACCCCACCGCTTGTCCCCATCAATGAACCCAAGCAAATCCCGCAGACCAATTTATTAACCGGCAAACTTGCCACCTGGGGCGATCGCCTCAGTAAAAAAGCCGACCATTGGTGGGAAACCCATCCAAAACTGCTCAAAATTTCCATGCAGCGCTTTTGGGCCATTTGCATCGGGTTGTCCCTATTGTTTACCTTTACCTCCAACCCCAATCGCACCTTTTATTTTATTATCCCCGACTCCATCAACCCCTGGGTGTACGTTTCCCTGCCGCAGCAGTGGCAACATAGTAGCTATATCCGCAACTTAACCTCCCAGATTCCCCCCGATGCCAGCGTTTCCGCCACCACTTACTTAGTCCCTTCCCTCTCCGGACGCCGAGAAATTCTACGCTTTCCGTTTTTGCGGTTCCGCAATGATGCCGCAGAAGAGGTCAACGTTGAATATGCGATCGCCGACTTGTGGCAACTCCAGCAATATCTCCCCGCTTTCAAACATGACCGCGCCCTCTTTCGCGATTTAGTCCCCTTCATCGAACAACTCCAGGCCACAAACCAATATGGCATCATTGGATTTAAACAGGGGGTCGTCTTGATGCGCCGAGAAACTCCATCAGATTCAAAAGCATTAGCGGCATGGCAACGGTATCGTGAAGAGATTGAGCCATTATTGCAACCGGATGCATAAGCGACAATCGGCACCTGAATCGGGTGCCGATTTAGCAAGAGATTGAGAAGGGTGCAAAATGTTAGTTCTATCCAAATCTAAACTTGTGTAATCTGCGTCCATGAAAATTCTGGTCCTCACTTGGGAGTTTCCTCCCCGGATTGTCGGGGGTATTGCAAGGCACGTTGCGGAATTATATCCGGAGTTGGTGAAATTGGGCCATTCCGTCCATTTAGTCACCGTGGAATTTGGTCATGCCCCCATGTATGAACAACTCGAAGGGATTGACGTGCATCGGGTCCCCGTTGAACATGGACATGACTTCTTCCACTGGGTGGCCAACATGAACGAGAGTATGGGACGTCATGGGGGCAAATTGATTTTAGAAGAAGGACCCTTCGATTTGATTCACGCCCATGATTGGTTAGTCGGTGATGCAGCGATCGCCCTCAAACACCACTTTAAAATTCCCCTGATTGCCACCATCCATGCCACCGAACATGGCCGAAACAACGGACTTCATAACGAAATCCAGCGTTATATCGCCCAAAAAGAGGGAGACTTGGTGTACAACGCTTGGCGAACCATCGTCTGTAGCGATTATATGCGGCGAGAAGTGGAACAGGCATTAGGCTGTCCCTGGGATAAAATCGACGTCATTTTTAATGGCATCCGGGCGGAAAAAAAACCCCGGTGGCACGATTTTGATGCCCATACCTTTCGCAGTCAGTTTGCAGAGGATCATGAAAAAATCGTCTACTATGTCGGTCGGATGACCTATGAAAAAGGCGTCGAAGTCTTATTAAGGGCTGCCCCAAAAATCCTCGGGGAAATGGGAGGATTGGTCAAATTTGCCATTGTGGGCGGTGGCAATACTGACCACCTCAAAGAGTTGGCCTCGGCCTTAAATATTTGGGATAAGTGCTATTTTACCGGCTTCATGTTTGAAGATGACCTGCACAAATTCCAAACCGTCGCCGATTGTGCTGTTTTCCCCAGTCTCTATGAACCTTTTGGAATTGTCGCCCTAGAAAGTTTTGCCGCCCGGGTTCCGGTGGTGGTGTCCGATACGGGAGGATTACCCGAGGTGGTCCAACATACCAAAACCGGCGTGGTCACCTGGACCAATAATCCCGATTCCCTCGCTTGGGGAATCCTGGATGTCTTAAAAAATCCAGGGTATGTTCAGTGGTTGATTGATAATGCTTATGCCGATTTAAACCAGCGATTTAGTTGGCCGAAGTTGGCGCAACAAACCGAAGCGGTTTATCATCGCGTGGTCAATGAGCGATCGCAAATTGTTTGGTAATGTGAGGGGGAATTATCCAGGTTGACAGCCTAGGGTGAAACAGAGATTTAAGCTGTATTCAGGACTTAAATAAGATAGATTGATTCTATCTTTTTTAGCCAGAACTGGATAACCCACTCACTCGGGTTCAGGAAACAGATACCCCTTGAAAGAGTCTATACCCGACTATTTCAAGACCAACCCGAGGGTCCAAGACGGGTCCGCAATTCTTCCCTCTAAGGGGTTAACTATGAGCGTGACACGCAATTTCATTTTGAATCCCAAACGTCTGTTTCAGACCTGGAAATTCCCGATCCGTCTGGTGCTCGTGGTGCCCTTTGTCCTGCAAATTTCCGTGGCAGTGGGATTGACGGGTTGGCTATCCTTGCAAAATGGACAACAAGCAGTTAATGACTTGGCGGCGCAGTTACGTGCTGAAATTGTTGCTCGGATTGAGACCCAGTTGCGGGATTATTTACAAGCGCCTCGGATGATTAATCAAATTAATGCCAATGCGATCGAGTTAGGTCACCTGGATTCCCAAGATACAGGCAGTCTAACTCGACAATTTTGGCGGCAGCGAAACTTAGTCGATCGCATTACAGTTTCGGCGATTTATTTAGGCGGTGCTGATGGGGAATTTATCGGATTAGGGTTTCAAAATAATAACCGATGGGAAATTGGTCGCGCGGGTCGGTCTACCGGGGGAAATTTTTATAGTTACGCCGTTGACAATTTCGGAAATCCTGGGGAATTATTAGAGTCCGGTAATCCTTATGACCCGCGCATTCGTCCTTGGTATGAGAAAGCAGTGCAGGAAAATCAACCGATTTGGAGTGATATTTATGTAGATTTTAAAGACCCCAGGCTGAAAATTACCCTGGCACAACCGCTGTATGAAGAGGATGGAAAATTACGCGGGGTCTTAGGGGTAGATTTTGTATTATCCCACATTCGAGAATTTTTAGAAACGATTAAAATTGGCAAATCTGGACAGACTTTTATTATGGAGCGATCGGGACTGTTGGTGGCGACTTCAGTCCCACAACTTCCCTATCAAATCGAGGGCGATCAAGTGAATCGAATTGCCGCCGTGGATGTGGAAGATTTTTTAATCCGGGAAAGCGCGAAGTATTTAAAGAGTTATTTTGGAGACTTGGCTCAGATTAAAGCTCCAAAGCAAGTGGCCTTTAAGATTAAAGGCGACCTCAAATTTGTTCAAGTTGTGCCATTTTTCGAAGGGGAAAACTTGGATTGGTTGATTGTGGTGGTTGTGCCAGAATCGGATTTTATGGAACGGATTCAGGCAAATACGCGGACCACGATTCACTTATCTTTGGTGGCATTAATTCTAGCCATTGGAGTGGGATTAATGACGGCGCGATGGATTACCCATCCCTTGTGGCAACTGAGTCAAGCGAGTATGGCGATCGCCAATGGGGATTTTGAACGCCGGGTTTGGGTCGATCGGTCTGATGAATTGGGGACTTTAGCCAAAGCCTTTAATCAGATGAGTGCTCAACTCAAATCCTCTCACGAACAACTGGCAGAATATTCGCGATCGCTAGAACGAAAAGTCCGCGATCGGACCCAAGAACTCCAAGCCGAACAAGAAAAATCGGAACAATTATTACTCAATATTTTCCCCGCCGCCATTGCCAAACGCTTAAAAGACAATCAAACCGCCATCGCCGACTATTTCCCCGATGTCACCATTTTATTTGCCGACATTGTAGGATTTACCACCCTCTCCTGTCGCGTCTCTCCCATCCAATTAGTCTCATGGCTAAATCACATTTTTTCCACCTTCGATCGCCTTGCGGAAAAACATGGATTAGAAAAAATCAAAACCATCGGCGATGCTTACATGGTTGTCGGGGGACTCCCCGAACAACGTCCTGACTCTGCCGAGGCGATCGCAGCAATGGCCCTAGAAATGCAGCAAGCTGTCCAAGACTTTTGCATCATGACCGGCCAAGACTTTCAAATCAGAATCGGCATCAATACCGGACCCGTCGTCGCCGGAGTTATTGGCCTCAAAAAATTTATCTACGACCTTTGGGGAGACACCGTAAACGTAGCATCCCGCATGGAATCCTCCGGCCTCCCCAGTAAAATTCAAGTCACCCGCGAAACCTACCATCGCCTAAACCACCAATTCATCTTCCAAAAACGAGAACCCATCACCATCAAAGGAAAAGGACAAATGATCACCTACTGGCTAATCGATAAAACCCCCAATCCCCCTCCCTAAAATCCCCAAATCCTTCAGTGAAAATCCGTGAAATCAGTGGTTTGGTTTATCCGTCTACCTCACCAATCCTCCCCGAACTTTCCGTAACGATTCAATCGTGACGATCGCCTGTTGTGCCACTGTATCAATCTCCTCCACTGTATTAAATCGCCCGATGCCAAATCGCACCGAAGCAAAGGCCAACTCCGGCGATCGCCCAATCGCCTCCAACACATGAGATGGCGCAATTTTAGCCGAAGTACAAGCGGAACCCGATGACACCGCCATCACCGATTGCAGTCCCAACAACAACGCTTGACCATCCACTCCCCCCACACTTATATTTAAGTTACCCGCTAATCGTTGGGTGGGATGACCATTCAAAAACACTGACTCCAAAGATTGTAATTTTTTCCATAACCGCTGTCGCAATGTCATCAGGCGATCGCATTCTGACGCCATTTCTGCCAATCCCAACTCCACCGCTTTAGCAAATCCCACAATCTGAGGCACATACAGTGTCCCCGATCGCAATCCCCGTTCATGTCCTCCCCCATGAATCTGAGGCGCAATTTTCACCCGAGGATTACGGCGACGAACATACAGTGCACCCACCCCTTTCGGTCCATAGATTTTATGGGCCGTTAATGACATTAAATCCACCTGCATCTCCTGCACATCCAGGGGGATTTTGCCAATCGCTTGGGCGGCATCTGTATGAAAAATAATCCCTTTTTCTTTACAGAGTAACCCAATTTCTGGCAACGGTTGTAAGACGCCAATTTCATTGTTTGCCGCCATTACAGATACCAACACCGTATCCGCACGCAAGGCATTTTCTAATTCGGATAAATCTAGCAATCCATCGGGTTTAACCGGCAAATAAGTAATTTCAAATCCCAAAGTTTCCAAGTAGGCACAGGGGTCAAGAACGGCATTATGTTCCGTTTGAACCGTAATGATATGCCGTCCTTTTTGAAAATAACTTTCCGCCACACCTTTAATGGCTAAATTATTAGCTTCCGTTGCACCACTGGTAAAAATAATTTCTTCTGGGGTGGCATGAATGGCCTCAGCTAGGGTCTCTCTAGCTTGTTGAATCGCCGCTTCTGCTTCCCATCCATATTGATGATTGATGCTGGCGGGATTCCCGAAATAGTCGGTAAAATAAGGCAACATTGCCTGAATCACCCGTTGATCTACCGGGGTGGTGGCATGACAGTCGAGATAAATGGGGCGATCGGACATAAGCAATATTAGGGGAAAGAGTAGGCTATGGCTTTAGCTTAACTTAAATGAGTCTGAAATTAGAAGTATGGACAGGATTTCTGAATCTATAGCGAGGCCTAAATCATTCTAACCCTACTGGATGCAGTGGGAGCATCTTGCACCCTTCAAGCAATAGGGAGCAAGATGCTCCTACTCCCTTTTAAACTTATCCATTTCCTAGAAGATGCGCTATCTATCCAAGTCATCGGTATGATTTTTCGATGTCCCCTCCCTCTCAAATTTCCATTTTCTTAATCCGGTTGCTGCAAGGCAAAATCTTCAGTCTTGATACCTAGGCGATCGCTCGGTTTAGCAGACTCAATTCGGGTGGGTAATTCAATTTTAAATTCGGTTCCTTTTTGGGGATGAGAAATACATTCTATCGTTCCTTGATGTTGCTGCACCACAATTTGATAAACCATTGATAATCCGAGTCCAGTTCCTGAACCGACGGGTTTTGTACTAAAAAATGGGTCAAAAATTTGGGATTTAATGGATTCGGGAATTCCGGGGCCATTATCGGCAATCCGAATACAAACTCTATTTTCGCTCAAAGTTTCAGTTTCAATGGTCAAACAACCGGGATGAGAAGCGGAATAGGCAAGGGAATTTTCTATGGCATCAATGGCATTATTGAGGATTTGCAAAAAAGCTTGATTAATTTGAGCGGCGTAGGATTCAATGGACGGTAATTTACCATAATTTTTAATCACATGAATCTGTTGATGAGTTTCATTCGATTGCAACCGATGACCTAGAATTAACAATGTATTTTCCAGGGCTTCATTGATTTGAATGCACTGGAGTCCCGAGCGTTCAAAATGGGTAAATTCTTGAAGAGATAAGACAATTTTGCGAATGCAATCGCTCCCATGTTGCATGGAACCAATAACTTTCGGTAAATCTTGCAGCATGAAATTCAAATCGATGGATTCGAGTTTATTTTGAATCGCATCACTGGGTTGATTAACTTCTTGTTGATACAACTGCACTAGGTCAATTAAGTCTTGAGTATAGTCTTGGAGATGACTGAGATTGCTATAAATAAAGGTAACGGGATTGTTGATTTCATGAGCGACCCCAGCGACGAGTTGACCAATGCTGGACATTTTTTCGCTTTGGATTAATTGAGACTGTGCGCGTTGTAAATCCTTGAGGGTTTTATTCAGGCGTAAACCGGCGCGAACCCGGGCCATGAGTTCTTCCGTGTCAATGGGTTTAGAGAGGAAATCATCGGCCCCAGAGTCCAAACCAATCACGCGATCGGTCACCAATTCGCGGGCGGTTAAGAGAATAAAAAAGGTACTGGATAAAGCGGGGTTAGCTTTGACGTGCTTGCAGACGGCTAATCCATCGAGTTGGGGCATCATCCAATCGCAAATAATTAAATCGGGACGGAGTTGCTCTGCCTGATGGATACCCTCCTTGCCATCGGAGGCGATCGCCACATCATGACCTTCACTTTCGAGCAAGTCTTGCAAAACAATCTGGACCGTAATATCATCATCAATCGCTAAAATTTTACCCATAATCTAGTTATCATTGATAATTTTTTTGCTTAATTTTTTCCCTGGGTCCTGGAACTCTAAACATACCGTACCCTGATTTTTATTATAATTTAGACCGGCTACTGTTAAAGTATTGGTACTCTGATTGATAACCTGGGGAGGTTCCCAAAACCTGGACGTTCTGAGCCAGTCTGTGAGGACTAGACATGGGGTTTCTGGTCTTTTGAAGGGGGAGGCTATCCTGGGTAAACCCCTCTGCACAAGAGGGGCTGATTCACAACTCAACCCCAGTTAAAAAATCGGAGGGGGGTTGGTTAACCGTTTCACCTTTGGATTTAAGGTAACTCGGTTAGATGAGTGTCAATAAACTCGCGAACGCGCTGTAATTGAGCTTGCAAGCGAGATAAAAGGGAGTTGGCTTCAGATAAGCGATTGTCCCGAGCGAGAGTGCCTATCTGTTCAGCGAGGACCGACATCGCTTGCGCGCCGACATTGGCACTGGACCCTTTGAGTCGATGGGATACCCGGTCAACTTTAACACAATCATTGGCTTGAATGGCGGAGGCGATCGCCTGGGTATCCGCCGTGGCGGTGGTGGCAAATGCCTCTAATAGGCGGCGCTGGAGTGCTTTTTTGCCGCGAGAGACTTCTTCCAGACGATTCAGGTTGATTGAGGGGGGGAGTCCGAGGCGATCGCCACGGCAGGATCCGGAGGTAAATCTAAAGTTGAGGAATCCGGTTCTGGGGGTTGACTCAAGGAGTTGATCGGCTGATTGAGTCGATCAATCCACCGTTCTAAAAGCGTACTCAAGTGATCCAGATGGACAGGTTTGCTGATATAGTCATCCATGCCAGAAGCGAGGCACTTCTCCCGTTCCGCAGACATGGCATGAGCGGTGAGAGCAATGACAACGGTTTTGTGAGGTTGGGACGGGTCCGAGGAATCGCCATCGGCAGAGGGACCCAGGGAGCCAGTTGCTTCCCGTTTGCGGATTTCTTGGGTGGTTTGATAGCCATCTAATCCGGGCATTTGACAGTCCATCAAGACAATATCGTAGCGCTTTTGGCCGAGGCGGGCGATCGCTTCGACACCATTTCCCACACATTCTCCGTGATAGCCTAATGCCTCTAATTGCTGGAGAATCACCTGTTGATTAATCGGGTGGTCTTCTGCCACTAAAATATTCACCGTGGAACGAGTCCGGGATGCCACTGGGGTTTTGGCGGGTTGAGAAACCGGGGGACTGCCTCCCCCGGATTGATCTTCCACGGTTTGCGGGCGTAGGACCACGGTCATCAGACTATTCAACAGTTGGGACGATCGCACGGGTTTGACCAGATGTCCTTCTACAAAACTCAACCCTCGTTCTTGTGAGGATTTGACCAGTGCCAAGGCGCGATCGCGATATTGGAGTGTGGTCATCAAAAATAAGGAAGTTTGTGGGGGAAACGGGGATAATTTTTGGATAAATTCTTCAACTAGGGAGGGTTGAAGCTCGTCACTGAGAGTACACTCTGTACAATCATCTTTACAGTCTCCGTTCTCCTGGCGATCGCAGTCAGTTTCTAAGAGCAAATGGAGGTCAACGATCGCCACTTGATAGGGTTGTCCTGTGGTGGCCGCCTCTTGCAAAGTCTGGGACAACTTGCTATAATTTTCCACTTCATCCAGACCCATTCCCCAATCCGCAGCTAGATATCGTAACGATTGACGAGTCGAGGCACTCTGGTGAGCCACCAAGACCTTAACCGAAGTGAACGCGACTGGCAGCGCACAACGGGGAAGCGAACCGGATACCCGAGTCCCCTGTTTGCGAAACTTGAGTTCAAACCAAAAATTAGAGCCTTGATCGGGGTAACTTTCCACCCCGATTTCTCCCCCCATCAGTTCCACCAATTGTTTACAAATCGCCAATCCTAAACCTGTCCCCCCATAACTTCGGGTTGTGGAAGTATCCACCTGAGAAAAGGATTGAAACAGTTTTTTCTGACGAGGGCTGGAGATACCAATTCCCGTATCTTGCACCGTAAACCGCAGCCAAACTTCTTGCCCTTTTGGATCTAACGATTCCTGCTTCATCGACTGATTGACCTGAACAACCACCTCCCCGCGCTCGGTAAATTTAATCCCATTGTTAACCAAATTTAACAGAATCTGACGGAGGCGGGCGGGGTCTCCGATTAAGTGTTGCGGGACCTTCGGATCAATCCAGACGGCCAATTCTAACTTTTTCTGATGGGCTGGAGCCGCTAACAAATCCACGACTTCTTCAATACAAGTTGACAGTTGAAAATCTAAAGATTCGAGATTCATTTCTCCGGCTTCCAGCTTAGAAAAGTCCAAAATATCATTGATAACTCGTAACAAATGTTCCCCACTGATGCGGATGGTTTCAGCACAATCCCGTTGCTGATTAGAAAGTGGGGTTTGCAATAATAAACCCGTCATTCCTAACACCCCATTCATGGGGGTCCTAATTTCATGGCTCATGTTGGCGAGAAATTGGGATTTGATTCGGGCTGCTTCTAGGGCAGTTTCCCGAGCTTCCACCAGTTCATTAATATTATCGGTGACAATGGCAATTCCTCCAACTTCCCCATTGGGACTGTACCAAGGCTGAATCGCCCAACGCTGAAACAGTTTAGACCCGTCCGCCCGTTCCCAGCAATCTTCGCTGCAAGAGATAGCTTCTCCCTCTAAAACCCGTTTCAGCAGGGGACTCCATCGCTCAAATAGATCCGGCATCACGTCAAAAAAGTGACATCCGATCCAGGAAGGAGGGTTGCAGCAGAGATCGCCATTGTAATCACTCAACCACTTCTGAGAATGGGCAATATAGCGCAGATTGCGATCCAGCATTGCCATCGCCACAGGTGCGCGATTAATGATTTCTCGCAGTTGCAGGCGTTCCTTTTCCAGGGCTTCTTGGTACTGTTTGCGGTGAGTGATATCTTTGTGAGTCCCTAATATCCGCCGGATGTTGCCTTGGTGATCCCGTTCTACCACCTTTCCTCGGTCCAGAATCCATTGCCATTCGCCGGTTCGAGTGCGAATCCGGTATTCAAGTTCAAAAACCGGAACCCCGCCATTGAGATGGTGGTTCCAAGCAGCGATCGCCCGAGGCAAATCATCAGGATGAATCAGTCTGCGCCAGGATTGGACCGGATTCTCGGTTTCATTGGGCATCCAGTCGGCGATCGCCCGCCATTTTTTCCCAATAAACAAATCTCCCGTTTCCAGATTCCAATCCCATAATTCCAAATTGCTGCCTTCGAGGGCTAATTGCAATCGTCGGTTACTTTCCTGAAGGCGATCGAGGCACTTTTGATTTTCGCGATCGCATTGCGACAAGGTTTGTCCCTCGCCATCGGCGATCGTCACTTCTACGATATTGGTATAAATACTAAAAATTCCCACAACTGCGCCCCTGTCATCGGGAATGGCATGAGCGCGCAAACAGGCCGTCTTGCCGGTGCGGTCTTTTTTTTGTAACAAGACTTCTGCACACCAACTATACCCTTTCCGAACACTTTGGCAAATTTCGCGATCCAGTTCGGGAGTGCCATACAGTTGGCAAATCCCTCCGGCTGCATTGATTTCATCACGACTATATCCAAATTGTTCCTGAAATGCTCTATTTTGATAGGTGAGAATCCCGTTGAGGTCGGTGATGGCAATGGCATCAGATGCTTCATTGATACCCCGCTCCAGCCACGATTCAGTGGCGATCGGCTCGCGCTCACGATTCACTGGAGTGCGAGTGGGAATACTCACCCGAACGCGCTTCGGGTGTTTGGGATGTTTCAGGAACAATCCGGTTGAGGCGTCCTGATCGCCAGATGTCCGATGCGGTTTGCGGATACAGGACCGCGATTGTCTGAGTTCGACGGTTAATAACATCGAGGGTTGTAATTGAATCGGTTGTATTCCAGAACAATCCCCAGGATTCGGATCTGATGTTAGACTCTCCGATGTCAGACTCTCCGATGTCAGACCCTGCGGTTCTGCCGATGTCTGCACCCGGTCCGCTGCGATCGCCCTTCGTCCCTTCCAAATCAAGAATACGACTTGATGATAGGAGTCAAAAACAGGTTTGATCGAAAAATTTACCCCCTTCCCCCTGCCGTTGCTATGGTCGAGTTCCAGGCAACTGTGAACGAATTCCCCTTCCGCCGCTGTCGCGATCGCCTGCTTTAATTGTTCTTGTGTCTCGTTGTTCTGATGGGAAGTTTCCTGGCATTCAGGAGGAGTCCACCCGCGACTGTTCCAAAAGGGAAGACCCACTTCCTCTTCCATCCCTGAATCACCGCCTCTGTCCCCGAGGGTTTGAATCTCCACAAGGGTTCCCTCGGGTTTAAGCAAGGCGATCGCCTCCCAGGGTTCCGGGACCGGGGATGAACCACTCCCCTGAATATCTCCGTTAGACTGTCGGCGATAAGCAGCGATCGCCCGTCCTGCGGTTTGCAATGCAGGGATGGACGCCGGACTGACTGGGTTCTGGTGGGGATACTCAAACCCCATCCATCCCAGGCAACAGCCATCGGCAATGGCGGGAATCAGCAGAATCGAGGCGATCGGGCGATCGGCAAAAAAAGACTGGTCTGATTCCGGAAGTTCCGCCACCGCCAGAGACATTGCCTGTCCCCCGCAGGCGCTGATCTGCTCTAAATTCGGTAAATTCGGGACCCTCCCCTCCCTGGGGAAGTTGTCCGCATACCACTGCGATCGTAAACCAGTCCCCCCCCCCATCCCCTGTCCCTGGCGTTTCCCAGAAGTAGGCACCCGTTGCACCGGACACCTGGGCCAGCCGTTGTAGAATCTCTTGATAGAGTTGAGTTTCACTCTCGAAATCTGGGGTTACAGCCATCAGTAATTGTTCCTGAATCTCCACCAACGCCCTCAAATAGGATGAACCCGAACTGGGATGATCCAGTTTAGGGTCAGGGTCCCCCTGGTATCCCCCAGAACAATCCCGTGGTGACGTCCCGGAACTCTGGTTTGAGCCACCCTTGATCCGGCCAACTTCCCGGGTCAACGGAGGGTTGGTTTGTGCTGGAGTTTCTACCGCCTGGTGCTGACTCTTGTGGGGATTCGCATGGATCAGACGACCTTCCCATTGCCAGGATTGTTGTTCCTCAATGGCGATCGCCATTGATTGCATCAAGTCTTTCCAATGGTCTGAATCTAGGCGAAAACTCACCTCAACCCGAACAGGTTTAGACTGTCTTTGGGGATGACCTTCCTGATTTGGCGCGGATGTAGCACGGTTTTTCCCCTCAAAGGTTCCAGGAAGAGTCTCATCGTCCTGATTCCAGGCGAGATCGAGCAGTTCCAACACAATCCCTGGATTGCGAGTCTCTGTACTCGGTTGACTAGATTCTATGGATTTAATCGGAGTCAATTGGCGAGTTCTTGAGGATGAGAGTGGGGTGGGTTCTACAGGAATGACCATTTGATATACCTTTTTTTATTTCGACTTTAAATTTTGGAGTGAACTCTTCTAAGATTCAACCTTTCCCGGGAAAAGTTACTATGCTGTTGGTGATTTTAATGGTTTCTTTATTTTTTGGCCCAGAAAAAATACTGAATTGCGTCCAGGCTAGAGGATGGCGGGATGTTTAGCTCGGCAGTTGCCTAACTCAATTTTAGGCTTAATGTCACGTCTGCCTTAGTCTAACCCGAGAGTTGGAACCCGGGAAGGATTTAGGGGCGATCGCAGGCAGAATGGTCAAGGTTCGTCCCTGGGTTGCCCTCAATTTTGAGGCAGTCGGTTAAAGTTCTAGGAACACCTGGATCTTTCTGGATACCCGGTCAAGTCCTCCTGGGTGAGGGGAGATTTCACGGCCTCACCGGGGTGCAATGGCAAGGCTATCCACCGACTTTTGAGTACCTATATTTCCCCAGGGATTAGCCCGGAGTTGGAAACGATGTATTTCCCGGAAAAGCTTGGGTTTTTAAGGGGTTTAGGGGGAATTTGCGGTGTTCTACGGTTGATGAATGGCCACCCTGTATAAAGCGCAGTGGTGATCCATACCTAGGGATTTCGGACGGTTTTACTCGGGTCACCATTCTCCGGGGTGTGAGATGGGAGTGGCCCTTTCCACCCTTCCAACAGTGGAGTTGATCGCAAAGGAGAGGCTTTGAGATCGTCAGCGATCGCCACTTCACCCCGAAGGTGTTTCCGATCTCAAACCCCATTTATCCACTGCCCAACTGTCATAAATATTGCGAAATATTACAAGAAGGTGCGCTTTTCTCAGGGGGATAGTTTTGATCATCTCAGCACTGATTGGCCGCTATTAAGACCGGATATGGGGAGGCGATCGCATCAGCTTCCCCATATCGGGGGTTTCTGAAAAAAATTCTCCTATTTTTCAAAGGAGGCATAAGGCACAGCCTTGTCCTCAGCCTGGTCAATGGGAATATTATCGCGGTTAGAGTTCCCGGAGGTGACAAGTTTGACCGGATCAGGCAACTGCCAACTCCCTGGATCTCTTCTCTAGGTACAGATTGCCTCCGGGGGAAATTCCTGATATCAAATCTCCCTCAATTTTAGCTCAATCTGAGCGAGTTTTTTCCCTGGGGTAAAGGGTAGCTATCCCTTGAAGAGTGAACCGGATTAGGACAAGGATGGGGGACCTACGGTACAAATACTAGAGGGGTTTGAACAGATTTGATTGCCGAATGTTCACCGGAGTGCGCTGAGTCGTATTATGGCGATCGCAGGGGATTGAAGATCCATCCCAGCCTCAGTGCCAGGGGCCGATCGCCCTCGACCGTTAGGCAACTCCTGATGGGATTGAAGCGCTGTTTGATGGGTTTAAGCCCAAATCAGTAATCGAGGGAATCCTGCTCTTATTTTAGGGGGTAAGGGGAAACATTTGATTGAGGCGATCGCCCCTGAGTTTGAGTCTGGAAATGGAGTCGGGTTAAACCCAAATTGGTATAAATTAGGGTTGAGGACGGCCTACACCCGGAGATTTACAACCCATCTATTTTATCCATCTTAAAGTATTGGGCAAGCGGTACAGCCACAATTCATCCGGCGATCGCCTCAGAAGAGAGCGTCGGCACAGTAAGGGGAAGACAGAGCGGGTTTCTTGAAAAAATCTCTGCGGATTCGCCACCAATCTAATACAGAAACCCGGTTTCTTGTGCCAGCGATCAACCCCTCTATCGGCATCCTCGGGGGTAAGGATTCCGGAACGGATCAAAAATAGCGAACCGCCCCATTCTGTACAATTAACCAGCTACTCCTAGAGGGTATTCCTTTTAATAAAAGTCTTCTTTCTTTCAAGTCAACTCAGAGGGGTAGAGTAGGGGAAGTAACCAGGCGATCGCACGCCGGTGGCGATCGGCTAATCAAAAAACAAAAGTTTTTGACGAAATCAACGGCTTCACTTTACAATAAAAATCGGGATTGGTAATGTAGAGCCATCTCAATACCACCGTAGGGAGAACCGGCTTAATCGCGATCGTCCCAATCGATAGCGCAAGACAGACGGTCTGACAGACGATCTGACAGACAAAAAGATTGGAGTAGAGGTGGCAAAGCGCTTTGCCACCGGATTGTTCGACCTGACGTCACCAACGCCAGGACGAGCGGGCCAATCAAATAACTAGACTTGTAAGTAGGAAACTGTTTTCTAGTCGTGTTATAAAGGTTAACAGAACGGCGCACTCCCTAGGGAAAACGTCGGTCTACAAGCGCGATCGGCTGCCAAATCCCCGCAACCTTTCATCACATTCGTAAACGCGCTCTAATCCTTCTAGTAATATTCGTTGCTAAAAGTGGACGCGCTTCGATGTATTTTCGATCTATAAATCCCAAATTAACCCTGTATGACGTCCCCAAGACGCTATAGGATGGGATAACCCTGTATGACGTTATAGAAAATGCCAACCAAACCAGTTACCTTAAGACTACCTGAAGAACTCTTAGCGGCGATCGATGAGATTGTTGCATCCACCGATACCAACCGCACTGAAGTCGTGGTTAAAGCTCTCCAACAAGTCTTTTCCGGAGAAGCAGATCAACCCACCCCGACGACAACCCCTGAAACAACGGCAACCCCTGCAACAACTCCTGATACCACCCTCCTAAAACGACTCGAAGAACTAGAGGTAAAAATCTCTAGTGTCATGGATCGCTTAGATTCTGATGTTCTCTCCCGTCTAACCAAACGAGTCAGCGTCTTAGAAGAAGGATTAAGTTCCTCCGAACCTCCGACCCCGGTCGAGAAGACTCCGAGGACCACAAAAACTGCAACCAGCGGCCAAAAAAGAACCACCACGGTCAAGGAAACCAAGGCAAGCAAAGCCTCCAAAGAACCCCCCGAACCCCCGGCCTCCAAAGAACCTCCGGAACCCCCGGCCTCCAAAGAACCCGCTGAACCTCCAGCCTCTAAGCAGTCTAAAACTAAAACCACCACCAAGACGACCAATGGACGGCGGCGTCAGGCTAAAGCCGAAAAAAAGCTCCCCGCCGCAAAAGAAACCTCTAAAACAAAAACAATCGCGCCTCCGCCTCCGGCAGAGGAACCCACTCCCACCAAACGTAGAACTCGCGCTAAATCTACTCCAGAGGTCACAACCAAAACCCCTGCTGCCACAAAAAACAAGCGGGGGACGATAGAATGGCTGACGGTCAAAGAGGCATTTGAAAAACTAGGCGGTGATGCCAGTGACCCAGAATCGATTATTTCTAGTATCGATGGCGATCGCACCGTGAAATTAAATCGGTTCCGGGTACTGAGTGCCTCCGATTATCAAGCCTTTGGTTTAGAATTCCGACCCGATCGCCGTCGTCGGCGCTTACCCTGTTTGCGGAAACTCTAACCCCACGCAGTATCCGCTACCCACATCCGCAGGATTCCTCAATTTATCCCACGGAGTGCGAGTTGATTTCTGAGCGATCGCTGGCATCATTCCAAACCGTTCTCCCCTTTCTCCCCTTGTTCCAGGGGAGAAAGGGGAGAACGCTTGAGGAGAATGCCTTCGGTCCTCCTCCAGATAAACTCGGGTTGATATCAGTCGGAAAAATACCCAAATAAAAAGCGCCCCCAAATTGGAGGCGCTTTTTTTATTCAAAAGTCAGATTAACCATTGATAGAAGGAGCAGTCAAAGCAACCGGAGTCGCTTCACCAGCAGCCAAATCAAGGGGGAAGTTGTGAGCATTACGCTCGTGCATCACTTCCATACCCAGGTTAGCGCGGTTAATCACATCAGCCCAGGTATTCACAACACGACCTGTCGAGTCAATGATGGACTGGTTGAAGTTAAATCCGTTCAAGTTAAAGGCCATCGTGGACACACCCAAAGCGGTGAACCAGATACCCACAACCGGCCAAGCAGCTAAGAAGAAGTGCAAGGAACGGCTGTTGTTGAACGAAGCATATTGGAAGATTAAACGACCGAAGTAACCGTGAGCGGCAACAATGTTGTAGGTTTCTTCTTCTTGACCGAATTTGTAACCGTAGTTTTGAGATTCGGTTTCGCTGGTTTCACGAACCAAAGAGCTGGTAACGAGAGAACCGTGCATGGCACTGAACAAGGAACCACCGAACACACCGGCCACACCCAACATATGGAAGGGGTGCATCAGGATGTTGTGCTCAGCTTGGAACACCAACATGAAGTTGAAGGTTCCAGAGATACCCAAGGGCATACCATCAGAGAAAGAACCTTGGCCGATCGGGTAGATCAAGAACACTGCGGAAGCTGCTGCAACAGGTGCAGAGTAAGCAACGCAGATCCAAGGACGCATTCCTAAGCGGTAAGACAGTTCCCACTCACGACCCATGTAGCAGAAGATGCCGATGAGGAAGTGGAAAATCACGAGCTGGTAAGGGCCACCATTGTAGAGCCACTCATCCAAGCTGGCTGCTTCCCATATCGGGTAGAAGTGAAGACCGATCGCGTTAGAGGAAGGAACAACAGCACCAGAGATGATGTTGTTTCCGTACAGTAAAGAACCGGCAACAGGTTCGCGGATTCCATCGATGTCCACAGGAGGAGCAGCGATGAAGGCGATGATGTAACAAACGGTAGCGCTTAAGAGAGTGGGGATCATCAACACGCCGAACCAGCCGATATAAAGGCGGTTTTCGGTAGAAGCGACCCATTCGCAAAAGCGGTCCCACAGATTGGCGCTTTCGCGCTGCTGTAAAGTGGTGGTCATAGTTTTATGATTGCTATTTGGTTTTCGAGGTGGATTTGTATGATGTCTCTACATTAACGGGTTTGTAACGATTTGTAAAGGGGTAATTACCCTGTTTTTTCTAATCAGACATATAAGGTGAGCTTATCAAGCTATTGAGATACAGAAGTACAATCCTGAGATTGATCCCGGTGGGGTTTAATCTCAGGGTTTCCGGTTTCCTATCCGAATGGGGAGGATAGCAAGCAAGCTGGTCCAAAAACTGGGTGTTTCAGAGGCCGGTTCAGAAGGGGTTAGAAACCGGGTGGTGTTGAGAGAATCTTGGGTCATCCCCAGAAAATTCCCCAGAAAATCAGGACCAGAAAGCGGGTTTCTGGTCCGATAGATGTAAGACGGTATTGCCGTCCTAGGATGAGTTTATTGATGCTGTCGCAACTCGCCCTCTTTAAGCAGCCTTTGCAAAAATTTCAATGATCTGATCGATTTCATCTCGGGCGCAGGCGATCGCGTCTTCAGGACTATCAAAGGGTCTCAGGTTGATATTCCGGTATCCCTCGGGACTATGAAATTCATAAAAAAAAATATCTTCTGCCAGAATCGGAACGACGATCCAGCCGCGATAGAGTTCTCCTCGCAGGTCATAATTTGCCATAGTTTATCCTCTTGAATCAGGGGTTGATCAACTCCATCTTTGTTAAAATTACAGTCTAGCCATTCCGGTGCGATCGCGACAACAGATACCTCACCCCTCAACCGGATGGAGGTAAGGCGGGAGGCCGATCGCGCCGAGGAAAAGTCCTGAATTGTTAGCGCCGATGTTTTTGAAGAAAAACCATGAGGATTTAATTTTGTCAATATTCTGGAGAAGAATTGTTATAAAAGGCGGACAAGTTTTGGACGCTTGACTCGCCATGACATCCCGTGGCGATCGCATCTTAACCGGGAAAGCTAACCCGTTTCGGTGGGCCTAAAGTGGGGATAATCTATACCTGATGATAGAAATTTCTATAGGATCTCCCTTTAGTCTCATGGTTTTGGGAAAGAAAAATCGTTACATTAGTTTATAACCGAGCGAAAAGAGGAAAGATAGGAGTAGAATCGATCGCGGTGCGACATTCGGAACAGTTGGGGTCCGTTTCCTCCCTTAGCCCGGTGGTCAAGGAACACCCAAGCGGTTCTAACCCACGGATCATCAGGTCGTCTGGAGGTTGGAGTCGGATTGCGCCGGTTTGGAGTAACCTCAAACAAGAGGGACATCGTAAAAAAACGAGCTCAGATCCAAGTCGAGGAGTAAGCCACCTTGTCAAAAATTCGCTCCTTCAGGGTAAAAGGAGTTGAACTGGAACGAAAACAGATTAGCGGGGTCTTTGCGGTATCAGTTCTAACTTATCAAGACAACCCGGTCGGGATCAACCGATGGCCGCTTACAGCGGACCCTCCTTTGACGATGAAGCTGTCAGAGGGTTGCCCGAATACCGAGGGGGGCAACAGCACAGTTGAGACAAAAGCAGCTTTGTGAAACCCAAGCCAAGTCGGGGAGGAAAACACAACCTGACCCGGATTTGCATCACTGCAAATTCTGATGAGAGTCACATTCTACCCGGATAGCGATCGCAGTGAGTCACATTAAAAACGGCCACACTAGAACCATAGCCGTATGTTCAAGCCCTAGAAACGCTATTACCTTTGAGAGTTATTATGTTGTATAAACCCAGCTTTGGCGATCGCCAGCTTGCTGAATCATTTTATCAAGCCTTGTTCAACCGTTTCTACGATTCCGTAGATCGCCAGACTCAGGAACTGTTAAGAGAATGTCAATTTGGCCTTGCGCCCTCCCCAACGGGAGTCAAAACCTTTTTTATTTTGACACCGGATTTAGAGCGCGCTCAAAACCTGATCGAGCAAATCGAGGGGATCATCAACGGAGTCATGGCAATTATGGTCGGAGTTCACCAAACTGCCATTTGTATTGCCCCCCCAGATGGCGGCGACGGTCCCAGGGAGCGATCGGGACAATTAAACCCCCGTTACATGATGGCCAAAATATTTCCCCATCCCCCACAAGACGATGAGGAACTGGGTTAGACCGATCGCGGCCAAAGCTAAACCCTAGAGGATATGATCCGTGGGATTTTTACCTGGGTCTGGAATTTTGATGCCACCTAGCCAAACTGACTCGGACTCGAAGAAACGAGAAGTTAGATCCAGAAGGGGGCTTTCCTGGAGTGGATTGCCCAAGGCAGCACCATGACTCAAGTTAGGTGCGTTCCACTCCTGAGCAATAGATTTGAGACCGAAACCCAGGAATATCCCTCTTTTGTCAAACCCGGTTGAAAGCCTGACTCCTCGTTGTCTGAAACGATGACAAATCGTTAATGGGTCCTAAAGTTACAGAAGCGGGATAGAGAGGGAGATTTTAACGGAGGGTTGGGTCATCAACAGGCAGAATTCAGGGAAGCAACCGATCGCCAACCTTTCCAGAGTAGTCAGCAAAATTACGGATGTCGCCACAACCAACCCTCGTATTTTTCCTGATGACAAGCATGAAAACTCACTGCACAATAGAAGCAGAAAGATAAACATGCTGGTACACCTTCCTTTGAAAAACCTGCTCCTCACCCCAGGAGCAGGTTTTTTTATGGCCTGTTTATGGCTTGTAGATCATGATCCCGAAGGCGATCGCCTCCGCCCGTCTTTGAGTGCCTTTTTTCCCAGACAAATTCACCTCCCCCCGAACCCAACTCATTCTGGGGAACTTCCTAGGTTAAAATTCGGTTAAAGATGGGAGAATAATACATAAAGAACTTTAACAGCCGTTCCATTCGTGTCCATACTCCTTGTTTGGTTAACCCTAGCTAGTTTCTTCTCCTGGTTTACCAGTACCTTAGCAGCCGCAGGCAGTCCGCTCCTCTTAATTCCACTGGTTAATCTTTTGCTGGGGTCAAGCGCAGTGGCACCCGTGATTACCATTGGGATGTTGCTCGGAAACTCGCAACGAATCTTTTTATTCTGGAGTGATATCAACTGGAAAATTACTCTCTGGTACCTACCCGGGGCGATCGCCGGGGCGATTTTAGGTGCGTATTTGTTTACCCAAATGAATATAGAATGGCTGCAACTCCTGATCGGCTTGTTCCTGATTTTGAGCGTAGTCGGCTTGGGGCTTAAAAAACAAGAAAGTATTTCCCGGATCGCCACCTGGTATTTTTTACCTGCCGGATTTCTGTATTCTTTTATTTCCGGACTCATCGGCAGCAGTGGTCCCCTCTTAAATCCCCTTTACCTCAAATATGGATTAATCAAAGAAGAAATGATTGCCACCAAAGCCGCGAACGTAGTGGTCATTCATCTGATCAAGATTGTGATTTATTTGGCCTTTGGTGCGATGACACCGCAGTATCTGGGATATGGATTGGCGATCGGATTAGCCGCAGCACCCGGTAACCTCCTGGGTCGCTATGTCCTCCGCAGCATGAGCAACCAGCACTTTCGTCAGCTTGCTCTGGCCACAATGGCAATTACAGGCATATTAATGCTCTGGCAACAGCGCGACTTATTGCAATTTATTCACTAAGGCGTTGCTACCTTCGATGTTGAGTTTTGTCAAGGAGCGTGAGACAGACATAACGCGATCGCCTTAAGCCACGGATCACCCCCAGTCTTGCCCGATACTTGAACAGTCCCTGAGATTCGCTACAATAGTGAAGCACATAATCCCCGGCTTTCTTTTCCACCCGGCTCGAAACGAAAGCCGATCGCCGTTGGCTTGGGTTTTATCGACTCTAACCCAAGAGAAAAACGAGGGATTTTGTTGTCTAAATTCACCCTAAATTCTGGTATCCATCACTCAATCAACAACTGGGAGAATCTATAATGTTACAAAATCGTGAAGGACAAACCGTTCCTAATGTTACCTTAAAAACCCGTCAAAATTCAGACTGGGTAACAATCACCACCGATGAGCTATTTGCTGGGAAAACTGTCATCGTCTTTTCCCTACCGGGTGCATTTACCCCCACTTGTTCCTCAACTCACGTTCCAGGCTACAATGAATTAGCGCCAACCTTTAAAGCCAATGGCGTTGATGACATTATCTGCGTTTCCGTCAATGACCCATTTGTGATGAATGAATGGAAAAAAGAACAAAAAGCGGATAACATCACCTTTATTCCCGATGGAAATGGCGAATTCACGGAAAAAATGGGAATGCTGGTCAACAAAGAAGACCTCGGATTTGGTCAGCGTTCCTGGCGCTACTCCATGTTAGTGAAAGATAAAACCATTGAAAAAATGTTTATCGAACCCGAGGTGGAGGGCGACCCCTTTGAAGTCTCCGATGCAGAGACGATGCTCAAGTATATCAACCCAGAAGCGAAGAAACCTGAATGTGTTTCTCTGTTGACCAAAGAAGGTTGTCCCTATTGTGCACGCGCTAAAGCGGCCCTCAAAGAACATGGGTTTGAGTATGAAGAAATTGTCTTAAAGGACAATATTACCACCCGTTCTTTACGGGCTATTTCTGGAGCAACAACCGTTCCCCAAGTTTACATCAACGGTAAGCATATTGGGGGGTCTGATGACCTAATCCAATACTTAAATCAACAGCGTAAGTAAGCAGAATCATCCTAAGTTAGGTTTATATTACGCCTGAACAATCCCCAACCTTAAACAGGTGGGGGATTTCTGTAGATATATAGCCATCCCACAATGATTTGTAACTAAACTAACAAAGCTTGATGCAAAGCCTCCGGCATAGCTGATGCTTACCGCACTACAAGACTGTCAAGCTTAGATCCCTGACACCACTACGGCCAAGACTGCTATAGGGGTTCACTCCGTAGCCCTGTCAAGATGGTCAATTTAATCATGTAGGGGTTTGGTCCCCAAACCCTGTTCGTCAGCGATCGCATCGAAGAAGTTGGAGGGTTTGGAAACCAAACCCCTACATGAAACCCCAATTTTTTGTCATTTAATGGATCACCTTGACAGGGCTAGGGTTCAGACAATTATGAGGTCCCCATAGACTAGGAAGGCACTCCTAGTCGTCAGTTTTTGCAACCCCCCTAGAGCCTCGGTACAGTATTAAATCAGGAGGACAAGAAACCGGGTTTCTGTGCTCAGTGGGGTGGTCATCCCCAGCATTTTTGTTCAGAAACCCGTTTCTAACCCTTGCTGTCCCCCAAACCTAGAAACCGATTCCGGATTAGGATGAAGCATGATCAGAATTTCCCATCAGCATCTTAGCGGCGCGATCGCCGTTGCTATTACGGGCCTGTTTCAACAGTTCCAATGAACTATGAAATACCACAGATTGTTGAGGTACACCGATCGCAATTCCATGTTGATCCAACTGCATCTTCATCCGACGGCGAAACTCTCGTCCCACACTCCAATGTTGCAGAGGTTTCGTTTTAATCCAAATCCGAATTAAAATTCCCGTGTGATCAATCTGGTCGATCCCCAACACTTCCGGGGGAGCAATCATTTTTTCCTCCCATTCGGGTTCGCTATAAATCTCTAAAGATAATTTTTGCAGCACTTCCAACACGCGGTCCACATTATTCTGATAGGCGACGGTGATCGTGAGATCCACTCGCGCCCATTCTTTGGAGAGATTCCGGACAATGGAAATCGCACTATTGGGAATCGTAATTAACTGTCCTTCCCCATTGCGAAGTTGAGTAATGCGGAGATTCATATTTTCCACGAGTCCGCCTACATCATCGACCAGAATCACATCCCCGATCGCATATTGGTCTTCAAACAAAATCAAAAATCCATTGATCGTATCTTTAATTAAACTTTGCGAGGCCAAGGAAATCCCCAAACCAATGATCCCAGCACCGGCGAGAATCGGTGCAATATCGAGACCAATCACCGATAAGGTCATGAGAATGCCGATACTAACGCAACCTACGGCAGTCAGACTTTTAAATACTCCAGAAAAGGTGGAAAACCGCAATGCCAAACGTCGGGAAGCATTGAAGTCTACTAATTTACCATCTTGCAAGACACTAAAGAACCGATCAATGGCGATCGCACTCAGGCGCACCCCCACATAAGTGCTCAACACCACCCCCAGCAGCCGCAAAGGAACGGGAAGTAACGACAAAATCAGAACTTGGATACCTCGACTCATGGGAAACAATCCCAAAATGCTGTAGGTTCCGCCTCCCCAGATGACGACTTGCCCAAATTGGGCCAAGCGTCGCTGGATATCGTTGACATTGAGCTGTTGCTGCCGTTTCATCTTGTACTGCAACTCCTCCATAGATTCGGTTTGTTGCTGCATTTCAACGGATTCAGATTCGGCGAGGGGAACAGACTCCTCTAATGAATGCTGAACTTCCCTTGGCGGAACTGGGGTTCTCTCCTGGGGGAGGGGATAAGGAGTCGCTTGGATTTGCTCCCGCTTCCGTTTAAATTTTTTCTGATAGTAAAACAGGAACAAACTGGAGAGCACCATTGCTAAGGCGATGGAGACTGCCCAGACGAGCTGTTGTTCGAGATATTCCGGTTGACGCTCTTCCAAGGCTCGCAAGAGTCCCTGGCGAATCTGTTGCTGCCAGCGCTCCGCCACCATTTCCGGAGGCATTCCTAAGCGTTCAGCATCTAACGCAGTTACCGTTAGGAGTCTAATTTGTTGGGTGTCTGCTCTCCCCCACCGGGCATAAATGACGGGTAAACCACCCAGGGGATTGTTGTAAAGTTTCAGATTTTGCTCGATGAAGGTGGTAATCTCGTCGGATGAATAGGTGCCGTCAGAGTTCTGACTCTGCCGATTGCGCTGTAGTTCGGTTTTTACACCCTCCAGTAAGTGCTGAAGTTGTCGCTCGATCGCCTCTACCCGAGACCCCTCGTCCAGTTCGATGGGAGATACGGGAAATAGGGGCCGTCCATCGAGGCGAACGGGACGATTCAGATATTGAGAAAACCAGTTTTCCGATAGCCACGTATTGGGGGATAAAGACAATAGGGTGCCTGTTGTGGGGGGGGTAGCCGGTGAGTCTGCCGCAGAGTCTCTCGGTTCAGATTCGGTGGAAGCCTCGGGGTTATATTGTTCCGGGGGAATTTGGGCGATCGCCCCTGGGACGGAACTGGCTTGGAGGCTCAACACCTGAAGCGCTGCGATCGCCATCCATTGCCCAATCCGTTTAGCTATGTTTCGACCCCCTAGGGCCGATCGCCCGGTCCTAGCTGGTTTTATCTCTTGACTTTTTTGAATGTCCATGATAAAATTTTCAGCTTTCAACTTTACAAAACTTAACCTTGCTGCGACTTGATTATACTGTGTGGCTGTTGGAACGTCAGTCTTTTCGATAAACTCAGGGTTAGGCTTCATCATGACAGCAGTTCAAGGAATATTTGCCCGTGACCCCTCAAGCGCCAGGACTCCCGAATCCAGACTTCAGCCCCTCAAACCCCAGCAGCGAGAGTGATTGTAGCGACTTTGATCGCTCAATGATGCGTCGCTGTATCGAGCTGGCTCAACTTGCATTAGGAAAAACTGCCCCCAATCCCTTGGTGGGTTCCGTGATTGTCAAAGAGGGCCAGATCATCTCAGAAGGCTTTCATCCCGGTGCGGGACACCCTCATGCGGAAGTCTTTGCTCTGCAAGGAGCCGGAGAACAAGCAGAAGGAGCCACCGTCTATGTCAACCTAGAACCTTGCAATCATTACGGTCGCACCCCCCCTTGTTCTGAAGCCTTGATTGCGGCGAAAGTCGCCAAGGTGGTCGTCGGGATGGTCGATGCTGATCCCCGGGTGTCCGGTGGGGGTATAGATCGCCTGCGATCGGCAGGAATCGAAGTCGTCGTGGGCGTCGAAGAAGAAGCCTGCCGCAAGCTGAATGAAGCCTTTCTCCATCGAGTCATTTACCATCGTCCCTTTGGAATTTTAAAATATGCCATGACCCTAGATGGCAAAATTGCCACCACCACAGGCCATAGCGCCTGGATCACCAGTACAGAAGCTCGTCATGAAGTGCATACCCTGCGTGCAGTCTGTGATGCCGTTATCATCGGGGGAAATACCGTGCGTCAGGACAATCCGCAGCTCACCAGTCACCATACCGGCACTCAGAACCCCTTGCGAGTCGTGATGACTCGCACCCTGGATTTGCCCGAGTCGGCCCATCTGTGGGAGGTTTCCGAGGCCGGGACCCTGGTGCTGACTCAAACCGGAGCAAATCCGGATATGCAGCAGCGGCTTCTGAATAAAGGCGTTGAAGTGATAGAGCTTGATCCCTTAACTCCGGCGATCGCGATGGAGTACCTCTATCAGCGGGAGTTTCTGTCGGTTCTGTGGGAATGTGGTGGACTGCTGGCAGCGCGGGCGATCGCCGATGGCGCAGTCCAAAAAATTCTGGCTTTTATTGCTCCAAAAATTGTGGGAGGTCAATCAGCACCCTCCCCGGTGGGAAATTTGGGCTTAACCCGTATGGATGATGCCTTAAGCTTAGACCGGGTAAAATGGCGGACGATCGGAACAGACTGTTTAGTTGAAGGGTATTTAAAACTGAAGGAATGAAGTCTAAACGATGAAGTCTTAAGGGACCATTCCAGAGCCACAACCAGGCTCTTTTGTCGCTAAGGGGGGGAATATGCCCAGCCTAGTCCTGTACAGTCCTGGGTAAGTCCAGATCAAGGGTGAGAATTCTGCGTGAAAATCACCCAATTTTAACCCCCAGATACAATTTGATAGGTTAGCCAATCCTTGCGCCCTTAGACTGTCCCCTTCATCCTTCATCCTTTATCTCACCCCCTTGAATTAGGAAAAATATGCAAGTCATTGTGTTGTGGAGCGTATTTGTGGGGAGTCTCGGCATTGAGGCAGTGGTTGCCGGGGGATGGTTGCGCTGGCGGCAACTGCTTTTGCGGCAACAATATCAGGAGGAGGAAGAACTTGTGACGGATCATCAAAATCATCGGAATTTAACAAAAGTCGAAAACCCACCCACTTCCTTGCCTCTCAATGGCGGCAAGAGTGCAGAACAATTTTCAGTACCGCCTAAACCCGAAGAGGTGACGGCGGTGATTTCTGCCTTGCGTCCCCCGTTACCCGAGGCGACTGCCCGGTCCTCTAAGGATTCCCAGAACCCAGAGTGGGAGTATAAAATCGTGCGGGCGAGTTTCGATCTGTTTCGCGATCCCCAAATTTTCCAGGGATTGTGTGAGGAAGAACTACAGGCGGGTTGGACGCTTTTGGAAAAGCTGGACGATCGCCGAGTCCGGTTCAAGCGGGCGATCGCATGGCGGACGATGCTCAACGAGGAGGGGATCAATTTCGACCCCTATCGTTCTCATTATGGACCCGCTACGGGGTGGGTGAATGTGGTGGGTGCGATCGCCGCTGTGACTTCGATGGTTTTACCTGCTTACTTAGGGTATGTTTTAGTCGCCAATACCCTTTCTGCCAAACCCTTGTCCCCCTCTATCCCGATCCCCAATCCAACGGTTGCTCCCGTTTTCGAGCCATCCACTCCGGAACCTCCACTGATCCCCTAGGGGCAATCCTCAAATTAAAATCTCTTTATATATTGCTCGGTTTCAGTGTCCGACAAATTTGTAGTCTGGGTTAGATCCCTTCGTTATGGCTAGAGTCCATAATTTGAGGGACCTAATCCACTCGACTCATTCCATTGATTAAAAGTTTTAAGACTCCATCAGGTTTTTAAACCCGGGTTTTTTCTGCACAGAAGCGCGGGAACCTCTGCTTTCCCAGTGGCTGAACCCGGCGGATCTGTCGGTTTGTACAAACCTAAAAATACCGGATTGGGTCTCATCAGCAATCCTCAATTCTTCTGAGTTCCCCAGTTTGATCGCCCGAAGGCGGGGATCGCGCAACAAAACGCAACAAAAAACCGCCAAAAAAGCCTGAAAACAAGCTATTCATAACGGCTGCAATCGAGTATGATTGAAGCGATCGCCTAAAAAAAACGCGGCGTTTCCTCCCGATCAAGGCGATCGCATTGAATGCTGAATTTAGGGGCAAAGCATGAACGTTTTTGCGAATGAGGGACAACCGGATATTTACCGAGGCTTTGAACGAATTTTAGTAGTTCAACGCAGAACTGAATCGGCCTTAGAAGTCGCAGAGCAAGGACGAGCCAAAGCGGTTGAGCATCTATTAGCTTCCCGATTAGGACCAGAGGGGAAGTGCCACGGGTCCGTAGAACCCCCGAGTCTTTATAAAATTAAACAAATCGCTAAAGCTCAAAACTCGACTTTAGTTTATTATTCCCTGATTTATGATTATCAACAATTTTATGAAATGTCCCGGCTGCAAATCGGGCTAAATACCCTCTATGCTTATGCCACCGAACTATTTATTTGGGTAATTTCGCCAACGGGGAAAATTAGCTTTCGTCAAGTAGACCTACAATCGTTATGGTACGAAGATAATACCTCCCTGGCGGGGCTGGTTCGTAGCGTCCGGGAATTAATTAATGTGGGCTATAGCGATCGCGAACGGTTGCTTTGTCGCCAGCAACTCCAGTGCCTGTATCAAATCCTCCTGGAACCCATCGCCGATTTACTGCCCAGGGATCCCCAAAAACGGGTGACGATTATTCCCCAAGATTTCTTATTCCTGGTTCCCTTTGCCGCATTAATCGATTCCAACGGTCAATATCCCATTGAAAAGCATACCCTGCTCACCGCGCCCTCGATTCAAGCCTTGGGGGTAACCCATCGGCAGCGAAAACCCATTGTTGAACGGGAACTCGCCCTTCAAACAGTGGGAAGTAATAGCAATCTTCAGGGCTGTCTTCCCCTGGAATCGCCTCCAGAATGCCTTGTCGTCGGAAATCCCACCATGCCCAGCATTTGTTTGGAATTTGGGGAACCTCCGGTGCAATTGCTACAAATTCCCGGGACTCAACTGGAAGCTGAGGCGATCGCCCAAGTTCTGCAAACTCAACCGATGACTGGCGATCGCGCCACCAAATCAGCGATCGTCCAAAAAATGCGTTCTGCCGATATCATTCATCTGGCAACCCATGCTTTTCTCGATGATATCGAAGGATTGCAATCGGCGATCGCCTTGGCACCGAGTCCCAACACTCATGGACTCCTGACGATTCAGGATATCTTGCACTTAAATCTCCAAGCTCAACTCGTCGTTTTGAGTGGCTGCGATACCGGCAGAGGGCGCATTTGGGGAGATGGAGTTGTAGAATTATCTCAGGCTTTTATCGCTGCTGGAGTACCCAGTTTACTGATGTCCCTCTGGTTGCCACCCAGCAACTCTAACCTAGATTTTATGAAAGAATTTTATCACCAATTCCGGCAAACCTGTGATAAAGCTCAATCCCTAAGAACCGCCATGTTAACCACAATGGAACAGTATCCCAACCCCCGAGAATGGGCGGCATTTACCTTAATTGGAGAAGCCTAAAGTTTTCTGTGTCAGTAACAGTTAAAAACCGGGTTTCTTTCCCCAAACGCTGGTCATTCGCCCCAAATTAACAGCAGAAACCCGGTTTCTTGTTTCCTCAGTACCGATGAAAACCTGGGTTTATAATACTACTTGAAATTTCATCCGAAACCGAGGGTTTCCGGCTACCGATTTGCATATAATTTTATCGGTTCCTTAATAAACCGAATGTATAAATGCCGGAACGTAGACTGGAGAACCCGAGGCATTCCAAAATCAAGGGGAACTAGGGCCTCTGGCAGCTTCCAATCCTCAATTTTGAGGTCCACAGGTTTCAACAGAGGAAACTGGATCTCTGCCAGTTGCGGACAGACCCCCAATCGTAAAGATGCAGCAGCAGTGGGGACCAGTTCCGGTGAGACATTGAGAACTTCTAACAAGGCGCGATCGCAAGCAAACACATCCTCAGACGCCGCCAACAGTCCTAGCAGTCGCGGTTCTCCCCCACTCGGACCATTCCCTTCATGGCCGATAATTCCATCTACAATGGTTAAATTAGGAGAAATCGCCCGCGCCGTTTCCACCAACATTTCTCCAAAGCGATTCACATCCTTTCCCGCTTCCAAATGCCACCAAGCTTTCATCTTACCCGGCACACAGCCAAATAAATTTTTAACCCCCATCGTCATCGTCAATTGAACATGGGATTTCACCTTCGGTAAATTAATCACCACATCCGCTTCCATTGCCTCCTTAGACAATCGTAAATGATTAAATTCAGTAGCATCAGTTGGATATCGCTTGCCATGAAATTCCACAATCGGCAAACTCAATCGTTCCACAATCTCCTGATATCCATTGGCAAACGCCACCCCCCGCGCACTCCCAAAAGCGGGACTATCTCCTAAAAAAGGTTTTCCTCCCACCTCCATAACCATTTCCGCCACACAGGAAACGATTTCGGGCCGAGTGACACATTCTTTTGTCGGACGGGACCCGGTGAGCAAATTGGGTTTTAGCAGCACCCGATTTCCCGGTTTGACAATAGCTGCCATTCCCCCCAGGGGCGCTAATACAGTCTCTTAGACACCCTGAGAACAGCTTTTTCGTAAGAGTTGGCGCGAATTAAACTAACGATTGTCATGAGATAAACTGTTTTCGAGAAGCCATAGCCGGTTCTGGGTCACCAGAGCGAGTGAAGCACACGGAGTGAATGAGCTGCCAACCTTGTTCTAAGGCGGTTTTAATCCAGTCCCAACCCATTCTGAAATAGCTATTGCCCCGAAACCAGTGAGGGTCAACTCGGCGACGCAACCCATCGGCTACAACCTGAGTACCCTGGGCAGTTACATAGAGAGTTGCTACCGCTAAGATAAAAAATAGGCGAGACAGGGCACAGACAGAGCGAACCTCAGATTTCTGAAGATTCCAGCCATTAGACTGGTATACCGACTGCGAAAGGCTTCCTCAATATCAAAGCGTAATCCATATTCTTGAAAGGTTTGTAATTTGGTGGGTTCATCGCTGACGATGGCCCAAAACTCACCGTTTATGTTGTTGTAGCCGATGGCCACATTCACGGGTCCGTAACACTCTATTTTGTGGAGTTTAACGTTGTGCAAGCACAAAGCCTCGCCACGCTTGAGAGGGAATGTCTTCAGTTGCCGCCAGCCTGAACCGCGTCGCCAAATCCAGGTATTGCTCTTGAGGCGAATGCGGTAGTTCCAGCCCAAGTCATTGCTGAGGGCTGCCATCGCCTTAACGTGAATAAAGCCTCGGTCCGCCAGCAAGACGACCTTGACTCCCTTGGGTAATAGATTGGCCGCTTGATAGAGCATTTCTCTATATTCGTTAAAGGCAACCGAGGCACTCTTGTGTTTCAAGACTCGCCACACTAAAGGCAAGGCTCGACCACGATACACCACTGCTATGCGAATCAGGCAATACTCCTCCCAATACATTGAGGTATCTAGGGTCAAATACAGACACTCCTCCTCCCAGTTGGCTAAGGCGGCTAAGATTAGCGGTTTGTAGAGCCGATGGACATTGATGCGGCTGTTGTGCAACCCGAAGCTGACCCGGCGTTGTTTACTCTGTGCCTGCTCCCCGCGACAGGGAAGGCATCGGCAACCAACGAGTGAGACTGACTTCGCCCCGTTGGAGCAAGGCTACCACCATCCACAGGCAAGTTGGTCAGGGAAGATGAGCTTTATGGCCCCAGGGGACCGATTGACTTAACCAACTGTGCAAGGCATTATAGAGAGGGGAGCTTTTATTCATGGCGTTCTGGGTTTTGAGTGGTATCTAAGCTTAGAACGCTGGCTCCCCCTTTTTCAACCCCAGGGCTGAAAATCCCTACCTGTAAAGCTTTCAGCCCACATTCCTAACTTTTAATGTCAGTCAACCAAGGACTTTCATTTGATAAAACTATCAAATGGTTGGCGCTAATACAGTCTCTATAGCACAATCCATACTGCAGAACAGCTTTATTCGTAAGAGTATGGCGCGAATTAAAAACTAACATGAAGCGACTTGTACATGAGATAAGAACATGAGCTAATTTTATTAAAAAATAGTCAACCCCGACCTGGGAGGGGTGAACATAAAAAAAGGAAGATTTAGGGTGATGAATCCCCTCCCTGCCATGACCCAGACAGAGTTCAAAAATTCCCTGCATCGAGGATTTGACAAGTCAACCGCTCTGTGGTAAGCGTCCCGTAGCACCACGCTGCATCGTCGTCACTCGTTCGCCATTATTGATAACGCCGGGACCTTGCAATTCTGGAACAGGTGGATTAATTTCTACCTTAACAACCTTAGCCGTTGAGACCATCACGGTGTTATCGATTAGATGAAACGTAATCCAGGGTTGCGCTAACAACTGGGGTAACTGCTGCTGGAATTGGGGACCGGGAACCGGAACCTTAAACGAGTCCGTATGACCGTTTTCATAGTAAAACGTCACCTCTGTACTCGATTGAGCTTGCATTGTGGCAAATGAACCTCTCGCCATAATTGCACTCCATATTGACAATTTTGTGAATTTCGGTGGTATGCCGCCACCTCTACTTAATTTAACAGCAAGCCTGTCCTTGACGAAACAGCCTCTCAGGGAAGGATGTTCACCCTTGAACACCTCCCCAGGATCGCAGAAGTTCTTCTCTTAGTTCGTAGTAACGACTTCAGTCGTTTCCGGATTACCCAGAACCCATCCAAGTTCTTCTCTTAGTTCGTAGTAACGACTTCAGTCGTTTCCGGATTACCCAAAACCCAAGCCAGTTCTGTCCGATGTTCGTAGTAACAACTTCAGTCGTTTCCGGATTACCCAAAACCCAAGCCAGTTCTGTCTCCTGTAGGGTCGAGAAAGCGAATCTCCCCTACAGCTAGAGGGAATGCGTAAGTCCTGCGAAGGGAACGACTGAAGTCGTTACTACGAACTAGAGAACGACTGAAGGTCGTTACTACGAACAAAAGAACGACTGAAGTCGTTACTACGAACATTGAGTACCACTGAAGTTGTTGCTGGATGTGCTTGTTCGCGTTTTAATGCGGGAGGGCGCTCATTTTTTGTAAGTCCAGGACCTCCGCTAACTGTTCTGAGGTCATTAGACCCCGTTCTAGGACGATTTGCCTTAAGGATTTACCTGTTTCTAGGGATTCTTTAGCAACAGCGGCGGCGTTGAGGTAGCCGATGTGGGGGTTGAGGGCGGTGACTAGGGCTAAACTGCCTTCGGCATACTGTTCACAGCGACTCCGATCGCAGGTAATCCCCTGGAGACAAAACTCGCTGAGTGCCCCGATCGCATGACCTAAAATTTCAATGCTGTGAATTAGGTTATAGGCAATCAACGGCATCATCACGTTCAGTTCCAGTTGTCCCCCTTGTGCTGCCAGGGCGATCGCACTGTCATATCCCATCACCTGAAAACACACCATCGAAGTCATCTCTGCCATCACCGGATTATATTTCCCCGGCATAATCGAGGACCCCGGTTGCACTGGGGGTAATTGAATTTCCTTCAGTCCCGTTTTCGGTCCCGAATCCATCAAGCGCAAATCATGGGAAATTTTTAGGCAATCCGTGGCTAAATTTCTTAACGATCCCGAAACGCTGACAAAGGGGGCCATACTTTGCATGGCTGCCATCAAGTGCGGCGTCGGGGTTAGAGGGATATTGATTAACTCCGAGAGAATCTTCACCACCTGTTCGCGATACTTGGGATGAGTATTTAAACCCGTTCCCGCAGCACTTCCCCCAATTCCCAGGACCGTGAGTTCTTTCCCGGCAGTTTCGATGCGCGTCCGGTGTTCCGTAAGTATATAGGCCCAGGCGCGAAAACTTTCCCCGAGTCGGACGGGTACCGCGTCTTGCAGATGGGTTCTGCCGGATTTGACGATATCCTGAAATTCTACAGCTTTGGCTTCTAAAGCAGCGATCGCCTTGTTAAGTGCCGGATAAAGACTATGCTGCAACGCCAACAGTCCCCCGATGCGAATGGCGGTGGGGATCACATCATTGGTGGATTGTCCGTAGTTAACCGTATCATTCGGGCTAATCCGCTGATAATTGCCCTTAGCGTCCCCCAGCAGTTCCAGGGCACGATTCGCCAGCACTTCGTTAACGTTCATGTGGTGAGAGGTTCCGGCACCGGCTTGGTAAACATCTACCACAAATTGATCCCGTAATGCGCCGTTGAGGATTTCGTCGGTAGCATCGGCGATCGCCTGACTCAGTTCCGGGGGTATGCAGCCGAGTTCACCATTGGCAAGGGCTGTGGCTTTTTTGATCAGCAAACAGGCATCCAGGTAGGTGGGTAAGGGTTTGAGTCCGCTGATCGGAAAATTTTCCGTGGCCCGCAGGGTTTGAATGCCATAGTAGGCAGCGGCAGGGATTTGCCGTTCTCCCATCGAATCCCGTTCTATGCGGTAGTCTAATTCGGATTGTTCGCTCATCAAATCTTTCTGGGCTTATTGTTGAAAATTTAAACGATTCAAAGTAATTTTACCGAGCAGAGTGAGCTTTGATCGCAGTATCCTTAATATTGGAGAGATTTAATAGATTTTGCACTAAAACTATGAGTCAAACAATGAGTCGCGCCATCTCTATCTATGAGCGCACTTTAGAGTGTAGGCCCGATAGCTATTGGGAATGGTATCAACAGGCGAATGCCTTGCGGGATGCGGGTGATTATCACGATGCCCTTAGCTGCTACGATAAAGCGGTGGAATATCGCCCGGAAGATTATTGGGCTTGGTATCAAATTGGCAATGTTTTAGATGAGTTGGGTCGGTATGAAGAGGCAGTTGCCAGCTATGACCGCGCTTTAAAAGCCCGTCCGGGAGACTATTGGGCCTGGTATGAACGGGGAAGCGCATTCCGGCAATTGCGGGAGTATGACGAGGCAGTTGCCAGCTATGACCGCGCCTTGGAAGCCCGTCCGGGAGACTATTGGGCCTGGTATGAACGGGCGATTACCCTAGCCCGGGCCAGTCGCTACGAGGAGGCAGTCGCCAGCTATGACCGCGCCCTGGAAGTGCGGCCTACGGATTATTGGGCCTGGTATCGTCGGGGGATTGCCCTGGAGATGATGCAGGAGTATGACAAGGCGTTAGCGAGTTATGATTTTGCTTTAGACATGAAACCCACCGCAGAGATGGCCTGGTATCGCCAGGGGAAAATGTTGGATTTGTTAGGAGAGACGGAAGCGGCGATCGCCAGTTATGACCGGGCATTGGAAATTGACCCGGAGGATGATTTGATTTGGTATGATCGCGGCATTGCCCTGGATGACCTAGACCGTCCGGCAGAAGCCCTCCAGTGCTACGAACGGGCTATTTCTATCTATTCAGAGAATTTCTGGCCTTGGTATCAATTAGGGAATGTTCAGAGTCAGTTAGGCAACTACGAGGAGGCGGTGGCCAGCTTTGACCGCGCTTTGGAATGTGAACCGAACTGGACCCGTTGGGGTGAAGAGTATGAGGGGTTAAGCGGTTGGGTTTGGCATGACTTGGGCATCGCTTTAGGGGAACTTTGTCGCTACGATGAGGCGGTGATGAGTTTTCAAAAAGCCTTGACGATTGAACCGGAAGATGGGGCAATTTGGTACGACCTGGCCCGCTATTTGATCCGCCAAGGCGATGGGCCCGGGGCTATTGCCAGCTTGGAACAGGCGATTCATTGGGGGGGAGACTCCTATCTTGAGAAACTTGCCACAGACAGGGAATTTGACGGTTTGCGAGGCGATCGCACCTTTCAAGGTTTGATGTAACTTTCTTTCGGCTGATCTTGCACTAAGAGCTTAGACTCTTGGGGTGGAACGTTGAAAGACCCTGGCCTAAATTTTTCACGTTTCATCCCCTGTCTACGGTATCAAGGGAACTGACGATTCATAGAGTTAAAAATGTCAAGATTTACTGACAAAACTCCCTTGAAATTGGGTAATAAAGTGCGTTTAATTCGTGAAAGAAAAATATAAATTTAATTGAATAGAAAGGGTCAAAAATCCATTAAGATTTTAGAGGGGATTTATAATGAATGGACCCCCAGCAACCTCGGATTAAAATTTAAGCCAAGTCAGTATAAAAGCTTATCGAAAGGGCAGACAAGCAGCTAAATGGCAAAAACATAGCCCGAATCGAGGGAACCAATCCACAAAGCGCAGATATTTTCTGCTTTGGAGCGCTATTATGAGCGAAAATCAAGACTCAATGGGATTAGACCGTTCAACAGATCCAGGGAACAGCGCCACCGCGACTGCACTCAAGCCAGAATCAGCAGACCAACCGAAGGATTATCAAGAGTGGTATAAGCGGGCCAGCGTTCTCCATGACTCGAAACGGTATGAAGAGGCGATCGCCAGTTATAACCAGGCCCTAGAAATCCGACCCGATGATTATTGGGCCTGTTATGAACGCGCCAATGCACTCGCGGCGATCGAACGGTATCAAGAGGCCGTCGCCTCATACGACCAGGCACTGGAAAGCAAACCCAATGATTATTGGGCTTGGTATCGCCGAGGAAATGCCCTAAGACATACGAATTGTCATGAAGAGGCCATTGCCAATTACGATAAAGCCCTAGAATTGCGGTCCCGGGACTATTGGGCCTGGTATCAACGGGGTAAAGCGTTAGGGGAACTCGGACGGGTTGAGGAGGCAGTCGCCAGCTTTGACCAGGCCCTCAAAGAACGCCGGGATGACTATTGGGCGTGGTATCGTCGCGGGGAAGTGTTAGCAAAACATAATCGCTATGAAGAAGCGCTAGATAGCTATGACCATGCCTTAGACCTGCGTCCGCACGATCGCTGGGCCTGGTATCGTCGCGGGGAAACCTGGCAACGGTTTGGCCGGTATGAAAAGGCGATCGCCAACTACGCCGAGGCCCTGGATATTGAGGATGATTTTCCCGAAGTCCATTATGCCAAGGCGACCTGTCATCTCCTCCTGGGTCAAATTGAACGGGCGATCGAACATTTGCATTCTTATCTTTCTCAAGACCCAGAGCAATATCAAGAACGCACTCGTCTGGATAGCACATGGGACTCGATTCGCCATGACCTCCGATTCCAAGCCTTGTTACATGAAATCCAGGCTTGACCCATTGCCCTAAACCTCCAGCCAAGTTGCACCAGATTATACCAATCTTGAGCTAACTCACAAAAAAAAGGCGATCGCCTCTTGACAGGCGATCGTATTTTGTGTATATTAGTATCATGGAAATCTGTGCCGCAATATATATATAAGCCTTCCCCTCAAAATCAATCCCTCTTTACTGTAAATGTTGAGGCGATTCGCTTTCTCGCCTCTACATTTACGGTGAATTCTCAAAATTGGCGTAAATCGTGCGTTACGACGAACATCACTTTCCTAACATTTGTAACTGATATAACCCGGCATAGAGTCCACCTTGTTGCAGCAATTCCTCATGACTGCCTTGTTCTACCAGTTGACCTTGCTTAAGGACGAGAATGCGATCGACATTTTTAATCGTCGAGAGACGGTGGGCGATAATAATCGCTGTGCGGTCCTGTAATAAATGGTCTAAGGCATCTTGAATTAATGACTCCGTTCCTACATCTAAACTAGCGGTTGCTTCATCTAGGACTAAAATTTTCGGATTGCGAATCGCCGCCCTGGCAAAGGCTAACAGTTGCTTTTGTCCCCCGGATAAATTAGTCCCCCGTTCCCGCAATTGGGTATTGTATCCTTGGGGTAAATCCTCAATAAAACTGGCGACATTGGTTCGTTCTGCGGCGGATTGAATCTCAGCTAGGGTATAGGTTTCTCCGAGGCTGATATTACTTTTAACATCTCCCGCAAACAAAAATCCATCCTGCAAAATGACACCGATATGCTGGCGTAATTCCGCTTGGCGCATATCTCGAACATTGACGCCATCGACGAGAATTTGACCTTGACTCGCTTCGTACAGCCGACATAACAACCGGACAATCGAACTTTTTCCCGCCCCGGTGGGACCGACTAGGGCGACTTTTTCACCCGGTTTGATGGTAAAGTCGAGGTTCTTGAGAACATATTCATCATTTTTATAGGCAAAGGAAACGTTCTGGAAGCGAATTTCTCCGGCATGAGGGTTCGAGTCATTGAGCACCTGAGAACTTTTCCCTGGGGTGGCACCTTGCCACGGGGCACCCACTGCCCGTTCTTTGACATCGGGATCGCGAATTTCGATGGTTTCGTTGAAAATATCGCTAATTCGTTCAATGGCGGTAAATCCAGCTTGAATGGCGGTGAATTTATCGGCAAATTGGCGCAGGGGGTCAAATAAGCGCTGGGAAAATAGGATAAATTCAGCTAATTTCCCGACATTCATGGTATCACCGAGGACGAGTTTACCGCCTAACCACAAGACTCCGGCGATCGCCACAAATGCAATCCATTCCAAGGTTGCCGAAACAGCAGAATCATAAAAAATGGTTTTGTCAACCGCTTTAATATAACGCTGGTTATTCACCCGGAAGATTTCCGCATTAAAGGCTTCCCGGCGAAAGATTTGGACCACGCCCACGCCGACAATATTTTCTTGTAACTTAGAGTTGAGGGAGGAGAGTTCTTCTCGCGCTTTATAGTTTTCTTGGCGATATTGCTGTTGGAAATAAATAATTAAGGCGGTTATGGGGATCAGCATCAGCAACAACAGGAGTGCCAGTTGCCACTGCCGATAGAACATGATGATTAAGACGATCGCAATCGAAAATAAGTCGGTAATTACCCCAATTGCGCCGGTAGAAAACACCTCCCCGAGGGCTTCCACATCGCTAGTTAGGCGGGTAATCAAGCGTCCGACAGGAGTGCGATCGAAAAACCGGACTGCCAAAGCGGTGACGTGCTCAAACAAATCATTGCGAATATCGGCAGTGATTTTCTGCCCGACTTCCTGAACGAAATAGGACTGAATCGCTTGTAAGGCAAATCTGACCGTAATCGTGAACAAGAGTAACCCAGAGAGAAGATTTAAACCTTGTCGGAGGGCCAGGGTTGACAAAAACGGGAGATTCGTGGGTTCGCCCCGGATCAGGGAAATCGACTGTCCGATAATAATCGGTTGGACCGCCCCTGCAAAGGCTAAGGGGACTAATAAGATGAGGGAAATCCCCAACAGACGACCACTGCGACGGGCATAAGGCACCAAACGCAGAAATAAACGCCAATCATTTTCGCGACGGCGCGATCGACCTTCTTCGGGAGTTGGGGGCGGTGATAAGCGAGTCATCAATAAACCTTGACAATGGAAAACAGATGTCATCCCACTGTAGCGCAACCCCCGAGGCGATCGCTCCTGGGGACCCCCGGGATTACACGGCGGTTGTTGTCATTTCGCGGATGGCGGCAATGCGATCGCAGATGCCATCGGTATTCAGGCGATAGCTAATCGGATGGGCAATCAATCTCGCGGAACTTTCAAATAACACTTCCATCTCGATTAGGCCATTTTCCTTGAGAGTCCGTCCAGTCGAAACCAAATCCACGATCGCCTCCGACATCCCCGTAATCGGTCCCAGTTCCACAGAACCCGACAGGGGAACGATTTCCACCGGCAAATCCAACCGTTGAAAGTATTCCCGGGCACAATGGACAAACTTACTGGCAACTCGTCCGTGGGCCGGTAAATCCAGCGATCGCCGATAGGGACTCGACTCCTTCACCGCCACGGATAACCGACAGTGACCAAATCCCAAATCCAGGACCTGGGCCACTCGCGGCTGTTTTTCCCGCAATACATCATAACCGGCAACCCCCAACTGCGCTTGACCGTACTCCACATAAACCGGCACATCATGGGTCCGGACCAACAGCGCCCTGGCAGTTCCCGTGGGGTCTAAAATTTGCAACTGTCGATTCGACGAATCCAGAAATGCACTAAAATCCAATCCCACCGACTGCAACAGTCGGATGCTATCGGTTAACAACGATCCTTTCGGTAAAGCGACGGTCAGCATAAGACAAAATGAGAATATCGGTTTTAAATTTTACTGGGGAATGGGGACAAGATTTTAGATCCAGGGGACAAGAAACCCGGGTTCTGGCCCTAATTCGGGGCCAACGGGGCATCAATGTTGTGAAAAAACTCCGTTTCAAACCTTCAACCATCACAAATCATACCAATGCGAATTCTTTTAGTGGATGATGAAGTTCAACTCACGGAACCCTTAACTCGGGTTCTGACTCGGGAAGGATATCAAGTAGAAGTCGCCTCCGATGGCGCAACCGGGGCCGAATTAGCCAGACAAGGGGGATATGACTTGCTGATTTTAGATTGGATGTTACCCCATCAATCCGGATTAGCTATTTGTCAGGAAATCCGGCGTCAAGGGGATGTCACGCCGGTTCTATTTTTGACGGCGAAAGATACCTTAGACGATCGCGTTCAAGGACTGGATGCGGGGGCCGATGATTATTTAGTAAAACCGTTTGAATTGCTAGAATTATTAGCGCGAGTCCGAGCACAATTGCGGCGATCGACCACCCAGAAAACCTCCAATCCTGAGACTCATCTCCACCGGGATGACCTGGAACTCGACCTTGACAACCAGTTAGCGTACCGAGGAGGGCGCACCATCGAACTCTCGGAAAAAGAAAGCACCCTCCTGGAATATTTTATGCGCCACAGCGGACAATTACTCACCCATAGTGAAATTTATCAACATTTGTGGCCCACCGGGGAAAAACCCAGCAGCAACGTCCTAGCGGCCCAAATTCGCCTACTCCGACGCAAAATTGAAGCCCCCGGGGAGGTGCCATTAATTCATACCGTTTATGGCAAAGGGTATCGATTTGGGTCCGGGGGTGAACCGTCCTCATCATCAGGCCCCGAGTAGATTTTAGGCGGATGATTCCGGCAAGAAATTAGAGTCCGGAATCAGGATATCCCGAATTAAGTCTGACGAACAGAAAATTGAACTATTCACTGATTTAGCATTGAGAAGCGGAAAGTTATGTATTTTGATTATTTGTGGAAAACTCTGACTCAATTGGGCCACAATCGGGGTAGATTTAAGCCCCTAGGGTTACCGCTTTTATTGGCGATCGTCACCCTGACTACCGTAAGTTGCACGACATCCCCCCAATCCTCCCAATCTCCCCAATCTCCCCCATCTACCCAATCCCCCCAATCTCCGGTAGTCAATCCGACTTCACCCCCGATTCAAGACGATCGCGGCAGCGATACACCGGATGAAATGCCTCCAGTCGCCTCCTCGGTGTTACCTCAAACCAATGCCCAAGGGGATTATACAGGTAAATCTAATCATATCAATTGGCGAGTCGTAGACCCAGACCCCAATGGGTTGAACTGTCGCATGGGCGATCGAACCATTGAGCAAGTCTGGACTCCCTCTTCCGGGGCCTTAAATATCGGCAGTTGGCCCGTAACAGGAACATTACCCCCCGATTCCACCTTCCAAGCAGCACTTTCTCCCGGTGGGTTTGTCTTAACCTTTGATGCCAACAATCAACCCTGGATCTTTGTAGAAAGTAGCAACGGACCCGAACAAACAAACAATTGTTTCATTCGCGCCAATACTAACTACATCCAACCCCTAACCAACTCTCGTTAATGTTCTCCAAGTTTGTAGTAACAACTTCAGTCGTTCTCCAAGTTTGTAGTAACAACTTCAGTCGTTCTCCAAGTTTGTAGTAACGACTTCAGTCGTTCTCCGGTGTTCATAATCACAACTTCAGTCCGGGTTTTCGTCCGTGGGAGCATCTTCATTCCTATACAGGGAGTAAAATGCTCCCACTCCTAAAGTTCTAAAGTTGATGAGCAGAACCCTTTAAAATTGCTCCCTCTAAATTTTAAAAATTCACAGCATCGGATTAACCAAGGTCCCCATAAACAGCAAAGTGCCAGTAGTATCATCCCGAATTGCGAAAAAGAAAGGGCGATCGATAATCATTTCCACTGGCCCACTGCGAGTACCCAGTATTCCGGTTACTGCTGATGCTTCCGTCCCTTCTTCATTCACCTCCAAAAATGTTTTATGCTTAATTTTACTAATCCAAAAAGGTTCGGGAGTAATTGAGCTAAAATCTGCCTGAGAGCTAAAAGCCATCCCCATATTCATCGCGGTTAAAATACTTTTTAATTCAATATCATATTCTATTTTAAACCGTGGCAGTCCCAATTTGACTGGTTTGTTTTCCCAATATTCTTTAAGCCATAAATTCCAATTTTCAGAATTCAATTGCTCTAAAAATAAATCTAAACCCACTTCAGGATTAGGCAGGAAAATATATAAATTTACTTCTGCTGTATTGCCATAAGGCAAAGCAATCGCCTGAAACAAGGCATTTTCATAGTAAGCAAACTCTTGGGTTTGAAACATCAGGGGATGCGGTTTACTCTGTCCATTGGCTAAGGCAAATGGATGCTCACGAGTGTCAGATTCAGAAAATGGACTCAACCAGGCCGATTTAAAGTAAATAGCATTTACCAACATAGCAACCGTACCGCTATCGAAGTCAGTAGGCTCTAAAATATGGTCTATTCTCTGACGAGTTTCTTCCGCTACCCAGCCATTAATGACGGGGGCAGCAGTAGCGGGGCTACTAAAATCAATTTCCCGAGTTTGGGCTTGATAATGGGTTTCGTTCCTTTGAATAAAATTAGAATTAAAAGAGCCACCTTGTTTTATCCAGAAAGAATTGGCAATGGCTATTTCTACTTCTGAATCCACTTCTTGCAGGTGAGTATGGAGTGCGGATATGATAGAATCAATTTGCTCTTGTTCCATCCCTTGAGTTTCCAAAACCGAGGCGATCGCCTCGTGAGTTGCGCCCGTTGCCCCACCATTAAGCATTTGTAAAGCCAGAGTTAAACTCAAGGGAGAAATAAAAATATTATTGGCCTTTTCTTGTTGATAAATTCGAGAAAATAATTTAATACCAAAGCGAGTATTGGCCGCAATAATGGGTTTAGTCGTCACCGAATTTTCTAGGGTTTTATTCAAAGTTATCCATAATGGCCCGATGGGTCGATGATCGCTCATTTTGATAGCAGGAATCAGGGCATAAGGGGGTTCGGAACCCTCCAATCGTGCCATCCAACCCAGGGTTGCGATCGCCACTGCACCCAGTAAAGCGATCGGTCTTACCGCATTCATAAAATCTTTTTTCATACCAGTCCATTACATTCTGTTTATCTTCAAGCCAGAACCTTGTAGACAGCACCCTGAGCAATTTTGATTCTGGGATATTATGGGGCTGTAAAACCGCTTTATTCCCTCTGTTTATCCTGATGTTCCTGCAACGTAATAATCGTCACTTCTGGGGGACAAAATAGCCGTCCCGGGAAATAAGTTCCCAATCCCCGACTCACATAAAGTTGATTGTTTCCCACCTGATGCAACCCTTGAGACCACTCCCATCGCTCCACAATTTTATAACTGTTTTTGGATAAATAAGGAATCCATTGCCTCAACCATTTAGGAACTTTTTCACGAAAGCATTTGAAATAAGCTGGAAGGGGTCCAATTTGGGGTAAAATAATTTGTCCCCCATGAGTATGACCGGATAGTTGTAAATCAACGCGAAGTTTTTGCAAATAAGTTGCCGTATCGGGATTATGGGAGAGAACAATTCGCGGAATTGATGCCTCAATACCGGGAAAAACTGCCTGAGCATTAAATTGACCCGACTGCACCTCTGCCATCCCCATAATGGCTAAACCTGACCCCAAAGGATAGACCACTTCATTCCAGAGAATAGGGATTCCAATCCTCTCGAATGCTGCAATAATGGTTGACTTAGAGTGAGGCAACTTGATATCATGGTTGCCTAAAATACCATAGATACCCCGGCGACTTTGGAGATGCTTGAGTTGCAATGCCAAAGCATAAATGCAGTCAGGATTCTGGGTTACATAGTCACCAGTCAGCAGGACCAAATCAGGATCGGCATGATTGGACACTGCGATCGCCTCCGCCAAGAGTTTATCTGACAATCCCTCCTTTTCATAATGAAAATCGGATAACTGGACTAATTTTGTCCCGATCAGATCGGTGGGTAAATCAGCGATCGCCACGTTTAACCGTTCAATTTTTAACGATCCGGTCAAAAACCCGTGCATACCTGTAATTATCCTAGTGGACAGATAATCCCAGCATAACAAACTTTCTCAAATCAACCCTCAAAGATATTCTCCGTAGTTTGTAGTAACGACTTCAGTCGTTATCCCCGCTTCGGTGTCACAACTGAAGTCCTCCCTCCCATCCCCTATAAAATTAACCTGCTTCCTTTTCTCCGGCGCTATTTTCTCTTAAAAAAGAGTAATTTATGCAGGGACTGCCATCCCCCGTTGTACTGCCGGACGTTCCTGTAGTATTTCTACCCAGCGGTTCAGATGGGGATATTGTTCCAAAGTCAACCCCATAAACTCGTAACTCGCCACCCATGGAAAAAGGGCAATATCTGCTATAGAGTAATCCTCAAGCGCAATATAGGGGCGATCGGCCAATTGTCTATCTAATACCCCATACAATCGTAAAGTTTCTTGCTCATAACGGGCGATCGCATAAGGCACTTTTTCCGGCGCAAACCGATTAAAATGATTAAACTGCCCAAACATCGGACCCACACTGGCCATCTGAAACATCAACCACTCCATCACTTGATAGCGAGATTTTGTCTCCTTTGGCAGCAATTTACCAGTTTTTTCCGCCAGATACATCAAGATAGCCCCCGATTCAAACACTGTTATTTCTGTATCATGGTCGATAATTGCCGGAATTTTGCTATTAGGATTAATCTCCACGAAATCGGGGGAAAATTGCTGCCCTTGAGTAATATCAATTTTATGGACATTGTAGGAAATATTTAGCTCTTCTAACAGAATAGAAACCTTGCGTCCATTGGGTGTCGGGAAGGTATAGAGGTCGATCATCGTTTGAAAGTCTCCTAAAATTAGGCGATTATTATACAAGATTACTCTTAATTTAAACAGATAATTTAAACAGAGTCATCGGAGCTAATTTGGTATCAATTGTACTTGACAAACAGGCCCGGATAGATCAGACCGGATTCAGGGACTAGAAATGATATCCCGGGATATCTGGGGCCTATCCAGGAGTTGAAGTAGGGGCCTGACCAGAGTCGGACGGATTCAGCATCCCGGAGTCGTCATATAAAAATAGGGAATGTGGACGACCACATTCCCTAAAGGGCAAACAATTTAAACTAACCTGATAACCCAATATCGCAAACCCGTTAGGATATTATAAATAACAACTGAGTTTGAATGAAGCTGATCAATGTTGCGATAATTAACGGTGTTCAGATCCGAGTCAAACCAACTTGATTGAGAGACTTCCTCCCTTAATTTTTTTAAACATATTCCGCTCAGTCTAGCGTAGGTAAACACTCAGCAATACCTGGCTGTCCATTACCAGAAAAAGGCCGATAATAGGACTGATACCAAGAAACAAATCGGGGAATTCCCACCTCCAGGGGAATACTGGGGCGAAATCCTACATCTTGCTCTAATTCCTCAATATCGGCATAAGTCGCAGGTACATCCCCGGGTTGCATGGGAAGGAATTCCTTTTCTGCTTTCTTGCCCAGACAGTCCTCCAAAATTTCAATAAATCGCAACAATTCAACCGGCTGATTGTTGCCAATATTGTAAACTTTGTAAGGAACAGCAAGACCGGGGCTAGGAAAAAGGGTTTCGGTTGCTTCTGGATGGTTCTGAGGGATGCGATCAAGAACCCGGACTACTCCGGTGATAATATCGTCAACATAGGTAAAATCTCTTTTCATTTTACCATAGTTAAAAACAGGAATTGGCTTTCCGGCTAAAATTGCTTCGGTAAACAGAAACAACGCCATATCGGGACGGCCCCAAGGACCATAAACGGTGAAAAATCGCAGACCCGTAGTGGGCAATCCATATAAATAGCTGTAGGTATGCGCCATCAATTCATTGGCTTTTTTAGTCGCCGCATATAAACTAATCGGCGCATCTACATTATCCCGAACGGAAAAGGGCATTTTGGTATTTGCGCCATAAACTGAACTGGAAGATGCAAAGACCAAATGTTTGACATTGTTGTGCCGACACCCTTCTAAAATGTTGGTGAACCCGATTAAGTTACTCTCCACATAAGCATGAGGATGGGTTAACGAATAACGCACCCCCGCTTGGGCCGCTAAATTAATCACTCGGTCCGGTTGATAGTCAGCGAACAGTTTCTCTATCCCTTGGCGATCGCTCAAATCTAATTGGCAAAACTCAAACTGGGGATGCGCTTGCAACAACGCCAGTCGCGATCGCTTTAAATTAACATCATAATAATCATTCAGATTATCGATGCCCAGAATCGCTTCCCCACGTCCCAGCAACCGCTGACACAAATGAAAGCCAATAAAACCAGCCGCCCCAGTCACTAAAATCGGTTTCATAACCCGTTATAAACTCCAGTAAACTATTTTTGAAGGAAAAAGACTCGGACCCAACACTGATTTAATATCCATAAAAATGCCCTCGGGATTCAGGCATTCGATTAACTCATCCGGTGAGCATTCTAAATATTGACGATGGGGCACCGCTAGAATCAGTGCATCCAAGGCAAAAAACTCAGACCAAGGCGACAGGGAAATGCCATAAACTTGGTGAACTTCCTCAGAATTTGCAATGGGATCATGGACTAAAGGTCTGATGCCAAACTGTTCAAGTTCTGCCACAATATCGGGAACCCGAGTATTGCGAGTATCGGGAACATTCTCTTTAAACGTCATCCCTAAAATACCCACCCGGACCTGTTTAATCGGAATATTTTCATGATTAGTCAACAGTTTAATCAACCGCTGACCCAGATAACGCCCCATATTGTCATTAATGCGCCGACCCGCGAGAATAACCTCTGGACGATAGCCGACTTGTTTGGCTTTTGCCGTTAAATAATACGGATCAACCCCAATACAATGACCGCCCACTAATCCCGGTTTAAATGGTAAAAAGTTCCACTTAGTCCCAGCAGCAGCTAATACTTCATGAGTCGAAATATTCAAGCGGTCAAAAATTAAAGCCAGTTCATTCATTAAGGCAATATTCAAATCCCGCTGAATATTTTCAATCACCTTGGCAGATTCTGCCACCTTAATCGAAGGAGCGCGATAAACTCCCGCATCAATAATCGATTCATAAACCTGCGCCACCCGTTCTAAGGTCTCCGCATCTTCCCCAGCAACCACTTTAATAATGGTTTCCAGTCTATGTTCTGGATCTCCAGGATTGATGCGTTCGGGAGAATAGCCTAATTTGAAATCAATACCCGGACGCAATCCCGATTCTTGGGCTAAAATGGTTCCGCAAGTTTCCTCAGTCACCCCCGGATAAACCGTAGATTCATACACCACGACCGAACCCGGTTGCAAGACCCGACGCCACCAGTTCTGAGGCCCGGATTAAAGGGGTTAAATCGGGATGATGATTGGAGTCAATCGGGGTGGGAACAGCAACAATGAAAAAATTGGATGATTTTAAATGATTGGGATCACTGGTGAATTGAAGAGAAGTTGATTTTAAGTGATTTAAACAGACTTCTCCCGTCGCGTCGATTCCCTGGGTGAGGGCGTGAATTTTCTCTGGGTTGATATCAAAGCCAACTGTGTCTGGAAACTTTTTAGCTAAGGCAATGGCTAAGGGTAGCCCGACATAACCCAGTCCAATAATTGCAATTTTTTCCGACATAATGGGGTGTGGTTTAAGTGAAAAATTGAATAGAAACGTGGCATCAAGGATTAAAGTTGGGTCTGTTTATAAACTGGCGGAGAAGCTAACGATTCGGAGTCTGAAACGAACCGGGAAGGGTGAGAATCCGGGGTGGGTTGTCCGGTATCGGAAAGGTCCACTTGTTCAAACCAAAAGAAGGCTGCGATCGCCAATAAACCGAGAATCATGACACTCGGTGCTGCGATCGCCCAGGATGGGTTAAGGGCGATCGCCACTCCTACCCCACTGCAAACTCCGGCTGCCTTGTAAATTCGTCCGACCCCTTGGGGAACCGTCAACCCCATCCGTACCAAACGATGGGAGGTGTGATCCCGTCCTCCATCGGTGAGTTTCAGTTGGCGACGCAGACGTGAGAAGGTAACCAGGGTGGTATCAAAAATTGGAACTGCTAAAATAACGACTGGAACCAGCCAAGTTCCGGAAAATTCTGCACTTGGGGAAATAACCATCAATCCCAGGGCCGCTAACAAAAATCCAATGAACAGACTGCCCGCATCTCCCATAAAAATTGTGGCCGGATGCCAGTTAAACCGCAGAAATCCCAAGGTGATCCCGAAGATCGTCCCACAAACGACGACCAAGGGGATTTGTCCTTGGAACCAGGCGATCGCCCCGAAACCAACACAGGCGATCGCACTCACTCCCGCAGACAGACCATCCATATTATCCAGCAGATTCAAAGCATTGCAGATTCCCACCACCCAAAATAAAGTCAGGGCAATATCCAACCCCTGAATTCCCGTTAGATGTATAAAAATCCCACTAGAGACCAAAGCAATGCCAGCCCCGAGTTGGCCGACCAGTTTAGGTAAAGGATTGAGTCCGCGCAGGTCGTCATACAATCCCATCCCCGCCAGCAACGTCGCGGCGATCGCCAAGGTCACCCCTTGGGAGAATAACCACTGTGAATCAACAACCAGTAAAGTCACAATAAAACCTACATACATCGCAATTCCGCCTAACAGGGGAATCGGACGACTATGTGCCTTGTGCTGTCCCGGTTTATCCAGCCACCGAAAACGGCAAGCGGCATGGCGGGCCAAATAAGTCCCTCCACCTGCGAAGAACATAGAAAAAATGACAGCCTCAGCGAGTAACCAATGTGTAGTCATGAAATTGCCCTAATCTGGTACATTTGGGTTCAGTACAGAGTGAAAAAACACCACAAATCACCTCAATGGTTAACTCAGCCGCCATTTTGCGGATTGTATCCTATGGCGGTCAGCTAACACAGTGTTCTTCCAGTCACCCTGCTGTCAAATGCACCTCAGATGGCCTGGGGACTCAAGCAACCCACCACAAACTTGCATCGGATTGGGTTTGTCCTAAACAAGATCCCATCTAAAAACCGGGCTGCTGAACTAAAAATTCTGATTTTTCGTCAGAAGAAGAGTATAAAAACCTGTTTTTTAGTTGCGTTGCGTCAGTCTTTAGTCTAACTACGTTTCTCCGGTGATACAATCCCTAGAGAAAAGGGACGAGTCTTAGTAACAAGGGTTAAAGTTTTGTAAAACTTGTCCATATCAGCAACTAACCGCTCTGACGTATAGTTTTGTAACGTCAGTGTTTGCGCTTGCTGTGCGAATTTAGCCGTAGTCGTAGATTCCTGAAATAAAGTGAGAATAGCTTGAGCTAAAGCGTTCGCGTCTCGGGGGGGAACTAGACGCCCAGTGTAACCCTCCTGAATTAAATCCGCAACCCCCCCAACCCGGGTAGAAATCACCGGACAACCGGCAGCCATTGCCTCAATTAAAGAAGCCGGAGTACCTTCATTATCCGAGGAAATCACCACAGCATCCAAATCCGCATACACTTGCGCCAAATCGCGACGCCATCCGGTGAAGATGACCGCTTTTTCAATGTGCAACTCTTGGGCGTAAGTTTCAAGTTCCCCACGCAGTTCGCCATCGCCAACGATCGCAAAGCGCAGAGTTAGGATTTTGTTGATAGGCGATCGCAGCCGCATCCAGAAATAGATGCAAATTTTTAATCGGCACCAAACGTCCTACCGCACCCACTAAACCGACATCCGCCGGTAAGTCGAATTCTGCACGAAACCGATTTGTGGTCGAGACGTCCTTGAGCCGATGGAGTTCCAGACCCAAAGGAATTACTTCAATGTGGGAAGCATCGGTGATACCATAGCTGACAATTTCCGATTTCAGGCGATCGCTAATCGTAATAATCCGGCTACTCAGCTTTCGCACAAAATTTCTCTAATTCAATAAAAAACCGGGTTTTCGCCGCCCCGAAATACCCCTGAAACACATGACCATGAAACGTATGCACCACCCAGGGAACCCCCGCCCACCGCGCCGCCAATCGTCCCACCAAACCCGCTTTCGCCGTATGGGTATGAACAATATCCGGCTTCCACTCCCGCATTAACTGATACAGTTTAAACAGAGTCGCAATATCCTGACGAAAATTAATTTCACGCCCCAAGTCTGGAATAATTTCCATCGCCAACTGACGCGCCGCAAATTCATCTTTGAGCGTCCCTTCCCGACTGGTTTCCATCCCAGTCACTAACAGACACTCATAACCGAGATGAGTTAACCCTTCATTAAGTAAAGTAACATGAGTGGCAGGGCCACCCACATTCATGCGAGCAATAATTCGCATCACGCGGATGGGGTGGGAGGGGGAGGAGGAAAGCATAATGTTTAAATTGATTAAAGGTAGATTAAAATTAAGACTGATAGCAATAGGGAAGAAAGCTGGATTCGTTCCCAACCAATATTTTTCATGTTTCTCGGGAAATTCCCAATACTTCATCGTAAACGGCGATCGTTTTTTGTACCATGAGATCTACAGTAAACTCTTGTTCCAATCTTTGACGCCCAGCGGAACCAAATTGTTGGCATAAACTTGGGTTTTCTATCAGTTTCAGCAATCCTTGCGCTAAAGCATCCGAGTTGTCCGGTGGCACCAGTAAACCCGTTTGTCCATCAATCACGATTTCAGGAATTGCCATGACATTGGAAGCGACTATGGGTTTACTTACAGCCATTGCTTCTAGCAAAACCATTCCAAATCCTTCGCCAAAAGTAGGAAAAGCAAAGATATCAAACTCTGAGACAACAGCACTTAACCTGGGTTGTTGCAGATACCCTAAAAAATGAGTATTTTCGGCAATTCCCAAGGTCCTGGGCTTGTTCTTCTAATTGATTGCGATCCGGGCCGTCCCCAACAATTACTAAGGAAGCTTGCTGGGTGTTTTTCGAGACATTTTGCAAAAGCATCAAGTAGAACATGGACACCTTTTTGATGCAGCAGACGGCTGACTGTCCCGATGATAGGTTTGGAAAGGTTAATTAATTCTTTCTGATTTTTAGTGATAAGTTGTAATTTTACTATATCAATTGAATTATGAATTACCCGCATTTTTTCAGCCGGAAGTTTTTCAGTCTGCACCAACCATTCACTGATCGCTTTTGATACATTGATAATTTGCTGCTGCTGTGAAGCTGCTATGCGATCTAAGAAACCGTAAAGTTTTTTAGCCCTCCAAGGATTGAAACCATGTTTCGTGGAAATAATTGCTTGAATACCTGCCAATCGTGCCGCTAAAGTGCCATAGATATCAGCATGGAATAAATGGGTGTGGATTAAATCAAAATAGTTTGGTATGAGATAGTGTATGATCTGGAAAACTAGGAGTGGGTCTATATCTGAACCCATCGAGATTCGATAAGTCGGAATTCCAGCCGCCTGCATTTGTTCGATGAAAGATTCTGGACGATCTTCGGAGTCGGCCAAAACGAGCATGGTTGGATCGTAACCATACTCTTTAAGCTGGGGGAGTAAGGTTAGCAGGTGGTTTTCTGATCCGGCTATGCCCGCGACTTTCTGAATATGGATATTTTTTTTTATATTCATAGTAAGAAGAATTATACTGGTACTTTAAGTAGATAAATTGTTTAATTAAGTTTTTTGTAATTTTTATTTTTTGTTGGGATCGTCTGAGAGTTTAAGTACAATAATAACGCAAGCAAAACTGGTAAAATCTGTAACTTAAATCGAACTGCCGCCCCTAAATTAGCCGACGAATAAAACCCGTATATACTGGCCCATGTTAATATTAGTAAACCCATCCAAATTACTACTGGATTTTTCAAGGTTTCCCACCGAGTTTTTTCTGAGGGTTAAAAAAGAGAAAATCAGTAAGATAATATTCTCAAAACCCGCTAATAAACCGAAAGGATTCAGCACTTCCCCTGGAAGAGGACGGAACAAAGTTGTAAAGACTGCTAGAGGCAAGAACGCTATCATGTCACTGAAACTGAAAAATCTTCCCAAATCCTGGCTAGAACCTCCTATCGCTTGTGCTTGCCCTAGTCTATCAACTGTGTTAACTACATCTTGTGTGCTTTCTAGTGCAAAATGTGAACTAAACTGGTTTACCGTAACTATAAATATGGCAATTGCTAAACCAACTGTTGTTAATTTAGGTAAAATACCCCTTGTCGATACGGCAGCAAAAACTACCAAAGGAAAGACTAAAATTGGTCCTAACCATATTCGGATACAAATTGAAGTAAAAACTCCTATAATTGCTAAAAATATACCAAATAAACTAGATAAACTAGATTGTTTTTTCCATTTAATAATTCCATATAAATACAAGCATATTCCAAAAAATACTATGGGATCTTTTCCAAGAGTTGATGACCAAAATAAAATAGATGGAAAAAGTCCTAAAACATAAAGTATTTTTTTATTTTGATAATTTAACAAAATTACTAAGGATTTATAAACAAAATAAATTCCCAATAAACCTATCATAGAAAAAGTTACTTTTAAAGCATGATATGAAGGGGGTAAAATTTGATTATGCATCCAAGCAAAAGCTGCTAAATTTGGAGTTCCCAATCCTAATCCTACTCTTTCCCAGGGAAAATAAATCGAGTAGATGCTGCAAAATAATTGTAGGAATCAAAATCATATAAATATTCATAAATTAGCATAAAACCCAAAGTAACTGCTGTTTTTGCAAACCATAGCCACAACAAACTTCTTTTATCAGAAGGACTAATAGGCCACAGAAAAATGCTTACAGTTAAACAGATTGCCCAAATTAATCCTATAGTATAATCTGTTACTAAATCTGCATCTGGAACCCGAAACAAAATGTAATGCCCAAACCTTGGGATCGACAGGAAAAAATTACCCAATTGAATGCCAGCAACTGTAGCTAAAGCTAAAATTACTAGGGTTAAGAGGATTTTGGGAAAACTTGCCTTTAATAATTTGTTGTTTTTCACAAAATTTCTAATTTAATTTACTTAAGGTTCGATAGTAACTTGAAATCATTCTTTTTTTAGCAATTATTAAACGGAAAATTTTTACAGAAATTTTATTTAAAACACTGAAATAATAAGAAATTTTATTTTCAGAAATAACTTCATTAAAAGATATAATAAAATTTTGATACATATAGATATCAGTACGAAATTTTTTCAGATCTGCTTCAGTCCAGCTATTACAATGAAAGCAAATAGTCCATATTCCAAAGGGTAGGGGACGAAATTTCCATAGCTGCTGTGGGATCCATATCATATCTTGGGAATCTTTATAAGGTAAAAAAAACAATCCATCGCTAATGCAATGAATTCCTAATTTTTTTAAACCGATAAGTGTCAAAGAATCAAAGGAATGGAAGGGAGCAATCCACACTTCAGGATTAACATTCTCTTTCTGAAAGACTTCTATAGCCTTGCGAAGTTTATCTTCTTGGGTTTGAAGCGGTAAGCCAACAAATTCACTTTTGAGGTTTAACCCCACTAACCCCGCTTCTGTCGTAATACAGCGGTGCTGATATCCATGTAAGCCAATAGTCCAGCCTAGACGTTGCCACTTCCGAACTTTATCCCAAAACTGAGGGTCAGGTTGACAAATTTGTAAATCTTTATCCTGATTATCTGGAATAACCGCCAGAATAGGCTTCAGATTCAGCTCAATCAAAATATTTTCTATTTCTGACCAAACTAACCAGTTCATCGTCGGAGTGATGTCATCGAATCTGATTAAATATTGAGGTTTCATCTTTGATTTTACTTAATTTTAGTGAAAAAGATTTCAGCAATTTTACCAGAAGAATGATAATCAGCGATTAGTCGTTCTATCGGATAAGAATTAAACAATTGTGCTACCCGGCCATGTGGTGGCCAAGGGTGACCTATTTTCCACCATAGGTAATTATTTAAAAAATATTGAATTTGCGTGGCAAATCCAGCATTAGGATCGGGTTGAGATTGAGTAAATATGTAGCCAGAACCAGCGGGCTTTAACAAGTTGTAAATTATTCTAGAAAACTTACGATCACTCATGCAATAGCACCAACAAACACGGTTAAACACGAAGTCAAATGATTGATAATTAAGGTTTTGAATATCTTCTAAATATCCAATAGAAAAATTAATTTTAACTCTGGTTTCGTCTGCATATTTACTCGCAATTTTTTTATAATTATGGCTAATATCATGCCAGGTCACATTTGCCCCACGTTGGGCAAAAGCCACACTGTATTGACCCGGGCCTCCACCAATATCTAAAACCTGTTTTCCCTCAAAACTTCCTATCCGGTTTTCTAATTTCTCAATCAAAGTAGGATCAAATCCGTCCCAAGCATATTGAGCATATTTCGCTGCATATTGATCAGGAATAGGATCCCAACCTTTTTCTGGTCGATGAAGTAGAGCGTGTATTTGGTTAATCATAGAATAATATTACCTCCAATATTTTCTTTTGAGCTTAACAAGTCCCATTAATTTAGCTATTTTTCTCAGACGACAGTAAATCTCTAACTTGATTAACCTGAAACGAACTTTAATATCCCGGCATGATGCTACAGCAACTCTAATTTCTTCTATCACTCCTGAATGAACTTCTGAAATAACTCCCCCTGCACGACGCATGGCAACGATTTCTGCAAAAACATCTGTCTCTTCCTGCTGGATTTTAGAACACATGACGATTCGATCTGCGATTAATTTGTAACGGTTTTCAAACAGTGATCGGTTATTTTTTATCCCAATAAAGCCTTGATGGCTCAAAGGAATTTCTATTAAATTAACATGATAGCTTACATCAAAGTCTTCTGGAACTCGTTTAGAAATAACTCCATCTTCTAGTAAAGTAAAAATTCCTCTCAATTGATTACTCTCTTTTAAATGATTCGGTACTGAATTAGGCTGAAAAATTAAGTCGTCTCCATTAATGTGTAATGTATGAGTTCCTAATGCGGAGATTGTTCCTTTATTCATGGCATCATAAATTCCCTCATCGGGTTCGCTCACCCAGTAATCAATTTGATTGTCGTACTTTTTGATGATGTCCAAAGTGCCATCTGTAGACCCCCCATCAATAATAAGATATTCTAGGTCTGCGGATTGATTTATGACGGATTGAATCGTTTGTTCTAAATATTTATCACCATTAAAGACTACGGTAATTACAGAAATAATCCGTTCATTTTTATCGATTTTTTTAAAGAGTCCCTGAGTGCGTAAACCACCTTCCCCTTGCCGTAACGAATGAGGTGGTAAGAATAGTAAAGACGATATTCTATTATCCACTTCATTGACAAATGTGGGTTTTTCTGTGGTTAAGCACCGAGTAGTCGCATAATCACCAAACTGAGTAGTATTACTCCTCATCGGAGGCAATACAAAAGGATGCTCCAGAGGCAGAAGTAAATAGAAATGGTGAATTGTCTGCCAATACCGACCGATCGCAAACCTTTCTGGAACTGAGTCGGACTTCTGACTTATCTGGAGTCCTGTAGAAGCTTCGCATAGATAAATGATGAGTTTATTGCGCGGTGGTTCATGGGGAAGTTTTTTGTGTAAAAGGGTAGCTTCACTCCAGCCGAAATCGAAAAGATTCTGCTTAAATATCCCTGAACCACAGGCATACCGAACATCAATATCATAAAGTTCCTCATCCTCACCTAGACAGGTTAATGAGGCGATGCCTTCCCAACCTCCCATTGTTTGACTAGAGTGTTCTTCTAGCCTTATTATTGCTACAAACTGGGTAGGTAATTTTAAATCGTTCAGGAATGAAAGATGACGTTCAAATCCTGACAACGGTTCAGGAAGATCTACACATCCTTTTTTCAAAAACAAATTTGGTAAAATCACAGGCATACTCATTGCTTATTCAAGGACATACTGTATTGCTTCCAGTAAAGCAGTACCTAACAAATTAGTACGTTTCTCGCCTTTATCAATCAATTTTTTTGGATCTGGAGTTTTGAATTCTTGCTTAATTACATCAAGCATTTTGATAGCCATGTCATTGGGAGATCCTGATTCAAAAAAGAAAATACGATCCTCATTTTGGATTTCCAAATTAACTTGGATATTGGAAACTATTGCTGGAACCCCCATAGCTATGGCATCATAAACTGCACCTCCACCAGGACCGCCTTCAAAAAGAGTTGGCTGGAGAACAGCAATAGCACCACGCATAATTTGAATTTGATCTTTCTTAGGTAGATATCCTAAAAAATAAATTCTGTCATTCAAACCCAATTCACCAATGCGTCTCTTTAAAGAATTAATGTATGTTGAAAACCGATTGTTATCTACACCTGTGCAAATCAAACTTATATCTTTTTTAGTATTGAGCCAGGTTATTAATATTGCAAAGGCTTCAAAAGCTGTGAGATGAGATTTATGAAACCAAAATTGATTGGAAATAAGAAAATATTTTGAAGGAAGATTGTATTGATCGGTCAGTCGTGGATTATTTTGTTCTAAATAATTTTTATTTGGAGCTGCACTAAACGGCAATGGAAAAATTTTGCAGTTTGCATTTGGAAAGAACCGCTCTATATCAATCTTTACAGCTTGAGAATTAACAATGGTGGCTTTTGATGATTCTACTATTCCTTTAAAATTTGTTTCAATTAAGGTGCGAGATTTTGAACTAAAAAAATGCGGGTAATATGCATACTGAAAATCAGTAATATATCCTATCCAAGGTGTAGAAAGTTTTAAACCCACAGAATGAGATGCTACAGGAAGAACAACATTAACTTGAATTTTTTTTTAATTTTTTATATAAATCATTATAATTTATATAAAAAATAACTTGCATTCGATCTATTATACTATCAAATCTGTTAATTACTTGAGTAATTCCAATACGGTCAACTTTCTGCCAGTGAGGTATCTGAAAGTTCAATATGTCACGCATTGCATATCGGTACAATCGCGTAATATCTTTTAGCTTCCATACTAATGAGTCCTGCTTTGGGATGAAAAGAAACAATTCAATGGGTTCGGTTTTGCCCTTAAAGACTAAAGCATTAGCACATAAATACAAAAAGTCCAAACCGCCACCCCAGCTAGTTAAGGACTCTCCCAAAATAGCTACTTTAATTTTCTGTTTCATAATTTCTTTTCTTTATCGGTGTTCGTATAGTTATCAAGCTGTTTATAAAAAACTAAGTTCTTGTTTAAATCATCTTCTCGTAAAAAACGAAATCCTAATGATTCATACAAACTTTTAGCCCTAACATTGTCAGGATTAACTTTTAAGAGGAGTGTATGATACTGGTTAAGTTTGCAAAAGCATTCTGCGTGAGCCAGACTGAACCGTGCTAGACTTTTACCACTGTAGCGATCTGATACAAAAACTCCGTACATTGGATTGCGATATCCTTCATCCAACCCTCTTAGCATATAAAATCCCACCATTTCTATTGAGGATTCGATATGAACCTCTAGAGCAAAGAAAATATCTTTCTTGGCTTTTTGTAAGATACTATAAATCGACAATTCATCAAAATCAAATGGGGTAAAATACGTTCTATAAGAATCTGGAGTATGCAAAACTAAATTACTGACAATTCTTGAGTCATTAACACCCAATTTCCTCAAAGAGACATACATCATTTTTTATTTCTAATTTTATCTTTGGCCAGCTTTTCACGTAATTTGAGTGCCCAGGTTTTTCATGGTTTTGCATATATATTTAATTTGTTCTTCTGTCAAATCTGGATAACTTGGCAAATTTATTCCCCGCCATCCAATATCTTCAGCTACTTTATGACGTTGATATTGAGAAGAATACATTGGCATTGTATGAATGGGATAGAAAACAGGGCGGGTTTCAATGCCGACTTCTAATAAACGATTCCTGAGCGGATCTCGGTATTTTGCTTCCCTGACTAAAACTGAAACCATCCAATAAGAATGATAAACATCTCCTATCTCTTGATGGACTCTAAAATCACTGTTTTCTAAATGCTTTATATAAAGCTCTGCTATTTCTCTTTTTTTGCTGAGAATATCAGTAATCCTCTCAAGTTGAGCAAGTCCTATAGCTGCACAAATATTAGTCATTCGATAATTAAATCCTATTATATCATGCCAATACTCCCGATACTTAGCTAAACCTTGCCCTTTTAAATGGACTGCTCGTTCAAAGAGAGTCCGATCATTCGTGATTACCATACCTCCTTCGCCGGTAGTAATAGTTTTATTGCCATAAAAGCTAAAGGTCGCGATGTCTCCAAACGTACCTACATGCCGTTCTTTATATCTCGATCCTATAGCTTCAGCACAATCTTCGATTAAAAAAAGCCTGTGTTTATTTGCTATGGCTCGAAGAACTGACAATTCGCAAGGATGACCATAAAGATGTACCGCTAAAATTGCTTTAGTTCGTGTCGTGATACACCTGGAAACTTCTTCAGGATTCATTTGCCATGTATCGGACAATGAATCGACAAAAATTGGAATAGCACCTGTATAAGTAATAGCATTCACCGATGCAATATAGGTAAGAGTTGGAACAATCACCTCATCTCCTTGCCCAATACCCAAAGCTACCAACGCAAGATGCAGGGCTGTCGTACCGTTGCAAACAGCAGTTGCAAACTTAGCACCTACATACTGTGCAAATTGTTCTTCAAATGCGGAGACAAATTTTCCCTTAGAAGAAATCCATGTAGAGTCTAAGCACTCATTTACATACTTCTTTTCGTTTCCAGATAAGCAGGGTTGATAAACCGGAATGGACATTGAAATTACCTCCATTGGGTACGTTACTTTTTTCAGGGCATAATTGTAAGTCAGAATCGCCTTGCAAATAGCTCTCAGAATCATCAATTCACCTAATCAGTCTTTGATAAGCTAATCACTTATTTAATTTTCTTGAAAAATTAAATACTGTTTTAAAATGCGTTTCAACTATAAGTTTAATACGGACTGCCAAGTGAAAACCAAAATGAGTTTTTAGGGTAAAATCATCAGCTATAGTATCGCGGAGCATAAAAGGAGGGTGTTGTAAAGGAAAAATCATCTTTTTGCGAGCTACATTAGTAAAATTACTTTTCACTGTTGTGTGAGTAGCATTTTTATCAAAGCCAATATTAGAAACTAAATTAACATTCGGAAGAATCGCTAGACCATTTTGAATCCAACAGGAAAAAAGCCAACGATAAGCCCAAGAATCTATCTGTTCGTCATAATTAGCCTGGAAAGGCTTTTTCCAACAGCTTACTGTACTGGAGTCTGAGAGTAAATCTTTCAGCCAGCCTCCATCTCTGATTTCTGGCCATAGCTTCATATCTCTATCGTAACATTGCCACGCTCGTCGCCAAGTTGCCCATCCCCAACAGTGGGGGTAGCCTGAAAAATAATAACTATATTCAGTTCGTTGCCGCCCAAACTGGAAATTTACTCCAGAAATTGCCATAACTCGCATATCCTCTCGATAATAGTCAAGCAGTTCTTCACAGAAGGGGAAAAATGTGGGGTCGGCACGACAGTCATCCTCAAGAATTATTGCTTCTTCAACGGTATTAAAAACCCAATCTAAGCCATTAGATACGCACTGTTTGCAACCCAAATTAACATCAGAATAGTTTTTAAAGACTTCACAATTCCAATCAACCTGCTCTATAATTGCACGAGCAGCAGCGCATTGTTCCGATTCACGGGTTTGCTCGGCACGAGGTCCATCAGCAACAACAAAGAGCTTTGAAGGCTTTGCTTGACGAATGGTTTCAAATACTCTTTCAGTGGTATCTGGTCTTTTATAAATGAGGAAAACAACAGGAGTTTTCATAAGTGGCTGTCGGCAGTCATACTCGATTTAAAGTTGGAGTAATTCAAAATCATACTCGATGCAATGCTTGCCAATTCACTAATAGAAGTCTGAATAGGCAAATACCGATATCGAAAGGCAGCGAGCCTCGGATTGTCTTCTTGATAGAGGATGTCTTGAGCAATATTATTCCATCGATTTTCTGGCATCAAATCAATTGCCATCCCCGCATGAGCTGAAGGAAGTAGCAAGTTGGAGCCATGTACCCCAATGACCAAGCAGCTTTGAGAATATACTTTACACAAATCTCTCTCTATTTTTTCATCAAAATTATCTACCCTAAAGATCTTCTATCCATTCCGGAAATTTTGTTCTCTTTCCAAGACCTACTACAGTAAATGTTGCTTGCGGTATTTTAGATCTGATTTTTTTAAACAATCTTATCACTTTACCTGTTTGAATGTGAATAAGAAGAGAGAGCAGATTGATTTTTTTAAAAAATAAGAACGCAAAATAACTACACCAAGGGCGGTCTTCACGCCAACAAAATGTTATTTTCAGCCGCTCTATTTTATCAAATTCATATTTGGGGACTCTAGTAAATCTAGTAATATCAAATTGAGTAGGATGTGAATAGGCTTCGCTCACATAAATCTCCCTAAATCGATTAGATTCTTCACGACAAAAGTTATCGAAGGTAGGGTAGTAGCATTGACCTTGGCTCAGAGGCATATCTACTGTCCAAACTTCTGCACAGCCTTCTGGCACCATCCATCTTATGAACTTTGGTACGATTGTAACTAAGCCGTAGTCAGGATGACAATCAAGGTGTTTTTGAGCATTAAGTAGCTTTAAAAGGCAATGTCCATAGAGATTGTCGATGCAATTTAAAATAATTACGCGCTCGTACTCTGTAAAAACTTCTTTCGAGATTTTTAGTGTTTGGTCTTGAGGATTTTGTAAAGATTCTAAAAAAGGTTTTCCTAACCAAAGCATAGTATCTGGTTTGCCACAAACTATGCTGGTTTCTAAATCAACCTTATAGGAATGGGTTCGAGCATGACCCACTGGCAAATCCTCAATAATTTTGGCTTTACATTTAGGACAGACTGATTCAGTGCAAATGTGCATTCCATGCCATAATATTTTCTGCTTTTTAGAGGGATATCGCAATAAGGACAAATAGAAGTTATGGAGAAATATGGTTTTACTTGAATTATCATAATAAATCCACTAATGGAAGTTAAAATTACATATTTTCAGTAAAAACAAACCTGTTCAGGGTTTTTTCAACCAGGTTTGGCTATTAATTTTGTTGATATTTTTAATAAACATATTAATTCTCTTTAACAAAAACAAAAATTCCAAAATTGTAAATTTCTTCGGCTAGTTTTATCAGCGAATCTTCAGTAATATCTATATCTTCAATTATACCTTGTCGAGTAATTACTGCCAGTTTATTTAGCTTCAACATTTCAGACTCAGCCAAGTGAATAATAGTTCTCGGATCAAAAACCCAGTTTGCATTAAATTCTACACGCTCTCGACCAATGGGAGTAGAAAGATAAAATTTGCCGCATGGTTTTAATAAGCTGGACATAGTTTTAAGTCCCTGAGCATAACCCAAGGGATTAATCGGATCGCCATAGCGACCCAGGCTAAAATGCTCCAAAGCATGAAGACATGACAGAGAATCACAATACCCTCCAGTGCGAGTATAAGCCCCTACCGCTTCACTATTCATCAAGTCTGCTTGACGGAACACAACTCCGGGGATTGAAGTTTTAATGGGGCGAATATCAAACACCTCAATTTCACGAAAGCAGGCCACATGGGCGACAAAACCGTCAGTCCTGGAGCCGACGTCGACATGGCGCTGGGGTTGTTCTGCATGTATCCAACGAGCAACAAGTAAGTCTTGCCAGAAATACTCATTTTTTGTGGATCCGCCTTCTGTATAGCGATCGTGCAGGCAAGGGTAAAATTGTATTGGGCCTTCATAACTTGTGCGAAACTGCCAGTAATCCTGTAGGTATAGAGGAAGTCCTTGGAGAGAACGCCACAAAAGGATAGGATTAAGACCAAACAGTGAAGATAAAAGCCAATGAATTTTTATTAAATAATTTTTTAGCACCATTTTGTTTAAAATTATATTTTTTTGATTGAGTAGATTATTTATATTTTAACTTTTGAGTTATTTTTAGTAGTCTTTAAATAAATTCTTAATAATTTACTTTATCAAATACCCATGTAAAAAATTCTAATTACTTACTTACGAATATTCATGTGTTGTAAATTTAACAAAATTACTTCTTCTATAAAAGAGGTTCCAAATTTAAGGAATTCCATAACTTTTATAAGTTGAATTAGATGCTGTTCAGGTCCTGTGTTTATTGATGATGTAGATTTAGATTGTTTATTCCGAATCTTGTTAATAAATTTTACGACCCTATAGAATAAAGGAGCAAGAAGATGTCCGGCGGGAATATAACGATAACGTTTGTGAAATAAAACTTGAGAGGAATAAGCACCTTCGTAAATCCCTAAAGAATATTCATTCATACTTCCCCCAATCAAGACTGAACCATTAAAAATTAATGATAAATCACATAATATTTTTTTTAAAAAGCCTCTTCTCCATAAAGCATAAACCAGGTTATCTTTATGAGTTAAGAAAGAAAGTCTAGTGTATGCTTTTATACGATCAATATTTGATGGGTTTTGAATACATGCTAAAGGATTACGAAATCGTAGATTAAAAATGCAACTGGTCATAGATTGGACGTCATAAGCAGTCATTGCCATGCCTACCTGCTTGTTATCCGACAGCAATCGATTACAGGTCATTATAAATTCAGATGACCATATATCGTCAGCGGCAGCCCACATAAAATACTCTCCCACAGCCTCATCCAGCACAAACTGAAAATTAGCGATCGCACCTCGGTTTTCAGTTTGACGAATGTAGCGAATACGCTTATCTTTTGCTGCGTAGTCTTGACATATAGCTTCGGTTTCATCAGTGGAAGCATTATCCGAAATTATTAGCTCAAAATCAGTAAAAGTTTGTACTAACAGCGAATCTAATGCTTCTTTAAGGAAGCGACCACCGTTATAAACTGGCATACCGATACTCACTTTTGGTGTGTTCATAGTTTTCCTCCTAGACGTTTAGCACTTAACATATTTAACAAACTGACAAAAATTATCTTTGCTTGTTCCCGTACTCTATTCGCACTTAAGATGGCTGCTAAAAAGGTACAAAGAGAAGCTAAAGCTAACGTTCCGAGTTGAGGAAACCAGCCTAATGGATTGGGTGAAAAATAATGGATGGTACCTACAACAACCACAGCAGAGATTAGGGGATAGAGCAAATCTTCTCGATACCAGACCCATTTTTCGGTCTTGAGGATACGAAGGTACATGAAATGTACCCCAATCAAAACATAACCAGCATTAAGACTAACCCATACCCATGCTGCCCCCACTGCCCCATAGCGAGGAGTCACCAACAAAATAGTTGGGACAATTAAGGAGACTGCTACAATATTAATCTGCACAGTTAGTTTAGTCCAGCCATAGGCAAGTTGCGTTTGATAGGGAATCCACATTAGGGCGTTGAGCAGATTCCCTAATACTAGAAGACTGATCAAAGGAGCAGTGCGCTGGGCTAGTTCAGAATTTTGAGTCCAAAGTTGTAGAAAGGTTTCCGAAAAGAAGATTAGCACGAGGGCAGCACTTCCCAACACCACCGTCACTAACTGGGTTCCTTGATGATAAGTCCGAATCAACCTTGGGAAGTCTTGAGAAGCAAAGAGTTGAGTTAGGCGAGGGAACCAAGCTTGGGAGATCGGACTGATTAGCATATATAAAGCTCCTGCCACGGTTGCTGCTAAGGTATAGTAGCCATATTCAGTCAGTGTTAAGAGCTTAGAGAGCAAAATTTTATCAACATGGGTGAGCAACATAGCTAGAAAAGTGATTCCCATAATGCCTCCCGCATAACCCAAAATCTGACGTAATATTTGCCAAGAAAACTGGCCTGAACGCTTGGCTTTGGGCAAGATTCTGTATATTGTAAAAGACAAACTAACGAGAGTTATTATTGAAACTACGCCTTGCCAAAGAAAAAAGGCTTGGATGGTGGGAGAAAACCAGGCTAGAATTGCCACTGACCCCAAACCTCGCAGGGTAGCGAAGAAACTGTTGATTGCATTGAACAAAACCTGCCGTTGGAGACCCACCAAACTACTGCGGTATATGGTTTCCACAAAGCGCAGGGATGCTACCAGACCCATAATACTAAAAGCTTGAGACACTGTTGATAGAGGTAGCTCTTTAGCTTGAAGCCAAGAACTGGCTAACCAATGGGAACCAAGAGTAAGGGTTACAGCAATTAAAGAAGCAATAGAAAAGGTAATGATCTCAATACTACGGAGAAGGTCTCGGATTGATTCAGGAGTATGTTCACCCCCCGTAAAACGTGCCATTTCTCGGCTGAGGGTTGGGGTCATACCCATATCTAGGAGACTCAATGAAGCAGTTATCACTCCAAATAAACCAATTAACCCATAGGACTCAATGCCAATGTAATGAATATATAGGGGAAGAAAAGCCAGCCCCATCAAAGCATTCCAGACCTGACCCAGGTAATTAGCAATTAAATTACGTTTGAGCATTTAATTCCGATACACTATGAAATATCTTAAAAATTATCAAACCGAAGATTGAGCATAATTGATTCAGCTTTTTGATAGAGTTATTTATAGGAGTCCCCTTAACATTAGTAGACTCGTTTTAAGTACCCATCTGGAGCTACGGTAATCAATAGTTTATGCTGAATGGTTTTATCTATTTCAAATTCGGGATGGGTTTTGAGATATTCCCAAACTGCTGTCTTTGGGTTGTTGCCTTTACCCCAGGGCCGATCGCCCAACATATCATCAGGCAAATCTTCGATGATCGTGTCAAAAACAACGCAATAACTGCCAACTGAAACCAATGGTGCATAAGCTTCTAGTTCAGCCAGCACATGATCGTGGGTGTGGTTGCTATCTAGACAAACTAAGATTTTTTTCTTGTCTGCTGCTTTGGCTTTTACCTGCTTAATGATTTCAGGGTCAATGCTCGAACCTTGAATGATGGAGATGCGTTTAAACATAGGATGGTTTTCAATCGCCTCCCGATTATGTGGACGAATGTCAATATCCAAACCCAAGACTTCAGCATCTTGAGGTCCTCCACAAGCCGCATTAAGTTCTAGCATTGAAGCTGAGAATATCAGTGAGCCACCGTGAGCAATGCCAGTTTCAATAATTAAATCAGGCTGAACCGACCACATCAACTCTTGTGTAGCAATTATATCTTGAGGATACTGAATGATGGGACGGCCTAACCAAGAAAAATTATAAGAATATTTCTGAGAAATTGAGGCTTTGATGAAATCATTGGTACTATCCACTAAATTAAGGTTTTTACTGTTACTAATAATCCGTTCCTGCCGTTCTTTGTCAAAATTTTCCATGATCTACTGTCAAATAGTTATATTGGTTGTTCGTCAAGTCAATGATTTCTGGAAGATAATTACTATTCATTACAAAAATATCTGCTCCATAAGCCAAATGCTTTATTCCTTTTTCTGGGGGATAAACTTGAATTCCTGTAGCTGGTAGATACTTCCCTTGTTTAGCTGGATTGATATCAATTACGATATCTATCTTGGCTCCGAAACGCTGCATAAATAGGGAAAAAATAACACCTTTTGATGCCCCTCCCCATACCGCAGCCCTTTGGAGAGATTTTGATGTTAAATGGTTCGCATATCCATTTACGGTATCAAGAAAATCTTCAGGAAACTCAATTGTGTCATGCGGATCGTTGGCTGGGATTTTCAAGGTATTTAAATCAGCGACTACATAGAGATACTGTCCTCCAAATATATAACCGGATTCATAGATGGTGTCAAACATCCGATAAAAGTCTGACATTCTAAAATAATTGATATGTTCATAAAAAATATCAAACCAAGCGCGATGTTTAATAATCCAGTCAAAACAGGGAACTTCTATATAAATTTTACCTCCCCCATTGGTAGCACGGATTTTTGAACAAAATTCAAGGGGATTTGGAATATGTTCAAGAACGTGCCTTAAAATAATTCCTTCACCTTTAATTCCAATATCGGGAGTAAAAAAATCTTTAATAATATTGGGATTTGAACCCTCATAAGTTGGATCAAGTCCATATATCTGAAATCCAGATTTTTGTAATACTTCTAAAAAATACCCTTTGCCACAACCGACTTCGATTAAAGACTGTCCATCAAAATGCTGATGGATAATTTCTTTAACCTGATTCAAATGGTTTTTAAAGACTTTACTAACTGCTTGTTCATTCTGATAGTCAATATCATAATCGATTAATTCGGGTTTAAAAGCTTGATTGAAAATTAAACCTGTGTCTAAATCCTGAACTAAAATGATATCTCCTTTAGTACAATTTTTAGCTTCTGTTTCTGTTGGAAACATTCGATTTTGCAACACAGGCAATTGTTCTGCTTTATAAATTTCTTGATAATTTTTCACTATCCCTATAAACAAGAATCAAGTTTTTGACGATCACCCCAAAATGCCAGGGGTTCATAATCCGGATAAGGATAATATGCAAGGTTTAATTTAATTTTCCAGTGATTACTTTCAATCCACTGCTCTACCAAACTCCGAATAGAAATAGGCTTTCCTGAACAAACGTTTACTATCCCAATATCCTGTTGATTTAGGGCCAGTTTGACTAAAATTTTGGCGATTTCGCCAACGGGTAAATAGTCACGCAACTGTTCACCCCCAGACATATTAAATATTTCATCTTGATTTTCCACGGCTGTTTTAATTTGAGAGAAGAGTGTACTTTGCCCTTGTCCATTGCCATACATATAAAAAAGTCTGGCCCAAACTAATCTAAACGGCTTGCTGGCTTTAAGGTACTCTAGCTGACAGCGTAGTGCATTCTTCGCATAACCATAGGGGGTATGGGGAAAACTTGTCAAGGTTTCTTTTAAAGGACCTGACTGCATCCCATACTCCAAGCAAGTTCCCGAAACAATCAGATTGGATAATCCCGCATCAATCAATTGTTTTAAAAATTGATACTGATTGGGTAATTCTTCTTCAAAGTGATTTAAGGAGCGATAGTGGGGTAGTCCTCCCCAAGCCAAATGAATCAGGACATCTGGACTCCCCAATAAATCGAATAAGTGCTCCGGTGGATTTCGCAAATCAACCTGAACTAAGTCAGACTGAAAATTTTTAATTGGTGTGCTGCTGGTATTCCGAACCAGTGAAACAACGTTGACTGAAGATTTAGATAATTCGGTCAGGATATATTTGCCAATAAACCCTGTCCCTCCCGTGACAGCAACTCTCATCAATTCACCTCCAAATTCGGTACAGCAGTAATAAATTGAGCGCCCCAAATTCTGATATATTCTAGCTGCTGCATGACTTCAGTTTTTAAATTCCAAGGTAATATCACTACATAATTCGGCTGAGACTTCTTTAATATAGCTTTCCTCCACAATTGGAATACGACTACCCGGCATAAATTTTCCTTGCTTCGCCGGATTACGATCCACGACAAAAGAAATTAAATCAGGACGAATACCCGCATAATTCATGAGGGTATTGCCTTTGGCCGCTGCGCCATACCCTGCGACTACTTTACCTTGGCGTTTTGCCTCAAGCAAAAAGGTCAAGAAATCATTTTTAACGCGATTAACTTTTGTCTGAAAATTAGTATAGTAGTTAGGATTTGAAATTCCAATTTTCAACTCTTTATTCATTATTTTTTCGACGCGATCACTCACTGGATGCACCCCACAATCCTGGCGTTGAGCAAATACCCTTAGACTACCCCCATGAGTCGGGTGCTCCTCCACATCGAAAACACTCAAACCATTAGCAGCAAAGATTTGTTTGACTGCGGTTAGGGATAAATAGGAAAAATGCTCATGATAAATCGTGTCAAACTGGGTTTCTTCAATCAATCTCAACAGATGGGGAAACTCAAAGCTTGCGACTCCTTGGGATTTCAATAGTAGGGCAAAGCCTGCAACAAAATCATTGATATGGGGTACATGAGCTAAGACATTATTGGCAACCGTTAAATCAGCCTGCTTTCCTTGACTCGCTAACTTTTTTGCTAACTCAGTCCCAAAAAACTCTTCTACAATTGAGAGACCCTTACCACGAGCCGCCTCCGCTGTACTGGCTGTGGGTTCAATCCCTAAACAGGGAATACCACGACCCTGAACATATTGCAATAGATAACCATCATTCGCTGCCACCTCAACTACATAACTGGCTGGATTGAGTCCAAAACGCTCAACCATCTCAGCTACATAGCGATCGCAATGAGCCAGCCAACTGCTAGAAAACCCACTGAAATAGGCATAGTCAGCATCAAACAATTCATCCGCTTGGGCAAAATCTTCAGTTTGTACTAACCAGCAGGATTCACAGACTAACACCCGCAAAGGAAACCATCGTTCGGGAGCATGGAGAGTCTGCTCAGTCAGATAAGCATTGGAAGGAGGCGCACTACCTAAATCTACCAAAGGTAATTTCAGTTCTGAACCACAATGACGACATTTCATATCACAATCCCCCGGAAATCTTCAGACAATAATGGATGAGACGCATCGCGGGGGGAAACATCTGTTGCTTTCAAGGGCCAGGGAATATTAATCTTAGGATCACTATAGCGAATTCCTCCCTCAGATTTCGGCTGATAATATTCTGTGTGTAAATAAAGCAACTCACTCCCTGCTTCCAACACTTGAAAACCATGAGCGCAGCCTTGAGGAATCACCATCATCTGAGCATTATCCGCCGATAATTCGGCTTGATACCACTGCAAAAACGTCGCTGAACCTTGGCGTAAATCCACTGCCACATCCCAAACTCGACCCTTGAGACAACGGAGCAGTTTCATTTCAGCACAAGGTGGATATTGAAAGTGCAGCCCTCGAATTGCACCAACTGCTTCCGTGCGAGACACATTGACTTGACGAATTGTTGCCCCTTGCAATAGAGAATCAAGCTCGCGATCGCAAAAAGCGCGATAGAAAGTTCCCCGTTCATCCTGAAAGGGTGTCGTTTCAACAAGATAAACCCCTTGAATTGGCGTAGAAACAATTTTCATAGGGCATTGACCCAAGTCGATTGGGTTTCTTGATATGCAGCAATTTGTGATAAAGAATATTCCTGCATATCTTGCCCTCGCAACCAAGCCTGATGCCAATCAACAGTAGCTTGGAGTGCCTGTTTTACAGACCAGCAGGGTTGCCATCCTAGCTCAGTTCTCACACGAGTAATATCCAACCTCAATAGTCCAGCTTCATGGGGATGATTTTCTGAAGAGTCTACTTCAACCCCTGCATTTTTCCCCCAAAGATGAGCTAGAGTCGTTGCTACTTTACCCACAGTGGCATCCCCTTTGGCATCGGGTCCAAAATTCCAAGCACAAGCATAACGACAGGCGTCTGAACTCAGAAGCTTTTCCGCCAGAAGCAAATAACCGGAGATAGGTTCAATCACATATTGCCAAGGACGGATGGCATGAGGGGAGCGTAATTTCACAAATTGTCCCTTTTCAAAAGCTCGTAAGCAATCAGGCACTAGGCGATCAATAGCCCAATCACCACCCCCAATCACATTACCTGCTCTAGCTGTAGCAACTGCAACCCTATGCTTTAAATAATTATCAGAATTAAAAAAGGAATTACGGTAAGCCCCTGTTACCAGTTCAGCACAAGCCTTACTACTACTGTAGGGGTCGTACCCGCCGAGTGGCTCAGTTTCTCGATATCCCCAAGCCCACTCGCGATTTTCATAACATTTATCGGAAGTCACATTGACAACGGCTCGCACTCCATTAATTTGGCGCACCGCTTCTAGAAGATTAACCGTACCCATAACATTTGTGGCATAGGTGTCTACAGGGTTTTGGTAGGACTCTCGGACTAATGCCTGTGCTGCCAAATGAAAAACAATCTCTGGGCTAAATTCAGCCATGACTTGCTTTAAGCTAGAGAGTTCTCGGATATCTCCCATACACAGAAGTCATTCCCTCTGCCACTCTAGCCAGTTGAAACAAACTCGGTTGAGTAGCAGGTTCCAAGGCATAACCCACGACGATAGCCCCCAAGGATTGCAGCCACAAGGCCAACCAACTGCCCTTGAAACCCGTATGACCCGTAAGAAAAACTCGTTTTCCCTGCCAAAAACTAGGCTCTATTACCATACCTTCCAGGGAGCTTGTCCAGAACGCCACAATTCTTCCAACAGATTCCTGTCTCTGAGGGTGTCCATTGCCTGCCAAAATCCATAGTGATTAAATGCAGCTAGTTGATTTTTACTGGCTATCTTTTGCAATGGACTACTTTCCCAACTCGTCCTATCCCCTTCAATAAAATCGAATACCTGGGGTTCTAACACAAAATAGCCACCATTGATCCATCCCCCGTCCCCTTGCGGTTTTTCCTGAAAATTCAAGACTCGCCCTTCTGGATCAATATTCAATGCCCCATACCGACCAGGTGGTTGCACGGCTGTAATCGTTGCCCATAAGCCGTTTTGGTGATGATAGTTAATTAATTTACTAATATCAACGTCACTGACTCCATCCCCATAAGTAAAGCAAAAAGTTTCATTGCCAACATAGTCCTTAACTCGTTTCAACCGCCCACCCGTTAGAGTATTTTCCCCTGTATCTACCAGGGTTACTCGCCAGGGTTCAGTATGTTTATGATGTACTTCCATTTGATTGGATTGCATATCAAAGGTGACATCAGACATATGTAAAAAATAGTTAGCAAAATATTCTTTAATTACATAGCCTTTATAGCCACAACAAATAATAAAATCATTCACTCCATAAGCTGAGTAAGACTTCATAATATGCCAAAGAATTGGGCGATCTCCAATCTCGACCATTGGTTTAGGTTTCAAATGAGTTTCTTCACTGAGTCGAGTTCCATATCCTCCTGCTAAAATTACTACTTTCATAGAGTATCAAGTCTGTGGATATACCGTTCTACTGACTATTTTGTGACAATTTCGGTTCAAATGATTTTTCGGGAGACGTTTTCTCTAAAGCGAATTCACCAAATTAACGAAATTTTGGATAAAGTTGGACTCGATTTTTTGAATGCCGATTCATTCTTAGCGCAAATCTATCGGAGTTTACCGAGACTAGCAAAAGCAAAATTTAGCACTCGTTTTTTGCCCCACTACCCGCATCTTATAGGAGCTAGATCCGGTGGCATAATTTTCATAAACCAGTCGTTCCTCGCTCTTTAACACGCACTTCCCTCCCTTGGCAGATCCGCGTTGCAGAATCGCACTTCCCTCACTCGTTAAGCAACCACGACATCCTTGGTTGTGGTAAAACTCTCGATCGCATCGTCCAAAATTTCATCCAGCGATCGCGTGGGTTGCCAGCCTATATACTCGGCAATCTTGGATAGGTCCGGAAAACGCCGATGCATATCTTCAAATCCAGGTGCGTAGGCTTGGCCATAAGGAATCATTTGAATTTCAGACAGCTTGTTATTTCCTGTAGTTCCCACCCGATCAATAATCCGCTGGGCTAAATCTAAAATTGTAATCTCCTGTTGTGAGCCTACATTAAAAACTTCTCCAATGGCTTCGGAAGACTCGGCGAGGCCAATCAGTGCTCTGACTGCATCTTGCACATGGAGGAAGCAGCGGGATTGCTGGCCGTCTCCATATACAGTGAGCGGTTCTCCCTGTAGTGCCTGCTGGATCAAGCGGGGAATCACCATGCCATAGCGTCCGGTTTGTCGCGGTCCGACGGTATTAAACAGACGGGCGATCGCCACAGGCAATCCTTTCTCGTGATAATAGGCCAACGCTAAAAATTCATCCACCATCTTCGAGGCTGCATACCCCCATCGATTGCGACTGGTTGGGCCGAGTACCACGTCATCATCTTCTCGGAATGGAATACTATGTCCTTTCCCATAGACTTCTGAGGTGGAAGCAATGACGACTTTGGCCCGATACCGATGTGCCGTTTCTAGGACTTTCTCGGTTCCCATGATATTCGTCTGAATGGTCTGTACCGGATTTTCTACCACCAGTTTGACGCCCACGGCTGCGGCTAAATGAATGATGATATCCGCTTCTGATGCCAGTCGGTCCAACACCATATCATTGGTGATGTCAGCGTAGGCAAAGTGAAAGTCTGGGCGATCTAGTAAGTGGCGAATATTCTCGATACTTCCCGTTGATAAATTATCGATGACTCGCACGGGAGAGCCTTTAGCTAATAATGCTTCTGCTAGGTGAGAGCCAATAAATCCTGCGCCTCCCGTAATCAAATAGGTGGGATGTTGTCCTCGTCTCAAAATGTTGGTTTGGCATTTCAAGTTACTCGATTTGGTGTTGATTTTTAAGGAGAACTGGAGTTTTTTGTGGATTATACACAAACCAGGATGCGAATCAGGGAATTTTCAAAGAATGTTCTTTCCCGTCCGAGTATGGGCGCTGAAATGTAATGCCAAATATTTATTGTGAATGGACTCGGTTTTCATCAGGTGCATAGTAGCGCTGATAGTAGTTATAAGAAGTCGGCAGATATTGTTTAACGCCATTGGCGACTAGGCCCAGGACTGGGGTGCGAGACATTTTTAATCCATCAAAAACTTCTCGTAAAATAGCCCGATCGCTTTTACCCATGCCGATCACCATGACTAAACCATCGGTATGAGACGCTAAAAACTTAGCATCAGAAATTGCCCCTAATGGAGGCGTATCAAAAATCACCAAGTCAAAACTCGTTTTAAACTCTTCAATTAATTGTTTCATGCGTTGAGAGGAAAGCAGGCGAGCTGGATCTGGTGGCATTTGTCCTGCTGTTAAAACATATAAGTTCTGATTAACTGCCGACTGCTGAATGCTGTCCTGAGCATTGAGAGAATCTGTGGAAATCAAATTGCTTAATCCCCAGACATTGGGTAGATCCATGCGGTGATCAATTTGAGGACGACGTAAATCTGCATCCACTAATAAAACCCGATTTCCCATTGCTGATGCAGCTTCAGCCAGTTTCATTGAAATTGTGGTCTTCCCTTCTGCTGGTAATGTAGAACTAATGACGATGGATTTGAGGGGCCGATCCGGACTCATAAAATAGAGGTCGGCATGGAGAGAACGGAAGGCTTCAAAAAACCGAGAAAATAGGTAGCCCCCAGATGCTTGAACGAGGTTATCTCCATCGGAGACCGCGACCCTCTCTTTCAGGTCTTTCTCAAAGGGAATGGTTCCTAAGATGGGGAAACCCATATAATCTTTGATATCTTCAACGGAATGGAATTTTGTATCCAGTTTTTCCGCTAATAAAGCCGCCCCAATTCCTGCCATTAGGCCTGCAATTACCCCTAAAAGTAAACTCCGAGACAAATTGGGAGAAATGGGAACATTTCCAACTTCAGGTTGAGAAATCAATTGCCAGGGCATGGCTTTTTGAGCCGATTCAATTTGAAGATTTTCTCGAACCGCTAAAAATCGATTTAAACTTTCGGTTGCTAATTCGAGTTCTCGCTGTAAGTCGGTGTATTGACGCATTAACGTCGCTTGTTCTTGCATTTGCTGTTGCACAATGGTTTCGGCTTGAGCGATCGCCCATTGTCTCGCCCGAGTCATTTCCATCAAATTGACGGTTTCTATCAGTTTTCCAGTCAAATCACTCCGCAGTGAGTTAGGAGTGGATAATCCGCGAATATCTCCCCGAATTTGAGAGACGTTGGGTCCAAGAACTACTAGAGCCTCCTCCTGCAATAACGGTAATAAACTATTCCGTTCATCAATTAAAGCTTGCATCGCGGGACTTTGCACCGTAAACCGAGTAGACTCTTGCGCCAGTTTGGCTTCGATTTCATGAAACCGATTCAACAAATCTTGATAGCGCGGTGCCTCACTGAGGGAGGTTGCTAACATCGCTTGTTCTAATTCCAAACCTAACTGACCTCTTAATTTTCCGTAGAGGGCTTGCGCTTGTACAAGCTGGGATTCAGTCGCTTGTCTTTCTTGGACCAAACTTCCAATCTGCTGAGATAAAATCTGTCCGCTTTGTTCAGGGTCGATTAGGTTATAATGTTGGCGAAATTCTTCTAAGTATTCTTGAAGGGTATCGACTCTCTGTTGCAGGCGAGGCAACTGGGTTTCAACAAATTCCAAGCCTTGACGTAAGGTTGTTTGCTGCTCCATTTCAGAATAACCAAGGTAGCCCGTTGCCAACTCTTTTAAGATAAGTTGAATTTTTTTTGCATCGCTGTCTTGATAGCGAATATCTAATATTTTTGTTGATTTCAACCTTCGTATGCTTATTTTTTTAATCACCTCGCCAAATTCAATTTCGGGATAATTTTGCTGAACGTTTGTAAAAATAGGATTAATGACTGGACCACTCAAAAGGACTTCTATTTGAGTATCATAATCCAAACTTTCTCCTTGTCCGATATTTCGAGTTAGAGCTTGATTAAGTTGTTCAAGGTTGTCCTGCCCTTTAATCGGTTCGACTAATAGTCGAAAATTTCCTTCATAAATCGGAGTTTGGGTCAGCACTTTCACCAAGACGCCACAAGCTACAGCAATGCTGACTCCGGCAAACAGAAAGATCCGGCGACGGGCAACGGAGAGCAGATGTCGAAGATTTAGGGCATCAGCATCATCATTGAGAGGCGGTAAGATCGTTGGAGGTAAAGGAGTTGGAACGGAAGGGGATGGCCCATTCAACTGCTGAAAGAAAGGTGGAGAGTTACCATCGATATCCATGATTTCAACGTCAGGAATAACTAGAAGTGTGGGAAACGTAAGATTTTTTAAGTTTTATAAGCAATCCATCATTATAAATCTCCAAAATCCCTAACCTCTGGGTCAGAAATGGGGGGATTTCACTAGGACCTTTCTTCGTTATCAAAGGGACAGTCCAAATTCCCGCCCACTTGAATAATAAAATCATCAAAATCCTGGTCCTCTAATTCTGGATCAACTAACAAAGAACCTGTGTCATCCCAATATAAGGCCACTCCTCCGGTTCCCAGAGTGGAAAAGTCTCCTTCAAATCGGAGTTGCTTATTCCCTCCTGGGTTTCGACTATTCAGGGAATAGAGAATTCCGGCAGGACGACCATTTAAAGTAGATTCTAGGTAAAACAGATAAGGGGTATTAGCCTGAAATTGAAACGCTACTAAGGGTTGAGGAACGGCATTCCCTGGAGTCCCTCTAAAATCATTGCTGATACCCTGGCGGGAGTTGTTCTGGTAGGTAGATTGAGCTTCGACACTTTGTACCCTATCGGCAGGTTTGACTTCAACAAGGAGAGGGGTTTTTTCTCCAGTTTGTAAATTCACAACTCCAAAAGTGGCTTGATAAGCCCCGTTGGATTCGATGAATTCAAACTCGACAATAGTCTCGAAGTCAAATACAATCCCCGTATTATCAAATTGATTTTCGCCAGTCGCTTTGACTGAGAGAGGATTGAGTAAAACGAGGGCAGACAAAGAAGCAACTGCCCCTAAGAACAGGCTGGTTTTGAACCGGATTTTACTTAGCATAGCACAGTTTTTTTCACTACCAAGTTCTTAAGTTTTGAAGTGCCTTAAGTCGTTCTTCTTCAGGAATATCCAGAAGACTTAAGAATGTTTTTGTTTCTTCCAGTAGTTGGTTGTATTGACTACATTCGGCACTGATGCAAATCCCTGAATTGTCTCGGGGTCTTCTGCTAAAGCGCCGGGGAAGATTCTCGGCTCTTTCTACAGAAGCAACACAAGCAGAATAAGCCTCTTGTAACGCTTGATATAGCTCTTGTGCTTGAATTAAAGTTTGGGGATCGAGTTGGCTTTCAATGTCAAAGATAGGGGCGGTATTATTCCAACTATTCGTTCCGGTACTATCTGACTGCTGGGGAGGATTTGCCAGAGCGCTGACAATCCAAAATACAGTTCCTACGGTAGATGCGACGATCGCCCCTTTGATTCTGATGTTAACCATAACCACTGCTCCTTATTTCACTGCCTAAAATCTCCAGCCTAAACCTGCCCCTAAAACAAATCGGGGTCCATCCCCAGCCCCGGCTAAATCTCGCACCGCTGGGGTAATCACAAAGGGAATATTTTTAAAGGGGGCGATGGAAGCACCGACGGCTAAATCTTGTCCGGTCCATTCGGCAATCACACTCACAGGTTCTACAACTCGCACGGCCATACTTCCAAATACATTAATGCCATTGCGATCGTCTTCTAGGGAATCTTCGCTTTGGAATTGTCCATTTCCGACTCCAGCCGTAATGGCAATCCGACTTAACGGGGAAGAGAGGGATTCTTGGGTATGAATTATTTTGGTAACTGTGCCATAAAGTGAGTTTTCAAATCCATCATCTTCCCCAAGAAATAGAAACCCATTCCATCCGGCAGCGATCGCCCAATCATTGGCAAATTGACGATGGACTTTGAGATTAAAGCCGCCGGTACCGATATCGCGATTGTTCCCAAAGACACTGGCTACGGTATAGCTGAGTTCTACCCCAAGGAGATCCCGGGCATCACCAAACCCAAAACCAATGGCGACTGCTCCATCACTATTGTCAACAAATCGGGTGCGAGATTGATAGGTCGCAGAAATATACCCGGTGTTGCGATCTGCACCATATCCGGTGGGATTGAAGATACTCAGAGCGGGTGAGGCTTGGATACTAGGTTGAACTTCAGCACTTTCTTGAATTTGCTGTACCTGCTCTTGGATGACTTGAATTCCTCGGGGATCGGGTCGATAGAAAGGGGTTGGGTTGACCGATCGCCCGGGGGGGGAATTGCCTGGAGATTGGACGAGTGCGATCGCGGGTGCGGGATTGTGCGATTCTCCTGAATTTATGGGTAATAAATCTCTCGCACTTCCTAGTCTTCCCGAATCGCTCTCTTGAACCACTTGAGGAACCTGAATCGGAATCGACTCGGTAGCGATCGCCACAGAGTTTACTGGAGGAGGGGGAATTTGCGGAAGTGCTAACTCCTGACTCCGGTCCGATTGAGCAACGGGGGGAATCTCAATCCGGGGTTCAATCCATTTTGGGGTGGAGGGAACTGCGAGGATTTCAGAGAAGGAATTATCTGGATGTTCCTGGGCTGACACCCAAGTTATAGGCTGGTCGGGACTCACATTTTCTACTTTAACTCTGGGCTGCTCCCTAACTTCTGTTACCACAGGGGTGACAGGTGCAACCGCAGGTCTGGGAGAAACTCCTCGCTCCTGCATTGCCACTGGTGCTCTGGGTGGCGGTGAATATCTAGGGACGGAACCTTGAGATCGCAAAGGCTGAGAAGCTATCTCATCGCGATCTGCAACATTTGCCCAAGGAGAAGCGGCGCTAAACTCAGGAATGAACAAGGGAGAGCGTCTCGGGCCTTCTAAACGCAGTTCCCGAACCGTTTCCGTCTCTTGAGGCAGGGGTTGGCCCTCGGATGGTTCAACTGTAGCGATCGCCGTGGATGCGATCAAAGATGAGTCAATCTCCGAGAAATTTTCTGGCGCAGAAGGGGTAATTTCAGTTGCTGGTGTTTCTACAAAATTTGCATCTTCAGCCTCTTGTGTCCGGGGGATTTCATCTGGTTTCAAACTCACAGCGAGGTTCGCATTAGCGCGATCGGCACTTTCAGTATTAGACATTGAAGTTGCCAAAAACGCAACTGTAAATAATGAAGCCGTTGCTAGTACAAGTCTCATAAGCTCAATGGTTCTGTTAAGTAGAGATAAATGTATAGACGCATGAAATGCTCACTAAATAAAAGACGACAACCCAGACTCGTATTCAATGCTGCTCTTTGTTTCGATTTTAATTATTGACTCATACAGGGTAGAGTCCCTAACTCCGGAAATGTTCCAAGTCAATTAAAAACAATTATTTTTCTTTCTTTTTTAAAATTTTATCCATTTAAATATTCTGCAAAAAGTTTAATAAAATATCGAAAAATCCGTGAAATTTATTCTTCCATTAAATCCAAATTTAAAAAAATAAACTACATATATTTCCAGTTTCAAACAAAATAAATCCAGAAATTGTATTATTTCACATCACAATTATTTTAAAGTAACTATATATTATTTAATTACAATAAGACGCACATTGCTTTGGCTGCAAAATACTACAACAAGAACAAGACGCAGTTCCAGTATAAGAGAAACGGGACAAACAATCAAGGGGTTTGTCCCGTTTCTCTGATAATTTACGGAAATTACCTCAAAATTTTTATGGTTATTCCTCACCTAACAAAAGAGTCAGTTTTTTCAATAACTCTTCTATTTCAGCCCGTTTATCGGGGTTATTCCAAGCATTAAAGCGGCTGAAGCGTTTAGAAATCTTGTCAATTTCAGTTTGTAACTGGTCTTTTTCTTTAGGGATTTTCTTTTTTTTAACTATTTTTTGCACTTGTCGCAGGGAGAGGGACTGGGCGATCGTTGCTTCTAGGAGTGCCACCCGTTCCTCCTCAGACTCCAACTTAGCAATTTCCTTGGCTTTGGTGTATTCGATGCGTCCTTGTCGTAAGGCTTCAAGGATTTCCGGAGACAGTTTAAGTAGAGGAAGCCGATGAGTTCTAAAGGCTTCAGTAGAGAGTCTGCCAATACTTTGAAAAACTGCTTCAATCACTTGCTGATCTTCCTGGCGGACAGCGCTGTCCGCCAGTCCTCTTTTCGCTTTAGCCATTTGATTCAGTAAAGATATTACTGATTGTCTGTCCGTTTCTAACTTAAGTTCCAGTAGTTGCAAAATCCCCTCTGTTTCTTCAACCGGGTTCAAATCTTCCCGTTGTAAGTTTTCCATCAAGGCGTACTGGACAACTTCTAAATCGCTGAGTGTTTGGATAACAACGGGTACTTCACTGAGTCCGGCTGCTTTGGCTGCTTTATATCGGCGTTCCCCCGCTACTAATTCATAATGGCTTTCTCCGATAGGCCGCACGATAATGGGATGAAGCACTCCATGTTGTTTGACACTCTTAGTCAGTTCCGCCATTGCAGTTTCATCGAAATAACTTCGGGGTTGGAACTGCGAACGGGAAAGTTGGCTAATTTTCAGTTTTTCAGAAGCAGGGCAATTTTGATGAGAAAGATATGGAATATTTTGTGGGTCCATGTGGCTGTTACAAATTGAGTGGGAATCGGTTAACAATGGTTGAGTCTATGTGATGATTCAAGGTACATCCTGCCAGTCGCTGCAAGAGTCAGCTAGACTGGCAGGGCGACCATCCCCCTCACCCAGTTGGGGTGATTTTTTGTTTGACAGGTCACCTAGATAAATACAACATCTTTTCAGACTAGATCTCCCATAGTCCGGACAGTTTTAGAAAAACAACTAGATAGCGCGTCTTGCGTGCCGTTTGTCACTGGCTCCCAGTTCTACCCCTCATCTGTGTGTGATCTGTCAAGGGAACTCCAAAAAATAAAATCTCCAAAACGTTCGTAGTGAATGCTCAACGGAATAGCACCGTCAATGTAGGGGCGCAATGCTTGCGCCCTCTATAGGGCGCAAGCATTGCGCCCCTACAGATACCTTTCTTTCAGTTGAACGTTTGGAGGATTTATATTTTGCAATCCCCCAACTCAAACTGGCGGCATCGCTTCGCTTTAGACTTCGCGGGCCTACTTCTTCATATAGAGCTTCGCTTAGTTCCTAATGATTTAGAACTATTATACAAAAGTGAAAGGACCCACAATCAATTTTTTAAAAAATTGATTGTGGGTTTTGTCAATTATTTTTTGGATACAAAAAATAAATTTATATAAAACGTGTAATTTAATTTTTTGTTTTCTTGAATTTAATTAAACAAAGACAGCTTGTTATGAATTAAATTTTTAATACAGTGGACATAGACAATCTACCTAATAATAATAAATAAATGCCGATAAAGCTTGCAGTAAATTGCCCAAATTATTATAATGGATTAGTTTATATGAATTTTCGGGATAAATTCAAAAAATACTTATAATTATCTCCTCATTGTTTTAAAATTTATTCATGAATAAATATTTTGAAAATTTGTAAATTTTATTAAACTTTAAGACAAAGATAAGTAAAGTTTTGGAGTTCTATAGAAGAAGAAATATTGGTATAATTAAACCAATACTTGGCAACATTGTTGCGCGTCGATAGATTAGGTTCAGATGTTAGCTTTCGCCACTCCGATTAATGATAATCTATAGAGCGAGTGGAATTGTCTGACTACGCTGGTGTCAATGCGATCGCATTGTAAGACCGATCAATCGCCAGAGAGAACCCTCCGTTTTTTTGGAGGATCCGTAGGGGTAAAACCCCTCATTGACCTAACCCATCGGCCTTCTCAAAAGTATTCCGGTTCAGAAAGGCGGTTGTAGGAGGGATAGGGGAGACTTTTACTCCCATTTATCCCAGAGAAACCGGGTGTTCTCCCCTCATGCTCACGGACACCCCAGACCCCTTCTACTTGGGTGGAGAAGAGGCGATCGCCTAGGACAGGGACAGTTCCCTTGAGAAAAGTGAAAAAATCTTTAGTCCCCCTCCATCTCATGGTTTAATAAGTAACTGTAACCCTTTGCCTGTAGCTTCTTTCCCCAGTGAACCTCAGTCCTTAATTGGCAATACACATTTGGAGGCCAATATGAAAAATTTACAGTTGCTCGATGAAACCATTCGCAACTTAGAGCAGGAAGCCAATCTAACGCGCATTAAAAAATTAATGCTCTGTCTATGTCAGGGAAGATGGGAAAATAATGCTGACTTACTGGCGGCTGTGAATTTACGGGACCTCATTATTGAAGTTTGCGAAGTCACGGGGACTCTAGACAATCTTAAATTTTCTTTAACTGGAATTGTCAGCAATATTAATAAACCGCAACAATATGCATTAGTGGCTAAACTTTTAATTTCTACTCTGGATAAATTTTATGAGGATGGTTCAACCCAGTCCGGACCGTCGGATTTTCCACCACCACCCGATCTAGCAAACACCCTGGTCATTGTATCTGATTTTACCAACGAGACTGACTTTGACCTTCCTCATCCGCCTGAATCCCCGATTTCCATCACGCGAGAAAAAATCTTTGATTTGCGGCTCAAGGTCGTTCAGCACACGAGTCCATTACGGGCAAAAATCTTGATATTTTCGGCACTCGATCGCCTCTTTGAATTTAATCGGGATGAAGACTGGCTCAACTTAAAAAAAATCCAGCTTGACGAACTATTACAGCAAATTTATGAACTCTGTCCCAGTGTTGATGCTCTCCAATCTCACTTGTATGAAACCGCCAAAAACCTCCCAGAAGCGGATGAAAACTATCAATCTGCTGGCGTGATTGTGCAGTACATGACGCCGTTATATTCCCCAATCGGACAACTCCCCCCTCTCCCGGACTCTATCGCGCCCGGGCGCGATCGCTGGGATGCTGCACCCCGGATAGAGGGAACTGAAGAAGACAGCAGTCCTAGTCAAAACTTCATCCCGGATGATGATGACGATAACGATTACAGTGAGATTATGGAGGAAGATCAGGAGAGTAGCGATATATTGAGCGAAGTGTTACCGCCTATCTCCGCAAATTCCGGGAATCTGAACGGCAGCGATCGCAAATTTTCGTTAAGCGCCCTCAAAAAAATCGATCCCGTTCAACAAAAACAAGAACTGGAGAAAAAACTAAATCTTAAAGTAACCCAAAGCGTGGAAGAAATTGTTCAATTTATTGAAAATCGCTTAAATCATCTCGAACGGGAAATTAGCGAAGAACTCGAACCCCTGGACATTGAAGACGGAATTTCAGTCAAATATGAAACGATGGGAGATTTAATCACCCAAGTCAAACAGGCGACTTCTCAATTCCTAGAACTTCTGATAAACTTAGAAGAAGCTGAAAGAAACCAACCCATTGAACGAGAAGATAACTCGGCGTCTTAAAGACCGACCGAGAACAACAAGGGCAACCCTAAATCCAAGAATTAATATCAGGGTAAAAAGCGGGGAAAAGAGGGAGAATGTTGATGAATGTTGAAGAATTATTGCGCCGCTATACAGCCGGAGAAACCAATTTTAACGGAGCCAGTCTCTGGGGAGCGAACCTTCGAGGGGCGGATTTGATTGGGGCGAAATTACGGGGAGCTGACCTCCACGGAGCGGACCTGATTTTTGCCTACTTGAGCCGAGTCAACCTGAGTGCCGCTTACTTAGTCAGTACCAAACTCAGTGGTGCCAACCTCAATCAAGCCAATCTTTCCGGTGCCAATCTCAGCGATGCGGACCTACATGGGGCGACCCTGCAAGGTGCCGATCTTCGGAAAGCGAACCTGAATTTAGCCAATCTCCTGGATGCAAACCTGAGTGATGCGGATTTGCGCGGAACCACCTTGAGCGGGGTTTGTTTGCGCGGGGCCTGTTTGCGCGGGGCCAACTTCCGGGAGGAACGGCGGATCTACAGTGCGGCGAACTTGCGGGGTGCGGATTTACGCGGAGCCGATTTACGCGGGGTCAACCTCAGCGGTGCGGACTTGACGAAGGCGGATTTAAGTGGGGCAAATCTGACCGAAACGAACTTGCGCGGGGCGAATTTGGAACGGGCAAAAATGGCCTCAGCGATTGTCAACGGAGGGTTTTTGAGCGATGCCAATCTGTCCTATGTGGATTTGAGCGGGGCTTGTATGACAAATGTCAAGCTGGAACGATCGCTGTTGGGCGAGGCGAATTTGGAGGGAGCTAAACTAGATATGGCCATCATCACCGATGCCAAACTGGGGAAAGTCAACCTATCCGGGGCGAATTTAACCCGGGCGAATCTCTCCCGGACGGATTTAAGTCGAGCGAATCTGTCTCATGCGCTGTTAAACGAGGCGAATCTATGTGAGGCATATTTGGCCCGAACGAATTTAATGCGGTCAAACTTGACTAAAGCGAGCTTAATCCGAGCAGAAATGAGCGGCGCTAATACGGCTGGGGCGATATTTAGCCAGACGACGATGCCGAATGGGGATGTGCAGAATTAAACCGATCGCCCATTAATCAAACCACGAGGGAATAAATCAGGGAGAACAGGCAGATGACCCAGTATGATGCGATCGCCATCGGCAGTGGAATTGGCGGATTAGTCACAGCAGCCTTACTCGCTCGGTATGGCAAGCGCGTACTCGTTTGTGAGAGTCATGCGATCGCCGGAGGTGCAGCGCATGGGTTTTCTCGCCAGGGATTTCACTTCGACTCCGGACCCTCCTTTTACTGTGGATTGGGAGATTCCCAAAGCCTAAACCCCCTGCGCCAAGTCCTGGAACTCCTGGGAGAAGCGGTGCAAACCATCGCCTACGACCCCTTGGGACATTATCACCTCGGGGACATTACCCTGCCCATTTTCGGCAGTTGCGATCGCTATCGGGCGGAAATTGCTGCCATTACCCCCACCGGAGCCCAGGAACTCCAACGGTTTGAACGGCGGATGTTGTCCTTGTATGACGCCCTCAAAGGCATTCCGACTTTAATCTTACGCAGCGATCGCAAGCTGCTTCCTGTCCTCTTGTCATACTGGCCCGCTTTACTCCAATTACTGCCTCATATTGGGGAGATTCAAGGGTCCGTGGGTCAACTCGTGGATCGCGATGTGAAAGACCCCTTCGTCCGGCGGTTAATCGACCTGGAATGCTTCTTACTCTCCGGATTCAAAGCTCACGGCACGATCGCCCCAGAAGTCGCCTTTATGTTTGGAGAACGCAATCGCAGCGCCATCGACTATCCAATTGGCGGGAGTACCGCCCTGATTGAAGCCCTAGTGCGGGGATTAACCCGATGGGGAGGGGAACTGCGCCTGAATGCTCATGTGGAGCGTATTTTAGTCGAGGCGGGGCGAGTCACCGGGGTTCGCCTGCGAAATGGCACCCTCCTCAAGGCACCGATTGTCATTTCCAATGCCACAATTTGGGATACCTATACCCATTTGCTCGCACCGGAGGACCTCCCGGAGACCTATCGCCGTCAAGCCTTAGAAACCCCGGTTTTAGATAGCTTTATGCACTTGCACCTGGGGATTAAAGCCGAAGGATTAACCGGACTGACGGGACATCATGTGGTGGTCCATGATAGCGATCGCGACCTCACCGAACCGGGGAATACCTGTATGATTTCCATTCCCTCAGTCTGGGACCCCAAGCTGGCCCCACCAGGACATCATGGGATTCATGCTTATACGATGGAACCGTACCACTCTTGGCAGTCCGATGTCACTTATAAAGCGCGGAAGCGACAGCGAGCACAATCTTTATTTCGAGCCTTAGAACGAGTTATTCCCGATCTGCGCGATCGCATCGTTTTGGAACTGATTGGCACTCCCCTCACCCATGCCAAATTCTTGCGGCGCGATCGTGGCACCTATGGTCCGGCGATCGCCGCTGGAAAAGGAACATTTCCCAGCATTCATACCCCCATTGCCGGATTATACCGAGTGGGGGATAGCACCCTTCCCGGCATTGGGGTTCCTGCGGTAGCAGCATCGGGAATCCTCTGTGCCAACACCCTCGTGGAACCCGAGCAAACTGCACAATTACTGAAAATTCACCGGACTTGATTCCGGGACTAACCTAGAGTTGTGAAGGGTTTGGATTCTTTACTTACCTGGACCCATAAGCGATAATCATATAATGCTGATTCCGGAGATGGATTGGGCATTATAGGTCTGAGGCTCCCCCAGTCCGGCAACGGGATGATCGAGCTGACAAAGGTACCCCGGATCAACAGGACCGCAACCCAGGGGCGACCCCCTGGGCAAGATACGCGATCGCCGATCGACCCATGAAGGATGAGGCTGTAGTTTAGGGCTCACACCGGGCCTAGGGCGTCAGTATAGTAGAGGAAAGAGAAACCGTTTTCTTTGACAACATCTCTACTCATTAGCCGCAAATTTGGACAAGAAACTTGGTTTCTGGTCCAGTTGAGCAAATCAGAGACCGACGTCCTAGGGGGTAGCGGATGCCGCCACTTCCCAACTAGGCGATACAGTAGGCCATATAGCGAACAGATCACCGATCTATAGAATTATGGAGCGATCGCGCCACTCTTATTCCGTGCAGTTACGTCGTGCCAACATAAACGATTTCTTCGCCGGAACTCCCGTTTTGGTGGATCGGTTGAGTAACGAAGATGAGGGTGTGAGCATTCTATGAAATTGCGAAAGAAAATACTGATTATAGTCGGCACGACCTTGTTAGGTCTAAATGTCGTGCTGTACGCTACAGCATCGAGTATTTTACTGGGAGACTTCAAAGACTTAGAACAGAAAGTCGTCCACCAAGATGCAGTCCGAGGCTTGCAGTCCCTCCAGCAGACCCTTAACGAACTAGAATCCATCGCTCGCTATCATGCGGAATGGGATGACACTTACAGCTTTATTACCCCGGGAGATCCCAACTATGTTAACTCCAATTTTGGCAATGAAACCTTTGTTCAATTAAAGCTGAATTTGTTGCTGATTCTGGACGAACAAAGACGACCTGTTTTTAGCAAAGCCTTTGATTTCCAACAAAAGGCGGAAATCCCCATGCCGGGGATCATTCAAGATTTAGCCTCGGCTTATCAACAACAAGTTGAGCAAAAATTCACCGAAACCGGACACCACAACCACCCCCTCAGTGGCATTGTCCTCCTCCCCCAGGGACCGGCCCTGATTGCCGCCCAATCCATTCTCACCAGTCAAGGAGAGGGTCCGTACCGGGGGACTTTATGGGTGGGACGCTTTCTGAATCAGCAGGAAATCGATCGCCTCGCGGACCTGACCCAATTATCCCTTTTGGTGTATCCGATGAGCGCTTTGCCACCGGAATTGGACGCGGTGAGAACCGAGTTAGAGGGCTCAAATCCATCCCCGACTCCCTCGGAATCCTTGACTCCGATGGATCTGGGGCAACGTCGGCGGCGATCGCCCATTGTGGTCAAGGCCCTCAGCGAGACGAAAATGGCCGCCTATACCGCCATCCCGGCGATCGCCAGCAATACCCCCTTGCTACTCCAAGTCAACCACAATCGCGAGATTTACGCCAAAGGTAAAACCAGCGTCCGCTATTTTATCGGGTCTCTGTTAGGGGTGAGTCTCGGGTTTAGTGGTCTAACCCTGCTGTTATTTGAAAAATTAGTCCTCTCGCGACTGACAATCCTCAGTCGAAAAGTCGAACGCATTGGCGACAAAGGGGACCTGTCCATGCGCGTCAAAATTGCGGGTCATGATGAACTCTCTAGTTTAGGGATGACCATCAACGGGATGCTCAAAGCCCTACAAGAGTCCCAGTATAAACTCCAAGAAAGTGAAGAACGCTATCGCTTGATGGCGGAAAACTCCACGGATATGATTTCCCGCCATACCCCAAAAGGTAAGTTTATTTATGTCTCCCCGGCTTGTCATTCGTTATTGGGATATGAACCCGATGAACTGATTGGCTGTAACCTCTATGAATTTTTCCATCCCGAGGATGCCCAAATCCTGGCCAAATCCTACTTGGCAATGGTCAAGGGTCAAGTCAGTTACACCGTTAGCTACCGGATCCGCCATAAATATGGTCATTATCTCTGGTTTGAAAGTACCAGTCGCACGGTTCGCAATCCCCAAACTGATGAAGTTGAGGAGTTGGTGGCGATTTCTCGGGATATCACCGAACGCCATCAAACCGATGAAGAATTGCGGGAAAGTGAAGCATCGATTAGAGCGCTTTATAAAATCACTTCTTCGCGTAAACTCAGCTTTGAGCAACGGTTGCAACGGTTGCTGATCATGGGAAAACGGCGGTTTGGGTTGCCTGTGGCGATTTTATCGCGGATTAAAGGCGATCGCTATGAAATCATGGCGGTTCAATCTCCGGACAAGACCCTCAAACCGGGCGATCGATTCTCCTTAAGTCAAACCTACTGTCGCGAAACCCTTCGCCTCAAAGAACCCCTCTATTTTGAATCGGTCAGTGTCACTCGCTGGCACAGCAACCCCACCCAAACCGCTTTTCCTCAAGAAGCCTATATCGGGACTCGGGTGATTGTTGGGGGCAAAATCTATGGCACCCTCAGCTTTTCCAGTAGCACTCCCCTAGGACGCCCGTTTAAAGCTGTCGATAAAGAACTCCTCAAACTGATGGCGCAGTGGATTGGTAGTGAAATCGAGCGTCGTGCTGCCGCAGCCGATTTAGCCCGGGCCGAGACGAGGCCCTTGCTGCCACTCGGGCCAAAAGCGAATTTCTCGCCACTATGAGTCATGAAATCCGCACCCCCATGAATGCTGTAATTGGCATGACCGGATTACTCCTGGATACGAACCTCAACCCCGAACAGCGCGATTTTGTGGAAACGGTCCGCGCCAGTGGGGATGCCCTGCTCACGATTATTAACGATATCCTCGACTTCTCCAAAATCGAGTCTGGGAAACTCGACCTGGAACAGCAACCCTTTAACCTCCGCTCTTGTATTGAAGATTCCCTGGATTTACTCGCCTCCAGAGCAGCGGAAAAAGGTGTCGAGTTGGCCTATCTGATCGAACCCTCGACTCCGGAAATGATTATCGGCGATGTCACCCGTGTCCGGCAAATTTTGGTGAATTTGCTCAGTAATGCGGTGAAATTCACCGAAAAAGGGGAAGTAGTGGTTTCAGTAAGTGCCTCGGCCATTCCTCCGCAACAGGCTGTAGGAATGGGGACTGACAGTTTACTCCTGAAAGATCAGGAGACGGCAAACGGTCATCACCCCGAGGATCTGAACCCGGATCTCAACACTGCCAACCCCCCCTGTCAAATCCAATTTACGGTGTCCGATACCGGCATCGGCATTCCCCCGGAACGGATGAATCGGCTATTTAAGTCCTTTTCCCAGGTGGATTCCTCCACGACTCGCGAATATGGTGGGACGGGGTTGGGTTTAGCCATCAGCAAGCGTTTGAGCGAATTGATGGGGGGTCGGATGTGGGTGGTCAGTGGCGAGGGCGTCGGAGGCGACCCGGACCCGGCATTTCAATGGCCGATCGCCTCCCAGGTGAGGGAACCCTCCTCCCCGATACCCGACCCGGAGCAAAGTATCTTTACCTTGACCGATGCCAAATCCGATCATCCCGATACGCCACCCACGGGGTCTACCTTCTATTTCACGCTAACGGCAACTCCAGCGGTCAATCCGTTGCCGGTGGACCTGAATGGCACTCAACCGTCTTTGGCAGGTAAGCGGGTGCTGATTGTGGATGATAATGCCACAAACCGCCAGATTTTAACCCGTCAAGCGTTGTTTTGGGGCATGAAGCCTAAGGCCGCGAGTTCCGCCCGGGAAGCCCTGGATTGGCTGCAAAATTCGGAAACGTTTGATATTGCCATTCTGGATATGCAGATGCCTCAAATGGATGGCATTACTCTAGCTTCATACATCCGAGGAATTGTCAAAAATCGCGAATTCCCCTTGGTGATGCTGACTTCTATTGGCAGACAGGACGTGGATCTGCCCGATAAGGTCCCCTTTGCTGCGTTTCTGAATAAGCCGATTAAACAATCCTATCTGTACAATGTGTTGGCGGGAATTTTTGGGGGGGTGCCGATTCTGTCTCGTCCGGTTCATTTGAATGCTCTGGCGATTGACCCCCAGATGGCTCAACACAAACCGTTACGCATTTTGTTGGCGGAGGATCATTTAGTGAATCAAAAGGTGGCGCTGCAAATTTTGCATCGGTTGGGGTATCGCGCTGATGTGGCAGGGAATGGGATTGAAGTGTTGCAAGCGTTGGACCGCCAACATTACGATGTGGTCTTGATGGATGTGCATATGCCGGAAATGGATGGGTTGGCTGCAACTCGCCAAATTTGTCAGGATGCGCGTGACGGCAGACTGCTGCACAAACCGCGAATTATTGCGATGACCGCGAATGCGATGCAGGGCGATCGCGAACTCTGTCTGGATGCGGGGATGGATGACTATATCAGTAAGCCGATCCGAATGCCGGAATTGGTGGAAGCTTTGGCCCTGTGTCTGGTGGATGCGGACCATTCTCCCCATCGGACGCCGACTTTATCTCCCGGGGATTCGGATGCTCACGGGTCTGAATTATCAGGATCTGAGTCCCTGAAGATCCTCCGAATTCACCGAAAACGGCGATCGCTGACCCGGTTCTGAATCCGGCCACGTTATCCTCGTTACGGGAGATTGAGGCTCTTGAAGAGGTGATCGAGATTTATTTAGAGGAGTCTCCCAAGCTGATTGACTTGCTGACGGTGGCGATCGCCCAGGATGATAGTTTTGAACTACAAGAAGCAGCGCACTCGCTGAAATCAACGAGTGCGGCAGTGGGTGCATTGACTCTAGCGGACCTGAGTCAGCAACTGGAATCTATTGGGCGATCGCATCACAGCGCTAATACTCCTCCTCCCCCAGAAGTCACCGATATTTTCTCCCAACTCATGATGGAGTACGAACGGGTTAAATCTGCACTCAACCGCGAACTCGAACAAGGGGAATCCAGCTAGTTGGGTTTTTCGGAGATTGAGAGGGTATAGCTATGCTGTTCTCCCCCGAGGTCTCCAATATAAATTTGATAAGTCCCAACGGTCCATAACCCGGACATTTCCGGCTGTTCTCCTGCGGTACTATCGGCAAGTACACAGAACCGTCCAGTGGGACCTTCAATTAATAAAGTGGGTTCTCCAGCACTCTCGACGCTTAACCGGAGATAGGGGAACTGCTGGGCGACTTCCAGGGTTTGACTCGGTTGCTCAGAAATGCTGCCACAGTCACTTTTTTGCACTCCACCAGATGTCCCTTGGAGTTGCATCGGGTCGTTACTCAACTGGGGTTGCAGTTGGACCACTTCTGCATGAAGTCGCTGGGGGGCGATCGCGGCTAAGAGGACCGCGAATAAAGGAGCAATCAGGGGGCGAGTGGGTAGTTGCATAGATTATTTCCCCTTTGGGTTTAAAAAGCTTTTTTGGTAATCTCTATGAGTTACAGACGTTCGGCATTTTCATCCGTTCCGATCGCCAGAGGAAACTCAGCTTCAGACAATCCCCATTTTCAAGATTTCCCAGGGTGCGATCGGCTGTTGTACGGATTCCCGATCTATATTCACCGTCGCTGATTCATTCAGCTTGGGTTGTGGTGACTTAATCCAAGGTTGTTGTTGTTGTGCTTACCTTCATTATAGATTTTAGATTCACAGCTCGCCAGATTGGGCATATTTCTCCTGTTTGTAGTAACGACTTCAGTCGTTTCTTCCCGTTCGTAGTAACGACTTCAGTCGTTGCCTTCCTGTTATGGAATCAGCCATAACAGGAGCAATCCCAGGGTAAGGCGTGACGAAGGCGATCGCCAAGTAAGGGGATTGCAAAATATAAATCCTCCAAACGTTGAACGGGAAGGAAGGTATCTGTAGGGGCGCAAGCATTGCGCCCTTGGGGCGCAAGCTTGCGCCCCTACATTGACGGGGCTACTCCGTTGATCCATCACTACGAACGAACGTTTTGGAGAGTTTATTTTTTGGAGTTCCCTAACCCGGATAACGACTGAAGTCGTTACTACGAACAATCGAGAAGAACCCAGGGTAAACCCCTTGCCGGATTGGTAACTTGAGGTAGAGGCTGATATGGGGGCATGAAGAAGGCGATCGCCTTCTTCACGCGGATAACGACTGAAGTCGTTACTACGAACATGAGCAATCCTCCCCATCTCCCCCATCTCCCCCATCTCCCCCATCTCCCACTCCTACTCAAAATCGTTATGATTATGATATTCTTGTAACGGTTCGTAAAGAATCAGGTGCGTTATTCGCCGTGAGCGTGCTTTTCAAGCCTACGCCATAGCCTGTTCGCGCCAGTTAACCCTCATAACATGGAGAATCAAACAATGACCGAAGGATGTATCCGCGTCGGCCAACAGGCCCCCGACTTCACTGCCACTGCCGTTGTGGATCAAGAGTTCAAAACCATCAAACTCTCCGACTACCGGGGTAAATATGTGGTGTTGTTCTTCTATCCCTTAGACTTTACCTTTGTCTGTCCGACGGAAATTACCGCGTTTAGCGACAGTCATGGAAAATTCAGCCAACTGAACACCGAAGTGTTGGGTGTGTCGGTTGACAGTGAATTCTCTCACCTGGCTTGGATCCAAACCGATCGCAAGTCTGGGGGTCTCGGCGACTTGAACTATCCTCTGGTTTCCGATATCAAGAAGGAAATTAGTTCCGCTTACAATGTCCTCGATCCTGAAGCGGGAATTGCTCTGCGTGGACTGTTTATCATCGACAAAGACGGTGTGATCCAGCACGCCACTATCAATAACCTGGCATTTGGCCGTAATGTCGAAGAAACTCTGCGGATTCTGCAAGCGATCCAGCACGTTCAAACTCACCCCGATGAAGTTTGTCCCGCAGGTTGGCAACCCGGTGCGAAGACGATGAACCCGGATCCCAAGAAGTCTAAAGAATTCTTTGCCGCTATCTAATTCCCATTGGTGGGATTGGCATCGGAGGCGATCGCGATGGAACTTGGATCGGCGATCGCCTTTCAACCCTTTGAAACCCAACTCTTTTCCTAAGCTATTTCAGCAGGGATTGAGTTGGGTTTAAAATTTAGGCATGATTTTTTTAATGAATTGGCTCAAGAGGTTTAAACCATGTTGACATCTACGGATTTTAGAGGATTACTCAATCAACGCTTTTTCAATAATTTTCTGCCGGTTCCTGCCCTCAATAAACTCTACCCGGAAGTTTGCCCCCCTGATTTTCAACTTCCTCATGTCAATGGGGAGGGTTCGATTCGCATTTCTGAATACCGCGAAAAACAACCTGTCATTCTCTATTTTACTCGGATTTTTACGGAAAAACAATATTGTCCCCTGTGTTTTCCTCACATTAAGGCCATGAATACGGCTTATGAGCAGTTTGTAGAAGCCGGTGCGGAAGTGTTATTAATTACCAGTACCGATGAACGTCAATCTCAAATTGTCATCCGGGATTTGGGATTAAAAATGCCGGTATTGTGCGACCCGAGTTGTTTAGTGTTTCGGGCGTATGGGACAGGACAAGCTTTGGGTGCACCGTTACCGGCACAATATTTACTGGATATCGAGGGCAAGTTACGGTTTAAGCATCTGTTTTCATTTTTAGAACCCAATGCTCAAGTGAGCCGCTTATTAGAGCAGTTACAGCAGCTTTAAGGGTGACTCAGGCGATCGCCGGATATCCGAGTCCGGGATACAAATTCGGGGTGAAAAACCGGGTTTCTTGATCAAAGTTGTTGTCATCAGGAACAAAGAGCAGGGCAAAAACCCGGTTTCTAGCTCCAAAATCCTCGCTTTATACTCAGTTTCAACTGAGGGTTACCATTGGGGAGAACGGGTTAACAATTCAGCGATCGCCTCTGGATCTAAGGGTTTAGAAAAGAGGTATCCCTGGGCGAAATCACAGCCTAATCCTCGGAGTTTTTCTAATTGGATGGGAGTTTCCACCCCTTCGGCGATCGCAATCATGCCCATTGTATGAGCAATTCCGATAATCCCGGGAACTAATCCGCACTGATGTTCCTTGCCATCGATGCGATTGATAAAGGAACGGTCAATTTTGAGGACATTGACGGGAAATTCTTCGAGGTAACTTAAGGAAGAATAGCCGGTGCCAAAGTCATCAATACTTAATTCAATCTGGCAGTCGCGAATTTGGTGGAGAATGTCCAGGGTGGCTTGGTTTTGATTGGCGATCGCACTTTCGGTAATTTCCAGTTTAATCATTTGCGGATTGATTTGAGTGGAGTCCAGGAGTTCCCGCAGATGCTGGATAAACGAAAATTGCAGAAAATGCCGCGCTGATAAATTGACACTACAAGTTACCCTGTCATTAATCAGGGTTTGATGTTGCCATGCTTGGAGTTGTCGAACGGATTCTCGTAGTACCCACAGGTCAATATCGGCGATTAAACCCGTTTCTTCGGCGATGGGAATAAAATCGATGGGAGAGATAAATCCCCGGGTGGGATGTTGCCAGCGCACAAGGGCTTCAAAGCCATAAATTTTGCCGGTAGTTAGGGAAATAATCGGCTGATAATACACTTTAAACTCTTGTCGTTCTACGGCCCGTCGTAAGTCGTTTTCAAGCTGGAGACGGTTTAATGCCTCATCATGCATGGCCGGATCGAAGAGGTAATATTGGCCTTTGCCTAGGGCTTTGGCGCGGTACATGGCGGTGTCCGCATCCCGGAGGAGATATTCGGGTTTTTCGTGGTAGAAACTGCCGAGGGTAATGCCGATACTGGCATTAATAAAGACTTCATAGCGGGAGAGTTGAAAGGGTTCGGTTAAAGAGTTTAAGATGCGATCGGCGATGGTTTGTGCGCGGTCGAGGGTGGGGAGTTCTTCGACGAGGACTGCAAATTCATCGCCCCCTAACCGGGCTAAGGTATCTTCTTCTCGGAGGGCGGATTGGAGGCGTTTGGCAATGGCAATCAGGAGTTCATCTCCGACGAGATGACCGAGAGAATCGTTGACGACTTTAAAGCGATCGCAGTCTAAAAAGAGGACGGCAAACTGATAGTGTGGGTGGGCTTTTCGGAAGGCGATCGCTTGGGCCAATCGTTCCATAAATAAAGCACGATTGGGTAAATTTGTCAAGGGGTCATGAAGGGCTAAATGGAGTAACCGTTCTTGAAGTTGCTTACGTTCCTTGATTTCCTGCACCAACTCTTGATTAGACTGTTCTAACTGGAGGGTGCGTTCTTGGACCCGCGTTTCTAGTTCGGCATTGAGTTGCTGAATTTTTAATTCGGCGGTCCGGCGGAGGAGTTGGGTTTGGATGCGAGCTAAAACCTCTTCCAATTGAAAGGGTTTACTAATGTAATCGATGCCACCGACATTAAAGGCTTTCACTTTATCAAAGGCATCATCTAAGGCGCTCAAAAAAATCACCGGGACTTCACGAGTAGCCTCATTTGCTTTTAAAATTTCGCAAACTTGATACCCGCTCATATCCGGCATCATGATATCCAATAAAATCAGGTCAGGGACGACAATGCGACAGGCTTTGAGGGCCATCTGACCGTTCAAGGCTTTGCGAACTTTATAACCTTCTTCGGTTAAAATCGTGGCTAAATAGCGGAGATTATCTTGGGTATCATCCACGATTAGAATATCTTTTTGGAGCATTTGAACAGATTCGGCGTTCATTGGCCCTCCTGTTGAGTCAATTCCTCAATCAGATCAAACTGATAGTTATGAGCTAACTCGGCTAGGGCTTGGGATAAGGGGGCCAGATCCGGGGGAATCTCTTCGAGTAAGTTTAAAATCAAATCATCGCTGCATTGCATGGCGGCATCAGAAAGCTGATGAATCCAACTTTCAGGCATAATTTTTAAAGCCTCCGGGGAGAGGGAATATTGGGATATAGGACTATCTGGCTGTGGGCGGTTCTGGTTCCGGGGATAGGTCTTCAAAAATATAGTCAATATTCAGATATTTGCCGATGGTTTCCAGCAAAAGTTCTTCTTGAAACGGCTTGCGAATGAAGTCATCGCAACCGGAATCTAAAATCATTTTTCTTTCTTCCTCAAAAGCACTGGCCGTTAAAGCGACAATGGTCGTTTTTTGACCCTGAGCGGTACTTTTAATATGTCGGGTGGCTTCATAACCATCCATGACGGGCATTTGCATATCCATTAAAATTAAGTGAGGTTTCCAACTGTGATAAACGGCGATCGCCTCTTGGCCATTCTCTGCCTCTTGCACTTGAAATCCCAAGGATTTCAAGATAGTCTTCAACAATAGACGACTTTCAAAGGCATCATCCACGACTAAGATGCGAGATTCCTTCCCCTGAGCTTGGGGGGCGATCGCCACGGCACGACGCTTGGTTTGGCGAGTTTGAACCTCTCCCTCGCTACTCGGTGCGATCGCCACTGCAAAGGTAAACACCGTTCCTTGCCCCACGGTGCTGGTGACCTGAATATCGCCTCCCATTAATTGTACGAACTTTCGGCTAATTGGTAAACCCAGACCCGTTCCTTGCTGAGATTTCCGACCTGTTTCGGTTTGTCCAAAGGGTTCAAACAATTTCCCCATCTCCTCCGGGGCGATACCGGGACCCGTATCCTCAATTTCAAAATATAAGAACTTACCCCGATTACCGGGACCCGAAAAATCCCCCTCCCCAGGATTCCCCCCTAGCGGGGCATCTTTCACCTCAATCCGGAGGAGAACGCGCCCTGTTTCAGTAAACTTAATCGCATTCCCCACAATATTAATCAGGACCTGGCGCAATTTACTCTCATCAGTTTTCACAAACTGAGGAAGGGTATCGCACCCTTCAAAAATAATATCGAGTTGCTTGGAATCCGCCTTAAGCTGAAACATATCATTTAAAGATTTCAGCAAATTAATCAAATCAAAATTGACCGGATTAAAGCTCATTCTCCCAGCTTCAATTTTAGACATTTCCAACACATCATTAATCAAAGCCAACAAATGACCGCCTGCCCGATTAATAATTTTTAAATGCTCATGATTTTCAGGCTTCAGGGAGGAATCCCGGGCCAGGATTTGAGTAAACCCCAAAATCGCATTCAGGGGAGTTCGCAGTTCATGGCTCATATTGGCGAGAAACTCACTTTTGGCACGGTTGGCTGCATCCGCAGCAAGGGCGGCTTTTTGGAGCGCGTATGATTGTCGCTGAGTTTTTTCCAGTAACTCCGCTTGCTGGAGGGCCACTCCCAACTGATTGCCAATTTGAACTACCACTTTAATTTCTGCTTCCTTCCAGTGGCGAGGACCGCTATTTTGATAGCTGGCTAATAATCCCCAAAGTTTATTCCCGGAAAAAATCGGCACAATAATATAGGCTTTGGCTTGAAATTGCTCTAGGATATTCAAGTAAGACTCATCAAAGCCCGCCTTGTAAACATCTTCCACCGCCAAATAAGTCAAGCCTAAATTCCACTCTTCAGTCCGGGCGGATTGCATATAGCAATCTTCCAGTCCAACCTCTTTGTCCCCTAGCAAATCAGAGTCGCCCCCGGTTAGGTTCACCGCCGTTTCGGGTAAATCCTGGATGTTATCCATTAAAGAAGTCCATTCGGGACCCGTGGATTCCGCCACCACCTCACCTCGCCAGTCGTCATGGAAATGGTGAACCAACACGCGATCGCACTTGAGCACCTGGCGCAATTCCCGGGTGGTTGCCGAAAAAATCGTTTCCAAATCCAGGGTCTCGCGCATTCGTTGAATCACTTGGGACAGGCTCGTTCCCGTTGGACGCTTTCCTGCAAAGCTTCTTCCGCTTTTTTCCGTTCCGTAATATCCGTTAAAGTCCCCGTGAGTCGGTACGCTTCCCCCTGCTCATTTCGGATACATTTGCCCTTGACTTCCACCCAAATCCAACTTTTATCTTTCCGTTCCATGCGGTGGGTATGATAATAGTAAAGTGGATTTTGCCCTTGCACATGATCTTGCAGGGTTTGCATCGCCACCGACAAATCATCAGGGTGAACCTTATTAAACCAAGTGCTAACCCGATAGGGTAATTCCCCTTCCTCATACCCTAAAATTTGCATCCAGACTGGGGAGTAATAAATCTGGTCATTTTGTAAATCCCAATCCCAAATCCCATCATTCGTCCCGGATACGGCTAATTTAAACCGTTCCTCACTTTCGCGCAGGGCATCTTCGGCCCGTTTGCGTTCCAGCAGTTCAATTTTAGCTTGCTCAAACAGGGTACATTGTTGAATGGCGATCGACAATTGCACCGAAAGCTGACGCAGGGATTCAATTTCCGATTCATGCCATTGTCTTTCGCCGCTACAGTGATGGGCAATCAGCAATCCCCATAATTGTTCCCCTTGTCGCAGAGGAACCACCAGATTGGCTTGAACGGCAAACCGACTGAGGAGTTCCACATGGCATTCCGAAAGTCCAGCAGTGTGAATATTATCAATCGTCCGAATTCGACCTTGCGCGTAGAGGGGAATATGGGTTTCAATGAAACAGCGGTCTTCGATTTCAATCCCTTTAACAGACATCCAATCAGAACCCACGGATTCAACCGCAATCACCCCACTCCAGTCCGGGTTAAAACGGTAAATTAAAATTCGGTCCGTGGCTAAAAATCTCCGAACTTCATTCACGGCTGTTTCCAGGACTTCTTCTAAGTCGAGAGAGGATCGAATCCGTTCCTGAATTGAACTGACAAGGCGTTCCCGTTTTAGCTGCTGCTGTAAGGCAATTTCCGCCCGTTTGCGTTCGCTGATATCGGTAATGGTGCCCAGATAGCCCTTGACTAAGCCATCTTCGCCGATTTCCGCGATCGCCTGACCGATCGCCCACACCACCACCCCATCAGGACGAACAAACCGATATTCTGACTTAAACGGCACCCGAGTTTCAGCCGCCAAAAACCACTCCGATTGCACCCGCTTCAAATCATCGGGATGGAGATTGGCAATCCAACTTCTGCCGATCGCCTGTTCTAAAGAAAGTCCCGTCAACTCCGTCCAACGCTGGTTCACATAAAGACAATTTCCCTGGGCATCCGTATGAAAAATACAAACCGGAGAGGCTTCAGCCAGGGTTTGGTACCGACGCTGACTCTCATCCAAGGCCGCTTCCGCAGCTTTTCGAGGCGTAATATCTTTATGGGTGCCGCTCATGCGTAGGGGGATGCCAGATGGGTCTCGTTCTACTACTTTACCGCGAGAGAGAATCCATTTCCACTCCCCAGACTTGGATTTCATTCGTAATTCCCGTTCATACACCGGGAGAATCCCCGCTAAATGGTCTTGTAACGCCCGCAGGGTTGGCTTCCGGTCCTCGGGATGTAACAAGTTCTCCCAGATTTGATAGTGATTGCCAATTTCCTCCACGTCATACCCCAGCATCCGTTTCCATTGCGGGTCAAAATAGGTTTTTCCCGTGGGAATTTGCCAATCCCAAATGCCCAAATCACTGCCTTCCAAGGCGAATTGTAAGCGCCGTTCACTCTCACTCAAGGCTGCTTCTGCCACCTTTTGTCCAATGGAGGAACCTAACTGAGTGGCAACCGCCCCCACTAAGGCGATCGCCCGGTCATCTCGGGGACTTTCTGTGCGTTTAAAGAAGGTTAAAACTGCTAAAATCCCATTCGCCTCGGATAATGGGTACGGCAAAACTGGCTTTTAATCCCTGTTTGACCGCCATTACCGCATCGGCGAGAGGGTCAGTTTCCTCGGTCAAATTTTCAATCCAGTCCGGTTGCCGAGACTCCCAAACCCGTCCGGGAAGTCCTTCTCCCAACCCGATAAATAACAGGTTCCCGTTGCAGTCGGAACGCTTCCACATCGGGTTCTGGATAATACCAACCGGGACGATAGGTGAGGCGTTGCTGATTTTCATCGGGAAGCCAAGCCTCTGCTACATCCCAATTAATGGTCATACAAATGAAGCGTAAGACAGAGGCTAAGGCACTTTCTAAATCTGGTGCATGACGGATGGCTTGATTGGTATCTAACAGCAGGCGAATTTCATCTTCACTTTGCTTGCGATCGCTGATATTACTAAAGGTACAAACCACTCGTTCAACCTGGCCCGATGCGTCGAGTTGCGGGTCCATATTCAGCAGCAACCATACCGTATCTTTTTTCCCCCAACGACAGATTCCTGTGACTTGGTTTTGCACCGGCTGACCCTGGGCGACTGCTATCTGAAGGGGATGCTGTTCTTGAATCGAAATCGTGCCATCGAGGGAAAGAATTTGCCAATTGAACTCAAAGGCATTTTTCCCTTGTAACTCGGATTCGGGAACATCTAACAGGTCACTTGCTAGGGGATTACTTAATACAATGGTCCCATTTTTATCCAGAAGTAAAACCCCAACGGACATATTTTCCACCAGAGTTCGGAATCGGGTTTCACTTTCCTGGAGGGCCTGTTCTCGTAAAAGGTGGGATTGATAGCGGCGATCGACTAGGGAGGTAATTAGGGTTCCAATCAGCAAAATCAGCGTTCCTACGCCGATTTGCATCGCTAACCAGGATTGGTCCGCCCCTTCAATCCGTATCGCTTCTGGGTCAGAAATTGCTGCAAAACAGGTGGCCCACATTCCGGTATAGTGCATCCCGGCGATCGCCATTCCCATAATTCCAGCGCTGCCCAGTTTCACCCATTCCCGATGAGGACTGAGGGAATTGCGAACTTGAAATGCCAACCCTAACGCCGCAGTGGAGGCAAAAATGGCGACTGCCACAGACAGGGTGACGCCCCAGGGATTGTACTCAACCCTTGCCGGAACCTGGACTGCTGCCATTCCTAGATAATGCATGGATGCGATCGCCAATCCCATGACCACACCCCCTCCCACCAGGAGGCGGACCCTCAACTGCTGACGATTGTACAGCAACATCGCCAAAGCCGAAGCCACAATCGCATCCACCCAAGACAACAGGGTAAGCGGGATATTGTATGCCGTGGGGACCGGCAACTGTAACGCCAACATCGCGATAAAATGCATCGACCAGATGCCGGTTCCCATCGCCACAGCACCCCCCACACTCCAGATTAAGCGCGATCGCATCGAAGAGTTGGGATTAACCCGTCCCGCTAAATCCAACGCCGTGTAAGAAGCGATCGCCCCAATAATTAACGAAAGGGCGACTAAAACCGGCTCATATTGACCCCAAATCATGTCCATAATTGTCCCTGAGATTTACTTGCTTGCCTTGACAAAATATTGTGAAATTCAGCGCAATTATTAACCCATTTTTGACAAGTTTAGTTCAAGTTAATTCTTAATCCACTACTTTAATTTTCAAGTTAACAATACAACAATCTTTAGGGTCAATTATAAAACATCTCAAAAGGGGTCCAAGAGTCACCGCTCTTGTTAAGAACAGCCACTTCTTCCCAGAAGCCCCTCAGTGTTGCATTTGAATCCGCCTGCGAGTAACCCGTAAAGCAGCGTGGGAATATGCTTGTCTTGGAAGCACTCCAAACATCTATCATTGTAGTCCATCCATGAGTACGGGCCGACTGACCCGATTAGGTATTTCTTGCTAGACCCTAGAGTGACCCTATCCTCCGTCAACTCCAAACAATGCCCAAATTCAGACAAGCCGCTTGGCTTGGTGGGGGGGCTAACCAAACCAAAAGAGCTTTTTCTAAGCATTTAGTTTGTTACAACTGAGTTAAGATATAGCGTTTTCCACAGTTATTATCGTACATTTTTGGAGTGCATTGACGTAGCCAGTGCGTCAGCACTAACATCTTGCTCGCTTGGGAGGATAGGGAGCAAGATGCTGGCACTCCTTAATAGTTAATAGAGCATCTTGCTCGTTTTCTTGAGGTCAAATTCATTTAGGTGCGCTATAGCAGGGTCGGGGTTAAATGCGATCGCCTCCTTCGGGTAGCAGCTTGGTCCAACTGTATTGGATAATCAAAATACCGTATTAAGCACCCATGATGATGCACCACCGGAACACCTATCAACTGATGGCTGAATATAATTGCTGGATGAACCAGAATATTTATCAAGTTTGCGAGTCAATTCCCGACGAACAACGCAAGCAAGATAGGGGAGCATTTTTCAAATCAATTCACGGAACCTTGAACCATCTGCTCTATGGAGATAAAGTTTGGATGGGGCGATTTACCAATCAGCCCTTTTCTGGGACATCCCTCTCACAAGAATTGTATGCAGATTTTGCCGAATTGAGAGCCGAACGGGAACAGACAGACCAGCAAATTTTAGACTGGACCAAGAGTCTGGACCCGGACTGGTTAAGTCAACCGTTTGAATATGTCAGTCAGTCGGACCAGAAACAGCGCGTGATGCCAGCGTGGATTTTAGTGACGCATCTGTTCAACCATCAAACCCATCATCGAGGGCAGGTGACCACCCTAATTAAACAACTCGGCTACGAACCCGGGGTGACTGATATTCCTTGGATGCCCGGGGTGAGTGAGTTGGGTTCCGAATGATTCGCGAAGGTGCAATGGGAGGGAAATAGATTTATCGGTTGGAACAGTTGCAAGTTTCAATCCCTGAAAGGGATTAGGGTCATTGAGACTGGAGCAATGGTACGCTAGTCTATGGAATATCGGCTTGACATCCTTAACTGTTTGGGGAGCCTATATTTTTTTATTTTATTCCAAAGTTTTCAGATTGCCAATCATCAACATACAACGGTTTTAGCTTGAGAGTTATTCAATCCTTGAAAGGGATAGGGATCATTGAGACCATGAATCCGACTGTTACTCCAGCCGATGTTGAAGAGTTTCAATCCCTGAAAGGGCATTAGGGGTCGATTAGCTAAAGCGAGGATGGGATCATAACTGTACTTAGAACAATTAAACCAGTTTCAAATCCCTGAAAGGGATTAGGGGTTATTGAGCTAAATTGTACCGAAACATAGCATTTGAAAAATTCAAACTCCCATGAAAGGGATTAGGGGCAATTGAGACTTGTACCCAAGGATAAGAAGCTGATAGGGGCAAAAGCGCGTTTATGCCAATACCAGCTGAAAGGGATTAGGGGTCATTGAGACCAGTCGGTAATATTTAGCAGACTTTTGTTTCAATCCCTGAAAGGGATTAGACGATGAGACTCATAAAATTGGGTTTGGTTTTAAGCTAAGATTTTGTTGTTTCAATCCCTGAAAGGGATTAGGGGTCATTGAGACACTAGATTGTCAAGTGATTAAGCTGCCAATATCGTCAGTTTCAATCCCTGAAAGGGATTAGGGGTCATTGAGACCTGATTCCGATCTGCAGTCTAGCGATATCAGCTACTGGTTTCAATCCCTGAAAGGGATTAGGGGTCATTGAGACCTAGATCGCTGAAATTTCTTACTCAATCGCTTTCAGGTTTCAATCCCTGAAAGGGATTAGGGGTCATTGAGACACTTGGATACGGTGCAGAGGATTGAACAATGGCATCTGTTGAGTTTCAATCCCTGAAAGGGATTAGGGGTCATTGAGACCTGATAGTATTAGCATCGCAAGGTCTATCTTGCCTGACTGTTTCAATCCCTGAAAGGGATTAGGGGTCATTGAGACCTGTGACAATCATGCAACGTGGTCATCTATTCTTATGAGTTTCAATCCCTGAAAGGGATTAGGGGTCATTGAGACCCGTATGGCATCTAAGTGCTGAACAGCTTACTATGAGTTTCAATCCCTGAAAGGGATTAGGGGTCATTGAGACATGTTCCACGGCAGTACAGAGGTCCAATAATGATGTTTCAATCCCTGAAAGGGATTAGGGGTCATTGAGACTTGTCATGCACGGCATAATCCTTTTGAATACCTCGTTTCAATCCCTGAAAGGGATTAGGGGTCATTGAGACCTGGATATGGATTGCGACTAGTTGAGGTTATACATTAGGTTTCAATCCCTGAAAGGGATTAGGGGTCATTGAGACCTGGATATCAGGCCGTAATACCTCTACGATTGTATGTGGTTTCAATCCCTGAAAGGGATTAGGGGTCATTGAGACTCTACATGAATTCGTGCAGCTGATCGGTGAACTGGTTTCAATCCCTGAAAGGGATTAGGGGTCATTGAGACCGAATATTCGAAGCCTAGATTGCCCTGCTATTTGCGTTTCAATCCCTGAAAGGGATTAGGGGTCATTGAGACCGCCGGTATTTGAAACCGTTGCTATATAAAGTTTTCAAGGTGCATTTGCGCGAACCTAGATTAAAAATACCATTACAGCCTGTGATTTGTAAATAGGTTAACTTCATTTTCTCCTCAAATCCTCTCCCAGCATAGCTTTCAGCATTTGCGCGAACCGGGTAGAACGGGAAAAAGACTCAATGCCTTATCTAGTCAGGATTTCAGTCTCAAATTTTGTCCCCTGGTTTTCTACAGCTTAGGGCTCGCGCAAACGAGATAAAAATTAAGGTGGGGTCCCTCGGTTCTAAAGCCCCTGATGCATTCTATATAAATGGACTCAATGGAGCAAAAGGACTCCCTATTGTTAAGTTTAACAGAACCAGGTGGTCAGTCGGTTTAAACCGACTTTAGCTATGAGGGGGGATTTGAAACCTAGCCCTGTCAAGGTGTATTTGTAGTAATTGAATGGTGAAACAACAAGTCGAACTCCTGGGATTTGAAACCTAGCCCTGTCAAGGTGTATTTGTAGGGGCGTATTGCATACGCCCTCTCATGGATGCAATACGCCCCTACAAGAAACAAGGATGAGGCGGGATTCCATTGACGGATCAAGAGGGCGCAAGCATTGCGCCCCTACAAGAAACTCCGGATGAGGCGGGATTCAATTTACTACCTTGACAGGGCTAGGGTTTGAACCCCCGCCGGTTTGCGCGATCGCCCTTAAACCCCCAAAAGTCCCTCATCCCCCAACCAAATCGCCCCTTGCCAACTGTTAAATTTTGTCAAAGAAACGCGAATTCCCTCTCAAACCCTGATTCCCTCGTGGGAAATGTCAAAAAACCATAGAAAACCGATCCGGCGCTTCAGAGTAGATCCGTTAGAATTTTCCTTAAGAACCGATACCCTAGCGTCTTTTTGACTAATAATCATCAGACCTAGGGTTAGAATCCCTAAACCCAAACTCACGGAACAGTTAACCATCCCACCCTCCCGTTGCCTCCCGTTCGGTCCCGTATCGCCAACATACTTCCGACCCCTGAACGGTGAATTGTCAACTGGCCCCCAAGGCCCATCCTAAAGCGGCGAGGTCTTTAATCTTGACCGCGCTTTCTGACCTGATTTTCCATCCTTAACGAGATTTATGAACCATCAAAAACTGCCACAAAAACAGGGACTCTATGACCCTCAGTTTGAACACGATGCCTGCGGTGTTGGCTTTATTGTTCATCAAAAAGGTCAAAAATCCCACTCCATCGTTGAACAGGCCCTGACCATTCTCCTCAATCTGGACCACCGGGGTGCTTGTGGTTGCGAAAATAATACCGGGGATGGTGCTGGAATCTTAATCCAAGTCCCGGATGCTTTCCTGAAAAAAGTTGCAGCAGCAGAAAACATCGAGTTGCCAAATGCCGGGGAATATGGCGTGGGCAACATTTTTTGCTCTCAGGACCCTGCCATTCGCCAGCAAAGTAGGCAGCTTTTTGAAAAAATTGTCGCCGAGGAAGGGCAAAAGGTTCTGGGATGGCGGGATGTGCCTACGGATCACTCCTCTTTGGGGAATACGGCAAAATCCAGCGAACCCTTTATTTCCCAGGTGTTCATCCAACGCAGTGCCAATATTACCGATGATTTGGCCTTCGATCGCAAGCTGTATGTTATCCGCAAACGGGCAGAACGGGAAATCCATATCAGTCAACTGGACTCGTTCTGGTATGTTTGTAGTCTCTCCTGCCGCACCCTAGTTTATAAAGGGATGTTAATGCCCGTCCAGGTGGGTGACTATTTCCCTGAACTCCATGATGAGACAATGGAGAGTGCTTTGGCCCTGGTGCATTCCCGCTTCAGTACCAACACTTTCCCCAGTTGGGAACGGTCCCACCCCTATCGCTACATTGCCCATAATGGGGAAATCAATACCTTGCGGGGCAATATCAACTGGATGCACGCCCGGGAGTCCCTGTTTGAGTCGGAACTGTTTGGCGAGGACCTGAAAAAGCTGCATCCGGTGATTGACTTAGAAGGCAGCGATTCGGCGATTTTTGATAATGCTTTGGAAATGCTGTTCCTGTCTGGGCGGTCCTTGCCTCATGCGGTGATGATGATGATTCCCGAACCCTGGACCGCCCATGAGTCCATGAGTCCGGAGAAAAAGGCGTTCTACAAGTACCATTCTTGCTTAATGGAACCCTGGGATGGTCCGGCCTCGATCGCCTTTACCGATGGCACCATGATGGGGGCAGTCCTCGATCGCAATGGTTTACGTCCCTCTCGCTATTACGTCACTAAGGATGATTTAGTGATTATGGCCTCGGAAGCTGGGGTGTTACCGATTGAACCGGAACGAGTTGCCTATAAAGGTCGCCTGCAACCGGGTCGGATGTTCCTGGTTGATATGAAACAGGGTCGGATTATTTCTGATGAAGAAATCAAAACCCAAATTGTCAATGAACATCCCTATCAACAGTGGATTGATGAGAATTTGGTCGCCCTTTCTCAACTGAAAGATGCTCCCCAATTGCGGGAAATTGACCCGGTGCCGTTGATTCAACGACAAATGGCGTTCGGGTACACTTTTGAGGAATTGCGCCTGTTGATGACGCCAATGGCGACCAATGGGGTGGAGGCGATCGGGTCGATGGGAACGGATACGCCCTTGGCGGTGTTAAGCGATCGCCCGAAATTGCTGTATGACTATTTCCAACAACTGTTTGCCCAAGTAACAAATCCCCCGATTGACTCGATTCGGGAGGAAATTGTTACCTCGGCAGAAACCACCATTGGGGCGGAACGAAATCTCCTCAAACCCACTCCGAAAAGCTGCAATTTAATTGAGTTAAAAACTCCGGTTCTCACCGATGAAGACTTGGCAAAACTCAAGGCAGTGAATGAAGGCGAGTTTAAATCCACAACCATCCCGATGTTATTTGACCCGACTACCGGGGTGAAGGGATTGGAAGCGGCCCTGGAAGCAATTTTTGCCCAGGCAACGTGAGGCGATCGCCTCGGGTACGACTATCCTCATCCTCAGCGATCGCGGGATGAACAAGGACAAGACAGCAATTCCGGCATTATTAGCAGTTGCCGGACTCCATCACCATCTGATTCGCGAAGGCACTCGCACCCAGGTGGGATTAGTCCTGGAATCGGGCGAACCTCGGGAAGTGCATCACTTCGCCGCCTTGATTGGGTATGGTTGTGGGGCGATTAATCCCTATCTCGCCTTTGAAACCATTGATGACATGATTCGCGAGAAATTACTCGTGAATGTGGAGTATAAAACCGCTGTCAAGAATTACATCAAAGCGGTGACCAAAGGGGTGGTGAAAATTGCCTCGAAGATTGGGATTTCGACGATTCAAAGCTATCGCGGTGCCCAAATTTTCGAGGCGATCGGGTTGAATCAGTCGGTGATTAGTCGCTACTTTACCTGGACTGCTTCGCGGATTGAAGGGGTGGATTTAGAGGCGATCGCCAATGAAACCATCATGCGTCATTCTCACGCCTTCCCCGATCGCGATGCCAATGGTCACACCCTGGATGTGGGCGGCGAATACCAGTGGCGCAAAGACGGTGAAGCGCACTTGCTGAGTCCGGAAATCATTCATGCCTTGCAACAAGCAGTGCGTGAGGGGAATTACGAACTCTACAAGAAATATGCGGCGAAAGTGAATGAACAAAATCAGAAGTTCTTCACCTTGCGCGGATTGCTGGAGTTTAAAGCACAAAACCCCATTCCCTTAGAAGAAGTAGAACCGATTGAGAACATCATGAAACGGTTCAAAACCGGCGCGATGAGTTATGGTTCGATTTCTAAAGAGGCGCACGAAGCATTGGCGATCGCCATGAACCGAGTCGGTGGCAAATCCAACACCGGCGAAGGCGGCGAGGACCCGGACCGTTATACCTGGACTAACGAACAAGGCGACTCCAAAAATAGTGCGATTAAGCAAGTTGCTTCCGGACGGTTTGGCGTTACCAGCTTATACCTGTCTCAGGCGAAGGAACTTCAAATCAAAATGGCACAAGGTGCTAAACCCGGGGAAGGGGGACAATTACCGGGACTGAAAGTCTATCCCTGGATTGCCAAAGTGCGCCACTCCACCCCCGGGGTCGGGTTGATTTCGCCCCCGCCTCACCATGATATCTACTCCATCGAAGACTTAGCGGAGTTGATTCATGACCTCAAAAATGCCAACCGCAACGCCCGAGTTAACGTCAAGTTAGTCTCGGAAGTCGGTGTGGGAACCATCGCGGCAGGGGTTGCCAAAGCACACGCCGATGTGGTGCTTGTCTCCGGATTTGATGGCGGTACAGGTGCATCTCCCCAAACCTCGATTAAACACGCCGGTTTACCCTGGGAGTTAGGGTTGGCGGAAACTCATCAAACCCTGGTTTTAAACAATCTGCGGAGTCGGATTGTGGTAGAAACCGATGGACAGATGAAGACAGGACGAGACGTGGCGATCGCTGCCTTACTCGGTGCCGAAGAATACGGATTTTCCACCGCACCTTTGGTCACCTTGGGCTGTATTATGATGCGCGTCTGCCATAAAAACACCTGTCCCGTGGGGATTGCCACCCAAAATCCCGAACTGCGCGCCAAATTCATGGGAGACCCAGAATATGCGGTCAACTTCATGAAATTTATCGCCCAAGAACTGCGGGAAATCATGGCCCAGCTTGGGTTCCGGACCCTGAATGAAATGGTGGGACGGACCGACTTGCTGGAACCGAAGAAGGCAGTGGACCATTGGAAAGCGAAAGGAATTGACCTTTCTAACATTCTGTATCAACCGGAAGTCGGTCCGGAAGTGGGTCGGTATTGCCAGATTCCCCAGGACCACGGATTAGAGAAATCCTTGGATATGACCGTGTTGCTGGATCTGTGCAAAGATGCGATCGACAAGGGCGAAAAAGTCAAAGCAACCCTGCCGATTAAGAACATCAACCGAGTCGTCGGCACAATTCTCGGCAACGAAATCACCAAGAAACATTGGGATGGATTGCCAGACGGCACGATTCACCTGCATTTCCAAGGAAGTGCGGGACAAAGTTTCGGGGCCTTTGTACCCAAAGGAGTCACCCTAGAACTGGAAGGCGACGGCAACGATTACATCGGCAAAGGACTCAGTGGCGGTAAAATTATCGTCTATCCGTCCAAGAAATCGACCCTAGTCCCCCATGAGAACATCATCGCGGGTAACGTCGCCCTCTATGGTGCAACCAGTGGGGAACTGTATCTGTCGGGGATTGCCGGGGAACGGTTCGCCGTCCGCAACTCCGGGGTTCATGCCGTTGTCGAAGGCGTCGGGGACCACGCCTGTGAGTATATGACCGGCGGTAAAGTCGTCGTGATTGGACCTGCCGGACGGAACTTTGCAGCAGGGATGAGTGGCGGAGTTGCCTACATCCTGGATGAATCGGGAGATTTCGCCACCCGGTGTAATACCCAGATGGCGGATATGGAGAAGTTGGAAGAACCGAGTGAAATTGCGATCGTCCGGGAGATGATCCAGAAACACGCGGATTATACCAACAGTCCCAAAGCGGCAGAAGTGTTGGCAAACTGGGAGGAAATGGTGCCTAAGTTTGTCAAAGTGATGCCACGGGATTACAAGCGGGTGTTGCAAGCGCTGGAAAGTGCATTAGCGTCCGGTTTAAGCGGCGATGATGCCTTGGATGCAGCGTTTGAACAGAATGCCCGAGATGTTGCCCGGATTGGGGGTAGTTAGGAGATAATAGGAGGGTGGGCAGTTGCCTGCCCTCTTTTGATTTGGGGAGGAATGAACCACTGATTACACAGATTTTCACGGAGAGATGAATTGAGGGATTTATCGATGATAGAAAAAAGGGTAACTTACACTTTAGAAGTGAATGGGCAAAATTTTTATGATTGAAAATGTCCCCGCCCGAGTTTGTGAAGAAACGGGGGAATCGTTTTTTCTCCTGAGACAGTAGAGCGAATTCAGCAAATGATTTGGGGACAAGAAAAACCTAAGCGAGTGATAGAAACTCCGGTTTATGAGTATTGACAACTAGGCGATCGCCTTAAAAAGGGTTGTTTGCGATCGGTCAAAAACGATAACAATATACAGTAAAATAAATAAGACTTTACATTATACAGTAAAATAAATAAGACTTTACATTCAAGCTGGAGGAGACAAGACAATGCTGTGTGCTTCCGGTGAGAATATTAATAATAGAGATTCCTTAAATGAGTAAAAACATCCGGCTGTTTTCTAATTATGTCCAACGAGAAAACCAGACGACGAACTACTGCTTACTGATACTTAAGCTGCTTTACGAAGAAAATCCTAAATTTTTATCTGAAGTCTTGAGCGACATTATTGGGTGAACGCTTATCGGGAGCAGTTGGGGTCAAGTTTAGCCAACAAAACCGAGGTAAAAAAAGTGTCCCCGATGGCACAATCAGTCAAGAGGCTTTCTCAATTGTTATCGAAACTAAACGAGATAATCGGTTTAATTTAGAGCAATTAACCCGCCATCTTGAGCCGATGAAAGAACAGGGGGGAATTCAGGTATTGATGGCTTTGGGTAACTTTGAATGGGAAGAACCCAACCCGGAAGCGTTTCAGGATATCGATCGCCTTGCGGAAGAAATGGGGGTAGCATTTGCAGCAGTTAGCTTTGAGCAGTTCCTGCAAGCGTTGAAACTCAGCTATTTGCCGAAAAATCTGGTGGATGCGATCGCAGATTTGGAAGAATACATGAATGAAGAAAATTTACTCCCCTCTTGGAAGTACCATCTGGATGTCGTAAATTGTCGCGTCTCCTTCGATGATGTACTCCAGCATCAAATTTACGTTTGTCCCGCCACTGATGGGAGTTACAATCATCGCCGCAGTCTTTACTTTGGGATGTACCGCAACAAAAGAGTTCAGCAAATTGCCAAGATTGAGGCGGTTGTGGATTTAGAGTCTGAAGAGAATTTTTCGATTAAATGGAAAAACATCGATAAATCTGACTTGGAGTTAGTGGAAATGGCAAGAAGTCGTCGCAGTCAAATCGATAACTCCTGGTATCCGGCACGAGTGTTTATTTTGGCAGATTTACATCCCACTGATTTTGTGAAAGCAAGTCCAGGGGGGATGCAAAGTAGTAAACAATACTTTGATATTAGTCACTTAAATGTCATTGATGCGGCGGATTTAGCTCGTAAATTGATGGGGAAAACTTGGGAGAATTATTGATTATTTGATACAATTGATGTGCTGCTGTTATGATGGGCCGTGGTTTATTAGGAAGCAGAGCCTCCAATTTGGCATTCCCAGGCTCTGCCTGGGAACGAGTAAAATGAGTACATTAGAGGCGGCATGGACGACAGGCGATCGCCTTTTTAAGGTTGTGGGGCGATCGGCCATTTGTCAAGATAAACGGAGGGTACGAGGTTAAGATAAAATAAAAACTGAGATCCAATCCTAAGTTAAAATGATCCATTACTATTGGAGGCAACTATGGAAGTTCAACTTAAACAAATTAGGTTTCACCGGGTGGACAATTCTTGATAAATGATGTTAGTTGGCCGATGTATGAGCAACTGTTAGAAGAGTATGCTGAAAAACCGGGTGTGCGGATTAATTATAGTCAGGGGGTCTTAGAAGTTATGGTGCCCTTGCCGGAACATGAAGATGATAAAATTATTATTAGTAACTTGGTGGAAGTTTTGCTAGAAGAACTCGATATCGAGTTTAGAAATCTTGCTTCTACTACATTTAAAAGTGAAAGGATGCAACAGGGTTTAGAAGCCGATAGCTGCTTTTACATTGAAAATGAGGCAGCTATTCGGGGAAAAAAGCGGATTGATTTAACAGTAGATCCGCCTCCGGATTTGGCGATTGAAATTGATATTACTGCTCGGACTCGGTTTAATAATTATGAAACATTAGGGGTGGGGGAACTGTGGCGTTTTGACGGGACGAGGTTGGAAATTAATGTGTTGCAAGGGGGGCAATATATTCAGGTGAGTGAAAGTCCTCATTTCCCAGGATTGCCTTTGGGGGAGGTGATTCCTCAGTATTTAGAGCAAAGTAAAGTTGAAGGGAGAAATAAGGCAATCAAGGCTTTTCGCGCTTGGGTGAAGGGGAGGATTGAGGCAAGCCTAAGATAGGAGAAATCGGTTATAATAATAAAAAAGTAAAACTTGGAGGATTCTGAAAATGATGAAAACCATTCTGGGTAGAGTTAAAGAAGGAAAAGTAGAGTTGCTGGAGCCTGCGGAGTTGGAGGAAGGAACGCAGGTATTGGTAACTTTGATTCCTCCTGATGATTCTGAGTTTTGGCAACGGGTTAGTCAGGTTTCTTTAGATGATGTCTGGGACAACACTGAGGATGATATTTATGCCGAATTACTCAAAAAATGATATCATTCTAGTTCGCTATCCGTTTTCCGATTTATCAAGTTCAAAGGTTAGACCTGCCGTTGTTGTAAGTGTACCACACCCGTCTCAAGATATTTTAATTGTAGCCCTAACGAGCAAAACTGTTTCGTTGCTTGAGGGGGAATTTTTGCTAGTTGATTGGTCAGGAGCAGGGTTAAATGTAGCAACGTCGGTGAAACGGGGTGTATATACCGTGCATGAGAGATTGGTGATTAAGGCGATCGGCAGGCTTTCGGCAGTGGATGCAGACCAATTAGAGCATTCGTTGCAAGGTTGGTTAGGGATGAAAGTTAACCTTTAGATTTATAGATTTGAGCAGGTGCCTCAAACTCAAAATCTGGCGATAAACCCAATCAATAGGCGATTTGACGCATCATACAACCTCCCCACACCAGTTGGATGATGCCCTCGGGAGGGGTAAAATGTTGGAAAATGATAACATTTGGAATCCGGGGAGAGTTGCCGGGGTGAGGGGTAGAGAATCCGCTTGGGATGAGGATTGGCTGGATTTTTTCCCGGGGAATCTATAGGGCCTTGCTTAACAATTCGATATTCACTTTCAATGAAGGCAATGATAAAATACGGCAAACCTGTAGAATCAAACGGCTTGTCAGCGATCGCTTGTACAGTTTTGACCGTCTGCCCATCCCGCCATTTAACTGCAACCACCGTATCTTGAACAGAGGACACTAACAATGGGAAAACCCACTGGCTTTATTGAATTCCTGCGCGAATTACCGTCTGAACTAAACCCGCTCGATCGCATTGGTAACTGGGACGAGTTCCACCTACACATGGAGGAGGACAAGCTACGCACCCAGGCGGCGCGTTGTATGGATTGTGGTACTCCGTTTTGTCATACCGGCACTTTGATCAGTGGGATGGCAAGCGGTTGTCCGGTGAATAACCTGATCCCGGAATGGAATGACCTGGTGTATCGGGGTCTGTGGCATGAAGCGCTCGATCGCCTCCACAAAACGAACAATTTCCCCGAATTCACGGGTCGCGTCTGTCCCGCCCCTTGTGAAGGGTCCTGCGTCCTAGGGATTACTAACCCTGCGGTGACGATTAAAAATATTGAAAATACCATCGCCGATAAAGGATGGGATGAGGGATGGATTACCCCAGAACTCCCGGAAAAACGCACGGGTAAAACAGTTGCGGTGATCGGTTCCGGTCCTGCGGGATTGGCGGCAGCAGCGCAGTTGAACCGGGTGGGACATCAGGTTACCGTGTATGAAAGGGCCGATCGCCCCGGTGGATTGCTGATGTATGGCATTCCTAACATGAAGCTGGATAAGGAACAAGTGGTATTACGCCGGATTAAACTCCTGGAAGATGAAGGGGTGAAATTTGTCTGTAATACAGAAGTGGGCAAAGATATCACGGCGCAACAACTGATGCAGGAGCATGATGCGGTGATTCTCTGTACCGGCGCAACCAAACCCCGGGATTTACCCATTGAAGGGCGCGATTTACAGGGGATTTACTTCGCGATGGACTTTCTCACGGGGAATACCAAAGCGGTGTTAGACCGACACAAAAACGGCAGCTTTATTTCTGCTGAAGGCAAAGATGTGGTGATTATCGGTGGCGGTGACACCGGAACCGACTGTGTGGGAACCTCTGTGCGTCATGGATGCAACAGTGTGGTCCAGTTGGAAATTCTGCCCAAACCCCCAGAAACTCGGGCATCTAACAATCCTTGGCCCGAATGGCCGAAGGTGTATAAGTTAGATTATGGTCAGGAAGAGGCGGCGGCGAAATTTGGGGCTGACCCTCGGGTTTATACCACGACGGCTACCAAGTTTGAGGGCGATGATAAAGGCCGGGTGAAAGCGGTACATACGGTGGTGGTAGAATGGCTCAAGGATGAGCAAGGCCGCTATACACCGAAGCCGGTTCCGGGTACGGAGAAGGTGGTTCCGACTCAGTTGGTGCTGTTGGCGATGGGATTTTTGGGTCCCGAACAGCCGTTATTAGATTCCTTGGGATTAGAACGGGATGGCCGCAGCAATGTGAAAGCGGAGCATGAAAACTATACAACCAGTCTTCCCGGGGTGTTTGCGGCAGGAGATTGCCGTCGGGGTCAAGAGTCTGGTGGTTTGGGCGATTAATGAAGGTCGTGGGGTGGCACGGGAGTGCGATCGCTACCTGATGGGAAATACGGATTTACCTTAAGTCCGGGAAACCTTGTGCCGCCGAACCGAACTGCGATCGCCAGTTCAGCATCGGCGGCATCCCCACCAGGATGTTGGGGGGAGAAGTGAGTGCGCTGGCCTCTACTCTGCTAAATTTACCTTAGTAACTATCATCTCCAGGTACTTCGTCTTCGGTCTCAACGGCTTTAGTTCCGGCGAGGTCCAACGAAGCATCGTGAATCGCTTGCCATAAAGAAATTAACTCAGTCCCGCTAAGGTCGCTACTTTTATACTCCTTGACGGCCTCTTCTACTTCCTTTTGAGTATGCAGATGGGGCACGGTTTGGTTATCAGATGACATAAAACAACCTCTACTGATCAAACGGACGACATTGGATCGAGGGATGGGTTTTGAATCAATGGGTAATCCCTAACTTTTCCCTGGCAATCCTGTTTCAAGGTGCATAGGCATGAACGCCTAAGCCCTTATTTCAATCAAAAAATCCCTTTCAATCTCCCATTCCCCTTAATCAGAGGGAATCATTGATTTGAAATGGGGAGTTACTGATTTGAGTTTATTGTAATCAAATTTTTGGAAAAAAAGGATTTCCTGTTACATTTTTTCGCAATTAGTCAGGAAAATTACATAAAATTTTAAGGATTAGAATCAGAGAAAGTTAACTTTTCATGCCTAGAACGCCAATCTGTGAGTTCTAGGGCGTCAGTATCCGATGAGATCCCGAGGACAAAAAAGTGGGTTTTTGATCCAGATTGTGGGCTTTCTTGGTAGATATTGGAGGACTGCTTGATCGGCAAGATAGGCGTTTATACCGGGACTCCTGCCAGAATTGTTTTTCTCAAGCGGGTTGGTGTATGACTCCTAATCCGATGCGATCGCCTGAGTTGGCCGGTTGAGTTTAACTTGCAAAGGCGACTGCAATTTTTGATTAAAAGCCGATTATTTGCGCTGAGTAACGCGCAAGGATACATCTCCTGCTGGAGCAAAAGTCACCCCGCGTCGTGCCGGTAAAATCGGGCGGGGATTGATCAGTTCTAGGGAATAGTGGGACATAACAGTTGCTAGGACTAATTTCATTTCAAACAAGGCAAAAGCTGCTCCTATACAGCGGCGATTTCCTCCCCCAAAAGGTATATATTCATAAGGGGAATATTGCCGGTCTAAAAATCGCTCTGGCTTAAAGGCTTTGGGGTCGGGATAAATGTCCGGATTGTGATGCAATGAATAAATACAAATACTGAGCATCATTCCCTTGGGAAGCTGGTAGCCTAATAAAGACATCGGTTGTTTTAAAATCCGAGGAAAGGCAAAGAAAACGACTGGATAAATTCTGAGAGTTTCTGAACAAACCGCATTCAAATAAGGGAGGCGCGTAATCGCTGCCGGGTCGCTGGTTTTGACATCAATTGATTGTAATTCTTCCAGCAATTTTTCCCGGATATCGGCTCGATAATGCAGCCAATAAAGCGCCCAAGCCAATGCTGTTGCCGTGGTTTCATGACCCGCAAATAACAGGGTCATCAATTCATCGCGCAATTCTACATCGCTCATCGGCTGGCCCTCTTCATCCTTGACGTTGAGGAGCAAACTGAGGATATCTTCTCCTGAAAAATTACTCTGACTGCGCCGTTCTTGGATTTCTTGATAGAGTAAGACATCGAGCATTGCGCGCTTGCGGATGAAGTTGCCCCAGGGACTCCAGGGCCCCAAATCTTTTTGGAGGGTTTTGAAGAAAAGAAAGACCGATTTAAACGGAGAGTTAAACGAATCCAACATTTCGGTCAAAACTTGGAGGATTTGTTGATAACGATCGCCTGCTTTCAAGCCGAAGACTGCCCGCAAAATTGTTTCTAGTGAGACTTCTTGCATGGTTTGCCTTGCTAAGAAAGTTTTACCGATGGGTTGGCGCGCCATCGCCCGATCGGTAATGTCGCAGATTAACTCTCCATAGTTTCGCATTCGTTCCCCATGAAAGGGGGGCATTAACAGTTTTCGTTGTTGCTTATGACGATCGCCATCAAGGAGAATTAATGAGTTATCTCCCACTAAAGGAAGGACGAGTTCATTACCCACCCCTGAATCAAATCTGTTCTCATCCGCGCTAAAGATTTGTTGGATGGCTTGCGGGTCACTAACCAGGATACTTTGTGGAAATCGGCCAAAGCCAGGAAGAAAAAAAAGCTCTCCATATTGCGATCGCATCCGCTCTAAAAAATCCATCGGTTGCAGAATCACAGACAGGGTATCTATGAGATTAGAATTAGCTGGCCCATTCGGTAAATGAACTTCAGAAGCTGGGAGATCATGGGGAAGGGAACTCATGGTTTATCCACTCCTATTTTAAATCCAAACTGTTGTCCGAAAGCTGCCTGAAATGTGGAGCGGGTTCGGCGATCACTCCGAGGGAATTTCATCAACCGTTGCCGGTAAGCCTAAGCGCAAACGCACTTCGGCGATCGGTTCGTGCCAATGGTCTTCAAATCGATAACCGAGTAAAAAATCAGCCTGTTTTCCCAGTTCTTGTCCTTTAGCTAGATTAGCTTTGATCGCCCCGCGCTGTCCAGGAGCTAACAGAGGATAGAGAATCTTAGCCAGAGTGAGACTGAGTTGGAGGGAGGGACTATAATTTTGCGCCGCAGCAAAGGCTAAAACGCCGATTTCTCCGGCATAGCTGGTATCAAAGCCGAGCAAACAGTGGAAAATATCGTGAGTGACGGCATAACGGAGAGCAAAAACATTTCGTTGGGCGATCGCATCGAATTCGGGGCTGACATTAAAGGGTTTAAGTTTATTTATTGTGAGATGTTCGGCATATTCGCGTCCGAAAGTACCGGGAGGATATTGTAACAACTGTTCGACATTAATTTCGGGATAATATCCCGTTACCCCAGCCAGTTTGGGGGCCAGATTCGGATTGGCTTTGGCACCTAAAGCATCAGCCTTCAATAGAGCAAAATCCCCTAATTTTCCGGATTTCTGGTAGAGTTGAAAGGCGCGATAGAGCTGTTTAACTTGAATGCCCATAGCGGGAAAACCGATAGATAGACTACCGCCATTCTAATTCAGATCAGCTTGGGTCCGCAACCCCAGTTTACCCGGCGATCGGCCCAGAAGAATCGTTCAGAAATTATACTTTTTGTAAACTTGAGCAAAAGCGCGGTCATCCCTGGAGTAAAATTGAGCTAAAACAAAAAACTTGCCCTATACCCAGACCATTTGTATGAGGAGACGGTGAGATCGGAACCCCATGACATAGCCACTAATACAAATCTTTAAAATCATGAAAATCATTCTAGTTGAAGATGACGAACCGGCCAGTGCCGCGCTTTCCGTTGCCTTGAGAAAGCAGAACTATAGCGTAGAAGCCGCCGCCGATGGGGAAACAGCCCTAGAACTGGCAATGATGTTGGAATGCGACCTAATTTTACTCGACTTAGTAATTCCCAAACTTGATGGAATCAGCTTGTGCCGGAAACTGCGGGAACAAGGGTATCAAAAACCCATCCTGCTGCTGACGGCGAAAGACTCTCCCCAGGATATTGTCACCGGATTGGATGCGGGGGCGGATGATTATGTGGTCAAACCCTATAATCTCTCCGAACTGATGGCGCGGATTCGGGCCTTGTTACGACGGGGGACAACCCCAGTGACCGAGACCCTAACTTGGTTAGACTTGTGCTTAAACCCCGTCTCTGGGGAAGTCACCTGGAATGGGCAACCCTTGGGGGTGACAGCCACAGAATATAAGCTTTTGGAACTGTTTTTGCGAAATCCGCAACGGGTATTTAGTCGCAGCGCCATTATCGATCGCCTCTGGTCCTTTGATGATTCCCCCACCGAAAATGCCGTAACCGTTCATATTAAAGACCTGCGGCAGAAATTCAAAGCCATTGGCATTGACAACGACCCCATTGAAACCGTGTATGGACTCGGGTATCGACTCAAACCCGCCACGGAACCCAATCCCGAGACCCCCGAAACCGAAACGGCCCCCGGGTCCAAGACTCCCACCCCGGGCAAAAAATTACAAGCGATCGCCTCCATTGCCCAAATTCTGGAAAAATATCGACCCCGGTTAAACCAACAAATTGCCCTCTTACGGCAAACCTACAACGCCCTCGCTGCGGGGAAACTCACCGACGAACTCCAGGAACGAGCCATCCAGGACGCCCATAAACTGGCCGGGTCATTGGGTCCCTTCGGCTATTTAGAAGGCTCCAACTTGGCCCGTAAAATTGAATACCTGCTGATGTCACAAACTCCCCTAGGGACTGCCGAAACCCAGCAATTGGAGCAACTAACCCGAGCTTTAAGCGAAGAACTGACCAAACCCCCCACCGAGATCACCCTAGAAATCCCCTCCCCAGCCCCAGCGCGGACCCTGCTAGTCGTTGACTCCGACCCGGCGATCGCCAGCGCCCTCAACGCCCAAGCGGCCAACCTGGGAATGGGGGTCGAAAGCGCCCTCACCGTCAGCGCAGCGCGAAACGCGATCGCCCAAACAACCCCGGACCTGATCCTCCTGGATATCGCCTGTCCCGAAACCAGCACCTCTCCCGGGGAAAAAGCCGGACTGCGATGGTTGCAGGAAGTCGCCCACCAATTTCCCACCCTGCCGATTCTCGTCTTTACCGCCCTGGATAACCTCCCCGATCGCGTCGCTGTCTCCCGGTGTGGAGGACGGGGATTTTTGCTCAAACCCGCCGACAGCGACCAAATTTTAAAAGCGATCGCCCAAGTCCTCCCCCCCAAAGCCACCCCAGAAGCCAAAGTCCTGATCGTCGATGACGACCCTGCCGCCCTCGCCGTCATGAAAGAACTCCTGCAACCCTGGGGACTCGAAGTCACCACCCTCGACAATCCTGAAAAATTTTGGGAGATTTTGACCGCAGTCGCCCCGGACTTGCTGATTTTGGATCTAGAAATGCCAAAATTTAATGGCATAGACCTCTGTCAAGTGGTGCGACAAGACCCCAATTGGGGGGACCTGCCCATTTTAGTCGTCACCGCTCATACCGATGCTCAATCCCTGCGCCAAGTATTCGCCGTAGGGGCCGATGATTTTATTGGCAAACCCATTGTCGGGCCCGAATTAGTTACCCGCATTACCAGTCGGATCGAACGCGATCGCTTTCGGCAACAACTGGAAGCCCTCAAACATAAAACAAAGGAAAAGCAGCCATGAACGGCATTTCCGACTGGGATAAAAGCCAAGCACAACTGATTGCCGAACTTGAAGAACTGCGCCGGGAAGTCGATCGCCTGGGCGGGAAGACCCTCGCGCCCCAGGCATCCCCGGCCTCACTTCCTTTATTGGCCGATGAAAATCGAGTTCGCAACATCCTCCATCTGGCTCCCCTGCCTCTGATGATCCATAGCCAAGATGGGGAAGTCATCCAAATCAACCAAGCCTGGACCGATCTCACCGGATACCATCATCGCGACATTCCCACCCTCGTCGATTGGACGCTCCAGGCTCATCCTGACTGCTACCAAACCGTTCAAGCCTGTATTGCCCAACTCTACGATTTGCAGGAACGCATCTGTAACGTCGAATACACCATCAGGACTAAAACTGGACAAATGCGGACCTGGGTGTTTACCTGTGCCTCCCTGGGAACCCTTGCCGATGGGCGACGAGTGGCGATTAGTATGGCGACGGATATCACCGATCGCAAACAAACCGAAACCCTGCTGCAACAAACCAATCTGGAACTGGAAACCCGGGTCGCCGAACGGACCGCCCAACTGAGCGCCCTCACCGATCGCCTGCAACAGGAACTCACCGAACGTCAGCAAACCGAGCAACTCCTGCAACAACAAGCCCAGTTATTAGAGTTAGCTCACGATACCATCCTCACCCGAGACCTCAACGGTCGGATCACCTTCTGGAACCGGGGTGCAGAACGAATGTATGGCATTTCCAAATCCGAGGCGATCGGGCAAATTTATCACCAACTCCTCGCCTCCCAATTTCCCCAACCCTTAGCTGAAATCGAAGCCGAACTCCTCAGCGTGGGATACTGGGAAGGGGAAATTACCCATACCCCACCCCAGGGCACCCCATTAGTCGTGGCTTCGCGCTGGGTCTTGCAGTACGATGAATTTCACAAACCCCTGCAAGTGCTGGAAATTAACAACAATATTACCCGTCGCCAACAAGCTGAAGCCGACCTGCGCGAAAGTGAGTCTCGGTTCCGTCAGTTGGCGGAAAATATTCGCGATGTCTTCTGGTGTGTGGATATCAACAGCAAACAACTGCTCTACATTAGTGCGGCTTATGAAAAAATCTGGGGTCGCCCTTGTGAAACCCTGTATCACAACCCGAACGACTGGCTGGATGCCATTCATCCCGAAGACCGTCCCCGAGTGGAACAGGGGATGAGTCAAAAATATTTAAACGGGGAGTATAACCAAGAGTATCGGATCTTGCTCCCCGATGGTTCCCTGCGCTGGATTCATTCTCGCGCTTTTCCCATTCGGGATCAGGGGGGAAAATTAGTCAGAGTGGCGGGATTGTCAATGGATATCACCGATCGCAAAACCGCAGAACGCGCCCTACAAGCCTCTCAAGCGCGATTAGCGGGGTTGGTGGAAATTGCCCGAGATGGGATCATTTCCGTGGATGCCAACCAACGGATTACCCTGTTTAATCAAGGTGCAGAACGCATTTTTGGCTATGGCGCTCTTGAGGTTTTGGGTCAACCCTTGGACTTGCTGATGCCGAGTCGCTTTGTCAGCAATCACCGTCTCCGGGTCGAGAATTTTGGCGAAACCTCGGGTCGCGCACAATCCATGGGAACCTGTACTGAAATTACCGCCCTTCGTGCCGATGGGACGGAGTTTCCAGCAGAAGCGTCGATTTCTAAGTTGGAGATTGATGGAGAGCAAATTTTTACGGCAATTTTGCGCGATATTAGCGATCGCAAGCGCACCGAAGCGGCTTTATCTCAACTGGCGGCGATCGTCGAGGATTCGGAAGATGCGATTTTTAGCAAAACCCTGGATGGGACGGTGGTGAGTTGGAATGCCAGCGCTCAACGGTTATTTGGGTACTCTGCTGCCGAGGCGATCGGGCAGTCGATTTTGACCCTGATTGTACCGAGCGATCGCCATGCGCGAGGAAACCACCCTGCTGGAGAAAGTGGCCGGGGGTGGATCGGTCCAACAGTATGAAACCCTGCGGATGCGAAAGGATCATACCTCGATTGATGTATCCTTGACCATCTCTCCCGTGAAAGATGGTCAGGGGAAGATTATCGGGACCTCCACCATCGCCCGGGACATCAGCGATCGCCGTCAAATTGAGCGAATGAAAAATGAATTTATCTCGATTGTTTCTCACGAAATCCGCACCCCTCTAACTTCGATTCGCGGGGCGATCGGCCTCCTTGCCAGTGGGATTTACCAAAATAAGCCCGAACGAGTCCAGCGAATGTTGGAAATTGCCCTCACCGACAGCGATCGCTTAGTGCGTCTGGTGAATGATATTTTGGATTTAGAGCGTCTGGAGTCCGGTCGTCTGGAATTAGTCAAGGAACGCTGTGATGCGGCCCATGCGATCGCCCAAGCGGTAGAAGGGGTTCAGGCGATCGCTGACCCAGAAGGCGTCCGCTTCTCCTTACCCTCCGGGACCGCCACCGTCTGGGCCTCTCCCGATGCCCTTCAGCAGGTTTTGACCAATTTGCTCAGTAATGCCATTAAATTTTCGGCCCCTCAAAGTATCATTACCTTGACGGTTCAACCCCAATGGCAAGGGGTTCTATTCGCCGTCCGAGATTCCGGTCGAGGCATTCCACCGGATAAAGTCGAGATGATTTTTAACCCTTTCCAACAGGTAGATGCCTCAGACTCCCGGCAAAAAGGGGGAACCGGCTTAGGGTTGACCATTTGTCAGCGCATCGTCCACCAACATGGAGGCCGCATCTGGGTGGAAAGTATCCTCGGTGAAGGCAGTACCTTTTACTTTACCCTCCCCGACCCTCCCAGTTGATATCGGCGATCGGGGCTAGCGCTGTCAAGGTGTATTGATTTGTAGGGGCGCAATGCTTGCGCCCCAGGGGCGCTTCTCGAAGCGCCCCTACAAGACCAACGATTTTTCGTCATCCATTGAGGGCGCAAGCATTGCGCCCCTACAAGACCAACGATTTTTTGTCATCCAGTTGAGGGCGCAAGCATTGCGCCCCTACATTCCATCACTCTTTTTCGTCATCCAGTTGAGGGCGCAAGCATTGCGCCCCTACATTCCATCACTCTTTTTCGTCATCCAATTGAGGGCGCAAGCATTGCGCCCCTACATTCCATCACTCTTTTTCGTCATCGCATTGAGGGGGCAAGCATTGCGCCCCTATATTCCATCAGTCTTTTTCGTCATCTAATTGAGGGGCAAGCATTCGCCCCTACATTCCATCACTCTTTTCGTCATCGCATTGAGCACCTTGACAGGGCTAGGGATCGAGGCTGATCCCCAATCTGGGTGTCATACGGAATTCGGTTGTTATAAAGTCGGTTTTCCCTCTTAGCCCGCGCAGGCGGGCTTCGTCCGTATAGCCGCAGGCTTAAGCCTGCGGGTTTTTACTGATTCATTTTTAGGGAAATCAGGTTTCTTTATTCTTTCTTCACGTTAATCGGTTAATCTTAAAATGAACAGGGAATGATCGGGTTGATTGCATACTCTTTAACCTCTTAAACCTTGGGCATGAAACACTGCTCCTAAACTCTCATGCTCTATCTACAAGGAACTCCTGGAAAACGATTAGTTTGAGTTCAAAGATACTCACCTCGGACAAAATATGGCCCAGTTTTGAACCCTTAAACATGGGCTTAGGTGAGGACTGGGGGAAATTGCTCAGAACCGGAGTTTTTTGATAAATTTTCTACTTTCTTTGATCCGATTGTCAGTCTCCGGCTCTTTGAACAAGCGCGGACCCAGAGGCTATCACTTCACACCCGTTCCCGTCACTGATAAATTCCCCTTAAGGCTTTGATTTAAAAGGGTTATATTAATCCGCTCAATCAGAGATGAATCCAGGGGAGACGCGATCGCCTCTTTCCGGTGATGAACCGAGGTTTTGTCTTCAAATGATGACTTTCAAAAGCCTAATTTAGATTAAACTCTCGGTTAGTGATCCCCGTACCGGCCTGGGTTGATCAAAGTCAGTGATTGACAAATTCTCCGGGATCATGGAGAATCCTTTCTCGAAGGGCACAAGGGAATCTAGCTCATTCTCTAGACTGGATTAGAGTTTGGGATAGAATACGCGAAAAAAAGTGTTTCAGGTGTAACACAGTGAACCCCAAAAAATCGGCAAAGCCGGAAGGGTTTTGTCTGAGCGCATTGAGTTGGAAAATCCAGCCCTTCGTCACCCAATTTTAACCTGGTTGATTGCCATTTTCCTCATGTTTATTGGACTTAGAGGTAGCTTGGCTATGAATGAAAAACTAATTTTAGTCGTTGATGATGAAATTACAGTTCGAGAGGTGGTACAAATTTGCTTGGAAGACCTTGGGGGATGGCGCGTGTTATTAGCGCCATCGGCGCAAGATGGGTTAAAGCTGGCTGCCACCGAACAACCGGATGCGATCGTGTTGGATATTTCCATGCCGGGAATGGATGGCTTTGCTTTTCTCGATCGCCTCAAAGGAAACCCCCAATCCAAGTCAATTCCGGTGGTTTTATTGACCGCTAAAGCCCTGTGGTTTACACAGCATCAGCTTCAGCAGTTAAAAGTCGCCGGTGCTATTTCTAAACCCTTCAATTCTCTCACCCTATCCAGACGATCGCCTCAATGCTGGGGTGGGAATAACGGGATCCGGGATATCTTCTTCCCCGGAGTTTCTCTGTGGGTCTTTATCAAGTCTTTATCAAGTCTTTATCAAGTCTTTATCAAGTCTTTATCAGTTCTTTATATTTTTTGGATACTCTCTTGAAGAATTTACTCCAGGCGACCCCGATTTATCGGGGTAGAGAGCCAGGGCCTGGTGAAAACTTACCCAGAAACCCGATAAGATGTAGGGTTGATTCGCTGTTTCAAGCCTCCATCGTCAGGTTTGGCTCTTAAATCACAATAATGTGTAAGTCCTGCCGCTAAAACTCTCCGGGTCCCGACATCATCTGGACCAACTTCCGATGGTTATTTCTCCGCCAACAGCCAATCCCGAGTTTTGGAGGGGACTTTCTGGCCGATTCCGGGACATCCAATTGTCTAACTTGTTTTATTCATGAACCCTCGCTCATGTTTATAATTAAAATAGCCATATTACCTTTCGTGTGTATTAGGAGAGCCAATATAGCTTATGAGAATCAGGAAATTATACCTTTAGAATCTTTCGCTGTCAAGAACAAGAGATCCAGCCCAATCGGTGCTGATTTCTAAGCCAATTCCGTTGCTAAATCAATTCAGGGAGGCAGTTGCCTTCCTTCACCTTCCGGGTTACACCCCATGCCCTCGGGGACGCCACAAAGAAGGTGACAGGGATAACCGGACCCAGAAACAGGGAGATTTATTTTCCTATTTGGGTGCGGAATTTATCCCTTGGGACCGTTTGATGATTCTCCATCCATTGAAGATGTCCCCAATTCATGATTCATGCTCTGACTTGAAGGGGGGGATAAGTGCCAGAGCACTTCTGGAGGCCGACTTCGGACAAGACGGAGGCTTTTGATGGGGATGTTATCCCCTCTGTCGGTGAAGTAGAGACATGAAACACAGCTTCATGTTTAGAGTTCACTCGATGGCGCAGTCTTGTGTTACAAAAAAGCTCCACGGTGGATTGAACATCAAACGGCCCTAACTCCGAGTGAATACTCGGGGGGGAAACCGATTAGCTTAGTGCGATCGCCCAAGTCGCTTTTTTAGGACAGGAGGAGACTTTCTCTCCCCGAAAACGGCTTTGACTGCCGTCCTTTCTTGAGTGGGAATGACGAGATTATGGGTCAATAAACCTGAGAGTCTTCCCGCTACTGTACTCACCTGCGCCAAGCGATCGCCTGTGGAATTTGCTCAGGATTCACTCAACTTTTTTGCTGGACATTGAGGTTTAATGCTTACCCTCTCAGACGTTTCTTTAACCGAAAAAATTTACGAAAGCACTAACTCCGAAGTGTATCGCGGGTCCCTGAAGTCATCAGGAAAACCTGTAATTTTGAAAATGCTTAAAAATGCTTATTCCTCCCCAGAACGCTTGGGGTGGTTTTGGCGTGAATATGAAGTAACCCAATCCCTAAAGTTATCCGGAATTCCCCGCGTCTATGGGTTCAGTAACGAGGGCAATAGTCCATTTTTTCTCCTAGAAGATTTTGGGGCAGAATCTTTAAATCGGTTAAAAATTGCCGGAAAAATGGAACTTAGGGACTTTTTAAAATTAGCTATTGCTATTACTGAAATTCTCTCAAAAATTCATGAAAAAAATATTATTCATAAAGACATTAACCCCAGTAACATTGTCTTAAATCCCCAGACGGGAATCGTTAAAATTATCGATTTTGGGATTTCATCGGTGTTATCCCAGGAAAATCCGACTTTCCAAAATGCCAATCGTCTCGAAGGCACTTTATCCTATATGTCCCCGGAACAAACCGGGCGGATGAATTGCTGCATTGACTATCGCACGGATTTTTATTCCTTGGGTGTCACCTTTTACTACCTGTTAAGCGCGACCTTACCCTTCCAGAGTGAGGACCCAATGGAATGGGTCCATAGTCATATTGCCAAACCGCCCATTTCTTTGCAAACGGTTAAACCCGAAATTCCGGCCACTCTCTCTAACTTAATTGCCAAATTAATGGCTAAAAATGCCGAAGAACGCTATCAATCGGCTTATGGATTAAAGGCGGATTTAGAAGAATGTTTGCGCCAGCTTCAGACGGAGAATACCATCAGCATTTTGAAGCTGGGACAGCAGGACCGTTCGGATCGATTTCATTTACCCCAACAATTGTATGGACGTGAGGCTCAAATTCAGACTTTATTGGAAGCATTTGAAGGCACTGCCGAGGGAAATCGGGAATTAATTTTCGTGGCGGGATATGCCGGGGTGGGTAAATCTGCGTTAGTCCGAGAACTGCATAAACCAGTCGCCGCTAAACGGGGTAACTTTATTGCCGGAAAATTTGACCAATACCAAAGAAATATTCCTTATTTAGGATTTGGACAAGCGTTCAATGAGTTTTGTAATTTTATCTTAGGGGAATCGGAAGCAACTTTTCATGAATGGCGCAGTCGCATTTTAGCCGCCCTAGGGAATACTGGGCAGGTTTTAATTGAGATGATTCCCAATTTAGAAAAAATTATCGGCCCTCAACCTGCCGTAGCGGATTTGGGGGGACAAGAAGCGCAAAATCGGCTGCATTGGGTGGTTCAAAACTTTTTAAAAGCCTTGTGCGATCGCGAACATCCCCTGGTGATTTTTTTAGATGACCTCCAGTGGTCGGATCTGGCTTCTTTAAGTTTATTGGAGGCGATTTTAAGCGATCGCGATTTGCAATTTTTGTTAATCATTGGGGCCTATCGCGATAACGAGGTCGATGGTACCCATCCCCTAATGATGACGAAGGCACATCTGGAAACCGAATGCCCCAATCTGATCACGATCGCCCTGGAGAATCTGACTAATTCGGATGTTGCCGACTTAATGGCAGCGACCCTGCATTCCCCTCAATCCTTGGTGCAACCCTTAGCCGATTTAGTCTATGCCAAAACCCGGGGGAATGCTTTTTTCACCCTGGAATTTTTGAATGTCCTCTATCAAAACGGGTTGATTTATTTAAGTGGCGATCGCCAAAATTGGGACTGGAATTTGGCCCAAATTGAATCCCAAGGAATCACGGATAATGTAGTTGATTTAATGGTGAGTCAACTGGTCAAATTTAGTCTTGAAACCCAAACCCTCTTACAGCTTGCTGCTTGTATTGGCAGTCCCTTTGATTTGGAGACCTTAAGCCAAATTGTCCGCTGGCAACCCGAGGCGGTATTAAGCCATTTATTTTCTGCCCTGCAAAGTGGACTGGTCATTCCCATCAATGAAAATTATAAATTATTGAGCTTGCTTCCCGAGATTGACACCGGACAAATTCAGTTTAAATTTTTGCATGACCGGGTTCAACAAGCCGCCTATTCTTTAATTCCCCCAGCTCAACGCCCAGAGCGGCACTTAGAAATTGGCCGCTTGCTCTGGAGTAGCGCGAATCCCTTGGGCCTCTCCCCGAATGACCCCTCATTTCCGTTGCCTGAAGGCTTATTTATTATCGTTAATCATCTCAATCAAGGAAGTGAGTTGATGACGGAAGAATTAGAAAAAATTAACCTATCTCACCTCAATTTATGGGCCGGAAGAAAAGCTAAAACAGCCAGCGCTTACAATTTAGCGGCCCAGTATTTAAACCACGGTTTGAGTCTGTTACCCTCCCGGAGTTGGCAGACTCATTATGACCTCACCCTCCAGCTTCACCTAGAAGCAGTAGAAGCGGAATATTTAACCACCCATTATCCGGAAGTTGAAGCCCTGGCAGCGGTGGTTCTTCCCCAGGGCCGAACCCTTTTAGACCGGGTAAAAGTTTATCAAATTCTCATCCAATTGTATAGTGCGATTAACCAGCTTCAAAAAGCTGTGGATACCAGTTTAATGGTTTTGAAAATGTTGGGGGTGTCCCTGGCTGAATTAGCCCCAATTCAGTGGGATATTGCGGAATTATCCCGCCTTCCTTTGATGGAAGATGCCAATAAATTAGCGGCGATGCAGATTTTAATGAGCGTCTGGGGAACAGCGATTGTGGTGACGCCGGAACTGGTACCCAGAATGGCTTTGACAATGGTCAATCTCTCCCTGGAATATGGGAATTCGCCCTTGGCTGCCTTTGCTTATGCTTATTATGGGTTTAATCTTTGTCGGGTAGGGGAAATTGAACGAGGCTATCAGTTGGGACAATTTGCGTTAGAATTATTAGAGCAGTTTGAGAGTGCCGAAAGTCGCTGTAAAATTCATCATATTTTTAATGGATTTATCCGACATTGGCAAGACCCCCTCCCCGAGGCGATCGCCGGTTTAAAGACCACGGTGCGTCTCGGTTTGGAAACTGGAGATTTAGAATATACCTGTTATGCAACCATGCAATATAGCTGTTACTCCTTGCTGAGTGGTCTGCCTCTCGGGAAAGTCATCAAAAAACATCAAGAGTCTTTGCAAATCATTGACCAGTGCCAACAAGAGATTCAGTTTTATTATACAAAGATTTGGTTACAATTAGCCTTAAACCTTCAAGGAAATACCCAAGAAACTGGGCGGTTAAATGGGGAGGCTTTTGATGATACCCAAGACCTGCATATTTTAACCCAAAATAACAGTGAAACCTCTTTGTTTTGCTTCCATCTTGCCCAAGGGATGCTCAGTTATTATGTAAAAGACGGGTCAAAAGCGGTGGAGAGTCTGACGATCGCCGCCGAATATGAAGCTGCGATCGCCTCCTTGATGCCCTTGGGTCAACTGCCGTTTTATGATTCCCTGGCGCAATTCGCATTATATCCCTCTCTGGAGGAGTCTCAACAACAGGACTGCCTCAACCGAGTGGAACGCAATCAAATGCGCCTGCAAGACTGGGCAAATGCTGGACCCATGACCTATCAACATAAATATGATTTAGTCGCCGCAGAAAAAGCCCGGATTCTTGCTCAGAATTGGCAAGCAGCGGAATTATATGAACGGGCCATTGTCGGGGCTAGAGAGCATCATTTTATCCAGGAAGAAGCCTTAGCTTATGAGTTAGCGGGGGAGTTCTATCTTCACCGGGGCATGATGCAAATTGCTGAACTGTATATCCAAAAGGCTTATGCCCTCTATCAACAATGGCAAGGTAGAGCAAAAGTTCAACACTTAAGCGGTCAATATCCCCAGTGGTTGAACAAACCCCAAAAGCAGAGGATGCCAGAAAAGCCCAACGAAACCCTGTCAGAAACCATTCAATCAACCAGCAGCAACCCAGAAGTGGTGTTGGATTTAGTCAGTGTTTTAAAATCCTCAGCCGCCCTGACTCGGGAAATAGAAATTGACAAGCTGCTGGGGGCATTAATGAAAATTTTGATTGAAAATGCTGGGGCGCAAAAAGGCTATTTAATCGGAGAAGAAAAGGGGGAATGGATCGTTCAAGCTGCCATTGATGAAAATCTGGTCACCACTCAACCGAGAATCCTACTGAATGAAGTGGGAGACGGAAGAAGCGATCGCAGCTTACTGTCGGGGGCGATCGTGCGCTATGTGATCCGCACTCGCGAGACTGTGGCCCTCAACGATGCTACAGCGGAAGGGCCATTTCGCGGCGATCGCTATATTCGCGCCCAGCAGCCGAAATCCATCCTCTGTATGCCCATTTTAGACCGGGCTAAACTCAGTGGGATTATCTATCTGGAGAATAATCTCATTTCCGGCGCATTTCCTACCGATCGCCTAGAAGTTTTAAAATTTTTATCCGTGCAGGCGGCAATCTCTTTGGAAAATGCCAAACTCTATAGCTCCCTGCGCCAAAGTGAAAGCAAATTCAACCAATTTTTAGAAGCCCTCCCCATTGGAATTTCCGCCCTAGATCCCACTGGAAAATATCATTATATGAACCAGGCGGGACAGCAATTGCTCGGGCAAATCCCCGCGCCCATCTCCCTAGAAGAAGTCTCCACCATTGATCGGGTTTATTTCTCCGGTAGCAGTCGCCTTTATCCGAAGGAACAACTCCCGGGCATCCGGGCGCTGCAAGGGGTATCGGTGGTGGCAGAAGATTTAGAAATTGAACGGGGAGGGGAGAGGATTCCACTTCAGGTATATTCCACGCCAATTTTTGATGAAACCGGACAGGTAATTTATGCGATTAATGCCTTTACCGATATCAGCGATCGCAAACAAGCCGAGAAACTGATCGCAGACTACAACCATACCTTAGAGGTGCAAGTCGCGGAACGCACCGAAGCCTTACGCGAAAGCAAAGAACGGTTTAGAAATGCCTTTGAAAGTGCGGCAGTGGGGATGTGCTTGGTCGCTCCTAATGGACAGTTATTAGATGTCAATACTGCCGTTTGTCAAATGTTAGGCTATTCCAAATCAGAACTCTTAGCCCTCACCATTCAAGATATTACCTATTCCGAGGATATGGAAAGTGACTGGAGTCACCTAGAAGAACTGATGCAAGGGGAAATTTCCTATTATCATCTGGAAAAACGCTACCAGCATAAAAATGGGAAAGTGATCTGGGGATTATTGAGCGTTTCCCTAGTGCGCGACAGTGACAACCAGCCTCTTTATACCATCAAGCAAATTCAAAATATTACCCTCAGAAAAAACCTAGAACTGAACCTCCAACAAAAGACCGAAGAAATTGACCGCTTCTTTACCATCGCCTTGGATTTACTCTGCATCGGTGATGTGGATGGCTACTTACGTCGAGTCAGTTTGGGGTGGGAAAAAGCCCTGGGCTACACCGTCGCCGAATTAGAAGGAATGAACATTTATGACTTAATTCATCCCGATGACTTCAACCACACCGATATCGCGATGGATGAACTCGGGGCGGGACAAGATGTGCTCAATTTTGTTAATCGCTATCGCCATAAAAACGGCTCTTATCGGTGGATAGAATGGCGCTCATTTCCAGTGGGTCATCTGGTCTATGCAACGGCTAGAGATATCACCGAATCCAGAGCAGCCCAAGAGAAACTCCGCCACAGCGAAGCCAATTTAGCTAAAGCTCAAGAGATTGCTCATATTGGCAGTTGGGAATTTGATCCGGTGACTCAAAGCACCCTATGGTCCGACGAACTCTATCGGATTTATGGATTAGAACCCAGTCCGACTCCCCCCTCTTTAGAACCCATTCACCCCCGGATGCATCCCGAGACTCCCGGGTTGGAACAGCGGGAAATTCAAGACAAATTGAGGTGCGCTGAACCCTGGGAACTCAAGCAGCAGGTTCAGCGCCCGAATGGGGAAATTCGGGAGATAGAAGTGCGCGGCGAACCTGTTTTTGATGATGAGGGAAACCCGATCAAGTGGGTAGGCACGGTCCATGATATTACCGATCGCCAACAAATAGAAGCCAAACTCCGCCAGAGTGAAGCAGCTTTGCGAGAAGCGCAACGGATCGCCCATATTGGCAGTTGGGAACTGGTCCTCGACAGCCAGAAACTGACCGCATCGGAGGAATGGTTCCAGATGTTTGGGGTTGACCCCGCCTATCCAGAATCCGCCTATCGGGAGCATTTTAAGGCGATTCATCCCGAGGATCGCGTCCAACTGCAAGAGAATCTCCACCGGGCTGTATCCGAAGGAACGCCCTATCAAATGGACCTACGCATTGTCGAAGGCGATCGCATTCTTCGATACTTAGAAGCGCGAGGGGAAGCGGTTCGAGACGAGCGGGGGTCCGCGATCCATCTGCGGGGAACGGTTCTGGATATTACGGAACGCAAGCGCACGGTCCTGGCCCTGAGTGAAAGTGAAGAACGATTTCGCACCGCCTTTGACTATGCGGGGATTGGCATGGCACTCGTCGGACTCAATGGCCGATGGTTGAAAGTTAACCGGGCCGTTTGCGAGATTATCGGCTATGGCGAGAGTGAACTGTTAACCCTGGATTTTCAAACCCTTACCCATCCCGAGGATTTAGATCTCGACCTGAACTATGCCACCCAACTGCTGCACGGTGAAATCGGTTCCTATCAATTAGAAAAACGTTACATTCACAAACAGGGACATTTTGTCTGGGCCCTGCTCACGGGTTCTTTGGTTCGCACGGCTGAGGGGGAACCGTTACACTTTATTGCCCAAATCCAGGATGTGACGCTTCAGAAGCAGGCCGCACAAATCCTGCGATCGCAGATGCAACGGGAGCAAGTGTTGAGCCAATTTGTCCAAAGCATTCGCAATTCTTTGGAGTTGACCACCATTTCCTTTAGTGCCGCCCATGAAAGCGGGCGGCTATTAGGGGCGGATGGGGTGAAAATTATTCAATATTTCCCCGAGGAGGGGTTGTGGCGCAATGTGGCCGAATATCGTCCTTTTGATACCCTCCCCAGTACCCTGGACCTGGATATTCCCGATGTGGGAAACCCGATTACTGAGGTGATTAAGGGCTTAAAACCTGTGGCATTATCCGGTTGGGAACCCCATCCGGATGATCCCCGGGTGGAGTTGCTGGGTCGCTTTGCCGGTCACTGGTTGATTTTACCCTTGCAGATGGGGACTGGAGTCTGGGGAGCCTTATGTTTGGCCCGGAATTTAAGGGAATCGCCTTGGGACAGTAGCGAGATGGAATTGCTGCTCGCGATCGCCAATCAACTGGCGATCGCCCTCAACCAAGCGGAACTCTACCAACAGGTGGAAAAAGCCCGAGAAGCGGCTGATACTGCCAATGAAGCGAAAAGTGCATTCCTGGCGAGTATGAGTCATGAATTGCGATCGCCCCTCAATGCCATTCTTGGCTTTGCCCAATTGCTCCTGTCCAATCCCGCTTTATCCCAGGATGCCAAGGAAAATATTGCGATTATTCAGCGCAGTGGGGAGCATTTGCTGACGTTAATTAATGATATTTTGGATTTGGCAAAAATTGAGGCCGGAAGGACTACAATTGTAGAAACTAATTTTAATCTTTATCACCTCCTGGACGATTTACAATCCATGTTCAGGCTCAAGGCCCAGAGCAAAGGGTTAGACTTCGTTGATGGAACGATTACAGGAGGTCCCGGAATATATCCGCACTGATGAGATTAAATTGCGGCAAGTGCTGATTAATCTGATCGGGAATGCGATTAAATTTACCCAAAGGGGTCGGATCTCTATCGTCATGCGGGGGATACCCCCGGAACGGCCATCGAGTCTCGCCGAACCCGGTACCCTGGACTCTCAAACCCTGAATCTCCGGTGTGATGTGTCGGATACGGGACCGGGGATCGCTTTAGAGGAGTTAGACCATCTATTTCAACCCTTTGTTCAAACGAACACGGGACTGCAAGCCCGAGAGGGAACCGGCCTGGGATTGTCTATTTCTCGCAAGTTTGTGGAGTTGATGGGCGGATCCATTGAGGTGCGATCGCAGCTTGGGGAAGGCAGTACCTTTAGCTTTGAGATCCCCGTGACGGTAGCAACGGAAATTGACTCTAAACCGATGGCCCCCCCACGCCGCGCTGTGGCCCTAGAACCGAACCAACCCCAATACCGGATTTTAATTGCCGACGATCGCCCGGATAACCGCACCTTTGTGATCAAATGCCTCCAACCTTTTGGATTTGACCTTTTAGAGAGTCGCAATGGTCAGGAGACGGTTAAGCTTTGGGAAGAATGGGAACCGCATTTAATTTTTATGGATTTAAGAATGCCAGTCATGGATGGCTATGAGGCGACTCAACAGATTAAAGGGTCTATCAAAGGCCAAGGAACGGCGATCGTGGCTTTAACTGCCAGCTACCTTGAGCAGGAAAATACGGTTGGGCTTTCCTCTGGATTTGATGGCTTTATCCGTAAACCGTTTCGGGATACGGAACTGTTGGACTGTTTGACTCAACAATTAGGGGTGCGCTTTGTCTATGAAGACCCCGATGCTGATACGGTGCAAACAGTAGCTGTTCCCTCAGTCCCTTTAACGGAAAGCGATTGGCGTGACATTCCGCTAGACTGGTTGAATTCTTTCAACCTCGCCACCAAATCCTGTGATGTAGAATTAATGAGAACTCTGTTGGATGAGATTAGCGATCGCCATGAATCCTTTGCCCGTACCTTAACGACCTGGACCCAAAATTTTGAATTTGACGAAATCTTAACCTTGATCCAATCGGTCCTAGAGTGACCCCAAAGACCGAGGGCAAAGGATGCTTAAACCCCAAAAAGCAGTTTGGGTCGGGGTTGATAGAGAGGGCACGGCTCTAGCTTCTTCCGTTCGGATACCTGATAGAGCAGATTCTGGCAATCTGCGATCGCCATAAATCCCTCCCGGAATTGCCGAACTGCCTAAACCCCGGATTTCGCATTTCAACCCATTTTGTATCTTGATTCTATCGGCGAGGTATTGACGAATGAAAACAGAGGGCGAGCGGTCTTACAAAGGCGAAGTTTTGGTCGTTGATGACACGGTAGCTAACTTAAAACTGTTAGTGGATTTACTGTCGGGTCATGGGTATAAAGTCCGAGCTGCACCGAATGGAGTCTTAGCACTTCAGGCTGTGGAGGTTAACATTCCCGACCTGATTTTACTCGATATTATGATGCCGGACCTGAATGGGTATGAGGTTTGTAAAAGACTCAAATCTCAAGAGCAAACTCGCCATATTCCTATTATTTTTATCAGTGCCTTATATGAAACCTTTGATAAAGTTAGGGGATTCGCCGTGGGCGGGTCCGATTATATTACTAAACCGTTTCAAGAAGCGGAAGTTTTAGCGCGCATTGAACATCAAGTAAAACTACAAAAATTAGAGCGAGAATTAAGAGAACGCAATTTTCAATTAAGCTGGGAAATTCAGCAACGAAATGCGGCGGAACGGGAAAAAGATAGGTTAATTGTTTCCTTACAAAAAAGTCAAAGGTCATTAGCCACCGCCCAACGAGTTGCCGGAGTCGGCAACTGGGAATTGAATTGGTTGACCCGCCATTTAGTGCTTTCCGATGAAATGTTTCGAGTCCTGGGGATTGAACCTCAACTCAAACCCAGCTATGGTGAAGTGTTAAAAACCATTCATCCCCACGATCGCAGCCGGTTTTCCAAAGTCTTAAAACAGGCGATCGCCACGGGGAGTTCTTATCAAATCGAGGGGCGAATCCAACGCCCGGATGGGGAAATTCGCTATATCGAAGCCAAAGGAGAAGTAATTCTCGACCTCCAAGGCAAGCCGAGTCAACTCTTTGGCACGATTTTAGATATTACCACTCGCAAACAGGTCAAAATTCAGTTACAAAAACAATTAATCCGCAGCGAACTCCTGCGAGGCATCACGGAAAAAATCCGCTCGGAATTACAGCTAGAAAAACTGCTGGATACTGCCGCCCAAGAAATTAGAGATGCCTTTGGGGTGAGTTGTACTGAAATTCATACCTACCTAGAAACCCGAAATCCCCCCTTGGAAATTGCCGGTTTCGCCGTGGCGCAGGGATGCCAATGGAGTGGGGAGTTGGAAGTGCCTCTGGAGGAAACGCCTTACGCCGAACAATTTAAGACCAGCGATCGCCCAGTCGTCATCAATGATTTCCAAACGGACCCCTTATTTCAGCCGGTTTTGGCCCGATACCCCCAGTTTCAGGTCAAATCCATGCTGTTGGTGCGGACCTCTTATCAAGGAAAACCCAATGGGGCTTTAGTCTTGCATGAGTACGACTGCCCCCGGGAATGGAGTCCAGGAGAAATTGAACTCATTGAAACCATTGCCGCCCAAGTCGGCATTGCGATCGCCCAAGCCAATTTGTTGAAACGGGAAAAACAAGCCCGGGCCAAACTTAACCAACAAAACCAGCAACTTCAACAACAAATTAACGCTCGAATTCTCACCGAAACCGCCCTAAAAACCAGTGAAAGCAAATATCGAAACCTCGTTGAAACTTCCCAAGACTTAATTTGGACCATTGATACCCAAGGCCGGATCACCTTTGTGAATGCGGCGGTTCGAGACATCTATGGCTATAGTCCCTCGGAGGCAATGGGCCGAGCCTTTACTGACTTGATTCATCCCAGTCGATGGGGTCAGGACCAGGAATTTTTCCGCCAAATTCTCCTGGAAGAACAAGAAATTTCTCAATATGAAACCACTCATATTACCCAAGCCGGAACCCCGATTTATATGATTCTGAATGCGATTCCCTTGCGGGATGAAGCTGGTTTTGTCATCGGGATTACCGGCACCGCGAGTAACATTACTCAGCTCAAACAAACCCAAGCCAAACTGATTGAAACCAACCGGCTGCAACAAGCCATTCTCAATAGTGCGGAACATACCATCATTGCCACAGACCCCGAAGGCACGATTCTCACGTTCAATGCAGCAGCAGAACGATTGCTGGGCTATCAGGCTCAGGATGTGACGGCCCAGGCGAATATGATCATGATCCATACCTCGGAAGAACTTCAGGAACGTGCGGACATCTTAACCGATGAACTGGGGTATGCAGTCGCCCCCGGATTTGATGCGATCGTCGCCAAAGCCCGTCAAGGGGTCCCGGATATCCGCGAATGGACCTACCTCCGCAAAGATGGGTCTCGCTTCCCGGTGTGGCTTTCGATTACCGCCTTACAAGATGCGATGGGTCAGATTACCGGATTTCTCGGCATCGGCAGCGATATCACCGATCGCAAACAAGCCGAAGAAGCCCTCAAACAAGCGGCGATCGCTGCTCAAATGGCAAACCATGCCAAAAGTGAATTTCTCGCCAATATGAGCCATGAATTGAGAACCCCACTCAATGCCATCCTCGGCTTTGCTCAGGTGATGGCTGGAGACCCTTCCCTCAAACCGGAACACCAACAACAAATTGAAATTATCAATCGCGCCGGTTCTCACTTACTGGAACTGATTAATGACATTTTAGAAATGTCTAAAATTGAAGCCGGGAGAACCACCTTAAAACTAGAACCCTTTGATTTAGGGCAGATGCTGCGAGATTTAGAAGATATGTTGCGGTTTAAAGCCCATGAAAAAAACTTGCTCCTGCTGACCGAAGTTGCCTCAGATGTTCCCCTGTACCTTCGCGCCGATCAAGCCAAACTGCGCCAAGTGTTAATTAATATTTTGGGGAATGCGATTAAATTTACCCAAACGGGTTCCATTACCCTGCGGGTTCATCGAGGCAGTGGGGAGTTTGAATCGGCGAATCATTGGAATTGCGCTGCCTGCTTTCTTCAGTTTGAAGTCGAAGATACAGGACCGGGAATTGCATCGGAAGATTTGACCCTGATTTTTGAAAGTTTTGGTCAAACGGAAATGGGCCGCAAATCCGGCCAAGGAACGGGCTTGGGTTTACCCATTAGTCGTCAATTTGTGCGAATGATGGGCGGTGAAATCCAAGTCAACAGCGTTTTGGGAGTCGGCAGTACCTTTATCTTTGCCATTCAGGTTGAACCCTTGGACGCGAGTGAAGTCCCCCAGACTCAATCGAAGGGGGCAGTGATTGGGTTAGCCCCAGATCAACCGAGGAAACGGATTCTTGTGGTGGATGATCTGTTAGAAAGTCGGTTGTTGCTGGTTAAACTCCTGGGGAATATTGGATTTGAAGTGCGCGAAGCTGAAAATGGGCAAGAGGCGATCGCCCAATCCTTAGAGTGGCAGCCTGATTTAATTTTAATGGATCTCCGAATGCCCATCATGGATGGCTATGAAGCTACCAAACAAATTAAAGCCAGTGCTGGCAGTCAGAAACCGGCAATTTTGGCCCTAACTGCCAGTGTATTTGAAGAGGACCGTTCGGCGGTATTTGCTGCCGGATGCGATGACTTTCTGTGCAAACCTTTAGAAAAAAATGAACTGTTAGAAAAAATCGGATACCATTTGAATGCTGGGTATATTTATGCCCCCGATCATCCTCCCTTTAAGACCCTCAATCAACAGCTTGAATCCGGGGAAATTTCCCCGGATCAATTCCCCGCTTATTTAGAAAAAATGCCCTCTCAATGGGTGGAAAAAATTTATGATGCGGCTGCTCAATGTAGCGATGACATGATTTTAGAATTAATCGAAGAAATTCCGGCGAATCTTGAACCTCTAGGTCGGACTTTAAGCAAATTAGCTGAAAATTTTCAATTCCATCAGATTATGCATTTAACCTACTCGGAGGATTTATGATTCAATTTTCAGAGGAGTTTAATAAGCCCGTTATTTTAATCGTTGACGATCAACCCGATAATTTACGGGTTCTCTCCTCCATGCTCATCATCAAAGGGTATAATGTCCGCAAAGCCTTAACGGGAGAAATGGCTTTAACCACCTGCCAAAAAGTTGTCCCTGATTTAATTTTGTTAGATATCATGATGCCGGATTTAACCGGCTATGAAGTCTGTGAATCCCTCCAGTCCAACCCCCAAACTTGCAAAGTTCCCATCATTTTCCTCAGTGCCCTGGATGATAGCACCGCAAAAGTTAAAGCCTTTAGTTCCGGAGGGGCCGACTACATTACCAAGCCTTTTCAAACCGAAGAAGTCCTGGCGCGAATCCAGAAACAACTGACCATCGACCGTCTCCAACGCCAACTTATCCAAAAAAATGAGGAGTTACAAACCCTGAATGAGGAATTACAAAGATCCAATGTTGAATTAGAGCAATTTGCAGGAATCGCTTCCCATGATTTGCAATCTCCCTTACAACTGATTATGGGCTATGCAGATATGTTACTCTGGCAATATGATACCTTGCTCGATGAAAAAGGCGAGCATTATCTGAGTGAAATTTCTAAAGCCAGCCAGCGCATGAATCAACTGATTCATGATTTACTTTCTTATTCTCGGGTGCGATCGGGTAAAGTGGAACTGGAACCCATTGATTGCGAAGTTGTTTTAGCCGAAGCCTTAGCCAATTTACAAGAGGATATCAACAGCAGTGGCGCTTGTATCACCCACGATACCCTCCCCATCGTCCTAGGCGATCGCACCCAACTGATCCAGCTTTTTCAAAATATCCTCAGTAATGCCATTAAGTTTCGCCGCCCTCAAGTCACTCCAGAAATTAACATTTCTCTCACCCTCAATCCTGAAAACTTCGCTGAATTTAAAATCCAGGATAATGGCATCGGCATCGCCGAAGAAGATTATCCCGTCGTTTTTGAAATCTTCAAACGAATTCATGCTTATAATAAATATCCCGGCACCGGCATCGGCATGAGTCTCTGTAAAAAAATTGTAGAAGTACATGGGGGACGCATCTGGCTAACCTCTCAACTCCACATCGGCACCACTTTTTTCTTCACCCTAACCCTACCCACTTTATATCAATCCTAAAACTCTTAATATCTTTCCGACGTTCGTAGTAACGACTTCAGTCGTTATCTTTCCAATGTTCGTCGTTATCTTTCCAATGTTCAACGTCCCGACTTCAGTCGTTATCTTCCCTCCCTCTAAAATCCCCCTCTCTACCCTAAACAATTCAACCCGTTGCCGAACATCCTCCTTATACTTACCCAAGAGAATACGCCACAACATTCGCCCCAAACAGAAAGAAGCACGCCAAGAAAACACCGCATCCCGCAGTTCTATCTCACTGCGTTCAAACAAAAAATGACCCATTAATCCCGTCAACTGAGTCAGAGGTAACCCCAACAAAATCCAAGAATTCTGAAACCACAACGCCGAAAACAGCAACCCGTAAAAAATCAAAATCCCCACAACGTGCAACGCCACATTCATCGGATGCTGGTGTTTAAGCAGAAAAATATCCCAATACTCCGTATCCTCTCTCACCTGCTGTCCCCGACTCCCATTCATCCGATCCCTAACTCCCTTCATCCCACCACCGGAAACAACACCGTCCCCAGGGGTTCAGAACCCAGACGCGCACTCACCTGACCCTGAGACACCACCGGAACCCCCTTGATATACACCGAGTGAATAATCTCATCCGAACCCCGCTTCACCATCCGAGGTTCCCCATCTAAAATCGGGTCCAATATTTCCACTTGAGGGGCGATCGCCTGCTGCAACCCCAGAGGATTCAGCAACACCAAATCCGCTTTCCCACCCACCTTCAACACCCCCGCATCCAGGCGAAACCACTGCGCCGGTTCTCCCGTCACCCGATGAATCGCCGCCTCGGGCGTCATAAAATTGGTCGTTACTGCTTGTTTCAACAACGATAAAGCGCCATCATAATAGCCCAAATTCCGCACATGAGCACCGGCATCGGTAAACCCGGGCAAAATATCCGGATGTTTCATCATCGCTAACCGGGGTTCGAGGCGATCGTTTGCACCCGTCGCCACCCAGCGCAAATCCGTATCATACTGCTGCAACAAATCCATAAACAAATCCACCGGATTCTGCTGCATTTTCTTCGCAACTGCTGCAAAACTCAACCCCTGCCAACTCGGTTCGGGACAACTCAAAATCTCCATCAAATTCAAATCTCGATGAAAAGATTTGCGCCATCCATTTAACCAGTCTTTCCGAAACTGCTTCCGAAAGGTTTCCGATGCCCATAATTCCTGCCGTTCCTCTCGGGAATCACAACTATTCAATTGTGCCCCTGTAGAAAATTCTTCAAATAAAGGCGTAACCGGACCATCAGAATAAATCGTAAACGGTTCCGTCAGAGTTTGAAAGCGCACATTGCCTCGCAATAGACGATTCCACATCCATAAAAGCGGAGCAAATACCCGCCACATCTGCCGATTATGCACCGCATCCAATGCCGAGAGCACTGTCAACCGTAAAGGAAGTTGACCAATGCCCGAACCTAGGCCAATAATATCCCAAAAAGAAGCCAAGCGCTGTAAATTGGGCGTGACTTGAAATACGCGATCGCATTCCCGACACAAAGCAGCCAACCGAGCATATTCCGGGAGTTTAGCGTGTTGGGATGGGATAGTACAACCGCGCCATTCTCCACTCATCCGATGCCAGGGAAACATATCAATAGAAATGCCAATAAATCCCGCTTCTAACGCCGATTCAGCAATTTGTTCCATCTGGTTCAGTTCTGCTGGCGTAGGGTCAACCGTCAGACTCCGTTCCAATCCCATTACATGAGCGCGAACCGCACTATGTCCTAACATTGGGGCAACATTAGGACCGAGGGGTAGCTGTTGTAAATGGTGCAAATATTCCCCGGGAGTTTGCCAAGAAACCGACTGATTTAACCATTTGGCAATCAAGCGATGGGAGAGGGTTTCAACCCGCTGAAAAATATCCGCCAACATTTGCGGTTCCCCCACCGCCACCGATAAACTGCAATTGCCAATTACCACCGTGGTAACCCCATGCCTCACCGATTCACTCAATCCCGGGGCAATTTCTAGCTCTAAATCATAGTGGGTATGAATGTCAATAAATCCGGGGGTAACCCAGAGTCCAGAGGCATCAACCACATGAGCCGCCTCTAGGGAAATATTAGAAGAAATTGCAACAATTTGACCCTGTTTTATTCCAATATCTCCCGCAACCGCAGGGGAACCCAACCCATCAAAAATCAACCCATTTTTAATTAACAAATCCAGCATATTTTTTCCTAATAGACCGGAATCAATGATTTGCCTCACTCACATTTAACGCCACTTCCGGTCCCCTCCCCTTGGCAAGGGGAGGGTTAGGGTGGGGTCCCCGGGAGGTGGTGATTCCCTACGGAATAACTCCGCTTACCGCCACCTCCCGCGATCTTTACTGCTAGAGTCAATGCTGCCATTTACCGCCGCAACAAAAACATCAAAAGCGCCCCCACCAAAACACCCGCCACCGATGTCCCAACTGCCATATAATTTCCCCGCTTTTCCGTATAATTTAAAACAGGATTATCTAATAAATTGGCAGAAAAATGGAGGGATTGAATCGTCCAGGTATTCTGCACTTTTTGGAGCACAGCAGTCCATCGCAGAGGCATAACTTCCTCATTTCCATCTCGGAAATAGAAGGTAGAGAGGGCCTCTCCCGATGCGACTTCTATTCCGGGGGATAAAAAAGTCCGGATAGTTTCCCCTTCCAAACTCATCGTCAGCCGTTCAATGGGTCCGTTAAATTGTTCGTTCCAATAGGTTTCAAATTCGCTCACGGTATGAAAGACTTGGTTATCCACCGTGGTAATGGTGAAATCAGGATGTAGATAGGGTTCAACGCTGGTAAAATCCCGGTTATTTAAGGCATCCAGAGCAATTTGTCGGGTTTGGAGAATGCTTTGGAGTTCCTGTTCATTCACTTGTCCCAGAGCAGAGTCAGGCATCGTGAAGGCGATGGGGAGGGCTAGTAATGCAGTCCAAAAAAGCGGACTGCTTCGGAATGGGCGTTGCTGTGGTTGGGTTTTCATCGGGGTTTCTGTTTTAAGTAAGTTATGGTTATCTTTGGTGTTCCAGTCCAGGGTAAAGGTTCACCTAGAGTATTGAAATTTGATATAAATTAACACAAAAAAAAGACAATGAGAATGAAGACAATCAGGAAGTTGACGCCTCCTGATCTTCTTCATTCTCAAATGCTACAGAAAATCCGGTGGGGTGGGATTAGCTATAGACTCGACATCACCTCATGGGCGATCGCCAAGGTGCGATCGATATCTTCCTCGGTATGAGCAAACGAAGTAAATCCGGCCTCAAATTGAGAAGGCGCTAAATAAACTCCCCGTTCTAACATTCCGCGATGGAAGCGAGCAAATTTGTTCAAATCGGATTTTTTGGCATCTTCATAATTATGCACAGGTCCAGGATTGAAAAATAAGCCAAACATCGCGCTAATTTGACCGCCACAGGCTTCATTGCCGGTTTCTTTGGCAATTTTCAGCAGTCCCTCACTCAACGTCTTAGTAATCTTGTCCAGATACTCATAGGTTCCGGATTTGTTGAGCAATTCCAGGGTTTTAATTCCTGCCGTCATCGCTAACGGATTCCCCGAAAGGGTCCCAGCTTGATACATCGGACCAGCGGGGGCCACCATTTCCATGATGTCTCGGCGTCCACCATAAGCCCCTACGGGTAATCCACCACCAATCACTTTACCCAAGGTGGTTAAGTCAGGGGTGACGCCGAATTTTTCCTGGGCACCACCATAAGCAATCCGGAATCCCGTCATGACTTCATCAAACACCAGTAACGCACCATGTTCCTGGGTTAGGACCCGCAATCCTTCCAGGAATCCCCCATCGGGAGGAATAAATCCCGCATTCCCGACAACGGGTTCTAAAATCACCCCCGCAATCTCCCCGGGATTTTGCTCAAATAAAGCTTTAACGGCTTCTAGGTCGTTGTAAGGTGCGGTGAGGGTATTGGCGGTGGTGGATTTGGGAACCCCAGGAGAGTCCGGCAGTCCCAAGGTAGCAACACCGGAACCGGCTTTCACGAGGAACATATCCGCGTGCCCGTGATAACAGCCTTCAAATTTGATTAATTTCTCCCGTCCGGTGAAGGCACGCATCAGGCGCAAAACCGCCATACAAGCTTCGGTTCCCGAGTTGACAAATCTCACCATTTCGATGCAGGGAACCGCATCAATCACCATTTCAGCGAGGACGTTCTCTTGGTAACAGGGTGCACCAAAGCTGGTACCTTTATTTAAGGCATCATGGAGGGCCGCAATCACTTCGGGGTGAGCGTGTCCACAGATAGCGGGTCCCCAAGTTCCCACATAGTCGATGTATTGGTTTCCGTCTACGTCCCAAACATACGCGCCTTCGACTCTATCAAAAACGATGGGTTGTCCCCCCACGGATTTGAAGGCACGCACGGGGGAACTGACCCCTCCGGGCATCAGTTTTTGAGCGGCTGCGAAAATTTCTTCGGATTTTGTGGTATTGAAGGTAGTTGTAACCAAAGGGGTCTCCTTTGCCAGAGGCTTAACGGTTGACTTTGTTTAGAATACGGCTTTTGGGTGGGAAGTGTTTAAGAGGAGCGTCCAAGTTATAATGTTTCATCCTACCCCGATCGCAGTCCCGAGGGCTAGTAGGCTGGTAGAGCGGTTAGAAACTGGGTTTTTTGACAAACTCTTTGCTGCCTTTGCACCGAAGAAAGGCCGTTAAAACCGGGTTTCTTGTCCCCTTGATCTCCTCTCCACCCAGAAATCTGAGTACCTAGTGTTAAGAGAGTTTTCCCCCACAGCGACTATGCGGGTTTTAGTGACTATTCCTCATGTTTTCAATCCCGAGGGAGGGGGCGGTTATGCATCGTTAAGCCCCGACTCCCAGCCTCGGATTCAAGCCCTGACTCAGTGCATTGAATCGTTACATGGTACTTATAATAATCGATCGCAGTTCTATTTTCAGTACAACCAGCAGTTATATACCCTCCCGGCGAATGTCGAAACCTCCGTGGAATTGTCGATTATCATCTGCACCACTCAGGGACTACATCTTTTGAAAGAATTGCCAGTGACGAAGGATTCCTATACCCATCAATCCTTTGCCTGTCATCCCATGCTGTTGGGCTTTGAATGTCACGGCGTGTTAAAACAAAATTTAGGTCGCTATGATTATTATGGCTATTTGGAAGATGATATTATTTTAAGTGACCCAGATTTTTTCCAAAAGTTATCCTGGTTTACCGGCTACATCGGTAATCATGCCGTCTTGCAACCCAATCGATTTGAACGGATGAATAAGCAGGGGGTTAAAAAGTTTTACATTGACCCGGAATTAGAATTCAAAACGGGCCGAACCGATAATTTTGCTCACTACTTTAGTGATAACCTAGTGCTAACGGGTAAAGTTCTGGGTCAACCCGATTACCATTAAGCGGGCAGAAAATCCCCATTCGGGCTGTTTTTTTCTGAATCAGCGTCAAATGGAACAATGGGCCAATCAACCGTACTTTTTGGACCGAGATTCGCGCTTTTTTGGACCCTTAGAAAGTGCAGCAACCTTGGGAATTGCCCGAACTTTTCGAGTTTATAAGCCTGCGCCGCAAAATGCAAATTTTTTAGAAGTTCAGCATTACGGTGACAGTTGGAGTCAGAAAATCAAAGATGTTAAGTTTACCTAACCGTTATGTCGCAGACTAAAATGGCAAGTAGTAAAACGGCGATTCCTGTGGACCGGATTCGCTATAATGAACAGGGTCTAGTTCCGGCGATCGCCCAGGATTATCTGGATGGAACGGTCCTAATGATGGCCTGGATGAATGCGGAATCGTTGCAAAAAACTCTGGATACTGGGGAATGCTGGTATTGGAGTCGATCGCGCCAAGAATTGTGGCACAAAGGCGCAACATCAGGACATCTCCAAAAAGTGCGATCGCTACGCTACGATTGCGATAGTGACTGCCTATTAATCGGCATCGAACAAATTGGTGATATTGCCTGCCATACCGGGGAACGCAGTTGTTTTCACCAAATTGAGGGCCACATTGCTGCACCTCCGGCAGATACGCTCTCCCAAGTCTTTGAGGTAATTTGCGATCGGCGGGACAATCCCTCAGAAGATTCTTATACTGCTAGATTAATCGCCGGTGGGGATAATAAAATTCTCAAGAAAATCGGGGAAGAATCAGCGGAAGTGGTGATGGCTTGTAAAGATGACGATGCCGATGCGATCGCTGGGGAAGTCGCTGATTTATTCTATCATTCAATGGTTGCTTTAGCCAAACATAATGTGGATTTGCGCGAGGTTTATCGCAAGTTGCAACAGCGTCGGAAATAAGAAACGACTGAAGTCGTTACTACGAACTAAGAAAGATAACGACTGAAGTCGTTACTACGAACTAGGAAAGATAACAATTTCCCCGTTTGTAGTAACGACTTCAGTCGTTTCCGGATTAATTAAACTTGCGACTCACTCAATCGTTTTCGCTGCACTAACATTCGGTCAAGAACCTGTAAAATCCAGATTACAGCCCCCACACTGACCACTAATCCGGGCCATAATCCATCAGAAAGGGGACGGGGTAAATCTAACACCCATCCCCCCAAAAGAGGGCCGATAAAATAACCGACTGCCCAACATTGAGAGTTCAGAGACAAATAAACTCCCCGCAGAGAAGCGGGGGCCATTTCTGCCACTAAAGAGGAGGCAGCAGGATTGTAAACTACAATGGCGATCGCCAGAATCCCGAGGGCGATCGTTGCTGTTACCAAAGGCGAAGTGGAAATTGTTCCAGTAATAGCAATAAAAATAAATCCCACTGCCCATAAAATCCCAGAAATTGCCAAAACTTTAGAATGTCGCAAGTCTTTGAAGACTCGGGAAACCGGCAATTGCATCAAGATACAGAGGGCTAAATGCCAGGTAAATAATCCCCCAATGGTTCCGGCGGAAAATCCTCTGCCGGTGTCTTCTGATTCAACAAAATCACTGAGATACAGCGGTAAAGTCGTTTGAATTTGGGCGATATAGGTGGTAAAGATAATATTCACCAAGGCATACACCATTAAGGTGCGATCGCGGAAGGCACTCATCCATCCTTGCAACGGCGGTTTAGAAGCACCCCCCTGGCGCTGAGGTTCCGTAATCGCCATCCAAATTAATCCAAAAAATAGCAAAAATGAGGCAGAATCAATGATAAAAAGTAACCGATATTCCCCAGTTACGGAAATCAAAAAACCGCCCCAAATTACCCCTACTTGTAATCCTAAACTATCTCCCAGTCGGGCCATTGCATAAGCTTCATGGCGTTGTCCTCCGGTGGTTAAATCCGCCACTACCGACTCAGTAGCGGGCCAATATAAGCCGATACCAAACCCCATGAGAATATTCCCTAAAACTAGGATTTCAAACCCATTGGCAACCGCTAATACCGCAGAGGCGATCGCCGAAATAATCGCCGCCCCTAGTAAGGTGCGTTTGCGGCCCCAATGAGGGGAATCCAGAGAGGAACCACTGACAATCCGCCCGAAAATTCCGGCGATCGAACCAATGCCTAAAGCAAACCCCACCGCAGTTTTAGTTAATCCCACCTCATTGACAAAATATATCGGGGCATAAAACAAGGTAAATCCACTGCCTATTCCCGACAACAACCGACCCGAAATTAAAACCCAAACTTGCAGGGGAAGTTTGGGCAACCAATCCAACAGACGATGCCATAACCGTTTCATACAGGAGTCTAAAAAGAAATGTGATAGGATGCTTTAATCGAGAATTGCCCGCAGGCGATCGTCGATAAATCTTTTAATTTATCTTTAAGTTTAACCGATGATCCCCGGAACTAAATCTACAAAAATGTCGATTGACAAAAAAGAACTGATTGCTAAAATATCCCAACGGGTCGAGAAAGAAACCGATTTGGCAACACAAATTATCCAAATATCCCAAACTAACCCATTACACGTCGTTCGGTTGTTCGGTAGTTTCAGATTTAATAGTTTTGCGTCGGTCCTCTAACCATTGTTGCAAAATCAAAGCTGCTGCTTTCCGGTCAATTAATCCTTTATTGCGCGAGGGCGAAACATTTTGTTCAATCATCATTTGCTCGGCATAATAAGAAGTGAGGCGCTCATCTACAAACTCTACTGGTAAATTGAGTGCTGCCGAGAGACGTTTGCTAAATTTCTGGACTTGGCGCGCTTGAAAGCCAATGGAACCATCCATTGAATAAGGCAAACCCACCACTAACACCTCCACTCTGCGTTCTTCAATAATCGCCTGAAGTTGGCTGAGAGTATCGGCAAAGGATTTCCCTTCAATGGTGGTAATTCCTGTGGCAATTAAGCCTGTGCCATCGCAACCGGCAACGCCAATCCGTTTGCGACCAATATCTAATCCAAGTGCTGAGATTTTCTGTGTCATTCCCTGTTAAAACCTGACAGACTTGAGCGTTCAATCCTGCTGATGAACGATCAAGGGTTAGTGGTCGAGTCATTAGCCAGAATCTGACTAATGACCCAGACTCTAACTCAGGGTATCATCATCCAAGGTCATATCCAATTGATCACTCGGTAACAAGGAACCGATATCCTCCATCGAGGATTGGGACGGTTCTTGTTTTCCTAAACCCGTGGAGGGAGAGGGGGGCTTGGATAGCCAAGACATCCGGCTGGGAATGGGTTTGCGAGTCCCCTGCAACCCTTGCAGGACCTCGGATAATTGCAATTCCAGGGAAACCGGCTTAGATTCGCGCAGTTTGTGCCAGACCGATCGCGACATCAGTAAGCTGTGGGAAATCCGCTGTGCACCGATTTGCTGCAAATACTCTTCCCGTTCTGGTTGATAGTCTGCCGAGGCTAACAGCAGGGACTGGGCCGGTAATTCTTGGACAATCCGGGCCATTTGAGCCAGCAGTTCGGGATATAACCAGGTGTAAGCTGGATGCACGGTGAGTTCGGCCACATGGGGTTGAGACCCATTGCGACTGAGGCGGACTTGAAAATAACCGATCGCCGCTTTGCGTTGGGGTTCAAACACATACCCACTGACGGTTTCAATTTTATGCAGCCATTGGCGGACACCTTGAATGACTGCACCCACCAAACTGGTATGAAAATCCTGGATATGGCGATCGAACACTTGACGCACCAAAGGCGGCATCGCCGCAGTATCCAGTTGATACAGCAGTTGAGCATCGGCATTACTCACCGGCATCAAATTGGGTAAATCCGGTTCCCGTTGAGCCAACTGTTCCAACAATTCCGGGGCGATCGCCCAATAGGTCATCTGCGCCAACGGCTGAAACCCATTATGCCGATACAGCGCCAGTTCATCTTTTTCATTGACATCCACTTCTAGCAGCCACATCCGCGCTTCCCAGATCGACTCTAAACAATGGCGGATCAGTTGGGACCCAATCCCCAATTTTTCCGAACTGGGGGGAACCACCACTCGGTCCACGCGCCAAGTGCTGCGGGTATGATTAAACGGGGAAATCTGAATCGCACCCCGAATTTTGCGATCGTCTTGGGCGACCCGAACGCACAACCGATTTTGGAGTGGATTGGGAAACAGACTCAGCAACTTCAGGGGCCAATACCAGCGGCGCACTGTATCCATTTGAGTCCCAATATCCAGGGACCCATTTTCAATAGAACTGCTGGGACTGCTCGCCGCAATTTCAGTCGCATTCGCGAGTTCTGCCACCGCTTCGAGGTCGCGGTATTGCAGGGGGCGGATCGTCAGAGTTTGATTTTGGGGCAGGTGTGAGGTCATTTTGGAGGGACTGTTTATTCAACATAGCTTGACAGCACCGTGCAGAAAGCTTTCTAGGCTTTGCAACCCTCGTGGAACAGCACAGGTGGCTATCTTTCACCCTGCCCGATCGCCCCTCCTAACGGAGAAAGGCAGAAGATCGGCGCTGTTCCTTCCTCCGTTATAATCCATCGCTGCTTTAGGATTGAGATTTCCGGCCCGGACGAATCAACACCACAGGGGTTTGCTCGTCGGCATTCCCGGCAGGATTGCTTCGTAAGGATTGCTCTAATACATCAGTAGAAAGCTCGGAGGAGGCTGCTAATATCTTAACTGCTTTTAAATCGTTCACGTCTACGATAGCAGCAGATAATCCCGTCTGTTGTTTGATGGTATCAACAACTTGTTGGGGATTATCGGGACCGAGGACAATAAATTGATCGTAGGGAGGCAGGGTCCCAGTAACGTCATCAATTAGTCTAGCCTGTTCTCCTGCCAACTGATAAAAGACCCCAGGTTTGCCAAATACTTTGGCGATCGCCCCAATGAAAAAGGCTAAAGCCACCCGCACAGGTCCCTCAATATCCACTAAGGTCTGCAATCCGCAGGCGGTGGCTAAACTGGAAGTCGGCAAGAAGAAATAACAGAGCCGTTTTGCCACAAATCCAGGCTTAACGGTACTGGGATGATGCCAACGGTCCTGCATAATCGCCACGGGGGTTTCCCCGATGGTTACGATATCCCCAGGTTGAGCATGAGGCATCACATACCGCTTGACGATATCAACGGGATCATCCAAGTTGGTCAACAGATGGGTTTTAATCGGTAAAATTTCCGAATCCGCTTCAGGAATCTTCCGCCAGTTGGTAGACTCCGAGGGGTCTGGATATTTGAACAGCACCACCACATGGCGAGTTTTGGGAATCCGGCCCTCGGGTCCATAAGTGACATAAGTGACAGCAATCCAGGCGGCTTTCAGGCGATCGAGATTCGGTCCCTGAATATCAATCGCCACTTTCATGCGAGTTTTTTTGCCAATTTTGACAATATAGCCAAACCAATAGTTATCATCCCGGGATTTTTCATCCGGGTGCATGGGAATCACTTCTGTGCGGGTGGTGATTCCTTCTAGGCTACTGCCAGAGAGGAGTTTGACCTCAGTATGGACTTCCGGCACCATAAGTTCTAGGGTGGAGGTGCGGTTAATCAGTTCCAGTTCCCCAATCAGGTGACGCCGTTCCGGGGAGAGGACTTCTTCGTGCCATTCTCCTGGGGTCAAATCCAGTTGATTTCCGGGTCTTTTGCGGTATTGGTATTCGATGGCAGCGGCAGCGGTTCCCAGGACCAATGCTGCCGCGCCGAGTGTGATTCCGATGGTGGTTGCGATCGCCACAAGTTTCCCCCTGTTCTCAAAATGTACAAAAATCGCGCAGGTAGCTGACTCCACATCACGCAGGCAGCCGGTTCATTCCGGGCAATCATCTGCGGAAGTAAGCTAAAAAATGTTTACCACGGATATTTCCCTGGCGATCGGCTTAATTCCGGATCCGTCACCGACGCCCCACCCCTGCCTAGATAAAAGAGTGATGATTTCCAGACAAGGGATTAATTTTACTCAATTTCTCTACATTTAGCGCTTTTTCTCTGGACTTGTCCTATATTTAGGAGGCAGCAACCCTTATGCTGCAAATCTGCCCCCTACCGGACTGCATCTCATTAAAATGTAACAAGCCTATTTTTGCTAAAAGATTTGTAAACTAATATGAAGCGTTTTCTGAATATCAGAATATTTTAGATTCCAATGAAGCAACTTGTAACTGCTGAACGTCTGTGCCTGATTAGCCATACCCTATCAATGGCCTTTGGACTTGCCGGACTCCTGCTGGTATTACCCAATCCCGAATTCATCGTCAACCTGTCCGAATTCGGCCAGAAAGTATTTCAATGGAGCATGGCTGGAGGGGGAGTCTCCTATATCATCTTAGGGGCTGTGGCAGTCGCCCTTTATGCCTATAGAGAACTCGGAACGCGATTGTGGTTGACCTTTATGGTCCCTGCGGTGGTTCTGTCCCTCGGAAGTGAACTGCTGGGGACCAGTACCGGCTTCCCCTTCGGACACTATCAATATTTGAGTGGCTTAGGCTATAAAGTTGCCGGATTAGTGCCGTTTACGATTCCCCTGTCCTGGTTTTATATGGGACTCGTCTGCTATGTTTTAGCCCGTGCGGGATTAGAATCGATTCAACTGCCGACTTGGGTTAGACAAATTGGGGCGATCGCAATCGGTGCACTCCTGCTCACCGCCTGGGACTTCGTACTCGACCCCGCCATGAGTCAAACCCAATTCCCCTTCTGGCAATTCCAAGAAGAAGGAGCCTTTTTCGGAATGCCTTACCGCAACCTCACCGGATGGATGGGAACCGGCGCAATCTTCATGACGGTTGCCGCCTTCTTTTGGGGGAAAGCACCAATTAGATTATCCCGTTCACAATTAGGATTACCGTTAATCACCTACATTGTTAACTTTGCCTTTGGTGCGATTATCACCTTAGTGGCATTAGATTCACGCTTCGTCATTCCCACCTTACTCAGCATGGTTCTAGGAGTGGTTCCGGCAGTGGTGTTATGGTGGATTGCCTCTCCTCTGGAAGAAGCAGAAACCGAGGAGGCGATCGAACCCCTTCCAACAAACACCCTCTCTCAAGTCTCCCTACCCCCCGTAGAAGTCGCCGCCAAATAACCCTCCATTGCTTGTAAAATTAAAAGGTGTGTTATGGTCCGACCATAGCGCACCTTTTTTAGTCCGGTGATAGCGGTGGATTGACCTTAAACTTGACAGGTTGTTCTATGAGTGAAAATTTGCATCAAATGACCAATGCTGAACTCAAACAATACCTGTCTCAGCATCGAAATGAAGAAGAGGCATTCCGGGAAGCATTGCAAGTGTTAATCAGTCGGCGTAGTTCAGAAACAGTTCGCTACCCTTATCCTTTCGATTTAGCCAATCCTGAACGCGAAATCACCGCTATTTTGAAAGACAAACTTAATCAAACTGATTCATTCATAAGTGATTAACGCCAGAGAAGAGAGAACGTTGTTTCACTAAAATTAATAAAAACTAGCTTTCTTGGCAAAGGACCCTTGTTTATAATTTATGTTTACAACCATAACACTCCAAAATTTTCGAGGATTCCCATCCTTTAAACTGGAAAACCTAGGGAGAATAAATTTATTAGTTGGGGAAAATAACAGTGGTAAAACCTCTATCTTAGAAGCCGTTGAAGCTGTGCTCTGCTCTCGCGGGACGATAGAGACCCTGATCAAAGTGATGAACAGAAGAGGGGAATATTTAGAATGGGAAGAGGATGATTTGAATCAGCGGGAACGGGTTTTTGACATTCGCCATCTATTTTATGGACATGAAATTGAACCCAATCAAGTTTTTTCAATTTCTGGAACTACCGAAGATAGTACGGAAACATTGTCAGGATTAGTTCAATTCAAAAATGGATCCAAGGGAGCCTGAAACCTCCTGGGGGCTATCAAGGGAATCCTCCTGGATGATTTATCGGCGTTATTAATAGATGAGGGGAATCAACTAGAGTTTCAACTTGAATGGCATCGGGGAAAAGAAAGCGAACAACGCAAAATTACGTTTATTATTTTCTGGGGGGCTTCCTGTTAATTCTATTCACTATGAGACCAGCAGACTGAGTGATTTAGAAGCCCCTAAAAAGCCGACTCCAATTTGTAAACTCATCATCTTTAACGACAGAAAAGATGATTGATTTATTTGAACAACTTGTATTAAATCCTGAAGAAAAGCTGGTACAGGAAGCCCTCCAAATTGTTGAACCCAGAATTGAACGCATTGCGTCAGTGAGGTCTCGAATTAATAGAAACTCAGACTCACGGGGGGGATTTGTGGTGCGTCTTTCGGATAGCGATCGCCGGATACCGATTGGGAGTATGGGAGATGGCATTTGGCGGATTTTAGGCATTGCCTTAGCAACTATCTGTGCAGAAGGGGGGGTTTTATTAATTGATGAAATCGATACAGGACTTCACTTTACTGCGCTTTCTAAAATGTGGGAAATGATTTGGAAAACCGCTATTCGATTGAATGTTCAGGTTTTCGCCACCACTCATAATAGTGATTGTTGGATGAGTCTCGCCACAATTGCCAATCAGGAATCATGCGGTGAGAATGGAATTAGAATTCACCGCATAGAACGAGGTAAAAACACCAGTGTAGTCTTTACAGACCAGGAAATTGTAGTGGCAGCAGAACGAGGATTTGAGGTTCGTTAGGTATGGCAACGATTCACAAAAATCTGCTGCTGGTTGAAGGAGAGCAAGATAAGCGGGTGATTCCCTACCTCATCGAAGCCAATGGCATCGATTGGGGAACGACTAAAAATCCAATCGTTAAGATTGAAGCTTACGACGGGTGGCAACAATTAATCAATCCAGATGAAATTTCCACGGCGTTAAAAAGTTCCGGTTTAGAGGCTTTAGGCATCATGGTTGATGCCGATGATAATCCAGCAGGACGGTGGCAGAGTATCCACACAACTTGTCTGAAAATTATCCCGGATCTACCTGATGAACTTCCAGAATCGGGATTAATTCATCCCCTACCAGATAATAAAAAATTTGGGGTTTGGATTATGCCGGATAACAAAATGCAGGGGATGTTAGAAACTTTTTTATCTTATTTGATTCCCGAGGAGAGTGAACCCTTGTGGGACTATGCTCAAGGGGTGGTCAAAGAAGCTCAAACAAAAGGTGCTCCATTAATTGAGTCTCATCTTGATAAAGCTAATATTTATACCTGGTTGGCATGGCAACATCCCCCCGGACGACAATTACATAATGCCATTATGGAGCGAATTCTTAATCCCACCCATCCCCGATCTACTGTATTTATTAATTGGTTTAAAAATTTATATAATTTGTAAGGCATGAATTTAATCAATCTCTCAGCGATAGTCGGCAAATTGCAGTAAAGTGATACCCTGTAAGGATTGTTCGAGATATCCCCATCGGTGGTAACTCGCGATCGCTTCCTGTTTACCTGAATTGCTTCTCTACCATATTTTGTCTGATTTGTCACTCTCTATTTTATCGACCATTCTGTTACTGTTGCAGTTGCCTGCGACGGCGATTCTGCTTTCTCGGCTGATTAAAGGGGCGTTTCGGCAGCCTCCCATTGAACCGACTACACCGACTCAAGAGATTTATGGTGCAGTGAGTGTGGTGGTGCCGACGTTAAATGAACGCGATCGCCTCTCCCCCTGTCTCGCTGGATTAACTCGCCAAAGTTATGAGGTGCGGGAAATTATCATTGTGGATAGCAACTCCACCGATGGCACTCAAGATTTAGTCAAGGCGGCAGCAGAAAAGGACCCCCGGATTCGCTTAGTGACCGATGACCCTTTGCCGGGGGATTGGGTGGGCCGTCCTTGGGCCTTGAATTATGGATTTTTGTCCAGTTCCTCTGGGAGTCGCTGGTTTTTAGGCATCGATGCCGATACTCAACCTCACCCGGGTTTGGTGGCGGCAGTGGTGCAGGCGGCAGAGGCAAAAGGGTATGATTTGGTGTCTTTCTCCCCGCAGTTTATTCTCAAGGAAGCGGGGGAAATGGTGCTACAACCGGCGCTATTGATGACCCTGGTCTATCGCTTTGGTCCGACGAATACCGAGGCGAGTTCGGCGGAACGGGTGATGGCAAATGGTCAATGTTTCCTCTGTCGGCGATCGGTGTTGGCGGCAGTGGAGGGTTATCAGCAGCGCCCGTCAGTCGTTTTGTGATGACGTGACTTTGGCCCGAAATATTGCCCTGGCTGGGTTTAAGGTTGGGTTTATGGATGGGGCGAAGGTGATTAAGGTGCGGATGTATGAGGGGGCGGCAGAAACTTGGCGCGAGTGGGGGCGCAGTTTGGACCTCAAGGATGCGGCGTCATGGGGTCAAACTTGGGGAGATGTCTGGTTTTTGCTTTCGGTGCAAGGGTTGCCGCTGTTGGTGGTGTTGGGGTATTTGTTATTGGGGTGTGGAAGGGTCGCGGTTGCTGTTGGGGTTAAATTTATTTTTGTTGGGGATTCGGTTTGCTTTGAATTTGGCGATCGCCCCTTCTTATGACCGGACCCAGGCCCCAAAAACGGCGGCCTGGTTGTTTTGGCTGTCTCCTCTAGCCGACCCTCTGGCGGTGTTGAGAATTATTTTGTCCGCAATTCACACCCCGACTCAGTGGCGCGGACGACAGTATGGACCCCAATAGCAGGAATTCGACTGCTGAATGAGCAGTCTCCTGCTTCTTTTTCGTCACTTGATCTATAGCCATGAGAGAGGTTCCCCGAAGGCTGGGCCTTCAGGGTGAGCTTCGGTTGAGGATATGGCATGATCCAACGAAAGAAAGAAAATGAGGTTTGACCCTAAACTCTAAAGCCGGAACAAAGGACCCCGGACAGTAGAGCAATGACTGAGAAACCAATCACGAATCGTTGATTCGGAGTTATTCTCCGGCCCCATCATCCTCACCGGATCCGTTAAATAAATCGATTCGTTCTAGTTGCCAGAGAATTTGGTTTCCTTCTCGTCGCACCCGGGAGACGATCCAGTTACGCCAAGGCCAGTTGTCGCCACGACTGGTGACGGCACTGGCATTGACATCCATGAGGTCGGCTAGTTCGGAACTCGTGATCAGATAGCCTTTGGTGGCGATGCGATCGGCGATTTCCAGGGTTTGCATCAGGTACTGGAGTTGAGTGACCCTCACCTCACGGGGTAAGTTGTCAAGGGATTCAGTAGTGGAATGGGCAGTTGTGTCCATATAAGCCAACTCCGAGGTCAGAAGGTCAGAACTTTGGGTTTATTCTAGCGCCTTTACTAGCTTGGGTAAATCTACCTGTCCCTAGGGGGAAAGTTTTGTTATGAAATCTTGATGTGAACAGGAATTCTAATAGGAGTGATAAGGCAAACAAATATAAGATTCCTGGGTGATGGAATCGCTTCAATCCATGCTGGGCTAAAGGGAAAATTTCTGTTGTTTTTATATCGGTTTGGTGCAATGTTGGCAATGGTGAATTCTAAAGCGGATTTTTCTTTTCGGAGGGGATAGAGGGTTAGCCTGAGATTTTGGTGGGATTTTTTGGGGTAAGGCGATCGCTTTCAGCCCACTTAGAAAGGTTTGCTAGTCGTTACTACGAACTTTGACAAGAGAACGACTGAAGTCGTTACTACGAACTTTGACAAGAGAACGACTGAAGTTGTTACTACGAACTTTGACAAGAGAGCGACTGAAGTTGTTACTACGAACTTTGACAAGAGAACGACTGAAGTTGTTACTACGAACTTTGACAAGAGAACGAGTTTGGGATCATCTGAGAGGGGAGTTGGCGGGTTGTCGATGAATTGAATTTTGAGCGGGTTGTCAGGTTCAGGGCTTCTGAGAACGGCTCACAATGGGCCATTGTAGGGGTTCAGGCGGTTTAGGAAATGTAGGGGATCCGGATAGTTTCTGAAAACACCGATGAAATTGCCCCCTTGAACGCTCATAATAATCTCGGTGCTTTGAGGATAATTCTTGCCGTATGCCGAGAACCCCAGATTATATAGGCGTTTCCCTCCTGATCGAGGGTGGACACAAGGAACAGGTGCGTTTTTCCACGATCCAAGAGTTCCAGAAATGGTATCAAGGGGTATTGGTCCCCAACTCCGACGGAAAAGAGTTTATCAACGTGCCGATCAAAACCGCTCAAGGAGAGTATATGGTCGTGCGACCCGCTACGATTTTAGGCATTCGGGTGGAACCTGTGTTTCTGTCGAGTGTCGATCGCAGCTTTGTCGAAGAATAAAGACCCCGCAGTTACCAGTCTGGATGCTCCAGGGTCGGTTTGGGCGACGGGTGTCCTGTAAACTCAGCCTTAGCTGCTACTCGTTGCCCTTATACCAAATCCGGTTGGTAAAAGTCGATTTTCGTTTTTAGCCCGCGCAGGCGGGCTTCGTCCGTATAGCCCCAGGCTTAAGCCTGCGGGTTTTTATAGACCTTTGACAACCGGATTCCGTATTAGTCTCTGGTGAGGGGCGATCGCTGTGGGTTTGAACTCACCCCAGGAGACTTGGGTGATGCTCCCCCCCAACCTGGGCTAACTTTACCCAGGATCCTAATCCCTTGCCAGAAACCCCAGTAGATGTGATATCCTGGTGGTCAATATCTAACTCAAAATCCCATCTCAGGGTTTTTCCTTGTTAAAAAGCCCATCCCATCCGCCGGTTTGAAGGTTGCCCTCAACTCGACTCAAATCAATTCCCCTCTTTTAGAACCGGCTTTGAGGATAGAAGGTTGCCCCCTGGGTGCCTAAAAACAGAATTGAGCCAAACGTTGTCCCTTGAATAGCCGGATATCGCTGTTTTATTCGGTGCGATCGCCCTGGTGGAAAGCTGGCCCCTTCAAGGACAACCCATATCATCCTCATTTGACGATCGGGCCAAATCACCGAAAGCTCGTTCGCTCTTATCACACAAGCCTATGGAAATGCCTTTTGATATTACCCTGCTGATTGTCTTAACGGTCATTGCAGGGATCGGAGCTCAAGTTCTGGCGGACTACCTGAAAATTCCAGGTATCGTCTTTTTGCTGCTGTTCGGCATTCTCTTGGGTCCTGATGGTTTCGGCTTACTGCATCCGAGCCTCCTAGGAGATGGACTCGAAGTGATTGTTAGCCTTTCCGTCGCCTTAATCTTGTTTGAGGGAGGTCTAAACCTCGAACTCAAAGAACTGGATAAAGTCTCCGGCAGTCTGCGGAACCTTGTCACCATTGGCACCTTGGTTACCCTGATTGGGGGAGGCATTGCCGCTCATGCCTTCAGTGAATTTCCCTGGTCCATCTCATTTCTATATGCCGCCTTAGTCGTCGTCACCGGACCCACCGTCATCGGACCCTTACTCAAACAGGTCCAGGTGGAGCGTTCTGTCGCCGCATTGCTCGAAGGCGAAGGGGTACTCATCGATCCCGTTGGGGCAATTCTAGCCGTCTTAGTCTTGGATGTGATTTTAAATGGCGATGCCGACCCCCTCCGACTGATTGCCGGATTGTCCATTCGCCTGGGGATTGGCAGTGCGATCGGGGCTTTGGGCGGTTGGATGCTGGGATATTTCCTCAAACGCGCCCATTTTCTCTCCGAGGACCTGAAAAATCTGGTCGTATTAGCTGGACTCTGGGGCTTATTCGGCCTCGCCCAAGATATCCGAGGGGAGTCTGGACTGATGGCAACCGTAGTCGCAGGCATTGTCTTACGAGCTTCTGCAGTGCCCGATGAGCGGCTGCTGCGCCGGTTTAAAGGTCAACTGACCATTTTGGCCGTTTCCGTGTTGTTTATCCTCCTAGCCGCCGATCTGTCCATCGCCAGTGTGATCGCCCTAGGCTGGGGAAGTTTAGTCACCGTAGCGATTCTAATGTTTCTGGTGCGTCCCATTAATGTTTGGCTTTGCACCATCAACAGTGGACTCAACTGGCGTCAGAAATTATTTGTAAGCTGGATTGGTCCCAAAGGGATTGTTTCAGCCTCCGTTGCTTCGTTGTTTTCGATTTTACTCACCGATCGCGGAATTAACGGGGGAGACTCCATCAAAGCCCTCGTCTTCCTCACAATTATTTTGACCGTGGTTTTGCAAGGGCTCACCGCCCGTTCCGTCGCCAAAATCCTGGGTCTGATGTCCACCAAAGCCACAGGTGCCGTGATTGTCGGTTCTAACCCCTTAAGCCGCTTAATTGCCCGACTCTTTAAAGAACGGGGTGAATCCGTGGTGATTCTGGATACCAATCCAGAAGCCTGTGAGCAAGCCGAACGAGAAGATCTACCCGTCTTTTTAAGCTCGGCCCTCGATACGGAAGTGCTCGAAGAAGCGGGACTGGCTTCGATGGGGACCTTCCTAGCGATGACCAGCAATGGAGAAGTGAATCGAGTCTTGGCGCAACGCACTGCCGAGGAGTTTTCCCCGCCTCGGGTGTTAGCCTTATTTCCCATCGACCCCCAAGGGAATAAGGCGGGAAATAAGACTAATAAAATTCAGCACGCTTTTATCCCTGAACTGCAACTCAAGACTTGGAACGAATATCTCAACGATTCGCAAGTGAAATTGGGGGAAACAGTCCTCAAGGAACCTAGCTGTGCCTTTCAAAAGGCTCATTTACAAGCGCTGATTCGTTCGGGAGAGTTAGTTCCGTTGTTAATCCAACGAGAAAAACAGCTTTTGGTGGTCTCGGCAACCGATGCATGGCAACCAGGAGATGTGATTATCTATCTCCTCCATGACCCGAAACCCAAGCTCTTGAAGCGACTTTCTGGGTCGAGTCAGTCTCGCCTGACGGTGGAAAAGTTACCCACGGTGGAGGAAGTGCCGATTTCCTCTCTGGCGTTGGAAGAAACCCTGGAAAAGGTGTCAGCAGAGTAAATTGGCAGTTGCCCGATTATCCCCCTCCATACTCGGGGCGACTGCCAGACGCTGAATTCTGAATTTAATTCAATCCCGGTAACAGGCGGTAACTTTGATTATCAATCAAAATAAACAGTCCCAAGGCAATGAAAACAACCGGCGTTAAAATTAGACCATAGCGGGTTAAAACAAGGGCGATCGCCCGGTGGCGGCTCAAATAGTAGGCGATCGCACTCCACAGTCCCACTAATACATAAAAAATCCCCAAAATGATGGCTAAATCTAGGGGACGATTGCTGGCAAATATCGGAACATAAATACCAATATTATCCCCACCATTGGCGACGGTGAGGGCAGCAACATTGTAAATTTGACTCTGGGATAAATAGGTAATCCACCGAGGCCACCGACTGGGTTTCTCGAGTGGGTTATCACCGGGACTGACGATTCCTTGGACTTCCGGTTCATCATCGGAGTCGTGACTCTAGTAACTGCTTGATACCGACTACGAGGGGAATAAATCCCAATAATCCAATCCAAGGAGGAGGTAAAATTAAACCCCCAAATAAACCGGGCAGACAGGCTAAAATTAAAACGGTAAATCCCAGGTAATTCCCAATCACAATATCGCGAGGATGAAACCCCCGAGCGTCGGTTTGGGAAAACAACAACATGGAGACGGTGATATCGTCAATATTGGTGGCAGCAAAGCTGGTGATACCCGTAATCACAGCGGTTAATATAGAACTCATAAGATTGGCGATCGCAACGCATCAATAAAATTCTGCCCTCGATTATATAGCGGTTCCCACCGTTATCAGTCGCTCCCCTCAATTGTTCGTAGTAACAACTTCAGTCGTTAATCTTTCCCCAGTTCGTAGTAACGACTTCAGTCGTTATCTTCTCTTAAATTTGAGTGCAGCATTTTCGCAGGATAAACCCTAAATGTAGAGGCGATTCGCGAATCGCCTCTACATTTAGGTTTCGATGTTACCGATTGCCTACATCCTGAAACTATTCTAAATAGGAGACCCAATGGGGTAAGATTTCTGGGGACCCGTACCAGTTCAAGGGCGATCGCGGAGAATGCATCACCCCCTCTAAAACAAGATTTTCCGCCCCTACCAGATGCGCCGCTTCAATTGGGGTAATCCCATCACCCCAAGTTTCCCCGATGCCACAGGTGATCCGATAGCTATTATGGGCTAACCATTGTCCCCGCTTGCGGGCCCCATACACCGCCTTTCCCGCCAAGCAGACATAACGCACATTGGGGTAAAATGCACCGGGATAAGCAGTATTGACAAAATCCAAATTTTTGAGGGTCCACCGTTCCTGACTGATATGGGGACTGCCTAACGTAATTAAGGTACTCACGAAGGGATTTGCATACCATAACTGAGCGGATTCGTCAATATCCCCATGAATGATATAGGGCTTTTCTCCCAGGTAAATCCGGGCAATCCAACCTCCCGCAGAATGGGCGACTAAGTTAACTTTCTCAGCGTTAAAGTCTTGTAAGGCTTGCTGGACAGTAGCATGGAGTTGGCGGAGAATCGGGGCGATCGAGCGTCCGCCAATGGTGGGGACCCAATCCCGCTTCCGGAGGGGGACTAAGCGGGCGGGAAACCCCTGGTCATTGAGTAAGCGTTCAAACTCCCGATATTCCGATGCAGCGGCGAAAAAACCCGGTAAAATGACGGTCGGTAAGGGCATGGTGGAGGGGGGATAGCACGAGATTGAAGGAGATTTAACGATTAGATTGTAACGGCAAACTGAGATTGGGCCAAGAATCAAGCCATAACAGAAGGAAAACAAGCAATGACGCCCGTTGGCAGGTTATATGGAATTGGGGTGGGACCGGGAGACCCGGAACTGATTACTCTGAAGGGATTAAAACGGTTGCAAGCGGTGCCCGTGGTGGCTTTTCCCGTCGGCAGCAGCGGTAACCCGGGGATGGCGGCAGGGATTATTGCTCAATGGATTCATGCCGATCAGGTGCAATTGCCTTTAGAGTTTGCCTTTGTGCGAGATGAGGCGTTGCTGGTGAAGGCATGGCAGCAAGCAAGCAGTCGCGTTTGGGACTATCTGAAATTGGGCCAAGATGTGGCTTTTGTTTCCGAAGGGGATATTAGTTTTTATAGTACCTTTACTTATTTAGCCCAGACTCTGCAACAGCAGCATCCCGAGGTTCAGGTGGAGTCGATTCCGGGAATTTGTTCGCCCTTAGCGGCAGCAGCAGAACTGGGAATCCCGTTAACTATTGGGTCCCAACGGTTAGCGGTTCTGCCCGCCTTATATCGTGTCGAGGAGTTGGAAAACGCGCTAGACTGGGCGGATGTGGTGGTGTTGATGAAAGTCAGTTCCGTGTACGATCGCGTTTGGGACCTGTTGCAGAACCGGGGATTGCTCGATCGCACCCAAATTGTCGAACGAGTCACGGGATCGGAGCAAAAAATTCATCGCCAACTGCGCGATCGCCGAGACTTGAAACTCCCTTATTTTTCCTTGGCGATTATCCAAGTTGCACCACCGAGTTTCCCTCCAGAATCAGTTTGCAACTTTTAACTCATAATCAGGATCTATAGCGATCAAGAGCGATCAGTGTTCCCCTCTTCTGGCAATTTCTATTGTCTTGCCGCACACGAATATCAGTCATCAGTGCTATCATATCCGGGTTGATGGGGGCATCGAATGTCTGAATTAACGCGGCAGGCGGTGTGAAACTGCTGCATCACAATCGCAGTCTGCCCGTCTAAACCTAAGCTTACCAACCATGTCTTATTCTTTGCCGAAAAACTCCCTGATTGACCTCTTATCTCAGCCAACCGTCGTGGCAGTTTTGGCCTCTGTGGGCATCCACGGACTGGTTGGGATTAGCTGGGACCGCTTGCCCTTTAGCGGCGAGAAGGAATCCAATCCCTGGACGACGGTAGATTTGGTCAACCTGAGTCCGGAAGAAATCAGCCGCCTCCCCGATTTTTCATCGCCACAAGCTACCGGGTCCGGCAGTCTGAACTCCTCTTCGGAACCCTTAGCTGCGTTGCCAGAATTAGGACCTCTGCCCCCTTCCCCGGGCAATTCGGGACTTGAACCCCTGACTCTGCCACCGGGTACCCCGTTATATGATCTCCCGTTAGATCTTCCCCCTGCACCCTCGTTGAGAGATCTTCAAACTCCCCTGCCTTCGTTGCAGGATTATCAATCCCCCACCGGGTTTCGTGAGGATTTAACGAATCGTGAGTTTTCGGGGTCGTCTAATAGTATGGCGATCGAGCAGTTGCTGGCATTAGAACGATTAGAACGCGCCCAAATCGAGCGAGAAATTGAGCAACGAGAACGGCAACAAAGGCTACTCGCTCAACAAAATCAAAATCGTCAGATCCCGCCACCGCCACCGCAAGAATTCCGATTGGAAGATGTTCCGCCCCCTCCCCAGGGGAGTTTCCCCGCTTCTGGGGATCAGCAACGGCCTTTCAGTGGCATGAACGAAGCGGTGGATGCTTCGGAGTTTTTGGACCTTCCTATCCCAGAAAATGTCCCAGGACCAGAGGCGATCGCCCGTTCAGACAATGCCAATCCCTCACCACCGCCAGAGTTTAACAATCCCTCGGGTAATTTACCCGCTGGGGTAAATCCGGGGATGGGACCGGCTGCCACTGGCCCTCAATCGGATCAGATGGGAAGTGCTGCCGATTTGCAGACAGACGGGAGAAACATTGAACAAGATGGGATTGAGGAGGGCGCTCAAGCGGTGGTTCCCTCCAATGTTCCTACACCAGGCGATCGCCCGGAGGAGGGTGCGACAGTTCCCGATCAAATAGGCACCGATCCCGATAGCGTTCGCGAACTGTGGGCCAAAATCAGAGGAGAAGATAACCGGGAGAATCCCACGGGGTTGGTGAGCGATCGCCAAAATGCCATGTTGGACGGGATCGAGGCTTATGTCCAGTGGGTTGCGAACTTAAAATCCCAATATGGCGAAGTCAAAACCAACCCCCCAATTCCTGTAGAAAACCAATATCCCTTAGGCGCTTGCTCCGAAAAGTTAGAAGGGCGTGCGCTGTTTGGGGTTTTGGTCAATCCTGACGGACAAATTATTGATGGACCCCGGCGCTTACTGGGAAGTGGACAGGATATTCTCGATAGCTTTGCTCGAAAATTTGTCCAAGACATGGATTTTGCTGGCGTGAGTGAACCCACGGTGTACCAGTATGCCTTTGAGTTTCAGTATGATCCTCAAGGCTGTACCACTGAACCATCCCCAGGGACGACCCCCACCCCTCCAGTAGAAACTCGACAACCGGAGTTGAATAATCCCCCCCAACCCTCGGCAGAAAACTCTACTCCGGTGGTGGCTCCACAACCTACAGGAGAAAATGCTAATCCGTTGTTGGATGCAGCATCTCCAGGGGAAGAAAACGCCACTCCGGTCTTAGATGCAGAATCTCCAGGGGAAGAAAACGCAACTCCAGTCTTAGATGCAGAATCTCCAAAGGAAGAAAACGCCACTCCAGTCTTAGATGCTAGACCCCCCGAGGGCAATTCTCCGTTGCGGATTGACCCGACCCCACCGACTAGACCCCAACAACTGCGGGACCCCTCACCGGAAGGGGAACCCTCCCAGCCGGTAAATGTGGCCCCCCAACCTAAACCGGACCCAGCGCCTGTACCGGGTGAAACCCCCGTGGAAGCAGTTGAACCGGAACCTGTAGAAGAGTCGGTTCCGGAACAGGTTCAAACCCAAGATGAACCCATGCAACCTGTAGAAACCCCAGAAATGGGGGAAGATGAGCGATTGATTCCGGACGGATTTGATACCATCCCGATGGGAGACTCCCAGGAGTTGCCTACTCCGGAGGCATCGGAGGCAGAAGGCGGGGAAGCTGGGGATGTGGATGATTTGGAGTCAGAAGCGGAGTCAGAACCAGCGGAAGAGGCAGCCGAGATGGAAGAGGAATCTGGGGAAGAGGAATCTGGGGAGGAGGAATCTGGGGAGGCGATCGCGGATGATGAGGAAGAAAGCGATTCGGAAATTTAACCCAAATTCCCGATTAGCCCGCCCAGGCGGGCTTTGTCCCTGTAACCCCACCCTTGAGGGTGCAGGGTTTTTTTATTGCACGCTGGTTTCTTCCCCTAAGCGGGTAAACCGAATTTCAATCCGTCTCCTGCTTTCATCCGGGTTCGGATTAACATTCCCAAAATCTCCTGTGGGAGAGACTAATTGCGCCGCCGAATAGGGGCGAAATTGTAATCCTTGCAGCTTACCTTCCGTGCGTTGAATGGTTTGTAAAATTTGCACCACGGCTAAAGCTCTCATTAATCCTAAATCCGCATTTGAACCCGGAACTAACTGACTAACTTGGGTTGTACCCGCAGCAACTTGGGGTAAGGAACGGTCTAAATTACTGGAACTGGCATTATTAGGTTGTCCATCGGTATGTCCAATAATTTCTATGACATTGATGTTATAGGCGGCAGCGTTGGCTTCAATTTGAGGCACTAATTGGTTGCGGACATAAGTTTGTAAGGCATCAGGAAGTTGAGCGACTTCCCGAAGAAAATTGATAAGCCCCGGTATCCCGAATCACGATAATTGGAGGGGCTTTTGGAGTCGCCATTTCCTGTTGCAATTGTCCCTGTAAGGTTTGGGATTGAGCGGCTAAGGCTTGATTTTGGGCGACTAAGGGGGCAACTTGGGATTCCGCTAAGGTGGCGCGGTTTTGGGCGCTGGTGAGGTCGATTTGGGTTCTGAGAAGCTGTTGGCGGAGGGCTTCTTCGGTTTCCCGCATACTGGAAATGGAGACTAAGGGTTTGATAATCGCCAGCAGCAGCAGAAAGCTGAGAATCATAAACGCATTCGACATTAAGTCAGTAAATGCGGGCCAAATATCAAATTCTGGTGGCATTTCATGCCGCCTAGATCTCATGAATCTCATGAGGCAATTTCTCCATTAATTAGGGTGAATTTGTGAAGGGTTAAATTTGGGTTTTGGGGGAGGTTTTTGGTGATGTTTTGTGATAAAAATCCGGGGGTTAACATTCAATTTTGTTTTAGCCTGCGGAGGCAGGCTTCGTCCGTGTAGCCCCACCCTTTAGGGTGCAGGTTTTTATTCATTTTTCGGTATTTTCTTCTTCCTCCCAGTTGACCAATTTTGGGTTAAAGGGGTCGTTGGAATTGTTGGCTGGAGGAGGACTCAGACGAGTGGGTGCCATTCCGGTTTGTTCTTCTGCTTCTAAATGCTTGACAACTTGGGTGAGTTGTGATTGGACGGCATTGAGGTCATTGCCGAGTTTGGAGATGCGGGTGGCAACGGGGTCGGTGGCGGGATTGACGGCATTCCGATCGCCGAGGGAGGCGACGAGGCGATCGCCTAAGGTTTGCATTCCCTCCCTCATTTCTTCGGTAAATAGTTTCAGGGATTCGACTAATTTATAAAGTTCGGTATGGACATCCACAAAGCGATCGGTTCGGGTTGCTAATCGCTTTTGCAAGGTATCTAGGGTTTTGATGACGGAATGGAAGATTTGAGCGCTTTGCTGCATTTCTCCGACGACTTCGGATAATGCGGTTTGGTTGTTTTGGGTTAAGTTGAGAACTTGACCGGAATTCTTGCTTAATCCGGCGATTTCTTCTGAGAGATGAATGGTTTCTTGGCTGGTGGTTTGCAAAGAGGCGATCGCCAGTTGCAATGCCTGGGTGGATTGATTTAACACCGAGGAGGAACGCGCTAAATCCCGTTGAGTATTGGCTAAATTATCGGTGGAACTCGCCAGTTTATTCGCAAATTGGCTCTTTTCAAAAATTTGTGCCGACTCCCGAAACATGGTGGCACCAGACATCATGGAACTGGAGGATTCCATCAGGCGATTATAAACTTGAGTGGCGAGATGATTCGCTTGGCGGTTGCCTTCGGTAATTTGGTCTACGCTTTCCCCTAGAGAGGAAGAAACTGCTTCTTTGACGGAGACAGAGAACTGACTGACAAAAGTCCCGAACAGGGTTTCGAGGCGATCGACCGCTTTATCTAAAGGCGATCGGCGATTGAGCGCAGGGCCATAAATATTATCAATATAATCTTCTAACGCGCTGATGAGTTGATACTTGGCAATACTGGTATTTCTGAGTAAATTAACCACCGTCAACAACGCACTACAAGCAACAGCGGTTAAACTACTAATAAACGCCACCCCCATCCCTTGTAAAGGCCGTTGCACTTGTTCAACCAAGGCATCAATACTCCCCACCCCAAAATCATTAATGGTTTGGCTGAGTTCGGCCAAATTCATGGTAATTCCCAAAAACGTTCCCAGCAAACCCAAGGACAGTAAAAGATTGGGTAAAAACCGGCAAAAATAATCGATTTGTTCGTTTTTGAGGAGATGTCTACTATAAACTTGGTCGATTAATGCCCCAGTATTTATATGTTCTAAGGCGGGACTAGACTCCTTGCACCGGATTTCGATTTCTTCAACAATTCTTGGTTTTTTCGTAGGATTAGGGTCATAAATTAATCCCCGAACCCGAGAGGCTAAATAAATTAAATGTTGATAAACTCCCCACCGGAGAAAGATGGTAAAAAATGTCAGGACAAGCAGACTCAGAATAAACCCGAGTAAGTAGGGAGGCAGCAGGACAGAAGTGAATGATTCTATGAACCCAAATACAAACGGTGCTTTAAAGGTAGAGAGGAATTGACTCATGACGGATTAATACTAGGTTGATAATTGCAAAGCCTGTGGTAAAGTGACTCTACAGGCGAACCGGGCTTGATTTGCCCGAAAGAAATGGCAAGAGTCTAGTTTGTGGCAGACTTGATTCGTCATAGTTTCAATCCATCCTAGCTCAAACCCGGATCAGTGGGGGTGTCCGCTATGGCTTAGAGTCTCCGGCGAGGGATGAGAGGAAGGGGAGAAGAAACTGAGTTTCCCCGCCCAGATTTGCTCCAGATTGGCAGAAATTTTGCACAGAAACCCGGTTTCTCATCTCTGCGGTCCTGGCATATTCTAGTCTAAATCTCGACGACCCTCCAAGGCACGCGCTAAGGTGACTTCATCGGCATATTCCAAATCTCCTCCCATTGGCAATCCAAAAGCAATGCGCGTGACTCGCGTAAAAGGTTTGAGTAATTGTCCCACATAAAGGGTCGTGGTTTCTCCTTCAACGCTGGGACTGATGGCGATAATCACTTCTTTGATTTGTTGTTGACTCACCCGCCGGACTAATGCTTGGATATTCAGTTGTTCGGGTCCAATGCCATCCATAGGCGAAATTACCCCACCGAGAACATGATATTTGCCTCTAAATTCCCGGGTTTTTTCTAAGGCAATTAAGTCGCGAGAGTCGGAAACCACGCAAATCACATCGCGATCGCGATTCGGTGCACGACAGATTTCGCAAATGGGTTCTGCACTTAAGTGAAAGCACTCTTTACAAAATCCCACTTGTTGTTTGGCATCCATTAATGCTTTCGCCAATGCCTGAATTTCATCATCGGGTCGCTTCAATAAATGAAGGGCCAGTCTTTGGGCGGATTTAGGGCCAATTCCTGGCAAACGTTGTAGTTGCTCGATTAAACGAGCTAAAGGACGAGTATAAACGGTCAGTCTCCTGTGGACTCCAAAAGATACTCTGCCATTTTACCAATTTTGGTTCCCTGATGAGCCGGAATTTACGGCAAACAAGGAGGTTCCTGAAACCCCGTATTTCCCTTCGCAGCAACATGGCAGGAATAAGTCAAAGCAGCGGAGTTATTTCCCTGATTATTCTCTACGGTATTTCTCTTTCCTCCCGCTGTCCCTTTGGCTAAAATTCCGCCATTGACAATATTATTAGCAATGGTGACATCTTCCATCACCCCAGGCGCATTATTGGTATCCGCATTCACATAAATTAGCTCAATATCCGTCAGGTCAGCATTGACTCGATTTCCGACAATTTCCACCTTTTTAATTGAGGGTATTTTGTAAAATCCGATATAAGTATTACCCTGATTATTGCGGATAATCGCCCCATTAACTTCGGTTCCTCCACAACATTCTTGAATCAAAATTCCCTCTCCATCTACACTCAAATAGGGAGTATCTCGGATGCGATGGCGATACACTTCATACTGATTCCCCTCCACCAAAACATTGGACCCGGACCAATCAATGGCCCGATTTTCTAAGGTGACTGCACCCCGGGGTTCTTTTAACCCTGTCGGGTCCGTCCACCATTGTTTTCCGCGTTCATCGCGGACTTGATTATCTTGGATGACTAACCCATCTCCCGAGGCAGAAATGGCGACTCGCATGGTATGATAAACCCAGTTATCTCGGACGGTAATTCCCGGGCGAAATAGTCCCGGTTCTGTCTGGGGATTGGCATTCTTTTGGAATCCCTCGGATTTGGCCCGATTCACCACAATTCCATAGTGATTGCCATAGTGAAAGGGGACTTTATTTCCTTCCCGATACGTGATAATTTCTTCCCCTTTAATCGGTTTAACTTGATAAGCCGGTTGGTCGTAGTTATCGGTAATATTGTCATTAATCCGATTATTGGCAATTAAAATATTAGCCTTAGCATTGACTTTAATATTCGCCGCAAACCGATAACTGTAGCGCAACCAGGGACTTTGAAACGAAGGGTCAGGAACCTTCGGGTCGGGTTCGGCCACATTGTTGCTGCGAATGCCATAAATGACAATATTTTGCTGGTTTCCCTGATCCAAATCTCCCTCCAAAGCAATGGCGGCACGATTGATATCCAGATGGACTAATCCAATATTACTGTCCGTATCTGCCGGCAGTCGTCGTAATGGTTTTGAAGGCAGTATCATTGGGAGTGCCATCCCCGGAAAATTGAGGTTCATATTTCGGGAAATTGCAGCTTAGATGGGGGATTAAATTCGGAGTTTTTGGCATCGGTGACTGAGGGAATTTCCCCCCGGAGAACTACTCCATTTTTGAGACTAATACTCTCCTCAAACGAATAGGTTCCGGCAGGAAAATAAACCACTCCTCCCCCATTTGCGGCAGCGGCATCTCGCGCTGCATTAAACCGCGCTACCATCGTCCCTCCGTCAAAATCCTCGATATTATAGACGCAGTTCCATTTAATTTGATTGGTCCAAGGATAGGAGGAGTTAGAATACTGTTCAGCAATGGGATTATCCGTCGGTCCTCCCTGGGGACTGCCACAATTTGAGGCAAGTATTCGAGAATTTCTTGGGGTTGCTGCTTGAGGTGTCCCGGTGACAGATTCTGGGGAGTTTACGGAATTAACTGCTACCGGATTCGGTAAGTTTGGGGGAGAATTATCGAGAGAATTGCTCAAATTTTGATTATAATTAGAGATGGCATAACCACCGAGAATCAGACTCAACGCGCAACCGGCAAGGCAAACAAATTGCCAAAACTTTTTCCACCGAGGACTAAGACGAGGTTTAGATTGATTCATGTTATCCTCTGATTAAGATTTAAAGTATTATTATGAACGTTTGTAGTAACCCCTTCAAGGATTGCCTCTTTCATCTTTAAAATAACATACCTGCCAATCTTGACCCGCGATCGCCACTGCTGCTACATAGTCCGGATGGGGGTGCAGTTCCCCAATAAACCAACGGGATGCTAACTCAGAATTTCCCTGAATTGCCACTAATTTGGCAGGCATTCCTGGAATTAGAGACACCTCCACTTCATCCAATCCTGCTAATCCATCCCCAGTTGCCTTTAAATATGCTTCTTTGCGAGTCCAAGCATTCAAAAATGCCGCTTGTTTTTGTGCCAGTGGTAAAGCAGCGATCGCCTCTGCTTCTGCGGGAGTAAAAAACCGTTTTGCCAACTGTTCCGCATCGGATAAAGGACGAATCTGCTCTAAATCAATCCCCACAGGTTCCGAGGCGATCGCATATAGCGCCAATCCCCCCGAATGAGACAGATTAAAATGCAGACGCTGCTCAACATTTGCCAACATCGGTTTCCCCTTGGCACTGTACCGAAATTCTATCCCGTCCGGTGCCACCTGTAAATACGTTCCCCAACAGCGATCGCAACATCCCCCGTCCCACAATAAACCGACTGCGATCGTGCTCAAAATGAAAGCGATCGGCCCTTTTTTGCTCCTCCTCGGACAACATTGCGCGAAATTGGCGGATTTCTGTGGAATTGCGATCGAGTTCCACCCGCCAAACATGAACCTGTTGCGGCAATAATGTTATCCCTTCTGCTGCAAGTTTCCCTTCTATATTCATCCGATGTTCGTAGTAACGACTTCAGGCGTTTCTTTCTTCAAAAAATCACGTTTTTAGTTCACCAAGCGACCAATACCCTAGCATTCCTCGTTGCAAAAATCCGGATTTATCCCTCCAACCCCCCTTAAAAAGGTAGGGCTGTCTCATTCTCCCGACCCAATTAATGTTTGCATTGTTCAATCGCTTTATCTGCCCGGGAATTTGTTGGCTGATTCCCCTCCCTTGGAGGGGTGTCCCGAAGGGACGGGGTGGTGTCTTGATTTGAAACAGACAGATACTTTTGAGTAAAGAAGCATAGATAAATACCTGGTGACTAGCTAGAATTTACCACCCCGCCCCGCGGGGCACCCCTCCAAGGGAGGGGAATTTTGGGGCTGATTCCTTGAAACAGCCCTACCCTTCAGCAGAGAAATTTGTCGCCTGATTCCTTGAAACAGCCCTACCCTTCAGCAGAGGAATTTCTCGGCTGATTCCCCTCCCTTGGAGGGGTGTCCCGAAGGGACGGGGTGGTGTCTTGATTTGGACTAGCCAACACTGGATGACTTCGCAAAAAATCCATAACCCCTGCTAGATTCTTCTTTACATCATCATCTCGCAAATGAACAACTTTTAACCCTAAACCTATCAGAAAAGCATCCCGTTCGGCATCATATTCAGCCTTATCATCATGACTGCTACCGTCTACCTCAAGCACGAGTGCCTTTTCCGCACAATAAAAATCAACAATATAATTACCGATGATTTTTTGGCGATCAAAATCTAGGCCTAAAAACTGTTTGCGTTTTATTTGATTCCATAGCAACACCTCCGCCAAATTTCCGGCACGGCGCAAGGCTTTAGCCCAATCGTTCAGTGCTGGGTTATAGGGAAGAGACATATACTTTTGAGTATGGCGCATAGATAAATACCTGCTCACTAGCTAGAATTTACCACCCCGCCCCTTCGGGGCACCCCTCCAAAGGAGGGGAATTTTTGGGAATTTTTGGGAATTTTGGGGCTTATTCTCCTCTTATGTAGTAGGACTGTTTCATTCGCTTTATCTGGCCGGGGATACAGCCTTATTCCCCTCCCTTGGAGGGGTGTCCCGAAGGGACGGGGTGGTTTCTTTTCCTAAGTTTCAACTTAGGAAATCAGGCCAAAAGCCCTTGGACTCTAAAGCTTACGAGTTAAAGAAAATTTGACAAGGAAACAGCGCTACCCTTAAAAACGCCCATCGGCTTTTTAGAATTTTGCAAGAAGTCTACTCCTCCTACTCTATCACAATCAAGAAATAGAAATCGCCTCCGTAGTCAATGCCGGAACCTCTGAACTATTTTCATCAGGAATATGTTCGATGAAAATATCCATCTTATTCAAATTAATATCCCCGAAAATAGTCGCAAAGGCAACATCGGAAGCATCCCGTCCCGTTCCAATTCTAACAATGCCATTTTGAGGCGCTAACCTTGTGGCATCAAACAGATACCAACGTCCTCCCAAATATGCCTCAAAACAAGCATGAAAATCCGGCGGTTGTAACCCATAAGCATATCCTGCCACACATCGCGCTGGAATATTCAAGGCACGACAAAAGGCGATCGCCAAATGAGCAAAATCCCGACAAACCCCAATCCGTTCCGTTGCAGTATCAAATGCCGAAGTATGGGGATTGCTTGTCCCATACTCATAAATCACTTTTTCATAAATCCAATTACAAATCGCCGTCACCCGAGAATATCCCGTTGTCAAGTCTCCAAATTCAGAAAGCGCTAACTGATGGAGGCGATCGGACTCGCAATAGCGACTGGGATAAAGATAGTGGAACGTCTCCACGGGTAAATCTGCTGGTTGCACTTCAGCAATGGTATTGGCATCCCCATAAAAGTGGGTCATTTCCACCGTTGCCTGATAGAAAATATTCAAATTTGTACCGCCAGGGACATTCACGCGGAAATAGCGGTTTTCCACGATGGGGGTAACATATTCATCGATGCGAATATCCGGGTCGATGATTAATTGTTCCGTGAGGATTTTCTGACAATCGGTTTCGACAACGCGGATATTAAAGACAAAGGTACTCAGGGACTCAACATTATAATTGAGCGTACACCCTAGTTTGAATTTCATGAGTTTTAAAGCGGGGATGGGGTAGAGTTGGATTTAATTTTAGCATAATTGGCAGGGATGTGGCGGTATGGCAGTGGTTCGGCTTTTTGGAGTGCGAGCAACTTGCTCGCTTTGTACAATAGCGGGCAAGATGCTCGCACTCCCTTAAGTCGGTTAAAATCGAATGGGGAGATGATTTTTAATGGGTTTGTTTTTGGGATAAGATGCGGGATAAGGGTTTCTACAAATTTGCGGAAACCTGTTGACAAGGTTGGGGATTTTTGGTAGATTGTTATTGTGGGAGAAGGTGCGGCCAAAAAAAGGCATCCCCAGGCATCAAATTCCCCCCAATCTGCTGGAGGGGGTGTCAGATAGAGTGTTGGCAAACGGAATAAGCTGTGGCACTGACACACCCTCCGGGATGAACTTACGCTGACGCACCCTCGCGGTTAATTGCTGCCGCATTTTTCTGGACAAACCGAACAATGATTCCCTCAAATTAGGAATTGCGCTTATCCCGCAACTGCTGGAGATTTTCTGCTGTTTTCTTGGTATCGCGGATGCTCATCACCAAGGACTTTGCGGCGAATATTCAGCGCTTGCAGGTAAAGCGGTTCCGCCTCGGCATACTCGTCCCTGGGAATCGTACAATGCTGCCAAATTATTGAGACTGAAAGCAGTATCCGGATGCTCATCACCAAGGACTTTACAACAAATATTCAGCGCTTGCAGGAAAAGCGGTTCCGCCTCGCCATACCGTCCCTGAGAACCGTACAATGCTGCCAAATTATTGAGACTGGTAGCAGTATTTGGATGCTCATCTCCGAGGACTTTGCGACGAATATTCAGCGCTTGCAGGTAAAGCGTTCCGCCTCGGCATACCGTCCCTGGGAATCGTACAATATTGCCAAATTATTGAGACTGAAAGCAGTATCCGGATGCTCATCACCAAGGACTTTACAGCAAATATTCAGCGCTTGCAGGAAAAGCGGTTCCGCCTCGGCATACCGTCCCTGGGATTTGTACAATTCTGCCAAATTATTGAGACTGTGCAGCAGTATCCGGATGCTCATCACCAAGGACTTTACGCTGAATATTCAGCGCTTGCAGGAAAAGCGGTTCCGCCTCGGCATACCGTCCCTGGGAATAGTACAATGCTGCTAAATTATTGAGACTGGTAGCAGTATCAGGATGCTCATCACCGAGGACTTTGCGGTCGAATATTTAGCGCTTGTTTCCATAACGGTTCCGCTTTGCCATATTCTCCTTTATCATAAAATGCACGACCAATATTATTCAATCGCAGCTGCCAATTCCGGTGTTACTTCTGACTCCCCAACTTTGACATAAGCATTATGACGTTCGGCATACTCATCTGCTGCTTGATGCTGTCCCATTTTTCGACATAATTCCGCCATTGCTTCTAAGACATCTAAAGTGTGGAAATGACTGGGACCAAATACCTGTTCTGCTGCGGTTAGCGCTTCTTGATATTCTGCCAAAGACTTCGGATATAAACGGGGTCCCATGCGAGCATGAATCCCCCCTAACATCATCAGACTCGTGATGGCGATCGCATGATTTTCTCCTCCGAATTCTATTGCTAACTGTCGCGCTTCTTTGCAGAGTTGTGCTGCATCATCGAGTTGGTTGTTGTAAATCTTTAATAATGCTGCGGTTTTCTTGACAGTTGCCAGGGGGATGGGGTGGGGTTGGGGTTGGGATGTCAGGATTTCTAAGGCGCGATCGCAACAAAGTACCGCTTCTCGATATTCCCCACAGTCTCCGGCGATCGCCGCTAGGCGGTTGAGGACCTCTGCCACCTCTGGCGCATCTTTCCCTAACTGCTGTTGGCGCAACTGCCGCGATCGCATTGCCGCATTTTTGGCATCAAAGGTGCGACTGCCAGCAAGATACACCCCCGCCAATTCATACTCCACTCGCGCCGCATCTAAACTGTCCCCTAATCCCACTGCCGCATATTGCGCCTTGGCAGTTTCTAATTCCCTTCGCGCTTTCTCGGTTTCTGCCAACTCCACTAAGGAATATCCCAGCAGCATCTGTGCCTTGGCAGTGGTTGCGGTAACGGTTTCCCCCAGACGCTTCACCAGCGATCGCAACATCTCCACCACTTCCGAATGTTGATACTGTTCCTGGTGAGTCGGCATCTGCGCCAATACCCAGGCAATCGCCTCCTGGGAATCACTGCTGTCTATTGCTTGATCCAATGCCTCATCCAGCGCCAAGATTGCCGCTTGCGGGGTTTGCGCCTGGAGATACTCCTGCTGCAACTCTTCATATAATCCCTGATGCAGGATTTGCCGTTGCTGTTGCGGTTGGGTTTCTAGCAAATATTGCCGCATCAGGGGATGTATCCGCCATTTCCCCTCTGCCACTGCTTCTATATAAGGAGAGGCAATCACTTCGGCAAACCGTCCCCGCCAAGTTTCCAGATGCTGCTGTTGCATCAGGCGATCGCACCTTGCCTGATCCCACTGACGCGGAATTGCCAAGATTTGCAGCATTCGCAGTTCCTCGGAGTCCAAGGTTTCTGCTTCTTTGGTGAGAAATTCCTCCGGTTTCCCGGCAAAATCCTCCACCTGCGGCGATCGCCTCTGCTGGATTTTCTGCCACCGCTTCACACACAGATGGATATAATAAGGTGTTCCCTGGCAAATCTCGGTGATGGTTGACAACAGGCGATCGCCGGTAATTCCCGCAGTTTTTAAAACTTCCTGACTTTCTGCCTGGGTTAGCGGCAGGATGGGAAGACTCTCACTCCCTTCCATCCACTGCGGCGATTGCCTTGCCACAATTACCCACAACACCCAAGGATTCGGTGCAGAAATCAGGGTTTCCAACCATTCCGGATGCAGGGATTGATCCGCCAATGCCTCATAGTCATCGATGAGAATCACTAGGGGTGTCTTCAGGCGATCGAGATACTGCTGCAACCCCCTCGCCAATAATCCCGGTAAATATTTGACAATTTGATAGGGACTAACAAAATCTTTCATGGGTGGCAACTCCTGACACCCAGTTTTTTTCCACCAGCGCCATGCGTCGGCATTTTTGAGGAAAAACCAGTGTAATTTCAGCAAAAAGGTGATCGACGGCATCGCATCCTTGCCGATTTCTTGCAATTCCTCCAATAAATACGGTAATAACTGCTGCATGGATGCGCCAACTTCCGGCAATCCCATTCGCTGCAACAGTTTCTCTAATTCAATGCCAGTAAATGCTGATGCTAAATCCGCACCTGTGCTCAGGCGATCGGCACGATTCATTCCTTTGGTATAGGTGGCGGGAGTGATATTCTGATGGGGATATTTCTGGGACAAGTAATAGAATAAGGCAAAATCAAAGGAACTGAAATCCTCTTTCCCTTCTCCCAACTGACGCCGTAACTCAATTAATGCTTGTTCATCGGTGGCAGGATTGCGACGGCGAATTTCCATGCTATCAATATAGATGCAAGGAATCTGGGGTTTGAGTTTCTGTGCGATCGCTTTTCCGACTCCCCAACGCAGGCGATCGATACCATCAAATACGCAGCACATTCTGGGGTTGACTCCCCAGGCGAGATAGTCTCTGCTGTACTGCCTGGAGATACTGCTGCCGGGGAATCACAACATCTAGGGGAAGGGGTGACGTTGCCATTTGTTGATTGGGTTTTAGGTGGATTGTTTTAGTTTATCTTAAGTCGGAGGGTTGAGGAGGTATTTTTTTTGGCCGCACCTTTTCCCATGATAAGAATTTAACAAAATAGGGGATTTTTGTCAAGAGTTTTGGTGGGTTAGAGCAAACAATTTATTGCGGATAATCATCTCGGGCGATTCTCAAATCGCCGCTACAGAGATGGGGGGTGTTGGTTGGATTGAAGATAGCTTGAAGGAAGAGATGCCTTTTTTTTGGCCGCACCTTCTCCCATGATAAGAATTTAACAAAATTGGAAATCTTTGTCAAGGGTTTTGGTGCGGCAGAGTGAAAAATTATTGCGTTTTTTTACAAGTTTTCCGGGTGACGCACTCTACGAATATGGAGGGGATAACGACTGAAGTCGTTACTACGAACATGGAGGGGATAACGACTGAAGTCGTTACTACGAACATCAAGAAGATAACGCCTGAAGGCGTTACTACGAACTTGGATAAAATAAGACTGAAACTCGTTTCCGTAGTCGGTTTTAACCGACTTTAGCTATTAGGCGGGGGTTCAAACCCCCGCCGGTTGTCGCAACGAACACCCCCGCCAGTTTTCGCTACTCAATTACACGGCAATTTTTGCTAAAAATTCCGGCATTCCGCGAATGCCTAAATTGAGATGAAACACTGCACCAGCACCTTTTCCTTCTTTGGCGCGATTGTCTCCGCCTGCGGTGGTTGCATAAATATCGGTATAATCTTCCCCGCCAAAGGTGAGAGCGGATACTTTTTTCGCAGGGAAGGGAATGCGGAGGACTTCAGTGCCGTCGGGACGGTAGCGGAAGAGGTGATGACCATCCCATCGGGCGGACCAGATATAGCCTTCCGCATCGACGGTCATGCCGTCGGGAACGCCTTTTCCTTTTGGGGTGGTGATTACGACTTGGCGGTTACTAATATCTCCAGTTGATACATCGTAGGCAAACCGATAAATCTCACGTTTTGGGGAATCTGTTAAGTATAAGTATTTCTGGTCTAGGGTGAATCCCATGCCGTTGGGAATTTGGAGATTTTCTAGCACTTGGGTGAGGGTGCCGTCGGTGTTGAGGCGGTAGAGGGAACCGAGACGATCGCCTTGTTGCATGGTGCCGCTAAAGACTCGTCCGGCGGGGTCAACGATGCAGTCATTAAAGCGGGTTTCCCGTTCGGCGGGGATTTCCGGGATAATGGGGGTGAGGGTGCCATTTTGCCACCGGGCGATCGCCCCTTTTGCCATAAAAAACAGCAAGGAACCATCCTCATGAACCGCGATCGCCCCTACGGAGTCCCCCTCAAAAATCTGTTCAGATGATGCCGTTGCCGGGTCATAGCGAAATACTCGTCCCTTGGGAATATCACTCCAATAGAGGCATTTTTCCATCGGATGCCAGGTGGGAACCTCCGCATTGTGGCAGTGATAATCAGCGATAATTTTCGGTGTTTTCATGGGTTCTAAAAAAGGAGTATCGGTAAAAATCAGATTGAGCAGAGGGTCAACTGTCTTTACCCAGGGTAGCCAATTGCGTTAAGATTGAACATCAGGGGGAGAAACACCGCAACCGAAGACAAAGGGAGTCTGAGGTAGAGTTGGACTGGAAAGACGGTGCAATGGATTGAAGAAATGATATAAGTTGTGGGAATAAAAAAGAACAACGAGGAGCCGAAAATTGCCCACTCTAAATCTACCCGGACTTGACCGGGGAGAGCCTGACACGATCGCCTGGATTTTGATAGAATCTTCCGGAGTGATTGAACAGCTAGAGGGAGTGTAGCAAACATAGCGGCTCCAGTCCTGGGTCTGGGGACCCGTTAGCGCGATAGTGTTGAAGTGAACTCCTGCGGGATGGGATAAAGATGGTTACCGGACAGACGAGTTTTTTCTCTAAAGTCAGCACGAATAAGACAGACGCAAAGCGATCGCCGATTCGACCCTTTGTGGTGATGAGCATCGTCACCTTACTCCTGAGTGTATGCGGCGTGCGTCTAGCACAGTTGCAGATTGTAGAAGGGGAAGATTACCGACAACGAGCAGAAGATAACCGGATTCGGTTGATTCCGATTCCGGCAGCGCGGGGTAATCTAGTAGACCGTAAGGGTAAGCTCATGGCAGCCAATCGGTTAGCACGAGCGGTCTATTTATGGCCTCGGGAGCAAGCAGAGGACCAATGGAAAGAAACCGCTAAAAAGCTCAGTCCCCTGATTGATGTTTCCCCGGAAGAGATCCTCAAGAAAATCGAGGAAACTGGATATACCTCGGGAATGCCGGTGCGGATCGCTCAAAAAATTGACCCAGAAGCGTTTGTCACCCTAGCTGAGGCAATGGCAGACATTCCCGGGATTGAAGTGCGGGCCGAATCTAGCCGATACTATCCCGAGGGGAACACTGGCGCTCATGTCCTAGGGTATATTGGCGAAGCCACCCAGGAAGATTTGATGGCGAACCCAGACTATCCGATGGGAATTATCATCGGCAAGATGGGAATCGAAAAGACGATTAACTCCCAATTGACCGGAGTTTGGGGGAATCGTCTGGTGGAGGTGAATGCCAATGGGGACGAAATTCGCGAACTGGGGGTGCGATCGGCCATTAGTGGGGAACCCCTCCAGTTAACCCTAGATGCGGAAGTCCAGAAAGCGGCAGAACGCGCACTGGGGTCCCGACGGGGTGCGGTGGTGGTCCTGGATGTCAAAACCGGGGGGGTGATCGCGATGGCCAGTGGACCCAGTTTTGACCCGAATATCTTCACCCGCAACGTTAGAGCATCGGAATGGCAACGTTTGCAGGAGTTAGAAAATCCCTTTCTGAATCGAGCCTTGCAAGGGTATCCCCCCGGGAGTACCTTTAAAATGGTCACCGCAGCGGCAGGAATGGGGACTGGGAAATATCATCCCGACTCCTATTTAGGGACCTCCGCCTATATCGTGGTCGGTGGCATTGCCTTTCACGAACATAGTGGGGGATATGGGGTGATTGGGTTCCGGGATGCACTCGCCTACAGTAGCAACACCTTTTTCTATCAAGTCGGGATGGAAGTCGGACCCGAGGCGATCGCTGAATGGGGAGGTAAACTCGGGATTGGCGAATCTACCAGCTTAGAGTTATTGGGACTCGATGGCGGCACTCACGGGATGATTCCCACCCCAGAGGAAAAGCTGCGGATGTTCAACGAACCCTGGTATGCCGGGGATAGCGTGACGATGGGGATTGGTCAAGGGATGGTGTTATGTACCCCCTTGGAACTTGCCGTCATGTCAGCAGCATTTGCCAATGGCGGCAACCGAGTCAAACCTCATTTCCTCGCCTCTCAAAGTAACACCCCCCTGACGAAACCCGAACCTGTCGGACTCTCTCCCGAGGCGATTTCGGTGATTAAAGAGGGAATGATTTCCGTGGTGCAAAAAGGGACCGCCCGAGTCTTAAATGATGGGACCATTCCCTTAAGTGGGGGCAAAACCGGGACCTCAGAAGTCTTAGGACAGCCTTCTCATGCCTTGTTTGTCGGATTTGCACCGGCAGTTAATCCCGAAATTTCTATTGCCGTCGTGGTCGAAAATGGCGGGTATGGCGGGGTTGCTGCCGCACCTGTCGCCTTAGAAGTCTACCGAACCTACTTTAAAAAGTAAATCCTCATGGATAGAAAAAACCGGGTTGAGGTGCGATCGCCCCAACCCGGTTTTTTATGGGTTTCTGCTTTCCTTCCCTACCGATTCTGCTTTGATTAAGAAAATCAACAAATTCTCGACGCTCTCGAAATTTTGAGTTTTAATAGCAGAAAGACTCTAGGGGCGGCAGGACCCACCCTATCAATTGATTCAGCAAACAAGGGTCCCCTCTGTGTCCCCCATTCGGGGACAGAATGCCAGAATATCTGCTCATAATCCTTAATTCTTTTTGGTGATAAAAATGCGTCTAATCCGTAGAACTTGGACGTGGTTTATTTTAGGTCTGCTACTCTCATTCACTATAGCAGCCTGCAATTTCTTTCAAACCGCTTCAACCCTTAAACAACTCCCGGCAGTAGCGCCCCTGGCTATGCCTCAACTTCCCGACTGGATCGAGGAGATTTCCCCCACGGGAGAAGCCGACCCCTTGGCTCAAATTCGAGTCCGGTTTAAAGAACCCATAATTCCCCTAGAAAGCCTAGGTTCACCGGAACAAACCGCCAAATTAAATCAATTTCAAATCACTCCGGAACTCCCAGGGCAATTTAGATTTTTAACCCCGCGCATGGTCGGATTTCAACCCGATGAAGCCCTGCCTAAAGCCACGCGAATTCAAATTACCCTCAAAGCGGGTTTAGCCGATTTAAACAATCATCAACTCAGCCAGGATTTAGCCTGGACCTTCAATACCGAACCCATTAAACTCACCAATTTACCCACCAGTGAACCGCCGGATGAATATACCGAACCCCAATGGATTGACCTGAAACAACCTCTGGAATTTACCGCTAACGTACCCCTGAATCTCAATTCCCTGAAACAGCACGTTAAATTAGTTCCCGTCGGCAGAAATGAAGGAGTTTCTCTGCAAGTCGATTCCTTGGACTCTGAGGAGGCTTTGACAGCGAGTTCTGCCTTAGAATTTGACCCGTCTTTACAGACTTGGAACTATCAAATTACCCCGCAACGGGAGTTAGAAAAAGGCACAGCTTATCGGGTCGAATTTTCCCCGGGATTAGAACCAGCCCGGGGAAACTTAGTCAGCGATCGCCCCTTTAGCAGTCAGGTCAAAACTTATGAAGCCCTGGAATTCCAAGGGATGGAATTGCAGGGAAAACCAGAGATGGGATTTGCTTATGGACGCTTTGTCAACGGCGCACCCCAGTTAACGTTTAATAACTCGATAGACCCAGAATCGGTGGACAATCAAATTACTATCAATCCACCGCCTAAATCAGAACCTAAGCTAATTCAGGTTTATCCCGATTCCAACGTGGTTAATCTCAATCCCTGGGCCTTAGAACCGGCAACTCAATACACCATTAATATCGGGTCAGAAGTTCAAGATAAATATGGACAAAAATTAGGACAACCCACTACGCTGAATTACCAAACCGGAGATTTAGCCGCAGAAATTTGGGCACCTTCAGACTTAAATGTGTTTCCCACCGGCAAAGATTTAGAATTAACCTTTTCAGCGGTGAATCTGCCCGATTCTGCCTATAAAGCCGCCTATCGGATTGTCGAACCCACGGATTTAGTCTTTACGGATTCCGCTTATCCCCGAGGAAATGGCACGGACTTGTTACCAGACCCCAGGAATTGGCAAAGTTTCCCCATTTCATCTCCCCCTAAAAATCAAACCGCTACGGTAGCAATTCCCTTGCGAGAACGCCTAGGCGGAACCACGGGAATGTTAGCTTATGGGATTCAAGCCCGCACCAATTCTTATCAAGAAAACGGCCAACAGAAATGGAGTGAACCAAACTATTATGGCCTGGTTCAACTCACCAATTTAGGCGTTTTTGCCCAGTGGTTTCCTGATACTGGACTGGTGAAAGTTAATCATCTGGCTGATGGGTCAGCGGTTGGCAGTGCAAGGGTGGAAATTTATCAATCTCAAACCAATGCTACTACGCGATCGCCTGTTACCCCCTGTGCCACTGGAACCACCAATGCCACCGGACTTTTAGTCTTGAATTCCCAGCAGGTGCAACGCTGCCGCCAGAATGCAGAAGAAGCCCCAGAATTACTAGCAGTCGCCCGAGAAAACCAAGATTGGGCCTATACCCGAATTTGGTCCTATAGCGGCGCTTATGGATATGGAATCGATGGCGGATGGAATGCCGGAAAACCCCTATCTCGCGGGACAATTTTTAGCGACAGGCAACTCTATAAACCCGGAGAAACTGCCGAGTTCACCGCCGTCGCTTACTATCTGGAAAATGGCGACTTAATCCAGCACAAAAATGCCGCTTATACCGTCACCTTACGCGACCCCGAAGGCAACGAAACCGCCCTCGGAACCCAAAGCACCAATGAATTTGGCACTTTCGCCTTAGAACTTCCCCTGGGAAGCGATTTACCCTTGGGATACTATTCCATTGTCGCCAAATCCAACAACGATGTAGAACTTAACGGCGAATTCCGGATTGCGGAATTCAAACCGCCGAACTTCCAAGTCCAACTCAATCTGGATAAAACATACGCCCTCAGTAACGAAAAAATCCAAGCAAAAGCCACGAGTAACTATCTGTTTGGTTCCCCGGTTGCAGGTGGCAATGCCAAATATTACATCACGCGATCGCCCGCCGAATTCACCCCTCCCGGTTGGCAAGAATTTACCTTTGGTCGCCAATGGTTTTGGCCCGAAGAACAACCGGAAATTACCAGCGAAGTTCTCCAAAAAACCGCCACGTTAGATAACAGCGGTTCCAACACCTTAAACTTTACCATTGACCGGGATTTACCCTATCCCATGACCTATCGGATTGATGCAGAAGTCACCGATATTTCTAATCTCTCCGTTGCCAATTCTCAAACCTTAACCGCCTTACCCAGCGACAAATTAATCGGAGTCAAAACCAACTTTGTCGCCGATGCCGGTCAACCTTTTCCCATCGAGGCGATCGTCACCGACCCCAGCGGAACTGCTATCAATGGACAAACCCTGCGGGTGGAACTGCAAAAAATGGATTACAGCAGCGTCACCCGGGTTGTAGAAGGCAGTCGGACCCCCCGCTATCAGGTGGAATATGAAACCGTCGCCACGGAAACCCTCAAAACCGGCAATACCCCGAAAACCGTTTCTATCACCCCCCCAGAAGCGGGTTCCTATCGGATTCGGGTCAACCTTGCCAATGCCAAAACCGACGCCACCGCCACCGATGTGCAAATTTGGGCCACGGGAACCCAGGGAGTGGGTTGGGGACGCCGTAGCGATCGCGAGAACTTCCTAGAAGTCAAACTCGACAAAGACAGCTACCAACCCGGTGAGATTGCCACCGCCTTAATCCAGTCTCCCTACCCCGAAGCCGAACTCTACTTCGCCGTTGTGCGAGACCAACCTTTGTATCAAACCACCACCAAAGTGAGTGGCGGTCGCACCCCAAATCCAATTTAAAGTCACCCCCGAAATGCTCCCCAATGCTGCCGTCGAAGCGGTTCTAGTCCGCCAAGGACCGCCGTTAGACCAAGTGGAACCGGCCAACTTGGAAGATTTGGTCAAAATTGGTTTTGCACCGTTTAAAACCGATTTAGGGGAGAAATATCTCACGGTCCAAGTTACCCCCACCCAAGCAACGGTGCAACCCGGTACTCAGGAAACCGTCCAACTGCAAGTTACCGACAGCCAAAACCGGCCCGTCCAAGGCCAATTAACAGTCATGGTGGTGAATGAGGCGGTCTTACAACTCACCGGATATCGTCCGCCTAACTTAGTCGATACAGTATATGCAGAACAACCGATTTCCACAACCTGGAGTGATAACCGCTTCGATGTTGTGCTATCGCCCTTGAGTTCTCCCTTGCAAAAAGGCTGGGGATATGGCGGTGGATTCTCGGCAGGTTCCGGCAGTACGCGAATTCGCACCGAGTTTAAACCCTTGGCCTATTACAATGGGTCTGTGATGAGCGATCGCAACGGACGCGCCACAGTCAGCTTCCCCCTCCCGGATGATTTAACCACCTGGCGAGTCATGGCTGTTGCCACCACCACCGATATGCGCTTTGGGAATGGAGAAAATACCTTTATTTCCAGTAAACCTCTGATGGCAACTCCCCTGTTACCGCAATTTGTGCGACCGGGCGATCGCTTCTCAGGCGGCCTTGCTATTACCAATACCACCGGAGAAAAAGGCCGATTGCAAATCCAAGGTGCAGTGAGTGAGAACCTGAATTTTGCAGAAAATACGACAACCAGTCAAAGTCTCCAAACCCAAGCTGCATCAGGAACCCGCGCCTATCGTTTCCCCATGCAAGCTGCCACCCGGGGCGAAGGAACAGTGCGTTTTGTCAGTCAGTTAAACCGTGAGGGAGATGCCTTCGAGGTTCCCTTGTCGGTGAGGCAGCTATTAGTGAGTGAGACGGCTATCGATTCCGGAACCACGGAAAATCAGGTGAATATTCCCCTGAATGTAGACAACAACGTGCTGCCGAATATCGGAGGATTACAAATCGACCTAGCATCAACCCTCATCCCCGAAATTACGGCCCCAGCGCGAGATATATTTGCCGAGGATAGCTTACCCTTTTTAGAACCAGCAGCCTCACAACTGGCTGTTGCCGCTAACCTGCAAATTCTTGGACAAAAGTACCGACAAGCATTAGGAGAATTTAATCCACCCGAACAAGCAGAGATCGGCCTCGATCGCCTCCAAAAACTCCAGCAACCTGATGGCGGATTTGCCAGCTATCCTGGACAAACTCAATCTGACCCGTTCCTCACCGCTTACGCTGCCGAAAGTTTATCCCAAGGGAGAACCGCTGGATTTACAGTGGATGAAGCAATGGTCTCACGTCTGCGCGGATACTTACAAAAAACCCTCGCTGACCCGGGACAATATTCCTATTGCACCAGCCAATCCTGTAAAAACCGCGTCCGTCTCGGCGCATTAATGGCCCTCTCAGAATTGGGAGAACGGCGCAATGACTTCCTGGCGGATATATACGCCCAACGCGAAGAGTTAGATGCCGTCGCCCAAACCAAACTGGCGCGATATTTAGGACAATTCCCGGAATGGCAAACTGAGGCGCAGTCCCTGTCTAACCAGCTATTTGAAACTGTGGCTGAAACGGGGCGATCGGCCACCGTCAACCTCCCCCAAGGGTGGGGATGGTTAAGTTCCCCCACCACCGCACAAGCACAAACCCTGCGCTTGGCGATCGCCCGGGAAGCAAATCCCACAGTCCGCAGTCGCCTCCTGCAAGGGTTACTCAACCAACGCCGGGAGGGAACCTGGGAAAATAGCTACGCCAACGCTGAAGCACTGTCTGCCTTAGTCGCCTACAGCAATACCCAACCGACTCCCCCCAACTTCACCGCCACCGCCAACCTAGACGGCAATACCCTAGACACCATGCAGTTCCAAGGGTATGACAATTCCCGCCAATTTATCCAAGTGGCAATGGATAGCCTCCCCAAAGGGCAGACTAACCTCACCCTGAATAAAACCGGGAATGGAACATTACACTACCTGGTGGAATACGGATATCGGTTACCGGGAAATCAACCGGGACGGTATAACGGATTGCGAGTGGACCGGAAAATCAGCCCGGTAGGAGGCGACAAGGCGATCGCCCAATTTGGGTTAGCCAAACCGGATAAAAACCTAGTCGTAGATGCCGGACAAGTGTTTGATATTGGGTTAGAAATCATCAGCGATCGGCCCGTGGATCATGTGGTGATTACGGACCCGCTACCGGCAGGATTTGAAGCCGTTGATAGCAGTTTCCAGACGGCGACTTCGGCAGTCCAATCCGCACAAAGTAGCTGGCAGATTGGCTATCAGAACCTCTATAGCGATCGCATCGTCGCATACGCCGATCGCCTGCAACCGGGAGTTTATAACCTCCATTATTTAGTGCGATCGGTCACCCCCGGTATCTACGAATGGCCGGGTGCAAATGTTCATCTACAATATGCCCCCGAAGAGTTCGGGCGATCGGCTTCCTCTAGCTTGGAGGTGAAAGAGTAAACCTCAAAAACCAGCGGAGGTTCAAACCTCCGCTGGTTTTTGCTATGATAATTCAAACCCTATAGCCGTTTATTGCTGTACTCATCCCTATCCCTAAACTCACCATGATTGCTGTCAAATCTGATAAAAATATTACTCCAGAAGAATACTTAGAAAGCGAACGTCATAGCCCCATCAAACATGAATATCTTGATGGTGACGTTTACGCAATGGCAGGCACCAGCAAAGCCCATAATATTATCAGTCTGAACCTAGCTTTACTGTTGCGAACAGGGTTAAAAAAATTCACCTTGTCAGACCTTTATAGCAGATATTAAGGTGAATATTGCCAATCAAAAATACTACTTTTATCCGGATTTAGTCGTCACCTGTGATGATCGGGATAACTTGAACGATTATGCGGTTACCTCCCCGAAAGTCATCATCGAAGTGTTATCCGAATCCACCGAATCTTTTGACCGGGGTAAAAAATTCCAATATTATCGGACCATTCCGAGTTTACAAGATTATATCCTCGTCAGTTCTCAGGACTATGTACGTAGAAATATTTCACAGAATGGAAGGCGATCGCTGGATGTTAGAAACCTATCAAGGATTAGAGGCGATCGCCCGAATTGCCAGCCTCGACCTCAACCTCCCCCTTGCCGAAATTTACGCCACTGTAGACTTGACCCCAGTAGAAAATCCGGCCTCCTGAGAACCGGAACAAATCTAGTTTGTAGTTGTTGTCCGCCGGTTGTTGCTATGATAATTCAAACCCTATAGCCGTTTATTGCTGTACTCATCCCTATCCCTAAACTCACCATGATTGCTGTCAAATCGGATCATCCTATCAGTCCAGAAGAATACCTAGAACGCGAATGTCATAGCCCCATCAAACATGAATATCTTGATGGTGACGTTTACGCAATGGCAGGCACCAGTACCGATCATAATATTATTAGTGGCAATCTTTATATCTTCTTGCGGAACGCCCTTAAAAACTCTCCCTGTCGTACCTATTTTGCCGATATCAAAGTCAGAATTGATGAAGGAAAACGCTTTTTTTACCCGGATGTCTTGGTCAATTGTAAGCCTACTGATAACCGGAATGTTGTCTATGTAGACACCCCGAAAGTCATCATTGAAGTGTTATCCGAATCCACCGAATCTTTTGACCGGGGTAAAAAGTTCAAATATTATCGGACTATTCCCAGTTTGCAAGATTACATCCTTGTCAGTCCTCAGGAGTATGTCGTAGAAATATTTCACAGAATGGAAGGCGATCGCTGGATGTTAGAAACCTTTCAAGGATTAGAGGCGATCGCCCGAATCGAAAGCCTCAACCTCAACATTCCCCTCGCCGAAATCTATGCCACTGTAGACTTGACCTCAGTAGAAAATCCGGCCTCCTCCGAAGCGGAAAAACAACCGGGTTTCTAGGACAAGGCACTCCTATGTCCTCTCGATTCATCGCCCCAGAAAACCAGTTCCTGGGGATTTTAGAGAACTTTAATTAGTCGCCCTGTTTAGATCAGATTGGGCCGGTTTTCTGACCGTTTTGACCGGGATGTCAATGATGAATTCCGTCCCTTGTCCGGGTTGTGAGTAACAAGACAACCGCCCCCCGTGTTTTTCCACCACAATTTGATAACAAATCGACAATCCTAAACCCGTTCCTTTTCCCACAGCTTTGGTGGTAAAAAATGGGTCATACAGGCGGTTGCAGATGCTTTCTGGGATTCCCGTCCCGTTATCGGCGATCGCAATTCTCACCCAGTGCGAATCCAAGGCAGCAGTGCGAATGGTAATCTTCGGCACCGGCATCTCTTCCCCATCAGGGGTCAGAATAGCGCACCTTAACCCGCTCATGGAGCGCATCGATCGCATTACTGATAATATTCATAAACACCTGGTTGAGCTGACTGGCGAAACATTCAACTGCCGGTAAATCACTATACTCCTCAATGATTTCAATGCGTGGATATTGAGCTGTGGGCTTGAGCCGGTTTTGCAAAATTAATAAGGTACTGTCAATCCCCTCATGAATGTTAACGGGTTTCATATCTGATTCATCAATCCGAGAGAAATTTCTCAAGGTTAAAACAATCTGCCGAATCCGTTCCGCCCCCAGTTTCATCGAACCAATCAGCTTGGGTAAATCTTCCGTCAAAAAGGTGAGTTCAATCTGTTCAATAAACGTCTCAATCTCTGGATTTGGATCAGGATAAGAGGCTTGATAAAGACGAATTAAGGCCAACAGATCCGTGGCATATTCATGGGTATGGGTTAAATTTCCATAGATAAAGTTGACCGGATTATTAATTTCATGGGCTACCCCAGCCACCAGTTGTCCCAGGCTAGACATTTTTTCAGTTTGAATCAGTTGGGATTGGGTTTGTTTGAGTTCCGATAAAGCCGTTTCGAGTTCATGTGCTTGTCGAGTAGCAATGGCGGTGAGTTGTTCTTGGCGGGCAAATGCAGCTTTTAATTCCGCTTCCGCCTGTTTGCGCCGGGTGATATCTCGTAAAATCACCACATACTCGATTTGATCCCAATGGGTCCGAGAAGAAACGGAGACTTCTACGGTTTTTTGGGGGAAGGGTTCTGCTGCGGATTCCTCCTCGGGGAAGGCGACTACCCTGGGGTTGAAAAGCTGCTCACAACGTTGCGGCCAAAACTGGGGAGCATCCCTGAGTTCGGGTAAGAGTTGGGCCATCTGCACCCCAGCTAAGGCTTGAGCCGAGACTCCAAATAGCTCACAAGCGGCGGGATTCGCTCGGGCGATCGCCCCCTGCTCATCAATTACCATAATCGGATCGAGGGCAACCTTAAATAAGTGTTCCGTGGCTTCTTGGGCTTCGACAATTGAGGCAATTTGCGGCAAACTGGTCATACAGGCGATCGCCACCCCGACCAACGTAATACTGAGCAACAACAACACATACAGCTCACTGCCAACCTCTAAACTGCTGCGATCAAGCACGGTTCGGACCACCCAGCCAACGGTTAACGCCCCACAGATTAAAAACAGTAAAACACCGACTTGTAAAACATCAAAATTTTGGAACTGTCCTGAATGGCGACGGCGATAGAGTGCTAACCACCACTCCACCCGAAATAAGGGAACAGAACGGCGTCGGATCAGCGCATCAACCACAAGAATCGTGGGGGCAAGCAACAATCCCATCAGCCAATAGTTCCACCCCCAGGCGACCCCCCCGACTACCATCACGAAACTTTCAACGATTAGGAACAGCAAAGACCACCGGGGCCATTTCACCTCCGGGCGATCGCGGTTGAGCCATAAACTCAAATGCACCATCATCATTGACGAGAGATACCCTGTACCCGTCACCATCACCACGTGAGAGACATCCCCCCACAGCAGACAAATCAAACTTAAGATAAAGGTGAACAATAACCCCGGTCCAAACACTCCCCGAGATGACACCACCCCAAATACCGGGGCCATATACCCGTCCAGGGCTAACTGATACAAAACCCGTGGGGAGTTAGAAATAGCCGTGGTGGAACTGAGTAAACATCCTGCCGAGAGGAGGAACGTCACCAATGTCGAAGCTGCTGATCCCCAAAAGGGTTGGGTTCCTGCCACCAAATGCAAAAATGTATTATTCCCTAAACTCGGGTCACTGGCTAAACGCATCAAAATCCATGAGCCACCCACATAGACAATCGGTAATAAAACCGCCGCAAAGGATAAGCTTTTCAGGGCGCTTCTCGGCTGCCGACTATCGGCGACAAAAGAAGAGGCGGTTTCACACCCATAGGCGGCATAAACGGCGACAAAAAACCACTTCGCCCATTCGATGAGGTTAAACTGACTCCAATCCCTGGGTAAAATGCCGGGACTGGCTGGCGCAACCGTCAGCCAACCCAAACCTTGTAAGCCAAAGGTGAGCAAAAACCCGACTGCTGGGATGATGAAACAGAGGTGCAAAATGCCTAAGGTTCGGGTGCCACTCAATGCGACAATATAGGGGATGACTGTAAATCCCAGCCGGAGCAGATTTTCTGGCAAGGAAAGACCCACCGGGCTTAAATTGGCAATCACCAAGTCCGAGAGGATGATCGCATTCATGGGCGGTACGGAAACCCATCCCAGCCAATATCCGACTGCCCCATAACGCGCTGCGATCGGATATTTTGCCAGCAGTCTGGCGGCATAATTGGGGGTTCCACCGGACATATCAGGCCAGCGCATCCCCAAATGTTGGACTTGGAGGTTGAGTAAGATGCCAATAATCGCCGCAGGAATCCAGACAAAAATGGCTTGCACTCCCAACGCTGCATTCATTGCCGGTGCTGGACCCAGCCATAATAAGAGTCCGCTTAAGCCAAAACCCCAAGTCTCTAAAAGCTTAAACTGCGTTTGAGTCGAACCAATGGCAATGTTTGGGTTTCCATGTAATAAAGTGCAAATTTTGATAAGTTGGGATCACGATAGGCGATCGGTCTGTGTCTTTTCACGTTATCAAATCCCATATTGAAGCGTTTTAGACTGTAGATGAGTAACCCTGGATGCTGCGGCCCGATCGGCTTCTTGGGGCGATCGGTCCCATCCGTTTATTTGTGTCTTGTTACTGAGTTTCGCCTGTGATTTTGTAAGGTGGGGGGTTGCCAAATTGCTCATGGGGTGCAGTCACAAAAGGCGATCGCCCCCTACTCAAGCCTCAAAAAACTAAGTAACTCAACCTAATTATCGCCAAATTGGTTAAATTTTCTATCCCATCCATGAGGGCTGAAATAACCGCCAATCGTCAAGATTGTATGTATAAACTTTATATACCCCCCCCACAAAAATTCCCCCATCTCAAAACCCTAACTCAATTTTACTCACCCTAAATAACCTCTTTCCACCCCTAGAGTACAGACCCCTCAAGTTTCAGCCAAACTCCACCCCAACAGACGCCCATTCTCCCCACCCCCAAATCATACCCCCTCCCTATTGCAATATGTCCCCGAGAAGCGTAAAATAGAGAGTTCTGACCGAACAGGAACCATTATGAGCAAACGAGTCCAAGTCGTATTAAGTCAAGATGTTAGAAAGCTGGGTAGATCCGGCGACCTCGTAGAAGTGGCCCCCGGTTATGCCCGGAACTACCTGCTACCCCAAGGCTTCGCCGTTCGTACCACCCCAGGGATTCTCCGTCAAGTGGAACGCCGCAGAGAATTAGAACGGCAACGTCTGTTGGAAGAGAAGCAACAGGCACAATCTCAGAAAACGGCCCTGGAAACCATTGGACGCTTTACCATCTCCAAATCCGTTGGGGAAGGGGATGCGATTTTCGGGACGGTTACCGATCGCGAAGTGGCGGAAGTCATCCAAGCGGCTACTAACCAAGAAATCGATCGCCGTGGGATTACCCTGCCTGCGATTAGCAAGACTGGGTTCTATAAAGCACAAATCAAGTTACATCCCGAGGTTACCGCTGAAGTCGAAATTCAAGTGGTTGCGGGCTAAAAATCGGCGACTTTCCCAGGCGGAATTTCTCTCATGCCTGGGCCAAAACGGTCCCGAGATTTGTACAATAGAAAAGACGCGATTTATTTCTAATCCGAATAAATCGCGTCCGGTGCATCCAGACGAAACCTGAGTACAAATCGTGGCTGAACCCTTAAACTTCCAAGGCTATAGCGATCGCCTCCCCCCGCAAAATATCGATGCGGAAGAAAGTATTTTAGGCGGAATTCTCCTCGACCCAGAGGCCATCACCCGAGTCCTAGACCGTCTGCCTCCTGATGGATTTTCTATCAACGCCCATCAACAGATTTACAAAGCGGCCATTGCCCTCCATTTCCAAGGCAAAGCCACAGATTTAATGACCGTCACCAGTTGGTTAGCCGACCATAAACTCCTCGAACAAGTCGGCGGACAAAGCAAACTGGCCCAACTCGTAGAACGCACAGTTTCGGCAGTCAATATCGACCAATATGCCGAACTGGTGGTGGATAAATATATGCGACGCAAATTAATTCAAGGCGGACATAAAGTCGCTGAGTTAGGATTTGATACTACCACGGAACTCGCTATCCTCCTGGACAAGGCAGAACAAACCATTTTTAGCCTCACCCAGGACCGTCCTCAACAGGGTTTAGTTTCCATTTCAGAAACCCTAATTCACACCTTTGAAAACATCGAAATCCATCAACAAGGGTTAGCGTTACCGGGGTTAACTTGTGGGTTTTATGACTTAGATGCCATGACCGGAGGATTGCAGCGGTCTGATTTAATTATTATAGCTGGGAGACCGGCGATGGGGAAAACCAGTTTTGCCTTAAACCTCGGGCGGAATATTGCTGAATTCCATAAATTACCTGTGGCGGTATTTAGCCTAGAAATGTCCAAGGAACAACTGGTGCAACGGATGCTATCTGGGGAAGCGGGGATTGAGAGTAATCGACTGCGATCGGGACGGATTGCTCAGAATGAATGGGAAGCCTTAAGTATTGCGATCGGGAATCTCTCGGAGTTACCTCTGTTTATTGATGATACCCCCAATATTACGATTACCGATATTCGGTCCAAATGTCGGCGACTGCAAGCGGAACAGGGGGGAAAAATGGGATTGATTCTGCTGGATTATTTGCAGTTGATGGAAGGCAGTAGTCCGGATAATCGGGTGCAAGAGTTATCCAGAATTACCCGAGGTTTGAAACAATTAGCGCGGGAATTAAATGTGCCAATTATTACTTTATCCCAACTGAGTCGTGGGGTAGAAGCGCGGACTAATAAACGTCCGATGATGTCAGATTTACGCGAATCAGGTTCGATTGAACAAGACTCGGATATTGTTGTCATGCTCTATCGTGAAGAGTATTATAATCCGGATACTCCAGATCGAGGAATTGCGGAAGTGATTATTACCAAGCATCGGAATGGACCCACTGGGACGATTAAGTTGCTCTTTGACCCGCAGTTTACCAAGTTTAAAAATTTGGCAAGACCCCAACAACATTATTAAGCCGATTGACCCGATGCAATCCTCAAAAAATATGAGCGTCACCGACACTTTATCTCTAACTTTAGAACGGATTTACCATTACTGTAACCGTTAAATAGCTCTTTGGATTAACCCTGATTGAAGGGGGAAAATTGTTTCCCCCATTAGAGGCGATCGCCTCCAACTTTCCCCTAAATCATCACAACATCTGCCGGAGTAATCATCGACGCCTCCACATTATTCAAAACCACCAGAAGTTCACTGCCTACAGAAATATTAGTCACTCCGGTTCCCTGAGTAATACTCAATTGCTCTGTGGTTAATCCCTCTGCCAATCCAATGCGGTCAATTCCGACCTCAAAATCAACCACGAGGTTAATGCCATCCCCTTCTCGGAAGACAAAGATATCCGCTCCGGTTCCGCCAATTAAACTATCATTCCCCAAGTCTCCCCAGAGGACATCATTGCCATTCCCTCCGTTGAGAATATCGTTCTCTTTCCCCCCACGCAGAGTATCATTATCCTCCCCGCCAAACAGGGTATCATCACCCTGATTTCCATTTAAGAAATCATTGCCATTGCCTCCGCAGAGGACATCATTATCATTGTCTCCAAAGAGGAAATCATCCCCTTCTTGTCCATAGAGAATGTCATTTTGTTTGCCGCCATGCAGGGTATCATTGCCATCCCATCCAAATAGAGTGTCATCCCCACGATTGCCATTTAAAAAATCATCTCCGTCCCCTCCCCATAACCAATCATTATCGTTATCCCCAAACAGCGTATCATTCCCATCAAATCCGAGTAAGGTATCATTTTCCTTACCCCCATGCACTAAATCATTGCCAAAACTAGCATCAATATAATCATTGCCAGTATTGCCGTGGAGCGTATCATTTCCCATCCCCCCATAGATGTTGTCATCCCCTCCTAATCCCAGGAGAAAATCATCGCTTGCTGTGCCGAAAACAACTTCTCCAGTCTCAGTGCCAAAAAAGGGATTGACACCACCGGAATAGAGCGTATCGGCAACCGGATTGGGTCCGGGAAAGACCATAAATCCCTGACAAGCACCCGCTTCAGGGAGGCTAAAATCTCGGTTAGAAGAGTCAACTGGGGGAGAATCAACTGGGGGAGAATCAACGTCAGGAGAGTCACTAGGAGGCAGAGATTCAGGCAAAATTGGACCAGAGACAATAATCCCTGAACCTGGTGGGGTATCTGTGGGGGGTGGCGGTGGCGGTGGGGAAGTGATGGTGGCAGTAATGGGAAAGTTAAAGGGATTTTCAGTGTTGTTGTTCGTGATAAATTGTAACTCTCCCAAGGGAGTGCCGACTTCCGTAGCATCGAGTTGGACTTGAAAGGTGGCTTCACTATTAGCGGCAAGGGTTGAGGGAAATGTTCCCACTAAACTAAAGGAATCAGGGAGTTGTAAGTCGGATAAAGTAACTTCACTACTATTGGGATTTCTGAGGGTAAAGGTGGTGGTGAGTGCTTCGGTGACTTCTGTCGTACCCAGGTTGACGGCGGTGGTTGTATCATCAGCGACTTCGGTGGTTCCTAGGAAGACTTGAATGGGTAACTCTGATTCAACTGGAATTCCTAATTCGTAAGCCCCAATATCGGCGACTGCTGTTCCATTTTCATCCCCATCAAAGGGGCGAGTTTGTCCCCGTTGATCTGTGGCGGGTGCTACTGCGTTATTTCCCGCATCAATGGCAGGACTTCCGGGTAATAAGGGGTGAATTAGGAATCCATTTATTTCCTGTAGCGGTCCTAATAGGGGGTCGGCGATCAGGACATTAGCGGTAATATTTACATCTTGAGAGGCATTAGGATTTTTAGCTGGGAATTGAATATTATTCCCACCATCGTTAAATTGAGACCCCGTTTGTTGTTTAACATTAAACCCATTCACGCCTACATTATTAGCAACAATCGTATTCGTGAGAGTGGTATTAGTTCCCCCTCCCCAAAACCCTCCTCCTTGGAATCCAGCCACGTTATTGGCGATGGTAGAGTTTAAAATATTGACCGTATAGCCATCGCGAATATTAATAGTGATGCCACCTCCTAACCCCTGAGTCGTGTTGGCTAATTCGGCGCGGTTTTCAGAAAATGTGGTATTCACTAGGTCCAGATTGGTGCGTTCCCCAACCCATAACCCTCCTCCCTGACTTTCCGCTTGGTTATTAGCAAAGGTGGTATTGTTAATTCTTACGTCCCCATTTCCGAGACGCAAACCGCCACCGAGAGCATCTCCCTGGGCATTGGTAATCACCTGATTGTTGAGGATTTTACTATCTTCAATTACCATGCGATCGCCATCATAAACATAGAGAAAGAGTCCTCCCCCTTGTCCAGACCCTCGATTGCCTTCAAATCGACTACTGCGGATAATAATCTCCCCAGATGTATCCGCATTAGTGGTTTCTGAAGCGCCATCGGTATAAATCGCCCCCCCATATCCCATCGTATTTTGATTTAAGATACCTCCGGCGGTTGAATCGTTATTGATAAATACAGAATCTTCTACCGTCAAGGCACTTAATAAGCTATTAATAGCCCCGCCGTTAATCCCTTTATTGTTGTTGAATGTACTGCCAAGGACTGAGGTATTGCTCACGCTTTTGATGGCAATTGCACCTCCCCCTCGTGCACTGTTAGTTTGGGTGGCATCATTGCCATCAAAAGTAGAATTTAGAATGGTGTTGGTGCTTCTAAATCCCGCAAAAATTGCCCCGCCCCCTTCTCCTGTAGCAACGTTATTCCTAAAGGTACTATTTTCAACGGTTAGAGTGCTGCGACTGGCGGTGTGAATGCCTCCACCTGCACCTAATTCTCCAGTTCCTGTCGCTTTTCCGTCGGCGATGACCAGATTTTTCAGGGTAACAGTGCTGGGAACAAAAGTAGTATTTTCTTTAACAAAGAAAACTCGACTGGCATTATTCCCACTAATCGTAATTCCGGGAGCATTTGCACCATCAATAGTGAGGTCTTTATTGAGTTCTAATTGACCGCTAGTCAGGGTAATGGTTTGATTGGCTAGATTGGGGTCAAATAGGATGGTATCTCCCCCTTGTGCAGAGGCGATCGCATTTCTTAAAGACCCCGCCCCACTATCATTGGCATTGGTCACTGTGAGAATTGCCAAGACTCCCGAATAGGCAATCATCGCCTCGGGTTTGAATGCCAAGGGTGCGGTTATTTCTCCCGTTCTAAAGGCTAAATTCCAGTTTCCTCCCCGTTCTGGATTGCCCGTAATATCGACAGATGCGGCAATATTAATCCCCGTTAATTCACTCAAGTTTGTGACAAATTCTGCACCGATTCCGGCTGCCACTTGACATCCATAAAGGAACAGATTCCCTTGGGGAATCACTGCTTTGGACCAAGACTGCAAAAGGGAGTGATACTGGGCTAAATTCTCCCGGGATAAGATGACATTCCCCAGTTGGAGAGAACCGGGACTGCCGTGGGAAATAATATGAATTGAGCCTACGGTTTGTCCCCGAACAGCTAGACTGTGTAAAACCTGGGTAATTTGCTGAACTCCATCGGCTAAGTCATCTAACACGATCGCCTGGACATTTTCCCAGACTCCCTGGAGTAAATCTTGATAATTTTCGACCTGGGAATCGATGAAAACTAGAGTTTGTGATAGAGGCATTGCGCCCTTAGCTGGGATTCTAATCCAATCAAAATTAATCGTCATCTGGACTACTCCAAAACTTATTTTTTGGGTAGATACCAGCCCTGATGGAGAGAAGCGCTCTCTTGAAAACATCAGCCCCTCATTTTTTGCGCGCTTTTCTCCTTAATATTTCTTCACCCGCATTGAGAGAAAACCGGATTCTCTGGGGAAAGCTTATGGGAAGGCATCCCGACTTTTAAGGTTTTTCTATTTTGATTGATATTTCTCCAATGACAACTAAAAGATAAAACAGCAGCATAACTTAACTAATATCATACATTTTGATATTAGGCTCTAACAGTTTTAAGTTTAAGTCACTCAACCCTAGGAAATAAATGTCCTGTGGTTTCAGTTGAAATTGGCGAGATAAAATAAATATTATGGTTGAATTTATAAAAATAACCCGTCACCCCAGGATTGGAACACTCTGAAAACCCTCTAAACTTGAGAGTTTCCAATGGGCAGTTTTGCTCTGGTTAAAAAATAACCCTAGATAGAACAAAGGAGGAGTCTAGACTCCTCCTTCAATCCGAAAAAGTTTGAGAGACCTAACCCGACTTCCAGCAAAATTTAGGGATGCTTCTCTTCAGCTAAACGGAAGTGCGATCGCCCCTTTGGGAAACACTACCGTCATGACTACCCTCAGCTTGACTTGGGGCCTGAATTAAAAGTTCCCCTGAAGGGGGTTGGATGCCTTAAAACACTCCAGAAAAAACGGACCTAAATTCCCGCTTCTCCTCCTTATACCCCTATCCCTATCGACGGATTGTCCCAATCTAGCCTTTCTAAAATTGGCTGAAAAAACCGGACCCCCAATCAGTACAGGGGTCTCTCTCCCTGGGCGCTGCTGCGCCTACCCTGATCCCGAGTCTCGCCCGTCACCGAATCATGCCTCACCCTGCTTGTACGGTTTATACGAATTAGCACTCTGCACCATAGAGTGCTAAATTTTCTATTTGGAGCAGATTGAGTAACCGACACTATGGCAAAAATTATTTCCTTTAACGAAGAATCCCGTCGGGCGCTAGAACGCGGGGTCAACGCCCTCGCCGATGCCGTCCGGATCACGATGGGACCGAAAGGACGCAACGTGGTGCTAGAAAAGAAATATGGCGCACCCGATATCGTAAATGATGGGATCACCATTGCTAAAGAAATCGAATTAGAAGACCCCCTGGAAAACACTGGGGCCAAACTGGTGCGGGAAGTCGCCGCCAAAACCAAAGATATTGCCGGTGATGGCACCACCACCGCCACGGTCTTAGCCCAGGCGATGATTCGCGAAGGCTTAAAAGTTGTGACTGCCGGTGCAAATCCGGTGTCAGTCCGCCGTGGGATTGAAAAAACCGTCGCCTATTTGCTAGAAGAAATTCAAGCTTTGGCTAAACCCGTCGAAGGGGATGCGATCGCCCAAGTTGCCACCGTATCTGCTGGCAATGACGAAGAAATCGGGCAGATGATCGCATTAGCGATGGATAAAGTCACCAAAGATGGCGTAATCACCGTCGAAGAATCCAAGTCCCTCACCACGGAACTGGATGTCGTCGAAGGGATGCAGCTCGATCGCGGCTATATCTCCCCCTACTTCGTCACCGACAACGAACGGATGATCGTCGAGTTTGAAAACCCGGCAATCCTGATTACTGACAAAAAAATCAGTTCCATTCAGGACCTCGTCCCCATCCTGGAAAAAGTGGCCCGCGCCAGCAAACCCCTCTTAATCATCTCTGAAGATGTCGATGGCGAAGCCTTGGCAACCCTGGTGGTGAATAAAGCCCGGGGTGTCTTAAACGTCGCTGCTATCAAATCCCCCGGATTTGGTGAACGCCGTAAAGCGATGCTGCAAGATATCGCCGTCCTCACCAATGGTCAGATGATTTCTGAGGAAATCGGTCTGAGTCTGGATACCGCCACCCTGGATATGCTGGGAACCGCCCGTAAGGTGACCATCACCAAGGAAAGCACCACCATTGTGGCGGATGCCGATGACAAAAACAAAGAAGCGATTCAAACCCGCATCGGTCAAATTCGCAAAGAATTAGACAGAAGCGATTCCGACTACGATAAAGAAAAACTCCAAGAACGGATCGCCAAACTCGCCGGGGGTGTCGCCGTAATTAAAGTGGGCGCTCCTACGGAAACGGAACTCAAAGAACGCAAACTGCGGATCGAAGACTCCCTGAATGCGACTAAAGCAGCCGTGGATGAAGGCATCGTTCCCGGTGGCGGTACGACCCTGATTCATCTGGTGAGCAAAATTGAGTCCCTCAAAGCCAGCCTCAATGATGAAGAAATCCTCGGGGCTGATATCGTCGCCAAAGCTTTAGAAGCACCTGTGCGTCAAATTGCAGATAACGCCGGTGTTGAAGGAAGCGTGGTTGTGGAAAAAGTGCGGGAAAGTGCCTTTAATGTGGGCTACAACGCACTGACGGGTGAGTATGTGGATATGATTGCTGCGGGCATTATCGACCCGGCTAAAGTGGTGCGATCGGCCTTGCAGAATGCGGCTTCGATCGCCAGCATGGTCCTGACGACAGAAGCCCTGGTGGTTGAACAACCTGAACCTGCTGGTGCTATGCCTGACATGGGCGGCATGGGCGGCATGGGCGGCATGGGCGGCATGGGCGGCATGGGCGGCATGGGCGGCATGGGCGGCATGGGGATGATGTAATCCCTGGGTTTTAAACCACAGATTTCACAGATTTTCACAGAAGATAGATTTTGACAGAAGGAAGAGTTGGAGGGGTGTTGCACTCGTCTAACTCTTTTTTTTTATCGCAAGATGGGGCTGCCGTGATGGTGGATGAGATACCATTTGCCACCCATGTTTTCAAAGAGGTTGGTGGCGTTGGAGAGGGATTGGTTTTTCCGTCCGCTGCTGGTTTGGGTGACTTTTTCGATGAGGATGATATAGGCTAGGTTGCCGATGGAATCGCTGGCGGTAATTTGGATTTCAATTTCTAGTCCAGAGGCGCAAAAGAACATAACTAGCTATAATCAGAGGGAGAGGCAGAGGAACCCCTATTAGGAGCCACGCCCAGGTTTTATCTCGACTGAATCAATCATGCCTACTCCAAAAGCCAAAGTCTTTACAGTATCTTCAAGGCAGTATCGGTTACTAGAACAAATATCGAGCCGGACAACTAATCCACATCTATTAGTACAAAGGGCCAAATTAGTCTTGTTGGCGGCTGATGGAGTTAATAACACCGAAATTTCTGAGCAATTGCAACTGAACCGGAATCAAGTCCGGATGTGGCGCGCACGATGGGCTGATGCCGCATCCAGACTAGAGATAGCAGAAACCCCAGAAACTAGCGATCAAAAATTAATTCAACTGATTATAGATGTTTTAAGCGATCAACCCCGTCCAGGTAAGCCCGCCACATTTACAACAGTAGAAGATATTGTCCAAATTGTTGCATTTGCCTGTGAACTAGGGTGGTGGTGACTGTGAAGATTTTTTGCCAGGAGGGGCGGATTTCTTCCCATCCTTTGAGGATTTTGCGTCCGGGATGGATGCAGAGGGTGTTGATGCCTTTGGACCAGATTTCGCTCATGGCTTCCATGTCTTTAGTCTGAAAGGCTCGATAAAAGGCGAGGTTGGCTTCGAGGACGGCAGGTTCGGCGGTCATGGGTTGGCGAATAACGGGTGATTTTGATTTATTGTAGGGAAAACAATGCTTTGATGAGTTTACTTTGATGCCGCTACCTGAATCAAGCCGACTGCAACTGACTGAGGATTTGACGATTTGCCGTGTTTTAAATGGGATGTGGCAGGTGTCCGGTGCCGATGGACGGATTCATCCCCAACGGGCAGTCACCTCGATGTTTGACTATCTGGATGCGGGATTCACGACTTGGGACCTGGCAGATCATTATGGTCCTGCGGAGGATTTTATTGGGGAATTTCGTCGCCAGTTGGCTGAAAAACGCGGGGAATCGGCCCTGGCAACTGTTCAAGCGTTTACGAAATCGGTGCCGAGACCGGGTAAAATGACTCGGCAATTGGTGGAAAAAAATATCGATATTTCCCGCCAACGCATGGGGGTGGATGCGTTGGATTTGATGCAGTTCCATTGGTGGGATTATCAAGATAACAATTATTTAGATGCCTTGAAGTATATGGCGGAACTTCAGGCGGAGGGGAAAATTAAGCATTTAGCCCTGACGAATTTTGATACGGAACATCTGGCAATTATTGTCGAGCAGGGGATTAAAATTGTCTCGAATCAGGTACAATTTTCGATTTTAGACCGCCGTCCGGAACAGCAGATGGTGCCGTTTTGTTTGGAACATGGGATTAAGTTATTGGCCTATGGAACTTTAGGTGGGGGTTTACTCTCTGAACGGTATTTAGGACAGCCGGAGCCGAATTCTGGAGTTTTACAGACGGCTTCGTTGAAGAAGTATAAAAATATGCAATTGGCTTGGGGAGATTGGAGTTTATTTCAGGAATTGTTACAAACTCTTGAGACAATTGCTAATCAATATCAAGTGACGATCGCCAATGTTGCGGTGCGATATGTTCTGGAAAATCCAGCGGTAGCGGGTGCGATTGTGGGGACAAGATTGGGGGTAGCTGAACATATTCAAGCCAATTCACAGGTGTTTGAGTTTAGCTTGACTGCGGCGGATGTTCAAAAAATTGATGGGGTTTGCGATCGCGCCCGGAATTTGTTGGCATTAATTGGCGACTGTGGGGATGAATATCGCCGCCGTTAACCCCGGGGGCAAATTTGGGGGGGTTCGGAAATCCTCAACCCCTAAACTATAGCCGAATCCAGGGTCTTGTCCCCCTCTAAAATGGCGGATTACCCTCCTGATGCGAGTTCAAAATCCTCAGTCTCGGACCGCGCAAATAGGTTAGAATACAAAGGCGAATCTGATAATTTCTCTTAAACATGACAGGAACTAAGGTAACGTTTGCCAAAAATAAGGGGTTCTGGAAAGAACTCAACCGTCGAGTTGAAGCCTATTTTCAGGCGGAAAACATCCCCAAACGCGATTGTCCACAGATGTATCTGAAAACCCTAACTCTCGTTTTGTGGATGGTTGGGGCTTACAGTTTTACGCTGTTTGGTCCGGCTGGAATGGGCTTTAAAATTCTGGGCTGTATGGTTTTCGCCGCAGGATTGGCCGGTTTTGCATTTTGTGTGGGTCATGATGCCAATCACGGCGGTTATTCTAATCATAAATGGTTGAATAAAGCGCTGGGATTAACCTACGATGCGATCGGTTTGTCGAGTTATTTATGGAAGTTCCGCCACAACTACCTCCATCACACCTATACCAATATTCTGGGCCACGATGTGGAAATTCATGGGGATGGATTAGTCAGAATGTCCCCGGATATGCCTCACAAATGGTATCATAAATTCCAACATTTGTTTATTTGGTTTATTTATCCCCTCATTCCAGTATATTGGTCGTTTTGCGATGTGCAAATTATTTTGTTCAAGCGCAAATATCATGACCATGTGGTTCCGACCCCTTCCCCGATGACTCTGGCAACCTTGCTGGGGGGTAAGTTGGTTTGGTTGGGTCTGTTTATCGGAATTCCTCTGGCCGTTGGATACAGTCCCTTAACGGTCATCGGCGGTTTCCTTCTGACTTATTTTACCTACGGAGCGATCATCTGTGAGGTATTTATGATGGCTCATGTGATGGATACCGCTGAATTTATTACGCCGGATGCTGAACAGAACCATGTAGATGATGAATGGGCAATTTTTCAGGTTCGCACGACCGTCGATTTTGCACCTAACAATCCATTTTGTACTTGGTATATGGGAGGATTGAATTTTCAAGTCGTCCATCATTTATATCCCCATATTTGTCACATTCATTATCCTGAGCTTTCCAAGATTTTGATGGGTGTTTGTGAAGAATTTGGGGTTAAATATCAAATTCATGAAACCTTAACCGGGGCCATGATTTCTAATTACAATTGGTTAAAAGCAATGAGCGTTCCGCCAAAACCTCTGGCTACCCCTACTCGTGAGTTAGCCAGTAATTTGGCAAAATAAATTCACTCCCTCTGACTCAACCAATCCTCGCCTGATTTTGATGAGGTAAAAGGAGAAAAATCAAGGAGGTGGGCAATGCCCACCTTACTCCTTTTCTCTCTTGAATTAGGGGAAATTTATGAATTGACCCGAGTCTGAATCGGGCGATGGAATTAGAAACCAATTTAACCCAAAAGTAAGAGGAATACTGAGGATGAAACAGGAACTAATACCAAATCCGGGTATGAAAAGTCATTTTGATAGATTAGCCCGCGCAGGCGGGCTTTGTCCGTATAGCCCCACCCTTGAGGGTGCGGGTGTTTGCAGACCTTTGAAAACCAGATTGGGTAGAATCTGGGCTGTGATTTTATTCATGATGCTGGCAATCAGTCTCATGGGAATACAACCGGCAATGGCAGACAATTCCGGAGATGGGGCTAAACTTTTTACGGTTCACTGTGCCGGGTGTCATGCCAATGGCGGTAATATTATTCGCCGTGGAAAGACTTTGAAACTGAAAGCATTAGCTAAAAATGATATGGATACCCAAGAGGCGATCGCCCAGTTAATTACCCAGGGAAAAAACCCGATGCCTGCCTACAATGACCGCTTGAGCGTTCCAGAAATCGAAGCGGTTGCCGCTTACGTTTTGGAACAGGCCGAAATCGGCTGGAAATAACAGGTTTTATGCGCCTATTTCCTCCTCCGGTTGATTCATATTCAGGGGCAACCAGAGGGTAAAAGTAGACCCTTTTTCCGCCTCGCTTTCCACTTTAATTTCACCCCCCATCATCTTGCAGAAGCGTTGGGAAATGGCGAGTCCTAACCCGGTTCCCCCATACTTGCGAGTCGTGGAGGCATCCGCTTGACTAAAGGCTTCAAAAATGTTTTCCAGTTGTTCGGGGGAAATGCCGATGCCGGTATCAGTGACGCGAAACTCAATTCCTGGAGTCTGTTCCTGGGGAGTGCCAGGGTTTCCAGGGTCGCGAACCCATTCCCTAGCGTCACGGGGAGTAACGGTTAAGGCGATCGTCCCGTTTTCGGTAAATTTCGCCGCATTACTGAGCAGATTGAACAAAATCTGCCGCACTTTTGTCAAGTCTCCTGTCATGATTCCCACCGATGGATCGCAATTAATTTCTAAGTGATTGCCATTTTTTTCGATTAAGGGTTCAACGGTACTGCAGCGACTTCAGAAATCAGGAGGGTGATGTCGAACGGTTCCAGATAGAGGGTCATCCGTCCGGCTTCAATTTTAGAGATATCTAAGATATCGTTAATTAAAGCTAATAGGTGTTTTCCAGCGGTTCTAATTTTGGTCAAATCGGCGATCGCCTCTTGTTCTCCCGCTTCCTCCATTTCCTCCGCCAATATTTCGCTATAGCCGATAATGGCATTGAGGGGAGTCCGAAGTTCATGACTCATATTAGCTAGAAAGGTACTTTTAGACCGACTCGCTGCCTCTGCGGCATGGAGTGCCTTTTTCAGGTCTTGTTCGGCGCGAACTCGCTGGGAAATGTCTGTACTAATCGAAATCAGTCCGACAATGGTTCCGCTGGGGTCCTTGATGGCATCGGCGCTTAACAGAACCGGAATGGTGCGATCGCCCGAAGTGCGGTGAATGACTTCCCCACTCCAGGAGTTGCCATGCATAATGGTTTGAAAGACCTCGGTCCCCAGGGACGGGTCCGCAAAGACCGCTAAAGGTCCTCCTGCGGCATTTAACTGTTCCGGGGTCTCATATTCATAAAGCCGAGAAAAAGCCGTATTTTGATAAATATGACAGCCAAATCGATTGCTGATGGCGATCGCATCCCCGGAACTTTCGACCGCCTTGCGGGTAAGAATTAATTCAGATTCAGCTTCTTTGCGGGCGGTGATATCCTCCACCATCGCGATCGCAAACTGCGGCGTTTCTCCTTTTCCAGAAACCAGAGAAACACTCAACCGACCCCAAATCCGACTCCCATTTTTACAGCGATATCGTTTTTCAATTTGATACCCCTTCCGCTGTCCCATAACCATCTCGGCAGCGAGTAACCGTTCCGAATTTTGGTCTAACGGATCGCTAAGTTCTAGACAAATTTTTCCCTGTAATTCCTCGTGGGAATATCCTAGCATCGACTGAAATGCCGGATTGCTATCTAAAATTTCCCAATCCAAAGTCCGCACGACAATCCCAATGGCTGCCCCTTCAAACACCGCCCGAAACCGTTGCTCACTCTCTCGTAAAGCCGCTTCAACATTGGCGCGTTCAATAATTTCTATTCGCAACTGTTCCAAACTACTATTCAGTTCAGAAGTGCGCTGTTTGACTCGCCGTTCCAGTTGAGTATTGGCATTATTCAGCGCTTCCTCTGCTATTTTATGGTCGGTAATGTCCCGCGAGTTAATTACTAACCCGTTCACCGCAGTTTCCGCCAGCAAATTACGACCGATTGACTCAAAATATAAAATTTCTCCCGTCGCCCGCTGCACCCGATACTCGATTTTCATACTCAAGTCGGGATGGTTCCTCAGCATTTGATAGCTTTCTCTGACTTTTTCCACATCCTTGGGGTGAACAAAGAAGGTGGCATTCTGGCGAATCAATTCTTCGGGATAGTAACCTAGAATGCGCTCGACGGAGGGACTATGATAGCGGATTGTGCCATCGGGTTCTAGGATGGTAATCATATCCGAGCTATTTTGAATCAGCGATCGCCATTTCGCTTCGCTTTGAGTCACGGCTTCTTCCGCTAACTTGCGATCGGTAATGTCAATCATCACCCCTTCCCAGAGAATATCTCCATTCTCCTGGCGTTCCGGTCGGGCGACACATTGCAACCATTTGAGCTTACCCGACTGCATGATAAACCGGCCTTCCCATCGCCAGGGTTCCATCCGGTGAATCTTCGTGGCGATCGAGCGATCGTAACTCGGTCTGTCCTCGGGATGAATCATCTCTCCCAAAACGTGGGGATGCTGCTTCATATAGTCCGGTTCTACCTCCATCACATCCAAACAACCGGAGGATAAAAAGGGAAAAGAAACCGATCCATCTTGATGGATAATCGACTGATAAATTAATCCGGGAATATTATCTGCTAACTTTTGAAACCGCGCTTCACTCTGTTCTAACGCCCGAATGGCTACAAATTTTTCCGTCACATCCTGAACCAGAGAGGCGACTCCAATCATCTGACCCTCAGAGTCTACTAACGGGGTATTGTGCCACTCACAAATAATCACCCGCCCATCTTTGGTTTGATTCTCGTTGGTACTATAAATTCCGCCTTCTTGATGTAATAGCGCTTGTAAGACTTCTTCATTAACTTCCCATTGAGCATTCTCGGGAATCAACTCTAAGGCATGATGCCCCAGGATTTCCTCCCGGGTATAGCCAAACAGTCTTTCCGCTGCTGGGTTCCAGTTACTGACTTCAAATTTTAAGTTCCACTCGATCGCCGCGAGGGGAGTTTGCTGGAGGTGAATCGCCAATTTTTGTTGGGATTCTTGCAGGGCCGATTCCGCCTGCTTCCGATGGGTAATATCTGTAGCAGTCCCGGTGGTGCCGATGATCTTGCCCAACTCATCCCGCATTAGGACCGCATTGAAACTCAAAAATACCGGGGTCCCATCTTGGCGGCGATGTTGAGTTTCGTAGGGAAATACCGACTCCCCAGCTTGGAGGCGATCGAACATCTGCCGATCTTTGACCCCTTGTTCCGGGTCCATAAACTCGAAAAAGAATCGCCCCAGCATCTGCTGGGGTGCATATCCGTAAATCTCTTGGGCCGCTTGGTTGACAAAGGTCCAGCGGCCCTCCCGATCCAGGGACCAGATTAAATCCCGAGAGGTTTCGACTAAATTCCGATAATGGCGCTCACTTTGATGCAGGGCCGCTTCTAACTCTTGCTGTTCCGTGATGTCTCGCCCCACCGCATAGCTGATGCTGTCTGGATAGTGGCACGCTTTCCAGGCAAACCAGCGATAGGTACCATTTTTGTGGCGATAGCGATTTTTAATGGATACATCGGATTGGTGAAGGGGATTGGCGACGGTGATGGTGAGTTCTTGATCGTCGGGGTGGAGAAACTCGATCCAAGGGCGTCCCAGCAATTCTTCCTGGGTCCATCCGAGGATATGAGTCCATGCCGGATTCACCCGCTTGAAATAGCCATCGGTTCCGATAATGCAAAAGAGATCGGCAGAGAGCTTAAAGAAAATAGTGGAGACGAGGTGAATCGCCTCAGTCTCTGTTTTTGCGGTATTGAGTGCCTCGTAAAAGCGATGGGAGTCCCCGGGTGCATTCATATATTTTGCCAATCTTGTTATGAGATCTGAAGAGTCTATGGACCCCCAGTTGAGGGAGATCGCCTCCTCTGACCTGATGGGTTGCCTTGCCCACTTGTTTTAACCCTGATTTGTCCCTGGAAACGGGTACGGATGGATACTATTTCTGAATTTAAGAAAATAGGAATTCAAAAAAGTAGATGGCCCTGCAAAATCTGTTTTTCCTGATTTCCATTCCCTGAACTCTGGAAATCCCCAAGCTCGTGCGTCAAGTAGGTCTAATTGATATAGATCCCAAGTTTTGGGCTGATTCTCTATCTGGCTCCCAAAGCCTCTCGGGAGGGAAAAAGCCCCTTGCCGGAATTCTACAACCGATTTAGACGCTGGTATATTCCTACTTCTAAAGATAATCTTAGTTTGACAAAATGCTTGAGGGTTAGTCAAGTCTCGGGGCTAATCTTCAAATTTATAGCCCACACCAATAACGGTTTTAATAAAAGACGGATTCGCCGGATCCAGTTCTATTTTTTTTCGCAACCGGGCGACATGAGTATCGACCACCCGTTCATCCCCGAAAAAGTCATCCCCCCAGAGTTTTTCTATCAGTTGCGATCGCTGCCAAACCCGTCCAGGATAGCTTAAAAACGTTGACAGCAGATTAAACTCCAAGGTCGTTAAATCCAAAGTTTCCAACTCCCGGTTTTCCATTTGCCTCGTGGCAATCCTTCGGTCCACATCCACCATAAAATGTTCGGTTTGGTAAACCTGAGAACTCTGATTCCCTTGGCGGAGGCTCCTTCGCAATAAGGCGCGGACTCGCGCCACCAATTCCCGAGGACTAAACGGTTTGACCATATAATCATCGGCCCCGGTGGATAAGCCAATCACCCGGTCAATTTCCTCCCCTCGGGCGGTCAGCACTAAAATATAGGGGTCTTTAGGTCCCGGTTTTTGTCGGATGCGCGCACAGACTTCTAACCCATCCAATCCCGGTAGCATTAAGTCTAAAACAATTAAGTCTGGCTGTTGCTCTTCAAAGACGCGCAGGGCGGTCAAACCATCCCGACAGTTGAGGCATTGAAAGCCTTCTGCTTCTAATGCTCGTCCCACAATTCGAGCAATTTCCGGTTCATCCTCAACAATTAAAATTTTCATAACTTCGCCAGTTGCCTCTCTTAACTCACCGGGGTGGGCTGGGAATTAGGGGCCTCCTCCAAAGCCGGGGCGATCGCCTGGTCCTGGGTCTTTTCAACTAGATGCTTTTTTTCCGGGTACACCGCCAGATCGAACCAGAAGGTGGTTCCCACCCCCACTTCACTGACTAAATGCATTTGGGCATGATGTTTTTCCATAATATTGCGGACAATGGAAAGACCCAACCCTGTCCCTTCTAAGGTATGAACCCGGTTTTCCACCCGGAAGAAGCGATCGAAAATTGCCACTTGGTCTTCTGCGGCAATCCCGATCCCCGTATCCCCCACTTCAATCCTTACCATCGGCACATTGGGTTTCTGCTGCTGGTTCGGGAGGGGACATTGCGGATTCCCACGCCAGGAGTTATCCTCTTCGGTTTCCAACAAATAGGCGCGAATCGCAATTCGTCCCCCGGGTTCGGTGAACTTCAGAGCATTCCCTACCAAGTTGGCAAACACTTGCAGAAGCAAATCATAGTTAGCCACCACCGCAGGCAATTCGGGATCAACCTCTTGAATCAGGTCAATATTTTTATCCCGGGCATTAAGCTGATAAGTTCGCAGGGTTTGCTCCACAGGTTGAGCAATTTCTACCGCTTCAAACTGATAGGTCCGGCTGGATTCCAAACGGGAGAGGTCCAGGACATCGTTAACCAGGCGGGTGAGGCGATCGGTTTCCCGGTTAGCGGTTTCTAAAAATTCCTGACGCTCCTCTTGAGTGAGTTCTTCTCCATACTCATGGAGGGTTTCGATAAAAGACTTGATATTAAATAACGGCGTTCTCAGTTCATGGGAGACATTGCTAATAAACTGACTCTTGGCTTCATTCAGCTTGACCTCCCGGGTAATATCTTGAACCGTCATGGCAATCCCTTTGAGACTCTCGCGATATTGCGCCGTCGCTGAGGAAACCGAGTCATCATGATAGAGGGTGCATTCCGTGGCGTAGGGCCGTTCTGGGACGGTACAGGTATCTTCGTGATGGTAGGTGCAACTCTTGCATAAGGGATCGACTCCGGGGGCTTTATGCAGCAGCACGGTACTGAGTAAAATCCGGACGGTGCGTTTGGTCGGTTCGCTGAGGGTAAGGCGAAACTCTCCACTCTCCCGGGAAGCATAGCCGTTGGCGGAACTATCCCCATCTCCCTCATTGGAGGAGGAAACCTCTCGGAGGGAATCCCCTGCCGCCATTTCATACAAGGGTTGAGTCAACTCGGCACTGACTGCCGCAGGGAGCAAATCTAGGATATTTTGAGAAATCAGGTTTTTGCCTTCCCAGCCAAAAATCCGTCTGGCGGTGGGATTGACTAAAATCACCTGCAAGGAAGTGTCTAATAGAACGGCTCCATCGGCGATGGTAGAAACCAGGGTTTCTAATTTGGCTTTTTCGGCAGTGAGTTCTTCAATGTTCTGCTCCTCATACCGTTCTAGCCGTTCGGCCATTTCATTAAAGCTACAAATTAATTCCCCCAACTCCCCTTGCAGAGGCAAGTCTATCCGCTGCTTGAAGTTTCCTGTGGCAATGTTTTTCACCCCAACCAGCAATTCTTTAATCGGTTTGGTAATGGTTAAGGCATTAAAGACGGCCCCTAAAATCACCATCACCCATATCGAGATAAATACGGCAATGGTGACATCCCGGGTGAGGTTGGAGGAGGTGACGACAGTGGGATTGGGGTTAATGCCGATCGCCAAGACGCCCAAATATTGGTTTTCGTGCGCCAGGGGGACAAAGACATCGGTGACGGTGCCATCCGGGGTGCGATGCTGCCGGACCATTGGCAGGTCATAAGTATTGGCAAACCCCTCGGGAAGTTGAATCCTCCGTTGCAGGGTCAGGGAATTTTGGACTTCGGACTCGGAGAAGGGAATTCCCAGGAAAATTTGGCCTTCTTGGTCGGCATAGAGCATATAGCGCACGCTGGTGGTGCTGCTATAGAACCGATGAGAAAACCGGGCCACTTCTGTGCGATTATCTTCCGCAATTAACGGGGCGACATTGGCCGCCAGGAGTAGACCCAAATCTCGACCGAAGCGGGTGTCATTGATTCGGGCATCCTGTTGAATGGTATTGACAGCCCAAAATGTGAGTCCACTCATAATGAGGGACACCACCAAGGTAGCGGCTGCCATCAGTCGGGTCTGGAGGGTGAATTCGGACCACCAACGGGCAATAATTTCTCGGATTTTGTTTAGGAGAGCCAGCAAGGTTCTTTCTATCCGGTGGAAGGCAAGGATAAGAATGGGGGAGTCTATTGTTATTGTGCCACGTTCTGAGGTTTTGGGAGAATGGGGCGTGGTTTTTTATGGGGCGATCGCGCTCAACCCCTCCTCCATCGTTCACGGGAGTCCGGCGATCGCGCTGAATTTGCTCCCGATTTCCCGATTCAGGACATTAAATTTAGGATTCCTGACGCAGAATTTCTCGCACCTCCATTAAAATCTGACCTAATTTATTCTGCCCACTGCCATCTTTACCGCATCCCCAGTAATAATCATGAGGGGCATTTTCTACGAGTTCCTCATCTCCAGTTCCTAGCAAAATCTCCCGAATCTCGTCATGAGTCTGGAATTTTTTGAGGACCGCACGGCGCATGATGTCATCTTTGACCGTTTCCCAATCGGGACGGAGGGGACGTTTGCGATCGCGTCCCATGTTGGCGGCATCTTTGGGGTTATTCACCTGTCGAATTTGTTCGGCATGGGGTGTTCCGGCAAATTTTTGGGCTTGAAAATAATGTTCGCTCGTCGGCCACCATACCCCATCTAACTCCAAGCCATGTCGGGAAAAGTTGGAGAAACATCCGTATTCGCTGCGGGTGCTATAAAAATAGAGGGTCACCGTCCATCTCCTGCCCTTTTTAACTCAGGGCTTGTTCTATTAAGTCGGTATATTTTTCCAGGGTAGTTGCATAATAACTTAAAAAATCTAGGGCGGGTTGCCGAACGACTTTCTCAAATTTCTCGACTTCGTTCGGTAGCACCTTTAAGGGTTGGGTGACGAGATAGCGACTGGAACTATAATCAATGTCCCCCTGTTTTAAGCTTTCTTCTTCTTTGAGTTTTTCAACCAGCATCTCTCCCAGGCTATAGTCTGAAGATTTAACATACAGCAGCGGCGGATTATCCATGCCAAACAATCGCTCAGGAGTCAATCCTTCTAAGCCAATTAGGATGACATATTCATCATAGGAAGATACCCAATTGGCATTGGAAATATAAATTTCCGTCTCTTCGTAAACGATAAAATTCCACTGATTTTGCCACCAGGAATTTTTAACTAAATCAGATTCCAGAGATTCCAGAAAATTCTGGAGTTCTGTTCTGAGGGTTTGTTCCGCTTTGAGAAGTTCCTGATAGGTTTCCCAATTTTTGGCTAATAACTTACTTTCATCTGAGAAAATTTTCATACATCATACCCTTGACACCACCTCGATCCAGTCTACCAAAATATGTTTAAGTTTTAAATCATTCAGTTGCGGCACAACTGAGTCGAAGGCGGCAGCGAGTTGGGGATAGGAAATCTGATGCCAAGGGTCCGGGTCGCCACTGCGGGGTGCTCGCCCTTCGGGGGTTAAAAAGATGGCGATTTGCCGTTCTTTGGGGATGCGTTGCGCTGAACCCAACTGCCGCATCTCGATAATTTCTAGCTCCGCTTGGTTGATGCCTTCTCGGTCCAAAATATTGTTATCGATCGCCACTAAAAACTCCCCGGGTCGATACAGAATCAGATCCAAGCGTAATTGGGGTGCGATCGCCCCAGAAAGGAGGCGATAGGGTTGGCTAAAATGCTCCGAGGGAATGCAGTCCCCACAGAGTTTGACAAGCTGTTCTAAAAACAGTGCACCTTGTCCATGACTACCCTCGGCATCCAACAACCACCCTAATACGGTAGTTTGAGTTGCCTCATTTTTGCTCAATTGCAAGAGAGAAAATAGATTAAAATTAGCAACCTGACGCTGCCTGGACTGCTGATGGATGTCGGAAAAACTTGACAACAATGCCGACATCTGCGTTAGTTTTTTCTCGCGTTTTGACTGCCCTAGGGTTCTAAATTTACTGAGAAGGGCGCTCATTTTTTGGACTTTAGATGGCATTTAAAATGGGGACAGAAGGTCGAGTGTGCTGGATGGATAAAGGATAAGCTAAGGGTTCAATAGGAAGGGTAATGATAAATTCTGCCCCTCTTCCGGGTTGCGAACTCACCTCGATTTTACCTCCATGTTTTTCGACTACGCGGTAAGCAATAGACAATCCCAAACCCGTTCCTTTTCCGGGGGGTTTCGTGGTGTAAAATGGGTCGAATATTTTGCTCCGGGTTGTCTCATCGATTCCTGGACCATTATCGGTGATTTTTATCTGGATGGTTCTTTCATTTAACTTCTGGGTTTGAATCATGATTTTGGGAGGAGACTGAAGGGCGTTAGACTCTTTATCCTGTTTGCTTTCTAAGGCATCGATCGCATTGGAAATCAAGTGCATAAACACTTGGTTGAGTTGCGCTGGGTAGCACTCGATTGGGTCTAATTCATCATAGCGGGTAATGACTTCAATATGCGGCTGTAGGCGATGGTTACAGAGCAACAGGGTACTGTCTATTCCTTCGTGAATATCAACTCGTTTTTTCTCGGATTCGTCCAGGCGGGAAAAGTTTCGCAGAGAAAGGACAATCTGCCGAATTCGCTCGGAACCAATGCTCATGGAGGAGAGCATTTTGTTTAAGTCGGCAATGACAAATTCTAAATCCACATCCTCAATGAGTTCCTGAAGTTCCGGGGACGGATTAGGATGCTCTTTTTGATACAGTTTAACGATTTCGAGGAGGTCTTGGATGTAATGATTGCTATGCTCGATATTGCCGGTGATAAAGTTGATGGGATTGTTGATTTCGTGGGCAATTCCAGCGACTAATTGTCCCAGACTGGACATTTTTTCGGTTTGAATAAGCTGGGTTTGAGCTTGCTGAATTTCCTGGAGTTGTTCCTCAACTCGACTAATCAGTTGATTGAGGGAGGTGGCTAATAAACCGGCTTCATCTTCGGTGAGAATGGGGGCACGGAGTCGATAATTGGATTGTTCCGTAGTGCGGAGGGCAACTTGGGTGACCCATTCAATGGGACGGGCGATCGCCCGACTGGTGTATGAGGCTAACATCGCGGCGATCGCCACGGAGAGAATCATACTCAAAACTGCAATTTTCCAGCGCAGAGATTCGGCTTTCGTAAAGGTCTCTTTGGCCACATTCTCTTGAGCTTGGGCTGCATTTAAGGTTTGGTCTAACTCCTGATAGAGGGCTTCTAAGGCCAGTTCTACTTCGGAAATTTTTGCCAAAACTCTCTCTTTTTGCGCGTCATTGAGACGAGTCACTAAATCGGAAAACGGATGGGAATTCGAGGTTTGGATTTCAATCAAGTCTTGAGAAGATTTTTCGGCAACTTGTTGAATTTCCCATAATTTTTGCAATTGGGATTCCTCAACCGTGACTAAACTCTTTTCATTGGCGTTAACCAACCCTTGTAAATGGGTTAACAGGGTCTTGACTTTCTGATTTTGGTCCAGAAAGCTGCGGCTTTTGGATTCACTCCAGAGGGCCTGATCCGCACCGGAGATTAAACCTTGTTGATGCGATCGCGCGGTGACCACTTCATATTGCAAATGGGTGAGGATCCGCTGTTGCTCGTAGGCATGAACCAGTTGTTGTTTAGCTTTGTCATGATAGCGATCGCCGACGACTAACCCCAGACCCGTTCCCAATAACGCGATCGAAATGGTCAGCGCATAACCATAGCCGATTTTTTGCTTAATGCTTAAGCGGCGAATGTTAGTTTTGAGCTGTTTCAGAAGATTTGCAGAGGATTTCCCGACATTGCCAACATTGCCAATCTGTGGTGGATCCACAATCCCTCTCTGTTTTCGGGTCTCTAGGACCTTGTAAGGCTCTTGAAGCTGCATAGATGGGGCTTCCCTTGCTGATAAAGATACTCTTGTCTGAGGACAAGCGATGTTTTTTCGGTGGAAGGATCCCAACATAACGGTGATGAAGGGTTCCTCCTCAATGATGTGAACGCTGACTTAGGCGGCGATCGATGACCAACTGGCTTGAATTCCAGACTGGAACCAGCATCCGTCTTGACAAAAAACTTTGTGAATCGGGTGACTGGTGCGTAAGCATTTCTCTACTTTATTAAATTTTTATAAAATTTCCAAGGGTTTTATAATTTTCCGTGATAATACGGAGCCTTTAGGGGCTTGACATTGAGGGCCATCGCACTGGATATTTAAAGAAATTAATTTGTTTGCCTTGAACAATTATATTTCAGTAATGGTAAGATTGCAAATATTTAATCTTTAATTTGGACGACCAGTAATCATCAGAGGCAGATCCCTGAAAATTCACTGTCACGGGTTGATTGGGAGAAATTTTCGGGAACAGTGGAGTCCCTAATCTATAGCAATTCAAGAGTCAAATCCCGCCTTTAAATCCACGATTCTGACCCTAAATTTATCATACTCATTCATTTTATCTCTATCGTTTATGAAACAATCTAATTCACATATAATTTTAGGACTCGACCTTGGCACCACGGGAAATCGAGCTATTTTATTTAATCAAGAGGGTCAATTAATTTCTCAATCTTATCAAGAATTAACCCAATTTTATCCCCAAGCTGGTTGGGTAGAACATGATCCAGTCGCCATCTGGAACGATACCTACCATTGCATTCAGCAGGTGTTGCAAAATCGGGGAATTTCGGGGTCTGAAATTGCCGCAGTCGGTCTAACGGTCCAGACGGGAAACCTGTTTATTGTGGGATAAAACCACAGGAGAACCCTTACATCCGGCCATTGTCTGGCTCGATCGCCGGACTGCACCCCTTTGCCGAGAGTTGACCGAAAAGGGTCATGCTGCTGACATTCAAAATCGCACGGGATTAGTCTTGGATGCCTATTTTTCCGCTACTAAACTCGCCTGGTTATTAAAATGGGTCAAAGACAATCGACCGGATATTCATCCCCAAAATCTTCTCGCCGGAACCATCGATACTTGGATACTTTGGAAACTAACCGGGTCCAAGGTTCATGCCACCGATCGCAGTAATGCCAGTCGCACCCTGTTGATGAATTTGGAAACCTTAAATTGGGACCCCATCCTGTTAAATTTATTCGGAATTCCCCCGGAAATCATGCCGGAAATTCGCGACAGTTTCGGCTATTTTGGAGAAACCGACCCGGATATCCTGGGTTTTTCCGTCCCAATTATGGCGATTTTAGGAGATCAGCAGGCGGCATTATTCGCCCACGGCTGCGATCGCCCGGGACTGGTAAAATGTACTTACGGAACCGGCTGTTTTTTAATTGCTCAAACGGGTCAGGAATTAGTCCGTTCCCATCATCAACTCCTCTCAACCGTTGCCTGGACTGATGGCAATCAGGTGAACTATGCCTTAGAAGGGGCAATGTTTACGACAGGACGTGCAGTGCAGTGGTTGCGAGATGGATTAAACCTGATTAATTCCGCAGGAGAAACCGAGGCGATCGCCCGTTCCGTTCCCGATACGAATGGGGCCTATTTCGTCCCCGCCTTGAGTGGACTCGGTGCACCCCATTGGGATATGAGTGCCCGGGGAGCATTTTTTGGACTCACCGCAGGAGTAACCCGGGCCCATCTAGTTCGCGCTGTTTTAGAGGCGATCGCCTATCAAGTTAAAGAAGTCGTCGATGCCATCAATCAAGATAGTGACACCCCCGTACAACGTTTAAAAGTCGATGGCGGCGCTTGCGAAAATGATTTTCTGATGCAATTTCAAGCGGATGTCCTGAACATTCCCCTGGAACGTCCTACAGTCCTGGATGCTACCGCTCAAGGTGCTGCCTTTGCTGCCGGTTTAGCGGTAGGTTTCTGGACCGATTATCGCACTCTGGTTCAAACTCGTACCCTGGATCGATGCTTTGAACCCTCAGAGGGAAAAGTTGCCGCAGCACCTCATTTTGCTCAATGGCAAAAGGCTGTAAGTCGGGCTAAAAATTGGGTGGATTAAGAATAGGATGGATGGGGTAAGATAGAGAAATGAGGTTTATAGCGGTTACCGGACTCATGAGGTAAAGAGGCTATCATCCGACCCGTTTATTGCTATCCCATTGCTGCGATCGCCGAAATCATGAATCTTATCAACGCCCAGGTTTTTCCCCAAGTTCAGGAGTCCAAATCAAGCTATTCTGAACCCGGTTTGCCGTTGAGTGTGGCCCCGATGATGGATCGCACCGATCGCCATTATCGCTACTTTATGCGCCTGATTACCAAGCGCACCTTACTCTATACGGAAATGATTACCACAGCGGCGATTATTCATGGCGATCGCCAAAAATTGTTGGGATTTTCCCCAGAAGAAAAACCGCTATCCCTGCAACTGGGAGGCGATGATCCCCAGGAACTTGCCGAATGTACCCGGATTGCCGAAGACTTCGGTTATGACGAGATTAATTTAAACGTAGGATGTCCCAGTAGTCGGGTTCAAAACGGGAATTTTGGCGCTTGTTTAATGGCTCAACCGGAACGAGTAGCGCGGGGAATAGAGGCGATGCAACGGGTGACAAAATTGCCGGTAACGGTGAAGCATCGCATCGGCATTGATGAGCGCGATCGCTATGAAGATATGCAAGAATTTGTGCGGATTATCTCCGAAGCGGGATGTCGTCGATTTACCGTACACGCTCGCAAAGCATGGCTTTCGGGGTTAAATCCCAAGGAAAACCGCACCATTCCTCCCCTGCGCTATGAAGATGTTTATCAGTTAAAACAAGAGTTCCCTGAATTGTGGATTGAAATCAATGGCGGCATCACCACAATGGCACAAGTCCGCGAACATTTGCAGCAGGTTGATGCGGTGATGATTGGGCAGGGCTGCTTACGATAATCCCTATTTATTTGCAAGCTGCGATCGGGAGATTTTTGGAGAAGAAATACCGCCTCTTTCTCGGCATCAAGTCGTCGAAGCCATGTTACCTTATATTGACCATTGGTTAGCTCAAGGTTCCAATCTAAATCAAATTAGCAGACATATCCTGCAACTGTTCACGGGACAAGCTGGAAGTCGGGCATGGAAACGACATATTAGCGAAAACGCCTATCTTCCTGGTGCCGGATCTGATGTTATTCGTGCTGCCTTAGCTAAAGTCCCGCAATAGCTACGAATTTTGGATGACTTACGCAATTTTTAACCTGACAGCCAAAATGTAGAGGCGATTCGCAAATCGCCTCTGCTTGGATAATAGAACCTCAAAATTAATCACAATTTACGGTGATAAACCCTGACAATTTCTTGACCAATTTTTTTGATTTTCTTGACTAATTCCGGCGGAGTGTGAATCTTCAGATTGCCATCAAATCCTACAATCCACCGTAAAAAAGTTACATCATTTAACGACCATTTTGGAACCTTAATTTGCAGGCGATTGGGGAATTCAGGGTCAGGGGAGGGCGTTAAGTAAATGGGTGAAATTTTATCGTCTTCCTGGAAAAAGAACGGCTCAGAAATGGTAATTTTATGGGTGGGCAAATGCTTGGTTTCTTCTCGGATAAACCGGAAAGATTTATCTGTAAACCAGAGTTCCACGATTAACTCGACTTGCTTGCGGTTTTCGGGATTTGAACTGAGGAAACGGCGCTGCTGGGTGGTACTGGTTCCTAAAAATATGCCAGCACTTTCTTGGTAAAGAGTTTCTAATTGTCGTCCCGATTTTTCTTGAAGTTCCGCGCTGCGGGAGGTTTCCATTTCTTGATTCACCCGCAATCGGTCCAAGCGTTCTAAGCGAAATAATCCCGGTTCTTTGCCGCCTTCGCATTCATAGCCTAAATACCAGGAACCCCCATAAAATATAACTTTTAATGGCCAAGCTAAAAAGAAATGTTCGGTATTTTTTGATAAGTCTTTAAATCCGGGAATGCGTTTAAATTCTAGTAAGGTTCCCTGGGCGATCGCTGCCTCGATTCGGGGAATAAAAGGAAAATCCCGGGCGTTATAATGGGCGATTTCTCGGATGGGATAAGCATCAGAACCGTGACCATTTAACTCCGTTAGGGCCATGCGGTCTTTTAACTGGTGGGAAATGGAGAGGGCACGGGGGTCGGCGAGATAGCATTCCTGAGACTGTAGCAACCAATAGATTTGCTTTAATTCCGTGGGTGAAAAAATCGCTGTTCCTGCAAAATAACCTGTTTTCAAGGGCAAATTTGATAAAATTTTATAAGGGTTGAGAACTTGATCAATATCTTTGAGAAGGTGATGGGTTCCTTTTTTAGGAATAATTTCTTGTTTCTGAAGTGCGATCGCCAATGCCTGAAAATTCGCGGGTCCGGGTTCCCGAAAAATGGGATGATGGATCAGAAAGCGAATGGTTGCCAGAACTCGTTTAAAGGGTCTGATTCCTGAGTAAGGATGGGGTGAAACGTCCAAATTTTTCAGCGGTTCTACTTGAATTTCTGGAAAATTGCCCGTCCAAAATCCGCCGGTTCCAATTAGATGATTCTTTTCCAACCATTCGAGATCCGATGCCAAGGCAACGGAGTCGGTATAGAGTTCTCCGGCTAATTTTCCCATAATGGCGCTGACTTCTTCAATGGCGCTGCTAAATTTAGGGAGGGGGTCAAAGAGGGTTTCTAAAACCGATGGCGCGGTGTTTTGCAGGTTGCCGATTCCCGGATAGCGCAAAATCAGGGAAATTAAGTGCATGAGGCGATCAAAATCCTGCAACTGGGAATACCGATGGTATTGGGGTTGAAAACAAGAGGATCTGGGTTCTCTTCGGTGGCGATCGCGCAGGCGTTGGATTTTGCGTTGGATATCTGCCTCCTGGACCCCTTCTTCTGGGTTGACTGGATATAATGCGGCAAACCCTTCTGCCAGCAGGGGAGGAAACTGATGCAGCGATCGCCACATGGACTCAAGGACCCCCTCTGGCACTTGGCGACTGCGAGTTTGGTTCCACTGCTTGCAGGTTGCCAAAGGCGTCACCATCTGCCATCCCATCCAGGGGACCTCAAACTGCCGCAATTTCCACAGCAAACTCATCCGCCATACCCGTTTGGCATTGGTGGCATCATAGATTACGCTGTCTCCTGCCGCGATCGCAGCTTGAATCTGAGCGATCGCCTCTTGTTCAATCGCTTCCCAGTTTCCTTGGATCCGTTCATCCCCATAGAGGGATTTGCGGATCCCATCCGTCGAAACGATCCGTCCCTCCGTCAGTTTTGTCAGCATTGTGGCAAAGCTAGATTTGCCACAACCAGGGATCCCAATCAAAAAGTGGCAGATTAGCGGCGGTTGCATAGTGGGGTCGTGGAACTGATACTATTTTAGGGGCTAGATTTTAAACTTCGCTCCCTAGGATTGATAACATAATTACTGGACTTCTTTAACGTTAACCGTTTGATTTTTTCTTGGAGGGACCCGAGTTATCCCCTTTTCCCCCCTACTTTAATGTATCCAATCTTAAATTGATTGACCTAAACTTGGTCATTTTTTGTTTCCCGGACCCTAATTGTCTAGCAATTGTCCGGCAAATTCCGTACTAATGCAAACCTATTTTGTGATTTTTTAATAAAAGTTTGTCGATTTTATAAAGTTTAATTTATATTAAAATTTGTCTCATTAAATCAGGTTGACAAAACAAACTTAATTCTATTTCTCAAAATTTTACGGGATAAGTTTTGAGGATAAAGGGGTGAAAGCGGGATGAAATTAGAACCTGTAAAGCTAAGAACGCCAACTGCTCAACAGAGATTTTAGCTCAACCCAGAGATAAATTTCCTGGGAAGCTGTAATCGGAATGAAGTTAGCCGGTAAAATAACCAGGTAACTGTTAAGAACTCGTAAACGGTTTGTTTATGCCGACTCTCCCCTACGCTCTGAAACCATGACATCAGTGATCGCAGCGATCGCACTAGGAAGCAATCTGGGTGACTCTTCCAGGATTTTGGCTTCGGCGATCGCTCATTTAGATTCGACCCCAGGGATATCGGTACAGCAGACCTCACGCTGGTATCAAACCGCAGCGATCGGGCCTCCGCAACCTGATTATCTCAATGGCTGTGCTTTAGTGCAAGTCCAACTCACCCCCCACCAGTTATTAGCGCGTTTATTAGAGATTGAACAGCAATTCGGGCGGATCCGCCAGGAACGGTGGGGACCTAGAACCCTCGACCTAGATTTACTCTTCTATGCCGATACAATTGTGGCAACGCCCACCTTGGAAGTCCCCCATCCTCGAATGAGAGAACGAGCATTTGTCCTAGTGCCGTTAGCAGAAATCGCCCCAGACTGGGTGGATCCCGTATCCGGCGAGGCGATCGGTCAACTTCTGCAACGAGTAGACACCAGGGGGGTACAAACCCTGTACAATTGATCAATCTATTCCATGAATCGATGGGATCAGGAATTAATTCCCACAAATCTGCCAGAGGGGAGATAGCAAAATCAAGCCTTTCCCATCACAATAGGAAGCAGTAAAGTAAACGAGGTTTAACAATGTCACTCAAACTAAAAGTTCCATCAATGGTCTGCGAAGGCTGTGCCGAAAAAGTGACCGGCGCAATTAAAACGGTTGATTCTGATGCTAAAGTTGATATTGATTTAGAAAGCAAAACGGTTACCCTAGATTCCGCCGCTTCCGAATCATCTTTCAAACAAGCTATTACCGCAGTCGGCTTTGAAGTCAAGCAAGACTAACCTCTGAATCCCCCAATTTAGGGTTGAGAATTTCCCCTAAAATCCGGTGCGTTACGGCTGAAGCTCAACGCACCGCCAGGGTGAGTTTAAGTCCGCTAAAATCTCCGGGGAATTGTCTCGAATTCCTCTGTTTCATCGTTCCTCTGCACATTCAGCGATCGCCGTTTTAAATAACTATGGTATTCGGTCAAGAACCCCCCACCCTGATCAAACATCGTCTCTCCTATTCCGGTCGAAAATTTGGCTTTGATGTCAACCGTTTACGCCTTCCCAATGGTGCCGAAGGGGAATGGGAATGCATTCGACACCCAGGCGGCGCACTCTGCATTCCCGTTACCGCAGATGGACGACTCGTTTTAGTGGAACAATATCGCTTTGCCGTCCAAGGAAGACTACTCGAATTTCCCGCTGGAACTGTGGAACATGATGAAGACCCTTTTCAAACCATCCAACGGGAAATAGAAGAAGAAACTGGATACCGTGCTCATAAATGGCAAAGATTAGGGCAGTTTTTCCTCGCACCGGGGTATTCTGATGAAGTCATTTATGCTTTTTTAGCCACAGATTTAGAAAAATTAACCACGCCGCAACAATTGGATGAGGATGAAGATATCCAAACCGTTCTAATGACGCCTCACGATTTTGAACTGGCAATTCTCAATGGAGAAGCCGTGGATTCTAAGTCAATTTCTAGCTTTTTCCTAGCCCAGCGTCTTCTAAATTTTTAAGTAAACTATCGAACAGGACAGGGGATGGTACTGTCCTGTTTGGGAATTCAAAAAGGATAAAAATGCTCTTAGAATTAGCAATTGGTGATGCTTACGGGGCGGGATTTGAATATGCCGATGAGATGATTTCGGAGAATACTTTAACCCACTATGTCCAACATCCTCGGCATCAAATTCGTCCTGGCTGTTACACCGATGACACCCAAATGAGCTTGGCGATCGCCGAAACTTTAGTATCTGGAGAACCCTGGACAACCTCTGGCAGTCGCCAATCACTTCGTTAACGCCTTTAAACGCGACCCCCGTGAAGGATACTCTCCCAAATTTTATGACTTCTTGCTGCAAGTCGAAGATGGAGCAGACTTTTTAGCTAAAATTAACGTTAGAAGTGATAAAAGTGGTGCCGCCATGCGTGCCGCACCCATTGGGGTATTAGCGACTCCAGAAGCCGTGATGGAAGCCACCACCTTACAAGCGGCGATTACTCATAATACACCCGATGGCATTAATGCCGCTTGTGCCGCTGCTTTAATGGCTCATTATTTTATTTATAATCGAGGACCGAAACTCAATTTGGGTGAATTTATTGAAACATACATCCCCGGTTATCAATGGTCCCAACCCTGGCAAGGACCCGTTAAAACAACCGGCTGGATTTGTGTCAAAGCCGCTTTAACTGCGATCGCCCGCAATCATTCCCTGAGTGGACTGCTGCAAGATTGCATCGCCTTTACCGGCGATGTGGATACCGTCGCGGCGATCGCCCTTGCCGCTGCCTCCGGTAGTCCAGAAATCACGCAGGACCTTCCCCAAACCCTCATCGATACCTTAGAGAATCAGACCTACGGAAAAGATTATATCATTGAATTAGACCAAAAATTAATGAGTTTAAAAGCAACTCAACACCCAAGTTAAATAATAGATAAAAACAAGGAAGATTCATGTCCGATTTAATTTTGTTTTGGCATCGCCGCGATTTAAGAATCACCGATAATATCGGATTGGCGACTGCCTTTGAAAAAAGCCGAAAACTCGTGGGAGTCTTTTGCCTAGACCCCAATATTTTAAAGGGCGCAGATATTGCACCCGCGCGGGTTAAATATATGCTGGGTTGTTTGGCTGAACTCCAGGAAAACTATGCTAAAATTGGGAGTCAATTGTTCATCCTGTTTGATGAACCTAGAGTTGCGATCGCCCGATTAGCCACTGCCTTACAAGCGCAATTTGTCTATTGGAATTTAGACATAGAACCCTATTCTCAGGACCGGGACCAAGCCGTTCGAGAAGCCCTAAAAGAACAGGGAATTGCGGTGGAAAACTTTTGGGACCAGCTATTACATTTTCCCGGAGAAATTTGTAGTAATACCGGCAATCCCTATACTGTTTATACACCCTTTTGGAAAAACTGGATTCGCCAAACCAAAGCCGAACCTGTCCCCGGATTAGAACAGGCGATTTCTCTGAGTAAAGAAGAAGAAGAACGGGCCAAAAATGCTGGTGTAGTTGCGTTACCGACCCTCAAGGATTTAGGATTAAGTTGGGATAATCCGCTGATGCTGGAACCTGGGGAAAGTGCTGCGCGATCGCAACTGGAAGAATTTAGCGATCGCACCATTTATGACTACGACGAACAACGGAATTTCCCCGCCAGTTCCTGGAACTTCTCTATTAAGTGCCGCCCTCAAATTTGGGGCGATCGGCATTCGCACCGTCTGGAATGCCACCCTCAGCGCTGCTGAACAATGCCGGAGTGACGAAACCCGCAAAGGCGTCCAAACCTGGCAACAAGAACTCGCATGGCGCGAATTTTATCAACAGGCACTGTATCACTTTCCCGAACTCGCCACCGGACCTTATCGAGATACTTGGAAAGACTTTCCTTGGGAGAATAACGAAGAACTTTTTCAAGCTTGGTGTGAAGGACAAACCGGCTATCCCATCGTTGATGCTGCCATGCGCCAACTCAATGAAACCGGCTGGATGCACAACCGTTGTCGGATGATTGTCGCCAGTTTTCTCACCAAAGACTTGATTATAAATTGGCAATGGGGAGAACAATATTTCATGCAGAAATTATATGATGGAGACCTCGCTGCCAACAATGGCGGTTGGCAATGGAGTGCCTCCAGTGGCATGGACCCCAAACCCCTACGAATTTTTAATCCCACAACCCAAACCCAGAAATTCGACCCCGAAGGAGACTACATTCGAGAGTGGGTACCCGAGTTGCGCTCAATCGAGACAGAAGCCTTAATTTCGGGGAAAATTCTTCCGTTAGAACGGGAATCCTGTGGATATCCTGCACCAATTGTCAATCACAATGAGCAGCAGCGACGATTTAAAGCCTTATATCAACAGCAAAAAGCCTTAACGGAGTAAAAGTTCGTAGTAACGCCTGAAGGCGTTTCTGATGTTCGTAATAACGACTGAAGGAGAGCATCTCAATTTTGCCTCAAAGGGGAATTTATACGTCTTGCTCCCCCTTCCCTCGTAGGGAAGGGGGCTGGGGGGTTAGGTCTCTTTGCCTTCTTGAGATGCTCCCGACTGAAGTCGTTACTACGAACTTAAGATAAGAGAACGACTGAAGTCGTTACTACAAACAGGAAGGACGACTGAAGTCGTTACTACAAACTTATGGAAACGACTTCAGTCGTTAGTACAAATACCGGAAGAACGGCTAAAGTTTGGACGTTGAACTAAGATAAGATAACGACTCAAGTCCAGGAGGATTAGAGCCAGATGCGATCCGAATATCTTGCACTGGAGCGGTCAACTGAATCCCTAACTCGCCAATGCGTTTTTGCAACATTTTCAGCAAATCAATATAGACAGGCCAATAGTCATCTGTCTTCGTCCATGCTGATAGAGTTACGCATATCTGGTAGTCATATTGACCACTCCAAGGGAACCAACCAGGGGCAGGGGTCTCTAACACCTTTGGATGTGATGCGGCAATTTCCATCCACATCTCGTGAACTTGCTCCAAGTCTTGCTCAAACTTTACAGAAATGGGTATCGCATACTTGCGGATTTCTTCGTGGGTGTAATTAATAATATCACCGCTCCAAATTGTATTGTTGGGCAGATTAATGATACTCCCGTCAAAGCCCTTCAGTTGCGTGTTAGCTAGGGTAATAGACTTAATGTAAGCCCAATAGCCTCCGACCTTCACTTCATCCCCTACGTCAAACGGTTTATAGGCCATAATCATCAAGCCACTCGCCAAGTTGCCCAGGTTGCTTTGCAGGGCAAAACCTAGGATGAAACTGAGTCCACCCAGGACGGCAAAAACCGGACCCAAGCTGATTTCTAATGCTGTCAATCCGATGAGAACGCCGAGAAGGACTCCGCCACGTTTGATCAGAATGACCACAAATTCACGCAACAGTGACGAGGAGCCAAATTTGCTCATCGTACCATTGACGACTTTACCGAGGACTTGGGAAACTACGGTCGCCACCACCACAATTCCCACGAACTTACCAATATTAGTCGCCCAGCGCAGCCCACCTTCCTCGGACTGGAACCAACTGGCCAGTCGGACTCCGAGTCCTGTGGTATCTTTGACGTCAAGTTCTACGCCGCTGATGGCTGTGATATAGGTTTTATATGCGGCAGGATCGCCGCCTTTGGCCTCCATTTCATCCAAAACCACGCCAAAGCGATCGACCAGGGCAGTACGTTCTGATTGGAGAGTGGTGACATTGACCACCAGTTGGGTCTTCACTTCTTCTTCGGCTTGCTGATTGTCTTCTAGTCTTTGCGTCGCTTGGTCTAACTGTCCTTGTTGTTCTTGGAGTTGAGCCGTGCTGTCTCCACTACCAGCATCTAGTTTTGTAGCAGATTGATCAAGCTGTGTAGCGGTTTCCTCAGTTGCCTGATTATCAGTTGCCGGAGTATCAGTGAACTCGGTTTCCTGAGTACAGGAGACTTCGACTCCGGACTCACTCACGTAGCTGGCGTCGCCATACTGATTACAGTAAAGCTCGAATTCGGCGGGATCCGGTGTTGGCGCTGCTGCTGCTGCTTTTTTTTCTTCTTCTTTTTCGGCTGCGGTTTTCCCTCCTTCTTCTACATCTTGCTTGGCCTCCTCAACGGCTTTCTGTACCTCCTCATCTCCTTCAAGTGATTCTCTCGTCTCAGTGGCAGCAGCGAGCGCCTCTTGAGCTTTGGTCAGGGATTCTTGGGCCTCTGCGACTTTTTTGGCGGCCTCTTCAGCTTCGGGAGAGCCAGGAGTGGCTGCCTTTTGGGCTTCTTCAGCGGCTGCCAGGGCAGCTTGGGCGTTTTCTAAGGATTTAACTGCCTCTTTTTCCTGCTCAAGCTGGCGATTTTTGCGTTTGATAGCAATTTCGGAATTGCTGATTTCCTGTACTTTAGCTTTGACCAACTCCTGCCATGCAGCGGCTTCATTCTCTAATTCGGCTAGGGTTAGGGGTTTGACTAATAGTTTTAGTTCGTCAGCGGGAATGGTCGGATCTGCGATGGTAACCGCTTTGGAGCCGTCGCCTGCGGTGGCGGTCGTCTCGGGGGCGGGCTGGGGTATCGGCTTGAGCCAGTAAGTAGGTTTCTGGCCGATCCCATGTTTCCCCTGGTGGTTGCTGCGATCGCACTGGAGAACCCCAGGCGACAAAAGTGCAGACGACTCCGGCAAGTACGATAGTCCGAGTTCGATAGAGAAACATAGGCGTTGTTCTCTCTGATTTAGTTTTGTGAGTTAGTATAAGTGAGCGGTTCTCAAAAGTCAACTATATTTATAGCGTTTCCCATAGCTATGAGCTACGGTTTGGGAGTGCGAGCATCTTGCTCGCGGTCTAGGATAGGGAGCAAGATGCTCGCACTCCTCTAAATCTCTGTACCTCATGAGTCCACCGAACCACTATAAAGGTATTTACACAAGTTAGGGAACTCCAAAAAATAAACTCTCCAAAACGTTCGTTCGTAGTAACGGATCAACGAAGTAGCCCCGTCAATGTAGGGGCGTATTGCATACGCCCAGGTGCCCGGGCATCGAAGCCCCTACAGATACCTTCCTTTCAGTTGAACATTTGGAGGATTTATATTTTGCAATCCCCTTAATGATTTTCAGAACTACAAACTAAAGATAACGACTGAAGTCGTTACTACAAACTAAAGATAACGACTGAAGTCGTTATAGCGGTTCGGTGGGAGCATCTCAATTTGGCCTCCAAGGGGAATTTATACGTCTTGCTCCCCCTTCCAGCAATAAAAAAAAGTTCCTTATTCTCCCTCTCCTCTATAGAGAGGGCCACCGGAGAGGTGGGGAGGGTCACCGGAGGGGTGGGAACTTACAAGGGTAGGTTGTTTATGGGGTAATTTTTCTCAAGTTTTGGGGCTTATTCCCCTCCCTGGGAGGGGTGCCCCGGAGGGGCGGGGTGGTAAATTCTACCTCGTGAGCAGGTATTGATCTATGCTTCTTTACTCAAAAGTATCTGTCTGTTTCAAATCAAGAAACCACCCCGTCCCTTCGGGACACCCCTCCAAGGGAGGGGAATATGCCTGTATCCTCCGCCAGATAAAGCGATTGAACAATGCAAAAATTAATTGGGCCGGGAGAATGACACAGCCCTACCAAGACACAGGGGAGGGGACCGGAAGTCCTCTTACTTTTAGGCAAATTCCCCTGAACGTAAAAAATATACCCTTGTAAGAGGGGTGGGAAGGGTCACCGGGGGTTAGGTCTCTTTGCCTTCTTGAGATGCTCCCGGTTCGGTGGACTCACCCTCAGCCCCTCTCCCAGCCCTTCGACTTAGCTCAGGGGGAGAGGGGTTTGGGGCCGCCATCGCCGTACCTTATGGAGATGAGAAACGCTATACTAAAAACTACAGATAACAACTTCAGTCGTTACTACGAACAGGAAGAACGACTGAAGTTGTGCAAGCAAAATCCTTTACTGATAAAGGGATTGAATCCACTCCCATTCATGGGTTAATCCCTCTTTAAGGGGGACTTTTGGCTGATATCCGATGAGGCGCTGTGCTTTGGACACATCTGCACTGGTGTGACGTGCATCCCCGATCGCCGACTCGACATGGTTGCGACGAATGGGACGTCCAATTACCTCCTCAATGGTATCAATCACATAAGCTAGAGAGACCCGAGAACCTCCCCCAATATTGAACACTTCCCCTGTCGCTTCTTTGGAACTCGCCGAGGCTAAATTGGCAGCTACCGCATCACTAATATAAGTAAAATCTCGGGTTTGCTGTCCATCCCCATAAATCGGAATAGCCTCGTCAACCAATGCCGCTTTTAAAAACTTGTGAAACGCCATATCCGGACGCTGACGAGGACCATAAACGGTAAAATACCGCAATCCCACCACGGGCACCCCAAAATTGCGGTGATATAACACGCATAATTGTTCCGATGCCAGCTTGGTAATCCCATAAGGGGACACAGGTGCCGGACAAATTGCTTCACTCGTCGGCATGGTTTCGGCATTGCCATACACCGAGGAAGAGGAGGCGAAGACAAAGCGCTGAAGTTGCTTGGCATCCTTCGCTGCTTCTAGCATCACCTGGGTGGCGTTGAGATTGCGTTCGGTGTAAGCGCGAAACCCCTCTCCCCAACTGGCGCGGACCCCCGCTTGTGCCGCTTGATGATAGATGAAATCCACATCGGCAAGGAGCGATCGCCAATCTAACGACTGGATATCCGCTTCAATCAGTTGAAAGGCGGGATGGGTTGAAAATGAAGCAATATTCTGGCGTTTTAAGCGCGGGTCGTAGTAATCGTTGAATTGGTCAATGCCAATCACCCGTTCCCCGCGATCGAGTAGGACTTCGGCTAAATGAGACCCAACAAAACCCCCAACACCCGTCACAATACTTGTTGTCATAAATTCACCATAGGTACAGTTGAAGAGAAATTAATGAAAGCCACCCTAAAGAAGCTATCCCGTTCTAGCATAAAATCGATTGGGTCACCATCATTCATGGCCGACTCAGAGATCAAGTTAAGTGCTAAACGAGGGAAACGTGAAGGTTTTAGTTGTGGGAAATGGGGGCCGGGAACACGCCCTTGCTTGGAAACTGTTGCAATCTAACACCGTTGAGACTGTGTTTTGTGTGCCAGGAAATGGAGGCACGGCAATTTTAGAAAATTGCCAAAATTTATCCTTGACAGCTACCGATTTTTATGGTATTAAAGAGGCGGTCCAAACCCATGAAATCGGGTTAGTCGTGATTGGCCCAGAAGTGCCATTAGCGATGGGATTGGCCGACTATTTACAGCAAGAAAAAATCCCCGTATTTGGTCCTTCTCAATCCGGTGCTCAACTGGAAGCGAGCAAATCCTGGGCGAAAGCATTTATGCAAGATGTGGGCATTCCCACGGCGCGATCGCAAGCCTTCACCGATGAAGAAATCGCCCAGGCAGTGGCTTATGTGGAAGAACAGGGTGCGCCGATTGTGGTCAAAGCCGATGGATTAGCCGCAGGGAAAGGGGTGACGGTGGCAGCAACGGTGGAAGAAGCCAAAGCCGCAATTTCCGAATCCTTTGGGGGCAAATTTGGCCTCTCCGGTGAATGCATTGTGATTGAAGAATGCTTAATCGGTCAAGAAGCCTCCGTATTAGCCATTACCGATGGCTTAACCGTGCGACCCCTGCTTCCGGCGCAGGATCATAAAGCCGTGGGAGAGGGGGATACCGGGCCAAATACAGGCGGCATGGGAGTCTATGCACCGGCCCCTTTGGTCACCCCGGAGATGATGGAACGGGTACAGAGGGAGGTCTTGGAACCGGCGATCGCCAGTTTGCGCGATCGCAACATCGACTATCGCGGCGTCCTCTATGCCGGACTGATGATTTCCCCGGAAGGTGACATCAAAGTGCTGGAATTTAACTGCCGCTTTGGGGACCCCGAAACCCAGGCGATTTTGCCCTTATTAGAAACCCCCCTCGACGAAATTCTCCTCGCCTGCGTCAACCAAACCCTAGCCGAACTTCCTCCCCTGCGCTGGAAAAATGGAGCCTCTGCCTGTGTGGTGATGGCTGCTGGAGGATATCCCGGAGACTATAAAACCGGGGATGTGATTACCGGATTAGAGCAAGCGGAGGCGATCGGCGCAGTCACCTTCCATGCCGGAACCGAACTCCAAAACGGACAAGTGCTCACCAAAGGAGGAAGAGTCCTCGGCGTTACCGCGATCGGCACCGACTTTGACGATGCCTTTGCCAGGGCCTATCAAGGGGTTGAAAAAATCCACTTCGAGGGTTCTTACTATCGCCGAGATATCGGCCATCGCGTCCGGTCCCCAATTGCTTAAAATTCAGGCATAGCATTGCCTTCTTCTACGTTTGTCCGACATCCGTAGAGGGAGGTAATGCCTAGTGTTTATTACAAAGTCTTTGATTATGCTAGTGTAGTTTAAGGGAATCACGAACCAAATTTTTGCTTCTAATTTCCAAAAGCCTCTCTGAGGGGATGGAATTCGTTGAGGAGTAAAATTCATTTTAAATAGTTTAAATATTAAAAATTTGACGGTTTTTTCGGGGAGTAATCTTGATTTTTCTAAACAACTTAATGTCATTATTGGTGAGAATGGAACTGGAAAAACTCACCTTCTTAAAATAATTTATTCTGCACTAGCTACAGTTGGGAAGAAGGGCAAACCCCACCCGGAATTCACCGACCAAGACTTTGATGCAAAGTCGTTTAGCAGAAAAGCTCGTGAATGTTTTTCGGCCTGAATCGCTGGGACGGCTGGCTCGGCGCAAGCAAGGGCGAAATAGATGCGATATCCAACTGAGTTTTGAAAATCCTCAGTTTGATTTTGCCTTTAGTTTTTCCACTAATAGTAAAACAGAAGTCTTACTAGAAAAAGTTCCAGAATCTTGGCTGGACATAGCATCAGTTTATCTCCCAACCCGTGAGTTATTAACAATTTTTCCAAATTTTGTCTCCGTGTATGAAGGTCATTATTAGAATTTGAAGAAACTTGGCGAGACACTTGCCTACTGCTGGGCGCTCCTTTACAGCGGGGCCCAAAGAGAAAAGAATTCAACACTTATTAGCTCCCCTTGAGTCAGCAATGGGAGGGGCAATCATCCTCGATAAAAATGGCCGTTTTTATTTAACAAATGAAAGCGGGAGATTTGAGATGCCACTGGTTGCCGAAGGCCAGCGCAAATTAGCCATGTTAGCCCGTTTAATAGCAAATGGGATGTTATTAGACAAAGGATTTTTATTTTGGGATGAGCCAGAAGCAAATCTTAATCCCCTATTAATTAAACAGGTTGCTCAGAGCATTGTCAGCTTGAGTCAGGCAGGAATTCAAGTATTTATAGCAACTCATAGCTTATTTTTGCTGCGTGAGCTAGAAATTCTGATGACTGCTCATAAAAATTCTCCATTTTCTGCACGATTCTTTGGTTTACACTTCTCAGATGACAGCGTTTTAGTTAGACAAGGGGATGAAATTGATGAAATTGGAGAGATTACAACCCTGGATGAACAGCTTGCCCAATCTGATCGGTTTATTCAAAGCGGAATTTAAGAATGATAGACATCCAGGTTGATAGTTTAATCTTTAGTTTTTCCGACTCTTGGAAAGTGAGCAAGTACGATGAATGGGCGTTTTATCGGAATCATTTTTCTAGGAGGTTGTCTGGCATCAAGGCTGTTGATCTGATTGCGATTGAAGGCCAGGTGATCTGGCTCGATTGAAGCCAAAGACTATCGCCAGCAGAGTCGAACAAAGCCGCTGGACTTGGTGGAAGAAGTAGCAGGCAAAGTGTTGTGTACCCTGGCTGCGATGTTGCCTGCTAAACTTAATGCTTCGGACAGTTCAGAAAGTAATTTTGCTGCACAGGTTCTCAGAGGACAGCGGTTGCGCGTTGTGTTGCATCTTGAGCAACCTGTTACACACTCTAGGCTATTTCCCCGTGCGATTGACCCGGCAGATGTTCAGCAAAAACTCAGAACCCTAATCAAACCCATTGATCCGCATCCAATGGTGGATCAGTCCACTCAGATGCAAGGTTTACCCTGGACCGTAAAATGATGCGGCCCATCATCAGATTTTTATGGCGGATTAAGAATCCAAATTTGGTTATGGCTTTTGAATATTTTCCCCCTTTTAAAAACTTTTATTAAAATGCAATTACTTTACGGGTTGAAGGGTTATGATTGGGTGGGAATGGGTCGAGTGGCAAGGGCGGCGATCGCCACGCCAATTAGCAAAACGACTGCACCACCAATGACCCCCATTCCGGGCAGTTCTCCAAAGATAAAATAGCCTAAAATACTCGCCCCCACAGGTTCAAATAGGATCACTAAGGTGACTAATGTTGGAGAAATCCACCGCAAGGCCCAGTTAAAACTGGTATGTCCAATCAGTTGGGGTCCGATCGCCATCAACAGAACGTACCCATACACCGATGGGGGATAGCCAAAATAATTGCTTCCCCATAACAGCGGTAATGGCAACAAAATCAGGGCCGCACTACTATAGGCGATCGCTGCATAACTGCCAATTCCCATTCCCCGACGCTGTGCCTCTCTTCCTAATAATAAATAGCCGCTAATTGCCCAGGACCCCATCAAAGCTAAACTATTTCCTAGCAGTGGATGACTGGCGAATCGCACTCGATTCCGTCCCGCCCAAACCGATTGCTAATCCCCCCATTAATGCCAGAGTAATCCCCACTAAAGTGCTGGGTTTTGGCTTTTCTCCAAACCGGAAAGAAAACAGGGCAATCCATACGGGATTTGTGGTAACAATTGCCGTAGAGGCGGCAATCGAGGTATAGGATAAGGACGTAATCCAAGTGGCAAAATGAAGGGCAAGAAATCCCCCGGCAACCCCAGCATAAATAACGGACCCAGATTGTAGGGATTGCGGTTTGATGTTTCTCCAAGCGGGTAGCAACAATAGGGCTGCTAAACTCAACCGAGAGGCTGCTAAAATTAGGCTAAATCCCACCCCCTGTACCCCGGCAGCTTGGAATGCCAATCGGATTAAAATCGCCCCAGTAGATAAAGCAAAAATACCTAATCCTAAAATTAAAACGATAGTCCAGGGGGCCGGTTTCATTCTTTCTTTCCTCTACTGGCAAGACTTCCACAAATTGAACCGATGGAACCCAATCCGTAGGCGGGCAGATCATAAATTGCCCCGGGTACGGATAGCAGGAATCAGTCAGTCCGGACGGGGCTGTATTGATCATCACCTCACACCTTAACATGGCCCTCTTTATCCAGGGATATACCTAAGTCCTTCTACCATCCCATAATCTAACTAAAGATAGATATAAAAGACTGTTATGAATGATATAAATTAAGGGAAGATTTAGCCCGTTTCTAATCGAATTATTAGAAAAAATAGAGGGCAAATTTCAACAACTAACCCACTTAACATTTATCCAAATTAAAATGCTATTCAATTCAAGCCTGCTGGAAGAACAAGTTAAAACAGACAATGCTTTTCCCCATATTTTATGCTTTTATCGCAACTCGACCCCTTATCTTCAAATTCTCAAACTGATTAATTCAAAAGATTTTGAATTAGAACGGGTTCTGTTTCCTCAAGAACGGTTGATGTTTACCGCTGTTCCCGAGGCTCAATTAGAAATTACAACTTGTCAAAATGGCTTGCCTGGGAGGCCCGATCGCATTTCTTGCGATCGCTTGCAGGTTCAGGTATCCGAATCTCGTTCTTATCGCCAATCCCTCATCTCTTAAAACCTTGAATTAGACCCAGTACGAGGAGAGAATCTGTACTGTTCTCCCCACGCCTGAACCTTTGCCAAAAAATTGGGCAAAGGCTAATTTTTTGACAAAAAGAAAGGCCGTTTAAACCGGCTTTAACTTGAAGAAGAATGGAGGCATTTTCCCCTGGCGGTTTCACCCGGTGGATGGCGGATTAAGCCATCACCATTCCCCCATCTACATTAATCGTTTGCCCGGTGATATAAGCCGCAGCCGGGTCCGCTGCCAGGAACCGAACTAAACCCGCCACTTCTTCAGGTTCCCCATAACGAGCGAGGGGAATAAATTTGAGGATTTCTTCCCCACCTTTGAGGTCTTTTGTCATATCGGTACTGATGAATCCGGGGGCAACTGCATTGACTGTAATCCCCCGAGAAGCGAGTTCTTTTGCCACAGTTTTAGTAAAGCCAATCACCCCGGCTTTTGCTGCACTGTAGTTCGCTTGGCCGGGGTTTCCCATTTGACCGGCAACGGAAGCAATATTAATAATCCGACCGGATTTTTGTTTAAGCATGAGTTTGCTGACTGCCCGAGTACAGAGAAAAACGCCGGTGAGATTGGTGTCAATGACCGCTTGCCAATCTTCCGGTTTCATTCTTAACAGCAGGGTGTCGCGAGTAATTCCAGCATTATTGACTAAAATATCGATGCGTCCCCATTGGTCCGTCACGGTTTTGATCAGGGCATCGACAGAATCAACCTTGCTAACATTGGCTTGGATGGCTGTTGCCTCGCCACCTGCGGCGGTAATTTCCTCAACCAGTTGATCGGCGGCGGTACTATTACTGGCATAGTTAATGGCAATTTTAGCTCCTTCGGAGGCGAGGGCGATGGCGATCGCCCGACCAATTCCCCGCGAAGCACCCGTCACCACCGCTACGCGATCGCGCAATCGTTGCACCTGTTCTGGTAATGCTTCCATCCTGAGTATCCTTCTTTTCACTGCATTTTGAACTCAACCATCTTACCGGGTTAGGGGCAGCAACAAATCGTAGAGTTGGGCTTTTTGAGGAAGTCGCCAGAGGGATCATCGGGTTTAATCGGTCGGGGTCAATGGGGTAAAGTTAAACAATAAGTTTGTAAGACCTATTTTATGAAACAGATCCTTCACCGAATCACCCCTTGGAAAGCCGGATTTACCGGACTGCTGTTATCCATCACGGCGATCGCCTTAGCAACCCTGATCGCTGTGGCCCCCGCTGCGGCAACCGGGGTTTATCAAATGCCGATTCTCCATGCAGGCGATCGCACCTGGACCATTGATGATGCCGAAGTCCTCAGTCGCCTCACGGAAGGCAATCTCAGCAAAGCCCTCAGTGCCCTCCAAAAAGACACCGGCAACGAAGTTCGTCTGTCACCATTCGCCGCCTAGACTACGGCGAAACCATTGAGAGTTTTACCGAAAAACTCTTTGAAAAATGGTTTCCCACCCCAGAGGAAGGGGCGCATCAAACCTTACTGGTGGTCGATACCCTTACGAATAATTCCGCCATCCGGACTGGAGATGAGATCCAATCTCTCTTAACCGCTGAAATTGCTGAAAGTGTGGCCCAAGAAACCCTCCAAGTCCCCTTACGAGAGGGGGATAAATACAATCAAGCTTTAACCGATGCCAGCGATCGCCTGATTGCCGTCCTGTCCGGTCAACCGGACCCCGGTCCCCCGATTGTTGATACCAGCTTGAACATCGAACGCACCTTTGCCACCGCAGAAGAAACCGATACCGGCAATGCCACGATGGTGGTGATTGTCTTGTTAGTCTTAGCGACAGTTATCCCAATGGCCACCTATTATTTCTATCAAGGAGGCTTTTTACAGTAACTGGCACCGATTTTGACTCTGAATTCGACTTGGAGATAAGCGCATTGACCCAGAATGCGCTTATCCCCAACCTCAGCGGTGAAAAATTGGGTTTGGTTTCAAACTCTTCACTGGCGTTGAGACAAATCTAGGACAGAAACCTGGTTATTTTTCCCTGGTAAAGACTGTACCCCTCCCTTAGTCCTGGACATACTCCTCCCCACTCACCAGGGCCATTTGAGCGCGCATGAATTCTCGACCGAGATAGGCGGCGTGCTCCAGCATTGTCACTGGACAAGGGTCCGTTTCTTCAAAAATTTTCACGCAGAGTTCTTTGGCGGTTCTCCCAGAAAATAACGTTTCGGCGGTGCGTTTGACCTTTCCTCTTGCGGGGATCGGTTTCCCGGTTTCCGGGTCAAGGGCTAACCCGCGATCGTCAATCACATTGGTATAATGCTTGGCACAAATTAATTCCGCCTCGCGATCGAGGTAGATGATGAAATAACCGCCAGGGTCGAGGGCAAGCTCACGTTTAGAGAGTTCGTCATCAATGGCACAAATCTTGGATGAGAGTGAATTCATAATTAATAAGAGCGACTTTTATCTTCTAGGTTATCGAAATAAGCGCGATCGCCATGATCCAAATTATCTTTCATTTTCGGTCAAAGACTGACCAGTGAATGCTTCAGAGGGCAAGCTACTATTGAGAATGTGGCGAATCTCCCTCAACCCTATACACTTGAGGCAGTCGTTTCGTTAAAAATCTGCTTATGCGTATTGCATTTCTCAATCCCCAGGGTAACTTCGATCCAAAAGATAGTCATCTGACTGAACATCCGGATTTCGGGGGCCAGTTAGTTTATGTGAAACAGGTGGCGATCGCCATTGCCCACCAAGGTCACAAAGTTGATATTATCACTCGCCAGATTATTGACTCCGACTGGCCCGAGTTTGCCGAAGGGTTCGATTCCTATCCTGGGGTGGAAAATGTCCGAATTATCCGCTTTCGCGCGGGCCCAAAAGGATTTATCAGGAAAGAACTCCTGTGGCCGCTTATGGTCAAAGAATGGGTTCCCAACATTCTGCAATTCTATCGAGAAGAGGGCGCATTCCCCGATATATTTACCACGCACTATGGCGATGGGGGTCTCGCCGGGGTCTTGATTGAAGCCGCCACGGGTATCCCCTTCACCTTTACGGGTCATTCCCTCGGCGCTCAAAAAATCGACAAACTGGAAATGACGCCGCAAAATATGGAAAGCATGGACAGGCATTTTCATTTTGCTCGGCGTCTGGTGGCGGAACGCTTAAGCATGAATCGGTCAGCGGTCAATATTACCAGTACGCAAACGGAACGCTTTGAGCAATATGGTCATCGGGTTTATCAGGATGCGGCGGATGTGAACGACGATACCCGGTTTGTGGTGATTGCACCGGGGGTCGATGCCAGTATGTTTAGTCCCAATGTCTCCTGCGATAACGAAAAAGAGATTCAGGACCTAATTGATGAACGATTGGCCCGGGATATTGATGAGGACCGTCTGGGATATCCGATTATTTTGGCCTCTAGCCGCCTCGCACCGAAGAAAAACCTCCAAGGACTCGTGGAAGCCTTTGCTCAGAGTGAGACGCTGCAAAACACGGCCAATCTGGTGATGATTACGGGGGGACTGGATAATCCCCTTCAGGAAGAATGCGGCGATGATGAAACGGAACGGGTCTTAGCGCCGATTCGTAAAGTGGTTAAAAAGAGTAAGTTATGGGGGAAAATCAGTGCGTTTTCCTTGCCGGATCAACCCGCTTTGGCGGCTTGTTATCGATTTTTAGCAAAACGGGGTTCGGTGTTTACTTTAACGTCGTTGTTTGAACCCTTTGGATTAGCCCCATTGGAAGCAGCGGCGGCGGGGTTACCCTTGGTGGTGACTGAAAATAGCGGGTTGAGTGAAGTGCTCAAACAAACTCCGGAAGAATGTGCGGTTCTCGTCGATCCTTGCGATCCGGCAGATATTGCCCGAGGATTAGAACGGCTATTAGGGGATAAAGCGTTGTGGGAAGAGATGCGATCGCGCTGTCAAAAGTTGGTTCTGGAGGACTACACCTGGGAAAGCACCGGCAAAGATTATCTGAAGATCATTAAAGAAATTGTTGCCGCACCCAATGACCGACGACCCGACAAGGTTCTGCTGATTCACCCTTATTTCCGCAATCCCAAACCAGCTTTTGATTTGAATGTCGATGATTTACACGCGCTGTATTTTCAGACTGAAGAAGTGACGGAAGAAAAGCCGGAAGAAAAGCCGAAAGAAAATAACCCATAATAACCGGAATGAGGGTGGAGTTTTATCCACCCTCATTGCTGTTTCATCACGCAGGAACTTCAATTTTTTGAGTTCCGGCCAGATTGAAAATGGCGTGAATCACTTGCAAGGCTTTCACTCCTGACTCGCGATCGACTACGCAACTGACCTTAATTTCAGAGGTAGCAATCATTTGGATGTTGATGCGTTCTCTTGCTAAAGCATTAAACATCTCAGCAGCAATACCGGGGTGATTCACCATGCCAGAACCGACAATGCTAACCTTGGCAATTTCTTCATCGACGACGATTTCTCCACATCCCAATTCTGCGGCTAATGGAACTAATACTTTCCGGGCATCTTTTGCATCATTCCGGGCTACAGTAAAGGCAATATCTCGGGTGGGAACGCCGTGGATAATGTGGCAGCGTTGGGATTGGATAATCGTATCTACGCTAATATTTTCCTCGGCGAGGACACCGAAGAATTTTGCCGCCATGCCGGGGCGATCGGGGATATGGCGAATTGCCACCCGCGCTTGATTCAAATCCAGGGCGACCCCACGGACTGGGGGAGTATTGGGGTCGATCGCCTTCCCTGGACTAGAACTACCGGATTGCAGGGGAGAGGAACTGACTTCAAACGCTTGGCAAAGGGCATCGATCGCCCGATCGCATTGGTCCGCATCCACCACGCAACTCACTTTCACTTCTGAGGTGGAAATCATCTGCATATTCACCCCCGCCTCAGCCAGGGTGGCAAACATTTTCGCCGCCACACCGGGACGTCCAATCATTCCTGCGCCAGAAATGCTGACTTTGGCAATCTGGCGATCGACCATGACTTCTGCCTCTTCTGGGGCCGAATCCAGGCGGTTGCGGAGGGTCGGGGCGATCGCCGCTGCCACTGCCTCTGCCTGATTCACCGATTCCTGACTCACCGTAAAGGCAATATCATTGGTATTCAATTCGTGAATCGACTGAATAATCAAATCCACATCCACTTGTTGCCGTCCGATTTCTCCGAACAACTGCGCCGCGACACCCGGGCGATCGGCACGCGCAACAGGGCAACTTTTGCCTGATTAGAATCGAATTCCACCCCATCCACGGGACGCACCAATTCCAACCCTTCTAAGGGTCTTGCCATTGGTGTCGGCGAACTCACCAGAGTCCCGGGATCATCGGTCCAACTGGACAGAACCACCAACGGAACGCCATAGTTACGGGCAATTTCCACCGCCCGAGGATGCAAGACTTTTGCCCCCAGACTGGCTAATTCCAGCATTTCATCGCAGGTAATTTCCGTCATCAGTTGGGCATCGGGAACTAACCGGGGGTCAGCGGTTAAAATGCCTGGGACATCAGTATAGATTTCGCAGCGATCGGCCCGCAATGCTGCTGCCAGGGCCACTGCGGAAGTATCCGAACCCCCCCGTCCCAGGGTGGTAATTTCCAAATCTTTCGTACTCGTGATGCCTTGGAATCCCGCAACCACAACCACTTTACCTTCTGTGATCTGTTGCTCAATTCGTTGCGTCTCAATTCGCAAAATCCGGGCGCGGGTATGTGCCGCTTCGGTGACAATGCCCACCTGTGCTCCCGTCAGGGAAATTGCCGGTTGCCCTAATTCTTGCAACGCCATACTCAACAAGGCGATGGAAATTTGCTCTCCTGTCGAAAGCAACATATCCATTTCCCGGCGAGAGGGATTCGACGAGATTTCGTTGGCTAATTTTACCAGTCCGTCAGTGGTTTTCCCCATTGCCGAAACGACCACCACCACGGAATTGCCGCCCTGCACGGTTTTGATCACCCGTTCGGCGACAGCGTTAATGCGTTCAACGGACCCTACGGAGGACCCCCCGTATTTTTGGACTATCAGCGCCATAATTCTTACCCACTTTTACCTTAAACTCGCCCCGACTCCCAGGGTTGCGCTGCAACTGACATTCAGGTGCTTGTCGGCGGCCTATAACAATAACTTAATCAAGGTAACAGACTGCTGTTTCCGAAAACCGCTTAATTTGCAAATTGCTTTATCCTCGGGTCCCTATTCCCCTTTCCAGCCAAGGCTAACCGCTATCGTGCCCCCTAAAACCGGAGTTGGGGCCGCAAGTTTACTTAACTTAATCTATTTTTAAGTAAATGCTTACCTTGATGTAAACCTTTCTTGCATTTGCTTGCATCCCTATAAAAAACCGCTAAAGTAGTAATTGAAGCGGAAAACGCTTCCCTGGCAGATTCAAACAGCCAAGTCCACGTTCACACCTAAAGAGGTTAAAGCTGTTCAATTTCACATCTGTCTCGTACCACAACAAACCGAAGAACATCACCCAATCTCCGGGCTGATATTTCCTCCACTGATGCAGTAGGGAGCAATGTCATTGAAACTGCGGTTTCACTACACCTCCACAGAAGCTCAAAGGAACAGAGGAAGTCACTAAGCTAGGAACGATTGGGTGTTGTTTTTTGCGAAATTTTTGAAGAGATTTACGGATTAAATTTTTGCCAAGACAGGAATCTAATTGAGTTTCTTTAACCGGGGTATTCAGACCCCGGTTTGTTGTTTTAATGGGACATTGCCAACGATCGCATTTCGATTTGTTGGACAAAGTTCGCTAACATTTGCAACCCGGCAGTGGAAGATTTCTCCGGGTGAAATTGGACGGCAACGAGGTTATCCCGGGCGATCGCAGCGGTGACGGTTTGACTGCCATGCGTTACAGTAGCAGCAGTCACCGCAGAATCGATGGGGTCAACGTAATAAGAATGGACAAAATACAACCAAGGTTGATGCTGCAAATGCTGCCACAACGGAACCTCCGGTTGCGTCAAGTCCAGACGATTCCACCCGATATGGGGAATGGTTAAACCGGGTTCGGATTTAAAGCGACGAACTACCCCGGGAATGATGCCTAAACCGGGTTCTTTTCCTTCTTCGCTGCTGTCAAACAGGATTTGCAACCCGAGACAAACCCCTAAAAACGGTTTTCCCGAGGCGATCGCATCCTTAACTGGGGAGACTAAATCCCGCGATCGCAAATGTTGGATTGCCGGATCAAAGGACCCGACTCCGGGTAGCAAAACTGCATCTGCCTGTTCAATTTCCCCAGGCACATCGGTGATTTTGGCTGTGGCCCCTGCATTCTCCAATCCCTTACAGACCGAGTGCAGATTGCCCATATCATAATCGATGACGGCGATTACCGGCATTGCCTTTTTCCTTAAAATACTTGACTGAGGCTCTTTTTATTATAAAGGCTAACGGACCCATTGCCATGACTCAAACTATCCTGCTAACCTCCTTTGATATTTGGATGTCCCATCACCAAACCAACTCCTCCGATGAGTTATTGGAGAAAGTCTGCCAGGTGAGTGGGATTCCCCATGATTTGCACTTCCTGCGGAAATTACCTGTAGATTTTCAAGAGGCCCCCAAACAGGCGATCGCCAAAATCAACGAACTGCAACCGGATCTCGTGGTATGTTGCGGCATGGCAGAATCCAGGCAAAAACTGACTGTAGAAAAACGGGCGAGATGTGGCAAAGAGGCGATCGTCACCGGATTAAATCTTCCCCTCCTCATCCAAGATTTAAAACTCACCGAAATCAGCGAAGATGCGGGAAAATTTGTCTGCGAATCCCTCTATTATGCCGTTCTAAATCATATATATGCCCACCCCAAAAAAATAGATGCCCTCTTCATCCATGTCCCCATCCTCACCCCCACCAATTCCCAACCCATTCTCGAAGATTTTCTCCATCTCCTCAATCGTCTAACCCAGTCCAATCCCCATTAAATGTCATTCTTCCCCCATTCGTAGTAACGCCTTCAGGCGTTCTCTTCATGTTCGTAGTAACGACTTCAGTCGTTATCCAGTGTTCGTAGTAACGACTTCAGTCGTTATCCGGTGTTCGTAGTAACGACTTCAGTCGTTATGGTATAGGGTTAAACCCACCAGATAGAGAAATGTCTGGGTTTGTTGAAAAACCAAAAGCCCGTTTTAAAATCCCTTAACCCTATATACCCCTAGTCCTGTAGTAGTTTCGAGAATGGATATCCCGGAATCTAAACCGGGCAAGTTCATAAAAATTAATAGTCTGCGGGTATTTCTATCCCCTCCATTTATCCTAAAGTAGTGGACAGCGTTAGAGAGCAGACTGTGCGATTTGACACATACGATCCAGGCGACTTTTACGATGAACTGTTTATCGAGAAGGGAAAACCTCGCCCCCAGGCGAACCCCTTGATCAACAGAATCAATTCCCTATCAGACGGAGAACTTCTCCAGCGACAACAGGCGGCACAAAGCGCCATGTTTAAGCTGGGGATCACCTTCACCGTTTATGGGGATAGCGAAGGCAATGAGCGGATTTTTCCATTTGACATTATCCCCCGCATTGTAGCAGCGAACGAATGGGCCACTCTCAATCGTGGACTGAAACAGCGAATTGAGGCATTAAATCTATTTATTGCTGATATTTATGGGGATCAGAAAATCATCAAAGATGGGATAATTCCCATCGAATTAGTTCACTCGGCGAAAGGATTTCTCAAACCTTGCATTGGGTTAAAACCGCCCAAGGGAATTTGGTGTCATATCACTGGCACCGATTTAGTCCGAGAGAAAGATGGGCAGTGGTATGTTTTAGAAGATAATATGCGATGTCCTTCAGGGGTGTCCTATGTTCTAGAAAACCGCCGGGTGATGAAAAGTACATTCCCCCAAATTTTTAGAACGATGGATATTCAACCTGTTGATGAATATCCCAGTCATCTTTTAGAGACGTTACTCAATCTCGCCCCGGATAATTTGCCGAATCCCAATGTGGTGGTGATTACCCCAGGGATTTACAATTCGGCCTACTTTGAACATTCGTTTCTCGCCCAGCAAATGGGGGTGGAACTGGTGGAAGGGAAGGATTTAGTCGTCGCCGATGGTTACTTGCAAATGCGGACGACGAAGGGTCTCAAGCGTGTTGATGTGGTCTATCGTCGCATTGATGATGATTTTATCGACCCGCTGACATTTCGTTCCGATTCTTTGTTAGGTGTACCCGGTTTGATGGATGTTTATCGATCGGGTCGATTGGGGATTGCCAATGCTTTGGGAACGGGTGTTGCGGATGATAAGGCAATTTATGCCTATGTCCCGGAGATGATTCGGTATTATCTGGGAGAGGACCAAATTATTCCCAATGTCCCGACTTATTTATGCGGGAATCCCAAACATTTAGATCATGTCTTGGCTAATTTGGATAAATTAGTGGTCAAGGCAGCGAATGAATCGGGGGGATATGGAATGTTAATTGGCACTCAGGCGACAACAGAACAACGAGAGGACTTTGCCGATCGCATTCGGGCCAATCCCCGCAATTATATCGCCCAACCCACTCTCTGTCTGTCTCGGGTTCCCACGTTAATTGATAGTCATATTGAAGGCTGTCACGTCGATTTGAGACCCTATATCCTCTATGGAAAAGATATCTATGTTAACCCAGGTGGATTAACTCGGGTGGCCTTAAAACGAGGGTCTTTAGTGGTCAACTCTTCCCAAGGTGGGGGAAGTAAAGATACTTGGGTCGTGACGGAATAAACGACGGGGTTAAGCGTCAGGATTGAGGGGTGAGAGGGAGGGACATTCCTGACAGCCAACCGCTGAATAATCGGAATTTGGCCCGAGTCTTCAATCAGGACTCTCTGAGGTTCAGATACTCTCAATTCTCAATTCTAAACTCTAAAAATTCTCATGCTGAGTCGCGTTGCAAATTCAATTTACTGGCTGAATCGTTATGTAGAACGGGCGGAAAATATTGCCCGTTTTATTGATGTCAATCTCAATTTAATTCTGGATTCTCCCACTGGGATGACCCAACAATGGGACCCCTTGGTGAAAATCACCGGGGATGCATCCCTGTTTCAGGAACGATATGGGGAAGTGCTGCCGGAAAATGTGATTCAATTTCTGGCCTTTGATCGCGATTATCCGAATTCGATTTTATCCTGTTTACAAGCAGCGCGGGAGAATGCGCGATCGGTCCGCGAAGTGATTTCTTCGGAAATGTGGGAACAGGTGAATGCCTTTTATATGATGGTAACGGAGGCAGCACCTAAACAAAATTTAGCCTCTCTCCATGATTTTTTTACTCAGGTGAAGTTGGCAAGTCACTTGTTTGCTGGGATTATGGATGCCACGATGACCCACAATGAAGGGTGGCATTTTGGACAAATTGGCCGACTGTTGGAACGTGCGGATAAAACTTCTCGGATTTTGGATGTGAAGTATTATATCTTGCTGCCGTCGGTGCATGATGTGGGAACGACTCTGGATGAGATTCAATGGATGTCGTTATTGCGATCGGCGAGTGCTTATGAGATGTATCGCAAACGTCAGCATCGGATTAATCCCACGGTAGTGGCGGAGTTTTTGATTTTAGACCGAGATTTTCCACGCTCAATCCGGTTTTGCTTTGTGAATGCCGAGCGATCGCTTCATGAAATTACGGGCACTCCCGTGGGAACTTGGAGAACCCGGCAGAACGCGCTTTAGGTCGGTTGCGATCGCAGTTAGAATATATGACCATTGCCGATATTTTTGAAACGGGTTTGCATGAGTTTATCAATACTCTGCAAGAGCAACTCAATGGCGTGGGTCAGAGTATTTTTAATGCTTATTTTGCTCTTGAACCGGCAGTAGAAGCAGTGGAGGAAATTAAACCGATTTCTTCCATTCAGACTCAGACTCAAACTCAAACTCAGACGGCGATCGGCTCTTGATTTAAAGATGGGGTAGATGGGGGCTTACAAGGGTAGGTTGTTTACAGGGTAATTTTTCTCAAGTTTTGGGGCTTATTCCCCTCCCTTGGAGGGGTGCCCCGCAGGGGCGGGGTGGTAAATTCTAGCGAGTGCCCAGGTATTTATCTATGCTTCTTTACTCAAAAGTATCTGTCTGTTCCAAATCAAGAAACCACCCCGTCCCTTCGGGACACCCCTCCAAGGGAGGGGAATATGCCTGTATCCTCCGCCAGATAAAGCGATGGAACAATGCAAAAATTAATTGGGCCAGGAGAATGACACAGCCCTACCAAGACACAGGGGAGGGGACCGGAAGTCCTCTTACTTTTAGGTAAATTACCATGAACTTAAAAAATATACCCTTGTAAGGGAGATGGGGTGGATTGTCTTCGTGACTTGGCTGAAGCCAAGTCACGGGGATAACGACTGAAGTCGTTACTACGAACGTTCTGTGTTCTAATTACCTTTAATCAATTAGAATATCTTCTTTTACATCATCTTCATAATATTCCCATTCTACATCAGGCATATCATCAAAAGCTTGTTTGACGTAGCTTTCCCATAACTTTCTAATTTTAGCCAGATAAGGGTCACCGAGTCTCAATCTCAAGCGATGGCGGATGGTGAAGGAATCTGTATGATACATGACAATATCAATGGGCGGTCCTACAGAAATATTAGATTTCATTGTAGAATCAATGGAGAGTAAGGCACATTTGGCCGCAGCTTCTAAGGGGGTATTTGCGGTTAGGGTGCGGTCCAACAGGGGTTTGCCATATTTGGTTTCTCCAATTTGGAGAAAGGGCGTTTCTTTGGTGGCGTGAATGAAATTTCCCTGACTATAAATTAAATACAGATTCGGTTCTTCCCCCGGAAGTTGGCCGCCGAGTAAGATACTGCATTTAGAATCAATGCGATCGCGTTCTAACCAAGGTCTATCCTGATCTTGAATGGCTCGGATTTTGTTGCCAATATAACGCGCTACTTCGGCCAAACTGGGAAGGGTATGCAGATTGATTTCTTCTTGATGTTTAATGTCTTTTTCTAAGGCGGCGATCGCTCCTTGGGTGATGGAGAGGTTTCCCGAGGTACATAACAAAATCGTTCGCTCTCCCGGTACGGAAAAATCAAACAATTTTTGATAGGTGGAAATATGATCAACTCCGGCATTGGTGCGCGAGTCAGCGGCGATCACTAAACCAAAACGGGTGAGGATACCCAGGCAATATGTCATAAGTGGGTGCTGTTTATCGGTTCTATGGACTCTTTAGATCTTATCCCCGGACTTGCCGCTCTTAGCATTAAATTTTAGACGCTAGAGTAGTGGGTTAAAGCCGGTTCCGGTCCTGATGCACTAGGGGGTTAAGCCTCTTGGGGGGGTTAGCCCCCTGGTGCAAAAGTCAGAAATCGATCAGAATATATTTCAGACTGAAAGTGTTTGACATCTTTAGAGTAAATCCCTCCATGCATCCCCCGGAGGGATTTTATTTTTAACCCTACTCATAAATACTGCCATCGGGAAGGATTGCGCCATCGAGTTGAGCTTGCGTTTCCCCTTCGCCAAAGTTCGCGCCGATGAGATTGGCGTTGGTGAGGTTGGCATGAGTGAGGTTAGCACCTTCTAGGTTGGCACCGGCGAGATTGGCACCGGCGAGGTTGGCTCCGATTAATTGGGTTTGCTGTAAGTTTGCACCGGATAGGTTGGTTTCGATTAGGGTGGCGCTGTTGAGATTGAGCGCACTTAAATTAAATTCACTCAAGTCTGATCCGCTGAGGTTTGCGCCACTGAGATAGACATTTCTAAATAGGGTATTTCGGAGATTGACGCCGCGCAAGTCGGCACCGGCAAGGTTGGCACCGTCTAAGTCGGCTTCATTCAGGTTTGCACCGCTGAGGTTGGCACCGGCGAGGTTGGCTTCCCGTAAGTCGGCACCGCGTAAGTCGGCTTGACTGAGGTTGGCTTCTTGGAGGTCCCCCCCGGCAAAATTGGCTTGGGTGAGGCTACAGCCGATGAGAATGGAGCCTCGTAAGTCGATGTTGGCGGAGGGTTCGCTGCCGATCGCCGGGTTGGGATAGCCAGAATAGGCGATCGCTGCATCCATCGGCACAGTCAGCGCTTGATTCGCTGGAAATGCCTGGGGTGCTCCCGTTTCAGGGTCTAGTTTCTGATAGGGATTTCCCCAGGTGGGTAACGCGCTGGGTGAGGCGGCGCTGGTATGGGAACCCGGCGACGCCTCCATGATTGGCAGGTTAGGGTTCGGTTCGCTGACGGCGGCGGGGACACCCCAGACATTCGATACCATCGGCATTTGGGGAGGAACCGGGACGATTTCGCTGCCTTCTCGTCGGGGTTCGAGTTTCTCGATCGCCTCGCCGAGGTGGGAAATCTGTTCCGAGAGTTGAGCAATCTCCTCGGGAAGGCGACTGCTGCCTGTGGGGGTGGCTTTTTCTGGTAAGTCCCCTTCCGTGGCGGGGAGGGTGTCCCGCAATTCCTCCATGGGGGGTTCCAAATGCTTGCCAATCCGGGATAACGCCGCATCCAATACCATTAACTGTTGCTCTAGGTTGAGGATGGGTGAGATTAATCGCTCGATCTGCTCCTTCTCCGGTTTTTCCAGGAGATTCTCATTCAGGTGGGAGATTTCTTCGCTGAGTTCCCCGACTCGATTGGCGATCGCCACCTGAAACTCATCTATACTCTGATCCACTTCCGTAATGGCATTGCTGAGTCGTTGCTGGGTGATCAGGTGCAAGCGGTGGCGATAGACTAAATTTAACCAGGCTGAGAGAAATAACACAACGGCTGCATAACTGAGTCTTCCCAGAACCAATGCAGCAACCAAACCCGCAACTGATCCAGCCAGGGAAATATATTCAGCAATTTTGATCCAACCCTCGTTGTTTGGTTGCATGGAGTTTGGTTGCATGGAGCCTCGGTTCTCAACTGTTGATGAGGATTTACCCGTCTTAAATACAGAAAACTAGGGACAATTTATCAATTACCCCTAGTTAAAATAACACTAAAATTCAATTATTTGCTTTTTGGCAGATTTTTGGCTTGTTCCACGGCAATTTCCCGCAAGGCTTGGAAGGAATTGGCATTGGATGTCCCTTCGATCGCCTTGACGGCCAAATCTTGCACCTGTTTGAGCGCCGATTCCAGTTGTTTGGTGAGGGTCTTGATGCGTTCTTCTTGGTTGTTGATGCTCACTTCTAATGCGCTGATTTGCAGTTGATAGGAGCGCTGGAGTCCTTCTACTTCTTTGCTTCGCAGATCCGAGGCGACTTTGGCTTGATAGTTGCCGATATTTCGTCCACTGTCTTTGCCATTCTTGATGTTGGTTTCCAGTTCCTTGGGATGTGCCTCAACTTTGGCTTTAGCTTCGGCATATTGTTTTTCCCGTTCGGCGATCGCCGTTTCCCGTTCAGTCCATTCTCGTTCCTGGGTTTGGCGGATTTCTGCGAGTTCTTGATACAAGCCTTTTTGGGTTTGCTCGTATTCTTCCTGAGCCAGATGGCGATCTCGTTCTAAACTATAGCGGTATTCCTCTGCATCCCGCTGTTGTTGTTTCTGCCGCGTGGTATTGCGTTCTTTAATCTCACGTTGATGGGTTTCTTGTTCTTTCTCCCAGGTTTTCTTGAGAGTTTGGATTTGTTGCTCTAAGGTTTCCTGGCGATCGGTGATTTCTATTTGAAAGGCTTTCGCTCGCTCTTGATAGGTTTGGATTAACTCCTCTAACGTCTCCTCAGACACTTCCAAATCATGCAAACTTTGAAGCTCGTCCACCTCCTGATTTACCGATTCTTCCAGTTCTTGCAATTTAGCCGCTTCGGAAGTCAGTCGTTCGGATAAATCACTAACCGCACCCCCGAACCCGAATTGCAACAGTTGCAAACTGTCAATGGTCTGATTGATTTTTTGTTGAGCCGTTGGCGTGGTATTCATCGAGCTTTTCACTTCAGGAGAATTAATTTCTTTAACCGCTGAAACCGTACTTTTAGCCGCCGCCTGTTTTTCTTTAGCGAGTTGCTTAACTTGAGCCTCTAGTCCTGAATTTTCCTTTTCCAACTCCTCCAAAGCTTCCATAATTTCCGCTTTAGTACTTTTAGAGGTAATTTTTTTCGCCATCAGACTTCTCCAAACAATGTGCAGGGTTTAAACTTGAAAATGCGGGTTTTATTAGCCTGCGGAGGCAGGCTTTGTCCGTATAGCCCCAGGCTTGAGCCTGCGGGGGCAAGTTAACTATTATTTCGAGCCAGAACTCACATTTGATGAGGTTTGAAACGCTCGCATTGCTAAATCTTGAGCTTGTCGCATTGCCGCTTGTAGCTGGGCATTAATATCAGCAATTTGTTGGGTTTGTCGTTCCAAATTGCTATTGAGGGATTGCAGAGTCAAATCATACCCTTGCTTCGTGCCTTCCCACTCTTTCTCGAACAGGTCAGATTTAACCTTGGCATCGCGCTTCACTTCAGCGATCGCCTCTTCTTTGGCTTTAATATAAGCCTGTTTCAATTCTTCCTCAAATCCCTCAATCTTCTTCTGATTCGCTGCAAATTCGGCTTGATGTTCGGTCAAATATTTCTCCCGTTCCGTCCAGTTCTTTTGTTTCTCCCGGGCAATTTCTTTTAACTCGCGCTCTTGTTGCCGCTTCTGTTCTTCATATTCATCGGTTTCTAATTCTTGAATCCGCAGCCGTTCATAATCATAATCGGCTGCTTCCTGTTCCCGTTGTTTCGCGACGGCTTCATCTTGTTCTTGCACCAAGCTGTCAAATTCTTCTTGTTCTTTTTGCCATGCTTTGCGCTTTTGTGCCTGGTCCATTTCAATGGCTTCTTGTTGTAAAGCCGCCTGATGATCCAGTAGAGTTAACTTTTCTTGATGTTCTTGGGTAAGAATGTGCAGCGCATCGGCAACCACTCGAATTTGGCGTAATTCTTCGAGGCGATCGGTTTCAATAGAAATTGCCCGTTTGAGTTCGTCCAGTTTAGCGGTTTCTGTGCTTAGTTTCTCCGCCAGTTGGGTGACAATACTCCCAAAATCCAGTTGTAGATCCGCTAACCCTTTAACAATGGTATCAATGGTGTAAGTTGAGGCAACAGCGAGGAGTTCTTGATTTTTCGCCTTTTCCGCTTCCTCCTCTTTCGTGGCGACTTTGGAGGCAGTTCCTTGGCGACTGGCTAGAAGTTGTTGAAATTGGGCTAAAATTTGAGCTTTACTGTCTTTAACCGGGGTTTGGGACATAATTTTTCCTCCTATTTACGATAGTTTAGATGCGGAACAGTTAAGCAAAGGGGTGACTTAGAACAGTGGGTGATTCACTCATCCAGGGATTAACGGATGGGTTTAACCTGAGTGTTTAGATAAAACCCATCGAGGGAAGGTCAAGATGTTTTGGGAAACCGTTTTCTCGATGTCTATGCAAAGACAACTCTTTTTCCTCTTTTCCTTGTCCCGATTTTACCTTAAAACTACTCCCTGTCAAGGAAAATAAATCCTTTAAAAAAAGATTAAATTTTCCAAAATTCCCGGATTCAAACCCCAAAAGGCTGAACCCGGAAAATTTCCAGGGTTCCCTTTACTCTAGCTGGCGATTGGAGAGAAGCTGGAGAATGGCGTTACAGCGATCGCATCGATTGCCTTGCCAGCAAAAACACTCATCCACCACCTGTAAAAGCATCGCTCTCATTTGGCTATTTTGCTTTAATAATGCAGCATAATTCTGCTGAACTGAGGTGACGACGAGATGCAAATGTTGAAAATCTTCACTGAGGAGTTCTAAGTCATTTAACGTATCCGTGCGAATCTCCTCGATGGTGTTCAGATTTCCTTTCAACTGATTTTCCCAGACGGACTCACGGGTGAGGTTGGCAATTTTTTTCATGAATTTATTTAAAATCCGGTGAAGGGAGAGATGCTTCACGCATCTCTCCGTTGTTTTATCGAACCTAATTAACCATTAGCAAGCGCAGGTTCCCGCATTAATTCACTAGAAACTGCCGCAGGCAACGCCATTTCCCCAGAAGTTGGACCATCCAAATGCGCCGCCATCAAACAAGCAATTTCCGCCGGAGGTAAATTATCCAAACAAACCATTTCTCGGGTTCCTTCCAAGTCAATCATCCGACTCAGATTTTGGGGGTCAGACAAGACGATCGCCGCTTGTTCCACCATCTCCCAATCCGACCGTTCAATCCAGTCCCATTTCAGACTATAATAATTAATCGGTTTAATCACCCCATTCTCATCTGGCTTTTGTCCCGAATGCTTGATAAAATCTGGCACAAATACCCCTTCTGCGGGTTCAATTCCTCGCGCCTGAACTGAGGCCACCAACCGATTAAAATCACTCAGACTCCGGCCTTTAACATAAGTAACCATCACCACATCATGGGGCAGTTCTCCCCCTTCGGCTACAAACCAAATTTGTCCCCATAACGTATTTTTAGTCTGTCCCAAACTGCCAAAAAATTTGCTAAACTTGAGGATAGTCATGGCTAATTTAGACCCATATTCCTCATCTCCAATCGTCCACTTCCCCGCCTGACAATTGTTTTTAGCAGAAATGGGTAACTCGGGAACAACAATGGCATTTTCGGGCTTGGTTCCAAATACGGAAATTGTCGCTTTCTTAGACATAGTTTCTACTCCTGTAGGATTGGGTGAAGCTGCGGAATTCTGTGTTTTATCTTGAGCCATTTTGAGTTATCTCTCTCCAATCAATTGCACCGGATTACCGAATCACTGGACGAGGCGTAACTGGGGTGGAATTGGGATATTTGTAACCCGCTTCTTCTCCGGGACGGGACTCAGGTTTAGTGGCATCCGGATGGGGATATCGTTCCACCCAAGGGTTGCCATTGGTCCCCCGAACTGACTCCGTGGAGGAGACGCCTTGGGTACTTTGCAAAACCGCCAGCAGATTTTGTAACAGTTCGATGTGGGCTGGGGTAAAATGGATGGTGAAACCCGAACCATCTCGGGCATAACCCGGACAGATGAGGGAGGCGGCACCTTGGTCGTCATGTTTGGCAATATAAAGCCAGTCCCCGTCTTCGAGCTTATAGTGAGTATCAGTCCAGGTTTTGAGCATCGTTCCTCTCCTGTCTTGTTTGTGTGAGCACCTCCCTTATGGCGCTGTGGATTGGCCCAAACCCGTCTGGTACCCGACCCGAGGTTTTACTAGGTCTAGCGTGTCAGCCGGAAAAAGGTGGGACTGCTACTCTGCCCCTAGCGCCTGCTTTGTTGATGTTTTGTTCAACTAAACCTAGTTTAGCGCGGCTTGATTTTTTCGTCAACCCAAAAGTTGATTTTTTTTTCAAAGTCGCCTACAATGCAGATGTAGTGGGAATTTAAAGACGTGGAACAGAGTTTTGGTAAACTAATTCGTCAAGCACGCAAGGACAAGGGATATAGTCAACGGGAGCTGGCCAAGCTTCTGGATGTGGATTTTACCTACTTGTCCAAGCTGGAAAACGATCGCGCAGACTATGCACCTAAAGAGGAAGTGATTCGGTCTTTGGCGCGGAATCTGGATTTGGATGAGGAGGAGTCTATCGTCCTCGCCGGTCGTCTTCCACAACGGTACGAGGATTTTCTCAAGCAAAATTATAAAGCGATGCCTGCACTCCTGCGGCGGATGCGAGAAAATCCTGATTTTGCAGAGAAGGTGTTTCAGCAGGTGGCAAGCGAGGGGGAATAATCTTGAGTATTTTTAAGCCGTATCGCTATTATCGCAAAGAGGCGATCGAGTATCAGGCGAATAATGTACTCAGGCGGATGGCACAGCGCGGGGAGCAGTTTGCTCCTTCCTGGCCGTTTGACGTGACTTTGGTTGCGGATTTTTTTGACCTCGGTGTGATTTGGGAACGGATTCCACCGGATGAACAAGGGGCGATCGCGGCGAGGATTCTCCCCCTGCAACGCTGTATCGAGATCAATGAAGAGATTCTCGATAAACCCCAGGGATTCCAGGAATCCACCTTGGCGCATGAAATCGGCCATTGGGTGCTGCATATTAATCATGAGGCGACGAGGGAAACCGGCGATCGCCTGTTCACAGACCTCACCCCAGCAGCAGATGAACCCTTTGTCTGCCGGGGGAGTCGGGACGTGAACAGTCCCCTGAGTCATGCCTCGGTGTTAGAGTCTATGGAGTGGCAGGCGCAGTATTTTGCCGGTTGCCTGCTGATGCCGAGACGAATTTTAGAAGAGAAACGCCAAGGACGGGATTTAACCTATTGGTCTCACTTATATGAAATGCGAGAAGAATTGGGGGTGAGTATCTCTAATTTGGTGAATCGCCTCCAAGATTTAGAGTGGATTTACTTGGATAAGAAAACTCGCAAGCGGGAAATTTATCCAGGAAAGGCACTGGTTTCTTAAGTTGGGTTCAGGATGAAAAGCGATCGCAGTTTTCCAGGGTGGGAGGCGATCGCTTTTTAGTTTTAATTTGAGGTTTTAATACAAAGCAACCAAGATACTTTGGGTTTGAGGACCGGCAATGCCATCGGCATGGATGCGGCGATCGAGTTGCAACTCCTTCACCGCTCCCTCAGTGAGTTGTCCGTAATAGCCGGTAATGGGTCCTGTATAGTATCCTAAGTTCCGGAGGTTTTCCTGGAGAGCAACCACCTCCGCACCCTGCGACCCTGGACGCAGGGTTTCTCTGGAGAGAATAACCGGATCGGGTGTTTTTGCGAGTTTTAATCGGGTTTGGGGACCGGCAACGCCATTGATGGGGATATGGTAATCCTGTTGTAAGTGCATCACTGCATCTTCCGTCAATGTGCCATAGTAGCCGGTAACGGGACCTGTGAAATAACCGGCAGCGATTAATTCCTGCTGTAATTGCACTACTTGCGCTCCGCGATCGCCTCGTTGCAGCGCCCCCCTGCCGTAATCATAAATGGGGCGATCGCCCGTCCGAGGATTAGCATTGGGATTCGGGGAAGCGGGACGAGGAGTCAAAGGTTTTTGCCCTTGATAACAGCCGATTTGAGCAATTGTTGAGGCAGTAATCGCACCATCACCCACCCCAGCACTTTCCAGTTCCCATGTTAAAACCGCTTGTTCCGTCATGGGTCCATAGAAACCGGAAACAGGTCCGTGAAAATAACCCGTTGCCTTCAACATCTGCTGAACACAAGTGACGAGGGGTCCACTATCTCCGCGTCCGAGTCCTTGTGGAGGAATCACATGGGAGGCGACTGCCTCTTGCATCAGACTGAAGAGAGAGAGACTCAGGGCGATCGTTAACCTGTAACGGTATCCTGGACCCGATAAACTTTGCCCCTTGACCCTCTCACCTGAGATCCCAAGTCCCAGTGGGTGAGAATCTAATCCTTCCCGGACTGATTCAAGGGCCAAAACCGCCTGTAAATATGCTAAATTTTCCATGATAGTTATTCAGGTTAATATCCGTAAAAATTCAAAGGGTTATAAAGGTTCTCAGAGGGAGTTTAAAGCTGTTGTCCAATTCGAGTCAAGGCGCGTTGCTGGAAAGAGCGGGACTCTAACTGAGAGCCAGGTCCTTAACAGGATTGCACCAATGATTGAGTTGCGCTCCTATCACTTTAGCTTGATTATCCCGTAGAATCATCACCGAGGTTTGGAAATGTCACCGGGATGGGTCGGCATAACCCACCCAGGTGGAAGAGAACCCGAAGAAGTTTCTGGGATTGGCTGTGAGTAAAGAGGGCCAATTTAATTTCCCTGAATTTGAATCAATAAACCGTTTGCAAAAAAATGGATCGTTCCTGGGTTCAATTCTGAAATAAAAGGGACAAGGCAGCTGCCTTGTCCCTGGGATTAAATCCGGTCCTGTGGTTCTAGGAGGTCGGTACCGGATGAGATAGAGAGGGGTTTCTCAGGTTGACTGTACCCCTCTGTTGGTAATGACTATTGTCCGGGTGCGGTCATGTTGGATCCCGGGCGATTTCCCCGGCCATTCCCATTATTGCCTTGACGGTTTTCGCGGTTTTGGCGACGCTGTTGCATTAATTCGGCAAACTGCTGCCGTTGTTCTGGGGTGAGAACGTTACGAATGGCTAACATTTGCTCGAAGTGCATTTGTCCCATTTCTTGCCGCGCCTGGAGAATTTGATTGTGTTGATTTCGCAGGTCGTTATCGCTGGTATTGCCCCCCATCATTTGACTCATGCGTTCCATATTTTGACGCATTTGGTCTCGACTGGCTTGCATCTGAGTTTGGTAGCGATCGCGAATGGCTTGGATTTCTTGCTGTTGCTGCTCTGTGAGATTTAACTGTTCGAGCCAGCCTTCTTTTCCGGCCCATCCACCGCCCCGTTCAGAACCCCGACCGGGATTGTTTCCCCCGGGACGTTGAGCGATGGTTTGTTCTGCAAAGGGTTGGGGTGCGGCATAAGCGGCAGTGGTAGTTCCCAAGGCAAGCATTAAAGCGGCTAACAAGGAAAGACGAGAGACAGACATAATTAAAGCCTCACTTAATTTGCAATGTAATGTGGGTTGTGCTGGGAGCATCTCAATTTTTCCAAGAGACCAGTCTGACCTCTCCCCCCTGCCCCCCTCCCCTACAAGGGGAGGGGGAAATAACTGTCTTTCTCGCCGTCCCTTGTAGGGGAGGGGAAAATAATTGTCTTTCTCCCCCTTCCCTCAAGGGAAGGGGGCTGGGGGGTTAGGTCTAGCCCTGTCAAGGTGGTAAATTTAATGACGAAAAATCGTTATTTCTTGTAGGGGCGCAATGCTTGCGCCCTCCGGAGGGCGCAAGCATTGCGCCCCTACAATCTACACGCCTTGACAGGGCTAGGGGGTTAGGTCTCTTTTACAAATTGAGATGCTCCCGTTTTTCTTAAACTTTTAGACCGATTTCAAAACAGAAAGGTTCTGGATTCAACCTGAATTTGTTGCAATTTTAAAAACCGGACCGAGGGTAAATTTTACTCCAGGATTAATCCCTATCTGAGCGGGAAATATTTTCTTCTTCAACTAACAGCCAATCAGGAGAGGGTTCGATCATTTCATCGTCCAATAAACCATTCCAGGTATATTCCATGAACGCTTCAATTTGAGCTGAATCACTGGCCGGAGCAGGAGAAAATATTCCCGGTTTCATTCCCCAAAAGGCGAGGGATAAACTAGCAGCAATTGAGGGGACAATCAGCCAGAGAAGTCGGGGCGAGTAACGCCTTGTCTTTGCGCGATCGCCAGCAACTTCAGCTAAAATTCGGGCTTCTAACTGCGCGGAAGCCGGGGGAATATCCGGGCGATGTTGACGTAAAAAATCTACGAGACAGTCGGTTTTTTCTGGGGGTTGATTCATAGTTGCACTCCTTCGGATTCCAGAAATTTTCGCATAGATGCTCGGGCATGAAACAACCGGGATTTAACGGTTCCCACGGGGATGTTCATAATTTGAGCTACCTCCTTTTGGGGGAGATCTTCGAGGTCATGAAGAACCAAAACCGCCCGATGCTCGAAACTTAAACATTCTAGTCCGCGTTGCACTAAATCCTGGTAATGTAAGTGCATCAAATCGGGGGTTTCGGACTGGGGAGGCCGATCGCTGTTGCTGTCCTCTTGGAGCAAGGCGATGGATCCTCGGTGTTGGGCCTGTTCTTTGACAAACCCTTGACGGCGATCGGTGGCGACATTCCAGGTAATCCGATACAGCCAAGTGGAGAAATAGGCGGGTTGCCGGAGTTTCGGTAATCCTTTCCAGACTTTTAAAAACACCTCCTGTACCAAGTCATCAATCTCCGGTGCCCCACAGAGTTGGTATAGGGTCGATCGCACCTGATGTTGATAGCGCCGGTATAGCTGACCAAAACAGTCCTGGCTCAAAAGGCGATCGCCCCCAGGGAAATCCCTGTTTTGACAAGACTTTACCAGGTCCGAATCGGATGGCTCCTTTGTAACTACCTTTGCTGACACGGTGAGCACCTGTGACTTTTTCCTCAAGGATGTGGGAATTCTGAGGGTTTAGACCCAAGGGTATATTTAAAGGTTCAAACTCTTGGGTTTGCATACCTGGGCCGATTGGGGAATCCTCAACCTAGGGCCTCTAATTCCCCCGGATCTGAAGATGAGAGGCCCGTTTTGCCCGAGCCAGGGGTTGACAACCGGGTTTGTTGTCGCTACAAATGTTCTTCGGGACTTCTTCACGCCGGTCATCAAAAACACCTCCTTGAAGGGGTGACTAAAAACATTCTTCGGGACTCCTTCACGCCGGTCATCTGAAGGCAACCCCGAAAGGGTTAGGGAGCGAATTTGGTCCCCCAACGTCTTATGGACTGGAGCTAAACTAACTGTGTAATTTTTTGAATAAGGCCGCTGTAATGGAGGGTTCTGAGTTAAGCTAGACAGAGCAAAGAAAAAGTTTAATAAAAAATTAAGGGTGAAGTTGGCGCGACCCTTATGACCAGAGGAGAAAATCGATGGTATTTACGCTTAAAAAACTGTATGGCAAAAAAGAAATCCGGGCGGCAATTGAGGGTTGCGTGAGCGCACTGGATAGCCCGATCGCCCTTCTGGATGCAGGAGGGGCGGTTATTGTAGGTGAACTTGATGTAAATTTCAGTAAATACCCGGTTGTGGTAAATGGAGAACTGATCGGGTGGGTTTGTGGCGGGGAAAAAGTCTGTGCGATCGCCTCAATGATTTCTTGTTTGGCAACCCAAGAGGTCGAAAAAAAAGCGTTAGCCCGAGAAGTTCTAGGAAAATATAGAGAGTTAACTCTACTTTATAACATTTCTGAAAAAATAATCGGCAGTTTAGATATTAAAGAAGTTGCCACGATTGTACTAGAAGAAGCCCAACGGGGCATTAAAGCTAGTAGTGGGGCGGTGATGTTATGGGAGGAAGGGAGCGATCGCCTAGAATCCATTCAGGCATTCGGTCCGGCAGGAGACTGTTTTAGCGAGTTAGGGGCGACGGCAACCCTGGTGAATCGGGCAGTGGAGACGGGACGCGGAGAAATTGTCAATGATATTTTATGGGAGTTGGACCCAGAAGCCAGCCCCAATGAACCCCCGGGTGTGGCTTCGGTGATGTGTGTCCCCCTGAAAACCAAGGAAAAAGTCATCGGGGCGATCGCGATCGGCAACCGGGAATCCCTCGGCTATACGGCTGAAGATTTAAAATTATTGACCGCCTTAGCCTCCCAAGCGGCGAGTGCGATCGCGGCTTTAGCCCATGAAAACAAACTCAAAGAAAGCCGCAGGCAGGCGATTTTATTTCGCTTGGCGACCCAAATTCGCCAGTCTCTGGAACTGAGTAGCATCTTAGAAACAGCAGTTACCGAAATTCGCAACCTGTTACGGGTCGATCGCTGTTTGTTCGCCTGGTATAAACCGGCGAAATCGAACATTAGGTCCTGGGAATCGACCGAACCCGATGATAGGCCCCCAGAACCGTCCTCAGAACAATCCTTAAGGCATCCTCCCGGCGATCTCACTCACTTAACCCTGCATACGTCAGATTATTGGCAAGTGATTAACGAAGCCAAGCATCCCGCTTTACCGAGTTTGATCGGCGACTACGCCACCAGCGAAGTCGGGGGATTGGCATCGAAACTGGTGCAAATGGAAATTGTGCGAGTGGATGATGTGACGAAATTAACGGATTCCGTGATGCGGCAGTTTTTTCTCAAACAAGATGTGAGTTCAATCTTGGCCGTTCCCATTGAGACTCGACTCGGGAAAATGGGGTTTGTTGCCTGTGCCAACAGTAGCAAAATTCGGCCTTGGAGTGATGATGAAATCGAACTGTTAGAAGCCGTGGGCAATCAACTGGCGATCGCCATTGACCAAGCCCAACTCTATCAACAAAGTCTCCACAGCGCCCAAGTTGCCCGGGAAAAAGCCGAAGAACTCGAAAAAACCCTGGTGGAATTACAGCAAACTGAGGCCCAACTGGTTCAGAGTGAAAAAATGTCTGGACTCGGACAGTTAGTGGCTGGAATTGCTCATGAAATTAATAATCCGGTTAATTTTATTCATGGCAATTTGGTTCATGTGAATAACTATACCTTAGAACTGCTGACGGTCCTCCATCTCTATCAAAAATATTATCCTGAACCGGCCCTGGAACTGGCAGAGGCGATCGAAGAAATGGATGTGGAGTTCCTGATGGATGACTTGCCCAAATTGCTCGCGAGTATGAAGTTAGGAACGGACCGAATTCGGGCGATCGTTCAAAGTCTGAGACTCTTCTCTCGCGTGGATGAATCGGACATGAAGCGGGCTAATATTCGCGATGGGATTGAGAGTACCTTAATGATTTTACAACACCGTTTAAATGCTCAACCAGGACGGTTGCCCATTCAACTGATTGTTGAAGATGGGGACCTGCCTCTGGTGGAGTGCTATCCGGGTCAACTGAATCAAGTATTTATGAACCTGATTGCCAATGCGATCGATGCTTTGGAAGAAGCAATGGCGTCCGGCAAAGGGAGTAAATCCCAGCCCTTGCCAACCCTGCGGATTCGCACGGAACAGGTTGATTTTCCCGAGTTCGATAGGGATGGCGAACCCTTGGAAAATGCGGGTTCTCCCCGGGTGCGGATTACCATTGCTGATAATGGCATTGGCATGACGGAAACCGTGCGTCGGCGACTGTTTGACCCCTTTTTTACCACCAAAGCAGTCGGGAAAGGGACGGGTCTGGGCTTGTCCATTAGCTATCAGATTGTCGTAGAGAAACACGGCGGAACATTAGAGTGCATTTCCGAACCGAATCAAGGGGCAAAATTTATCATTGAACTGCCCATTGTCCAGTCCCCAAGCCAAGGGAGGGTAAGTTTTTTGGACAGGAATACCAGGATGAGTGAGCCTAAAACTGTGGTCCATCACATCCAAAATTGCTAAATTTTTTTGAGTGTTCTATAGTAAAGCATTAATATCCGTCGATAAAATTTGAGGGGTGCAGCATCTACGAAATCCCTCGCCATCGGTGCAACGCGCAGACGGTTTAGAGGCGCTGATCTACAAGGCGGTATTTTGTGGCTTCTGGACGTCCCTATCTCCGGGGCGATCGCTGTGGCGATCAAAACAGGGAGTTTAGGGGCGATCGCGCTGAGTTAAAAGGCAGCGATCGTCCGAATTATCCTTACTAAAATTACCCAATCCCCATGACTAATCCGAAAATTTCTCTCTCCATTCCTGGCTATCAAATCACCGAAGAAATTCAAGCGGGAAGCAAAACCCTGATTTATCGAGCGATTCGTAAATCAGACCAAAAACCCGTGATTTTAAAAGCTTTAGCCTCGGAATATCCGAGTCTGGAAGAATTGGCCCGGTTAAAGCATGAATATGAAATTACCAGCAATTTAGAGATCAATCGGATCATCAAACCCTTGGCGATCGAACCCGTCCACAATACCTTAATGCTGGTCTTTGACGATCAAGGGGGCCAGTCCCTCAAACAACTCCTCCTGACGGAAAAGCTAGGACTAGAAAGATTTTTACAGATTGCCATTCAGTTAACAGAAACCCTGGGAGAACTGCACCAAGCTCAAATCGTTCATAAAGATATTAAACCCTCCAATCTGATTATTCTGAATCACGCTCAACCGTTGAGCATTAGAATTACTGACTTTAGCATCGCCACCCGTCTCTCCCGCGAAACCCAAACCCTCAACCCTCATCCCACCCTCCTGGAAGGAACCCTCGCCTATATGTCCCCGGAACAAACCGGGCGAATGAACCGATGTTTAGACTATCGCACCGACTTCTATTCATTAGGGATTACCTTTTATGAAATGCTGTCAGGTCAATTGCCTTTTGTTGCCGAAGACCCGTTAGAATTAATTCACTGTCACATTGCCAAGCAGCCGGTTTCTCTGGATGTTTTAATGCCGGAAATTCCCCGGGCTTTGAGCGAGATTGTCATGAAATTAATGGCAAAAACTGCCGAAGACCGTTATCAAAGTGCTTATGGAATTAAAGCAGATTTAGAATACTGTTTAACTCATTTAAACGACGGGGATGCCCTCCAAAACTTCAAGCCGGGACAATGGGATAAAAGTGGTCAATTTGTCCTTTCCCAAAAACTCTACGGACGCGATCGCGAAGTAGCCAGCCTCCTAGAAGCCTTTAATCGCATCGCCTCGGTTTCTGGGGAAAGTCAACCCGATGCCTCAACGAATTCCCTCCAGTTAGGAACCGCTGAACTGATTTTAATTGCCGGGTATTCTGGCATTGGCAAAACCAGCATTGTCTATGAAGTTCATAAACCCATTGTTCGTCAACGGGGGTATTTCATCGCCGGAAAATTCGACCAATTTAAGCGAGATATTCCTTACGCTTCTCTGATTCAAGCCTTCCAATCCTTAATTCAACAATTACTCACTGAACCCCCGGAACAAATTGCCCAATGGCAACAGAAACTCTTAGCAGCCGTTGGCGAAAACGGGCAAATGATTATTGATGTGATTCCCGAAGTGGAATCGATTATTGGGAAACAGCCATCGATTTCTCCATTAGGACCGAGTGAAGCTCAAAATCGATTTAATCGGGTGTTTAAAGAGTTTATTCATGTATTTACCCAACCGGAACATCCCCTGGTTGTGTTTTTGGATGATTTACAATGGGCGGATTCGGCTTCCTTAAAACTGCTGGAATTGCTGATGACTGATGCGGAAAGTCATCACCTATTAATGATTGGGGCTTATCGCGATAATGAAGTGAGTCCTACCCATCCCTTTATGCTCACCATTGAGGAAATTGAGAAAATGGGGGCTAAAATCACCACCATTGAACTCGAACCTCTAGGAGTAACTCATGTCACGGCGTTAATTTCCGATAGCTTTAGTTGTAGTCAAGAGCAAGCCAAACCCTTAGCTGACCTGATTTTTCAAAAGACTGAGGGAAATCCGTTTTTCTTGACACAATTGCTCAAATCTCTCCATCGAGAGCAATTGCTTTACTTTGATTTTAATCAAGGGGTTTGGCAGTGGGATATAGAGCAGATTCGCCGGATTGGGATTACGGATAACGTGGTGGAGTTAATGGTGGGTAAGATTCGCCAATTTAGCGAAAACTCCCAAAATGCCTTAAAATTGGCTGCTTGTATTGGCAACCGCTTTGATTTGAATATTCTGGCGATTGTTCGAGAGCGATCGCCTGCTTTGACGGCGGGAGATTTGTGGGAAGCCTTACAAGAGGGGTTAGTGTTACCCTTAAGTGAAACCTATAAAATTCCTACGGTTTCCGACAATTTGGAAGGAATTGAAGTCAGTTATCAATTCCTGCACGATCGCGTTCAACAAGCCGCTTATTCGCTGATTCCCGAGGCCCAGAAAAAAGCGGTTCACCTGAAAATTGGCCAGCTTCTCCTCGAAAATACCCCAGAAACTGAACGAGAGGAGAAAATTTTTGATATTGTCAATCATTTGAATATGGGGGTGGAATTACTGCAATCAGCCGAGGAAAAACGCCAACTCGCCCAACTGAATGCGATCGCCGGGAAAAAATCCCAAGCCTCCAACGCCTACCACAGTGCGATCGTTCACTTGAGTTTAGCGATGGACCTGTTAGATACCCACCCTTGGGAAACCGATTATGACCTAACCTTTTCCTTGCACCGAGAACTGGGGGAATGTCAATATTTAGTCGGTAATTTTGAAGAATCTGAACGCCTATTTAACCATGCTTTAGCTCACGCCAAATCTCGCTTTGAACGGGCGGAAATCTATTCTATTTATATCGCCGCTTGCATGACTAAAGGGGACAATTATTATCAAGCGGTGGAATTAGGTATCGAAGGATTAAAAGATTTTGGACTCTATTTTCCCAGCCAGGAAGAGGACTTACCCGCTGCCGTTGTTGCCGAACGGGAGACCGTGCAAACCCTGCTTCTGAACCAAAATATCCCCGATTTATTGAACGTTCCTGAAATGACCGACCCGGATAAAAAGGTCGCTATGAATCTGCTGGTTAATTCCTGGACAGCGACCTATTTTGCTAATAGTCCAAATTGGCTGCAATTGCTGGGATTAAAAATGGTCAGCCTCACCTTAGACTATGGACCCGTGGATGTCTCCGCCTTTGGTTATGTCGTTTATGGGATGATTTTAGCCGGTGATCAGGATTATCAAGCGGCTTATCAATTTGGGGATTTAGCCTTAAAATTGCGGGAGAAATTTCCCAACCCTACCCTGACGCCGAAAATCAATAATATATTCGCCCATACCATTAATCCCTTCTGGCAACATCTCCAGACCAATTTACCCTTATATCGAGAGTCCTATAAGGTCAGTTTGGAAATGGGGGATATTATTTTTGGAGTTTGGGCGGTCACCTATCAGGTGTGGACGAAATTAATTATCGGAAACCGACTCCCCGAGGTTTATGAGAAGTCGCAAAACTACCTCAAATTTATCGAAGAAACCAACGATCGCAATATGATCGCCGGTTATCGCACCTTGCAACAGACGGTTTTAAACTTACAGGGATTAACCGATAGCCCGATTACCCTGAATAGCCCAGATTACAATGAAAGCGCTACCCTAAAACTTTGGGCAGACAATCAATTTTATGTGGGCATGAATTGGTTCTGGATGCTCAAAAGTCTGGTGTTGTTTCTCCAGGAAGACTATCCCGCAGCGTTGATTGTGGCTCGTCAAGCGGAGGAAACCATTGGGACAAATTTCGGCTTTTTCAGCATGACGCAACATTATTTCTATTATTCCTTAATTCTGACTGCCCTTTATCCAACGGCGCAGGAAGAGGAAAAAGCCAAGCTGTGGAATAGTCTCCTTCAAAATCGCCAAAACCTCAAATTATGGGCAGAAACGGGGAAACAGAATTTTCTCCATAAGTATCTATTGGTTGAGGCAGAAATGGCCCGAATTAGCGACCGTCCCCTAGAGGCAATGGAGCTTTATGACCAGGCGATCGCCTGCGCCCAAGACCAGGGCTATTTACAAATTGAAGCCATCGCTAACGAACTGGCCGCTAAATTTTATCTCGGCTTAGGACGGATGAAAATTGCCAAAACTTATCTCACCGATGCGCGCTATCATTATAGTCTGTGGGGGGCAACAGCCAAGGTTCAGCAACTCGATAAAACCTATCCGGACCTGTTAGTCAGAGCATCGATTCGAGAAAGTGCCTCGGGAGATTTCAGTTCAACCACAACGCCAGAACACGCCACGACCGTTGGTAATGCGGCCTTACTTGATATTGCTACGGTTATGAAAGCCTCTCAAACGATTTCTTCGGAAATTGTTTTAGAAACGTTGCTGGAAAAGTTAATGCATATTCTCATCGAAAATGCGGGCGCTCAAACTGGGCATTTACTCCTCGATCGCCAGGGTAAATTTGTCCGGGTGGCTGAGGGAAGTGTGGAGAATGACCAAGTGACCTTACTGCCTTCTATTCCCCTAGAAAACTCCTCCGATTTGCCCTTGGGAGTGATTAACTATGTGGCTCGCACGGAGAAACCCCTCGTGCTTAATAATGCCATTGGGGAAGGACTGTTTACCACGGAACCTTATATCCTCCGCCATCAAGTCAAATCGGTTTTATGTACCCCGATTGTTCATCAAGGCAAGCGCGTTGGGTTACTCTATTTAGAAAATAACCGGGCAGCCGGGGCCTTTACCAGCGATCGCCTGGAAGTCTTAGGAATGTTATCCGGACAAGCCGCCATTTCCCTAGAACTGGCCCGGGCGGTGAAACAAGTGCAGGATACCGTCGCCTATCTAAGTGCGATTATCACGAATATAGCCGATGGACTGCTGGTTACCGATGCCCAGGGTTTGATTACCCGCGTCAATCCCGCCTTGCTGGCAATGTTTGACCGCCCCGAAAGTGAGGTGATGGGGAAACATTGTTCAGGACTGCTGCCCCTGGACCTCACCCAAGCGATCGCCCAAAGTGTCAATGCTCCCAACGAAGTCGCTCACCGCAGAAATCGATCTCGCCTTTGAGCGCGTGGGGAAAGCTGTGGCGACTTCGATTTTACCCAATGAGTTATCCGAAGCTGATGCGGTCAACTGTATTGGCACCGTCATCCTGATTCGCGATATCACCACGGAGAAAGAAGTCGATCGCATGAAGACTGATTTTATCTCCACCGTATCTCACGAACTGCGGACTCCTCTCACTTCTGTAGTCGGTTTTGCCAAACTGATCCAGAAAAAACTCCAAGACAAGATTTTACCCAGCTTCCAGGAAGCCGATCGCAAAACCCAGAAAGCCGTTGCCCAAGTGGGAGATAACATCAATATTATTATCTCCGAAGGGGAACGGTTGACCAATTTGATTAACGATGTGCTAGATATTGCCAAAATGGAAGCGGGAAAAGTGGATTGGCAAATGCAGCCCTTGGCAGTCTCCGAACTGGTGGACCGGGCTTTTTCCGCCACATCCAGCCTGTTTCAAAATAGTGGATTGGAGCAAATCCGAGAGATTGAAACCGGATTGCCCGAGGTGATGGGCGATCGCGATCGGTTATTACAAGTGCTAATTAATCTCATCTCCAATGCCGTCAAATTTACCCAAACCGGATCGGTAACAGTCCGGGCGCAACTCCAGAACGAGCAACTCGAAATCTCCGTGATTGATACCGGCATCGGCATTCCCTCGGAATATCAAGAGACTGTGTTCGAGAAATTTAAGCAAGTCGGCGATACCCTCACGGACAAACCGAAAGGGACGGGACTGGGATTACCGATTTGTAAACAGATTGTCGAACATCATCAGGGTCGGATTTGGGTAGAAAGTGAGGGAGAATCCGGGACCACGTTTTCCTTTACCCTGCCTCTGACCCCAGAGAGTGGGTTGCCGACCCCGGAAAAACTCAACTTCCAGACCCTAGTCCAGCAGTTGAAACAAACCATCGTCCCCCATCCCGAACATCCCCGTAGCGATCGCCCGAAAACCATCCTGGTGGTGGATGACGAGGCTCACATTCGCTCCCTGCTGCGCCAGGAATTAGAAGCCTCGGGCTATCTTGTGCGAGAAGCCAAAGACGGCATGGAGGCGATCGCTCAAGTGAAAGCCACCCCCCCGGACTTGATTCTGTTGGATGTGATGATGCCGCAAATTAGTGGATTTGACGTGGCAGCCGTTCTCAAAAATGACCCCAATACGATGCATATTCCCATCGCCATCCTCTCAATTATCGAAGATAAACAGCGAGGGTATCGTCTCGGAGTCGATCGCTATTTAACTAAACCCATTGATCGAGAGGACTTACTCAACCAAATTGGGTTTCTCCTCTCCCAGGAAACGTCCAAAAAGAAAGTTTTGGTCGTGGATGAGGATGTTTCTGCGGTCAAACTTTTAGCCGATGTCCTAGAAGCGAAAGGCTATATCGTCACCGAAGCCTCAAGCGGTCCGGAATGCATTGAAAAAGCACGAGCGGTCAAACCTGATATGATTATAGTAGATTCTCTATTTTCCGAGCGACATGATATCGCCAAAACCCTGCGATTTGAGAAGGGCCTAGAAAATGTCTTTTTCCTGTTGCTTGCTGAAAATCAGGAACCTGAACCAGGGACAAACGAAGGGCGGTAAATAACGCCCAGTACAGCCCTGAAACCGTCGCGGGTTGAAATCCTCGACGGTTGCCGCCCTTTAACTGCAAAACTTACAAGCAGAAAAACGACTATGAATATTCTGGGATATGAACTGGCTGAACCGATGGAAACCGGCCTCAATACTATCATTTATCGCGGCTATAAGGCCACGGATAGGACTACAGCCATTTTCAAAGTATTGGCCTCTCCTTCGCCGACGATTGAAGACCTGATTAAATTTAGGAATGAGTATGAAATTTGTAAAAATCTGGATATTCCGGGGATTGTCAAGCCCTTAGCCTTGACCGATTATCAAAATAGTTTAGCCTTGGTTTTGGAGGATTTTGGCGGCCAGTCTTTGAAAAAGAGCATGGACGAAAAGCCCCTCACCTTGGCTGAGTTTTTGCACTTAGGGATTCAGCTTACGACCAGTCTGGGACAACTCCATCACCATCAGATTGTTCATAAAGATATTAAGCCTCAAAATCTGATTTTTAATCTTCGAACTGGGGAAATTAAAATTACTGATTTTAGCATTGCGATGCGACTCTCTTCTGAAACTTCTTGGAGTCAAGAGACGGTTTTGGAAGGAACTTTATCCTATATGTCTCCGGAACAAACGGGACGGATGAATCGGGCGGTGGATTATCGCACGGATTTTTATTCCCTGGGGGTGACGTTCTATGAGATGCTGACGGGACGATTACCCTTTGAGGCGGTTGATGCGTTAGAGTTAATCTATTGTCACATTGCAAAAATCGCGGTTTCTCCCAATCAAATTAACCCACAAATTCCCCAAGCGGTAGCGGATATCGTCATGAAATTGATGGCGAAAACTGCTGAAGACCGCTATCAAACCAGTCAGGGTCTGTTGTTTGATTTGGAAAGCTGTTTAACTCAATTAGAAGCCAAGGGAAGCATTGAATTGTTTGCCGTGGGAGAACGCGATCGCGCCAGTCAATTGCTGATTCCTCAAAAGCTGTATGGGCGGGAACCAGAAGTAGAAACCTTAATGGCAACCTTCCAGCGAGTTGCTCAAGGTAGCAGCGAAATGATGCTTGTTTCTGGCTATTCTGGCATTGGTAAATCCGCCTTGGTTGCGGAAGTTCATAAACCAATTGTCGGGGCGCGAGGGCTATTTTATTTCGGGGAAATATGACCAATATAAACGCAATATTCCCTATGCGGGACTGATTCAAGCCTTTTCTGAATTGATTGACCGCCTGTTGACGGAAAGTCCCGATCGCATTACCTTTTGGCAACAACAACTCACCCAAGCGTTGGGGAGTAATGGACAGGCGATCGTGGAGGTGATTCCCAAGGTGGAAGCCATTGTTGGACCCCAGCCCCCCATTGCTGAACTCGGGCCGATTGAATCCCAGAATCGCTTTAATCGGGTGTTTCAACAATTTTTGCAGACATTTTGCAAAAAAGACCATCCCCTGGTAATTTTTCTGGATGATTTACAATGGGCTGATACCGCCTCTTTACACTTAATTTATCAACTGATTAATGACCTCGATCAACAATATTTTTTACTAATTGGGGCTTATCGGGATAACGAAGTGAATGCGGTTCATCCCCTAATGCAAACCCTAGAGTCGTTGCAATTAATAGGGGCGACGATGAATCATATTGTGTTGCAACCTTTAGAGAGGGTTCATGTCAACGAATTGATTGCGGATACCCTCGATGAACCCGAGAAGTCGCGTCCCTTGGCGGAACTACTTTACAATAAAACCCAGGGCAATCCCTTTTTCCTGACCCAACTGCTGAAAACCCTCTGGGATGAAAAACTCTTGAGTTATGAGTTTAGTTTGGGGGTCTGGCAGTGGGATCTTGACCGGATTTTAGCCGTGGGAATTGCCGATCGCAATGTGGTCGAATTAATGGCCCGCAATATTCAAAAACTCCCCGAATCTACCCAAACTATCTTACAATTAGCCGCTTGTGTGGGCAATACCTTTACCTTAGAAGTCCTGGCGATCGTCAGTGAAAATTCCCCGATGGCAACTGCTGCTTCACTCTGGTCCGCCTTACAATCGGGCTTAATTTTACCCCTGAGTTCGGGATATAAAATTCCCCTGCTGCTTGGGGATGAGGGAGAGGAAAATTTGGATTCTCCAACCCGAGTCAACCTGTATGACTTGTTAGAAACTGAATCTATTTCTTATAAGTTTTTGCATGACCGAGTTCAACAGGCCGCTTATTCCCTGATTGCAGAAGACCAAAAGAAAGAAACTCACCTGAAAATCGGGAAACTGCTCCTAAATAATATTCCCCCGGAGGAACGAGAAGAAACCATTTTTGCCCTAGTTAATCAACTCAACTATGGTTGTGACCTCCTGGACACCCAAGCAGAAAAAGATGAACTCGCCCAGTTAAATGCGATCGCAGGCAATAAAGCCAAACTCTCCACCGCTTATGAAGCAGCTTTACGCTATTTAAAAGTTGGCATCGGACTCCTAGGTGAGGACTCCTGGGATAGCCAGTACGAGTTAACCCTCTCTCTCTATGTTTCCACCTTAGAGGCGGAATACTTAAATGGTAATTTCCAGGCGGCGCAAACCTTCGCTGACCTGATTCTGGACCGGGCAAAGGCAGTCCTCGATCGGGTGAAAGTGTATGAAATTCAAATGCAAATGGATGCGGCGCAACATCAGATTAGCCAAGCGATTGAAACCGGATTAGCGGCCTTAAATTTGATGGGAATTTCCCTAGCGGTTGCCTCAGAAGAACAAAGTCAATCCCTACAATTACCGGACATTGATGGCATTGCCGAACTGCCGGAAATGACCGACCCTTATGAATTGGCAGTGATGCGAATTCTCATGAATTTAGTCGCCCCGACTTTACATAGTAGCCAGGTCGAGTTATGCTTCCAACTGGTTTTGACTGCCTTAGAACGCTGTCTGGAAAAAGGCCATTCTGCCATTGCTGCATTTACTTACAGTTGGTATGCCACTCTGTTATGTGGGTCTGGAGACATCGAACGGGGTTATTATGCGGCCCAAATTTCAGTGCAATTGTTAGAACGGTTTCAAGCAAAAACTCTCAAATGCCAAGTTTATAACATGGTGTTTGCCTTCGTTCAACATTGGAAGCAGCCGGTTACAGTTGCGGTTGATGCGTTACAAGAAGGGCTACAGAGTGGCTTGGAAGTGGGGGATTTAGAATATGCGAGTTACTGCGCTTGTAAATATTGCAGTTACTTGTTTTTAAGTGGAGAATCCCTGGAAACCGTGGCCCGAAAACAAACACCTTACATTGAATTACTCCACAAACTCAAGTATGAAATTGCCCTCTATGACGGCAGTACCTGGCGACAATTGGTGGCGAATTTACAAGGGTTAGCCCCGGATCCGTATCGGTTAGTCGGGGAAGTGTTTAACGAAGACTTGATTTTGCCAAAACTCAAAGCGGCGAATGATGGATGGTCTCTGTTTAATGTTTATCTCGCCAAAACCATCCTCAACTTTTTGTTAAAACAACGACAAGTTGCCCTAACTTATGCCACCCTCGCTGCTGAATATTCCGGTTCCGTCAGCGGGGCTTTTACAATGGCGGTTCACAACTTTTACTATTCGCTAGTGTTGCTATCTGTCTATCCTTCCGCGACGGTAGCAGACCAGCAGAAGTATTTGCAACAAGTGGAATGCAATCAAGAGAAAATGCGCGAATGGGCGAAACTCGGCCCGATGAATTATCAGCATAAGTATGAGTTAGTCGAAGCGGAAAAAGCCCGAGTTTTAGGTCGAAGTTTAGAGGCAATCGATGGTTACGAACGGGCGATTGCTGGGGCGAAAGAACAGGGTTATCTGCCCGAAGAAGCCTTAGCTTATGAACTGGCCTCGAATTTTTATCGCCATCGCCATCAGGAGAAATTCGCCGACACTTACCTGAATGAAGCTTATGCCATTTATACCAAATGGGGAGCTAAAATTAAGGTAGACCAATTAGAAGCTAAATATCCTCAGTTAAAGCTACGCCAGCCGGCCCTTTCCCGAAGGGGCGTAGCAATGGCTCAAATGACAACGGCGACGACTGTTGGGAGTTCTGCTGCATTGGATTTAGCCACGGTGATTAAAGCGTCTCAAGCGATTTCTTCTGAATTACAAATTGAGAAGTTGGTTGAGAAGTTAATGAATATTCTCATCGAAAATGCTGGGGCACAGAAAGGATTTTTGGTGTTAGCAGAAGGGGAAAAACTGATTCTGGCGGCAGAGGTAGGTCTGGACAAAAAAACTCAGGGAATCAAGCTACGATTTGATGCCTTAGATACCAAGGCCGACCTGCCTTGGTCGATTATTCATTATGTCCGCCGGACTCAAAATCATGTAGTCTTAAATGATGCCCTCCGAGAGGGATTATTTACGAATGATCGCTATGTCAGTACCTATCAGGTGAAGTCGCTGTTATGTGCACCATTTGTCAATCAAGGGAAACTGGTGGGGATTGTTTATTTAGAGAATAATCTCACCCGTAGCGCCTTTACTCGCGATCGCCTGGAAGTGTTACGCTTACTCTCGGGACAAGCGGCAATTTCCATTGATTTAGCGCGAACGGTGAACCAGTTACAAGATACCGTCGCTTATTTGAATGCGATCGTCAACAATATCGCCGATGGGTTGCTGGTGACGGATATGCGCGATCGCATTTCCCGCTTGAATCCCTCCTTATTAGAGATGTTTGGTTTACCCCCCACGGAACTCCAGGGTCAGGATTGCCAAGAGGGACTGAGTACCGAACTCGCTACCTTAGTCGCACAATCCCGGGAACACCTCACGGAAGTGCTATCGGCAGAAATTCCGTTAACCAACAATCGCGTCGGTAAAGCAGTTGCCACCTCCATTGTCACGGACTCCCCTTCCGAGGAACAGGGTCCAAGCTGTATCGGGACTGTCACCTTGATTCGGGATATCACTACAGAGAAAGAAGTCGATCGCATGAAAACTGACTTTATTTCCACGGTTTCTCACGAACTGCGAACGCCTCTCACCTCCGTGGTGGGATTTGCCAAAATTGTCAACAAAAAACTCCATGATAAGATTGTAGGCGCACTCGAAAACGCGGACAAGAAGACGCAACGGGCGTTGCAGCAAGTCACGGACAACATTGAGATTATTATTTCTGAAGGGGAACGGTTGACGAATCTGATTAATGATGTGCTAGATATCGCCAAGATGGAAGCGGGGAAAGTGGAGTGGCAAATGCAACCGATTTCCCTGAGTGAACTCATGGAACGGGCGATCGCCTCGACTTCTAGTCTATTTCAAAGCAGTGAGTTACAGGTGCAGGTGGAGATTGAACCGGAACTACCGCAAGTCAGTGGCGATCGCGATCGGTTATTACAAGTGCTGATTAATCTCATCTCCAATGCCGCCAAATTCACCGACATCGGGACCGTCACCCTCCGCGCCACCCAAAATGAAGAACAGGTGGTGGTGAGCATTATCGACACCGGCATCGGCATCCCTCCCGAGTATCAAGATACGGTGTTTGAGAAGTTTAAACAAGTGGGAGATACCCTCACCGATAAACCCCGAGGAACTGGACTGGGACTGCCGATTTGTAAACAAATTATCGAACATCACGGGGGCAAAATTTGGGTCGAAAGTACACCGGGTCAAGGCAGTAATTTCTCCTTTAGCTTACCCCTCCTGGGTTCTAGCATTACCCCGGAACTCGAAAAACTCAACTTGGATAGCTTTGTCAAACAACTCAAAGAACGAATTGTCACCACCCCGAAACGGGACACGGATTCAGTCAAAACCATTCTCGTGGTTGATGATGATACTCACATTCGGTCCCTGCTGCGCCAAGAGTTAGAAAGTTCTGGATATCAAGTCCGGGAAGCAAAAGATGGCATGGAGGCGATCGCTGAAGTAAAATCCCTCAAACCGGACCTAATTTTACTGGATGTGATGATGCCACAAATCAGCGGATTTGATGTGGCAGCGGTGCTCAAACATGACCCAGAAACGATGGATATCCCCATTATCATTCTCTCGATTATTGAAGACAAACAACGGGGATATCGCCTAGGCATCGATCGCTACTTAACCAAACCCATCGACACCGAAAAACTGTTTGAGAATATCGGGGCCTTACTGTCCAAAGGGGCCTCAAAAAAGAACGTGATTGTCGTTGATGAAGATGCCGGTGCCGTCAAAACCTTAGTCGATGTCCTAGAGGCGAAGGGATACAGCGTTGTTGAGGCAGCGACGGGTCAAGAGTGCATTGAAAAGGCAATGGCGATCGGACCTGATATGATTATTCTCAATTCTGTGCTATCCGAGCATCACGAAATCGTCAAAACCTTACGATTTGAAAAAGGGCTGGAAAATGTCTTATTTCTCTTGCTAGATGATGACGGTTCCGGTTCTCTCGGGTAACTGCACTGAGGAAAATCCCCCGGAAACCCAGCAAACTCAAACGGGATAAAGTATCTTTTTCCCGTTTGAATTATGCTTTTTTTGTTTACCCCGATAGGAGGTTATATGGCGAAGAAAATCTTAATTGTGGATGATGAACCCCATATCCGCATTCTCATGGAACAAACCCTAGAAGAACTCGAAGATGAAGGGGTCGAATTGCTCACGGCTATCAATGGAGAAGATGCGCTCAATACCATCAAAGCCGAAAAACCAGAGTTAGTTTTTCTGGATGTGATGATGCCGAAAATGAGCGGATTTGAAGTCTGTAATGCGGTCAAAAATGAACTGGGAATCAAAGATGTTTATATTATCATGTTGACGGCCAAAGGTCAAGAGTTTGACAAGCAAAAAGGCAGTGAATCCGGGGCAGATTTGTACATGACCAAACCCTTTGACCCGGATGAAGTGTTGGAAAAATCAATGGAAATTTTAGGGATTGATTAAATATATCATGTTTGCTCGATTACCCAGATTGACCTAACCCCCCAACCCCCTTCCCTACGAGGGAAGGGGGAGAAGAAGGATTTGAAATAAACTGGATAAATTCGATGATTTTTCGCGGGAGTGGGAGCATCTTGCTCCCTGCTAATGCAAAGGATAGTTTACCATGACTGAAAATTTGCCTCAGACTTACATTTATTTACATGGATTTGCATCGAGTCCTGATTCATTCAAGGCGAATTATCTGCGCGATCGCTTTACTGAACATCAATCCCTCTAACGATTCCCAATCTCAATCAGGGGGATTTTTCTCATCTGACTTTGACGCGGCAACTGGAACAAGTGGCGAGGGAATTCCCACCAGAACCAGCTAAAATTACCCTAATTGGCTCAAGTTTTGGGGGACTGACTTCTGCCTGGTTAGCGGAACGATATCCCCAGGTCGATCGCCTGGTTTTATTAGCTCCTGCTTTTGAATTCCTGAGTCATTGGATGGCGAGTTTAGGTCCGAAACGGATTGAATTGTGGCAAAAAGAGGGGTATTTGCCGATTTATCATTATGGGGAAAAGCGGGAAATTCCTCTGAGTTATCAATTTATAACTGATGCTCAAGGTTACGTTGAAAATCAGTTGCAGCGACAGTTACCGACTTTGATTTTACATGGGGTGAAAGATGAGGTGATTCCGGTTGAGGCAAGTCGTCGATTTGCTGCTTCTCGTCCTTGGGTGAAGAGGGTGGAGTTGGATAGCGATCATGGGTTGGGAAATGTGATGCCGGAGATTTGGGAGGCGATTCAGGGTTTTTGTGGGATTTGATGGGGGTGGGAATGATTTCCCATCGTGATGAGGTACATTCTTTTGGAGTGCGAGCATTTTACTCGCTATTTTTTTAGAAAGCGAGCAAGATGCTCGCACTCCTCATATTTGTTACTACGAACTAAGAGAACGACTGAAGTCGTTACTACGAACTTAAGAGAACGACTTCAGGATGGAGTGGAGGTTATCCTTTATGATTGTGATTCGGTTCAGCGTTGGGCATTTGATGGGATTCGACCATTGCTTCGGCTTTGGCTTCTGCTAAAATATCTTCCCATACTTCGTTGGCTTCAGCAACAGCAACTTTGCCTTTTTCATAGAGGGTAATGCCACTTTTTAGGGTTGCTTTTGCGATGGGTTTGGCGACTTTGCCGATCGCTGGTAATAAAATAGGTGCGAGGACCACTGCACCGATTCCCAAGGCGATCGCCCGTCCTCCTTTTCCCGCTTCCATCATTTCACCAAAATGTTGTTGAATTCCGGCTTGTTTCCAATGAATGAGTCCCATGATACAATTCCTCCAGTAAGGGTAAGGGGTATTAACTTGGGTTGATTGCACTCTGTTCTGATGCCGATCGCGGGGGGTCGATGTGCATCAGAGGACGTAACCCGTTTAATCCGGCGGCGATCGCTGAACCGTTGTGAACGACGGTGGCAGCTAAGGGGTGCAATCCGCAGGTGGATGCTAAAACTAGGGCGGCTAAATTCGGTCCGACTACTAAGGTGGTATTTTGTTGTATAATGTATCGGGTTTCCTTGGCGATCGCAATCGCATCTAGCAACCCAGATAAATTGTTCTCCATCAACACCACATCAGCAGTTTCTCGGGCTACATCGGATCCGTTGGCAAAGGACACGGACAAATCCGCATAAGCTAAGGCAACGGAATCATTTAACCCATCCCCCACAAAGGCAACGGTTTTCCCCGATTCATGTAATTCTCGCACAAGGGCGGCTTTTTGTTCGGGAAAGGCTTCGGCATGGGTATGACAGGCGGGAATCCCCAGTTTTTCGGCAACAGCAAGGGCGCGGGGACGTTCATCTCCGGTGAGCATCTGCACCTGAATGTGATATTCTGACTGTAACCGTTGTATCACCGTGGGAGTTTCCCGGCGCAGGGGGTCCGCATATTCGATGACGCCTTGGAATTTGCCCTCACAAGCGACGTAAATTAAAGAACAGTTGACATTCAGCGCACAATCTGATTGCTCACAGTCCAATCCCCGATCGCATCGCCGTTGATGGTCCGTCAGACAGTCCACCGTCACTCCAGACTGGCGCAAGAAGCGATCGCTACCGACTAACACGGTTCGCCCTTCAATCTCCGCCTGGATGCCCAAACCGACCTCATAGTGCCATTCTCCCCGAGGCAACAGTCTCACTCCCCGGTTTTCGGCCTCCGCCACAATCGCCTCAGCTACGGGGTGAGAAATCCGTTGTTCCGCAGCAGCAGCCAACTCCAGCACTTCCGCCTCGGAAATTGCCTCCGATGCGGTGGTGATGCGAACCACGGACAGATTACCTTGAGTGAGAGTGCCGGTTTTGTCAAATACCACGGTATCGACTTCGGCTAATTGTTCCAAGGCGCGTCCACTGCGGATCAAAATCCCATGTCGGGTGGCATGAGTCAGGGCTGCCATAAAGCTGGTGGGGACGGAAACGCGAATTCCCGTCACAAAGTCTAAGGTGAGAATCGCTGCCGCCCTTCCTGGGTCACGAGTCAGCGCCCAAACTAGGGCGGCCCAGATTCCCGCAGGCAGGACGGCGCGATCGGCGATGTTGGCGGCGTAATTTTCCATGCGGGTATCATGGACTGGGGCTTTTCTCACTAATTCCAAACTCGCTGCTGCCCGGGTGGCGGCCCCGACTCGTTCCGCTTGGATATACAATTCCCCGGACCGCAGCAGGGTGGAGGCATAAACCTGAGTTCCCTTTTCAGCAACAATCGGCATGGATTCGCCGGTGAGTTTCTGGCGATCGATGGTGGCGGTTCCCTGTAAGACAATCCCATCTACGGGAATTTGTTCCCCGGGATAGACAATGACGGTTTCTCCAATTTCCACCTCGGTGGCGGGAATTTGCTGTTTTTCTCCCCGGCGTTCCACCCAGGCAAAGCGCCCGATGGTGTCCATGAGGTCCGCAGTCCGGGCGGCAGAGGACCGGGCGGTGCGATCGCGGATGGTATCCCCGACTTCATGGAGGGTCATGACTAAGGCAGGGGTGAGCAAATTTCCGCGCAGGGATGACAGGGCGATCGCCATCAAATCCAAGCAGTCGATATTCAGGCGGCGTTCGGCTAAAACACTGGCGATCGCCCGTTTAGCCACGGGTAAAGCAGCCCAGGCAACGCTTCCCGCCATGAGGGTTCGCGGAATCGGCAAGCCCAGAGGACCGCCCAGAATCGCCAGCAGAGTGGCAATGGCAGGCAATATGATATCATGACCCTCGGGTTCCGTTGCCGGAAGTTCGGGAATGACGGGGTTGCTCTCACGTCCCGGGGACTGCTGGAGTTGCCCGGTTTGTTGAATCACTTTCACCAGTTGCGATCGCCTTCTTTCATCGCTCACTCCCTGGGTTTGGTAGTGAATGGCGATGGAGGCGGCAGTGAGATTCACCCGCACTTGGATTACCCCGGGTCTTGACTCGCCATTGCTTGTTCGAGGCGACTGGCGTAGGGGCGATCGCGCGCAAGGCGTGGGACTCTAAACCTGACTCGTCCAGGGATGGCATGAACCAAGGTACAGGCAACCCAAGTCTGCGTCACTTCGGCGAGGGGATTCCTGGATTTGTTCCAAATTTCTATATTTGCTACCATTTTGCTGCTCCTAGGTGCGATTACACCGACGCCCCCATAAACCGATTCATCATGGCATTCACAAATGCCCGAGCAAAACAAGGGTTAAAATAATTCACGGCATCCTCGTCAGCATCCTGGGCTAGAATCCTGTCTGGTTCTACTTTGGCGACTGCTGGGGTTTCTTCGGGATAGTCAGATTCTTCCGGGGAATCGGGTTCTGGGGTGGGGGTTTCCTGGGGTAAATCAGCGATCGCCTCTTGAATCATCTCCACTAGGTGCGATCGCCAGGATTCATCTAATCCGGCAGCAATTTCATACTGAACCACAATGGACGCGGTGAGAGGATTGAGGCGGATTTCGGTAACTTCCGGTTGGGCGGAAAGGGCAGTTTGGAGGCGATCGGCACAAGTGCTATCCTGGGCAATTTTGGGCACGCGCAACCGCACTCGTCCCGGAATGGCATGAACGATTTCCACTCCCATTGCCGATGGTGCTTTCACCGCTGATTGAGCAGCAGTCGGTGCAGGGGTTGCCACCGTTATCACAGCAGCATCCGTGGAGTTTTGCTCTAACTGGGCGATCGCCTGTCGCGTCACACTCGCCGCTATCACATTCCCCAGTAACGCCCATCCCCCGCGCAGTTTCAGGGTCTGAGTCACCAACATCCCCGCAATCATCGGGGCCAATGTCTCCAATTCTTGATGATGGAGCAGAAAATTCCCCACTTGCTTTACCGGGTCCTGGTCGGTTTTTATCCCAGAAATTCCCCACTCTTGCAGCATTTCTAGCACTTGAATCAGGGGAATAACATGAGGATTAAAGACAATAATTAAATCCCCCGTTTTTTCCTCCTTAGAAACAGCCAGGATTCCTGGTTCTTGTCCCACCTGTTGTCCAAGCAGATTCAGGTAAAGGATGCCCGTGCCATCTCCTGCCCGCAATTGTACACAACCCTCAACTGCCTGGACTAATTTAACAGTTCCGGTTCCCGTGGTTGCCGTTTGATTCACCATTCCCTTTCCTCCCCTAGCCTTCGGGTATTTTTCAATCCATTATCGCCGATGGCTTCAGGACTAAAAGTTCACCCTGGATAAAACTCTCTAGTCTTAGAATAAAACCTTTTCCTGGATTTTAGCAAGGTTTTTCCAGATTTTTAACAAAACTTTAATCCCCGCACTTCGGTTAAGTTTAATGATACAATTAAAGCAAATAACTTTTGTTTATTGAGAACAAATACTAATAAATTTTTATCATTTGCAGTTTGCTCAATAGAGTCGGGTGGTACAGTAATGGCTAGAAATCGGGGTTTTTGTCCTGGATAGGACTTACGCAGATAATGTAGAGGCGATTTGCTTGCTCGCCTCTACATTTAGGATTAGATGTTACAGATTATGTAAGTTCTGCGGGAGTTAATTGAGAGGCTTTCTTAAGGTAAGATGACAAACCATCTCAATAATTCCTCTATCGGGAATCAGGACAAGCGGGAGAGAGGGTTTCAGTGGCGGGAGAGTCGCCTTTTACCCAGTAGTAAATAATCAGGGTCTCTGGGCCGCAACTGCCACAACTGCCACACCGATTAGAGGATGCTATTTTTTGCACCCGCCCTTTCCGAATCAGTTTTTCCAACATGGGACTCAAGGCATGGGAATTCACATGAAAATGCTGTTCCAGTTGTCCCAGGGAGGCTTGACCCTGTTGGGATAAATAGGTTTGAATTTCCGTTAATATCATTTTTCTTGCCTCCTCTAAAAGAGAGAACGCCTACTTTTAAAGCCGTGAGCGAGTTCGTTAGAATTAAGGGAGGATATAAACCCATTTACCTCAATCCTAACTCCTCGCTTATCCGGCTGTTTCTGCTGCCGATCGCCTTCATCCCTTAACCGGCAAAACGGGTCGGGAGAGTTTCATCAAGACAAAACTGGTCACAGCAAATAGCACTACCCCTGCAATCCAGAAGAAGGAGGCGATCGCGTGTTGTGAGAAAGTTGCCACTTGATAGAACATCACAGCACTACCATAAGCCAACCCTGTCGTCCAGAATGCCACAAACAACGTCCATCGCAGAGTTGTTTCCCGATGAATCGCAGCAATGGCGGACACGCAGGGGGCATATAAGAGGACGAACAACAGATAAGCAAAGGCACTCGCTTGTCCTGTAAAGCGAGCATTCATTTCGCCAAAAGTACCGGCGACAACTCCCGTCTCTGCCGCTATGTCGTCAGATTCTAAGGAGTCTTGGATATTTAAACCCAAGGGGGTCGAGTAATGCTGCCGGAACTTCCGCTAAATTGGCCGGAATAGAGGCAAACGCTTCTCGGACTTGTCCCCAGAAGTTAAACTCCTCTTCCCCTGCTTCATCCTCACCAGTCCCCCGTTGTTGCGCCAGGTTACTATACAGGGAATCCAATGTCCCCACTAACGCCTCTTTGGCAAAAACTCCGGTAAAAATTCCCACGGTGGCGGGCCAATTCTCGCGCTGGATTCCCATCGGGGAGAGGACTGGGGTAATCGCTTGACTGGTGACACTCAAAATTGAGCGATCGCTATCTTGGTTACCAAAGGACCCGTCAACCCCCACGGAATTTAACAACCCGAGGACCATCACCATAATAATGATAATTTGACCCGCTTTCAAGATAAACCCTTGGAGGCGGTCCCAGGTATGAATCATCACCCCGCGCAAGCTGGGAAGGTGATAGGGAGGGAGTTCCATGACAAAGGTGGAGGGTTTTCCCGGCAACAGGGTCTGTTTCAACACTAACCCGGTCACCACTGCCGCGAGTATGCCAATGATATATAACCCGAACACAATATTTTGACCGGCGACGGGGAAAAAGGCAGCGGCAAATAAGGCATAAACGGGTAACCGCGCCCCACAGGACATAAAGGGATTCATGGCAATTGTGAGGAGGCGATCGCGCGGATTTTCCAAGGTGCGACTGGACATAATCCCCGGCACATTACAGCCAAATCCCACCAACATCGGCACAAAGGATTTCCCCGGCAGTCCCACAAATCGCATGAACCGATCCATGACAAAAGCGGCCCGGGCCATATAACCCAGAATCTTCCAAAAGCGACAGGAACAAAAACAGGAATCCAATCACCGGAATAAAGGTGGAAACCGTTTGAATCCCGCCCCCTGCACCATCAGCAAGCAGGGCCACCAACCATCCGGGAGTACCAAAACTGTCCAGGAACCGGCCAAATCCGTCCACGAAGATAGCGCCAGTGAGAATATCAAAAAAGTCGATAAAGGCGCTGCTGATGTTGATGGTAAACAAAAACATCAGATACATCACCCCTAAAAAGATGGGAATCCCTAACCAGCGATCCAGGACAATGCGATCGAGTTTTTCGGTAATACTTGCACTCACTTCTCCCTGGCGTTCGGTGACCCCTTGGGTAATTTGGTGAATGTAACTATACCGACTGTCAGCAATAATAATATCGAGGTCTTCTTCCAGAACCTGATGAATTTTGCGTCGGTGGGTGACAATGATCCGGTCCAGTTCGGTATCTGTGGAAACGGATGCGCCGCGATCGTCATATTCCAACAGTTTGAGGGCGGCCCATCGCGGTGCAACGGTGATTTTTCGGTCGGCGATCGCGGTTTCAATGTCTAAAAAGGCTTGTTCCAGAATCGCCGGATAGGGGACGTAAGCTTGAGGCAGGGTGGGACGGTCTAGTTGTTGGGCGATCGCCTCTTGCAAGGCACTCAACCCTTCTTTTTTGGTCGCCACAATCGGTATCACCGGACAGCCTAAGCGTTCCGACAAGAGCACGGGATCAATATTCATCCCCCGTTCTTTCGCCACATCCATCATATTCAAGGCGATCACCATCGGCAGACGCATCTCGATTAATTGCGTTGTCAGATAGAGATTGCGCTCTAAATTCGAGGCATCTACAATATTAACGATCGCCGTTGCTTCCCCGGACAACAGATAATCCCGGGCCACCAGTTCATCCAGTCCCGTTTCATCATCTTCCGCATCTAGGCAATAGACCCCGGGCAGATCCACCACGGTAATCTCACGATTGCGATCGCGATAAGTACCATCTTTGCGATCCACCGTGACTCCCGGCCAGTTGCCGACGCGCTGATTGGATCCGGTCAAGGCATTGAATAAACAAGTTTTCCCGCAGTTCGGGTTCCCTAACAGGCCAATAATCGGTTGTTTCATCAGTCTACCTTTTCTATACAGAGTGCATCCGCTTCGTCTTTCCGCAGGGTCAGGCTAAATCCGCGTACCTTGATTTCCGTCGGGTCGCCTAGGGGTGCGTGGCGAATAATTTTAAACTCGGTTCCTGGGGTTAATCCCATCGAAAGCAGTCGGCGCTTATAGCTACGATTTGTGGATTCATAGCCGAGAATTCGCCCTTTGGCACCGATCGCAATCTCTCGCAACCGCGTGTTACCCCGGGGGCGGGGGTTCTGGCCCTCTGGGTATCCTGGGTTGGCCTGAATACACAGGATCTTTTCGGCCATACCAGCCCCTACCCCAATCTGCTGATCCCCGATCATCACAATCGCTGATCCGCTGGCGCTGCGATCAATAACGAACAATTCTGTCCCCTCTCTCACGCCCATTTCTGCTAGAGAGGTTTTCAAGGAATTCCCCCCATTGATCTGAGTCACTCGCAGGCGATCGCCCGATTGGGCCAGGGATAAAGGACTATCCCCCGTTCCATCTTTGGGATTGCAAGGCGGAGAAATCTCCTCGGTTTGGTGGGGTTGAGTCGCCGCCCCAAAATAACTAAACCAGGTATCCTTTGGATTCCGATATCCCTGTGCCTTGTGCAACATCCCGAGTCCTTTCATGGTCTACCTCTATCTATTGAGAATTTTTATTAATAACGAGATAGGAAAATCCTACCTTATTCTCATTTAAAAAATAAACGCTGTATCTGAAACAACAAATAAGTAGCTGGCTGTTCATCCTTTGGCCGGATCGTTAGGCAGCCACTTCCGCTTTATTTAAGCTCCTAGACTGCATTCTAGCATCTCTTTACGCTCCATCTTTGGCACAATTCACCGACTTACACAATATCGGAGTTGTTGAAGTGGAACTCCACTTCCTCGTTATCTTTTATACCACGGTTTTAATGCTGAAAAAAATTGTTGTAACATTATTTAACCTTGTTGAGAGTTAAATCGAGTCAAACCCAGGTCAATCCCGGGTTATAGGCGTCGAAATTAGCAGCCGGGGAGTGGGGTTTGTCACCACAAACCGGAATGTCAAGGATTAATCATAAAACAAAACGGAGCGGATCATAAAAATTTTTGGCAAGTAGCAAGATTAAATGAAGCGGTACAGAATCAGGTAGTATAGACCCGACTCTATGATTGTGTCGGGTCCATCACAAACAGCCCAAGATTATAAAAAATCAGCGACTGCCTCAACCACCGCATCGGGAAATTCTTCATGCATTCCCAGGGAACCGGCCACCCGCGCCGATTCCACCCCAGGCAATTGTGCGACTGCCTCCATCACCGCCTGGGAACCCGAGGGGGCCGAGGTGCCAATAATCACCTTCACCGGAACAGGTAAGGGTTGAAATTGGGCTAATATTTCCTGGCGATCGCCTGCCGGGTCCAGAGTCCCCGTCACAAAGGCCACTGGGGCAAATCTGCCGCCAGGGTGTTGGGTACTGTCACGCTTTTGAGCAATAAATTCCGGGGTCAACTTCGCCGGATCCACAAAAACGTGCTGTTTATACATAAATTCCAGGAATGCCGGATGAGTATTCAACTCATAAAGAAACTCACCAATGCCGGGAGTCCGAACGGTATCTCTCACAAAACCTCGCACAGGTTCCGGTACTCCCATAATCCGCAGGGGTCCCAGCCAAGTAGGAGCGACTAACACCACCTTAGAAACCCGTTCGGGGTAGGTTTTCGCCAATTTCATGGCATATCCGGCCCCATGTCCTGCCGCCACAATGGCGACGGGTCCCGGGAAGACAGAACTCACGAAATCCGCCAGAAACTGATGGTAAAATTCCGGTCCATACTGTACCCCGGGGCGATCGGACTCTCCAAACCCGGGCCAATCCAATGCCACAACTTCAAAGCGATCGCACAACCGTTCCGCCATCCCCCGCATCTCATCGCGACTGGACACGGTACTGAAAGCGGGCAGTAATAACAGAGGCATCCCCTGTCCTACGGTTTCATAGACAACGGCGATCGCCTGGTTGTCATAGTTCCACAGGTACTCTTGTACCGTTCCGCCAATCTTGGTTTGTTTTAATTGGGTTGTATTTGTCATTTGTTGTTGGTCATTTGTCCTTCGTTATTCGTTATTGATTATATCTCAAATGCAGAAAAGAGCGCGTTTTTTAATGAAACGCACCCTCAATTTGCGGATGAAATAATGCAATTTTAACTCATTTCCCTGACTTGTTCTACGGTCAAATTCAGGGCTTCCGCCACCTGTTCAGGAGTCAAACCCATGCCTAATAAACGGGGGATAGATTCTCGTTGGGAACGCTCGGCGCGATCGGGCCATGCTCGTTGCTGTGCAATTTCGGCGCGTTCTGCTCCAGTGAGTAACAGATTACCTTGGTCATCCCACCACCTTAACCAGAGTTGAGTTTGATTTTGGTAACTGCCTTGCCACAGTCCCAATTCTATGCCTAATAGGGAGATAGGATAATGTCCCCGCTCATTCGGTTCTAGTGTTTGGTAATCATACCCGTTGCTTAAGTTGTAAACCTCTAAATTTCCAGTTTTGATTTCATAAATTCCATAGTAAGGAATTTTGAGGATTTTTTCATACACCCAAAACTTACCCGGTTTTTGTCGGGGTGCATCTGCGTTGCGGTTGAGTGGGGTGCGATCGCGTTCTTCTTCCCCAGTCCCCAAGACAAATTCCAGGGCAATTAAGGGTGAGATATATTCTCTCCAATAACACATAGAACCGGCGAATTTCCCCATCTAAGTTGGGCGGAACATTGGGAAAGTAAAACCAATCGGGGGCCTCTGCGCCTTGTTCTGGGGGTTCAGTTTCTCGCCAGTAAATGCCGCAGTCTTGTCCGATCGCATATTGTCCATCGGGATGGATTCGTTCCAATACCGGACCAATCGAATCCGTGAGGAGAATGCTTTGAGGATGCTCCTGAAAGTTTTTCACAAATGTACCGTCCGACTCGGGTAATTGTGTATGGTCGGGAAAGGGAGGTGGCAAAACATCGGTTTCAATGCGCTGAGTCATGGTTTCCCTCCAAGATTTGGCCTGATGTTCAGACTATCTTTTTAGTATAGCGAATGCTCAATCTTGTTGAAGATAGGGATATGGGATGAGGGGAGATGAGTGAATCTCCCCTCATCCCTTAAGAAACGACTGAAGTCGTTACTACAAACTGGAGAAGTAAATTAGGGGGACTTGTCAATTTTTCGAATATCTGGGTTTACACCAAGCAAGCGGTTAACTGTGCTTTGAGTTTGGCTGGATCTAAATTGCGTCCGATTAAAACAAGTTGATTTTTGGGAGGTTCTAGCCAATCTTCTTGGTTCAAATCGTAGCGAGGGCCGCTGAGTTGAAAGACATGGCGAGCTTCACTTTCTTGAAACCATAAAATTCCTTTGGCTCTAAATACAGCCGTTGAGACTTCTTCCGTGAGGAAGGTTTCAAATTTCTTGACGGCAAAGGGGCGATCGCTTTCAAAAGACACCGAGACAAACCCATCATTTTGTAAATGTTCAGAATGATGATGATGATGTTCATGTTCATGATGCTCATGGTCATGATGTTCATGTTCATGATGCTCATGGTTCTGTTTCTCTGAGTCATATTCTTTATACGCTGCCGCATCGGTCAATGCCACATCTAAAATCAAGGGTAATGGTACTTCTCCATATTGCGATCGCAGCATTCTGGCCCCGACTTTCACCGTGCGAATGTAAGATTCTAATTCTTCAATTTTTTCAGGGGGAGTTAAGTCCGTTTTGTTCAGCAGAACAATATCCGCAAAGGCCACTTGTTTTAAAGCCGCTTCACTGTCAAAATGGTCTGGAGTAAAGGTAGAAGTATCCACCAAAGTTAATACCGAATCCAGTCGAGTCAGGTCTCTTAACTCAGTTCCCACAAAAGTGAGGATAATCGGCAAAGGGTCGGCAATGCCCGTGGTTTCTATCACCAAATAATCAATTTTTTCTTGCCGTTCTAGGATACGGTAAACGGCATCGACTAAGCCATCATTAATGGTGCAGCAGATACAGCCATTGCTCAACTCCACCATATCCTGATCCAGGGAAACCAAAAGCTGGGAATCAATATTAATATCCCCAAACTCATTGACGAGAACCGCCACTTTTAAATCCTGCTTATTCTTGAGGATTTGATTGAGCAGGGTAGTTTTACCACTGCCCAAAAAGCCCGTAATAATCGTCACGGGCATTCCTCTTTTGGGTAAATCTAACTCAGGGATTGGGCTGGGTGTTGTTTTCATGGGTTTAATTGGGGTGAAAATTGATAGGAAAGGTAACTCAGGACTGGGAGCATCTCAATTTGGCCTCAAAGGGGAATTTATACGTCTTGCTCCCCCTTCCCTCGTAGGGAAGGGGGCTGGGCTTTCAAGAGTAGTTTTTTTACGTTTAAGTGCATTTCCGGTCCCCTCGCCTTGCCAAAGGGGAGGGGACCGGAAGTGTACTTAAATGTGAGGATCCAGAATCCCGGTTAACCCGCCTGCAATATCTCAGCGACTTGTTTCGCGAAATAGGTCAAAATCAAATCAGCACCGGCTCGTTTCATACTCACTAAGGTTTCTAACATCACCGATTTTTCATCAATCCAACCTTGTTGTGCCGCTGCTTTAATCATGGCATATTCCCCACTGACATTGTAGGCGACTACAGGTAAATGAGTGGCAGATTTGACTTGAAAAATAATGTCTAAATAAGCCAAAGCCGGTTTAACCATCACCATATCCGCACCTTCTGCAATATCGAGTTCGACTTCTTTCAATGCCTCACGACTATTAGCTGCATCCATTTGGTAGGTTTTCTTATCTCCAAATTTAGGAGCAGAATCCAAAGCATCGCGAAAAGGACCGTAATAAGCTGAGGCATATTTAGCAGAATAGGCGAGAATTCCCACATCAAAATATCCCGCCGCATCTAACCCTTGGCGAATTGCACCAATTCGTCCATCCATCATATCCGAAGGCGCGACTAAATCGGCCCCGGCTTCCGCTTGGGAGAGGGCTTGTTTGACCAAGACTTCTACCGTGGGGTCATTGAGAATTTTACCTTGATCATCCACAATTCCATCATGACCGTAAATGGAATAAGGGTCAAGGGCAATATCGGTAATTACCAACATTTCGGGAACCGCTTTTTTGATGGCTTTGATGGTGCGCTGCACCAGTCCATCGGGATTGTAACTTTCAGTGCCAGTGGCATCTTTTTTGCTTTCAGGAACCACGGGAAACAGGGCGATCGCATTGATTCCCAGACTCCAGACTTCCGCCACTTCTTTTAATAAGAACTCCAGGGAATAGCGGAAGCAGTCCGGCATAGAAGGAATTTCGATTTTCTGCCCTTCTCCTTCCATGACGAATAGGGGATAAATCAGATCATTGACCGTAATCTGGTTTTCTCGAACCATCCGGCGTAAACCCGCAGTACGACGCAGACGACGGGGACGAACTGCCATTGAGCTTTCTTGTCCCTGAATTGTTTCCCCTTCTAAAGGGTCAGATTTTCCTAAGTTTTCAACAACATTTATTACCATTTTTTGACTCCAATTAAATCATGATTTTCTGGGAATTTCTCGTGACGTGGCTACTGAGCCGCGTCACGAGGAAAATTATTGATGAAATGGGTTGCATTGACCGCCTAAACCTGTGACAATAATGCAGGTATTTGAGTACATCATTTGCACATAAGTCCCGGTGTTACTGCCTCTTGGACCGAGCCCATCAGCCATCAGCGCCCGGGGGGAAATCTGAACATTCGCTTCTCGGGCTAAATTATTCATTACCCGGTCATTGGAGGTGACTTCAACAAAAACAGTTGGCACTCCCTCGGTACGAATTAATTCCACTAATTCTCGAAATCGAGCCGCATTGGGTTGTTCGGTGGTACTGAATCCCATAAGGGCTTCGGCGACTCTAAAGTTATAAGCTTGAGCATAGTAACCCAGGGCATCGTGAGTGGTGAGTAAGACCCGTTGGTTTGAGGGAATTGTGGCAACTTGTGCCTGAATCCAGGTATGAAGTTGTTCTAATTCTGCACGAAGGTTGTTGATATTTTGGCTGTAAAAGTCAGCATTTCCTGGGTCGATTTGCTTCAAAGAATTGCCGATCGCCTCCGCCATACGAATCCCATTGCGAACATCATGCCACACATGAGGATCCGCAACCTCATCGTCCCCATGACTGTGCCCGTGAGCGTGATCATCTTCCCCGAGTATGGGATTCGGAACTGCTACCTCGTGAATGGCGATTTTAGGTGCAGAATTGCTAGTATTTCGGACTAATTGGACGATCGCCGGTTCAAAGTCATACCCACCATATAAAATCAGTTGGGCGGTCTCAATGGCTCGGAGGTCCTGGGGTCTCGGTTGATAAGTGTGAGGGTCCTGGCCTCCCTCAATTAAGCAAGTGAGGGCGATGCGATCGCGGGCGATTTGTTCGGCTAAGTCGCACAACACGCTATAACTGGCTACCACTCTGGGCTTTTCCTGGGCTTGGGTGAGATGATTGACCGATAAGGCGATCGCCCATCCTGTCAATCCCAGGACGGCAGTAGTTAAGGTTGTCCTGCACAGGCGCTTAATTTTTCGGTTTATGCGATTGAACATGGTCTTTAATGGAGTTGATGACAAGAACGACAGCACAGGGGGAACGATTGAAGTCGTTACTACGAACGGGGGAGTACGACTGAAGTCGTTACTACGAACAATTGAAACGACTAGGGACTAGGGAGTGAGGACTTATCAAGTCTGCTGTCTAGTGTACTATAATAATAATCATTCTCATTTTTATTTTGGCAACTCAGTGATGCTCGAAGTTGAAAATTTGGCCGTCAGCTACCGGAATATCAGGGTTTTAGAGGGGGTGAGTTTTGCGATCGCCCCGGGTCAGTTGGTGGGGTTGATGGGTCCTAATGGGGCCGGAAAAAGTACCCTGATTAAGGCGATGTTGGGCTTGATTCCCGCTGAGAGTGGGCGGGTGCAGTTGCGATCGCAACCCCTGAGAAAGCAATTGTCCCGAGTCGCTTATATCCCGCAAAGGAGCCAAATTGACTGGCATTATCCGATTTCAGTGTGGAATGTGGTGATGATGGGGCGCACCGCCCAAACCGGCTGGTTTCGGGACCCTTCCCGGCAGTCGCGAGTCATTGTCCAATCAGCGCTTGAACGGGTGGGATTATCCGATTATCACCAGACTCAAATTGGGGAACTCTCCGGGGGACAGCAACAGCGAGTATTTTTAGCCCGAGCCTTGGTACAAGAAGCGGATTTGCTGTTATTTGATGAACCTTTTACCGGCGTTGATCAGCCTACTGAAGAGATTATGTTTACGGTATTTTACGAACAGAAAGCTCAAGGTAAAACCTTGCTGGCAATTGGGCATGACTTAGGGAAATCTGTGGGAAACTATGACCAAATTATCTTATTAAATAAGCAAATTGTGGCCCAAGGCTCACCTCAAGAGGTTTTAACCCAAAGCAATCTCCACCAAGCCTATCAAACTCCCTTAGCATTCGTATCGGCGTGAGGAACTGTCGTGATTAATTGGCTCATCGAACCCCTAAGTTTTGAGTTTATGCGAAATGCTCTGATGATTGGCATTTTGCTGGGAATTTTGAGTGCCGTGGTGGGGTCTTTTTTAATTGTTCAGCAGATGGGAATGATGGGGGATGTAATTGCCCATTCCGTGGTTCCCGGTTTATCCATTGCTTTTTTTTTGGGACTCGATTTATCCATTGGGGCGTTTATCGCCGGGACCCTGAGTGCTTTAGGGGTGGGCTGGATTTGCTCTCAATCCCGAGTGAATGCCGATGCTGCAATGGCTTTAGTGATGTCGGGATTTTTAGCTTTAGGGGTTTCATTAATTGAAGGGTTAGGCACGAAAACCCTCGACCTTCATCATATTTTGTTTGGAAATATTTTAGGGGTGGCTCCGGGGGATTTATGGCATACGTTAGCCATTACTCTGACTATTTTAGTGTTTACCAAATTATTTTATAAAGAGTTGCTCTTTTACACTTTTGACCCCTGGGGAGCAAAGGCGAGTGGATTGCCGGTAAATTGGATTTATTTTGGGTTAATTGCTGCAATTGCCCTGACTGCGATCGCCACCATGCAGGCGGTGGGAGTGCTGTTGGTTATGGCTCTCTCTATCGGTCCCAGTTTAACAGTTTATCTGTTCGGAAAAGAGTTACATGAAATGATGATTGGCGGGGCCATCATTGGGTCAATTTCTTGTGTGTTGGGGATGTATGCCAGCTATTACTGGAATGTGCCTTCGGGTCCGGCGATCGCCTTGGTGGTGGTGCTCTTATTTTTGTTGGCGTTTTTGTTTAGTCCCAAGAGTGGAATTTTGACTCAACCCCATTTTGCTGCTGCGATCCTCAACCTCAAGCAAAAATTGCGGCGATCGCACCCGTCTTCTCGGCCTAAATTATAATGAGAATGATTCTGATTATAATTTTTAACTAATGAATATTGGGACCGGATCCAGACTTGAGAAAATTGACATTGCGATCGTGGGGGCGGGACCCCATGCCCTCACCTTGGCGACCCATTTGCTGCAAAAACGCAAGGAAATGCGGGGTAAATTTGTGGTATTTGACCCCAGTGGGCGCTGGTTGAGTCAGTGGTCCCAGCAATTTGCGGCCCAGGAGATTCCCCATTTGCGGAGTCCTGCCGTGCATCATCCGGACCCAGACCCCTATAGTTTGCGTCGGTTTGCCCAAAATCGGTCCGAGGAGTTATTCCCCCCTTACGATTTGCCGGGGACGAAACTGTTTGAGGAGTTTTGCCAGGAGACGATCGCCCGGTGGCAGCTTGAAGATGCGGTGATTCCGGCGAAAGTGACGGAAATCCAACCGTTATCGGGTTCTCGGGGATTTCGGTTAGAGAGAGAGGGGGACTCTCCGGTGATGGCGCGACGAGTGGTGATGGCAACGGGGGGAGGCAGGCCCTTTGTTCCGGACTGGGTGCAGCAGATTGAGACGGACTACCCAGGCGATCGCCTCTGTCATTCGCAGTCTGTGGATTTACGGCAGTTGCAGTTAACGGGCGATCGCATCTTAATTATTGGCGGTGGGTTAACCAGTGGACATCTGGCAACTGGGGCCATATCCCGGGGGGCCAAGGTTACTTTGATGATCAAGCGGCGACTCCAAGAAAAACTGTTTGATGCCGAACCCGGTTGGTTGGGTCCTAAATATCTGAAGGGATTTACGGCAGAATCAGACTGGGGTCGGCGTTGGCAGTTGATCCAACAGGCGCGGGATGGGGGGTCAATGACGCCGGAGGTGGGGACGCGCTTGCGCCGGGAAAGTCGCAATGGCAACTTGACGATTCAGGAGGAATGTCAGGTGGTGAGGGCGGTTTGGAACGTGGGAGAATGGCAGATTGTTTGCAATGATGGGTCAAACTATACCTGCGATCGCATTTGGTTGGCGACAGGAACAACGGTAGATGTAACGACTGAACCATTATTTGATAAACTACTGATAGCACATCCGATTCCGATTGTCAAGGGGTTGCCGGTTCTGGATGAGCATTTACGCTGGCCCGGTTGTGAATTGTTTATTATGGGCGGTTTGGCGGCGTTGCAGGTGGGTCCGGTGGCGCGGAATTTATCCGGGGCGCGGATGGCGAGCGATCGCATCCAACCGGCATTAACCAAGGCCAGTGTGAGAAAATCGTTTGCCGCTTTGCGTTATGCTTGAAGGCGTTTGACATAGATGCGATCGCACCGAGCGGTTTCCACGCCGGTTGCCGGTTGATAGCCGTTGCGTTCATAGAGTTGCACGGCTTCCGTGAGAACGCTGGCGGTTTCTATCCAGATTTCCGAGAAATGGCGCTTGGCGATCGCATCTTCGAGTTGTTTAAGGATAAATGTTCCTAAACCTTGACCTCGCACCTCCGGTAACAGGTACATTTTGCGAATTTCTACGCTATTGTTCCCTCGGGAGACTGGATAGTATCCGGCTGTCCCCACAATTTTATCAGATTGTGCTATAATCCAGAATTCACCTCCGGTATTGTGATAGGCTGTTTCAACTTCTAAAACATCGAGATCGGCCTCCAAGGGGTCCCAATTTAGGCCATATTCTGCTAAAACTGACTCAATGACTGCTGCTGCATCGGTGCGATCGCCCGGTTGCCAGGATCGAATTTGAAATTGTTTATACTGTTGGTTCATGGGATTGAGCCTTATTGCTTGATTCTGTTTACGGTGAACTTTTGGCCCATTTTATCTTAATTTGTATAAAAAAATACGACTGACTCCGTACAGTTTTAACGGGTTTATCCTCACTCCCTATCGCTTATGGTCTGAAAAATTCTCATTCCACTTACCTTTCAGGTTTCTTTCGTCCATAAATCTCCGTATCCTCTTGCTTGAACCATTCGGTATTTATACGGAGTTTTTTTAAAAAAATCTCCGTAATTCAACCCTTGGCACTTTTTTAAAAACCACGTTAGTGTATAAACATAATCAGGATTGGGCATCCTGAGCAAAGTGGGCGATCGGGAGATAAAATTTTAAAAAATAGAGGGGGTTTTCAAGAGTGATCCGGTTAAAAAGTTAACTCTCAGATTAGAACCTTCAAAGCCTGCGATCGCAGGTCAAGAAAGAACATAAAAAATTCCCAGAAGCACTTTAGATAGAGTATGGTTTACCCAATGGATAAAAAATATCTATCTCTGGATAGATGCCATTAACTCATGAATATTAATACAAATCACCAGGCTTGCTCCACTTCTGGAGGGCTTTTTATGTCGCTCAAAAGAACAGAGAAGAATTAGGGGATCCATGATTTAAGCTCAACTAGAGCAGGTGCATTCGCGATACCTTCCTAACCGAAATGCATAAGAAGCGGCAGGGATGGTACTCTAAGTCGGAACGTTTCTAGGGATGAACTGCGGAAGCACTTGCTCGGCATCGACGGACAACCGCCAGCCAGCTAGAACGCTGAACATCAGGATCTGCAAAGAATCAACGCCTTTTTCAGGGGAAAGCCAGAGTAGAAAAAAAAATTTTTCCTTCAGAGTGTGAACTAAATTCCCCGGAAATCAGATCAAAACAATAATTAAGAGTCCGATCTTTTATAAAATTAGATAGCTAGAGGGAACTTGGATGAAAGGAAGCACTCAACTTTTTAAAATTAATCTCAGGCGGCTTCTACTTAAGCCAGAGGTTAGAGAAATTTTGGTCCCCCTGTTGACCGGGATTCAGGGTGAAGGCTGCACGATTTGGGATACAGCAGGACAGATCCCCTTAAGCACCCAAACTCTGGAAGAAGGGGAAAGCTATCCGATTGAGCTTTCTGGGGAAGTCTTGGGTTGGGTCCGAGGAGGGGAGGGAGCCAAATCTGTCACAAAATTACTGGCCTATTTTGCGAAAACAGAGCAAGAGAAGAAGCAACTGGCTCATGAAGCGTTAGATAAATATCGAGAAATTACCCTGCTGTACAATATTTCTCAAAAATTAACCGCCTGCTTGGATGTCAAGGAAGTGGCTAAAGTCGTGTTGGATGAAGCCCAGAGGCTGATCAAGTCCAGTAGGGGATCGATCCGATTACTCAATTCGAGTACCGGAGAACTTGAAACTTTAGCCCAGTTTGGACAAGGGGGAGAGGAACCGGCCAAACTCAAGGTGGGAGAGGGGATTGTCGGTCAAGTGATTGCCTCGGGAACGGGAGAAATTGTCAACCAAGTCAGGAGCGACCCCAGAAAAGCTGCGGATGAAATTCCGGTAAAATCCCTGATTGCGGTTCCCCTGAAGACGAACGATCGCGCCATTGGTGCAATTTCGGTCAGTACCGTGGAAGCGCACAGTTATGCGGCTGGAGATTTGAAATTGTTAACTATGCTGGCGTCTCAAGCTGCCTCAGCCCTAGAAAATGCCATCCTCCACGAATCGAAGTTGGAAGAAAGTCGCCGCGAGGCATTATTGTTCCGGTTAGCGAGTCAGATTCGGTATTCCCTAGATTTGGATACGATTTTAGAGACGGCAGTGAGCGAGATCCGGAGTCTTTTAGATATCGATCGCTGCTTTTTTATGTGGTATCGTCCCCATGCCGCCCTTCCAGCCTGGGAAGTGGTAAAAGAAGCCCGCACGGCGAAATGTGCGAGTTTGTTGGGGTACTATTGTGCCGACGAAATTGGTTCTTTTGGGGGACAGTTGATTGACCGAGAAACGGTGAGAGTCGATCAGGTGGAGAATGCGAGAGATTCTCAAATGCGCGAGTTTTGTGTCCAGGGAGGATTGAAGTCGATTGTGGCTTTACCGATCCAGACGCGATTGGGGGCGATCGGAGCGATCGCCGCCGGGAGTTGCGGGATCACTCGACCTTGGAGCGATCGCGAGGTGGAACTGTTGGAGGCGGTGGCGAATCAACTGGCGATCGCGATCAAACACGCGGAAATGTATGAAACAAGTCAAACGGTTGCCCTAGAAGCTCAAACTCAAGCCCAACAACTCCAATGCACCCTGGAAGAACTGCAACAGACTCAAACCCAATTGATTCAAAGTGAAAAAATGTCCGGTCTGGGGCAGATGGTGGCGGGGATTGCCCATGAGGTGAATAACCCCGTTAACTTTATTCATGGCAATCTGGAATATGCTCACGAATATAGCAACGCTTTGCTCGGTTTGATTGATTTGTATCAGGAGCATTATCCTAAGCCTGAAGCGCCGATTCTCGAACGAATCGAAGCGATCGAACTCGACTTTATCCGTTCTGATTTTCCCAGCTTGCTCTCTTCGATGCTGCTCGGCACCGAACGGATTCATGAAATTGTCCAGAATTTGCGAAATTTTTCTCGACTCGATGAAGCGCATAAGAAACCTGTCGATATTCATGAAGGGATTGACAGTACCTTATTGATTTTACAGCATCGCTTAAAGTCTAGCGCGGGAGCATTTCCCATCGAAATTGTCAAAGAATATCAGGATCTGCCCGAGATAGAATGCTATGCCTCCTCCCTGAATCAAGTGTTTATGAATATCCTGAGTAATGCGATCGATGCAGTGGAAGAAAAGCCGGACAAAGGTGGGAAAATAGAGATTAGAACCCAACTGATCACCGGCGACTGGAAACGGGCGATCGCCCATCGGGGCCTGGAAAGGCAAAATTTGGAGCAAGTTAGGGATTTATCTGCGGGCGATCGCTACTCAGCTTTGAAATCCTGCCCTTGCATCACCCCCCACCCTTCCGAGGTTTGTGCCGCAATCCCAGGAAACCTGCCTCGTCCCTCCTTCGTGATGATTCGGATTCGCGATAATGGGTACGGCATCCCAGAGCAGTTGCAAAAGCAACTCTTTGACCCCTTCTTTACCACCAAACCTGTGGGTAAAGGGACGGGACTGGGATTGTCGATTAGTTACCAGATCGTCGTTGAAAAGCATGGGGGACAGCTACTCTGTTTCTCCGAACCCGGAGAAGGTACAGAATTTGCCATCATCATTCCCCTCAAACAACCCGTCGAAGTCCAAACAGAGGAAGTTTTAAACTGTCTGCCGAGTTGGGTGCTCAGTTCATAGCGTTGTAAATTGCGGTTGAGGGGCTAAGTTTTCAGCAGTATTGTTGGATTGAGAAAAAAAATTTCCCCTCTTCCCGCCTGGGTTCTGTTGCGGATCGCGCTTGTAAGTGTGTGAGGCGTTTGGGCGAACGGCGATCCGGGTCAGAAACCATTGCTTATTTGACGGTTTTAGCAGTACGAGTCGGGAGAAAATCACTGGGTTGGGCGCGAAGATTCTGATAGAGTTCGAGAACCTGCTGAGTATAGTGACGAAACTCACCGCGATCGTACAAGTTTGCATCACCAGACACCCACCAAGCCGCAGCACGACGCACGGCGATTTCTTCATCGTTGCCACTCAGGGGATACTCAGCCCGCAAGACGTCCTCCATCACGCATACTAAAATATTTTGGGCCTTCATCCGATCCGAATTAAATTGTTCCGGGGTTAATTCCTCCCCAATACAGAGCCTTGACCACCTTCTAATATTTGCCGGTTTGATATTCCAGGCACTCTCAAGTCCATCATCCCTCCCCGATGAATTGGATGTAACCAAGCGCAGTGCTTCCACCAGCGCCACCACTTGGGACTCGGAAATTTGTCCCCATACTGGAAATGCCCATAATACAAAGCTGGCTACCAGTCCACCCAGCAAAATCCGCATAATTCTCCTCTAATAGTCCGCCCATTGATTTTGACTTATACTGGGCCAACTGTCCATCTTTATTTTAAAAATTATAAGAAGGGAACAATAGAAAAACTTTGGTGTCTTTAAGTGTTTCATCGGCTGCCATCTGACCCGCATCAAATCTACCCTTGGAGGTGTTCTCGAACATCACTTTTTGTTCAAGTTAAGCAGTTTTAAAACTCTAGTTAATCCCTCAATGGCTCACCCATAAAAAGGCCACGGGTGTTGTTAACCGATTAGGAGAGATTTCTGTAGCCAAATCTATTCGGATTTTAGAGATTTGAGAACAAGTTAGGCGGATTGGACGAGGGTTTCACTTCCACCTTCACCCCCCAGACTGAATGAAGCCCTCATCCCGGGCGAAATTCATACACCTCTTGAATCACGCGCACCCAACCCTGAGCTAAGGATTCCCAAATGCGATCGCCCTTCTCTTTCGTCGCCGCAGTCCCATCCCCTACTACCCCACTGTTACTAATTTGCTCGGTTAACCAGGCAAAAGTTAATGGCCCTTTGGTTCCTAACAAACTCCCTTCCGGACGTTCTGGAGGATATTCCTCTACGGCCTTTTCCATCTTAACCCAGTCCGGTAAAACTGCTAACATTAAGCTCGTTTCTGCATCCCCAGCGTGCATCGCCAGTCTCCGCTCTTTTTCGGAAATGAGCGCTTTACTCTCATTGGGAACCCGCCAAGTAAATAACGGAAAAACCATCAAATCTGGATACTTTACCGTTAAATCCTGAGCCGCAATTTCTACCACTTGCGGTTGACCGCCATGAGAATTCATGAACACTAATTTTCTAAATCCCGCCCGATAAAGACTTTCCCCAATCTCCATTAAAGTCGATAAAAGGGTCTGAATACTCAAGCTAATCGTCCCCGGAAAATTCCCATGTTCATTAGATTTTCCATAATATAAAGGCGGCAAAGCATAAGCCGGAATTTCAGGACTCAATTGTTCCAAGGCTTTGCCTAAAACTGCCATACTAATCGCACTATCGACAATCACCGGCAAATGAGGACCATGTTGTTCGATCGCCCCCAAGGGTTGAATCACCACAACATTCCCTTTATCCGGCATCGCCGCAATATCCGTCCAACTCAGATAGGCAAAAAAACGCTCAGGGGGGATGAAACTGTGCATAGGGAGATGGGGGAGATAGGGGAGGATGGGGAGGATGGGGACGATGTTCAACGTCCCGACTTCAGTCGTTCTCCTCTTTTGTTTGTAGTAACGACTGAAGTCGTTAGGGGATTGCAAAATATAAATCCTCCAAACGTTCAACTGAAAGGAATGTATGTGTAGGGGCGCAATGCTTGCGCCCTCCGGAGGGCGCAAGCATTACGCCCCTACATTGACGGGGCTACTCTGGTGATCTACGAACGAACGTTTTGGAGATTTTATTTTTTGGAGTTCCCTTACCGCGTGACTTGGCCTTACGCCAAGTCACACCCTCAGCGATAGCTCGTTCTCCAGTTCCGAAGCAGGTGCTAGACCCTCGGATTGCTCGTGTGATGGCGATCGCCATCACACGAGAGCAACGACTGAAGTCGTTACTACAAACATCCTCCCCATCTTCCCCATCTTCCCCATCCTCCCCATCTTCCCCATCCTCCCCTATCTCCCCCATCATTCTTCATCCTTCTTCCCCATCAACCGTCCCCGATGGGATGTTGCGCGCAAGAAGGAGAGTAATTCTCGATTGACCAGATGGGGGACTTCCTGCTGGATCCAATGTCCGCAGTGGGGAACCAACTTGAGTTGAAACGGGGCTTTAATTAAGCGATCGAATCCATCGGTTAACTTATTGCTCAAAAACGAATCTTCTTCCCCCCACAATATGAGGGTGGGTGACGTAACATAATGAGGCGATCGCCCCAAATTCTGAACCCAATTAAAGGGAGACATCAGTTGGCGATAGTAATTAATTGCCGAAGAGAGCACTCCCGGTTTTTCCAACGCTTCCTGATAAATCTTAGTCAGTTCCGAGGTAAAGGCCCCTTTGCGGATCGCTTGTTCCTGGAACATCTTTTTGACAAAATCCTTTAAGTTCTGTTGAATCAACCATTCCGGGACTCCTGGGACCTGAAATGCCAGGACATACCAACTGCGGCGCAGTTGATCCACATTGCTTCCCATCGCCTGTAACCATTGTTGAGGGTGGGGTGCATTCAAAATTGCCAAGCGATCGAGGCAGTTGGGAAAGCGTTCTGCCAGGTGCCAGGCGATCGCCCCTCCCCAATCATGACCCACGATATGGGCTTTGACATATCCTAAACTTTCAATTAAACCTTTGATATCTGCACTTAACGTATCCAAGTCATAGCCACTGTCTGGCTTATCCGAATCGTTATAGCCGCGCAGGTCCGGGACGACTACTTTAAAATATCGAGATAGCGCTGGGATTTGATAGCGCCAGGAATACCAAAATTCCGGAAATCCGTGCAACAGGAGAACGAGTTCCCCTTGTCCTTGGGACACGCAGTGCAGGCGGATCCGGTTCGTTTCAATATAATGATGTTCCCAAGTAGCTTCTAGGGCGGTCATATTTTTTTTACAAGCTGGCTGTGTGGATCGCGAAACGCCAATTTAAGCCAGATAAACCCCAGGAGCGCTCGTTACCGTGGCGTTTGTCGTTCCGTTATTCCAGCCTAACATTTTTCAGCCCCAAAAAAATTAGCCCGCTCTCTCATCGTAAACCCGATGTTCTCCTGATCGACCCCCAGGAGATTGAGATATCGGGTTCCCTTCAAGGGCGAGCCTCAAACCCGTGTTGCTACACGAGCTGCTCATTTACGTCTTCCACTGCCAGATCGGGCTGGTCTGGAATGGCTTTCATTTGACATTTGACCAGGTTGGCGAGTTCCTGAAGTTGGGCGATCGCTTCTGCGCCCTCTAGTTTCATTAATTCGCGATCGTCGCGCATTTCTGTCCAGGTAATCCCATAGTCCGACACCAAAAACCGAATCAAGTGATCTTCACCTAGGCTCACCATAAAGGAGGCGCTATTCATTTGGCCCCCGCAGGTATAGCAAGATGCCAGGTAACCCCGACGCTCTAGCACGATCGCTAGGGCTTGCAGGTTCATCACGAGATCCTTGACAAATTGTCGGTGCTGTTCGGCGAGTCTGATAAACACTTACTTTCTCCTATCACCACACCACAGTTTAGAACTTTTTAATGTTTTTTTTAGATTTGACCTCCTCCTGGAGTCGATATAATATCTAGGGCTTCACCTGTCCAATGGTAATTCAATTGTAAACGGCCAACGGAAGGGATGCCACTAAGTTAACGTGATTCCTCCTTGAGAGGGGGTATCCGTTACAACACTTAAGCCTTGGATAAGTCATAGATTCAGGGAAATTCCGGGGGTTTCCGGAGTGCTTTTGCTGGCCTAAATTGATCCCCAATTCCCTCAAGCGTATAGAGGCTGGCTTGCCTACGGCGATCGCCTATAAGAATAGGAAATTCTTATCAGAGTGATTAGAAAATTGTTTGAGAGATTCTCAATCCTCGGATTGTCTAAGCGGGGTAAGGACCCCGTTAGCCTCCATACCCGTCGGCATCCCGAAAGGACACTCGGTAGAGAGATTCAGCGTTACATCGCCCCTAAATTAGGTGGAAAAGGTCAATTTAGTTCACTTCCCACCAACCAATCGCAGGGCCAATGAAGCGAACGGTTAACCAAGTCACAATCAAAAAACCAATGCCGATCCAACTTCCTTGGACGGTCCACTTCACAAACTGTTCGGATTGACTTTTAGTAATCGGCAACCAAGGTACGATTCTAGGCTCTTTGCCATACTGATCTCCGAGCGTTGACTTGCGACGTTTTGCTTCACCCATAGTAAAGAGAGTAGAAATGCTAAAATTTTAATTGAGCTAACGGATCCAGTGGGAAATCCCCTTTCCTGACGCAAAGCATCCCGGTGAGGTCGATGATTTCATTCCCCGTTGCCATCGAAAAGAACTGGCCCGTTGCGAGTCTTCGTGCCGAGGACGATGACGGTCTGATAGCAACCCTCTGAATATTAACTTGAATTGATAGTCGGTTGCTCACTTTTGTTGCCAAACTTTACTTAGTCGTTCAGTTTCCAGAGCCTGGGCCTTCCCGGTAGAGATCAGCGCAATCGGACCCCAAACCGGCTTCTGTCCCTAAGAAAGTGGCTTTCTGCGTAGAGATTGGGTCAAGGCACCGGTTTTTGAACTCGACGGTACTGATGCCCTAGGAGAGGATTTCTTGACAAAGCCCGGACTGATTTCCGGCAAAGGGAGCAGTCGCCTCCCAATTGCCCGATATGTCCCGAAAAACCCGATGGAGAGACCCCATTGCTTCTTGAGGGGAGCAAAAAAGGATTTGAGGATGATCCCCTTCCTTGGTAGCATCAAATCTAAGTCATCGGATTTGGTCAGTGGATGAACATCCAGAAATTCCATCGGTTCAGGGAGGTGATTTACCTGAGTAACAGATCTATTTCGATAGAACAGAATCCAGCCTTATCCCGTAGCCCGGTGAGCAAAGCATTTGCCTCATCTGGGTTTTCCATCATGAGAATTTATTCTAAGAGCAAACCAGGACCGGGCTGGAAACAAGATGCTGTCCTGTTGCCCGGTCCTCAAGTATTGACCGGAAAAAGGGGTCAGGGCGATCGCCCCTATGCATCCCAACCAGGAGAGGTCCCAGGGATTCCGGTATCCCCCCGGTGGAACGGCAACCGCTTGGGACAGAGTACCTGGGGTAGAATCACCACCCCTTCATCCGCTATCATTCCAGACTTGATTGGCGATGTTCAGGTGTGTTCAACGTAAATGGATCAGCTTGAATGTTTACCCTATAGTGTCGGTCATGGAGATGAGGGAGTCTCCTTACAGGTGCGGATGGGACCCTATCGCATCCTCCTCGACTGTGGCATCAGAGATATTTCACCCCTGCAAGCGGGTTTAGAGAAAAAGGGCAGCGGCCCCGGATCCCTACCGGCAGATTTAGTGCTGGTGTCTCATGCTCATAGCGATCATGCCCGGGGTTTATGGTCCCTGCATCAAGCCTTCCCGCAATTACCGATTTATGCCAGTGAAGTCACCACCGAACTACTCCCCCTCAACTGGCCCGAAGCCGAGCGCGATCGCGTAAGATTTTGTCAAGCCTTACCCTGGCGCACCCCGGTGGAATTTCTGGATGGATTGACTGCTGAATTATTTCCTGCCGGACATCTCCCCGGGGCATCGGCTATTTTATTGAGCTATACCCCCACTCCATCCGGGCGATCGCCTCAACCGCCCCGACCCTATACCCTACTTTATACCGGAGATTTTTTCCTCTCCAACTCCCGCTTAGTGGAAGGATTGCCCCTAGATGAACTGCGGGGATTAGATCCAGATGTGCTGATTGTCGAAGGCAGTTATGGGACCTCGCGGTTTCCCCATCGCCGATCGCAGGAAAACCAACTCGCCGAACGCATCGAACGGGCGATCGCTCAGGGTCAATCCGTCCTGCTTCCCACCCCCACCGTAGGTTTAGGTCAAGAAATCCTGATGCTGCTGCGGAGTCATCACCAATTCACCGGGCGAGATCTGGATATTTGGGTTGAGGGAACCGTTGCCGATGCTTGTGATATTTATTTAGAACTCCTCCCCCAACTCCCCGCCTCAGTCCAAAACTTTGCCCGCCATCAACCCCTATTTTGGGACGAACGGATCCGTCCGAGGGTGCGTCGCTTATTCCCCGAACATCATTCCGAACTGGCAAACGGTCCTTGTGTCCTGCTTACGGAATTAAATAGCAACCTCAACAATTTTGAGGGAGGCGATCGTCAACCCTGGTTGATTTTGCTTCCCGAATATCCTGGACAACCTCAACGCTATAACCCAGAGTCCTTATTTGCCCATCTTCCCAAGTCCCGCTTTACCCTAGAAACCTATTTCCTCGCCCAACATTGTGACGGGAATAGCACCACTCAACTCATTCATAACTTACATCCCCAGCACGTGGTCTTCATCCACGGTTCCCCCGCCTATCTAGCGGACTTGACCAACTTGGATGAACTCCGCAACCGTTATCACCTACATACTCCAGAAGCGGGGAATCTCGTAGAACTCCCGATTGGCGAGACGATTTTGCAACCGGCGACCCCGGCTGAAATTTATCCGGGAGAACTCACGGAACATCAAAGCAGCGTTACCCTTTCTCTGTCCCAAACTTTGGCTTTGGACCCCCGGTGGCAGAAGTTTTCAGATACGGGGTTAATTGAAGCGCGTTGGCAGGGAGAGGAATTAGTGGTGCGTGGGGTTTCTCAGCGAGAATTGCTCTCTCAAGGGAGTGCTGCCCGCGTCAATGCGAATATAGAATGTTGCGGAAACTGTCGGTATTATCGAGGACAGCGTTGTTGGAATCAGATTTCTCCTTTATTTGGGTTTAAGGTGACTCCCGATGGCTATTGTCCCGCCTTTGAAGCGGCGATGGTTCCACCTGTAGCGCCGCCGGATTCATAATCCGGAATCGGGTTGTTAAATGTCTTTAAAAACCCACACCCTCAAGGGTGGAGGCTCACAGGACGGAGCCTCTCCTGCGCGGGCTAAGGGAACTCCAAAAAATAAAATCTCCAAACCGTTCGTTCGTAGTGACGGATCAATGGAGTAGCCTTCTCCATGTAGGGGCGCAATGCTTGCGCCCTAAAGAGGGCGCAAGCATTGCGCCCCTACACATACCTTTGAACGTTTGGAGGATTTATATTTTGCGATCGCCTTAATACAGAAAACCGACTTTTTACAACCGGATTCCGTATTAGGTGCAAAATCATAGCCTTAAGTACCGGAATGGCACTCAAGGCTATGATTCAGGATTTGTTGTTGTAAGGGTGTTTAACGATCGCCTCGGTCCAGTAGAGGGGAAGGGGAGAAGAAGCCGGTTTCCTACCCGGTAATGAGTATGACCTCAATTAGGGTTGTAAAGAAACCCGGTTTATTTTACTTTCTGAACCGTTGCGATCGCCCGGTTGAGCTTGAAACGTTAGGATTCAAGGCAAAACCGACTGTTGAGATTATTCTTGATTCAAGTCGGGAGAGCGTTTAGGAATTTGTTCGGCTTCGGGACAGTCATCTGATACCAAAGGCTCCACATTACCTCGCGAAACGCAGGCAATTTTTTGGCTAACGGCACCGATGCTTTCGAGGCGAAACATCTCTTCCCAGGAAGAGAGTTCATCTTCTTCATCAGTTTCATAGCGGATCGTGACTAAATCTCCTTCGATGTCAAGAATGCGAACACCGTCAATCCAACGTTGCTGATCCCGCAAGAAAATACTGACTTCACGACCATCGCAACAGAATTGATAAATCTTGCGGTGTAGCATAGGTGGCTTCTCCTGAGCAAATAATTTTTCAATTGCTAAATCGTATTTCTCACCAAAGCGAGAATGCCCCGGCGATCGCACCAGTTCCCCAAAGTGAGGGTGGGACCGGGATGGGGTTCCGATTGTTTCCATAATGCATGGCTTGAGTTGAACTGTTCCACCTCGGGGTTGATGGCTACCGATTTAATTTGACAGTGTAGCTTGAAAACCCGTCAATATTGCTCGCAATGTACCAATCCAAATTAAATGTCGCCCTCGCCGAGGGGGGATATCGTAGCGAGAAATGGACAAAAGCTGGGATTCTGAACAGGGTGCGAACAAAAGTTAGGTGAACAAGGGGATTTTAACTAAGGATTGAAGGATCGTCCGACGGTTTTTAGGGGCTGTTATGGTTGCCGTCTCTCCCCATCCTGTTGCGATCGCCCCGTTAGGAACTCGATCAAGTTAGGCAGGGTGGGCCTCAAGGCTGGCCCGTTCGGGTCAGTTCGCGGGACTGACTTGGGTAACTGACCCCTAACTTGGTGCCTGGACGCTTTAATCAACTCGAATAATTAGGTAGCTTCTTTTTCCTATTGTACCGATTTTCCGCCATTCTGAGACAACTCCCTCAAAGAAAGAACCTCGAATTTCTATGCGCACCCGAGTCCTGAACGGTCTAAATTTAACCTTGAGTTAGGGCGAATGCTCCAGGCTGTCTGGGGTTCCCACAAAGAACGGACGATGGTGTTGGGTCTGTTCTAGGGCCTGGGTCAAGGCATTCCAGTCTTCGGACTCGACTGCCTCGATGAACTGGTTGAGTTGATCCCGATAGCCATAGAGCGATCGCAAGACTTCCTTTCGGTTGTACTGCGCCATCATCACCCCTAACTCGGGATTGCCTCCACCGACTCGGCTGGTATCCCGAAACCCACTACTGGCAAGCTTTTGGGCCAATTTCAGGCGATTAGCCACAGGTTCCTTCAGACAGGCGGATATTAAACTCGCCGAAACGAACACCGGCAAATGAGAAATCCAAGCGACAGCGCAATCATGGTCTTCCGGACTGCTTATGTAGACCTGGGACCCTAGAGAACGCGCCAACTCGGTCACAGTTTCTACGGCAGCATCGGGGGTATCCTCCGTGGGGGTAATCACATAAGGACGTCCGACAAATAAATCAGGCACTGCCGCATCCAGTCCGCTTTCTGCGGTTCCCGCCATTGGGTGCGCCGGGACAAAGTTCGGCCATAAGGGAGTAACTGCTTCGACCACAGGCATTTTCACCGACCCCACATCCGTTATGATAGCGGTAGGGTTGAGATGGGGGACAAGTCGTTCTACAGTCCAGGCGATCGCCGCGATCGGCGTGCATATAAATACTACTTCGGCGTTTGCCATCAGGGTCATCTCTACATCTGCCTCATCCACGATTTGGCGCGTTACAGCTTCCTGGCAAGTTTGTGGGCGACGGGACACCCCTAAAATGCGGTGTCCCTGCGATCGCAAATCCAACGCCAAGGAACCTCCAATTAAACCCAAACCCACAATTCCAACGTTCATCGGCTCTTTGTAATACCTAATTCCGACTTATTATGACCCCAGTTGGCTCCTTCAGAATTCCATTACAAATCCCCAGACCCGAGGGGACCCAAATTGCGCCAGTCCATGAGGAGGGAAACTCCTAAAACTCCTAAAACTCCTAACACTCATCCGAGTTGCCACTGAGCGATCGCCTTGCCCCTAACGGGGAATAATTCACCCCAATCCACCTAAAATTACGGATCCTTCGGATAAGTGGTCCGACTGTTCCTGATTTTGTACCGGCCAATTCCTACTTTTTTTGGCCCTGTCCCCCTGTGATCTTTTTCTCCGTCAACCGTGAAAGAATCCGATTAGCTGTGGGGGTTAAAATTGTTGATCGCCTCGGGAGCAATTGGGAAGATTGAGGGTCAGAAAATGTTAGAGTGAGTCGATCTCCCGGTGTTCTGGTGGGAGTTATCCCGCTGGGTGCGTTTGGTGATTTTGTGATGGCGATCGCCCGACTGTTGCAATTGCAATGGAACAATCCCTCCCGTGGTTTTCCACCCAGGGAACGATTCCCAACGACTCAGCAGTACCACAAGCGGGGACGTTCCTAAGAGCGATCGCTCTTCCGCTAGGATGGTAATGCAAGCGTGCTATCACCGTAAAGTCCCGCTGTTCTCAGGGTGCCCCGATGGAAGCTGAAGAACTAATCAAAAAATATGTAGCTGGTGCCAGAGACTTTCCTGGGGTGATGCTGACTGAAGTCAATCTCAGTCAAGTTAATCTCAGCGAAGTCAACCTCAGTGGGTCTAACCTGAGTATTGCCAATCTGAGCGGTGCTGATCTCACTGGAGCCAATCTCAGCCATGCCAAGCTCAATGTTGCGAAACTCAACAGCGCTCACCTGAGTGGAGCCAATCTCAATGGAGCCGACCTCAATGTCGCCAACTTAGTACGGGCGGATCTACGCGGAACCCTGTTAATTCAAGCCTCGTTGATCCGTGCCGAACTCATGCGTGCTGAACTCAGTGGAGCCAACCTCACCCAAGCGGACCTCAATGGTGCCAACCTGCGCGAAGCCAAACTCCGACAAGCCTATCTCGTCAGCGCCAATGTCAGTGAAGCAGACATGAGAGGAGCCTCTTTAATGGGGGCGAATCTGGAACAGGCCAATTTAAGAGAGACGAACCTCAGTGGTGCGGACCTCAGTGGAGCCAACCTCAGAAATTGTGAGTTGCGCCAAGCGGACCTGTCTCATACCAAGCTCATGGGAGTAGACCTTTCTGGGGCTAATTTGCGCTGGGCGGATTTAAGTGAGGCAAATTTACGCGGTGCGGACCTCAGTGGAGCCAAATTGAGTGGCGCTAACCTCCGAGGTGCGGACTTGAGTCATGCCAATTTACTGGATGCCAGTTTGGTGTACGCGGATTTGACCTACGCCAATATGATCCAAGTGGACTGGACGGGAGCGGATATTTCCGGTGCGACCTTAACTGGAGCCAAACTGCATGGGGTATCTCGGTTTGGGTTGAAAACCGAAGGGATTATTTGCGAGTGGCTGGATCTGAGTCCCAATGGCGATCGCGCTCAAGTCTACCGCTTTACCCCAGAAACCTCGGAAACCTTTTTTCATCAAACGCTACCCACGGTGGAACTCCTGATTGATGCGGCCCTCGACCAAGATGCTCATTTAGCCTTAGCCTTGGCCTACCATCAAATCGCCCATCGCTATCCGGACTTAATCGAACCGCCCAATATAGAAGTCAGTTCTAGGCGCACCAAACTCAGTTTTAAAATCGGCAATGACCTGTTATTGTTCTCTACAGCTTATGTGGCGATTCTCCCCTTTAAAGATGCCGGGGTGACCCAAGAGAATCTGGAGCATTTAGTTGATATGATTGAATCGGAAGAAATTTCTAGTTTACTCAATAATGCCCGCGAAAAGGTCAAGGAAATTAAAAACTCCCAGACCTTTTCTCGAATTGTGCAACGGGGAAAGTTCTTTCAATCTCCCACGCAAACGGTGTTAACGAATTCCGGCGATCGCACCTTAGATGTCCATCACAATCCCAATTTTGGGAAACGACTGGTTAATATCGCCCTCGGCAATAACGGAGTGCCTGCTGGACCCGTTGTTTCTAGTCCCAATTTTTCTCTACCCCCAGTCAACTTGCTGGTTAATTTTATCAAAGGCTTGCACTTTTCCTCCAATGCCATGTCCCAGAAATAAAACATCTGAATCAATGCTGAACACTATTCTGAGCGTCTCTGTTTTCTCCCTTCTTTCATCTTTGTTGTTTTCCTAATTTTGGCCTCAAGGCTCCCTTGAGCGCGTACCCCACTAACTCATCAGCACTTTCTTCACAGGAATACCATCTATGCAAGCCGAGGATATTATCAAAAAATATGCAGCAGGAGAAAGAGACTTTTCTGGGATGGATCTGACCGAAATAAATCTCAGTCGAGCCAATCTCAGTGGCGCAAGCTTTAGGAACGCCACCCTCAGTATTGCCAATCTCAGTGGTGCCAATCTTAGTGAGGCGGACCTCACTGGCGCAAAACTGAATGTGGCTCGCATGAGTGGGGCCAATCTCAGTAAGGCCAAGCTCAATGGAGCCATCCTCAATGTCGCCAACCTGGTCCGCGCCAACCTCAGCGGTGCAGAGTTGATGCAAGCGGCTTTGATTCGTGCTGAATTAGTCCGCGCTGAACTCAGTCGCGCCAACTTAAGTGAGGCCAACCTCAGCGGTGCCGATTTACGAGAGGCCAAACTCCGACAAGTGAACTTGAGTGGGTCTAACTTAAGTGAAGCGGATATGCGCGGCACGAACCTGACCAGCTCCAATTTGGAACGAGCAACATTAAGCGGGACGGACCTGAGCCGGTCCGAACTCAGTGGAGCCGACCTGACCGAGGCAGAACTCCGCCACGCCAACCTGAGTCGGGTCAATCTCAGTGGAGCTAACCTCAGTGGAGCCAATCTCCGGTGGGCCGATTTAAGTGGAGCCAATCTCCGGTGGGTAGATTTAAGTGAGGCAAAACTCAGCGGAGCCAACTTGCTAGGAGGGGACTTAAGTAACGCCAACCTGATTAATTCCAGTTTTGTCCATGCGGATTTGACCCAATCTAATTTAATCCGGGTGGAGTGGGTGGGTGCGGACCTCAGTGGCGCAACTCTAACCGGCGCAAAACTCTACGGCGTTTCCCGCTACAACCTGAAAACGGAAGGGATTACTTGTGAGTGGGTTGACTTGAGTCCTCATGGCGATCGCACTCAAATCTATCGCTTTTCCGCCGAAGAAGCTAAAAAATTTTTTAATCAAACCCCTCCAACGGTTCGGATTATCATCGATGCTCCCTTAACTCATGATGCCAATCAAACCTTAGCTCAGGTTTACCATCAAATTGCCAGTCAAGCGGAAATGATGCCTCATCCTCCCAGTATTAATGTGGGCTACCGCCGCACCGAATTGGTGTTTAAAATTGATAGCGATCGCGATATTTTTCCGACGGCTTATATTGCCATTATCCCCTTTAAAAATGCCGTCGCCACTCAGAAGAATATCATCACCTTAATGAAAATGCTCCAAGCTTATGCGATTAACAGTCACAGCATGGAGGCAATTAAACAAATTAAACAACTGAGCACCGCCCTGAGTCAAACCATTCATGCCGTTAATGAACTGCAAATGCCTCCGGTTACCCTCACTCCCAACGACAACTACAACTTTTTTGAAACCCCCACCCAAGTGTTGCTCACCAATTCCAGTGACCAAAGTCTGCAAGTCTATTATGATGGCAGTTTCGGAAAACGTACCATCGGTCCATCGGGTTCCGTCAAAACCGCCACAGGAACTACGATGAAAGCCACCAAGTTTGCCTTACCCAGCATTAATAACCTAGTGGAGTTTATTGATGGATTTTACTATCTCGATAGTTAAGCGCTTTATGTGTTTAGTAAAAGAGAACGGGTAAGAACGGATATATAATTTTTAAGAAAAAACCCGACACCCGGAAGGGAGTGGAGTTTTTAAACATTACTTTTCTGAGTTTATTTGCCAATCGAGATTTATGCGCGATCGCTTTAAAAAAATGATGGGCCGTTCCCGGTTCGTCGTCTCCCGAATCTTTCTCCATCTCGCCGGGAATGACGTGGCCCCCCTGCTCGGTGTCCTCAACCAAGGCATCCGACCCGTTCTCGATAGCGATGGAGACCTGGAAACCCTCGGGGAGGCCCTGGTAGAAATCACCGAAAGTCTCTTGCGCTACGATGACTATTGGCGATCTGCCGCCAATGAAGGGGATGTGGTCTGGGACGAAGGGGAAGCTGGAGATTATTGGACTGAACTCTTTACCGACTCTGCGGCGCGATATGGCAGTGAAGTCCGATTCGCAGATTCGCCAGAGGAAACCCTCTCCCTCCCGGTGACTCGCAATGTCGTGGTCATGATTACCTTAGCCGCAGAGGGAGAAGTCCCAGAACTGGAAACGGACCTCTCTAACGTGGAAGCGTTACAGGCGGGTCTGAAAGCTGCGATCGCCCTCCATTACCAACAGCGACTGCGCGGCATTCAAATCCACTTTTCACCGGCAGCGATCGGGGAAGAACTCACCGAAGACCAAATCCTTGAGTATTTTCCCGAACTCATCCCCCTGTAAATCCCCCTGTCATCCAAAATAGTCTTCTCTTACAATCAAGAGAAAGAGCAGCCGGACTGAGTAACTCGGTCCGGTGAATCTTGACTTGAATCAATTTCACGCATTATCTCCGCCATGTTCCGCAAACTCATCCCAGTCTTAATGGTATTCATGCTCTGTTGGACCACCACCGCCTGTAGTAGCGGGACAAGTTCCTCTTCCTACAGCGCACCCAACCCCAGCACCTCCGTCACCCCAACCCGAATGGCTGACGGTCGCTATCCCGTCCAGCAGGCTAGTTATAACGATGCTAACGGCGAATATAGCCTGTTTTTGCTCAATGCCTCCCCCTCGGTCTATAGCACCGATGACTTGCCAATGGCGAGTTTAACCCCGGAAGAAATCTCTGCCGGTCAAAAAAGTTACCTTCAGGTGGAGTCCGGTCAAGCGTCCCTGCATTTGACGGAAGACTTCAAGATTGAATATATTCACGCGGTGACCGAAACCCAACCCAACCCGCAAACCGGCCAACCCGAAACTGTAATTGTCCGCCAACAATCTAGCTTCTGGACTCCCTTTGCCGGTGCGATCGCTGGACAAATGGTCGCCAATGCGCTCTTTACCCCCCGCTATTACGTCCCCCCGATGTATCAACCTGGGGTTGTCATGACGGGTTATGGCGGCTATGGCAACTCATATCAGCAAGCGGTCCAGCAATATAGCAACCGCTACCAATCTCCACCCCCAGCGGTTCAAAATCGCCAAAACTCATTGCGGACAACGGGTCGGGTGCGATCGAATCCCAGTAATGTCAATCGTCCCGCCACGGGAACCAACAACTCTCGACCTACTGGGTCCGGTGTCGGTGGCAGTAACCTACAAAGACCTGCCTCCAACTCATCTGGCAGTTCCACTCCCCGTCGCGGCAGTTTTGGCAGTGGTCGTTCCTCCTCTCCCACGCGATCGGCCCCCCGTCGCTCAGGTGGTGGCACAAGACGCCGCCGTTAAATTTAGTAGCTATCTGTAGGGTGGGCAATGCCCACCCTACGCTACATTGAGGCTCTACCTTGGATGGGGGGGAATGGGGAGATGTTTGTAGTAACGACTGAAGTCGTTACTACGAAGGAAAAGGAGAACGACTGAAGTCGTTACTACGAACAAAGAGTACGACTGAAGTCGTTACTACGAACATACTCCCCAGCTTGCGATTACATCTTGTCCGGATTAATGCCGATCCGATATTCTCCTGTTGTGATTGAATTAGAAGTCCACCAACAACTCAGAGCATTCCTGCGATCGCAGGGTGAACCCTATTGGCCGCATCATTTGACGATGGCGCGGTTGGTGGCCCGTGCGTTTCGGGTGGGTCGCAGTGCGCTGATTCAAACCGGCATTCCATCCGTGGGCGCTCATGGCGGACATCGACTCAGTTACTTAACCCCCGTGTTTATCTGGCCCGGACCCGCTATCCTGGTGGCACCAGAACCGATTCAACAGCGGTTACTGTTGGTGGAAATCCCCCAGATGCAGCAGTGGATTGAGACCAATAAAACCATTCGCACGGTCACCGATGGGGCCTCGGGCGGTTGGCGGTGGCCCGGTGCGGATTTTCAAGGATTGCTGATTATTTCCCCGAGATTGTGGTTGGAAGATGTTCTGGGCGATCGCAGCAAAATTCCCCCAGGAATTCCCACCATTATTGATGGGGCCGATGACCTAGAATCCTGGGCCAGTGAGCAACTCAGCATCACCCTCCAATCCTGGGACTGGAATCAACTCATGGTTTCCCGTCCCGATTGTGCTGCCATCATTCGCGATGCTAGGGTGCAACTGACTCGCGCCTTGTTCCAACATCCCGCCAACCCCTACGGATGTTCAATGCTGGAGTCGGAGGAAGAAAAAATCTTACAGGGTCTCTATCACACCTTGCAACAGCGCAACGGGACTGCCACCGTCTCCAGTCATTCCCCATCCTCAGAACTGCCGGATCGCCTGGATTCACTTTTGGCAGCAGTTTCATAGCGGCAATCGCCTGCTTTGGGCCGCCATTGACCGAGAGTTAGGCCAATTTACCCTATCTGCAACCCCGGTAGAAGTAGCTTCAGCCTTAGCGCCTATATGGGACCAGCAGCCGGTGGTGTTGATTGGGGGGGCGTTAGATTTAGAAACCTCAGCGCCAATTTATCGCCAACAATTGGGATTGGGAGATGTCACTACCCTGAAATTCTCTCCCGATCGCCAAAATGAGATGATTCAACTCTATTTACCCGAGGGGATTCCTATGCCGAATACCCCTCAGTTTGAACCCGCATTATTAGAACAACTTAGAACTTTACTTTGTATTGCAGCAACCACTCCCGGACCGATTGTCATCCTAGTCGGAGATGTCCCCCTCAAACCCCGCTTAGGGACAATTTTGGCGGCAGAGTTTGGGTCGCGGGTGCAGGTGGAAAAGACTCAAATCGATGAACAGAGTATTTTAATTACGGGTTGGGAGTTTTGGCGAGAACATCAAGGCACATTACCTCCGCCCAAGTTGCTGGCGATCGCCACTTTGCCGATTCCGTCCCTAGAAAATCCTTTAGTTGCGGGTCGCGTTGCTCACTACAAACGGGAACGGCAAGACTGGTTTAGATTGTATCTGTTACCGACTGCCCTGCGAGAACTCCAACGGGCGACTGCACCCGTTCGTCAACGGCAAGGCATCGTCGCCCTCCTGGATAGTCGCGTCCTCTACCGCAGCTATGGCACTCAAGTCTTATCCGCCCTCAGTCCCCTCGCCCGAATTGACTATTTAGATGCTACTTCCTTTGTGAATTAGGGTCATTGGTTATTGGTCATTGGTCATTGGTCAGTTGTTATGACTAACAATTATACAAGGACGGTTTTTACCTATTTATTGTCCAAAAATGGAGTCAGCATGATTAAGCTAATTTGACCTTTAAGCATAGTCTTCGTATTCATAAAAGTCCCCATGTTCACTATCAGTAAATTCAGTGAATTCACTTCCTTCTGCATAGAAAGGACGCATCAGTTCAGCCGCCTCTTTTAAACTGAGTTGTTCGGTTTTTTGCCATTTCTTCTCGCATCAGCCCCAAGGTAAACTCAATTATCCTGATCCGCTCTATGTTCGGCATCTGTTTAATCGCTTCTAAAATTTGAGGTTCTATCATCGTTGGGGGACTCCTACACTGTAGAAAATTGAGCGGTTATCAGAAATTTTATCAAGTTTTTCTGACCTCTCCCTGATGAGATTGGGGGCCATTCCCGAATGGCCCCTACAGAGGGGTGGCATCTGCTTGGCACCTTCTGTAAAAATTCATTTCGTTCAGTCTTTACTAAACAGTCAAAACTTTGCTACAATTGTGAATAAAGCAATTCATCTGGGGCAAGTATGTCCAGAGTCGATAAAGAGGCGCAACAGTTTGAACTGAGGCGCTTTGTGGAAGAAGTGGGGCTGTTGTTTGAACTGAGTGGGATGCCGAGGATGGCAGGGCGAATTCTCGGGTGGTTGTTGATTGCAGACCCCCCGCATCAGTCCCTAAGTCAACTGGCGGAAGCGTTACAGGCTTCTAAAGGGTCGATTAGTACGATGTCTCGGTTGTTGATTCAAGCGGGAATCGTCGATCGCATCAGTTTACCGGGCGATCGCCGAGATTATTTTTGTATCAAATTGGGTGCATGGACCGAATTAATTCAACAAAAAACCGCCCAAATTAAAGCGGTGCGGGAGCTTGCAGAACGGGGACTGGGGTTACTGGAAGGAGAACCAGACGAACGGAGGCAACGACTGGAGGAAATGCGAAATTTTCACGCTTTTTTTGAAGGAGAACTGCCTCGGCTGGTCCAACGCTGGGAACGGGAACGAGAGGTGAAGCAGCCTTAAACCGTCCGATCGCCCTGCGATCGCCCCCTCAATCCTCCCTCAATCTGTAAGCCTAAATTTTTTAAAAACATCATTAATCCCGGCACCTCTCCATCGGGAAACAGGAGTAAGCCAATGCAACGGCCATCAAGTATAGAACAAGTTACCGAATCTCAAAATAACCATAAACAACCCCCTCTACCTCCTCCCAAACCGGACTTTAAACCGGAAGGGAAACGGCGGTACAAACGGGTGATTATTGCTGCGATCGCCGCTGGATTATTAGGAGTCGGCACCTTCGCCTATAGAACCTACCAAAACGCTCAACCGCGCACCGATGCGATCGCCGAAATAACCGTCCCCGTAGACACCCAAACCCTGACCGTCCGCATCCAAGCCAGTGGGACCGTCAGACCGATTCAGAGTGTCAACCTCTCCCCCAAAAGCACAGGCCGAATTGCTCAATTATATGTCGAACAAGGGGACCAAGTAGAAGCCGGTGCAATTATCGCCCGCATGGAAAGTGAGGACGTAGAAGCCCAAAGACTTCAAGCTCAGGCGCGATTAGAACAAGCCCAAGCCCGACTGGCGCAACTGCGCGCCGGAAATCGTCCCCAGGAGATTGCCCAAGCTCGCGCTAGACTGGCGCAAGCGGAAGCGCGACTCGACCAACTGCGCGCCGGAAATCGGCCCCAAGAGATACTCCAAGCGCGGGCGCGATTAGAACAAGCTCAAGCCCGACTCGACCAACTGCGCGCCGGAAATCGCTCTCAGGAAGTGGCTCAAGCCCGGGCGAGACTGGCGCAAGCGGAAGCCCGACTCGCTCAACTGCGCGCCGGAAATCGCTCCCAGGAAGTGGCGCAAGCGCCGGGCTAGACTCACCCAAGCGCAAGCGCGGTTAGATGCACTGCGTTCCGGGAGTCGGCAAGATGAGATTGCTCAAGCGGAAACTCAAATTGAAGAAGCTGAGGCTACTTTGTCTCTGACGGCAGAACGGGTGCGCCGGAATCAGGAATTGGTGAATGAAGGAGCAATTTCGCGCGATCGCTTTGATGAAGTGGTCACCGAAAATCGTCGGGCGCAAACCAGTTTAGAGCGATCGCAGCAACGGTTAGAACAACTGATTCGTGCTCGCCAAGAAGCGATTATCGAAGCTGAAGCTCAAGTTACCGAAGCGCGTCAAGCCTTAGAACTGCAAGCCAGTGGGGCCAGACCCGAAGAAATCACCCGCGCCGAAGCCGAAGTTGCCGAAGCGCGTCTTGCCTTGGAAGTGCAAGAAATCGGGGCTAGACCTGAAGAAATCCTCCGCGCTGAAGCCGAAGTTGCCGAAGCCCGTCAAGGGGTGGATCTCCTAGAAAGCGGTGCCAGACCCGAAGAAATCACCCGCGCCGAAGCTGAAGTCATGGAAGCCCGTCAAGCCTTATCGGTGCAACAAAGCGGTGCCAGACCGGAAGAACTCCTGCGGGTGGAAGCGGAAGTGCGCGAAGCGCAAGCGCAATTGAAAGCCGTAGAAGTACAGGTGGAAGATACCATCATTCGCGCCCCTTTCGCCGGTCAGATTACCCAGCGATATGCCACAGAAGGCTCATTTGTTGCCCCAACCACAGCGGCATCGAGTGCGGGAAGTGCGACATCCACCTCGATTGTGGCCCTGGCGAGAGGGTTAGAAATTTTAGCTCAAGTGCCGGAAGCGGATATCAGTCGGATTCGTTCGGGTCAACAGGTGGAGATTCGGGCGGATGCCTATCCCGATGAACAATTCCTTGGAAAGGTGAATTTAATTGCCCCGGAAGCGATTCGGCAACAAGATGTGACCTTGTTTGAAGTGCGGGTGGATTTGGAATCCGGGACAGATACGTTGCAATCCGGGATGAATGTGGATGTGACGTTTTTAGGGGACCAGTTGGATAATGCCTTGGTGGTTCCGACGGTGGCGATCGTCACCAACCGAGGGGAGACTGGGGTTTTGATTCCCAATGCTGAAGGGAAAGCAGAATTTCGGCCAGTGACGATTGGACCGACTTTGGGGAATCAAATTCAAATTTTGGATGGGTTGAATCCAGGCGATCGCGTGTTTATTGGTCTTCCGGAAGGGCAGGAGTTGGAGGATATTTTAAAGTAATGGGTTTTGTATGATGGTAGAGCGGTAATCTGTGCATTTGACAGGTTAAGCGCTGGGTACGGGATTGGAGGCAGAGCCTCCAATGGAGCGTTACACAGCTGTGCCGTGTAACGAGGTATATCACCCATCTCCCCAATCCTCCCCATCTCCCCAATCCTCCCCATCTCCCCTATCCTGATACTCTTAAAAACCATGAACTTCTTAGAAAGCGTCAAAATGGCATCAAAAACCCTAGTTGCCAATAAAATGCGAAGCAGTCTAACCATGCTAGGGATTATTATTGGTAATGCCTCGGTGATTGCGACGATTGGCATGGGTGAGGGGGCTCAGAATTTTGTGGGTCAGCAGGTGGAATCTTTGGGGACGAATTTGTTATTTATTGTGCCGGGAAGTCCGAAGGCGCAAACTCGTCCAGTGAGTCCGCCTCAGACGTTGGTGTTGGGGGATGCGGAGGCGATCGCCTCTCAAGTTCCTTCAGTAAAGGAGGTTGCACCCCAGATAACAGGAATGCAACGGATTACCTACGGCAATGCTAATCAATCCACAACGGTTGCGGGGGTGACGCCGGAGTTTTTGACGGTTCGTAGTTTTGATGTAGCGCAAGGTCGATTTATCACTGAGTTGGATTTGAGGCGCAATCAACAGGTGGTTGCATTGGGTGCCGATGTGGCGGAAACTCTATTTGGAAATACGAACCCGATTGGTCAACAAATCCGGATTAGAAATGTATCGTTTTCGGTGATTGGGGTGATGCAACCCAAGGGGTCAACGTTTGGGCAAAATCAGGATGATGTGGTGTTGATCCCGTTGACGACGATGGCAAATCGAATTACGGGGAATACTTCACCGTATGGGACGCGAATTAATTTTATTTCGGTGTCGGTGGAGAATGAGGAGAGTATGAATGCGGCGCAGTTCCAGATAGAGAATTTGCTGCGCCTGCGACATCAGATTATTGATGAAGATGATTTTACGGTTCGCAATCAGAAAGATTTGCAGGCAACGATGGGGGCGATTACAGGGGCGTTGACGTTGTTGTTAGCAGCGATCGCCAGTATTTCCCTGTTTGTGGGGGGGGTTGGGATTATGAATATTATGTTGGTGTCGGTGACGGAACGGACGAAGGAAATTGGGTTAAGAAAGGCGATCGGGGCGTCTCAGCAGGATATTTTAATGCAGTTTGTGATTGAGGCGGTGATTTTATCCGTTGCTGGGGGTTTAGTTGGAATATTTGTGGGCGTCAGTGGGATTTTACTGATTGGGACTTTGACGCCGTTTGATGCGGGGATTTCTACAATGGCGATCGCCTTAGCAACGGGGGTATCCGGTGCAACGGGATTATTCTTTGGGGTAATTCCAGCTAAAAAAGCCGCTAAACTTGATCCGATTGTTGCCTTGCGCGGTGCGTAGGACGGCGGTACAGTAAAGGTTAAAAACCTGGTTTCTTGTCCTAGGTTATCTAATACTGTACCGATGCCCTAGAGTTTGCCAACACCGACGGGCGATCGGTACATAAAAGAGGAAAGAAACGACTGAAGTCGTTACTACGAACAATTGAGAACGACTGAAGTTATTACTACGAACAATTGAGAACGACTTCAGTCGTTTCCGGGCATTAACCTCCTGGGGTAACCCTAGGGCATTGTCAACTCCTATTTTGTGAACTGTTTGACAACTTGGATTTCAATCTAGGCTATTCTTATAATAAATTTTGCTGTTTAATTTGAACAGCTAATTCCTGAATCATCGGAATACAAACGGAATTACCAATTTGTTTATAGCATTCTCCGATACTAGGATGTCTTTTGAAATTATCGGGAAAACCCATGATTCGATAGCACTCATTCAGAGTTAATTTTCGCACGGCATTTTCTTCAGGAATATAAATAAAAAATCGGCCTGATGTTTCCTGGGATGGTAAGGTGGGATGAACTCCTTTCACCGAATAAATCCGATTCGGTTGTCTATGAACTCTCGACAGATGTTCTGTATTCGGTCTAATTCCGGTTTTCCAAATATTTTTATTGCGATATCCTACAAAAATCAATCCTGAAGTTTGGGGTTTAGGATTTTCAATTAATGTGTATTCGTCAGGTTTTAAATACTCAAACGGTCCCTCCTTATCTAAAAATTCTTCAAGAGTAGGAGTTGGAAGTTGTTTTGTGATTAAGTCAAAATTAAAGGTTTGATTTAAAGTGCCAATGATAATAACGCGCTCTCGATTTTGGGGCAAATTAAAATCTTTAGAATTCAATAATTTATAACTGACAGAATATCCTAAATCTTCTAAGGAATAAAGAATCGTCTCTAAAACTTTGCCTCGGTCCAGATGCAGGAGGTGCTTAACATTTTCCAATACAATCACTTGAGGCTTTTTGACTTCAATGATTTTGCATAAGTGAAAAAAGAGGGTTCCTCTCGTGTCCTTAAAGCCATTTCGTTTTCCCGATATACTAAAAGGCTGACAAGGGAAACCGGCTGTTAGGACATCGTGATTGGGGATATTTTGAATATCTAAAGTGGTAATGTCTTTTTCGGGTAAATCCCCAAAATTTTGATAATAAACTTTTTGGCACGCTTCATTAATTTCACAGGAGTAAACACAATGATAGCCTGCTTTTTCAAATGCCAGACGGAATCCTCCAATTCCGGCAAATAAGTCAATAAATTTAATGGAATCACTCACTAATCTTTAAATTGAATGGAATTGAGTTTCAACCATTATAGAATATAACCTATAGAAATCGCAGCAGCGTGGGAGTTTGATGCCGTTTGATACTTCGGGCTTGCTGAAAAAAAAGCGAAACGCTGATGTTACAAGGCTTGTAGAAGTATTGCCCGGACACAAAAGACAGGAAAAAGGGGTAAAATTGGAAATTGTTGTGCATCGGTGAAGGGAAAATGTATCGAAAATCACAAAAATCTCTGGGGCCAGAAGGATCCTTTGAACTTCCCTTTGAGGGCCAGCTGTGTGAAGACAATCGTTGGATAGTTCTGTCGAAGCTAATTCCCTGGTCCTGAATTTGAGTCAGAATATGCCCAGAATTTTTCTGAAGACATGGGGGCACGAGCCAAATCTTTTAGGATGGCATTGGCTGCTTTAATTATCAAAGAAAAATTGAGAATCAGTGACCGAGAAACTGTTGAGCAAATCCAGGAAAACCCTTACTTACAGTATTTTATTGGAAGAAACAGTTATCAAAATGAAGCGCCCTTTGACCCTTCAATGATGGTTCATTTTCGGCAAAGAATTAGTTCGGATATGCTTCAAAAAATCAATCGCAGAATTGTCCAAACAAGTCTAGGATTGAATCCGGAGGAACCTAGCACAAAAAAGTTAGAAGAAGCCGAAAAACCACAAGGGAATAGAGGCCGGCTATTAATGGATGCAACAGTTGCCCCTGCCGATATCAAATACCCCACGGATGTGGATCTGTTAAATCAAGCGAGAAAAACCACCGAACTGATCATAGACCTCTTATATAAGTCCCTGAAGGATAACCTAGACAAAAAACCAAGAACTTACAGAAAAAAGGCTAGAAAAGATTATTTAAATTTTGCCAAAAAGAGGAAGTCCTCTGGAAAACAAAGGAAAGAAGCCGTTAAAAAACAACTGCAATATATCAAACGCAATTTGGGACATATTGACAAGTTAATTGAAAAAGGAGCCAGCCTAGAACTCTTAAGCAGAAGGCAATACAGGAATTTATTAGTCTTAAGCGAAATTTATCTTCAACAGGATTTGATGTGGTCAAATAATCAAAAAAGAATCGACAATCGGATTGTCAGTTTAACACAACCTCATGTCCGTCCAATTGTCCGAGGTAAAGCAGGAAGTCCTACAGAATTCGGAGCGAAGTTATCAATTAGTTGTGTAGAAGGATATGTATTGCTCGAAAAAATTAGCTGGGAAAGTTATAATGAAAGTGGAGATTTTATTAGTCAAGTAGAGGCGTATAAAGAATTGACGGGATTTTACCCGGAATCGGTTCACGCCGATAAAATTTATCGCACCCGAGTCAATAGAGCTTGGTGTAAAGAAAGAGGAATTAGACTCAGCGGTCCGCCATTAGGGAGACCGCGAACCCAAGTTAGCCCTCAAGATAAAAAACAAGCACAAGAAGACGAGCGCATTCGCAACGAAATTGAAGGAAAATTTGGACAGGGTAAAAGAAGATTCAGTCTAAATCGAGTCATGTCTAAACTATCTAAGACTTCAGAAACCTCTATTAATCTTACGTTTTTAGTGCTCAACGTGGTGAAACTGCTCAGGCAGTTTTACTGTCTTTTTTTGTGTCAATTTTTCCAAACTCTTGTAAGTTTATGCCGAAGCATTAATTTTAGCTATGAATTGAAGAATCGAAGTAAATCTCTATTTATTGGGGCAGGAAGAGGAGCCTCTTGTTAAGTGACCACCCCCTGCTTTTTATAACTTTTTCAGCAAACCCTACTTCTAAAAAAGTGGCTCAACTGGATCCGATTGTCGCCTTGTGGGGTGTGTAGGGCGTTTATTTTCTTCAAAGGGTGTCTATAAACTAAAAGCGATCGCCCTTTGTTTTTGGCAGCGATCGCTTGTTTATTTTTATAATCACAGGATTTTAAGAGCTTTTGCTAATTAATCTGAAGCGTCCCCAAAAATCTACATAGCGCACATTGGAGTTGGCGGATACTCGCACTGAACCCATGCTTAGGGACGTCTGCTTTACAATTCTTAACTCTTCGGGATATCTCGGTTGGGGGTCGTTTTCTAACCAAATCGGGGGGACCATCATCGGATCGTAGAGGGCGATGGTATCTACAACTCCGGGCCGATCCTTGAACTGTACCTGCTGTCCCGGGTGAAAAACCACCGCTTCTTCTTGTTCTAAGTCCTTCTCAAATCCAATTGTTACAGCAACCATAAATTTCTCCTTATATCTTTGTATTTTTATTTAGACTAACCTTTTTTGGTCAAGGTTTGCTAAAAAATACAAAAATTGTTACAAACTTGACAGAAAAATAAAATTTCGTCAAAATCCCCTTGTTGAATCTATCTCAAGATAGGTGTCAATGGGGAATCTACAGCCTTAAAACCAACGAACATCAGGGGTTTTAGCCGGTGAGTGACCGAATCTGTTCTACTTTTCATGAGGATTGAGGTAGCCACTGTATGCAGCAAAGTATTGCTACATCGTTGTTCTAGGGATTCTAGCAAGACTGAGTTAGTAATAATCTGGAAAAATTATTAAGGTTAGCAGGCGTTGGGTACAGGAACAGGACAATTGTTGCTGATTAATAAGTGATTATGCTTAAGTATAAATTCTTATTCAATTCAAAATGTCGGGGTTAAGAAGCCATTCTCTATCTAAAATTTCAGTAAATAAGTAAATAGACTTACTTCAAATAAAAATAAGAGAGGGACACCCATTCAGCGGGCGTCCCTCCCATTCCAATAGAAATCAAGGGTTAAATCCAGGGATTCAAGGCAGGCATTCTCTAAAAGGGCGACTGCTTTTGAATCAAACCGAGTTACTGTGCCAGCCAGTTTTTGATGAGGTCCAGCAAGCTAGAACCCCCAAACCAAACGGCTATCAAAATAGAACCCGAGAGAATAAATCCCATCACACAAAGCACTAACCCACCCAGGGTAATAACTCCATCATCATCGAGTAACCCAAAGCCGGTGACAAAAATACCGATCGCCGGTAAGGTATTGGTCCCGGGGATAGGAATCATCATCGAAGCTGCCATCAGGGCGATCGCACTCCCGATGACAACCCGACCGGCTAAACTTTTACAGATATAGGTCAAGCGGGGACGAGAGAGCAACTCGATTTTTTCCAACCAGGGAATCCCGGCTTTTAAAATGCCTTGGACCTTCGACAAGGCGATCGGGTAATTCATAACCCGTCTAGGCATCCAAGGACGTTGAGCGCCAGCAATTAGCTGAACCGCCAACAAAAATAACACAAATCCAAATGGAACCGAGTATCCTGGCGCAGGTACAGGCAAAGCCGAAGGTAATGCCAAGAATACAAACAAAAATCCAAAAATCCGTTCTCCAGCCAGCAGGATAATATCCGCTAACTTGACGCCTTCAGAACGTTCTTCTTCAAAAAAATAGCGATGCAATTCAACAGAAAGTCGAGCCACAGGGTTTAGGTGAACGACAAGATGAGGGAAATAGGGAGCATGGGGAGGATGGGGAAGATAGGGGAGAGCAGGAAAATGGATTAAATTTTTCCTGTCTTTAATTTGTTGTTTATCCTGGCCCTTTCATCCTTAGGGAACTCCAAAAAATAAAATCTTCTATCAGAGATCCCCCCAACCCCCCTTAAGAAGGAACTTTTTTTATGGAAATCCCTTAAATCTTCTGATGACATGAGACAGAATTCTAAGTCCCCCCCTTGGCAAGGGGGGGTTAGGGGGGGGTCTCTTCCGAATCTTGGCAAAAATTTAGATCTTGCCCTTCCTCAAAGAAGACAACCCAATAATTTTAAGTGCCAGAGGTCCAGGAATTCATGTACTCTAATTGCTCAGAAGTCAGGGTATCCATATTGATTCCCATTGCTGCGAGCTTCAGACGAGCAATTTCCTGGTCTACTTCCGTCGGAATCGAGTGTAAACCGGGGACCAACTTGCCTTTATTCTTGACTAAATATTCGCAAGCCATTGCTTGGTTGGCAAAGCTCATATCCATCACCGCGCTGGGGTGTCCTTCGGCGGCGGCGAGGTTAATCAAACGTCCTTCACCGAGGACAATCACAGATTTGCCAGACTTGAGGTGATATTGTTGGGTAAACGGACGCACGGTGCGAACTTCTGAGGCTTCTGCGCCTAGGGTTTTCAGGTCGATTTCGATGTCGAAGTGACCGGAGTTACAGACGATCGCCCCATCCTTCATCTGAGCGAAATGTTCACCCCGAATCACGTGCTTGTTGCCAGTTACGGTAATGAACACATCGCCTTGGGATGCCGCTTGTTCCATCGGCATGACGCGGAATCCGTCCATCGTCGCTTCTAGGGCACGCACGGCGTTGATTTCCGTCACGACAACGTTGGCACCCATACCCCGGGCACGTAAGGCGGTCCCTTTGCCACACCAGCCATATCCGGCAACGACGATGGTTTTACCAGCTAATAAGATATTGGTGGCGCGGATGATGCCATCGAGGGTGGATTGACCCGTTCCATAGCGGTTGTCAAAGAAATGTTTGGTTTCAGCATCATTGACGTTCATCGCCGGGAAGGAGAGCACCCCATCTTTGAACATGGCGGCAAGGCGAACGATGCCGGTGGTGGTTTCTTCTGTGGTGCTGATGATATCGGGGAGTTGATTTTGGCGATGCTGCACTAAATGGGCGGTAACATCGCTGCCGTCATCAATGATGATGTTGGGTTTATGATCTAGGGCGATTTCAACGTGACGGTTGTAGGTGGCGTTGTCTTCTCCCTTGATGGCAAACACGGGAATTCCATAATCCACCACTAGACTCGCGGCGACGTCATCTTGAGTGCTCAGGGGGTTGCTGGCAATCAGGACCGCATCTGCACCACCGGCTTTTAAGGCAATGGCGAGATGGGCGGTTTCGGTGGTGACGTGGCAGCAGGCGGAGAGGCGGATGCCAGCGAAGGGCTTTTCTTTGGCAAAGCGATCGCGGATCAGTCCGAGAACGGGCATTTCCCGTCCCGCCCATTCAATTCTCTGTTTGCCTAATGGAGCCAGAGAAAGGTCTTTGACTTCGTGTTTGATCTGAGTGGTGGTTGCTGTCATCGAACGGGTTCCTAAAAATAACAAATTGCCATGACTTATCTACCTTACTCTATCGTTCCCTGGGTCGGCAGGGCGATCGCCAGATTTGTTTTGGGGTACTTCCGGTTGGGGTCCCTCCGGCGTTTCCACCTCATTTGGTCAGGGGTCTTTTGCCGTAAACTCTTGTCGTTTTTCCAGCAGGGATGCCGGAATCTCAATGAGTCCCTCAGCGTCCAGATTCACCGGCTCCATGACAGCGCCCACTTCCCGCCCTTGACTTTCTGGAAGCACTAGGGTAAATTCTTGTCCTCCGAACCCTTGTCCAACTCAAACGATTGTTATCCACTGTTCTTAATCTACTGGACCCTATTTCTAGGAGGTAGAGGCGGGGAGTCCTCTCTAGGGTCTAGGGGCGATCGCCCAACAGGTCGCAAATTAAGGCTTGCCCAAGGGGGGTTTCTTTCTGGGAGTCACTCCGGTGCTTTCCCGAAAAAAGGGTATATAATACTTCATACTAAAGGGAGAGGATGTAGCGAGAGATTGGGGATATATTTTCTGTAGGTTCAAATTTATAGAAAAATTTTGAACCCCGATTCCATTGGATCCATGATGCCGCCCTTTGGGGGTTAAAAACGGCTTATTCATCGATAGTTCAAGTTAGAGTGTTTTTAAAGGATTAGATAGAGTTACGGAGCTAGAATCATGGTAGATGAACTCGATAAAGAGCTGAGAAAGTGCCGAGCCTTCTTAAGTCTAGCCCTATGCCTGGTGTTAGCAAATTTCGCTGTATCCTTCAAGTTTCCCGAGCTTCCGCAAACTAGCGATGAGCCATTGGAATCGGTTTTTTGTGAGAAGAGAGCCGCAGGAATTTTTTCCACTGGCAACAGGCTCCTCGACCAATTTTGCTTGCCTGAGGTCTCCTGATCACTGAGTGAAAGCGGAACCAGTGAGTCCGAGTTGACATCCCCGATTTGTGGGCAGAACAGAGGAACTGCCGGGGATAGCTCCTATCTATTGGTCTTTAAAGTGGTGAAGGTATCTGTTCACCTCCATTGGCATCACCGGAAGAGGCTCACGCATCATTGCACCCAACCGGCGTCAGCATTCATCGGGGGTTGGGGTTGGATTGCGATCGGGATGGTGGGTCCCGGTGTTTTTTTTTGGGTCTTAGTGACAAATTGGGGTGAATGTCCCCCCAGAACAGCCCATCCTGTCCTTCTTGACCGGAAGGACAAGGCGCTGTCTATTCCAAAACAGTATTGAAGTGAAGGTTCTATTTTATCATCCGCAGTTCCCGGACTCGGGTGGTGGGTTGGGATGCCTCTGTGCGGCTTATGCTGCCCGAGGGCTCATCCCGAATTGCATCGAGTCACGCAGAGATCGGGTGGCTCGGTTATCTATCTCCGGAGTGAGATATGTTATCTATCTCATGTAGCATCCCCAGTTTTTGCCTTTAAACTGGCTGGTTAGATCGCGGAAAAAAATAAATAAATAAAATGTAACCTTAGAAAGATGAATATTCTCTCTACATTAGATAGGATTAGAGCATAAGTTACTCCCGTCCTGTTTCAAAATTTAGAGGTATTTTATGTTAATCATCTAAGCATTGATGAATCCAAGTCAAGTGTTGAATTCCCACATTTTAAGGGATATTTTCCCAATTCTTACCCTATTTTTAGCTAGGCAATATTTTAACCACAAGGTAAAATCCATTGTTTCGGCATAAAAACTGTAGGAAAGTAAATCAGGGTTTTTCATCACTGTATTTCCAGATTTTTCCAAAATTTGTGGAAATTTTCCACTCTTTTTTACCTTAATAAAAAAGTTGAAACAACAAAACAAAGAGGTTTTATGAGCGACTACAAAAGTATTGACAAAAGACGGACAGCTAATCCTGGCGATCGCATTGCCGATGAAAAGCAAACCATTGAAGAAAAAGCTAAAAAGCTGGCGGTAGATTCTCCCGATATTACAGGAGACCATATTCAGGTTCCGACCTATTTTATCGTGGAAGATGAAGAAGGCAATCAGGAAGCACTTCATCATGTCAAAGATGCAGAAGAAATTTCTGATGTCATTCGACAAGCCCGAACCGATGACGAAGGAAATCGTCAGTGGTGGTAAGGTCATAAAGTGAGCCTCTGTTAAGCCTTCGATCTTCTCAGCATCACTGATAAACGCCAGATAAACGCCAGACGTACCTCAACGGTACCTCTGGTGAAATTTCTAATCTAACTTCAGGAAAGGAACATCCTGAAAGCCCAAATCAGCCCTCATCCCTTTTCCCCCTTTAACGACATCCATAAAATGCCTAATTTTCCCTGGAGGGGAGAGGTGGGAAGGGGGATTTGGGAAAGCAGATCCTCCCTTCAAAAAACATTTTTTTGCTGGCGGATGTAACCCGATCGCGATGTAGGTGGAGCAGTAAATAGACTCCCCCTACTCGCGACATGAGGCGATGGGTAACTCCTACATTCAAGTATTTAGGTTCCCTATCCTGGGTTCCTAAATTTGGGAGCATCTCAATTTGGCCTCAAAGGGTAATTTACAAGTCTTGCTCCCCCTTCCCTCGTAGGGAAGGGGGCAGCGGGGGTTAGGTCTCTTTGCCTTCTTGAGATGCTCCCCTAAATTTTGCCGATGGATCTTTTGCTAATTCATCACTTCTTCATTACTGGAGTAGTCGGGACATTCCGTAGCTTCAGTCCGCAGGACCTTATCCGGTTGCACTGCACATTTTAGGTAAGGATTATTTTTAAAATATTTACAATTTGTGCAGGGTAATTGACTCACTGTAGGTAAATTGGAGAGGCGACTCCGGACTGATTTCCAAAAATTAAAGTGCATGACAAACAGCACGACCCACACCAGTGCAGCAAAGGAAAGCGGTACTAATAACAGGTCGCCGGTAGAAAAGCTTTGCTCGGGTCTCATCGGAGACTGGGAGGCTGGAATGTCAATCTGTTCTGAAGCATTTAACTCCAGAGGCTCTATTTGAGATAGGGTGACGCGAGTTGTTGTGTCTTGATAGGTTGAAATCTGATTCATCTTTTTTAACTCTGTATGTTGAGGATGGGTTAGCCAAATATATTCGTCTTGAAACCTTTAAGAAAAATTTTTCTAACAGCCAGTTGATGTTGAGGGATAGACTCTCCCGATTTAATCAGAGAGAGTGTAGCTACTTTCATTAACATGAGGTACAGCAGCCGAATTTACTCTAACCCCTAAATTCTTTTCCTGACTCCCCTTGCTCTAAATAGTTTATGGCTTTAGTTTCCCGACAATTCGCCTTTTTATCACCAACTCTTTCTCTAGGGGAATCCTTCAAGAAAACTGTGATGCTTAGGGAACAGGGAATGTAGGAGAATCCTTGATGGACTTCATTCAAACGAAAACGCGCTCAAGACTTAATAAATAAAGAAAGCGCCTTCAAAGGGTTAATCAAAATATAACTCAGGAACAAATCCGGTGATCTCTTTCTCTGGTTGGGTTTATCTCTTTCTCTCAATATACCCCTAGGCTGAAGTTGAGTTTTTAGCCGATCGCCGGATTTTTTCCTCAATTAAATGAATGAGATAATTTCCAGATAAATTTGCTGAGATCCCCTTAATATGAGTTTTTTCAAGGTGAAGCCAACGAGCAATTGGATACCTGGACTGTGATCACTTTAACCTGGATTTGTCTAGGGGTTTGTAAGGGATATGGGGAAAGTTCAGCCGATCGCATGGTGAGTGATTTTACGGTAACTGGACCGGGGTACAGGGGGGCAACGGTCTCACCCAGTTGTATTTGCATAGTTTATCCCTAGGGTAAACGGCCCGAATCCCTCTAGGGATAGATTTAAAACCCGCCTTCGGAAGGGTAATGGGGTAGGGATATTTTCCCCGGAAATTAGGGGGCTAAAATGGCATCAAGCAATTTCTCTGGCCCGAAACGGACGGGATCCGTGCAGGGGAGTCCGGTTTCCACTTCAATTTGCTCAATTGCTTCTCGGGAAGCCGCCTCATCTAAATCCCGAGAATTGAGGGCGATTGCTACCACCCGGGAGGGCGTCAAAGCCCCAGCAGCACTAGCCACCCCTTCATACAAGGCGATCGCCTCCGGCAATCCGGGAATCGGCACATGAGGATGGTTTTTAATGTGAGTTTGTCCTGCCCGATGCACCAGAACTAAGTGAGTCGGCTGACTGCCGCGCAACAAGGGTAAAGTCGCCGTAGAACCGGGATGAAACAAAGACCCCTGTCCCTCCACCAAAATCAAGTCACAATCTATTGGACATTGCATTACCGCTTGTTCCACCGCCCCCGCAGCAAAGTCTACCCGCACCGCATCCAGGGCCACTCCTGCCCCGGCAATCATTAACCCCGCTTGACCCGTTGCCACAAATTGCGACTGCAACCCGCGCTGTTTAGCAAGACGATGAATTTCCAAACAAGTAGACATTTTCCCGATCGCCATATCTGTCCCCACCGCCAACACCCGGGGACAAGTCAGTTGCCGCGCCTGTGCACTGCCGATTTTCAGTCCCTGGGGTTCTTGGCGGACATCCCAAATCCACTGTCCCTCCCGTAACGGAAACGGGAGTTCCGGATGATGATTTAACGGGGTATGCAACCCATTCACAATGGATAATCCCGCAGAAACGGCGCGACGGAGTTCCGCAAACCACTCCGGAGGTAACGCACCCCCAGGCGGTGCAATTCCGATCGCCAGCACATCCGGGTTCATAGTGAGGGCTGCCTCTACCGAGGCTACAATGGGCACATCTCGGGCAATGCCCGTGAGTTCGCGTAGCGATTGTCCCGCCGATTCACTATCGATGACGGCGACAATATTGGCTTCGCTGTATCTCAACAAAGTTAATCCGGTTTTGCCAATCGAACCCAGAATCCCTTGATGTTGCAGAATGGCGACGCGATGATTAGCTGTTATACGCACGACGTTGTACTCCTAAACCCGGTAAATTATTGGGCAGCAAACGTCCTTCCTGGACGATCGCCCCGGTAAACGGATCGTCAATTAAATTTAGATGACTATCTAAATCCAGATAATCCGCTAACGGTGAGAGGTGAGACAGGGCGGTATTCGCCACCACACTATCGGAATAACACCCAAACATCACCTGCAATCCGCAGGCGTTGGCGGTGTGAATCATCCGCATTGCTTCTGTTAATCCCCCACATTTCATCAGTTTAATATTAATTCCATGAACGCGATCGGCTAAGGGGATAATATCAGCCCGGGTAAAGCAGCTTTCATCCACGAAAATCGGTAACGGAGATTCCCGATAGAGGTGCAGTAATTCGGATTGTGCTGCCACCGGGAGGGGTTGTTCTCAGATAGTTCACTCCCCGACTGTTCAACCAGTGACTCATGGCGACTGCATCCTCAAGAGTCCATCCGCCATTGGCATCAATGCTAAACGCAGAACCCGGTGGGGCTTCCTCTTGGACTGCCAAGAACATGGCGCGATCGGCAGCAATTCCAGCAGGACTGCCCAATTTTACCTTAATCGCACAACCTTGGGTTGCGGGGACTGCTTCAGTTTCGGAACTGTTTGAGTCTAAATTAAACCAATGTCGGACCCGGGTTCGGGCTGCCTCTGGACTACTAATGCCAATGGTGAGGGAGGTGGGGACAATCCGACGGCGATCGAGTCCCCACAATTGCCATAACGGGAGTCCGACTTTTTTTCCCAACCAATCCTGTAACGCTGTATCTAAACCCGCTTGGGCAGCAGAGGGAAATTTACCCTCAGTTGTGAGAGTCGTCAAGAATGCTTCTATTTCCTGGCGATCGAAAGGACTAAACCCCTCCAATTTCGGGGCAACATTCTGTAATGCGGCCACAATTTCCGAGGTCGTTTGAGGCGTACCCCCAGCAGAAAACGGCGATGCTTCCCCCCATCCGGTTATCCCTTCAGCTTCTACTTTAACTAAAACATTCGTACTTTCAGCCGTCGTTCCCCGACTAATCGTCAGGGCAAATCGTTTATGAACAGTAAAAGTTTCAATCTGAATTTTCATAAGTTTGTTCAATGTCACAACTTCAGTCGTTCTCTTTTTTTGTTCGTAGTAACGACTTCAGTCGTTTTCTTCTTTTGTTCGTAGTAACGACTGAAGGCGTTACTACGAACTTTTGGATTGGGGTGGAAATTACCGCAATCCTAACCAGGTAAAGAGGTCTTGATGGGTGAAGGCTTCGAGTAAGAGCAAGGCTAGAAAGGCTATCATGGCAACTCTGCCATTGATGCGTTCCGCATATTCAGTCCATCCAAAGGCCGGTTCCGGTTCGGGGGGTAAATCTTGAATGGGGGGTTGGGTTGGGGTTGGTTTTGGCTCAGTCATTGGAGTTATTCTTTAGGAGCTTTCGAGGATTTAGATTCGAGTTCTTGAACGGATTCAATCAGCGATCGCACTTCTTTTGTGCCTTCAGAGGGTTCAAAGGTTAAGGGCATTTTACCTCGTTTGATGGATTGGAATCCCACCGGGCCCAGGCTTAATAATCCTTTGATATCGCGGAAGAAATTACCGACGACCATCACGGCAAATTTGCGTTCATCGATCCAGCCGCCTTTTTTGACTAAATCAATTAAGACTTTGCGATGACGGATGGAACGACTGGTTTGATCATCGCTGCGTTCGAGAATTTCGTCCTTAATTTTACCAATTTTATCCAGGGGTTCGACGCCCATTGGACAAACGGAATTACAGTAAAAGCAGCGGGTGCAACTCCAGACTCCGGAGTTCGCTTGGTTATAGTTTTGTAAGCGGGATTCGGTTTGGTCGTCGCGATCGTCTTCTACCATGCGATAGGCTTTGGCGAGGGCATGGGGACCGACAAAGTTCGGATTGACTTCCACGGCGTTGCATTCAGAATAGCAGGCACCGCAGAGGATACAATTGCCGCTTTCCTCTAGGCGCGATCGCTCCTCTGGAGTTTGCAGAAATTCTCGTTCGGGGATTTTCCTGGCACTATTACTCACATAGGGATCAACGGCTTCGAGATTGTTCCAAAACCGCTGCATATCCACGACCAAATCCTTGACAACGGGCATATTTCCCATTGGCGCAATGGTAATTTCGGGAATGGCTCCCGGTGCCGTCGCCCTTGGGGGTGCTCCGGGTAAGGCATTGAGTGCCGCGTTCTCGGTTTTTTGGCGATCGCGGGTGGCCGATTCGGTTTCGGTGCTCTGTTCGCGAGATTTGGTTCAATCGGGCTAGTTCAGCGCCGATATTCTCTTTACAGGCGAGGGCGGAACGGCCATTAATCCGCATGGAACAACTGCCGCAGATGGTATTGCGGCAATTTTTACGAAAGGCGAGGGTTCCGTCTTGCTCCCATTTAATCCGATTCAGGCAATCGAGGATGGTATTCCCGGGTTCTACATCGAGTTGATAGGTCTGGATCCGAGGACCCGTATTTTGGCTTTGGCGAACGATTTTAAATAAAACTTGCATGATGGCTACCCAATCCCGTGGGGGAACTGCTTCGATTATATATTGTACGCTGATTTGCACAGGATCAGGAACGGTGATTTTTTCTCCCGGGGTCCTGGTGACGGGGATCAAGGGCGTCACGAGGGCAGCTATTGTGGTCCGGGGGAGGTATCGGTGCTATTTTTCGGGTTTTTGGCGACATTGAATGGGGAGTCCGAGGGTAAAAGTGGTTCCCTTTCCGGGCAAACTCTGACAATCGAGGGTTCCCCCATGTCCTTCTACGATAATTTGGTAAGAAATGGATAATCCTAATCCGGTGCCATATCCAACTTCTTTCGTGGTAAAAAATGGGTCAAAGGCTTGTTGTTGTAATTCTGAGGTCATTCCTGGACCATTATCGGCGATGGAGATGGTGACGGTGTTTTCTGTGGGTTGTGCGCTGTTAATCCAGATGGTGAGGGAACGAGGTTCAGGAGCGATCGCACCCTTGTCATGGTGATTGGGGAGGGACTGGGGATGGCGAAAGGCTGACTCTAAAGCATCGATCGCATTGGTGAGCAGATTCATAAAGACTTGATTGAGTTGAGCGGCATAGCACTGGACGAGGGGGAGTTTCGCATAGTTTTTGATAACGGTAATTCCAGGGCGATCGCCACTCGGTTCCAGGCGATGTCCTAACATCATTAACGTGCTCTCCAATCCTTCATGGAGATCCACTGATTTGAGTTCTGCTTCATCCAGTCGAGAGAAATTCCGCAGAGATTCCACAATGGTGCGGATCCGTTCGGCTCCCCCTTGCATGGAAAGGACCAATTTTGGGAAATCCTCCAGTAGAAAATCTAACTCGATTTCTTCTTCAAGTTGTTGAAGTTCCGGGGGAATAGAGCCTAATGTCTGACGATACTCGTAGAGCAACCCTAATAATTGCTTTACATAAGTTTTGACATAAATTAGATTGCCATAAATAAAATTAACGGGATTGTTGATTTCGTGGCAAACTCCGGCCACCAATTGGCCGAGGCTGACCATTTTTTCATTTTGAATAACCTGATTTTGGACCTGTTTCAGTTCGATTAACGTTTGTTCTAATACTCGGTTTTTATCCATCAGTTCCATTTGGAGCGATCGCAATTTTAATTGATGCTCCACGCGCACTAAAACTTCGGCTTCTTGAAAGGGTTTAGTAATATAATCGTTTCCCCCGGCCTCAAAGGCTTTAATTTTATCAAAAACATCATCCAACGCACTAATAAAAATAATCGGAACTTCCCGAGTCTGGGGATTAGCCTTGAGCTTGGAACAAACCTGATACCCATTCATTTCTGGCATATTAATATCCAGCAAAATCAGGTGAGGTAAACTGAGTTCTACCGCATTGAGTGCCAGATGAGGGGTGAGGGCTTTCCGAACCCGATACCCTTTTCTGGTGAGAATGATGGACAAAAGCCGGAGATTAGCTGGGGTATCGTCCACAATCAGAATATCTGAAGATTCGGGGCTTGTGTTATTTTTATTCATCAGATTATAAAGGACTGGGCAAGCCATAAAATTTGGAAAGCTTGATGCGTTTCAGTCTATCAAACTTTAAAGAGTTTGTCGAGGAGATGATGGCAAATCCCTAACCGCTACAGGAGAGCATAGACAACAAGATGGATTGACCCCTCTGTGTAAGGACCGCACAAACGCTATATCACCCGGGCTTATGTTTTTTTTAAATCTCATGAAAATATCATAAAATAACGGCCTATTTTGATGTTCATTCACATAATTCACATTGATAATTTCCACATTTAAAGGCTTCACCTTGAGGTTGAGGGAGATAAGTACAATAGCAATTTCTGCCGGTTTGTTTGGCTTGATAGAGGGCTTTGTCAGCGCTTAAAATCAGGGTATCCAGGGGCTCTTCTACGGTGGGGATCATCGTACAAATTCCCAGACTGATGGTCACGATATCGCAGACATTAGACGCACAATGTTTAATATCTAGCTGCTGGATTTCCCGCTGAATGTTGCGGGCGACGGACAAGGCTCCCTGGCAATGGGTATGGGGAAGGATGGCGGCAAATTCTTCTCCGCCATAGCGCGCCACTAAATCAGCCGGACGTTTAACCGCGTGACAAATGGCTTGGGCCACCTGTTTTAGACACTCATCTCCAGCGGGATGACCATAAGTATCGTTATAGGCTTTAAAATAGTCAATATCGCATAAAATCAAGGACAAAGGATGATGATGTCGCCCTAAACGGGTCCATTCTTGTTTGATATATTCATCAAATTTGCGGCGGTTTGAAACTTGAGTCAACCCATCAATGCAGGCCAGTTTTTGTAATTTTTGATTGGCTTTTTTTAAGGCACTTTCAGCTTTTTTGCGGTTGTCAATTTCCTGTAAAAGCCTAGAATTTTGTTCTTCTAAAAGGCGATTCTGCTCCTGGAGTTGGTCTTGCAACCGTTGAATTTGGAGTTGATTTTCAATGCGAACAATGACTTCTTCTAGCTGAAAGGGTTTAGTAATGTAATCGATTCCGCCCACTTTAAATGCTTTGACTTTATCCAAAACATCATCTAAAACACTGATAAAAATAATCGGAATACTTCTAGTTTTTTCTGAGCTTTTTAAAGCGAGACAAACTTCATATCCATTCATGGAGGGCATATTAATATCTAGGAGAATTAAATCCGGGATTAAGGCATGGGCAGCCGTAATCGCCATTTCTCCATTCAAAGCTTTGCGGATATAATAGCCATGCTTCGTCAAAAGAGACGATAAGACCCGCAAATTAGCTGGGGTGTCATCTACAAGTAGAATATTTCCTTTGCATGGGGGATTCAATCCTTCAATCATAATCTGTGCATCCCTTTGATGATTAAAACTGCCCAGGATTGAGCCAGTTTAGCGCGGATGCAGATGGGTTAAGGCCCTTTAGATTGACGGAAACTGGGATAGATGAAGCCGATGATAGCATACCCCTGAATGTTATTGTTTTTTTCATGCTGGCTATCTCCCCATTTTTAAAATATTGATTGGTTTAGGCGATCGACTTAAGACGTCATCTTTCGTAAAGGGTTAAAGGGTAGAAATTGAATAGTAAATCAACAAATGGATGATAACTTTGAGCGATGGATACCGATCAATCATCCTTGCCGGTTGAGGATTTTAGGCCAGGGAGGGTAAAATAAAATGTGGTCCCTTCCCCCTTGATGGAATCAAACCAAAGTCTTCCCCCGTGACGTTCGACGATTTTTTTGCAGAGGGTTAACCCAATGCCGGTCCCTGGATATTCATCGTAGGAATGTAAACGATAAAATGCCTCAAAGATGCGATCGCCTTGATCCGGGTCAATGCCAATGCCATTATCCCGGATTTGAAACTGCCATTCTCCTGGATGATTCAGATGACAAGAAATTTCAATTTTGGGGGAAACAGTCGGGAGTCTAAACTTAATAGCGTTAGCCATTAAGTTTTGAAAAAGCTGCATCAATTGCATCTCATTTCCGCTGACGGTAGGCAGATGGGAATGGGTAATAACGGCTCCACTTTTGGAAATTTCCCCACTTAAATTCGCGAGGGCTTCTTCTAGCACAAAGTTAGAATCAATAGATTCAAAGGTCGAGGTAGGAATGCTCAGTTTAGAATAGGTGAGTAAATCCTGAATCAATTGGGTCATTCGCCCGGAAGCCTCAACAATATTTGTGAGATAGCGATCGCCATCGGGACCGAGTTGCTGTTCATATTTCCAAGTGAGTAAATCCGCATTGCCAATAATCACTTGGAGAGGAGATTGTAAATCATGGGACGCCACATGAGCAAATTGCTCCAGTTCCAGATTAGACCGCACCAGTTGAGCATTTAAGGCTTGCAATGCTGCATTTTGGACTTTGAGTTGATATTGGAGTTTTTGAATGGTCAGGTGATGTTTAACTCGGGCCAGAACCTCTTCAATTTGAAAAGGTTTAGTAATATAGTCAGACCCCCCACTTTTAAACGCTTTGACTTTATCCCATTCATCCTCCAGGGCGCTGATAAAAATCACGGGAACATCCTGAGTCGTCGGGTCAGATTTCAACCGTTGACAGACCTCATAACCATCCATATCCGGCATCATAATATCCAACAAAATGACATCCGGTAATAGGTTTTGACAAGCGGTTAGAGCAATTTGACCATTGAGGGCTTTGCGGACTTTATAGCCGCGATCGCTCAGAATCTTCGCCAAGACCCGGAGATTGATGGGGGTATCATCCACAATCAGAATATCTTTGTGGGTACGTTCGAGGGGGTCTGAATTCATGATTTCTCCTGTTGCGTCAGTGCCATTACCATTTCAAATTGAAAGTTATTTGCCAGGTTCGTCAGTGCCTTTGCTAAGGGAGCATTCTCAGGGGGAATTTCCTCAATTAACTCCAAAATCATATCATCACTACATTGGCAGGCTGCATCATAAACGCGGACCACCCAATCCCGGGGCATGACTTGGAACGATTGAGCATCCAGAGTAAAGTCTGAATCCTCGGTTGAATCTTGAATCTTCTTGTCGGAGTCTGACTCTATTGGCTCATCATAAATATATCGTACCCCTATATGCTCACTGACCTTGGAGAGCAAAACTTCTTCGCGAAAAGGCTTGTGAATAAAGTCATTACATCCGGCAGCAAGCACCAGTTGACGGTCTTCTTCAAAGGCACTAGCGGTTAACGCAATCACCACTGTGTTTTGACCTTTTGGGGTGGCTTTAATCAGTCGAGTGGCTTCAAACCCATCAATGTCCGGCATCCTCATATCCATCCAAATTAAATGGGGGTCCCAGCTTTCCCAAATTTCTAGGGCTTCGCGACCCGTGGCTGCACCCCGGACGGAAAACCCTAATCCGGAGAACAGGGTGATCAGCAACAGACGGCTTTCAAAGGCATCATCAACGGCTAAAATCCGGTATTCCGGTTGATTGGGTGCTAAGGCGATGGGCCGGGGTTGAGTCTGTCGCTGAGGACTCTTCACAGGTTCCCCTTGGCCGGGGGTGAGGTCAAAGGAAAACACCGTTCCTTGATTGGGGATACTGCGGACCTGAATCTGTCCCCCCATCAGTTCCACAAATTTCTGACTAATCGGTAACCCCAGTCCCGTGCCTTGTCCGGATTTCATCCCGGTTTCGGTTTGGCCGAAGGGTTCAAACAGCCGGTGCATTTCCTGGGGAGCAATTCCCGGTCCCGTGTCTTCAATTTCAAAGGAAAGTTTGGGGAGGCGATCGCCCGTAACGGGTTCCCCGGGTTCCGTCCCCTTGTCATCGGCGACCCAAACCCGCAGAAAAATCCCGCCAGTTTGGGTAAATTTAATGGCATTCCCCAGAATATTAAGTAACACCTGGCGCAGTTTTCCTTCATCGGTGCTGATAAACTGTGGCACTTGGGGATCAATCTCCAACTCAAGCTGTAATCCTTTAGATTTAGCCTTGAGTCGCAACATCGTTTCCAGATTTTCCAGCAGATCTAATAAGTCAAAATTGGTTTCATGAAACGCCGTGCGCCCTGCTTCAATTTTGGACATTTCCAAAATGTCATTAATTAAATCCAGTAGATGTTCTCCGGCGCGATTAATAATCCGTAATTGCTCTGCCTGTTGGCTACTCAAGGATCGATCGCGCGTCATCACCTGGGAAAAGCCGAGGATAGCATTCAGGGGAGTCCGCAGTTCATGACTCATATTGGCGAGAAATTCGCTTTTGGCACGGTTGGCGGTATCAGCAGCGATCGCCGCTTTTTGCAGGGCCTGAGCTTGTTTTTGGGTCCGTTCGAGCAGTTGCGCTTGCTGCAAAGCTACCCCTAATTGGGTGGCAATTTGGATGGCAATATTCACATCCGCTTGTTTCCAATCGCGCGGAGCGCTATTTTGATAGATCGCCAACATTCCCCAGAGTTGATTATGGGCAAAAATGGGGACGATCAGATAGGCTTGCACTTGCAGTCGATAGAGATGGGGGAGTTCGTCGGGGTTTAAAGGGGCCTGGGTGAGGTCAGGAATGATTAAGCAAGGCAAATCTGACGGACGGGGATAGAGGGGGTCGGGGTGGCGATCGCGCTGGTCCAGGGCTTCCAGGGTCAAGTTCCAGGCACTCAAAGCTGCTTCAGTATCCCTCAATCCTTGAGCCCCGAGGAGTTTCTCTGGGGGTTTCCCATCCGGTGCAGCCATCAGGGGAACCCACTCTTGACCCACAGACTCCCAAATTGAGTTTATATCGGGTTCGGGAGGACAGCGATAGACGACGACCCGATCGCTTTCTAGGAGTTTTCGTAAATCCTGCGTCGTCGCGGCGAAAATTTGGTCCAGTTCCAAGGTTTGGCGCATCCGTTGGAACAGGGTAAAAAGGCCCGATCGCTTTCTGAGCGTTCTAACAGGTCATTTTCGGCAAGTTTGCGATCGGTAATATCGGAAATCGTACCAATGTACCCTTTTAAAGTGCCGTCCGGGTGGGTTTCGGCGATCGTCTGACCCATCACCCAGGTAATTTTTCCATCGGGACGCAAGAACCGATACTCGCACTTAAACAGGACTTGATTTTCCGAGGCGGTATGACACTCTTGAATCACTCGACTGCGGTCTTCCGGGTGCAAGGTTTTCATCCATCCCGGTCCCAGAGATTCAGCCAGGGAGAGTCCAGTAATTTCACACCAGCGTTGATTGACATACAGACACTTACCCTCTGCATCGGTGTGGAAAATCCCCACTGGAGAGGCTTCTGCTAAGGTTTGATAGCGGCGCTGACTCGCCTGGAATGCCTCTTGGGCGATTTTACGCTCTGTGATATCGATCCAATACCCGACGCACTCTTTGGCATTGCCGGTTTCATCGGGGACTAATCTGACGCGATCATCAAACCAGCGATAAGTGCCGTCGGCATGGAGAAAGCGATATTCCGAACTCAGATGGCCTTGAGAGAGCAGGTTGGGGATTTTTTTGAAGAGGCGATCGCGGTCTTCTGGATGAATCCGATCGCGCCAAAACTTGCGATCTTCTAAAAATTCCCGCGCTTCATACCCTAGGATCATTTGAACATTTTCACTCATAAAGGTGACGCCATAGTTGCCGGAAATTTCCGCACTATAGATAATTGCTGGACTGGAACTGAGCAAGTATTGCAGGCGTTCCGTGGTCTGTTGTAACTGGACTTGTGCCGAAACGCGATCGCTGATGTCTCGTCCTTCGGGAATCAGCAAGATAGCCTTTCCTTGTTCGTCCAGGACGGGTTTCAGGGAAAAGTCCAGGGTGAGAGTTATCCCTTGAACCCCGGTGGCTTCGACTTGATAGCGGATCAACTCCCCTGCCGATGCCTGGGAAATGGCTGCCTTCAGTTGCTGTTGTAGTGCCGCAGACTGATTCCACCAAGGCAGTTCCCAGAAGGGTTCACCGACGACTTGGGCCGGTTCTAAGCCGATAAAATCCAAGGCGGTTTGATTCAGTTCCAAGACGGTGCCATCGGGGTTGAGCAAGCCGATAAATTGGAACATGGAGTTAAAAATGGCCCGAAATCGTTGCTCACTTTGTTGCAGGGCTTGCTCGGATTTCAATCGTTGGATTTCGGCAGCAGTGCGATCGGCAAACAGTTTTAAAATTGATTCAGTGTGAGCCGTGGCAAACATGGGTTTGTCATCTAGGATCGCTAGATAGCCTAAGATTTCGCCCTGGGCAGTTCGGATGGGTAAACCCAAATAACTCTGGGCATTGAGAGTCACTAAGCCGAGGTCCTTGGGAAATTGAGTTTGGAGCGATTGGGAATAATAACAGGTTTGGCCCGTTTTTAGCACCAGATCACAGGGGGTTCCGGGGAGTTCATACTCGATGGGTTCACTCCAGCGATTGCCAAGCCAAAAGGCCAGGGAACGGGCCCGATTTGGAGTCGAGTTGCTACATTCGGCTAGGAGGGCATATTTGACTTGCAGCACGTTGGCGATGGATCGAACACAGGCGTGGAAGTATTCCGTGCCAGCGGTGGCAGCGCTGCCTTCTACCATTGCTCGTAAGGCTTCTTCCTGCTGGCGGCGTTCGGTGATATCGATGGTGGTTCCGGTGGCCCCGCGAATCCGCCCTTCCGAGTCCCGTAAGGCGATCGCATTCACCAGGACGTATATCTGTTTGCCGTCTTGACGCTGATAGCGGGTTTCATGTTGCAGCAGGGGTTCTCCCTCTTGCAGCAGCCGTCGCAGGAGCTTTCGTTCCTTCTGCCGGTATTCCGGGGCGACAAATTGAGTGAGTTTGCAGCCGAGGGTTTCAGTGGGAGTATAACCATAATTTTTTTCGACTGCCGGATTGACAAACGTATAACACCCTCGGATATCGATCGACCAAATGACATCTTGTGAGGCATCTACCAGGGCGCGATATTTCTGTTCGCTGTGGCGGAGGGCTTCTTGGGCGATGCGGCGTTCGCTGATTTCTCGTTGTAATTGGAGATTTTGTTGCTCAAAGGCGAGGCGGGCTTCTTTTTCCTCTTCTAGGAGTTGGGCTTGGGCGATCGCAATTCCCAGTTGCGCGGCGATCGTCTCGATCAGTTCTACCTCTTGTGCGGTCCACTGGCGAAAGCGATCGCACTGATGCAAGCTGATAATCCCATTGGCTTGACCTTGATAAAAAATCCCCACGGATAGCATCGACTTGATGGTGACTTGGCGATGCAGGGAATTGGGACTGTCTAGCCTGGGGTCGGTATTGACATTATCGTAGGCGATCGCCCGTTCTTCCGATAGCAAAGATTGTAATCCGGGATTGTCTGCCAGGTAAATGCTGCGGGGTTTGAGGGAGGAATGGCCCGGACTTAAATATTCTCCAATCACCGGAATCATCGGCACAGGTTCATCTAAATAGGTATGAATCAGGCAACGACAAACTTTAAAGGCCCGTCCGATCGCCAAGGCAGCGGTTTCAAAGACTTGCTGGGTTTCGATTTCGCTGCGAATGCGATCGGTGATTTCCCGCAGCAGATTACTGCGCTGTAATTGTTGTTCGATCGCCAATCGGTTCCGTTCGCGATCGGTGATATCTTTACTAAAGGTCAAAATGCCGGGATTCCCATCGAGGTCAACGGGTTCGGCACAGATCAGGATGGTTTTGATTTCCCCGGTTTTGGTGCGAATTTGGGTTTCTACGTTGCTCAGGCTGCGTTGCTGGCGAAATTGCTCCACAATGGCGGTAGCAGCGTCTGGAGTGGTAATAAAATTGAGTTCTTGAGAGGTTTTGCCGAGGATTTCTGCCCGAGAATAGCCCCGTTGCTGACAAAATCCTTCGTTGACTTCTAAATACCGGCATTCGGGCCAAGAGAGGATGGCGACTGCATCGGGAGAAGCGCGAAAGGCTAAGGCAAATTTTTCTTCGGTCATCTGACGCTGGCGATCGGCCTGTTGTCGTTTCGCCCCTTGCAGGATAACCGCAGCCAGGTCCGCTAGGGACCGAATGAAGTTTTCCTCCTCCGGGGTCCAGAGGCGATCGGGGGTGAACCGGGCAGTTTCTAAAAATCCAATGGTTTGACCGTCCTGGCGGATCGGGGCCAGTCCTAGGGAACCCTTTGACCCGGGTTGCGGGGAAGAGTCGATGGGGTTTTCGGCGTCACCGTGGCAGACAAAGGTCAGGGAATCCGTGGAGGAGGCGGCTTGGGAAGCTAAATAATCCCCGAGGACCTCTGGATTGACGGCCTCAACTCCTTCTAAATGTTTTTCAAAGCTGGCGAATCGTTTGAGTTTTGTTCGCGGTTCGTCATATAACCACACCCCGGCGCGATCCAGGTCTAAATAATTGACCGCAGCGGCGATCAGTTCGTGAAAGGCGGCTGTCTTATCTCCCTGATAGAGGTCTGGACTTTTGGCGAGGTCGGTTAAGAGGGTGTTTTGGAGGCGAAGTTCTTCAGCCCGGTCTAGGAGGGCGGTTTCTGCCAACCGGCGATTTTGGATTTCTTGTTGGAGGTGAAGATTTTTGGCTTCTAGTTCTTTTTGCAGCGATCGCAAGCGCAGTTGATTTTCAATTCGGGCAATGACTTCTTCAACCTCAAAGGGTTTGGTAATATAATCTACGGCCCCGAGGGAAAAGGCTTTGACTTTATCCAGGGCATCGCTTAAAGCCGTTAGAAAAATAATCGGGATATCCCTTGTCCTGGGGTCAGCTTTCAGGAGTTGACAGACTTCATAGCCATCGGGTTGGGGCATCAAAATATCCAGCAAAATGAGATCCGGGGGATGCACGAGGGCAGCGGCGATCGCGGATTTCCCCTCTAGGACTGGACGAACCACATACCCCTGCTGGGACAAGACTTGGGTTAACAGGCGCAGATTCTCCGGGGTATCATCTACGACTAATATATTATCGGCAGTTTCAGCGCTGTTCATTTTTATAATTGACTCTGACGAATAAACGACAAAATACTCGGATAATCAAATTCATCGACCCAGTGCTGTAGGGCCTCTGCGACTGCTGCATTTTGCTCCGGGGGATAAAGAGCAATTTGGGCGATCGTCTGGTTCATTGCCGCTACATCAATGCAGACCACTGCCCGTTCCAGTTCTTCGAGAATCCCCCTAGGCAGGTCCGAGAGCAATGCTGAACTGAGTATAATCGGGGGCATGAAGCGAGACGGTTCTGGATGGGATTTTTCTTCATAAATAAATTGCACACCGATATAGTGATGTATTGTCTCAAAAATAGTGGATTCAGGAAAGGGTTTACGAATCCAATCATCGCATCCTGCCGAGAGGATACGGGCTGTTTCTGAGGCGAGGATACTCGCAGTGATGGCAATAATCACCGGGGCACGATCGCAGGAAAGTTCTTTAATCCGTTGGGTGGCTTGATAACCATCCAGGACCGGCATCTGCATATCCATAAACATCATATCAGGCTGCCACTCTGACCACAGGGCGATCGCCTCGTACCCGTTCGTCGCTTCCCGCAGTTCAAAGCCGAGGGGAGACAACAGGGCGATTAACAGTTGCCGATTATCTAATTGATCATCCACAACCGCAATCCGATACCGGGGTTGGTTCGGGGCGAGGGCCACTGGACGGCGTGCTGTTTGTGGCATCGCCTCGGGGATTTCCGAAACTTCCTTCACCGGGAGATAAACCGTGAAGCAACTCCCGCGCCCCACTTCCGATTCTACAATGATCTCCCCTCCCATCAGTTGCACGAACTTGCGCGAAATCGGGAGTCCCAGCCCCGTTCCTTCAGGAAGGTTAGATCCGCTTTTGGTTTGCACAAAGGCATCAAACAGACTCGGGATATCTTCCGGGGGAATTCCGGGTCCGGTATCTCTCACTTCAAAGGTCAACAGAGGCAGCCTCTCAATGTTGCCTAAAACCCAGTCGGACCTCTCCCCCCTGCCCCCCTCCCCTACGAGGGGAGGGGGGAATTTATCTCTTTCTCCCCCTTCCCTCGTAGGGAAGGGGGCTGGGGGTTAGGTCTCTTTTCCCCATTGAGATGCTCCCCCAACCTATTCCCCTGAATCCGGGAAATTTCCCCTCCTTGATTCTCCAAAACTGTCCCCGCATCTGGATTTTCTCCCTCTCGTCTCACCCATAAACCAACCCCTCCGGTTTGAGTAAACTTGATGGCATTTCCTAATAAATTAATCAACACCTGTCGCAGCTTCATTTCATCAGTCTGTAAGTATCGGGGAACCTCGGGAGCATACTTTACCGAAAGCTGCAATCCTTTTTCCTGAGCTTTAAAGTAAAACATCGATTTCACATCATCGAGTACCCCATACAAATCAAAACAGGTTTCGGTCATACTCAGGTGTCCCGATTCAATCTTCGCCATATCTAAAACATCATTAATCAGGTTGAGCAGATGGTGACCACTGCGCTGGATAATCTCAGTCTGTTCTCGACATTCCTGGGGTAATTTGGGATGGCGTCCAATCAACTGATTAAAACCGAGAATCGCATTCAAAGGGGTCCGCAATTCATGGCTCATATTAGCTAAAAAGCGGCTTTTAGCTCGATTCGCAATTTCCGCCGCTTCTTTCGCCGCCAATAATTCAGTGGTTCGGGCTTCGACTTGTTGTTTCAACACTCGATTGTAATCGGTTAAAACGGCCTTAGCTTCCTGGATTTCAGAAATATTTTCATAAGCATTAATAGAATAAATAACTTGTCCTTCTGAATTATGAATGGGAATTGCATTAATTTTTAAAGGCACAATCTCCCCCGAATCGAAGCGAATTTCTAAATCCTCAATGCTCACGGGTTCCCCCCGTAATGCCCGGATGCCTGGGAGTTCGTCGGTGGGGTAAAGTTGATCCGTTCCCGTCCGATACACTTGATAGGTTTTCGATAAATCTTTGGCGGTGACGTTGGGAACAATACCTTTTCTAAATAAACATTCTCCCGTGGGATTGACATAAGCCAGACTGCCATCAGGATTCATCACTGTCACCCCTACGGGTAAGGCTTCTAAGAAATCCTGCAAGCGGCGTTCACTCTGGGAGAGGGCTTGATTTAAGGATTGCAGTTCTCCTAAAGAGTGTTGGAGTTGATCTGCCATTTGATTAAAGGAATGGGCTAATTCTCCCACTTCATGAATCTGAGAGATAGTCACGGGTTTGTGCTGTTCTCCTTTGGCGATCTCCTTAGCGGCTAAGTTGAGGGATAAAATCGGTTCGGTGATCCATCTAGCGGTCATCAATCCGCAGCCGATCGCCCCAAAAAGAGCAAGGATACAAAACACAACCATCAGCCGAGTGCTTGCTTCGATATCCTGCATAAAATCCGCAGCAGGAATCACCACGGCAATCAGCCAATCTAATCCCAACTCATCCTCGAAGGGAACCAGTTGTAAATAATGAAGATTTCCGTCGATGCGAAACCTTAACGCTTGAGGTGTCTTCAGAGTCTGCCAATGAGTTACGTGCGATCGCAAATATTCACTGGTTTGTTGCACCAAAGGGTCCTCACTCTCTGTCCCCTGAAGCCGTTGCAACCGTTTAGTTTGATTTTCCTCCCGAATACGATAGGGGCGTTCCGAGTTGGAACTGCCGACAAGCAAACCATTCCGTTCCATGATAAACACTCGTCCCGTATTCCCAACCCTCAACTGGGTGAGGAATTCAGGAATCAACAAAAGATTAAATGCGGCAGACAACACCCCCAGCAGTTCCCCACTTTGAGGATCATAAATGGGATAACTGGCATTGAGGGAGAGGTCCGAACTATCCCCTAGTTCAAAAATCGGCACCAAAGTCGGTTCACCCGCCTCTACTGCTTCACGATACCACGGACGCTGCTGTACGGGCGGTTGCCGAAATTGGCGGATTAGATAAGTTTTTTTACCATCCTGCCCCAGGCGATAATAATAGATTAAGTTCTCTTCCACCGGATCCGACATCAACATTCCCCAGACGGGATGGCGAACAGCGATTCGCAATACCCCCTGTTCTGTGCCCACTACAAGGTGACTCACCTGTGCAAATACCTGAACCTGTTGAAAAAGATGGCGTTCAAGGGCCTCCGGATCCGCGAGATCCAGTTGACCTTTGCGAACCGCTTCGGCATTGATGCGATTGATCTGGTGGGGAACCGCAAGAAGGTGGGTAAGTTGTTCTGTGAGGCGATCGCTCACCTCAGCCATTAACTTGTAAGCCAGTCTGCCGATCGCCTGTTGACTGTTCCAATAAGACAGGTATCCCGTCAACCCCACCGCCACCACAATTTGCAGCACAAACGGAATGATTAAAACCCGACGAAGAGGGACCTGTTTAACCAAGTGAGTAACCCGAGTGGCGATCGCGCTCTTGAACATAAAATTATCAAGATAACGGGATAAATAGTCTGGACTTATTGTATCCCGGAATACCCTCTCCCAACCGAATTGAATCGAATTTTCCATTCAATTTAAGAATGATTCACGAGTCCCCCCGACTGCCAGTCCTCCCCAATGGCAGACCCCCTCAATCCCTATTTTCTAGCCACTGGATTAATCCGGGCTATACTTCCTCCCGGGTTCACCTCCCGTTAGATTTAAAATCAGCGATCGCACCACCGCTTCTACCCCAATTAATACTCACCGAATTTCCCAATTTATAATAAGCGCGATCGGCCTTCGGATGCAGCCTAAACTCATTAGGAAATCTGGGCAATCTCGCCACTAACCGTTATGACTCACAACAGTTAAGAGAAGGCTATAGCGAGGGAAGCTTCATTCCCACAGAGGCGACTCCCACCCCACTCAGAAATAGACTATCCGGATTTGCTAGTGAGGAGTTGAAACAATGGCTAGGCATGGGCCTTCCGTTGCGGTTACAACACAACAGAATCACGATGAAATCTAACCTATTTAAGTTTACAATCCCCTCTTTTTGGATCGGATTATTAACCTTTTTCCTCGCCATCAGTTTATCGAGTCCGGGACAAGCCGTTTCCGCCGATATCCAAAATTTTGTGAATCGATTGACCCCGCAGATGGAACAGCTTTTACAACAGCAACTCCATCGCCGCCAAGTCTTTTTTGATATTTCTCCCCAACAGTCTGGAACGATTACCCGATTGGAACCTTATGCTCGAATTAACCGAGATACAGTGTTTGAAGTTAGCATTAGTTCCAGTGGCTACGATTCCGGTTTTAACGGGAAAGGTTTTAACCGCCCAAGAACGAAATTTAATCGAAGGATTAGCTGCGGAAACTTTCCCGCATGGGGCAGAATCCCATTTAGCCATTTTTCCCTATTCTGATGTTGATTTAGATTATGGGATTACCGTCAAAGCCTTGAGCAATCTTTATACCAAACCGACCCTAGAAATTGGAGACTTAGCCACCCAAGTGCGAATGGGAACGGCAGTTAAGCTATTAGACTATAGTCCTGACGGCAAATTTGCCCGAGTCAGAATCGAAGATGATGGATATCTGGCTTGGATTCAACGGCAAGATTTGCTAGAATGCGATCGCCCGACTTTTGAGGCTTGGATTAATGCTCCAAAAGTCCAACTCACCGAGACGATTTCCCAACCCCAAACCCTCTATTTAGGAACCCGTCTCCCCTTAGTTCCTCAAGAAACTTCCGGGGATAAAATCACCGTCAGCTTACCAGATAATCGCCCCCTAGAATTGTCTAATCGCCAAGTAATTTCTCCCCAACTAATCTCCGATAAAACTCCTCTAATTCAACGGGCCCAACAATTTATGCCTGAGAGAAAATATGGAGGGGGTCGCTATTTATGGGGGGGAACAGTCGGAAATCGTCTCGATTGTAGCGGATTCGTCCAGACAGTTTTTCGTGAGGGAAATTTTTACTTACCCCGGGATGCCTATCAGCAACAACTCTATTCTCAACCTGTGGCTGAAACGTTGCAAAACCTCAATGAATTACAACCGGGGGATTTAGTTTTTTTCAGTGAAAATCGCCGATTAGCGACTCATGTGGGGATTTATATTGGCAATTCCCAATTCATTCATTCTACTCCCCGAGGCGGTTACAGTGGGGTGAAAATTAATCGTCTCAGAAATGGCACTCAGTACGATCGCTATTTTCAACGGATTTATTTTGGGGGAGGACGAGTCCCGTCAATTCCCATCGGCGATCGCACTCTGCGCCTTGCCACCTAATCCTGTAACTTCTGGGTCAGGAGTGGATCCAGAATCTGGTATTCAAAGGTCTATGAAAACCGCCTGGAGTTAACAGGTTTTGTACTCACCCTATCAAGTGGGGGGTCAAACCCCTCACTTGGTGATTACCTCCTTCATTTGTAAATGTCAATGATCGAGATCTCCGAGATGACCTGATCAACCTCATAGGTTTTGTATGCTGGCGATCGCCACCGCTTTCTTCAACAAACTTCATACTTGAAACCGTAGAGTTTTTCTAAACAACTATGACTTACGGGGAAACCCTGCATACAACCACCCAGAGAACGCCCATATCAACGGATGAAATTCTCGAAAGAATTTTTAAATGTCGTCAGATTACTCGTTTGGATCAACAACTCTTGATGTCTGGTTTACTATCGAGAGAGGCGATCGGCGAGGCCGATTGGTATAAAATAAACCAGGTATTCGACCTCATCCACCAGGGGTTAATTCGCGTAGTCGATTAAGCCCTCGAAATTTCAAGACTCTATTTAAAAATAATCCAAGCGACTCTAACCCGAGTCAAATTATCACATTTTTCACTATTCTTTGATGGGATTTCAGTCAATAATTCAGCCAAAAAGCCGGTTTATGGAAAAATAAACCGGCTTTTTGCAATCTCCGGATAGCTGAGGAACACCTATCCGCCCGATTAAGGGAGTAGAATAGGCGGTGGGTACTCTGTCCCAAAAACTGTAGAGAGGAGTGGGAACTGCTTCCCGACACCATCCCCGCAATTGTGGGGAAATTTTGACGGACTGAAGTCCAACCCCAATCCTGTTAAACAGTCAGGGGGTTGACGGATTCCCAGGGCCTCATTGTGGCAGTGCCTTGCTAGGCTGGGATTGCCCCATCTATTATGTGAGAATCTGCAACTTGTCAGTGATTTGAATCACCGAAGTTCTGCCAAATGATCGCTGTTTCTAGGTTTCTGCATCACACAAGATCACCGAAAAATCACGGATATTGACAATAAGTCAGGGGAAACCATTCGTATTTTTACGCAGAGTTAGAAAGGGGCGTGAACCCGTAAACTCGCGCCGATTCTAAAGAACATACCGATCAACAGAGGAAATTTGTATGAACGTAGTCCTTCAGCCCCAAGGGAATTTAGACTTAAAAGCATCGGCAATGCTTCAACAAAATATTGCTCGTTTAGCCTGGGAAAAATACAATCGCTGGTTTATTGACTTAGGGGAAGTCACGACGGTGAGTCATTCCGGACTCATGGCATTAATCACCGCCAATCAACTGGCTAAAAAAACAGGCCGCCGTTTAAGCTTGTGTAACCTGAAAGGATCGGTGATGTATCTGTTAGAAATTACCGAACTGGATGGGTTGCTGGATATTTTATCCGAGGATGATGAACCGATGGAGATTGTGGATAAAATTGTTTTTTGAAAAGGGGGCGATCGCCCTGCTTATAGGGTGGCTCAGGGTAATCTTGCGATCGCCTCCTGTTAGGGTCATTTCCCCCGTTTCTGCTCCCTCACCATCTGCTTACCATCTGAATCGAGGTTCCAGCTTATACTTCCAGGGTTTCTTTTTCCGGTTCCGGGAGATGATAGTCCCCTCGACCATCAATTTCAATTAACATTTTGGCCTCTTCTCCCGTAATTAATCGGCTCCCCGTTTGCGGGTAAAATAGTTCCAGCCCCATTGAATCATCACTACTAATTTATTGTCAAATTCAATCAAGAAATAAATATGCACAAACACCCAAAATAGCCATGCAATAAACCCAGAAAATTGAATAAATCCTAAATCCACAACCGCTGCATGACGTCCAATCACCGCTAAACTGCCAAAATCTACATAATGAAAGGGCGGATATTCCTTCTGCTTAAAACGGTGTTGAATCACCTTCGCCACATATTCCCCTTGCTGCATCGCCACCGGCGCAACCCCGGGTAAAGGTTTGCCATCTTGATGAGCAAAATGCGCCAAATCCCCGATCGCAAAAATATTAGAATATCCCGGCAAACTTAAATCGGGTTCCACAATCACCCGTCCAGCGCGATCGCGTTCCACTCCCGTCCGTTCAGCTAAAATTTCACCCAGTCCCGACGCTTTCACCCCTGCCGCCCATAATAAAGTGCGCGTGGGAATGATTTCCTCTGTGTCACCGCGTCGCACTGTGACTGCATCCTCCGTGACATTGATAACCAAACTATTGGTTTGGACGGTTACCCCTAATTCATGTAAAGATTTTTCAGCTTTTACGGACAGTTCTGGAGGATAGGGAGGTAGAATTCTATCCATCCCTTCTAACAGTAAAATTTTCGCTTCTGTGGTGTCAATATTGCGAAAATCTTCTTTTAAGGTATTATGAGCCAGTTCGGCGATCGCCCCGGCTAATTCCACCCCCGTCGGTCCTCCGCCTGCGATCGCAAAGGTTAACCAAGCTTGCCGTTTTTGCGGGTCCGTTTCCTTTTCTGCTGCTTCAAATGCCATGAAAATTCGCCGCCGCATTTCTAAGGCATCTTCCACGGTTTTTAACCCCGGCGCTTTGTCTTCCCAGTGGTCATTGCCAAAATAATGATGACTCACTCCCGTGGCAACAATTAACGTATCATAGCGAATTTCTTCCCCTAACAACTTCAAGGTTTGCTGTTTTGGGTCAATATCCACCGCTTCTTCCAGCAGCACTTTGGTATTCTTATTTTTACTCAGCACCCCCCGCAAGGGAGAGGCAATATCTGCCGGGGAAAGGGTTCCCGTTGCCACTTGATAAAGCAGGGGTTGAAATAAATGAAAATTCCGTTTATCAATTAGGGTGACTTGGACAGGGCGCACGACCCAGGGACTGGGCAGCATACAGCCCTCCAAATCCACCCCCCACAATCACAACTTGATGAATCGGTGTCGTCGAGTTTACATCTACCATGAGTTATATTTTTCTAGTTTTAGAGGAAATTCATCCCCACTTTCCACCCCTAAATCTCGCAAAAACGAGGGAGAGATTGAGGACTGCTTCCACTTTAAAAGAAATTCTTAACAATGGTAGTAGTGAAGGTTACAGACTTGGAGCTTTACGAATCCAAGGGGCCATTAATTTGACCATTAAAGCCATACACCTGACGACTGCCGACAAAGGGAACTAATTCCACCTCGCGCTCATCTCCCGGTTCAAACCGCACCGCAGTTCCTGCGGGAATATTCAGGTGCATTCCTCGGGCGGCATCCCGGTCAAAATTCAAGGCTTCGTTAACTTCAAAAAAATGAAAATGGGAGCCAACTTGAATCGGGCGATCGCCCGCATTAGCGACTTGCAACCGGACGGTTTTTCGCCCCGCATTTAACTCAATTTCTCCAGTTTTAACAATAATTTCTCCGGGAATCATCATCACCTCTTACCTGTAGTATTTCAGATTAAATCGGTTCAACTTACCGAATTGGATTGTGAACCGTCACCAATTTTGTGCCATCGGGGAACGTCGCTTCCACCTGTACTTCCGCCACCATTTCCGGGACGCCTTCCATGACTTCCTCTCGGGTAAGTAAGGTTGCACCATAACTCATCAAATCGGCGACGGTTCGGCCATCTCTCGCCCCTTCTAAAATAGCAGCAGAAATATAGGCGACAGCTTCAGGGTAATTTAAAAGTAAGCCCCGATTTTTACGACGTTCGGCAACTAACGCTGCGGTAAAAATCAATAATTTGTCTTTTTCTTGGGGAGAAAGTTGCATAATAAATCCTTCAAATCGGCCAAACTCGCGGAGGACAACTCGGACGGCCTATAAAACTCAGGCGCAGGAGTTGCCAAACTTCGCTAAACCAGTTTCGCACTTCTGGGGTCGAAGATCCACGATATCGGCATAATAATCCGTGAGGGAGCCTGGTGACGCCAGCTTCACCCAGGGAGGAACTGGAACGCGCCTCCCACAGCGATCGCGCTTCCTGGACCAGTTCCGGGGTCACCGGGTCCCCAATCCAGGCGAGAGTTGCCACAATGGGGAAACCGGCTAAAGCCGAGTTGGAGGCAACGGAGGATTCACTCCCCTGGAGATGTTGGCGATCAATCCACAGGGGACGACCCTGTTGCCAGATTTCCGTCTGCGATCGCCACGATCCCTGGACAAACGTTTCCCCCCGGGCACTCCGTCCAAATCGGTTAATTTCCCACAACAAAAAGCGGGCATCTGGCGCTAATTCAATCCGTAAATTTTGGCGATAGATTGCCCCATTAAAAATAATACTTTCCTGGGGAAGCCATTCACAACAAGCACCAGAATCCACCTGAATTTGAATAGTTTGCCGTGCCACTTCACCCATACTGCGATAAATTTTAGCTGCCGCTGCTGTGGTAATTAAAGCATGAGCATTCTCCTGGAGATGGATCGATTGTCCCAGGGAATCACCGCCCACAATTCCGCCAGCAGTATGCAAAATCACACTATGACAAACCCCTTCCCCTTCGGGATAAAAGGGTCGCTGAATCTTGAGGGGTGCTGTAACTTTTGCTGATGCTACCTGAGTAGCATTTCCAGATTGAGCGTAGGCTAATTCTAAGCTGCCATGCCATCCTTTAACGGGTTGATTTTCAGTCTGATTATTACTCACAAATTCTCGGATTCAGGTTACATTAAATTTTACTATAGCGTGCCGTTTGACAAGAAATTCGGTTGTCATCTAGCGGTTCAGTGGCCTCATGAGGTACGTTTCAAAGCCCCTCTCCCGTTCTGGGAGAGGGGTTTGGGGTGAGGGTAGTACATAATGGAGATGAGAAACGCTATAGACTGTAAAAAAACTGAGTTTCTGATTAAACCGCTAGGAATCGTTGAATGACTTCATTGCTGAGTTCTTCAGTGGAACCCGAGGCAACAATTCCTCCTTTTTGCATGGCATAATACCAATCGGCTTCTCGAACAAAATGCAAATGCTGTTCTACGAGCAGGACCGAAATGCCTTTGGTTTGGATAATCCGACGCACTGCTGCTTCAATTTCTAAAATAATCGAAGGTTGGATGCCTTCCGTGGGTTCATCGAGGATGAGTAAGCGAGGATTTCCCATCAAGGCGCGGGCGATCGCCAGTTGTTGTTGTTGTCCGCCACTCAAATCTCCCCCCATCCGATGCAACATTTTATTTAAAACGGGAAATAATTCAAAGATTTCATCAGAAATTTCCGGGGTTTTAGGCCGAATGGGTCGCGCTTCTAAGCCCAAAATTAAATTTTCTTTTACCGTCAATCGAGGAATGATTTCCCGCCCTTGGGGGACATAACCGATACCCATTTTAGCGCGGCGATCGCTCGATTTGTCGATAATGGGTTGCCCCTCTAAATAGATTTGTCCCTTCCGAGGTTGCAGTAATCCCATAATTGTTTTTAACAGAGTCGTTTTGCCCACTCCATTCCGTCCAATTAGGCAAACCATTTGTCCCGGGGATACGGTCAAATCTACATCTCGTAAAATGTGACTTTCCCCATAATAAACATTCAACCCGGATACTTGCAGCATCCGATTAGGGGAGGGTTGGGTGAACTGTTGTTTTTCTAAGTTGTCAATTGAATTCATCAACTTTATTCTCAGTTTGTATAGAGTCTTAATCTGGCTTATTCTTCATGTTCCTCGGTACTACCCAAATAGACTTGAATCACTTTGGGGTCATTTTGCACCTCTTCGATACTCCCTTCACAGAGGACCGAACCCTCATGCAATACCGTGACTTTGCGGGCAATTTGCCTCACGAATTCCATATCATGTTCAATCACAATAATTGAATGACTTTGGGCCAAGGAAATCAATAATTCCCCGGTGAGGGCGGTTTCTTCATCGGTCAAACCGGCCACGGGTTCATCAACTAATAATAAATCGGGAGATTGCGCCAGCAACATTCCAATTTCTAGCCATTGCTTTTCCCCGTGGGAAAGTAATCCCGAGGCAATATCGGCTTTGGCGACTAAACCGATGGTTTCCAGGAGGGTTTTGACCGTATTATGCTCCGATGCTGGAGTCGGTTTTAATAAGGTCTGAAATACATTTTTATTCCGATTGCAGGAAATTTCTAAATTTTCCCGAGGGGTCAGATTCAGGTAAACCCGTGGGGTTTGAAATTTGCGACCGACGCCAAATCGAGCAATCCTATCTTCAGAATATTTGCGGAGATTTCGCCCTTTAAAGAAGACTTTTCCTAGGGTCGGTTTAACTTTTCCGGTAATCACATCTAAAAAGGTGGTTTTTCCGGCACCATTGGGACCAATAATCACCCGTAACTCTCCCGTATTCATGGTGAAAGTTAAGTTATTCAGGGCATTAAATCCGTCAAAACTAACGGTTAAATTTTCAATTTCTAAGATGTTCTCGTTCACGGACTCTCTCTCTAACACTGGATGACTAGACGATTTCCCGAGTCAACTGAATGGGATTCGATGGGTTTAAGGCTCTAGGGTTTCACGTTCCCGTTGAATTTCGGGGTCTTCTGCTAACTTGGGATAGGTAATCACATATCGCGGACGTCCGGTAATCATGCGAATGAAATTACCCGCTTCGGTCCGCAACCAGCCGACGATGCCATTGGGAAGAACTAAGACAACAATTAGGAAGAGTGCGCCTTGGAAAAACAACCAAATTTCGGGAAATTGTTCGCTTAAGAAACTTTTTCCATAGTTGACTAATAAGGCTCCGAGGATGGCTCCAATTAAGGTGGCTCGACCGCCTACGGCAACCCAAATTACCATTTCAATGGAAAAGGCAATATCCATTGCTCTGGGGGAAATAATACCCGCTCTGAGGGTAAAAAGTGCGCCTCCGAGTCCGGCTAAAGCGGCAGAAATTGCAAAGACTAAGACTTTATATCCGGTGGGATTGTAACCGGAAAACCGGACGCGACTTTCATCATCACGAATGGCAATCAGTAAGCGTCCGAAGCGTCCCGAGGTTAACCAGCGACAGAGGAGATAGGAACCCGCTAATAGGATGACGGTGATCACATAAAACCCATACTGAGTATTGGGGTTGGAGATAGAAAATCCTAACAGGGTTTGAAAATCTGTGAGTCCGTTGGTGCCGTTGAAGAGTTTTTGTTGTCCGTTGAAGAAGTTAAAAAAGACGATGGTAGCGGCTTGGGTGAGAATGGAGAAGTAGACGCCTCGGATGCGGTTTCGGAAGACGAGATATCCGAGAAAGGCGGCGAGGATGCCGGGAATGAATAGGATGGCGATCGCCGTGAAGGGAAAGGATGAAAAGGGTCCCCAAAACCAAGGCAGTTCCGTTACCCCATAGAGTCCCATGAAGTCGGGGAGTTGACTGCTGGCGGTTTCAGGAATTTGTAATTTGATATGCATGGCGATCGCATATCCCCCAAAGCAAAAAATATCCCATGTCCCAAACTCAGCAGTCCCGTATAACCCCAAATCAAATCAATTCCCAAGGCAACGATCGCCAAGGCTAAATACCGATGCAATAAATCCAATCGAAAATCCGACAAGACAAGCGGCATAACGGCAATCAAGATTAAAGCCACTACCCCTATCGTCGAGAGTTCAAATAATCGCGGTTTTTGCGTTGCTATCTGATTAACCTTATCCTTTATCTGGATAAATCGGTCAATCCAACTGTTAGTATCTGAGCTTTCTTTATCTGGTTTTTCTTCCCATTTTTCTGGAAATTTATCATTGCTCATGCCGTTTTTTTACCTCGTTTAACTGACCTTTTAACCTAGGCATCGACCGTGCGTCCCTTTTGAGGAAATAGTCCGGCTGGACGGAGTTGTAAGAACAGAATAATCAGTACAAATACCATCACCCTTGCCATACTGGTGGTGGCAAAAAAGGTCAAGAAATCAAATAAAGCCCCGTCGGGAGAAACCATTGAAATGAAAATTCCGGAACCAATGAGGTAGTTCACCAATCCAATGACCAGTGCCGCTACAACGGTCCCAATAATTTTACCAACTCCCCCGACAACCACCACCATAAACGCATCCACAATATAGTTTTGGCCCGTATTCGGTCCCACGGAACCGAGTAAACTAATGGCACAACCGGCAATTCCAGCTAATCCGGACCCGATCGCAAAGGTTAAGGCATCCACTTTTTGGGTGGGAATTCCCAGACAAGCACTCATGCTGCGATTTTGGGTCACCGCCCGAATTCGTAATCCCCAGGGCGATCGCAACAAAAACAGGTAAATTCCGACCACACAAACAATGGTCAAGGCAATAATAAATAACCGGACATAAGGCAATTGGAACGTGCCAATGGGAATCCCCCCACGCAACCAACCCGGTGCCGTCACATCCACCCCTTGGCCCCAAACCAGGGTTGAGTGAGGGCTAATCCTACGGCATTCCCTAAAATCGAACCGACGGCGACAGCAATTCCAGCGGAAAGAGGTAGCAAAATGGCGATCGCCCAATTGCGAATTCGCTCAAAATCTGGACGCCGCTTCACCCCCCACAATCCGCCAAAAAATAGCAGGCAAAACACCCCAATTTGAATACAAATCAGCCAACTGATACTGCGGACCAATTGTTGCAAAATTAAACTCACCCCCCAGGTTGCCAGCAGGGTTTCCAAAGGTCGTCCATACAGGTAGCGAATCACCCCCCTTTCTAGGAGGACCCCGGCTGCCCCAGCCACCAAAAATGCCAGAGGAAGGGCTGCAATAATATAAAACCCAAACCAGGGTTCTCCAAATCCTCTAAACACATTTTGGACAACAAATGTTGTGTAGGCTCCCAGCATCATCAATTCACCATGAGCAAGATTAATCACACCCATAATGCCAAAGACAATGGCTAATCCTAATGCCGCAATTAATAAAACCGCGCCAATGCTAAGGCCATTAAACAGGCTCTGTAAAAGTAGTGCCATTATAGTTAAATTGAATAATCTCCATAAAGCGTTTAATTTCCTTTGAATTGTAACCGTTTAGAGTTTAAATAGGTCCAGAAAAAATTTACAGTGACTTATCTTTACCCCTCTAAACTCTAAACGTTACTGTTGCCAAATCTTGGCAATCTTTACATCATATACTTGCCCCCTTTAGAGGGGTCTGACCAGTCGCAGGAATAGCCTTTTGTATCGGCTACATATTGATTCCAAGGAATCGGGTCAACCGGGGCTGGGGTTTCGGAGACAATCTTAAACATTCCATCATCCCCAATTTCTCCGATGCGGACTGTTTTTGACAGGTGATGATTGTTTTGGAGGGTAACCAGACCGCCTGGAGCTTGCAAGGTTTGTCCCACAGCGGCTTTACGGACTGCCTCAATATCATCGGCACTTCCGGCTTGTTCAACCGCTTGCTTCCACAAATAAACCATAATGTAAGCGGCTTCCATTGGGTCATTCGTCACCCGATTTTGACCATATTTGGCCTTAAATGCTTCCACAAATTTTTGGTTTTCTGGGCTATTGACGGATTGGAAATAATTCCAGGCGGCATAATGGCCTTTGAGATATTCGGTCCCAATCGCCCGCACTTCTTCTTCCGCAATACTCACGGACATGGTGGGATATCGGTCCGGAGTCAACCCCGCCCCTTGCATCTGTTTGAAAAAGGCCACGTTGCTATCGCCATTGAGGGTATTAAAAATCACGCCTCCATCGGGCAAAGCGGCTTGAATTTTGGTAATAATCGCGGTAACTTCTGTGCCGCCCAGGGGGATATAATCTTCTCCCACAGTTTGGCCCCCTTTGGCTTCGAGTTGAGCCTTAATAATCGTATTGGCGGTCCGGGGAAAGACATAATCCGACCCCACGAGAAAGAATTGCTGACCTTTATTTTCTAACAGCCAATCCACTGCGGGTTCAATTTGTTGATTGGGGGCTGCTCCGGTATAGAAAATGTTCTTAGAACATTCTTGGCCTTCATACTGCACGGGATACCATAACATATGACCACTGGACTCAAACACCGGCAAAACTGCCTTGCGAGAGGCGGATGTCCAGCAGCCAAAAACCGTCGCTACTTGATCGCGATCAATGAGTTTTCTAGCTTTTTCCGCAAAGGTAGGCCAATCTGATGCCCCATCTTCCACAACTGCCTGAATTTTCTTGCCGAGAACCCCGCCAGCGTTGTTAATTTCCTCGATCGCCAACTGTTCTGCATCCACGACGCTTTGTTCGCTAATCGCCATCGTGCCACTTAAGGAATGGAGGATTCCCACCTTAATCGTATCTACGCCACCACCTGCCTCCGGAGTTGCTGCATCCGTTTCCGGTACGTTAGCTTCGGTACAAGCTTTCAGCAAAATGCTGCTTCCGAGGGCAGCGGTACCATAAAGCAGAAATTTACGCCGTCCAAGTCGATGAGTCATCCTATTTTTGTACTCCTAACTGGTATTGACTCGCTCCTATCAGAGCCTTGATATTAAAGCGATGTTCTTGGCAGACAATTGTATTTGTCGATACAGAAAAATTGTAGCGGTTCAATCTTCCGACCTCTAATATCTAGTCTGAGCCAATTTGTGACAATGTTGCGATTTCTAACAATTGTGAGGTCGAGGGGTAACGGTAGCTTTAATGGTCCTTCACCTACCCTAGAAGCACTGGGTTAAGATCCGCAGCAGTCCAGGGGTTCGATCGCAATTGATGCGATCGCCCACCCTGAACCCCGCCTCCAATAGAACTACAGTAGCGACACCAAAGTGCCAATTTTTAAACCCGATTAGCCTCAATAAAATCAATCACGGCTTGCAATCCTTCTTGCGTCTTCAAATTGGTAAAGGTAAAGGGCCGACTTCCGCGCATTTTTTGGCTATCTCGTTCCATCACCCCCAAATCTGCCCCGACTAAAGGGGCTAGGTCAATTTTATTAATCACTAACAAATCCGATTTGGTAATTCCTGGCCCTCCCTTGCGAGGAATTTTGTCCCCAGCGGCGACATCAATCACATAAATCGTGAGATCGACTAATTCCGGGCTAAAAGTCGCGGCTAAATTATCACCGCCACTTTCTACAAAGACCAAATCTAAGGTCAAAAACCGCCGTTCTAGTTGGGCGATCGCAGCTAAATTTAACGAGGCATCTTCCCGAATCGCCGTATGAGGACAACCCCCGGTTTCTACCCCCATAATTCGCTCTTTTTCAAGGGCCTGCGATCGCACCAAAAATTGAGCATCTTCCTGGGTGTAAATATCATTCGTCACCACCGCCAAGTTATAGCGATCGCGCATCGCCTTACACAACGCATCCACTAACGCTGTTTTTCCTGAACCAACGGGACCCGCAATTCCAACACGAAATGAACTCATAATCAGGTTAAGGTTTAAAGTTATGGGTTATTTAGCAACAGAGTTTCAACTCCTAAACAATCGGGAATATTGAGTTTCATGCTGCATACTGGCTAAACTTAGCCCCCAAGTGCAACTGCTGAGGTCATCATCTTCTATCCTTAAAATAGTTTGAACCGCCGTCACCAGATTGGGTTGTAAGTTAAATAATAGCTGTTGCCCCGCCGTTTGACCTAGGGGAATCAGTTTCACCCCAGCCCCAATAAAATTACAAGCCCAACTGTGTAAATATCCCAACAAAGCCACATCCGGGGGAATCTGCCAAGAGGAGGCAGCAATCCCAAAAGCTACTGCAAAATTACAATCTTCCTCATCCAATCCGGTAAGTTTAACTCGGTCTTCTACCGCCACAGGCTCATCAATAACCGCAGTAACGCATTTCCCATCTGCCAACTTTGTTGCCGCAATTCTTCCGTTTCTCGGGTTGCCGATGACCAGTGATTCCACTCCTGCACCTTGTCCCAATTTCCGGTATAGGCTGCATTTAAGGCTCTCACCATCACCGCTCCATCTAAAGAAATCGCCCCTTCTCGCAATTCCCAGTCCATCCAATTTTGAAGGGTTTCTGCACTGTTGACAATGCCCCGTTCAACTAACATTTCTAACCCTTCAGAATAGCTATAGGCTCCAACAGGTAAGGCAGGACTTGCCAGTTGTAATAAGGATAATAATGAAAAATCAGTAACCATAAATTAAAGCATAATATTAGGTAAAATTTGAATTTTAGTTGATTTTGTAGCGGCAAATTTAACAGTAATTGACAAATTGCGACCGTCATCAATGACCATGAGGGGAGTGATAAGCTCCTATTTCTGGATGAAAGGGAGCGGTTTCTTCTTGAACTGTTAGACCTAATTGTTCTAACATCGCTTTTAAAACCGGGTCAATGGTCAACCGTAAATAATTCGGGTGAATTTCTAAAGGAACGTGACGATTTCCTAAATGATAGGCAGCGCGTAATAAATCTAGGGGAGTATCAGCAGTAACCATCAGGGTGGGTTCCGGTTTGGCGGTGACGAGAACGATAATGTTTCCCGAGTCATCGGTGAGGCAGTCGCCATGAATCAAGACAGTCCCTCGGGGTAACTTCAGGTGAACCTCTTCTCCTGACTCGGATTCAAAGCGATGGCGACTGCGGGTGCGATCGCCTGCGGTGAGGGAAAGGGTCAAGGCGACTGCCGCCTGGGGATCCGGTGGCAAACGGTGGGTTAAGGTCAACATTAGCAATGGATCAGCAGCAAGCTGTGAACTTGTGGGACTGGGTTAGACCAAATCCTACCATTGAGGCGATCGCCTTTGAATCCCACCCTGATTTTTCTCAGGGATTTCCCTAAAAAAGTGCTGGATTCAACTGGGGCCTTGCCTTGACGGGACCGGCATCCGAGTCACGGTTCAAAAAATTCCTGAAAAATATCTGCTAAACCCTCTAGCCAACTCAAAAAAAGCCTGCTACAATCATCTAATGTCAGTCATGCCGATGTAGCTCAGTGGTAGAGCACTTGATTCGTAATCAGGCGGTCGCGGGTTCAAATCCCGCCATCGGCTTTCCTTAAAAATCGCTAAAATAGCATCCGATCGCGATCGCCAGTCACCCGGGTAAGCTCCCTCAGAATTGACCGGGCCAGAACTGAGGCACTTCACCTTCACAAGTGGGGTGGTTATACTAGCCCTGTCAAGGTGTATTGAGTTGTAGGGGCGCAATGCTTGCGCCCCAGGGGCCTGCACATTGCGCCCCTACACCTACCTACCTTTCAGTTCAACGTTTGGAGGATTTATATTTTGCAATCCCCTAACTGGGACAGCGAAACGCGATCGGGCGTTTCCCCTGTCTGGGTTTGCGTAAGTCCTATCAATGGGGACAGAAACCGGGTAAAAGTTGCTCAAAACTAGGGCTAAGAATGGCTAAGATAGGATTGCGATCGCGTTTATTTTTGTCCCATCTCCTCGTCTTAATGGTTGGGGTGACCGTCCTCGTAATTACCGGCAAACTCTCCTCCCCCCGCCTATTTATCGTTCACCTTCAACAACTTGAAGGCAAAGGATTTAATCTCCACTATGTCCGTACTTCTTTAGTCGATGTTTTTGAAACAACCTGGAATCGTGGCACATTTTGGTCCGTAATTGTAGGAACAACCGGAGCCGGTTTGCTCAGTTACTTTGTTGCCAAACGGATTACCAAACCCATGACTCTCATGGAACGGATTACCCAAAAATTTGCGGCAGGAGAACTGTATCAGCGAATGCCTGCCAGTGAAATTCCTGAACTCAACCGCCTCAGTGCCAGTTTTAATCGCATGGCAGCGAGTATCGAAAATGTGGAACACCGACGCCGGGAACTGATTAGCGATTTGACTCACGAATTGCGAACCCCTTTAACAATTATTCGGGGTAATTTGGAACAACTCGAAGATGGCACTCTCCCACCGGACCCCGAGATTTATCACCGTCTTGCCAAAGAAACTCGGCGTCTGGAACGGTTAGTCAATGACTTGCAGGAACTCTCCAAAGCAGAAGCCGGTTATTTGCCGATTGATTTGCAGGGGATGAATGTGCGCCCTTTGTTAGAAACCTTAATTGAAAGGTTTTCCGATTGGATTCTGGAAGAAAACCTAGTGTTGCAATTAGACTGTCCTCCTCAACTCCCGGCAGTGCTCGCGGACCCCGATCGCTTAGAACAAGTGCTGGTCAATCTTCTGGGAAATGCCTTGCGTCATACAGCGCGGGGTTCGATTTGTTTGCGAACCTGGACCAGTGCAGGTTATCTGTGGATTGCCGTGATTGATACAGGGTCCGGTATCCCCCGAGAGGATCTGCCTCATGTGTTCGATCGCTTCTGGCGCGGGTCCAGTGGCAGCAATGGCACCGGCATCGGACTAGCCATTTCTCGGCGCTTAGTGGAACTCCAAGGGGGTCAGATGCAAGTTGAAAGTGAAGTGGGAAAAGGCAGTCGGTTTCAGTTCTCTGTTCCTTTGGCGTGAGTCGGTGGGGGGAATTTGCTAAAAAATCTGCTGAATTACTTTTGATCAACTCCGTCCACTCTGGAGTGAAGATCGCCAGCTTCTGTGGGTTGTGTCATCACAGCAGTCCCTGATGATCAAGGAAGTTGTTAAACGGAAGTTGAGGAGTTTAAAATCGGGAAATCATCAGCCGCTTTGTCAACTTTCGCGGAAAATTCATGAAAACGCTAATAAAGCTGTCTAAAATAGACCAAACGCTGATGGCTATCCCCACTATGATGTTTTTAAAGGACGGAATTGGGCATCAGGCGCACAACAATAGAATGCATAGCGTATTTTTTTAAAATTGGCATCTGTCAAAGGGATGACAGTGGATTTATATTCGAGATATAATAAAAAAGTTTACAGGAGTGCCGCGTCATGACAATTGAGCCATCGAGAAACCTGACTTGTGTCAAGACCAAATTTTATCAAGTTGATGAAGAGGAGTCCGAACCCAACAGCTCTGTGTTCTGGGAGGTGGAAAGACTGCGACTGAAACTGGATAAAGTTAAGCAGGAAAAGGCTAAACTGCTCTGTACCCAAAAGACCTTGATGTTCCATTCACAGACCCTGAGTGCATTGAGTCTCGGAGTTGACGCAAAAATTGGAAGCCGAACGGCGCGATCGCCAGCAGACTGAATCCACGTACCAGTTTCTGGTAACGAACCTGCTTCGCGAAAAGGCAGACCTAGAAATCATGCTCGACACGATCGTCGAACATTCCGACCTCATGGAAGAGTTATTGCATGAACAGTGTATTCGCGATCCGTTAACGGGTTTGTTTAACCGGCGGTATTTAGCCAAATCTTTAGAACGGGAACTGTGTCGGGCTCAACTACCGAGCGATCGCTCGGTCTGATCATGCTGGATGTTGACCATTTTAAAGGATTCAACGATACCTACGGACATGAGGCGGGGGATGTAGTCTTACGGGAACTGGGATGGCTACTCAAAACGGAAAGTGGTGCCCTTGATATTGCTTGTCGATATGGGGGAGAGGAGTTTATGGTCATTTTACCCGAAGCCTCTTTAGAGAAGACTCAGCAACAAGCGGAGCATTTACGCCAACAGGTTAAACGTCTAAAATTGACGTATTTAGAGCAAGACCTTCCAGGTGTCAGTATTTCCCTTGGCTTGGCGGTGTTTCCCCAACATGGGTTAACCGGAACCCAACTCATGCAAGCAGCGGATGCGGCGTTATATCAGGGGAAGACCCAAGGACGCGATCGCGTCGTTACGGCAACAGGTTAATCAGCGTTTTCTCAACCGTTTATCTAGCGATCTTAACCGGCGATCGGCCCTATTTAAACTTAATATTGAACTTTCGGGTAAAAAAACTGCAATATGAACATCAAACCTTAAAAAAAATTGGCTCGGTTGGGAAGTCTTGTAAACAATTCCGCAACAGAGCCAGATAAAAATGATTGGAATAAGTAACTAGCGTGCCAATTAATTACTCGCTTGGGAAGGGAAAGCACCCGGTTGTACCGCCAAAGTCATCGGTTGACCATTGCGAATCACTTCCATTTGCAATTCGCCCCCAATGCGAGTCCGTTCCACTTGCTGTTGCACCGTATTGGCATCCGCCATCTCTACCCCATTAATCGAGACAATCACATCACCGGCGCGGATTCCACTGCGAACCGCAGGAGAATCCGGCATAACTCGGACAATTAAAATCCCACGGTCTTGGGTAACCGTTAACCCAGAATTGGGATTGTTGTTAATTTGATTTTTCAACTCCGGAGTCAACTCCACCATTTGAATGCCGAGATAAGGATGTTGAACTTCCCCATTCGCAATCAATTGTTGAGCAATATCTTGAGCGCGATTAATGGGAATTGCAAATCCTAGACCTTGAGCCCCTTGAATAATGGCGGTATTCATGCCAATCACTTCACCGCGCTGATTCAGCAAGGGACCGCCTGAGTTACCGGGATTAATCGCCGCATCAGTTTGAATAAAATTCACCCGTTTATCCGGGACCCCGACTTGAGAACTCGATCGCCCAGTGCCGCTAATAATGCCCACGGTAACCGTATTATCCAAACCGAGGGGATTGCCGATCGCGATCGCCCATTCACCGGGTTGCAATTGCTCTGAGTCTCCCACAACCGCCGTCGGCAAATCATTCGCCTCAATTTTCACCACCGCCACATCCGTCACCGAGTCCGTCCCCAAGACTTGACCTGTAAACGAGCGACCATCTTTGAGAGTGACCTCCACCGTATCTGCACCGGCAACCACATGGGCATTGGTGAGAATTTGGCCGTCATTACTAATAATAAATCCAGAACCCGTCCCCCGCTCTACCCGCTCTTGAGGTTCACTCGGGAATCGGGACCCAAAAAATTGCCGGAAAAATGGGTCGTTAAAGGCATCGGGAATTTGGGTAGTCACCGTCCGGGAAGCATTAATCCGGACCACCGCCGGACCCACATTTTGAACCACATTGGTAATAAAATTGGTGTCCGTGATGGGTAATCTGGCCTGAGCCACTGGACTCGCCGCCTGGACTTCAGCGGGAGAGGCGGCGTTCACCGCAGGTGAAACCAGGTTAGGTCCATTCAGAAATTGCGTAGCGGACCAGGTAGCACTCGCGCCGAGGAGAAAAATAGAAAAATAGGTTAGGGGTTTTTGCCAACCGGGGGCCGACCCCTGATGATCAGAATTCTTCAATGGTTCTGAGGGGGTATTGAACTGATCCTGTGTTGTTTTCATGGGTGATAACTCCTGCTGCAAAACTCCTGCATTACCTTAAAAATCGAGCGTTCTTGCTTGCAGTCGGGATAATATAGCTCGTCGAAACCAATCGGGAAGAATCCAGGAAAAAAAGCGGCCTGCTTTTATGTCCGGGTTAGACCCAACATGGAGACTAGCTATTTTATAGACCGTTCTAGCATAAAGTCAAGACTCGCATCAGCACGGCTTGAGACCGTTTCAACCGGGTTGAAGGGCTGACTATTTTTAATGTAAAAGGTAGATATGACGAGGATGTGACGAGGATATCGCAGGATTGTGGATCGGGATGAGGGACGGGGAATCGGGGGGCGACAGAGTTGCTGGATTTGTCAATAGCATCCAGACCAGACTATTCTGGAAAGCGCTATTCTGCTATGGAAGGGCTGGGAGAGGCTTTGTTTGACAACCTGGAATCGTTCTTTGCACCTGGGTTCCTCGCACGAAAGGGCGATCGCCATCCCTATGATGGTTGGTCGTTAGACCGGCGTGATCCCAAGGTGATTCAATCCTTTATGCCCCTGTGGGAATGGGCATATCACCATTATTTTAACGTGCAAACCGACGGATGGCATCATGTGTTACCGGAGGGGAAAATGCTGGTGGTGGGTTCTCACAATGGGGGACTCGCGGCACCGGATATGTTTATGTTTATGTATGATTGGTTCCGTCGCCAAGGGCTGCGATCGCCTGACCTACGGACTGATGCACCCGACGGTTTGGGACATCTTTCCCGAGATGGTGGTTCGCCAAGCGGCCCAATGTGGGGCGCTGCGGGCGCATCCCAAAATGGCGATCGCCGCCTTGCAAAAGGGGGCAACGGTGTTAGTCTATCCCGGAGGGCCGAGGATGTGTTTCGACCCCATCACCTCCGGGATAAAATTTATTTTGCCGGTCGCCAGGGGTTTATTAAGTTAGCCTTACGGGAAAATGCCCCGATTTTACCGATTATTTCCTATGGCGCTCATGACACCCTGTTTGTGATGGCGGATATTTACAAAGAAATGCGCCAGTTGCATGAGGAGTGGGGGATGCCTTGGTTATTTGGGATTGATCCGGTGGTGTTTCCGATTTATTTGGGATTGCCTTGGGGGATTGCCTTTGGACCTTGGCCGAATTTTCCCCTCCCGGTGCAGATTCATACCCGGGTTTGTGCACCAGTCGCCTTTGAGCGCTATGGACGAGAGGCAGCAGGCGATCGCCAGTATGTGAATCAATGCTATCAGTTGGTTTGTACTCAGATGCAACAGTCTTTGGACCAGTTGATTGCGGAAGTGGGCGATCGGTCTTAGGGGGTCGGTGAGGTTACCGCAGGGCTAAAAACAGGCTAATTAGGGCGATCGCCACCAGGGCGATCGACCCGGGATGTCTTTTCACCCATCGATTCACGCCCGAAAAGGACCCCGATTGAGCATAGGGGGTTTGAATCACCGGGACCAGGGGTTGAGATTTATCGTGATAAAGCGTACAGGTTTTGGCGTAGGGTCGCTGGGGATAGTTGCAGGTATCGTCCTCATGGTAAGTGCAACTCTGGCATAAAAATGCTTCTGAGTTGGCCTGATGCAGGGGAATACCCGGGTGACCAAATCCTTTGAGTGGGGTTTGGCAGTAAGGACATTTGACAGCTTGGTCATCAACAGATTGATGGCACCGGGGACAGTCAGACATGATGGCAAACGGGGGTTTAATCCAGCAGGGGGCGATCGCGATTGAGTGCGGGTTTCCTCACTCATAGAGCAGCCCTTTGTTTCATCCTACCCTAAGTATCTGGGCTAAGGGCAGTCTGCCTCAGAATGGAAACCCTACAACATAAGAGGTAGAACAGCCGCAGAATCAGGATAGGATATCCCACAATAGAAGAGTGGGCCAAAATAGAGACAGCGATCGCACGCTTTGGAAGGCCCGCGCTATCGTAGATGATATTTTCACCACCCCAGTCAGAGGAAAACAATAAAACAATATGGATGCGAATAATCTGCTCAAGCAACTGCTATTAATTGGCATTGGGACAACCTCTCTAGTCGCCGAGAAAATTAAAGAGGTCAGCGACCAGTGGGTCCAGGACGGCAAACTCAATCCTGACCAAGCGAAACATTTTGTAGACGATCTCATGCAGCAGATGAAATCGGAACAGGGGAACTTTGAAACCCAGGTGCAACGCCAGATCCGCAACGTCATGCAAGACTTGGGAGTGCCGCGCCAAGCGGAAATGGACGAACTCAGAGGACGCCTCGATCGCCTAGAACGTCAAATTCGCGACTTAGAAAATAAGCAGTGGCGGTAAGGGGGTTGACTCCAATCGTCCGATACTCAATTCAGAAATCCGGGACGACCCGGGGGACATTTGGCGTTAGAGTAGGGATCGGGCTACAATCGCTGGGTTGTCAATTTCTAGCCCAACGATTGGAGCCATTACAGGCTACTCAGGAGGACTGATTTTGCGAGAAATTTTAATCAGCTTTGGGGTGATGCTGGCCTGCGTTTTGGTGCTGGTGGTCGCTCAGTTTACCGATCGCTCAAGTCAGGCGATCGCATCCAACATTCAGCCGACTCAAACAACAACTGAAGTACCAACGTCCAGCAAATCCCTGCTGGCGCAACGGTTGACCGCTCAGACACAAATCGCCAGTGCTGACACCACACAAGAGGAGACAACAACAACTATGGTAACGACACCTTCGGGTCTGAAATACACGGAAATCGCCGAGGGAACCGGCGCAACCCCTCAACCGGGGCAAACCGTTGTAGTTCACTACACCGGAACTTTAGAAGATGGCACGAAGTTTGATAGTTCCCGCGATCGTAATCAGCCATTTTCCTTCAAACTCGGAGTCGGTCAAGTTATCAAAGGTTGGGACGAAGGTCTTTCCACCATGCAAGTGGGCGGACGTCGCGAATTAGTGATTCCCCCAGAATTAGGCTACGGTGGACGCGGTGCCGGTGGCGTTATTCCCCCCAATGCCACGTTAATTTTTGATGTAGAACTCCTCAGAATTGCGGGATAAATTTCCCCGATTTCTGACCTAGCATCATCAGGACACGGCTGCAGCCGTGTCCTTAATTTATATCAGTTTTAATAGCCATTTGTACCGATTCCGCCACTCGATATGCAAGCGGTGGAGGAACCGCATTGCCAATTTGTCCTAATGCCATGTAAACGGCTCCCTCAATCCTCCAAGATTCTGGGAAACCTTGAATCATTGCACAATAAATCCTTCTAAATATCAATGATTAATGATAAATAAATAATAATCATGAAACTTCGAGAATCTGAAAGGGATTGCCCTTTAAATAGTCCCCCCTTTAAATTGATAGACTTATTTGCTGGTGCCGGGGGATTGACCCTAGGGTTTACAACAATTGGCAAGAACAATTTCCAACCGATTTGGGCAAATGACTACAATAAAGATGCAGTTGAAACTTATCGGAGAAATTTTGGGAGTCATTGTGTTTTAGGCGATATTTTAGAAGTCTTCAAAGATTCCAACCTCAGAATGCCGGAAGCCGATGTGGTTATTGGAGGTCCGCCCTGCCAAGGATTTAGCCTGCTCAATAAAAATAGAAATAGTGATTTTAGGAAACAATTATGGAAACCATTTTTGGAAGGCATTGAGCGGTCAAATGCTAAAATATTTGTTTTAGAAAACGTGCCTCAATTATTGGGTTCAGAAGAACATGACCAAATCATTAGTTTGGCCCAAAAATTAGGATATAAATTAGCATGGTCTAAGTTGTGCGCCGCAGATTATGGCGTCCCCCAGGTTCGCTGGAGAGCATTTATCCTCGGATCGCGTTTTGCCGATCCCAAGACCGTATTTCCTCCAAAAAAAACTCACTACAATCCGGAACAGGGTGGCTTATTAGGCGGATTAAATGGAAATAATGGATATATTGCAAACCCAAAACCTTGGCGAACCGTTAGAGATGCGATCGCCGATTTGCCCGCGCCAGAAAGTACAGAAATTGGGGAAGTTCCGCCCTTGAATTTGCAGTTTGGTCGAAATCCTACCCCGTTAAGTTTAGCGCGATATCAAGCAATTCCCCAAGAAGGGATGAATCGCTTTGATTTACAACGGATCGCACCCGAATTAACTCCGCCCTGTTGGATTAGAAAAAAATCTGGAGGGACAGATCTATTTGGCCGGTTATGGTGGGATAAACCCTCAGTGACCATTAGAACAGAATTTTTTAAACCCGAAAAAGGGCGATATCTACATCCTGAACAACATCGCCCCATTACCCATCGCGAAGCGGCGCGATTACAATCTTTTCCAGATAATTTTCAGTTTTGTGGGAGTAAAAGTGAAATTGCCAAACAAATTGGCAATGCAGTGCCCCCTTATTAGCTGCCAGAATTGCCGAATGTGTCTATGCCTTACTTTTGGCGGGGGAAACCCCATGCTAAATTTCTGAGAGTTATATAAAATGAGTGCTTACTTTTCCCAAGCTAGAAAAACGTTTCATCTGGCAATCTTGACCAGTTTATTGCGATTAAGCGGCAATAGCGTTCCCAGCTTTGCGGATAAACATAGTAGACTAAGCTGTGACATCTCCCAACGAATTGTGACTAAACTTGAAGGAGAAATTGGCATCGGTCATATTTCTGGGCAAACTTCTGGCAAACTTTTTGAGGACTTAGTTTTAGAGTTTCTCTCTGAAAGTTTTACTCAACTTGCTGACTTGAGACCGGGAAATTGGAAAATTCAGACGGTGAAAAAACGAGAAAAACTATTTATTTCCCAATTTGAACAGTACGCTCATTTACTAATCCTCGATCAGGCAGCGCGAGCAAATCCTCAATTAGCAGCAGCTTTGGGGAGTGACTATACGATTACCCCAGATATTGTCATGTTTCGCCGGCCCGAACCGGATCCAAACCTCAATGAAAAGACTTTTTTAGTAGATGATGAATCGGTTACTTATGCCAGTCTACGAGCCAAAAATCAAAACCGGCCTATTCTCCATGCGAGTATTTCTTGTAAGTGGACAATTCGCAGTGATAGAAGTCAAAATTCGCGAACGGAAGCACTCAATTTAATTCGTAATCGGAAGGGGCGATCGCCTCATATTGTTGTAGTGACCGCCGAACCCCTACCTAGCCGTCTGGCTTCCATCGCATTGGGGACGGGAGATATTGACTGCGTTTATCATTTTGCGCTTTATGAACTCATAGCAGCCGTTCAAGAAGGAGGATGGGAAGATGCCACTGAAATGTTAAGAATTTTGGTCGAGGGTAAGCGTTTGCGCGATATTAGTGATTTACCGTTAGACCTGGCAATTTAAAGTCGGATCAATCAGTCAGTTTCACCGGAAGCGCAGTGCTTTTATGATGATTCTCAAGAACCCATAACCCCTAACCGACGACAAAGGGTGCTAGTGCTGATAGGATCTAAACTAAAGATTCATTTAAGTTCTCACGGATTACCACCATGTCTCTGAGCAATCTGCGCGACCTCTACCAGCAAGTCATTCTGGAGCGTTACAAGACTCCCAAATATCGGGGGGTCACCGATCCGGTGCATCGCCGACAGCGAGGACATAACCCCTCCTGTGGCGATACCATCGAACTGACCTTGCGGCTGAATGAGGCGGGCGATCGCATTGAAGAGGTAAAATTTGACGGGGAAGGCTGCGCCATCTCGATGGCGTCCGTTGACCTGATGGCAGAAGCGTTGCGCGGCAAATCCACCGATGAAGCCTTGGAAATGGTACAGCGCTTTCAAACCATGATGAAAGGCGAGGCGGAATTTCCGAAAGAACAGCGCAAGCTCAATGTCATGCAAGGGGTCGCCCAATTTCCCGTTCGCATCAAATGCGCCAACCTTTGCTGGCATACTCTAAAAGCGGCGATCGAATCAGCGAACCCTGACTCCGATAGCTTTGTCAGTAATGAAGCGGAATCTTAAATCTGAATGGAACTCAACCGAACTACTCCTCAATTACACCAGAAACCAATATGCTAACAACCGCAGAATTTTTCGTAGCTTTTAAGTGGGCAGGCATCCTCACCCTGGTTAGTGGAGTCCTGAGTCTATTAGGATTTCTCTTCAAATGGGGAGTCCGCTTTCGTTTGGTAGGAATTACCGGCTTTATGGGAGTCCTCACCGGCGGTTTATTTGCCCTGAGCTTGGTCCCTCTGACTCGGGTCCAAGTCCCGGGTGCCGTCCATTACTCTAGGGTCTACGACAATGGCGCGACTCAAACCGTGATTGCTTTACCGCCAACTATCACCGAGTCTGAACTAGAATTAACCCTGCGTCAAGCCGCCAATGATTTGTTTTCCCAGGGTCGGTTTGGTGCCGGTGGAGAAAACCAATTAACCATCCGCGCCCGCACCATCGTCCATCCCGAACCGGGACTGTCTAAACCCTTGTTTTTGGGTCAAGTGAAGCGATCGCTGGCGGTTCGCGATGATGAAAACCTTGAAATCGAAATCTACGCCGATCAATTCTCGGAACTGTCTAAACTAAAACCAGCAGCCAAAGACGCCTAAACAATTGAGAATTGAAAATTGAAAATTGAAAATTGAGAAGATAGAATCCTAGGGTTCTGTCTTCTCAATTTTTCTATATTTCTAATGGAATTAAAACTTCCCCTTCAATACCTTCGCCAATTTAAGGGTCCGTGGCCTCTTATGAATGTTGATGGATACAGCCCAGACTGGATAAGCGTTTAAAAATCTGACTCAATAAAATTGGGTCAGGTTTTTCCTTAAGCAGTTTTATCGTTTCTTGAAGCCTATCGATAACCTCGAAATTGACTTTTGAGGCCCAGAACTAGGTATTATCTTGAGAGGGAGGAGACAGTATCCCGCGTTGTAACACTTCAAAACGTTGAACGATCGCATCGAAGCGATCGTCCCATTCTTCGTCGTCAGTTACAGTCCGGGGAATGAGTTCTGAAATCACTGTATCCCGGTTTTCCAAGATTTCCGACAAAATTTTATTAATTTTACTGACTGTGGCATCGCGGAATATCCGCCGAATGTCTCGCCCCAGTAAGAAAGTAGGTGCATCTAGATACCTCAATTTGTCCTTCAGAAATTTCATTGACCAGTTCTTCATAAATTCGAGAGAACAGTGCGTCATCGTCATAAATTTCCCTATCGGCGATTCCTTCAATCATAAAATCGATGTCTTTTAAATCTTTATTACCTCCCCGATCTGACCAAGCAATGAGTTTAAGACCCAAGAAAGCGGGAGGATCTACAACTGGAAGCACAAGATCGTCGTCAATGACTTGCTCTTTGGCGCATAGTAAAGCCTCTTCCAATCCGATTAAATTCATTTTAAGGCCATCCTCCCATTCAATTTCCTGTCCCGGTTGACCGATTTTTCCAAAAGGTACAATGTCAACCTCTCCACCTGTTTCCAGGTGAATGAATTTGTGGGGAACTTTACGAGCGACTTTGAAGCGTGGATTTTCTCCGAGAGTCAGGCGATCGGACAGAGCTTTAAAATCTGACCAGCAATCTAACAGATACAGCAAAATCCCAGTCTTTTGTCGCACGACCTTCCCTGTTATATGGTCGATCAAAAATTAATAATCTGGCTCCAGCCCCTACCATAAGCCTGGGCAGATCTAGGGAATCTAGTACAGCCTTGAGATCGACTAAAACCTGTTTTTCTTTTGGGTCAAGCATTTTCATCTCTCCTAGGTGCAATAGAGTGTTGTGTAAAGGCGATCGGCAGTTTCTTGCGCTCTCTCATCCGGAATTAACAGCAACTCTGCATGAAGCAGCAAGGGATCCGCTAGGATTTCCATTCCATCACCACTCCAGGTATTCTGCGTACCAAATTGCTGAACAAAGACGATGTTTCCTTTTGGATTGGGTTTAAGCCTCATTTTCGTGGCAATTGCCATCGCTTGTAATTTCACAGAGGTCTGAGGAGCAGTCTCAACTAAATGCAATGTAGCGCTTTGGGGACGAAGATAATCCGTTGCGATTGCTGCCCCCAGTTCTCCGCCTAACAAAAATTTACCCTCTTTCGCTCCTTCCATAAGACGCTCGGCCACATCTGAAAAACTCCCCTCTCCTACAGGGGTAAAAGCTTCCACTATCAGTTTGGGACGAAGACTTTCAGCGTAGCCCATTTCCCAACGCTCTAAAAGTTTGGGATAGTTAATAATTCGATAGTTGCCATCTCGTTGCCGTTGTAAATAGCCCAACTCATATAAATCCTGAAGGCTACGACGCACCGTTGAGGATGCAATACCAGAAGCCGCAGCGATATCGCCCACAGTTGCCTGCAAAATGTGGGGATTTTTCAATAAAATATAGATGAGTTTAAGTGTCGTAACGGTGATTTTGGAACGAGACAAAGGTTTGACCTTTGGCCGACGCTGACCGCGAATCAGAATATAAGCGGCTGGATTATTGAGATAAATATTACCTGCAGTATCGATAAACTCTATCTGTTTTTCCAGCAAAATATCGATGGCAGGGTTGGATAAGTAGCGGGTAATTAGGAGAATTTTTTCTCCGTTATTTCGTTCAAAACGTTGAAAATATGGGATAATGAGTTCAGCGGTAATGCCTGTAACATCTGGCTGAATTTTGTAAGCATAGTCTACCGATTTATCGCAGTTGCGGATGGTAATCGAGTTGCGATCGCCGTTTCTCGCCTCAATATCCGGTAAGGCATTCAGATGGTCTAGGCACTCGCGCAACAACGGACTTTCTTGCTTCATGGATGCCAGTGTTGTGGATTCTCAATTTTTAAGGAAAGGTTGTCAAAAGCCGGATTTGCTGGGGGTATTGTAGCACAGAGGGCAGACAGCATGAGTTGAGGTTAAATCGGTCGGGGATGCGATCGCCCGCTTCTATCCGATAGAATAACAGCAAATTCCCTATTAACGGTCATGGGAGGTTGCATAATGTCTGTCATACCTCAAACCCCAGTTTCCGAGATAAAAATTACCTGGCCTAAACTGCCAGATGACTTTGTACTCCCTGACGATCCAGTGGATGATATAGACCATCCTTTATTAGCGGATGCTTTGCGTCAATCGTTGACACCGGACCTATTCAAAGATGCCTTAATTACGACAAATTTTGGATTATGTGTAGGGATTAATCATCGCATCATTTTGAAAGCGCCCGATTGGATGTACGTCCGTCCGCTAGAACCTTGGCCGCATCCCTATCCCCGTCGCAGCTACACTCCCCACACCGAAGGGCCAGTTCCGTTAGTGGTGATGGAATTTCTATCCGATACCTACGGCGAAGAATACTCGGTGGAGTTTCAACAGCGCATCGGGAAGTGGTATTTTTACGAGCGGGTGGTGAAGGTGCCAATTTATGCGATTTTCCAAGCGCAAACCGCGACTTTAGAAGTCTATCGATTAGAGAGCGATCGCTACCAAATCCAGACAACCAATGCCGACGGTCGATATTGGATTCCCGGATTAGAACTCTTTTTAGGAGTCTGGCAGGGAAAGGGCGATAATCGTACCGGCTATTGGTTGCGCTGGTGGAATGCCGAAGGAGAACTGCTCCTATGGCCCGAGGAACGCGCCGAACAAGAGCGCCAACGCGCCGAACAAGAGCGCCAACGTGCCGAACGACTGGCGCAACGGTTGCGGGAGTTGGGAGTGGATCCGGATAGTTAAAGGATTGGAGGTGCGATCGCTTTTCTGTTAGTTGCAAGAGGCGATCGCGCTAAATGAAAAATATTGCCAAAATATTTGATATTAATCTCAATGGGTTGGTCACTCTCCAACCCCTCGATTAACTTCACCTCCACTTGCGATCGCGCCGCTTGTTTTTGGTCTTCGCAAATCAAGAAAAAAATGTAAATGTCTTATGCAATTGTGGTCAACAACAACAGGAGTACGTTAGCCCTCCCTTGAGTTGGCGAAGGTATTGTTTTAAGCACAAGTTTCCCTGACAATCAATCAACCGGACGTGCAGGTTTAAGGTTAAAACCCTTAAAATTAAGATATCCCAGAGGTTATCCACCCTGGGACCTTCAAGGTGCAATCCCGAAATTTACATAAAATCCCCGCCACAATCGGGAATCCCCGAATACAGTAGAGTTATAAATACTCATCCCAGGAAAACTTCAGCAACACCTCTGTAGAACTGTATGCCCCATCAGAATTTGGTTTCCTCGACACCGAACTCGAATCCAACTGCTGTACTGCCGATGCTTAATGTCGCACCCGCCCAAGTGATTCGATCGCGGGGCTGTTTGGAACAATCCGGCGCGGTGATCGCCAGATTAGGGCGTCGTCCTTTAATTGTGGGGGGCGAGCTGCTCTAATCAACTGCTGACGGAACGGTTACAACCCGCCATTGCCCAATATCAACTGGCGATCGCCACTGCCTCCTATAGTCCCGACTGTAGCGAAGCCAGTCTCAGCCGACTGCAAGAATCTGTCACCAGCCATCAAGCGGATTTGATTATCGGAACTGGGGGCGGTAAATCCCTCGATGCAGCCAAACTTTTAGCCTATCGCTGTGGATTGCCGATTATCACCATTCCCTCCTCTGCTGCTACCTGTGCTGCCTGGACTGCCTTATCCAATATTTATTCTGATCGAGGGTGCATTTCTCTACGATGTCCCCCTCCCCAAATGTCCCGATGTCCTGATTCTCGATTACGACTTGATTCAAACTGCGCCGCAGCGCACCTTAGTCGCTGGCATTGGGGATGCGATCGCCAAATGGTATGAAGCCTCAGTCAGTAGCGGGCATTCCGAACAAACCCTGATGATCGCTGCCGTCCAACAAGCGCGGGTGTTGCGGGATTTATTGTTCCAAAAATCCGCCCAAGCGATCGCCTCCCCTGGCGGAGAAGTCTGGCAGGAAGTCGTCGATGCCACGGTGTTACTCGCCGGAGTCATCGGGGGACTCGGGGGCGCTCAATGCCGCACCGTTGCCGCTCATGCGGTTCATAATGGCTTAACCCACCTGTTAGCCGCTCATGATACCCTACATGGGGAAAAAGTCGCCTATGGCATTTTGGTGCAACTGCGCCTGGAAGAAATGCTCCAAGGGAACCAATTAGCCGCCAGTGCAAGGCAGCAACTGTTAAAGTTCTATTCCGAGATGGGGCTACCCCAAAGCTTAAAGGATTTAGGCTTAGAAACTGTCACTTTAGGCGAACTGTACCATGCGGCTGAAATTGCTTGTGCAGCCAATTCAGATATTCATCGGCTGCCCTTTACCGTGGTACCGGAACAACTAATGGCAGCAATGGTTTCCACAACGGCACCCGTAGAATCTCGGCGAAGCGGGGTAGATCTCGGGGGAGTCGTCACAGAACCCTCAGAAGTCTTTGATCGCAGCCACTGCCTAACGGAATTGGATGGAGAGAACTGCCAATTCTCAACTTAGGTCCATCGGGATAGACGGTTTATTTTTTAAATTCTGTATTCCTGGTGACCTTTTGGCGATTAAATGTCTATTTGTAGTTTTTTTTGCAAAAGGAGATCGCGGTTTTTCCGCGCACAACGCCCATGACTTTAGATTGGATCCAACCGGCTCAACGTTTGCAGCAACTTCCGGCTTATGTTTTTGCGCGTCTTGATGAACTAAAAGCCGGGGCGCGATCGCAAGGAATTGACTTAATCGATTTAGGCATGGGCAACCCCGATGGACCCACCCCCGTTGCTGTGGTGGAAACCGCGATCGCTGCCTTGCAAGATAGTAAGACTCACGGCTATCCTCCCGTTGGTGGCACTGAGAGTTTTCGTCAAGCCATCTGTGAATGGTACAAGCGTCGCTACGATGTTTCCCTCGATCCCGTAACTGAAGCGTTGCCGGTTCTCGGGTCCAAAGAGGGTTTAACTCACTTTGCCTTAGCATACGTCAATCCGGGGGACTTGATTTTAGTCCCGAGTCCCGGTTACCCTGCCCATTTCCGGGGTCCCTTAATTGCCGGGGGTCAGATTCACGAAATTGTTCTTTCCGAGAAAAACGATTGGTTGATTGATCTGGCTGCCATTCCTGACGAGGTGGCAAAACGGGCTAAAATCCTCTATTTCAACTATCCCAACAACCCCACCACTGCTACGGCACCTCGGGAATTTTTTGAGGAAGTTGTTGCCTTTGCACGTCGCCATGAAATCTTGCTGGTGCATGATATGTGCTACGCGGAATTAGCTTACGATGGCTATCATCCGACGAGCTTGTTAGAAATTCCCGGTGCCAAAGAGATTGGGGTGGAGTTTCATACCCTCTCCAAAACCTACAATATGGCAGGATGGCGGGTGGGTTTTGCGGTGGGCAATTCTGAAGTCATTAAGAATTTACGCCGGTTAAAAACCAATATGGATTATGGGATGTTTGCGGTGGTGCAAGCGGCAGCGGCAGCAGCGCTACAATTGCCGGATGTTTATATCCACGAGGTGCAGGCGCGATATTATACTCGTCGGGAGTTGGTGGTGCGTGGGTTGCGTGAATTGGGATGGAGTGTTAAAAATCCTGAAGCGACGTTCTATGTTTGGGCGAAATGTCCTTTTGGCAATAGTTCCGAAGAGTTTATCGAGTCGGTGTTGGATAAAACCGGGGTGGTGTTAACGCCGGGGAATGCGTTTGGATCCGGCGGTGAAGGGTATGTCCGGATTAGTTTAATTCAGGATTGCGATCGCCTCGCTGTTGCCCTTGATCGCCTCAAACAAGCAGGGATTTGTGGGGAAATGCCAGCTTTAGTTACGGGGAGTTAATCTTCGGATCATTGGTTATTGGTCATTTGTTGGTTGTCATTTGTCATTTGTCATCAACAATGACCAATGACCAATGACCAATGACCAATGACAAAATTAAAAGGGTCTCGTCGGAGGCGACAAGACCCTTTTAATCGGTAAGTTGATGAGATTAATTTTCAGGTTAATTTACGGTGGAGTTAACGATTACTAAGGTTTACAAACAACACGCAGTTAGTTTTCGGTGTTGGCATCCACTCAGTCTATACCAGACTCAAAGTTTTGGCTTCTAGTTCTAACTTTTCTTAGACAGAAGCACCACCTTTTTGTTGGGATGCTCGCCGCTGCTTTACTACGGGCAGATTAGAGCGGGATGACGCAGAACTCTAATCTAAACAATTCGTTTGGCGTTGAAGTTTTAGTTCCTGCTTGCGTCATATTTATAAATTACCACAAATTTTTGAGAGCGCAACCCTTTGTTTAACAAACTTTACAGAGATTTACGTCTTGCAATATTTGCTGTTACATTTGTTAGCAATTTGCCAAAAATAAGCGTTTTGATAAGCATAATTACTTGAATAGATACCTTTCCGAAAGCCCTCGCCTGGTCCAGGCGAGGGAACCGCAGAGGAAGTCAAGGAAACAGAATAGACCAAGTGGAAGGGCCGACGATGCCATCGGGTTCTAAATTGTAGCGGCGTTGCAATTCTCGGACAGAGGCATCGGTTCGAGGGCCGAAGACGCCGGTGGGGGACCCTTCAAAAAAGCCCAGTTGATTGAGACGCTGTTGGAGTTGCGCTACCCAATCACTTTCCATGCCTTGTCGCAGGATGGGACGGGAGGATTGCATAAACGGAACGGACGAGGGATTAACCACACCGGAGACAACTGCACCGGGGGAGGGCGGAAAGAGGCGATTCCAGGTTCCCTCTCCGACAATTCCATCGGGGGTTAACCCGGCTGCCTGCTGAAACGCAGAAACTCCCCTAACTGTGCCTTCGCTATAAATGCCATCCACGGGTCCGGTGTAATATCCCATCAGTTTGAGGACCGCTTGCAGTTCCGTGACTTCTTGACCTCGGGTGCCCTGTTGCAAGGTCGATCGCTGCACGAAAGGGGTCTGCTGGGCGATCGCGGCGATCGGCACCGAACTCAAAACCAGAGATAAACTGCATACCATGAGCTGGGCGGTGGACCGGATCCAGCTCATTGGATTAAATACAACCTCTGTCAATGTCTCTAGCCTCCTACTCGACTAACTTAGTGCTGATTTTAGCCGCTGTCAAGGTGGTAAATTGAATCCCGCCTCATCCGGAGTTTCTTGTAGGGGCGTATTGCATACGCCCTCTTTATCCGTAAATTGAATCCCACCTCATCCGGAGTTTCTTGTAGGGGCGTATTGCATACGCCCTCTTTATCCGTAAATTGAATCCCGCCTCATCCGGAGTTTCTTGTAGGGGCGTATTGCATAGATGAGAGGGCGTATGCAATACGCCCCTACAAATACACCTTGACAGGGCTACCCCTTAAGGGGTTAATACAAACGTTCGTAGTGACTCCTTCGCCGAGTCATTTTGCTGCAAGTACCTTATAGACAGAGCTACAGATTAATAAGCAACGGATTCACATAACGGCGCGATCGCCTCTGAGGGTCCGACCAGAGAGATGTAAGCTTGAGTCAGATAGCGACTGGCAGCTTCCTGGGCCTCCTCTGGAGAAATTCCGGCCACCTCTTCGGTGAAGCGGGTATCAAACTCAATGCCGAGACCCAAGATTTCATACCAGCCAAAGACTTGAGCGATTTGAGCGTTGGTTTGCTTGCCGAGAGCATATTGACCGAGGAGCTTATTTTTGGCCGATTGTAACTCGTCCTCCTCCAGGATGGTATTGCTCAGACGCTCTACTTCAGTTTGGAGACATTTTAAGGCGATCGCCGTATTTTCATGAGCCGTCCCCATATAAACCACAAACGCCGCTTCCCGCAGACGAGTCGGGTAGAATGCCGAAACATCATAAGCTAAACCCCGTTTTTCCCGAAGTTCCACAAATAACCGACTGGATAACCCATTTCCCAAATAGGTATTCAGTAACTTGAGGATGGCATAATCCCTCGGGTTAGGATTCAAGGGGTCATTTCCTACCACGGAAGGACCCAGATACCCTGCCATCACGATGGACTGTTGAGTATCCTGGATGGAACTCAGAAAGCGGGGATTGGGTTTTAACCGGGGTAATTCCAAGGGGGACACAGCAACAGCAGGGGCCTGCCAATCGCCAAAGACCGATTCAACCAACGCCGTTGCTTCTAACGGTGTAATTCGACCCGTGAGACTAATCACGATGCGATCGGGGCGAAAATAGGTCTGATGATAGGTTTCTAAATCTTCCCTTGTCAACTGAGAGACCGTGCTTTCCGTTCCCAGAACCGAACAAGCGTAGGGGTGATCGGGGTACATGGCTCGCCGCATTTGGTCATAGCCAATGGTAAACGGTTGTTCCTGCTGAGAGCGAATTCCTTGCAGGGTCAGACGGCGTTCTAGTTCCACCTCAGACTCGGGAAAAGTGGGCGATCGCAACAGTTCAGAAGACAGCCGCAACAATTCCGGGAAATCCCCCGAAACCGTTTTCAAACTCAGCAAAAAATAATCCGGCGTCGTATCCGTACTCAGGGTCGCCCCCACTGACTCCACCAATTCAGCAATTTCTAGGGACGATCGCCGTTCGGTCCCCTTCGTCAACACCGCAGACAGCAGATGCGACAATCCCGCCTGAGTTGGGGACTCCCAAGAACTCCCGGCATTGATAAAAATCCGGGCAGCAATGATATCAGCGGCGGGATTTTCCACCGCAATCACCACCATGCCATTATTCAAAACCGTGCGATGGATTGTCTTCTGTAGCGATTGCGTCACGTTCTGTGTCACGAAAATTAGGTTCCTTGTATTCGTCTGGAGTTTAACTCAGTCTAGCGGTTTGAGTTCTGTGACTGCGTAATATTTCGGGCATAAATAGTTATTGGCTACCCGTTGCAAGTCTGCCGCATTATAGGATTGAATGCAATCCGGATAGGCCACCGCAGCCGGAGCCTCGGCAATGGTTTGATAGTAACCATACAACCCAGCCAGTTGAGACGGGGTTTCGGTGGAAAAGGCATAATCATTACAGAGCAGGCGTTGAGCGCGGGCCAGTTCCGCCGGATTAATGGGTTGAGCCTGTAACTCCTCGATGCGATCGAGAATCACATTTTCCACCAGATCCAGGTGTTTGGGATCGAGCCATGCCCCAATTGTAAACAAGCTGGAATCCCGTTGGAGGGAAAAATCGCTGCCGATGCCGTGAACCAGTCCCCGGATCTCCCGCAATTCTCGAACTAGACGGGAATTTCGCCCCTCTGCCAGAACGACGGCAAGCAAGTCTAAACCGTAGGCATCCTGTAGCTGTTCGACTCCCGGTCCCGTCCAAGCGAGGGTTAACCTTGCCACTTCCAGACGGGGTAAGAACAGTTCCCGACGCCGAATTTCAGTCATGGGGGGTTCGGCTTCTTGTTTGAGGTCCTCCCATTCCAGGGGGGAGGGAAAGCTGTTGAAGGCGTCCTGTACTAAGTCGAGGGTTTCGGCTAAGGTGACGTTGCCAACGATCGCCACAGCCATATTTTCCGGTTGGTAGTGGCAGCGATGGAACATTCGCATTTCTTCAGGCGATCAATCCATCAGAATCTCTGCCTCGCCAAAAACGGGGCGTCGATAAGGATGTTGGTGATAAATTGTCTCCATCATCGCTTGGAACCCCAGCCAATCGGGATTATCCACCGATTGACGAATTTCTTCCAGTACCACGTCCCGTTCCCGCAGAAACTCATCATCGGGAATTGCCGGATGCAGCAACAGGTCCGCCAAGGCAGGCAGACTTTCTTTTAAATAGGTGCCGCAACGGTAATGAAAAAGTGGGCATAGTCATGACTCGTGGCGGCATTGGTCATTCCACCCCGATTTTCAATCAGACAGTCAAAGGCACCCGGAGGCTGGATTAGGGTCCCTTTGAAAATCATGTGTTCCAGGAAATGAGCCATTCCTGACCAGGTGTCAGGTTCGCGGATTGCACCTGCTTTAACCCACACATCAACCACAACCACGGGTGTAGCACTGATATGTTGGTGAATCACGGTTAATCCATTCGCCAGCCTTACGATATTCCCTGGAAACTCCGATTTCTTGAGCAGTGCAGACAAACTTTCTAATCTCAAACCTGAATTTGGTGATAAATTATCTCATGCTAACGCTTCATTTGACAGTATGCTGCATGAATTGATACAGACTTTCTCCGGAACGAGGGATAGGGGATAGGGGACTGGGAAAATTCTCTGCCATTTCTTCCTGAGAGGGACCCTATTGAACCGGATAGAGGTCCCTGCTTCGTTGCCCTCAGTCTGCTGATTGTGGGTGGGCTTCGTTTAACTTTCTGGGGTCTACGGGTCTCAAGGATGGGTCTTTAATCCCATTGAAAATCCCAGGGGTTCTGAACCCTTCCTTGATTTTTATCCGGATGTAAAAATTTTTAGTCTGTGTTGTTTAGCAGCAGCGTTTCATCGGTTGGGATGCGGAATTTCCCGAATTTCTACAAACTGGAACTCGAAGAGTTAGAGGACCCAACCGCGATCTTTAATCCTCGACTCTCCCAAGGGCGATCGCCTTGGCTGAGGTTCGTTCATTAATTTATTTTTCCAGTCCTCTCACATTGTATGGTTAAGGGGATGGTTAAGGGGATGGTTTAGAAGCTTGATTGAGATCTTCAACCGGCTTAAACCAACCGAAGCGCAAACTGTGGCTTTGATAATATTTTAAACTTCAAGTTTCTGCTGATTAAGAAAGATTTTTCACTCAAAATAAGCTAGAGGGATTGACTTGAGGCAGATCGGCCTCCTGAGACGCGGCTGCCCTTAAATGAGTGGGCAGTCACTTTGTTTTTTAATCCCCAAAAGAATATTTCTGTACCCCTATGGGGAAATGAGACACTTTCGTATCCATCTTTACAAAGTTTTCGGCCCGAGATTATCAGCCAAGCGGATTGGGGCTAAATCGGAGCTAAAAAGATTGAAGAATAAAGGAAAAGACGACTTGAGTTTTCAAATGTTCCGGATCTTGGAGCTTTAGACATGAGAGGGTTCTACCCCAAATAATTTAAAAAATAGCCGGATGTTTTGTAGAGATTCCGTAGAGAGAAATAACAGTCAAAAAAGGAATTTATCTATGAGCATCTACAAATGCTTGGTGTTATCTGGCCTGCTCTTATTAGGGATGAATGCCAATTTTTCAGGCGTCGAATATCTTACTTCAAAAGAAAATAAATCCGATGCAAATGCCCAAATTGCCAGCGTGGATGTCTCCCTTGGAACCGAACCGGATCATCGGGGAAGTGGACGATAAGAACCGAACCGATCGCCCAATTGTCGATCGCGCCGATCGTTCTCAGGTCAAGATCAACACAGACCCGAACCGACGCAAATTTGAAGCCAAAATTCCTGAGAGTCTATGGGGTTCGCGCTCATCAGTCAGCGCAACGCAGGAATTCATTCCAGGGTGCATCTTTCCATTTTTTCGGTCATTCCCATTTCTCATGACAGAACTCATCAGAGACCTTTAAAGCTGCTCTTGTTCATGGAGCGATCGCCATCAAACCTGATGGAAGGCGATCGGGTCCAGAGAGAAAACCGTACCTGCTCAAGGTACGATCCGGTCGGAGTGTGGTGTCCGTCGCAACTAAAAAATTAATCAGTAGAATGAGCAAGAACTGCTCAATTAGACAGTGGAGGGCTAACCGAACGGTTTGCCCAATTTTCCATATTTAGGTCAAGGGACTGAGGGACTGCCTCATCTGCGCGCCGCATCAACTTGAGTGATCCGAACCCTTGACCAGAGGAGTTTAAACTAGGGCCGAGAGTAGAAACATCCTGACAACCTGGGAGGATGCTGGCTGATTTAGGTAAAATTTAAGAAACGTAACGTAAACAGGCAAGCTAGATGATCCCTACCGTAATCGAACAATCTGGGCGTGGTGAACGCGCCTTTGATATCTACTCCCGCCTCCTGCGCGATCGCATCGTCTTTTTGGGACAACAGGTGGACGCAGACCTAGCGAACCTGATTGTTGCCCAGTTGCTGTTCCTAGAAGCTGAAGACGCCGAAAAAGATATCTACCTCTATATCAACTCCCCCGGTGGATCGGTGACCGCAGGCATGGGAATTTTCGATACCATGAACCACATCCGCCCCGATGTTTCTACGATATGTCTGGGGTTAGCCGCCAGCATGGGTGCTTTCTTATTAAGTGCCGGTGCCAAAGGCAAGCGGATGAGCTTACCCCATTCTCGGATCATGATTCACCAACCCCTTGGGGGCGCTCAAGGGCAAGCGACGGATATTGAAATCCAAGCCAAAGAAATTCTGTATCACAAAAAACGCCTGAATACTTTGCTCTCGGAGCATACAGGTCAACCCCTTGAGCGGATTGAACAAGATACGGAACGGGACTTTTTCATGTCCGCCCAAGAGTCTGTGGACTACGGACTGATTGATCTGGTCATCGATCGCCGTCCCTCTGCCAGTCGTCCGGTAGCGGTGAATTAAATCCCGGTTAGGTTCCCGGGTGAACAGACTTTTATACCTCTGGCTACCCCTTGGACCTAACCTGGATTTTTGGGGGCTCCGCCCTAATCAGGGCGGGAGTCAAAAGGGGCGTTTGGAGGGGTGGGGTAGAGGTCGAATGGTTAAACCCATGTAATTCGATGAAAATTTTAGAGTTAAAGGGGGAAAGAGCCCCCGTTTTCCCCTCTAACGCCTCAAATCTGGGGGTGATAATCCCTCAGCTAAGAAGGACTGGGCTGGTTTTTGAGATAAGTTAAGAAGTCGAGTAATTGGTCTTCCGAGAGCAGAGAACGGGAGGGGACGCCATAGTTTTGTTTCAGATGGTTGCGTCCTTGGTCATTGGTCCAACCGAGGCGTTTGATCTCAATGGTGGTTTGGGCGATCGCATCAGATAAATCCACTGAACCCGATTGAATGGCGTTAGGGGGGGGTTCTGCGGAGGCTTGGGCACTGGAACTGGAGACCCCATAATCAGTTGGGAGACCGGACTTGGGTTCATCCGGGGATTTGTACTCAGAGAACGGATCAGCATCGGCGCGAGTCGGACTCTCTGGAAACCCGGAGGTTTCGGGTAAACTCTGGGGTGCAAATTCGCTCTGGGTAGAATGGCCCGATAGCCATTGATCCGGACTCGGACCCGACTTTTCCATTTCTGGGAATGCGGGGGCTGTTTCCGGGGGAGTCGAGAGTTGAGATTCAGGGAACCCGGGGGAACTCATGGGGGCTGAAGTGGGCCTAGCACGGGTTTTGCCTTGTCCCAAATGTAGCGTATTAAAAGCTGGAGCCGATGCGGGTGTCGTTACGGGAGACTCGGATAAGTTGCGCGAGGGGGTAGCCTCAGACACAGAGACCGATGTCCCTAAAACTGCGATCGCCCGCACTCGGGCGCGATCTTCCGCTTGTTCGATGGTCGGTTCAGCCGCCATCCCCGTCGCAAGCGTCACCCCATCCATTTGTACCAAGGTCCGCACCACATAGAGTCCTTGATGAAGGGTGAGTAATTCAGAAATTAAGCTGGCGGTTGGATAGCGAGAGCGAAATTCAATCAACATGATGGGTGAGGGTAGTATCAATACTCAAAATTTTAAGGGAGCAGATTCAGCCCGGGAAATTTTACGGGGATACTTGACATTTTAATCAGGGAAATTGGCTTCTGGGAAATTTAATGTCATTACAATGCTACAATGCCAGAAAACAGGTCACTTGTGAAAGACCCTAGGGCAAAAACCGCCGCTTTTGAGTAAAGCCCTCGCGATTGATCGCCTGAGAGCTACACTAACGGCAACTCTCAATTCCCTAGGGAGAAAAGCCAGAAACCATGCCGCTAGAACAAGCAACAGCTCGTTTTTATGAGTGGGATATCTAATAGATACGGCAGCAACTCGTTAGAGTTTTTCGGTGTCTTTAGATCCTAACTCTGTTCAATCCCCAGGCATGACGAGCCAGTTTGAGGGGGTTCTACACCTAACAACCGCCCCTTCGCTTTGGCTGGTGTTCCTGGAATAGATTGGGTTAATGAATCACCGGCGAGTCTAGTCGGGCATCGGGTCTGGGTTCTTCATTGTCTTTAGGGATGTAAGCGCGATCGCCTTCAAATGCATTTCGCGTGGGTCAACCCTCCTGTTTTCCTGTGCAAGGAGTCCGTCAGTAACCCAAGCATTGGCCAACTGTTGGCTTGCATTGCTGGGAAACTTGACGCTGATGCCGAAAAAGTCGCACGATGCACGTCGCTTTCCGAGTCTGTAAGTTCTGATTCGGATGGGTCGATCGGGGAGTATGATACGATAACGACCTCCGTTGAAAACTGACAGGGGATTGACGCGATGCAACTGTTTTGGCTTGAAAGTTGGCGTCACTGTAGCTTGTCTGAAGTCAAACGAGTTCAATAAGGGGATATTCGTCATTTGCGTCACCTTTGAGGCTCGGCTGGATGGAGAACAAGCAGCAACACCAGACATTTGATGCCTGGAAAGAGAACCGAATGGATAAAAGAAGGATCGATCTCTGAATGGACTTTTCAATCGCTACACTACTGGCAAATTTTACCGATGATAAATCGGTCGCTCCCAAGATCTTGGAGAAGAAACTGGGGTGTCAGGATGAAAAAAGCACGCGCTACTTACAAATCGCGCTCGATGCGTTGGAAAAAATCGGCGTGCTTGTCAAGGAAAAAGGTCGATATCGGCGGGTTTGGGAAGAAAGTCTCGTAGAAGCAAAACTGCGCTGCTCTAGCAAGGGGTTTTGCTTTGCGATTCAGGATACGGAGGGAACTGAGGATATTTACATCCGCGAATGCCATTTGAGTAATGCCTGGAATGGCGATCGCGTGTTGGTGAATATTATTAAAGAAGGCTCTCGTCGTCGTTCTCCCGAAGGCGAGGTGAAGTTAATCCTAGAACGTGCCAACCCGTCCGTACTCGCGAGAGTCAAGCAAACAGGAAATCGCTATTTAGCGGTGCCTTTAGACGATCGCTTGTTATTTGAACTCGACCTCAAACAAAATGGGGTGTCCCTCGTCGATGCGGTCGAACATCTGGTTCATGTCGAAGTGTTGCGGTATGCTCTCGGCAGCAATCCCCCCCTCGGACGAGTCGCACAAATCCTCGGATCCGATGCAGAAGATGCCAATGATCTGGATATTGTTTGCTGTAAGCATGACTTGCCTCGCGTTTTCCCCCAAGTCGTTCTCGATGCGATCGCCGATTTACCCAAATCTCTGCGAAAGGCTGAGATTAAAGGGCGCTTAGACCTCCGCAGTCTCCAAACGATTGCCTTGATGCCTGCATCCAGACTCCGCAGTTCCATTCCGACGGTGGAACAAGCGTTTAGTTTGGAGACCCTCAAAAGTGGCGAGTGGCGTCTCTCGATTCACATATCAGATGTCGCCCACTATGTCAAGCCAGATACGGCGTTGGATCGAGAAGCTCGCAGGCGATCGGTTTCGGCACATCTGGGGGATATGGTTTTGCCGATTATTCCCGAACAGTTGGCCTTGGATTCCTGCTCGTTGCTGACTGGGGAAGACCGCCTCGCGGTTTCGGTGTTAGTCATTTTAGATGATGATGGGGTGGTGGATTTTGAAATTAAACCCAGTGTCATCAAGGTTGATTATCAAGTGAGCGATCGCCAAGCGCAACCGATTCTGGATAAATTGCAGGAAAAATACCTTGATCCAGAAATCATCCCCGCCTGGTGGTTGGAGTTTCGAGAACGTCAAAAATCTCTGGAAGAGCCTGACCCGTTACCCCCGGCGATCGCTCAAACCCTGGAAAAAATGTTCCAATTGAGCTACGCCATGCAAAACTGGCGGCGCGCTCGTGGGGGATTTGACCTGAATCTCCCCCCCAATCAATATGGCATTTGTCCCTCGGTTTATAACGATGAAGGTGCAGAAGGGGCAATTTCCCTCTCTTCTCACATTACCGCCCAAGGAATGCTGTGTGAATTTACGATTCTGGCGAACCAACTGGTGGCCACTCACTTACAGCAATTGGGAGTTCCGGGAATTTACCGCGTGCAAGCTGCTCCCGACCTCGAACAAGTCGATGAGCTAATCAAACTCGCCAGCAATATGGGGGTAGAAGTCCTGCTGGATGACCCGGAAGAAGTGACTCCGATTGACTTCCAGGACTTCACCGAAGTCTTTGCCGCCTCTCAGTGCGAGCGAGTTCTCACTTATCTCCTGGAAGATACCTTAAAACCCGCCAGTTATAGTACCACGGCAGGTTCTCACTTCGGACTAGCTTTAAACACGGGTTATACTCACTTTTGTTCCCCAGTGCAGCGATATGCAGACCTGTTGGTACAACGCTTGCTAAAAACCGTGTTTGAAGAAGGACGCGATCGCAAATCGGCTCGCTCTAAAGAGTACGTCGATCTGCATAGCAGTCACAGTCACGGCGAAATCTCTTGGAACGTTCTGCCTCCGACGACTCACAGCGAATTTGAGAGTCATTTCGCCACCATCGTCGGTCACTTGAGCGATCGCGAAAAGCTCACCCAAGAAGCAGAAGCGGACCTCCAAGGACTCAAAAAAGCCGGACTGATGAAGGCACGCACCGGCGAAACCTTCAGCGGATTAATCACCGGCGTTCAATCCTACGGATTCTTCGTGGAAATCGAAGTCGAAGGACCCGAAGGTATTCCCCTGCGTCTGGAAGGACTCGTCCATGTTTCCTCCCTCAAAGATGACTGGTACGAGTATCGTTCTCGCCTGCAAACTCTCGTCGGACGGAAAAATCGCAAGCAATACAGCTTAGGCGATATCGTCGAAGTTCAAGTTAAAAGTGTGGATTACTACCGTCAACAAATCGACCTCGTGGCAGTCGGTGGCGGCAGTGAAGCCAGTGGCGAAGACTATACCGAATATCGCGAACGGAATTACTATGATTACGAGGAAGATATTTAATCTCCCTTGAATCTTCCGATGATTAGCACTGGGTCCGATGTCCAAAAATCGGCCAGAAACTGGATAAAGCCCGCCTGATCGCGGGCTTAATTTTTTAAGGGTTTAATCCCCTCAAAGCTCCCATCCTCAAGGATAAAATATCTGAACGCAGGCTTCCTCCATCGGCTGACTGGAAAATTGAGATTTGTAGGCAGAATTGGCTATTCAGGCATTCCTTAAAAAGATTTCCGAACCCCACTCCCGGTCTGTTTACAAACTTTGCCGGAGATGATACAATAATATTCAGTCAATTTTATTCTAAAATTTGGCCCAAACCGCTTTAATCATTAAAACCTCCCTAAATTAATCAACAAAGGAGCCGATTATCAACGATAAAAACCGACCTTTAATCCTCGGCGTATCCGGCGCATCTGGGTTAATTTATGCCGTGCGAACTGTTAAATTTTTGTTAGAGGCAGACTATCGCGTTGAACTGGTCGCATCCAAATCAACCTATATGGTTTGGCAAGCCGAAGAGAATGTTAGAATGCCTGCCGAACCCGCACAACAAGAGATATTTTGGCGCGATCGCGCCGGAAGCATCACCGAAGGCAAACTGACTTGTCATCCCTGGCAAGATGTTGGTGCAAATATTGCCAGCGGTTCCTTCCGGACCTTGGGAATGTTAGTCATTCCTTGCAGTATGAGTACCGTTGCTAAAATAGCCACGGGATTGAGTTCAAGCTTATTAGAACGGGCGGCAGATGTTCAACTCAAAGAAGGCCGAAAACTGGTAATTGTCCCTCGGGAAACGCCATTTAGTTTGATTCATTTGCGGAATTTAACGACATTGGCCGAAGCCGGTGCAAGAATTGTCCCAGCGATTCCGGCTTGGTATCACAAACCCCAAACTATTGAGGATTTAGTTGATTTTACCATCGCCCGAGCATTGGATCAATTTGACATTGACTGCGTACCGATTCGGCGTTGGGAAGGACAGTGAACTCCAAAAAATACCAAAAAATAAATGCCGAAACCCGCACCCTAAAGGGTCGGGGCACTTGCGGACAAAGCCTGCCTACGCAGGCTACACGAGTATTGTTATACCAAATGCGGTTATGAAAATTTGTTTTTATAGAGTAGCCCGCGCAGGCGGGTTTTGTCCCTGTAGCCCCACCCTTTCCTGACGGAACGCTACGCGAACAGGGTGCGGGTTTAGTAGACTCCGATGCTAAAATAAGTCCGTAGGAAGCGGGGAAACTGTGGGAATCCCTGGCCGGGATTAATGAATTAGATAATAAAATATGCGTGAATTTCGGAATGTACTGCTGTTGGTTGTGTTGGGGGGATTGACAATTTTTGCTCTGCAAAATACGTCGCCATCCCTGTCTTTGGTGTTTTTAGGGATGAGGTCGATCGCCCTGCCTCTCTCTGTCTGGATTCTAGCAGCGATCGCCCTGGGTGTGGTAACAGCTTGGGCGATCGCCATACTCTTCGGACTCTATCGTTATTGGGATACCCGCGACCCCAGACACCGCAGAAACCAACGCCCCCTGGAACCCGTTACACCCCCACCGCCCCCTGGAACCCGTCGCACCGAACCCCCCTTATCACGCAATAACGCCACGGTGATTCAGGATGATGTCCCGAATCGGTTCAATCGAACTGGGGAAACCGGCAGTCGCATCCCCGTTCCCAACTCCAGCGAATTGGAAGAAGAAAACTGGATTGATGAAGATGAGGACTTCATCGATGAACCCAACGCCCAATCCTTTCCCGAATCAGTGGAGGGCTACAATTATGAAGTGGTCCGAGAACCCGTTGCCGAGTCTTGGGTGGGGTCCAGCTATTCCTATAGTTATGATCAGAATCGAGAAGCTGGGGGGGATAAAGGCAATTCTCCCTACGATGCAGACTACAAAATTGTCACCCCACCACCACCGGAGGAAAAACCACCGGAGGAAAAACCACCGGAGGAAGTATCTTCAGAGGCGATCGCAGAACCCACTCTGGAGGAATTCCCCAACCCCGAACCCCCAAACAGTCCCGGTTCCAGTGATGATTGGACCCCGATCCGCCGTCGCCGTGACGACTGGTAACGCTTAACCATTCGTAATAACGACTTCAGTTGTTATCCGGTGTTCTTAGTAAGGACTTCAGTCGTTCTCTTCAGTTCGTCATCAATCCCACCCCCCAACAGGATTCCGCTACCTCTGGTCCCCTTGGCAAAGTAAGGCGATCGCGCTTTCCCCGTTCACAGAGGGACCCCACCCTAACCCTACCCCTAAGAGGAGAGGGAGGCATAAGGAATAAATGTCTTGACTGGAAGGGGGAGCCGGAATGCGCCCTTTATCCCACATTCCGCCGGTTTAATTGCTGAGTTTTTATTTTTTAAAAACCTTTGCCTATAAAGGGTTTCAGCGATTTTATAGAAAATCTATCGGAACGATGGTCCTTACTGTAAGCGGAGTTTTTTGGCTTATTGAGAATATTTTCAATAGAAACCGCACTTTTTGAGTGCTTGCTTCGATGGAGGGAGTTATAGAGTTCCTTCTACAGAAAATAGCTGAAAACATTAGAGTTCAAGGTTTGTAGCCATTTAGGAAAAATGGTTGCTTCAGCCAAAAAACTTGCGGAGACATTCCGAGCAAGTATTTTGGCTTATGCAAAATGTGGGCTTTATAAGAGGGTAGGGGGAGAATCAAAGCCCCTGTCCTCTTAGGGGAGGGGTCCTCCGGCAGAGCCCCCACCTTAAAGGACTCTGTTGGCTAATACATGGGGGGTGTTATATAGGACAGTAAGCGTTAAAATACTAACAGAAAAACTCATGGCTTTAGGGATATGTTTTTAATTTATGGAGTGAATCATGACTTATTAAGAACAATGGATTATTCTGAACAAACAGTTGCGTGGCAAGGGCCTCATTAAAGGTAACGTTTATATGCTCATGTATGAAGAACTAGGAAGACTCTACAAGATCAAGACTTTACGAACTTTACCTAACTGTGGGAAATTAGACTGGTCTCCGGTGTTTAGCATTGGTTACTTTAATGCAGTTTGCGAAGGACTAACGGATAGACAAGGAGCCGACTCAGTACGGGGGGTATTGATTGGAAATATGCGTTGGGGCTAGAATTAACCGATGAGGGTTTTGACCACACTATTTTAAAAGAATGGAGGGACGCCTAGTTAAAAAAGAGGGAATCAATTCTCTTGGAAAAAATGTTAGCCGATTTAAAGAAAAAAAACTATTAAAAGGTCGAGGAATCCAGCGCACCGATTCAACCAGGTTTTAGGGGCTATCCGAATGCTTAATCGTTTGGAGTTGGTGGAGAAACATTGCGTCACGCCTTAAATGACCTCTCTATTCACGCTCCAATTGGCTCTGTTCTGTTGTCCAAGAAGATGTTTGACCGCTATAACTCTAGGCTAGATTCTTATCGGTTACCAAAAATAAAAGCGAACGTGAATGCTTGGCTTTGACATAGGAGCGATGGACATCACTTACTGGAGCTATTTACGAGGGGGTACGGCGTTTGATTTATGTGAATTACCAGCGTAGAAATTCTCCGGCAAGTGTGGGTCCAGCAGTATGCTTTTATTAATTTTGAACTCAAGTGGCGAGACCGAAAGACCTTCAGCTTCCCTAATTCAATCCAAATTGAAAGCCTTATGATATTGAAGCTCGTAACGCTACAAACGGGAGAAAAATTGGACGGATATCAAGTCCATTTGACGGAAACTTGTGATGAAGATTATCCTCATTTAATCGTGAATGTGGAGACCACTCCAGCACACAGTAGATGGGGATATGACTCAAGTTATTCATGAAAAGTTGTGGGAGAAAGAATTCTCCCAAACAGCATTTGGTTGATAGTGCCTATGTTGATTCGTACCACTTAGCAGTTACGTTCAAACTATGAAGTTGAACTGGTGGGTAAAATAAGGACTGACACTTCTTGGCAATGCAATCAAACCGGATTTGATATATCCTATTTTAGGATTGATTGGGACCAACAGCAAGTTTGCTGTCCCGTTGGCAAAATCAGTCAAACTTGGCGTAACGAACGGATAAATCTAATCAACCGTGATTGAGGTTGATTTCGCTAAAACTGATTGTGCAATTGTAAGAGCGAGAGCTTTGTACTCATTCCAAGAAAGAACCCCGATTACTTAAGCTCAGACCCCGTGAGCAACACGAGGCTTTAGACAAGCAAGGCATCGTCAAAACACCGAGGCGTTTAAACAAGATTACGCCTTCGTGCTGGTTGTGAAGCCACCATCAGCAAGGGGTGAGGGCATTTGATTTACGTCGCTCTCGTTATTCGGGTCTAGCCAAAACCCATTTACAGCATATAGCAATAGCCACAGCTATGAATGTAAGTAGTTTATTTGAGTGGTGGACAAAACCCTTTAAGGTTCTGCGTCGCCCCAGCGCTTTTGCTGCTCTTAAGGCTCAATATCCTGGCTCCACTTTTTCTGATTCTAGCGAATGTTGGTTGGGGGGTGACACATGTGATTAGCCAACAGATCCTTAAAGTCGATACTGCCGATACACTTGAGCAGCAGCACGATGTAAGAGCGAATGACGATACACTAAACCTCGCATATCCTCGCAATATCCGCCTCCAATTACACAGGCAACGGGATATCTAGTTGCCAGACAGGTACTTAATACCTGCATATCCCGCCGAAAAATCCCGGTATCACTGAGGGCTAATTTACCCAGGCGATCGCCTGCATGAACATCAACTCCTGCGTCATACAAGACTAAATCCGGCTGGAATTGGCTGAGTAAATCTGGTAAATAATGGGCGACGGTTTGCAAGTATTCATCATCCTCCATCCCTACCGGCAAAGGCACATCTAAATCACTGGTTTGTTTTCGCCCGGGAAAATTTGCCTCACAGTGTAGAGAAAACGTAAATACATCGGGGTCATTTTTAAAAATAAATGCTGTCCCATCCCCTTGATGAACGTCTAAATCGACAATTAACACTTTGCGAATCCCAGCTAATTTTTGGATCATCCGCGTGGCGATCGCCAAATCATTGAAAATGCAAAACCCCGATCCAAAGTCGGGAAAGGCATGATGGGTTCCTCCAGCAGTATTACAAGCTAATCCATACTCTAACGCCAGTTTTGCGGTCAAAATTGCCCCACCAATGGAGATACAAGTCCGATGGGCGATCGCCTCAGTCCAGGGTAATCCAATCCGACGCTGTGCTTTGGGGTCGAGAGTGCCTTGGCAATATGCCTGAACATAGGCGGGGTCATGAACCGACTCAATCCAGTCCTGGGGTGGCAATTCCGGCGCGTGACACTGTTCGGGAGTGACAACGCGATCGTCTAACAGCATTTCATAGAGTAACCGAAACTTTTCCATCGGGAACCGATGGGATGGAGGCAGAGGGGCCACATAGTCAGGATGATAAACGATGGGTAAGTCCATGTCAGGGAAGGTTTAGCGTTGCTGGTGTGCAGTCCACTTTAAAATCTAATTTAAACTCTAAAATGGGGATTATTGGTAGCCATTAGATAGCAATTAGGAGGGCGATCGTGCAATTCATCACGTGGCAGTCTGGGAATAGCAATCCCGAGATGGTTCAAAATTTCGAGACAATCCGGCAATGGTGGCGCAATCTCAACGGCAAAGAGATCAACTTGCGCCAGCGCATCCTCTCCGAAACCGGCAATGTTGGAGACTTGGATTGGGAACCCCAACGCTTTGACGAAACCTTTGCGATCGCCAACCCTGATATACGCGGCATTACCCTTTTTGGACCAAACCCGGAATGCCAGACGAACGTAATACCACCGTCAGACAACTACAACTCGACCCCAAACGCCAGCAACTCTACATTTATCCCCAATCCCAACCCACCCTCGTCATGCAGATCGGACTCGCTGCCTTAAAATATCAAACTTTGACCTTGAGAGAAGCCGAAATTTTTGTAGAAGACAATCAAACTTTAATTTTACGAGATACCACCCGATTAATCGAGGTCAAACTCAAACTAGATGATGAGATGATTTCTTCTTTGAAAGAACAATTACCCGAATAAATAACCAGGCACTCCGGTGTGCCTACGGGTCTAAAATTGTAATCCTAGAAATGTCTTCCTGAATTTATCCCCTTTAAAACCTGCGTTATGTCTTTAGAAACTCCAACTGTAAACCCCGACACTCCCCCGAAAAAAGGGAAAAAACTGCCCTCCAAAGTTATTATCAAACTGGGCAAATTTGTCTGGACAACCCTCTGGCAAATCATGATGTCCAAACTCGCCCCGCCCAATCGGACCGGGGAATATATTCGTCCCACCAGCGAGTTTAGAAATTCCGTAGGAACCCAACCTGAAAACCCTTATCCCCCGGCGAAGGAACGCTATCGCCTCTATGTGGGATTAGGTTGCCCTTGGGCGCATCGGACCCTGGTGGTGCGATCGCTCAAAGGATTAGAATCGGCCATTTCCGTCGCCACCGTCTCCCCCTCCCCCGATGCCGGAATCTGGGTCCTGGACGAACCGGAATATGGCTGTCAAACCCTCCCGGACCTGTATGCGATCGCCCGTCCCGGCTATCAAGGACGCAGCACCGTTCCAGTCCTATTTGATACCCAAACCCAGACCATTGTCAACAATGAAAGTGCTGAAATCATCATCATGCTCAATGCAGAATTCAATGAATTTAGCACCCATCCCGAACTGGATTTATATCCCGAACCCTTGCGAGAAAAAATAGAATATTGGAACGATAAAATTTACCATGCCATCAACAACGGCGTTTATCGCTGCGGATTTGCCCAAAGTCAAACCGCTTATGACACCGCCTGCACAGAACTGTTTACAACCCTAGATGAAATAGACGCTGTATTGGAAACAAGTCGATACTTATGCGGAGACACAATAACCCTAGCCGATGTTCGCCTATTTACCACCATATTTCGCTTTGATATCGTCTATCATGGCCTCTTTAAATGCAATAAACGCCGCATCCAAGACTATCAAAACCTCGGACCCTATCTCCGGGATATCTATCAACTCCCCGGAGTAGCAGACACCTGTGACCTTGATAGTATCAAACGAGACTATTACGGCAATCTTTTCCCCTTAAATCCCGGGGGAATTATTCCATTAGGACCGACTATCACCAACTTAAAAGAACCACACCATCGCGAGGGCTTAACTCATTCTCTAAGTTCGTAGTAACGACTTCAGTCGTTATCTTTCTTAGTTCAAAATAACGACTTCAGTCGTTATTTTATCATTTAGTAGTAACGACTCCTCAGTCGTTACTACTAACAAAGAACAATCAAGTTTTTTGGGTTTTAAAAACCAATCGCCTCTAGCATTGCCAGATGCTTGTTCAAAGGGGCGATAGTATTAGCTGCGATCGCCCCACTGGCAGCAACAGCAGGTAACCCAATGCCGGGAAACGTGGAATCCCCACAACAAAACAACCCCGATAACGGCGTCGTTGGACCCGGAAAAAATCCCTTTCCCAAATAAATCGCAGGACCATAGGAACCCCTGTCCCGACGTAAAAACCGCTCATGGGTCAAGGGCGTTCCCACCAAAGTCACCTCACATCGCTGCCGAATATCCGGAATAATCCGTTCCAATCCTTGCCACATCACCTCCGCCCGTTCTTGCTTCAAATCTTGATAAGCCGCACTATTGCGCTCAAGTCCCGCCCATAAATGATAGGGTTCGTTTCCAGGTGTATAAACATGAATCCCATGCTTTCCAGGTGGGGCGAGGGAGGGGTCTAACACCGAGGGAATCGAGACTAAAACCACATTTTGCGGGGCCGTTACCCCTTGACTCCAGTCGTTGACAATGATATAATGACAGGCTAAATTGGCCGGTAATCCAGTGGCATCGATGCCGAGGTGGAGGTGCATGAAACTCTCACAAGCGGGAGTGGCTTGACGGCGACTGCGAAATGATTTCGGAACCGCATCCTCGGGTAATAATTTCAACGTATCCCACACCGACGCATTGGACACCACCGCTTGACGGGCGTGAATCACCGTTCCTCCCCGCAGACGCACCCCCACAGCGCGTGAAGCGAAGCTATCCCGAAGGGAATCGCCTTTTACCAGCACTTGTTCTACATGAGCATTCAGCCGCAACCGTCCCCCCTGTTTTTCCAGTCCCCGGACCAAGGCATCTGCGATCGCGCCACTGCCGCCAATGGGGTACTCTAGCACCACCCCGGGTCGATACCATTCCGCAAACATAAAGGCCATTTCTGCGGCGCTAGTCCCCGATGCAGGCAGTCCAGAGAGCAGAAAACAGAGCAAATCCAACCAGTTGCGGATAAACGGGTCCTGAATCACCTCATCCATGATGCGACTAAAGGGCCCGGTGAGTTTGACGATGTTTCCCAAGTGAGGCAAAACCCCTGGTGCAAAACGTGCCGTGGCGATCGCCGCCCCCAATCCCAGCGCAAAGCAGTCGGAGGAATCGCCTTCGCCGCTGCCGCCAACGGTGCCATCACCTGTTGCAACTTCCGCCATTCCTGCACCGCACCCCTACCACGCAACTCTTGCAGCACCTCACAAAACGGGTCCGCACCCACGGCAATATTCAACTCCCCTTCCGGAAGATAACAACCCCAAGTATCATAAGTCAGACAAGGCACAGACTCCCCCATCGCATCCAACACTTGTTTAAGCGGGTGAGCCGAGGGAGAGTCAGACAAGCCCGAATGCAACGATGGACCCGAATCAAACCTATATCCATTGCGAGAAAACCCATGCGCTGCACCCCCGGGAATGCTATGACTCTCACAAACCGTTACCGCAAAACCATACTGGGCCAACAGTGCAGCACAGCACAATCCACCAATTCCACTCCCGATGACCACAACATCGGTGAGTTCTTCCTCAGATGGAGGAGGGACAGAATCAAAGGGTTGAGAGACAGGAGTCACAGTTGGTAAATCTAGAGATTCAGGACAGGATTTGCCCATGATATCAGCAAATAGATTGAATCGTTCCGGCAAAGATTATCGCAACGATTAAACAACCCAACATTACAACCTACTCGGAGGCAGGAGTTTTAGGACTGACTGCAAACTCTAGCTGGGAACGATAGAAACAGACATCGAACTCCATGAAAAAGTTTACCTGCCCCAGAATGAGCGGTACATTTGGAGCTTGTGTCCAGGCAAATACCAGTTGCACAGGCTCAAACTGACCAATGATCCCTTGAGCAAGTACAACACGCGCTTCATACTGAGCTAAGTTACCAGTCAGGCTCAGAGCAGTTGTTTGTCTCCTCCCATTCGTATCCCAGCTCAATTCCTGTCAAATATGGCAGCACATTTACACTTGCCCCAGTATCTAACAGCCCGGAGGTTTTGAGTGAACTCTCCTGGTAAATCAAAGTCAAAGGCAGATACGGACAAAAACTGAGCTTCACCTAATGCCGGATTAAACCTGATTAAAAAAATGGATATCGTCTCTCAGGGTTACCCATCATCTTGAGATTTAGACTCCTGTAGCACTTTTAACATTGTATCTGCTGCCTCATCCGCACCATAAGGCTACTAGACTGGATAAGATTGCTCAGACTGAATCAGACTGGTTTCCTGCTGGGCTAATTCTGAGAGCAGAATCTGCATGATATAGAACTGATTGAACGACTCAGCGCTCTCAAGGTTGAGATTAATTCCGATGACACCATGTCAAACACTCCGGTTAAGTCAGATTCAAGTTTCTATTGTAATGGCTCCCGTCCGTTGCGGTGAAATTTATGATTACCCCTCTACGTTGAGGGTGCATTTTCAAAAATAGGCGGGCTGACAAATCGTGCCCAAGTTGATGAACCTTCAGTAAAATAGTTGCAGTGGTGGAGGGATAGGGTATGGATGCGAATCAGTGGCTCAAGGTGAATCGAAGCCTATTGGGGGAAACCGCGTTGCTGGGGTTGCTGTCGATGGGGGGGGTGGCTGGTGGTGGGCCGGTTTGGGAATGGTGACAATCCTTCGGCGGGGATGGAGGCGAATAAGTTAGGGGCGTTGGGTGGAGCGGTTTCGCAATCATGGGGCGGTGTTGCGGAATGAGGATTTAGCGAAGGCGGCGGGACGGACGGTGGGGAAAACTTTAGAGAAGCGCATCATCCCCCAGTTCCCGGAGTTGGGGGAGAAATGGGGTCAGGGTTCCTTGCTGATAATGTTTATGTCTTTTCTTTGCCGACGCGGGTGGGGGATAATCACTCTATGCAAACTCCCCGACGCATCACCTTCCCCGGCTCTATCCCCGATCGCCACGAAGAGGAAGCAAAGACTGGTTTGAATGGCGGCATTAATTTTTTTTTTTTTTTTTTTTTTTTTTTTTTTTTTTTTTTTTT
>CAWGFK010000002.1:440000-682500 GCA_963821735.1 uncultured cyanobacterium
AGGGGGTGGAAAGTAGCCTTTATGCCAGCGGAGGGCACCGATTCGGCGGAGAGCAACATGAAAAGGGGCAACGGAGGGGGGGCGAGGATAAACGTCAAAAAAAATCTCGCTCAAAAAAAAAAAAAAAAAAAAAAAAAAAAAAAAAAAAAAAAAAAAAAAAAAAAAAAAAAAAAAAAAAAAAAAAAAAAAAAAAAAAAAAAAAAAAAAAAAAAAAAAAAAAAAAAAAAAAAAAAAAAAAAAAAAAAAAAAAAAAAAAAAAAAAAAAAAAAAAAAAAAAAAAAAAAAAAAAGCAGCGAGGTAAGGAGGGGTTCATGGAAAAATTTTATGAAATGGATCTGGCCATAGGGAAAGAAATCGCTAGTTTCATCGCTGAAGCAACGTTAAACTATTTTTTTTTTTTTTTTTTTTTTTTGGGGGGGGGGGGGGGGGGGGGGGGGGGGGGGGGGGGGGGGGGGGGGGGGGGGGGGGGGGGGGGGGGGGGGGGGGGGGGGGGGGGGGAAAAAAAAAAAAAAAAAAAAAAAAAAAAAAAAAAAAAAAAAAAAAAAAAAAAAAAAAAAAAAAAAAAAAAAAAAAAAAAAAAAAAAAAAAAAAAAAAAAAAAAAAAAAAAAAAAAAAAAAAAAAAAAAAAAAAAAAAAAAAAAAAAAAAAAAAAAAAAAAAAAAAAAAAAAAAAAAAAAAAAAAAAAAAAAAAAAAAAAAAAAAAAAAAAAAAAAAAAGGGGAGTTGATTTACCCTTGACCTTCGGCAAAGGCGGGATATAATGTCATACCGCCATCGACGAAGATGGTTTCTCCATGTACATAGTCTGACTCATCCGAGGCTAACCAGACTGCGACTTTGGCGATATCTTCGGGAACGCCAATCCGTTTGTAGGGAATCAATTTGAGCAGCGCGGCTTCGTCTTCGGGGGTATCCCAGGCATCTTCATTAATGGGAGTTTTAATCGCACCGGGGGCAATGCCATTGACGCGGATGCGGTGGCGGGCAACTTCCTGGGCTATACTTTGCATAAAGAGTTTGATTCCGCCTTTAGATGCGGCATAGTTGGAGTGACCGGCCCAAGGTATCACTTCATGGACGGAACTGATAAAGATAATTTTACCGGCAGCGCGCGATCGCCCTTCAACCACTCCTCTCCGCATAAATTCTTTCACCGCTTCTCGGGTACAGAGAAATTGTCCCGTGAGGTTAACATCCATGACTTTTTGCCATTGTTTTAGGGTCATGTCAACCAGATTTGCATCTTGCTGAATCCCGGCATTATTAATTAAAATATCAATCGTGCCAAACTGTTCACAAAGTTGAGAGAACATTTTCTGCACATCCTCTTCTTTGCTGATATCCCCTTGAATGGCGATCGCCTCACTCCCCTGAGATTTAATTTCGTCAACCACTTTTTCTGCCCCTTCCGGACTGCTACGATAGTTCACGACTACTTTCGCCCCAGCCTTTCCCATCCCAAGTGCAATTCCGGCACCAATTCCCGAACTTGAACCCGTCACCAAAACCACTTGATTTTCTAAAATTTTTCCATTCATCGGCTATTCTCCCAACGCGCAAGGATATTTGAAGGTATTAAATTCTGCTTTAGTTTAGGAGGTGGTTCTGTGGTTCTGAAACCGCCCACAGATAGAGATGGATGGGACAATTCCCAGGAAATTGGGCAAATTCCTCTCTAGTGATTCGGAAATCCGGAGTCAATGCATTAAGATTTCATGTAAAGTTGTGTAACAGCAAACTTAGGCATTTGCAGGCGATCGGCGATCGGAGATTCCCCTCCGATCCCGTCCGAGTCCTGAATAGGACTAGCCCTGACAATGGTGGCGATCGGGGGTCATTCCCTGAGATTACAGATAGATTACAGAAAAAAGGTGTATTAAACTAACTATGCTCCCAATTTGGATTGCAACAGTAGCGTGGGGACTGGGTTCGATTCTGTGGGCGGAACTGGTACGAGATTTGTATCATGCCTTTGCCCATGTTTGGCAACCTCTCTATCGTTTGCACGTTTGGCATCATCGCGTTTTTCGTCCGAATCTCACCCCAGCGAGTGAAGAGATTTATCAACAAGCGCATTGGCGCAATGACGTACCCGAGGCCCTGGTTATGTTGGGGTTTGGGCTGTTGTGGTGGTTAGGGGCCTATCTGTTTCTTCCGGTTACCATTGGGTTGCGGGGATTGGTTGTCTTTATACCCTCAGCTTTTTAGGCAGTGCGATCGCCCGGGGTTCGGGAGTTCCAGGGGCCGATCGCCTCACGGATTTGACTCACCAACCGGGTCCTTTTGCCACTCCACCCTCGCGATGGTTTGTGAATCGTCCCTACCATTGGCGACACCACTTTGATAACCAAAATGCTTACTTTTGCGGGACGTTTACCTTTATAGACAAACTTATGGGAACTGCACTTTCCCTCAAAGGCAAAACTGTAGCGGTGACTGGGGCCTCTGGAACCCTGGGGCGATCGCTGTTGTTGCATCTCCATGAAGCAGGGGCCAAAGTTATCGCCCTCACCTCCGGCAACGAGGCGATCGCCTTAACCCTAGAGTCAGAAACCCTGGAGGTGAATACCGTTACCTGGCAAATTGGTCAAGAAAACGAGTTAGCGGCGTTATTTGAAAAGGTCGATATTCTCATCTTGAATCATGGCATGAATGTAAATGGCGATCGCACTCCAGAGGCGATCGCGACTTCCTATCAAGTCAACGCCTTTTCCTCCTGGCGGTTGATGGAACTGTTTTTCACCACAGTTCGTACCAATCAAGACATCGCCCGCAAAGAAGTTTGGGTTAACACCTCCGAAGCAGAATCCAATCCCGCCTTTAGTCCCCTGTACGAACTCACCAAACGCACCCTCGGGGATTTAGTCACCTTGCGCCGATTAGATGCACCTTGCATCGTTAGAAAATTGATTCTTGGCCCCTTTAAAAGCAATCTCAATCCCATTGGGGTCATGTCTGCCGATTGGGTTGCCAAACAAATCGTCAAACAAGCCAAAGCGGATAATCGGAACATCATCGTCACCATTAATCCTCTGACTTTTATTACCTTTCCCATCAAAGAACTGTTGAACTCAGTTTACTTTAAACTGTTTAGCCGTCCCGCGATTAAAGTAACCCCACCCTCGGAAACAAACCACCCCTTGCCCTAAGAAGGCAACTATTCCTAATCCCAGACTCAAAACCAACAATCCCGCTGGTATTGCTACCGGCGGGATTGTCTGTTATTTTGCTTTACTAAAAAGACCTTGCGGCCTGTCTTATCAGCACCTAAACTCGGTGCGCTTTCTTATGAATTTAATATAACTGAATTGTCCGAGAAAGTTTATCCCTCTTAGGATAGAACCTGTTGCTACCTCTTGCGGTAGCTTTAGCTACCCGTTACGGATAAAGTCCCCCTCAAAATCAACAATCCCACTAGAGAGTTCTAGCGGGATTGTCTGTTATTTTAATTTACTAAAAAGACCTTGCGGCCTGTCTTATCAGCACCTAAACTCGGTGCGCTTTCTTATGTTCTTAATGTACCCGAACTCTAGGGCAAAGTTTATCCCTCTACAGATAGAACCTGCTTCTACCTCTTCTGGTAGCCTCTTAGTGGCAACAATACACCCCCCTACATTGCGGTTGGGAACAGGAAATTATCAACTCCTCCAAACGAACAATCCCGCTAGAAATTTTCTAGCGGGATTGTCTCTTATCTTGATTTATAATCTGGGCTTATTAAAAAGGCCAAGGGCCTGTGTTATGAACACCGATATCTCGGTGCGGTTTCTTATGTTATTACTTTACCCGCATCTGACGGGAAAGTTTATCCCTCTACAGATCTACCTGTACCTTTTGGTAGCAAGGCATACCCCATAGATTATTCGGGGTAGCAACCCATACATAGATTGCTGTTGGGAACAGAAATTATCAACTCCTCCAAACCAACAATCCCGCCAGAAAAATTCTAGCGGGATTGTCTCTTATTTTGATTTATAATCTGGGCTTGTTAAAAAGGCCAAGGGCCTGTGTTATGAACACCGATATCTCGGTGCGGTTTGTTATGTTCTTACTTTACCCGCATCTGACGGGAAAGTTTATCTATCTACAGATAGAACCTACTTCTACTCCTTCGAGTAGAGAAGGATTTACCCACCTGATGACCCCTTTAAAATCAACAATCCCGCTAGTAAGAATCCTAGCGGGATTGTCTCTTATATCGGTTTAGATTTCGGTTTACTAAAAAGACCTTGCAGGTCTGTGTTATGAACACCTATCTCGGTGCGGTTTCTTATGCTCTTACTTTACCCGCCTCTGACGGGAAAGTTTATCTATCCACAGATAGAATCTGCTTCTACCTCTTCTGGTAGAGTAGGATTCACATCATCGGGAAAGCTGACTACAGCTTGATTTCAGTATTTTCAAGCTGTATGCCATATCGGGCAAGGAAACCATAAATACCAACAATCCCACCAATGTTGCCACAGGTGGGATTGTCTCTTAATTTACATTTACTAAAAAGACCTTTAGGTCTGTGTTATGAACACCAAAATCTCGGTGCGGTTTCTTATGTTTTTACTGTATCCGACTTTTTTAGAATGTTTATCCCTCTCCCGATAGAACCTGCCTCTCGTACTTGGGATAATCTGTGGCGGTTAAAATTGGGGTCAGGTCCTGGTCCCACTCCGACCCTGGGGCGCTCTTTAAAATATTAGGTTCCAATAAAAAATTTTACACTTAACGGCTTCAGTGAATTGTGATGGACATTGCCGCGAGTTCATGTCAATTTTAGAGCCTGAACCTGAATATTGTAAAGATAAGTAAAAAAATATATCTTAATATCAAGATGTCGCGACCCGCATCTACCTGGAGTGGTAATGTAGGAAAAAAATACAAGCAAAACCACTGGAGTACAACATGGGATTCGCGGAAGATGTCGCCAAGGTTGCTGATCGAGTTCGCAAGAATGCCGATTTGGTTGTTGGAGAAGAAGCTACAAAACAACAGCTCATTTTACCATTCTTGCAGGCCCTGGGATATGATATCTGGGACCCATCGGAGGTAATAGCCGAATCGATCGCTGATGTTGCCACCAAGAAAAAGGCAGGGCACCTCAATAAAGTAGACTATGCGATCGCCATTAAGAATACAATTGTCATGGTGGTTGAAGCCAAAGCCCGCAAAGAAAAACCAGAAATTCATCATGGGCAGTTAAAGAGCTATTTTGATGCGACACTTTCCGCTAAAGTCGGCCTTTGTACGAACGGGGTTGAATATCGATTTTTCACGGATCTCCGTAATCAAAATCTCATGGACACAGAGCCATTTTTTATCTTTAACCTCTTAGACTATCAGCCTAAAGATTTAGAAATTCTGAAGCTATTTAACCGCGACAACTTTGATAGCGCTGCCATTAAAATTGAAGCTGAGGGAATGGTTTTTGTCAAAGGAATGGCAGGTTTAATTGGAAATCTTTTAAAGGACCCTTCGGACGAATTAATTCGCTTTTTGATTGGTGAGTTGAGTAAACTTGATGGCGGCTATGCCATTGATGGAAAAATAACGAGTAAAAAAATTGAGCAGTTTAAACCGATCACCAAAAAAGCTATTCAAACCTGTCTGTTAGAATTGATGACTCGATCGCTCACTCAGGAAATGCAGCAACCCAGTCCCTTGGCGACCCTAGCGATCCCATCCAGATTCCACACTGAACGATGATGACTCTGGAACCCGATGAATCCAGACTCAAAAATTGTGACTACTGAAGAAGAAGAAGCCGCATTTGAAAAAGTAAAAGCGATCGCAGCAACTTCTACCGCTTATAAATTTGAAATCAACCATAAAGATACTATTTCTTACTTCGGCGTCAATCTGGGTAAAACAACTTGGTGGTTCTTACGCTTCTATCTAACCCCCAAGAAAAAAAGTTTTATCACCCGACTCCCCCTAGAGGAAATTCAACCCCTGGCTGCTGGGTTTGAAGTCCAGGAAGTCTCTGCATCTCTAGGAGGTGCAGCATCCCGAGTGGTTATTTCTGATATCAGCGATTTAGACAAACTCGCACCTTTGCTGCTCAAATGTTATGAAACTGAAGCAGCCAAACATTAACAGAACTGACAAATATCTAACCTAAAAATCGGGTTTCTGACTCCACTTGTGGCTGAGTCAGAAACCCGATTTTATCTGAAATTCTCCCTAAAATTAAGGATTATGCCATTTTAAACCCCTCAAAAATGTGCCTTGTTCATCCCCGCCTTTTTTCGCTTTTGGAAACATGGACAGCAGACGAACCGGAACCTGATTGAGAGTTTTACAATGCCGATCGCTGGCGGAAGGTAAATCGTACCACAGCAGTTTCTCCCGAGCGCGATCGCTGACTTCTACCTGTAAAATCCCCGTATCCTGATACCATTGCCGCAACTTTTGCCAAATCTCTGGGACATAAACTCGCGAATCTGGGTCCTCCACTAACCCCGAATCCTTGACAAATTGCCACAAATGTTCCGAAGCGCATTGGATCTGGGTCATCGCTTCCTGGGTGGGACTATAGTCAATCCCATCGCGCATCAACCTTGTAACGCCTCCAAGAGTCGATTCAAATAAGCAGGCAGCACTTTGGATTTTAAAAACTCCGGGTCATATTTGAATCGGGGGTCCGCAGGCAATTCCCCGCGTCGGGGGTTGGGGTTGACAGCAAAGGTTTTGGTAAAAGGTAGGACCGCATAGCGACTGCGAATTGCTTCCATGACTCCCGCCAGTTCCGGGATATCGTTCCAATTAAAGATAAACACCGCATTAATCGCCGTTTCATAATCATCCTTGCCTTTGCGTTCAATCACAAAGGACCGATCGCCGGTAATGGCAATTTTCAAACATTGCAGGCGGTCTAGGGCCTCGGCGTTGCGATTTTCTGAGGGCCAATTCACCCGGGACCCTTCCAATCGGGCAACAGGAAACAATCGTCCGCGATCGGCTTGTTCAAAGGCTTCCACAGAAACCGAGGTGAGTCCCTGATACCCATACAGCATCGCCGTGACTTCCCGCAAACTATCCTTCCCATTGTTGCCATCCCCTTTGGCAAGTAATGCTTTGACCATTCGTCCTTTCAAGCGACGGACGGATTCTAAATCCAGGGATGCCGCAATGGTTTTTAGGAAAATATCCCGATATTGGGGTTCGAGACATTCCAGGAGGCGATCGCAATCCGTCGGATCCGCCTCGGGGTCATAAGTCACCAGGGGTTGATAGAGATAAAAATGCTGGCGGGGGTCATGGGGGACCAGTTTCCAGGACGGCTGACCCTTGCGAGTAAACGAGAGTTGTAAAACCCCATTGGTGCAGTTGAGTCCCGGAGGATTCACCCGTCCCGGGGCGATCGCAAACATCAGTTTCACCCATTCCAGGGCTTTTTTCACACTGCTGGAACTGGCGTAGGGATAGCGAATCTGACCTTTGACATCAATGGGGAAGGAATTGCAAAATTGGGTAATCCGATAGAGTTCTACCGCATTCGGTGAGGCTTCGTAATAGGTCCCCTGCCATGCATAGAGGGTATTGTTGACGCAAATCCACGGGCGATCGCCATAGAGGAACTTGACGATCGCCTGGTTAAACTCCACCACCGGGAAAAAGCTATCGTAACTCTCGCTTGCCAACTGTTGCGAGTTCCGATGAGTCCCTTGACGAATCACTCCCTCTAACCGTTGAATCAAGTCTGAGGGAATTGCCGAATTTTCCAGCATTTCCCGAATATCGCCCTTTTCCGGCAAGTCGGGATCAATCTGCGTCGGGTCCAACTCCAAACAGGGAACCCCCACTTTTGCTGCTGCTGCCGCCACCTTCGCCGCCTTTTTCCGCCCAGTTTCATCGCGATCGGGGAGGATGGCGATCGTTGCCTTCTCATTGGCATGGCGCAAGCGAATCAAAAAACTCTCAATTTCCACATCCGTCCAGGCGCTACCTTGAAACGTCACCGCAGCTAATCCCAAAGTTCGGGCAATTTCCACACAGCCTTCCCCTTCCAGCAATAACAATACTGGAAACCCTTCCACCACGCGGGCGCTGGCTGCTAATGCTTCCGTTTCTCGATAGGCTTTCCAGGGGTCATTCCCTTTACTCCAAATCGGCAATCCATCCTCATTCAGGTGACATTGGCGAAAGGTTTTTTTATGACCTTTGCGCTGTTTGGGGTCCAGCCATTCAAACCGATACACCACCTGGTTATCGCTGTAGTTGTAACGGATTTCCACGGCATGATTCGGGACCCCTTTCGGCTGGAAGGAGAGTTTTTGGGATTTAGGGGGAATCCCCGGTTGACGCAACCTTGCTAAAACCGGCTGTCCCTCGGGAAATGGGGCGGGTTTACAGGATCTTCTGGACAGTTTTTTGTCGGGGTGATCCCGGGGAAATGACCGAAGTGGGGCGATCGCCCAAGGCGGCCCGAATGTCTTTACATTCGCACCCATTCCAGCATTGATAGGCCCCGCTTTGGGGATCAACCGTTAGATTCTGTCCTTCGCAGACTGGGCAAATATAGCGATTTTTCTTTCCAGCCACGGGTTCTAAGGTTTCTACCCAGTTGAGCATATTAAATGGACTCCCACCGGCAACCTTGGCAGATGCAGACAGGAATTCAGCGTTGATGCTGGCATCACGGGTAGAATTGAACACGATTGGCTCCTTTAACTGAGGGTTTACAAGATACCAGGGCGTTCCGCGCCTGAACTGGTATTTTCAGGGAATGGTCAAATTGAATGAATAGGGCGATCGCCCGTCTTACCCAGACTGGCAATAGCGAACTGTCTTACGGGTAAATACAGGGGGATGCCCTCCCCACGCGCCCTTATCGTTTAGGGTGTTGCATGGGGACTAATTCTGGGTATGGGTCCGTCTCAAGCCCCTTTGTCTTACAGCTTCTGCGTCAAATGCTCCAGGATTGCATAATCGCAATCGAACATAAGATAATTGCAAAGATTACAAGGGGGTCTCTCCTGATCGGTTCTCCAGTACCACGGGAAAAAATAATACCATTTTTGTCCGAGTCTCCACCATAAAAATAAGATAAAGTCTCGGTCCTTTTTCTGACCCAAACCGAGGCCCTATCGGGACCCTTTCCCTTGATTGGCTGCACTCTGCAATCCCCATCTCTGGGACTCCGCAGGCATTGATCGGTAATTCCAAATCTGCAATGCGATCGCCCTCTCCCACGGGTCCTTCTCTGCGGTATCACCACCCTGGCGATCAAGTTTTCATCTCACTTTCATCAGAAGCAAGTTTGCTGATAGGGATTCACTTTTCCATTAACTTCCCCTCCAGTCCCCTCCCCTTTCCTACGAGGAGAGGGGCTTTGATTCTCCCCCTACCCTCTTATAAAGAACCCACTCCGGCTCCCCCTTCCCTCGTAGGGAAGGGGGTTGGGGGGTTAGGTCTCCCCATGCCACGCAGACCCCTCCCCAAACCCCTCCCCTAAGAGGAGAGGGGCTTTGATTCTCCCCCTACCCTCTTATAAAGAACCCACTCCGGCTCCCCCTTCCCTCGTAGGGAAGGGGGTTGGGGGGTTAGATTCCGGCAACCCCACCCTCAAACCCATCACCAGAACTACTCCCGTTCCAAAATTCTCACCATTCCTTTAGCACTACCACTCACCAGAAATTGTCCATTCGGACTATAAACTAAGGACATCACGGCCCCACTTTCTTCCGTCAAAGCACAGACTAATTTACCCGTGGGTAAATGCCAGATTTTGACCGTGCCATCGGCGCTACCTGTAGCAAAACTGTTGCCATCGGGGGCGATCGCAACTGCGGTTACGGGTCCTAAATGAGCACCCAGACTCCACAGCAGTTCTCCGGTTTCCAAATTCCAGAGTTGAATACTGCCATCGCCACTGCCTCCGATGAGGAGTTGTTGGGGAGAAATGACGATCGCTTCTACCGCCTCTAAACTGCCATTGAGGACCGAAAGCGGCTGTTTGGTTTGGAATTGCCAGAGGGTAATCGTGCCATCCCCACCGCCTCGGGCGAGAATTTGACCATCGGGGGAAATGGCGAGGGAAAAGATGGGTCCGGTATAGTCCGTGAGGGTATCGATTAATTCCGCTTTGGACAAATCCCACAGTTTAATTGTCTCGTCAAAACTGCCACTCACCAAGGTGTTGCCATCGGGGGCGATCGCCAAGGCGCGGACGGAACCTCCATGTCCCGTGAGGGTTTCTTTGGGATTTCCTGTGGGGAGTTCCCAGAGTTTGATGGTTTTATCCCAACTGGCAGAGGCGAGGGTTTTGCCATCGGGGGCGATCGCAATGGCAAAAACCCCGCGTTTATGTTCGGCAAGCACTTGCAACAGTTCGCCTGTGGCAAGTTTCCAAAGTTTAATACTGGTATCAAAACTGCCCGTTGCCAGGATTTGTCCATCGGGGGTAATTCCTAGCGATCGCACCCAGTCGGCATGGGCGGGTAAACTGTGGCGACAGATCCAATTCTGTGCCGTGGGTTCCGAGGGGGCCGCAAATGAGGGCAGGACGACTTTCGATGAGGGGGGTTTGGATTTAGTGGGTTGAGAAGGGGTTGCCGATTTGGGGGGGTCCGGCGTCGCAGGTTCCGGCGTGGCAGCTTCCGGTTGGGGGCGCGGTGGGGGCGCGGGGACTACGATTTGCGAGGTTAATTGGGAAATTGCCTCCTCCACTCGTTCCAAGCGGTAGGCAAAGGATGAGCGATTCAGATAGGCGATCGCATTGCCGAGACTTTCATCCAACAGGGCATATTGCTCTTTCAACCCCGTGATTTCCCGTTGAATCTGGGAGAGGTCCACCGATTCTAATTTACCCAATCGGGTTTGCAACAGGGCCAACTCATCCGGGGACCCGATCGCTACAGGGGGGCGAGTGCCTTCCTCCATTTCGACTTGAGGGAGGGGAAATTGCTTTTGCGCTTCCACTCGTTGGGTGAGCATCTCCAGTTCTTCCCCCAATTGGCGATGCAGGCGATTCGTGGTGCCACTAATCCGGCGAGTTTGGTGTTCCAAGCGATAGCGGACGATCGCATTTAGAATCAGGGAACTGCAAATTAAAGGGGCGGCAACATAGATTGCCCCATTAAAAAAGACCGCCACTATCGACGCCACCACTGACGCGAACAAGGAAGCATATTCTGCGGTTTCTAGCCAATGACGGTGATTTGACATGGAGTCCTTCGCACCCACCGAATCCTATATTACAATTGCCATTTTATCAAAAATCCCCCTAATCTTTCCATTTTATAAAGAAATGTTGATATAAGGTGGGTAAAAATTTTTCAGTCAACCTGGACACAATTGAGCATGAATTGCCCCAATAATTGTCATCCTGACTAACCAGGATTCCTCTATCCTCTAGTTTAAAATATCAGCATTTAAGCCTTAAAAATCGGGTAAAAGATGAACAGGGAGTTGAATCAATCCGATTTTTAGGTTTGGCCCTGTCGTGATTGATTCAATCTGCTGTGAACTGGAAAAATCCCCAACCCTGTTATGTCAGTAGGGGTGTGGGGAAATTTACAATCCGAGAAATAGCTTGGCAATATTAAAGTAAATGAGTACCCCCAAAACATCGACAGCGGTTGTAATAAACGGCGCTGACATTAGAGCGGGATCTAACTTGATGGCGCGGAATAAAAACGGCAGGGCCGAACCGGATACGGATGCCAAAATTGAAATAGCAATCAGAGAGATGCCGACACAGAAAGCCACCTGAATGTTGACTTGCAAGAGGAAATAAGCCCAAATGGTGGCCAGGATTCCCAAAATTGTTCCCAGTAATGCACCAGCAATTCCTTCGCGAAAAACCACTTTCAGCGGTCCGAGTAATCGCAATTCATCGGTATTCATCCCGCGAATCACCACAGTGGAAGACTGTGCACCGACATTTCCTCCGGTCCCCGTGAGTAGGGGGATAAAGGCGGTGAGGACGACGACTTGCTGCAATAGCTCTTTTTGGGAATTAATAATTGATCCGGTAACGGTATTGGTGAGCAATAAGACAAATAGCCAGACGACACGCCGTCGCGCCACTGTCCATAAACTCATTTCAAAATAATTATCCCCATCAGATTGGACCCCACCCAAGGCATAAATATCTTCGGTGGTTTCCTGTTCCATAATGTCGATCGCATCATCGATGGTGATGACCCCAACTAAGCGTTGTTCGCGATCGACCACGGGGATCGCGAGGAAATCATAGCGTTGAATCAAGCGCGAGACTTCCTCGCCATCGGTATCCGTATGGACGAATACCACATCCCGAGTCATGATTTCACTAATTTTTTCCTCGGGGGAACTAATCACCAAGTCCCGCAGGGAAACGATGCCGGTTAAGCGGCGTTCGCTATCCATGACGTAGAGGTAATAAATAATTTCCGCTACTGGCGAGAGGGTGCGAATCCGTTCTAAGGTTTGGCTGACGCTCATATTTTCCCGGACGGAAATATATTCCGGGGTCATGATTCTCCCGGCAGTTCCCGATTCATAGCCCATCAGCAGGGCGGTGGACTGCCATTCCGTGGGAGACAGTTGTGCCCGCAATCGGCGCACGACTTTCGAGGGCAATTCATCCAGCAGTCGGGCGCGATCGTCCGGGGACATATTGCCAATGATATCCAGAACGTCCTGGCGCTTGAAGTCTTCTAAAAGCACTTGTTGGACGCTGGTATCGAGATGTTCATAAACTTCCGTTGCTTCCTGTTTGGATAGCAAGCGAAAGGCGATCGCCTGCATCGCTTCGGGCATTCCTTCGATCGCTTCGGCGATATCCACAGGTTGAACCGGGACTAAAATCGCTTTAGCCCCCTGGAGGTCCCCATTTTTGAGGAGGGCTTCCAGTTGCGATCGCACTAAGTCAGGTATTTCTCTCCGCGACAGGGTCCCGAGGGGAGAGGATATCGGTTGAGGTTCAGTCACTTTAAACTCCCTGGATCCAGTCCGATCACTATTCTATACAATTTAAGGGGACGCGAAGCCGTCACCCCAGGCGAAACCGGGCGCATCGAACGGGATATCTTCAGTGGTTTCCCTGTCATGCCGCACCTCCCAAAAGCTGCTGTGCCACCGTTAAATAAATTAACACCCCGAGGACATCCACTGCGGTGGTAATAAAGGGCGCTGACATTAAAGCGGGATCAAATCCCACCCGATAAAATAAAAACGGCAGGGCAGATCCGGCGAAGGACCCGAGGAGGGTAATCGCCAGCAAACTCACCCCCACGGAAATAGCAACCAGCAGATTTCCCGCCAAGAAATAGGCCCAAACGGTGACAACAATGGACAGCATTACTCCTAATAACCCCCCGGCAGTCGTCTCCCGTCCGATAATTCTCCAAGCTTTTCCTTCCCGAATGGCATTGAGATTTAACCCGCGAATCACCACAGTAGAGGACTGTGCACCCACGTTCCCCCCGGTGTCAATTAATAAGGGAATAAATGCCGCCAGTGTCACTACTTGTTGGAGAATATCTTCTCGGGCATGAATCACGGCTGAGGTGGCGGTATTTGTAATTAATAAAATCAACAACCAAACGACGCGCTTGCGCGCCACGGTGAATATATTGGTTTGAAAATAGTTTTCTCCCCCGCCTTCAACTCCACCGAGAGCATAAATATCTTCTGTAGTTTCGGCTTCCACCACATCCATGACATCATCCACGGTGATAATGCCCACGAGACGCTGTTCGCTATCGACCACAGGTAAGGCTAGAAAATCATAGCGCTGAATTAATCGTGCGGCTTCTTCGCGATCGGTTTCCGTGGAAACAAAGACGGGTTCTCGCCGGGTAATTTCTGATAACCGTTGTTCCGGTTCCGACACGACTAAATCCCGCAGAGAAATCGTGCCGATTAAGTGCCGAAAGGCATCGGTCACATAAAGGTAATAAATGATTTCGCTGACATTGGCTAAGTTTCTAATTCGGTCTAAGGCATTTTTGATGGTCATGTTTTCTTTGACCGCAATATATTCCGGGGTCATCATTCTCCCGGCGCTATCTGGAGGATAGCCTAACAGCAAAGAAGTGGTTTGACGTTCTTCGGAACTGAGTTGTTCGAGGATGCGCTTGACCACTTTTGCGGGCAATTCATCAAATAACCGGGCGCGGTCATCCGGGGACATTTTATCGACAATATCCAGAACATCTTGGCGTTTAAATTCTTCGATTAAGGCGTATTGCACACTGGAATCCAGATATTCATAAACCTCGATCGCCTCTTCTTTGGATAACAACCGAAAGGCGATCGCCTGCATAGTTTGCGGTAATCCTTCAATCGCCTCGGCGATATCTGCGGGTTGGACTGGAACCAGTAAGGCTTTTGCTCCGGGTAGGTTATGTTGTTCGAGTAAGGCTTGTAATTGCGATCGCACGAGTTGGCGTAATGCGTCTCGGGTTGTCGGCTGGACGGACGGCAATTCAGTCGTATTATTATCGTTCATGCTCCACTCTCTAATCGGTTCTATATTTCGGAGTGTGGTTGGGCGGTTTTTCCCCAATCTATAGAGTCTAATGCAGCCGAAATCAGGCAACAGAATCTCTAGGTTTGTTGCGATCGCTGTTGCAGAATTCCCATTCATGATATTTCCAAGCGCATCCAGTTCGCGGTTGACCAAGGGTTTATTTCCATTGGCGATCGCGACCCAAAACGCTAACCAAAATCAGCAACAGGGACTGTAAATTTGCATCCGGCATCGAGTTAGGCTACCTGTGGGTTAGCCTAACCTTCACCCTTCGTTTAAATCTTTAAGCGTTCGGTGATTCATCGTTCATCTCCATTCCTAACATGACCGCCCTCTTCCCCGGGGGTCACGAGATGAACTATGAAAACTCGCAGGTGGAGTCACACTAGGTCATTTCACTGACTAAACCGCCCGGTTGTGGGGAAACGGTCGAGGTTCGTCTAAAGGCTCGTCAGCCATTGAGTCTGCCTGAGTAATCGTTGCAATACAACTACTACCAGAGCTTTCCACTTGAGTATTCCTTACTTGTTTAAGTTGCGTTTAAGACTGGGAAGTTCAGAGGAGTCTGAAAGCCCTTTTTCCTTATAGCACTCTTCAGAAAACAGGTCAAGCTTTTTTTTGATTTTTTTTACAGGAAAGGTTTTCCAATGTTCCCATCGGGTCAGAAGTTGGGTGGAGATTGCCCGGACTTCTGACCGTTTGCTGACCTCTAAAACTCCCTCCGGAGAATCCCTCTATCCCATTTTTCACGGGAAATTTCAGAAAAACATTGCTCTAGTTTTTAGCATTTTTCACAGCAATATCTCGGGTTTAAACCGACAAAAACAGGAACGCGACTCCCCGCTAAAACCCCTTGATAAACCGAACCCCACTGCTGCCCCTTTCCCCTCTGAATTAGAGCTTTTTCCAATAACAATCGCCGTAACTGGATGAGCTTGAGACTGGGCCAAAATTGTCTCCACCACTGCACCTTTTTCAGTGATAAATCGATAGCGAATATCTGCTAAAATTCCCTGAGTCATTTCCTGAATCCCTTGGATTTCCTCCGGGTCATCTTCCGCAACTACATACAAAACAATCGCCTCTCCATGACTCCGCCGAGCTAAATCTGCCGTTTGTTTCAAAACTTCCATTGCCCCCACTGAACTATCCACCGCTGCCAACAACAGAGTCCGAGCATCAACGGTCACTTTTGTTGGGTCTACTTCTCCTTTTTTTAGCAATTTTGGAGCAAACGTTGGAATTGCCCAAGCCCCCAAAGGAGCGGTTACTAAAATTGACAAGGCCGCAATGGCTAAAATAATTTCACCCCCTTCAATGCCATACGCTAACGGTAACGCACCCAAGGCTGCCTGCACTGTTGCTTTCGCAGAATTTCCCGGTAACAGAAACAGTTTTTCTTGCCAATTCCAATTACTTCCTGCGGTAGAAAGTGTCCAACCAATGGTTCTGCCGATGAATAAACCCACGGCTAAAATAGTCAAGCCCGGTAAGAACATCTCTCCCAAAACTTGGAGTCTGAATACTCGCCCCCATTAACACAAATAAAACAATTTCCGCCACAATCCACAGAGTATTAAATCCATTCCGAAGTCTGCGGGCTAGGGGTGCATCCAGTTCGATTAAAAAGAATCCCATCGACATCACCGCTAAATAGCCGGAAAAGTAAGGGAATTGGCGGGCAGCAATCACGGCAAATGCCGCTACAACTGCGGCAATTAAGACATCTTGGACGGGATTTTTACTCCAGCTTTGTCGTTCTAGGAGGGAGACTAATAATTGGGCGGCTAAATAACCGGCAACGATTCCTAAAACTACCTGGATAATTGCTTGAAAGGGAAGTAATAAGAGGGGATTGAGTGAGAGTCCCCAAGGTAATATAATTCGCTCTAGTTCTCCTTGTTGGAGGAAATTCAAGAGTAAACTAAACCCGAGTAAGAGGACAACATCGGAGAGGGCAGACCCGGTTAAAATGGCATCGGGAATGCCTTTTTTGACGCCCCAACCCAACCGTTTGAGACGCAACATTCCCGGGACAATGACTGCGGGAGATTCGGCAGCAATAATGCATCCGAGGAGTAACCCAGTTAATAGGTCAAACTGGAAGAGAAACTTCGCCGCAATGGCGATCGCCCCAGCTTCTAGGATAGCGGGTAAAATGCCTAAGCGCAGGGCCACGGTTCCCTGTTCCGCCAACTTTTCGCGATCGAGTCCGAGTCCCGCTTTCATCAGGATAATCATCACCGCCAGGGTTCTTAAATCGTCCGCAGCAGCGAGAATTCCCGGTTCTAGGCGATTTCCGACTTCGGGACCGAGGATGACTCCCACCAAAATCATGCCAATGAGTGGGGGTGCCGACCGAGGCGACGGGCGAATTGACCGGCAAAAAAGCCCATCCCGAGGATCCAAATTGTACTGATTAACATTCGTTATGCTCCTGAACAGGTGTGGATGGCTGGTCCAGGAGTGGATTGATGCGATCGCCCTACCTCCCGGCATTCAGCCCGGACAGGTAGGAGCCATCAGCCGTTCAGCCCCCATTGGGATCGCTGAATTGGCGGTTATGGCGAGCTCCATCGCCTTCAATCTTAAAATCAGGAGTTAATATAGCATAAATTTCAGCAACAATCCATAGATTGACTCTTTTTTTTGCTCGGACCGAATGACTCAAAAATCATCCCCCCTGCTTCCCCAATCTCTTTCTGGAGATAGAATCCACCGGAGGATTAAGTTTTGTAAAATTCAACAGCAAGCGGGAATTTAACAGGAGTTTTTTCATGTCCCAGTACGATGTAATTATCATTGGAGCCGGTCATAACGGCTTAGTCTGTGCGGCTTACCTTTTAAAAGCGGGTAAAAGTGTTTTACTATTAGAAAAACGTTCCGTTCCTGGGGGTGCAGCAACGACGGAAGAATCTTTACCGGAAGAAGCACCAGGGTTTAAATTTAACCTCTGTGCGATCGACCATGAATTTATCCATCTCGGGCCCGTGGTGGAAGAATTAGAACTGAAAAAATACGGATTAGATTATCTGTATTGCGATCCGGTTCTCTTTTGTCCCCAACCCGATGGCAAATATTTCCTGGGGCATAAATCCGTAGACCAAACCTGTCGGGAAATTGCCCGTTACAGTGAGCGAGATGCCCAAAAATATGGAGAATTTGTCCACTATTGGCAGCGCGTTTTGAATGCGATCGCCCCCATCTTCAACGCCCCGCCTAAATCGATTATCGATATCACCGGCAATTATAATCTGGATAAAATTAAAGACCTGCTATCCTTACTGGGAACCCCCGATAAAATCCTAGATTTTGTCCGAACCATGCTCAGTAGTCCTCAAGATATGTTAGAGGAATGGTTTGATACCGAAGTCGTCAAAGGACCCTTAGCTAGACTTGCCGCAGAAATGAGCATTCCACCCTCACAAAAAGGGATGTCTGTGGGTGCAATTATGATGGCAATGCGGCACAATCCTGGGATGGCAAGACCCCGAGGAGGGACTGGCGCACTCACCCAAGCGTTAGTGAATCGAGTCAACAGTCTCGGGGGTGAAATTTTGTGCGATCGCGGCGTTGAACGCATTTTAGTCGATAATGGTCGCGCCGTTGGTGTCCGCGTGGATGGAGGTCAAGAATATCGCGCCAAAGAAGGGGTGATTTCTAATATTGATGCCAAACGAGTCTTTTTGGAATTGGTCAATCCGGGAGATATTGATTCCCGCGACCCCAACTTACGCGATCGGGTAGACCGCCGCATTGTCAACAACAATGAAAGCATCCTTAAACTGGATTGCGCCCTCTCAGAAATGCCCCGATTTGAAGCCTACAATCACCAAGATGAGTATTTAATTGGATCGGTAGTCATCGCCGATTCTGTTCATCATGTGGAAAAAGGTCATAGTTTCTGTCAAATGGGCATTATTCCGGATGAAAATCCCTCCATGTATGTAGTCGTTCCGACAGTTCTTGACCCCTCAATGGCCCCGGAAGGAAAGCATACCCTCTGGGTGGAATTCTTCGCCCCTTATCAAATTCATGGCGCAGAAGGAACCGGACAAAAGGGCACCGGATGGACTGACGAACTCAAAAACAAAGTGGCCGATCGCCTGATTGATAAACTGTCTGATTATGCGCCGAATATCAAAAATTCCATTATTGCGCGCCGGGTAGAAAGTCCAGCGGAACTGAGCGATCGTCTCGGGTCTTATAAGGGGAATCATTACCATATTGATATGACCTTAGACCAGATGATTTTCTTCCGTCCTCTCCCGGAAATTGCCAACTACAAAACCCCCATTGATGGGTTGTTCTTGACCGGCGCTGGCACTCATCCAGGGGGTTCAATTTCCGGAATGCCCGGACGGAACTGTGCCCGGGTCTTTTTATTCCAACAGCAACCCATGAGCCAAACTTTAAAAGATGCGAGTAATTCGGTTAAATCTATGGCAAATTCTGTTTTTAATTTCTCTAGTTCATGAAGATTGACCTAACCCCCCAACCCCCTTCCCTACGAGGGAAGGGGGAGACGAGAGGGATGGGGGAGACGAGGGGGAAGGGGGAGACGAGAGGGAAGGGGGAGATTTTTCAGGTTCAGAGGGACTTACACGAGTAGATTTTTTAGGTTCAAGGGGGATTTGGGTGGGGTCCTCTGATTCCTTTAATTTGATGACAAATACTTACTTCCGGTTCCCTATCCAAAACATAGGGGAGGACTAGCACATTGGATGGCAACATCTCCTGAAGGGTCGCCCTAACCCTAAATCACTCCCAAATGGGATTTGACCCGGTCCAAATTAAAAGTATTATTTCCGGAGTCAGTAAAATAATTGTTCATTTGAAAGGTTGGCTCATTCCTGTAATTATTTGTTCTTTTAATCGATTAATAAAAGAGGTGCGATCGCTTTGGTAGATATTTACATTCTCGATATGCTGGCTCTCGGCTTATTACTCCTTTCGGTCACTGTTTTCTCGGGGTGGATTAAACGATTGCCGCTTTCTTATGCCCTGATTTATTTAGCTGTGGGTATTTTGATTGGTCCTTATGGGCTGAAATTAGTGGTGGTGCGCCCGGATGCGAATTTTTTGGAGCGATTGACCGAGTTAGTTGTAATTATTTCGTTGTTTAGTGGCGGACTAAAAATGAATCGTCCGCTCAAGTTTTGGGCGTGGCAGACGACAGCCCGATTAATTGGATTTTTGATGCCGATTTCCATTGTAGGAATTGCCGTTGTCGGGCACTGGTTTTTGGACTTGGATTGGGGGGCGGCGATTTTACTTGGAGCGATTCTTGCCCCCACGGATCCGGTTTTGGCCTCGGAAGTTCAACTGGCTCATGTTGAGGATAAAGATGAACTCCGCTTTGGCTTAACCTCTGAAGGGGGATTAAATGATGCCTTGGCTTTTCCGTTTGTTTATTTTGGGTTATATGCGTTAAAAGATAGCAATTGGAACAACTGGATTTATGAATGGTTGGTGGTTGATTTAATTTGGGCGATCGCCGCTGGTATCGGCATGGGGATTCTCGTCGCTTCGGCCATTGTTTGGGTTGAAACACAATTGCATCGCGTTCGTCCCGTGGATGACCTCATGCAAGATTTTATCGCCTTGAGTACCATTTTACTGGCCTATTCCCTGACTGAAGTGATTAATGGATATGGGTTTGTCGCGGTATTTGTCGCGGGAATGACCGTCCGCAGAAGCTACAGCCGCGATTCACAACGGACCGAGTCTCAACTGAGATTAACGGAACGGGTGGAAAAACTCTTAGAAGTAGGAACTATCTTATTACTCGGTTCTCTGCTGAGAATAGAACCGAGTTTAAGGTTTGCCGGAGATACTTTAATCGTGGCGGGATTTTTGTTATTTATTATTCGTCCCCTGGGAACTTGGATTAGTACCATTGGCGCAAATTTTCATACCTCAAAACGGTTATTGATGGGGTGGTTTGGGATTCGGGGTGTGGGTTCCGTCTATTATCTCACTTATGCGATGGGCAAAGGGTTGGAAGGAGAAACTGGGGAAAAAATCGCTTGGATTGTGTTTCTGACTCTGGTGGTTTCGGCAATTGTGCATGGAATTAGTGCGACTCCGTTGATGAATTGGTATGAGTCGAAGTTGGAGAAAAGAAAGGTAACTCTAAGAGGCGATCGGTCCTGATGATGGAAATCTCCCGTCCCTTGAGGATGTTTTCGTTATAAGGGGATTGCAAAATATAAATCATCCAACCGTTCATCTGTAGGGGCGCAATGCTTGCGCCCTCCGGAGGGCGCAAGCATTGCGCCCCTACAAGAAATAACGATTTTTGGTGATTAAATTTACCACCATGAGAGGGCGCAAGCATTGCGCCCCTACAAATCAATACACCTTGACAGGGCTAGGCTAAAGACCCCTGTTTTTGTCCTCTCTCTAGTTCTGTACCCCTGGACTTGGGAGAATTTCTATAATAAGGGAAATAAGCTGATGTATCTGTGGGAGGGTTACCATGAGCGAATCACCAGACTTTATTCTGTATGCTCAACATGGATGGGCGGATACCCATCACAAAATTGCTACACTGGCTGAGGCTTTAAAGACACCGAATTGCCGGATTGTTACCCCCAATTTAGGTTGGTTGCGGACCTTTTATCGGATTGAACCGTTAATTAAAACCGTGGAAACGGTGGTGGCAGAAAACCTCGCCACTTATCCCACGACTCCGATGCGAATTATTGGTCATTCGATGGGGGGATTGATTTGGTTAGAGGTGCTGCATCGTCATCCGGAATGGCGATCGCAAATTCACTCGTTAGTTTTGCTGGCTTCTCCTGTGGGTGGGGCGGATTTAGCCCGGATTTTAGATCCGTTTAAATGGGGACTGGGGATGGGGCGGGATTTGGGCATCAATCGCCGTAAAATTGCCGAGTCTCTGGCTGAAATTATCCCAACTTTAGTAATTGCCGGAGATACCGATAATGGCAGCGATCGCACGATTAGTATTGAAGCTACCAAGTTTGACCGCGCTCAATTTATCTGTTTGCCCGGAATCTCTCATCCCGCCCTCAGCAATCATCCCCAGTTAGTCCAAATTATTCGCGATTTTTGGGACAAGCCGGTGATTTCTCCTCTGCCTGAAGCGGATTTAACTTATGCCGTGATTCAGCGCTTGCAAGACCTGAGTGCGATGACTGCCGCCCATCGTCGGGATTTTTCGCGGGCTAAACCTTATCTAACGTTTAAGACGGGGATGAAGATTAAAGTGTGGAAAAATCCAGTCCAAGTTCACCATGTTTTCATTGAAAACCCGCTAGGAATTTGTGTATTTTGCGGGTTTGTGGGATGGCAACATACCCAAGATTTATATCGGACCCTTGCCCAAATTGCTGAAGAGTTTCAAGAGCATTTGACTGAATCTAGCGTTTTATCTTCCGTGTAATTTTACAAAAAACGATTTTCGGTATATAATTATCAAATTATACACCGAAAATCGGCTTTAAATTTAGAATTTACTAGGGTTACTCCAACCTAAATCCAATGTCAATTTGGCCCCATTAAATTACGCTTAGGCGGGGCGCTGGCGACGCTTTTTCAGGAATGCGAGTCCACTCGCCCCTAACCCTAGTCCTAAAACACTCAAAGGTTCAGGAACTGCTTCGGCATTTCCCACCTTAATTTGATAGGCGAGATTGGAATTGCCAGGACGATTATCCCCCCAAGACATGAGAGAGGTCCCTTCTAGGGTGAAACTATCAGTTACCCCACTGATTCGCAGGTATTCCATGCTCTCACTCCAATTGCTGGTCCCGGCGATCGCCAGGGATTGGGAGAGGGGAGTGCCATTAAAGACTAAATTGGCGATCGCAATGCTGCTTTCTGACACGGTTGCTCTAGCGCGGATAAAAATGTCGGAAACCACATTATTATTCGCGATCGACTGTAAAATAGTCTCCCCGACTTGATAGCTAATATTGCGAGTTGTCGCATCATACATCAGCTTAAACACCGTCGGCAGTCCACTGATCCAGACATAATCCGCTTGAGCAGAGGTTTTGGTGGGATCATTTTCATTGGTCCCATGAAAATTTAATTCATGAGTGCCGCCGGACTGATTGTTACCGATTCGTCCTTCAGCAACAAAGGCTAAATTCGGGTTAAGGGCGTTAAAATCATTATCATCATTCACAAAGCTGAGGCTAAAAGCTCCAGCAACAGCCGGGAAGCTGGCGAGTCCTACGGTTGCCACAAGGGGGGCTAATAAGAATTGAGTAAAATGTTTCATGGCGGTCTTTCCTGAGTGTTTGGATGTCCCGATCGCTCTGATCCTATTCGCTGAACTGGAATTGTTCCAAACAAAAGGGACTCACTTTACTAAATCTTCAAAAAATCCGGTCAGATTGGGGGAAATTCACCGAATAAACATTACAAAAGCTAAGTCCCTGGCCGGGAATTGCCCCGGACAATCTGCCGGGTGAATTCGGGCAAGGGTACTGCACTTTGCCCGGTTGTTGGACCCGTACAAAAAGTCCATCCCCAATCCAATCCAGCGCCAATTCTGTACTCAGTCCCTAGCGATCTTTCTTCGTATAGATGCCAGACTTGGATAAAAATGCTGCAATGGGGGTATTGTTACGGATTAAAGACATGAGCCAACGAGTTTTGATTATTGGCGGACGGGGACGCATCGGCAGCAGCATTGCCGAAGATTTGATCGCCCATACCGATGCAGAAATTACGGTAACGGGACGAGATAAGGCATCGGGAAAATCCGTGGATCAGACCCTGGGCGATCGCCTGAAGTTTCGGGCGGTACATTTAGACGATCGCCCTGGATTGGAACAGGCGATCGCCGAAAGCGATCTGGTTGTTCATAGTGCCGGACCCTTCCATCACCGCGATGCCCGAGTCCTCCAACTCTGCATCGATCGCGGCGTCAACTATACCGATGTTAGCGATAACCGAGGATTCACGCGCAGGGCGCTGGCATTGCAAGACTCCGCCGAAAAAGCAGGCATAACCGCTGTTATTAATACTGGCATTTTTCCCGGAATTTCTAATAGTATGGTTCGCCAAGGGGTCGAACAACTGCAAGAAGCCGATCGCATTCATTTAAGCTATGTTGTCGGGGGTTCAGGCGGTGCCGGAGTCACGGTCATGCGAACCACTTTTTTAGGCTTACAAAACCCCTTTGATGCCTGGATTGATGGTCAATGGCAACAGGTTCAACCCTATACCGATCGCGAAACTATCGAATTTCCCGAACCTTATGGCAAGGTCGGCGTTTACTGGTTTGATATGCCCGAAGCCTTCACCTTACCCGACTCCTTCCCGGTCAAAACTGCCATTACCAAATTCGGCACTTCCCCGGATTTGTACAACCATTTAACCTGGATGGTGGCGAATTTATGGCCTGCTGCTGCCCTGAAAAATTCCGCTGTCGTCGAGTTTTTATCTCAAGTCAGCTACCGGATGACGGCAGTCACGGACAAATTTAGCGGGACTGGGGTGGCAGTGCGATCGGAAGTCAATGGACGGAATGCCGAAGGAGAACCCGCCACGGTTTGTAGTGCAGTGGTTCATCATAGCGCCGCTGTTGCCACGGGAATTGGCACCGGAACCATCGCCGAACTGTTGCTGAATGGAAAGATTCACAAACCCGGTGTCTGGCCCGTAGAACAAGCCTTAACTACCCCGTTGTTTGAATCAATTATGACAACGCGGGGAATGGAGATCACTCATCATTGGCTGTAAGCTGTCCCTATCTATCTTAGCCCGGATTAATCATGCACAGTTGTTTGAATTATATTGAGGGTCACTGGTTACCCCCTGCCTCTGGGGAAACGATGGAAAGTCGCAATCCCGCCCATTGGCGCGAACTGGTGGCAACCTTTCCGCGATCGGGGGACATTGATATAGAAATGGCCGTCACTGCCGCCCGCCGTGCCTATCGCACTTGGCGACTTGTTCCTGCACCGGAACGGGCGGAATTTTTATACCGCTTTGGGGAATTATTGCGCGATCGCAAAGCAGAAATCGCCTATGTAATGAGCCAGGAAATGGGAAAACCCTTAACTGAAGCCAATGGCGATGTCCAAGAAGGCATTGACTGCGCCTTTTATTATGCCGGAGAAGGTCGCCGTCTGTTCGGACAAACCACCGCCTCGGAAATGGATAATAAATTTGCGATGACGGTGCGAATGCCGATTGGCGTCTGCGGGTTAATCACCCCTTGGAACTTTCCCCTCGCCATTCCCTGTTGGAAAGCGATGCCTGCCTTAGTCTGCGGCAATACCCTCGTCCTGAAACCGTCGGAAGAAACCCCTGCGGTGACTCACTTGCTGTTTGAAGTTTTCCATGATGCCGGATTTCCCCCGGGAGTCGTCAACCTGGTGCATGGGTTGGGAGAAGAAGCGGGAAAAGCCTTGGTAGAACATCGCGATGTCAATTTAATTTCCTTAACCGGGTCCTCACAAACTGGCGCAGAAGTGGCGGCAACCTGCGCCAAACAGCACAAGCGGGTTTGTTTGGAACTGGGGGGCAAAAATGCCCAGGTGGTGATGGAAGATGCGGATTTAGAATTAGCCCTGGAAGGCGCAATTTGGGGCGCTTTTGGCACGAGTGGGCAACGGTGCACGGCGACCAGTCGCCTGCTGCTGCATCGGGATATTAAGGATAAGTTTACCACACTGCTGGTCGATCGCACCCGAAAACTCCGTCTGGGACCCGGAACGGACCCGAATACCGATATCGGGCCGATTGTCAATGCTACGCAACTGAATACGATTGAGGAGTATATGGAAATTGCCCATCAAGAGGGAGCGCAGGTTTTAATCGGGGGCAATCGCACAACGGAGGGAACGCTCACGGGAGGATTCTTTTTTGAGCCAACTATCCTGGATGGGGTGATGCCGCATATGCGGGTCGCCCGGGAAGAGATTTTTGGGCCGGTGGTGGCGTTGATAGAAATTTCTTCCTTTGAAGAGGCGATCGCCATTCTCAATGATACCTCCTACGGGTTATCTTCTTCGGTTTATACTCGTGATATCAATCGGGCGTTTCAAGCCATGCGGGATATTGAAGCCGGAATCACTTATATTAATGGCCCGACCATTGGTGCCGAGGTGCATTTACCCTTTGGCGGCGTCAAACAAACCGGCAACGGACATCGTGAGGCAGGAACAGCCGCCCTAGATGTGTTTACGGAATGGAAAACAGTCTATGTAGACTTTTCCGGACGCTTACAACGGGCGCAAATTGACAATCATGACCCGGTAACGTAAGCGATCGCTACCGGCACCCTCACAGGTGCCGGTCTGTTAGGTTTATCCGGTGGGTCATGATGAAATAGACAGTTGAACCCTTTACAAATTGTTGATTATATAACCCTAATTCATGAATATTCTCAAACAAATTTCTTTAAAACTGCGATTGATTCGATTAGAACGGTTTATTACTTCTTTAGATTTATACCTTTCAAAGAGACTGGGCCGATCGCCAATATCAAAGTTCTCAAAAAGTGCAACCCCTGACCACACCGGGACGGTTGCTCATGGTAGAAAGAACGAGTCAAGGCGCTCAGTTTAGCTTTGAAAAAGCCCAGGTAGAGATAGAGTTTTTATCCCCGGAATTAGTGCGGGTGAATTGGGAACCGGGACTCGCACCTGTGCCTTATGGCATTGTCCAACAAGATTGGCCGGAAGTGGCCCTACAGTTGGAGGACACAGAACAGGGAAAAATTATCAGTAGCGATCGCCTCAAAGTCATCATCAAACCCGAAGGCGGCATCGAATTTCAAGATGCCAATGGGCGAGTGTTGCGCCAAGAATTACCGCCCCAACGCCGGGGGGAAGCATGGCAACAAGAATCCCTGTTGCGATCGCCTGAGCAGATTTATGGATTAGGAGAACGGGCGGCCCCCTTCAATTTACGCGCCAGCGACAACCCCAGATATCGGATGTGGCATTATGACGCTGGGGGAAAGTATGGCCCCGGTTCTGACCCTTTGTATCTCTGTATTCCGGTGTATATGGGATTGCATGACCAAGGCAGTTATTTGGTGTTCTATGAAAATAGCTTTGCTGCCACCTTTACCTTGGGCGATCGGGCGGTTGCAGCCTTTGCCGGGGGAGCCTTGCGCTATTATTTTATCGGCGCAGAACCCGCTAAAGCGATCGCCCTTTATACCGAATTAACCGGACGTCCGCCCCTGCCTCCGCGCTGGGCGTTTGGCTATCATCAATCCCGGTGGGGATATGAAACGGAAGCGGCAGTCCGAGAAACCGCCCAAGGATTCCAGAAGCATAATCTTCCCCTGAGTGCGATTCACCTGGATATTGACTGCAAAGATAACTTTCGCTCGTTTACCATCGACCCGGACCGCTTTCCCAAACTCAGGGAGTTTAATCAAGAAATGGCCGAGCAAGGGGTAAACATGGTGGCGATCGTCAATCCGGGGGTGAAGCGCGATCGCCGCAGTCAATTGTATCGCGAAGGAGTTAGCCAGGATATCTTTTGTAAGTTACCCAATGGTAACATCGTTCATGCTCCGGTCTGGCCGGGAATGTCAGCTTTTCCTGATTTTACCCATCCCCTAGCCCGTCATTGGTGGAGTCGGCAATATGAATATCTCTTAGATATGGGCATTGCCGGATTTTGGCATGATATGAATGACCCGGGGGTATTTGCTCTCTGGGGAGATGCCACCCTCCCGAAAGCGACCCAGCACTTTATGGAAGGTCGAGGCGGCATCCATTTAGAAGCGCACAATCTCTATGGATTCCAGCAAGCGCGGGCCGGGTATGAAGCCCTGCGGGAGTATCAGCCCAATCGCCGCCCTTTCATCGTCTCCCGGTCCGGTTGGGCGGGATTACAGCGCTATGCCTGGACTTGGACGGGGGATGTTGAAACCAGTTGGGGGGGGTTGTGGCAGACCCTGCCGACGGTGTTGGGGATGGGATTATCGGGTATTCCCTATACGGGGCCGGATATTGGCGGATTTAAAGGCAATCCTTCGGCGGAGTTATACTTACGCTGGTTTCAACTTTCGACCTTTTTGCCCTTTTGTCGCACTCATTCGGCGAATAATGTTAAACCTCGCACTCCTTGGGGGTATGGGTTGCGGGTTTTAGATTGCGTGCGATCGCTGCTGCAACTGCGGTACCAACTCATTCCCTATTTTTATACCTTAGCTTGGGAAGCCACTCAGAAGGGATATCCTCCGGTGCGTCCGTTGTTTTGGTCGGAACCGGAAAATTCTGAGTTATGGGGGGTGGATGATGCCTTTTTCCTGGGAGATGCGCTGTTAGTTTATCCAATTGTCAAGGATAAGGCGCGATCGCGACGGGTCTTGTTTCCCCAGGGCCAGTGGTATAAATTCACTGATGATACAATGCTCGAAGGGTCGCAACGCTTAACCCTAGAGGTTCCCTTAGAGGAAATTCCTGTGTTTGTTAAGGCGGGGACTGTCTTACCGATGGAACAAGGGGGACATTTAACCTTACATCTCTATCCCCCGATCGCGGGAAACAGTACGGGATTGCTGTATAGCGATGCGGGGGATGGATATGAGGCGTCGCGTCTGGATCAGATTCACCTGGAACGAACTGCTGAGGGATTGGCGATCGCCTGGGAATCTCAGGGAGATTATCCGTTTCCTTACTCATCGGTGGAGTTGCAGATTCATGGCATGGCGGTGCAGCAGGTGTGGGTGGATGGAACCGAAGTGGAGTTTCAGCAACCCCAAGAGCAACCCCGAACCGCTATGAGAATCGCCCCAGGAGTGAGTATCTCTGGGGATAAGTTTAAGCGGGTGCAGATTCAGGGTGAATTTCGGCAACCCGATCCGGCATCATCCTTCAATCCCAGGCGGAGTTACCCCACAAATGGGCTATGATGATTTCTGGGCTAAGTCCCGTTTGAACCCTCTATTTTTGAACGAACAAACTCTAGGAGTAACGATGTCTAATCCCCCAAAAATTCTCGCCTTTGCGGGCAGCGCTCGTGAAGGGTCATTTAACAAAAAACTCGCTCAAATTGCGGCCAATGGCGCTAGAAAAGCCGGTGCAGAGGTCACCTATATTGACCTGCGAGATTTTCCCATGCCGTTGTTTGACCAAGACTTAGAAGCAGCAGAGGGAATGCCCAAGGCGGCTCAAGAGTTAAAATCGCTTTTCTTTGCTCACCAAGGCTTGTTGATTGCTTCTCCGGAGTATAATAGCACCATTAGCCCCCTGCTCAAAAATGCGATCGACTGGATATCCCGTCCTGCTCCCGATGAACCGATGCTGGCTGCTTTTTCAGGCAAAGTGGTGGGAATTATGAGTGCCTCTCCCGGTGCTTTAGGGGGATTACGGGGTTTGGCTCAACTCCGAGAAATGTTGGGGAATATTAGTATGATTGTCTTGCCCAGTCAAAAAGCCATCCCCCAAGCGATGGAAGCGTTTACGGAATCGGGGATGTTAAAAGACCCCAAACAGCAACAAGGGGTGGAAAATATTGGTGCACAAGTGGCGCAAATGTTAGCCAAGTTGAACGGTTAAGTTAAGAATAATGGGGGAAGCAGAACCCTTACCCGAGTAAGTTTAGGGTAATTTCTCTCACATTTAAGAACACCTCCGGTCCCCTCCCCTTGCCAAGGGGAGGGTTAGGGTGGGGTCCTCCTGAAGTGCGATTCCCTACGAGGATAGCTCCGCTTAGGGAACTCCAAAAAATAAAATCTCCAAAACGTTCGTTTGTAGTTACGGATCAACGGAGTAGGGGCGCAATGCTTGCGCCCTCCGGAGGGCGCAAGCATTGCGCCCCTACAGATATCTTCCTTTCAGTTGAACGTTTGGAGGATTTATATTTTGCGATCGCCTTACCGCCCGTCATGAGGAATGGGTGCAGGGGACCAGCGGTGAGGAATCCGGTTCTGCTCCCTCTGTTGGTATTATCAATCAATATTTTTGCGGATTAAGCGTAATAAATCGCGAGTTTTATAGGGTTTTGATAAATAGCTGATGGAACTTTTGTCTCCGGATTCAGATAGGGGAAAATTGCTTAAAAGTCCGCTAACGGCAATAATTTTAATCGACGGATTAATTTTTTGAAGCGCTTTTAAAGTGAGGTTTCCATCCATGAATGGCATCATCATATCCAGAATGACCACGACAATTTCAGAGGACCGTTGACTGTAAAGGGAAATGGCTTCCATGCCATCATTAGCCGTTAAAACATTATAACCAAATTTTTGCAGAAGGGCTTGAGCAATTTCGCAGATGGCGACTTCATCATCGACGACTAAAATCAACTCACCGGCTCCGAAAGGAAGTTCTGTGGGTTCCGAAGTTAGTGCTTCAGTTCCCTGAATCGCAGGCAGGTACACGGTGAAGGCGGTGCCTTTGCCAACTTGACTGGAAACCAATAAAAACCCGCCATGATTTTTGACGATACCTCGAACTGTGGGTAACCCTAATCCCGTGCCTTTTCCTGAGCCTTTGGTGGTAAAAAAGGGTTCAAATAATCGGTCTAAAATTTCCGGAGAAATGCCGGTTCCCGTATCTCGAACCGTGAGTTTAATATAAGAGCCAATTTGAGCCTCGGAGTCTAGGATTAACTGCGATTGGGTGAGGGTGATATTTTCAGCTTCAATGGATAAAATCCCGCCGTTGGGCATGGCATCGCGAGCGTTGACGCACAGATTCATCAGGATTTGATGCAGGTGAGTCGGGTCCCCGGAAATTAACCAAAGTTTGGGGTCGATCGCCGTGATAATTTCAATGGATTTGGGAAAGGTTTCTCCGGCGATGGCGGTCGTTTCATCAATCAGATGTTTAACTTGGATCACGGTGCGATCGCCATCTAAGCCTTTGGCAAAGGAAAGCACTTGTTTGAGCAGGTCCGCGCCGCGCAAGGTATTAATTTCTAGCATGGACACTAAGCGCATTTGCTGGGCATTTAACGGAAACATTTGCAGCAGTTGCACCGCCCCCAAAATGGGGGTGAGAATGTTGTTCAAATCATGGGCAATGCCACTCGCTAAGGTGCCGATACTTTCCAGGCGTTGCGCTCGCAAAAACTGGGCTTCTAGCTGTTTTTTCTCGGTAATATCTGTATTAACCGAGAGGATGGAACAGGGGCGATCGCGCTCGTCCCGCACCAGGGTCTGACGACTGGCAACGGTGATGGATTTACCCGCTTTGGTGACTTGCTCTAACTCTCCATGCCATTCGCCGGTTGTGAGGATAGTTTGCTCAATCTGGTTGAGTTCTTCGGTACTTTTCACCTCAAACAGGCGGCTACTACTTTGGGCCATCGCTTCGCTGCGGGTCCATCCGTATAATTTTTCCGCACCTTTATTCCAAAACAGAATATTTTGATCCAGGTCTTTCACCCAAATCGCATCGGTGGCAACATCCAAAAGGGCTGCCTGCTGGCGCACCTGTTCTTCAGCGCGTTTGCGATCGGTGATATCATATAACGCCCCGACAATTTCTTCACCCTGTTTCTCCCCCTTGCAAATCAGCTTCATTTCATCTCGCACCCATCGATAGCTGCCGTCAGAGTGTTCAAAGCGATACTCGCTCTGGGAATGACCCCTCTGGTACAACTGCTTGATGCTGGAGAATAGCTCTGCTGCATCATCGGGATGAAGGCGATCGCGCCAAAAACTGGGAAACTCTAAAAATTCTTCCGGTCGATATCCCAGATGTTCGATAATATTCTCACTGACAAAAGTCGGGCAGTAAGGATGGTCAGAGGGACAAGTATAAATTACTGCCGGACTGGAGGACAACAAATATTGAAGCTGGCTTTGAGTCGCAATGAGAGCGGATTCAGTGCGTTTTAATTCCTTAATTTGATGTTGCAGTTCCGACTCCCGCAGGACCCGTTCGGTGACATCTTCAATCGTGGCGATCGTGCCAATCACCTGGGACGCTTCCATAATCGGAGCAATTTTAGCACTCTGTAGCATATAAGGCACGCTCTTATAAACATCCCCCGGGAGCATCGGTAACAAAAACCCATGTAAGCGCTGAGACAGCACCGTCACTTGTCCCGCCAGAGCTTGGTGAAAAAACCGCTCTAATCGCCGATTCTTTAATTCGGGATAAATTTCTAGTAAATTTCTCCCCACCACCCGATTTACATTCAACCCACTATAAAGTTCCAGCCAATGATTCCAACTTTGGATATTCAAATCTACATCGGTCGTAAATATCCCTCGGTCTGCTAAGTCATTGACCCAATGAAGGAGGTCCTGATTATGGTTAAAAGTGTCGGTGATGCTATTCATTTTACTAAACCCTTTTTTACCGCTAAATATGGTTATTCAATTATGAAGAGACGGAAAGGTTAGATGGGTCTATCTCCTCCCTGGCCCAGTGATCAATCTCTTCGAGTAATTTTTCTAAAGAGACCACACTCAAGACCATCACTAAATATCCGTGAATTGAATTTTCCTTCATCCGAAACCCGGTATAAACCACCATTGCATACCGCATTTCCACCTTACCAATGCTCAAAGAATGCAGTAACCCATCTAAGGCTTCTAAATGTAACCGAGGAACGGAAAAGGAGATTTGTATTTGTAACAAATTTCCAAAAACGCTCAGACAGGCATTGAGTAAAATATTGCCAATTTCCGTGAGCACTTCTGCTGCCGAGGCATCGAGGCGATCGCGATGGGTATTTTGTTCCGGAGTCACCAACTCCGTCAGTTGCACCGCCCCGTCATAGTTCAACAATAACAGAGCATTTCCCGAAACCCGTCCCGTAAAAATTTGCTGCACCGTGGCAATTTCACCCTTGACAAAGGTCCCGAGTTTGGCGCTGAGTTCTTCAATCGGGTGAATGGAAACCTGGGGAATCTCTAATAACACCCGATGACCCGTCAGTTCTGAGAGGGCCGAAGCCGTGCGAGCGAAACCCATATTCAGCAGTTCGCTTAAGGCATCCTTTTGGGTTTCTGTCAGCTTCATCCTACCCCTCCCGGGACTCCTTGGAGGACCTGATTCACGATCGCCAGAACCGCCTCTGGATTATAGGGTTTAGTCAGATAACCCAGTGCTCCGGCTGCCATCACGGAAGCGCGGGTCAGTTCTTGCAGGTCAGCAGTTGCCATCACGATCCGGGCGCGATCGTCGAAGGCGAGTAATTTTTCCAGCACTTCGGTTCCCTGCATATCTGGCATGGCGATATCCAGTAAGACGAGATCGGGTTTCTCTATATAGTAACTCTCAATGCCCATCAATCCATTTTTGGCCTCAATAATCGAGTGGCCTTCGGTCTGGAGGATGCGACGCAGGATTCCCCGAGAAAGGGTAGAGTCATCAACAATCAAAATTTTTGCCATTGCCTTGGGTGTTTGTATCGGATTGGCAGTCACCCTCTAACCCTGAGATTGCGGGAGCCACTTTACAGTGGGTCCGCTTCCTTTCCGCCCCAATTTGCTCATGCCCTTATCTTAACTCTCAAGGGCAAGAGTGGAGAGCTGTATCTTCAAACTCCTCGTTCACAAAGTCGAGGCTAACTGAGCGAGGACTTTCGCTAATTGGGCGGGTTCCACAGGTTTAGAAAGGTGTTTTTGAAAGCCTGCCATGAGGGATTGGGCGTGGTCCTCCTCCGAAGCAAAAGCTGTCAGGGCGATCGCCGGAATATGGCGGTTGCTATCCGCTTCATACTGGCGGATTTGGTGAATTAAATGATATCCATCTTCTCCGGGCATTCCAATATCGCTGACTAAAACATCAAATTTCAATTCGTCCATCAGGGCGATCGCCTCGGAAACCGCCAGTCACCACACGAACCCGCACCCCGTAATCCGTCAGCATCGCTTGCATTAAATCCCCCGTATCCGGGTCGTCATCCACCACCAACACTTGCAACCCATCCAACGCCCACAGTTGACTTGATAATCCCTCTTCCGGGGAGGAGGAAGTCTGGATGAGCTGCTCTTGTGGCGGTTTGGGCAGAATCGGTAACTGGACAATCAACGTGGTCCCTTGGCCTTCCCCCTCACTCAAGGCTTGGACCTGGCCCCCGTGGAGTTCGACTAAGTGACGGACAATGGTCAACCCTAACCCTAATCCGCCATAGGCGCGAGTCGTAGAACTATCCGCTTGGCGGAATCCTTCAAAAATATAGGGCAGAAAGTCTGGACTGATACCAATTCCCGTATCCTGAACCTGGAGGGTAATAGAGGAATCCTGCTGGGCGATCGCCACCGAAATCTTACCCTCTGCTGGGGTAAACTTCACCGCATTGGACAACAAATTCCAAGCCACTTGCTGCAAGCGATCGCTATCTCCCGAAATCAAGGCGACTGCCGGATCAAAGTTAAAATCAATCTCAATTCCCTTAGATTGCGCCGTGGGCAGCATCGTATCCAGGGCTGCTTCAACAATGGGAATTAAATTCACCGGACGCAGTTGTAAGCGAATTTTGCCTCGAATAATCCGGGAAACATCCAGGATATCATCGATCAGATTTACCTGTTGTTTAGCATTGCGCTCAATGGTTTCTAATGCTTTCGTCTTCGTCGGTTCATTCAGCTTGCGAGTTCGCAGCAACTGAGTCCAGCCCAAAATTGAATTGAGGGGGGTGCGAAGTTCATGGGAAACAATGGATAAAAACTCATCCTTGATTTGATTCGCCTTGATTAATTCTGCCGACTGGTGCTGTTGGAGAATCAGGGCGGCTTCCAATTCTCGCTTATGTAAAGCCAGTTCCGAGGCGAGGATTTCGACATCAGAGCTTTGAGAGGCTAACTCTTGCCGTAACAAATCCCGCACCCGTTTAATGGCGACGGCATTGCCCACTCTTGCTCGCAGTTCTTCCACGGAAAAGGGTTTCATCAGATAATCTTGTACCCCTTCACGCAATAACTGCACCCGCAAATCATCATCATCTTTTGCCGTCAACATGATAATTGAAGTATCGGCAAACTCCGGATTACTGCGTAATAAAGAGACCAGGCGATCGCCGCCTATTTCGGGCATCATCACATCACTGAGAATTAAATCCGGATGCAGAGTGAGTGCTTGTTCCAATCCTTCCTGCCCGTTAAACGCCGTAGCAATTTGATAGTCCCGTCCCAGAATCTCGCCGATAAAGCGATTCATTTCCGGGTTGTCTTCCACAATTAAAACCAAGGGTCGAGGGTCATTGGGAAGGAGAATCGTGGGAGTTGTCTCGACTTCTATGGTCAGTTCAGCGATCGCCGATTCAGCCAACTCCTCCCAGAGGGAAGTTTCCGCCATCGGATCAGGTGTCCCGGGTTCCACCGCAACGGGAAGCTGGATGGTAAACATCGCCCCACCTAGGGGTGCATCGGAGACGGTAATGCTTCCGTGATGAAGTTCTACAAATTCCTTGACAATTGCCAACCCCAACCCTGTCCCGCCAAAGCGACGGGTACTCCCCCCTTCAATTTGGCTAAACCGCTCAAAGATGGTTTCGCGCCGTTCAGGAGGGACCCCTGGACCACTATCTTGGATGGCGATCGTCACCGGATGGTTCTCCCCTTCGCCATCTTCCAGGGACAAGGAACAGTCAATTTGGCCTCCCGGGGGGGTGAATTTAAACGCATTGGAGAGTAAGTTTAAAACCACCCGCTCGATTTTTTGGCCGTCTAATTGAGTCCCCAAAGAGTCGGGAGTCTGGACGGTGAGGGTAATTTCCCGTTCGAGGGCTAAGGCGTCAAAGTTTGCCGCCACTTGGCGGATCAGACTCGCTAAGTCCAGGGGAACGGCTGCCAGTTCCATCTTGCCCGCTTCTAGCTTAGAGATATCCAGGAGATCATTAACCTGTTTGAGCAGCATTCGGGCATTGCGTTCAATTACCAGCAAGTCCCGGTGTTGTTCTTCCAAGAGTTCGCGATCGGCGATCAACTTCTGAGTGGGACCTAAAATTAAGGCTAGGGGGGTTCGCAATTCGTGGCTGACATTGGCAAAAAATTGGCTTTTGAGTTCATCAAGTTGCTTGAGTTGACCATAGAGGGTTTGCAGTTCTTGATTGGCGCGTTCCAGATTCAAGCGCCGTTCTTCAGAAACCTGCGCCGAGTCCAATAATCTCAAGGCTCTGGGGATTAACGGGGGTAAAGAAATTGCCGTGGTGACCGAGGCGATCGCTGTGATTAATTTGACATTTCCCGATAACCAGTAGGTAGGATTCCATAAAGTCCAGACCGCTAGAAAATGGGTCATGCCACAAGCGATAATAAAGGCACCAAAGGCTAAAAACATCCAATGGAATGGGATATTTGGCCGCGCTTTATAAACGAAATAGGCAAGGCTGGTGGAAATGGCAACATAGGCGATGCCAATCAGGGTATCTGAGGTGACATGAAGCCAGACTAACGAGGGCTTCCAGAGATAACAATGCCCGTGGGGGATAAACCCCTCCTGGGTCAACAGATTTCCCAGGAGGTCCGGCCAGAGGAGGAGCGTTAAGAGGGCCAGGAACCCAAATATACTGCTCCCGAGTAGGAGTTTTAGGGGCTGGCTACTGTCGGTTTGGGGGGGATGTCTTAATCCTTGTCCCTCCGCCTCTGAACTGATTGGGGTGAACTCACCATTAAATTGTTTCATAAGGGTTTAATTTATTAAAATCATGATTTTTTTGAAACCTGTTGTAGAAATTGAGAAGGCTTAAATTTATGGGTTTGAGACCCCTAAATACTATTCAAAATTCCCAGGATAGAGAGAGGTTTTAATTCAGAGAAACTTGGGAAATTTTTACCTGGAGAAAAGCACCGGCAAACGAAGGGGTGCTTCTCTAATTTTAATTGTAGCCTTGAAACGGTTAGAACTTCAGAGTTCAAGAGAGGGAGCAAGCAAGACTCGAAAATTATGGGATTAGATTAAGCCCGTTTGTTGGGCAATTTCGGCGAGGGCCGTTGCTAATTTCAAAGGTTCCACAGGTTTAGCAACATGAAGATGAAAACCGGCTAAAAGTGCCTGTTGGCGCTCCTCTTCCCGAGCGAAAGCGGTCAAGGCGATCGCGGGAATGGGCTTAGAGTATCCCGCCTCACGCTGGCGAATTTTGCGAATCAAAACATAGCCGTCTTCATCGGGCATTCCAATATCGGAAATCAAGATATCATGACGCGATCGCTCCGTGGCGGCTAAGGCTTCGGCAGCGGATAAAACCACCGTCGTCTGGACGCCATATTCCGCTAAAACTTGAGCAATCAGTTCTCCCGTATCGCGGTCATCATCCACCACCAGCACCTGTAAACCGGCAAGGTTTAACGAATGGTTCGCGGTTGTGTTCTCGTCCACAGTCACGGCATCGGGATCCGGGGGAGAGTTCTGGGAAATCCCGATGGGGAGGGCCACGGTAAAGGTGGAACCCGTACCTTCTCCCTGACTGAAGGCAGAGACGGTCCCCCCATGCAGTTCGACGAGGTAGCGCACAATGGTTAAGCCTAGACCCAGACCCCCGTGGGTGCGGGTGGAGGAACTATTGGCTTGGCGGAAGCCCTCAAAGACGTGAGGCAGGAAGTCGGGACTGATTCCAATCCCCGTATCCTGAACCCGAAATTCTAAGAGAGTCCCGACGCGCTCGATCGCCACCGTCACCCGTCCGCCATTGGGGGTGAATTTTACGGCATTGGAGAGCAGATTCCAGACAATTTGATGGAGACGGCTACTATCGCCCAAAATCGGCTGTCCGTTTGAGCTGAACTGGGTGTGGATTTCAATCGATTTGGCTTCTGCTGCCGGAGTCAGGGTAGCGATCGCCTGTTCTACCAGGGTTTCCAGATACATCGGAACTCGGGTGAGGCGAATTTTCCCCCGCATAATCCGCGAGACATCGAGGATATCGTCAATCAGGTTCACCTGATGCTTGGCATTGCGTTCGATGGTTTCTAGGGCTTTGTTTCGCGTCTCTTCTTTCAGGGTGCGCGCACGGAGTAATTGCGCCCAGCCGAGAATGGAGTTGAGGGGAGTCCGCAATTCATGGGAGACGATCGCCAAAAATTCATCCTTGAGTCGGTTGGCTTTTTCGGCGCGATCGCGGGCTTGCTGCTGGGCCTCATAAAGGTTGGCCCGGTCAATGGCAAGGGCCACGCGATCGGCCACCAGTTGCAGCAAATAGACATCTTCTGCCATGAATTCTCGCTGCGACTCGGTACTGACATGGAGCACCCCGATCACCCGGTCTTCTAACAGCATCGGTGCGCCCATAATGGACTCAATTTTTTTATGTCGGAACAGGGGACCAATCACTTGAGTATGAGCATCGCGCTCAATCTTCATCGGTTGCCGAGTTTCGGCAATTTTTCCGCCAAACCCTAACCCCATCGGGATCGGGATATTCGGAGAGAGGGGTTGCTCTAAATCTAAGCCTTTGGTGGCAGTTACCATCAAGGCAGTTTGGTCCTCGTTGACCAATAAAATGACCGCAGCATCGACTTCTAACACCACCGTGAGGCGATCGAGCAACTCTTGCAGCAGATCATGGAGCGACAACGGGGCGATCGCCACATCCACAATCGCTTGTAACCGATGCACCATCGTCGTTGCCCGTTCGGACAAAATTCGCGCCGCCTTCTCCCGTTGCAACAACTCCATGCGCTCTTGCTGCGCCTGCTTGCGTTCATGAATGTCCGTATTCGTCCCAAACCACTTCACCACATCCCCCTGATGATCCCGCATCGGCACCGCTAATCCCAGATGCCAACGGTAAGCGCCATCGCAACCCCGACGCATTCTGGCTTCAATTTCATAAGGTTGTCCGTTTTCCACACAAGCAATCCAGTGATCGCGACATTCGGACAAGTCGTCCGGATGCACAATCGGCTCCCATCCCCAGCCTAACAGTTCCGCCACACTCAAGCCGGTGTACTCACTCCAGCGCTCACTCAGGTAATCTAGGGTCCCATCCGGGAGGGCGGTCCAGACCATTTGCGGAATCGCTTCGCTCAGGAATCGATAATACTGCTCGCTGGCTTCCGCCTGACTTCTGGCGGTTTGTTCCAGTTGTAACAGTTTCATCCGTTCCGCTTCCGCCTGTTTGAGGGGGGTAATATCGATCGCCGACCCAATGAACCCGAGTAAATTGCCCTCGGGACTCAATCGGGGAACCCCAGTTTCTAGCATCCAGCGATAGGCTCCATCGGCTCGTTGTAGCCGGTATTCCTGGGTAAAGGGTTGACTGGCTTTCACCGCTTGCTGGTAACTTAAGAGGCACTGAACCTGCTCCTCGGGATGGATCCGGTCCCGATGGTTGAGGTCCGGGTCCGCTTCAAATAAAGCGCCGATGAAGTTCAACCCCCATTTATTTAAAAAGGTCCATTGTCCCTGGCAATTGGCTATCCATAACAGCACCGGGGCCGTATCTGCCATATCTCGGAACCGTTTTTCACTGTCGCGCAGAGCTTCCTCGGCCTGTTTCCGTTGGGTAATATCGTAGCGGATGGCTAAATATTGAAAGGGCTTGCCATGACTATCTAAAAACGGCACAATCACCGTATCCACCCAATAATAGGTTCCATCTTTGGCCCGATTCTTAATTTCTCCGCGCCACACTTGCCCCCGAGCAATGGTTGTCCAAAGATTGACAAAAAATTCTTTAGAATGATAGCCAGAATTGATTAGACGATGGTTTTGTCCAATCAATTCAGATGGGGAATATTTAGAAATTTCAGTAAATTTATCGTTGACATATTGAATGGTTCCTTTGGCATCAGTGGTGACAACAATCGCTGACTTATCTAAGGCCAATTGGAAATCGGATAATTGTTTCAAGGTTTGTTGGAGTTCAGCTTCGGCGCGTTTGCGATCGCTAATGTCCCGCACCGATGCCATCCATAAGGAGCGACCCAAATAGAGGGTCGGTTGAATCACCGCTTCTAGGAGCACCGTTGTCCCATTTTTTTTAATTCCGACTACTTCTGATGCTCCCTCCTTTGTCCATTGGCAGTCAGCTAACATTAATGCTACAGTCTCCTCTGTAAAAATATAGGCTAAGGGCCGTCCTACCAGTTCATCCGCGTCATATCCAAAGATCTTTTCTAGGGAGGGATTCACGGCAATCATGCGATCGCCTTCATAAAAGAGAATCCCTTCTACTGTGGATTCAGCAAGGGTTTTAAACCGTTGTTCACTGGCTCTGAGTGCCGCCTCAGTCTGCTTGCTTTGGGTGATATCCCGGCTAATTTTAGAGAACCCGTAGAGATTACCCTGGTGATCGAATAACGCCGTCATCACTTCATGGACCCAAAACCGGGTTCCATCCTTTCGCACTCGTTCTGCTTCTTGTTCCAACCGTCCCTGTTCTGCCGCCTGTTTCAAGTCTCGTTCCGGTTGACCTTCAGCCACTGCTTCTGGGGGATACAAGCTGGAAAAAGGTTGGCTCATCATTTCCTCGGCTGCATATCCGGTGAGGTGTTTTGCGCCCGGATTCCAGCTACTCACTCGCCCTTCAGGATCGAGCATATAAAGTCCATAATCTTCGATGCCATCCACCAACAAGTGAAAGCGCTGTTCGCTTTGCAGAAAAGATTCGAGATGTCGTTGGGCGGTTCTGGCACTCTGGGCTGAAAGTTGTTTCGTTTGTTGCCATGAACCGATGGCGATCGCAATTGCCGACCCTTCAATTAGAAATAAAATTAACCGTAATATTTTGTCCCAACTGCTTTCTATTAGGGAATCAGGGAGGGATAAAAATAAATAACTGCTGACTAATCCGGCCAAAAATGTGGCGACAATTCCCGATCTCTTGCCTCCAAACCCAGCACTGACCATAATCGCCGCAAAATAGATCAAAAAGGGGCTTTCCCTTGAAATAAAGGGTTCCAAGGCCATTTTAATCCCCGTGGCGAGGGTGACCGTGACAAGGGCAATCCCCAATGGGTACAGGAATTGTAGCAATGGCGTTGAATGCTGATTTCGGGGAGAGCAAAGCTGACGCAGTTTGCTCAATAGACGCAGGAGTAGGGATGGACCTATTTTCATCATGGTTTGGAGGAGTCAGGAGCTTGGGGATGGCACGTTCAAGGTGTGAACAACAGAACGTTAAGAAACCGTTTCATGAGATAGAGCGGTGCTTTTTTCCCTTTTTTGTGCTAACCACCTGTTCCGATTTAACCTCAGTCTCTTTTTCGTTCTATGCCTACCATTTTAGAATTTGGACTTGATTTCTGGGGAAAAAAACCGATAAAACCCAGTTAACCCGGAGTTAACCCGTAAATATACTTAGCGTGACTCGATTCTATTTTCTCTCCAAATTGCTCCTAGGTCAACTCCACTGGCTACCCGGTCAACTGTAATTACATTAGAATCGCGTCGAGTAGACATTAGTAAATCGGAAAAGTGGAATGGCGATGGATGAAATTTTAACGGGCCCATCTTTACCTCGGAGGCCCCATCTGGTCACCCCCTTACCGGGACCCCGCGCCCAAGAACTGGTCCAGCGCGATCGCGCCGTGACTTCTCCCTCCTATACCCGGGGATACCCCCTAGTCGTAGCCCGAGGAGAGGGCTGCTCGATCCAGGATGTGGATGGCAATGTTTTCCTCGACTTTACCGCAGGCATTGCCGTCACCGCCACTGGACACGCGCATCCGGTCGTAGTTCAAGCCATCCAAGCTCAGGCGGCCCAGTTGCTTCATATGTCGGGAACCGATTTTTACTATGAACCCATGATAGAACTGGCGGAACAGTTGGCTAAACTCGCCCCGTTTCCCCAAGGGGCCAAGGTCTTTTTCAGCAATTCTGGGGCGGAATCCAACGAAGGGGCGCTCAAATTAGCCCGCTATGCTACAGGTAGGTCTCAAATTGTAGCCTTTCTGGGAGCATTCCACGGGCGCACCTTCGGGGCCATGTCCCTCACGGGCTCAAAAGCGGTGCAACGGCAAGGATTTGGGCCATTGTTACCCGGAATCACCCATATTCCCTACGGCACTCATGCCAGCTTAGATTACCTAGAGTTTCAACTGTTTAAAACCGTGTTACCCCCGGAGGAATTGGCGGCAGTCGTCGTCGAACCGATTCAAGGGGAAGGCGGGTATCTGGTTCCCGAAGAGGGATTCCTGGCCCGAATTCGGGAGATTTGCACTCGCCATCACTGTTTGATGGTGGTGGATGAAGTACAATCGGGCATGGGTCGCACGGGCAAGTTGTTCGCCGTGGAACATTGGAATGTCATGCCCGATATCATTACCCTGGCGAAAGGGATTGCCAGTGGATTACCCCTCGGGGCAATTCTCGCTCGTCCGGAACTGATGACATGGCCCCCAGGTTCTCACGCCACCACCTTTGGCGGGAATCCGGTAGCTTGTGCCGCAGGGAATGCGACGTTACAGATCCTCACTCAAGGGGCGATCGCCAATGCTACCCAGATGGGTGAGTTATTACAGTCAGGGTTGAGGAAATTAGCCCAACGCTATCCCCAACTCTCACAACCGCGAGGGAAAGGGTTAATGGTGGCGGTGGATTTACTCAATGAATCCGGGGATTTCGACCCGTCCTTACGCGATCGGGCGATCGATGAGGCATTCTATCACGGACTGTTACTCATCGGTTGTGGCAAATCTGCTATCCGCTTTTGTCCCCCGTTGGTGGTGGATGCTGAACAAATTCAGGTGGCGTTAGAGATTCTCGATACCTGTTTCGCCAAATTGTTGACAACCCGATAACGCCTTGGGGTTGTGGCATGGGGGAACAGAGACAGGAAACCGGGTTTTTCGCTCAAATGTTTGTGATTACTGAGATTTTGCACCCGTTGCAACAACCGGCGGGGGATCAATCCCCCGCCTCATCGCTAAAGTCGGATAAATCCGACTAAAAACACCATCCCATAAGACTTTTAGTCGGTTTCAACCGACTTGAGCTGTTAGGCGGGGGATTGATCCCCCGCCGGTGTTTATCTCACAATTCCTGGAGGCATGACGATGAAACCCGCATTAATCGCCCAAGCGCTATGGCATCAACTCTGGCTAGATTATAGTCACCGTGTTCCCTACGCCCGAATTTACGAGGCGGCCATTTCTGAAGCGGGGGGAACCGTTGCCAATGATCATATCGCCTTTCGTTCCCTGGCCCTCTCCATTGAAACGGCGATCGGAACGGTGAATTTAGGCATTCCTCACTTGGAACCGCTTCTGGATGGGTTGGGGTATGTGTGAATGGGAGAGTTATCTTTCCCCTCGCAACACCTCTATGCCCGTCACTATCGCCATCCCCAACAGGATGAGTTTGATTTGCCGAAACTGTTTATCAGTGAGTTAATCATGGATCAGTTGCCCCCCGAGGTGCGATCGCCTCTGGAAACAACGGTGCAGTCGGGTTTAGATATAGAGGGGTTATTAGAGTGCCAATCGGCTATTAAAGACTTAAGGACGATGGACGCTCAACCCACGGACCCTCACATTCTGGTCCAGCGACTCAAATCCCTGTTTGTTCGTCCCTGGATGCCTCCAGTGCGATCGCACCTGGAACAGGTCAATGCGGTTACTCAGTATGGGGCCTGGGTCTTGCTGCATGGCTATGCCGTTAATCATTTTACCGGCTATGTCAACCGCCAAAATACTCCCGCTTACCCGGATATCGAAACTACTGCCCAAGCACTCCGGGATAGAGGTGTCCCCATGAAAGCTGAAATTGAAGGCACTGCCAAAGTCGGATTACGTCAAACCGCCACTCAGGCGGTACAGGAATCCGTCATCGTCCGCAGTCAGCCCGAGGGTCCTTTTCAGGAAATTCCCTGGACTTATGCTTATTATGAAATCGCCCAACGATTTGCGATCGAACCCACCCCGGGACATCCTCAACTCTTTCAAGGGTTCCTAGGCCCCAACGCCGCCCAACTCTTTGAAATGACCCGTTCCCCAGGAAGCCGCCCCCATCCGGGGTGATTTTGTAAAATTTTTCCATCAATTCAGTTAACGGTAACTTTCAATACAGTTTTGCTCTTTGGCTTTTGCTACAAGTTATTAGATAGAAAGCATTGCAGAATAAAAAACTGTTGCTAACGGTAAAGCAGAGAACTTAATCTTTAATTGGATTCTGATTTGAATTGACGAATTTAAACCGGGATTCAAAAGAATTGAGTGAACCTCGGAGTGGTTCTGTTTCTAAAGTTTACGTTCAGATTTTAGAAACAGTTGTTGGTTACACGGCGGGATAAAAGCCCGAAAGGTAATAGCAGGTTTCCTGTTACTATCTTTCGGGCTATTTGTTTCTCTATTCTCCTTCATGTTCGTAGTAACAACTTCAGTCGTTATCTCCCACAAATCTGATTGTTCGTAGCCAACAACCGCTGGGGGTTAAACTGTCAAGGTTTTAGATTGTAGGGGCGCAATGTAGGCCCTCCGGAGGGCGCACATCGTACATCAATTTACGCCCATTCAGGGCTTCGAGCATTTAGTCCGACAAGAAATAACGATTTTTCTCATTAAGGGCCTGCACATTGCGCCCCTACAAGAAATAACGATTTTTCGTCATCACATTGAACACCTTGACAGGGCTAGAGTTAAAAACCCCGCCGGTTGTTGCAACTTAAAACAGAAAATATCGCTGCGCCAAGGGCAACACTTGCGCTGGTTCACAGGTGAGTAATTGACCATCCGCCCAAACTTGATAGGTTTCTGGATCAACTTCAATATAAGGCAGGGTTTCATTTAATTTCATATCCCGTTTCCCCAGCTTCCGCGTGTCCGAAACAGCAATGGCTGGTTTTCGCAAACCTAACTGAGTCGGTACTTCTAATTCCAATGCCGCTTGGGAGACAAAGGTAAAAGATGTAGCAGTCCGAGACCCTCCAAAACTGGCAAACATCGGCTGTGAATGAATCGGTTGGGGAGTAGGAATACTGGCATTGGCATCTCCCATTTGGGCGTAGGCGATCGCCCCGCCTTTGATCACCAATTCCGGTTTCACCCCAAAAAATGCCGGACGCCACAAACATAAATCCGCCAGTTTACCTTCTTCAATTGACCCCACATAATTAGCAATCCCGTGGGCAATTGCAGGATTAATCGTATATTTAGCAATATAACGCCGCGCCCGGAAATTATCATGTTCTGTGGTACTAGGAATTGCATCTTTGCGGTCATCCGGAGACAAAAACCCCCGTTGGACTTTCATTTTATGGGCGGTTTGCCAAGTGCGAATAATCGTTTCTCCCACCCGTCCCATTGCTTGAGAATCGGAGGAAATCATACTAAACGCCCCGAGGTCATGTAAAATATCCTCGGCAGCAATGGTTTCCCGACGGATGCGAGATTCGGCAAAGGCGACATCTTCGGGGATACTGCGATCGAGGTGATGGCACACCATCAGCATATCCAGATGTTCTTCTAAGGTATTGACGGTATAAGGACGGGTGGGATTGGTAGAAGAGGGTAGCACATTTTTTTGTCCGCAAACTTTGATAATATCCGGGGCGTGTCCTCCACCGGCCCCTTCTGTATGGTAAGTATGAATGGTACGGTCTTTAAAAGCGGCGATGGTTTGTTCTACAAATCCCGCTTCATTGAGGGTATCGGTATGGATAGCAACTTGCACATCATACTCATCAGCAACCGTTAGACAAGTATCGATCGCCGCTGGAGTCGTTCCCCAGTCTTCATGTAACTTTAACCCCATTGCGCCAGCGAGGACCTGTTCCACCAAGGCGCGGGGTCTGCTGCTGTTGCCTTTTCCCATAAACCCGAGATTTACCGGGAACGCATCGGCAGCTTGTAACATCCGGTGAATGTTCCAAGGTCCTGGGGTACAGGTGGTGGCATTTGTGCCGGTAGCGTGCCAGTTCCCCCGCCTAACATGGTGGTAATTCCCGAGGCGATCGCCACCTCAATCTGTTGGGGACAAATAAAGTGTATATGGGCGTCGATTCCCCCGGCGGTGAGAATCATCCCCTCCCCGGCGATCGCCTCGGTTCCTGGACCGATAATAATATCAACATGATCTTGGATATAAGGATTTCCCGCCTTACCAATTTTAAATATTTTGCCATCCCGGATTCCGATATCGGCTTTCACCACTCCCCACCAATCCAGAATCACCGCATTGGTAATCACTAAATCCACCGCCCCGCTATCATTGGCAATGGGGGATTGTCCCATGCCATCGCGGATGACTTTTCCCCCGCCAAATTTCACCTCGTCGCCGTAGGTGGTCAAGTCTTGTTCAACTTCAATAAATAGTTCTGTATCGGCTAACCGAATGCGATCGCCCACCGTTGGGCCATAAGTTTCCGCATAAGCGCGGCGATCCATTTTATAACTCATTGACGTTCCCTCACTCCATTCTCGCCCATCATTTTAGGGTTCCAATTAGTTTATCCCATTTTAGAAAGAATTAAACCCGCGTTAGTGTTCTGGAGAAGAGAAGGGAGTAAAACCCGGGAATGAATCTCCCCAAATTCCCAGGAATCGATGACATTAACGGGGCGATCGAGATGCAGATTTCAGCGTAAACACCCCACACCCTTGAGTGTGGGGTGTTTGTCAACCGCCGAAAACCGGATTGGGTATCAATCCTAATCCGGTTAATTCCAATTTCCAATCACAGTAAACGCCGACCAAAAATAAGGGTGAGAGAGGGTCATATTTCCTTGGGCCACTAATTCCGGTGGTAAGGGAACCGTTGTGCCATTCGAGAGCAATAACATCCCATTTTCTATGCGAACCTCTCCCCTTAATAGGGCCAGTTGAGTTTGCCGTAACGCTTCCGCTTTCAGGGGTTTTTCCCCCAATTGGGAATAAAATTCACTCATTAATCCTAGAGTTCCGGCATCGCTGACATACCAGAAACTGGCTAAGGATGCTTTGGCCCCAGAAAGTACCGCTAACCCGGCAAATCCTAACTCAGCTTCTGTATCTCCCACGGCAGTCCGACAGGCACTGAGGGTTAATAGTTCAATGGGAGGATTGTCCGAGGTATTCCACCCCAGTTCCGTAGCTAAATCTCGAATCTGATTCAGTCCGACTCGGCCATCAAAAAACTTGATATAAGACTTATCCAAACTTCCCCCTTGAAATTCCGCATGGGTTGCCAGATGGATAATTCCATATCGGGTTTCTTGGTTAGTTTTTCGGAAATTTTGGGCGGTAAATTGTTCATTTAAAAAGATATTTCCACGCCCAAAACCGCTGACAATGTTTTGCAATTCGGTTGGCACTGCCGGGAGAGGACTGAGGTCATCAAAAATAGCAGAACCCATCGCTAACACTTCTCTGTTGCGGATATCGGAATAGGTGACATCGGTTAAGCCAAAACTGGGGACTAAAGCAACGGCATATTTTTCCAATAAAAACTGTTCCCCATCATGCAACGCCACCAGGGGAAGAGTTCTTAATCCAGAATCCATTGAAAAGACTAAGGTTTCAATCCCATTGGCTTCGAGTTGTGCTTCCATTGGAGCAATCAGCGACTGATAGAGTTCTTGGGCGCTGCGTAAGTAACTCCGACTGTTAATCCGTCTGGGATTAGTCAGTTCCGATCGCAAGTTTTGCACCTGTTCTATAAGCTGTTCCCGAGAGACATTAGGCACGGTTTCACGAACGGCTACATCCGTGCTTCTCTCAATCAGTCCTTGGGCTAAATTTGTCGAAGCCACTAAGTCAGAACTGCCCCCGGATACTCGAAAATTCTGGGGGAAAATCATCACCAGTTCTAATTGATCCGCTAACGCTGAGACATAAATAAATGCACTCTTGTTACCCGTCGCTTGCCACAAATCATACAAGGTTTGAGCAATATCATCGGGAGTTGCGGTTTCCCCAAATAACTCCACTTCTAAGTAATTGCTAAACTCCATTGCCTGATATTCTTCCAACATTTGAACCGCCACCCCAATATCCGCAGCAGCTAACTGAGTTTCATAACCCGGGCGATCGATTTCTTGCTCAGATAGGGGACTCAACGGCTGTGCTTCTCCCGTTGTGCTGCCAGCACCTTCGAGAATCTGCGCCTCTATGGGATTAGCACTTTCGGTTATTGGGTCCGGTTCGGGATTATTCTCAACCACAGTCGGGGGAATTTCCTCCCCAATGGGAACCTCTGGATTCTCGGGGATGACAACCGGGGAAGTGGGGTCGGGCGGCTGAATGTTAATCGGTTCAACGGGTTGAACGGGAGTCGGTGTCAGCACTTCTCCAGGGCTGTCAATAGGGATTACTGGGGTATCTCCAGGTGGTATGTCTGTGGGAGTATCTGTGGGAGTATCTGTGGGAGTATCTGTGGGAGTATCTGTGGGAGTATCTGTGGGAGTATCTGTGGGAGTATCTGTGGGAGTATCTGTGGGAGTATCTGTGGGAGTATCTGCGGGAGTTACCGTAGGGGTAGGTTCAGGTGTGATATCTCCTGCGGGTGTAATCGTTGGCGGATCTATTAGGGGTCCCGTAACATCCGACTGGTTTCCCGTCTGGGTGATGGCAGGATCAGCAGCGATCGCCACCAGTGTCATAGCCAAAAGCAATTTCATCCATCCCTTAAACAGTTTCATTGTGAGAATTCCTCTATAAAAAAGCCCGTCCTAGAACCGATCAAACGTAAACCCATAACCAATCCCGAGAATAAACCTTGTTCCATCTCCAGCGCTGCCGGTAATGTCCGTAATCGCGGGAGAAATCACCAAAGGAATATTCCGGAACGGCACCACGGAGACCCCCAAAGTGAGGTCTTGACCCGTCCATTCTGCGATCGCACTGACGGGAGGTGCAACCCGTAATGCCACCGCTCCAAACAGTCCAACCGTCCCCTCTTCCGCCTCGATATCTGACTCAGAGCGGTATTGTCCACCTCCAATCCCTAGAGTGAGATATACTTGACTCCAAAGGTTCTCAGGGTCATCCAAAACAAACCGTTTCGTCACTACGCCATAGCCAGAGGTTCCGCCATCGGTTTCCCCCCAAGTGAGCGCGCCTTGTAACCCTGCCGCAATGCCAAAATCATTGGGCAATTGTCGATGCAATTTTAAACTCACACTGCCATCCTCAAAGGCATCACCCCATAAATCCGTCACCGTCACCCCAACGGTTAAGCCAATATTTTCCCGAGGATTTCCAAATCCAATACCAAATCCGGCAACCCCATCACTGCTATCCGTAAACCGAGTTCGTTCCTGTAAACCTACCCCAAATCCTGCACTTCCCCAACCGGCACCATAACCCGAGGGGGTCATCACCGTAATCCCCGGAGAAGCCAAATAGGGTTTGCTTTGAGTGGTAACATCCGTGCGCGGGCGAAAGGGGATGCGTTGGGGAATGAAGGGTTGTTCCCCGGGAATCCCCCGATGTAAGGGAGTTCCTTGGCGGGGGGCGTTTCCCTCCGGTGCGGTGGAGGGTTCCCCTTGGGCGATCTCACCTTGGGGGAAAACTGTCCCCTCCCCGGCATCCGGTTCGGGAAAAAGGACCTGAACCTCCGTGCGATCGCCCTGAATGGGTTGGAAAAATACAGGCTCCAAATCGGCAGCATGAGCAGAAAATTCCAGGTTGTCCCCGAACCCCTCTGCTTGCCAGGGTTCTACCTCGCCCGCTTGGGCGACATCAAGGGGAAACAAAATTCCAAGTAGAAGTAACTCAACGATCATACATTTCATGAGTGGCGAGGCTAAATAATAAATACCCCTTTGAGGATTATACCCATTCTGATCCGCAAAATCATATTTTCCTTTCACCAAACTGAGGAAAATAGCGAGTAGGCTAGTCAAAAATACTTACTTTTGTTTTCTCACCTTGCTTTAAAGTGTGATAGCGATTGTAGCCATAGGGGTTGAGGCGACTGCCCTCATCCAGCAGGGGTGTTTTATCCCCAATGGCGATCGCCTGATCCAGATCACCCCAGCCCGGAAATCCTTGTTTATAGTAGAGCTACCCTATAAACTATTTTCTGACTGGAGGATATTTAAAACATGAGTAAACCTGATAAACTCTCCGAAAACCCTACCTTAGACTCGGATTTAGCTAGTGGCGTCATTCGCCTCAAACCTCAAGAATTCATTCATGTTTTAGATAATAATACCGGAATTACTCGTCTCGAAGTCGGACCCCAAACGATTACCCTGCGAGATGGGGAACGACTCATTTTAAAACCGCAACCCGCCATTGTTGTCCCCCCGCGCCATTATTGCATTGTTGCCAATCCAGTCATGGTGGATGAAAATGGCGCACCCCTCACCGACCCTCGGGGACAAATCAAACTCCGTTATGGCGATCAAGAAATTCGTTTATCTCAAGAACCCTTTCCCCTGTATCCCGGGGAAGAACTTGCAGAAAGCGTCACCCAATTGCAAGTTGTCGAAACCAATCAAGCCTTGCGATTGCGTGCCTTACGGGATTTTAGCGCGACCCTGAACCAGTCCCCGGGGAAACCCCTCAAACCCAAATGATTGAGCGGGTTGCGGGAGATGAATGGCTATTTGAAGGACCCGGAACCTACATTCCTCGGGTGGAAGTGGCGATCGTTAAAACCGTCCAAGCCACTATTATTAAAACTAATCAAGCCCTCCGATTATTTGCCCGCCAAAACTGCATCGATCGCCAGGGAATTCGCCGCCGCGCTGGAGAAGAATGGTTAGTCCGAGAAGAAGGGGCTTATTTACCGGGCATAGATGAAGAAATCCTCGGTTTACTTGAGGCTTATGTCTTAACTGAACGCAAGGCATTACACCTCAAAGCAAAACGCAGTTTTACTGACATTTTCGGACGGCAAAGAAAAGCCGGAGATGAATGGTTAGTCACCTTAGAAGATGCAGAAATTCATATTCCTGACGTCTATGAACAAGTCGTGGGAGAAGTCCAAGTCACCACCTTGAATGACCGAGAATGGTGTATTGTCGTAGACCCCATCGATCGCCAAGGTAAACCCCAATTTGGGATGAAGGAAGTCCGACAAGGGCGAATTACCTTCTTTTTACATCCCGGAGAATCCCTCCACAACGGCATCCAAAACCTGTATGTGTTGGGGGAACAGGAAGCCTTGTTACTCTGGGCTCATGAAGCCTTTACCGAAGGGACCCCAGAGAACCCGATTCATCACCAACCGGGGGATTTGTGGATGATTCATGGGCCCCGGGATTATATTCCGCCGGTACAAGTCCATGTCATCGAAAGGCGCAAAGCGATTCCCTTAGATAAAAATGAAGGAATCTATGTGCGAGATATTCAAAGTGGGGAACTGAAACTGGTGAGTGGACCCCAAGCCTATCTGTTAGCCCCCCATGAAGAATCTTGGGAAAAAGAGTTACCCCCGGTGGTGGAAGACTTGCTGCAACGCAAAAGTGACCCATTAGGCGATCGCGGAGAATATAGCGGCAGCCGTGAGGAAACCCAGGGACGAACCCAGAATCAGCGCAAACAACGGGATAAAACTCGCGCCGTCGTCTTTCATGTTCCTCAAAATGCCGTAGTGCAAATTCACGACTACAAAGAACGAACCGCCCGGAATGTATTCGGTCCTGATTTAGTCATGTTAGGTCCCGATGAAGCCTTTACCGTGTTAAGTTTATCGGGAGATAAACCCAAACGACCTAATGCAATTAAATCCTTAGCTTTATTGTTAGGTCCGGATTTCATGACCGATATTTTCACCGTGGAAACTTCGGACCATGCGCGACTGCAATTACAATTATCCTATAATTGGTATTTTGAAGTCGATAAAACTAACGAAGAACAGACGGAGAAATTATTTCAAGTTCCCGATTTTGTCGGTGCTGCTTGTAAGGCGATCGCCTCCCGAGTGCGCGGTGCCGTTGCCGGAGTCCAATTCGACGAATTCCACCGCAACTCCGCCCGCATCATCCGCCAAGCGGTATTTGGCGTCGATGACGAGGGACATATTCGGGAAGACTTCCGATTTCGGTCGAATAATCTGGTGATTACCAACATCGACATTCAATCCGTCGAACCCGTGGATGAAGAGACCTTAAAAAGCCTCCAAAAATCCGTACAAATTGCCATTCAAATCACCACCGATGCCCAAGAAGCCGCCGCCCGCCATGATGCCGAACGCCTTGCCCAACAAGCCAAAGCCAGACTAGAAAGACAGGCGATCGTAGACAAAAGCGCAGCCGAAGCCGAACGCCGGAACCTGCTGGAATTAGAAGCAGAAAACGCCGCCATTTCCTCCACGGGACAAGCCACCGCTGAAGCCCGCGCCAAAGCCGAAGCCGCACAGATTCAAGGGCAATTACAAGTAAATTTAGCCACTCAAGAAGCCGAAGCCAACCGCATCCGCGCCGAAGTCGAACTCGCCCAACTGCGATCGCGCCAAGAAGCCGAATTTGCCCATCAACAAGCTCTCACAAACCTAGAAATAGAAAAAGCCCAACGCATGGCGGAAATTACCAGTACGGAATTTGCCCAAAAAGTTGCGGCCCTAGGGCCTGAGACTTTGCGGGCGATCGCGCAAGCTGGACCGGAAATGCAAGCCCGACTCTTAGCGGGGTTAGGTCTACAAAGTGTGTTGATTACTGATGGGAAAAGCCCGATTAATTTGTTCAATACCGCTCATGGATTAATTGGGGGAGTGCCATCTAATTTAGGGGGAAATGGGAGAGAAGAGACCTAACCCCCCAGCCCCCTTCCCTCGGAGGGAAGGGGGAGCAAGAGGGGAGCGAAATTCCTCTTTCCTCGTGTTTCTCGGGACATGAATCCGCCTGAACCCATCAGCAGAATATCATTGCCTTTAGACCACAGCAAAACCCGTCTCACAACGAATTTGAGGTTCATGGAAAGCCAGGACAATATCCTCTTTGGGGACACCGGCTGCCACCAGTTCCGTGGCAATGCCCTCTTCCGTCCAGTCTTCCTCAATCCAGAATTTATGGTCACGCAAGCGAACGTACACCGTCGCACCAGAAAATCGTTCGCCCTTTTGCCAGCCTAGGGTCATCCATAGATAATGTCCTTGTGCTTCATCACAGATTAAAAAAGTTTCGATATTCGGGTCGGGATGTTGCTGACAGCGATTAACATGGGTCATCAGAAGAGTTTTGATGAGTTGGGGATAGTCTGTTAGTTTATCCATTGGGTGATTTCTTCGGTTTCTAAATCAACAATTATTAAAGGCAAGTAGCGATCGCCTCTGAAGAACATAGGAGCGATCGCCTCTATTCCTAGCCCGTCAAGGTGGTAAATTTAATAACAAAAAATCGTGATTTCTGGACAGGCGCTTCTCGTTTCGCCCCTACACGAGGTAAATTTGATGACCAAAAATCATTGTTTCTTGAGGGGCGCAATGCTTGCGCCCAATTCAGGGCGTAAATTTAATGACGAAAAATCATTATTCAGTAGGCGCAATGCTTGCGCCCTCCGGAGGGCGCAAGCATTGCGCCCTACAATCTACACAAATTACAGGTACAGCTTAAGCGCCTGACAGTAGGCGGAGCCTCCAACAGAAGAGGGCATAACTCGGCTTCCGTTTTCGTTACCAAGGACCGATTTTACTCTATCTCCTCTACTCTACTTTACTCATGACAGAGCTTGAAGCGCAGAACCTCGAAAAGAGCCTAGCAAGGCAGAAGCCCTCTCACGAGAGAATGCGGCTTGTTGTGGCGACTGCCCGCCCTGTTGTGGATACAATGAATGAAGTGGTTATGGTGAGGCCATCATGGAGCGAGTAATAGCTTGTCGGTTGGGGACTTTTGGCGCGGCGGTGGTTGTGGGGGCAGAGCCAGTGGATCGCAGGGCAAGTGCCGCCCCCACGGTTCCCCTGGTCATAGCAGCAGGAACCGCCCTTTCTGGAGTGGCGGCGGGGATTTTTGCCAATGAATTGGGGGCATCAATGCTCAGTTAGGGGAGCCGGATTTGCGGAATGCCCATTTAACCCGGGCGGTGGGGCGGGCGATCGCCATCGTGATTGAAGATGTCGCCAAAGACCACAAGGGGCGATCGCGCCAAGCCCTTAAAGCACTGGCCCAAACCGCAAGGCAAAATTGGCCCCATATCGTCAAGGAAACCCTCGGGGAACAGACCCCGGCAGAGTTATTTGAGCAAAATTTAGCCGCGAAGTATTTTGCAACGAAGGCGGAGAATTTTGACCAGATGCGGGCTTTAGCAACCTGGGAAGACTGGCGGCTGGTGATTGACGCCTTGCGACCCAGAGCAGTTTATCCCTTGGGAGCCTTGGATCAGACCCTGGTGGATACCCTCGCTCACCAGTTGCATAAAGAATTCCCCAAAGCCATCCGGGAAGAGTTAAAGCGGGATTTTACCGAGGGGAAAGAGGCGTTTGCCGGGATGGTGTTTGACCTGCTGGGCAACTTAACAGCAGATCAGCAGGATTTAGCAAAACAGGTGACTCAGTGGCGATCGCAAACCCAATCCCTCTCCCATGCCCTTGCCGAGCAACTGAACGATGCAATTGCTATGGTTAGAAGGGGTGGTCATCGATCAGGGGAAACAAACGCGGGAAACGGTCGCAAGACGAACATGAAATAACCCGCGCCGAGCATTATCCAGGAAATTCGCAAAAACCCCATCGGACAAGGCCAAAACCCCCACTCACCCTCTAACCTCTCCCGCTACGGTCGCACCGTCCCCAAATTCGTGGGGCGGGAGGTGGCGATGGCAGAGTTGAGCCGGTTGTTAGCAGAGACCGACCAGGTGGCAGTCTCGGGGATGGGCGGCCTAGGGAAAACCGAATTAGCATGGCAGTGGGCGGACCAGGAATATCAGGCGGGCAATTTTCCCGGTGGGGTGGTGTGGCTGGATGTGGCAGCAGGGAATCCCGGGGAACAGTTGCTGCTGTTTTATCAGACCACCTTTGCGGTGGAAGTCCCCCAGGAGTTGCCGACAGTGGCCGATCGCGTCGCCTATTGTTGGCAGCATTGGCCTGGGGAGGGGGCTGTGTTGGTGGTGTTGGATGATGTGGTGCGGGAGCGGGATGGGGCGCAGTTGGCGATGTTTCGGCCCGGGGGTCGGTTTCGGGTGTTGCGGACAACCCGGGAACGGTGGACCGGGGTGCAGGATTATCCCCTGGATCAGCTTTCTGATGAGGCAGGGCGGGAGTTGTTGACCAGCTACATTGACCCAGCGCGCCTGGAGGCGGAACCGGAGGCGGTGGCGGATCTGTTGTGCTGGTTTGGCGGGTTGCCTCTGGGGTTGGAGTTGGCAGGGCGGTATTTGGCGTTAGATAAGATTTTTGTGATTGCCGAGTATATCGAAGGGTTACATCTGACCCATGAATCCCTAGACGCGAATATTGAGATGGGCTATCCCCACGGGCTGGAGGCGGCCCTGGCGTTGAGTTGGGCGCGGCTGGATGGGGAGGCGGCGCGGCGGTTGGCCCTGCGGTTGGGGCTATATGGGGCGGCGGCGATTCCTCTGACGGAAGATGAGCTACGGGATTGGCAGCGAGGCTTTGAAACGGATTGTTAAATTTGAATTTATTGGAGGGGGAGGCGGCAATTGGTGCGGTTGCATCCGTTGGTGCGGCAGTTTGTGCGGCAACGGTTGGCGCTGGAGTTGTCTGCGGAGGCGGTGGATGAGTTGCGGCGGGAAGTGGCGGGGCGATCGTTGAGCAGGGTAAACGGATTCCCTGCCGTTTTACGATGGCCCAGGCGCGGGAGTTTGCCCCCTGGATTCCCCACTTGGAGGAGGTGGCGGGGGAATTGTTGCCCTGGGTGGGGGATAAGGATGTGATTGCGCCCTTAACCCGGATTGGTTGGTTTTACCAAGGGCAGGGACTCTATGGAGCGGCGCAACCGTGGTAAGAGCAGGGTGTGGCGGTGGTGCGGGTACGACTGGGCAACAAACATCGACCCTCGCCACCGCCCTCAACAACCTGGCGTTTTTGTACGGGGAGCAAGGGAAATACGCCACTGCCGAACCCCTCTTCTTGGAATCCTTGAAGATTGACCGGGAGAGCCTGCCCTCTAATCATCCCGATTTAGCCATCCACCTCAACAACCTGGGGCAGTTGTACAAAGAGCAAGGGAAGTACCCCGCTGCCGAACCCCTCTTCTTGGAAGCGCTGGCGATTGTCAGGGAGAGCCTGCCCCCCAATCATCCCCAGTTAGCCCTCCACCTGAACAACCTGGCGTTGTTGTACAAGGAGCAAAGGAACTATGCCGCCGCCGAACCCCTCTTCTTGGAAGCCCTGAAGATTGACCGGGAGAGTCTGCCCCCCAATCATCCTGATTTAACCCTCCACCTCAGCAACCTGGCGTTGTTGTACAAGGAGCAAGGAAACTATGCCGCTGCCGAACCTTTCTACTTGGAAGCCCTTGAGATTGACCGGCAGAGCTTGCCCCCCATCATCCCCAGTTAGCCCATCACCTCAACAACCTAGCGGCGTTGTACTACGAGCAAGGGAAGTACCCCGCTGCCGAGTCCCTCTTCTTGGAAGCCCTTGAAATTGACCGGGAGAGGCTGCCCTCCCATCATCCCCAGTTAGCCACACACCTCAACAACCTAGCGCAGTTGTACCAGAAGCAAGGGAAATACGCCGCTGCCGAACCCCTCTTCTTGGAATCCTTGAAGATTGACCGGGAGAGCTTGCCCCCCAATCATCCCGGGTTAGCCATCCACTTCAACAACCTGGGGCAGTTGTACAAGGAGCAAGGGAAATACGCCGCTGCCGAACCCCTCTTCTTGGAATCCTTGAAGATTGACCGGGAGAGTTTGCCCCCCAATCATCCCGGGTTAGTCACACACCTCAAAAACCTGGCGAATTTGTACTACGCGCAAGGGAAATACGCCGCCGCCGAACCCCTCTACCTAGAAGTCCTGAAGATTGACCGGGAGAGCCTGCCCCCCAATCATCCCCAGTTAGCAACATACCTCAACAACCTGGCGGAGTTGTACCGGGAGCAAGGGAAATACACTGCTGCCGAACCCCTCTACCTGGAATCTCTCTCGATTTTGATTGAGACTCAAAACGTTAACTTACAAGCAGTTTGGAAGAACGTAATCGACTTCTACCGCACCGCCCTCGCTGCTGGACTGCCCGACAGTCGCCTCCGCCAACACCCCCTCGGCGACCAAATTCGCTCCCGCCTCTAGTCCTGCCGCTGGTTTTTCCCTGCCAAGGATCGACTGCCCTCATGGCAATTCACTCACTAGAATCAGATGAAACTACCCAATGGCGATCGGGCTGAACTTGACTCTGTTCTCCCGCCTCTAGTCCCGCCCCCGGTTTCTCTATCTCGACGCTACTCTCGTGACTTGGCTCTGCCGAGTCACGGGCAATCAGCGGCTCTGCCGCCTGGTACAGTAAGCTTTGCTACTCTCGTGACTTGGCTTCAGTTTTCGTCACGACGGTATTGCTTTTGGGGACTGGAGGCAGAGCCTCCAATAGCGCGTGACTCGGCGGAGCCAAGTCACGGATATACTTGGGAGTGCGAGCATCTTGCTCGCTTTTGGGGACTGGTGGCAGAGCCTCCAATAGAGCGTGACTCGGCGGAGCCAGTCACGAGGAACAGGGGATAGGGTGAGAATTGAGTTATGTATAGTGTGGTGAATTGCGCGCCTATCTGATTACTCTTTTACATACCACAAAATCTCCAAATTGTCAAGAGTTTCAGCAATTTGGCAACTCCCAGAATGGAGTGAATATCATAGTAAGGGAATAAACAAGCTCTGTTGAAAGAATCCCTGAAAGAAAAAGCCTATGACTGCTCAATTGATGGACTGGATGACTGTTGCATGGGGGGCCCTGGAAGGCAATCATCGCTTTATGGCTTGGAATACGTTTTTAGCGGTTGTCCCCTTAGCGTTGAGTTTTTGGTTGTTTCACAAACCCCGATCGCAATGGTTGCGGTGGGGGGTGTTTCTCATTTTAGGGGTCACTTTTCTGCCGAGTGCTCATCGGGTTTTGCGTGTGGGAATTTCCCTGCTGCAACGACTCAGTGGCAATTACTTAATCTGGATTCTCATTCTGACTCTGATTTTGATGTCGTCGGAAATTTGGCAGTTGCGGCGCAGTCAAAATAGCTCGACGGTTTCGCGTTCCCTGTTATGGTGGGTGGGATTTGTGGCGTTTATCACCTTTTTACCGAATGCGCCTTATGTGTTAACGGATGTGATTCATTTAATCACTGATATTCGTGCTGGATACTCGGTCTGGATTATTACGTTAGCTTTGATTCCCCAGTATCTAATCTTTATGATTGTGGGGTTTCAGTCTTACGTTCTGTCTCTGATTTATTTAACTTGGTATATGGAACGGTCTGGTTTACGTCGCTGGACTGGGTTGGCGGAACTGGTGATACATGGGTTGACGGCAATTGGGATTTATCTGGGTCGCTTTCAACGGTTTAATACTTGGGATATTGTGACGGACCCAGATATTTTAGTTCGGAGTGTGATGAATGATTTGATTGGTCGTCGTCCGGTTGTGGTGATGATTGTCACGTTTGTGGTGATTACGGTTTTATACTGGTTATTTAAACAATTGACTTTGGCGCTGATGCACCGCAATAGTCAGCGCGCAAAGTGCTTGGAGTCCAGTCGCCCCAGTGGAGTCTCCAGCAACGGATTCGGAGGGTTAATCATATTATGTTGGCCGGATCACCCAGATTGACCTAACCCCCCAACCCCCTTCCCTGCGAGGGAAGGGGGAGCAAGAGGAAGAAATGGTTTTTTAGGTTAATCAATCGGACTTGATATAAGGGTTAAAACGGACAGTCCCCGGAGTCACGACGGGCAGTTTCTAACAGGATGCGCTGTTCGGACCGGGCGATCGCCTGATGAGTACGGACGATCGCCTCGGGTTCGACGGAAATTCCATCAATTCCCCATCGCACTAAAGTATCAATAGTTTCTGGATAATGGGTCGGTACACCTCCACAAATCGCACAAGGAATCCCCGCTGCTTTTGCCTGTTGAATCAGTTGATGAATTGCCCTCATGACCGCCGGATGACGGGGGTCAAATACCTGGGCCATTTGCTGATTTTCTCGGTCTGCCGCGAGGAGTAACTGGGTTAAATCATTGGTGCCGATGGAAATTCCCTGGACTCCCGCTTGCACATAATCTGGGATTAAAAACAAGGCAGAAGGTACTTCCGCCATAATCCAGAGTTGGAAATCCCGAACGCGGTCGAGTTTGAATTGTTGCACCCGATTCCGGCAAAATATAAATTCTTCCACGGTTCGCACAAAGGGAATAATTAACCGCAGGTTGGTCAACCCCTCCTGTTGCAATTTGGCTAAGGTTTCCAGTTCTAAATCAAATAATGCCGGGTCGAGGAGGTAGCTAAATGCGCCATGCACTCCCAAGGTTTGGGCGCTGCGATTGGGGTTGATGCTGGTTTGTCCCGGCGATCGCATTCCTGGCAAATCGTACCCGCGCAAATCTAAGGACCGATAAAAGACCGGACGGGGAAAGAAAAATTCGGCGACGCGCTTTAAGGGTTCGGAAATTCGGTGGATAAATTCCTGGTTTTTGTGCCGATCGCACCATTGGTAAGGGTCTTCCGATTGGAAAATTTCCAGGGCCATCATTTCCGATCGCAATAAACCCACGCCATCTAAGTAGGCATCCGCAATTCGATCTAAGGAACTTGGATGCGACAGGTTCACCAACACCTGTGTAGCAGTGGGAAAAGGTTGAGCAAAGGAAGCAGTTACGGGGTCAGATTCTGGTAATGGCATGGGATGAGGTTCTGAGACAGCAGAGGCAACAGGGTGAGGCGATCGCCCAGGATTCGGTGGGACAGTTCCCGCAGAGAGTATAAAAATTTCTCCGGTATCCCCATTGACACATATTTCCGTGGCGGTGGCGATCGCTTGCAGGACTCCGGCAGCCCCCACCACCGCTGGAATACCAAATTCTCGGGCGAGAATCGCCGCATGACTGGTCATTCCCCCGGATTCGGTGACGACTGCCGCAGCTTGTCGGACGATATGCAGCCAATGGGGGGCTATTTCTTTGGCAATCAAAATCCGTCCTGGGGGAATATGTTCCAAGACTTCCGTGGGGGAGGTGATGCAATATACTAATCCGACAGCGACTCCTTTGGCGGCCCCAGTTCCGAGGATAATCTGTGGCATTTCTTCTCCCTCAATTGCCGTTACCGGAACCGATTTGGGGGAAGATGGCGGGTTTACAGGGGCTGTCATTTCCAATGAGGGAAGGGGATTTCCCACTTCCACTCCGGTGATATAGATCTGTTCCGGGGACTGTTCTATGGCTTTTACAAGGGTCCATTCTAGACTGAACTGGCGGTTTAAGTGACTGCCGAGGTTGCGGGCGATCGCCCCCAATGTTTCCAGTTCCCGGGGTTGGAGGGAAAATTTCTGTTGTTCTTCGTCACTCACCAAATAGGGTTGAAGACAACTGTAAGGACTCAGCAAGCTGGTTTCTGCGGTTAACTCGTCCGGTGGGGAGGAGTTCCATCTCAAATCGTAACCGAGATGTTTGTTTCCCAGACTTTGGGCGATCGCATTCCCCCTCTCTAACTCGATTTGATACCAATCGGGAATGGCTTGTCCCAGTTTAATCGATAGGGGCAATCCCCAGGTGGCTTTAATTTCACAGTGCGCTGGGGTATAGGTGAGGGTTCCGGAGGTAATGGCACTGTGTAAGGGTTGCACCAAAACTGCCAGATTCAGTGAACGCAGTTCAATTTGCGATCGCTGCCAATATAATAAACTTCTCGCCCTAAATAACTCTGCCCAAGTTTGCAGTACCCCTAGGGCAATTTCCTCTGGATCGCACAGGCAAACATAGCTTTCCACCAACCCCGCAAATTTGACCGGACTAGGGGTATTTTGCGGGAGGGTGACACTCGGGGACAGGATTAACCCTGGGGAACTGAGTTGTTCCCCTGCCATTGCCAAGTCATTAATCCACTCTAGGGGTAACTCTGCCGCCATCATCTGTTCCCGGATATGTTGGGCGATCGCCTTTAGCTGTCGGGTATCATCCACATTTAGATGCACCGACGAACTCAGGAGTTCGGCAAACAGGGGTTCTTCCCAAGGATAGGTTTCTAAAAATTCTCGCAATGCAGGGGCCGCCAAGACAAATCCGGGCAGCACCGGATAACCCTGTTGCGCCATCTGACTTAAATAAAATGGATTTTCCCCCACTAAATACCGTTGTGAGGGTTGAATTTGGTCAAGCCAGTAAAGGTGATCCACAATCAAGCAACCATTCGGACATCCTCTATCATAGTCTGGGTGGCTCCCTTTTGCATGGATGGAAAAAACCTAGTCAAGGTGGAGGCGGGGGGCTAAGATGAAAAGTTATTGCAGGAAAGAGAGGGTCGCAGATGATGGGAAATTGGTCGGCAATGGTGAAAGGGTGGGTAAATTTGTTTTTAAAACCCAACTGTCCTTTGTGCGATCGCCCTGGAAAACCCCTCCTCTGTCCCGCTTGCGATCGCCAGTTGCAGCGCCAAAAATTCTCGTTGCGGCAACGGTTATTAAAGGAAACCCCTCCGGTGTTGATTTGGGGGCGCTATGGCGGGGTGATGAAACGGGCGATCGCCGTGATGAAGTACCAAAACTGCCCGGAACTCGCTCAACCCCTGGGGTACTTTTTGGCTGAAACTTGGTTACAGTCTCCCTTGGCAAAAGCGCAGGGACTCACGGTGGTTCCCATTCCCATGTATCCCGACAAGCAACGAAAACGGGGATTTAATCAGGCAGAATTACTGGCAAAAAGCTTTTGTGAATTGACGGGATACCCTTTAGAACCTCGGGGTTTAGAACGAGTACGAGATACGGATGCGTTAAATCCATTGTCCCGGGAACAACGCAAGCAAACCCTCGCCAATTCGATGCGGGTGGGGGCCGGGTTTCGCCGCAGCAAGCCGAAACAGGGGGTGATTTTGCTCGATGACATTTATACCACCGGGTCAACTTGTCAAGAAGCCATCACAACCCTATCTAAAGAGGGGATTTCAGTATATGGGATTGCGGCGATCGCCACGACTCAACCCTTGGATTAATATCCAGTCTGGTGAATTAACCTAAAAAACCATTTCTTCCTCTTCTCCCCCTTCCTTCTTCCTCTAATCTTGTAGGGGTTTTGAAGCCGCCTACGAAAAATCGTTATTTTATAAAAATCGTTATTTTATGTAGGGGCGCAATGCTTGCGCCCAAAGCGAGGGTCTGTTTTCCAAAACTAGGGTCTGTTTTCACAGCGAGGGTCTGTTTTCCAAAACTAGGGTCTGTTTTCCAAAACTAGGGGGCGCAAGCATTGCGCCCCTACAAAACCCCTACAAGATTAGCTTAGGGAAGGGGGCTGGGGGGTTAGGTCCCCGTGGATGATCAAACAAACACCATATAACCCATCAAGTCTTAATTTCCCCCTCCCGAAGAAATTCCTCGAAGGTAAGGCGACTGGGTAAGGCGGATTGAGCACCGGGTTTCGTCACCGCCAAGGCACCGGCAGCAGCCCCCCATCTGACAGCCTCGGGTAAGGACAATCCCTGGGCGATCGCCACGGCTAATGCCCCATTAAAGGCATCTCCTGCCGCTACCGTATCCACCGCTTCCACTTCAAAGGCGGGGACAAAAAACTGTTCTTCTCCCCTGGCACAAAGCACCCCTTTTGCGCCTAATTTGGCGATCGCTGTTCTAACTCCCCGTTTTTGCAATTCGGTGATGGCTTCCCGGGCTGTTTCTACATCTTTCACAGCAATTCCGGTAAGGAGACTCAGTTCAGTTTCATTGGGGGTAATGATATCAATTAAAGAATACAATTCTGGGGGCAGTTCTCCGGCGGGGGCGGGGTCTAAAATGACGGGAACTCCGGCATTCTGAGCTTTTTTAGCCGCTGCCAGGACTGCGCTTAAGGGAATTTCTAATTGTAATAATAATGCTGCGGCATCGGGTAATAAATCCGTGAGGCGATCGCAGTCTGACTCATTGACGCCAGCGTTGGCCCCGGGGACAATTATAATGGTATTTTCTCCCGTATCCTCAACGGCGATCGTGGCAATTCCGGAAGCCGTGTTTTCATCGATGAAGATGCGATCGCACTTCACCCCGGACTGTTGCAAACTCTCCACCAGTTCCTGTCCAAAACTATCTCCCCCTACCCGTCCAATCATCCAAGTTGTCATCCCTAATTTCGCCGCAGCAACCGCTTGATTTGCACCCTTGCCACCGGATGCGGTAAAAAAGCTAATGCCCGCCAGAGTTTCCCCAGGTTTGGGAAGTCGGTGGGTACGGGTGACTAAATCGAGATTGATACTACCGAACACAATAATACTCATCGTTCCTCTCTCCCTTCACCTAGAAACCTGATTTTTTAACATTAAGGCTGTCCATACCTTTAAATTGAATTTTCTTCTCTGGATTGGAACAATTCCATCAAAAACTGTTTAGACTTCTTCGCCTCTGGAAAAAATGCAGTTCTGGGTAACGCTAAACCCAACATTAACATTCCCACCGGAATTAAAAATGCCAGATTAAAATTTTTCTCGAATAGGGCTTTTCCCAGAATCATAAAGGCTACTAATGCAACCAGACTCAGCCAAAAAGACATAAAAATAATCACAAAAGGGTGAAGTTTTATTTCAATATCGATTTGACTGCCGCTACCGTGGGCCTGAATTTGACCTTCAATTTCAGGTGTGAAAGAATTGCGGTTGTAAATAATTCGGGAAATCTTAAAAGAGTGTTCAGCAATTTGTCCCTGGTACGGTTTTTTCGACCTCCGCCAACGGAACTGGATTTTGTTGGAGGTAGGTGCCACCACTTCACTTAATTTTTCGAGAACGTCTTGGGGACTCAAATAAGTCGTCATCGTAAACCGTTGAGAAGGAAACATCCGATCACCGTTATGGTTTGGTTGCTACAATTATGGCATGATTTATCGGATTTGAGGGGGGATAAACCTTCAGATTCGATTGACTCATTTATGAACTCGGCGATCGATACCGTAAGGACAATATAAAAGGAGATTTTTAAGCCAATTTGGAGGAATAATCCCTACTTTATAGCTTATCAGTCTTTCAGGAAATTGGTTAAGAATTTTTTGGATTTTTGAGCGATGCTCAAGAAAAAAGTTATTTGGACGGCTAAAGGCAAGAAAAAGACCCCAATTATCCCTACAGATGTCGGAGAAAATCCATTTTGAAGCATCATCAAAGAAAGCCAAGCTTCTCTTCCTATAATCATCAGCCATATTCCTATATCAACGAAAAACATTGGAGGAATTTTAACTTCGATATCGATTTGACTCCCGCTATCATATTCCCTGATTTGACCCACAAAAACCGGGAAAAAAGACTCTAGATAGCGATCAGAACGTTTATAGTAGATAATTTTGGAAATTTGAAAAGAGTCTTTATTGACTTTTCCTCGATAGAGTGGAGTGGGACTTTTCTCACCTATCCGACAGGTAGGTTCCACAATTTCCATGAGTTTTTCCCGAACTTGGTAGGGTTTTAGTCTAGTTTTAATGGTAAACCTTTGATAAGTCAACATTTTCTAATTCTCCCAACTATGCTGGGACATTATTTTGCTGCATTTTCAGTCATCAAGGCCAGAAGCTGTCCCTCTATCTCTCTTAAAGGGAATGTTCTTCTGTACCTTGAAACAACTCGATTAACAACTTTTTATCTCCCTTAGCTTGGGGAAGGAATCCAATCCAAGGGAACGCTATACCAAAAATCACCATTCCCAAAGGGATTAAGAAAGCAGGTTCAAAGTCATCTTGGAAGAGGGCGAATAAACTCAGCAACGCGATTTGTCCAATCATACTCAGCCAAATGCACATAAAAATGATCACAGCAATGTGCAGTTTCATTTCAATTTCGATTTGACTGCCTCTCCCGTGGGCCTTTATTCGACCTTCAATCTGCGGTAAGAAAGAATTTCGATAGTAGATAATTTTGGCAATCTTAAAAGAGTGTTCGCCAATTTGTCCCCGGTAGAGTTTGTCCGACCTTTTCCGCTGAAACTGAATCCCGGTGAGGGGAGGGTCCACAACTTCTATTAATTTTTTCTGGACTTCATCGGGACTGAGATAAGTCGTAATCGTAAACCTTTGAGAGGGAAACATACAATCACCTACTACCGATCAGGGGTTGGTGCTACAATTATGGCATAAATTAGAGCAATTGAGTGGGGATTAACCCGCAGAGTACATTCACCCATTGAAAATGGAGGAAAGGAGGGGAACTCCTAATCCAGGAAACCCTTCCCTCTGGCAAGATGAGATGAGGCTTAGTCCAAGCGTCTATCTTCTAGCATTCCTCGGAATTTGTATTTGCGGGCGTGGGTTTGTAGCAATTCTTGCCGATAGGTTTTCCATCGGTCCCACTGGTCTTTTTGAATGTAGGCAGCCCGGACTTTTTTCAACCAGGCGATCGCCTGATTATAGGATTCCGATTTTTTGCGATCCAGAATCGCTTCGGCAAAGGGTTGCGCCGTTTCAATCACCCAATCTGGACGTTCAGAAATTGCGGCATCCATGACTCGATGCACTAAATCTATATGATAGGAACCCAAGCCTTTTACGGAGGCGATCGCCTCATCAATTAAGCCTTCACTCAGGAAAATATCAACCTTAACTACAGTGATTCCCCAACCCGGATGCTGCCTGAGAGATTTTAATAAATCTGGCTGAATTTTGGACCAATTCTCTCCGGTTAATTCTTGGATTCTGAAATAATCCGTAGAAGTGGGTTGATTGCAAAAGGCTAATTGTCTACCCTCCAGTTCTACCTCGGAATTTCCCAATTCTTTGGCTAAATCAGCAGTCCAACTGGCGAGTTCATATTGGCAATCTCCCGATAATTTTAACCCCATACGTCCGATTTCTAGGGCTTCGTTGACTTCTCCATTGCTGTGTAAGGTTCGACCCAAGGATAACGCTTCCTCCATTGTTTTCATCTGGGTCCGGGCGGCTTCCATTGCTTCGGCAGTTCGTCCTAAACTGCCCAACATAGTCAGATATTGTTGGATTTTGCCGGTCGCTTTAGCCAGGTTCAAATACTCCTGATATCGCTCTTGGCGATCCAAAATTTTTAAGCGAATTAACCCCAAATCTGGAGAATAATTGGTAAGCGACTCTTCTTTAATTTCAGGTTCGGTTAGGGTTCCTTTGAGGGCTTCTACTAAATCCGGATTATCCCATCCTTGGGTGAGAGATTCTAAGCTAAGGGCAAACTCGGTACTCCATTCATCTTGGATGGTTTCTAATCGCGATCGCCACTCTTCCACTTCACCGGAACTCAGGGAGTCGCTGAGAATTGCTTCGGCGATCGCCTCATCCAGGGCGATGGCAATTTCATCCGAATCAATCCCATATTCTCCCACCCGGTCCCAATCTGCTGCACAAGCTGAGGCAATAGCTTCTAACACGATTAAAGCATTATAAGTCTCTCCAATTTCTATTAACCCTTCAACATTATCAATTAAATCTAATAACTCCTCGGTTACCGGGTCATCTTCCCCACCTAAATTTTCAAAATACCGCATTCCCTCATATAAAATATCCCGCGCCTGCTGACGAAATGGAGCCGGATTTATAGGAGAAGGTCGTTGATATTCTGGGGGTCTCAGGGCGATTTTTGGGCCAAATTTTAAAGTAACATAACAATCAATTTCATCCAAAATTACCGGGTTCTGTTTCACTAATTCTTGTACTAATCCTTGGGTTTCTACCAAGTTTAGCTGATCGAGCAGTTGCTCCAAAGTCGGACGTTCTTGAATGATTTCCGGTTGTCGCATCACCACAAATAGGGTGGCGACAATATGTTCACACCATTGAGCATCATAGGGACAAGAACAGGTCGCCGAGGTCAAATTGCCCTGATCAAACCCGACTTGAACCCGATAGGGTTGGACTGCGTTGCCGATTACTTCAGCATTGAGGAAATTGCCTCGCCGAGTCACTGCGGTTACATTGCCCGCTTCATAGTCAGACTGGCCTTTGCTAAACAATTCAGGGGCGGATTTTTGGCGAATGAGGCTGTCAGTTAGGTCAGGAGTTTTAGACATAAAGCAATCCAATCTGATGGGTCCGGAGAAATGGACGAGTTGTTAAAAAATTGGGAGAGCGTATCCTCATCCGCTTAGGGAACAAAAATCGCCATTTTCTCTCGTTCCTATCATATCCAGAAAGGGTCTGACTCGCAAGACTGATTCACAGATATTAACACCCGCTATTATTCAATGGGTTGACAGTCCGGCGATCGCAACCCGGAAACAGAAATACTTCCCTCGGGTATCGCCGTAATTAATTCAATGGTTCCTTGAGAATTTTGTCGCCAACCTGTCGCTTCCTTGAGTCGGGGAGAGGGATTTTCAGAGGAAGGGGTGCGAGTGGGGACAAGGGTAACGGGTTCCTCCTCTAACTCTTGGAAAAAGTTGCGTAAATCATGCCAAATCGGTTGGGTTTGGAGGGGTTGAGTCGGGTCGGTGGGTAATCCGCCTCGTCCAGAAATGGTAAAAGAATTCTCATCGGATAAGGCACAACCGACAAAGTAATTATCCCTCGCTTGCACCAGCATTTCGGGTAATTGCACTAATCCCGTGGAGGGATTGACATCGGGGGTATTAATTGTGACACTGCCGCTAAACTCCGCCCCGAGTTCGGAGGTGGCAGTAATATCACTTTGAGGCGTGAGTTCGGTGCGAAAATCAGTCCCCAAGATGCCTTGGGCGGCGATCGCCACGCGACCCCCAAAACTAGCGCTGGAATTGGCCGTAATATCGCTATTTTCTACGGCAACTAACGTATCCGTGGCGATCGCAATATTCCCTCCCGTCCCACTCCCACTGGCATTGGTGGTAATTCCCCCTTGATTCCGCAACCGGATATCCCGAGATTCAATGAAAATATTCGCCTGGTCCCCTTGAATCGTTTCAGCAGCGATCGCCGCATTATTAACCAGAATCTGTCGCGCCACAATTTCCATATTCCCGGCAACGCCCGTACTCTCACTACTGGCCGAAATAATAGCGCGATCGCCTAACATTAACTCTCCCGTCTCTAACCGCATTGTCCCCGCATTCCCCGTCTCTGTAGAAGCAGCAAAAATGCCCGTAGGGAAAACCATTCCAGACTCATCGGTGAAGAAAAATCCCCCCTCCGTTGCCGGAACTGAACCGGATAACACAATCGCCTCCGTTGCCAAAATCTCCAAATTTCCCCCATCCCCCGCGCCAAATGTACCCACACTAATCTGCGCACCATCGCGCAAAATCAACCTCGGGGTTTCAATCCGTAAATTATCCCCATTCCCCTCTCCCAACGTATCACTAAACACAATCACCGGATTGCCCACGCGATCGACGCCTCCAAATTCCATCACCTCCGTTGCCTGTAATCTCACAGGACCGCCATTCCCCGCTTCAAAGGTGGTACTGCCCACATTCGCCCCATTTAGAATGCGTAATGCTGCCGTCTCAATCTCTAAACTTCCCGCATTTCCTATTGCTTCAGGGTCTACGGTACTTTCTGCCCCCGTGGGCCTTAGCACATCGTTCGTGGAATTCACTCCATCAAAAACTACCGACTCCACGGCGCGAATGACTAGGGGTCACACCATTCCCCCGACCCCGGGTTCCCGTGACGATACCCGCGCCATCTTTGACCAACACAGAACGCGCCTGAATCTCGATACCTCCTGCATTTCCGACCCCTCCGGGTGCTACATCTGCCGAGGCGAGGGTGATGAAATCCTCTCTCCCTTGTCCATCGAATACCACCGAGTCTCGGGCGGTAATTTGCAGTTTTCCCCCATTCCCTTCTCCCGATGTGCTAGTGGAAATCATTGAACGGGTTGCGGAAAAGCTGTTGGTATTTAAAGTGATATTTCCCCCATCTCCCATTCCCGTGGGTTGGACTTCATTGGCGATCGCACTCTCTCCCGTTAGCACAATATTTCCCCGGGTATCAATGTCGATATCTCCTGCTTGTGCGCCCGGTTCTCCTAACCCTTCGGCAATCCCCCCGCGAATCTCAGACTGACCAGAAATCAGCAGATTCTCCACCTGAATCGCGATACTTCCACCCCCTGACCCTGCCACATCCACTCGCGCCCCATTCGTGAGAGTGAGTGGCGATCGCCCGATGGTGTCCGGCAGTTTGAGCGTAGTTCCCCCTTGTAATTCCACCCCTCCCGCCTCGGATATCCCCCCCAAACTTACTGTCCCACCGGGTGCGAGTAATTGTCCCCCCTCCAGGGTAATCTCACCCCCAACCAAGGTTAAAGATTGATTCGGCAGCACCGTCAGGACCGAATTTCGCACAACGATACCCTCGGGATTCGGTCCGTATTGCAACCCGATGGGGACATTTACGCTCAAAATTGGCGATGAATCAGGGTCCGTGGCGCTAAAGGCGCGATCTCCCGGAAATAACACACGGTTGGCGGTACTCCCGACAAAGGAACCGCCCAGATTCAGAGTTGCATTCGGTCCGAAGGCAATGCCACTGGGGTTAATTAGAAATAAATTGGCGCTGCCATTGGCGGCGATCGCCCCATCAATTTGGGACAATTTGCCCCCAGTAATTCGAGTAATAATATTAGCGATCGCCGAGGAATTGTTAAAGAGTGCAGCGGTTCCCGTCGGGATGGAAAATTCCTGGAAACTATGAAACAAATTACTCCCGGCAGCAGTTCCCCCCTCAATGGTAAAAGTATTCCCATTGATTTGCACCCCGGTAGGATTCGGTAGCGTATTATCCGGGATGACTTGCGCTTGAAGGGAGTTCTGCCTTAGACTTCCCTCCAGGAATAGCAAAGCACTCACAACACTGAAAATAGATAGATAATAATGACCCCAATTCATCACGATTTGCTAACTCCTGACTCTACTATTTTTCTTTATCATTACAGAAACCCCCGGTTAATCCCGGATCGGCAGTCTTTCTGTGAAAACAGAGGGGGCGTTTCTATAATTTATCCAAGAGTTGTAGAGGAGTTTCTCTGGGCGATCGTTCCTATCAATCAAAGGGAATCACGGCGATCGGCTAGAGTAAAGGCGTTATCATCATTATCCTTTCATCTGCGATTTTCCATCACCTATCGCGAGTCTGGCATCCGGGGCGACTCTTCCCCAAGACAGATGTCAGTTGTCACGTCCTTATTATAGCGTGGAATTTGTATGCCAAAATAGCCATACCCGTTATAATAGAATCCGGGCAGTTCTTGAGGTTTACACTCTGACATTTCTGACATTAAGGGGTCGATCTACCCGCTTAAATCGGGAGAATCCAATCACTGAGGTTTTAGAGTTGATGATGAAGTTAACCCATATTCTCACCCTCATACCCATCGTGAGTCTGATCGGGGTGGCCAGTTGTACCGCCCCCACCGGCACATTGCTGGAAAATAGCACCACTGGACCAGGAAATCGGCCCCAGGAACTGGCCCAAGGGGTGAGTACCCCGGGTGGTGAGGCCGGTTGCATCTTGGTAGAAAATGGTTATGGTCCTCAAGGGCAAGTCAATGTTCGGGTAGAAGAGGTCGTGAATGGACTGGATGTTCCCTGGGGCATTGGGTTTTTGCCCAATGGGGATATGCTGGTCACGGAACGACCCGGACGGGTGAGATTGGTCCAAAACGGGCAACTGCGGCCCGAAGCAGTTGCTACAATTAATGTGACAGCCAGGGGGGAGGGAGGACTGCTGGGAATTGCCATACATCCGGATTTTGCCAGTAATCGATTTTTCTATGTTTACTATACTGCTGATACAAATGGCTCATCGGTGAACCGGGTCGAACGATGGCAACTTGCCCCGGATGGGCTAAGTGCGACTCGCGATCGCATTATTTTGGATGATATTCCCGTCGCCCAATTCCACAATGGCGGACGGATTCGCTTTGGACCCGATGGAATGCTGTATATTGGCACCGGAGATGCCCGGGAACCGGACTTATCCCAAGATGTCAGCAGTCTCGCCGGTAAAATTCTCCGGGTCACCCCCGAGGGCGATGTTCCCCCAGATAATCCATTTCCGGGTAATCCTGTGTATATTCTGGGCATTCGCAATACGCAAGGATTTGATTGGGTAAATGAGTCCACCTTGCAAGTCACCGATCATGGACCCAGTGGGGAATTAGGCAGACGAGGCCATGATAAACTGAGTGTGGCACAAGGGGGGGATAATCTGGGATGGCCGACGATTTATCGCTGTGAATCCCAGGCGGGATTAGTTACCCCTTCTATCGTCTGGCGAGAGGCGTTACCCCCGGGAGGTGCGGCGATTTATACAGGGACGGCGATTCCGGAATGGCAAGGGAATTTAATGATTGCTTCTCTGCGATCGGAACATTTGCAGCGCGTGGTTTTTGACCCGCAATCTCCCCAACAAGTGCAACAGTATGAAGTCTATTTGGAAGGGGAGTATGGACGACTGCGAGAGGCGATCGTCGGACCCGATGGTGAGCTTTATATCACCACCAGCAATTGTGATGGTCGTGGCGCTTGTCCCCCGGATGGTGATAAAATTCTTCGCATCACTCGCTAAATTTTAATTAGATTCACCCATTGGAGATTTAACCATGATTAACCCAAAAAAATGGCGGTTCAGTTCAGTTTTGGCCGGATTGATGGCGGTATTCCTGCTGATTGCTTGTCAGGGAATGGGTCCAAACAACCTGTCTCAAACACCAGCAACCCCCACTCCCGGAAATGAACTCAGTGCTTCTCCCGCTGAATTACCCCCATTGCCTTACCCCTATAATGCCCTAGAACCTCATATTGATGCTCAAACGATGGAGTTACATCATGATCGGCATCATGCCAGCTATGTTAGTAATTTAAACAAGGCATTAGAAAATAATGCCAATCTCCGCAACCAAAGCGTTGAGTCATTAATTCGCAATTTAAACCAGGTGCCAGAAGATATCCGCACAACCATCAGAAATAATGGCGGAGGTCATGTCAATCATTCCATGTTTTGGGCAATCATGAGTCCCAATGGCGGGGGAGAACCTACCGGGGCGATCGCCCAAGCGATTAACGAAACTTTCGGCAATTTTGAGACCTTCAAAGAGCAATTTAATCAAGCAGGAAGCAGTCAATTTGGCAGTGGTTGGGTTTGGTTAGTTCGCAATGCTCAAGGACAACTTGAAATTACCAGTACCCCCAATCAAGATAGTCCCCTCATGGATGGACAATATCCCATCATGGGCAATGACGTTTGGGAACACGCCTATTACTTGAACTACCAAAATAAGCGCGGCGAATATTTGAACAGTTGGTGGAATGTCGTCAATTGGGAAGAAGTGAACCGCCGCTTTGAACTAGCTTCTCAAGCGAGTTAATTTCTAACTAAATTTATCCGGTGTTTCACCCCCATTCACCCCTGAAGGGATGCCGTTTCTGATCCACCGGATAAAAGCCTGTTTAAAAATTTTTGAATTTTTGAAAATAGTTCCAAATCCAACTTTCTATAAATCAATAAAATTAACATGAAAATAACCGTAGAACCTCCCTTTTTAACCATTAATCATGGCAGCATTTTTATGGTATCTGAACTGGATGGACAAATCCAATGTGACCAGTTCCAAGGGATTTTTGCTGATGATACCCGCTTTTTAAGCCATTATGCTTGTTATATCGATAATATGCCCTGGGTTCGCCTCACTTCGTCAGTGACGCGCTATTATGCCAGCCAAATCTATTTAACCAATCCAACCATCTCCAGCCAAAACGGAGAAATTCCTAAAGGTGCGCTATCCTTGACCATTGCTCGGACTGTGGAACAGGGGATTCATGAAGACCTAGATATTACGAATCATAGCCTTGAATCGGTCAACTTTCATTTAGATTTGGATATTACTTCAGATTTTGCGGATATTTTTGAAGTGGAATCCGGGGAATTTGTGCGCCGGGGGCAAATTGAAACCGAGTGGGATAAGAAAGAATATAAACTTCGTAATACTTATAATAATGGGGAGTTTTATCGATGCATGATCGCCCATTGGAATCACCTGACATCCCCCCCGCGTTATGCGAATGGTCGTGTCACCTTTGAGATTGAATTAGAAGCGGGTGCAAGTTGGCACGCCTGCTGCTGCTACATCCTGATTGATAATGACCACTGCCACGAACCGATCGCTTTATGCTATCACGAAGCAATCAAATCCGATGTGAATACCGAACTGCAACAGTTGCAGCGGCAGTGGCAGGATGTCTGCACCACGATCGCCACCTCGAACGAGGATGTCAAGCGACTATACCGCCAGAGTCTGGAAGACATGAGTGCAATGCGCCTGTATGACTATGATATGGCCCCGGATGTGTGGTTACCCGCAGCCGGAGTTCCCAAATATGTGGCGCTATTTGGTCGAGATAGCTTAACTGCCAGCTTGCAAAATGAAATTATTCATCCCGGGTTTGCCCGAGGTGCATTGCAGAAATTAGGACAGTTTCAAGCCAAGGAATACAGTGATTGGCAGGATGCAGAACCGGGGAAAATCCTCCACGAACTGCGTCATGGGGAGTTGGTTTACTTGAAAAAAAGTCCGCGATCGCCTTATTACGGGGCAGCAGATACCACCCCCCTCTATACAATTGTCCTCCATGAAACTTGGAAATGGCTCGGAGATGACTCTCTCTTAAAAGATTACCGAGAGGTCGCCCTCCGCTGTTTGGACTGGATCGATCGCTACGGGGACCTCGATGGGGATGGCTTCCAAGAGTATCAAATGCGTTCAGAAAAAGGCATCGAAAACCAATGCTGGAAAGACTCCGGAGAGTCTATTATCTATCCCGATGGCACTCAAGTCAAATCCCCAAAAGCCCTGTGCGAACTCCAAGGCTATGTCTTTGATGCTTGGATGCGGATGGCGGAAGTCTTTGAGGCACTCGGTGAGAAGGATAGCGCCACCGAATTACAAGGCAAAGCCGAAAAACTGCGCCTGCAATTTGAGCACCGCTTTTGGTGTGAAGACTTGGGATTTTATGCCTTAACCCTAGATCCGGATAAACAGCCGGTGCGCTCAATTACCTCAAATCCGGGTCATTGCCTCTGGAGTGGCATCGTCAGCCCGGAACGCGCCCAACGGGTGGTTAAACGACTGCTAGAACCGGATATGTCCAGTGGTTGGGGGATTCGCACCTTGTCCTCGGATCATCCCTCTTTTAACCCCTTTTCCTATCATCTCGGGTCCGTCTGGCCCCATGATAACGGCATTATTGCCCTCGGATTCAAACGCTATGGCTTTCATGAAGCCGTTGCGGGTGTAGCAGGGGATATCTTTGAGACAGCCAGCTATTTCGCCTGCTATCAAGTGCCGGAAGTTTATGCCGGGACAAAGCGCCAGAAGGGAGCATTTCCCGTCCCCTATATAGACGCCAATATCCCCCAAGCTTGGGCCGCCGGTTCCGTCTTCCACCTGATCCAGGCGCTATTAGGATTACAAGCCGATGCACCCCACGGTTGCTTATATGTTGATCCCTATTTGCCCGATTGGTTACCAGATTTAACCCTGTGCGATTTAGAGGTGGGGGATTCCTCCATAGACTTACGCTTTTGGCGCGAAGGCGATCGCACTTGCTGGGATGCCTCAGTCCGCAGTGGTACCATTTCAGTCCAGCAAAAACCTTGGCAACCTTGGGCAATCCCTGCATCGATATAGTCATCCCAACTCCTGAGTGACATCAACCCCAGGAGGAAAACCTGTGGGTTGATTATCCATCCTAATTGTCTCTGTTGTTCTTCCAGTGAGTATAAAATATCCGCATCCAGGGGCGAGTCCCATAAACTAATTACACTTTACAGAATTTCTTCACCGCCACATAACAACAAAATTGTATTAATAAAAGCCTTGAACTCAGAACAAACCTGGATAGACTCCATCAAATCGTTTTCTTCTAAAATCTTTAAACCATCGCGAGTTTTGCTATAACTTCTGGGGGCTTTGCCTTGTTCAAAAATTTCTTGAATATGTTTCGAGGGCGGTTTTTGATGATTGACCTTCTCCGGATTGCCGCTAGGAACCGATTTATTATGCTTGGCTAACTTTTGAATGGTCGGCCAAAACGGTAACAGCCATGCCTCAAAATCATGTTGTGCAGCGTGGGGATAAAAGTTGGGATTGTTTCCCACCCATTCTCTCATTTTCTGTTTGGCATCGGCTGCATTTTTAAAATCATTAGTTCCGGTATAAACGTCGGTTAAAGCAATCACTGCATCATAAGCATCCTTGCCACTGAGGAGCTTTTCCACGTCACTTTTGAGTTTGTCTCCTTTCGGAATCCGTCCATGATAAGGGATTGGCTTTAATCTAGGCATTTTTCCGGGTAAGCGGGAATTCAGAATGCGGCGCAAACTCGGCATCAAGGCTTTTTCAGTTGCCCCTTCAACTAAAATAGCAATTTTCACGATCGCCCTCCGATTACGTTCATCGCCCACAGTTCATCTAAACTATACTCTTCCAACCATTTCTCTAAATCTAGGGAATCGGCCCAAGTCATCGTCGTAAACCCTTCTTCATCGGCATCGCATACCAGCACTTCTGCCGGTTGCAAAAAGCGGATTAGGCGATCGGAATGGGTAGCAACAATTAACTGCGTTCGCTTCGATGCTTCTCGCATGACATCCACTAGCAATCGCAACAATTCCGGATGCAAGCTGACTTCCGGTTCATCAATAAGCGTTACAGCAGTTAAATTCGGACTTTGTAGCAGGGTAATTAACCACAAAAAACGCACCGTTCCCTCGGAAAGCTGATGCATATAAAGGGGGTGTGAAAATTTTTTATCCTTCCAAGTCAAGGCCAATGTGCCTGCTGCTACTGGGGGAAAACTCAAGCGTTCAAAACTAGGAAAGGCAGCAGATAAAGTATCGGTTATCAGTTCAAATCGATCTGGGTCTGTTTCCCGTAAATTATAAAGGCAAGAGACTAAATTTTCCCCCCGATTTCCGGGTAAGGTGGCGGGACGCATCGCTTGCGGTAACCGGATGGGACTGGTAGGAGATAAATTCAATTCCCAAGCTCGATAAAAGCTACATGAGGCGAATTGCTTCCGTACAGCTTCCCCTTCTGGGTACATTTTAGGAACTTGCGAAAGCGAGGTTTCTAACGGATTATGTTCCCAGTTGGGACGGACCGGAACCTGATTATTATTAGCAAAATATTGAATATCTAAACCGCTAGAATTTATGTAAGTAAATAAAAGAGGCGTTTTCTTCAGAACTTCCTGTTCTATTTCATAGAATTGTTGGCCTTTAATATCTAACTTTAAAAAATAGTTAAACCGTCCATATTTTTCTAAAAAAACTGACCCAACCACACGCAAATTATCAGCCTGATCTCGCGTCAGTATATCACCCAGGCCCCCAAATTCCGAAATTTTTGACTGTAACTCACCTTTTGCAGATTCTGATAAAAGGGAGAACATTTCCAAAAAAGACGTTTTTCCGACTCCGTTGGCCCCGATGATGACTGTTAAAGGTCTCATCTCAACTTGCACCGAGCGTAAGCGACGGAATCCATAAATGTCAATTTTTTCAAAACTATTCATAATAGGTTGGTTATTGGGTCATGTTTAAGATCACTTGTACATTTGTCAAATTTTACCACATTCATCGGGTTCTTGTAAATTTTTTATGCTTTGGTAAAGAGTTGCAGGAGTTTAAGAAAATTCGGGCCGATTAATCTTGATGGTTAACCCCTTGATTTAGGCCCGATAGCCTCCTTCCTCTCCCCCTCAATTCTCCCATACTGAATACCAAATCTCCGTACCTCCCTATTGGAATTTCACTCTACAATGATAATAAACCTCCAGGACGATCGCAGAAATGTTTCAAGCAACGCGCCGACGGTTAGCGATTTGGTATGCCGCACTCACCGCAGTGTTGCTGCTGGTGTTTGCTACGGGATTTTATGTGTATGTGCGGAGTACGTTAATCGATCGCATTGATGACACTCTCAAGCACGTTGTGGAAGTGGTGGAACGATCGCTGGCGATCGATGAAGACCCCAACACCGGCCAATATACCGTAAATGTTGTCGCGAGTTTCCGCAACAATACCAAAACTGTCGAAGATGACCATATCGATTTAGAATGGTTTAGTTCCACTGGGGAATTATTGTGGTCTACCCTCTGGGAACCTCTACAGATTCCGCTTCACCCGAAAAAGAATGGGGAAACGGTACAACTGTCTGGGGGACAACTCCTGCGCCAATTTACCGATCGCGTGGAAATGGGACGGCAAGTGGTGGGATATCTGCGAGTCAGTCATCCCTGGTTTGAAGTCACCAAACCCATTCGCCAATTAATTATTGATTTAAGTTTGGGAACCTCCCTGATGGCAATTGCCATTAGTGCGATCGCCTGGTTACTGTCAGGATTAGCCATGAAACCTGTGCGAGAATCATACCAGCGTCTCAAACAGTTTACCTCCGATGCTTCCCACGAACTCAGAAATCCGATCGCCACGATTCAAACTAATGTGCAAGTGGCCCTTGCGGACCCGGAATTAGAGTCACCCATCCATCGTCAGCAATTGCAATTAGTGGAACGCTTAACGCGCCGCATGGGACGATTGGTGGATGATTTGCTGTTTTTAGCGCGACAAGATAGCGGCATGGTAAAGGTGAGGAAACAACCCGTGCCCCTGGATGCCTTATTGATGGAAGTGATGGAGGAACAGGAGGCGATCGCCGCCGAAAAAGGGATTGAATTAGTGTTAGAAATTATTGATCCGCCGGATAGCGGCAATCACCCGCAGTCCCCCCTGATGGAAATAGAACCCGAATCGGGACCGGATTTTACCATTCCCGGAGATTGGGACCAACTGGCGCGACTGTTTACCAATTTAGTCAGTAATGGATTGCAATACACGGCGAAAGGGGGTCAAATTGCCATCACCTTAGAATGTAGCGGGGTGAGCAATCGCCCGAGTGGCAATGGCGCTGTTCAAGTTACGGTGAAAGATAGCGGGATTGGCATTCCCCCCAGTCGGTGCCTCATATTTTCGAGCGCTTTTATCGGGTAGATCCGGCGCGGAGTCATGAATCTGAACAATCGTCGGAATGGGGTTCTACAGGGTCCGGATTGGGACTGGCGATCGTCCAGGCGATCGTGGAAAATCATCACGGTTGGATTCGGGTAGACAGTCAGCTTAATCTCGGCACTACAGTCAGCGTTATCCTTCCCCTGTCCAAACCCGAACTTGAAAAATTGCACCCCGAGGCATAAATCAGCAAAGGACAGAGCGAATCTGAAGGATATAATCGCTCTGAGTCCCCTGCGATCTGTCCGTGCTAAACTTCGATTTGTGACTGTCCGGTGCAGATTGCACAGGAGCATCCGAGGGCATCCCGGATTGGGTCACTTCCGGACCCCTGAGCAATTAAGGCCCCCTGATGGCGGATTTCCGGGGTCATCCAGACTGATGCTAAGTTGCCAGAAACTTGAGACAGCAGACTCGGATGGAAAGAGGTGGCGATCGCCCCAGATGGAGCAATTTGCGTCACTGGGGTGACGGGTTGACTCAGATTAGACAGGGCAAACATGGGTTGCGCCGCAGCGAGGATGGAAGTAATCGCCAAGGTTAACGCTAAACTGAGGGCCGGAGCAAGTTTAAATCGAATCATAAGTTCTGCTTGTGCGAGTGGAGTGTCTTGAGTTGGGATGATGTTTAAGCTGACCATTTGTTCCTTCCACAATAGCATCAAACTCTCCGGACTGACTACCCTGTACGTGCCTCTGTTTGTCGCCAGGATCCCCCCTTCTGGGTTAAAAATTTAGCCGGTGCCACTGAGGTTATCGTGGGCGGTAAGATCCGGGCATTTTTTTAGATAACTCTTCCGCAAATTCTTTCTCGAAATCGAAGGCTTCGACTTCCATTTGATTATTTCGGTAAATTTCTCCAGCCTTCTTATATTCTTTGAAATAATGATAGCCAAAATTTCCTAAGCTGCCGAGTTGTTCGTGCTGCTGGCAGTGGATAAGTTCGTGGGAGAGCAGGACCAGTTGCTCAAAGTCCTGTTCTTTCATCTCCTTTTTAATATAAATGGTGTTTCCATAAACTTGAGCGTTGGATTCACCGACATTAATTTTGAAACTTGCCGCTACCCAATCTTCCATTAAAGTAGCATTATAAACCACTTCCACTCGATCAACTAAATCGCCAAAATGGGGGCGTAAATATTTCTTTTGAATCTCGGTTAAAGGTTGCGGTTCAGCATTATTGGAGCGCATCACTTCTGCGGCTGCTTGATAAGCAACAGCCCCAAATTGTCCCCAGGCTTCTTCAGGCATTTCTTTGGGAACTTTTCCCCGACAAATCTGACCTCCAATGGTTTGGACATCTGGGCAGGTGTGGCTTTCTGGATTAATCGCGGGATTACTGAAGGCTCCGAAACCCACGGTTACGAATCCCAGACAAGCACCAATTAAGTTGACTTTACGGGAGGTGAGCATAACCTGAATACTGAACTTCTCTAGGGTTATTCTTGGCGGACTTCGACGCTCCCGGAAATCTGGGGTTTATCACGGTTAACCCCCTCTAAGATTGGCCAGATTAAAAGCGCCGGTCTTGGATATTTAAGCCGCGATCGCCGGGGTAAAAGTTCCCTGAATAGGGGTGAATACTCTGGAGTGGTTGAGAAGCGATCGCGCTTGGAAATAGTTTACCCGGTTTTCAACTGAAAATCGATCTGTTTTTTAGCTTTGTTCACCCCGGTTTCAGAAATGAAATTCCCGCTATTTCCTCGAAGATTAAGTCCTGCCACTTTCTAGTTCGATGCAGTTGCCGGGAAATTTTCTTGGGTATTGCCAAAGAATTGACTCCCTTTGGACGATTCAATTCCCCAGGGGGGAGCGGATCCATCCAAGGGTGGGGTTTGAATATCAACCACCGGAGGGACTGCCTCTGGGTTGGTATTTTTTGGGCTTTAAGAGCCTTCTGGGTTCGGCTGTTAAAACATCTTAAGTGGGTTGACATTGTTTATAGATTTACCCCCTAGAGATACCCCATGCCACTGCTCTAAAACAGTGATTTGGGCTACAATTGACGATTAATTCAATTCAGCGATCGCTTCTACTGTCCCCTTTTTTTCCTGTATTTCTAGGCAAATTGACCCGATTTAGATTACCCGAGATTCTCTGAATTCTAACCCGGGCCGGGGGCAATCAACGCTCAAGGGTCATCTATTCTCGAAATCACTGCCCGGTTATAAGTTACCTCCCCTGCGTTCCTCTCCAGAGAATTTAGTTTAGAAAAGCTGCCTCCACCTGCTGGTAAGGGTCCGAATTTGAACAAGTTTAGACCGCATCCAACCCAGTTAATACCGATGGGTTACAGGTCTACAATCGGAGTCCTCACGAGGTAGGTAGCAAGCAGCCTTCAGTCCAGGCTCTGTCCCGTAAAGTTAACATTTGATGTCTAATCCCTGACGCTTGGTTTTGGTCGTTTAATTCAATTCAAAAATCTTCATAGCCGATTATTTTAACAGTCAACCGAGCAAATTCCTACCCCAGGGATTGCCGAGATTCAAAAAGACCCGAGCCAGGGCCAGGGCCCCGCGCTCCCTCATGACTGGAAAAAACCCCCCCATCGCCTTTAGGGGAACTCCAAAAAATAAAATCTCCAAAACGTTCGTTCGTAGTGACGGATCAACGGAGTAGCCTTCTCAATGTAGGGGCGCAATGCTTGCGCCCACAATTGGGCGCAAGCATTGCGCCCCTACACATACCTTTGAACGTTTGGAGGATTTATATTTTGCGATCGCCTAGGTAACAAGGAATTTTGGATGAAAACTCCGGTTAACGGCATCGGGCGGTTTTGCCATCGGGTAAAGTCGCGTCACAAATTATCCCTTGGGTAAAATCTACATTCTCAATCTCAATCTGAGTGAGATCCGCCCCGCGCAGATTAGTGCCGGTGAGTAGGACATTACGGAAGGTGGCCCCAGTGAGAATTGCCCCCTCTAGGTCCGCACCCGAGAGAATTGTCCCCTCTAAACTCGCTCCCTGAAGCTCGACATTTCTCATCTGAGTATTAATCAAAATCGCCTCATCGAGAACAGCCCCCTGCATATCGGCATCCAATAAATCCGCACCGGAGAGGTCCGCTTGGGTTAACAAAGCGCCTCGCAAGTTACTCGTGGTCAGGTTAGCATTTCTAAGACTGGTTCCTTGCATCTGTGCTCCTTGCAGGAACACTTGCCGCGCACTGGCACCACTGAGATTGGCACTATTGAGAATTGCACCACTGAGGTTGGCATTGTTGAGAGTCACCCCAAAAAGTTCCGCACCCGTGAGATTGCTCCCCTGGAGTTGTGCACCATTCAGGTTGGCTTGCTCAATGTAGATGCGGCTGAGATCGGTCCCGCTTAAATTGGCGTCGGACAAATCAGCATTGGCGAGGTTGATTAAAAATAAAATTGCACCCACGAGCTGACTCCGAGATAAATTGGCCCCAGTGAGGTTGACCCCGGTCAGATTGGCCCCGCGAAGATCGACACTTTGTAAGTTGGCCCCAGTGAGGTTAGCCCCGGTCAAGTTGGCCCCTCTCAAATCAGACCCTCGGAGATTGGCATTCGTCAGGTTAGAACCACTCAGATCCGTACCTGTGAGGTCCATATTACTCAGGTTGGCCCCCGTCAGAATACAGGCTGAACACTGATTGGTTTGCATCAAGCGCATTACTCCGGCAGAATCTTGCGATCGCCCAGGAAGCGCTAGGCAAAACGTCGCTAACATCATGATGCAAAATCCCATCCATCGGTAAATCTGCCCTACTTGTAAACTCAATTTGTTGTTTTTGATGATTCGTTGATTTGCCATTCGTGGGGCCACCTCTGGAGTCCCGTAGAAATCTTCATGTTCACCCGACGGTGATTCTAATCGATGTCTAACCCTACAGCACCCTAATTTGTTCCTAGTTTATCCCCTTCGATGTCGGGGGTCAGTGGGTGGAGGGCTTTGCAGTCCAAACTGAGGGGGTCAAGGGTGCGAGTCTCCCTGATTTTATCGATCGCCGGGTTTGAGACGAAAAATATAGACGAATTTTCGGCGATCGGCAGGGATGATTTTCTTTAAAATTCCCTCGACTTCGACTTTGGTAGCACCGCTGGCGATCGGCATTTCTTCAAACAGGGCAATCCAGCCCTTTTTTATCCCAATTTCTCGCCAACGCTCCCGATAAATTTCTGCGTACAATCGCCCCATTTCTTGGTAATAAATCACTTTTAAATCTACAGTTTTCTCGACCAATTCTTGAATTTGAGTTTCATACTTTTTGCGATTCTCTTCACTCTGGAGATAAAATTTTAGCCGATCGCCATCGCTCAGGGGGCCGAGTTCATCCTCGGACTGCGGTTCTGGGGCTTGGGGTTCTGCCTCCAATTCGGTCAAAGAGGCGATAATTCCAAATTTTTCAACGGCATGATGATAGGTTTCAGTGAGACTCCCTTTAATGCTCAAGCCTAAATAAAAGGGATAGGCTTGTAACGTGCCATCGTAGATAATTTTGTTTTTAAAGGGTAAAAGTACCGTTTCCACCATCACCGGCAAAACACTCCCGACCAGTTCCGGAAAGGGACAATCTAAGGCTAACACCCCGTAGGCTTTACTCGGAGGGCGATCGGCAATCAACACGGCATAATTTTTTTGATAACTATAAATATAAAATCTCCCTGAAATAAAATTGTGCCAACTCGAAACAATGCCGAGTAAATCTGGAGAGAATTTCAGGGGATTTTCTTCGGCAAACAAATCAAAAAGATAGGGATAGGCATAGAGTTGCTGACGGAGTTCGTTCACCTGTAAAGGCGTCAGTTCTGACATTCCTTCGGAAGCACCAACTCCTGCAAAAAGACCAATTTTTTGATTCACATAAATCAAAAGAGAATAGTATAGATGGTAAAATAAATCAATCTCTGAATCGGCTAATTGCATAATAGAACCCCTCGATTTTATCCTGGGTGGCTTCCTTCTTTTACTATAGCCTGCCTATCCTCCTTCAGAACCCTTTGATTTAGAATCAGGGCCAATAGAAGGATGAACAACCTGTAATGGGAGATTTGAGCTCAACACCGGATCTCTACCCCTCCTCGTACTCTCGGACCCTGGATAGAGGGGGTCTAAATCATTCTGAGCCTATAATTAATCCGTTGCAGCATTAGGCTGGAGTCGGGAGCAAGTTGCTCCCACTCCGGTGTAAAATTGTCCTCTTGATTTAGACTCGGGATAAATACCGGCCCCAAAAAATTTTTTTCCCTCTTGACAAGGTTGTAACATATATGTATTATGCTAGTATCAAAAGCCTAACTTTTTAAATTGCCATAAATGTGAAATTGGGGGCGATCGCCTTCCCTGTAGCGATCTACCCCGAAGATGTTTGCTCCTGACATCAGTCCCCATCGCCAGTCCTGCGATCGCCATGCGGTCAAGGGAGGACTCGGACCCACGGAACTGATCCGAATTCCCAGGAGAACACCCAGGAGAATGGGCAGAATCACTCAAACCCATCCCCCCGCTCATGAACTCGGCGATCGCCCCCCATTTTTGTTAACATTCTATCCGTAGGGACTTTATGAAACCCATCACATTCAGTTTAGTAATTTTGCCGTAATCAATTGGCATAAATGTAGCAGCGTAATCCGTTAGATAAACCCACAAAACCCGTTTGGTCTTCTTGAGGTGATGAATCCAATTTTTTCTAAAGGCCGGTTTCAAGAAAGGCTTAAATTTTCCAACCCATTCAAGGCTCAGTGCAAACTTTCAGTTTAGTTAGGCCATCAAAACTTACTTAAATTATGGCATTCGGCAACTTTGACAACGGCAACGACCTTCGCGATCGCAACTCCAATCAAGACCGGGGATTACTGGGAGCGGGTTGGCGGCCCTTATCCCGGGAGTTTGATTGGGGTTACTTTTTCCATTTGGCCTCTAAAGACCCCTGGGAATTGGCCCACAAAACCTTAGATGTGAGTAGTGATATTGCCGATGCGTTAGGTCGTCAAAATTTCACCTGGTGGGCGAATATTTTAAACGTATTTTCCGAATACACCCGAGGAGATTTCAACGAGTTTTGGGATTACATTACTCCCGCACCGGCTGGACCCAATTATCGCACCGCCGATATGCTGGCAGCAGAAACCCCCGTGGTTCAATTCGTCAGCCGGGATAGCATCCCCATTGATTACGTCCTCAAACGCCTCCAAGAGATTACCATTTTCAAAGTTCTCGACCTCTTGGGTCGGCCCGATTTGATTACCCAATATTACCAAGACCGGCATTTTTATTATCCCATCGAGCGATTTTCCACTTGGGAGCGCATTGAAATAATCGGGACCGTTTATGCCTATTGGAAAACCCAGGATATTTGGCTACAAATCGACCACCTCGGGCGCATTCAAAATATAGGGCGTAATCAATTTCAATATACTCTGATTGCCAACGACTTGCGATCGCTCATTAACAAAGCCACCTACAATCTAGCAGTCATGCTCAGTGGCTATCAAAGCCGCGTCGGTCAAGTTCATAGCGAATTTCCCATTCGCACCTTTCCTGCCGACATTCAAAGCTTTACCGATCGCGTCCAAGAAGCCATCTTTACCCAACCTCAACTCGCCGTTCTCGTTCATGGCGCACCGGGAACCGGCAAAACTGCTTGGACCCAAGCTGTTGCCAAAGAAATTCTAGTCCCCTTGGGATATGTGATTTTTATTCTCGACCATGATGCCGTAGAAAATTTCGTTCCCCCGACTTATTTAGAAAAAATTTGCATCATTATTAATGAAGCAGATAACCTCGCCCAAGACCGGGGAAGTGAAACCGCTCAACGCAGCAATAAAACTGAACATATCCTCAGCTTACTCGATGGTACTTTATATCAAAGCATCTTAGATCCGGAGGGAATTAAAGCTCAACAAAAACTGGTATTTTTAATGACTTGTAACACCACCGAACGACTCGATCCGGCTGTCTTACGCAAAGGCCGAATTGATTTAATCTCTGAATTTACCCATCCTTTTGTTTAACACAAGAGGGTTGAATTTGGGATTAAGGGAACTCCAAAAAATAAAAACCCAAATCCGCAGAGTGACCCGCTTAAAGTAAACCTTTGATGGATTGGGTTTAAAAACCCTCGGGACTATTTAGCCAACTCAATCCGGAAAATGTAATGACCCAACATTATCAACTGATTAAAATCAGTAAATATCTCAGTTATCACTTGCGACACCATCCCGAAGAAATCGGATTAGAACTGGAACCTGGGGGGTGGGTGGCCGTGGAAACCTTACTCGCAGCCGCACAAGCTCACCAGTTCCCACTCACCCGTTCAGAACTGAATTTAGTGGTGGAAACGAGCAATAAACAGCGCTTTTCCTTCGATTCCACCGGCACAAAAATTCGGGCGAATCAAGGGCATAGTATTCCCATAGATTTGCAACTTGAACCGAGTTGTCCCCCAGATATTCTCTATCATGGCACGGGACATCAAGCGGTTGAGTCGATTCTGGCCCAGGGCTTACAAAAACGATCGCGCCATCATGTTCATTTATCCCCGGATATTGACACCGCTAGACAGGTGGGAATGCGTCAAGGAAAACCTGTTATTTTCACCATTAAATCTGCAAAAATGCACCAAGATGGGCATTTATTTTACTGCTCGGATAATGGGGTTTGGCTCGTGGATGAAGTACCGCCAAAATATCTGCTTCTGGGATAAACCGAACTTTGAAAAAATGAGAGCATCTCAATTTTGCCTAAAAACCAGTCTGAACCTCTCCCCAAACCCCTCCCCTAAGAGGGGAGGGGCTTTGAGGCTCCACTTCCGGCTCCCCTTCCGGCTCCCCCTTCCCTAAGAGGGAAGGGGGTTGGGGGGTTAGGTCTCTTGGACAAATTGAGATGCTCCCCAAAAATAGATAAAGGAGTGGGACCGTCTCGCTTTCTATTCCTTCCTTAAAATCACAAAAATTCTGGATAAATTAGGAAAATGATTTTGGGAGAAAAGCCTATGAAAAATATTCGTAACTTGCTCAAAGAATTGGCAATTCAAGAGTCTGATTTGCAGGGGAAACAGTTTCTCGCCCCAGCGGTGCAGGGGGGACGAGTTCGACTGCGAATGGCGGGAATCATTTATACCTTTGAAATTGAACCCAGAGGGTTTGAAGGGTGGGGAATTTTTGAGGCGACTGCCCCGGGAAAAGCCCAGCTAATCGAACCCGCAGAGTTCCTACAAATTGCCGAATATTTGGAGCAATTTCCCCAAGCCCGGTTGTGGTTAGCTTATCCGTTGCAGAGTCAAACTTGGTTGGCTTATCCCATGAATGAATCAGATTGGCGTCAGCGCACCGGAACGGTTAAGCCTGTGGTGGTCCATTTGGTGGGAGAAGGGGGAAAGTTTGACCCCGTAGTTGTGCGTTGGGATGGCAAAAATGGCTGGTTTGAATCCGGCGATCGCCGTGCCGACCCCATGCCCACAGAACAGCTTAAAACCGAATTAAAGCGCTTAACCCAGCCCAAAGACTTGAGTTTTAAAGGACTGACTCCCGAAATGCGAACGGTTTACGAGCAAGTCTGCGTAAAAATGGCCGAATTTAATCCCAAGTGGCAGCATTACCAGGATGAAAAACGGTTGCAATCCGCGTTAAAAATGGGCGGAGGTGAGTTACAGAGTTTTCAGGAAAATGGAGATGAATATTGGACTGTTCACTGGACTACCCGGAACGGAGAACAACATACTTCGGCGATTTATAAACAGGATTTAACTGTATTCAGTTCCGGGATTTGTTTGAGCGGAAGGGACCGCGATTTTGATTTACAATCCCTAATTGGGGTGATTGAAAATCGAGAGGAATGGTTTGATTAAGTTTACTCCTACCAAATCCAGTTGTCAAAGACTGACTTTCCTCTTCAGCCCGCGCAGGCACCGCTTCCTTCGTCCCTGTAACCCGACCCTTGAGGGTGTGGGTTTTTTCTATTCCGTATCAACTGTTTTTTGCAACATTACCCAAAAAAATGTCAATTTATTTTCATGAACAACTCTATAGAACACCGGAAGTCATGGGGAAACTTCAAGGATTTCCGGTGACGATTTGTGGGGCGGGTGCTTTGGGTGCGAATCTGACTGAAAGTTTAGCCCGCAGTGGCTGCCAACGGCTCACAGTGATCGATCGCGATCGCATTGAGGAGCGCAATCTGTCCACTCAGCCGTACTATCGTTCCGATATTGGCGCATTTAAAGCCAAGATTTTAGCCAACAGTCTCTATCGGGCAGTGGGGATTAAACTTGATATCCAGACTAAAGAATTGACGGCGGAAAATGCCCATAAACTCATCGGAAATCAAACCGGCTTAGTGATTGATACCTTTGACAATAGTGGGTCTCGAAAAGCCGTGGCAGAGTGGTGCGCCACTCAGGAAATCCCCTGTCTTCATGTGGGACTGGCGACAGATTATGCGGAAATCATTTGGAATGAAATCTATCGGATTCCTTCCCCGGTTCAGGATGATATTTGCGATTATCCGTTGGCGAGAAATTTAGTCACCCTCACCGTGGCAGTCGCTTGTGAGGTAATGATTGAGTTCGCGATCGCCCAGATGCGTTCTAGCTATACCGTGACCCTGGGAGATTTTGCCATTAAACCCTTTAGAGCTTGAGTTCCAGCCGCCTTTAGGGACTTTACCTCAATCACCCAAATAGCACCATCCCCAGTCCCAAAAAACCGGATTTAAGCGCCCGTTCCCACCCCGATCAGAGCGCGAAGATAGGGGTGGTGACGCGCTCATTTCTGCGATCGGGTGAATGATGGCCATCGGTTGACCGCTTTCGCAGCATTTGTAATCCCTTAATCCAGATAACCCATTAACTCCGATTCCTTCGCGGGGTTATTATTGGCGGCGATCGGACGACCGTGAGGACCTGGGGCTAATTTAGTGATTTGGCTGCCCGGGTTTGTGCTATCCTGAACGGTTTGAGTTTGGGTATCCTTATCCGGCTCTTTAGGCACTTTTAGACTCCTATATCACTGTATTGATTAACTATCTTAGGCGATTTTAGACAACCCTGAATAAAAATCGGGTAAACTAAAGGACAGAAGTAGAACCAGAATCGAGAGTTTTGGGGGGTCAGAGAAAAACCACCCAGCTCCGGGTTCATGTTGCGCTATCAGTTCATCCCGATGAACGGTTCAGGGGACATTCAGTCAAACTGATTCGGTTGAATTGGGCCAATTTCCATTCAATTCAGCGTCGAAGTGTTCATCAATACCGGGATGATTTCTTGAGAAGCCGAGACCCCAAAATCAATGAATTGATCGGCGGCCAAACATGAGTTTTTCAGGGTTCTGATTGAGTTCTTTACAGTTGGCTAACTGGCTATGGGAGCTATTTTTTCCAGATTTCGACTAACAATTCCCCTGCAACTCGTATTAAATGTACCTCTTGTCCTGTTATTAGTCTTGACCGTAGGACTGACCAATTCTCTATTTTTGCATCGCAGTCATGAAGCGACCCGTGTGATTGCCCACCAGTTAATGATGAAAGCCGGGGAAAGGGTGGATTTGTACCTGGATAACTATCTTTCTCTAGCCGAACAAATTAATCGCAGTAATGTGAATGCCGTCGCATTTGAACAGCTCGATCCCCATAATTTAGAGGAGATAGAACGCCAACTCATCTGGGAAATTTCCAGCTTTAATCAGATTCCCTATATTTTGTATGCCGATGAACAAGGCGATGTCAGAATTGCCCGTAATTTTGAGGGGAAGACGACCCTCGGGGTGATCAATCATTCCTCTAGTCAGACTTTTGATGAATATGAGATTGATGCTAACGGTCAACGGAGCTTAGAACCGCTACAACGGGAAGTGCTCTCGTCGGATTGGGATATTCGAGAACGTCCCTGGTATAGAGCGGCTAAACAGCAGCCAGGATCGGTCTGGACTCCTCCTTTTCAACTTTGGAATACCCAAGAGTTGGCGATTAATGCGAGTTGGCCGATTAGGGACCCTGTTACTCAAACCCTGACTGGAGTTTTTGGGATTAATTTACCTCTGAGCCAGATCAATCAGTTTTTACAACACATTAAATTAGGGGAGTCTGGGTTTATTTTTATCCTGGGACCGGATGGAAAATTAATTGCGAGTTCTAATGAGGAATCCCCTTTAAGTCAAAGTTTACAGTCCTTCATTCAGTGGAAAGAAGCCCGGGAAAGTTCTCATCATTTTTTGCGCTCAACCCGGGACTATTGGCTTTCAAAACTGCCGAATAAGAGTCAAAGAGAGTTCCTTGATCAGTGGGATTTTATGGATCAAGGTCAACATTATTTTGCTCATAGCCAGCCCTATCAAAATGGAGGCAATAGCCTGGATTGGCGGATTGTAACGGTGATCCCGGAAGTGGATTTAATGGGACCGTTGAATGAATCCTTTAAACAGAGTATGGGGTTGGGAGTCTTCGCCATCATGGTAGCTGTGGCTCTGGGGACCTGGGTGACTCACTGGATTGCTCGTCCGATTGTGGTCCTCAGCCAAACTGCTGCGACTTTAGCGCAGGGGAATTTGCAGCGAAATCTGGATGAAAATTTGCCCATTCAGGAACTGGCGGAGATGGCGCGATCGTTCAATCAAATGTCGGCACAATTGCAGGATGCCTTTGCGCGTCTCCAGACCAATTTGCGCGAGTCTGAAGCGCGATATGCTACGATTTTTCGCCACAGTCCTGATACAATTGCCATCACCCATGTCCAAAGTAGACGCCTGCTGGATATTAATAACGCTTTTTTAGAATTATCGGGCTATGAATATGACGAAATTATCAATACCTCCTCGAAAGAGTTTAATCTGATTGTTAACCCCGAGGAAGCTGATATCATTCGGCAACAACTGCGGCAAACTGGGGTGGTTAAAAATCAAGAATTGCACTGGCGGGCCAAATCCGGAGAAATTAAAATTTCGCTGGTTTCTTGTGAAGTCATTCAACTGGATGGAGAGCCGGTGATTCTTTCTATTTTGAAAGATATTAGCGAACGTAAAGCCATTGAAACAGCGTTGCGTGAAAGTGAAGAACGGTTTCGGGAGATTGTCCAGAAGATTGGACAGGTGTTTTTTGTGCGATCGGCCACCACGGGAGAATTTATTTATATCAGTCCCTCTTATGAACAAGTCTGGGGACGGAGTTGTGAAAGTTTGTATCAAGAGCCTAACTCGTGGATGGACACTATTTATCCTGATGATTGCCCCGAGTCAATGCTTCTTCTGCCTCAAAAGAGGAGACGGCTTGCGAATATCGGATTATCCGCCCCAATGGGGAAATTCGCTGGATTTTTTCGCAATATAATGTTCTGGAAGATGAAGCGGGTAACCCGGATCGATTCATCGGGTTTGGGGAAGATATCACCGATCGCAAAGCGCTGGAACTGGCACTCACTGCCTCCGAACAAAAGTTAAATGATATTCTCAATAGCTCGATCGCCGCGATCGTGCGAATTAAAATCTTGAGTAATCAAGACTGGGAAATAGATTATTTATCGGCTGGATGCGAAATAGTCTTTGGCTATACTCCCCAAGACTTTTTGCAGGACAAATCTATTTGGATGGCTCGCATCGTCCCGGAGGATATCGAGAACGTTATTTTACCTTTGTTTGACCAGATTGTTCAAGAACAAACCAGCAGTTTTGAGTACCGATTCCAGCACAAAACGGGTGGCGTTCGCTACTTGTCGGCCCGCTATACCTCCCGATTTGAACTCCAGGAAAACTCCTGGTTTGTCACCCAGGTTACTGTTGATATTACCGATCGCAAACAAACCGAAGCAGCCCTCAAACAGCGTGAAGAACAATATCGCCGCATCGTAGAAACAGCCAATGAGGGAATTTGGAGCATTGATGCCCAAGACTGCACGAATTTTGTCAATCCCAAAATGGCTGAACTCCTCGGATATACCCCAGAAGAAATGCTGGGGAAATCCCTCCTTGATTTTATGGATGAAGCGGGAAAAGAAGAGGCCGGAGAAAAATTAGAACGGCGTAGACAAGGAATTGTCGAGCAGCATGATTTTCTATTTTACCGCAAAAATGGTGCACCCCTTTGGACCCTGCTCTCGGCGACGCCAATTTTTAATGAAGCGGGAGAGTATCTCGGGAGTTTGGCAATGGTGACGGATATCACCACCCGCAAACAAGCTGAACAGGCCCTAGAGCGAAAAACCCAACAGGAACACCTCTTAAATCAGGTAATTCAAGCAATCCATCAATCCCTCGATTTAAGTACCATCTTCTCCACAGCCACCACCGGAATTGCCAAGCTGGTGAACTTTGAGCGGGCTTCCATCGTGCGTTATCTCCCCGAACAGGGGGTCTGGACTCATTTATATTCCTATAATCCCGAGTCAGAATTACCAGAAGTAGTCGCTGAAGATATCCCCGATGAAGGCAATCCCTTTGCCGCACAACTCAAGCAATTGCAAGTGGTGGTGGTAGATACCAATACCATTGACGACCCAATTAATGAAGAATTGGCTCGCAATCGCCAAGGAGCTTGGTTATTAGTTCCCCTCGCCGTGAACGGCACAATCTGGGGTTCCCTGAGTTTATGGAGTCCCAAATATCTCCCTTGGCAGAAGGAAGAAATCGACCTAGCTTGTCGAGTTGTGGAACCCTTGGGTATCGCCATTCATCAAGCGAATCTCTATCAGGAAAGTCAAGCAGCTCAGGCGGCTTTTCGAGACAGTGAATCCCGATTACGGTTAGCTTTAGAAGTTTCCAATACCATTGCTTGGGAACGAGACCTCAAAACCAATCAAATCGTCTTCTCAGCCACCACCTTTGATTCGGTTCCTCAAGTAATGTCCTACGCAGAATACCTCGCCCTTGTGCATCCCGAAGATCGAGAAGAATTGCAGGAGTTCAATGAAGCAGCCATTCGCAACGCCGGAGGGTTTAAAATAGAATATCGAATTTGTTTTCCCCCAAGTGATCTGGGATGGCGGTGGATTCAGGTCCATGCTCAGGTTGTCACCGATATCAAGGGACATTCCAATCGCATGATCGGAATGTCCATTGATATGACCGATCGCAAGCAGTCTGAAGAAATTTTAAAAATTACTTTAAATCGGCTGCAAAACCTTGCCAGGGCAGTACCGGGTACTATTTATTCTCTGGTTAAACATCCCGATGGTTCCCTAGAATTTGAATATATTAATCAGGCCATTGAAGAAATTTTAGAAATCCCCTTAAACCAAATATTTCAAAATGTGGAAGCGGCTCTTACCGAGCCAATTTATCCCGAAGATAAAGCGGGATATTTGGAAGCGATTCAAGCTTCTCGCAAAACCTTGAAAGTGTTTAAACATGAGTGGCGAATTTTGACGCCTTCGGGAAAATTGAAATGGCTGCAAGAAAACTCGCAACCGGAGCAACGAGACAATGGGGATATCGTCTGGCATGGAATTATTATAGATGTTAGCGATCGCAAATTAGTCGAGGAAAAACTCCACCAGAGCCAAAATGCTTTACTCGAAGCTCAACGCATCGCTCATTTGGGAAACTGGTCCTTTAATCTGCTCACGCAAAAGGTCCTTTGGTCTGAAGAAACCTTTCGGATTTTTGGATTTGAATCCGAAGCTATCGAACCCACTTATCACGAATTCTTGCAGCGAATTCACCCGGAGGATTTACATGATTTTCCTGGAAATGTTGAGGATTTGTTCGCCCCAGAAGCTCCTCGAAAAACATGAATTTCGGATTCTTTTGCCCGATGGCACTCTGCGCTATATCCTCGCCAAAGGGCAGCCCGTTTTCAATGAATCCGGAGAAAGAGTCGAATTCTTTGGCACAGTCCAAGACATCACCGCTGCCAAACTTGCCGAGCAGGAATTACGGGAAAGTGAAGAAAAATTCCGACAACTTGCTGAAAATATTCGAGAAGTTTTCTTTATCCTCTCTCAATCTGGCGAGATGATTTATATCAGCCCCGCTTATGAAGAAATTTGGGGCCGGAGTTGCCAGAGTTTATATCAAAATCATCAGGATTGGTTAGAATCGGTTCACCCCGAGGACCACGAGCGTATTAGCCAAAGGTTAATGCACCAAACTAGCGAGGGAAGCGATTTCGATGAAATTTACCGGATCGTGCAACCCCAGGGAAAAATTCGCTGGATTCGGGCGCGGTCCTTTCCCATCCAAAATCCTTCTGGGGAATCCTACCGCTTTGTCGGAATTGCCGAAGATATCACCGATCGCAAACAGGCAGAAGAAGCGATCCAGCGGAGCGAATCCACCCTGCGGAGCTTTTTTAACAGTGCCTCAATGCTAATGGGAATTGTGGAACTTTATCCCGATAATATTCTGCATTTGGCAGACAATTTAGCCACCGCCCAATTTTTTGGAACAACCACCGAAGCGATGAAAAATCGCTTCGCTACCGACATGGGTATTCCCAAAGCGCCTCTAGAGATGTGGTTGAGTCACTACCGCGCCGCGCAAGAGACGGGAATGCCCGTAAAATTTGAGTACCAGCATCTCACCCCAAGGGGTGAAAAATGGCTCTCTGCCAGCGTTTGCCCAATTTTCGGAATCATCAGCGATCGCCCGAGATTTTCCTACATTGTGGAAGACATCACCGATCGCAAACAAGCCGAATTCGCGCTCCAAGAACGGGAAATGATTCTCCGAACCTTGGGGGACAACCTCGATAAAGGGCTGATTTATCAGTTGGTCCGTGAACCCGATGGACGCTATCATTTTGCTTATATCAGTGCCGGAATTAAGCGGTTAATTGGAGTGGAACCGGAGGCAATCCTCGCCGACTCCACCTTACTGCACAGCCGAATTTTTCCTGAAGATCAACCGTTGAATGACCAGCTTACGGAAGAATCTTTTCAAAATTTGTCCCCCTTCCAAATGCAGATGAGGAAGTACACCCATGAAGGTAAGATTCAGTGGTCTCAACTGCGCTCAGTGCCGCGTCGAATGGAGGATGGCCGGACCATTTGGGATGGCATTGAAATGGATATCACCGAACTCAAGCAGATCGAAGAAGAACTCCAACAGGCTAAGGAAAAAGCGGAATCTGCCAACCAAGCAAAAAGCGAATTTTTGGCTAATATGAGCCATGAAATTCGCACCCCGATGAATGCTATTTTAGGATTTTGCGAATTACTCAAATGCATGATTCAGGAGCCACAACAGCAGTCCTATCTTCAGACCATTGCTACGAGTGGCCAAACCTTACTGGCCCTCATTAACGATATTTTGGATCTGTCTAAAATTGAGTCAGGCAAGCTGGAATTGAACTATGAACCCGTTTTAATTCGAGCTTTAGTGGGGGATATTCAGCAGATTTTTGCTCAGAAGGCAGAAGCCAGGGGTTTGGGAATATTTAGTGAAATTAGCGAATCGGTTCCCGATGGGATTATTTTTGATGAAATCCGCTTGCGGCAAATCCTCTTTAATGTGGTGGGTAATGCCCTGAAATTTACGGAAGAGGGGTCCGTGACGATTCATTTGAATGCTGATTTGTCCAGGTCCTGCGACCCGTTCCACCTCTGTTTAGAGTTGGCAGTGTCTGATACAGGGATTGGGATTGCATCTGATCGCCAAGAGCAGATTTTTGAGGCGTTTATCCAAAACGATGGGACAACAACTCGCAAGTATGGCGGCACCGGCTTGGGGTTAGCTATTACCAAACGACTCACCGAAATGCTGGGAGGAACGATTCACTTAAGGAGTGAACTCGATCGCGGCAGTACCTTTACCTTTGTCTTTCCCGAGGTAGAAATTGCCAGGACGGAGATTGGAAAAATCGAGGCTACACCTGTCAATGAAAATTTAGAGCAGTTTCAACCGGGGACGATTTTAATCGTGGATGATGTCCCGTCGAATTTAGAGTTAATTGCGGGTTATTTTGGCAAAACAAAGCACCAACTGCTGTTTGCGCGGGATGGTCGCGAAGCCATTGAACAGGCGATCGCCTCCCAACCCGATCTGATTTTACTGGATTTGTGGATGCCTGAGTTCAACGGCATCGAAGTCGCCCAATTTCTCAAGAATAACCCAGAAACCCAGGACATCCCTATTGTGGTAGTCACCGCTTCTTCACGAGCCAGCGATGAAGCCCTCGTCCAATCTTTATGCGAGGGGTTTCTGCGTAAACCACTCATGCGATCGCAACTGGTTTCCCTGTTAAAGAGTATTTTAACCCAGGAAGAAGAGGAAAATGCCCTGACGCTTTGTTCCTCGATCCCGCCACATTTGGAACCTGAACCCCCCCTGGATTGGGAAGCTGTAGGAAAATTGCCCGTATTACTTGAACAACTCCGTCAGGAAGAAGAAACAACCTGGCCGATATTGTCTCAAACCATGAAACGACGTGACTTAAAAAACTTTAGCGATCGCTTGCACACTTGGGGGTTAGAATATCAGTGTCAGGCACTCTTAGATTATGCGACGACTCTCCAAACCCAGATAGCCGCCTTTGACTGGGAACGCCTGCCTAAAACCCTAGAACATTTCCCCGAGGTTAGACGCTCATTATTATGAATCAATCTTCACTGGGGTTGAGGGTGAGGGCTGAGAAAATCTCGTCCAGGGAATTAATTCCCTAAGCCTCTCGGGTTGCAGTCCACTCAACCCAAACCGCATCTCGTCCGTTGTCCTCCATCAACCAGAATTCCGCTTGTTTTAGGGACTCCCCGGCCTAACCCTCTAATTTTCTGCAATGATATGGCATTGCTTGAATCCGGATCCGGTGCCGCTGTTTAATTCTTACCCGTAAAACCCCAACTTTTATGTTGCTATTTAAACCCGAAGATTGTTTAATTTTAGTGGTAGATGATGTCAGACAAAATCTCCAAGTCATTGGTGAAATATTAGAAGTAGCGGGGTATGAAACTACGTTTGCCCCGAGTGGTCAACAAGCTTTGGCCCGGGTGGAAAGCGCTCATCCGGATCTGATTCTTCTGGATTTGATGATGCCAGAAATGAGCGGCCTAGAAGTCTGTGAAATTTTAAAGAAAAACCCTGATTTTAGCGAAATTCCAATCATTTTTTTAACCGCTAGTAATGAAGTAGAAAATTTACTCGAAGCTTTTAAAAAGGGGGCCAATGATTATATTACCAAACCGTTTCGGTCTGAAGAAATCTTGGTCAGAATTGAAGCCCAGTTAACCAATAAAAAACTCAAGCAAAAGCTAGAAGAAAAAAATCAAGAACTTGAGACTGAAATCGCGGTTCGCCGACGGACAGAAGAAGCCCTACAACAGGCCGTAGAGTTAGCGAATGCGGCGAATCGGGCTAAAAGTAGCTTTCTCGCGAACATGAGCCATGAGTTACGGACTCCTCTGAATGCGATTCTCGGGTTCACTCAATTGTTGACCCATAGTTCTAACTTAACTCGCGAACAAAAAAATAATTTAGGCATTATTTATCGCAGTGGAGAACATCTTCTTAATTTAATTAATGATATTTTAGATTTATCGAAAATAGAAAATTATAATGATAAAGTTCCGATTAACTTGACGGAATTTATCTTAAAAGATATGTTGGTCGAACTGGAAGAAATGTTTCGCCTCAAGCTCCGTGAAAAAGGGTTGAAGCTAGACATTATCGTAGAGAACCGGGTTCCCATCGCCATTGAGAGCGATCGCCTCAAACTCCGGCAAATTTTAATCAACCTTTTGAGTAATGCGATTAAATTTACCCCTTCGGGAGACATTAAATTGCGAGTCAATGCCATCATTGACCCAGAAAAGACATTTTTAAGTTTTGAAATAACCGATACGGGCCAAGGGATTAATTCCGAGGAAATCAGCAAGCTATTCCAGCCTTTTGTACAGACGGAAACAGGCATGGCAGCAGCAGAAGGGACGGGACTTGGGTTAGTGATTTGCCGTAAATATGTCCGCCTGCTAGGAGGCGAAATTACAGTCAGTTCTGAACCCAATGTGGGAACAACTTTTAAATTTCAAATTGCCGTTAAACCTGTGGAATCAACGGACCACTCTGGAGAGCAAACTTGGTCCCCACGAGTCGTGGCGATCGCCCCTAATCAACCCACCTATCGGATTTTGGTGGCTGATGACCAAGCCACTAACCGGACACTGCTGACGAAGATGCTTTCATCCGTAGGATTTGAGGTGAAAGAAGCCACAAATGGACAAGAAGCTGTTGAAATTTACAACAGTTTTGACCCCCATTTAATCTGGATGGATCTGCGAATGCCTATCCTGAATGGATGCGAAGCCACCCAAAAAATCAAAACCAATTGTCAAGGGTCACTCCCCATCATTATCGCGGTGACTGCCAGTGTTTTTGAAGAAGATAAAGCGGCTATTTTATCCGCTGGCTATGATGATTTCCTGATTAAACCCATTCAAGAATCCAAAGTTTTTGAAAAAATTTCTGAACACTTGGGGGTTTCCTATATTTACGAAGAAATAACCTCTATTTTAAGCGAAAAATTGCGCTTCAGAGAAGATCAATGGAACAATTTAAGAAAATTATCCACTTCCCTGATTTGTGACCTCGAATATGCGACTTTAGCCCTTGATGATGAACGACTCAATCGCCTGGTTTCAGAAATTCCCTCAGAATGCGGCGAACTAGAGCAAATTATTCGAGATTGCCTAGAAAATTTTGATTATAACACCATTTTAGAAGCGATTAAATCCGTTAAGTCTGAACGATTTGCTCATTCCCACCTCTCTAGCGAATGGATTGTTCAGATGACTCAGGCGATCTACAAGGCTGATGCCAGTGAGATCCAGCAACTGATTGCTCAACTTCCACCACAAAATAGGACCTTAGCAGAACAGTTAGACTATTATTTAGCGCATTTAGATTATCAAAATATTCTCCGGGCGATCGCCGAACTTGAGGAAATCCCCCCTCCGAATTAATTCACCCCCTGATGTTTCCCGATTCATCCTTTCCTTTCTGTATCCCCTATTCCCCAATGACCTTTTCTTATTCATCCTTTCCTCTCTAAACATTAAACTCGCTCACCCCAATTGTCCAGTTCCCAAGTGGTGATGGACGGTTGGGTTTGCGCGAGTAATTTGCCTCGCGCTATCACATATCTCACCGGAGGACGACGACGCAATACCTCCAATTTATTCTCCGCTTCCCAAATGATTAAATTGGCCGGTTTACCCATTTCCAAACCATAATCCTGTTCAATTTGGAGGGTTTTTGCCCCGTGAGTCGTGACCATATCATAACAGGCATTCATTTCCTCAACTCCAGTCATCTGGCAAACATGAAGCGCCATATAAGCCACATCGAGCATATTTCCGGTCCCCAAACTGTACCAAGGGTCCTGAATACAATCCTGTCCTAAAGAAACATTTAAACCCTGTTGCCATAATTCCTTGACTCGGGTGATACCGCGCCGTTTGGGATAGGTATCGGTCCGTCCTTGGAGGGTAATATTAATTAACGGATTCGCCACAAAGTTAATCTGCGATCGCCTCAAAAATCCCATTAATTTATGGGCATACGCATTATTATAAGACCCAAAAGCCGTAGTATGAGAAGCAGTCACTCGCTCCCCTAAACCACTGCGAATGGCACAAGCAGCCACCACTTCCAAAAAGCGCGACTGGTCATCATCAATTTCATCGCAGTGAATATCAATCAGTCTGTCATATTGTTCAGCCAGTTCAAAGATGCGATGAACCGACTGCACCCCATCCTCCCGAGTCAATTCATAGTGGGGAATTCCACCCACCACATCGGCACCCAATTTTAACGCTTCTTCCAGCAATTCTTCCGTCTGCACCGCTCCATAAATCCCATCTTGGGGAAATGCCACCACCTGCAATGTGACAAATTCTTTAATCCCCTCTCTCACTTCCAACATCGCCTGTAACGCGGTGAGGTCGGGGGTACTCACATCCACATGGGTACGAACGAATAACACCCCCTGGGAAGCCAATTGTTTCAAGGTGGCGAGCGCCCGTTGCTTGACATCCTCCCGGGTCAATTGGGGCTTGCGTTCCCCCCAAATTTGAATGCCCTCAAATAAGGTGCCGCTTTGATTAAACCGGGGTTCTCCAGCGGTTAAGGCTGAATCTAAATGAATGTGAGATTCAACAAACGGAGGACTAACCAAGTGGCCCTGAACATTCAGTTCCCGAGGAGCCTCCCCGGAGAGATGGGGGGCGATCGCCGCGATCGTCCCCTGTTCTACCTGAATATCCACCCGTTCCCCAGTTAATAAGCGACAGTCCCGCAAGATTAAGCGATCGCCCTCTACCATGTTTTATCCCTGGATTGGCTAATTTTTCTGTGATCATGCTTTAATTCCGGTGAGCATTCTCCAGCGGATAAATCGCGGATTGATGAATGCCCAAGGACTAATCAATCATACCAATCTTGCCGAACCATCGGTTCAGTAATTAAGACTAATAACCCTAAAATGACAACAACTAAAGCAAAGATTTGTTTGAGATCTAGGAAATCCTGAACCAGAATTGCTCCAAATAGAACAAACAACGCCGGGACACTGGCGATCGCAATCGCTCCGCGAGTCACCCCAGCGAGTAAAATCCCGTAGGCGGTGAACGAATAACCCACTAAGGTTAAAATCCCTAAAATCAGACTCCCTACCATCAGACGGGGTAACTCCGAGAGGGACATTGAAATCACAGTCCCGGGTAACGGGAGGATTAAACTCAGGGAAGCGAATCCCAGCAGAGTTGCCAAGGCGATCGCACTAAAAGGGAGGGGATGAAGCGATCGCGTCCCGCGATAGGTTAACAGCAAATAACCAGCAAAAGCAATCCCCCCCACAATTGCCGCCAGAATTCCCAAAAAACCTTGCATGGGAGTCGCGGCAAACATAGCCGGAACTTTTAAGGCGAATAAACTGCCAATGGTGACAATTGTCATCGCCGTAATCCGGGTTTGATGAGGACGATATCCCCAGAATTTCCAGGCCCCGAGGGTAGTTAAAATAGGATAAATCAGGAAAAATCCCACCACCACTCCAGCGGGAATTTGCCAACAACTCAGGGCGATCGCCTCCCACGCCACAAACAGGGAGAATCCACTGAGGATGGCAATTTTTAATACCTTGGTATTTTCTCCCCTAAATATCTTCTTGAGGTCTTCTCCCATTTGTGGATAATAAAACTTTCCCAGCAGAGGGATACCCGCAACGGAAGCAACGGCCTGTATCCAAAAAATTAACTGCCAATTCCCCGGGGTTTGGGGAAGTAATCCGCCCCATTCAATCGTTCCGAAGATGAATTTTTCCTGGAACATCATCACGAGGAAAATGGGAAACAAAGCTAACTGCACCGCAGCCAGCATCAGCAACCATAAACCGGACTGAATATAAGATAATCGCATCATGAATTGGCAGGATTTGAGTAATTTTTATGCCCTAAATCAGAGAAGTTGAGCCAGGGTTAGCGCGGGTTATAACGAGTCTAAATCCTGATGGCTATAGAATGATGATTATAGAATGCAGAAGTGGGAGCATCTTGCTCCCTGCTGCTATTAGGGAGCAAGATGCTTGCTCCCTCTCCCTGTTTCTTGTCTCCTAAATGCGATCGGATACGGCTCCCCGAGTCCCCTCAGCCATTTATTCTAAACTCTGATTTCCAACTTCTATGCCACTGCTGCCCTGAAGAACTGCACCTGTAAAGTCGGTGCCATTCATATTCGCACTCACTAAAATGGCATCTTGCAAATTTGCACCACTGAGATTGGCATAACTGAGGTTGCTACTAAACAAATTAGTCTCAATCAAAATGGCATTTTGAAGGTCTGCGGCAGTTAAATTGGCATCCATCAGATTGGCGTGGCTGAGAGTGGCTTTTCGCAAATTGGCCCCAATCAAATCAGCCCCCCGTAAATCTAACCCGGTGAGATCCGCACCACTGAGGTCACAGTTTCGACATTCATTCCCGGTTTGTAGTTGCAAGAGATGCTCTGGGTTAGCACTCAAAGCCAGATGAGGGAATATCCCCAGTTGAATCAATCCGACTGCTGTTATTACTGTGATTCGTTTTAACATGGCTTCACCCTGAATAGGAGGGAAACGAACTGACTTTTTCCCTCTAAGTTAAATCGGTTTCATTGGGAAAAACCGGATCTTGTGCCAGTTTTTCATGGAGGCGGTTGCGCTTTTCGATCGCATCGGTACAGGAGGGGTCAACTTCCAGAGCCACGCCGTAGGATCTCGCAGCTTCTGGATAGCGGTGCAATTTCTCCAAGCATTCTCCACGGCGCAACCAAGCGGGGGAATGGGTAGGTTTCATTTGGATCACCGTATCATAAGCGGCGATCGCCTGGGGATATTGACCAATTTTGCTCAGGACTCTCCCTCGTTTCATCCAGGGTTCATAATGGTTGGGCCAGATGGCGATCGCCTGGTCATAAGCCACAATGGCATCAATATACCGTTGAGCTAAGGAGAGTAAATCCCCCCGTTTCATCCAAGCTTGAGCATCGTTGGGTTTAACTTCGATCACTTTCGCAAAAGCATCAAGGGCTTCTGGATAACGTTCGAGTTTTTCCAACACTTCGGACCGCTTCACCCAGGACCGATACAGAAACATGGGTTCTTGGGTAACTTGTACAACTTTTTCATAAGCCGTCAGGGCTTCTTCATATTTTTTGAGTTGCTCTAAAGCCAGTCCTCGGTGATACCAAGCTTCGGGAAAATTGGGCTGAATTTGAATGGCATTACTCAGGGCTTGAATGGCATCTTTATAGCGGCCCAGCCCATACAGAGCCATGCCGCGCCCTAACCAAGCGGTGGATAAATTGGGATTAATTTTAGTGGCTTGGTCAAAGGAGGTTAAAGCCAGTTCATACTGACCGGCATCAGAGAGGGCAATGCCTCGATTCATCCAAGCTTCGGGCCAGTTGGGATGTAATTCAATGGCTTTATCAAAACAGCCGATCGCCGCTTCTACCCATTGATGTTTGAGGGCGCGGCCTTTATAAAACCAGACTAAGGGATTGCTGGGGGCGAATTGAATTACCCGATCAAAGGAGGCGACGGCTTCGGTATAGCGTTGCAACTTTTCCAAGGCGACGCCGCGATTAAACCAGGAGGCGGCATTTTCTGGGACCAGTTGCAGGGTGCGATCGTAAGCGGTGATGGCTTCGCTATAGCGTTGCAGGCGATCGAGGGCGACTCCTTGATTGAACCAAGCGGCGGGGTTTTGGGGGTCTAGGGTGACGGCTTGTTCCAAGGAGGTTAGGGCGAGTTCCGGGCGATCGAGGGCCAGGAAGGTCAGACCTCGGTAATACCATCCGCTAGAGAGTTTGGGTTTGAGTTTGACGACTTTATTGAAGGCGGTAACAGCGGATTTGTATTGTTGGAGTTCTAAGAGCGATCGCCCTCGGAAATACCAAGCTTCATATTGGTTGCTATTAATTTCTATGCCTTGATCCAAGGAGGCCAAGGCTTCCTGATATCGGCTAAATGAAAGAGACACCGACCTCTGAAGGTCCAACCCCAATAGTCATCAGGGTTGACTTGAATCGCCCCATCATAACCGGCGATCGCCTCTTCATAGCGATGTAGATTCATTAGGGCCGTGCCGCGTTTCAGCAAAGCCCGATGCATGGTGGGCTTTTTTTGAATCGCTTTGTCATAAAATGTAACGGCCCCGGCATAATTTTTTTGTTCATACAGTCGGTTCCCTCTTTCATAGTCAGAACCGGCCCCCAGTAAGTGGTTGACCCAGGACCACACCGGGCCAATCGGTCTCGCCGGAGGTGAACTTTCCGGGGGCGATGGGGGTGGGGTTAACCCTTCGGGGGGCTGCAATTCGTCAAATTGGGTCATAATTAACGAGGGCTAGGTTCTCAACAGAGGACAGACGATGGGCGATCGCCCAAAGACTGACTAGATATTTTTTCCCGGCGATCGGCGATTAATCCAGGGTGATAAGCGTGAACGACTGACCACAGCTTAACCGACTGCGGATCTCTATTTAATTTTGACATATTCAGAACCCTTCCTCTGTTCTAGAACATCGGTTCATACTCCATTTCGCAATACTGATAAGTCTATAAAAACGAGCCGGGTCAAGCGGTATTTGTAGGGGCGCAATGCTTGCGCCCGTGGGGGCGCAAGCATTGCGCCCCTACAATCCGTTTTTATAAACCTTGTAAATACCGTATGGAGTATCAGTAGCGGGAAAAGAAACTAAGTCGGTTTACTCCTTTTCAGGTCTTGCTGTTATGGGACCGATGCTCTTGTTCCCATCGTTCCCCCTGTAAAACCCCATAAAAAAAATACCCCCCAGATGGGAGATATTGAGATTAATTAAGTTGTTGAGAATTTATACCCAGCCTTGAGCTAACCAGGCTGGGTCTCGAATCACTTTCCCTTAATGGGCAAGAACAGGAACGCTCTTGAGTTCAGCAGTCAAACGGCTCAACATTGACCGTTGGCGTTTGTCACCTTTGACTTGCCGATCCATCATCAGACGACGTGCTTGTTCCGGTGCCGAGGTTTTTGCGGACTGTGGTTCACCAGTGGTCAACGCAACTCCCCGATACTTCAGTTCCACGGTCGTTTGCTGGACCGGAGCTTTCTTTTGATTGCAGAATTTCCAATCTAACCCGCGATACTTACCAGCCAATTCACCGTTGCTGACGGTATCAACTTCTGCGGGAGTATAGTCGTAAGTGGTGCCACGATATGAAAGTTTCATGTTTTTCGCCTCCTAGATAGAGTCTTGTTTGTAGGTTGAGGCGCGTTCCTTCGGGAGTGACTCCCTACTTCCGTCCCTTGCCAGCTTCATGCCGTTCTGAGATGAACTGGCTTGTGGTGAGGGATGAACGATTTACTTTCTGTATTCATTGTTACCGTTTTAAAATCAAATGTCAAGGGTTTTTCAAGTTTTTTTTCAAAATTACTCCTTAAGGCATAGATGATTCTGCTCTCAAACCGGGCTTAAACCCTTGCCTGAACTGCAATTGAGAGATTTTACAGCCTCGAACCTAGGAAAATTTTGGGGATTTAACCCCATAACCCCATATATAGGGAAAGCCAATGAATGGCCCCGACTCGATAGAGGATTCTATCGGGCCAAGATCTAGCCAAGCGGGAGACTCCGACCCCCGCGAAACCCTCCGGACTACAACGGGGTCATCACCCTTCATACTGGGCATTGGAGTGATCTGTTTCCTCCAAAAGACCCGCCAGTTCACCCTTGATTCAACTGAACAAAGGAGAAATCTGATCATGACCGATCGCAATACAGCCCGTTATCTGTTGAGTGTCCTGATGGTGTTCGCCGGGGCTGCATCCCCCACCATCGGGGCGATCGCACAGCCTGTGATTCAGGAACTAGAGTCCCATCAAACTGCATTTTTCTGGCGGCGACAGTCCGCACCCGATCGCCTCGAAGGAGTCTGGGAGATTCAGGAAGCCAGAACTCCCCGGGGACAAGCTTACACGGGTAGCCTGGATATTACAGCTATTGGAAATACTGACAACCTCTATCAAGTTTCTTGGGAAACCTCCGAAGGCAATTATTCCGGGTTGGGGTTCTATGAAGAGGGCCGGTTACTGGTGGGGGCCGGACTAGACGAGGGAATTTATGGTGTGGCCCTGTATCGCATCCAGGACGATGGCACCTTAGATGGCAAATGGACCCTCAGTACCGTCAATGGTGAGGTGGGGACCGAACGAGCCACCGGAGGGCGATCGGGAGAGTTAGCGGGTTCCTACCAAATTAGTAGTACAGACCCTGGAGAAGAAGGTGCTTCCTCTAGTGGAGAATTAACCATTACCGAATCCCGCGATATCTATCAAGTCACCTGGAATGTCGATGATCAAACCTATCGCGGGATCGGTTTGCGGGTGGATGATTGGCTGGTTGTCGGTTGGGGGACTGGCAGTAACCTCGCCGTCTTAGATTATGAATTTAAGGGCAACGAAGCCACTGCACGTTGGGCGAGAACCGGCAGTCGGGAACTGGGGATGGAAAAGATTTCCCTAGAAAATTAGGCGGCCCTCTCCCTCATGTAGGGGTTTGGTCTCCAAACCCTCTTCAGGCACTAACCTTGTCAGGATCGGGACCCCAGACTCGCCTCTTTTTGGTAAAAAATACTATAATTAGGAATAACACCCTAAAGAACTGCAAGTTCACCCCCTGAAAATTGTGTTTACTGCTACTTTATCCCCGCCCAATTCTGCCCAAACCTCCGCGATTCCAGACGATTTATTTGCCGCCATTGAATCCCTGAAGCAGGAACTCAATGCCGTTATCCTCGCCCACTACTATCAAGAACCCGACATTCAGGATATTGCTGACTATATTGGCGATTCCCTGGAACTGGCGCGCAAAGCAGCCAATACCAACGCCGATGTCATCGTCTTTGCCGGAGTTCACTTCATGGCAGAAACGGCCAAAATCTTGAATCCCAATAAACTGGTCTTGCTTCCTGATTTGGATGCCGGTTGTTCCCTGGCCGATAGTTGTCCTCCCGATGCCTTTGGGGAATTTAAAGCCGCTCATCCGGATCATATTGTTATCTCTTACATTAACTGCTCGGCGGCCATTAAAGCCATGAGCGACATTATCTGCACCAGTTCTAATGCCGTTAAACTGGTGCGCCAAATTCCCGAAAATCAGCCGATTATTTTTGCCCCAGACCGCAATTTAGGTCGGTATGTGATGGAGCAAACGGGCCGGGATATGGTCTTATGGCAAGGCAGTTGTATGGTGCATGAAACCTTTTCTGAAAAGAAAATTGTTCAGCTCAAAATTCAACATCCCGAAGCCGAAATCATTGCTCATCCGGAGTGCGAACCCCCGGTATTGCGCCATGCGAATTATGTCGGTTCAACCAGTGCATTGTTAAACTATGCTCAAAATAGTGCCAGCACAGTATTTATTGTTGCCACGGAACCGGGAATCATTCATCAAATGCAAAAACAAGCGCAAGATAAACAGTTTATTCCTGCGCCACCGATGAATAGTTGTGCTTGTAATGAATGCCCTCACATGAGGCTGAATACCTTAGAAAAGTTATATCTCGCCATGAAAAATCGCGCCCCGGAGATTACCTTACCGGAAGAAACCCGCATGGCAGCATTGCGCCCGATTCAACGAATGCTAGAAATGAGCGCATAATCCGGCAAAAACCCGCAGGCTCTAAGCCTGGAGGCTACACGAACGAAGCCCGCCTGCGCGGGCTAAAAGCGAAAACCGACTATTACCAACCGGATTGGGTATAAGAAGTTGATGGGATTGTTTGTAGTAACGACTTCAGTCGTTTCTTCATCCGCAAACGCCCTCTCAGTGAGCAGGGTACGGCATTGCCGTACCCTTTTCTATGCTGGATATCCCTCCATAGATGAGTATCTAAGCTGATATTATTGATTCAAAAAGGCTTGAAGTTGAGAGGCAAGTTTTTCGATAATTCCTTCCTCATTTTGTAAACTTTTTTCCGCTTCGGCTTCGACACGCCCAACGACATCCTGGGGCAAATTCAGGAGGGAAACGAGTTTTTGGTAGGCTTCAGCTTCTTCAGCATTAATATTAGGTTCATCGGGAGTTCTTGCACTGGAGGCGATGACTTCATAGCCGAGTTGCAGAACTAATTCACGTTCTGGTTGGGTGGCGAGTTTAGGGATTAATTCTTCCAGGGGGATGTTTTGCATCATGTAGTCCCGCAGTTCTTCTTTGAGTTTAGTTTGTTGTTCGGAACTGACGGAAAATAAGCGACTAAAGCGATCGAGCATGATATCGACTTCTTCTGCCGCGAGTTCACCATCCGCCCATGCCATTGCCGTTACAACTCGTAACAGGTTCATCTGACGGGGGGTGATGGAAGGTGGGGGTGGGGGTTGCATTGCCATTGTTCTTTCCTCAAAACATGGGAAGTTGTGGCAAAACCTTATCATGCGATCGCCGGGTTCGCCCTCTAACGTAAGGTTATCTTAGGAAATGGGTTGCCGGAAGAGACGACTGAGTTCGTCACTACGAACAAAACCAGACAACTTGTGCCTATTGTTCGTAGTAACGACTTCAGTCGTTATCCCTCTGCGCCCATTTACCCTTTAAGTTGCGTCACCGAACTCCCCAACCACCCTTTGAGATTATTCTGTTGAGTGGCGGTGGGATTCTGAATGGGGACGATATTGTAAGTGGTGGGACGGGGTAGGGCGAGAACCGCCTCAACGGTTCGTAATTGTTCTTGATGGAAAACCGTAATTTGGATTTTGGACCCGGTTTGATAGTCTTTCAGGCGATCGCCCAAATCTTCGGCAGTAACCCGCATTCCATCGATCGCCAGTAACTCGTCATCGGCATCGATTCCCGCCCGTTGTGCCGGTGAACCCATTTCTACAAATTTAATCACCGCTCTACCATTTTCTGTCTTAACTGTCAAGCCCAAAAACGGTGCCGCATCATTATTTTCAACGGGTTGCACTTTTAACCCAAAGGGTTGCAGATACTCATCCAGGGGTAATTCCGCAGTCCCGTGGATGTAGTCGTTAAAGAAGTCGGTTAAATCTTCTTCGGCAACGGATTCGATAATTGCTTTGAGTTCCTCATCGGTGAAGCCAATTTCTTGGGGACCAAACCGTTGCCACATTTGCTGCATCACCTGATCCAGCGATCGCGCGTTGCCGGAGTTTGCCCGAATCCGTAAATCTAACAACAGGGAGACTAATTCTCCTTTCAAATAATAGGAAATTTGGGAATTATCGCTATTGGCATCCCGGCGATACAGTTTAATCCAAGCATCCCAACTGGATTCACTCAGGGGTTGATAACGACGTCCGGGCAGGGTTTGCAAGCGGGTAATATCTTTACTCAACCCTTGTAAAGCGACTTTCGCCTCATAAATTCCCGCCCACAGGGGCAGCAAAATATCATAATAACTGGTCGTTCCTTCACAAAACCATAGAGATGTGGTGTAGGTTTCCCCTTCATAGTTAAAGACTTCCAGGGGTTTGGGACGAATGCGTTTGACATTCCACAAGTGAAAGAACTCGTGGGCGACTAATTGGATGAAGCGGTTGTATTTTTCAGGATTTCTAAAGCCAAAGCGGGGATAGTTCAAAGAACAGCTATTTTTATGTTCCAATCCGCCATAGCCTTGGGAGGAGAGATGGAGGATAAACAAGTAGCGATCGTAAGGTAACCCGCCGAATAGCTGACTTTCGGTTTGAATGATTTTTTCAATATCAGAAATCAGCCGTTCAGCTTGAATATTTCCCTGGCCCCAAATGGCTAATTCATGGGGTTTATGTTCGACTTCAAAATAATAGGATTGGTGCGTGCCAATTTCAAAAGGGCTATCCACCAAGGTATCGAAATCTGGGGCAGTAAAGGTGTGGGGACGTCCCGATTTGGAGGGCAGTGAAGTGGTAACCCGCCATTCCGGTTTTGGGGGGATAATCTGGATGGAGAGGGGGCTTTTTTCAAACCCGGGGATATAAAAGAATAGGGCAGCCCCGTTAAAATAGCCATGAGTGCTATCTAGGTGATTGGTTCGGACCGAAAGTTCATTGGCATAAATGCGATAGCGAACGATAATTTCAGAGAGTTCTGGGGTTTCGATTTGCCAGTGATTTTTGCTGATTTTGCGCCAAGGTAGGGCAATTTCGTTGGCGTCTTCAGCGGAGAATTCCTGGAGATGTTTGGCATACTCCCGCACTAAATAGGAACCGGGAGTCCATACGGGCATTTTCAAATCTAGGACTGATGCTCGCCATCCCCGCACCTTTAACATCACGTCAAACAGATGAGATTCTGGCTCATACATCGCCACCTGATAGTAAACATCGGGTGCGATTCGAGGCATCGTACTCGGTGGAATTGTCGTTGCTTCAGTCATCGGTTATGTTTGTTAGGTTATCGGCTAATCTGGACTCGGTTAGGGGCAGTATGTTAGACTGTCGATTCGCCACGTTTGATTGGATGGCGGTGAGTGCTTCAGGCGCGATCGCCTTAATCCCCTTCCCTACGGTTTAGAATGCCCCTAACCTTGGATTTTTTAGATGATAATGGCTTAAACGTGGCCCGCTAAGTGGGTCAACTGTTTGAGATTGACCAAATAAAGAGATTCAGCAGCTTCATCAATTTTAATCCAGCCTTTGGCGTTCAATTTTTCCATGATTTTGCTGGTTTCTTCGACGCCAATATCGGTGACATCTGCTAAGTCTTTATAGGGAATATTGTAAATTTCTGTCCCTTTTTCGGTGGACTGTCCATAGTTTTCGGCCAGAGAAACTAAGGTATTGGCCAGTTTCACCGCTGGGGGACGGTTCCGCAATTGAAAGCGCAAATTAGTCTGTCTGAGTCGTCGGACCATGAGTTGGAGCATCCGATGATGGAGTTGAGCGTCTTTAAACAGGGTTTGGATAAACCGCTGGGCGGAAACGCTCAGGAGTTGTACGGTTGAGAGGGCAATCACGTCGGTGGAACGGGGCGATTCATCGAGAATTGCCATTTCCCCAAAGAAGTCACCTCGACCGAGAATGGCAAGGGTTACTACATTGTCCCCATAGAGGCGTCGGACTTTGACCCATCCGGTGACGACAAAGTAAACGGCATTGCCCCAGGCATCTTCCATTAAGACTGCTCTGCCTGATGGATATTCGTGCTCAACCGCAACGGACAAAAGCCATTCCAGGGTTTCTGGATTGGCGGCACTAAATAGCGGGAAAAGCTCACTAAAGGCTTCGGTCTGCATGAAAGATATTTAAGATAGGGAATGAGGATAAGTAATAGCCCAGAGTCGAAAATTTGAGGTTGTTAAAACCGGCAACAGGAGACCTATTTTCCAGGGCTGACCCTTGAGGGCAAATCCTTTGGGGAATGCTGATTTGGGGTCGGCGTCTGAATCAAACACGCTTCTTTGTTGCTCCTGTATTAACACTTACTACAAAAAAGACCCTCCGATGGGAGTGTCTGGCTCCTGGGAATGGATACTGTACCGATTGTACCTGCGATCATGACGATTTGGCAGCAATCCCGGTAAAGCGGGAAGGGCGATCGCCTCCGGTGTTTTCATCGGACTGAATCCTGTTGTTGCCCTAGTGGTCCGGTTGATTTGGACTCCGGGTTAGAACCCACAGGGAACTCAGGCACAGTCCAATTCCTAGGGCTGTGGTTATTCTCTGGCTTAGGTTTATATTTTCTCATGTTTGGGGTGGCTTTGGAGGATGGAAACAGATTTGCGATCGCTCAGTCAGCCAAAGTCTAGGATCCACAGAGGACGAGGGTCCGGATCGGAGTGATTTGGCGCAGAGGGTCCCAGGGCAGTCGTCTCCCCAGGAATTTCCCACCCCTTTAGGTCCCTCTGCCCCTGATGGTTCCATTCTGTGCGCCCTGAGTTCTCGTAAAAACCCCTACCCGTCAAATGGTAGGGCTTTTGCGGAGGGATCCCCCAACCCAGGCGGAACAGAAACCCGCCTGTAGTTGGGTCTAAAGATGCCTTACACTGCCATCATTCAGCCGGATGTTTGCTCTAAGTTGACCCATTCAACCCATGCCTCAGACTGGTTAATTCAAGGACGCTATGTCCCTCAATCTCCATTGGAGATCCCCAATCAAGTTCAAGATTTTTACACCTAATTTCATCAGGCTTAGGATAATCTCTTTTTAAATTAATCTCATCCCTCCTTAGATAGAATTCATTTCCACAATTCCTCATATTTAAAGCAGTAACCCCAAATATTATGGGCAATTTGCTTTCTCTCCCGCACCTTGGAATACAGGGTAAATGCCGAACTCTTGATTGAATAATAAATTCATGAGCCTAATTGGCTAATGATGAGTTAAAGAAAAAATTTTGATTCACTTGGATAAAATAGACAATTTATGACCCAGGTTCATCCCTGGGGTAGAAACTGAAGGATTAATCAGTCGCTAACCTGGTTATTTAGGTGAGGAGGATTGACCCTAAAAGTTAACCCTAGCGTTGTGTGTCAATCCAATAAAAAGGTCAAATAAAAAACTGCCCTCCCCCTAAAGAAGTAGAATTTCATCCCAAGGAAATCAAATGTTTTATCACGTCAAAGAATTACAATTTAATGCGCGGGTATCCAAACCCGATCCCCGCTTTGCAACCTTACTGCTAGAACAGTTTGGCGGTCCTAACGGAGAACTCGCCGCAGCGATGCAGTATTTTGTCCAGGCATTTGCGGCGCGTCAGGCGTACCCGGAAAAATACGATATGTTGATGGATATTGCCTCGGAAGAGTTTAGCCATCTGGAGATTGTCGGGGCCTTGGTGACCATGTTGTTGGATGGAATCAATGGAGACCTGAAAAACGCTGCCGAAAACAGCGAAATCATGCAATTTTTGGGTACAGACAAGAGCGGACGCGAGGACCTGATCCATCAACTGGCGATGACGGGACCGCAATTTTTAGCGGTATCTGGTGGGGGTCCAGCGGTCACCAATAGCCAGGGTGTGCCTTGGTCAGGAAGCTATGTGGATGCAAATGGGGATTTGACGGTTGATTTGCGATCGGATTTGGCTGCGGAATCTCGGGCGAAAATTGTCTATGAATATTTGATGCAATTTACCGATGATCCGGAAGTCAAAGACACCCTGCGCTTCTTAATGACGCGGGAAGTTTCTCACTACAAAATGTTCGCCGCAGCCTTGGAAACTATCGAACCCAATTTCCCACCGGGAGTGCTACAAGCTGACCCGCGCTACAGTCATTTGTACTTTAATATGTCCAATGGAACCAGTGCTCGCGGACCTTGGAATGAAGGTCAAGGGTCTTGGGCCGATGGGGAAAATTGGGTGTATGTGGATGACCCCCTCGATTATGTGGTGAAGACGGAAGGGATGACCCGCAATCAGACGAGTGAAGGGACGAATCTGACGGAAGAACAGGCATTCAAAAAGGAACAAGAACTGAGTATGAAGCGTTCTGCGGAGGTGAAATCAGGCACCCCGAAAGGACCAAACCAGTGGTCTTCCTACCCCCAAACGAATCTGAGTAGTCCGAAATCGCCTCGGTAAGGGCTCATACGGAATCCGGTTGTGAAAGGTCTGTAAAAACCCGCAGGCTTAAGCCCGGAGGCTACACGAACAAAGCCTGCCTCCGCAGGCTACAACAGAAAACCGACTATTACCAACCGGATTTGGGATCAGTAGAAGAGATTAAGCGATCGCACCGATCGCCGTTGAATCTTCTCTATCCCTCAAGGCTTAACCCCCAAGCCATAAAAATTCCCCTTTCCCCTCAAGAAAGGGGAATTCTCATGGTTTCAGAACAAAATATCGGCTAACCTGGCGATCGCCTGTTTCAAAAATTATCAAAATCCCGATCGCCCCTTTCAATTCAACCCCTATTTATAACAAAGGTCATTAATCATGCAAACTTATCCCCCAGTCGCCTCCTTGGAGAACTCACCAAATCCCCAAACCCTAGGCGAAAACTCCAATCCCGTAGCACCCATTGAAATCACCTACTATACCGACCCCCTCTGTTCCTGGAGTTGGGCGGTAGAACCCCAGTGGCGACGCTTGCGCTACGAATTTGGCGATCGCCTGGTCTATCGGTATTCAATGGGGGGACTCCTCCGAGATTGGCAACAATTTAGCGACCCCCTCAACCATATTTCCCGTCCCATACAGATGGGTCCAGTTTGGATCCAGGTGCGACATCTCACGGGAATGCCCAATGATGAGAAAATCTGGGTGAAAAACCCCCCTACTTCCTCCTATCCCGCCTGTATGGCCGTGAAAGCCGCCTCACAACAAGGCCCCGAGGTGGAGGAGTCCTATTTGCGGCGACTGCGCGAGGCGGTGATGTTAGAGGGCCGGAATATTGCTCAGAGGGAGGTTCTGCTGGAACTGGGGGCGGAACTGAACCCCAAACTCGGTTTTGATGGCAGTCGCTTCGAGAGGGATTTGGACCATCCCGATTCTGTGGAAGCATTCCGCCAGGACCTCAAAGATATGCGCTATCGCGGGATCGCCCGGTTTCCTAGCATCATGCTGCGCCCGAGTTCGGGGCGATCGCTGCTGATGATGGGATATCGACCCTATTCTGTCCTGCGAGATGCCATCACCCAAATTGCGCCAGATCTTGAACCGAAGCGATCGGTCACTGATGCGATCGCATATCTCACCCACTGGGAAACCATCACCGTTCCCGAGGTGGCCGTTGCTCTGAATCTGAACATAGAAGCAACAACCATCCTGCTGGATGAAGCAGTCAACCGGGGACAACTGGAAAAAGCCGGTTTCCTGTATCGCAAAACCGGGGGACCGGATTAAATCATAAACGCTTCCCCCTCGCGATCGTGCCATTTGTGGTGAGTTCGTTCGGAAATTAGGGGTTGTATCCGCAACTTGGGGGGAGACCCCTCCAGGACATCAACGCGCAAGAAGGAGTAGGGGCGCTGCTTATCGGAACCCCGACCCTTGCGCCCGACAAACAATTTTGAGCGGGCCACTAGGCGCTCCTCTTCAGTTTCGGGGAACAATTCGGTTAAGTCGCCACCCTCTTCTCGCTGACGGCGCAAACTATATCCGCTACCGCCACAGACAATCCAATTAATATGGGAGTCGGCGTGTCCCGTATCTCCGGTTTGTAAATACTCCAGACAGTGCGCGTGACCCGTGAGTACCAGGTCCAGGAGGGGCCGTCCTTGGGTTTGGTCCCCCACCGCCTCCGCTACCTGATCTAAAACCCACCGGAGTTGACGGCGAATGGCGAGGGTCTGACCTTGGTCCCACTTCGTCTCCTCGGTCACATAGGGGGGATGGTGGAAATACACGATTCGTCCGCGCACTTCCTCGGTATTCCAAGAGTGAATCAGTCGTTGTTTGAACCAATTGAGTTGTTCAATATCGGTTACGGTGTTTTCATCAGATTCCAGTTGTTTCTCAATATCGAGTTGCATTTCTTCGATCTGCTCTAACTTGGTTTCGAGTTCATCGAGTTGCTCGGCATGATGGGGATTATCGGGGTTAAGTGCTTGCGATCGCGCGGTGAGTTCGACCTGCTGACGTTCCAATTCATCCCGACGTTTTTCCAGCCAGCGCCGGTATTGACGTCCTTCTTTAGTGTCAGGAAGGGGGGGTGGTTCATTGAAGGTATTGGAGTCTAGAGCAAAAAAGTCAATTCCCCCATAGCGAAAGGTATAATAGCGATTCGGTAAGCGGGTAAACTCGCCCGGTTGATATCGTAAACAGCGTCCGGTGTCCGTTAGGGCGGTGTAATGGCGATCGAAATGAGCGCCGAGTTGGAAGTCGGGAATATCTTTGAGGTAGTCTTAGAAAGGCACGGGCGTAGGCTTTACCTTGGTCAGAACCATGCCATCCCACATCGAGATTGAAGTGGCCTCGTAAGAGATGGCGCAAGGGTTGGGCCGCTTGGGCGATCGCCCCGTATAACAGGGGGAGGTCATAGTAATCGTGGTTACCCGGGACGGGGAGAATCGGCAGTTTGAATACCATGTTGTTGTAGGGAATGCGATCGGGATGTTCTCCACCAACGATAAATTCCCGATAGGGTTCGATGAAGTTTTGCGAGTAATATTCGCTAGAACCCACCAGATAAATCACATCGCCGGTATGTACAATAAATCGACAATTGTCCTGGTTTCGGACCATTTGTTCAGCAATCTGGCGTTGGGGATTATTTTTGATGTGGCGTCCGGATCCGCTATCCCCAATCACGAGAAAGGAAAACTCGCGATCGCCTGATTTCCCGTCATCCAATTCAAAGCGGGTGCGATCAATTCCTTTAGAAAACAACAAAGGATGTTGCGATCGTAATCGAGTTTTCATTTTCTCTATTTTAACCGCAGTCGTTGGATCCGATATGAATTTCATAACTCCTTATTCCTGATGTTTTTATAATTCTTCTGCGGTTTCAATCGTAGTCCTTGAGACCCCAAAAGCACATCTACCGAAATATAGAAGCAGGCATCCTCCTTAGCCTTTCAACCTGTGATAGAGCTAATACAGGACAGGTTGGATTATCTTTTTTTTGTATCAGTCTGATATACTTGAGGGAGAAAATGAGGCGGCTCATCCACCGTGATACCGTGATAGCTCGATCTGGCTCCCCCATCTTCCTAGATGAGAATTTTATGCAGGGTTTTTCAGGAAGTTGAGAGATGAAACCTTTGCGGTTATAGTTTTCCATGAAATATAATGCGAGAAGAGGCCAAGAGTGTTTTGACCCTCTTTACTTTCCCTTTACTTGCTGTTAAAGTTAGGGTAGATTTTTATTAAGGCTAAAGCAGCCTATCAGGGATTAAGCAGGGAGGAGGCACAATCCAAACGGGTATTGCTTCCCCCAGACGGAGGAAAGGATAAAGGGCCTAACTCCGGGCGATCGCAAAATAGATAGGGGAAGAGGAAGAGTGAATGGGGTTTAATCCACAAGGAACTCTCCTGTTCTTCCACCAAGAGACAACTTGGATTATGGGTAATCCAGTTTAATAGTCGAACATATTTTCTTTTCTCGCCTAGGGACCGAGGAAAGAGGGGAGAATAAGGGCTTTCTCCTGATAAAGGGAATCTGTCATAAACACTTAGGGTAGTACATCCTGGGGTCATGATTGTCCAGAATTTTCTGGGAAGAGTGCCTCAAGAGATTGACCATTTAGGGATGATGCTTGTCAACCCCTAGATTGATTTAGGGAAACAGTGAAACTAGAGTTCTCAGGTAACTGAGGGTAATCATCCGATGAGTTACAGCATTCCCAAAAAGGAGGGAGTTCAGACTAAGGCATGAGTAAGCCAGTTTTGACAATTTTCTATCAATTTAATCCGTGGCAGAGCAGTATCGGTGGCATTCAGACTGTTATCCGTGTCTTTTATTAAATATGCTCCCGATGAATTTGTGGTGAGGGTAGTAGGAACCGGATTGCCGGGATCGGCCTTGGGGGTATGGGAATCGACGGAATATGCCGGAATAGCGATTCAATTCATGGCGGTGATTGCAGTAGGCGAGGATAATGTCAGGAAGTTGATTCCGACAACAATTGCATACGGAGCCTCCTTGCTTCGGCATAATTTTGCCTCGGATTTTATGCATTTTCATAGAATAGAACCCACTTTAGCCAGCCTAAACTGGACGGGAGATAAAACTCTTTTTATTCACAACGATATCCGCAAGCAAATGGATCGCAGCTTGGGGGGAAAAGCGATTTTGTGGCAGCGGTTTCCGGGAGTATATTTTGCGGTAGAAAAGTTACTAATTAGACAATTCGAGCAGGTGTATTCCTGTAATAGTGAGTCGGCGCAGCATTATCGGGAAGCTTATCCTGAATTAGCTGCACGGGTTGCTTTTTTAAAAAATGGATTTGACCCCGAGAGTTTCTATCCCTATAAGAGGGAAGAACGGGAACTCAAACGCCGGGAACTGGCCCAAGAACTCGGGTTAGCCGAAACCGTGCGATTCCTGTTATTTGCCGGACGATTGCATCCTCAAAAAGACCCGGTATTAGGAATTCAGGCGATCGCCGCCCTGGCTGATCCCCAGGTGCATTTGCTAATAGCCGGAGCCGGAGAGTTAGAGGAACAGGTGCGACGTGAGATCCAGCCTTGAACTTGGGCGATCGCGTCACCCTCCTCGGTGCAGTCAACTCGGACCGATTGGCTCAACTGTATCGCGCCGCCAGTGCCTTTTTGCTCAGTAGTCTCTATGAAGGGTTACCCGTCACCGTTCTCGAAGCCCTAGCCTGCGGCACTCCGGTGGTGACAACAGACTGGGGAGAAACGCCTAAACTGCTCTCGGCAGAGAGTGGGATCGTCTGCCAAGAAAGAACACCCTGCGGCGATCGCCGATGCCTTAGGGCGAGTCCTGGCGAATCCGACCTGCTATTCTTCAGAAGCTTGTGTAAGAACGGTCAACCCTATAGTGCACCGACTATAGTCCAGGAAGTCTATCGCCAAATGCTGCACCGATGGCAGTCACCGCAAGGCGATCGCAATCTCTTCCGCCTACTCCAGTTGATATCACAATCCACTTCAAATGTGGCAATTGTCACCCTAATTTTAGGGGATTAGCATTGCATTTTATTTCAGTGCTAGAACTCAGTGCAATTGCCGCCAAATTTTGCAGTTTGCCACTCAATTCATTTACTCCTCAACGATTGAACCCCATGAAAATAGCTGTTGTTGGTGCAAAAGGTTTACCAGCCCTCCAAGGTGGCATTGAGCGTTACTGTGAAGAAATGTATCCGGGAATGGTTGAGCAAGGTCATTCCGTAGACTTGTTCGCTCGACAGAGTTATACCCAAAGTTCCAACTTTGAAACCTATTACTATAAGGGAGTGCGCGTGATCTCCTTGCCTTCGATTCCCTTAAAAGGAGTGGATGCCTTCTTTGCTTCAGGATTGGGGGCGATCGCCTCCATCCTGAAAACTTATGATGTGGTGCATTTTCACGCCCTCGGCCCTGCCATCTTTTGCTGGCTCCCCAAACTGACCCGATCGGCAAGAGTTGTAGTCACCTGTCATGGACTGGATTGGCAGCGAAGTAAGTGGGGTAAACTTTCCAGTGAGATTATCTATCGCGGGGAAAGAGCCGCAGTCCGTTTTGCGGACGAAATCGTAGTGGTTTCCAAAGAACTGCAATCTTACTTTTGGAACACCTACGGCATCGAGACCAGCTACATTCCCACTGCTCCGGCGACCTATCTCGAATCTGACCCCAGCTTACCCTATTTGGCCACCTTGGGGTTAGAACCTCAGCGTTACATTTTGTTCTTAGGCCGGTTAGTTCCGGAAAAGCGTCCAGATCTGCTCCTCAAAGCCTTTCTCAAACTGCAACCCCCGGGGTGGAAACTCGTCTTTGCCGGGGGAGCCAGCGATACCCCTACCTACCGGGAGGAGTTACTCCAGATCACCCAGGGAAATCCCCAGATCACCTTTACCGGGGAAATTCACGGTCAGTCTGTAGCCGAGATTGTTCGCGGTGCCGGACTGTTCGTTCTCCCGTCCGATGTGGAAGGCTTGCCCCTAGTGATGCTAGAAGCCATGCGGGAAAAAATTCCCGTCCTAGCGAGTAATATTCCCCCCCCATCGGCAACTGATTGGAGAGGACCGGGGATTGCTGTTTGAAGCGGGCAATCTGGAATCCTGTATCCAAGGGCTGAATCAGGCCCTCTCCCAACCGAAACAACTCGCAGCAATGGCTTCCCAGGCGCAAGACTACGTTAAACAGAACCATAGCTGGGATCGGATTGGCTTCGAGAATTTATCCCTGTATGCGAAGATTGGCAAGAAACTCAGAACAGTGGACCAGTTAAACAAAGTGCCGGTAGCAAACGGTACAGAGAAACTGGCCCCTCCCCTGTCTACCCGTCGTTAAGAGGGAGTGGTTGCATCACATCCGGACTGACTCACAGAACTGGGACCCGGGGCAACCCTTGGGTAAGCTCATGGTGTACAAGCCGGGGATTGCCTCTATATAACCCGCAATGACTGAGATTGAAGGTCAGGCCGATAAAAATGGGGCATTGTGATCAGATGGGATTGGCCCACTGACTGAAAAACCCAAAAATGTGGGGTCAAATGCCCTAGGGAGTAAACCCCATCGGTAAACCCTGATTATTTTCAAGGGTTGAGTACCCGTAGGCCAGGAGATTAGACTCATTTTATGAAATTTTAATAAAGAACTAAAAGGACAAAACATCCAGATTATAATGAGGAGGATTCAGTCCAAAAATGAAGCGGGGATATCCGGACGTAAACTAAGTCTGGGTCCGATGATTTGGCTAATCTTTTGAGTGATTTATTGGGGTCAGCTTCAAACAAAGAAGGCAGAGACCCCGGAGCAGATCTTAAGCGGTCAAGAAAGCGCTCAATGATTAGAGGATGAGGTAAAACGGATAGATTCAGAGACTGTAAAGCTCGACAACAAGGCCAGGATAAATAATTATAATGACTCGATAGAATGACTGGAAATAATGACTCGGGAAATTTGGGTGTCATGGACAAAAGCCTTACAATGTTACTGTCAGTTTTGCGGCGACGGACTGTACCGGCATTAGCAACCTTTGTGTCGGCAATTGCCGTGGCGATCGCCTATTTAGTGGTGACCCCCCCGGTTTATGAAGCCAAAGGACGGCTGATTTTAGATGAAAAACAGGTGAGTGTCTCGGAACTAGGCCGTAACCTTTCCCAGCTTTCCAGTCATACTCCCGGAGGGTCAAGCCCTCTGGCCACTCAATCGGAACTGATTAAATCTCCCGGATGGCTCACCGCTGCCCTAGAGCAGGTCAAATTAGAACAGAATCTGGGAAATGTCGAAGGGTTACCCCCCTTAACCCTATTTAAGAAAGGCTTAAAAATCAAACTGATTCCAGCGACGAATATCCTTGAACTCAGCTATCAAGATGAGGACCCGGAAATCGCGATGAATCTGGTTATGCCAGTTGGGATTGAGACGAGAAGCGATCGCCAACTTCCTTAGTTGCTAGTCCGACTCTTCCCCCCAACCCTCATCCCATTTATTTTTCCTAGGAGACCCTTCTCATGCCTAAAGTATCCGTGATTATTCCCGCTTATAATTCCATGAGCTATCTGCCAGAAACCCTCAAAAGTCTCCTGGCTCAGACCTATTCCGATTTTGAAGCAATTATCATTAATGATGGCAGTACCGATCGCACCGAAGAATGGGTTTCTCAACAGACCGACCCTCGGATTAAACTGATTTCTCAAGTTAATAAAGGCTTGTCCGGAGCCAGAAATACAGGAATTGAAGCGGCAACAGGAGAATACTTAGCCTTTTTAGATGCGGATGATTTATGGCATCCTACTAAACTCGAAAAACAGGTAGAATGTCTTGAAAATAATCCAAATGTTGGGTTAGTTTATACCTGGGTTGCCCTCATCAATGAACAGGGTATCCCCACGGGCAGATTGTTTAAAAACTTCCAGCAAGGCCATGTTTGGGAGCATCTAATCCTGCAAAATATTGTCGAGAGTGGCAGTGTGGCAATGGTCCGTCGCCAGTGTTTTGACACCTGTGGTGTATTCGATGTTAATTTACGCTCCTTTGTAGAAGACTGGGATATGTGGTTGCGAATTGCCTTACACTATCCCTTTAAAGCCATATCCGAACCCCTAGTTTATTATCGGCAACATTCCCAGAGTGCTTCCCGAAATTGGGCCGCAATGGAACAAAGTTATGCCCTGGTTATTGAAAAAGCCTTTGCTTCTGCCCCTAGCCATTACCAATATCTTAAGGGATCTAGCTATGCCCGGGCTCACCTTTGTTTGGCCTGGAAACCCTTACAAAGCGTTCAAAAAGATTACAAAAAAGCTCAGGAGTTTGCCACTCAAGCGGTTATCCAAGACCCTAAAGTGCGTTGGGAGCGAGAGTATCTGCGTTTGCGGATTGCGATCGCCTTAATGGCCGGACTAGGACCGGAAAATTACGACAAATTTTTGCGCTTCTTTCATACCCTGCGCCGTCGCTTCAAGTTGCAACTCAACTAAACTAAAATCAATTTTATTTTGAGAGAAAAATATAAAAGTTTACAAACTTGATGCTATTATAGGGAGAAATCAACCTTGATTAATTAAGAAATTATTAAAATTTAGAATGAACCAAAAAAGTCTAGTTAGTTATTTTGTAATCATGCTGCTGGAGGCAACGATGATGAGCGGAACTCTCCTCCTCTGAGCAAAGGATAACGGCTGCGGTCCACGTAGGCCCAGAAATCAACATCAGTCGCCCTTTTTCTGGGACAGCATTTGGAATCGGCCAATGGGGTCCAAAAGTGAACTACTCAATCGTCACCACCGATAGCGACTCCGTTGTTCCGTGGTATTTTCCCCTCAATTATCGAGTCTGATTTCTGTTTCCACTAGAAAATAAATTCAAATAACCCTCGTGAATATACCATCGTCAGAACCACTAGAATCTCATGTAAAGCCTACGATCGCCTTACTTCCTTATGCTGACTTAATTGATGACTTTTTAGACAGTCTCAATATTTCTTTGGAAACCTTTTGTCAAGAATTTGTCGGAAGTTGGATGTTTGGTTACGTGGATGCCCTAAACCGGGTGGGAGTCCGGACTGTCTTATTTTGTATTTCCGCTCAAGTTGAGAAACCCTCTCGGTTTATTCACCAGCCAACTGGGACTCAGATCTGTGTATTACCCCCTTGGCCGATTTATAATTTTTATCGCCGAATCCGCTTAAAATTTTTGCGAGGCTATGGGGTTCAAGAGGGGGAAACCTTTAAAAATTTTCAGGATAGCAATTCCCTGCGGAAGTCCTTCGTGACCGTTTTGAAAAATCTCGTACAAAGCGGAGGCAGTTATCTATCTACCCCCCTGGATTTGCTGGCGCAAGAATTACGGAAGGAGAATTGTCAAGCCATTTTATGTCAAGAGTATGAGTATGCTCGATTTGATAGTTCGGTTTTATTAGGAAAGTGGATCGGGTTGCCGACTTATGCCACCTTCCAGGGGAGCGATCGCACGAAGAGTTTGATAGAAGTTCCGGGACGATATCTGGCGCTACATAGCTGTGCCGGTGTAATTGTTGCCAGCCAAACGGAAGCGGCACGAATTCGTCATCAGTATGGCATTTCTGCATCCAAAATTGCCCGAATTTTTAACCCTTTAGATGTCGCCGCATGGCAACGGCAAGATCAAACGGTAGCGCGAAATAGCTTGGGGATTCCGTTGAATGCGGAGGTAGTCGTCTGGCATGGACGAATAGATATACAGGACAAAGGTTTAGATATTTTGTTAGAGGCGTGGCAACAAATTTGTGGCGATCGCCCGATCGGGATTTACGCCTGCTGATCGTCGGTACGGGTACAGAGGCTGATGTTTTTCAGGAACGGATTGAAGGGATGTCACTGCGGGGAATCCAGTGGTTAAACCAGTTTGTCTGCGATCGCACGGTGATTCAACGATACCTGTCTGCTGCAAATATTTATGCCTTCCCCTCCCGTCAAGAAGGATTTCCTGTAGCTCCCATTGAGGCCATGTCTTGCGGTTTGCCTGTAGTTGCTGCGGATGCGTCAGGGATTGCGGATATTCTGGAAGGAGAGGAAGAATCGGGCGGCATGATTGTGCCTCGGGGAGATGCTTCGGCATTGGCGATCGCCCTGGGACGGTTGTTAGATGATCCCGCATGGAGTCGAGAACTAGGCGATCGCGCTCGCGATCGGGTAGAACGTTATTTTTCCCCGGAAGTCATTGGCAAGCAACTCCGAGCAGTTCTTCTCCCCGACTGTATAAGTCCCCCGGCTGCTCCTGAAATTGCAGTCGGACAACCGGAGCAATCTTCTCTCTTATTTTGAGGGAAACTTTCTCTAAACGGCAGCACATCCGACCGTTTAGCAGCCCTCATCCCCTTTACCCCTTTTCCCCGAGGAGCAGGGGAGCCAGATTCAAAGTCCCTATTCTATCGATTGAGAGGTTAATTGATGCCTAAAATTTCTGTAATTATCCCCGCCTACAATGCCGAAGCCACGATTTTAGAGACGATTGATTCAGTTTTAAAGCAAACCTTTACAGACTTTGAATTGTTAGTCATCAATGATGGATCTCAGGATAATACTCAAACCGTAGTGGAGAGCATTTCTGATTCCAGAGTCCAAGTAATCAGCTATCCTAACGGCGGAGTTTGTGTGGCTCGTAATCGGGGAATTTCCCTAGCAAAAGGAGAATTAATTGCGTTTCTGGATGCCGATGATTTATGGACCTCAGATAAATTAGAGAAACAATATGCTGTCCTCCAGGAGCATCCAGAAGCAGGGGTTGCTTATAGTTGGACTTGTTTTATGGATGTAACCGATAGCCAGACCCCTCCCACCTTTCTTCCTTCCCTGGAATATGAATGGACAGGAGACGTTTATCCCAATTTATTAGTTCAGGATTTTATTCATAGTGGGTCTAATACCTTAATTCGCCGAGAAGCGATCGCCTCGGTGGGTGAATTTGACCAAACCTGTGCGGGTTGTGCCGATTGGGACTATTGGCTCAGATTGGCCGCCAAGTGGCCTTTTGTGGTCGTTAAAAAATGCCAAATTTTTTATCGGACGGATGCCTGGGTCGATGTCTTCTCGGGTTGAAGTGATGGAACGAGAAGCATTAATTGCGATGGAGAAAGCCTATCAAGCAGCACCGCCAGAATTGCAATCACCTCAAAACCCTGACTTTCACCAATTTTCATAAATATTGTGCTGAACTCTATTTACAACGTAGTCAAGACGGGGAGGCGATGGTGAAAGCCCAAGAGCACGTGCAATCGGCAATATCCTTGCAACCCAGGCTGATTATTAGCGATCGGACTTTCCAAAAAATATTAGTCAAATTAATGATTAAAAAACTATTGCCTAAACCCCTGGCTAATTATCTATTTCACTCCATCCGAAAACGCTTGTCCATCCCAGACCCCCGGTTACAGCCTGAGAATAAACCTTCATGACTGGGCATCAAAATGGGGTAATTTTCTAGCTGCTAACTCATTCAAAGCGTACCCAGAGAATTAATGTGGTGATGTTAACTCAGAAAATAAAGCATATTTTTTCAGGCCAATTTATTCAAAATGTGGGCTGGATGGGGGGTGCAGAATTGTTCAATCGCATCTTCCGATTAGCGACCACTGTCACCCTGGCCCGCACCTTTACTGCCGACGAGTACGGACTGACCGCCGTAATTTTTACCGTTGTTGAATTTGCCAATGTATTTACCCTGAGAAAGGGAATCGGGGCGAAAATCATTCAGGCAAAAGAAGGGGAACTCCTGGTGATTAGCAATACCTCTTATTGGCTGAACTGGATGTTATGCTTGGGCATTTTTGTTCTGCTACTCCTGTTAGCGTTTCCGATTAGCCTATTTTACGGCAGTCCAGAACTGGTTTGGCCGATTTGTGTCTCCGGTTTAATGTACTTGATGATGCCTTTTTACCTGATTCATAGTGCATTAATTGTCCGGGAAAATCGCCTCAAAGTTACAGCCTTATGTCAGGTCTTACAATCCCTGTTTGCTAACGCCATCACTGTCATATTAGCCCTCTTAGGGATGGGAGTCTGGGCGGTAGTTTGGCCCATGATTCTAACGACTCCCATCTGGATTATCGTTCTTTGGCGATATCACCCCTGGCGGCCCCCACAAGCCTTTAGCCTACATGGATGGAAAGAAATTGTTCATTTTGGCGGAAACTTACTGGGGGTAAGTTTATTACAGCAGGTCCGGAATAACCTCGATTACTTAATTATTGGTCGGGGGTTGGGAATGGATGCTTTGGGCTTATATTATTTTGCCTTTAATGCCGGATTCGGGATTAGTCGCAATGTGATTAATGCCTTCACCGCAGCGTTGTTTCCCTACTTGTGTCAAGTTCAGCATGATATCCAGCAGCTAAAAATTAGATATTTCAGCAGCTTGAAAAAAACCTTTTCGATTATCGGACCCTTGATTGCATTGCAGGCCGGTTTAGCGCCCTTTTACGTCCCCTTGGTATTTGGGGAAAAATGGACAGAAGGAATTCCGATATTAATTTTGATTTGCCTATCGGTCCTGCCTTTTTCTTTTTCCATCTTTACCAATGACCTCCTCAATACCGTTGGAAAAACCAGAATCACCCTTTACTTTAATCTGATTTATACCTGCATCTTTGGTCTGACGTTATTGATTTGCGTCCGTTGGGGAATCCTCGCGGTAGCGGTAGGTGTTCTTGTGTCTCAATTGGTGGTTTTACCAATCTTTGGAATCTGGGCGATCGCCAAAGTCTTTAAAAAAGATTCCCTATCCGTTGCTCTTAAATAATCCTTACCCACATAAAACCATGAAGCGCTCTTATTCTTTTTCGCCAAAGTCTCAAACAATTGTCGGCCCAGAAGTCACTCATAAGCTGACTAAACTGGGACTTAGACATACTAAAATTTACGATGAAAATATCGTAGCCATCCTTAATCCAAAAGAAATAATTAATTATTACCGATTTGATTTAATGGCTAAATATATCTATGCTAAATATCGCGAGTTTGGCATAGAGTCCGATTGGGCCTTGAGACTCTACTGTAACAATGTTAAAACCATGAATGGATATAAAGAACCCGATGGATCAGGTAAAAAAGGAAAAAACGCATTTGTTGAAGGGTTTAACCAGGTTTTAGATTCGATTAAAGAGTCCGGGTTTGACACTAAAAATTCTTTGGTCCCTATGGTGAATGATTATCTGGTGGATGGCGGACATCGCACAGTCGCTTGTCTATTATATAATTGCGAGATAGCCGCCTTGTTAACCACAGAACTTGATGAAAATAATCCTCCGATGCCGCTGGATTATCGCCACTTTGAAGAACGAGGATTTAAGCAAATATTTTCTGATGCAATGGCTTTAGAATATTGTCGATTGAAGCCCACTACTTGTTTGATTCTTATAGGGCCAGCGGCCCTGGGCAAATCTCAAGAAATTGAAGATATTCTGAAGGCCCACGGCAGAATATATTATCAAAAAGATGTTTTCTTATGGAAGTCAGGGATGGCTCATTTAAACCATCATCTTGCTCTCATCAATGGTGCTGAAGAAAAGCAACCCCTGCGTTCGGGAATTACCCGAGTTTATGTGTTTGAATCGGAAACGTTAGAAGGGGCGATCGCAGCAAAACAGAAACTCAATGCGTTATGGGGTGACAAAACTGAGTCGGTGTACCTCACCCAAACCCATGAGCAAACCCTAGAGTTGGCTGAACTGTTGTTGAACGAAAACAGTATCAGGTTTTTAAATAGGACTCAATTGAATCCCTCTGCGCCCTTTCACGAACAACTCAGTCAGTATCGCCAAGGGTTAGAAGAAAATCAGATCGATTCGGAGTGGGTTTGTTTGAGCGATCGCGCCGTACTTGCCGCATACGGGATCCGAGATTGCGATCAGTTCGATGTTCTGCACAAAGGATTTGATCAGATTACTCAACTGACGATCGCCTCCAGTCAAAACTCCCAACTTTCTGCCAATGGACTCCAAAAAGACGACATCATTTTCAATCCGGAACATTATTTCTACTACGCCGGTTTAAAATTTGCTTCCCTAGACACAGTGATTGCCCTCAAGCAAGCAGGCAAAACCCCACAGGACCTCGAAGACCTCCGAGCGATTTCGACCGTTCTGAACGGTCAAAAATTGCGGCGCTCTCAGTTAGCTTATGCCGTCCAACTGACCTTAAGCACTTGGGGGATTTATTGGTTAAAAAAGCAAGGAAATATCTTCTTCAAAAGACTGGGCAGAGCATTACTCTGGCGCTCCCAAACCCTGTTGAATAAACTGAACCCTAACAGTCGGTTCGAGTAAGTCTTGAGGGGGTGGGTGTTCCTTTCACTGATACGGGATTGGGGGACTAGGTTGAAAGGGGAAAAATGCCAGAAAATCCGTTTCTGGCCTGTTAAAACTCCGGTTGAACCTCAAGGCCCGAGAGCATCTGTGCTAATCGGTCCCCATAGCTGGGTTTTTCCGAGTTCGAGGGACTAAACCCGCGATCGAGCATGGCGGAAGTGATATCAATTTTCCATGAAGTTACCCATGCTCCCTACCCCAATGGCATCCGCCTGATCTCATTTACTCCTGGTTACGGATGGCTCCGGACTGACTACCCCGCCCAAGAATTTCCCTTACAGCCCGGTTTTAGAGTGGTCCATGAGCTGTATTCCCCTTTTTTCAGAAATGCTGGGGGTTTCTAGATCCTCGAACAGGGACTTCTGTGATTTCCCCTGAATTTTTCCCGGTGACTTGGAGACAAAAGACTTTAAGAAAGATTTAAAATGGATAGGCTCAGGTGTAATTAAATGGGAGTAGAATATGAGGACAGAGGCACTGATTCTCAACGGATTGGTTCTACTGACTTCGGCAGCAGATCAAAATGTTAGGTTAACTTGATTTAAAAAGGCTTAACTTTGGATGGATACCCGACGAAAATCTCGAATGGAGAAAGAACCTAGATTGGCAAAAAAACATGAAGTCAGCCCAGACCTGGACTGGCTCAAATTCATCCAGGACCGGGGAATCAAAATCACTAGAGAGTATCTGATTCGATATCCTCGCCGCTATTTGGGTGGGGGAGCGATAATATTACTGACTGCAACTTTTATTCAGTTCCTTTGGATCGGGAATGGGAATGGAAAAAACCTGAAATTCAGCCAAACCGTTGCACCCACAACCTTTACCCCAGAATGGGAGAATGTCAGCATTGGGGGAGGGGGTTATGTAACGGGAATAGTCATACACCCTCAAGATAGTAACGTAGTATATATTAAAACTGATAATGGCGGTAGTTATCGCTGGGATGAGAGCGACCTGCGTTGGATTCCCTTGAACGATGAGTTTGATGTCGAGGAGAGTCATTACTATGGTGTGGAAGCCATTGCCCTAGACCCGATGGATCCGAATATTGTTTATATAGCGGCGTGGAAAATATCTGCTGGGAGATCCAGGGACCCTCTTCAAATCCACCGATCGCGGTGAAACTTGGGTCAAATCGAACCTGCAAGTGGGAATGGGTGCGGATGAACAGAAGCGGTGGGCGGGTCAGCGGATTGCGGTCAATCCCTTTGAACCCAACCACTTATTCTTTGGTTCTCGTCAACAGGGTTTATGGAAATCCGGGGATGGGGGAATAACCTGGCAGCAGCATCAGGACCTATCGGCAAACCTAAATCCTCAAATTGGCATCTTAGCAGTCGCCTTTGATCCGCAGACCCCGAACCAAGTCTATTTGAGTGCATACGGCGATGGAGTTTACCAGTCCCAGGATGGGGGTCTATCTTGGAGTAAAATTCCCGGGAGTCCTTCCAACGCGATGAACCTGGCGATCGCCAGCGATCGCACTCTCTATGTCACCAGCGATCAATCTCCGGGTGTGAGCAAATATAGAGAGGGTCAGTGGCAAGATATCACCCCCAACTCCTGGAAGAATCAAATTTTTAATGGATTGAGTCTGCACCCCCACGACCCTGAAACCCTATTGGTGATGGAAGGGGAAAAAGGGTCCGCCAAAATTTATCAGACCCAAAATGGCGGGCGTTCCTGGGTCCAGAATCAGACCCAGATCCAAAATACCGTTCCCTGGTGGCCGGATACCTTTTTCAGCGATCATCCCTCGGCGATCAAATTGGATTACCAGAACCCAAAGCGGGTCTGGTTGACAGACTGGTTTGGAATCTGGCGCACAGAAGATATTAATGCAAATCCCACAGTCTGGAGGAATTATCAAAGCGGACATGAACAACTGGTTGCCTTTACCGTGGTTGCTCCCCCGGAAGGGGCATTACTCTTAAGTGGCGTTGCTGATGTCGAGGGATTTTATCACAGTCGGGTTGATACCTATCCCCTGCAACGCCTGGGTTATACCAATCCCGTGGGTTATGGTCGTGACTACTTTCAAGATACTTATAGTATTGCCTATAGCGCCCGTCGCCCCTTGGAAATGGTTCGGGTCGGAGGCAAGCGATGGAATTCGACTTATACCGGGGCGACCTCCCAGGATGGGGGTCAAACTTGGCAACGTTTTCGCAATTTCCCCGAGGAAAAAATACCCCTCCGGGTTGCTGTTTCTGCCACTGATCCGAAGAAATTTCTGGTAACTTTTAGCGAAGAACAGCCCTTGCAGACCGAAGATGGCGGTGCATCGTGGCAAGCGGTACAAGGGCTCCCGGATGGATTTAAAGGACCCTGGAATTGGGTTCAACCCTTAGCTGCGGATGGGGTGAATGGCGATCGGTTTTACTACTACCGCGATCGCACCGTTTATCGCAGTCAAGATGGAGGTTTATCCTTTGCGCCAGTGTATGATTCTTTACCGGCAGCGCAACGGTATATCCTAAAAACTATGCCGGAGGTTGAAGGAGAAGTCTGGGTGAGTTTAGAGGCAGGCGGACTTCATCGGTCTGAGAATGGGGGCGAAACTTTCAATCCCATTTCTACGGTTGAGCGATCGGATTTATTCTCTTTTGGGAAACCACCAGACCAGAGCAAGATTCCGGCATTATATTTGTATGGAAAGTTAACCGATGGCCGCGAAGGCATTTTTTTATCGTTAGATTTAGGAGAAACCTGGCGCAATATCGATGATCCTAACCGACCGATTGGCAGTCTTGCGAATAGCATGGACGCTAGTAAACAGCAGTTTGGTTTAGTCTTTGTTGGGACGAATGGTAGAGGGATTTATTATCAAACCATTCAACCCGATCAGTAAACTGCTGCTGCGCTCCCGGAAGTTCCCCTCGTGACAAGAGCGCCAGGAACAGCTAACTCTCTGCTTAATTCTCCTAGGAGCTTCGGCTTCATCAACATTACTGGTTAAATCAGCGACGGTTACTTATGACATTCATGAATATCATCAACAAAACAATATCGTTATTTTAAGATGTGCTATTGAACCCATAAATTTATCGGATTTCAAATCACAACTTCATCCTCGATTTTATTGCATTTCTCATTGTTATGAATCTCATAAAGGTGCCATCATGAATATATTTTCTACCCTTTTAAAACCCCAAAAAATTGATTCTTTGGCTATTCCTCAAAAGCATCCCAAGCTAACACTCCATCAGAATCAGAATAAATGGTTGATTTATGTATTATTTGGATTGATAGGAAATGCCGGAATTTGGGGCGCTACAATTGTTTACACGAAACAGGTTGCCCCGAGCTATCGGAGTGAGTGGACTATTTCAATTCCCGGTTCCAAATTATCGGCAAATGTTAGTTTACCTGGAATCGGACAAGCCACTTCCAACGTAGAATCTCCCTATAATAGTAGTGCCTCTGACCCCCGAGAAAACTACAAATTTATCGCCCGGACTGATGAGGTAATTGAAATGGCAGCCCGTCAAATCAATTTGCCTCCAAAGCAAATGGGCAAACCTCGGGTAGAGATATTACTTAACACGACCCTCATTGAGTTTCAAATGGAGTCAGATAGTCCTGAATCAGCCCAGAAAAAGGCGATCGCTCTCCAAACCGCTCTAAGATTTAAGGGTACAGGAGCTCAGGCAGCAAGAAATTGATCAACAAAAGAGTAACTTGAGTTCCACCCTTAACTTTGCTGAACAGAAATTGCACCTGGCACAGGAGCGGGTATCTGACTACAAAAGTGAATCGATGTTGCTCGACAATGACCAACTGCGAGAGGTATCGATTAATTTAGAGAATTTAAGACTACAACGGTCTGAAAAAATTGCTGAACTACAACAAATGCAAGGGCGGTTACAACAGCTTTCCTCTGATATGGGACTTTCTGTTGAAGAAGCAAGGGACGCATTTATTTTGCAATCCGATCCGATATTTCAACAATATTTAATGGCCTACAGTCAAGCTAGTACAGATCGCTTGCAATTAAGTGTTCGGTTTCGTCCTGAACATCCTGTCTTAATTGCCAAAACTGAGGAATGGGAGGCAACACAATCAGCCGTTTTACAACGCAGTGAGTTCTTACTAGGACGTCCCGTCCCGGTTGGAAAACTAGAACAATTAAATATACAGGGGAGTAATTCAGACGGATCGGAACGTAGTAAATTGTTGCAAGAATTGATTTCTCTTAAAACCCAACACCGGGGACTCGAAGCGCAAGTGCAGGAGATGGATCAACAGATCATGGAGAGCCAAACTCGTCTGTCTATGCTCTCGATTGAAAAGACTCAGTTAGATAATATTCAAAGGGATGTCCAAATTGCAGAAGCTGTTTTTTCTTCAATGTTAACTCGGCTTGACCTAAGTCAGTCGAATATTTCGGCGTCCTATCCCCCGATGTTGCTACTTACGGAGCCAAATTTACCCTCTAAACCCACTGCACCTAAAAAATTGCTGCTATTAGCTACGGCAATGGGGTCTGTTTTTTTTACATCCGGCCTTTTCGGATTATGGTATCGCGATCGCCGGATTCACCCCACCCCCCCCTCGTCCTAAACCCCACTCACCCATCCCCCTTGTTGCTTTAAATTTGTCTTTATGAAGCATTCCCCGATTCATCCTGAAAATTTACCCGAGGCGCTGATTTGGTATTATATTATTTATACTTACCTTCTCTACTTACTGGGCGCTCAGTATGTAGCAGCTACCCTACTGGGAACTTATCTAACCTATTGTGTCCTCAAACAATGGTGGGAAGAAACGGACAAAACTCCCCCAGAGGACAAAATTGTATGGGCTCCGTTAAATTGGGTATGGATTGCGGCGGTATTGGTCATAGAATTTTCCTTAATTATCGGACATTTTGATAATAATTTAGGAATAACGCAACTCATTAAATCTACCATATTCTGGTATAGAGGCTGGGGTCTGTTTGTTTTGTTTCCCTTAGCCGGACATTTAAAAATTAGACCAGAAATTATCTATCGAGCAGCCTGCATCCTTTGTTTGCAGACCCTAATAATTACGCCAATTTTCCGTTTAGCAGCCCTAGTTAATTTTCCTGAAATAACTTATGTCTCTCCATTTAAGCTATTTGGTGGGGGTGCGCTTCCTTCTGCTGTTAATCTCTTCTATATCATAGATATAGATGAAATTCGATTAGTATTATTTGCCCCTTGGGCACCTGCTTTAGGGTTAGTGGGGAACATTTATTTCTGGTTGGTCATGGCAGAACAGGATAGGAAATGGCGCTTTCTAGGAATCATGGGTGCAGTGGCGATGATTGTCGTCTCTGTCTCGCGCATGGCTATGCTCGCTTTGCCTTTTGTCCCAATTGTTATCTGGGGCTTAACTCATTGTTTTCGCCCTTGGTTTCAAATCAGCGCCGGATTTTTAACCCCCTTGTTCGTGATGATTTTACCCTGGGTGCGTAATCTCCTAAGCACCCTAAAAGAGCAGTTTTATAATGCTCGTCCCGGGTCTTCTAGAGTCCGAAAAGCATTGAAAGAAATGGCTAGACAGAAATGGGAACAGGATGCTCCCCTGTGGGGGCATGGGATCATGCAAACGAAAGGTCCTTCGGTCACTGGAGGAATGCCAATCGGTTCTCATCATACCTGGCTAGGCATTCTTTATTTGCATGGAATATTTGCTTTTCTTGCTTTAGGTACTGCGTTTTTTTTGAGCGGTATTGATTTAGGCATTAAAGCCTTTACTCATCAGAATGCGAGAATTGGATTGGCAATGATTATAATTTTATTTTTGTTTTCTTTAGGCGAAAATATTGATACGTTAGCCTATCTATATTGGCCGGGACTGATTCTGGTAGGGCAAGGGTTTAAGGAAAAATGGACCTGATTTTTAGAAAGTCTCCCCCCTGCTGAACTCTCATCCCTGGCTAAAACTCCACCGTGGCACAGATGAAGCCGATCGCACTTTCCCATTGCACCGTTTGATGGAGGAGATGGCGTTGGAATGCCTCCGCAACTGCCTGAACCTCTGTACCCGAAAGCTGCTGTGCCAATCGGTCCCCATAGCTGGGTTTGGCCGATTTTGAGGGATTAAACCAGCGATCAAGCATGGCGGAAGTGATCTGTAATTCCTGGTGCGATCGCTCGATTTGCAACTGCACCTGAAACCCCACAGATTCTAAATCCCGTTGCAAATCCGCTGCATCCCAATTCACCATCGGGTCCCGGGAATCTTGATAAATCGCCTCTTCTGCTGCCATCAGCCGATCGCCTAAATTCCCCTTGAGTCCCTTCCCTCCTAACAACCGATATAAGCGCTGAGTATAACGCGGCAGAGTTTCCCCTAACACTATGCATCCCGACTCCGATAGCAGAGATACCAAACTCGTAGCGATCGCCTTTTTATCCCTTTCCCGAACCAAGGCATTTCGGCCCAGAATACGGTCAAATTTGACGCCAGGTGCTTGCTTTTCTAGGGTTGGCCTGATTTGAGATAAAGACGTTGCCATCACCATTGGACGCATTAACTCCGGCAGGGAGGCCGATTGTTCGATTAAAGCTCTCACTTCTGACTCTTGACGGGCGATCGCATAAACTCCCCCTTCTGGGACTCGTCGGACTGCCTCCCAAGTGAGTAACCCACTTTGGGCGTTCAAATCCAGAATTAGATGATGCCGTTGGGGTTGTGCGATTTCAAAGAGGCGATCGCGAACTTCTCCGAGGCGACTGCCCACTTGTCCTAATGTGCGCTGCAACCAGCGATCGGCAGTGCGATCGCCAGGACCATAAGTGAGAACCTCTGCCGGGGCCACCCCCACCCCTTCCACCATTGCCGCTAACTGCGCTTCCCTCCGTTGCGCCACCTGGGTGGCAATTTCCGCCTCCTTCCCCTGATTGGAGGGTTGATAAAACACCTGTCCCTGCAAACTTTGGGGTAAATATTGCTGTTCTACCCAATGATCGCGATAGGCGTGAGGATACAAATATCCCGCACCATGTCCGAACCCCTTTTTATCCCGATTCGCATCCTTTAAATGGCTGGGAACCTCTGCCTCTCGTTCCTTTTCCACGGTTGCTAAGGCATCAAAAAAGCCCATGATACTGTTAGATTTGGCAGCGGTGGCTAAGTATAAAGCAGCTTGGGCTAAATGATACCGTCCTTCAGGCATTCCCACGCGATCGAAGGTTTGGGCACAAGCATTCACCATCACTACGGCATTGGGGTCCGCTAGTCCAATATCCTCGCTGGCTAAAATCAACATTCGCCGGAAGATAAAACGCGGATCTTCCCCGGCATACACCATTTTAGCTAACCAGTATAGAGCCGCATCCGGGTCAGAACCGCGTAAACTTTTGATAAAAGCACTAATGGTATCAAAGTGAGCATCGCCTTCCTTATCATATAAAACCGCCCGTTTTTGGATGGATTCTTCTGCCACTTCCAAGGTGATGTGAATCTTGCCTGTGTCATCGGGGGGAGTGGTTTCTACGGCTAATTCCAAGGCATTCAACAGCGATCGCGCATCGCCATTGGCAACATCGACGAGATGATCCGTTGCCTCTGGATCCAGATGGACCTGGAGATGTCCATATCCGCGATCGCCATCGTTTAAGGTTTGCTCACAAATGTTCTGTAAATCCGTGGGAGTCAGGGGAGTCAGTTGAAAAATGCGCGATCGGCTGACTAGGGCTTTATTGACTTCAAAATAGGGGTTTTCTGTGGTGGCTCCAATTAGAATGACTGTACCATTTTCCACCCAAGGTAAGAGCGCATCCTGTTGGGATTTATTAAACCGATGGACTTCATCGACAAATAAAATGGTTCGTTGGGAAGATTCCTGGCGATGCTGTTGAGCAGAGGCGATCGCCTCCCGAATCTCCTTCACCCCAGAAAGCACCGCATTAATGGCAATAAACTGAGCTTGGGTACTATTAGCAATCACCCGCGCTAAAGTAGTTTTTCCCGTCCCTGGAGGACCATAAAAAATCAAGGAGGAGAGTTGATCCGCCTGAATTGCCCGACGCAACAACCGTCCCTCTCCCAAAATATGCGCTTGTCCAATAAATTCCTCTAAGTAACGGGGTCGCATCCGTGCCGCCAACGGTGCATCTTTCTCAATCTGTGGTTGTGTTTTTGTCTTAAATTTCATTATTCAAATCAATCTTAATAAAAACTTCAACTAAAGTCTTTCTCTAATGTTCGTAGTAACGACTTCAGTCGTTCTCTTAAGTTCGTAGTAACGACTTCAGTCGTTCTCTTACAAAATACCCGGTTGATCCCCCCAACCCCCCTTAAAAATAAAAAGGGGGGCTTTTTAGAATGTTGCCAGATGTCTAGTCGTTCTCTTCGTTTGTAGTAACGACTTCAGTCGTTTCCGGCACAAGAATCCCGCAAGTTGCAAACTATCAAACCCGATAATCATGATTCATCGAGTACAAACGGCTAACCGTTGAGGACCGATCGCCTGAAAATTGTCCTCAGTTAATCCCCATACTTTGCATTCAAAACTGGCATTAACCCGCTTGCCACTTTTTCGCACGATCGCCCAGTTACAATGGGGTAAAACTTGGTCTAAAAAGGTTTCCGCACTCTGAAGAGAGGGAAAGCCAAAATAGTCCACCCAGGGTTTTCCGTCGGCGAGTAAAGAGACCTGGCGATCGCCCCTTTCCACCGTTTCCCAGTGTGCTGTTTTAGGACAGGACTGTAACAGATGATGCCAAGCATCTAAAACTTGAATGAGTTCGTCTTTTTTGAGAGTTCTCCAAGATTGGGGAATGCCCAAAATTTTTCCAATGACTCCCGGAGAAAATACGATACCTTTTTGACGGCGATGAATGAGTGCTATCTCGTGGATCAACTGTTCTTTGCTCAGAGTGATAGCCATAATAGTTGAGGGGTGGAGTTCATCTTATCCCTGTCCTTATTTTAGCATAAAAATCCTAGAATTTCCCAGATTAGATTTTAGAAAATCTTAGCGTTTGAGATAAATTGATGACCCTTGATTTTCATTATCCGTCCCGAGAATTTTGCCCCCCGAAAGGCCCGGTAAAAATTCTAAAGCTTCTATTTTATGCTCATTAACCCGATAGAGAGGAGCCAGAGAAGAAGCGGGACGAAATTCCACCTGTTCGCCGTTCATTGAGAACAGACCAGCGGCATAAACTGCGGAATCAAAAGGTCCATCATCTCCGGGGTCGCGAGTGGAAGTGATATAGAGAATTCCCGCATTATTAACTTTTAGGTCACTGATATGACGAACATCTTCCTCCGGCCAAGGAACGGTCATCAAAGCCGACCCTTGATCCGAGATTTGATAACCGTTCCAGTCAAACCAGCCCCAATAGACTACCCCTGGGTCATCGGGACTACCTCGATGACCCCAAACTCCTAGCAATTGACCGTCAATCAGGTGTAAATCGAAGCCTTCTAAATTAGTATTTTCTGGCAAATCAGGAAGAGAAAAAATGTGGACCAGTTGAATCGTTCCGGTGGAATCGAGGGTGAAATGATAGACTCGTCCAAAACTGGTGACGGCCATAAAAGCGGAGTCGTCACGGTTTGGAACCCGGGCGATCGCCTCTAAATCGACTGGCCATTCTGCACCCTCAGGCCACTGTAGGGGTAAATAATTTAAAGAATCTTGTCCATGAACCGTTAAAATAGCGATCCGACCGTCTCCCTCGGTTTTATTGTCATGGACGATCACAAAACAAGTAGCTGGGGGACATCCCATCTCATCCAGAGAGTTTTCAACTAAGGCGATACCACTAATGCCAAAAAGAATGCCCGTTTTAACGGGACGCCACTGCGCCGAGGCGGACAGCAGCGCGATTAAAAAAATTAGAACTGTGGTGGCAGCAGCGAGAAAGAAGGGTGGAACTTTACGCATTTGAAACCTCTCCAACGATAGTATCTCCCGTGACGGGTGGTTAGGATGAAGGCGATCGCCGATGGCAACCGAGGAAAATCCCAGAGTTGGGTCTCTCTCGGGTGGGATGAACAACCGGGTATAGTGGCATCCTAGGCAAAATTGACCGCATCAGGGGATTGAGCTTTGAGGGACTAGACTCTCTAAACAGACCGAGAGTTCTGATTGGACAGCCCTCAACCTGAGAGCCCGAGGGCAGAAAGGTACCTCCGGAGTAATACAATATCACTAGAGAATCAAGAGATTAGACCTCAATTTTTATCAGCCTTCCCAAACAACCCAGGATCAGTCAAGATAAACCATGCGATTGAGGAAGACACTGCGCCGAATTATTAAATGCCTTTAATTTATGCTTGAAAGTACCGCCTTTTCTGTACAGTTAGCCATTGACCGCCATCCGTTAACCGTGACGCCAGATACGCCAGTTAGCTTGGCGATCGTGCTGATGAGCCAGGTAAAATCGAGCTGCGCGATCGTGGTAGAAGCCGATAAAATCCTGGGTATATTTACGGAACGGGATGTGGTGAAATTGACGGCACGCAGTGGCGATCTTGAACAAGACTCCTTCACCAAAGCGTTTAGTAAACAACCGATTTCTGCATTAATGACCCCTAGGCCGTTTATTCTTCAGGAGGCGCATCTTCCGAATCTCGTCACCCTTCTGGAGTTGTTGCGTCAGAAACAGATTCGCCATTTGCCTATCGTGGATCCTGATGAGAAATTACTAGGGACGATTACCTACCAGAGCATTCGAGAAATTATCCAACCGGCAGATTGGATGCGCTTGAGACGAGTGGTGGAAGTGATGAACCCCAACGTGATTACAGCATCACCGTCGGCATCGGTGTTGGAATTAGCGACGTTGATGAGCATCCATCGGGTCAGTTGCGTGGCGATCGCCCAGAATCGCTACAGCGATGAAGCAATGCAGACCCTGGAACTGCAACCGATGCCAATCCCCATCGGCATCGTCACGGAACGGGATATTCTCCAGCTACAGGCATTAGAACTTAACCTCAGAACACTCACCGCTGCCGAAGTGATGAGTTCGCCCCTGCTGCTGGTGCAACCGACGGATTGCCTGTGGACAGCGCATCAGTTAATGCGGGAGTATCGAGTCCGACGATTAGTCGTTGCCGATCAGGGGGATTCGTTACAGGGAATCATCACTCAAACCAGTTTACTCCAAGGATTTACACCGATTGAAATGGATGCCGCGATCGCCGCCTTGCAAGGATTAGTCGAAGAACGCACCACCGAACTCCAGCAGGCGAATGAGCAACTACGACGGGAAATTTTAGAACGCCAACATACCGAAGCGGCCCTGCGTCTGTCCCAAGCGCGTTTGGCGGGGATTCTGGATAGTGCGGATGATGCGATTATTTCCATTGACGAAACCCAACGGATTCAACTGTTTAACCAAGGGGCTGAAAAAATCTTTGGTTACAGTGCAGCAGAGGTGATGGGACAACCCCTCGATCTGCTGTTACCGGAAAATCTGCGTCAGAAGCATCGCCAGTATATTACACAGTTCCGCGACACCTCGGAAGTATCCCGGACAATGGGGACGCGATCGCAAGTCTTTGGACGCCGTAAAGATGGTAGCCAATTTCCCGCCGAAGCCTCTATTTCCAAGCTCGAAGTCGGTTCAGAACGACTGTTTACCGTCATTTTACGGGATATTACCAGCCGAGTGGTGGCCCAAGAAGCCCTCCAATTGCAACTGGAACGGGAACGAGTCATGTCTGCCATGCGCGATCGCATTCGTTCTTCTCTCAATCTCCAAGAAATTCTCAACACCACCGTTGCCGAAGTTCGACAATTTTTAAATACCGATCGCGTGATTATTTATCGCTTTCACCCGGATTGGAGTGGTAAAGTTGTCGTCGAATCCTGTGGCAATGGAACCCGAGAAATCCTCAACCTCACGATTCTCGACCCCTGCTTTGGAGAAACTCATGCTGCACTCTATAAAAAAGGGCGTCTCAAAGCCACTGCTGATATTTATACTGAACCCATTAGTCCCTGTCATCGCAATTTATTAACCCAGTTTCAAGTTAAAGCCAATTTAGTCGTCCCGATTTTATTAAATGAAGATTTTCAGTCCAACTCCGAGGAGGACTGGGTGGAACATTCCTCCGGCGATAACAACCAACTCTGGGGATTGCTGATTGCTCATCACTGCCAAGGTCCTAGGCGGTGGCAGAATTGGGAAACCGAGTTCCTGCGAGAATTAGCCACTCAAGTGGCGATCGCCATCCAACAATCCACCCTCTTTGAACAATTGCAAGCCGCTAATCAAGAATTACACCGCATTGCCTCTCTCGATGGCTTAACTCAAGTCCCCAACCGTCGTTGTTTTGATGAATTTCTCAATCACGAGTGGCGACGAGGGACCCAAACTCCCCTTTCCCTCATTTTGTGCGATATCGACTATTTCAAACCCTATAACGATACCTACGGACATCAAGCCGGTGACGAGTGTCTGCAACGGGTAGCCACAGCCCTGCGTCAATGTATCAACCCCAAACTCGAACTGATTGCCCGGTATGGGGGAGAAGAATTTGCCGCAGTTTTGCCCAATACGGACCTAAAAAATGCCTTAGAACTCGCGGAACGACTGAGGAGACAAGTGTCTGGATTACAGATTCCCCATGCTCAATCTCAAGTGAGTCCTTACATCACCATGAGTTTAGGGGTAGCCACCCTCACCCCCAGTTCTGAAACCTCTCCCACTCAACTGATTGCCAATGCTGACGAAGCCCTCTATGTGGCTAAAGCGGGAGGACGCAATCGCGTCGTTTGCGCTTAATCAGGGATGTTCTTGCTCAAAGCGCACCCCCCACTCGTGCATCGTCTCCAGAATCGGTCGCAGAGTCATCCCAAATTCAGTTAAAGAATACTCCACTTTCGGCGGAACCTGGGCATAAACCATCCGGTTAATAATCCCATCCCGTTCCAATTCCCGCAGTTGCTGAGTCAGCATTTTTTGAGTAATGCCAGCCAAAGCCCGATGCAGTTCTCCAAACCGTTTGACTCCCGAAAATAGCTCCTGCAAAATCAATACTTTCCATCGTCCCCCAATAATCGCTAAGGTGGTTTCCACCGGACATCCTACTTGTTTTTTGCTCTCTGATTTAGCTTCCATTGTTACTTTTTGGGTACTAACCCACTTTAAAGTACATACTTTACAAATCAACTTTACCTATTCTAAAGTAAGTAATAAGTCAAGCATCTAAATTCCATAAAACCTGTCGCGATCGCATTGGAGGAACCCATGTTAACCCTACGCAAAGCAGAAGAACGGGGACAAGGCAATTATGGCTGGCTCAAAACCAACTATAGCTTTTCCTTTGCCAACTATTACGACCCTCAGTACATGGGATTTCGTGCCCTGCGGGTGATTAACCAGGACTGGGTGAGTGGTGGGGGCGGCTTTCCCACCCATTCTCACCGCGATATGGAAATCGTCACCTATATACTAGAAGGGGCGTTAGAACATAAAGATAGCATGGGAAACACATCCGTCATTCTTCCGGGGGAAGTGCAGCGGATGAGTGCCGGAACGGGAGTCGCTCATAGTGAGTTTAACCCTTCCCGAACCGAATCCGTGCATCTGCTGCAAATTTGGATGTTACCGGGCAAACAAGGACTCCCCCCCTCCTATGAACAAAAACACTATCCCGAGGCAGAAAAACGCGGCCAATTGCGGTTAATCGGGTCCTCAGACGGACGGGAGGGTTCTGTCACCATCCATCAGGATTTGAATCTGTACGCCACCATCCTGCATCAGGGCGATCGGGTGGTGTATGACATTCCCCCCAACCGTCATGCTTGGATACAAGTCGCCCGGGGAACACTAACCCTCAATGACCTACCCCTCAAAACTGGGGATGGGGTTGCCTGTTCCGCGCCGGAAACCCTCACCCTAGTGGGGTCTGACGAGGCTGAAGTGCTGTTGTTTGACTTGGCTTAAGCGCCGGGTTGAGCACTCTCTGTCATGGTGGCAAATTTAATGACGATAAATCGTTATTTCTTGTAGGGGCGCAATGCTTGCGCCCTCTCTCATGGTGGCAAATTTAATGACGCTCAATCGTTGTTTCATATAGGGGCGATTATAGAATCGCCCCTATAAGGGCGCAAGCATTGCGCCCCTACCAAGACGCCTTGACAGGGCTAAGGTTAAAACCCTGTCGGGTTTTGGCTTACATCTCCGGTTCAGGCGATCGCCATTCCACCCCAGACGCAGAGGCTACATTGTCCAAATCTGGCGAATCCTGGAACACCGTTTCCAGTTGATCCGGACTTAAAGGCGGACGTCTGCCCCCGAAGATATCATGGAGCAACGTATAAAAACAGGGAATAATAAACAAGGTTAGAAACGTCGCTAAGGATAACCCCGAAAATACTACCACCCCCAAGGGTTGTAAAAACTCGGACCCTTCCCCAACCCCTAACGCCAGAGGCAACATTCCCAACACCGTCGTAATCGTGGTCATCAAAATTGGTCGCAAGCGTAGGGGTGCAGCTTTCAACATTGCTTGCCTGCGGTTAATCCCTTCTTCTTTATAAATTTGGTTGGCAAACTCCACCATAATAATGGCATTATTCACCACAATCCCCACTAACAGAACGGCCCCGACTAATACCGTTGCACCCACTGGGGTTTGTGTGACATAAAGTCCGACAATTCCCCCGGCTAAGGCTAAGGGAACCGTTAACATAATCACCAAGGGGTCAATGAGGGAATTGTACTGAACCGCCATCACCACAAAGACGAGAAATGCGGCTAATCCACCTAACAGTTTGAGAGAGTCTTGTAACTCTTTATTGGTTTGCGCTGAAGAAGAAGGAACCACACTCACCCCTGGGGGAAACTCGATACCCGCCAGGACTTCAGCAATCTGGGCGTTTGCCTCTCCTAGGGTTGCACCTTCGTTCAAAGAACCGCCAATAATATACACCTGACGCTGATTAATCCGTTGAATTTCTCCTGGTGCTTGTCCCCGTTCTACCGTTGCCACATCCCGCAAGCGAATCGACCGAGAATTTCCCACTAATAGAGGTAATTGTTCTAACTGAGTGACCCGTTGGACCACATTATCTGGTAAGGTAACGCGAATATCAACCAGGCGATCGCCCCGTTGGAGTTGAGTGGGAACAGCCCCTTGAATCGCCGTTTGAATCGCTGAACCTATATCATTCACCGATAACCCATATTCAGCGGCCCGCAACCAATCTGGGCGAATTTGTAACTCCGTTTGTTGGGGGTCTGCATCGGGACGAAAACTCGCCAAAGTGGCTTGTTCATCTAATGCCGCCAGGACTTCTTCCCCTACTTGTTCCAACGCCCGCACATCGGTACCTTGTAAGGTGACATCCAACTCAGCACGAACTGGGGAATTGGTCAGAATAATCCCCCGGACACTTTCAGGACTCATTCGCAAGCGAGCATCCACGAGATTGAGCTTTTCAAATTCCTTATTGACTCGGGTAATAAAAGCGTCAATATCTGTACCCGGTTTCAAGCCAATGGTACTCGAACCCCGCAGAGGATTGGGGGAGACACTGGTGCCAAAAAGAAAGCCTCCAGCGGTGGTAAAGGCATTCAAAGTTTCCGGTTGATTCAGTAAAATTTCATCAACCTTGGCCATGATTTGCCGGTTTTGAGCAACAGTTGTATTCGGAGGAAACTGGGCAAATAAGCGAGCTTGTCCTGTATTAATCCGAGGTAAAATTTCCTGGGGAAGTCCTCCAGCCAACCAAAAACTACCGCCTCCTAAAACAACAATGGTGAGGGGTATTACGACTAAGCGCAGGCGTAATACCCATTTTAAAATCCATTGATAAAGGCGGCTAAATCCATTGAATCCTGCATTAAATCCCCTTAAAAGAAAGAATTGACTTAATCCGCTGGTATAGGGAATGGCTAATAAGCGGGAGGTCAACATCGGAACCACGGTTAAGGCAATCAGTAAGGAGGAGGCAACGGCAAAACTAATGGTTAAAATTAGCTCGCTAAAGAGCAGAGAAAACAGACCCCCAATCAGTAAGAAGGGTAAGACGGAGACTAAGTTTGTGGTGGTGGAGGCGAGTAAGGCGGACTCGATGGACCGACTGCTGGCTTCCGCTTGGGCGATCGCCTTGGAGGAGGTCAGCCGTTTCTTCTGCTGACTTTTCCCTGGGGTCATCCCCACCCCTTCGGCGATGGTTTCCAACATCACGATCGCATTATCAACCACAATCCCCACCCCCAGAGCTAATCCTCCTAAACTAAACACATTTAAGGACAGCCCAAATACTTGCATTAAAGCAATAGAACTCAGGGTTGCCAAGGGAATGGCTAGGACAATAATCACCGTTTGGCGAATTGAACCCAAAAACAGTAACACCGCCAGGGCGGCGAGTCCTGCACCCGTAAACCCGGCCACTGCCACATTAGTAATGGAATTTTTAATAAAAACCGACTCATCTAAAGTCGGATAAATTTCCATATCCGGGGGAATTAACCCAGACTGACGCAACTGTTCTAGTCGCTGTTTGACCCCCTCTACTGCCGTAATCGTATTCGCATCCCCTTGTTTTTGAATACTAACTTTTACGGCAGGTTCGCCATTCAAAGTGACCAAAACCAGCCGTTCGGCAGTGCCATCGATGATGTCCGCAAAGTCTCGGAGATAGACCCGGCCTTGATTGGGAATTTCAAACGAGAGATTAGCAATCTCATCAGCGGATTCAAATTGTCCTCGGGCGCGAGTCAGGGGTTCTTCACTCCCGCCGGATAGGCGACCCCCGGCCACATCAATATTGCGATCGCGCAACTCATTTAAAACTTGGGTTAACCCCAGTCCATAAGATTGTAATCGCACCGGGTCAATGCGTACTTGAATCTCTTCGGTAATACCCCCGGAAACCTCCACAGATGCCACCCCGGGAACAACCCCTAACTCTCGGGCTAACTCCTCATCGGCAAACACCCGCAACTCCACATCTTGTAGGGACGGGGACTGTAATGCAAACTCATAAACCGGAGACTGAGAAGGGTCTACCTTAAACAATCGCGGGGAGTCCACCGTATCCGGGAGACGGCCTTGGGCGCGGTTAAAGGCAGCAGTTGCCTCATTCAAGGCCAGGTCCACATCCCCCCCGGGTTCAAAGAATAAATCGACACTGACTCGACCTTCCCGGGTTTGGGAATAAACTTGCACCACCCCTTCAGTGGTACTCAGGGCTTGTTCTAAAGGTTTAGTAATCTCTTCGATCGCAACTTCCGGGGAGATTCCCGGGGAATTCAGGCGCAGTCCAATCCGAGGATAGGTAATCGCAGGAAGCAGATCCACTTGAATAGAGGTGAGGAAGAACACCCCCAAAACGATCGCCGTAGTTGCGAGGGCCAAGGTGCCAATATGCTGGCGAATTGCGGTTGCACTGATGCTGAATCCATTCATATATTCGGGTTCTAACGGTGAACATTTGGCCCGTGGGGGAGGGATTCACGGACATATTGATGATTTATATAGTGGGATGAATCAAGGGTGGCAGATTTCTTTCAGGCGATCGGCTCAATTCCCTAGCATTAGGAACCTCTCCCTAAATCCCTCTCCTAAGAGGAGAGGGACTTTGAAAAGAGCAAACTGCCAGGACTGGCAGTTTAATAAATTTCCTTTAATACCAAATCCGGTTGTTTCAAGTCGATTTTATGGGTTAGCCCGCGCAGGCGGGCTTCGTCCGTATAGCCCCACCCTTTAGGGTGTGGGTTTTTGCTATCACAACAGGATTCCGGTAATACCAAATCCGGTTGTCTCAAGTCGATTTTATGGGTTAGCCCGCGCAGGCGGGCTTCGTCCGTATAGCCCCACCCTTGAGGGTGTGGGTTTTTGCCTCATGCCCAATTTATTATTCTGACAAGGCACTCAAGCGCACCTCATCCCCACTGGACAGGGGGCGACTGCTACGAATGACATAGCGTTCCCCTGGGGAAAGTCCTGAGAGAATTTCCACTTGATTATTCAAGCGTTCCCCAATTTGGACGATTCGCGCTTCTACGGTAGGGGTCCCCTCTCCCTCCTGAAGTACAAACACGGTATTTTCCTCTTCCCCTTGCAAGGCGTTTTCTGGAATCACGACTCGTTCCGTGGTTTGGGTGTCAAAGGTCACCCGAACCAGCAATCCACTCCCAATCCGACCATCGGGGTTCGGAATGGTTACTTCTACGGGAATTTGGCGCGTTTCTACATTGGAGACTGGCGAAATGCGACTGACTCGACCCTCTACGATTTCCCCGCCCAAGGCATCTAAACTGACCGTAACAGGTTGTCCGACGCGAATTTGAGCTAAAGCGAGTTCGGCCACGGGAACGATCGCCTTCACCTGACTAAAATCGCCAAGTTTTAACACATCCCCACCCGGTTGCACCAGATTTCCCGGTTCCGTCAGGCGATCGAGCACCACGCCGGTAATCGGGGACCGCAGAAAGCTGTATGAACGACGTTCTCGGGCTTGGGCGACTACAGACCGTTGGGCCTTCACCCGTTGTTCCGCACTACTGACCGATTCTTGTTCAATCAGAATCTGTTCTCGGGCCGATCGCACGGTTTGCGCCGCCACTTGGGCTTCCGTTTCCGCCAGTTCTCCCTGTTGACGAGAAACGGCCCCTTCAGCCGCTAAAGCGAGAAACCGTTCTGCATCTTTTTGAGCTTGTTGGAGTTCCACCAGGGCTTGATCCAACTGGACTTGGGCATTTCTGACCTCATTGCGGGCGCGGACCACATCCGATTCCCGGGCGGCTAATTCGGCTTCGGCTTCTGAGAGGGAGATTTCTAGGAGGGTGCCATCGAGTTGGGCGAGGATTTCACCTTGTTCAACGCGATCGCCTAGGTCTACAGTCATATCCAGTAAGCGTCCTTCGGTTTGGGCGCGCACAGAGACCTCTCGAAAAGGTTCCGTATTGCCGCTATAAACCAGGGGTTCGCGTAAAGTATCTGTGCGGGCGAGGGCCACCTCGACACTGGGGGAACTGGGTCCCCGTTGTCGTTCTCTGGACCCACCCGGGTTGGCTTGTTGCCCTTCCGCCTCTCGGTTAAAAATGCTGGGACATCCAACTAATCCCACGGCGATGACCATGCAGAACAATAGCCGCCCGGTTTTGAAAGCCTGCCAGGGCGATCGGGTTTCTAGGTTACCCTGAATGGAACTATCCCACTGCTGCTGGGACCCTTGACAAATGGATGAGGGAGATTGAGACCGCATAATGATCGGTTAGCAGACCGTAGTTGTTTAAGCCGAAGTTAATTCAATATCTTAAGGATGCAGAAGAGGGATAAAAATCTGCGCTTTCGACAAAGATGCCGGACTCCTTATAATTTTGACTAGGTTCGCTGAAAAACGGTTCAATCCCCAACCGTTATCCGTTGCTACAATATCAGGAGGACTCCAATATTATTCACGAAAATTCGTTCCAGTCTGACCTGGGCTGCAAATCCATGTCATCCGACCGAGGGCTGAGAATCAATCCATCTACCGTTTTTGTAGCGCTTTTCTTAAAGAACCACTATGTTGCAGACACCGCTTTACAGACTAATCAGGGTGACTTATCTGGTGTCGTTTTTAATCTTGGGGGCTTCTCAATTGCCCAAGAGGGCGATCGCCACGGAACTGAGTGGATGGATTCCCCCATCCCAGATGACTCAAAGTCCCCCAGTAGAAGAAACGAATGCCTGTAATCCAGGGGCGACTTCAACGGATACCTCTTTCATGGCATTACTGCCCCCCAATCAGAGTCAAATTTCAACAGTCCAAGGACTTCCCTCCTTTTTCTTTTACCTTCCGGAAACCTCGGCCCAAGCTGCTGAATTTGTCTTGTCAAATGATAGTAACCAAATCCTTTATAAACTCCGATTTGCCATAACTGGAAATCCAGGTCTGATTCGTTTGCAACTCCCCAGTTTTATCAACCTAGAACCCTTAGAAATTCAAAAAATCTATTCCTGGTCATTTTCAATTATTTGTAATCCCCTCTCTCCCTCCCAGAATCTAACTTTAACAGGGACCGTTCAGCGCCTCCCCCTATCCAGGAATTTGGCGACTCAGTTACAAAATGCCCCTGCCAGTAGTCATCCCCAAATTTATGCTGAAGCGGGACTGTGGATGGATGCCTTCAGCAGTTTAGCTAATGTCAGTCAACTTCCCCTAGAGGATGGTTCTAATCAACAAGAATGGGAAACTCTATTGCAATTGATGGGATTAGAAGCATTGGATGCCTTGGAATCGGAAATGTTTTTGCGCTTTTAAGTCAGGATTGGTCATTTGTCCTTGGTCATTTGTCATTTGGCCAATCACCAATGACTAAGGACTAAGGACTAAGGACAAATGACCAAGGACCAACTACCTAGATCGCCGAGGGGGGAAAAAATCAGGCAGGTCCAATCCGGGCCAACTTTGAGGCGGGGTTTCCGGTTGAGGGGGGGGACTCGGAGGTTTGGCAACCCGCGATTGAGGGGGAGGCGTGGGGACTACCCGGGTTTGAGGGAGAGAAACCTGGGGTTCATTGGAAAATCCGGTGGCAATTAAGGTCATTCTCATCTCTCCATGCAGGCGATCGTCAATCACGGCCCCGAAAATAATATTCGCATCCGGATCCACCACGTTATAGACTTCTGCCGCTGCCACATTCACTTCATGTAAGGTGAGATCCATGCCGCAGGTAATATTAAAAACAACCCCTTTGGCACCGTTAATTGAAGAATCTAAAAAGGGAGAAGACATCGCCGAAAGTGCCGCTTGTCTAGCGCGCGATTGTCCTTCGCCAATTCCGATCCCCAGTAAAGCTGTTCCGGCGCGACTCATCACCGATCGCACGTCGGCAAAATCCACATTCACCACCCCAGGAATCACAATTAAATCGGAAATCCCTTGTACCCCCTGGCGCAGAATATCATCTGCTACCCCAAAGGCATCCTGAACCGGCATATTGTCAGAAATTACGGACAATAATTTCTCATTGGGAACGGCGATCGCCGTATCCAATCGACTCTGTAACGCGGCGATCGCCTCATCCGCAAGATGACTGCGCCGTTTCCCCTCAAAGGCAAAGGGACGAGTCAACACCCCAATGGTAAGTGCCCCTTGTTGTTTGGCAATTTCCGCGACAATCGGAGTGGCCCCAGTGCCGGTCCCCCCGCCCATACCTGCGGTAATAAAGACTAAATCACTCCCTTCAATCGCTGCGGCAATTTGACTTCTGGCATCTTCTGCCGCTTTTTGTCCAATAATGGGATTTCCCCCGGTCCCTAACCCTTGAGTGAGTTTTTGCCCGATTTGAATGCGGCGATCGGCACGGCATTGGGCTAAAGCTCTAGCATCGGTGTTGATCCCGACAAATTCTACCCCAGACAGATCGCTGGCAATCATCCGGTTGATGGCATTACACCCGCCACCCCCGACGCCGATTACGGTAATTTTAATGAGACTATCGAGCACGATCTCGTTACTCCTGATTTGATTCTGATTCTAGAGGGGGGTGCGAACGCATCTCCATCTTTTTTACCCAACGATAATAACCCACATCCCCAAAGCTAATCCCAGGGTGGCTAAATGTTGGGGAAGCAGCGATCGCAGGGACTCTTTGGCAATTTTTTGGGTTAACAGAATGCTGAACCCCACCCCAGCAATCAAGGTGGTTCCCTGCAAAAAGGCAATCACCGCAGGATGGGCAATCCACACCGGCAACCCTTCCCCACTCAACCCAAAGGTAGCAAAGGTAACAGGTAAAATCCGTCCTGCTTCTCCTAATCCCAAGCGCAAATAATGGGCTAAACTTCCCCCTAAAACTAAGGGCAAATATCCATAGGCTAATTGGACAAAGGGTTTGGATTTGAAGGTGCGGTTCAGTTGGGCAATGATTGCCCCCGCCACTAATACAACTGCCGCAGGAACCCCTAAAGCAGCCAGGGACAATCCCAAATGGGGCCAAAATTGGCTTAAATCAATGCCTAATCCGAGGACTGCATTAATCTCGGGCAACCGATGCAGAAAGATTCCCCCTAAAAGTAACAGCAACAAGGCGATTTCATAGCTACGGGGTTGATGAGTAGTCCACAAATCAATTCCCGGCGGTCGTAAGTTGAATTCAACGGACCGATGGGGACAGGCTTTTAAACAGGTCATGCATAAGACACAATCCCGGTTATCTTCTAATTGGGCGGGATGAGAATAGAGAGGACAGCCATTGGTTTCCAGTCCTTCCCCTTTTTGGGGACCGCCTTTATAACATTGATAGGTGGTGCATTCGGCGGAACAGGTTCCCTGTTGTGCTCTGAGTTCGGTCATGGAAAGTTTGGCAAACAGTCCATTCATGCCGCCAATGGGACAAAGATATCGACACCAAAACCGCCGTTCAAAGATGGCGGAACAAATCATGGCCCCGGCGGTGATTAAGAGGAGTAACCAGGCGGAGAGATAGGCGGTATTTTGCAATTCCCAGAGTTCTTCCCAGAGGAAAATTAAGGTAAATAAGCCAAACAGAAACCAGCCGCCCCATTTTTCCGCTTGCTGTCGGGGCCAGGGTTTGAGGTTGTGTTTTAATAACTTTTCGGAGATTTTTTGGGTAATTTCTCCATAAATCATAAAGGGACAAACTGCACACCACAAGCGACCGACAAAGGGAAAGGCGAATAAGATTAACGGCCACCACCAGGCCCAAAAGAAGTTGAGGGCAAAGTTTCGATCGCGGGTTTGGGGACCGAGAAATAAGATGGCAACGACTAGGGCAAAGGCAACGACGGTAAAGCCATAGTTAATGCGATCGGGCCACCAAGGACTGCGAAGAAAATGGCGCAATTTAGGATAAGCATTCAGTAAATTGAAGCGAAATCGCTTTTTCTTGCCTTGGGCGGCCCAAAAAATTTCTTCCGTTAATTCTCGGGCGCAATCCGACTGGACGATCGCCCGTTCTACTAAGTTTTGCAGTTCCCGAATATTGCCGGGGAAATCATAAGATTGCAGGCGACGGAGGGCTTCTGGGGTGAGTTGCGGTCGGGTCAGCCCTTTGGCGCGACAGTACAAGCTAATATAATACTCGACTTGAGCGGCAATGTCGGCTTTTCGGACGCGCAGGGGAGGCACTTTGAGGGTTTCGTCCAGATTCGGGGCGATCGCCGGAAGATGTTTTTCAGAGATGGCTAAACTTTTGGCCGGGGTGGATTTAGGGGTGGCGGGAGTCTCTCCTTCTCGGGTGACGGGGGTATAAGTTGAGGTTTTTAACAGGGTGGCGATCGCCTCAACCAGTTCCTCTGGCAGTTCGTCAATGTTGTTTAAAACCAGGGTTCCTTCCCCCAACCATTCGAGGATTCCCGGTTTCCCTCCCGCCCGTCCAAACAGTTCTGCCCCTCCTTTTTGGAGAATCCCACAATCGATTTTAACAATGGGTTGCCGACGGTGAGGGGAACCATAGTGAATCAGGGCGGCAATATTATCTTTTTCTAATCCCGGTTCCCCGAAAATATAGACCGATCGCCGATCGGAACCCGCCTCTCTAATCTGCTGTCTCAGACGTTTGGCATAGCGACTTCTCCCGACAATTCCCCGTTTTGCTTTGGTGACTAAATAGGGGCGTAAATCATCTTGTCGTTGTTGTTCATACGTTAACGCATTTGACACTTCGGCCAGTTCTTGGGCGAGTTGTCGGGTCAGGGTTTGGGTAATTTCTGGGTATTGCTGAACTAACTCTTGAACTCGTTCCCCTGGGACAAACCAAAGTTTAGATTCGGTGACGGTGGAAATCGTCTGTTCTGGGGGTTGGTCTAACAGTAATTCTCGGAGGTTAATCGTACAACCGGGATTTAATTCATCTGGGGAACGGGGGGGAGTTTTGAGGGAAGTCTGTAACGTTCCTTCTCGGAGGATGTAGAATCCGTTGGGGGTTTTTCCGGGTTCGGCGATCGCCTGGTTTGCCGGTAAGATTTGTTCTTGGATGACCTCGGCGATCGCTGTTAAGACGGATTCGGATAAACGACTCAATGTCGTTCGTTCCTGCAACCAAGTTACTAGATGAATTTTTTCCATAATCACTCTTAATTTGTGCACCCGTTGTTTAATTTTATTGCTTTCCCTATCCCTCAAAGATTTTCATCTCTACTAATGGGAAATTCTCTCAATTGTTGAGCAATTTAATTTTAATAAACTGCCAATTTTTCGGATTATAAATTGGTGAAGTTGGGATGACCTAATCTTGCATCAGTCTCTCCAGCACATCGGTTCATTCTTGAATAGTCTAGCTTACTGGTGGCTTTCTTTGCGGGAATTTTATAAAAAAAGCCGGTTTGTCTTCTTCCTACTGAACTCGCATTTTAGGGTGGGGTTACAGACTGAGATAAAATAGCTTGCTCTCTAGTCTAAAATCATGGGGGTCGTTTTGATTCAAGGATTGACCCCTAATTTAATGTTTTAAAAACTACCCTATAATTCTCTCAATACTAGAGGACTGCTGGATTACTGTAAGCTGGCGATCGCCGCCATCAAGTCCTGGGGTTTGTCAATTGCTAAATCCGGGTTGTGTTTAGCTAAAATAGCTTTAGAATTAAATCCCCAACTCACGGCGACTACTTTGATTTTAACTTTTTTTGCAGCTTCTATATCTCGGGTTTCATCTCCCACATAAATCACTTCTTCCGAGGAAACGCCTTCTTTTTTTAAAAAATTTTTAATAGCTTTATTTTTGCCAAACAATGTAGAGCCTGCATGAATAAATTTAAAAAGTTTGGTCATGTCATTTCTCTCCAAAAATCCTTTGACATTTTCCAGAGAGTTAGAAGTAACAATTCCCAGTTGATGCTCTTTACTGTTTAAAAGCTCCAAGGCTTCTACAATGCCTGGTATAGGCTGTAAATTTTGAATTTCATGATTCAACTCCAGTTTTACCATCTGCAATAAAAAGGGAACCTTAAAAATAGGAATTCCCGAAGTTTTAATAATTTGCAGTGAATTCATATTTCTCATATATTCGACCTCTTCTAAGGTAGGTTTTTTATATCCAAACTCTCCAGCCAATCGATTGGTGATTTTTACAATAGAATCTAGGGTGTCCGCAATCGTTCCATCAAAATCAAACAAAATTATTCTAACCGTCATCGACTTCCTCTATCATCTTTATACAATCTACATTCCCCAATTGACCCAGAAAGACTTGACCCAGAAAGACCCTCCCCTCGGGTCAGAGGGGGCGACTTAACCCCTGAAAAATTCTGAATCTTGACTGGTTCATCTCCTAAGTTGCCCGGGCTCCAACCGGAAAAATTCAACCCTTGTCTCTCCCATTCCGAAACACTCACCACCCCCACCGAAGAAAATCATCGGGGGTGGCATTGTAACGGGCATCGAACACTAGCGGGCTTTCTCCCTTCATTTTAATTTTACGTTAGATAATGTCCCCAACTAGCAATCGGGGAAACTTGTCCCAAAATCAACCGAAAGACAGATGCCGATCAAGACTTCAGCAGTTCAATCGCGTTACCTCTGCCTTCAGACACTCAATTAGGGGTCACACCCTGCCCCCTAGAACCGGAGTTAGTCCACTGTGTAACGCTCAGAAATTGAGGGTTCCCTGACAACCCTTGCCATTTTAAAAATTTTGTACATAATAGGGAAAAGCGTTGTCATTTCTTTTAAAAAATTGCTGATGAAACCCAAGCACGTTTTAGCCGGAATTCTTTCTACTGCAGCTATTGCTACTGGCATTTTAATCACCGCTGAGGCACAGGCATTGGGCTGTAGCTTCGCTAAAGGATTGGGTCAATCCACTCAAAACCTCTCCAATCCTACAGGAACGACGAAAGCCGCTTTTCTAGGCGGGGCAGTATTGGCAGCCGGTGCTAGTATTTTGGCAATCCGTCGTCTGGCAGGCGATCGCAGTCCCGAACATCCAGAATTTTCCTCAACGGATGAGTTGATTCCCGCATCGGACTTGTTCCCCACGGAAGCCCCTGAACCCCAGGCATCGGTGGTGGAAGAAAAAGAACTCACCTTAGTCCGCTAATGCCATCCTAACCGGGTTGTCCTTTAAACTGATCCATCCATTTGGATGTCCCAGAAGTTTTAGGAGTCAACCCGGTTAAAACTGCATCATCAATAATATTAAACTTTTACCTTTGAGTCATTGTTTCAAGGGTTATTTCCCAATTTTTCTAACCCGAGTTTACTCGAAAACTTAACAAGCCAATGTTTCAGGGGATGAGGTCGCCTTTCCTTCCTTAAAACTCAAACAGATGGTTTTAAAATCGATTAGCCGACGCCAGCTATTTACCCTGTGGTATGTTTTACTTTCGTTCTTCATTGTCCTGCTAGTTCAGCCGATTAGTTACGGCATCATGCGATTAACCACCCTTATCCTAGGGCTATTACTCTGGGGTGGGGGGTTATTTTTATATTCGCATAAAAAACCCATTCGCTACGTCAGCTTATCCTTGGCGATCGCCTTAAGTCTTTTCCTCATCTTACCCGGACATCCGGGGGATAAAAAATGATTACAAGCTGCTTATATCCGGGAACTCCAACGCTATGATGGCACCTCCTATGTTTGGGGTGGCGAAAACCACCTGGGGATTGACTGTTCCGGATTAGTCCGACAAGGCTTAATTCAAGCCAACTGGAAACTTGGCATAAAAACCCTCAATCCTGCACTGGTGAGAAAGGGAATAGAACTGTGGTGGTATGATGCGGGTGCCGATGCCTTACGGGATGAATATCGCAATTTTACTAAACGAAAACAACAAGCCTCCAGCATTAACGACTTAAACCCTACTACCATCCAACCCGGAGATCTGGCTGTCACCGTAGATGGGGAACATATCTTAGCTTATCTGGGAAATTCTATCTGGATTGAAGCCGATCCGGGTTATCTCAAAGTGATTCAAGTCACCGTTCCCGAACCGGACAATCTGTGGTTTAAGGTTCCCATCTATGTATTGCGCTGGCAACAACTCTCCTCCTCAGTTCAAGCCTCTCCCTCTTCTCCTCAACTTGCCACTTTTAACAACCCGAAGCCGGAGTAAAAAGAGGGCCTAGAAGCTCTATAGGCCCTCTAAATAACCGGGCGAATTCCTCAAAGGAGTGGGAGCAGACCGCGTTAAACTGGCTCTATAATAAAAAGACTAATTACTGAGTGTGAAATTTTATGCAGACTTCGGTCAGTCGGTTGAGTGCTATAGGTTTTTGTGGGCTGTTAGTGCTATTTACAGGCGGCTGTGTTACGAAAGTTGACCCCAACCCGCCGGGAATTGATGCGGGAATTCCCGATGGAAAACCGCCCAATTCCGCAGAAGCGGCATCCCCTCAAGAACTTGTGCAATCCAACGTAGTGCGATCGCTTCCCGGTGGATTAGATACAGTCCCGATGTTTAATAGCAATAGCCCCGAATGGGTCAAAGTTGAAGGGATTTTACTCTCCACGTTACCCCCAGAAGGCAAACAAGTCCCAGCCGCCCATCTCAACTTTGCCTTTAACGATAAATTTGAACTATTTGCTCACCATTTTACCCATACTCCCCCCAATTTACAAACCCTCTATATCGGGATTCTAGTCAATAATCCCGGCCCAGAACCTGTTACAATAACCGTCCCCGAAGGCGCAAGTTATTTATTAGAACCTGATGCTCCTTTCAAGGAAAAACCCGCCATGAGTGAAAATCCCAATGGGGAGATTTATTCAGGACCGGGAATTCGCGCCGTTGATAATGTATTGCGGGGAATCAGACAAGGGGATTTACCGGAAACCTTAGTCATTCCCCCGGGAGAAAATCGGATGTTAATGAATCATCCGATTCCCGTCAAAGGCTTAGAAAAACCCATTAATGGTCGTTCTACCTTTCTGCGATTACAGAGTAATGGTCCGGTGTATTTGGCATCTTTAGCCCTTTATGCTAAGACGGATGCCAATGGAACTGAACGAGCACCCAATTTGGAAGAATGGCAGCAACTTTTAACGACGGGAAATTTAGCTTTACCCCGAGATAAAACCCCTAGTCCCCCGGAACAAGTTAGCGGCCAACTGATTTATAGTCGGGTCGCCGGAGTTCAGGAAGGGTCGAAATGGCAAGCCAATTTAGTGGATCAAGGGAGTGAGTATTTAGCACTTCCCGAACCAGCAAAAGCGGTGTCTTATGTAATTAGTACCTTACGCGCTGGGACATTAGGAACAGGTCAAAGTCAAGCAGCAAAACTGTTAGTTCGGTATCCGGATACGGCTTATGAATCCCATGCGAATTATGGCGTACATTATGATTTAACTTTACCTCTGCGAAATGAGAGCGATCGCCCGCAACAGGTAGCCGTTACTCTGGAAACCCCGATGAAAGAGGAACGATTATCCAAAGGCGGATTAATCTTTCGTCAACCCCCGTGGGATTATCCCTTTTTCCGCTCAACGGTCCGCTTACGCTACACCGATGATAACGGAGAAAACATCACCCGTTACCTGCATTTATGGCATCGTCGGGGACAGCTTCTCGACCCATTAGTAACCTTAAATTTAGCCCCGAATGAGGTGCGATCGGTCCAGGTTGATTTTCTCTATCCTCCGGATTCAGTCCCGCCTCAAGTCTTGACAATGCGGACACAGGCTATAACCCCCGACTCAGACTGAAGCATAAAGTAAGTCTTTCACAACCGGATTCCGGATTAGAATGAAACAGCCCTACCCCAGCCTCGTGATTCCTAATCCAATTCCATCTCCCCCACTTCCCCACCCATTTCCCGTTCCCGGGTTAAGCAGATTTGGACCGTTGCCTCTGCTTCTAGGGGTGGTTTTTCAGCCTCAATTGTCCGCATTTTGGGCAATTTTATCGGGTTCGGAATTGCCGCTAGGGTGAGAGCGCGAGTCGTCTTACAGAGGGCATGGTTTGGTTCAAGTTCCAAGACGCGATTAAAACAAGCCAGCCCCTCTTCATACCGATAGGAATGACAGAAACAAGCCCCTTTATTATACCATAAATCTGCCACCTCCGGATTAATTTTTATCGCTTGTTCATAACACCGGATTGCCGCTTCATAGTCTTCTAATTGCTCCAGATATGATCGCCTTTGTACACCCAAGCGGGAATAAAATGAGGGTTACAGCCAATCGCTTTTTCAAAACAATCCAAAGCCTGAGCATAGTTCTCCTGCTCTTGCCATACAATCCCTTGCTCAAACCACATTTCGCAGTCGGGGGCTTTTGTCATAATTCCTTAACTCCTGCCAAGTCTTTTGTCTGCGGTTCTACCAACACATCCCCAGGGGGAAGTCCTGCCTAAAGTCGTTGTCCAGGGTATAATAAGCATACCGCAAGTTAAGAGAGATATTGCCAGAGGAGTCCCCTAACCCGACGCCTGGAGACTTCTCCCTATTTTCCAGTCCCCTTGGTGTCTACCCTAAACTCGTTTGAAGCCAGATGAAAGATAAGAGCATTGATGAGTTAATTAATATTCTGGAAACTACTACCAATGAGCCTACCCGCGGACAAGCCGCAAAACGCTTAGGTCAAATCGGTAAAGGTAACGAAACGGCAATTTTGGCGTTAGTCAAGTTTCTCGAAACTACTACTCATTTTTACATTCCTCATCCAGCGGCAGAAAGCTTAGGTAAAATCGGCAAAGGTAACAAAACGGCAATCTCGGCGTTAGTCAAGCTTCTGGAAACTACTACTGATGAGCCTATCTGCATAGGAGCAGCAGAAGGCTTAGGTCAAATCGACCCAGGTAACAAAACGGCAATTTCAGCGTTAGTCAATCTTTTGGAAACCTCTACCCATAAGTTTACCCCCAGACTAGCGGCAGAAAGCTTAGGTCAAATCGGCAAAGATAACGAAACGGCAATTTCGGCTTTAGTCAATCTTCTGAAAACTACTACCAATGAGAGGACCCGCAGACTAGCGGCAGAAAGCTTATTTCAAATCGGCAAAGATAACGAAACGGCAATTTCGGCTTTAGTCAATCTTCTGAAAACCTCTACCGATGAGGATACCCGCAGACTAGCGGCAGAAAGCTTAGGTCAAATCGGCAAAGATAACGAAACGGCAATTTCGGCTTTAGTCAATCTTTTGGAACCTACTACCAATGAGAATACCCGCAGACAAGCGGTAAAAAGCTTAGGTCAAATCGGCAAAGATAACGAAACGGCAATTTCGGCTTTAGTCAATCTTCTGAAAACCTCTACCGATGAGGATACCCGCAGACTAGCGGCAGAAAGCTTATTTCAAATCGGCAAAGATAACGAAACGGCAATTTCGGCTTTAGTCAATCTTCTGAAAACCTCTACCGATGAGGATACCCGCATACAAGCGGTAAAAAGCTTAGGTCAAATCGGCAAAGATAACAAAACAGCAATTTCGGCTTTAGTCCAGCTTCTAGAAACTACTACCCATGAGTTTATCCGCATACAAGCGGCAAGAAGCTTAGGTCAAATCGACACAGGTAACGAAACGGCAATTTCGGCTTTAGTCAATCTTCTAGAAACTGCTACCCATGAGTTTACCCACACAGAAGCGGCAAGAAGCTTAGGTCAAATCGGCAAAGATAACGAAACGGCAATTTCGACTTTAGTCAATCTTTTAGAAACTACTACCGATGAGTCTACCCGCAGACAAGGAGCATCCAGCTTAGGTCAAATCGGCACAGGTAACGAAACGGCAATTTCGGCTTTAGTCAATCTTCTGGAAACTACTACCCATGAGTCTACCCGAATACTAGCAGCATCCAGCTTAGGTGAAATCGGCAAAGATAACGAAACGGCAATTTCGGCTTTAGTCAATCTTCTGGAAACTACTACCCATGAGTCTACCCGCATACAAGCTGCAAGAAGCTTAGTTCAAATCGGCAAAGATAACGAAACGGCAATTTCGGCTTTAGTCAATCTTCTGGAAACTACTACCGATGAGTCTACACGAATACTAGCAGCAGAAAGCTTAGGTGAAATCGGCAAAGATAACGAAACGGCAATTTCAGCTTTAGTCAAGCTTCTGGAAACGACTAACGATGAGTCTACCCGCAGACAAGCGGCAATAAGTTTAGTTCAAATCGGCAAAGATAACGAAACGGCAATTTCGGCGTTAGTCAATCTCCTGGAAACCTCTACCGATTGGTACACCCGCAGACAAGTGGCATCCAGCTTAGGTCAAATCGGCACAGGTAACGAAACCGCAATTTCGGCTTTAGTCAAGCTTCTGGAAACGACTACCGATGAGTTTACCTGCATACAAGCGGCAAGAAGCTTAGATCAAATCGACCCAGGTAACGAAACGGCAATTTCGGCTTTAGTCAATCTCCTGGAACCTACTAAAGATAAAAATACTCGCCGCCAAGCTTTAGAAACTTTGGGTCAAATTGCCACAGGTAATGAGATGGTTATTAAAAACCTAATAAAATTGCTAAATAGCACTTATTCCCTAGGTCCAATTACTGAAACTATAGAAAAAATAGCTTATCCCGGAAACTCTACTGCTATTGAAGGATTGAGGGAACTGCTGCGTAGAAGTTCGTCGGCTTATACCCGTCAGCAAGTCAAAAACCTCCTGCAAAAACTCGACCCTCGCCAGTCAGAAGAACGGGAACAGGATGAAGATAATCTGCTGCTGTTCCTCACCACGACTCGACTCAAAGAAACAGCCGATCGCTATTTTTCCGTCAACTCCTATCAAAAGAAAAAGTTTTGCTATCAACGGATTCTAGCTTGCCTAGACCGAATGCAGCAGGGACGGGATATTCTGACTCGCCGCTCTTTACTGCAATCTTATTTACAACTGTATCAACAAATTGTCTCTTTTTCTCTTCAATTTAAAGATAACAAACGCGCCTTTATTTACACCGAACTCTTCAGAAACCGCTATCTGGTAGAACGCATCGCCCAACAAGATGCCCCCTTACCTGCTACTATCTCCCAGCAACTCGCCCAAAACATCAACACCGCCAAACAAAGAGAACGCCAAACCTTACAAGCCTATACGGATGGCATGAATCAGCATCTCCCCGAAGTGGAATTAGAAACCCTCAGTCTCGACTGGGAAAATGCTAAAGAAACCTTGGAAAACCTTTATGGCCAAGTTGCAGAAATCGAACCGGAATTTATCGCCAAAACCAAAGTTTACCCCATTTCTTTCGAGGAAGTTAAAAACTTACTGCCCTCAGACACAGCAATTATTGAGTTTTTCTTCACCGAAAACGAACTGATTACCCTGCTGATTCTCCCCGGACGCGAATCCCCCTTAATTCCTGAAGAACTGCGAGTCAATCTCAAACCCCAGAATCCTTTAGAACGGTTGGCGCGAGACTGGGTGGCAGATTTGGCGGACAAAAGCAAATCTAAAAATGACGCAATCCAGACGACCCGGGAAGAGTTACCCAGGCGCATTGACCATCTGGGAGAATTGCTCAATTTCAGTGAGTTAGAGAAATACCTAACGCCCCAGATTCAGCAGTTAATCATCGTTCCCAATAACAGTTTACATCTGTTTCCCATTCACGCGGTCCCTTTGAATTCAACTCAGCGCCTGATTGACCGTTTTTCAGTTCGCTATTTCCCCAACCTGCAAATCTGGAAAATCTGTCAAAACCGCCAAAGGTCTCTGCGATTCGTTTCTGGGTATCGAAAACCCCACGGAAGACAAGGATTTAATCTTTGCTAAGGCGGAAATGGCTAGTATTTGCCAGGGTCGCAACTTTACCAAACCGCAAGTTTTCACCGGCAGGCAAGCCAGAAAATCCCAGATTCTGGAATCTGCAAAAAATTACCATTGCTTCCACTTTTCCGGTCATGCAGAGTACAATTTTGAGAATCCCCTAGACTCCTATCTGATGCTATCGGAAGACCACCAAGAAGACCTGACCCTGAGTACCCTATTTGCCGACTTGCACCTCCCCGATGCAGACTTAGTGACCCTTTCCGCCTGCTGTACCGGAGTGGTGGATGCCTTTCAACCGACGGATGAGTGTTTGAGGATTGCTACCGGGTTTTTCTTGGCGGGTGCGAAAGCGGTTGTCAGCAGTCTGTGGAAAGTCAATTCCATCGCCACTGCCTTTCTCCTGGATGAGTTCTACCGTCAGCTAGAACAGACCCCAGATAAAGCCGTGGCGCTGCAAAATGCTCAAAACTGGTTGCGAACTCGCACGGCAGATGAGTTGAGAAACCGCGCAAATGACTGGGATTTGAGTAAACTAGAACCTAAAGAGCAGTTTCGCTTGGAAAGGGCGCTGAATCATTTACAGGGGATTTATTTTGAGAATCCTTACTTTTGGGCGGCGTTTATTGTGACTGGAGTTTAAACCATGAGTAACAGCGAGAACAAGATGAGTGATAGCGATTTTTTTAGTCTGTGCGGCCTTCCGGGAAATGCTGGGGCTTTCCGGTACAGAAGAACTAAGAGAATAGATCGCGAAACTGCTATTTCTATTGCCCATTATTTAACCGAACTCCCACCGGAAGATAAACTTAACCCCGCCGCGATGGCAAATCATATCACCGCCTTCTGCTAGCAACCGGGGAATGAGACAGCTAAACGAATGGTTAGGAGGAATTTACGATCGCCTCGATGAAGATGGTATCGATAAACTGGTGTAAAAAAACGGGCGACCCTGACGATGAAGCGGATGGACACTCTATCACGAAACAAATGTTAGAGAACGAAGGTCGAGATGCTTGCGAAGACCTCGAAAAGTGGGCAACTGAGAAAACAAAGAGAGCAACTGAAGATGACAACCAGCCAGCTTCCTAAGATTCTATCACCAACCCTACATTTTTATCATTATGTGTTGCGAAATGGTCTGAATGATTCTGATGAACGAGTTAAAAGCTCGACGGGATTATTTTACGGAAAATTTGTATGAAATCACCTGTCATTTAACTAGCAAAAAAGGTGAAAATGCGGGTGGTTTCGTTCGATTAATTTCTCCGGAGCAAGATTGGTCACCGTCGGGGAGTTTGCTGGATTTGACGTTAGAGGAAATTCCAGACGACTGCAAACAAACAAATAGGGATCGCTTATATTTAGAAACTGGGATTATTATCAGTCGCCTTGGCAGTTCGTCGCTTAAATGATACCTATTTACTGCGCTTCACTCGCTATATTTCCTCGAAAAAAGGTAGTCAAGACCTAGAAACTTTTGGTAATCTCAGCGAACATCTTTGTACTCTAGAGATTGAACTCGGACAGACAGCGATTTTGGCAGGAATTATACCACCAAATGACTATACAGAGGACAGACAATTATTGACATTGCGGCTGAGTGTTTAAGCCAATACTGCGGAGAAGACCCAGAAACTCATCTCGCCTAATTTAAGTGAAGACTAATTTTCTGGGGAGTCCTTTCTATCTTTATCCCAAATCGGTAGAAGTTAAGACGATTGAATGACTTGTACGGTTAAATCCACTCATCTCATGGGAGTGATTCTGTACAAAGATACTGACGCTGAGAAAAAAGCGAATAAATTTTATAATATTTTGCAAGATATGCTCTTGAGCTATCATAAAATCAACTTTTTCTACTCCCAAAGTCAGGCTTTAAAAAAGCTAATTGCTCAGGAATATAAAGATCTTGAACAGCAAACTGAGGACTATTGCAAACACGAAGTGGAGTAAAGAATCGCTCAAAAAGCTACCTTACCAGTCTTTAGAATTTTATAAAAAACTGTCTTTTCTTTCTGACCAAGAGAAAACTCTGCGGGTGAATTTACATAATTATCGAACGTGTGCATTAAAGAAATTGAAGGACATACAAAGTGAGAAGTTAGTCGGGATTCTTTGTGGATATTTCATCGATGAGGCGGAGCATTATTTAAACCAGATTAAAACCACTATCGGATTTATGAGCCCGGGTTTGCAATTGTATGATAAACTGATGTTGAGCTGTGCAAACTCAAGTGAGTATTGATGATGAAAGACCTACAGAAACAACAGAGTGACCAGCAACAAAAGTTAGGTCAGTTGCTCACCGGGTCTTGTGCAGCGATCGCAGTCGGGCAAATCCTGACTCCGGCTATCACCCAGAGCGTTTCCCAGTATTATATCGACAAAAATCCATCCCAGCCCCCCTCCGGATTTTAGCGTATGGGTGGGAGCGTTTGTGACGATTATTTTAAGCATCTCATCCGGTTGGGTGGTGAGTCAGTTAGTTTACCGATGGTTTACCCAGACAAAATCAGATGAAACTACCCAACGGCGATCGCGCTGAACTGGGTAACAAAATTACCGTAAAGACCAACACAAAGCTAAACTTTTGGCTAATCGTCTTGGCATCACCGGCAACAACGCCGAAATCCTCAAGAACGCAATTCGTCAGGCGGCAACTTTAACACTGTCTACCTTACTGTCGGACTGGGCATTGCCCACCCTACAATTGCTACAAATTTGTGTAAAATTGTTGACAAATTTAAAGTTTTGTGCAAGTTACTATTTTAGCAAAAAGTGTGGAAAAAAAAGGTATTTCCATCAACAACCGAATGACAAATGACAAATGACAAATGACAAATGACAAATGACAAGCGAGTTAGCAAGGTTCAATCTCTAATTTACTCAAGCCCTAAAGCAGTGATTTGAGTGCTAAGGTGAAACCAGGGACAACATTTTCACCGTTTAAGGTTGCGGTTGCGGGATACTGGGTGATGGTACCGTCAGCGCGATAAACGAATCCCTGCTGATTTTGGCGATCGATTAACCATCCCAACTGCACGCCATTTTCCATATATTCTTGCATTTTATCCTTGAGTTTTTCGAGTCCATCCGTTTTGGAACGAATTTCTATGACAAAATCGGGAGGGAGATTTAAAAATTCATCGGTTCCCTGGTCCCATCCTGCGGGTAAACGTCCTTTGGCCACAAACGCAGCATCAGGCGATCGCACTGCACCATTGGCTAATTTAAACCCACAACTTGAACTAAAGACCTCTCCCAAATCGTGCTGTTCTACCCAATACAATAAATAGGCACCTGCTTTCAGTTCTCGATTACTAGAAATTCCTCCAGTGGGTGGCATAGTCTCTAACGTTCCATCGGCATTCCGCTCAAATCTTAATTCAGGGTTTTGTGAACTGACTTGGATCAGTTCTTCATCAGTTAAGGTATAAAATTTTTGTACCATATTTTACCTCGAAACACTCCCATTTAACGGGGTATTCTTTGATTTAAGATAACAAATTTTTCCTTAATTGTACAGCCGTATGAAAGAAACGACTGAAGTCGTTACTACGAACCATAAAAAAGCCCCGACAGGGGGGCTTTTTTTTGATAGCCCCACCTTTGAGGGTGGGGGGCTAATTTAATCCAATTTTAAGTTACAAAGAAACCACAACTCCGGCACTTTCATTGGCCATGCGGTCTACACTACAAACCGCATAACTTCCTGGTGGCAATCCGGTGATGGAATTGGTACCGGAATTCAGAACTTGGACCAGTTGCCATTGATTGCCGTTGAGACGATAAACGGTCCAATAGCGAACATCATTACTGCCCGAATTCCAGGAGATAACATTCTCACCCGCAAAGACACCCGTTGGCGCTGCCGGTGGAACTGCATCTAACCAAGGCATGGTGGGAGGCAGCGCCTGAGACGGATAGACTGCTGCTCTAAAACGCTCGTTGATTCCTAACCAATTTTCATTAAACACTTTCATGCTAAAGAAAATATTGCCTAGGGAAAGTTTATCTACTTCTTGGCGAGAAATTTCCACCTGCCGTTCAAACTCAGAAATCGGCCAACCACTGCCATCGAGTTTGCTCAGATAGTTTCCGGCGTAAATATGACGACGCAGGGGATTATTTTGACTCCACCAGTCTAATAAGACCGGATAGCTTTGTTGGGGTGGGTCAATCCGCCAATAGAGTTGAGGGGCCAAATAATCTAACCATCCTTCATCCAGCCATTTTTTGACATCGGCATAGAGTCCATCAAATTGGTCAAATCCGACAATTCCCTGCGCTTTTCCAGGACGATAAATTCCAAAGGGACTAATCCCAAATTTAACGTAGGGTTTTTCGGTTTTGATGCCGTTCCAAATCCGTTCGATCGCATCATTGACGTTTTTTCTGCGCCAATCGGCCAGTCCAAGGGTTCCGCCACTGCTTTGATAGGCGGCATAGGTCGCGTTATCGGGGAAGCGCACCCCTTCTTGTGGATAGGGGTAGAAATAGTCATCAATATGAATGCCATCGACATCATAGCGACGGACCACATCCATAATCACGTTATAAGCCCGGTCTTGGACCTCTTTAGCCCCGGGGTCCATCCAGAGTAAATCCCCATATTGATAGGCATATTGGGGAAACATGGAGGCTATATGGTTGGCAGTCAGGGCATATTTTTCTCCCGGCATTTTAGCGCGGTAGGGGTTAAACCACGCATGAAGCTCGATATTGCGCTTGTGACTTTCGGCGATCGCAAACTCCAGGGGGTCATAAAAAGGTTGGGGCGCTTGTCCCTGGGTTCCGGTCAGCCATCCACTCCAAGGCTCAATTTGCGACGCATAAAAGGCATCTCCATTGGGGCGAATTTGCAGCACCAGAGCATTCAAATTTAAAGATTGCATCTGGTCCAGGATTTGCACCAATTCCGCTTTTTGCTGCTCTACGGACAGGGTATTGGCAGAGGGCCAATCAATGTTAGCCACCGATGCCACCCAGACCCCGCGAAATTCGTGCTGATGGCCGACGCTGACAAGTTTTTGCACCTGATTATCGGCTTGGAGTGGAAATGGAAGTTGGGTCATCTCAGGGGAGTTCTGCTCAACGCCAGGGTTGTTGATGGGTGCAGGGACTGCCGTGGGGGGGGCAACCGCAGGCGGCATCACCGGGCGCGGATACTGCGCGGTCCCCGGTGGAACGTTGAGCAATAACAAGAGTAAACAACCCCAGACTGCAAACTGAATTTTGAGTGGATTTCCCGTGAAAAAAGTACGCAAGATGCGCTGATATAGGGACCACAGGTTTGTTGATAACTGGCCTGTTGCACCCATGCGGCGCTTCAGTGGTCTTGGCTGGAAAATTCGCAATACTAAGCGCATCAATTTCATCTTTAAATCTATCCCGCTGGATACCCCGCGTTGCATCAACAATCTTAATAACGTTAGCGTAGATTGGGAATTCCATCATCCCGGGTTCTACTCTAAATTTTGAGGGCGTCGAGATGCTGACCGAACCGACTGGGCAGCAGTTCCAGGGGTTGCTTACCGTTCCCCGGGTGGTATGGCGATCGCCCGCAAGAATCCAATCATTCTCTCTGGAAATCGAGATTCTCTAGGTTCGGTGGCATTCTCGTCTGGAGTAGCAATACGCCAGAACAGTCGGTCTATCCCGATCTTTTCCTAAATTTGACTGCCTTGAGAATTTAACCTGTTTCCCACTGTTTGGCCTCTGGGGGATGATAACTGGATCTCCTTCGGGGGCTGCTTTCCAGTTTCCAGTGATGCAGATCACAACCGACATCTGATTCGATCCCCTGTTGTTCTGGGCTTTAAATCACCGCCCATTTTGACGATTATCACGAGCTACCCACCCTTGCGATCGCTGTAAAAGCTTGAGTTTCAGGAGATATTAAAAGGGTAGAGTTCAACAACACCTCGCCATGCAAGTCCCCACCCTTTACTCCACCTCACTGATTGCTGAAGTCTTCGGTCAAGCCTGGAATGCCGGTTCCCTAACGGTCAATCAACGACAAGGTTTGATGGCTGCCCTTTTAGAAAATACTCTCAATTCTGAAGACTATGCGGCGATCGACCGTCTACTACACGCCGTGCGCCGGGGATGGATTAAAGTCACCGAGTAATCAACCCAGCCCTAGACCTTTCCTCCCCTCATTCTTTCTAAAAACCAATCAAAATTTAAACCCTGACTCTCTTGATCTCTCGATTCAAACATTAAATTCGCTTATCAATTCAACTTTAAATTCCTTTTTAAATCAACAATTTAGTGAGATATTTGGGTTCTAACTACACGAGTTTCGTGTAGTTTTTTTTACAGTTCAGGGTTCAATTATCAATTATCAATATCATACCAAATCCGGTTGTTAAACGTCTATAAAAACCCGCAGGCTCAAGGCTGGGGCTATGCGGACAAAGCCTGCCTACGCAGGCTACTCCATAAAAACGACTTTTCATAGCCGGATTTGGTATCAATTATCAATTATCAATTGATCAATTATCAATTACAATTGACCCTAGCTCAATCGAGCGGTGCATTCTAAAATTAAGCGTTGATTAATCAGGGCAAAAGGCTGAATAGCGAGGGCTTGTTGGAATGCCTGAATCGCTTCTCGGTACTTTCCGAGGGTGGCATAACACAATCCCAGTCCATGTAGCGCTCCAAAATGAACCGGATTGAGTTCGATCGCCACACGGCAATCCTCTATAGCTTTGTAATAATCACCCGTACTGTAATACAAAACCGCTCGTCGATTCCAGGCTTCGGCAAAATCCGGCTGATCTTCAATCAGTTCCGTCAGGACCGCCTCTGCCTCTTTCAAATTCCCGCGATCGAGCAGCACTTGAGCTCGCTGGAGAAAGTCCAACCCATAGACGCCTTTTTGGTGGAACCAGATTCGCCAAAGCTCTTGAGTGGCTCGCTCGCGTACTCTCTCCGTTGGGTTTTTCAGGTCTTCCAGTAACGGTTCTATTGACGATCTATCCATAAAAGCTGCGCTCAAAGCACTGAAGGTGGACGAGCAGAGGCTCATTTCTATTATGCCGCCTCGGGTTACCTGCTTTGAATGCCAGAAATCGATGGCGGCGATCGCCAAGGGTGATTCCCCTAGACAGTAACCTCACGCCAGTTGCCGCGCCAAAACACGATCGCCAGGATCATCGCCCGGATCATCCAATCACAGGTGGACGCGATCCATACTCCCACTAATCCCCAATTCAACACAAACGCAAAGGTATAGGTAGCCAACAATCGTACCCCAAACCAGCCGATCGCCGAGACATAAAAAGCCGTTTTCGTATTTCCAGCACCTCGGAGTGCTTGCTCGATCGCCATACTCATCGCCATAAACGGTTGCGCCACTGCGGCGATATATAAACAAGGCACCGCTGCTGCAATAATTTCTGCATCTTTGGAAAAAATTCCCAACAATACCTCGGGAATGCCCAAAAATAACAGGCTACCCAGACTCAAACAGCAAACGGCTAATCCGGTGGCAATTATGCTGCTGGTGGTGGCTTGATTCGGTCGATTGGCCCCCAATTCTTGGGCAACGATCGCCGCTGTGGCAATGCCAAATCCTTCGGCGATGTAGTAGCAAATTTCCTCAATCCCCAAGGTAATCTCGTAGGCAGCCATTGCCTCGGTTCCCAAGGTGGCGATCGCGACACTAAATCCCAAATACCCTAAGCTGCGAAACAGGCGTTCGTTGAAACTGGGGACTGAGACAAGGAATAATCGCCGCAAGGCTGGCAGTTCCCCCCCGCGAGCGCGTAAGCTTAAGCGCGCAGTTCCCCGATACAAAATTATCCCTAAAATCACCGTATTAATTGCCATTGCGGTGACACTGGCGATCGCTGCACCGGCTATTCCCAGGTTAGGTACGCCCCAATTGCCGAAAATTAGACAGTAGTTGAGCAGAATATTGACTCCATTGGCAATTAGTCCCACGAGAAACGGGATTTGAGTATTCCCGGATGCTTGCAATGCGGCAGCAGCAACAATGGAGAGCAATTGCAGAGGCATTCCCAGGAAGATAATCTGGAGGTAATCTTGAGCCGCTTGTTGGACTTGCGGGGTTCCGAAGGGAAGATGCGCCAGGAGGGGATTTAAACCGAGGATGCTACCGAGGGCGATCGCCACTCCTGTCCCTAATGCCAGCAGCAGACTGGCGCGCAGGGTGGCGTTACTGAGGGATTTGTCTTGGGCACCCACAGCGCGTCCGATGAGGGCGATCGTGCCGACGGAAAAGGCGGAAAGGGTGCTATAGAGACACCAATGCAGGGGACCACTAATTCGCATCGAGGCTAAGGCGGTGCTGCTGTAGTGACCCAACATGGCGCGATCGGCGAGAAATACCAAGGCTTGTAGCAGGAGTTGAGCGATCGCCGGGGTGGCTAATTTGAGTACAGCACGTCCAATGGCGATCGATTCTGTTAGGGTCTGAGCATGGGCTAGACTCGGTTTGAACAATTTCATGAATGGGATGAGGAGGAACAACAAGTAAAAGATGTTGTTATGAGGTAGGAATGTTGAGGTGGGGGATAACGACTGAAGTCGTTACTACGAACATCAGAGTACGACTGAAGTCGTTACTACGAACAAAGAGAACGACTGAAGTCGTTACTACGAACATGGAGGGGATAACGACTGAAGTCGTTACTACGAACAAAGAGAACGACTGAAGTCGTTACTACGAACATGGAGGGGATAACGACTGAAGTCGTTACTACGAACAAAGAGAACGATAACGACTACAGACCCTCCCCGGACTAGAGTGGTGGAAGCAGTGGGTGGAAAATCCGTGAAAAATTACCCGGCTTCTGAGGGGAAACCGGGTTAAATTTGAGTGAGTTTTGCAAGGGGCGATCGGGTTTTAAGAAGGAAGCCATCCGGCACTTAAAATGACCGTTAGGCCCATAAAAATAATCGTCAATGCCCAAGTGATGCGATTGAGAGTGGTTTCTGCACTTTTAGCACTGGTAAACAGTTGAGCTTGTCCTCCAATCCCACCAATTCCATCTCCTTTCGGGCTATGGAGTAGGACTAAAATAATTAAACTGATGGCCGAAAATAGCCAAATGAGTTGGACGAGGGTTGAGATATTCATTGAAGTACAGGGATACCTGGGTAAATCGTTGAAATTGAATGCTTCTTTATTTACTCTGATTTGTTCGAGGTCATTTGTCAATTTCAAATTAAAAAATGACTTTGAACAAACCGTCGTGGATGATCCTGAGCGTCCTAGACGGGAATTCGCAGGGGTTCCCTAGAGGACTGAAGGTTGAAAGCTGGAGACTCAATGGCAGAACGTCCAGTCATTTCATCGGGTTGCGGGAGTTGTAAGATTTCCAGAAGGGTGGGCGCAATATCGGCTAAACAAGCATCGGTCCGCAGTTTGACTTCGGTGCCATGACCCGGAATTTTCCGACCTTCTCCTTCGACGAGAATTAAGGGGACTGGATTGGTGGTGTGAGCAGTCCAGGGGTTGCCTTCTTCATCGATCATATATTCTGCATTGCCGTGATCGGCGATGATTAAGGTGGTGCCTCCGGCGCGACCGATCGCCTCCAGTAAGCGGCCCAAACATCGGTCTACGGTTTGAATTGCGGTAATGGTGGCGTCGATATTTCCCGTATGACCGACCATATCCGGGTTGGCATAGTTCACCACCACCAGGGAGTAAATCCGTTTTTTCACAGCGGCAACCACCACATCGGTGACTGCTTCGGCAGACATTTCCGGGGCTTTGTCGTAGGTTGCCACCATTGGCGACTGCACTAATTCCCGGTCCTCGCCCTCAAAGGGTTCCTCTAACCCGCCGTTAAAGAAATAGGTGACATGAGCATACTTTTCCGTTTCTGCGGCCCGCAACTGCCGCAAACCGTGATTGGAGACCACTTCTCCGAAAATATTGCTGAGGTTTTGGGGTTCAAAGGCCACCAACACGGGGAGTTCTGAATCGTACTGGGTAAAGGTGGCAAAGGAGAGGGGTTCAATTTGATCCCGCTCAAATCCTTGAAAATTGGGGTCTACAAAGGCACTGGTGAGTTGTCTGGAGCGATCGGGACGGAAGTTAAAGAAGATGACTCCATCTCCCGATTCTACGGCTCCCGGTGCAATCCGCACGGGGAGGACAAATTCATCGGTGAGGTCCTGGGTGTAAGACTCTTTTAAGTGTTCGATGACCGAACGACCGTCACCGGGTCCATCGGTGGTCATGACTTTATAGGCCATTTCTACCCGATTCCAGCGGTTATCTCGATCCATCGCATAATATCGACCGCTGAGGGTAACGATGCGACCTACGCCGATTTCCTGGGCTGCTGCTTCTATTTTTCCCAGGGCTTCTGCTCCGTCTCTGGGAGAAGTATCCCGACCATCGGTGATGGCGTGGATACAAACGTCGGTCAAACCTTGGGCTTTGGCGAGGTGGAGTAGTCCAATTAAATGATTTTGGTGGGAGTGGACCCCTCCCTCGGAGCAAAGCCCCATGAGGTGGAGTTTTCCACCTCTTTCTTTAATTTCTTGGCAAACTTTAACCAGTGCTGGGTTGTTCAAGATGGAGCCATCTTCTACTGCATCGGTGATCCGCAGGAGTTCTTGTTTGACAATTCGACCGGCACCGATATTCATGTGACCGACTTCGGAATTGCCCATTTGACCTTCCGGCAGTCCCACTGCTTTTCCGGATGTGCGAATTGTGGTATTCGGATAGGCGGCCCGCAGGCTGTCCATCACGGGTGTTTTTGCAGCAGCAATAGCATTTCCTGTGGTTAATTCACTGACTCCCCAACCATCTAAAATTACTAGCACCACTGGAGAAACAGGCTCTTGTGCCATATTCATTGACCTTTTGATTCGTGATTTCTGTTTAATCATTTGACTTCTCTGCTTCCCACTGCCATGCAATGGAGAGGGAGATTCCCCGGATTTCTGATCCAGAGTTCCTGCTTCATAGCCTGTGGACTCGATTCCGTTACCGGCATTCTTGTCGCTTCGACTCTACAGGTATTTTCTATTCCCCTGTACCCCAGGGTACTAAAAATTCTGCCATCGCAGATCACCCGTTGCTTGGAACGCTGGCAATGTCTGGTGGATTTGGGTGAGCCACATTCAGTTAATGGTTCTATTGTAACGTCTAATCGGTAGGGCAACTTGTGACCGGGGTGCAGGCCATGACTGTCGCCGTTTGCTCTGAAGTTGGGTTCCCAGCTCATCTAAAGTTTGATGAGAACTGTTCTTAACAATCTGTTACAATCAAGGACAACTTTCTCAAACGCTTAAGGATGGGAAGGATGAAGCCAGAAGAATTGAGGGGACTGTTCTGGCTGGCGATCGCACCGAAGGTGGAGCCTTATGACCGGGGTTGAGTCGATGAATGCCCCAAAAAATTCCAATCCTAGATGGGATCGCCACTCCTCAATTCAAGATACGATTCAGGATACGATAGACGTTAATTTTGATAGCACGATTGGTTTGTATGATCCCCCTAAAACAATATTGGTCCCGCCTCCTGGCCCTAGTCTTGGTCATGGCGATCGCCTTGGTGGGCTGTTCAGGTAATGGGCTGCTCACTGGCGATTATCGCCAAGATACTCTCTCCTTGGTTAATAGTATGAGAACGGCGATCGAACTGCCGGAAGATTCCCCAGAGAAATCCTCTGCTCAGGCTGATGCGCGTCTAAGAATCAATGAATTTTTTGCCCGGTATCGTCGGGATGAGTCCGTGGCGAAGCTGGCTTCATTTACCACGATGCAAACCGCATTGAATGGGTTAGCTGGACATTATAATTCCTATCCCAACCGTCCAGTCCCCAAAAAGTTGAAAGACCGTCTTGAACAGGAGTTCAAACAGGTAGAATCGGCTCTGAGTCGAGGAACTTAACCGCGCCATTTCCCATCGGGGTAGTGGTTGCTCAGTGGAGCGTGAACTCCTCTTTTGCGGGTCTTTTTTGGGCGATCGCAACATTGCCCTCGCCCAAAAAATCAGTCAATCTATATAATAGCCCCCCAATTGAGGAGGGGTAAGAGTATGACATAGAACCCTGAGCGCTTAGAGAGCGTTGCCAACCCAAACCCCAAATCTAATTAAAGGCTGGCAATCATGCTGAAAAACTAAGATAGAACTGAACAGTGCTGAGAAACTTCTGCGTGGATTCTGTACGGGTACCTGATGTCTAATCGTCTCAAAAAAACTTTTAAACCTAAAACAGCGATGACGCTTGACTGGCAGCATTTTTATCGCGGTTTCCTGGCAACACTTCTAACCGCGATCGTGAGTCCCACATTCTGGAGCCAACCGGCCTACTCCCAAGCTCAAGGGTCCTGTCTGGCTTCTCCAGCAGATATCGCCGAAAAAGAACAACTGCGCCAAGCCACCCTAGAAGGTGATCAGGCGGCTCGCGATCGCTATCAAGCCTTTCTGGTCAAAGAAGCCGAACGCTTACAGGAATGTCGCGAGCAAACTTGGCCCCAAAATCAAGCCCTTTGGTTACGCCTGTATCCCTGCGATCTTCAACCCGGAGCCTTAGACGCTCTCATGGATAGAATCGTTAACAAGGGTTATAACCAAGTCTATCTCGAAGCCTTTTATGACGGCCAAGTCCTCCTCCCCCAGGCAGAAAACAACACCCCTTGGCCTTCCGTCGTCCGGATCCCTGGCTATGAAAATGCTGACCTCCTAGCCCAAGGGATCCAAAAAGGCCAAGAACGAGGCCTCAAGGTCTATGCCTGGATGTTCACCATAAACTTTGGCTATACCTACAGCCAACTGCCGGACCGCCAAGGGACCCTCGCCCGAAATGGGCAAGGGCACACCACCCTCACCGTCATGCAGGACCCCAGTTTGCATGAACAGGTTGGTCAAAGTCATGCCAATCACGCCTTTATCGACCCCTACAATCCTCAAGCTCGTCAAGACTACGCTGGGATGATCCAGGAACTCCTCAAGCGCAAACCTGACGGGATGTTATTCGATTATGTCCGCTATTTACGCGGCGTTGGCCCTGCTTCCGTCGTCACGAAGCCATCGGACCTCTGGATTTACAGTGAAGCATCCAAGGAAACCCTCTTGCAACGAGGTCTCAACCAGAAAGGTCAGGAATTAATCCGACGCTACGTTACCCAAGGTTTTATTACCGCGAATGATATTGCTGCGGTCGATGAACTCTATCCCGATGAGGCAGAACCGATGTGGCAAGGGCGCAATATCTCCCCTGGCGCTAAAACAATGGGAACCCCGGGTGAACGTCTGCCTCTCCTGCAATGGCAACTCTGGTATCTCAGTGTCGCTCATGCCGTGCAAGGAATTATTGATTTTGTACACCTGGCAGTCGATCAAGTTCGACCTCAAGGAATCCCTTCTGGGGCTGTATTTTTCCCCGGTGGTAACCGTCCCGTTGGTCAAGGAGGGTTTGATTCTCGGTTACAAGCTTGGGATCGCTTTTCCCCCGAGATGGAATGGCATCCAATGGCTTATGCCAACTGCCAAAATTCCGATTGTATTATGGAAGAAATTGAGCGGGTTTTAAGCATGGCTCCTGAAAGCACCGAGGTGATCCCGGCTTTAGCTGGAGATTGGGGCGTTCCTGTCACCAATCGACCGCCTTTAGAAGACCAAATGTATGCCTTACGGCGCTATTCTTCCCGGATTAACTCGGTCAGTCACTTTGCCTATTCTTGGCAAGAACCCGAGTCGGACCGCGATCGCAAGTTTTGTCAACTCAACTAAGTTGTAACTCAGTTGTTTGCAATCCCCTCCTGACTCCCTGAGAACCTCAAAACCCGGTTTTTTCGACCCGGGTTTTTATTTTTTAGCTTGATCAAATGAAATCATACCAAATCCGGTTGTGAAAGACCTATTTTACTCTTCAGCCTGCGTAGGCAGGCTTTGTCCTGTGAGCCTCCACCCTTGAGGGTGTGGGTTTTTATAGACCTTTAACAACCGAATTCCGTATCAAGTCCATCCCCTCACTCAATCTCAACTTGCTCCTCTCTCCCAAAAACCAATTACGAGTCTTTGAACGGATAATTTTTCGCTATAAGAATAATTTCACCATCGTGGTCAAAGAGATTCCTTGAGATTCTTGGGGAAAGCTCTCGAATTGCCACCCTATTTTTCCTTGATAATCATTGAGAATCGTTAAATAACCTAACCTTGAATTCCTCTGGCTGTCTGCCTCTGCATTCTTTTCCAACTGTTCCAGATACAACACTTCAGGGTCACCGACACTTAATCGCTCAATGAAGGCCCGCAAATCAGCCGCCTGTCCTCCGTTGATCCCATTCTTGGTCATTAGGATAATCGAATCTTCATATAAATGAATTTGAAGGGTGGTGGGATGCGGCAATGTAGGATCACTAAATTTCATCGCGTTTTCTAATAACTCATTGGCGATATAGTTCACGCTATGAGCGCTTTCTGCTTTTTTATGACATGGATTCTGCGGGTTTCCATTGTCTCCAAAAAAGGTGGACAAGTAATTGGCTACAAAGTCCGCTGATAAGCCATTATTTCGCCATCGCTTTTTAATAGAAGCCGAACTCGGGGAAAATCCCAGAATTAAATACTCGGTGCCCAGAGGCGGATTCTGAATGAAATCTCCGAATATCTCAATCATAGTATTGGGGTCTGTAATCATTGAGGGGATGGGGAAATATAGACAGAAAATTACCCATTGCTACTCCACAACTCTAAACTCTAAATTACCCCAGTAAGGTAGCCGATCATTCATCTGCTGCCCTCAAGGTGCAGGGGTGGGTTCCCCTCTGTTCGGATCCCTGAGACTTAAATCTCCCTTGGTCCTCCCCTTCAGGCGCATTCCTCTTTAGATTTTAGGATATCTTGATTCCCTATATTCTATTATCTACAGCCCGATCGCAGCGGAATCCTTTCACGTTGACATGATTCCCGGTTAGCAGCTCATCGTAGATTCCGTTTATCTTCTGAAAGTTCCCAAATATAAAAAATTAATATCCCCTTTGTGATCAGAGCTTCCTGAAGATCCTCAGTTGCGCCTCTGAGCTATGATTCTGTGTGTAACGACTTCCATTAGTAACCCATTCGGCCAGAAACCCGTTTTCTAGTCCCCAAACCTAGTGAAAAAACTCAGTTTCTTTACCCCATCTGTGACCATGAGCAACCCATTCGGCTAGAAAGCGGGTTCGGGTCCCCTAACCCAGTTAATCACCCTCCTCGAAAAACAACAATCCCGCCAGAACAACTCTGGCGGGATTGCCTTTTATATCTATTTACTAAAAAGACCTGTCGGCCTATCTAATTCTATTAAGTCTGTTAGAAATTCAATATAATCACCCTTGCCCAGAGGTGCTGTAGCTTAAAATACACAATTCAGTTGTTTTGGTCGGGTCCGGTTTGGATCCAGGGCGAGGACAGTCTGAGCAGATTGTTGAAATTCAGGCGATCGCATCCTTCGGAAATCCCACTACAGCAGCCGAATAATCCAGCAGTTATCGGCTGTGGAGTGAAACGTTTATGAACCGGCTATTTTGGATGAGCATCATGGGTTTATCTATAACCCTAATAGCGGCTGTACAAATTAAATCTCAACCCTTAATTTTATGTGATTATGAGGTGCCTCCAGTCTGTAGTGACCCCAGCGGATGCCACCCCGAACTCCTCTGCTCACCCTTGTCCGATCCGATCGCCTCGGAGCAGAAAAATTAGGTGGAGGGAATGCCAAGAGCTAGATTAGACAAGGGTTTCCGGATTGGGAGCCTAAAAGGACAATCACCTGATGCGATCGCCCCAATGGGGGTCTCCTCCAACTCGGCAAAAGCCAGTCAAAAGCATGATCAATAAATTGGGTCCAATCACTCCCATTGAGAGGAAAATCTCGGATTATGCTTGATCCTTAACCTTGTCCGTTTCAACCCTACATTCTGGTTTAAAACTGTTGGAACTGCCGGAGCAATCAACCCGAGACCTCTTGAAAATTCAGGGTTGAGATTTTCCGGCGGCACAAACTTTTTGAAAAACTGAATTTGGATTATTCAAAAAACTCAGATTATCGCCTCTTTTAACCCCCTATCTTCCCCGGGTTTTTGAGGCGATCGCCTGACTTTTAGCATTCTTTAATGGCGGTGATTATTATTATATTTAATTCTCGCTCCTGCCCATTGTAACTTTTCCCGTAAAGTTTGATAATAGGAATAATTTTCCTGTAAAATAATAAACTTAGCCCGACAATCTGCCATCCGGACATCCACCCGATGTCCCGGCCAAATTGAGGTAGCCATTACCCCATCCATCCACAACTTCGTACTCAAATCCGGGTCTGCTAAAGGCCAAATACTGACCACGGCTCCTGGGGGTAACACAATCGGACGACTGGACAAACTCAGGGGACAAATCGGAGTCACGGCGATCGCCTCCATCCCATCATGCATAATCGGGCCATTCGCCGAAACCGTATAGCAGGTTGATCCCGTCGGGGTTGCCACAATCAGACCATCTCCCTGATACTGATCCACCACCTCCCCATCAATTTCCATTTCCAGAATCGAGGTAATCATCCGGTCCGCTGCCGCCGGTTTGACACACATTTCATTTAAGGCCAAAAAGCGATCGCTCGCCGGTTTCATATTCGTATGATGCCCCTCATAAACCCGTCCTTGGAGCATCATCCGGCGTTGAATCGCATAGCGGTCCTCTAACAAACGATCCCAAACTCGTTCCGTATCTTTAAATTCCTCAAAGTGTTCCGTAATAAACCCCAAATGCCCGCCCACATTGACCGCCAACATTGGAATCCCCTCCGGAGCCAGTTGTCGAGCCGCTGCTAGGGCCGTCCCATCCCCCCCAAACACCACAGCCAAATCAATTTGACTGGTCGAGGAAGCTAAAAAAACCGGATAGGGATTATCTTTAGACCCACTGGGTCCCACCAAAACATGACACCCGCGATGTTCCAACTCCCGAGCGCATCGATCGGCCCACCGCCGCGAGAGGTCATCCCCGGCTTTATGAGCAATAATGGCATTTTTAAGCTGCACTTGAGACTAACCCCCTAACCGTTTTATGTTCTTTTCTGGGCATTCATCAGTGTATCCAGTTAGCCCATCAGTTATTGTACGAATTCCTACGGTTTATCACCCTTGAGCCAACGATTCATCGCCCCTGGGTGGAACTCTATCCTGACTCTTAAAAATTAGAAACCGGGTCTTTTTTAAAAAACCCGGTTTAATAGAGTCAGAGCCTCATGACTTCAGACTCTTCTTACCATTTCAGGAGATTGAACTGCTCCATATCCACCGTATCTCGGTTGCGATAGATAGCCAGGACGATCGCCAAACCCACTGCCGCTTCCGCTGCCGCCACAGTAATCACAAACACGCCAAAAACCTGACCCTTAATTGTAGCGGAGTCTAGGAAATTAGAAAAGGCGATTAAATTCAAATTCACTGCATTTAACAATAGCTCAATCGACATCAACACCCGGACAGCGTTGCGACTGGTAATTAAGCCATAAATGCCAATGCAGAACAAGGCGGCTGCCAAAACTAAAAAGTATTCGAGTTGCAGTTCCATTAATCCTCATCAGTATCTTACTAGCTTTTGAATGATTAAGGGGCAAGGAAATTTACCCCTTAAAACGGTAAAAGTTCACACCGTTAGTTCAGAACGTTAGTTCAAACAGTTTATGTGCTTTTACCCTTTTCATTCCTGGGTTTTTACCCGATTTCCCCCGATAGCCGGGACGGGTGCACGGGGACGTTCCGGCAACTTCAAATCCATTTCTGCTGAATCGAGTTGGGCTTTTCGCTCGGTAGGAATCAAATCCCGACGGGCCAAAATAATTGCGCCAACCATTGCCATCAATAACAGGACCGAGGCCAATTCAAACGGCAGTAAAAAATCGCTGAATAAATGTTCTCCAATCTGCACAACTGTATTTTCCGCAGTTGCTACGAGTGGGAGTCACGGCCCAAGGAGTGGAGAGGACCATCGTGCTTAATAGCGCGAATAATCCCAAAGCGACGACTGCGGTTGCTCCGCGACGGATCCAGTAATTGGGAAGGTTGGTAAAATCCTCCTGTTTGTTAACCAACATGATGGCAAACAAAATCAGCACGTTAACGGCACCGACATAAATCAAAATCTGGGCCGCTGCTACAAAATCAGCATTGAGCAACAGATACAAACCGGCCATGCTGATAAACACACCACCTAATAGAAAGGCCGAATAAACGACCTGAGATAGGAGGACGACACCCAAGGCTGCTCCTATCATCATCACGGCCAGCAGGCCAAACGAAACTATCTGAACGCCTTCCGCTAAATTCACTGTATTTGTCCTTTGTTCTTTGTCCTTTGTGCTTTATCGGGGGTCATTTGTCGGGGGTCATTGGTTTTGGGCCATGATTCATTGGTAAGTGAAACTATCCCCTAGAATTTTGTGACAAATTTTCCCTATTTTTCCGTGGATTGTTCTTGTTCCATCTGTTCCCGAATTTCTTCGGGACGTAGACCGGCACGACGCGAGTTCGGGGGCAAATCATGGGGAGAGATCACGCCTTTGGGTAGATAGGCGAGTTCTCTGAGGGGGGTCACCATTGGATCGTCAGTGACTTTGTAAGGTAAGCGGCCCATTGCCACGTTATCAAAATTTAATTCGTGGCGATCGTAAGTTGAAAGTTCGTATTCTTCCGTTGCGGAGAGACAATTGGTCGGACAGTATTCTACACAGTTGGCGCAGAAAATACAAACGCCGAAGTCAATACTGTAGTGTTTGAGTTGTTTCTTTTTGGTTTCTTTGTTGAATTCCCAATCCACCACGGGCAGGTTAATCGGACAAACGCGGACGCACACTTCGCAGGAAATGCACTTATCAAATTCAAAGTGAATCCGACCCCGATACCGTTCGGAAGGAATCAATTTTTCGTAGGGATATTGCACCGTAACCGGGCGACGGCGCATATGGTCAAAGGTCACGGAGAGTCCTTGACCGATATATTTGGCCGCTTGAACGGTTTCTTTGGCGTAGTTGCTAACTTGGTTAAGGAATTTGAGCATAGTGTTCTCGGCGATGACTGCTAGGTGATAGGGAGTGGTGACCTGAAGTCAAGATGAAATTAACCGATCGCGCAATAACTGGGCAGTTTTTGAACGAAAGGAAGCCCGCTTACCCACCAAAGGCAACGGGAAATGCCAACTTTAAGGCGGCAGTTAAGAGCAGATTGACCAGAGAAACGGGCAGCAGGAATTTCCACCCTAAATCAAGGAGTTGGTCAATACGAACGCGGGGTAAAGTCCAGCGCATCAGAATGGCCAGGAACACAAAGAAATAAGCCTTGAGCAGGGTCATGGTGATGCCGAGGGTTGCGGTAATCACTTGCAACCAAGGGGTGGTTTCGCTGACACCCAGCCACTGTCCTAGGAGTTCTACAGGGATCGGAGATTCCCAGCCCCCCAGATAGAGCACGGCGATTAGGAGTGCCGAGAGGACGAGGTTGACGTAGGAACCCAAGTAGAACAGGGCGAATTTCATGCCTGAATATTCGGTTTGATATCCGGCGACGATTTCTTCTTCAGCTTCTGGGAGGTCAAAGGGTAAGCGTTCGCATTCCGCCAGGGCCGCAATCCAGAAGATGATAAAGCCCAGGGGTTGCCGCCAAACGTTCCAACTGAGGATGCCATAGCTGGATTGCTGTTCCACAATATCCAGGGTGCTCAGGCTGTTGGACATCATCACCACCGCCAGTACACTCAGGGCGAGGGGAATTTCATAACTGATGGACTGAGCGGCAGCGCGCAATCCACCGATCAGAGAGTATTTGTTATTGGAGGCATAGCCTGCCATCAGCAAGCCGATCGGCTGAATGCTGGAAAGGGAAATCCATAAAAAGATGGCTACCCCGACATCGCTAATGATGAGATTTTGTCCGAAGGGGACAATCAGGAAGGAGGCGAACACGGGGACTACCACCAGGACTGGCCCGAGGGTAAAGAGGATGGGGTCAGCTTTGGCTGGCAGAATATCCTCTTTGAACAAGAGTTTGAGACCATCGGCGGCGGGCGCTAAAATTCCCAAGGGGCCGATGTATTCTGGGCCGATACGCTGTTGGACCGCCGCAGAAATTTTTCGCTCTAGCCAGACGGTTACGAGTACGCCAATTGTTGCGACAACTAGCATGAGCACCATCGGAATTGGCATCCAGATGGCTTTTGCTGCTCCCGCTGGAAGGCCCAAATCTGCGAGCGCTTTTATAAAACTTCCTTGTAGGTCTATACCTGAGTTCATGCTTCCTAATTGAGAGTGTGAAGATTTTTTACGACTCGGTTAAATGCAATAACAGTATAACGCTCGATGGACGCCAGAACTCTGGGAGAGGCTTGAGTTTCAGTGTTTAGGGAGCGTGCTCCGGGATCAGAAAGAAAGGCCTGGGAGGGGACCGCCACCAGCACCCCATCGGCTGACTAACGGGGAGGGAAGGAGTAAAGACGTTGAATCCGGCCCTCTGGGGTCAATAAAACCACCAATGTGGGATTATTCAAGACGCCTGCTCGCGGGAGAGGAGCAAAATAGATACTTCACAACCGGATTGGTAAAAGTAGGTTTTCGCTTTTAGCCCGCGTAGGCGGGCTTTGTCCGTGTAGCCCCAGGCTTTAGCGTGCGGGGTTTTTATAGATTTGAATACCGGATTCCGTATGAGAGGCAGAGGTAGGGAAGCGGAGAGTTAGCCAACAAAAAACCCTCAGATTAGGACAATCTAAGGGCTATTGTGCCGATCGCGGCTAGATGGATAATTCCGATTCAGGGAAAAATGGGGACCCAGATGCGATCGCGTTAACGTTCGGCGATCGGAATATAAGGTGCGTTATGAGTTCCGGTATAAATTTGGGTCGGACGGTAAATCCGGTTTTCCCCCAGTTGCTCTTTCCAGTGCGCCAACCAACCCGCCACCCGGGAAATCGCAAAGATCGGCGTAAACAAATCCGTAGGAATCCCCAACTTCCGATAAACCAGACCCGAGTAAAAGTCCACATTGGCATAAATGCCTTTGTGAGCGAGTTTTTCCTCCACCACTCGCTCCAGCTCTACGGCAATGTCATAATAATTATCCCGGCCAAACTTCTCGAACAATTGTTCAGCGAGGTTTTGCAGGATAATCGCTCGGGGATCCTTGACTTTGTAGACCCGGTGACCGAACCCCATAATCTTAGATTTGGTGTTGATACAGTTTTCAATGTAGGGTCGGACATTTTCAACCGAGCCAATTTTCTCAAGCATATCGATCACTTCTTCATTGGCCCCCCCATGTAAAGGACCAGCCAGGGTTCCCACCGCTGAAGCCACCACCGCGTAGGGGTCCGTCAAGGTAGAAGCCGTTACCCTTGCCGAAAATGTCGAAGCATTGATGGTATGTTCTGCATGAAGCGTCAGGCAGATGTCCAACACACGAGCCTCTAGGGGATCGGGTTCTTGTTCGGTCAACATATGCAGAAAGTTGGCCGAATAATCGAGATCGTCCCGAGGTTGAATCGGGTCATTCCCTTTCCGCATCATTTGGAATGCCGCCACCATTGTGGGAATTTTTGCCAACAACCGGACCGCAGCCGCGCGAATATAGGCTGGATCGTCTAAAGCCCGACGGGAATAGAATAAGCCGAGGGCAGCAGCTGAGGCTTGCAGGGCGTCCATCGGGTGACCGCTTTCGGGAAAACATTTCATCATGTCCCGAATGCGATATTTAATGCGGCGGTGGTAGCGAATTTCCTTCTCAAATGCATCCAGTTCGTTTTGGGTTGGGAGTTCGCCCCAGATCAATAAATAGGAGGTTTCCAGAAAGGTGCTTTTGAGGGCCAGTTCTTCAATGGGAATATTACGATATTCCAAAATTCCTTTCTTCCCATCCACGAAACTGATGCTGGATAGGGTGACCGGAACGCCTTCTAACCCGGGCTTAAATTCAAAACCGGTCTTTAGTTCGTCCGCGACAGTCATAGGTTTAGCCTTCGCTGTAATTAAATATCCTCCAGCTAACTTATCAGATCTGCTTGGACTGTTCTTGCTTTTACAAAAATCCTTTATGGAGTACCCCCCTCAAAATCTGCTGCACTTAAGGGGATGAAAGGTTTGAATTTCAATGGTTTCAGCGCTTTTATTGCAGCAATCCAGTCCGAGGGCTGGGGACTGATTCGTTATGAATTGTTGATTTAGGTCACCCATAACTGATCACCAATCGCCAATCAATTTATAGCAATAATTTAGGGGAAGTCAGCCAAAAGAGGGAACTATTTCCTACGGGATCCCCGGTTTCGGGGAGGACCAAACCAATTACGCCAGCTTTTTTGAGGATCAGTCCTTCTTTGGGTGATCCCCAAACCAAAATTTCCGCCCAGTTGCCCTGATCCGGCTGATGTCCGACAAGGGCCAAACAATGCCCGCCATTTTGACGCCATTGCTGATACCAGTTCAACCAGTTATTGATATCCCCATTCGGGACCAGGGAAGTAGATTCTTTAATCTTATGACCGAGACCAGCAGTTTGGAGAATCTCAGCGGTTTGCCTTGCTCTGAGCAGAGGACTGGTCAAAATCAGATCGAAATGAATATTCATAAGATGCAGACGGTTGGCTACTTTCCGGGTTTTTTGAACTCCCTCCTTGGTAAGCTGGCGCTTCTCATCTGGGACATTATCTACCCGGTTTTCTGCGATCCCGTGCCGGATCAAATAAACTTTAGAGGGTGTTTTCATGAAGATCATTTTCCTGGTGAGGCTGGATTCCCGATCGCGAAACCCTAATCTGGACCTGAGAAATACTGCCCAGGTGAGAAACTGACCCAGGGGCCAAAAATGCCCCCAAGGGATGTTTTCCTCAAGCGCCCCACTAACCGCAAAGCTCTTGTCGAGTCCGCTTCGAGTGGTTGCCTTCTAGGCTTAAGGACTAAAGTTCGCGCTGAAACTCTTCTAAAATGCTGAGGAGGTCCATTTGTTCGCCGGTGGGAATCAGATCGATTAGAGGAACTTGTCGCCGTCCTCCACCGAGATTAACGTTGATTCCGGCGAGCACTTTGCTCACGTCGGATTCATTGATGGCGGCATTGTCACTGACTAACGGATAGAGTTGTTCAGCAACGAGGGTGTGCAGATGAGCGTCATCTAAGCGCAGACGCCATTTGGCGACATCGATATAAACGCGATCGGCAATCTGAGCAGCCAGGGCTTCTATTTTTTCAGTGTTACTGGAATTAGCCATTAGATTCTTCAGAATAGTTTGCAATTGCGAAAATATAAACCCCATGAGCGATTAACAGCAATAGCCAAGCGCTGGTGAGCCAAGGGGTCCAGGGCCAGGGGGGAGATTGCCAGGACCGGAAAAACCAGAGGCCGGAATTGCTCGCTGCAAATAGGGCGACATGGACGGCGAAATTCATGCGATCGTCGAGTTTCCGGTAATCCGGTTCGCTGCGATCGGGTTGACGAGGCCAACGAGGTGGCATAGATTACCTTTCTTTTTAAATGAAGTTGCTCGGGTTTTGGCCCGGGCTTGTACTTTTAAAATTGTAAGTCTTCCCTACCTCGCAGTTGTAGGTCATCGGTTTTTAGCCAAGATTTGTTAACAAGCTTCAAACCTAGGCCGCTGTTCCATCCAGTTCCCGGAGGGATTACCGGAGGAATTGCCCTGTTCCCAGGAAGCAAGAAGATTATTTCCCCAGTCTTAGTTCAAAAAACACAGGATAAAATGCAAGTATCAACCTTCACCACCCCAACACCCCCAGCAGCTTTGTGATTCCTTCGCGCTTACTCCGCCAACATTCTCGCAATCGCCAGACCGCTCTGGCCATCATTCCTTTAGCTAATGAAGCAGCGACTTTTGATGCCTATCGACTCTTACAGTATCACGGGATTTCCCCGGAGCATCTGGCGATTGTCGGTCAAGGGTACAGTTCTCCAGCTCGTGTGGGTTTATTAGAACCCATGCAAATTGCGGTGGACCAAGCTCGCCGTTTTTTGATGGTGTTTGCCACAATGGGGTTCCTGGTGGGTTCGGCATTGGTTTTGGCGTTGCACCTGGGACTGATTAATCCCCTGGGTTTTAATTCCCTGTTGCTGATTCCAGGGGGGGTGGCGATCGCCGCTGTTTTGGGAGGAATGGTAGGCGGATTAATTGGCTTTTTAGGTGAGGGTTCCACCGTAGGCGTTTATCATCATCATCTCCGCCAGGGTGGGTATTTGTTGATGATTGAGGGGTCCCAGCAGCTAGTAACCCTGGGTGAGCAGGTCCTCAAACCTTATGCCACTCCCAAAGCGTTTTAATCCGCTTGATAGTCTCCCGATTTCCCCCCTGTTTTGCGCTCTAGGCGGATGCTTTCAATGGCGATCGCCTTCGATAATGCTTTAGCCATGTCATAAAGGGTCAGTGCCGCCACGGAAACTGCCGTTAACGCTTCCATTTCCACCCCGGTTTCCGCTTTGGTCCTGACTTCGGCGAGAATCCGATACCCGGGAAGCTCCTCGTCAGGCAAAATCTCTACATCAATTTTGTGCAAGGGTAAAGGATGACACAACGGAATCAACCCCGAGGTTTGTTTGGCTCCTAAAATTCCCGCCAGTCTTGCCGTCCCTAAGACATCTCCTTTGGGTGCATTACCGGCTTGAATTTGGTCAAACGTACCCCGATCCATTCGGACCTGTCCCGAGGCGATCGCCTGCCGATGGGTGACGGCTTTTTCCGACACATCCACCATTCGCGCTTGTCCTTCAGCGTCCAAATGACTTAACTGATAAGGGTTTGGGGGATTTTCAGAATTTTTTTGAAAAGGGGGTTTCATTTTCCAAAAGCCTGTGTTAGTATTATTAAGCGGTAAGGGCTTGTAGCTCAGTGGACTAGAGCACGTGGCTACGGACCACGGTGTCGGGGGTTCGAATCCCTCCTAGCCCGTTTTTATAATCTAAACAAATTTTGGGTGCTTAGTTAGAGCTATCTAATTCAGCACCCAAAATTTTTTGGCTTTGGCTCAGGATGATTTTTGCAGGGCATACAGGTCGCGATCGCGACCCAAAGCAAACTTCACCGAGTGGCGTAAATTCATATTGGACTGGGTAAGAAAAATCCCCAATGCTAAGAACGCCATCACCGAGGCGATCCCAAAAATATTTCGATAGCCTAAATCTTCCGCCATCACCCCCAAAATCGGCCCTGCCAAAGCGATCCCCAAATCAAACCCGCCAATACACATCGCAAACAACCGCCCCCGTTCCTGGGGTGCACAGCGATCGGCAACTAGGGTGACCATCATCGGTAAAAACGTTCCGGCAGCACATCCTTCTACCGCCCCAGCTAGTAAAAAACCCCGGCTATCCTGGGCCGTCCATAGCAGGAGCATTGCCAGACAGTAGGCCACCAAACCCCCGGAGATAAATAATCCCCGTCCGTAACGGTCCGAGGCGCGACCCGTGAGCAGACGCATACTAAAACTAACAATAGCTGCTGCGGTATAAAACCATCCCGGATTAAAATCACTGACTGTCTCCTTAATAAACAAGGGGACAAAAGTCGCCACCGATCCAAAGACTAACCCGATTTGCAGCATCACTAGGGAGGGAATCCGGACGCGAGGACTCCATAACAGCCGCCAAAATGAATCCGCTGGGGCGCTGGAATTTCCCGAGTCTTTGCCAAGTGCTTGGGAGGTTAAATCTTCCCGCAAAGGTTCACTGACGAAATAGAGCAACAGGAAACTGAGCAGTCCCAATCCAAATGCCATGACAAAGAGGGGCGGGTAACCGGCAGATTCCAGTAAAAACCCTCCTAGGGCGGGTCCAATGGCAACACCTAAAGGATTGACCAAACTCATATAGCCAATTAATTCGCCTCGATTGCGATCGGGGGCTAAATCGGTGATTAAGGCACTGTAAGCGGTGGTAAAAGCGGCGACACTAATGCCGTGAAATGCCCGTAATCCCATCAAGAGGGGAATGGAATCAACGAAGAGATATCCTAACGGGGCGATCGTTGCCACAGCGGTCCCCAACCGTAACACGATTTTGCGACCCCGGCGATCGCTCAGGGGTCCTAACCAAGGCCGGGAGGGCAGTAACCCCAGGGCAAATGCCCCCATCACCAAGCCGATTTGTCCTCTCGTCCCCCCGATATGCTCGACATAAAGCGGCAGTGTGGGCAGCAATGAAGCCAGAGAAGCCCAAAACAATAAGCCTGCCGCAAATAATCCCAACAGGCTCTGGCGACGCTGCGGCTCTATCTCTAAAAATACCTTCAAAACCTTGGTTCCTTTTCTTCCACTGCAACAAATGACGGAGCTAGGGCATGGGTCCAGTAACGGGAAGACCCAGGGGGTAAAAACCCGCAGGCTGAAATTTGGGGCTACACGGACGAAGCCTGCCTTCGCAGGCTGAAGAGTAAAATTAGGTGTTTGATGCCAAATCCGGTTGTCTCAAGTCGATTTTCTCTAACCGCGCAGGCGGGCTTCGTCCGTATAGCCCCAGGTTTCAGCCTGCGGGGTTTTTATAGACCTTTGAAAATAGGATTCCGAATCCTCCGGTCCCGATGCCCGAGGAGGCCGCAATCTGCCGCCCCCCTCTTTCATGCTACTGATTTTTCCCCAGTTTGTTAAACAATGTTAAGATTTCGACGCTTTAGGTTTCCGAGTCTTTAGGCAAATAACTTTTTAAAACTCGCCCTGCACCTCGGAGTTGTTGATAATAGTTACGACTGACGGGATCATCGCTGTTTTCTGCGAGGACATCGATGCCGATGCCGTTGCGCCCTCCTTTTTTCCCGGAACTGTGAATATAACGACCCTCCCCGAGATAAAGACCCACATGGGTGGCTTTTTCTGGGGTTCCGAAAAAGACGAGATCCCCTGACTGCAATTCGTCGAGGGGAATGGGTTGGGTAAAGGCTTCCTGTTGATAGGCATCCCGAGGTAACCACACTTGAGCGGTCCGGAAAGCGGCCTGCATTAATCCAGAACAGTCGTAGTTGGGGGCGACGGTTCCTCCCCAGAGGTACTCATTGGGGACGCTCATGGCTTGGTGGGTAAAGGCAATGATGGCGGGGATTTGGGGTTCTATCTGGGTGCGGTCCCGGGCGATCGCCTCGTAAGGGGAATCGGCTAAGTCCAAATTCTCCAAATCCGTGAGGGCCAGCCATCCGGGATAGTCATCTTCACATAACTTGACCCCCACGGCCCCCTCCGTCGGAGGGAGGACAATTCTCAGCAGACGGCCCTCGGATGCTTGGGTTGCCAGGGCCTCGCACTGCGGGAGAATCATAGAGATTGAGACTGACTCGGCATCGATATTGCGGTGCATCGGACCCTTTAGAAGCTAGATTAAATTGAAGCTGACTCACCAAGACCATAGTTTAGAAATAAATGCAGCAATAGAAGAAGGCACAGTAACGCGACAGCAGCCGGAAAGTCGCTAGAAAACGAGAATAATTGATTCTGACTTCTAACTTTTGAATTACACAACCTCAGAGAGAACCATGACATTTTTCCGCAAAGACGAGCAACTCGAAAACTTAGGCGATCGCATTTTAGCGGCAACCTGGGAGGAATTTCCCCAATTAAACCGCAACCAACTGGCCATGACTTGGGTGGTTTATGACCCGCCTGTATCGGTCAATACCGGCGGGGCCCTGAGTCCCGATGCGTTTTGGGACCATCCCGTGCGCGGATTTAACTATCGCGGCGTGGAACGGATTTATCCGGCGAGTGTGGTCAAGCTGTTCTATCTCGTCGCGGTCTATGAATGGATGGAAAAAGAGATGATTCAGAGTTCCCCGGAGTTAGAACGGGCCATCCGAGATATGATTGTGGACTCCAGCAATGATGCCACGAGTCTGGTGGTGGATGTGTTAACCGGGACCACCAGTGGTCCAGAATTGTCCCCGGGACCGTTTGAAAGCTGGAAGCACCAGCGCAATTTAGTGAATCGCTACTTTCAGTCCCTGGGATGGCCGGAATTGGAATCGATTAATGTCAATCACAAAACCTGGTGTGATGGGGCCTATGGTCGGGAGCGGGTTTTCCTGGGAGAGTTAATGGAAAATCGGAATATGCTGACCACCAATGCGACGGCACGCCTGTTGCATAGTATTGTCGGTGGGGTGGCGGTTTCAGCGAAGGCCACCACGGCGATGATGAAGTTAATGAAGCGATCGCTAGAACCCGAGGACTTGGCGGAGGACCCGGAAAATCAAGTCACGGGGTTTTTGGGTGCGGGTGTCGATCGCCAAACTCGGATTTGGTCTAAGGCGGGTTTAACGAGTACAGTTCGCCACGATGCGGCTTATATTGAATTACCAGGACAGCGCCCTTATTTATTGGTGGTCTTTACCGAAGGTAAGGCGCACAGCAAAAATGAAGCCATTTTGCCCTTTGTTTCCCAACAAGTCGCCCAGGCGATGGGTTCGCTGTAAAACTGAGCTGGTTTTGGCGTTTTTTGGGGGTGAGGATTTTCTGGGTAAAAGCTCAAGCCGATCGCCTGGGTTTGGCGCGGAGTCGGGTTCTGGATGGGTCTGCTGAGGGCGACTAATCGGTGGAGGCTGAATTCTAGTTTTCAGAATAAAAAATTCCCCCATTTAACCCCCATTTAACCCCCATTTAACATTGAAGTATTTATTAGGAGTAACTGTGAAGTTTGTATCGATCGCAACTGGTGTTTTTCTATTCGGTTTGATTGCTCTCGGTGGTGGGGGTGGTCCAAAAAAAGCGATGGCCGAGTCATTCTCAGGCGATGTTGCTAGGGAATTGGGGTTCAGGGCGATCGCTCAGTGGCCAGAGAATACCTCTTTTGGACCCCTCTCATGGGAGATCCAGTCTGAAGCGGTCAATTCACCCCCGGTACTCGCGGCTGAATCGGGGAATTTTGCGGAATTATTGACGGGAACTACAGCAATTGCCGCCCCGCATTATTTCATGATTTCCGACCAGCAAACCGTTCCCCAAACCTCTACGGCTGAAGCGGAAAATAATCCGATTTTGGCTCAACGAGATAACGATATCGAACTGGGTCGAACCAGTCGGGGGGTGGGTAACTATCTCGGTGCTGCCATTAATATTGGCTTGAGTGAGGATGCGAGTCCTTTGGGACGGGGAAGTTTTGCCTTGACGAGTAAAATTGGCCTCGCGGAGCAAGTTTCTGTGCGTCCTTCCCTCTTGTTTGGCGAACATTTGATGCTGATGGTTCCGGTCACCATTGACTTTCCCTTTGCGGCTACGGAAGATACCTTACAAGTCGATCTTGCACCTTATATTGGCAGTGGCATTGCGCTTTCTACGGATGAGGATAATTTTATTGGATTTTTTGGCACCGTGGGAATTGATCGAGTCTTATTTGACCGATTTGTCGCCAATGCTGCCTTAAATGTGGGATATGTTGAGGAGGTTGAAGTCGGGATCTTTGTGGGCGGAGGGTATCGGTTCTAAATGTCTCTGCTGTAAACCCTTTGGGATAGGTTCGTTATCGGATTAGCGATCGCCCTTTCCCTCCATATTCCCTCAAAGTTCAGTATTCCCCCCTCTACTATTTGTTAAGTTTTGTTCACACAACACCAAAAATACATCTTAGGGAAGATTGCATCGCGAGGGGGGATGGATTAGATTAGCAATGTTTTAGCATCTGCTTTTCTGGGTCATTAGATTCTAGTCCTGGAATGGCAGATGACTAAGAGTTTTTGCTTTTAGTTTGCAGATTTTGCGGGTTAGGGAACACTCTGATTCATTGGGAAAATCGCGGGAGTTGGTTCTCAAGAATCCATTGGATTCCATCGCTCATTCATTTCCAGTTAATTTCACTTGACCTGAACCCGAACTCATGCAAAACAAGCAAAATAATTCACCGTTATTGATGAATTTGGAGGGCTATTATGGGTGTGAGGAAAAAATGGGCAGGATATAGTGCTTTAATGGTGTTACCCTGGTTGGGGTTCCAACCGGCGCTACCGGCTACCGCGCAATATCCCAGTCTCCCAGAGCAACCCAGTATGGAGATGAACAGGCCGATGGATCTGGAAGCAGAACCGGCTCAGGAAGACGGTGAGACGGGGATAGCGCCACTCACAGAAACTGAGCAAGCCAATCTTGAAGATTTGGAACTGTCAATTGATTTTAATAAAGAAGATTTCGTAAGAGGCGCAGCGATCCTTCCGGAAAACAACGAAGCGCAATCTCCTAATGCATCGGATCTGGCTCAAGCCCGGTTCCCCAATTATCGCTACAGCGCGGGTTTTGATTTACCCACCTTTGGCTGGGTCAGGATGGACGGTCGCGGGATTGATAGTGTCCTGGGGATTAACCTGGGACTCGGTGTCTCCTACAAAAAATACTTTCAGCCTGCGGTTCCTGGGCAGTTTACTGGCTCTTGGGGGATTGGCACTGTGGCGGTGGCGTTACCCTACGCTACGATTGGTGGGGATTATCAGTGGGATAATGGCTGGTATGCGGGTGGCAATATCGGGGCAGGGTTGTACTACTTTGACGATGTAACGCCCTTCCCGGTTGGGTATATCGGCGTAGGTTATCGCTGGTAAGGAGCGATCGCACTCACCGAAACCACCCCGAATAAAAAATCCCCCACGCCTTGCAAAGGTTGTGGGGGATTGTAAAAATAAATTGCTCTACACTGACTCATTCCACTCCAGAGTTCGCTGAGATCTGCTCAGAGTTTCCGAGAGTTAACTCCCATGAGTCTCGTTTGATTGACAACGGAGAGGGAGGGATTCGAACCCTCGTTACGATTAAAACCGTAAAACAGATTAGCAATCTGCCGCTTTCAACCACTCAGCCACCTCTCCAAGGTGTCTTGAGACATCATAGCAGGTTTTTTTCGGTCTGAAAAGACCTTTAGCGAGGAATTTTGCAATTTTTTTAAAAAAACTGGATAGAACCGAACCCAGGCCCCAGATTGAGGAAAGAACCCGGGTTAAGAAACCCACAGCAAGGGAACCAGAAACCCGTTTTCTGGCCCTTGCTTTGTGACCCAGGCCGTAACAATCCGGTCAAGAAACCCGGGGGGCCTTCCCCATGCTGTACCCTGAACCAGGCCAGACTGGGGAAACTGTGGTAAAAACCATTAATTGTTGCCCGGTTAGGTCCCCTGAAAGTCCAACCCAGCAAGACTGATGGGGGAGATTTCCCAAAAATATTATTAAAGATGATAAACTATTGAAACTTCCAATCAAAAGTGAGTCACCTGACTCCACTCGTCCAAGCCCTCAAGCAGGTTTCATGATGAACAGCAACCCTATCTAGGAGCGAAGATTAGACTGTTCAGGCCAGAAACCTGATCAATGCTTAAAAGTATGGTATGTCTACAAAGACAAAGACAGACCATTTTTCTCTCACGTTAACCCGGGAGGGAAAAAGTGAGATGTAATCAGGTTACAAGCGGTGTTGCTGCTTAACCCAGTGCGATCAAAATAATGCCCGCGATCGCTAATCGAAAACCCCATTTCCTAGGAATGTCAAGGCTAGATTCGGGTGAAAGCTGCAACATTCGCGGTTCTAAATAATAAGGCACGAGCAGGCGATCGCGTCGGACTGCTTTGTGCTGTTGTCGAATTCCGGTGAAAAAAACTATGGCCGTAAAAGCTAACAAACACATTGCCCTAATTTCAGTTCACGGCGACCCCGCTGTAGAAATCGGGAAAGAAGAGGCGGGTGGACAAAACGTTTACGTCCGTCAAGTCGGTGAGGCACTCGCCAAGCAAGGGTGGCAAGTTGATATGTTTACCCGCAAGGCTAATGCAGAAGACCCCACTGTAGTAGAACACGCACCAAATTGCCGCACCATTCGCTTAGTGGCGGGTCCAGAAGCCTTCGTCCCCCGGCAAGAGATTTTTGAGTATTTACCGACGTTTGTTGAGGCGTTGATTCAGTTTCAACAGCAAGCAGGTATAGAATATAAATTAGTTCACACCAATTACTGGCTTTCGGCCTGGGTGGGAATGGAACTCAAGAAACAACAAGGGGTTAAGCAAGTCCACGTTTACCACTCCTTGGGTGCTGTTAAGTATAAATCCATCACCACGATTCCGACGATCGCCACCACCCGGTTAGGGGTAGAGAAGGCAGTCCTGGAAACTGCCGAACGACTTGTCGCCACTTCTCCCCAGGAACAAGAACATATCCGAACTCTGGTGTCCCAGAAGGGAACTATCCAGATTATTCCCTGTGGCACAGATATCCACCGCTTTGGTTCGATTCAAAAGCAGGAAGCGCGATCGGCTTTGGGAATTGGCCCGAAAAAAAAGTGTTGCTATATGTGGGTCGGTTTGACTCACGCAAGGGTATCGAAACCTTGGTTCGCGCCGTAGCCCGATCGCAGTCCCGAGAGAATGCCAACCTGAGTTTAATCATTGCCGGGGGTTCCCGTCCGGGTCAGAGTGATGGCATTGAGCGCGATCGCATTGAGGCGATCGTGGATGAGTTGGGTTTACGGCAGATTACCCAGTTCCCGGGACGCATTGGCGATGATTTGCTGCCGCAGTATTACGCCGCAGCAGATATCTGTGTTGTCCCCAGTCACTATGAACCCTTTGGATTAGTGGCGATCGAAGCAATGGCGAGTCGCACTCCAGTCATTGCCAGCGATGTGGGCGGATTACAATTTAGTGTGAAAGGGGAAGAAACTGGATTACTCTGTCCACCCCAGGATGATGCCGCATTTGCGGAAGCGATTGATCGGATTTTGTCCAATCCCACCTGGGGCGATCGCCTTGGAGAAGCATCCCGTCAACGAGTGGAAAACCTCTTTAGTTGGGATGGAGTCGCCACCCAACTGGGCGAACTTTATCAGCAACTGCTGACCGAAACTCCCATCGAACCCCACCTAGAAAAAGCGATCGCTTAGGATCAGTTTTTTGGAGAGATTATTCTCCCGGGATTAACCTCCTGCATTCCTTTTAACCCCGTAGGTTCAAACCCGCCTACGGGGTTTTGTATCGATAGCCCCTTCAGCCTCACCCCTGACCAAAAATATCATGGAAATACGCGGCGTTTGGATGACAACCACCGATAGTCAAGTTTTCCGATCCCCAGAAAGAATTAATGAAGCAGTCGCCTTTCTCGCCGAGACGGGATTTAATGTAATTTTTCCCGTGGTTTGGACCAAAGGATTAACCCTCTATCCCAGTCGAGTGTTAAAGGAGACTTTTGGCCTAGAAATTGACCCCCTGTATCAAGGTCGAGACCCCTTAGCGGAACTGATTGAAGCAGCCAACTCCTGTGGGATTGCTGTAATTCCCTGGTTTGAATATGGATTCGCCAGTTCCTATCAGTCCAATGGGGGAATGTTGCTGCAAAAAAAACCAGAATGGGCGGCCAAGGACCTCTCCGGAAATCTCCTCAACAAAAATGGGTTTGAGTGGATGAATGCCTTGCACCCAGAGGTGCAAAATTTCTTGTCCCAGTTAATTTTGGAAGTGGTCCAAACTTACCCCGTCGCTGGTATCCAAGGTGACAATCGCCTCCCGGCATTTCCCCGGGAAGGAGGTTATGATGAGTTTACCCGGAACCTTTACCGCCAAAGCTTTCAGTGCGACCCCCCGTCTAATTGTCAAGACGCCCAATGGTTGCAGTGGCGTGCGGATTTACTGACGGAATTTTTATCGCAACTCTATCAAGAAATTAAGGGAATTAATCCCAATTTGTTGGTTTCTCTTTCCCCTAATATTTATCCTTGGTGTTTGAATGAGTACCTGCAAGATTCTCAAACCTGGCTAAACCGAGGATTGACGGATTTGATGCATCCTCAGATTTATCGCCGGGATTTTCAGAGTTATCAACGGGTGGTTAATCAGATGGTGAAAAGCCCTTGTTTCTCGGAACAGTTGCCGCGAATTTCGCCGGGGATTTTGATTAAGTTAGGGAAATATCGGATTAGTCCGGAATATTTGTTAGGCGCGATCGACTACAATCGGGCTTGTGGGCTTCCCGGAGAGGTGTTCTTTTTCTATGAAGGGTTACGGGAAGATGATAATGCGTTAGCGAAACCGTTGCGATCGCGTTATAGTAGTCCGGTGCCGTTTCCCACGGCTTTAGAGTTAAATCAATGGGTGGCAAATCAGCCACCTGCGAGGATAAACCCCCGGGGTTCCGGTTGGTTAGATTGGCTGAAAAGTCGGTTTTAGGGAAGAGTTGGAGAGGCGTGGCAAGACGGGCGATCGGGCTATTTAATCCAGCGGTTGATCGCCGGTTGCCACTTGCGCTCAGTCAAATAGGCAAGGCCGATTAATATGCTCAAGTTTAATCCATAAAATACCCAATTTTTCGGGAAACTAGAATTTAAACCCCATTGAACTAAAATTGGAAAACTAAATATATAAATTCCATAAGAAATGGGAGCTAAAATGGAGAAGTAGCCTAAGATTTGATTAAAGTAAATCAGTTTATGGCGATACCAATACAGCCCGCCCGCCAGCAGGAGAAAGGCAGCTAAGAAGTGCCGAAACATTAAAAAAGGATAGTAACCGGGCTTAAATTCAGATTCACCCAACAAAGGAATGGCTGAAATTAGCACCATTCCCAACAAAGAAAGTAAGATAGGTCGCATATTTTGAAACGTAAATGTCCTATCTTTTAAAAATAGGTTTGCCATTTCCACCCCCACCCAACCTACAATAAAATAAGAACAAATCAAAGAAATTTGATTGGGTAAGGATATATAAATTCCATAAGAAGCTGCTGAAAATAAGAGAACATAGTAAATCCGCTTGCTTGGATTTATAACCCAATGAATCAGGGGATAAAACATCATGTAGAACCACCATTCATAGGATAATGACCAGAGGGGTAAGTTCCCTAGAAAGGGGTAAAACCAAGTGCCAGGTTTAACACTCCCGAAATCTTGGAGTAACAGAAAATTACCAATAATGTCAATCCCAGATAGTTTTTGAACTAGCGTTCCGTTCCATGCAAAAATTAAGACAGAAAGCAGCATGGAGATGATGAACGGAAAATAAATTCTTCTAAATCGCTTAATTAAATAATTCCGAAAAGATAAATCAGGGTGACGACATAAAGAAATTCGGACCAAAAACCCACTTAAAATAAAGAAGATAATGACCGCTTCTTGTCCAGCAGCAAATATTAATTTTACAACATCAGGAACTAGGTCTAGGCTATGTAATCCGTAAATAAAATTATGAACTAAGATATAAAAACAGGCTGCCCCCCGAATGGCATCAAGCTTTGGAAAATAAAATTTTTCACCCATATTCGTTCAATCCTATAGGATAGAGTATTTCGTGACACTTTAGGGCGAAGAAAAATCCCCCGATTGCATGACTCTAAAATGCCCAAGCTTCTCTGTTTTCAAGAATCATTTAAACCGACTTCATGCAGGTTGGCACTGGGGTAGTGCGGTGAACCTGTAACGCGCTAGAACCGATTCAACGGGGCTGTGCAGCCAGGAGTAGAAGACGAACTATCCCCCTAGGGGGTTTAGGCTGTTTATATTATAGGGTAGAAACCTCAACTTGCCATAAACAGGGAAGGTTAAACTCGATGGGTTGACAGATTGAGGCGATCGCCACCTAAAGGAAACCCAGACAAAAAAATCGACGGGTCGGACCCTGGGATAACCGGGGGAAGTTCTGGCGATCGGAATGGGGATTTTTCTCTGGAGAAACTATGAACTCAGATGGAAGGAAAATGTAGACTGTCTATAGAGTTCCGTGGCAATTTCCACGGGAACTGGCTTACTAAATAAATAGCCTTGGGCCCTATTGCAATTCACGGACTTCAAAAAATTCAACTGTTCTAAAGTTTCCACTCCTTCAGCGATTACCTCTAATTTCAAACCCTGACCCAGGGTGAGGATTGCCTCAATAATAGCTGCATCATGGGGCTGATTGGTGACGTCTTGAATAAATGAACGGTCAATTTTCAATTTATCTAAAGGAAAATGCTTCAAGGACGATAAAGAGGAATATCCCGTGCCAAAATCATCCAAGGCAATACCAATTCCCATGCCGTGAAATCCATGTAAGAGAGAAATCGTTAATTCAACATCCTCCATCGCAATGCTTTCGGTAATTTCCAACTCTAAATAGCAAGGAGAAAGTTTGGTTTGACTTAAAATATTGGCGATTTCTTGGAGTAAATTGTGTTGGTGAAACTGACGCGCCGATAAATTGACCGCCATCCCAATTGGGGGAAGTCCGGCTAACTGCCACTGATAATTTTGCCGGGTAGCGGCTTCGATCGCCCAGGCCCCGATCGGACAAATCAGACCCGTTTCTTCTGCCAGGGGAATAAATTCACCGGGGGCAACTAATCCCAATTCTGGATGCTGCCAACGAATCAGCGCTTCCATACTGACAATTTTTCCGGTTTTTAAATCAATTTGAGGTTGATAATACATCCGGAACTCGTCCCGTTCCAAAGCCTTGTGCAAACTGGTTTCTAAAACCAGTCTTTCAAATGCTTTTGTCCCGATCGCTGGGGTGTAAAGCTGATAGTTGTTCCGCCCTTGTTGCTTGGCCCGATACATGGCTGCATCGGCATTTTTCAAAAGCGTTTCTACATCTTCTCCATCATAAGGCGCTAGGGCAATTCCCAAGCTCGCTTTTACATAAAAATCTTGGCCTTCCAAATGAAAGGGTTCGTCAAAACACTTTAAAATTTTTTTGCTAATTTCCGTCACATCCTCAGCGGAACTCAAATGATTGATTAAAAGAGTAAACTCATCCCCACCCCAACGGGCCAGCATATCTTCTGCGGGTAGAGAACCACTTAACCGTTCAGCGACAATTTTGAGAAGTAAATCTCCAAGGGCATGACCGAGGGTATCATTAATGGTTTTAAATCCATCTAAATCCAGAAAAATCACCCCCAGCATTTCCGCCCGGTGTTGGGTATCTGCTAGGGCCAAAGAAAGACGCTCATTAAAGAGTAGACGATTAGCTAATCCGGTGAGGCGATCGTGAGAGGCTTCGTGACGAATCAAATTTTCAACCCGTCGTTGCATTACAGCCATATAAAGATGAGTTCCCACGGATTCAGCCAGTTTAATTTCTTCGATCTTCCAAATTTTTGCTTGTCCTTTGATAATTTCTCGCCACGCTTCAAAGGATGCCCTAGGTCTCCGGTTGCGCTCATCTAAATCATTTCGACCCGCCCATAAAGTTGAGGTTTCAATTTCATTACGAAACAAAGTCAAGCATCCTAAATATTGTTGATTGTATTTTAACGGAATAATCAAGATGGAGCGAATTTTAGTTGCTTTAAAAGCTGGGGCTAAGGGACTAAAAGCTCGGGTCTGATAAAGATTACCAATACTAACACTATGCAGATAAACCAAAGAGTTTGGGAGCGATTCTGATTCGCGATTTCCGTTTAAATTAGAGAGTAAATCGAGTCCAGCGGTATCAAGGATTGCCTGTTCTGCCGGAGAGAGATTTTCCTGCTGATGCGTCCCGGGATTGGTCTGCGGAGGTGCAATCTGCTCACTCCCGTTAATCAACTGTTGCCAACAGTCTGTTTCTTCAATCCAAGCAATACTCGGTTGAACGCCATAAGTATAGATTTGAGCTACTGCCCCGGTCATTTCTGGATTAATATAGAGTCGGCCTGAATCTGCCCGTAAGGCGAGAACGGTTTCTTTTAGAACAGTTTGGCGAATTTTTTTGAGGTCTAAAGGTGAGTGCAGCAATCCGCTGATTTTATTGAGTACCGATTCATCCCGAGCTTGGTGACGAGTGCGATTTAATAACTCGGATTGGGCGATCGCAATCGACATTTGATCCACCAGCAATTGGACAATCTCAATTTCTCGTTCTGAATATCTTCTAGGTTTAGCATGATGAGATACCAACAATCCCCACAGATGATGTTGGTTGAGAATCGGAATAGCTAAAGAAGAAAATACCCCCATATTTTTCAGATATTCCGCATGACAGGGGTCTACGGGCCAATAGCGCATACCTCTTCGGCTGATACTTTCTCCATTGTCTGAAAAATCGAGTTCTTCAGTGGTTTTACGTCCAGATGCTACATCTACGATCACCCGTTGACGAGCCGTTAGAAATAACTCTCGTGCCTTCTCCGGAATATCTGTAGCGGGAAAGCGTAGCCCCAACATAGAGGGTAAGCGATCGCTTTGAATTGATTCCGCAATCACTTCTCCACTGCCATCTTCTTCAAATCGATAAATTTTGACCCGATGGGTATTTAAAAAAGCTCGAATTTCTCGGGCAGTCGTTTCTAAAATTTCATTTAATTCTAAAGATTGACGAATCCGACTCGCAATCCGATTTAATAAAGTTTCTCGATCTAATATTGGCGCTGACTTGCGCTTGATTTTTCTACGAATCATTACTAATTTCTCCCCTCGATGAGCATGGTAATTGTAACCGGGGATATCCGGACCCGGTGGTTCGCCTAAATGCTAAAATGCATGAGCTAACTACTTCCTATGAAAATTTTGCAGTAAAGATGCCCGAGGGCCACTCTCTTCCCGGGGGCCTTTTATCTTAGGTGTTACAGGTCAATTTACTTACCGATTACTCAACTCCCAAGTATTTATATTAATTTTACGAGTTTTAAACCGAAACGATGACAATAGGGGCATTGTTTTAATATTTTTTATTAAACCGACTCCCTCTCCTCTCTTGGGTTCCGGGATGCGATCGCCCCTGGGTTGGCGCAACCAGCCGAAGCAGCTCATCCCAGACCCTGACGGGAATTGATCCGGATCCTGCCTAGATAGGGCCAAGACTCCTCCCCTGGGCTATCCGGTGAAGACCCCGTACAGCCCCCTCCAGCATCCGCCCGCCTCGTTTCCCCTGCAACCCTGCATTTAAACCGTCCGATGAGTCTCCTGAACCGGATTCAGGCTGTACAGAATCCCAGGGTTCTGTCTAATCACAGCAACATCCAGAAAAAGTAATCCCCCTTCTCATGCTACAATCCGATTTCTCTGAATGCGTGAGGCGATCGCCCGCTTGCACTCACCCTTGGGGAGAGCATAATTCCGCTGGCGGCGATCGCCTTAGCTCAAGACTGGCGATCGAGGATTTTTCCTGAACCCGAGGCATTCTGTGTTAAAATATATTTCGCAGATAAAGTTTGATTGTCGTGTTTGTTGCGATACAGACAAGCCAACAAACACTATCGGGTTTTAAAGCCAATTCATAAAAGATAGCCAGTTGTGGACAAAGCGCGATTGGGCGGCTTTGTGCTGCCGAACTCCGAGCCTTCGATTGTGAACCCCACCCTCGCAAACGGCTCGACAGGGGAGGAATGCCCCCATCAGCTATTTCCGTGACTGGGATATCAAGCTTACCCGAGTTGGGGTAGAGCACTTTTCACCCGCCCATCTTATTGTTGATACTCAGGAGGATACCGGATGACTCAAGTCGTTGTCGGCGAAAATGAAGCGATCGAATCTGCACTGCGCCGCTTTAAGCGTCAAGTAGCAAAAGAGGGAATTTATGCAGACATGAAGCGTCAGCGTCACTTTGAAACTCCCCTAGAAAAGCGTAAGCGCAAAGAAATCGCACGCAGACGCAAACGCAGATATTCCCGATAGAAGACCCTCAACCCGCTCATCGGAGCGGGGGTCATCAGTTGCGAATCGCCTTTGCAGTAGATAGTCCGGGAGTGGGAAGCAGTGTATTAGAACCGCTAATACTGCTTTAACGCCCGTTCTATCTCCCGCTTGTGGTCCCGTTCTTTCACTGCCGCTCGCTTATCGTGGAGTTGCTTGCCTCGGACAAGAGCAATCTCTACCTTAACTAACCCACGCTTGAGATACATCTTTGTCGGTACCATTGTCAAGCCTTTCTGTTCCACCTTACCAATCAACTTGCGGATTTGATCGCGGTGTAACAACAACTTCCGACTCCGGGTCGGCTCATGGTTAAAATAGAGACTGGCCGTCTGATAGGGCGACACATTCACATTCAGCAGCCACGCCTCCGCATCCCGAAACAAGACATACCCATCTCGGATATTCACCTTCCCTTCCCGAATCGATTTCACCTCGGTCCCTTTTAATTCAATCCCCGCTTCATATTTTTCCAGAATCTCATATAAAAACCGGGCTTGGCGATTATCACTGACTATTTTGATCCCTTCGCTTTGTTGCGCCATCTGTATTTCTTAGTTTCTACTCATTCTATGATCAACGAAAGCCGATTCAGCTAAAAACTAGCCTGAACGCCTTTATCTTATTTCTAGCCTATCGTTTTTAATAGCCCAGTTACATAACTCTCACCCGATCGCCCCAATCCCGAACCACCCAACCCAGAACCCCCAGACTCCAAGTCGTGCCCCGATGTTTGTAGTAACGACTTCAGTCGTTCTCTAGTGCAACCTGAGCACCCCAGGAAACATTTAAAATTTTCCGGTCCCTTATTATTTTATAATCGAGTAACTTCTCCCGTAGTTCACACGGCCCCCGCAAATCTTGCATCATCCGGCTAACCCAGACTAGCACTGCGGTTGTCAGTGGGTTAAGAAATATGTAACTCATACGGAATTCGGTTGTTAAAGGTCTATAAAAACCCGCACCCTCAAGGGTGGGGCTACACAGACAAAGCCTGCCTACGCAGGCTGAAGAGTAAAATAGGTCTTTCACAACCGGATTTGGTATCATACCTAGACGAGGGCAGGGGAGTCGGAAAGCCTTTCCCAGCAAAGAGATTGATTCCTTCTTCTCGAAAAAATACCCGGGTAAGGGGGAATTGCCAGAGGAGGCAGCAGAACGGATTTACGGTTCATCCCTAATTTTGAACCCGCTAAAGGCTGGAGTTTCTTCGCATTCAGGCGCTAGATTGCCTATCCTAGATAAAGAGCAGCGAGAGAAACAGGGATGTTCGGACACAATTATCAGAAAAGTCAGATTAAAATTGCCATTGTTGGGGATGTACATGAACAATGGGAACCCGCCGATGGAGAAGCGCTAACCCAACTCGGGGTTGATTTAGCGCTGTTTGTAGGGGATTTTGGCAATGAGTCGGTCCCCATTGTCCGGGCGATCGCCGCCTTGGATATTCCTAAAGCGGTGACGTTTGGAAACCATGACGCTTGGTTCACTGCGACGGACTGGGGTCGCAAAACTTGCCCTTATAATCGCCGGAGTGAGGATTGGGTTCAGTCTCAATTGGATATCCTCGGCGAGACTCATGTGGGGTTTGGCAAGTTAGATTTTCCCGAGTTTGGGTTAACGGTGGTGGGGTCCCGTCCCTTTACCTGGGGAGGGTCGGAATGGAAATATGCGGATTTTTATAGCGATCGCTGCGATGTCAGCAGTTTTGTCGAGTCTACCGATCGCATTATGGCAGCGGTTAAACGCGCCAACTTCGATACGATTATTTTTCTGGGACATAATGGACCCAAAGGGTTAGGCGATCGCCCAGAAGACCCCTGCGGCAAAGATTGGAAACCCCTAGGCGGTGACTTTGGGGACCCGGATTTTGCCGATGCGATCGCCCAAACCCGCAAAATGGGTAAAACTATCCCCCTCGTCACCTTCGGACATATGCACCACCGCCTCCGCCACACCCAAACCCGGTTGCGGAAATCCCTGCATACCACCAGCGATGGGACTGTTTATCTGAATGCGGCCCGCGTCCCCCGAATTGTACCCACAGAAGAGGGTCAATTGCGGAACTTTTCCCTGGTGGAATTACAAGGGAACAGCGTGACTCGCGCCTCCTTAGTTTGGGTGGACCAAAATTTCGCAGTCGCCTCCGAAGAAGTTCTGTATCAACAACACCCGGAATCTGTTGCCACCCTCGCTTAAGGGCGACTGGATTTTTTCCCCCTTGACTCTTTCAATTCCAGACAACTCGGGGTAAGATAAAACAGAACCGCACTGGAGAGGTGGCAGAGTGGTCGATTGCGTCTGACTTGAAATCAGATGAATCCGCAAGGGTTCCGGGAGTTTGAATCTCCCCCTCTCCGTTGATTAAATCCAGAGAAAGCCCGCACCCTGAAGGGTGGGGCTATACGGACGAAGCCCGCCTGCGCGGGCTAAAGAGAAACCTTCAGTCGTTATCATCCGGTGTTCGTAGTAACGACTTCAGTCGTTCTTTTTCTTCGTTTGTAGTAACGACTTCAGTCGTTCCCCCCATCCAACCATCCTCGGGCGATCGCCTCCCGGTCCTCTCGGCAACATCTCTCTAAATTGCGGTAAATTTTAACGTACCATAAGAAAAGTAAAATCTTTGACATAACCCGATGACTGACAAGCGGATCAGAGCTTATATCAAACTCATTCAAAAATTATTAGATTGTCCTGAAGGAGACGAACTCAAGATTCTCCGCAAACATAGACATTTAATCGATGTTCAATTTGTCTACGTTCTCAACCAGGCAGCGGAGAAAGCCGAAGAAGAGGGGGAAGAAGATACCGCGAGTTTTTTAAGGACATTATCCGAGCAATTAGAACTGGCTTTTGCCGAAATTGTGAAAAGGACACACCCTGCTGTCAGCGCGCGCAATCAGGCATATCTTCAAGTCATTGAGGAAATTTTAAAGTGTGATACTGGAGAAGAAGTTGCCCATATTTTACATCAAAACTCCGCAATAGTGGACCGAGGCTTTGTCAAAACCTTGGCCCAAGTTGCTCAACTGATGGTAGAAAATGGTCAGCCAGATTCCGCAGCCGTTTTAATCGATTTGGCAACAGTAATATCCTCAGCTATTGAGGAAGATTAATATCGTTTAATGGTCATAAAAACTCCCCGCACCCTAAAGGGTGGGGCTATACGGACGAAGCCCGCCTGCGCGGGCTAATTGATAAACAACAGGTCTTGGATAAGCGGATTGGGTGTTAAAAGGGGATCGCACGCACCCTGACAATCCTCCCCCCAAACTGTTACAAAAATTTATTAAATTCCTCACCCTTTCATGATAAATTATCAAAATCGGAGTAGGTGTGGACATATAGGCTCATGCGTTGTTTAAACTGTCATGCAGAAGGCATCTCGTCAACGAATCAATACTGCCCAAAATGCGGTGTTCACTTACCCGCCCTCCAGCAAAACCTCCTGCCGGAACAGACCCGCTTAAAAGCCAACACTTACGAAATCGAATATGCTTTAGGACGAGGGGGATTTGGGATTACCTATCGAGCGCATCATATTGGCCTGGAACAACCTGTTGCCATCAAAGAATATTATCCCCAAGAACTTGCTCATCGCCACAGCAACAATGGGGGATTAACCGTTCCCCAAAACAAAACGGAAATGTATCAGCGTTGGTTAACCCGATTTTTGCGAGAAGGGCGGATTTTAGCCAAACTGAATCATCCCAGTTTAGTGCGAGTGCAAGACTTATTTGAAGAAAGAAACACCGCCTATCTGGTGATGGAACTGCTCTCGGGGAAAACATTAGGACAAGAGTTAGATGAACAGCCTGGGAAAAAATTAGACCCGCAACGAGTTAGGGAAATCATCACATCTTTAGTCAGTGCTTTAGCGGCAACTCATCAAGCCGGAGTCTATCATCTCGACCTCAAACCGGACAATATCCTCCTGACACCGGAAGGGCGAATTGTCTTAATCGATTTTGGGGCAGCCAAACAAGAAAGCGCCACCATTGGTCCCACCCGGAGTACGCGAGCATTTACACCAGATTACGCCCCACCGGAACTGATTGGCAACCAGGCGATCGGGCCAGAAAGCGATATTTTTGAACTGGGGATGCTCCTACATCAAATGCTCACCGGGACCCTACCACCACCGGCCCTGAGTCGCCTCATCGGAGAACCCTGGGAACCCCAATTAGAGGAACCCTGGCAGAGTTTAGTCGCTTCCGCCTTACCGCTACAGAAAAATCAGCGACCTAACAATATCAGTGAGTGGTGGAAAACGGCAGCATTTGAGGGAAATAGCTATCCAAATCTCCCCTCTACAAAACTCCCACTTCCCAACAGCCCGGTTCCACCCTCAGTTTTAAAGCCCCAACCAACAAGTGCGGCAGGTCCAGGCAAAGGCGCAGTAGATCTGCGTGGCTATTTTACGTTGCCCGAACTCTCAGAACAGGGAATAATGATTCGACGTTTTGGGCGTGGAACAATCCACAATGTGATCCTGCTGAATCAGGAATTAGCTATTGTCTGTGCCGAGGGTGGCGCGGCATTGTTTAACCTGAGCAGTGGTGAAGCACTCTGGGAAATCGACTGCCCTGCTAATTCTGGGTGCCGTGAGTCTGGACGGAAAACTGTTAGCTTTAGGGGGGCAACAAGCTATTTACTTGTGGGATGTAACGACAGGGCAATTCCTGTACCAACTCGGTGGACATACCAACTCGGTGATATAGCATGGCCTTCAGTCCCGATGGCAAATTCCTGGCTTCTGGGAGTAGTGATAAAACCGTGCGGCTGTGGGATCCGGCTACGGGAAGGGAACTGCACCAACTCTGTGGACATACCAACGGGTCAATAGCGTGGCCTTCAGTCCCGATGGCAAAGTCCTCGCTTCTGGGAGTCATGATAATACCGTGCGGCTGTGGGATCCGGCTACGGGAAGGGAACTGCGCCAACTCGGTGGACATACGAATCCGGTATATGAGCGTGGCCTTCAGTCCCGATGGCAAATTCCTCGCTTCTGGGAGTGGGGATAAAACTGTGCGGCTGTGGGATCCGGCTACGGGAAGGGAACTGCGCCAACTCGGTGGACATACAAGTTCGGTGTTTAGCGTCGCCTTCAGTCCCGATGGCAAATTCCTCGCTTCTGGGAGTGAGGATAAAACCGTGCGGCTGTGGGATACCAGCTACGGGAAGGAGAACTGCGCCAACTTGAGTGGACATACGAGTTCAGTAAAAAGCCTCGCCTTCAGTCCCGATGGCAAATTCCTGGCTTCTGGGAGTCATGATAATACCGTGCGGCTGTGGGATACGGCTACGGGAAGGGAACTGCGCCAACTCAGTGGACATAGTAGCTGGGTAGTATAGCGTCGCCTTCAGTCCCGATGGCAAATTCCTCGCTTCTGGGAGTTCTGATAAAACCGTGCGGCTGTGGGATACGGCTACGGGAAGGGAACTGCACCAACTCGAGGGACATACCGACCGGGTGTTGAGCGTGGCCTTCAGTCCCGATGGTAAATTCCTCGCTTCTGGGAGTGGTGATAAAACCGTGCGGCTGTGGGATACAGCTACGGGAAGGGAACTGCGCCAACTTGTGGACATACAAAATGGGTGAATAGCGTAGCCTTCAGTCCCGATGGCAAATTCCTCGCTTCTGGGAGTAGGATAATACCGTGCGGCTGTGGGATGCTAGCTACGGGAAGGGAACTGCGCCAACTTGGTGGACATACCAAGTGGCGTGTTTAGCGTAGCCTTCAGTCCCGATGGCAAATTCCTCGCTTCTGGGAGTGAGGATAAAACCGTGCGGCTGTGGGATGCAGCTACGGGAAAGGAACTGCGCCAACTCTGTGGACATACCAAACCGTGGGAGCGTGGCCTTCAGTCCCGATGGCAAATTCCTCGCTTCTGGGAGTTGGAGATGATAAAACTGTGCGGCTGTGGGATACAGCTACGGGAAGGGAACTGCGCCAACTTACGGGACATACCGAAGCGGTGTTAAGCGTGGCCTTCAGTCCTGATGGCAAATTCCTCGCTTCTGGAAGTGCGGATAAAACTGTGCGGCTGTGGGATCCGATACGGGAAGGGAACTGCGTACATTTCAGTGGACATACTGGCTCGGTTTATTAGCGTGGCCTTCAGTCCCGATCGCAAATATCTCGCCTCCGCAGTGTGATGGTGTAGTCCGGTTGTGGGATGTGGCAGATCTTCAGAGTTGAGTGGGGTTAATCTTCCTGACTATTGCTATCTTCGGCAGTTTCCCGAACTAAATTTAATGGCAACTCTAACGATTCAGCAATAGCTTCTAAACTTAAGCCATGCCGAATAAGGGTTTAACGGCCTCAATTTTGGCCTCCATTTTACCTTCAATCTTGCTCTTCTCAGGCCCTCCTCTATACCCTCGGCAAGACATTCTTGATAGGAGCGATTGTCTTTCCAACTTCCTAGTTCTAACATAGCGGCTATCTCCTCTCATCCTAAAATCTGGGATAAAACCCCCTCAATGATGTCCTGGATTAGAGGGGGTCGATTGGTTTATGTCAACCTACGGATTTTTATCGGCATTGAGTGGGGTTAATCTTCCTGACTATTGCTATCTTCGGCAGCTTCCCGCACTAAATCTAATGGCAACTCTAAAGATTCAGCAATAGCTTCTAAAGTTAAGCCCTTTCGCAAGAAGGGTTTAACTGTCTCTAGTTTTCCCAGGATTTTACCTTTCCCTATACCTTCGGCAAGGCTTTCTTGATAGAAGCGATTGTCTTTCCAACTTCCTAGTTCTAACATGGCGGCTATCTCCTCTCGACTTTTGGTGGTTAATTTGTAAATGATGATGGTTTCGATGAGTTCGATGAGGTCCCGTTTGCGGTTGGGATTGGTGAGTTCAGTGGCGGCTTGGGCGATTAGGCGTTTGGCTGTTTCTACCGCAGCCGTTTCCGGTTCTATGATTAGTTTAACAACTCCGAGACCTAATGTGCTTTCCCCTTCCGGTTCGAGTTCATCCAAGTAGATGCGGGTGACCCGATCGCAGTTGAGCAGTTCCTGAAATTGTACCTGGTCTTTGGGTTCGATGCGACGATAAGGGTAAATGATGACGACTTGCCAGGGATTTGCCGGTTTGTATTGGCGCAGGTAGATAAAAAGTTCGGCAAAAATCCGATAGTAAAGGTCATCATCGGGTTGAAATTGTACTTCGGTGAGGTAAAAGGGTCGGTTGGGTTCCTCCTCGGTTGGGCATGAAGACTCCATCAATCCGAAAAGCCAATTGTTTGACTTCGATGGAGGTGAACTGATAGGCACTGGCTTCTTGAATGGGACGGTGGAGTAATTCAAAAAAGATGGTGGGATATTTTTGGAATATGGTATAAAAAATTGTGTCAGTTCTCATGGGCGATGAGATAAGGTTGATTGGACATATCTCGTATCATTTATTTGATTTACTGTTATTATATTACAACAATTTGTTTTTGAAAATAACAAAAAATAAATCTTTTTGATTATTGTTTTAAGTTAGATTGAAAAGTTGGGAATTGCCTGCCACAACTGGGGGACCCTTTTGGGGGACGGGTGTTGTACGTTAGACTGGGGTTATGGAGTCGGGAACACCTGTGGATTGGGGGGGTTCAATCCAATTGTCGATCGCACGTAATGGAGAGGGTAAAAGTTGTGAAACACACTCAAATAATCGGCTGGGATTCATCAGGAAAATTCTCGGGAAATTTTGGCTTTAATCGTCGGTTTAGACGGTGGCATCACCGGGCGATCGCACCCCTGATTGCTGCAATGCTGGCAGTCGCCTCCGGTGCAAATGTCGCCACTCTTGCTGCTGAAAGTTTGACCTTTCGTCTCGGTCCCTGGCAAGGCTCGATCGCCATTTCTGATTTAGAAGAGTATGCTAGAACTGGCGAACTTCCCGGCAATCTCGCCCCCCTAGGTCCCTTTTTACCTGCCGGATTGCAAGAAGTATTAGCGCAACGGGTGGAGATTGACCCGGATATTGGCGATCGCGCCCTGGATCGTCTCATCAAATCCCCCCAAGGAAACCGCTTTGTTCGTGCTATTTTCTTACTCGTTCCTGATAGTACGATTGAGCAAATTAAAGATGCCATAAAACTTGTTGCCACTCAAGGCAATGGTCTAAGTTTATTAGGCATTTTAAAAGCATTACCCGGGGATAATATTGTTTTTGATGCCACTTCGGCGATCGGGGTCGCATCCCGTCTAAATCTGCCCTATTTAGAAGGGCAAATTTTGCGTTCTCGCTTAGAAAGTGACCTAGAAGTAGAAACCGAACCCTTCTTCGCCAGCTTGGACCCCGCCTTACCCGGTTCGCAAATGGTTTCTCAGCAAACTTTAACGTTTCGCGATCGCCAGCGCAATCGAGATATTACTGCTGAACTCTATTTCAGCCCAAATCCTCAAGGACCTCTAGCCGTTCTTTCCCACGGATTAGGGTCTGATCGCTTCTTATTGAACTATTTATCTCAACATCTCGCCTCCCACGGCATCACCGTCGTTGCCATTGAACATCCTGATATTAATGAGGCATCGGTAGAAAATCTCCCCGTCACCTTAGACCCCACCAATCTCATTCCCGCTTCCGTCTTTTTAGAACTCCCCAAAGATATCAGTTTCGTCCTAGATGAACTCTCTGAAATGAACCGCCAACCCGGTTCGGTTGCTGGGAAATTGAACACAGCAGAAACAGTAGTGATTGGGCATTCTTTAGGCGGTTATGCTGCATTAGCCGTAGCGGGGGGCGAGTTAAATTTAGATGAGTTACGAGACTTTTGTAGTGAGGGTCGTAAATTAGGCCGATCGCCTGCGGATTTATTGCAATGTTCCGCCACAGAATTATCAGGAAATCGGATCAGCTTGCGCGATCGGCGGATTAAACAGGCAGTCGCCCTGAATCCGAATATTGGCAGTTTATTCGGGGAAAAAGGACTGAGTAAAATTGAAATTCCAATTCTATTAGTGGCAGGCAGTGATGATGCTTGGTCCCCGGCAGTCACCCATCAATTGCGACCCTTTACCCAACTGGGAGATCCGAAATATCTACTCACGGCGATCGGGGGGACACATTTCAGCGTCACTGACCCCGACTATCCCAGTCTGTTAGAACGTCAAACCGCCTTACCCGATGACCCCACTCGGGAACAGACAGAAAATCTCCGGCAATTACTGCGCGGGGTCACCCTGGCATTTGTTAAACAGCAGACACCGGAAGCGCGTACCTACGCCCCATTTTTAAGCGCTGCCTACGCGCAATCCCTGGGAACGGAAGAAACAGCCTTACGCCTGAATGAAACCCTCCCGACTCGCTTGGCGCGGTGGTTGGCAACCAGTGAAGCAGCCCTCGGGCGGTTGGATTGAGGCATGGACAAGGGCGATCGCATCCGGGGTTTAGAATGCGATCGCCCCTATACGGATGCTGAACCTTCCTAAACCGATTAAACTAAAGACAATCCCTCTCTTATACCAAATCCGGTTGTCTCAAGTCGATTTTCTCGCTTTAGCCCGCGCAGGCGGGCTTTGTTAGTGTAGCCCCACCCTTGAGGGTGCGGGTTTTAGCCCGCGCAGGCGGACTTTGTTAGTGTAGCCCCACCCTTGAGGGTGCGGGTTTTAACAGACCTTTGACTTAAATTCTCGCCCGTAGTTTCGAGATTATTTTTTCTAATTATCATGAATTATGAATACATTTTTTGCCTTCATCGTTCCTCTAATTTTTGGCATTCTCGGTTATACCGTTAGCGCCGTTAAAGTTATTAATGAAGGAAATGAAGCCTTAGTCGAACGGTTAGGTCGATTTAATCGAAAACTGAGTCCCGGTCCTAACTTAGTCTTTCCCTATGTTGAAAGTATCGTGGTAGAAGATACGACTCGGGAACAGGTTTTAGATGTTCCACCTCAGAATGCCATTACCAAAGATAACGTCGCAATTAAATTAGATGCGGTGGTTTATTGGAAAATTATGGATTTACAAAAAGCTTATTATGAAATTAATAACATCAATTTAGCCATTAAAAACCTGGTTTTAACGACCCTGCGTTCCACCATAGGTCACATGGAATTGGAGGAAACCTTTTATTCCACTGAGCAGATTAATAAGCGAGTCTTAAAAAGTTTAGATGAAGCAACGTTTAGTTGGGGAATTAAAGTTTTGCGGGTGGAAGTGCAAGACCTTGACCCGCCAAAAACGGTTTTAGAATCAATGGAAATGCAACGGGCTTCGGAAATTCGCAAACGAGCAACCATTGTTGATGCTGAGGCAACTGCGGAGTCTGTGCAACTAATTTTAGACGTGCTGAAACCCCAGATGACTACCACCGAAGTGATGCAATATTTGCTGGCTAAACGCTATGTCGATGCCAATCAGGAATTGAGTTTAAGTCCTAACTCTAAAGTGATTTTCATGGACCCGAAAGCGTTAAATGATGCCCTATCAGAACTGATGTATATGCCCGACGTCGGCCAACATCAGAATAACCCGAATAATCCTCCTCCCCCAGGAGGAAATCCTCCCCCCAGTCAGCCGGGAAATGGCTCGAATCCTACTTAGGTTTTGGGTCGATAAATGGCATCGGCAACTCGACAAACGTCGTGCATTTCTGCTACGTCATGGATGCGGAGGATATCGGTACTGCCGGTGGCGATCGCCGCACAACAAGCGGCAGCAGTTCCCCAGACTCGTTGTTTGGGGTCCGGTTGGTTAACCAAATGCCCGATAAAACTTTTGCGAGAAGGACCAACTAATAGGGGACAGCCTAATGTTTGAAACTCGGATAGGTTTCTAATCAGGTCCAGATTTTGCTCAAAGGTTTTTGCAAACCCAATCCCCGGGTCGAGAATAATCTGATGGGGTTGAATTCCGGCAGTGGTTGCTTTCTGAATTTGAACGGTGAAAAATTCGGTGATGTCGCCGATTAAGTCCTGATAATCGGTGAGTTTTTGCATGGTTTCGGGAGTGCCTCGACTATGCATGAGGACGAAGGGGACGCCTAATGCAGCGACTACGGAGAACATTTCTGGGTCCCCAGTTCCCCCGGTGACATCGTTGACAATATCAGCCCCTGCTTCTATGGCAGCTTTTGCCACAGCCGATCGCGAGGTATCGATGGAAATGGGACAGGTGGCGAAAGTGGGGTCTGAACGCAGCGATCGCACCACCGGAATCACCCGATTTAATTCTTCTGTCAGAGAGACTTCCAAGGCCCCGGGTCGGGTAGATTGGCCCCCAATGTCTAGGATATCGGCCCCGGCAGTGATTAACGTTTTGGCATGAGTGACTGCCGTTTCTAGGGTGTTAAAGTCGCCCCCATCACTAAAACTATCGGGGGTAACGTTGAGGACCGCCATTAAATAGGTGCGCTGACCCCATACAAACGGGCGATCGCGAATCGTCAGTGGCAAGGGTTGATGATTCATTCTGGATTAATGACTTTTGAGAGTTAGGGGTTCGCGAGTGATTGACGATGAACATCGGAAAGATAACGACTGAAGTCGTTACTACAAAAGGGGGATAACAACTGATACCCAATTAAGCCATCCCTTTAGCAGTCTCGATTTGAAATCGTACCATCGGGCATCCTTGTTCCACACAATTTCGCTTGATCCAACAAGGCCCCCTTGAGACTGGCCCCCTCAAAATTTGCGTCCTGTAAATCGGCTGCTGTAAAATCAACCTGTGGCAAACCCACCTCACCCTCTGGCGTAAAACCGACGCGCTGAAAATCCGCCCCTCGCAGATTGGCATTTTTGAAGCTGGTATTGAACAGGTATGTACAGGTTCCACCCCCACAGCGAAAGTCCGCTTGAGACAGATTCGCCCCCTCAAAATTTGCATTCGCTAGATTAGCCTGCCGCAGGACAGCCCCTTGCAAATTGGCTTGAGTAAAATTAGCATCACTCAGTTGTGCCCCTCCCAAAATGGTGTTTTGCAAATTGGCTTTTGAGAAATCCGCCTCACTCCAATCCCTCAAGGAAAGGTCTAGATTTGATAGATCACAGCCACGGCATTTATTGGTTTCCCGTTCCAGAAATCGTTCCTTCTTGACATCTGGTGTGTTCAAGAATAAAAACACCGCAATGGGTAGGGTTACAATTCCAGCAATATATCCTAAGCACCCTAGAGTGCAGGAGCGAGGAGTCAGCCATTTTGCGAGGAAGGAAGATTTTTGAGGAATATCTTGATCAGAACTAGACATAGCGTTATACAAGCCTGATTGAAACGGGAATGGAGTATCGGCGTGAAACCAAGCCGGTGGCTTTCGTTGGGAACACTCGATCCTTCAGGGGTCCGGACTTCCTGGTGTAGACAGTCCAGGGCGCACCGCAGAGCGCCCCTTCTGCTTGATTCTTAGAATGAATGCCGGTTCGGAACTGAACCGTTATCCCTTCAACCTAAGCGCGATAATTGACAATTTTGCCCCAGCTATCCGGGGTGAGGCTGGCTCCACCGACCAAAACCCCATCAATTTCTGGCTTTGCCATCAATTCATCGATATTGTCCGGTTTCACCGACCCGCCATACTGAATCGTGACATTTTTATTGTCCAATTTCGAGCGAATCAACCCGATCACGCGGTTGGCTTCGTCGGATTCACAGGTTTCCCCGGTCCCGATCGCCCAAATCGGTTCGTAGGCAATCACCAACTTCGTTTGGTCGATCTCTACTAGGTCTTTTTCCAATTGACCTAAAATGTGAGATTCCGTCTCCTTAGCGGCGCGTTGTTCCTTGGTTTCACCCACACAGAGGATGGGAATCAGTCCATATTTCTGGGCTGCTTTCAGGCGGAGGTTCACCGTTTCATCGGTTTCCCCAAAATATTGACGGCGTTCGCTATGCCCGATAATGACATACCGCACGCCGATTTCCGTCAGCATCGGGCCAGAAATTTCTCCCGTATAGGCACCTGCTTCTTCCCAATGAATATTTTGAGCACCGAGGCGAATACGACTCCCGTGCAAATTCTTGGACAGGGCGCTCAAAGCAGTGAATGGCACGCACAGAACTACTTCCCGATTCTCCGGGGCGTCCTCTACGGTGGGTTTGAACCCCTCTAAAAACTCCAGGGCTTCTGCCTGGGTTTTGTACATTTTCCAATTACCGGCCAGAATGATTTTTCGCACGGTTAACTCAGTCAGATACAGAATTCGACAAAATACTGACTATGAGTGTAAAGCGAATTGGGATCGTTTCACGCCAATCTTGCTGAAAAGTCGCAAAAAATCTGGGTGGGGCTTGGGGATGTTTAGGGCCTCCGGGGTGACTCCCGACTCAGGGTCTGGAGTTTTCTGTTGCTCATCATTTGATGATTCATTATAAATTTTAGTGAAGAGAGGGTGAAAGTGGTCACTACAAACAACTGGGATAACCGCTCAAGTGATTCCTCGGAACTCAGAAAAATCATGGACTCATCCTCCCGGGTTGTTCCCCTTTTGTAGTAACGACTTCAGTCGTTCTCCCCTCTTCCAAGGAGAATGAGCATGACCCAACCTAAGTCTAACTTTGAGAGGAAGCTAGGGGTCTTAAGTTCTTATTAAAATTGATAAACAGCTACAGAAATTGTTATGGTTCGGAAACCATTTTGGTGTCAATTGTAGCCGAAACAGCAATTTTAAATATAAAATTAAGTAACTCTCCTAACTACCCTAAAGGGGATAGCGGTTTTCAATATGGTTCAAGCTACTATCTCATATACCTTATGCTTTATCAAACAAGAAGCGCGTCAACTGGTCAAAAAAGGCATTCTCAGCCGTCAACAGCCGATTTATACCCTTTGCAAGTACATTCCCGCTCGCGAATGGGGAAACATCGAGCGAGAGTTAGAACAAAATGACTTTTTGCTGCGCGATCGCATCTGTGACTTGTTAGGTCGGGAAGATTGGTGCGACGAGTAACGTTACAGTAGAGCCACCCTTACTGTTGTGGTTTAATTTACTTACGGGTTAGGCATGAACCCCACCGCCCTGGGATATCCTGGGTGGGGTTTCTGTTTTGCCCTCAGAATGGCGATCGCTGTTCTTGAAACGCAAAAAGCTTCTGATATCAGAAGCTTTCTATCACCTACTCTCACGTATAACCGATGATCAATCGCTGTCGGCAGGCCATGAGCGACCCCTCCAGGTCAAATTGGAGGGATAAAGCTAGACGTTTCTACACGAGTCCTGCTGCTTCCCGAGCCGCCTGTGCCTCATCAGGATGAATGTTCAGACGAGTGAGATTGATCCGGCCTTTGTTATCAATATCGCGGACTTTAATCACGACTTGATCGCCCACGGCGAGTTCATCCTCAACTTTGCCGACGCGGTAATCCGCAATCTGAGAAATGTGAACCATCCCTTCTTTTCCAGGAAGGAATTCCACAAACGCACCAATCGGAATAATCCGTGTGACGGTCCCCAGATAAACATCTCCCGCAGATAACTTGCGGGTCATGTTTTGGATAATCGTCACCGCACGCTGTGCCTTTTCACTTTCGATCGCCGAAACGGTGACGGTTCCATCATCTTGGATATCAATCTTCGCCCCGGTTTCCTCGGTAATGCTCTTAATCATCTTACCGCCAGGACCAATCACCATGCCAATGAATTCGGGATCAATCTTGATCGTCAACAGGCGTGGCGCGTAGGGTGAGAGTTCCTCGCGAGGTGTATCAATCGTCCCCAGCATTTTTTCCAGGATATGTAATCGCGCCGGTTTCGCTTGCTGAATCGCCTTGGCGATCGTCTCCATTGACAACCCGGAGATTTTCATATCCATCTGCAAGGCAGTGATCCCCGTGTCAGTTCCGGCAACCTTGAAGTCCATATCCCCTAGGAAATCTTCAATCCCTTGGATATCGGTCAAAATCCGAACTTCATCGCCCTCTTTAATCAAACCCATTGCTGCACCAGAAACGGGTTTCTTAATCGGGACACCGGCATCCATGAGACCCAAAGTCGAACCGCATACCGAACCCATTGAGGTGGAACCGTTGGACGAGAGTACCTCAGAGACAACGCGAATCACATAAGGGAATTTGTCATAATCCGGTAACACCGGCAGTAATGCCCGTTCTGCTAAAGCGCCATGACCAATTTCCCGGCGTCCTGGCGATCGCATCGGTCGAGTTTCTCCCACAGAAAATGGCGGGAAGTTGTAATGATGCAGATACCGCTTTTCATCTTCCGGATGCAAGTCATCGGCTAAATCTTGGGCATCTCCAGGAGTTCCCAAGGTGACCAACGATAACACCTGAGTTAATCCCCGGTTAAATAAAGCGCTACCATGAACCCGTTGGGGCAACAGTCCCACGCGACAGGAAACAGGCCGTACTTCGTCCAATTTCCGCCCATCGACGCGCACCCCATCTTCGACAATCTGCCGACGCATCAGTTTCTTGGTGACTTCTTTAAAGACTTTCCCCAATGCTTTGCCATCCGCAGTTGCCGCAACTCTGACGGGTTCTTCCTCGGGCATTTCAGCAATTTGCGCTTGGATAGCTTCTTTAATCTCATCTAAGCGCGTATCCCGGAGGTTTTTGTCTAAATACTGAGACAAAATCCCTTTAATATCATCGGTTGTCCGTTCCTGAATAAACGTTTCCAGGGTTTGATCAACCTCTTGCGGTGGCTCAATTACTGCCTCAATTCCCAACTCTTCCATGATTTCCCGCTGCGCTTGAATTAAATCGCAGGTGGCTTCATAGCCGAAATCAATGGCTTCGATGATATCCTGTTCGGGAAGCTGATTCGCACCGGCTTCCACCATGATTACCCCATCGGGACTTCCAGCAACGACGAGATCCAAATCTCCCGAGGTGATTTCTTTATAGGTGGGATTAATGATAAAATCATCACCCACCAAACCGACGCGCACGGCTGCCATTGGACCATAGAAAGGAATTCCTGCTAACTGCACAGCCACCGAAGCACCCGTGACCGCTAAGACATCTGGGGGAACTTGGGGGTCCATTGACCAAGTTGTGGCGACAATTTGAATGTCATCCCGAATCCACTGGGGAATCAAAGGCCGTAACGGACGGTCAATTAATCGACAGGTGAGGGTGACTTTTTCTGGTGGTCTTCCTTCGCGGCGCAAGAAGCCCCCAGGAATTTTCCCACCTGCATAGAGGCGTTCTTCATAATCGACCAACAATGGAAGAAAATCAATCCCTTCTCTGCCCTGAGAACGGGTCGCCGTCACAAATACAGCCGTATCTCCAGACTGAATCAATACTGCACCCCCTGCCTGGGGTGCAAACAACCCAATAGTGAGTCTAATATCCCGTCCATCAAAGGATATTGACTTTTCAATTTCTTTCATGCAGTCCTTTTTCCTTCTAATTCGCTCTCTTTTCTTTTCTGTGGCAATCGTAACACTTCTCAAGTGCGATCGCTTGAGACACAACCAGGGGGCCGGATTGATCCGCCAACAGCCATCTCTTCGCCACTCTCCCTGATGATGTCGCCCGGTATGAGCGCAGCGGTTTTGGCTTGATTGCATCTCTACCTACTTGCTTGGGGTCCGCCGCCCCTGCGCGGATGCTTTCTTTGGGTACTCGTCCCCTTGAGCAAGCCTTTTGATCCATCTTAGCCCACGATCGCAGCTTTAAACCCCACAGAATAATCCACGCGATCCTGTAAAATCTTCACCGGATCACGAACAGGAGTCTATCAAAACCCACACCCGTTAACGGTGGGGCACTCGCGGACGAAGCGATGCCTGCGCGGGCTAAATAGTAAAGTCTATAAAAACCCTCCTCCAAATGGGGTGAAGTCGTCTTGACAAGAGTAGTTTTTTACGCTCAAGAGCACCTCCGGTCCCCTCCCCTGTGTCTTGGTGAGGGTTTAGGGTGGGGTTCTTCTGACGAAAGCGATCGCCCCCAGTCCCCAGGCCGATCGCCTCCTGCGGTTCCCCCCTGAAGCGGTTCTCGGGATTCCCCCAGGTTCACTCCCATCCCTATTCCTGTACTGAGGTGCGATCGCATTGAATTCCGATGTCTGGATTGACCGAAAAATGTTAAATTGAGTCCAGTCTCATTTTCCGGAATTGGAATTGTGCCGGTAAATTACAACCCGTTTCATCCAATTATCCTGGATCAACTCTTATCAATTTCCTCTATTTTAATCTAAAATTTAAGTCAATCATTCTAAACCGACCCATTTCATAATAAAAAGTCGTAAATTGTAGGATTTTTCATAGGTATGGCAATTTTACATGGCAGTTGGATTCAATCAGGGGATTCAACCGAAAGCAAACAAATCAGTGAATATTTATTAGTTTGGGGAGAAACTTGGCGGCGATTTATACCCGATGAAACAGCAGATTCTGGAAAGGTTATCGCCCATCCTTTAGCCATGAATTCCCTGGAATTAATCGAGTTTATTAAAAACTTAAACGAACAAAATCGCTTGTCCTGGGAATTACCCGAGGGGGCGAACCTGACTCCCACCAAAGGCAAAAAACAAAAGAAAACGGACAAAAAGCTAGAGGTTAATCCTTGGCAGAGGGTGGCGATCGCCCTGCCAACGGATCTCAGTTCCACTCAGGGTCCCATTCCCCTCCATTCCGGAAGTCAACCCTCAGAAGAAGACTTCGCCTTGTATCCCTGGCAAGTCGAGGGACTCTGCCTCTCCCCCGCAGAGGCGATCGAATTTTTATCGGCATTGCCCTTGGGGACCCTCGACCCTGCGGACAATTTTATTGGGTCTGACTTGCGCTTCTGGTCCCACATTGCCCGATGGAGTTTGGACCTCCAGGCGCGATGTAAGTTTCTCCCCCAAATCCAACGCCCCCTCACTGGAGGGGCAGTCGCCCATTGGCAACCCCTCCTGGATAGCGACACCGATCGCAAGCGCCTCAACCGCTTCACCAAACAGATGCCGATTGCCTGTCGCACTTATCAACTCAGGGACCCTGAAGAATTAGCCGTCCAATTTCCCCCGGAACCCCAGGAGTTGTTACAAGGATTTCTCTCCCATGCCATCGATATTCGCATCCGCAAGGCGAGTGGGGAGGGTTCCATCCCAAATTTGGTCTCTCCGGTGAAAGAATGGCTGCAAGGGTTGGTTTCTGAAGCGGGGATGATTTCCGGGGAACCCGATGCGATCGCCAAAATCGAATCCGCGATCGCCTCCTGGACTGCCCCAGTTGCCCCCCATCTCGCCGGACAGCAACCGTTTCGCGCCGCCTTTGAACTCGTCCCCCCGGAATATGGCGATAATCGCTGGACGTTGCAATATTTCTTGCAATCCGTGGATGATGCCTACTGTTTAGTCGATGCCAAAACCATCTGGAATAATCCGGTTGAAAAGTTTGTATATCAAGGTCGAACCATTGAACAACCCCAGGAAACCTTATTACGAGGATTAGGATTAGCCTCTCGTCTGTTTCCCCCTCTGGAAGCGAGTTTAGATACTCAATGTCCCCAATCCTGTGCGATCGCCCCACTGCAAGCCTATCACTTTATTAAATCCGTCACTTGGCGGTTTGAAGATAGTGGATTAGGCGTTATTTTACCCGAAAGTCTCTCCCCGCGTGACGGTTGGGCGACTCGCTTAGGATTATCCGTTCGCGCCGATAGTCCAACTCGTCCCCAAGGGGGATTAGGATTACAAAATCTCCTGAATTTCAAGTGGGAATTAACCATTGGCGGTCAAACCATTTCCAAGAAAGAATTTGACCGTTTAATCGCCCTGAATTCTCCTTTAGTTGAAATTAACGGAGAATGGGTGGAACTGCGGGACCAAGATATTCGCGCCGCCACGGACTTTTTCAAATCCCGCAAAAATCAGATGTCTTTGACCTTAGAAGATGCCTTAAGATTGGCAACGGGCGATACTCAAGTCATGGAAAAACTGCCGGTGGTGAAATTTGAAGCCGGGGGACATCTGGAGGAATTGCTGAATACTATTACTAACAAGCGATCGCTAGAAGATTTAGAAGTCTCCACCAACTTCAAAGGCGAACTGCGACCCTATCAATTACGCGGGGTCAGTTGGTTAGCTTTCCTGCAAAAATGGGGATTAGGCGCTTGTTTAGCCGATGATATGGGATTGGGTAAATCCATTGAAACCATTGCATTTTTACTGTATTTGCAAGACCAGAAAGAATTAAACAATCCCGTCCTGTTAGTTTGTCCTACCTCAGTTCTAGGCAACTGGGAACGAGAAATTAAAAAATTTGGACCCAAACTCAAAGTCATGGTCCATCATGGGGATAAACGGGCTAAAGGGAAAACCTTTGCTAAAGCCCTGCAAGGCAAAAATTTAGCCATTACCAGTTATCCTCTGGTGTATCGCGACCAAAAAGAACTGCAAAGTATTCCCTGGGATGGCATCATTTTAGATGAAGCACAAAATATTAAGAATCCCCAGGCGAAACAGTCGAAAGCCGTCCGAGATTTGATTGACGAAGAAACCCAACCCTTCCGGATTGCTTTAACGGGAACTCCGGTAGAAAACCGACTGCAAGAACTCTGGTCGATTATGGACTTTTTGAATCCGGGTTATTTGGGGGCCCGACAATTTTTCCAACGGCGATTTGCTACACCGATTGAGAAATATGGGGATACAGATTCCTTAGAGGCATTGCGATCGCTGGTTCGTCCCTTTGTTCTGCGTCGCCTCAAAAGTGATAAAACCATCATTCAAGATTTGCCCGAAAAACAAGAGAATCCGGTATTTTGTGGACTGTCTGCGGAACAGGCAAAATTGTATCAAGCAACCGTGGATAGTACCTTGGGAGACATTGATTCTGCCGAAGGAATTCAGCGGCATGGGTTGATTTTAGCCTTGCTGGTGAGATTGAAACAAATTTGTAATCATCCGGCGCAGTTTTTAAAAGAAAAGACTCTGAATCAACCGTTGCGATCGGGCAAATTGCTGCGCTTAGAGGAAATGCTAGAAGAGATGCTGGCAGAAGGCGATCGGGGATTAATTTTCACCCAATTTGCCGAATGGGGGAAACTCTTACAACCCTATCTTTCTCAAAAATTAGGCCGAGAGGTTCTATTTTTGTATGGCGGAACCCGCAAAAACCAACGGGAAGAAATGGTCGATCGCTTCCAACAAGACCCCCAAGGACCGCCGATTATGATATTGTCCATCAAAGCCGGTGGGGTCGGTTTGAATTTAACCCGCGCTAATCATGTTTTCCATTATGATCGCTGGTGGAATCCTGCTGTGGAAAATCAAGCCACGGACCGCGTATTTAGAATTGGACAAACCCAAAATGTGCAAGTGCATAAATTCATCAGTACCGGCACTTTAGAGGAGAAAATTCACGATTTAATCGAGAGTAAGAAAGAGTTGGCAGAACAAGTTGTGGGGGCTGGTGAACAATGGTTAGCGGAGTTAGATAGTGATAATTTGCGGAACTTACTCATCCTCGATCGCAATGCCGTCATTGATGATGATGAGGAGTGAATTCAAAACCCGCAGGCTAAAGCCTGGGGCTATACGGACGAAGCCTGCCTCCGCAGGCTAAGAAACCAAACCCGCAGGCTAAAGCCTGGGGCTATACGGACGAAGCCTGCCTTCGCAGGCTAAGAAATCAATCAGGTTTTTGATAACTGGATTTGGTTTTGTTCATAAATCACCCCTTAAAATTATGACTAATTACACTCAACCGGATAAAGAATGGTGGACACAACAATGGCTGGATTTGCTTAATTCCTATCGCTTTAAAAAGCGTTTGGAACGAGCTAGAGTTTATGCTAGAGAGGGAAATGTTTTAAGTATTGAATTTGAAGGGCAAAAGGTATTAGCGCAAGTTCAAGGAACGGATCCGGAACCCTATAAAGTTTCTCTTTGGTTAGACCCGTTAACCGATGAAGATTGGACTTATGTAATTCAAACGATGGCAGAACGGGCGATTTTTTCCGCTAAACTTCTGGCGGGGGAAATGCCCCAAAATATTGAAGAAGTGTTTGCGGCTAATGGGGTGAGATTGTTTCCCTTTACCCTCGAACAAGTCAATTCCCGCTGTAGCTGTCCGGATAAAGCGAATCCCTGTAAACATATTGCAGCAGTGTATTACTTGTTAGGCGATCGCTTTAGTGATGACCCGTTTGTATTGTTTCAATTACGGGGACGTACTCAATCCCAAATTATTGCCGCATTACGCCAGACTCGGGGTACGGATACGGATGCAGAACCAACGGACTCTAAAGCACAAGAACATAAATCAAAACTGCATAAATCTCCTATAAAAGTAGAGAAATTTTGGCAGTATGATGACCAGTTAGAATCCGGATTAGTGGTGATTGCCCCTGCACCCAGTAGTGAAACGGTGTTAGATGTTTTAGGACCAATTCCTATTAAACCGGCAGCAACAGGACAAGCGGTAATGCAGTCATTAACAAGCATTTATCAAACCGTGAGTCAGCAGGCAATTTTATCAGCATTAAGTCGCGATGGATGAATAAAACTTTTAGCCCGCGCAGGCGGGCTTTGTCCGTATAGCCCCACCCTTTAGGGTGCGGGTTTTCTTTAAAATAGGGTTAAGCTATCAGTTTTTCCCCTTCATCCCTAATCGAAGAAATTACTAATTCTACTGTAAAAATGCTACCGGATCCTAACTGACTTTCCACGGCAAGATGCGCTTGATGTTTCTGTGCGATCGCCTGTACAATGGCTAAACCCAATCCCGTCCCCCCAGTTTGACGGCTGCGATCGCTATCCACACGATAGAATCGTTCAAAAATTCGGGTTTGTTCCCCCGATGCAATGCCAATTCCGGTATCTTTTACCGTAATCACCGCAAGGCGATCGCGCCGTGTTAACTCAATCTCAACTTTACCCCCACTCGGTGTATATTGAATCGCATTAGCTATTAAATTAGACACCAATCGATAAAGCTGGGATTCATGTCCTAACACATAAATTTCAGCCTCGGGAATATGACTCACCATATCCAGTTCAGCAATGATTGCTAACTCTAAAAATTCTTCCGTCAAATCACTGATTAAATCATTTAAACAGCAAGGTTTAAACGGGATTGGGGATGAATTTTGCTCCAGATTGGTTAACAAGAGTAAATCAGAAATTAAATGACTCAACCGCCGTCCCTGCCTTTCCACCGTTTGCAGCATGATGGGAATTTCCGACTGATTTGAGGGGGGTAAGCGTAACATTGCCTCCACCGTTGCTAACAGACTCGCTAGAGGCGATCGCAATTCATGGGCAGCATTTGCCGTAAACTGTTGCTGTTGCTGATACGACTGGTAAATCGGCTGCATGGCTAATCCCGATAGCCACCAACTGGAAATCATCACCAACCCTAATGCAATGGAAAATCCCATCCCTAAAATCCATCGCATCCGCTGCACTTCCCCATCAAAGGCTTCTAAAGTTCGGCCAATTTGTAAATATCCCCAAGATGGATGAGAATGATGCAGGGAAGAAGACTCACTGGGATAGTGATTGTGTAAAATAATCGTAAATTGGTGATAGCGAATCCCATTTGGACTCTGAAACGTTTGCCAGGGTTCAGGATGGAATGTTCGGGAAATGCCTAGGGGAGGATTGGGAGAAAAAGCCAGCAGTTTGCCTTGGTGATTAAACAGGCGAATATAGTAAGTATTGCGATCGCTAATTCCTGTCGTATGCCGTTGAATTAGCGTCGGACTGATATTACAAGATTCTCCCGCCACACAGAGTTCCGGCAAAATTCGCTTTAAAACCGTTGTTGCTTCCCCGGAAGGCGGTAACATCGGTTCTAAACTATCATGCAATGTCCCGGCGATCGACTCCATTTCTCGTTCCATTGCATCCCAACTCGACTGAATCAGCGATCGATACAAACTCAAACCGGACAAACTCAAAATCACCGCCATCACCCCGGCATACCAAAAGGCAAGACGGAATCGACTACGGCGAAATAATTGATGACTATTCATCGCCGGAGAAACTCATTGAGAGGTATTAAATCGATACCCTTGACCCGGAATGGTTTCAATGGGACAAGGACAACCATAATGGGCTAACTTGCGCCGCAATAATCGCATTTGTGCCGCTACTACATTGCTAATCGGTTCCTCATCCAAATCCCAGAGTTGATAGCGAATCTTACTCCCAGAAATAATGCGATCGCAATTTTGCATCAAATAGGCAAACAGTTGAAATTCTTTCACCGTTAACGGAATCAGTTGAGGCGGTTGACTCAACCCAAAACTGAGGACATTATTCCCATAATCTAAAGTAAATCCACCCACCGTCAGAGTTTGGGGTTGGAGTTGAGGCGATCGCCGCTGTAATGCACGCAAACGCGCCAATAATTCTTCCATCACAAACGGTTTCACCAAATAATCATCCGCCCCCGCATCCAGTCCCGCAACCCGATTTTCCGGCTGTCCCAACGCCGTCAACATCAACACAGGTAAAGGATTTTGATGCAATCTCAATCGCTGACATAACTGTAACCCAGATAACTTCGGCAGCAACCAATCCACGATCGCCACTGTATAATCCGTCCACTGACTTTCCAGACAGTCCCAAGCCTGTACCCCATCCTGAACCCAATCTACAACATACTTTTCACTCACTAACACCTGCTTAATCGCCTGTCCTAAATCCGCCTCATCTTCCACCAGCAAAATTCTCATCTGTGTTGAGGAAATTAACCATCGGCTTGATTGTAGCTAAGGGAACTCCAAAAAATAAAACCTCCAAAACTTTCGTAGTGACGGATCAACGGAGTAGCCCCTACACATATTTTCCTTTCTGTTGAACGGTTGGATGATTTATATTTTGCAATCCCCTAAGAGAGTTCCATTTCATCTCAATTTCATCTACCCTTTGCCAGACTAGGGAGGATTTTTATCCCCTATAGCGAGTGAATCATGGGTTACCCACATCAATCTTTAATTCGGGCGGTCCTCATTACAACAGTTCTGTTATCCCTCCCCAAAGTGGCTTTATCCCATGTGGGACATGGGGATGAATTCCAAGCCACTGGCGGGATTGAACGGGTAGAAGTGAACCCGGAAATGGACCAAATGTTAGGCATTGTCGTCACTCCCATCGCCCCAGCTACAGATGGTAGCGCCAGCATCCTGGTCCCCGTCACTGCCTTAGTCAATTCAGAGGATCAGCAACTCGTTTTTGTCCAATATCAAAACTTTTATGAACCTGTTCCCGTTACCACTGGCGCAACCCAAGGGGAACTGATTGAAGTCATGGATGGATTATCCGTGGGGGAAAATCTCGTCACCCAAGGCAGTTTGTCTCTGTATGCTGAATCGCGCAAAACCCAATCCCCGGAGACTGCTGCCACTCCCGAGGCGATCGCCACTCCAGAACCCGTAGCCACCCAGAGTACCCCCTCCATCGAGGATCCGGCCCCTCAACCCGTGGAAATCGCCCAACAACCCCTAGCAACCACCCCAGCCGAAAGCGGATTTCCGATGGGTTGGGTAGTCGGGATTGCGATCGCCGTCGTACTCGTGGCAACCCCGATCGCCTTAATCAGTACCCGCAAAAAAAACAGCGTCCTGTCCGATAACCAAGGAGATCGTTAAGCAGGCAGATGTTGAACTCCCTTCTGAATTTCACCCTCAAAAACTCCATTACTCAACGGTGGATTATCGTCATTGCGGCTATCTGTATCACCGTTTGGGGAATCTTTAGCATTACCCAGATGCCTCTGGATGTCTTTCCGGAATTTGCACCGCCTCAAGTTGATATCCAAACCCAAGCGGCGGGATTGGCACCGGAGGAGGTGGAGTCTCAAATTACGGTACCCATTGAAAGCGCCGTTAATGGTTTGCCAGGAGTGACAACGGTGCGATCGTCCTCCAAGGTTGGACTCTCAATGGTGCAAGTTGTATTTGACCCGAATGCAGATATTTATCGCGCCAGACAAGCGGTTACCGAACGACTTCAACAGATTACCAATCAACTTCCTGCAGGGGCACATCCTCCAGAAATTTCCCCGTTAGCTTCTCCCTTAGCGACGATTTTGCAATATGCTTTTACCGTAACTGGAGAAGGGGAAACTTCCTTAATGGACCTCCGCAATTTCGTCGATAGTACCCTCACCCAGCAAATTTTATCAGTTCCAGGGGTGACGCAAATTACGGTGTATGGCGGTGAGGAACGACAGGAACAAGTGCTGGTTGATCCGGCAAAATTGCGATCGCTGAATGTCTCTTTAACAGAAGTCGCCCAAGCGGCTAGAGGCGCTAATTCCAATGCTTCAGGTGGGTTTTTGATTGGTGGGGGTCAAGAATTATTGGTCCGGGGAATCGGTCAGATTAAATCCATCGAAGACTTACAGGAATCGGTGGTCAAAGTCCAAGACGGTTTCCCGATTTTACTCAAAGATGTGGCCGAGGTGAAAACCGGATCGGCCCTCAAACGGGGCGATGCCAGTTTTAATGGAGAATCGGCTGTGGTGATGATGATTAATAAACAGCCTCACGTGGATACTCCGACTGTCACCAAAGCAGTAGAATCCCGGATGCGATCGCTACAGGATACATTTCCGGCAGATATCCAAATTGCCCGCACTTTTCGTCAATCCAACTTCATCGATTCCGCCATTAGAAATGTCAGCGGTTCTCTGATTCAAGGCATCATCATTGTTTCCGTGATTATGCTACTATTTTTGATGAATTGGCGCACGGCAGTGATTACCTTAAGTGCCATTCCCCTCTCGTTATTAATTGGCTTATTGTTCATGAAAGCCTTGGGATTGGGCATTAATACCATGACCCTGGGGGGATTAGTCGTTGCCATTGGTTCCGTGGTGGATGATGCCATTGTTGATATGGAAAACTGCTATCGGGGATTGCGAACCAATCAAGCCCAAGGTAATCCGAAACATCCCTTTCAAGTTGTTTATGATACCTCGGTGGAAGTCCGGCTGGCGGTGATTTTCTCCACGGTGATTATCATTGTGGTGTTTGCGCCTATTTTTAGTTTAACTGGGGTGGAAGGACGAATTTTTGTGCCAATGGGGTTGGCTTATTTACTCTCGATCGCCGCCTCTACTCTCGTTGCCATGACCCTTTCCCCCGCCCTTTGTGCCATTCTGTTAGCGAATCAAACTCTCCCCCAGGAAGGCACTTTTGTTTCCCGGTTAGCCGAAAAATTGTATCGCCCATTGCTGAATTTATCCTTGCGCGCCCCCCAAATTATTCTGGCGATCGCCCTCGCGAGTTTAGTAGCAACCCTGGCAATTGTTCCTACCTTGGGACAAGTTTTTCTACCGGAATTTCGGGAAAAATCAATGGTTAACTCAATGGTTTTATATCCTGGAGTTTCCCTAGATATGACCCATCGCGCCGGTATCGCCCTCTCCAAATCCCTGCAAAACAATCCCCTCTATGACTGGGTACAAGTCCGCGCTGGACGGACTCCCGGAGATGCTGATGGCGCGGGGGTGAGTATGGCTCATGTGGATGTAGAATTGAGTGATTTAGCCTTAAAAGACCGAGAAAATAGCGTTCAATTGCTGCGGGAAAGTTTCCTGAAATTGCCCGGTGTTGCGCCAAATATTGGTGGATTTATTTCTCACCGAATGGATGAAGTGCTCTCGGGAGTCAGAAGTGCGATCGCTGTTAAAATTTTTGGTCCAGATTTAAAGGAACTGCGCCGCATTGGGGAACAGGTTCGGGATGCGATCGCGCCGATTTCTGGAGTAGTTGATTTACAACTAGAACCTCAACTCCCCATCCGCCAAATCCAAATTGAATACAACCGGCAAGCGGCAGCAACCTATGGGTTAACAATGGAACAATTGTCAGAAGTTGTCGAAACCGCCCTCAATGGTCGAGTTGTTTCTCAAGTGCCGGAAAATCAACAATTGATTGATATTTTTATCACCCTCCCTGACAATGCGCGCAATAGCTTAGATGCAATGGGCGCAATTCCAATTTCTACTCCAACGGGAGAGATGATTCCCCTCCGGACTGTTGCCAGTTTAAGTTACGGCATGGGAGCAAATGTTGTCAATCGGGAAAATGTCTCCCGGCTGATTGTGGTTTCAGCGAATGTGGCGAATCGAGATTTAGGCAGTGTCGTCGGTGATATTCAAGGTCAAATTCGGGAAAAAGTTACGTTACCCCAGGGATATTTTATCCAATATGGCGGACAATTTGAATCAGAACAACGGGCGAGTAATAGTTTATTGGGATTTAGTATTTTAGCGGCCATAGTGATTGCTGTGCTGATGTTTTTCTCCGTTAAATCTCTCCCGGCAACCATTGCGATTATGCTGAATTTACCCTTAGCTTTAGTTGGGGGAATTATCTCCATTGCCTTAACCGGCGGCGTGATTTCCATCGCCTCCCTGATTGGATTTATTACCCTATTTGGGGTAGCGGTCCGCAATGGGTTGTTACTGGTGGATAATTACAATACTAAATTTGCTGAGGGAATGTCGCTGAAAGAGGTGATTATCAACGGTTCTATAGACCGAGTGAATGCCATTTTGATGACCGCTTTAACCTCTGCTTTGGGGATGTTTCCCTTGGCGATCGCCACTGGCGCAGGGAATGAGATTTTACAACCCTTAGCCATTGTGGTTTTGGGTGGGTTATTTACCTCAACTGCCTTAACGCTATTAGTAATTCCCGCGCTTTATGCCCAATTTGGGAAACGATTAATGCCTCAACCCAAACCGGCAGATCGTGGAAATCGAGTCGGAGTGGAAAAAACCCGAATTCATCCCTCACTGACCAAATTCCAAGCGCGCCTTTTCCACAATCTCCGGTGTTACCACATCCAGTTCGGCTTCTCGCGCCAACTGGATGATGCGTTGCCTTGCCTGCGATCGAACAAAATAGGGAATATTCTTGAGCTTAACTTTAGCTTCTTCTGTCCATTCCAGGTCATCAAATAAATCAGGATTAGACATAAATAATATCCGGTTAAATATTAAATTTTTGCAAGAAAAATTTAGCTTGGTTTTGAAAAATGGATAATAAAATTATTATGGCAAAATCATCGCGTTTTGGGGTTTTGAGATGGATATGAGGGGGGGTAGGGATTCTCTGATATTCGTGAAGTCTTACAGGCGGCAGAACCGCTGATTTTTCGTGACAGAGTAGAGCCATGTCACCAGAATTGAGAACGGCAAAATTTTTTTGTCCCCGTTGTGATTTATAATCAAGGGTTAGGAGAGAATGGTTAGTGTGGGTCGGTTTGAGGCCGTGGGACTTGATGGGGGACCGATCGCCCCTGCCAATCCAATCCGGCGTTTGACCCTGGGTCGGACTAAACCTGTGACCGATCGCCTCTTTCTATCTCTGAATTTTGGAGCATCCCCTTGAGAATTGCGGTGGAAATGGGCAAAAAGTGATGGGGATCACGGATAAGCCGGATGGGGATCACTTCCCTCCGTGGCCTTTTCAGGGATGATTTTAATGGAGGAAAGAGAATAACTTCTCTGGATTCTACCCGATGAGTTCCCTCGAACGCAATGGGTTTTTACTCAAAAAGATTGTTTTTTTTGATGAGCTGTAGGCAGGAGGCGATCGCCGGTTGAATGTTCCCCCAGTCAAAGGTGCAAGTCCATATTATTGACGGGTCAACAAGCCACCCAGCGATTTTAAACGATTCTGACTCGATTCTCCCTGATCCTTCAAATTTTTTCTGTTTTTTTAGTTTCTTGTTTTTTGATCGTCCAACCATTTAACCGAGAGGGTTTAAAATGCAGACACTTCAAGCGATTCGATGCCCCAATTGTGGAAGTCTGGCAGAACGTTATTACTTTTCAAAACGAGATTTTAGTCAGACTCAATGTCCGAATTGTGACTATTTGATGGTGAGTTGTGTGAGTACGGGTCGCGTGGTGGAAGCTTATGCTCCAGGGCTGTCGATTCGTCGCTCCCATTAAATTTCCCACTCAAATCGGTTATTTCTCTCTTCCTTACTAACATTCTTGCTGCTTTATTCGGGCGATCGCGTTTTAAGTGCGATCGCCCCTTTTTTAGGCTTTGGAGGCCCTCAGTTGACCACAGGCGGCATCCGCTTCTAATCCGCGAGAATAGCGGACACTGACTGCAATATGTCGCTTTTCTAACGCTTCCACAAAGGCTTGCACCCGCTGGCGATCGGGTCGTTTAAAGTCTACTTCCTCAATCGGATTATAGGGAATCAAATTTACATGACTTTGGAACCCGCGCAATAAGCTGGCGAGTTCTTCGGCATTTTGGGTGCGATCGTTAAATTCGGCAAGTAAAATATATTCAAACGTTACCCGGCGTCCGGAAATTTTCACATACTCCCGACAATCGGCAATGATGTTTTCGATGGGATATCCTCCCGCATTGGGAATCAGTTTTTCCCGCAGTTTCTGATTAGAGGCATGGAGACTGACGGCGAGGGTAAATTGACCGCGATGTTTGGCGAGTTGGGGGATGCGATCGCGAATGCCAACAGTAGAAATCGTGATGCACCGTTGACCAATTCCGATATCTTCATTGATGGATCGCACTGCCGCTAACACATTCTCGGTATTGAGTAACGGTTCTCCCATCCCCATAAACACAATATGACTCACCCGGCGTCCAAAGTCTTCTTGTACCGTTAAGACTTGATCCACAATTTCATGGGTTTCCAAATTGCGAGTAAATCCGCCTTTTCCAGTCGCACAAAAGTCACAACCCATTGGACATCCCACTTGAGAAGAAACGCAAACGGTGAGGCGTTTTTCCGTGGGAATTCCAACAGCTTCAATGATTTGACCATCGGTTAATTGCAGTAAATATTTAATCGTGCCATCGGAGGCAATGGATTTGTGGGAAATGGTCGATCGCCCGAGGGGATAGTCAGCAACTTGTTCGCGCCACTGTTTAGAAAATACCGTAATGTCACTCAGCGATCGCGCGCCTTTGTCATAAATCCAGTTATGCAGTTGTTTTCCGCGATAGGCGGGTTGTTGTTGCTGTTGCACCCATTCGGTTAACTCCGGTAACGAGAGTCCCAATAGGGGTTTTGTCTGCGGGGAAGATTTTCCAGGTTTGGCGTAATCCACTGTCTCTGTGGCGGGTTGTTCAGCGGTGGGTTGAGGGTTCGTCGTCATGATAGATACAACTCTAAGGGTAGGGGGTCTAGGCGATCGGGATTTGTGGCTTAACACAGTTGCAGAACAATTTTGGGCAGTTTCTAAAATACAGAAAGCACTCAAAATGGTCAGTTCCGTTAACCCCTGCTTTAGTTTAGCAAGTCTGTGGGTTGAAAATCGCAGCCAAAATTTATCCCAGCTAGAGGATCCAGAGGGGATGAATGCGGCAAGGGAGTGATACTCAATACGGTACTGATAAGTCTATAAAAACGAGGCGCGTCAATCTCTATTTGTAGGGGCGCAATGTGCGGCCCTCCGGAGGGCCTGCACATTGCGCCCCTACAAGAAATTTTTATAGACCTTTAAATACCGTATGGAGTATGAGATGCTTCCACTCCTTAATTTTATGACCCCAGGGACTGAGACTGGCGATATCAACCGGGTTAATTGTCCTATCGATCTAATCCAGTACCAATACCATAACTGGTATTGTTACTCGGGTCAGGAAAGGGCAGTAACTTGTGTTCTTTTTCTGCTTTTTCAGGCGTTCTCCCCAGGAGAAAATAAGTTTTCATCTCTCCTTTTCCTTTAATTGTAATGGAACCGCGTTCTTCAAACTGATAGAATTTTTCTAACAATTGATAAGTGTCTTCGCTGACTTGAATTGAACCGGGTAGACCATGAGATTCCATCCGACTGGCAATATTAACCGCATCCCCCCAAAGGTCATAAATAAATTTTTTCTGTCCGATGACGCCAGCAACAACCGCGCCGGTATTAATGCCAATTCTAATATTGATATTCTCCTGATGATTTTGATTAAACTGGAGAATTGCCTTCTGCATATCCAAAGCCATTTCCGCCACATCTTTGGCACAATCGGCTTTAGGTTCAGGCAGTCCGCCTACGAGCATATAAGCATCGCCAATGGTTTTAATTTTTTCTAAGCCATGCAAATCGGCGAGGCGGTCAAATTCTGAAAAAATTTCGTTGAGGAGGGTAACGAGTTCCTTGGGAGAAATGCGGGAGGAGAGATTGGTAAAGCCGACAATATCCGCAAATAAGACGGTGACATCGGTAAACTGATCGGCAATGGTGGTGGTTTCTTCTTTGAGGCGATCGGCGATGGTTTTGGGTAATATATTGAGCAGGAGACTTTCGGATTTGGCTTGTTCGATTTCTAATTGCTTTAAGGCATAGATAAATTCTTGGGCGATCGCACTGGCAAAAACCAAGGCTAACAACAACGAAGCCACCAGCAATCCCGTCGCCGCCCGACTGGCTTGGTTAATCCGATCTTCCCCACGCTGAACTTCTTGGCGGGCGATTTCCAGCAGTTGAGCTGAGAGTTCACTCGCTTGGCGGTCAAACTGGGAAATTTGAGTGCGAATTTCCAGATCTAAGCGGATCATTTTTTGGGCCAGATCTTGATATTCATTGAGGGCATTCAGTGCGTTGAATTGCCGGTCTAAACTTAAGGTAGAAGACTGCCTAATTCCCGTTTTTAATGTCTCGATCGCCTGATACAGAGCAGTGCGTTCGGAATTTTGGCGATCAATGAGATAGTCTTCTTCCCGAGATTTGAGTTGCAGATATAACTCGATCAACTCCGGATCATCAGCCAGTTGGAGAATATCCCCCACTCGTTGGGAATTTTGCTGTAACCGAGCCAGGATGCCTGTTTTATCCATCCCCAACTCCCCCACCAGTCCTACGGCTTCTCGAAAACTACTGGCGTACTGTTGCACCATTTCTTCATAAGAAACCACCGCTGGATTGCTCTGACGTAAGGTAGCACTGACTTGATCGGTCGAGAGTAACGATTGCAGGAGATTACTAATCAACAGTACCATGTCAATTTGTTCCCCATAAGCTCTCCCATATTCCTCCCGCGCATCTAAAAACCCGGTTTTTGACCACTGTTCAAAAAAGTCGCGTTCTAGGCGACGGGCTTGGTTTAAAGCATCATTCATTTCAAATACTAATCGTTGCAGTTTGATGCTACTGACAATTGTTGCTTGAGTTTCACTTCGCACAAAGCTCAGAGACAGCCATCCCGTTGTGGCAACGCCTCCCAAAATTAACATGAGTCCAATGAAAGCCGAGCTAAATTTTGCCGTGATATTTGGACTGCGCCCGGATTGATTGAAGCCTTGCCATTTCTTCATAACATTTCCTAAAATTCAGGCTCAACACAAAGAGATTTTTGAGTGATTAGTAGATGCACTCAATGAGTTTCCTGAGCGTCTGACGGAAGATAGATGCACCGTGTTCTAATGAAGAAACGGCAAAGAGGGTCAGCCAAACAGCTTAACTTTCGCAGTCGCCCCCAGATCCGTATTGCCAAGCTTGAATCCAGCGATGACAATAATATTGTTGCGCTGGGGGTAAGCGATTAACCCAGGTTTCACACCGTTGTCCGATGGGGGACAAGGCACTATAAATACCCAGGTTAAGGTAATGCTGCATCCAGTCTACCAGAGCCGGGATTCCGACTTGAGGAATGACTCGAACGACGGAGTGGGTTTGGGCGATCGCAGTTTTAAATAAGGTTTGAGAAAGTCCTCCAAATTGGATGACATCTTGTAAAAAGGGTTTAAGAACCGGATCGCCTAACTGTTCCATACAACTGAAAACACCGGAGAGGAGTTCATTAATTTGATTGGGTGCAAGTTGTTGTTCCATCCCGACACTCATCGCCCGTTGAAATAACCAAGTGACAGAAATATTGGGCTGATAGGGTTGTAATCGGGCTAAGGCACTATGGGAGAGCATCTCTTGTTCTAATGCCTCATGAATGCCCTCGGTTAGCCGATTGAGGTGGCGCAGCATGGACCCAAATCCCCCAAAACTGAGGGGAGATTGGATGCCGCTACTATCCCCAACTGCCAGAATCCGGTCCCAGGGCGATCGCACCGGACTATCTCGATAGGCGGGAAAAAACCCAAACAGTGCCCGCACAAATTCTAACTGGCCTAAGTCCACCTTTTGATATTCAGGCAACAACTTTAAGTAATCTTCAAATAACTCGGTTAAACTCAGGCGACTCGGATGGGTATCTAAATAAGTAAATAAATAAGTTGTTCTACCATCTCTCGCAGGAAAGGCTTCCCAAAAATACTGACATTGCTTTTGAATGGGGGTAAATGAGGTGATTAAATCCCCGGTTTCGTTCTGAGGAAATCCTTTCGCACAACTGCCGACAACTAGACAAACACTATCGGGTTTTTGTCCTTGACGAATTTGCCGAACAATGGGGGAAAAATGCCCCATGACATCAAGGAGTAAGCGTGCCGTAAAAGATTGTCCTGTGTTACTTTTAACGACAATGCCATTGGGGTGAACGCTGGCACTTTCAAAGGGGGTTTTTTCAAAAATTTGACCCCCAGCTTGTAAAAAGCGAGCTTTGAGGGTGTCTAAGAGATAGACTGGATCAACGCCGATGTTGAGAACGTCGCGGACCCAGAATTCGGGACCGCCATTAAATTGAATCCGGGCGGGGTTATATTGGGTGGCGATCGCCTGTTCTAACTCGGCTTCTGACAGTAAATCCAGTTCTACAAATACCGTTAATTCTTCGCGGGAAATGTTCCATTCTTGATCTCGACCCCGCAAAATACCGCGCTCAATTAAAGCCACCCGCCAGCCTTTTACGGCTAAAGCAGCCCCGATAAAAATTCCTAATGTGCCACCACAAACTAAAATATCCCAGTCCAATGAGTTGAGAGGTTGGGACTGTTCGGTGATGACAGAGGGAATCACTTGGGGATTTTTTTTAAGGGATTGCCAGAGGCGATCGCTGTGATGGAGTCCCGTGAGAGCATCACCGGGTAGTTGAGAGAGAATGCGTTCAGTCAGGGTCATGGTTTCCACTCAAATTTCGACTCAATAAAGGGGCAAACGGATGTAAAATGTTGTTCCTTTTCCAGCTTCGGATTCAAAGGTAATATCGCCCCCATGTGCTTCCACAATCGAAAGAGCGATCGCCGTTCCCAGTCCCGTTCCACCGCGCTTTCCATACGTGACAAAGGGATCAAATAATCGGCTTTGAATGGCTTCGGGAATCCCCGGTCCAGTATCAGAAATTTTGATCAGGGCATCCCGGTTTAGCTGGGTTGCAACCATGACAATTTGTCCGCCCTGGCCATCTAAGGCTTCTACCGCATTTCCGACTAAGTTTTGCCAGACGCGCATCAGTTTGTTTTCATCGCCATTCAAAGTAATTTTATCACATTGCAGAATAAAGTCGATTTCATGTTGATTCCAATAAATGAAGTTTAGCCGTTGAAATTTTTCAAGACTTTCCTTTAAATTAATTGTTTTTTTGCTTAAAGTTGCATTCCCACGAGTAAATTCTAAAATCTCCTCAGTCATGACTAACATTTGAGTGATTTGGGCTTGAATTAAGCTGCACCATTCTTGACTTTCTTCATCGGGATGCAAATCTTTCAACATAGAAGTGGCTAAAGAAATCCCAGTAAAGGGACTTTTTAAATCATGAATAATGGTATTCGCCATCTCTCCGACGGCCATCATTTTATGTTTGTGAACCATTTGATTCACATATTGTTCGGTCGTCAACCGCAGATAATGAATAATATGATGAAATAATTGCAACACCACCTTGCCAGGAGAGCGTTCTAAAATATCCATCAAGCGATCGCGCGGAATCTTGGCAATGGTTACAGGGGTGCAAGCCACCGCTCTAGCACTGCGCGGTTGTCCATCTAACACACCAAACTCGCCAAAAAAGTCATTTTCAGAAGCCCAGGCCACATTTTGATATTGGCCTAATCCTCCTCGTTTGCTAAATTCAATTTTGCCGTCTAAAACGAGATATAAGGCATCAGGTTTTTCGTTTTCTTCAAAAATAACCGTACCTTTAGAAAATTTTTCTATCGTTGCACTGTGGCACAATTCCGGTCTTTGGTCAGGGAGAAAATATGAAATAAATCGATGCGATTCCAAATCCATGTTAAGTTACCTGCATCGGGAATAGACTAGGGGGGGTTTACTCTATCCTACGAAAGTTTAGGGATGGGGTAAATGGCTCTTTTAAAAGTTTTTAGGATTGTGGAGCGGTTTCTCCTTTTTCCAGGGGAACCCCGGGGGGACAAGAGAGACGATCGCGAAAGGTATTATTGTCCTAACGCTAACACAGCATTCTGTCCGCCAAAGCCAAAACTAAAACAGAGGGCGCGTTCTACCGGGATTTGACGCGATCGCCGCACGAAATCCAGTTCAAATGCGGGTACAGTCAACCCCACACAGGGGGGTAAACAGCGATCGCGCATTGCCAGCAGACAAAAGGCCGCCCCCAAAGCCCCAGAAGCGCCTAAACTATGACCTGTGGCTCCTTTGGTGGAACTCACGGGCACCGCTTGGGGAAACAGGGAAGCAATCAATTTGGCTTCAGTGCAGTCATTGAGGTGGGTGCTGGTGCCATGAGCGTGAATATAATCAATTTCTGATGGGTGCAACTGCGATCGCCTCAGACATTGCTCGACAGCAGCGATCGCTGCCGTTGCATCCTCATCAGGAGCATTCGCATACCGAGCATCATTGGTAATGCCAAATCCGAGGATTTTTCCATAAATTTTCTTAGCCCCACGCTGGTGAGCGAAATCCGCCGATTCTAGGACAAAAACAGCGGCAGCTTCACCTAAGACTAATCCTTCCCGATCGCGGTCAAATGGATAACAGCCAGTTTTGGCATAAGCACTCATTTGAGTAAATCCGGTGAGAGCCAGGGGAGTGATCGGGGCTTCTGCGGCACCGACCACAACCTGCTGACATTGACCTGTGCGGATCAGTTCAAACCCTTGGGCGATCGCCCAAATCCCGGTAGCACAAGCTGCCATCGGTGCCATCACAGGTCCCGTGGCCCCGATCTGTCGCGCCGTAGCCATCGCCGGAGTATGGGGTAACAGGTCCAACCAATTCACCCCCCAGTTACAGTCGCTCCCTCGGGGATTTTGACAAAATTGCCGTGCCAGTTGCTCCAATTGGCCTTGGTGAGCGCGACTAGACCCGATCACCACCCCACAATCCGGCAGGGGTAGAACCAAACCGGCATCCTTGAGGGCGCGGGTCACCGTAGGTTCGAGGAGTTGGTCCAGACGAGCCGGATGAGGTCCAATTTGAGCCAGGGGACGGGGTGGCAGTTCGGGGAACGGTTGACCCAGGGCGATCGCCGACTCTGACTGGAGCAAGCGCTGCCAAACCGCCTCCAAGCTATCCCCCAAGGCGCAAACCAAACCCATTCCGGTGACAACAATTTGCACCCCTCGATCGCCGGTTTTCACCTTTAGGAAGGACCGTTAGCACGAAGATTCTCTAGGCCATCAACGACCTGAGCCGACTGAATGCGATCGCCTTGTTGAATGCTATCCACCACATCCATGCCTTCAGTCACTTTGCCAAACACGGCATAATTGCCATCTAAAAACTCTAAATCGCTCAAGGCAAAGTAAAACTGAGCAGATGCCGAATTCGGCGCTTGCGATCGGGCCATTGCCACTGCACCGCGCTCATGTTGTAACGCCGGAGTTTGACTAATTCGAGCCTCTGGAAAGGTTTGCCCATACAGTGGATTCTGTTCCCCTTCCGGCTTAATTTCTAAAGGAATATACCGTTCCCGCCCGGTCTGTGGATCGACAAAACTTCCCGTTCCTAAATTTCCCTTAAAATCGGGGTCTTGGCTTTGGGGATCGCCCCCTTGAACCACAAAAGGTTCTGGTTCCCGCACCACCCGGTGAAACATTGTCCCGTTATAGACTCCGCGCTGAACTAAATCCACAAAATTCCCCGCCGTAATCGGCGCATTTGTGCCATCCACTTCAATAGTCACGGGTCGATCATTAATCACCATTTGCACCGTAGCTGTTCCCTCCAAACGGGGAAGATTGCTCAGATCGTTTGGCAGTTGTGTCGTTAGGGGAGGTTGATCGGGCAAGTTAGAGGGTTGGGACGTGCTTTGCTGTTGAGCGCAACCTCCCATCAGCAAAGTCCCCAGAATCATGACCGATACAATCCATTGCCGGATTTTAATTTCCATGTTTAGTCTCCAATACAATATCCTATCCCCGAAAATTATCTGAAATATGCAGGCACTCTTCCCTGACCTAATTTTCTCATCCGGGTATTGAGGGAATTTAGACAACAACAGTTTCCAATTCAGAAGTTACACCCTTGAGGCAGTTCTGGTGAATCCAGAGAAGGGACAATTTATAGATTGCCCCTTCTACAGACTACAGATAACAGATAGAAGTGATGCGTCAGTCCTGATGTTAGGGTTCCAATTGGAAAAAAACCCGGCCCAATTTATTGGAATACTCCAAATTTTTGAGTCAAAAACCCGGGATTCCACCGGAGAAAAAATCAGGGGGTAGGAAGAGGCTCGGGAGTTATAATCCTTCCAAGGGAACACCTAAGAACCGGGCTAATTCCGCACCTTCATTTTCGAGTTCCGCCAAGGGTATCGGTTGACCGACACGACTCAACGGCAGGGGATTGCGACCTTTGGTTCGCATATACATGGCTCGTTTGGGATTGAGTCCTTCTTTGACTTCGACCCGAATGGATTGGATATCTTCCAGGGGGTAGGAAATATCAATTTTACGATTTTTGCCCGGAAATCCCCACCGGAAGATGTGGACCTTGCCCGTTTCTTTATTAAATTCGTTGTAGCCTCCCCCCACATTCCAGAGAATGGTCAGCCAGAGATAAAGGGAGAGCAGCAAAGCCGCTACCCCGTAAAAACCCATGACCAAGCCTTGGGGGAGAAAGATGAGCTGAGTTGGGTCTGCAAACGGCAAAAAATTGACTTTCAGATAACTGGAAAGGCTGGCTAAGAGAAAGCCGATCCCTCCTAAGTTAACGACAACGACTAGAAGGTAGTTGCTGAACCGGCGAGAGCCGATAATTTCTTTGCGAAGTACGCGATCGCTAGTAGAGATGCTTTTTGCAGTCATCGAAAATAAGCTGGGTAAGGGAGAGAATGAAGCCCTAAATTATAGAGAACTGGGAAAGATTTTCCCCGCATCTCTAAGGCTCAGGGCAAGGCACCTAAGAATAGGTCCGATCCTAGTATCCGTCTCTAAGGTGGACAATGGGCCAGAGTTTATGGGAAATTCTGAATTTTTTAAAGCCGCCACCGGGGGTCAACCCCTGGACCAAGCCAGGGACCTGGGGACACTCCAGGGCAGATGCTGACGGGTTGGAACTCGGTTGAGGTTACCTCTGCCTTAACTCCCACTGCATCACATGGACTGTGATAGAGAGGACATCGATCGCAGAGGGATTCAGACCTGAGAAAAAAACCAACGGACCCTCAAAATTGGGAGTCACGTTTGGACCTAAGAACGGATTCTAAGTCCAGAACACCGTCCAGTAATCGGGGTTAAGGTGAGCCTCGGACAGCGCCACAGTCCTTGTCCTGAGATGGTTTGGTCTCATGGATGCGCCCCTAGAGCAACAGCCACACAGACGGGTTCCGTTCAGGGAACTGGGCAGCCTTTGGCTCAGGGTTTTGCAAATTTTGGTCAATGTAATATATAGTTATGTTAACTTACTTAGAAAGCTTGCGATTCTTGTAGAGCAAGACGATTTAAAACCCGACCCCAACTCCCGCAAATTTTATGACAATAGCAGTTGGACGCGCACAGACAGAACGGGGATGGTTTGACGTCCTCGATGACTGGCTAAAACGCGATCGCTTCGTCTTTATCGGTTGGTCTGGCCTATTACTCTTCCCCTGCGCCTACCTCGCAGTGGGAGGCTGGCTGACCGGCACCACCTTCGTTACCTCTTGGTACACCCACGGATTAGCTTCCTCCTACTTAGAAGGTTGCAACTTCCTCACCGTGGCTGTTTCAACTCCCCCCAACAGTCTGGGACATTCCCTGCTGTTCCTCTGGGGTCCTGAAGCCCAAGGGGACTTCACCCGGTGGTGTCAACTCGGCGGTCTCGTGGGCCTTCGTCGCCCTGCATGGGGCCTTTGGTCTGATTGGCTTCTGCCTGCGTCAGTTGGAAATTGCCCGCCTGTTAGGGATTCGTCCTTACAACGGACTCGCCTTTACCGGACCCATTGCGGTGTTCGTCAGCGTGTTCTTGATGTATCCCTTGGGTCAATCCGGCTGGTTCTTTGCTCCTAGCTTTGGGGTTGCGGCTATCTTCCGCTTCCTGTCTGTTCTTCCAAGGGTTCCATAACTGGACCCTCAACCCCTTCCACATGATGGGAGTGGCCGGTATCCTGGGTGGTGCACTACTGTGCGCCATTCATGGAGCTACCGTGGAAAACACCTTGTTTGAAGATGGTGAAGGTTCCAACACCTTCCGCGCCTTTGAACCCACTCAGGCGGAAGAAACCTACTCGATGGTGACCGCTAACCGTTTCTGGTCCCAAATTTTTGGGGTGGCTTTCTCCAACAAGCGCTGGTTACACTTCTTTATGTTGTTCGTACCAGTTACCGGCTTGTGGATGAGCGCGATCGGGGTTGTTGGCTTAGGTTTAAACCTGCGCGCTTATGACTTCGTGTCTCAAGAACTACGGGCTGCGGAAGACCCTGAATTTGAAACCTTCTACACCAAGAATATTTTCTCGAACGAAGGGATTCGGGCTTGGATGGCTCCGGTTGACCAGCCTCACGAAAACTTCGAGTTCCCTGAAGAAGTTCTACCTCGCGGTAACGCTCTGTAGAAAATTTAATTGCAGATTTTTGATTTTGGATTGGATTTAATTCCCCTCTAAAACCTAAAATCTAAACAAGCGATATCATCTGTTGTCGATCGCAAAAAGAGGTTCTCATCCGTGCAAACATCTTTCAATAGTTCGATGGTCATGGGCGGACGTGACCAAGAAACCTCCGGGTTTGCCTGGTGGTCTGGAAACGCCCGTCTGATCAACTTATCCGGGAAACTGCTGGGCGCTCACGTTGCTCACGCTGGATTGATTGTCTTCTGGGCTGGAGCGATGACTTTATTTGAAGTCGGTCACTTCATTCCTGAAAAGCCCATGTATGAGCAAGGCTTAATCCTGCTGCCTCACCTGGGTACCCTCGGCTGGGGTGTAGGTCCCGGTGGAGAAGTCATCGATACTTTCCCCTACTTCGTTATTGGTGTTCTGCACCTGATTTCTTCTGCCGTTCTCGGTCTCGGTGGTATCTACCACGCCGTTCGCGGACCGGAAACCCTGGAAGAATACTCTTCTTTCTTCGGGTATGACTGGCGCGATAAGAACAAGATGACCACCATCTTGGGCTTCCACCTAATCGTTCTCGGATTGGGTGCCTTGTTGCTGGTGCTCAAAGCCATGTTCTTTGGTGGCGTGTATGACACCTGGGCACCCGGTGGCGGTGACGTGCGGGTAATTACCAACCCAACCCTCAACCCCGCTGTGATCTTCGGTTATCTAGCAACCTCTCCCTTCGGTGGCGAAGGCTGGTTAATGGGTGTCGATAACATGGAAGACATTATCGGCGGTCACATTTGGGTCGGCTTCACCTGCATTATTGGCGGTGTCTGGCACATCCTCACCAAACCTTTTGGTTGGGTGCGTCGTGCCTTCATCTGGTCTGGAGAAGCTTATCTGTCCTACAGCTTAGGCGCTCTGTCCTTGATGGGCTTTATTGCGGCTTCCTTCGTTTGGTTTAACAACACTGCTTATCCCAGCGAATTTTACGGCCCCACCAACGCTGAATCTTCTCAGGCTCAAGCCTTCACCTTCTTGGTTCGTGACCAACGCTTAGGTGCCAGCATCGGTACCGCCCAAGGCCCCACGGGTCTAGGTAAATACCTGATGCGCTCTCCTACTGGGGAAATCATCTTCGGTGGTGAAACCATGCGCTTCTGGGATTTCCGTGGCCCCTGGTTGGAACCCCTCCGTGGACCGAATGGCTTGGATCTGCGTAAGCTGAAAAATGACATTCAACCCTGGCAAATCCGTCGGGCTGCTGAGTACATGACTCACGCGCCTAACGGTTCCATCAACTCTGTGGGTGGGATTATCACTGAAGCCAACGGCTTCAACTATGTGAACCCCCGCGCTTGGTTGGCTGGTGCTCACTTCATTTTGGGCTTCTTCTTCTTAGTCGGTCACCTCTGGCACGCTGGACGCGCTCGCGCCGCTGCTGCTGGATTTGAACGCGGTATTGACCGTGAAGATGAGCCAGTGTTGGCTATGACTGAACTCGATTAATTTCTTCTGAATTGAAGGATGAATTTCGAGTAATCAGTTCATCATTAAAGGCTCCTGCTCTATGCAGGAGCTTTTTTGTTAGGAAGATAATCTTAAAATGTTAGAGAAGTGGGATTTGCTATTACAATAAAATAAATGGCACTGCTGTAGATTGGCAGATTGCAATTCAAAAATTTAACATTTAACCGGATATTATTTATGTCTAATCCTGATGTGTTTGATGACCTGGAATGGACGGAAGAAGCTAAACTCAAGCTCAAGAATATTCCCTATTTCGTGCGATCGCAGGCAAGGCAACGCATCATCCAGTTGGCGCGAGAAGCCGAACTGGATGTGGTGACGCCGGAGATTGTGGAAAAGGCGCGCTTGGAATTTGGTCAGTGAGGGATGAAGTCCGGTTTTTTCGACTCCGACTGGATTTCAAGGTTTGCCGGTTTGGGGTGAGGCATTAATCGTTTCCCAAATTGGGCATAAAGCGCGGGAATCACTGAAAGCGTTGGTAAATAACCCCCCAAAAACCACAATGGCTAAGGGTTGTAAAATCTCATTCCCTGCGCCAGTGGCGATCGCCAAGGGAAACATCCCCTTCATTTCCCACCCCCTACTTTCTATAACTTTTTCAACAAACCCAATTTAGGACCACCTAAATTGGGATAACTGCCTTTCCCTTATTTTTTAATTTACGGGACCACTGAATAATTAGCTCTCTTGCATTAAGAGCTTATCCCATTTCTGATAAAAGCTTTGAATGATTAGGATGAACATATTACATTTTGAAGTGCAGAATGTGGGATTTAGGGTGAATCCTCCTCAAATGGGTAAGTCCTGTCCCAGATTAACCGCTCATCTGCCGTTCAATCTGGTCAACCCTCATCAACCTGACATCGCCAACAAAATTCACAAACGGAGAGGGGGGGATTCGAACCCCCGATGGCTGTGACACCATAACAGATTTCGAGTCTGCCGCATTCAACCGCTCTGCCACCTCTCCAATTGTTCATATTACCTTATCTCACCGGGTTTGGGAAGCCCTAGAGGAAAAGATTTTCATTTTCCCGAGGATCCAAGGTTGATTCAAAGCCATCCCGGGAATTCCACTGAATCGCCCCCTCGCGACCGATCGCGTAAATTTGAGTATTCCGTTGCCTCAGTAATCGTTCTGTCTCCGGGTCGATCTCATCGTTCGAGGCGATCGCCACGGACGGTTGCAGCGCCTCCAGTAAATAAGGAGCCAACTGTTCCCCGGACCACCACAACACCCGCAACGGTGACTCCCCATTCTCTCCCTCCAGCAAGGAACCCGCTGTAACTAAACGGCTTTGTTCCGAAGGATTCAAATCCCCCAATAAAAACCAGGTATGATTGCGAATCTGGAACTGCACCACTGGGGGCTTCAGACTCACCACCTGAACTCCCGTTGTCCCCACTGCCAAAGTTTGCCCGACGGGTAAAGGATGATAAGACCCTTTGCGATCGCTTAAAGTCGTCAATAAGGGCCGATCGCTGGTCTGATGGGGGCCAGTTTCTGGAGAAGAAAACACCCGCACTCGCAAACTATCCAAAACCTGATACCACCCACTCCGGTAATTCACCGGCGTTGTGGCGATCGCCCAATCAATTTGATTTACCCCCTGCTGTCGCAGAAATGGCAACACCGCATATCGTGCCGTCGCCTCATCCCCACTATTGATCACAATCGCTTTCCCCCGATCTTGAACCACCAAAACCGGATCTCCCCGAGTTGCGAGGGCGGTAATCTGAAATACCGTCGTCCGCGCATAAAACACCAGCACCACCACCAACCCCACGGCAAACAGCAATCCCAACACCCATCGCCGTTTTTGATGCAACCACGGAATCAGCCACACGGACACCACAATTCCATAGAGAATCACCACCTGCACAATCGAGACTGTTCCTGTGGCAATAGAATTCCCGGGTAATTGGCTGACAAATTCAACAATGGCGATGGTTAATTTCAGGGGATAATACAGCAACCAGGCGACTGCTGTTCCCGCTAGAGGCCAGATTGCAGCGGCGATCGCACTGATAAATCCTCCCAGGGTAATCCCCGCCAAAGGTAACGAGAGCAGAATATTTAATTTAATACTATAAGGAGCTAATACCCCAAAGGTATAGAGTTGCAAGGGTAGTACCCACACCGACACGGCGATCGGCACCGCAATCAAAGAGGCGATCGTCGGAGGTAACCAATCCAACCGCTTTAACACTGGTGCAGTCGAGACTAATAACCCTAGAGTTGCCAAAAAACTGAGTTGAAATCCTAAATCCCAAATCCACAAGGGATTCCAAATTAGTAAAAAGGTCGCTGCCAGTAGCAGAGACCCCAAAGCATTCACCTGACGCTGCATTAAAGGAGCCAGTAATGCCGCACAACCCATTAATGCCGCTCGTAAAACCGATGGTGAACCCCCAGTTACGAACACATAGATAATTAAAACTGCTGCGCCATAACCAAATTGGGCTTTCTCAGAAAACCGGCGCGTGAGGGCCCGCACTAATCCTAAAATGACCGCTACATGAAATCCTGAAGCAGCCAGAACATGGGCTAAACCCACCTGCATAAACCGTTCGCGGATGTCATGGGGTAGATCCACCGCACGTCTGCCTAACACCATTGCACTGAGGACGGGACCTTCTGGCACTCCCAATCCCCGGACTTGTGCACGCAGAATCCGTCGTCGCAGTTGCCACATTCCCCAGGTAGGAGGGGAGCCTGCACTGGACGGAAAATTCACCTGCCGTCCCGCTAACCCCGCAAAAGTCCCTTCTCTTGCCAAATAAGCCTGAAAGTCAAACCCTCCGGGATTTGCTGCCGGTTGAGGCAAGTACAATCGACCCGTTACCTCCACCCGTTGACCCGGATATAAGCCGGTGCCTTGAAGTAAGGGAACGGTGGCATAGAGCTTGCCGGTAACGGTTTGGGTTTTTGCCGTATCGCTTCCCCCCTGTCCAGAGGTCCCGACAAGTTCAATTACTTGGTTGGGTTCCAACCAGAATTGAATGCGGTTGCTGCGGGTTAATCGGGGTTCACTGGCAACTTTTCCGAAGACGTTCACCAGTTGCTGCTGAGTAGGGGCATCTGAGGCAGCCACAAACCGACTGATATCATTGACGCCGATTTGTGGCTGCCTCAGGGGTAAATAGAGGGTCGCCAGAAACCCAATTGCTCCTGCAATTAGCCAAATTCTGGGTTTTAACCCGGCTTTGAGGACTTCAATACGTTTGCGAAATGGTACTTTCAGCAACAGGATAGCGGCGATCGCTCCCGTCAAAGTCAGGACCACTACTCCTCCCCAGGTAAAGCGGGTGCAGAGCAATCCTAAAATGTAGGCTAAACACAGAACGACTAAAGGGGCAGAAGTCATCAGGTTGCGCTTTCCTCTTCTATATAGATATAGATAGACCCAGTTTTAATCCGAGCAGAGCATGAAGCAACATTAGCCCAAGGGCCACGGTTCCTATATAGGCATGAGCGGCCCGCAGGGTGAGGCGATCGCCCTGAAATCCCAAAGACAGGGTTCCATTCAGGGCTAACAACACCAATAATATCGAACCCGTCCAGAAATGAGGGCTTTCTAAAATCGGCTGTCGTTGCATTACCAGGGATAAAACCCCTCCGGTATAACCGAGGGCCATAAATAGGAACATCCAAGGGGCCAGTTTGCGGTGGTCGCTGCGGGCCTTAATTGAGGCATCCTTATCCGCTGCAACTCGTCCGAG
>CAWGFK010000002.1:685000-1075942 GCA_963821735.1 uncultured cyanobacterium
TGTCGTGAGATGTTGGGTTAAGTCCCGCAACGAGCGCAACCCTCGTCCTTAGTTGCCATCATTAAGTTGGGCACTTTAGGGAGACTGCCGGTGACAAACCGGAGGAAGGTGGGGATGACGTCAAGTCAGCATGCCCCTTACGTCCTGGGCTACACACGTACTACAATGGGAAGGACAGAGGGTAGCAAGCGCGCGAGTGCAAGCCAATCCCATAAACCTTTCCTCAGTTCAGATTGCAGGCTGCAACTCGCCTGCATGAAGGCGGAATCGCTAGTAATCGCAGGTCAGCATACTGCGGTGAATACGTTCCCGGGCCTTGTACACACCGCCCGTCACACCATGGAAGTTGGCCATGCCCGAAGTCATTACCCTAACCGCAAGGAGGGGGATGCCGAAGGCAGGGCTGATGACTGGGGTGAAGTCGTAACAAGGTAGCCGTACCGGAAGGTGTGGCTGGATCACCTCCTTTTAGGGAGACCTGCTAGATTTCCACCGAAACCCAAACATTAATCGGGGAAATCAGCTATCCCAAGGTCGTTACGAGACCGGATAATTTCTGGCTTTCAAACTCTTTGTTCGGTTCAGCATCATGTTTGATGAACATGGGCTATTAGCTCAGGTGGTTAGAGCGCACCCCTGATAAGGGTGAGGTCCCTGGTTCGAGTCCAGGATGGCCCATCTTAATCAACCTGAAATGATAGCAACATCCTTAAGCCGGAACTAAAACACAGCAACTGATCTGAAGTCATCTATATAGAGACCAGAAAGACTGCTGGATTTTAACCAGCAATGAACCTTGAAAACTGCATAAAGAAAAGAATCAAAGGTAAAACTTTTCAATCGACCTCTGTTAAAAGAGTCAGATTGAAAAGCTGTCCAAAAAAAAGAAGCCCAAATTGTGGTCAAGCTACAAAGGGCTGACGGTGGATACCTAGGCACGCAGAGGCGATGAAGGACGCGGTGACCGGCGAAACGTTCCGGGGAGCTGGAAACAAGCTTAGATCCGGAAGTGTCCGAATGGGGCAACCCTATGAACTACCCGCTGAATATATAGGCGGGAAAGAGCTAACCGGGTGAACTGAAACATCTTAGTAACCCGAGGAAGAGAAAGAAAACTCGATTCCCTAAGTAGTGGTGAGCGAAAGGGGAAGAGCCTAAACCATTTGGTTTACCAGATGGGGTCGTGGGACAGACATAACAGACCAATCAACTTAGACGAATCCGTTGAAAGCGGAACCACAGAAGGTAAAAGTCCTGTAGTCGAAAAGAAGAGCAGCTCGTCTGAATCCCGAGTAGCACGGAGCACGTGAAATTCCGTGTGAATCAGCGAGGACCACCTCGTAAGGCTAAATACTACTGCGTGACCGATAGTGAACCAGTACCGCGAGGGAAAGGTGAAAAGAACCCCGGAAGGGGAGTGAAATAGAACATGAAACCGTCAGTCTACAAGCAGTGGAAGAACGATTTAACGTTCGACCGCGTGCCTGTTGAAGAATGAGCCGGCGAGTTATAAGCACTGGTAGGTTAAGGCATTAAATGCCGGAGCCAAAGCGAAAGCGAGTCTGAATAGGGCGTTAATCAGTGTTTATAGACCCGAACCCGGGTGATCTAACCATGTCCAGGATGAAGCTTGGGTAAAACCAAGTGGAGGTCCGAACCGACCGATGTTGAAAAATCGGCGGATGAGGTGTGGTTAGGGGTGAAATGCCAATCGAACCCGGAGCTAGCTGGTTCTCCCCGAAATGTGTTTAGGCGCAGCGGTCGAGATTTAAACCTGGGGGTAAAGCACTGTTTCGGTGCGGGCTGCGAGAGCGGTACCAAATCGAGGCAAACTCTGAATACCAGGGGAACACTCGGCCAGTAAGACGGTGGGGGATAAGCTTCATCGTCAAGAGGGAAACAGCCCAGACCACCAGCTAAGGTCCCCAAATTGTCACTCAGTGATAAAGGAGGTGGGAGTGCAAAGACAACCAGGAGGTTTGCCTAGAAGCAGCCATCCTTGAAAGAGTGCGTAATAGCTCACTGGTCAAGCGCTCCTGCGCCGAAAATGAATGGGGCTAAGTGACATACCGAAGCTGTGGAATACATATTTTGTATTGGTAGGGGAGCGTTCTATATGGGGTGAAGCACTAGCGGCAAGCAGGTGTGGACTGTATAGAAGTGAGAATGTCGGCTTGAGTAGCGAAAATATTGGTGAGAATCCAATACCCCGAAACCCTAAGGGTTCCTCCGGCAGGCTCGTCCGCGGAGGGGTAGTCGGGACCTAAGGCGAGGCCAAATGGCGTAGTCGATGGACAACGGGTTAACATTCCCGTACCTTCGGTTGTTGGTGTAGAGTGACGGAGAAGGCTGCCGCCATCCGGATGTTGGTTACCGGTTCAAGCGTTCAAGGTGTTGAGGGACGGCGAAAACGTCCTGAGCTGAGGCGCGAGTACGAGACCCTACGGGGTCGAAGTGGTAGGAGTCCAGCTTCCAAGAAAAGCTCATTGCACCATAAACAATCGAGGCCCGTACCCGAAACCGACACAGGTAGGGAGGTAGAGAATACTAAGGGGCGCGAGATAACTCTCTCTAAGGAACTCGGCAAAATGGCCCCGTAACTTCGGGAGAAGGGGTGCCCCCTGATGAGGGGGGTCGCAGTGAAGAGGCCCAGGCGACTGTTTATCAAAAACACAGGTCTCCGCAAAGTCGCAAGACGCGGTATGGGGGCTGACGCCTGCCCAGTGCCGGAAGGTTAAGGAAGTCGGTCAGGGGGTAACCCTAAAGCTGGCGACTGAAGCCCCGGTGAACGGCGGCCGTAACTATAACGGTCCTAAGGTAGCGAAATTCCTTGTCGGGTAAGTTCCGACCCGCACGAAAGGCGTAACGATCTGGGCGCTGTCTCGGAGAGAGGCTCGGCGAAATAGGATTGTCTGTGAAGATACGGACTACCTACACCTGGACAGAAAGACCCTATGAAGCTTTACTGTAGCCTGGAATTGGGTTCGGGCTTGGCCTGCGCAGAATAGGTGGGAGGCTTTGAAGTACCCCTTGTGGGGGGTATGGAGCCATCGGTGAGATACCACTCTGGCCAAGCTAGAATTCTAACCTTAACCCATTATCTGGGTAAGGAACCGTTTCAGGTGGGCAGTTTGACTGGGGCGGTCGCCTCCTAAATGGTAACGGAGGCGCGCAAAGGTTCTCTCAGGCTGGTTGGAAATCAGCCGTCGAGTGTAAAGGCACAAGAGAGCTTGACTGCAAGACCTACAAGTCGAGCAGGTAGGAAAGTAGGCCTTAGTGATCCGACGGTTCCTCGTGGAAGGGCCGTCGCTCAACGGATAAAAGTTACTCTAGGGATAACAGGCTGATCTCCCCCAAGAGTCCACATCGACGGGGAGGTTTGGCACCTCGATGTCGGCTCATCGCAACCTGGGGCGGAAGTACGTCCCAAGGGTTGGGCTGTTCGCCCATTAAAGCGGTACGTGAGCTGGGTTCAGAACGTCGTGAGACAGTTCGGTCCATATCCGGTGTAGGCGCAAGAGCATTGAGAGGAGCCTTCCTTAGTACGAGAGGACCGGGAAGGACGCACCGCTGGTGTACCTGTTATCGTGCCAACGGTAAACGCAGGGTAGCCAAGTGCGGAGCGGATAACCGCTGAAAGCATCTAAGTGGGAAGCCCACCTCAAGATGAGTGCTCTCATGGAGTTAATCCAGTAAGGTCACGGGCAGAACACCCGTTAATAGGCGCTCGGTGGAAGTGCAGCAATGTATGTAGCCAAGGCGTACTAACAGACCGAGGGCTTGACCTCATAAAAACTTCTTTGATTTCTTTTCTTTATGCAGTCTTGAGGGTTTATAGACCTCACAGTTTTCCGGGTGCCTATGGCTCCGTGGAACCACGCCGACTCCTTCCCGAACTCGGACGTGAAACGCGACTGCGGCGAAGATACTTGGAGGGTAGCCTCCTGGGAAAATAGCTCGGTGCCCGGTCACTATTAGACAGAACCCCAATACGAAAGTGTTGGGGTTTTGTGGTTTTAATAGGTTTTAATTGCAAAAACCCGCACCCGTGCATGGTGGGGCTATACGAACAAAACCCAGCACCCTGAAGGGTGGGGCTATACGGACGAAGCCCGCCTGCGCGGGCTAATAGAGAAAACCGATTTTTTACAACCAGATTTGGTATGAGGTGAAAATTTTCCCACTGTTGCACAAGGGTAATTAATGACGAGGGAATGTGGGAGTTTGTTGAATGAGCAAAAATCTTGAAAATCTGACCAATCGCGAATTAAAAGCTTATATTAAAGCTCATCGGAATGATGAGTCTGCTTGTCATGTAGCACTTAAAATTCTGATGAGCCGTAGAAGTGAAAATACTGCTAAATACGCCTACGATATTACCGATGAAGAGATGAAGGCTCTTTTTCTGGAAAAACTTCACTCAGAACAATAATACTTTTGTTGCAGATCGCCGTTTTGGATAGACTGTCGGTGTATTGCCTTGCATTAGGGAAGATTCCCTCTCAGAAATTGCTTCCCCTGATTCTGTAGTGGTAAGAGGCGAGGGGGGAGGAGTGTTGAAGGCTCCCCAACAGAGTCAAGCCTTCTATTGCTAGAATATCAGTCAATCTTAACTGAAAAAGCATACCGAAGTGTCTCCTCATCATGAGGACAAATTGCAATGACAGAACTCACGATTCAAGTACCAGATGAATTGGCAAAGCACCTGCAACCCTTACAAAGCCGCCTACCGGAACTGCTACAGAGGCTTGTAGAGTCTATCCCCAATAGCGCAACTACAGAGATGCTTCCGACTGTTGCCAATCCAACGGCTTCCCGACTGGTTTATGCGGAAGTGCTTGATTTTTTAATTTCTCGTCCCACTCCGGGAGAAATTGCTGCTTTCAAAGTATCGGAAGATGCTCAAGCGCGTTTGGGAGAATTGTTAGAAAAAAATCGCGAGGGTACGTTAAATGAAACTGCCTCGGCAGAACTAGAGTTATCCGAGCAACTAGATCGCTTAATGACGTTGCTCAAGGCAAAAGCTTATGCAGAATCAATAAAATGAGTTTTTCTTCCATACCGGCGGCTTTGCGTCAGCTTACGAGCGATCGGGCTGAAGGAAAATGTGAATACTGTCTCATTCACCAAGACTTTTCAATTTACAGCCATGAAATTGACCATATCATTGCGGTCAAACATGGAGGTCAAACGATCGCTGAGAATCTAGCCTTATCTTGTTTACCCTGCAACCGTCACAAAGGTTCTGACTTAGCAACCTTTGACCCGGTTAGCGGGGAAATTGTCCCGTTATTCAACCCACGCACCCAAGTCTGGTCAGAGCATTTTCGATTAGAAAACGCTCAAATTCCACTCTCATAGCCTATTAAGCCTAAAACTTTGATAAGGCAAGGCATAAATATCGAGTGGGTTTGCCATAAGTGGAGGATCCCCAACCCTTTGTCAATCTAAATGCTTTATTTCTGGGGATGTTACAAATCCTTCAGCTAGAAATGCCCAGGGTTTTTACGGGGGGTTTAGAACTCGCTCCAGCAGTGGTCATCCGAGTGAATAAGTTGTTCGGCTGACTCTGCTTCAATTGGCGTCTAGTAACTACGTTTATTTAAAATAACACTTTAGAGTCCGCCAAACTAAATACTCCCTATCAGGGGGAGTCGTTATAAAAGGAAGGTGGCCTTTGGGCGCACTTAAACTATATATGAGCTCTGTAGAGTGGCGATATTTGTCTCCTATTTTCCATCCTACTACCTTGTAAAAATAATCCCATTCTCTATTATTTTTATTATTTTTTTCATATATACTAGCTTGAATGCTAAAACCAAAATGATAATTGCTACTTTCCAACCATAGATCATCAAGAATTTTTAGTTCCTTACATGGAAAATCATTAAATTCTTGAATAAAAAGTAGTGTTCTTCCATCATAAGTTTTTCCCATTATATCATGCATTAGTTTTTTGGTTTCCTCCTCTGCAAATTCCCATTTTTGTTGCGAAAGGCATTGACTTAGGTATGTGTAATCTACCATTTTTTAGGCAACCTCATTAATTACTTTACTATTGTTATGGTGATATTTAAACGTTTATTTTTATTGGGACAAGGCTTTAATTTTCTTTCATTTTTTTTAAATTTTATACAGGATATTTTATCAAATTTACTCTTGCTATTTACTGTTTTTGATGTTTAAGGTAAACTTTTTACTACTGTTTTTTTTAAACACAATAAATATAACAGTAGTAATAAAAACAGTAACTAAGCCTCCCTTCCATATTGGGTAGTAGCGATGGGTTCACCACCCTTAAATTTTGAGCGTTAAACCTCAACGTTTGAGGAATTCACGCTCAAAATAATCGCTTATAAAATATTCACACTATCGAACGAAGTATTTCAATTTAGTGAGAACTTTTACCATGTCGCCCACTATATTCAATACACCTCACACAATTCATGACAGATTGAGTGCCATTATCCCAAATCCATCCGACAGGCCGAGCTTGAGCAATTTTCGGATCAGATGCATTAAGAAAAGATACCTGAAGATTATCTTCTACAGATACTATACCTGGAGGAAGTGGAGCAAAGTTACCTGTAGTTGGGTCGTGCATATGGGGCATAAATACACCCAAACCATACTCAGATAGCTTTTTTAAAATTTCTTGAAGTTCTGGAGTATCAATTGATTTTTGAGCCTTTTCAACCATGTCAGCCATCTCTATTTTCTCCGAAATTAATAAACGGTAATGATTTGAAACGTATGTGGGCTTAATAACGAAGCTCTTTCCTTAAATCCAGTCTAATTTGACTGAGTGGAAACTTCTATATAATCCAGCCTTTACCTTTACATTTTTGGCAGACGGCTTCTCTTTTAGCACCAGGAGGAACATATTTACCCGTGCCATTGCAGGAGGGACATACTTTACCATCTTTTGCTTCAAAGTAGTTGGGATCTCTTATATCAGGGGGTTTTTCATTTCCCATAATGCTACTCCTTTTCAATTAATGGGGCAATTTGGCTTGAGAGCAAGTCTATATATCTACCTCTTTTGATTCAGTTTAACAACCCGGTTTTAGCTTGTCCAGTGATAAAAAGTGACAAAAAGTGATAAAAAGTAGCGTTTTTTTGCTTTTTGTGGTAAGATGATCGCAAATTCGAGGGGCGGATGGCGGAGTGACTCCTGGTGCGAACAGGTGGCGGTGGCTCCAACGAAGTTGTCCTACCTGCTGCTAACCCCTGGTCAGATTACTATAACAACGTTCAGGTGGACTTGAGAGATGAAGGTTGACGAAGCACTGGCGCTTGTGGAAGCTGTCCTGGAGGACGATCGCCTCAATGACGTTCAAGAGTTGATCTTTCGTCAGTGTTGGGAAGGAAACCAGTCTTATCAGGAAATTGCTCAAGTCTCTGGATATGATTCGGAATATATCAAGGCAACAGGTGCTAAACTCTGGAAGTTACTGACAGAAGCATTCGGAGAAAAGGTTAAAAAAGGTAATCTCCAGTCTGTTCTGAAGCGATATTTACGGCAGAATCAAATAACGGTACATCGCAATCAGGTTATTGGAGTGAATTTCAGTGGTGCAAGCTTATGCGGTTCGAGCCTGAGTGGTGCTAACCTAAGCGTAGCAAAGCTATATGGAACTATAAGTGAAGCTCAAGATAGTCAATCTGATTTCTACAAAGTGAAAAGGCCGGATGATAAGATTGTATTAAACGAAGATGATATCAACGCCGAACCAGGAATAAACCCGATCGCCCATTCAAATTCTGAATTTAGTTCTCATTCCTGGAATGGTTGGCAGTTTCGATCGCAGGCAGAGGTGAAGATTGCAGAAGCACTCGATCGCGCGGGGGTTTTGTTTTTCCCCAACGCTACGGCGCGGTTGACGACTCCGGAGGGTCGGAAAAATCAAACCCCTCATTTTCTGGTTTGTTCTGAAGGAAAGTTAGGGATTCTAGTCGTGGATGGGGTGGAGGAGGATGAGGCGGGAAACCGATCGCCTTCTGCAAACTCAGGGTATCCACATCATCCACCATTACCCGGTTACCCAATGTACGGAAGACAGTGATTGGGTGGTGTTGGAATTTTTACAAGCGTTGAGTCAAGCTTAGAAATTCCTATTTCCCTCGCTTTTTTTCACCTTCAACCAGTAGGAATGACAACACCGCGCGTTTTTTCCTCTCTATTCAATGGGTGATTCTTCCGGGAATTGTTCTGGGGTTTTATCAAATTCATCGGGTTCATCGCTTTCTGAATTTTGCTCTTGTTGAAAGGGTAATTCTAGCTGTTTGGGTAGTTGGTCTAGCTGGAAGTATTGATGGAATTTGGCGGTGACTTGCAGGGAGAACGATCGCGTTTCCGGTTGTCGGCGTTTGCGGACAAACCCTTGTTGGACTAATTCTTGAACGTGCTGATAGGCTCCTGAACCGCGCAGTTCTACTAGGTCGGTTTGGCTGAGGGGGCCTTTGAGGGCGATCGCCGCTAAGGTTCTCAAGGCACCGACCCCTAATTCTGCTGGAATTAACCGATGCATGAAGTCTTGAAACGTCTCTCGCAGTTGCAAGCTATAGCCGTTTTCGGTTTCTAGCACTTCTAGTGCGCTGTCTCGGTGAGCATAATCATTAATCAGTTGAATGAGTGCTTCTTCTGCGGTTTCTTTGTCGCAGTTGGCATATTCGGCAATTTCCGCAAGTGCAAGCGGTTTCCCTTTTAAGTACAGTATGGCTTCAATCTGGCTGGCTAAACTTGACATTGACGATTTCCGTGCATCCAAAACCTCTGACCACAAAATATTTTAAACGCTGTGGAGTTCGTTCGATACTTAACTGGATTTAACTTGTTCAGTTAAACATTCTAAGTTGATTAGTCTAACTGACGTCCGGTGAGTTCGACAAAAATATCTTCTAAGTTAGAAGGACGAACCATTAACCCAGTTTTATCCGGTTGTTGTTCTAGGTAGGTATTCGCTGCGGCAATGTCGGAGAAAAATTTATATTCCCACCGATCGCCTATTTGCTTCATCACCAACCCTTCTCCATGTTTTTCTCTGAATTGGCTGAGTGTCCCGAGTTCAATTAATTTCCCTCCATCCATAATACCAATGCGATCGCAGAGGTATTCCACCTCATCCATGTAATGGGTGGTGAGCAACATTGTCATCCCCTGGCGGTTTAAATCTTTGATAATTTCCCATAACCTACGTCGGGTTTGGGGGTCGAGTCCGACGGTTGGCTCATCTAAAAATAAGATATCCGGTTGATGTAACAAGGCTCTAGCAATTTGTAACCGTCGTTTCATGCCGCCTGATAGGGTTTTTACTAGGCTATCTTGCCGATCGCCTAGTTCCACATAATTCAGCCATTGCTGGATTCTCTCTTGCCGTTCCCCGTTGGGAATGTGATGTAATCGTCCGTGAAACTCCATATTTTCCCAGACAGTGAGGTCATTATCCACACTGACTTGTTGTAAGACAACGCCGATGCATTGCTTCACCTGGATCGGTTGACGTTGGACATCATATCCGGCAATTTTGATACTCCCACTGCTGGGTTTGGTGAGGGTGGTGAGCATCCGAATTGTGGTGGATTTGCCTGCACCGTTGGGTCCGAGCAAGCCAAACATTTCTCCCGGTTCAATGGTAAATGATAAGTCATTGACCACCGGGACTTTGTTATAGAGTTTTTGGACGTTTTCGACGGTAACCGCAGCACTCATGGAAAGTTAGGTTAAGTAGATTTTTCTTTGCTGACTGTATCATGAAAGCGTCCTTACAGTTCTACCCAATCCTGTTCCTGTGGGGACTGCATTTCTTGTAAAGATTGCCAACCGGCTTGCCAGAGGGTTCTATCTTTAAATTGGGTGGCATTAATCCAAAAGCGCACGTTGGGGTCACAAGCAGAAACCATTTCTGCAAACACCCATTTGCCTTCGTTTTTGCGATTCACGACTTGGAAATGTCTCCATCCCCAAGTTTTTTGTTGGGAGGTCCATTTGGAACCGACTAAATAGGGAAATTTTTGTTTTTTTGCCATTGTTCTCACCCTTGAATTTTTGATACAAATGACGATCGCCCCAGTGAGCGATCGCCTAATTATTCCCGGTTAAGACAGAGATGAACGGCGTGATAACAACCAAGCGGCAATTCCACCGCCAATCAATCCGAATAAATGACCTTCCCAGGAGACTCCTGCTTGGATGGGTAAGACTCCGATGATAATTCCCCCATACAATATACCCACGATGATGGATAGCAAAATTGAGGGTAAATTGCGTTCAAAAAATCCGCGAGAGAGGAGATAACCTAAATAGCCAAATACCAGTCCACTGGCACCGATATGCCACCCGGTAGACCCAAATAGCCAAACCCCTAATCCACTGACTAACATGGTGATAGCAGTGACGACCCAAAAGTCGCGAATTTCCCGAACCATGACGAACCAGCCGAGGGTCACGAATGGGATTGTGTTAGCGATTAAATGGGGAAACCCTCCATGCAAAAATGGCATAAACATAACGCCGCGTAAAGTGTCCGGGTGGCGAGGATAAACGCCATAGATGAGTAAGTTGCCTCCGAACAGGAAGAGGTTGAGAATTTGGACAATCCACATGATGGCGACAAAGCCACCCAAAATCAGAATTTGGGTTTTGATTGTGTTGGCGATCGCTTTGACATTGTTTCTGCTCATGGTTCTGCCTCTGAATAGACAATTGGCTTGGGTTTTTGTTAGAAATTTTCGATGGGTACGGGTTCTAAGTTTTCGGCAGGTTCAAAGCCAAAAATTCTTGAATAAAAGTAAAATTCTCCATCTAAAGCGCGTTTAATGTTTTCCGATCGCCGGAAACCATGTTGTTCACCTTCAAAGGGAAGATAAGCGACAGGAATGCCTTTTTGTTTTAACGCATTCACCATTGCTTCGGCTTGGTTTGGGGGAACAATTTTGTCTTCTAATCCTTGGAAAAAGATGACGGGACAGGAAATGCGATCGCAAGCATGGATGGGAGAACGCTCGATATAAATTTGCTTCGCTTCGGGATAAGGACCGATTAGTTTATCCAGATAGCGGGACTCAAATTTATGGGTGTCTTTGGCTAATGCTTCTAAATCACTGACTCCATAATAGCTGGCACCGGCTTTGAAGACATCCCGGTAGGTGAGGGCGCAGAGGGTTGTATAACCCCCTGCACTGCCTCCGGCGATCGCCAGTCGGTTGCTATCCACCCATCCTTGTTCCCCGAGATATTTCGCGCCATTGGCACAGTCATCGACATCGACGATTCCCCAGCGATTCTCTAGGCGTTGCCGATACTCCCGTCCATATCCGGTACTGCCGCCATAGTTGACATCGAGGACGGCAAATCCCCGGGAGGTCCAATATTGAATGCTTAAACTGAGACTGCTGCTGGCAGAGGAGGTGGGTCCGCCATGACTTTTGACTAACAGGGGGGGTAATTCACCCTCGGGGGCCATATAATCCTGATTATTGGGAGGATAAAAGATGCCATAAGCGGTTAATCCGTTTTCTGTGGGAAATTCTACGGGTTGGGGTTGGGAGAGGTAGGCGCGATCGATGGTTAAGGTGGTGGATTTGCGGAGGATTTGCAGTTCGCCGCTGTTGAGATGGTATTGCGCGATCGCCGTGGGTTCGGTGGGGGAACCGCCGATGAAGGCGACGCGATCGCCGTTGACTTGCAGGGAACCAAAAGAAGTGTAGGGCGTTTTGATTTCCTGGAGGATGCCGGTGGAGAGGTTGATACTGCCTAAATGCCAGATTCCGAATTGAGTGTAGGTGCAGATTAGGCGACTGCTGCTGGCAAATCCATAAGTAGACATTCCAAATACCCACTGGGGGAGTCCGAATTCCGCAGACATTTTGCAGACGGGTTCAATGGTGCCGGTGGTGGGGTGCGATCGAGTAGAGATTCCACCATCCTGAGCAGTCGGATACAAAATACAGGGTCCCATCCGGAGACCATTGGGGCTGAAAAATTGACTCGTTAACGCCTCCAGCGACTTGATGGGTTTCGCCGAGAGAACCATCGGGGTTAATTTGTGCCACCCAGAGTTCGGTGCCATCCCACGGCATATTTGGATGATTCCAACTTAACCAACAGAGATGTTGACCATCGGGACTCAGGCGCGGGGTCGCATAAAAGTCTTCTCCTGCTACCAATACACGCATCTGTGCACCGTCTGCTAAGTTAATGCTGACTAAACTTGTGACGGGTTCTCCGGCGCTGGTATGGTCTTCTCGAACCGAAATTAAGCGTCCCCGTTGAGTATCGACGGTAAAATCGGCGTAGCGCATATTCGCTTCCGGGGTCAGGGGTTGCGGTTCTTCTCCCTGGGGTTGACGGTAGAGGCGGGAGTCGCTGAAGTTGGAGAAATAAACGGTGCCGTTGCTGACGGTAAAGGCACCGCCACCATATTCACAAACGCGGGTGCGAACGTTGAAGGGTGCGGGGACGATATCCTGGATTTCTCCTTGGGGCGATCGCGAAACGAGGACATTTCTGCCCGCTTCTTGGGGTCGCATTTCCAACCAATACAGGGTTTGATTGTCCCAAAAAATTTGCCCGAGTCCAATACTGCCAGCGACGATCGCATCGGAAGTAATCGGGGATTTCCAGGAACCATAAGGAGCAATTTGGGGGGTAGACATATTTTATCTCTTAATTACAATTCTTTTTTTGATTTAGGCAGACGTTTGATATAGTCGCGAATGACTTCGGACATGGATACTCCGCGTCGCTCTGCTTCTAATTGCAGGCGCTCTTTTTCTTGTGTGCTGATCCGAATTTGTAATAACTCATCTCGGGCCATTTTTTGGGGGTGTGGTTATAACAAGATGTACAAGAACTTTTAGTATATTGTAATTTGAGCAGAAAGTGCAAGCGGGAAATATTGATTATTTTCTTAAGGTTTGTATTTTTGAAAGTAAATTAGAAAAGGTTTGAAGTTCCATCGGGCTAGGATGGAACTTCAAATTGAGTTAGCGTCGTCCCGAGGGGAGATTTTCGCGATCGCCTCGTTCTTGTTCTACTTTTCTCAACGTTTGGGTACTCTTTCCATTGCCATTTGAAACCGACTCCTGTTCCACCGTTTCAGCCGAAACCTTACTGTCTGTTTCATCATGTCCTTTGTGCATTAACCGATATTGCGCTTTCATGGCAATGGTATAAAACACTGGAATCACATACAAACTTAATAAAGTGGAAACAAACATTCCACCAACAACCGACATCCCAATAGAGACCCGCGCTGCTGCACCTGCGCCCGTGGCAAATGCTAAGGGTAGCAATCCGAAAATGGTGGAAAATGCCGTCATCAAAATCGGACGAAAGCGCACCTTTGCTGCATCGATCGCAGCCTTGGTAATCGAGAGTCCTTCTTCCCGACGCTGATTGGCAAATTCCACAATCAAAATTGAGTTTTTCGTTGCCAACCCAATCAGCATGATTAACCCAATTTGGCTGTAAATATTCAAGTCTAAACCCGCCATTAATAAAGCAGAAAATGCCCCTAGCAGAGACAAGGGAACAGCCAAGAGAATGATAATCGGGTCAATGTAACTTTCAAACTGAGCTGCTAACACCAAGAAAATAAACACCAGGGATAACCCAAAAATAAACAGGGTTGATTGTCCCGCTTCTGTATATTCCAAAGACTGACCTGCTAAAGTCACTCGCATCTCCGGGGGAATAATTTCCCGGGCTAAATTTTGTAACGCCTCTAATGCTTCTCCCAAGGTTTTACCTGGTGCAGGAGACCCAGAAATTGTGGCGGCCCGAGAGCGATTGTAGTGGTTAATTTGTGGGGGTGTGGTAGAAGGATTCACCGTTACCACACTACTCAAAGGAACCAACTGACCCGACTGAGTACGGATATAGGTTTGCTCAATATCTTGAGGAGAGGCTCTAAATTCTTTTTCCGATTGAACAATGACCTCATAGCGGCGATTTCCTCGATTAAAATTGGTAATCTCTTGTCCGCCTAACATGATTTGTAAGGTTCGGGAAATTTCCTGAACAGATACGCCTAAATTAGCAGCCTGAGCGCGGTCAATACTGACAACTAATTCCGGTTTCGTTAGGGTTAAATCGGTATCGACATTGGCTAATTCAGGTAAATTATTAGCTTGATTGGCTAATTCTTGAGAAACAGCGGCTAACTCCTCTAAATTACTCCCTTGCAACACGAATTCGACAGGTTGACTAAACCCAGCACCGGGTAAAGAAGGCGGATTAATCGGCAGGACTACGGCATCGGTAATCCGCGAAAACTGTCCAAATAAACGGCCAATAATCTCCTGCTGAGACTGGCCCGGTTCCGTCCGTTCTGCCCAAGGTAAGAGGCGAACAAAGGCAAATCCCTGGTTGACTTGACCGGGTGTTCCCCGACCAAATGCCCCAATGGTTAAATAGGTGTTCACTTCGGGGACTTGACTGTAGACTTCTTCCACCTGCCGCATGACATTATCGGTGTAATTAATCGTTACCCCTTGCGGAGCACGAACAATCGTAAAAATTGCCCCTCGGTCATCGGTGGGAATGAATTCTTTGGGGACTTGATTAAACAAGAAGACGGTTAAGGCTAAGGACCCGATAAAGGCGATAACAACCATCGCTTTCAAGGGCATAATTTTCCGCAAAGACCAGCGATATGCCCGTTCCATACGGTCGAAAAACACTTCGATAATTGCAAAAACCCCGCCTTTCATTTCTGCATCCCGCTTTAAGATTCGGGCAGATAATGCCGGTGCTAAAGTCAATGCAACAAAGGAAGAAATCACCACGGAACCGGCGAGGGTTAGGGCAAATTCTGTAAACAATCGCCCAGTATTTCCCCCGGAAAATCCTACCGGCATAAATACGGCAATTAACACAACCGTGGTGGCAATGACAGCAAAGACCACCTCACTCACCCCCAGCAATGCTGCTTGGTAGGGTTTCATATTTTTTTCTTGAATATAGCGGACAATATTTTCCAGAACAACAATGGTATCGTCCACAACTAACCCCGTGGCTAAGGTTAGGGAAAATAAAGTTAGGGTATTAATGGAATACCCCAAAATAAACATCACCGCAAATGCGCCAACCAGGGAAACTGGAATGGTGACGGCAGGAATTAAGGTCGATCGCCAGTCGCGCAGGAAGACAAAAATAATCAGAATCACCAACAAGGTTGCCAGAAAAAGGGAACTCCAAACTTCCTCAATGGCGAGTTCCACAAATTCCGAACGGTCAAAAGCCATCTCATAATTTAACCCTTCTGGGAAATTTCTGGAGAGTTCCTCCATTTTAGCTTTGGCACCGCGCGCAACTTCAATGGTATTAGCACTGGAGAGCTTTACAACCCCTAGAGAAACTGCCGGAATGCCCTTAAAACGGACAAACGAGCGATCGTTTTCTGCACCAATTTCCGCCCGTCCTACATCTTTAAATCGGATTTGTGTACCATCGGGGTTGCGCTGAAGAATTAAATTTTCATATTCCATCGGGGTTTGCAATCTACCGAGAACTCGGACTGTATATTCCGATTGTTCTCCCTCGACTAAACCGCCGGGAATTTCTAAATTTTCTTGACGCAAGGCACGTTCAATATCCAAGACGGTCAAATTCCGCGCTGCCAGTTTGACGGGATCAACCCACAATCGCATGGCATAGCGCCGTTGACCCCCGATAAAGATGTTACTCACCCCAGGAACGGTTTCTAGGTTATCCGTAATAAACCGTTCGGCATAGTCACTTAATTCCAGGGAGGTGTAATTTTCCCCATATAAGGCAAACCACACGATGGGAGAAACATCCCCTTCCTGTTTGGTGACTTGAGGGGTATCTACATCATCCGGGAGTTGGCGCAGGGCCCGATCCACTCGCGATCGCACGTCTTGGGCGGCTAAATCCAGATCGCGATCGAGGTTAAACTGGAGGGTAATCGAACTCACCCCTTCTCGACTTTGGGAAGTGAGGGTTTTAATCCCTTCAATCCCATTCAATTGACCTTCTAAAATTTCCGTGACTTCGGTTTCCACCACCAGGGGACTGGCACCGGGATAAACCGTGGATACCGTCACAACCGGCGGGTCAATACTGGGAAATTCCTGCACCGGCAATCTTGTATAACCGACTACCCCAATTATGATAATCAATAGGGAACAGACGGAGGCGAAAACCGGGCGTTTGACAAAAAAAGTAGTAAACATTGCGTTAGGGATTCGCGACGATTAGGGTTAGTTCCTGATTAATTGAAAGTGATACTCACTCCGATTATCGAAAGACCTACTTTTTTACTCGTTAGCCCGCGCAGGCGGGCTTCGTTTGTATAGCCCCACCCTTGAGGGTGCGGGTTCTTGTAGATTTTCGTTCTCACTTACGGGGAGGGTGCTGCCTCCGGAGATGACTCGGGATTCTCTGCGGCAGGTTCATCGACAATCGGACGAATCTGATCACCATCGGATAGTCGTTGTAAACCAGAAATGACAATCCGATCGCCGTTTGCCAGTCCTTCAACCACTTCCGCCCGATCGCCTTGGACCAATCCCAAGGTTACCGCCACTCGTTCCGCAGTCAACGGTTCCTCCCCTCGCGCCACAAAGATAAATCGGTCCTCCCCTTGGAAGGTAATCGCCGTAGTTGGCACCACAATCCGATTGTCCCGTTCGTCCCAAACTAATTTAGCCCGCACAAACTGGCGATCGCGCAGTTGTCCTTGATTGGCAAACCTTGCCTTAGCTAAAATCGTTTGAGAATCGGAATTCACCGTGGGAGAGACAAAACTCACCGTCCCCGTACTCAACGGTTGTCCGTTAGCATCAGTAATTTCCACCGGCATCCCCAAGCTGCAACTCAGACCCCCGTTCCAGAGGAATCGACAGCCGCAATTCCAACGCATCATTTTGGGTCAAAGTTGTTAATTCCTGCCCCACAGTGACGAAATCTCCCACTTTCGCTGGAATATCGCCGACAATTCCCTCAAAGGGTGCGACGACATTGGCATCTTGTAACTGCACCTCCAACGCTCTCACTTGGGCGATCGCCTCCGCCAATTGTGCCTGAGCTTGGTCAATCTCCTCGGGTCGGGTCCCATTCTCTAATTGCCGTAACTCTTGCCTTGTTTCTTCCACCTCCGCTTCCGCGCGGGCAATTTCTTCGGGACGTGCGCCATTTTGTCGCTGATTCAGCAGTTGCTGCGCTTCCGCCACCTCCGCTTCCGCCTGAGCAATTTCTTCGGGACGCGCCCCACTTTGTAACTCAGCTAACGCTTGTTCCGCTTCAGTCACTTGTAATTCAGCGCCGATAATGTCCTCCTGTCGCTGGTTTTCCAACTCCTCCACCCGTTGGCGAAATCGCTGTAAATCCGCTTGGGCGCGACGGTTTTCCGTGACCACTTCATCAAAGCGATCGCGGGAAATTGCCCCTTGATCTGCTAATTCCCGATTCCGTTCCACCCGTTCCGTGGTTAACTCCACCCGCGCTTGAGCATCGGCAATTTGGGCTTGAGCTTGGGCGATTTCATCCCCGCGACTCCCAGCCCGTAAGGATTCCAAACGCGATCGCGCCTGTTGTAACCGAGCTTGAGCTTGGGCAATCTCTTCCGGACGATTCCCCGCCCGCAATTCTGCCAATCGCGCCTGTGCCTGCCGCAAACGCGCTTGTGCTTGAGCAATCTCTTCTGGACGAGTCCCCGCGAGTACCTCCGCCAATCGGGCCTCGGCTGCGGCTAAACGGGCCTCTCCTTGGGCAATTTCCTCCGGTCGGGTTCCCGCTTGTAACTCGGCAACGCGAGATTGCGCCTGGGCTTGTGCCGCCTGGGCTTGGCGGAGTCTGGCTTCAATTTCCCGGGTATCAATCCGGGCAATCATATCGCCTCGGGAGACTTTATCCCCCGCTTTGACATTAATTTGACTCACTCTTCCGGCCATTTCTGAGCGCACAACTGCTGCCTGTTGTGCTTCTAAGGTCCCCACAAATTCTGAGGTTTCTCTTAAATTGGTCTTTTCCACGGTAGCTAACCGCACTGCCACCCCTTGGGGTCCTTGGGGTCCGCGTTGCTGTTCGCTATTCGCCAGGGCAGTTTGGCGGGATTGCCAAAAGTACCAGCCAGTGCCACCCCCAGCAATTAATAACAACAGAAACAGAGCAGAAGCCAGCGATTCGGCCCCGCCTGCTGGCCCATTTAAACCTACGTTTTTTATCGCGTACTGGTTGATCTTGCTGTGGCTCTAATTCCGTTTCGTTAGCAATAGAATTCACGGGGTCTTTAGTTTTCAATTGGGCATTGGAAGGTTTTGGTGATTTCATATTTTTCCCTGTTTTTGTTCGACTTTTTAATCAGTAAGTTAAAGTTTTATGGGGACTTTATTAATTAAGGGATTTAAGCCGTTTAGGAAGGTTGGCGATTCTCGTTCGAGACCCTGGCAAACGCCTCAGTCATTTCCCCCTACCTTGGCTTTCCCCTGATCCCGATTCCCCTGTTGTTGCCGCTCAATAGCAATCTGTTCTTGCACCCATTTGATTTCTGATTTCAGAACCTCCAGATGTCGATTCCAGACGGCGACTTGATAGGAATCCTCCGGCAAGGGTTTTTCGGCGAAACTTTTGTATCGAGCGCGACAAAGCACTAAACGATGTTCCATTAATTCCAGCCTTGCCTCGGGTTCTAAATCGCTGAAAAAGAAAAATTTAATGGCAAAACGAGCGCGACTTTTGACCCAGCTATCCTGGGGATGTTCGAGCATTTTCTGCCGCCAGCGATCGCGTCCCGATGGGGTAATGCCATAAATCGTGCGACTGGGACCCGCGTCTCCGGCTTCCCGGGCGATCGCCGCAATGTGACCCCGTTCCTCCAAGCGTTTCAGCAAGGGGTAGATGGCTCCATAGTTGACGCTCATGCAGCTACTCATAAATAGCTCCAGTTCTTGCTTCAACCTGTAGCCATGTAGGGGATGGCGTTGCAGGAGTCCTAAAGCAGAGAGTTCAAGCATTTATATCATTTTGATATATCCAGGCTACAGTATAGCCTAATTGATTAAATTTTGTTAAGTTTCTGGGTGATGTCAATGTTTGCCCACACCCCAACAGGGTGCAGCGACAGCAATTCAGCCCCCACAGTCGGGGGACAAAGATATTTTAAATATCATTATTTAGTTATTTTGTCAAGTTTTATAGGAATGAAATTTGTGGGGATTGCCCATGTATTTAGCCCGCGCAGGAGAGGCTCGGTTTGTGGAGCCAGACCCTTGAGGGTGCGGGCTTATTTTGACATTTCCACCAACTCGGACATCCCATTAATACAACCTAAAATTAATCCATCAATCCCCCTAAAGGCAATGTCCACCCTACAGCTATGTTCAGTTTATTTATGTTTACCTACTTACGTTAAACAAAAGAAAGCAAAAGTTCGCTCCACTACCTACAGTCGAGATGACACTTCCATGTTTTTAAACATCTGCCCTTAGTTAGAGATAAAAAACCCCCTATTGATAGAGGTGCTTTCTCTTATATTAAAATAGGTTTGAAGGGATGGTGACAGTAGCCTCTAATGAAACCTAAATGAGTTAGACGGTTTTACTGTTTGCTGCTTGCAGATCAGCACTAAATTTTAAAATTTTAGTGGGAGTAGGTGGTAAAGAAGAAAGAAGGAAACCTATTTATCTGTAGGTTTGTAAAAGCGACATCAATTCTTGCAGTGCAGAGATTTAAGTGCTGTTTACCTTAAATGACACATACACCAGATGGGGTAACCATCAGAAGCCAAACGGCACAAGCAGTTGGAAAGAGCAGCTTTGTCATGACGCCGAAGGAGGGCCAACCCATTTTAGTGATTAAGGCCACGTACTCCAGTTGCTGACAATTTTTTCTAAAAGTATGAGACAGGTTATCAAAAATGAAGACAATTAAATACACGTTGTTAAGTTTGTTAGGTTTGCTAGGAATTTTTTGCTTAATTCTCTTTTGGGGGTTGCTCGAACCGTACCTAATCGACACAAAACAGGAAATTGCAGAAATCCCTAATCTTCCCGCTGCTTGGGAAGGGGAGCGAGTTGCATTGATTGCTGACTGGCAAATAGGAATGTGGATGGACAACACCAATACCATCGATCGCATTGTGGAACAATTAATCGAGGAGCGTCCAGCAGTGGTGCTAATTGCTGGTGACTTTATCTACCATCCAGGTGAAGACCCCAGCGAAGTGATTAATAAGGCTGTTGAATTTGTGCGATCGCTTCCAGAAGCAGGCATCCCCACCTATGCTGTCTTGGGCAATCATGATTATGCAATGAAAAGCAAGCAGGGAACGCCAAACAGAGAGTTAGCGCGTCAATTGCATGAAGCGCTTGAAGCAGTGGGTGTGGAAGTCCTCCAGAACGAGGCGGTTGCGATCGGCAACCCAGCGCTAACAGCAATTCCACCGTCCGAGAATGGCAACCCAACCGCAGCAAACAGGGCGGACAACACCCCCCTATACCTAGTCGGCATCGGCGCACACTGGCCCAATAACGATCAACCGAAAGTCGCGGTGAACTCGGTGCCAGAAGACACACCAAGGTTGGTGATGATGCACAACCCAGATTCCTTTGAAGCGTTACCTCCGAACACTGCACCTTTGGCTGTGGCAGGACACACTCATGGTGGGCAAGTTCGTCTACCCTTCACCTCAGAATGGAGTTGGTTGACTTTTAGTAAAGAGGATGAGGTCCACGCTGACGGCTGGATTCCAGAATATGGGCAGTCAGGCAATCGTCTTTATGTAAACCGAGGAATTGGTTTTAGCATCCTACCGATGCGGATCAATTGCCCACCAGAGGTCACTGTATTCACACTTCGCTCGTCTGTCTAACTCATCGATGCTTCATTAATTCCAGCCTTGCCTCGGGTTCTAAATCGCTGAAAAAGAAACATTGAAGGGCAAAACGAGCGACTTTTCACCCAGCTATCCTGGGGATGTTCGAGCATTTTCTGCCGCCTCACGCCCCGGGGGGGTAATGCCATAAATGGTCCGACTGGGACCCGCGTCTCCAGATTCTTGGGCGATCGGCCACTGCCTGTCCCCCCGATTCTGTCACGTTCAATGGGGAGAACCCTGTGCAACTATTGCCTCAAGGTAAAGATGGCAGTTTGTTGATGAGGAACTGTGCCAAGGGGATTACAAAAAATAAATCATCCAACCGTTCAACTGAAAGGAAGTGTAGGGGCGCAATGCTTGCGCCCTCCGGAGGGCGCAAGCATTGCGCCCCTACATTGACTGGGCTACTCGGTTGATCCGGAACTACGAACGAACGTTCTGGAGGTTTTATTTTTTGGAGTTCCCCAAGTGAAGTTAAAGTTCACATTACACCTAGAACTGCAAAATAGTGCTACATTACAAGAAGTTGTGAGTTATCTGTAAAAGGTAGCGAAACCAGGCATTCTATAGCCCCTCGATATGGTATAAAAATGCAAAAATTTCTCTCCTTTTTACTTTCCCCTAAATTTATTGTTATTCTAATTTGTCTTGCTGTTTTATACGCTATTCTTCCAGTCATTTTACCATTTTTCGGTGTTAGATTGGTTGATGTATTGGGGTGCGATGCTGCGGGACCCGGACCACAAACTACTTGCCCAGATTTGGTTGAAAAGATTTTGATTTATATGATGTTGACGTACTGGTTTGGCATCTTTACTATTCCCACAGGTTTTCTGGTCGCGGGAGTTTTAGTCATTATTCTGGTCTTGCGTTTGGTCATGCTTAAACAACGTGATTAAAATGATTTTTTCAGCCCTTTATTTAACTCATGATAGGTCATAGTGGCTAGTTTGTTTAGGTGCAATCGCATCTTGCCTAATTCCACTCTTTGCAATCTTGAAGGACACTTCAACCCCTTATCAAAGTGTTAGAACTGGGGATTAATACAGCCTAAAATTAGTCCATCAATCCCACTCACCGGCAATACTGGCGTTTTTAATTGACCGGCCAAATCCTCCACGGTCATATTATCCAAAAACCGGGTTTCTCCATGTTTTAACATCACATCAGGCAGCAAAATTGCAACGTGATTAAAATGATTTTTTCAGCCCTTTACTTAACTCATGATAGGTCATAGTGGCTAGTTTGTTTAGGGGCGATCGCATCTTGCCTAATTCCACTCTTTGCAATCTTGAAGGACACTTCAACCCCTTATCAAAGTGTTAGAACTGGGGATTAATACAGCCTAAAATTAGTCCATCAATGCCACTCACCGGCAATATCGGCGTTTTTAATTGAGCGGCCAAATTCTCCACGGTCATATTATCTAAAAACCGGGTTTCTCCATGTTTTAACATCACATCGGGCAGCAAAATTGCATCGCCTAACTTTCTACTTTGCAACCCGTTGAGCAAATCTTGACCTGTTAACACGCCAGTGACGCTCATGGTTTGTCCCCAGAAATCGCTACTGAGGGCTACCATTTCTATCTGTAATCCTTCTACGGAGTTTAGGCGGTCTACAATGGGTTGAAAGGCTTTTTCTACGGCATTTCCCACTACCCAGGTGAATTGTCGCGGGGGAGAGACTTTTGGCGGCAATAATTCCGTGGCGATCTCCTCAAATTCATCTAAGAATTGCCGGATGGAACCAACGCCATTACCGATTTGGGGATAGTCTTCATAGTCAGATTCTAGGGGAACTTCTTCCCCGGCGATCAGGAACCATTCATCGGCTAACCAGGCAAAGTTTGACCCTAATGTTTTGCGGAATTGGGGTTGTAAGGTTTGCACTTGTTGGATGACTTCTCGGGCTTTCTCGGCGGTGACGGGGATGAGTTCATCTTCCTCGGGACGAAAGCGGGTTAAGCCGACGGGGACGACGGCGACGGAGGCGACGGCAGGAATGTCTCCTCTGCCAAATTTGGCTAAGTCTAAGAGGGTGGTTTCGAGATGTTTCCCATCATTAATTCCGGGACAAACAACGACTTGAGCATGAATTTGTAGGCGTTTTTCTGCAAACCACTTTAATTGGTCGATAATCTGGCTGGCGCGAGGATTTTTTAATAGGCGAGTGCGAATTTCGGGTTCGGTGGCATGGACGGAAACATACAGGGGAGAGAGGCGCATTTGTTCGATGCGATTCCACTCTTTTTGACTGAGGTTGGTGAGGGTGAGGTAGGAACCATAGAGAAAACTGAGGCGATAGTCATCGTCTTTGAGATAGAGGGTATCTCGCATTCCTGGGGGTTTTTGGTCGATGAAGCAGAAGGGACAGCGATTATTGCATTGAATCAGTCCATCAAATAAGGCGGATTCAAATTCCAATCCAAGGTCTTCATCATAGTCTTTTTCTATCTCTACTTGATGGGTTTTGCCTCGGGTGTCGATGACTTCGAGTTCGAGGAGTTCATCGGAACAGAGGAATTGATAATCAATTAAGTCTCTGGGTTTTTGGTGGTTGATGGAGACGATCGCATCGCCAGGTTCAAATCCAATTTCGGCAGCGATGGAGTCGGGAATCACTTTGGTAATGACGGCGGGACGGATGGAAGATTCACTCATGGAATTTTAGCGGATAAGGTAGATGTTGGATAGAGTTAAAAACCCGGTTTCTCGAAGCAACCGGGTTTCGGAGGGGGTGGTTTAACTAAACCTTAAGCGCGGTTGCAGGGGAATTTCAATGACAAATTCGGTTCCGTTTCCTGGTGCACTGGTGCAGGTGAGTTCTCCGCCATGTGCTTCTACAACGATTTGATAGCTGATGGATAATCCTAATCCCGTCCCCGAACCCACGGGTTTGGTGGTGAAAAAGGGGTCAAAAATTCGCCTTAATACTTCGTCACTCATTCCTGGACCATTATCAGCAATACGGACGATCGCCGAGTTGCGATCGCTGAGTTCGGTGCGAATCTGAATCGTGGGTGTTGCTATGTTCTCGTCCTTTTCTAATGCATAAATCGCATTACTCAAAATATTCATGAACACCTGATTCAATTCTGAGGCGTAACAGGTGACTCGGGGTAAGGTGGCATAGTCTTCAATCACCTCAATTCCCCGTTGTTCGCCTTCGCATCGCAGTCGCGGTTGCAAAATCATCAAGGTACTCTGGATGCCTTCATGAATATCCACGGGTTTCATATCCGCTTCATCATGACGAGCAAAGTTTCGCAGGGAGAGGACAATATTGCGAATCCGTTCTGCACCTCCTTTCATGGAATCGAGCAGTTTCTGCAAGTCTTCCACGAGAAACTCTAGCTCAAGTTCTTCTAGGGTTTCGACAATAATTGGAGTGGGATTGGGATATTCCTGCTGATAGGTTTGAATTAAATTCAGCAGTTCTTGAACATATTGGGAGGCGGGGGTGAGGTTGCCATAAATGAATCCGACGGGATTATTAATTTCATGAGCAACCCCGGCAACCATTTGTCCGAGTCCGGACATTTTTTCACTTTGAATCAGTTGTGCTTGGGTGCGTTGTAGTTCATGTAAAGTTTGTTCAAGGCGGGTATTTTTTTCGTTTAATTCCTGGGTGCGTTGTTGGACTTTCTGTTCAACGGAGGCATATAAGAGCGCATTTTCTAGGGAAATTGCTGCTTGTGCTGAGAGGAGTCTTAAGACTTCTAAGCGGTTGCTGGTAAAAGCTCCCGTGGTGAGATTATTTTCTAGGTAAAGGATGCCAATTAATTGACCGCGATCGAGGATGGGTAGGCAGAGGACGGATTTTAACTTGTGGGAAATAATATAAGGGTCGGCGGTAAATTTGCCCTCGCTGGCGGCATCGGTTAAGACGACATCGGATTTGGTCCGTTCAACATAGTTAATAATGGTAACGGGAACTTGATCCGGTTCAAGCGATCGCCCTCCCAGAGTTCCCCGTGCAGATTGAGCGATAATCACTTCTTCGCGATCCACCGATGCTTCAGCGGCAATGGTGAGGGTACCGTCTGCGGGTAAGATTAAACAGCCTTTTTGTGCTCCAGCATTTTCGATGGAAATTTTCATCAACTTTGCCAGCAATTTATCCAGGACAATTTCTCCGGAAATTGCTTGAGATGCTTTCATGACTGAGGCTAAATCTAGGATACCGGCATGATTATCCGTGGTGGTATGAATCGCTGTGGTTCGGGTGTCGATCGCCCCAGGATTCCCCGGTGCTTTGGTCAGTAATTGCGGATAAATCGCCTCTAGTTCAGTAACTTTTCTGACTGCACCCCAGCGTTGATATCCATAGTAGGCTTCTCGCAGGTGAACTCGTCCATATTTTTGTTTATTCCGTTGGAACCAATATTGTGCCGCGAGTTCGTTGGCTAAGGCTTCATTTTGGATAAATTCATAGTTTCGGGCGGATTCTATGGCGCGATCGTACAAGTCGAGGGCTTCCTCCTCCTCTCCTGCAATCCGCGCTAGTTCCGCTGCTACTAACAGATATTTATGTTCAAAGTTATCGGGACAATTATCCGACCAAACTTTCATCTGTTCTTGATTAGCCGTAATTTTTTGCAAATACTCCGTTTGTTCTTCCGATGATGCCTGAGCATAGAGTGCACATAACAGCAGGGAGTGATAAAAATTATAATCCGTCGTGGGCAGAGTGCCGGTAATATACAGCAGATATTTTTCGGCTTCTAGGGCACAAGTTTTCGCCTCATCTAGGCGATTATAGAGATAGAGAACCTGTAATTTTCGGATTAAATAATTACAGAGTGCATAAAATTTGTTGTCCTGATAACAACTTGCCAAATATTCGGCTTCGCTGTTTTCTTCATATAAAAATTCTAGGGGGTCAGGTGTGGTTTTCATTAAATTACAGAGGATCAGTTGTAACCCCAGGGCGAGGTCACTTGAGATTTGATTTTTAGTTTTTTGGGCAAAATGAAAGCAAGGAATAGTTTCTTTGCTGATTTGGGCCAGATTTTGACCTTCAAAAAAAGCATTGAGAATTGTATTATGCAGAAGATACCCGGCATATTCTAAATCCCCGGATTCCAAAGCAGCTTGATACCCTTCTTTGTTGAGCAGATTAGATGCTTTGATATGTTTAAACCAGAAGCTTAGACAATTAGCAAATCCGGCGCAAGCCTTCCCTTTGAGTTCCAAACTTCCCCATTTGTCAATCAAATTGAGGGCTAATAATCCAAATTCATAGCCGGATTTATAGTCTCCGAAGACTGAATTGAGCAGGAGTCCGTAGTTAGTATAGGAAATACAGGACTCCGGGATGCTGCCATATTCCAGGGAAAGATTCACCCCTTTGAGAACGATCGCCGTCCAGAGTTGCGGGTCAATCAAGTAGGCCGGAGGTGCAACGGTGGTGAGCAGTTTTAAGGCCACTTTGGTTTCGGGTCGAGTGGTCTGAGGTTCATCGATTAACCGGGCAATTTCTTTCCCCTCCCATTTGGCTTTCGCAGCAGCAAATTCGGCCCCGATCGCCGTTGGTAAATCGGTTTCAGGTAATTCAATTCCCAGCAGTGAGAGGGCTTGGCGTCCGGTTTTTACCCCTTTGCTATATTCACCCCGCAAGACATATTGAATTAACAGAAGATTATTGACTTCTGCTTTTTCTAATACCGAGTGAGTCCGGTTGAGGGTTTCCTTGATAAAGGTTTCGGATTCCTCAAAGTTGCCATTCAGATACTCAACCAGTGAGCGTTGTTTGTACAGTTCTAAAGCTAAGTCATAATTGCTATTCCAAATGCTTTCGGTGAGGCGGTCCATGCCAGCTTTTAAATATTGCTGGGCGGCGACATAAGCGGTGGCATTTTTAGCTTTTTTGGCGGCCTCTAAATTTAAAGTTGCCAATTCTATAATTTCCGCCTCTTCGTCAATCAGCGATCGGCCTACATTCAAATGATCCACCAGTTCAAAGATTTTATCCGCCCAATATTCTTCGGGGGTACTGGAGACTAACATCCGGCCAATTTGCAGGTGAACTGCCTTTTTTTGCGAGTCTTCAATTAACGCATAAGCCGCCTGCTGTACTCGGTCATGTAAAAATTTATAGCTGAGAATTAACAGGGGATTAATCGAACTTGGATCGGTAATTTCTTCTGGGGTGATGGGGAGGATTAATCCCTCAGCGATCGCCGGTGACATATCGGAAAAGGTCCCAAAGGATTCCTTCGCATAAATTAAGGACAGGGTATTTAAGTCAAATTGGTTGCCCAAACAGGACCCTAAGCGTAAAACCTCCTGGGTTGCTTCCGGCAATTTCCGCAATTTGCTCACCATCAATTCGACCACATTATCTGTAATCCCCACCGCCTTAATTTGCTCAATATCCCATTGCCATCCACCAATTTGGTTCGTACCCGCATTAGGATTAAAAGTAAGCAGGTTCTCTTGATACAGGGTCTTCAAAAATTGATTGACAAAGAAGGGATTCCCTTGGGTTTTCTGCACCACTAATTCGGCCAAGGGTTGTACCGTGGTCCGGTCCTGATGCAACGTCTCACTAATCAGTTGGATGATTTGGTCAATCCCCAAGGGTGTTAAGGTCATTTGATTAATGGTCGCCCCTTGTTTCCGCAATCCATCCAAGGTTATGGTCAAAGGATGAGTGGGGTTGACTTCATTATCCCGATAAGCCCCAATGGGAAATAGATATCGGGTCTGTTCATCGGTCATCATTAACTCAAGTAGCTTGAGTGTTGCCGAATCTGCCCACTGCAAGTCATCCAGGAAAATGACTAAGGGATTTTGGTGGGTACAAAAAACGCGAATAAAGTTTTGAAAAACTAAATTAAATCGGTTTTGAGATTCACTCGGTCCCAGTTGATTGACTGGATTTTGAGGACCAATAATTAGCTCAACTTCTGGAATAACATCAATAATAATTTGACCATTAGAACCTAGAGCAGTTAAGAGTTTATTTTTCCAAATTTCAAGCTGCTTTTCACTTTCTGTCAAGAGTTGTTCGACTAAATCAGAAAAAGCGCTGACAATAGCTGAGTAGGGAACATACCGCTGGAATTGGTCAAATTTTCCAGAAATAAAATAGCCTTTTTTCTGATTAATTTTATGTTTAATTTCATCCACTAAAGCAGATTTGCCAATGCCGGAATAGCCGCCAACTAAAATCATTTCCGTATGGCCGCCCATGACGCGCTCGAAGGCGTTCATAAATCGTTCGATTTCCGATTGCCTACCATACAATTTTTGGGGAATTTGAAATTTATCGGAAATATCCATCCGTCCCAGAGGGAACTCGTCAATGGTCCCAGTGGTTCTGAGTTGGCTGAGACATTCCTCTAAATCGGCTTTTAACCCCCAGGCGCTTTGATAACGCTCTTCCGGACTTTTTGCTAGGAGTTTGAGGATGATGTTCGAGAGGGCTTTGGGAATCTCTGGGTTGTGTTGATGAGGGGGAACGGGCTGATCGCAATGTGACAATGGACTAATTCGATCGCATCGGTGGTTTCAAACGGCAGGCGATCGCTCAAAAGTTCATACAGAGTCACCCCCAGAGAATAAAAATCACTGCGGCGATCGAGCGATCGGTTCATTCTGCCGGTTTGTTCCGGGGACATATAAGCCAAAGTCCCCTCTAAAGCATTAGACTTTTCCAAGGTGGGATGTTCGCGGGTCAACACCGTAGAGATACTAAAGTCAATGACCTTGAGTTGTCCCGTCACCGGGTTAAAGGCAATATTGGCCGGATTAATATCTTTGTGAATAATATTAGCTGAGTGCAGTTCCGCTAAACTTTCGGCGATTTTAATAGCCAGATTGAGAAATCCCAGGAGGGTAAATTTTTGGGAGGTGATTAACTGCCTTAAGGATTCTCCCCCAAAATCCTCTAGGCTCATCATTAAGGTATTTTGATATTTGTCCAGGCTATAGGCTTTAATAACACCGTTTAAATTAAAAGACCGAATTAATTCATATTCTTGTTGATAACTCGCCAGTTCTTGGTCTGTGGGATAGTCTTTATGGAGAACTTTCAGGATGACGGGTTGTCCATCGAACTCTCGACGTCCTCGATAGACCAGGGTATTGGAACTTTCGTAAATTTTGGCAAGAATTTGATAGCCTGGAACCGATAGCATCATTCCGTTCTCCCTTAGAATCTGCTGCTTCCCTATTATATGCTTAGTCCATGCCAAACTATCCAATCGCCCCAACATAGTGGGGTGAGGTGCAAGAGCGGGTTGTCAATTACGTCAGATTGATCGGTTATTGCTTTTACCCAGGGTTATCTGTCTGAGACACCGTAACGCTGATGGCATGGAATAACCCAATCAACCTATTGTTTTGGGCCCCTTCCACCAGAGGGTTGGAAATGAGCAGTCTGAGAGTCTGTACCCTGAACTAGGGTTGTATCCAATCCAAGGCCAGAGCAACTAAAATGACACAGCCAAAGGCAATGCGATACCAGATAAAAACCCAGGTACTCTGGGTTTTTAAGAAATTAATCAGCCACGCGATGGAGAGATAAGAAAAGAGGGCAGATGAAATCAATCCTCCCACCAGAGGGACCATACCGATGCTGTCCAAATTGTAGGTCAACAGATCCTTGAGTTCGACTAATCCAGCTAAGGTAATCGCCGGAATGCCAAGCAAAAAGGAAAAGCGGGCGGCAGTGGTGCGATCTAACCCCATAAATAATCCGGCAGTAATGGTAGAACCGGACCGAGAGAACCCTGGAACCACGGCGAGGACCTGGGCGAGTCCCATTAATAGGCCATCTTTAAGAGTCAGTTGCCCAAAGTTGCGTTTTCGCACCCCAAACCGTTCAGCAATCCCGAGTAAGATTGCCATCGCGATCGAGACAACGGCGATCGCCGTGATAGTCCGCAGATGTTCTTCGTAAAACTCGGGAATCACATATTTGACAATTAACCCAAATACGATAATGGGCACGGACCCGACGAGAATGCCCAGGACAATCCGAAAGTCCTGGTCATCATATTCACGCCGCACCAGGGCCCGCACGGCTCCATTGGTTAGGGTACTCAAATCGGGCCAGAAATACCAGAGCACGGACCCGATGCTACCCAGTTGCAGGATCGCACTGAAGGCCACTCCGGGATCTCCCCAACCCAGGGCCACGGGGACGACTTGTAAATGAGCGGTACTGCTAATTGGGATAAATTCGGTCATTCCCTGGACGAACCCGAGGACGATCGCCTGAAATAAATTGATCTGGGTTTCGGGTTCGGTCATTTCCATCATCTCGGAGGCGGTTTCAGTCGCGGCCAAGATTTGCGGAGTCGATGTCCACCCAGCTAGGGAAGTGGTGATGTCGGTAACGCCACTGGACCCTAGTAATTCGCTGCTGAGTGCTTTGCCTGTGGTGGCGATCGCCATGCCCAGGGCACTGAAACTCCCTAGGGTAAAAAACTGATTGCGTGATAGTCCCATGAATTTTTCCGATGTGATCTCTGTCTAAATCTAAACTTGACCTTCATAGTGGATGGATTTATTCCAGGAGAAGTTCTGAATCTTCTTTTTAGCCAGATTCCTGGAGTTCAGATGAGAGTGGAGCAACTGTGCCACAGGCTTTTTTCCCATCCGGGAGTGCCTCAGAGCAGAACAACCGCATTATATTCTCAATTGGGAATTTAAGATGTAGCCACAAGTTAGAGCGTCAAATTTTGCATTGATTCTATAAAATCCGGGGTCATTCCTCACCGATGGCCCCGGTTTATCCTGTTCTTTTCCCCGGAATTTTAGGAATCGAGTAAAATTTAGAGAGGGAAATCCCCTAGGGGGGGATATTTCTTGTGATATCTTAAATAAGATGAAGTTAAGTAAAGAATATTAAAGAGTTGTTAAATCAATCGTGGTTTTCTTACACCGACCCTGGAGCAGCCGTGAAATCTGCAAGCCTGACTGTGAATCGTTTGTTTAACCCCATTAGGGTCGCTCAACGGTGGCGGATATTTGCCGCTGCCGCCTTTCTAGTATCGGTCCCTGTCTTCTTTGAAGCCCCGTTAGTGCGGCATCTGCCGCTGTTGGCGGTCGCCCTGAGTGTGGGGTGGTTAGGGCTGGCGCAAGTGTTGCGATCGCGCGAGGGCGCCAGATTTGGGGTGATTTATTAATTGGATTTACCGGCAGTTGGTTAGCCGGAGCCATCTACTGGGGATGGTTTCGATGGGAACCCTTGCTGCATTTACCCCTAGAGGCAGTCGGGCTGCCCGTGGCCCTGTGGTGTTTGTGGCGCGGCCAACTGGCGATCGGAAGCTGGTTTTATTTGGGTTCCTTATTTGGCACCACCGTCACCGATGTTTATTTTTATGTAGTAAACTTAATTCCGCACTGGCGACAGTTGATGCAAGTTGAACCAGAACTGGCGATTCCGATTTTTCAGAGTGCGATCGCGATCGTCAACACCCCCTGGGGCTGTGGTTGGGCGGCGGTACTCGGAATTTTGTTACTCGCAGTAGGCAGTTTACCCTTGCGCTCTAATCAGTTAAAATGGTGGGCATTCGGGGGTGCCGTATTGAGTACAATTGTTGTAGACAGCTTGTTTTGGCTGGCCGCCCTAGCCGCCTGAAGGGTCAATTAGAGCTTGAATATCCCCTCTTACAGGGTTAAGCATCTGACTTAAAAAGGGGTAAGCGTCGTTGCAGGGGAAGTGTTCCCACTGAAAAACACCAACCCAGAACCCACACCTTTCCTAAAGCTTTCCTCAGAAAGGTGGTAGACCTTCAGTCTAGGGTTACTCCTTTTAAAATAAGAGCGTTACAATTCCATAACGTTGGTGCTTAACCTGTGGCAAATCTCCCACCCACTCCTCATCTCGTACTGCGAACTGACGCAGGGAACCGCTATCTCCCGTTAGTGGGAGGTAACTGCTGGACTATTGGACGAAGTGAAGATAATAATTTCGCAATCGGGGACCGCTGGATGTCCCGCGCCCATGCCATGCTGCAATGCATGGACACGGGAGAATTTTATTTGATCGACCTCGGGAGTCGCAATGGATCCTTTGTCAATGGTCGCCGGGTGAGTATCCCGGTGATTCTGCACAATGGCGATCGCTTGACCTTCGGACAAACCGATCTAGAATTTTTCTCCCCCAAGATGGATATCAGCGAATGTTCAGAAGAGTTAGGAACCGCCAAAGATTTTACCGTCACTGCCGCCTTGCACGTGCGCCGGTTAATCTCGGTGATGGTCGTTGATATCCGAAATTTCACCGTTTTGACCCAACAACTCGATGAGAAAATCCTCTCAGAAGTGATTGGCACTTGGTTTCGTTGTGCAGGGAATATTATTCGCGATCGCGGCAGTTGGGTGGATAAATATATCGGCGATGCCGTGATGGCAGTCTGGTTTCACAGCACCCAAGAAGTCAGTGACGAAGAGATGCTGCGAATTTTTCAGGCCCTCAATTCCTTGCATGAGATTACCGAAGACCTGAACAAACGCTATCCCCTGCCCTTTCCCCTGCGAATTGGGGCCGGAGTGAATACGGGATATGGCATGGTGGGCAATACTGGATCCGGCGATCGCCCGGACTACACCGCATTAGGCGATACCGTCAACGCCGCCTTTCGCTTGGAGTCCGCCACCAAGGAAATTGGCCTGGATATTGCCCTAGGTGAAACCACCTATAAATACTGTCGCACCGTCCCGGGACATGAGGACTTGTTTAAAGAACACAGCGTCCATCTCAAGGGGTACGAGAAGCCAACGATCACCTATGCTTGCTCCTTTGCCAACCTCGATGCCTTTTTGCGTTCCCAAGCTGCCAAACCGTAAAATTTCCCGGGTCAACCGAATCCCAACTCATGCCCATTGGGGCATGGCATCAGCTCTTGAGGGGCAGTTGAGCCACTGCCCGGACTCTCAGGGGATCAGCCTCCGGGGATCCAGACCCACTCGGGAAAAATTCTGCTGATTTACCAGAAATCCAAAAAAAATCTGTAGGTAAAATGGTAGTCTCTATTAAAAGGCTGTTTATGAGAAACAAAGGAAAAAAGTTATGCAAAGATTGGTTCGCCTGGTCGCAGTCTTCGGCTTAGTCGTGGGTTGTCTGGGATGGTTAGGATTTCCTCAGAATGCAGTCGCGGCAGGCTGGAGCGGGATCTCCTGGCAATCCACCCTGTTAGTCTCCCAACCCCAGTATCGCAATCCCGTAGATGAGAAACTGGCGACTGAGTTTGGAGAAAAACTTGACTTAAATAACACCAACGTGCGGGCTTTCCGGCAGTATCGGGGGCTGTATCCGACCTTAGCCGGGTTAATTGTCCAGAATGCCCCCTACGAGAAAGTTGAGGATGTTTTAAACATTCCCAGCCTGAGCGATCGCCAAAAAGAATTGCTACAAGCCAATCTGGATAATTTTACCGTCACCGACCCTGAAGTCTCGTTAATTGAAGGCGACGATCGCATCAATAACGGCTATTACTAAACGATTTAGGTTCGGGTAGAACAGAAATCGTTAATTTCGTCCTTTGTCAATTAAGGTAATATAAAGAGCTTTTGTAGGGCTGCTAAATCATGATGAGCGATCGGCTGTAGGCCCTTTTTCCCCGATGCAAGACCCCAGAGGGTTAGGGAGAAATAGGCTCTAGCGCGACCCCGATGCTCCCCATGATTCACCCTGGCCTATATAATCGGCTCAACTACTTGACAAGGGGCGATTTTTCATTGAGCAATCCGTCACAGTTTGATCCCGGTCTCAATCAGAGCATACCCACCGCTTTTGATGTATTGGTCGTCGGTGCCGGTGCTGCGGGTTTGTATGCAGCCCTGTGCCTTCCGGATACTTACCGCGTGGGTTTAATTGCGAAAGATAGTTTGCCCTTGTCCGCCAGCGATTGGGCCCAGGGGGGTATAGCCGCTGCGATCGCCTCCGATGATTCCCCCAAGTTCCATATCGAAGATACACTCATTGCCGGTGCTGGGTTGTGTGATCTAGAAGCAGTCAAGTTTCTCGCGGAACAAGCACCGGACTGTGTTCAAAACTTGCTAAAACTCGGAGTGGCCTTTGACCGAGACAATCAAGGCACTCTGGCATTAACCCTAGAAGCGGCTCACTCTCATCGCCGAGTGCTTCATGCGGCAGATACCACGGGTCGAGCCATTGTCAGCGTTCTGAGTAGTCGCGTCTTGAGCTGTCCGAATATTCAGGCGATCGAAAATGCCGTGGTTTTGAATCTGTGGATGGACCCAGAGACCGAACGCTGTCAAGGGGTGCGCCTGGTCTATCAAGGTCAAATCTATTGGGTCCGTGCTGGTGCCGTAGTTCTCGCCACCGGCGGCGGCGGTCAAGTCTTCGCCCAAACCACCAATCCCTCCGTGAGTACCGGGGATGGGGTAGCAATGGCATGGCGTGCCGGTGCAGTGTTAAGAGATTTAGAATTTTTTCAGTTTCATCCCACCGCCCTCACCAAAGCAGAGGCCCCCAGATTTTTAATCAGTGAGGCAGTCCGGGGGGAGGGCGCTCATTTACTGGACGATCGCGGATATCGGTTCATGTTTGATTACCATCCCGCTGGAGAACTAGCACCGCGAGATGTGGTTAGTCGCTCGATTTTTATGCATCTTCAGAATTGGGGCACTGATCCTACCCCGGGATGCGTTTGGCTGGATTTGCGACCGATTCCCGACGAGCGGATTCGCCATCGCTTTCCGAATATTATCCAGGTTTGCCAAACTTGGGGAGTGGATTTGTTTAAGGAACCGATTCCCGTGGCACCGGCGGCCCATTATTGGATGGGAGGAATTCAGACGGATTTGTACGGACGCACTTCGATTCCCGGTTTGTATGCGGTGGGGGAAACGAGTAATACTGGCGTGCATGGTGCTAATCGGTTAGCGAGTAATTCTTTGCTGGAATGTCTTGTGTTTGGTGCTCAGTTAAGGACGATTGAAATTGCGCCAAATTCGAGAGAATGGGTCCCGGAGGAGGCAGTCACCCTAGAGAGTAGTCGCTTGGGGGCAGATTTAGCGGCACAGCAAGCGGCGATTCAAGAACTGCGGCGATCGCTCCCGTTGCTGGTTTGGCAAAGTGCGGGAATTGTGCGCGGACAAGCGGCCTTAGAAGCGGCGATCGGGCAAATTAACACCGCGCAAGCTGAATTTGCAGCCCTTGCTCTATCTAAATATTTATTAAATCCGGTGGAGGGTCAGGGGGTCTATTTTTCTATCCCCAATGCCAATGAACTGCTCGTGCAGTGGTCGGAAACCCGCAATTTACTGGATGCCGCGTACTTGATTCTGACCAGTGCGATGTTTCGGACCGAAAGTCGTGGCGGTCACTATCGCTTAGATTATCCCCATACGGATCCTAATTGGCAAGCTCATACTGTGGTTCAGAACCAATCCTGGCGCAGGGTTCCCCTTTGATGGTTCTGCTATTTCTCCCGATTGCCATGTTTTGCGCGGATTCGCGGGTTTGGCTCCCCTCTAAATATGATGATGAAGCGTAGGAGTAGCCCGGATTTTAAAGCAACGGGAGGGTTTATCCCTAAATCTTGAGGGCAAGTCTGAGAACTAAATGTAACGGGTTCCGGCTCCAGGTGTTTCACCCTGGGGCTTTCCGTTACCCGGTCTTGGCGGTTCATATTCGGCAATGGAAATCTCCGGATTCGAGCCGGTGGTATTCCGGAGCGATTCAGGAGTCAAATTCGTTTGCAGGCTTGTGACGGCCAGGGTTGTCCCTAGCAAACTGCTGATTGAAAATAGAGTGATTGTACTAGACCGAAGGAACGTAAACATAACACCCTTGACCCCATAAAATAACCTTCCTAGTAGATGTCCCCTGTTCTTTTAGTTTATCAGTAGATTCACGGATTTGTCCAGTAGCTGAAAAAATTTTTTCGGGAGCGGTACCGTGGATTTACCGAGGAGGTTTTTGAGGGGTAAGAGCCAGGTCTGGGGGTGAAAACCTGTGATTTCAATGAACTTGACCAAAGCTGAACTCCGCTCAGGTTCAGGGGCATCCGTATTTACTCGTACTCTGAGATCATGAATCGGTAGATATTTTCTGAAATGTCTAGTAATCTTGACAATACTGTTTATGTATTTATTGATTCAATTCTTAACATAGATTAATATTTGTCCTCATCAATCCGAATATCCCCCCTCTTTAATTGCGGGACTAGGGTGGAAAAATTAAACCCCTTTGATTAAACCCCTTTGGATGTAGCGAGAGCTGCTCGATCGCCTTGATCCCTGATCCTTTATCTTCCCATCTGCTGAAGTTTATGAAACTTCATAAAATTCATATTGATTTTTACCGAGTTCTTTAGAACGGTACATCGCCGCATCTGCACGCTTAATTAAGGTATCTGCATCTTCCCCATTCAAGGGGTACAAGCTAATTCCGATACTAGCGGTCACCTGAATCAAGTGTTGCGCGATCGCCACGGGTTCCCCCAAGGTCGTCATAATCTTCTGCGCGACGCTGGCCACATCTTGCGGGCGAGGAATGGCTGGTAAAATTACGGTAAACTCATCTCCCCCCAGACGAGCCACCGTGTCACTCCCCCGCAAACAGGAGGTAAGTCGTCTGGCCACTTCTTTCAATAACAGGTCCCCGCTGTCATGGCCGAGGGTATCATTAATTTGTTTAAATCCATCTAAATCAATAAATAAAACCGCCACAATTTGGTTATTAATCGCCGCCCATTCTAAGGCTTGATTCAGCCGGTCTGAGAACAATTTGCGGTTGGGGAGATTGGTGAGGGTATCGTGATAGGCTTGATGGCGCAATCGGTCTTCAGAGACCTTTAATTCTTGGTAAGACTGAGCCAATTCTGACGCCGTGCGTTTGAGTTCTTCTTCCATTTGCTTGCGTTCAGTAATGTCTCGAATCACCCCAACTAAGAAGACATTACCGGCGGAATCTTTGTGCAAAGAACGTTTCGTGGCGATATAATGAAGCCTTCCCGTGGCATCAGTCAACTTCGCTTCATTTTCATGGGGTAACCCTGTGGTCAAGACCCATTCATCTTCCTGCCAAAAGAGATTGGCTTCCTCGGTGGGAAAAATTTCATAATCTGATTTTTCCAGAACCACCTGGAAAGGATAGCCAATGAGTTGACAATAGGCTTCATTTAAGACAATCCAGCGATGGTTTTGATCCTTCACAAAAATGGGGTCGGGGATGGTATTAATGATTTGGTCTAAAAAGTCTTTGGATTCGGCAAAAGAGCGTTTTAATTTTTCCTCATGATAAGCAATATAAGAGGTGAGCAATCCCGCCGAACATAAGAGAGTTAAGAGGGGAGGAATTAAGGGGACCCACCAGCCCAGTAAAAAGAGCAGGGTAGAGGTCCCGAACAGGGTGACAGAAGCTAGAAGGATGCTCCCAGTGAGGCGAACCGGCGATCGCCAGGTGGAGCTAATGATGGCACCGGCGATCGCCCACAGCACAATCCACAGCCATTCGATGGGTTCAGACCAAAAAGCAATCGAGGGCGCACGGTCATTTAAGGCCGCACTGAGGATTTGGCTGACAAAATTGGCATGAAGCTGGACCCCAAAGACGTTTTTAGGGGCTTGGAGCAATCCGGCACTATGGGGGGTGTAGAAAACATCCTTGAGACTCGTAGCCGTTGAACCGATCAAGACCACGCGATCGCGCACCCAATCTGCCGGGACCTTACCCTCTAATACGTCCCTCATGGATACCTGGCGATAGGGGACCAATTGGTAATCACCCGGGGGTCCCAGATGAAAATTAGCCAGCACTTGATAACCCCCATTATCTTCGCGGATATAGGGTCCATCATTGAGTTCAAACCGGGGGAAGGTGTGGGGACCTAGTTGGAAATGCTCCGGATGCTCAGGGGAGGGTTGAGGTTTAATCCCTTCGGTTTGCAGATAGAGCAAGGCCAGTTTTAAGGCAAAACTTTGGTAGGATTTCTCCTCACCCCACAGATACAACAGATTACGACGGACTTTGCCATCGGAATCGATCGCCACATTGTTAAATCCCACGGCACCTAATTCGGCCAAGACTTTGGGAGGACGGACCCCAATTAGGTTGTTAGCGATGGGAACCTCTTCAATTCCAATCAGATTGGGGGTAGTGGCAAACACCTGTTGTAACTCAGCGTGACCGGGTTCTGCGGGAATATCGCGATAGAGATCCAGACCGATCGCCCGGGGAGAGTAGCTATCGAGTTTTTGTAGCAGTTCGGCTAAGACGCGATCGGAAATCGGCCAGGTTTGGAATTCCCGGATATCAGTTTCGTTAATTCCCACAATCAGGATGCGATCGTCCCTGGGTTCCGGGGGACGCCAACGAAACATCTGGTCATAAGCCGCCCATTCCAAAGACTGTAACAGTCCCGTGGAGCGCAGAACCAACACAAACCCCGCCACACCGACAACAGCCTTAAAGGGAAGCCAGATGCTCCCCATCCAGTCGGGAAGTCTTTGTTGCCACCGTTGCGCCAGGACACTCCAGAGTCGTTTTGGACTTTTAAGGGGCTGCATTTTCATGAAATACCGGCTTTCTATGGAATTTAATCTGCTCAGAAGGAGGACTGGGATCCGGACTTTCCCACTGCGAGTCCAGCCTTAAACCGCAGTGGGAACTTCTCGGAGTCTGGGGTTTAGCTTGGGTTAGCGACCGGGTAAGACATTTTTAAAGTTACTGGGCCCTTGATAGCCTGACAATGCCGCTAATTCAGAGAGCGATCGCACCCCTGGATATTTTTCCCCGTTAATAATCCAGGTGGGAAATCCCTCAATTTGAGCCGCTTGACAGAGTTGAGGTTGGGGATTTTTGCCGCCGGGATCGCATTCAATGTAATCAATTTCACTCACTGCTTCTCGTCCGAACAGTTCCTTTTGTTCATGGCAGTGAGGACACCAATAGGCACTATAGTTTTTGGCCCCCACTGCTGTGAGATGTTGGGCTAAGGCAATTTCGGCTTCACCGGATGAGGTGGAAATCGGCCAGCCGGTATTGGAGGGAGGGCGTCCAGCCGGAGCTTGAACGATGGAGTTATCTGCGGAACCGTTAGCCACGGGGTTATTGACATTGGCATAGACCCCCAAGGCTCCAATGAGGGTAATCATGCCGACAATAATGCCGGTAAAGAAGAGTTGGCCGCGATCGGGCCAATCTCGCCCAATAATGGTCAAGACAAACAGCAGCACTGAAAATACCGCTGAACCCAGACAGTAAGGACAGACCGCTTGCAGGGTAAAAAACATGACATAAGTCAGGTATAGACTAAACACCAGCATGGCCGAGGCGATCGCAAACATCAGCAACCAGGAGGTGTTGTCTAACTGCGATTTCAAATCTTTTTGAGTCTCTTCTTTGACCAGCAGGGGAGCCAAGGCCAAAATTGCCATTGTGGTATAGCCGAGAAAGCCAAATAGGGTGAGGGGCAACCCAAAGATTTTGGCATATTCGCTTTCTAAGACAATTTGGCAGCCTGTGGTTGGACAAACTGCCGCAGCGGAGCCGGTAAACTCAACCACGGTCAAAAAAGCGGTTTCTAAAAGACCCAAAACTGCGATCGCGCCGATGATGTAACGCGACCAGCGGTAAATCCACGGAGTAGAACGTCGGCGTCTCATAAGAAAAATTTGGTAATGTGCAAACCGAGAGTTTTTAAACCTCGGAGAAAACGCGCATCACTGGGGTTAAACCCCGGTGAGCATTGATGATCACTATCGCCTTGGGGTGACTTGGCCTGGGGTGCTTTTGTGATGCACTTTCAACGGGACAATTACCGCCTCATACCAAATCCGGTTGTGAAAGACCTATTTTACTCTTCAGCCTGCGTAGGCAGGCTTTGTCTGCGAGTGCCCCACCCTTGAGGGTGCGGGTTTTTATAGACCTTTAACAACCGAATTCCGTATCAAACGTTTTACCCTGTACGCATAGTATTTTTTTGGGTATGCACCCCTTCCATTCCGGGAGTGATACCCGCTTAAATCATGTTATCGGTCGGTTCTATTGTTGAACAGACGGTCGTGATCGGGGTAAAACTGTTTAATGCTCCAGTTTTAGAGCTAGGAACTTGCTTCACATTCCTGGATATAGCGCGTCTCAATGAATTGGACAATTTTGACGCAGGAGTGGGAGCATCTTGCTCTCTACTAATTGAAGGGAGCAAGATGCTCCCACTCCTTAATTCAATTGTCCAAATGTCAGAATAATTGAGACTTGCTATGGGGAGGGAACCGTTGCCGATAACTGAGTCAGTTAAGACTTGGGCGGGTCAACGACCTGAAGAGGCAAGGGATGACGACCCTTTTCCTCAGATCGGGCTGTTCAGAATCATCCCTGTTGACGAACAATCGCTCTTGATTGCTCAAGGAGCAAAGCCAGGACAATTTGATTGTGGCATATTCGATCCGGGGAAGGGGGAATGATCAAGGCCGTAGGATGAATGCCGCAGGATGAAGGGGAGGGATAGGGGATGAAGGGGGAGGGATACGGGATGATTTCAGGAAGTTGGAGGAACAGATTACAAATTGCGATGAAAAAGCCGGATCAGGATGAGGGATGAATTTGCCCCCTTCATCCTGATTCCTTCATCGAGATGTTTTCATTCGGCCCTCACCCGGAATGAAGCTTGATAGCCCCAAGTGATGAGGGGGGAGTTTCTAGGGAGAGACTCCGGCGAGTGGCTTCTACAAATTGACTGACTCGGATCGGGTCAACAGGTTGTTCCAGTTGTCCATGTCGTTTGAGGGAACTACAGACAATGACCCCATTGGCTGCCTGGATTAAGGTAGAAATATTCTCCCAGTTGGCACCGCTGCCAATAAAGACAGGGGTGCCTTTAGCAGCAGCGATCGCCAATTCTAAATCTTCAAAAGAAGGCGGGTTCCCGGTTGCCCAACCGGACAGAATCACCCCATCGGCTAAACCGCGCTCAATGGTTTCTTGGACAGCGGTGGTGAGATTGGGGGAACCCAAGGGCCGTGCGTGCTTCACCAACACATCGGCCAGAATTTTCACCTCGCTGCCGAGTTCTCGTCGATAGCGCAGTAGTTGATGCGCTTGTCCTTCGATTAAGCCTTGATCCGTTGCCATGACCCCAGTGAGGACATTGACCCGGATAAAGCGGGCACCGACACAGGAGGCGATCGCCAATCCACTCAGGGCGTCATTTCGCAAAACATTGATTCCGATCGGCACCGTTACCAAGTTCATCAGCCGATCCACGATCAGGGTCATCGCACTCACGACGGCTGGATCGACCTGGCCGTTCGTAAAGGGAGCATCAAAGAAATTTTCGACAATAATGCCATCAACCCCGCCTGATGCCAACGCTGTGGCCTCTCGCTCGGCTCGCTCAATGACAGTTTTGAGGCTGCCCCCCCACCTCGGAGAGGTCGGCAAGGGCAGTAAATGGACAACACCAATAATCGGATTCGGGGTTTTGAAGAGCTGTTTTAAGTCCACGTTGTTACTATCTCGGACGCCACAAGAACGTTCGGTCAACCAATATACTGACAAAGACTTTTAAGTAAGTCTTGACCCGCTCAAAGCGGGACTGTTGGCTCCCGGCCTGGAGTGCGATCGCGATTCCTCTGGCCTAATAAATTAAGCCGGTATCGCTAGGTCAGACCCAGGCCAGTTTTTACCAACTGAGGACCCGAGGCGTACCTCGGATTGCCTCTCTGAGTCGTTAGACTCACTCGTGCCACTATGTTCATTGTACTGCCGTGGCGAACGAAAGCTATCAAGTCATCAAATCTGCCCGTTGTCCTGACTGGGGAACGCTACATCCGCCAGAGATCAAGACTGAAACGCTCCAGGTTAAGTTTTGTAGCATCAGACCCAGTATCAGGACAAATACGGAGAACACACAGAGCGCCTTTCCCGAGCATAAAATGTTGATACCTGTTTTAATCTAGGGTTTTTTTTGGGATGTTTTGCCGTAAATGTCCGGAAGAGTCTCCAAAACCAATGAAAAATTTAAGGATTGACATCCGTGCAATCACTGAGTTAAGATAGAACTCTAAAGCATCAGCGACCTCCCCAAGGCCGTCCCTGCTACCAGAATTTAGAAGATTCCAAGGGAATCAGAAACCCCAGCGCATCAATCGGGCACACCCCTGGAAGCATTCACAGTGTTCATTGTTCACCCTCGGTCTGGGTTAGAGATACTCTAGCCCAGTTTTTCTTGGGAAATTATCCCGGAACCCTCCAGAGCAGTAGCGATCGCCTAAAATTGCCATTACCATAGAATCCCCTGGGATAGAGTAACGCGATCGCCTTAAAAGGGGTCCCTCTATTCAATGGGAGGGACTACATACAACTCAACCAAGAGGGTGCATTGCAGAAACCAAAATGGGGGCTGAAATTTAAAATAGGTTTCTTGCGACCTTGGGGGTAACTGAACTAGGGTAATTTGGTTGAGCGGAATAATCTGGGAACCCGACACGAAATCCAACTCTTGCTCAATGGCCCCAATGCAGCGAGATAGCGTTCCCCCTAGCCACCAAGTAGGTTTAGACCTTACTGAGAAAACCGTCACCCTAAATGTTTGCTGAGGGTCATCACTGGAAAAAACCATATCAGGCAACCTTAACCCGGTAAGATAATCCTCGTCGGATATTTCATTATCCATTTGCGCGTAAGGTTGCCAGTAAGCATCATTATCATAACTCATACGGCCTGACTCCCCTTGCAGTGACTTAAATCGGCGAGAATTGCATGATATGCTGGCTTTAGGCTGGTATTCTGAGTCGAACAAGAAAGGTTCTCTTTCATGGACATCTCCAGGCATCGCGATCAGTGATTCCCCAAAGGTTAAACGTTGTGATTCCACAATCGCCAGCTAAACGGAGTAATTCCGAATAGGCGAGACCATGAGAAAATTGAGAAAAATTGCCGTTGATACTGGTTTGGCCCCAAATCGTAACCTCACTAAAGTGAGTGTTAATTCCCTTAGATTGGATTGTTTTGATAAAATTTTTCAGCCTAAAAAGTTTAAAAGTACCCGCTAGATTATGATGAAGTTGTATCCCTATTCCATCTAAGGGGATATCTCATAGAATCACAGCATTCTATAAGATTTAATACGCTTGCTGTTTTAGGGGTCTATGCAAGCTAAACTCAGAATAAAAAAGTTGAGCATCGGGTCTTACTTCCTTGGCCCAAAGTAATGATCGTTGTATCCAATGGTCACCGATTGAAGCGCTTAAAATCGTATTTCTGGGGTGACCTCTATCATCAAAGGATTCCCCGCAAATATCCCAGGTTTTGATTTGTGGATATCTTCTTAATGTTTCAATAATATAATTTTTAACCGTAGCTTTGAATTGATAACCTTCCATTTCCCTTGTCCAGTCAGGGATGGACCGCGCCCATAACATTAGGTGACCGCGAATTTCTAGGTTATGTTTAGTCGCAAAATCAACTAACCAATCAGACTCGTCAAAATTAAAGCTATCTGGATTTTTTGCGACAACTCCAAGCTTTAACGAGTTCTGCGGTGTAATAAGATTAAAGTTATTTACAGCGATTTCTTGCAGTAATTCATCGCTTTTTAATATGGATACTTTCTTCCGAACAACCGAGATAAAACCCTTGGGGGATAACTTCTCTCAATCCCATGACTTTTATATTTTACTTGAGGGATGAATATTCACAAAAAAAGCGCTTTAACTCCCCATTGTCGCGTTGTTAAAAGAGGAATGAAGCGCGGGATGGATCGGGCTAGGGTTACCCATAGCCCAATATAGATATTAACCGTTTTAATCTTATGGGGTACCACCGCCAGAACCGATCGCATTCTGGTTACTGGTAAGGTAAACGGTAGTATTGTTCTGATCAAAGGTCGGGTTCGGGATCAGAGGAGTCCGCCAGATGTATTTACGGTCCCAGGGGGTGACAAGACCCATAATTTTAGCGGTTGCGTCAGCTTTCAGAGTGCCTTTATCCCCTGCGCCTACGTTATTGATTAACCAGGCTCTTAACTCAGCAACCCCGATCGTCCGACTTAAACTCATAGAGAATGAGTTGCGCGGGATGGATTCAGAGACTAACCCGCCCGTGGCTGAATCGTAATATTGCACGGGGATAGGGGTCCCGGGAATTAGGAGAATTTTGTAATTATAGCTTCCCCGTTGTCCCTTGATGGCGAATTCTCTGCTTGCGTTAGTCTGATTTGTATTGCCTGTACTTTTGAAAGTTCCCACCCGTGGAGTGGCAATGCTTAAACCTAGCCATGACGCGATACAGTCTTTGATAAAACAACGCTCGTTACTGGCATCATCCAAGTTGGTCGCCGTTTTATCCTTTGCAATCCCCGTGATCGCCTCGACATAGAAGCCGGGTAAAGGTCCTGGATGTTAGAGCCATAGGTATTGATGGTTTTCTGATTAGTGTTTGATATTCGGTATCTACCGGCTTGATACCGGCTTGATACCGGCTTGATACCGGGGAGCTATCCGTGAGCTACCGGGGAGCTATCCGTGAGCTACCGGGGAGCTATCCGTGAGCTACCGGGGAACTCCCGGGGAGCTACCGGGGAGCTATCCGTGAGCTAACGGGGAACTCCCGGGGAGCTATTCGTGAGCTAACGGTGAACTCCCGGGGAGGTAAAGAACTACCGAAATCAGAGAGAGAATCACTCAGTTAACTCTCATTCAATATTTCTTTTTCCATCCTTCTCTCATGACATTAACATGAGTTTTTGAGGATTCCCGGTTAAACCGTTTGGGAACCGTCCAACGCACCTTAAGGTACGATTATTTTTTTTAATTATTTTCATATCGCACAACCCAATCAGGTACGGTCTTTCTAGCACCCGTGCCAAAGTATTTACCATATTTAGGATAGACCGTCACCTCTTTAAAATCAGGGTTACCGATAGGTCCTACTTTAGGATTGAAGGGGAGCCTATAGTCAAAGCTGATTTCATTCCAAATACTTAGCAAGACGCTCCTAGTATGAGCAATTGAGCGCCCATAGATTATGACTTTGCTATTATCTTTCAAGGTTAAAATCCCTTGATAAGAACCCTTATCTAAACTGTAGAAAGGAGCAAAAGCGGTGGGAGTCTCGTATCGGTAATGGGGAATGGTAACAACATATTTCGCGCTACCCAAGGTCCCATCCTCTTTCTTCTCAGCACATTGGACGATTAACTGAGGTCTATCGGCTTCAGGACGGAGTTGCCACCATTCGGGGACAACTGCGAAATTATCATTCTCACAGGATGATTTTTGGAAGTCTGCGAGTATTTTGGCGAGGTGTTTGCTCATATCGATTAGAGCGGGGATACCTTTTTTTACTCCCTGATATGTTATATCAGATTCATCGCCGCACTTTTCTTTAACTTGAAAGTTCCAACTAAAATCAGTGTCTAAATTAGCTCTCAGCAAATTTAAAATATTCGTGACATTTGATTGAATTTGTGTAACCTGTCCGGCAGTTCCGTTGAGTGTATTGTTTATACTGTTAAGCAAGTAACAAACATCGCAACTCGGTTCCCAGTAATTATTATCGATTGGATCATCATCGCTGTACGTCATATTTTAATTATCCCTTATCCTAAACAAACGGCTATTCTTTGCCCAAAATATAAACCGAGACAAGAAACATCACAGAGGTAAGAACTCCCGCGATTGCACCCCAAATTGCACCATTGAATTGCGCGCTTAGAAGGGCTTCTTGTATTTTAGATTCTAGTCGCTCAATCCTTAAAAGCAATCCGTCATATTCATTGCGACGAAATCTGGCTAATTCCTCTATGGCAGAATGCAAGAGTGTAAAGCGTGAGTTTAAAATTCTTTTATCTTCGTCATCCATATCCTGCCCCTCTAAACTCACCCGCCTATTCTCCCCACTGTAACGGGGATACTTTCCGGATACAACTATAAGTTTTAGATAAAAGTTAAAGTTAGATAAAATACTGGGAACTCTTGATATAACTGGAGTGTAGCTGTATTCATCCGCAGTTGAGCTAAGACATTGTTGATGTTTTGTACCGTTTTCTGTCTAAAGTTACAGTTTTAAAATGCCCAAAAATTCTCGTCATGGACAATCGGAAATATTAACGGATTCAGATTATGCCAGAATATTTAAACATCTGAACAATCCAACTCATCGCTTATTTCTGACGATCGCTCGTTTCACCGGAGAGCGATGGGGTGCAATCCTTCAATTGAAGGTTACGGATTGTTATAAGGATCCATCGGGTCCGGTTGCCTTGGATTTTGTTACTTTCCGTGCTTGCACTCGCAAGGCATCACCGGATGGAACCCGAGAGACTAGACAGGTCCCTGTCCATCCCCTGTTAAAGTCGGAACTCGAAAATTATCGTCCGCCGCTGTCCGGTTGGTTATTCCCTAGCCCGCGATTTGCCGATCGCCATCTAAGATTCCAAAGTGCTGACTTATGGTTCCGTCGGGCGGTTGAGAAGGCGGGTTTGCAGCGTAGAGGGATATCAACCCATTCAACCCGTCGAACCCTGATTACTGCTTTGTCCCGTTCCGGTGTGTCTATCCCGGATTCTGAAGAAAATCACGGGTCACAAGAATGATCGCGTGTTGCTTCGATATGTAGAGGTTGACCCGGAACAGGTCAGCAATGCGATCGCGCTACTCTGATTCCCTTATCCCCAACTCAACACCTTTAAAATTTATGAGACACTTAAACTTCAGACTTGCTGAAACCGGGGAACTCCGTTCATTGGACGGATTTAACCGCGATACAGTCTTAACCCGGGCATTGATTGGCGATTCCAGCGCTACCCTAAAATTCCCGGATGTCCAGCACCTTTTTTCCGGTTACGCCAATTACACGGTTCCCGGGTTACCAATCAATGACAGCGAGTTAATCCGAGGATTGGATCTGGTATCCCCCGGTGCGATCGCGTCTTTCTCTTCCCGGCTACCGAGATGCACGGGGCGATCAAGTTATCAGAGATCACCGAACGGAAGGGACAACCTTGTGATGCTCGTTTCCTGGAGTTTCAGGGGGAAGATCGCTACTGTGTGGGGAATCTTCACTATCTGAGTGTTAAAACTGCCGACATGGATATCTTGCTTGAGAATTATCTGGAACTCGCTGCATGGCTTCTAGCGAAATATCCGAACGTCTATCTGGTCCCTGTTGTTAACAGGTTTTTTGGGGTCAAGATCCCGTTTGCTTTCCGTGCCTATCCAGAACTCAAGAAATTAGATCGCTGCCTTGACTTAGATTGGCTTGACCCTAACCGTTCTGAGCTTTGGGTTGATGTTCACGGCCATTTGTCCTCGGTTGCCTGGAGTAAGCTTAAAGAACAGATCGAGGGATTGTAACCCGGTGCTGAGTGGCGATCGCACCTGGGGAATTTTGGCGGCGATCGCCACTCTCCCCCTCCCTCTCCCTTCCTTACAACGGTAGGTTTTTTACAATTAACAAGTATTGAGGGGTAGAGTGACCGGATGTAGAGGTAAGGGGTCTGGAATCAGAGGAAACAATCGAATAGGGACCCCCTTGAGTAAATCAGCGATAATACTGAGTAAACCTTTAGAAAAACAAGACATGGAACGGGGGCGTTTCACCACAGTTGAGTAGACAGGCTCGACCTGTTTAGAGCAATCAGGCTGGGATGAACTATGCGGGGGTTGGACATCCGGTTGACGGACGGATGAACTATGCGGGGGTTGGACATCCGGTTGACGGACGGATGAACTGTGCGGGGGTTGGATATCCGGTTGACTCCCGAGTGAGACCATCCATAAAGTGGCAATAGCCATAGCTAACCAATGTCTATCAGCCCGATTTGGGTCCCTCATGCGGGTATTTTGCCATAACCATCCATCACTTTTAAAATCTCGGTAACCGCACTCAATCCAACAGCGGGTTCCATACCATTCGCAATGACCTTCAAGGGGGGAAAAATCCGTTAAAATCAGCCAAGGGTCCTTATACCCTTCATCCCAACGAGCGAGCAATGTGGCTTGAATTGGATTAGTTTTAAAACAGACAACTTCACCGGCCCAACGGGTTCCTACTTTGGGGACGACTGTAGTCAGAGGTTTCCAATTAGATTCTCCGGTCAGACGAAAACTCCCTTGATGATTAATCCGTAAAAAAGGATGCCAGCCGACCTCCCTAATTAAATCATAAAGCCAATCAGCATATAGACCTCGGTCTGCCGAAACTATCACCTGAATTGTCGGAGGAATAATGGATTGCAAACTCCCCAAAAGGGACTCCCAGATAGGTTTCCAGGAGCCTTTTTCCCCTTGGTTGACGATTTTCCAGGCCACCGGAATAGCACAGCCTTTGTAAAGAACATTAATTGTTAAAGCGGTAAATTTATCCTTGATATTAGTGGCATCCAAGGCAAATGGTAGATGGGTAGTATCCTTTGGAAATAAGCTAATTACCCATTTGAGTAAAGGGCCAAAACAGGAAGTTACGTCTAATTCTTTTCGTTTTTTCCCTTTTTTAGCACTTTTTTCTTTGTACCATTCTTTCAAACGGCACTCTACTGTATTAGCTTTTTCATCATTAATAAGAGCAATGAACTGGGCAATGTCCGTGATACTCCCGGAGCGAGTCATAACCATCCCAAAGCTCCAAGTGGCTAATCCTCGTATTGAGGAAGAGTTAATGAGGGCATATGGGCGCTGACTATTCTCATCCACTGTTTAAGTGCTTCATTTTTTATCAAGGTTGGTTTCTCCTTTGTTTTCCCGGTTTCATTAAGCGCAAGGATAGAGGCACGCTCCTCTCATCTGTTGGGGTGGGGCCTGCCCCACAAGTATTATATCCTTGAACATCCTGTAAAAAAACCTACCGTTGTAAGCCTCTCCCTTCGCCCCTGTTCTAATAGCATTGATGGGTACAGGAGGGTCAGGGCAATGCTATAGAACATCGATGGGAAGAATTGAAGGCGATCGTATCTAACCCAACATCATCAGAATTGCGTTGACTGATTCGCGACGGGCGATCGCATTCTCAACCGCCTCTAGTTTTTTGCGGGGTAGGTAAATCGTGGTGATGCGATCGCCCTCTCTCCACTGGTAATGGTAGTAAGGTCCCGCGCACCCGGGTATCCAGTGGCTACTCGTTCGACTCCTGCCAAGATGGTCCCGATATTTGTATTGCCGTCCAATCCACCCAGACGCCCCGGGTTTTCCGTTGTGTTTCCGTTGATCGCCTAACTGGAGATTTTCGCTAGATATAGCGCTCCTGGAGCTGTCCTCTGACACCATATCTGGGGTAGAATCATCTGATTGCACCCTTCTATGATCGTTCCTCCCTGGGTTGCGATCGCCTGAGTTCCCGGGAGTTTTATCAGCGACTCTCCCGGGATTCTCTGTTTTTCGGCCAAAAATCAGATCATCCCAGAACGCCTTACCCTCTTCCACTGTCAAAGGGTTTGAGTCTGATGCTATAGAACAGGACCGATCGCCACTGACGTTCCCTAGCATCCCCAAATTTTCAGAGTTCTGATCCGCGCTTCGGCGATCGCCACCAATAGACCGATCGCCCTTGCGCGATCAGGTCCAGATTTTCCCCGCTTCGGCGATCGCCACCAATAGACCGATCCTTCCCTGGCGTACTGTCAAAGATTTTTATCCTTGCGGTCAAAGGGTTCCGGTTCCCCGGGGATAACTTCCTCCCCTGGCGTTGAAATTATGCCGCCGACAAATTTCGGGCGTTGAATTGACTAGAGAGAGTTGACCCGGTATGCTGACTTTACCACCCTGGGAATTTTTTGGCCGTTTCCATCGTCTGATTGCTCGTATTTGGGATTCTCTCATTACTTTGGACTAACAGAGGGACTGATACTCCTCCCCTTCCCCCGTGTCGTAAAACCAATCCGGTTTACCTTCGCCAGAGGGGGAGGAGTATTTTTCAGGGTCAAATAGATTCAGTTGGTTAATCATCTCCGGTATCCCTTACAAACTCATCCTCCCAACCATCGGAATCCCAGAAAAATCCATCCGTCGCATCGCAGTGATCACTCGACGAACCCTCTGAGTCTTCCCCAGTTCCGTTGCAAGTGGAACCGATGAAAGCGCTATCTGGATCTATTTCCCCAGTGCCATCACAAAGCCCACAATTGACAACGGTCCACTCAGCGTAATTGTCAGAGTCGCTGGCCTGACGCTCCTTTTCAGATTCCCGGTAAGGGATCCATAACTCAACATCTCCCTTGCACCGGGGACAGAGAATTTTTTCAGCCATCTACTAACCCCTCACCGCCAAAAATCCACTGCCGTTGCACTCGTCACAAATATCAACCCCTTCATCCCCATCGGGTGATTCCCAGTGGATCAACCCACCTTGGCACTGGGGACACTCGTAGACTTCATAAATGCTGTCGAGTTAGTCCTCTTCATTAACCTGTTGCACGGGTCTAATGTCTTGCTTGCGTCTTGGGGGTTTCATTGCCAAAAAATCCTCCTAAGTCTTAATTGCAATCTAAAGGGACCCTCTGTCACGAACGACAGAGGGATCTGTTTTTATTCGACTTCATCCTCTGAGTGCGATCGCACCTGAGGTTTTTCAAAGTCATCGGGCAATTCGTCTGATCCGCTCAATCTTTAGGATTTCGGCTAATGTCCTTGAGCTGTCTAATCGTTAGTTTAGCGTCTGTCTGTCCGCTTTATCCAAGCACTGGTAGGCGGCACGAGTTTTCCCAATCCTTAAGCAAAATTCATCTTGAGTTAACTCGGTACGCGCTAGACGTAACTCCTCCAAAGGTGAATCACCTATACTGTCTACGATCTGGTTCTCTTGAGATCATTTTAACACGTTGATGTCTCATATTGAGAACTCATGCTTGACAAATCAGCTTTGATAGACTCAAAATGTAGTAACTTGACTAAAACGATAACAAACGGACAGACAGCGAGATGCTGTCCATCATCAGGGTGCATTTACGCGGTCTGTCCTTTCCTCTGTCTATATCACCTTTCTGTCAGGAGAGAAAAAAGATGAGCAGGTACTCCCGCCCTGAGTTAGAGGGCATGACCGTTGCAGCGATTAAGCAGTTTTGCCGCGATCGCGAAATCACCGGATACTCGCGCTATACCCGCAAAAGTGACTTGATTGCATATGTCTACAGCGTCTTAGACAGCATCGCTGCTATTTTAGAAGAGGACCTCCTAGAGGCCCCTACCGAGGATTTGGATGGCGATCGCGCTGAGAGTTCCCCAGTGGCGATCGCATCTACTCAGATCGACCCAGATCTGTACCCCATATCCCAGATCAACCCAGATCCTTCCCAGGTATCACAGACTGCTGGGAAAACTGATCTGTACGAGAGTCCGATAGTTATCCCAGCGTCATCCCAGAGTTATCCTAATGGGGTCCCCGGGTTATCCCGCGAGGGTCCCCCGGTTATCCCGCGAGTATCCTGCGAATATCCTGCAAATATCCTCGGGTTATGCACTCATCATTCCCCTGGCATAAACCGAGCATCCTGCGAAAATGACCCGGGCATAATCGACCTCTACCCAAAATCTAGCCACGGGTTCAGTTCAATATTCCCGGGGTCTCGAATTAACCCCCTTCCCAGTAAGCATGAGCAATTCAGGGGGATAGACCGATGAGTGATTACCAATTAAGGAATTTTAAGGGAACCCCAGAGGATTATGAGCGCTTCGTAAAGGCGATGGAATCTGAAGGGTTAGAGGTAGAATTGCGGGCTATGATTCCTGCTGAATTGAATGGAAATCAGTTCGAGTTTACTGCGATTCAACTCATTGCAATTTTGCGATTATCTGAAGCACTCGCTAAACTGCTGCAATGCTCAACGGAACAAGTGCATAGCTCTTTTCTGAGTGCTGCATCTGCTGAAGCATTATCGCTTTCTCATCATGAAAAAATGGCAATTGTTAATCATTTCTATGCCAGTCGATGAGTCATAATAGCGTTAATCTTGAGGACTGATTATCCCGTGATTTTCTTGCTATACATCATAACGCTTTCGGCCTAAAACCCTTGCCTAGCTTATCTCACTTTGTCTTTATACAATCTTTTGAGGTGCAAAACTGATGAGAGAATACAACCCTAAAAAAGAGTCTCAATTTCCGTGGCTTGTTATCTCCATTGATGCTAAGGGTTAGAGGTGATTCATGCTCAACTCGCTAAAAGAAAAGAGGTAGATAACGTACTTTGTGCATATCGCCGTCTCTACCCTACTCGCAATCTTAAGGTTGCATACCGTCCCAAAATTTAACCGGGACTAAAACGGGGAAAGGGACCCGACTCGAAGGGTCCCTAGTAAATCAATTCGCTTTCTTGAATCACATTCTACCATGACTACAACAATTGTGAAAGTACCAAGCGCTTGGATGGTTTTTTTGCCTAACCATAGATGGGTGAATCTAGCCCAAATTTCTGAGGCCCAATTTTTTGATGAGAGAGGTCAACTTGTCGTTACTTGGTCAAACGGTGAGTCTACAACTTTTGAGGGTGATCAAGCCATCGCCTTGGTCCAAGCACCTTATTGAGTGCCTCGAAACGATGAAACCAATGATCTCTCAGATACTCCTCCCCTAATTTCCGCCTGATGACTGGGTTTTCCCAGGGGCGATCGCACTGATGGCGATCGCCTGATCCTCTGCTACCGCTGGATCGAAATCTCCCCCCCTGGGGAGATCGCGGAATGGTAGCGCAATCATTCCGTCCCGGGTTTTAATCCGGTGCCGCTAGGCAGTAACTCAGAGCTTTGCCATAGAAATGACCCCTTAAGGTTTAGATTTTTCGTGGGCTAGGTTACTGCCACCATCGCGGCATTCCCCTTTAGAGGCTTGAAATAGAATTGCAACCGTTCGGGAGATTCGTGGCCCTAAAACAGAGGGGGAGATTTGTGCAAATACTCCTAGAAACCACCTTGAAAACTTATGGAATCAAAACCGATCATCATTGGTTTAGACGTTAGTAAGGATAATGTCGTCGCTTGCCCGCTAACAGAAGCACCTTACAACCTCAAACTTTACTTTAAAGAGAACTCAAAATCATTCCCAAGATTATATTCTAACCGGGATGGAATCAGCGAGTTGTTAGCAATGAACCCTGATTGCGTAGTGCTTGAACCCACCGGGGTGCACTACTCCTGGATTTGGGCTCATATCCTTAAAACTCATGGGGTCAAGATTCTCTGGGTAGGCCACTCCGAAGTTGCATCATTTCGGAAGTCTAAAAAATTGCCAGATAAAAATGATGCTGCTGATGCCCTCGCGCTTGCTGCTTATGCCCTCACCAATTGGAGCTACTCAGAAGCCTTTCTGGGTTATGAGCATGAGTGCTTTATTATCCCGATGAGAGAGTGTTGCCTACAACTCCAAAACTTAAATCGGATCCAGAGTCCGGTTATCAACCGATTAAGGCAGCAGTTAGCACGGGAATTCCCGGAGGCTGCGCTTAAGAAGTCGCAGCGAGGACCCGATGGACAAATACCCTTATGGTGTTTTATCGCGGGGAGGAAACGGAAGATCAAGAAGGATCAGGGTTATTACGAGAAGCTTTACCAGATCTCGATTGCCCCAAAATATGGGGTTGAGATCTCGGAATATTCTCGCAATCTAGCCAATCAACTCTGTCAGCTAACTGACTGGGAGATCGCGATCGAGACTGAACTCGCCGCCCTGTTAAGACTCCCAGAGTTCAAGGTTTATAACGAAGTTATGGACAATCTAGGAATGGGTTTGAGGGTTAAATCGTGGGTGATCTCCCAAATTTACCCGATCGAGCGGTTCATGGGGTCCGGAAATTATCGCAATTGGCGAGCTGTTTTAAACAAAGGTTAGGCTACGGAGGGATTGAAGATTCATCAAGCGATAAGGAGAGGACCCGTAAAAGCGGATCTAAGATATCGCGCCAAATGCTCTATTTATGGGTGGTAACTGCGATAACACCAGAGAAGTCGCGACCCGATACGCCGATCTCGAAACAATTGGCAGAGTTCTACGATACCCGGATCCGGCAATATAACGAGAACCCAGAAATCTACCATTCCCGGTTATTGGAAAAGCAGAAACACAGACGCGATCGCAACTCTCAAGACTCAACTAGGCCCCTTGCTCTCCCCCGCGATCGTCCGTCAAGTCGAAGCTAACCTGACCCTCGCTCTCGACTTCCCCGCGATAATGGCAACGGACGGCAAGGCAACGGATACCCTAAAAAAGGGTGAGGTCAAAAAGCGCTTTGGTAAGCTGATAGTAAGTCAAACCGCAGCAAAGGGTGTTGAATTATTATTCAATGAACTAATGAGAATTTTGCACCCAAAACCTTGACCCGGTAAAGAATACAAAGACCCTCTTAATGGTTTAAGAGGGTCTTTTTCATTAATGCTATTCTGAGTAAATAGAAAAATCAACCCCCCCATTACTGGAAAGGCCCAGGCATCAAGTATGACGGTAGCAAAACCCATTGCAACTCGCTCCAAAAAAACCCGCATCCCCCATCGCATCGCTAACTGGCTGGAAACTCACTGGGTCACTCCAGCCTATGCCGGTTGGTTACTCTTAATTCTGGCGATATTTTTCTTTGGCGCGGCAACCAATACAATGGCTGGATGGCTGTATGTGATCAGTGGGGTAAGTTTTGCTTTGTTGGGAACTGCCGCAGGTTGCCGGTGCGATCGCTCCAGGATTTACAAGTTGATCGCGCCCGGATCGAACCCGTCAGCGCGGGGGAAGACTTGACCCTTGACCTGGCGATCGCCAATCAGACGGCAAAGCCAAAAACCTTGGTGCAAGTCGAGGATATGATTCCTTTCGTCTTGGGAAAACCCATGAAATCGGCCATCGAGGAAATCCCCCCGCATGGCATTCATCATTGGGTCTACTACTACCCCACCCAACGACGCGGTATTTATCGCTGGCATGAGGTCCAGTTACGATCAGCCACTCCCCTCGGCTTATTTTGGTGCAGGCGATCGCGTCAGGTCCCTGCTACTGCCGTGGTCTATCCCCAAGTTTTACCCCTGAGTCACTGTCCTTTAGTCGATCGCATGGGTCAAGAAGATAGCCTCCTGGTTCATAGCGATCGCCGCGCTGAAATGGCAACGGAAGGCATCACCCGCACAGTCCGACCCTACCGATATGGCGACCCCACGCGCTTAATCCATTGGCGCAGCAGTGCCCGTTTCGGGGAACTGCGGGTCCGGGAATTAGAAGTCTCCACCGGCGGACAAGAAGTAATTATTGCCCTCGATAGCGGCAGTTCTTGGAATTTAGAAGATTTTGAAACAGCGGTGATTGCCGCAGCTTCTTTATATTGCTATGCCGAACGCTGCCAACTCAACGTCCGACTCTGGACTGCCGGAACAGGTTTGGTGCATAGCAATAACCGAGTGTTAGAAGCTTTAGCCGCAACCCAAGCTAGAGAAGAAGATGCAACGGTGGGGGAACCTCCGTTTTTACCCTTAATCTGGCTGACTCAAAATAGCGCCAGTGTGAATCAGTTACCCCGAGGCAGTCGCTGGGTCTTCTGGCCCTCAGAGGGTCAAAAAGCCCCGGTGAATCAGGATTTTAGCGGTCTGGCAATCCAACCGGATAAACCGTTACAGCTTCAATTACAGTCCTCGGAAAAATGAGGGCGCAACCTTCATCCTTGATGGTTTTATGGAGTTTGAGTAGCTAAGACGGCTTCGCAGATAGGCGATCGCAAAGCTTCTACATAACTCGGCCACCCAATTAAAATCGGTTGTTTGTGAATCAAGGTATCGGCAGGAAAGGGCGGAGGGTTCAAAACTCAGGGGTTTTCCCTCTAAATCACAACAGACTAATCCCGCTGCTTTGGCGAGGGCTACGGGACCCGCAGTATCCCAAAGTTTGACTCGGCCATTCAGATACAGATAGAGTCCGGCGCGTCCATAAATGACTTCCATCACTTTCAGACCAAAACTGCCTAGGGAAGAATAACAGACTCCCGGGACTAATTGGGCGATCGCCTCCCCAAAATTCCGTTGGTCCCGATCGCCAAGCATAATCGGACAAGCAGATGAGTTCGGTGGCGGGGGTTCCACGGGGGATAAAGGTTCCACCGCTGAACCCCCGACGGCTTGAAACAGTCCCCAGTCTGTCCCGCCATAATACATCTGCTGTAAAGCGGGGGCGTAGATCCAACCGGCGATCGGTTGAAAATTTGAGAGTAAGCCAATCATCACGGAGTAATGGGGCTTCCCTTGAATAAATCCTTCGGTCCCATCCAGGGGGTCAATGCACCAGAGTTGTTCGCGATCGCCATTAAATGCCAGTCGCGATCGTTCGTTTTCTTCCGTAATAATTCCATCTTGGGGAAATAACTCAGAAAATCCGCTGGTTAACAGGCGATCGAGTTCCCGATCCACGCTGGTGACATAATCTTCTGGCCCTTTTTCCGAAACCGAGTAGGGTTGTTTCGCCAAGTCTTCAGCCCGGGTCCCGCATTGGTAGATTAAGTCTCGGATTTTTCGTTCTAGCTCAACGGAGAAAGTTTGCATATAAACATATCAATAGGATTTGACTCAGGCTTATTCTAACCCCAGGACTTGTTTCTAATCTTGTGGATATTGTGGCGCTCAATGACAGATTCGTGTTTTAAACTCGCTAAGGCTGGGGTCGTTGATGAGTAGAAGACCAATTGGAAGGAATTGATGAGAGTTCTGTGGGATTAGATTAGCGGTTTATTGAGGAGATCGCGTGGTCGAGCAACTCTGCCAAATCATATTTTCCCTCGGCAGCGAACTGGGAACGAAATTTCTCTAAGTGTGCTTTCGCCTCTTTGCGTTTTACTTGCAAGTATAGAACGTAGGCGATTCCGTAGTGGGCCTTAATATCCTCCGGCTGATGGGAAATTCTCGCCTGATATTCCTCTAACCGTTGTTGACGTTTTTGATTTCCCCCTAGCATCAGACCCAGGAGTTCTCCCGGTTGAGGAAGCAACGACCTCGGATCTGTTGTCACGGTTGGTTCTACCCCGAGAAAGTTCTGTATTTCTTGAGTGACCCGGAATGTTTCATCATATCCGGAACTGCTGAACGTTACGGGAAAGGTTTCGCCAGAAGTTAGCATCAGTTTGATGAAATAGCTGTAGCAGCTACTCCTCACCCGTTGCACATAACTCCGGGCAATATTCCGCAGGGGATGTTCAATCCGTTTGGTCCCCAGGAGTCCACGGCGGGTGAGAATAAACTGATTGGAGAGTTTGTCAAATTCGATGATAATGATTTGGCCGAAGAAGCAAATGATTAACAGACCAATCCCTGAGAACAAGATGGAGGGGATGACCATCAACCCAAACAAACTAAACAAATCTTCTGCGATCGCCAAGTTGGATTGGGTGGAGTCTTGCACAAATTGGTTAATGCGATCGGCTTGTTCCTGATGGTGAGTGCGATCATCGGAACTGGAAAAATCGCTTAGGGGAATGGATTTTTCCGGGAGTAAGAGAACAACCTGATAAGTGGTATTCCCTTCGCTGCTGGGATTAGAGACGACCTCGGTCCCCTGTAAGTCTTCTAGGGGAAAGGTTTGGCGGCGAGTTTGCCACAGGGTAGAGTGGAGTATTTCACAAGTCCCGGAACCATTCGGCAGGCGATCGCAAGTCAAACTGGTTTTCCCCGTGAACAGACTGGGGAGTAGACCGGCGATCGCGAATATCCCCCCAAACATCCAAATGAACCAGGGGATAATCCGTAACTTTAACTGAGTGGATGTCCGTTGTATAACTTTCATCAAGACTTCCTCTGTATTCCTGGCCGCAATTTTATCCCCTAAACAGAAAAAACGGGCTAACCTTATGGTAGGTTAACCCGTTTTTCAAGGGAACGCGCTCTATGTTTACTGAACAACGAGCTTAACGTTAGCGTTTTGCAGACCGGGACGACGAACTTCATTGAGAGTCTTATTAACCGCGTACTTCTGGTTAATAGCGTTGATCAGTTCGGTCTGGTTGTGCTTCTTAGCAACACCCCACAGGTCAGCGATCAAGTCGTAGGTGCCGTCGCTGTTGCGAGACCAGCCCAGATCATATTCGCCTTCGAGAACTGCAACCAAGTCGGAACGAACACGCTGGCCATTGTAACCACGAACGTCCGCATCGGATTTAACGCTGATGCCTAAGTCGCGCAAAGAAGTCTTGAGGATCTCGGCATCGGTGATTTTGGTACGAAGAGTGCTAAAGTGAGACATTGGATTTCCTCCAGTAAGATAGTTAAAGAAACGACAACATTTGGGTTTGAAGGGAACCGCGATTGCGGTTTTCGGACACTGCTAACCCGATATATGTGGGTTAGCCTTTGCTCCTGGAAAACCCAGGAGAAAGCCTTTAGAACTCCATGCGCTGGTATTCAGCGACGGAAGAAGCAGCTGGTCTAGCTCGCTGTCTGGCCCAATCTCTCAGGGCAGTGACCTGTTCGGTCATGGTCTTCGACAGCGGTAGCGTAGACTTAATCGAGGCGATGATGTCTAGCTGCGTAAATTCTCTGTCTTGAGCAAACGCCTCGTACATAGCTGCAATCACAGCTTGTTCGATTTCTGCCCCGGAAAATCCATCCGAGACTTTCGCCAATTGCTCGATATCGAAGCGATCGATTTCTCGACGCCGTTTGCTCAAGTGAATCTTAAAAATATCTTGCCGTTCTTCGTTGTTAGGAAGGTCAACGAAGAAGATTTCGTCAAATCGTCCCTTTCTCAGGAACTCGCCCGGTAGCCGTTCGACACGGTTGGCTGTAGCCATTACGAACACGGGGGAGGTTTTTTCTTGCATCCAGGTTAGGAAGGAACCAAAGATGCGACTAGATGTGCCTCCATCGGAGTCCGATGATCCACCGCTTCCACCAAATGCTTTATCTAATTCATCGATAAATAGTAGCACAGGGGAAATGGATTCGGCTGTTTTCAAGGCGTTGCGAAGGTTAGCTTCCGATCGACCCACCATTGAACCGTCATATACACGACCCATGTCCAATCGGAGTAAGGGTAAACCCCATAGGCGGGCGGTCGTTTTGGCAATCATTGACTTGCCACAACCCGGAACCCCGAGAATTAACATTCCTTTCGGTTGAGGTAAACCATATTCTCGCGCCCTTTCCGTAAAGGCATTGGACCGTTGTCTCAGCCAGCGTTTCAGTTCTTCCAAACCGCCGACGGAATCTAGGGTTTCGTCCTCTTCTATATAATCGAGAATCCCATTACGTCGAATGAGTTGTTTTTTCTCGGATAGAACGATTTCTACTTCAGATTCGGTCAGTTTTCCACTGGTGACTTGGGCTTTGCGATAGACTTTTTCGGCTTCATCTCGCGTCAGACCGAGGGCGGCTTTTAAAAGTTTTTCCCGCGTTTCAGTCGTGATTTTGCGAGTCCGACTCGTCTCTAGTTGCTGGGATAGCACCTGATTGAGTTCTGCCAAGTCCGGCAGAGCAAAGTCAATGACAACAACTTCTTTCTCAAGCTCGATGGGAACTTGCTGGAGCGGTGACATGAGGATGATCGCTTTTTGCGTGCCTTTAAAGCTGGCGATCGCATCTCTCAACCACCGAGTGGTTGCTGGAGAATCGATAAAGGGATGCAAATCTTTGAAGATAAACAAACCAGGCTCGCGTTGCCGTACCACCCACTCAATAGCCGCTTCTGGCGACACAGTGTTGTGCTGGGTAACGTTGCGGGGTTGACCATACTCCACGATCCCGTGCGTTACAGTCCAGATAAAGACTTTACGCTGGGGCTTGATCTGAGCAATCGTTGCGATCGCCTGCTCGGCCCGTTCTTCCTCGGAGGTCACGAGGTAGATTAAAGGATATTGAGCTTGGATTAAGATATTGAGCTCTTCTTTCATGACCATCGACCTTCTACAAACGGTGCCAACAATATTGCTAGATCTTTATTGCCCCTGGGTTTAGATGCGGAGCATTAAATTTACTTCCCGGTGGAAGTGTTTGGGTTTAGCAGGGAACGAGTTGTTCCTCACCTTGTTGATCGGTGTTCGCGGTGACCGCTGGCACTTTCTCAACTGTCAACCCTTCGTCAGCCAATACGCTCGGCTGGTTTTTGAGGGATACCATTTCTCCATCGCGCATCACGATTGAGCTGGTGCAGTCGGGACAGTTATAGACCCTATGGGTGCGCCCGTGGAATGACTCTAGTTCGTCTACCACGCCGGGGTGAGTCAGGTAAAAATCTATGGCTCGTTCGGCAATGGTTGACATTGGCTCGGAGTCTACTGCGGCTCGTATTTTGAGCTGGCGATGCAGTTCTGGTGGCAGATACAATGTAACCTTTTGCTTATCTTGCATAGGACGCTGAATTGATTTACCCGGGTATGTGAACCATGTTAGCGATTCATTTCCAGACTGTCAAGATGCTAAACCACTTTGATGGCACTATTGTAACATTTCGTTACAATTAACCCTGAAAATCCAGCCGAATTGAGAGCCATTTTACCCGGTTTTACGCTATTAGTAGAGATAAGAGTCAGGGTTAATACTAGATGTAGTGTCAACAACCTTGATGTCGGGGAATGCGGTTATGGGAGGCGATCGGGCTTCAAAATCGGAGTTAAGAGGATCCAATACCCGATAAGAGGATCCATTTTCCATAAAAACCTGCACCCTCAAGGGTGGGGCTACACGGACGAAGCCTGCCTACGCAGGCTGAAGAGTTAGGTCTTTGACAACCGGATGAGGAGCCAACCTGTCAAATAGAGGCTCCATTTTCTCCGTAGGGGCGATTCGCGAATCGCCCCTACATTTATAGATGCCTAAATAAAAACCCGGCTATACGGACGAAGCCAGCCTTCGCTTTTCTGGAGAATTTTATAGACCTTTGACAACCGGATTCCGTATCAACCGTTATATGTGGGTTCTGTCCGTGGGGAAGTCACTTGACTTGATCGCCACTTAGGAGCGATCAATCAATCTATTACTCTCCTGTACACCTTATGATTGCTGTAGGGACTTTGAACAGAGCCGCGAACGAACTGTAGAGGCGCTTCAGGAAACGGGCGGCCCCACCTGAGTAGATGGTCGTTTACCAATTTTAGAAGTCCCTTCTCCGGTTCGGGAAATTTCAAAGTAGGAGAGGATGGATGGAGTTAGAAAATTATTTTGATAAATTAGCTGCCGATGATATTCGCCTGAAAGGAACGCGGATCGGCATTGAGCATATTCTGTATCAGTATATTCATCGCGGTCAAACCCCAGAGGCGATCACTGAACAGTTTCACACGGTTACCCTAGAACAAGTTTATGCCACGATTTTGTACTATTTGCAGAACCAAGAGGCGATCGCTGCCTATCTGAGCGATTGGTTGGCCTGGAGCCACCAGATGCGGGAAGAACAACGGAAAAATCCCCCTCCATTTATCGAGAAGCTACGCCAGTTTAAATCAGCAAAATTGGCAGCGGTTGAAGCTCAGGTTTTTTGAGGGAGTTAGGGTTGATGGAATCATTAGCTACAGATATTGCTAGAGGAGTGCGAGCATCGTGCGGATGTAACCTTTGAGCGGGTAGCCTAAACTGGCGTGATGGAGAAGAAACTGGGAGGGTTTGCTCAATTGCCGATAGGTGGATCCGTCTCCCCTGCGGTCTGGCAAGACTAATGGACGGGAATGTTGGTGGAACTGGCGATCGCGTCTTTTGGTATAATCGGGGGGCTTCCTAGTCAAGTGCTTATGACCGGGCGATCGATTTGTCGAATAGCGATTTTTGGGACAATTTGTTTTGGGGCTTCCTTCTTCTTACCGGAGTTGACCCTCCCAGTCGCTTTTTTATCCACAGACGAAGGTCAAGAGTTCTTGACAAAAGTGGCCGGAATGATTAGCAGTGTGACGACGGGAAATATCGCCAATGCTATTGATGATTTTCACCCAAGCGGTTCTGATTACGTTCGGTTAGAGAATGAGGATTTAATTCGAGTGTGCGGGAAGGCGATCGCGCAAATTATTTCTATCGCTTCCCAGGAGAGAAAATATGATTGACCCATTCGCAACCATCTCAAAAATATAGCCGCCAAAGCGACATGAAGTCATGGGTCAGATTGGCCTGTTCGGAATTTGCTAAGTCTAAATATCAAGAGTTGACCGAGGGAGAAATTCCCTTAATTATTACCCCTACAGAAAAAGGATTAACCCAAGCTAAAATCTTGACTGATGAAGAGTGGCGCACTATTTTTTTAAAATTAGATTTAATGACGGTAGACCCAGGCACAGGGGTCGATTTGGCGAGTGATGTGCGCCAAGATGTTGCGGAATTACTCCACAAAGAATTTCCGAGAGTCTTACGAGAAGCATTAAAACAGGATTTCAAGGCAGATGGTAAAGCCTTTGCTGGGTTAATGATTCAACTGATAACTGGAATTCGGCAACAATTGGCTCAACAAGGTATAGTTACCCTAACTTTATTTAGAAAAATTAAGCCATTTAGAACAGCAGTTAACGGGAACCGAACAGGATATAGAACAAGTATTTATTGATATTTCTGCCAAGATGCAGACCGGGTTTGATGAACTTTGCGATCGGTTCGGGATTGTAGAGAAAAGTATTAACCGCAATTTGCAGCAATTGCAATATGTTCTCATCGAAAAGATTGATGAGCAGTCTCAAAAACTTGATTATATTATTGATATAATTCATGACAAAAATATCGAGAACAAGTTGCTGAACGCATTGCTTCAGTTAAATTATGATAAACAGGCAAATTTATTTAAAGAATTTGTCGAAAATCATCAAATTGGAGCTTGTTTAATTCACGGCGCATCTGAAACAGCACCGCGCTGGCTGCTCAATCGTCTGATTCGGAACGTACCCAATGGCAATACCTCAAACTTTGTCAAAAAAATCAAGTTTTCTCGCCGAACTCATAATAGCTCTTTAGAAAGTATTTTTCAAGAGATTAGTCGCAAAGTTGAAATCAATAAAACCAGTTCAGTCACAGAAATTCATCAAAAGATTTGTGAGCTTTGGCAATCTCAGACTGTAATTTTAATTGTGGAAAATACTCAGGACGTAGAGGAATCTTATCTGGAGACATTTCTGCAAGAGTTTTGGCAACCCCTAGCTGATTTAGCCAGCAAAATGGGAACCGCTGATGACAATTACAGTTTACTTTTATTTTTACTTGATGAAGAGGGATTTACAAATGATTGGCAAATTACTTACACTCAAGACCCCACCTCAGAGTTAATCCCCCAAACTCTGATTAAATTTATGGAAATCCAGCCAATCAAACGCAGACAATTATCGACTTGGCTAGAATTATATCTTTGTGGCGATAACCTTTTACAATATACAGATAGTTTGGTTGATGAAGTTTTCCGAGACAGTGAAAATGGAGTTCATCAATATATTTTGGAAAAAATCTGCTGTCTCTGTCAAATTACATGGGAGGACTGTGAGTCAAAATGGCTAAAATATTAAAACCACCGACCGAAAACTTACACTATACCGGAAAAGTTCACCCGCCTGATGACTGGCGGGATGATAATGGACAGCGAGTTTATCCCTATTTACCCAGTGATGAACTGATTGAAGCGGTTAATTTAGCCATTACCTTACAGCGTCCTTTGCTGCTGCAAGGGGAACCCGGGTGCGGTAAAACTAAATTAGCGCAAGCTGTCGCCTATGAGTTGGGATTACCCTATCTCTGCTGGACGATTAAATCCACCAGTCCCGCCCAAGATGGACTCTATACCTATAATAATTTAGCCCGACTGCGGGACTCTCAATTACTGGCTTTAGGTCAAAACAGTAATCCTGAAGAAATCCAGCGGATTAGTGACCCGAAATCTTATCGAGAATGGGGTAAAATTGGCGAGGCTTTTATTAACGATAAAACCAATGTTTTATTGATTGATGAAATTGACAAAGCCGATATTGACTTTCCCAATGATTTATTATTGGAGTTGGATGAGAAGCGCTTTACTATCCCGGAAACTAAGGAGGAAGTGATTGCTAAACATCCTCCGATTATCTTCATTACCAGTAATCAAGAACGAGATTTACCGGATGCTTTTTTGCGCCGCTGTTTATTTCATTATATTCAGTTTCCCAACACAGAACAGTTGATTCAGATTATTATCGCTCGCTTTTTTGGAGTTCCACAGGATAAATCAACGATTCCAGAACCCGAAAATCAGTTCATTCAAGAAGTGGTGGCGAAGTTCTCAAAATTGCGGGAAATTTTGGGCGAGGAAAAACGACAAACAGGTAAAAATATCAGTACCAGTGAGTTGATTGATTGGTTTGATGTCCTGCGTCGGCATCCTCATGATGAAGTGCTGAAGCAGCTACAGGGTCAACTTCCCTATTTAGGGGTTTTACTCAAAAATTGGGATGACCACCAGCGTTATTTAAGCAAATTTGGGGGAACTCGTGAAAATTAATGATTTACCCCTGCGCGAGTTATTCGATAATCTGCGTCAAGCGGGATTTGTGTTGGGGATTGAGGAATATGAACTGCTGTTAGAAGCGTTAATGAAAGGGTTTGGACTCCCTGACGAAGCGGCGTTAAAAAGACTCTGCAAAACTTTGTGGGTGAAGTCGGTTCAAGAAGAGAAAATTTTTGATGATTATTTTGAGAAGGTCATCTCTAAACCCCTTGAGACTTCATTGGTGACATTAGAAAAACCTGTCCCCGCACAACCCCCGATTCCGACAATCCCGCCACAGGTTAAATTGACCCCACAAAAGCCTCTACTGAGGTCATGGTTAGACAAGTTCAAACAATTTATCACAAAACCCACGGATGAACCTTTGAAACCTCAACCCTTAGCAGAGGAAGAACAAACGATTCCCGAAACTCCAGAACAAAACCCGATTCAACCCTCTTATCAAGTTGAAAATTTAGAATCTGCTGAACCAGAATCTTCGTCAGAGGTGGCGGTAGAAATGGGTGATGAGGTGCAGTTAGCAAAAATTAAAACCCGTGACCAATTTTTGTTATATTCGGACTATTTACCCTTGACGAAAAGAGAAATGAAACAAACTTGGCGTTATTTACGCCGTCCGATTCGTGAGGCCTATTAGTTGAATTAGATGTGACAGCCACCATAGAAAATATTATCCGAGATGGGTTTTTCTTAGATCCGGTGTTGGTGCCACAACGGCTGAACCGAGTTGAGTTAGTTTTGCTGTTGGATGTTGACGGTTCAATGGTGGCTTTTCATTCTTTAGGAGATAGAATTAAAGAAACTGCCATGCGGGGGGGACGGTTAGGCGCATCGCGGGTTTATTATTTCCATAACTGTCCGGTGGATTATGTTTATGGGACTGCGGGATATTCTCAAGTGGTGAGGGTGGAGGAGATGTTAAGGGGGTTATCTCCCAATCGCGCCTGTCTGCTGATTTTTAGCGATGCTGGAGCGGCAAGGGGGGGATATAGTGAAGATAGGTTAGAATTGACTCAGCGATTCTTACAGCAGTGTCAACAACGCTTACGTTATCTGGTTTGGGTGAATCCTGTACCGAGGGAACGGTGGGAAATGACCACGGCTGGGGAAATTGCTAAGTTAATCCCGATGTTTGAATGCGATCGGCTGGGGTTACAAAATGCCGTTAAGGTATTACGGGGTAATTTAGTGAATCATTCATAACATCAGAGCACGGTTTAATCGAATTATTAAGGGGATTACGGTATGAAACTGAAAGACAAATTGCAACAAAGACGAGATGAGATTCTAGCCATTGCACAGCAGCATGGCGCGTTTAATGTGCGGATATTTGGTTCCGTAGCGAGGGGGGAAGAACGGGAGGATAGTGATATTGATTTTTTGATTGATTATGATTTAGCTAAAATATCCTCCTGGTTTCCGGTGGGGCTGATTCAAGATTTAGAACAACTCTTAAATCGAAAAATTGATGTGGTAACGGCTAAATCATTACATTATTTTATTCGAGATAGAGTCATGGCAGAGGCGATTAGTTTGTCAGATTTTGGTAACCATTAAGAGGGACTCAGAATCATGAAACTGGAAGCCGCTCAACGTCGAATTAATGCTTTTAAAAAAAGGTTTGGGAACCTCACCTTTATTTGGCTTATCATGCGGCTTTACCTTTGGCCCTAACTCCCGATTTGCTTTATCGGATTTGGGCAAATTTTCGGCGGGATATTCAGGATGAATTTATTGATATTCCTTGGATTGCGGTTTCCGATTTAATTCTATCCAGTTTGTGTGATGAGGTGGGGCATGAATTGTATGAAATGGATGCCACAGTCCGCCAAGAATTGTTGAAGATTAGTTGAAAGCGATCTCCATTACAAACAACGCCTCGAGGAAGTGGCGAGTTTTTTATTGCAGTATGTGAAACGAGATTTAGACAGTCAAGATAGTTATGACCAGGAGTTTGCCCAGTCGCAAAGTTGGGCGGCTTGGGCTTATCAAGAACCGAAGAAATCCGTAGAGTTATTGGCGACGGCTTTCCGACGGGCGTATGAAGAAAACCCTAGGGATTTAATGCGGCTTTCTACCCTGACGGAGATGATTCATCAACCGATTCCAGAGTTTGAGCGCCTGCGAATTTTTGCCCGTGCGATGGGACATTATCGACGGAAGAAATTTGAGGAGGCGAAGGCAGAAATTGCCCAGTTACCAGAGGAAATTAAAGCAGAAATTTCCCAATTACCGACTGAGGGTGGGGTGGTTTCTTTGGGTCGCAATATTGTTATTCCCATTCCCGGCGAGTTGTTACCTGTTATTGATCAGGAGGTAAATTTATGGGAAAAGGTACAAAGAGAGGGAGCATTAACTGAAGCAATTTCCCTGCGCTATATTAGGCAAATTAGTGAAGCATTGAGTGAATTACATCAAAAGGGTTTAATTCATGGACATATTACGCCCCATAACATTATAGTAAGGTGGCCAGAGGATAAAGCAGTGCTGCTTGATTTTAGGATTGCACAGAAGTTTATCTCGACTTTGGCTCCAACCGACACCGCTATGGTCAATCAATTTTCTGCTATTGAGGAGTACAATAAACAAGAATATAATCTAGGAAAATATACTGATGTGTATGGGGTGGCAGCGACGCTATATTATTTGCTGACCCAAACACCACCGCCTGTTAGCACTGATGCGAAGACTGGGGGATGATTACTTTGTTATTTCTACCGATTGGTCGCCGGAATTACAACACGCTATTAGGTGCGGTATGGCTTTACAACCAGAATACCGTCCCCAAACTATTTCTCAATGGTTAACACTCTTACCCAGTGCTGAAGAAGCAGTCTTAATGATGTTTAACATTGAGACGGTACAGGTGGATCAGACAGGGGAATATTCTTGAAACAAAACTGGATCAGGCGAGATTTTATCTCGAACACTTAGGCAACGGTGTAACCTTGGAAATGGTAAAAATACCAGAGGGAACATTTTTGATGGGGACAGAGAACGCAGAAATTGAGCGCTTATTCCAACAATATGATCGGAAATGGTTTAGACGGGAAAGTCCTCAGCATTCTGTAAAAGTTCCTTCCTTCTTCATGAGTAAAACCCCGATTACTCAAGACCAATGGCGAACAGTAGTTACCCAAGTGGGAAAAATTGCCCGGGATTACTTGATCCTGATCCTTCTTATTTTAAAGGAAGGAATCATCCTGTAGAGCAGGTATCCTGGTACGATTCGATGGAATTTTGTGCCAGACTGACTCAACTCACGGGCAAAGAGTATCGTCTTCCCAGTGAGGCAGAATGGGAATATGCTTGTCGTGCAGGAACTACAACCCCCTTCTATTATGGGGAAACGATCAACGCAGAATTAGCCAATTATGATGGAAATCATACCTTTGCGGATGAAGCAAAGGGCCAATACCGAGGAGAAACCACCCCAGTCGCACAATTTCCCCCCAATCGCTTTGGTTTATATGATATGCATGGTAATGTTTCGGAGTGGTGCTTAGATCCGTTTCATAAAAATTATCAGCAGGCACCAAGTGATGGCAGTGTATGGGATGAGTCTATTAAAAGTAATGATAATCGTTATCAAAAACCAGCGCAAAATCTGAACGGTTTGTTAAAAAAAGATTCTAAAAAATCATATGTTCTTCGCGGTGGATCTTGGGACAGCAACCCGAAATACTGCCGTTCAGCCATCCGAGGTAATGACTGGCGTTTATCAACACGGGAAATAATATTGGATTTCGTGTCTGTTGTCTTGATGCAAAACTCTTATTGACTTCTGAATTGGGGGGAAAAACTCAGGAATGACCGGCCTCAGTGTTCATTTAATCTCGCGAATTTCCTCTTAAATTTAGGGTGAATTCTAAAAATATGCGTCAGTCCTGAGTATTGAAAAGTTACTGGAAGATTGCCGCACCTAATGGCAAATTTTGGATTTATTCCCGTATTTTTTGTTCCCTTAACTGTGAATCCACCCAAGCGGCTTCAGATTCCGCTAAAGCGGGGATGGGTTCAGTCTGATAATCAATCACAAAATCATAGCCTGCGCGGTCATAAAGATGATTTAATAACTGGTTTAAATCAATTATCGGTTCCGTATCACCAGAACGTAGCGGGAGGGGAAACGTGGGAATTGTCTCGGGTAAATTAAACAGATATAAGTCTGCATAAGGACGCCGATCGCCTCGACTGACCAGAATCCGATAATGCGCCTCCACATCGTTTCCTAAAACCGGCATCGGTTCCCCACCCCGCAACAGGTCAATTTCCACCAAATGGGTGCGACTTCCAAAAATGCGGTTGCGCTTTTCTTCATACATCTCCCGCCCTTTTCCCTGGCGTTTATTGGCCGGAGAAAGCACCTCGATCGCCGTTACCACTTCCCCCGTTGCCATCTCCCGCACTTCTAAATATGCCTCCCGAAATTCCATCCTCATCGGCACTTCCACCGGCAGGGGTTTTTGAGTCGGAGGCGCTGCCACTGCTACATTAGAATCTCCCGGTGGTGGAGGGGTGCGACGCTGCACCACGACATCAGGAATTCCCACCAATAAACTCTCATTTCCCGCACTTTCATACACCCGTTTTTCTAAAGCAACTCGATATTTAGGTCGCAACTGCGGGACTAAAACATCGAGAAGGATTCTATCAACAACCGACTATGAACCTCGGGCCAAAAATTTGGTCCTTCTAAATACGGGTCCATTCCGGAAACGGAGAAGGCATAATTTAACTCCCTATTTCAGCAACTTTTTTAACTTGGATTTAATAGTTACTGATGTCCAAATTGACTCTTAGTTTACGATGAATGACTGCCTGCAATATAGATTTAGGATAGGCATAATCCACCCTAAATCCATACTAAAAGATTATAAAGCGGTTCGGTAGACTTGTGGATTACAGAAATTTCTAGGAGTGCGAGTATCTTGCTCGCACTCCTAGAAAATTTAATACCTTTTACTTCCATGTATCGTTATGCATTATAACATCTACGTTCCTTGACACACTAAACATTCGATTCTTGCCAGTTTCCCAGATAACCCGACCTTCTCGATCCTTCTTTATGTACTTGTATTCAATCATTGACTGAACAGGGCACTTAAATGTCGCGCTCCAATTGGGATACATGATCGAGGGAACTCATCGGCATTGCTAAATCAGGATCCCAGTTGCCTAATGATGGAAGGTTACCACTGATATAGATATCCTGACCCACATATGCAGTAGGAGCATTTACACTTAAGATTACCACTCCCTCACGTTTAGGTGATAATTCAGTCGTTTCTGCTACAACGCTCTGAGGTAAAGTAATTTGGCGAATTCGATACGGTTGAGTTTCCCAGTGTAATCAAGCCAGAACGATCCTTTTTAAGGATTTTGTATTCAATGGGTTCATCTGTCTGATAGTTCAAATGTTGGCTTTACATAGTAGATATCTGCTGTCACAGCTTAGTGCTACAGCATGACTGGGATTCCAGTTACCCAAGGCTTTAACGTTGCCAATAATAAAGATACTATTCGCAAAACCAATGCCATCATCATTCATCGATATCAAGATCGACACAGTAGGCGGGAAATTAGCCCGATCGCGATTGGCAACCTTCATTTTTTCAATCACCTCTGCTACCGCCATCGTTCCCAACTCACCACCGGCGCGGGTGCGAATACTTAACTGATTCGCTTCCACTTCTTTAGCCCCAACCACAGCCATCACGGGAATCTTTTGCTTTTCCCCATTGCGAATCAGCTTCCCTAAACGCTCTCCACTGGTATCCGCTTCAGCCCGAATTCCCTCAATTCGCATCTGAGTCGCCACCTCTTTAGCAAACGGTAAAAATTCATCACTCACCGGCAATAACCGCATCTGAATCGGCGCTAACCAGAAGGGGAAATCTCCCGCATATTCCTCAATTAAAATCCCAATCAGCCGTTCCAATGACCCAAAAGGCGCACGGTGAATCATCACCGGACGTTTGCGAGTGCCATCTTCGCCCACATATTCTAATTGGAAGCGTTCCGGCAAGTTGTAGTCTACTTGGACCGTTCCTAATTGCCACTCGCGCTCAAGGGCATCCTGGAAAATAAAGTCCAGTTTTGGCCCATAAAATGCCGCTTCTCCTGGCGCTTCAAAAGACTCCATTCCCAGGGTGTCAACAGCGCGACGGATGGCATTTTCTGCCTTATTCCATGCCTCATCCGACCCGATATATTTATCCGATTCTGGGTCACGGAAACTCAAGCGGGCTTTAAAGTTTTTCAGTTGCAAACTATTAAAGACGGATAAGATTAAATCCACCACACTCAGAAATTCATCATCCAGTTGTTCTGGAGTCACGAACAGGTGGGAATCATCCACGGTAAAGCCCCGAACTCGGGTTAATCCGCCCAATTCGCCCGATTGTTCATAGCGGTAAACGGTGCCAAATTCCGCCAGACGCATGGGTAAGTCGCGATAGGAACGCAACTCGTTTTTATAAATTTGGATATGGAAGGGACAGTTCATGGGTTTAAGCACAAACCCCCGTTCTTCTGCGGCGGATTCTTCATCCTCAGCCATCATCGGGAACATATCCTCTTTATATTGTTGCCAATGACCGGAGGTTTTAAAGAGGTCAATTCTGGCAATATGAGGCGTGACGACACCGAGATATCCGCGTTTGACTTGTTCCTGTTTGAGGAAGTCTTCGAGTACAGTTCGCAGGACGGTGCCTTTGGGGGTCCATAAGGGCAATCCGGGACCTACGGGGTCGGAAAATAAAAACAATCCCAGTTCTTTGCCGAGTTTGCGGTGATCTCGTTTGAGGGCTTCTTCTTTGCGTCTCTTGTATTCGGTGAGTTGTTCGGGGGTTTCCCAGGCGGTGCCATAGATGCGCTGGAGTTGTTGTTTGCTGGAATCGCCACGCCAGTAGGCCCCAGCTAAACTTTCGAGTTCGATCGCCTTGGGATGAAGTTCGCTGGTGTTTTCCACATGGGGACCCGCACACAAATCCCACCACTCTTCCCCGAGGTGATAGATGGTAATCGGTTCTTGTTTAATGTCCCCGAGAATTTCTAACTTGTAGGGTTCATTAATGGCTTTGATGCGTCTTTCTGCTTCTTCGCGGGTGACTTCTTCGCGGGTGACGGGTAATTTCCGGTTAATGATTTTGACCATCTCTTTTTTGATGGCTTTGAGGTCCTGTTCGGTGAAGGTGTCAGGATTGTCAAAATCATAATAAAATCCATTGTCAATCCAAGGTCCAATAGTAACTTGGGCCTTGGGGAAAAGCTTCTGGACTGCCATCGCCATCACATGAGAGGTGGTGTGGCGAATCTTTTTGAGTTGCTCAGATTCGCCGGTACGTGGCAAGGAAATTTTTTCGGCGGGTGCTTCGACAGCCGGAGATGAGTTAGCCATTTGCGTTGGATTTTAATCTCGGATTTGTATTACCTTCTTTTCTATTTTAAAGGGTCGGTTCCCCAATGGGAGTGGTTGGCTGAAGTTGTTGCCACAGGAGGAGTCAGGGATAGAGGGGCGGTTGAGGTGGGGAATCATGCAGATTAGATGAGGAATGTCAAGGGTAAGGGGGAAATCCAGGCCGATCGCCAATTGTTACCAGGCGATCGCTAACCCCTTGTAATCTGTGTCCGAGAATGTTAAGTTTTGTAAAATAAGTTAAAATTAGCCTCAGTACCCCGATTATCTAAAAATCATGCTCAATCCCAATCTTCCCGAACCCAACTTACTCAAAACCCTACTAGAACCGTTATTAGAGGATTTTCAATATTGGTTTGCCCGATCGCGCAAGTTATTGGAAAATGAGGAAATCTCCTTTTTGGGGAAAGAGGGCCAAACCGAGTTACTCGCCAGAGTGCAATACGCACAGCAAGAAGTCACCACAGCTCAAATGCTACTCAGGGCCACAGAGGGTCAGGTGGGTGTAGAAATGGAAGTGCTGATGCCGTGGCACAAATTGCTAACCGAATGCTGGCAAGTGTCGATGCGATTTCGCATGGAAAATTCCCTCTAGTCTGTCCTCGGTGGCAGTTGCCTCGACTACCCTTAAATTAAATCCCTAGATCCGCTAAAAGAGTACATCCTGAGCGATTCCCTTGAGAAATCCGCTTTAATCTAGCCCCTGAGTTACCCCTTAATCACCTGACTGCGCCGGAGAATATCAATATGCTGCACTTAGTTTACATTTTTGCCTTTACCATTTTGGCGTTTCTCGCCGTCGGAAACTTGATCCGCAGTTTGGTTATGCTCAGTAGTGAATCCAGAACCTATCCACCGGGACGGTGGAACTCTGGGTCCCCGAATTCAGCAATGGGACGGTATCAACGTCCGGTCCCCCACCCGGAATTGCTTGATGCGTCCGGAAATGTGGTCAATGAACCGTTGATGGTGATGAAGTCCATGACGATGGATGATGCCCGAGAACGCCTCGATGCTTTATATGATGCCTCACCGGGAGCTTCTGGGGAGAGCAAGGAAGAAAAATAAGAATCAGGGCGTTGAGAGTGGAGATTTTAGAAGTCTAAACTCTGACTCATACAATGCAAGGGTGCCGGTGAACTGAGGGTGTTGACCGGCTTTTGGCATGGGTCAAATAGGCAGGGGTTGATGCTTAGGGTCGATATCACTATGATATAAGTACAACCTAAGACCCAGGGAGGAGGATAAAATGACGAGTCAATTAATGGTTGAACCTTCATCCTTGATGTATTCTGGAATCGTACTCAATACGGTCCAAGACCTTCATCTGTTTAAATTTACCGATGAGTTGCAAGCGCGTTCTGATGAACTTTTAGAAAAACTCAAGACTGGATTGCTGACTTCAGAGGAAGAAGCAGAACTAGCCGGTATATCCGACTTAGCTAGAATCTTTACTTATGCCAATACCCTTCTAGCCGATCGCCAAAAATGGTCTCAGACTCCCTCAGAGAATTCGTCCGAACCAGAGCCCAAGAACTATGTGAATACTGCCACTCACCAGAATTTAATAAGTGCCGATCGCTTCACAATAGAACATTTAATGCCCCAGTCTCTTGGTGGGTCATCAGACCCCTCTAATCTGGCTTTAGCCTGCCGTCGCTGTAATGAGCGCCGCTATAATTTCCTCACAGGAATAGACCCTGATACTCAAGAGGAAACGACCCTGTTTAACCCACGCCAGCAGCAATGGTCTGAACATTTTATTTGGACATCGGAGGCAACCGAAATAATAGGCACAACTCCAACAGGTCGAGCAACTTTCGATCGCCTGGATATGAACGACGAATTTCACAATAATCGTTTTATTCAAAAATCGAGGAGGTTTTGGACGAAACTTGGCTATCATCCTCCCAAAGATGACCCGCGTCAGAAAGGGTAATCCTTAAACCATGCCAGAACTGAATGCTTACGAGAAAGTGAAGGCTTTGCCAACCTAAAAGGTTGCTAAAACTTCCCGAACCCAGGCGCGAAAGGCTTTCATGGTTTTATTTCTGCCTTCAGTTTTTGCTTGTTCTAAATATTGGGGAATAACTTCAGTTAGGGGAAAGTTGGGAAAAGTTTGACTGCGATCGCCTTCTTGATAAGTGCCATCTTCTTGCAGTCGGCTAATTTTGAGGATTCCTTTCTCAAACTGCCATAATTCCGGTACGCCTAATCCTTGATAAATCGTCGTATGGGTGCGCGAGGTGACATCAATTTCTAAGGCTAAATCTGGAGGCGGATCTACTGGTTAAATCTAATCGGTCCTTACCCCGCACTGCTGCCTCATGTTGGATATAAAAGCAATTATCCGGTTCGATGCCTTGTGCCATGATTTGATTTTTAAACGTAGTCGAACCCAGAGGACAAAATTCAATGTCGAGTTCTTCGAGGAGAATTTCTACTAAGTTGGTGATTAAAACTTTCCCGGTTTCCTGTTCGGGTAGAGGTTTCCTAATTTCTAAGGTTCCTTTGTCGTAAGCAATTCGTGCTCCTCGATGTTCGCCTAAGTCTTCTAAGATGGCTTCAAATTCTTTCCAGCTTACATCTTTGAGTAGGACTCGCTGTCCTGGAGGAACGGTGATTCTATTGATTTCTAGTAGCATTTTTTCAACTCCTGAAATTGTTTTTTTAGATTAATTAAGCCTTTCTATTCAGTATCATTTTTGAATAAAATCTAACAATTGGTCAGGGACAAGAACTAACTCACCGGATGTCAATCGGTCTATCCCAACCCAGATGGCTTTTCCTTCGCGTTTTCCTTCAAAGAAGGGGATAGAGTCGAGTTGATAAAATTGGGAATCGCTAAAATCACAGCGATAGAGTTGAATGATTTCGTGGCCCGGTTTGCCGTTATAGATAAAAATATTTTCTACACAACCTAGGTAGTGAATATTCGTTAATTCTGCTTTTACTTCTTCTTGGAATTCCCGTTTTAAAGCCTCTAGGCTGGTTTCGCCAAAGTCAAGCCCGCCTCCTAAAGGACGATAAAATGATTGGTGCTTGACTGAATCATAGCCTTCTGAGACAAACAGGCGGTTTTTGTCTTGGATTAGCCCTAATGTTATTACCCGAATTTTTGGCTTTTTGCTCATTTTATTCTCTCAAGATAATAAAAATTTTCCAGGTAATTTACCTGGAAAATCGAAGAAAAATCAAACTAATTATCGTCAGCGAATCGGGAGCGGCTTTCACTATCGGCGACGGGCCAATCGGCATTTTCTCCGCCGATAATTAGACGTTCGATGACTACAAATTCTTGACTGAGGCGATCGAGGGCATTAATTAAAACATCGAGGGCGATCGCATCACTGGTCCCGAGGTCAAACCAGCAGCGCCCCCATGTCCCATTATATTCAAAGTCTCCCATATTGTGCATCAGCGCCATCAAACTTTTTTCAGCAGTCACCGAATCATACTGCATATAGCTAATCTCTAATCCGGTGTCCTGAACTTGGAGATTTTCTGCATTAAATCCCCCCAGTTTGCCCAGAAAAAACCAAGAATCGAAGACTTCTTCAACATACTGCTTTTCACTCTTGCCCGGACTGGTGCTAAACTCCAACCAGATCCAAACATCAAAGGGGTTAAACTCCCGAAACTCTACTTGCATATTTCTGTGTCTCTACATCAAGGGGAGATTAAAGGTCAAAAAAACCGACGCCTTATAGATTAACATATCGAGACGTCGGTTCATTATTTCCGGGGAGAGATGTTGGAGGTTATCGGGAGGCAGCGGCTAACTCTTGCATTTTGCGAACATTGCGATCGCGTTCTCGTTGCAGTTGCCGTCTTAAGGTTTCTGGGAATTTTTCCTCGGATTGAACAAGGGCTGTCTGAAAATGAGATTCAGCTTGTTGCAGCAATTCCATATTATCCAGATCATTGCCTTTTTTAACCAGAATTTGTCCTTTCAGATAAAACAGTTCTGGATTATTCGGGGTAATTTCTAAAGCCCTATTCACCGCAGATAACGCTTGATCCACATTATCTAAATCGCGATGGCCCACGGCAATTCCCCGATAGGCTAAATAAGAAGGGGCTGCATAATTTTCCAAGCGGGCGATCGCATCATCGGCATTGGCAAAAGGCAGATTCACTGCCAACATTAAATCCATGAATCCTTTAATCAGATTTAACTCCGGATCATTCGCCTCAATTTTTTCTGCCGCATCAAAATGCTTGAACACTTCTCGCAGTTTACCCATTGCTTTGGGAACTCCACGCAACGTTCCTTCGGTGCTGATAATGTAACCGCCCTCTAAAAAATGACCCACAGCGATATACAGATTGCCGCGTAAAGGATTCTCAGTCAACAAAGATTCAGCAGCAGTGCGAGTGCGGGTTGCATAATTATTTAAGCGATCCCAGTCTTCATCTAAATAGGCCAAAGCCCCCTGCATCGCATAGACTAAAGGTTCATTGGGTTCAGTTTGTTCAGCTTGTTGGAGTTTGCGGAGTGCCTCTTGATAATTTCCCTGTTCAAAGAGGGTTCTAAATGCAGTTGCAGTGTGATCGCCAATTTCATGACGATTTTCGGTGCGGAACGGGTCTAAAGCCAGAGTCGGACTGATACTGAAAGTCAAGGCAATCGCCGCACTGCCTGCGATCGCAGCGAGCAACCGACCCGCCATAGAAAACCGATAGTTCATACTCTACCTCCTCTGTTTTGCCTTGATGATGCCAAAAAATCCTGAATCCCCCTTGAGTCGCGATCGCCTCAAGCCAGTTATTCCCATTTTAGAATCCTCATCCCGTTACAGGAGAAGATCGGGCTAAAAAATGATGTGTTCCACTCTAGGCAGGTAGCGACGCCTTGATTAGGGGCAAGTTCCAAACCATCCCGGAGTATCTTCCGGTAGTTTAATCCGGTTAAGTTTGTCAAAATAGAATAGACATCTGAGCAGCACAACGCTGTTGAGTCTGTGCAATCTCGTTTAATCCCCCTATTGTTGTCAAGGGTTTCAATGCTTTATCTGAAAAACCTAACTTACCATCCCACCGCGACTCCCACCCCGATTCTCAAGTCCATTGACCTAGAATTTGCCCCACAACAGTTAGGCTTGATTATTGGGCCAAGCGGTTCTGGTAAATCCACCTTGTTAGAAATTTTGGGAGGGTTGGCAGAAAAAACCCAAGGTGACATTTTCTGGCGCAATCAACTGTTGACTCCAGCCCATTTGCAACAACTCGGGGGCTTGGTTTTTCAGTTCCCGGAACGGCATTTTTGTTGTGGGACCCTGTTGGAAGAGTTGCGCTTAGGGCATCCCGAACTGGGGTCTGAACGGGTCCATGAGGCGTTGCAAGAAGTGGGTCTGGATGGGTTATCGTTGCAGACAGCCCCCCAATCTCTCAGTGGGGGACAGCAGCGCCGACTCGCATTGGCAGTACAATTAATTCGGCAGCCTCATTTGCTGTTACTGGATGAACCGACGGCGGGTTTAGATTGGTCGATGCGACGCAATTTAGTCATGCTGTTGGCGAAGTTGAAGAAGCACTGGAGTTTGTTGGTGGTTACCCATGATGCCGGGGACCTGTTGGCGATCGCCGATTGTTGTTGGACCCTCAATCACGGGGAACTCCAAAGTGTTGAACCCAATAAACTCGCCATCAGCACTCAACTCTCGGTGGTTAGTTCTTGATTGACTCTCAACCTAACCGTTTGTAGTAACGACTTCAGTCGTTAAAATCTGGATTCCCCCCCACCCAAACCTCAGAAAGACCCAAAATTGCTTGCATTTGAACGACGAACTATGAGTGAACCTGATCAACCCATCCTGCCATCTCATGTCAAGTTATGGGAAAAAACCATGAATTGGCAGCCTGATGCGGGTCATCTGCTGGAATTTCAAAGCCTATATGAAGGCATTCTCCAAGGAAATCAAGCCCTAAATTTAACTCGCATTACTGCACCGGATGAGTTTTGGGAAAAGCATCTGTGGGATTCTCTGCGCGGAATTACGCCCTTATTATCTCAACCGTTGGGTTCTCCCTCGGAGTCAGTCTCTTCCCCAACAACGGGGATGGTTCCTGCGGAAGGGGGGGATGGGTCCGTTCGGGCGATCGATATTGGTACCGGGGCGGGTTTTCCGGGGTTGCCGGTGGCGATCGCTTGTCCCGAGTGGCAGGTGACTCTCCTGGACTCCACTCGCAAAAAAATTACCTTTCTCCAGGGTTTGATTAACCAATTGGGGATGGAAAATGCCCGGGCGATTGTCGGCAGAGTGGAAGAGATTGGGCGTGCAGTTGAACATCGGGAACGGTATGATTTTGCCTTTGCGCGGGCGATCGGGCCGACGATGGTTTGTGCAGAATATGCCCTGCCTTTGGTGAAAGTTGGCGGGTTGGCGATTCTGTATCGCGGTCATTGGACTGAGGAAGAGGCGCAAGTGGTCTCTGCTGGGGTTGAGCAACTGGGGGGAATGGTAGATTTTGTGGAGAAATTTACGACCCCGCTTACGGATAGTGTTCGCACTTGTGTTTATTTGCGAAAGGTTGCGCCGACGGGTCCTGAATTTCCCCGGGCGGTGGGGATACCGGCTCAAAATCCTCTGGTGTAATCGGGGGACGGATTGTTGAGGTTGTATGAGAGGGGGAATGTGAGAGGGGGTTGAGAACGACTTAAGTCGTTACTACGAACAATGAGAAAGATAACGACTGAAGTCGTTACTACGAACAATTGAGAACGACTGAAGTCGTTACTACGAACAGGTAGAAGAGGTTGCTGTTTACTGGTTCGTATTTATTAAGAGGCGGTGACGACGCGATCGCGACCGGCTGCTTTGGCTTGATAGAGGGCGACATCGGCGGCACGGAGGACGGCTAGTCCGGTTTTGCCATGTTGGGGAAAGCTGGCAACGCCTAAAGACAGGGTGATGCAGCCGAGGGATTGGCCTGCATATTCGACTTGTAACAATTTTATTTTTTTTCGCAATCGTTGGGCGCGTTCTTGAGTGACGCTTAACGGAGCTTCGGGTAAAATGAGGGTAAACTCTTCCCCTCCATAGCGACAGGGGATATCCGTGGGGCGGATATTTTTTTGGAAAAACTCTCCCAATTGTCGTAAGACTTGATTTCCCGCTTCATGACCAAAGGTATCGTTAAATTCTTTGAAGTGATCGACATCGATCATGATCAGGGAGAGGGGATATCCTTTGAGTTCAGCTTGATAGACTTCCCGTTCCAGGGCTTCTTCTAAATAGCGACGATTATATAAGCCGGTTAATGGGTCGCGGATGCTTTGGTTATGGAGGGTTTCTCGCAATTTTAAATTAGCTAAGGCGAGGGCAATATGTTCGGCAACTGTCATGGCTAACAGTTGGGTTGTATTGGATAAGGGTCCTTTATCTGGGGCGCATAAGTAGAGGACACCTAGGGCTTTTCCCTGAGCCATCATGGGGACGCAGCAATATTCAGCGGGTAAGAGATTTTGATGGAGGTGTTGGCAAATTAAGCCATTTTGCATATTCCCGACAAAATGCACCCGTCCTCGTCGCAATGCCCAACATTCATTGGGGGCAAATACTTTCTGACTGCTAAAGGTAATTCCCCAACTGGCAACGACATCGAGCAAATTATTGAGGGAGTTAATAATAAAAACTGCACCGGGAATGTTGGGAAAGAGTAGTTTACAGGATTGGGCGATCGCACTGTAGGCTTCTTTGACGGTTAGGCAAGCTTGCAGCAAATCGCTCATTTCACTGAGCAAGATTAATTCGCGCTGACGGACTTCTAGTTCTAGGGTTTTTTGGTGTAAGGCTTCCTGAGCTTGCTTGCGTTCCTCAATTTCTTCTAGGGCGCGATCGCGCATGGACCGATAATCCTGAAGGCGGCGGGTCGAGGTCCGTGACATCTTCAATGGCTAACAGGGCGTAAAACCCCTGATTGTCAAAGGATTTCACCCCTGTTACGGTGGTATGTTGGATCCGCAATTCCCCATCGGGAAGGGGGGCCGGAATCAGGTGTTTGTGCAGTTGGGAGGAAAAAATAGTCGGAGGGCCGCCTTCAAAGACTTGTTGGAGACGGTGGTGATACTTCGGTTGGGTTAAATGAGGAAAGCGATCGCCTAAATTCTTGCCTACGATTTCGCTTTTTGAAATTTTTGTCCAATCCTCTAGGCAACTATTCCAAAACAGAACAATAAAATCGAACCGCAGGACGCAAGCACCAACAGGAACTCGGTCAAGAATTCCAAATTTCTCCTCAACCTGTTGGATCTCATTCATTCTTCCTCACCCTCTTCTATCCTATCTAGGGCTTTCAGTAAGGCATCAAAGGACCCGAGCTTAAAAATTAAGATAATATCTCCGGCAATTTGGAGCTGCTCAATCGTAAAGCGAGCCTGAGCTAATAAGACCGTGGTGTTAGGCTCTAATTGCTTAGAACTCAACAAGTGTTCGACGGTATCTTCTAAATACATAGGCAGGGAATAATTCAAATGCTGTCGGAGCAAATTGCTCATCGAACCCATCACCCCATTGATCACAATATTGCCGACTTCTGTGAGCGTCCCGATTTTGACGGCATCGAGGTCGGGAGTTCCAACTTCTTCATTGGTCAACAAGGCCACTAATTTAGAGGCGCTATCTGTGGGAAAAACAAGCTGGGCCAGACCACTAAATGAACCCGTAAAGCCTAGGCGGACCGCTGAAACTAAAGAAACTCCCAGGCGATTTTCCAGTTCTTGCTTCATTTGTCCGGGGGAAAACACGCGGATAAAGGGAACCTGCAAGCGGATGTGACACTCAATCATTTCATTGAGGACACTTGCTGCTCTGCCAACCCCAATATTGACCAATTCCTGCAAGGTATCTAGTTGGTCAACGGTTAAATTCATCGAGCATTCTCCTCTGTAAAACCCAATATTTTTTTCAGGGTATTATTCAATTCATCCGGTTTAGGCGGCTTATTAATTACTGCCTTTGCTCCCAAGTCAAAACAGTGTTGACGGGAGGTTTCTTGAATATCGGCGGTAATCACAATTACGGGAATGGTGTAGTCGTTCTCCTTTAAAAAGGTTAAAACATCCCATCCGTCAAATTCCGGCATCAACAAATCTAATAGAATACAATCCGGCACTTCTTCATCTAACAGACCGATCGCCTCTCGCCCATTGGAGGCTTCTCGGGTAAGGTATCCCTGTTTCTGTAAGGATTTACAGATAACCCGACGGGTAAATTGTGCATCATCTACAATCAAAATTAACGGCATTGTTCTATTGTTTACACCAGAGTAACGGCAAGGTTTATATCCTTTTTTGAGGTCCTTTTTGAATACAACGGACGAAACATCGGTGTGTTGATATCATCCCTCCTCCGAGCATCCATCACATTCATTAGAGTACCGCAATCCTTAGGCGATCGCGTCTTTCAGCCTGAGACTGATCGAGTGCTACATCTGCCGATTGAATCACCCCGATCGCAGTGTAAGGTAATTTCCACTCTCAGCCGTAAACTATTCCTCATTGCCTCGGGACCGCTTCGGAACCGATTGTTGTATTCCCGTCATCTCCCCTGAGTCAATCAGGCAGATCATCATTGGAATGATCAAGCATCCGTTCAGTCCCCTGAAGACAACCCGGTTTGTCGCCCAATACCTGTCACCAAATTAGGCACAAATTAGGAACAGAAGCCCGGTTTCTGGTCCTACGGACTTAATCCTGTATCGATACCCTAGAATTGGGGTGGCAACGGAAACACTGATCCCCCCTCATCCGGTCAATCCCTCACCCATTGGAACCTCTCGTCGTTGCTTCCAGGCCAACTCTAGCCTGAGATGAAAGAATTTGCACCCCGATTTTTCGGATTCCTACCCGATTCAATTCTTTCTGCTGGGCACTGATGTGACTATCATGGCAGAAAAGCGCAAACACAAATTTATAGTTTAATTAAGGCTGTAGTCTGGTGCTAATTATTTGTCCGGGAATTCACGATCAGAAGCTGACCCAGAGTTTTGTCTCGACTTTGCTGCCGAACCGAGTCTCGTCGGACACCACTCCCTCGGTTTGGATTCTCCCCCCTGGCGATCGCCCCTATTTTCCTCTAGAAATCTTGCAGTTTTTGCACCAAAGCGGGGCGATCGACTTGAATAGACCCGCATCCACTGAACCGTTAATCTGGATCGGATTCAGCGCGGGAGTCGTGGGTGCAATTGGGGCCGCCTGGGGGTTATATTCTCTTCAATGTCCGATTCAAGCTTTCATTGCCATTGATGGTTGGGGGGTCCCTCTATTTGCACCCTTTCCCATCCACCGAGTCAGTCACGATTATTTTACTCACTGGAGTTCTGCCCTTTTGGGACCGGGAGGGGAGAGTTTCTATGCGGATCCCCCGGTGGAACATTTGGCGTTGTGGCGATCGCCGAACGCCGCAGTCGGTTGGAGCCTTCCCCCGAACGGTTCTATCTCGTCACCCCAGCGGACCACAGCGGCGGAGTTTTTAAGGGGGGCGATCGCAAGAGGATGAACTTAGAGGACTCAGGAGGAAATGTTGGCAGTCAGAAGCAGTAGGAAGCTTTGCCAGTAGGAAGAAAGAGCGTTGCACCAAAAAGGCGATCGCAGGCTGTCAAAAATACGAGATAATAGCCACAGCAAGAACCAACCGAGGATCGACTCCTAGTGCAACGCTACAGGAAGGGAGTAATACAGTTGTTTTGTATGTAAATTTATATTAACCCCAAAAACCATAAACAAAAAGAGTAATTATTTATGAATATAATAGAGTGGAATCTATACTGAAGGGTTATTCTTAGGAGAAAGGGCATTGAAGCAGTCAACCCTGCACCAGCTTAGAGTTTTTGAAGCCGTGGCTCGCCATAAGAGCTTTACTCGTGCTGCTGAAGAACTATTTTTAACGCAACCCTCGGTTTCGATGCAAGTGAAACAGTTGGCGAAGTCGGTGGGAATGCCACTGTTTGAACAAGTCGGGAAACGACTCTATTTGACTGAAGTGGGAGATGAATTATTAGGGACTTGTCGAGATATTTTCGATCGCCTCTCCCAATTTGAAATGACGGTAGCCGATCTGCAAGGGCTCAAACAAGGACAATTAAAACTGAGCGTGATCACCACTGCCAAATATGTGATTCCCCGCTTACTCGGGCCATTTTGTCAACGCTATCCGGGAATTGACGTCTCCCTCAAGGTGACGAACCACGAAGGATTGCAGGAACGGCTCAATGACAATCTTGATGATTTATATATTTTAAGCCAACCCCCGACAACTCCGGATGTCTCCTGTCATGAGTTTCTGGACAATCCTCTGGTGGTGTTAGCACCGATGAATCATCCCTTGGCATCCCAGAAAAATATCCCGATTGAACGCTTAAATGGGGAACCCTTTATCATGCGCGAACCGGGTTCGGGGACGCGGCAAGCGGTGCAAAAAATGTTTGAAGATCGAGGGGTGGCGGTGAAGGTGCGCCTGGATCTGGGGAGTAATGAAGCGATCAAACAGGCGATCGCCGGAGGATTGGGCATTTCCGTACTCTCTCGTCATGTTTTGACCCTGGATGGTTGGCAAAATCAACTGACGATTCTGGATGTGGAGGGTTTTCCTATTCCGCGACAGTGGTATGCCATTTATCCCAGTGGCAAACAACTTTCTGTGGTGGCGCGGACCTTTTTTGACTATCTCCTGAATGAAGGGAAGCAGGCGATCGAGAATTCGACAAGATGAGCGCAGCAGCAGGAATGAATCTCCTGATGCCGTAAAATCCGGCGAACCAATCTCAGGGCGATCGCCGGATTATTCTTGACCTTAATTGGAAACCTCAGTCATCTCAATCACCCGCCCTTGGCGGTCTTTCACTAAGAAATTTAGGGGCTTTTCTCGCCGGATTTTGTACTTGACTCCGCTCATCTGCACCCGCAATAACAACTGTTCGAGGCAGTCATGGTCAAACCCAACATGGCGTTGGCGGTTTTTGCTGCCTAAACTCGCCCCAGAAATCACGTGCAGTTGAGTATTCTTCTGTAATTGATACCAGAGTCCATCAGGTCCGGCAATGGTTTGAGCTGCCGTGGACCCCATCGGAGAGGACATATAAAGGGGGTCAATGCCCGTGCCGCCCAGGGTTTGCTCGTAATTATAGTAGTAATGTAAGGGGACTTCCGCCGCAGGCAGTTCCAGCAACCCTTCATAAAGCTGTCGGGCAGTCTCCAAATCTGAAACCATAATGGTGTAAACTTTCGGGGCGCTGGTGAGGAACATCCACATCGCCACGCCATAAGCGGCGAGTAGCATGACCATAATCCCCTGGGTCGAAAAGAGACTATCCAGAGGCAGGGATGGCAGCAACGAGCTTAATATCGGAGGAATGCTAACAGTTAGAGCCATGTACGTTTCAATAGGGTAAACCAAGGGTTAGATTGAGCGATCGCTTGCACCGTCGGGGTGGTGACCCCCTTCTATGTAGTGTACATTCTTCTCAAAAAAATGACCCTCTCAGTTCTCTAAGAGGGTCTGTGTAATTAAGTCAGGGTCAAGCTTTGGGGTGCAAAATCCGCATCAATTCGTTGAACAATAACTCAACACCTTTAGCAGCGGTTTGGCTACAGATTAACTTCCCGAATCGCTTTCTCGCCTCACCCTTTTTCACCGGCGCGGTAGTTTTGCCCTCGGTTTCCAGCAGCGTCGGGAAGTCTAGGGCTAGGCTCAAGTTTTGCTCAACCTGCCGGACGATCGCAGGGGATAGTAAGGGTCCTAATTGAGTCTTGAGGGTGGCGATCGCATCTTGGCGTTGCTTTTCCAGCAACCGGGAATTGTAGACCTCTGGGTTCTCGTTATATTGACGGGTGCGAGTATCGTAGAACTCAGCAAGCTGTTTAGAGAGCGGCGTATCGGGCCGCGCTTTCATTGGTGCGATCGCCGTGACGATCCACAAGTAGAGCATCTGTCGCGATATCTGGATCCGCTTTTCTGGGTTGATTCCTTGTCCCCGGATGAGTTTTCAATGCCGCCATAGCCTAACCGTTGTTTGAACCGGGCTCGCCAGTTGCGATAATTCCCAGAATGCAGGAACCGCTCGATCGGGTAAATCTGGGAGATAACCCAGGATTTAGTCCTCAGACCCATACCCAGATCATCCATCACTTGGTTGTAAACCCTGAGTTCTGGTTGTCTTAAAAGGGTAGCTAGATGTTCCTCGATCTGAATCTCCCAGTCCGTTAGCTGACAAAGCTGACCGGCTAAGTTACGCGAGTAGTCCGATATCTCAATGCCGTACTTAGGGGCGATCGAGATCTCATAGAGTTTTTCGTAGTAGCATCGGTTAAGTTTTGATTTGCGTTTCCTCCCCGCGATAAAACTCCATAAGGGGACTTGTCCATCAGATGCCCGCCTAGAGTGTTTCAATGCTGCCTCTGGGAACTCCCGGGCTAACTGCTGTCTTAACCTGTTGATAACCGGACTTTGGATCCGGTTCAAGTTTTGCAGTTGTAGGCAACACTCCCTCATAGGAATAATGAAGCTTTCGTGTTCATATCCTAGGAAAGCTTCTGGATAGTTCCAAAATCCCAGGGCATACGCTGCAAGTGCAAGCGCGTCAGCAGCATCATTCTTATCGGGTAATTTTTTGGATTTTCGGAACGCGGCTACTTCGCTATGACCTACCCACAAAATTTTAATCCCGTGACTTTTCAGGATATGAGCCCAGATCCAGGAGTAATGTACTCCCATGGGTTCCATCACCACACAGTCAGGGTTCATTGCTAACAGTTCATTAATTCCATCCCGGTTAGAATATAATCGTGGGAATGATTTTCCATGCTCCTTAAAATACCGTTTGAGGTCAAAAGGGGCATCTGTTAGGCAACAGGCAACGACGTTATCCTTACTAACGTCTAGCCCAATGACAATTGGTTTTGATTCCATAAATTTTCAAGGTGGTTTCTAGGAGTAATTGCGCTAACTTCCCCCTCTGTTTTAGGGCCACGAATCTCCCGAATCGGTAACAATTCTATGTCAAGCCTCTAAAGGGGTCAGCCGCGATATGGCAGTAACTTGATCCACGAAGGAGGTAAGCTTTCACAGCTCATTTCATTTTCAAGACCCTGAGTTACTGCCTAGCGGCACCGATACTTAAATACCCGGGCGGTTTGGTTGCGCTACCATCCCGCGACACTCCCCCAATGGGAGTGTTTCGATCCAGCGGTAGCTATGGATCAGGCGATCGCCATTTGTGCCGATCGCCCCTGGGGAAACCCAGTCATCAGGCGGGGATTACGGATTCAGTATTTTTGAGACTCTTTCCTCAATGGCATTCTGTGACTCTGCAAGTGCTTCAACCAACTGCACCGCTTGCTCACCCAGGAAAATGTCGCTTTCTCCACTGGCCCAAGTCACAAAAGCTTGACAAGCTTTATCGGACATCTGAACATCTGCAATCAGCGCCAAATTAACCCAGCGATTCCCCGGTAATAAAACCATCCAAGTAGAAGGGACTTTCACAATCGTCACTGTCATGCTAAACTCCATAAAAAAAGTATGTTTATCAGCACCTTGGTATTTTAGGGACTCCTTACCTTGAGTCCCTTTTTTTACCTTCAATGCTCTTATATTTTGGGTCTGTAAATCAGTTTGAGATTTCGAGATGGGTAAAGTCTGCGGTACGCGCAAAGGACGTTATCTGCTTCCCATCGTCTTGCCACTTCAGCATGAATTGTTTCCTTTCCTTTGGAATCAATTGACATAACAATCCAGGGTAATTTTGGAGTATTCTGAAACATAGATTCTGCACCTCAATTTACCGTATGACATTGTATGACACTTCTCTGGCAAGGATTTCCAGCTTTTTGTCAAACTGTATGACACTGTAATCAGCCTAAAACCCTATCAAGACCAACAGCCGTAATATCTCCTGACGAACTCTATTTTTTGTTCTTGAGACATTGAACAAGACTCATTGCAAGCTGCACTGATAAAAGAGCTTTCCACCTCTTCAACTGACATATTTAAGCGATTTGCCAATTCTTTAGAGAGTCGGAAGATTGCCAGTAACTGGATTACCATGAACTCGAACTCTTTCCCCTCTAATCCAAGGGGAATCATTCGGTGAACCTCAACGAGTAAACCCTCGCTTTTCATCGCTTCAACAAATCTCTCAAATTCTTCGGTTGTTCCTTTAAATTCTCTAAATTCCATCCCGGCGACCTCCTGCCATTGTGATCGCCCGTTGGCATCCACAGGTTATCAGAACCCCATATCCAACCCGGCAACTGCATCGGTTGTCAGCGCGGTTTTTAAAAACTGACAGACTTTTTCCGCTTTCACCTAATCGCCGTTTAATCTCCGGTTCTGGGGGAGTAAGCTGCGAGTTGCGATCGCATTCTCGTTCTGGAGACCTCGCTCTCCAAGTGGAACATTCCTTCCACTTCTGGGTTGCGATCGCATTCCTGTTCTGAGACCTCGCTCTCCAAGTGGAACATTCCTTCCACCTCTGGGTTGCGATCGCACTGTGGTTCCCCTTGTGTTGTGAATGGTGATAGGGCTATTCCCGTCCCGTTGCACCAATCGCAAAATTTCCCTGCGGCTTGGGCTGATTCACAAAACGGACAAGGGACATATTCACTGGTGCCGATCTCCTCGAATGATTCTTCTGCGCGATCGCCTTCCAATTCCTCGGTAGGTCCCTCTAGTAGGTCCTCCTCAAGAAATTTTTCCAACATGGCCGCTTCCACAAATTCAATCAGAGAAGCTTTACGGGTGTAACGCGAGTAGCCTGTAATCTTATGCTCTCGGCAAAATTCTCGGATTGCTACCACTGTCATCCCCTCCAAGTCGGGGCGAACGTAGATGCTCATTTTTATTCTCTCCTTAACGTGATATAGACAGAGGAAAGGACAGACGGCATAGAAGCACCCTGGCAACAGATACCATCTCGCTGCCTGTCCATTCGTGTTCTTTATTTAGCCCCATTATGGAGCTTCTATCTTGACTTGTCAAGTATGGCGCTTCATAATGGAGCGTCAAGGTGGTATAATGGTTTCTAAGAAAGATCGAAGACAAGAAGGTGATTCCGTGCTGGAATCTTTGAGACTAGAGCGAACGACACTGACTCAAGATGAGTTTGCAGTTGCTTGTGGAATCCCTCGAACTACCTACCAACGATGGGTAAGTGGCAAAACGTCAGCAAAGCTAACGCTTCCACAACTGAAAGCAATAGCTCGGCTACTTCAAATCCACAGCATCAACGAGTTACCCGATGACTTCGGACCGAGAGACCAATCGCACTCCCAGGAAGAAGTCGAATAAAAATCACCCCCCCGTCAAAATCAGCGGCGGGGGAAATTATTCAACTTCTCCCCCTGGCGTCATAAATTCTTAAACCCTTGCTGATGGGTTGATTTGAATAATCCTCAGTTGGCCAACTTACTCACCGCTCTGATTTACTGTGGAGAAATACTTATGACTAAAATCCTTTGTCCTCGGTGTAAGGGAGATGTTGAGTTATGGATCCCTTACTGGGAATCTGAAAAAGAGCGCCAGTCCAGCGACTCTTACAATTACGCTGAGTGGACTGTTGTCAATTGCGGGTTTTGTGACGGCACTGGGGAAATAGATTCAGATAGCGATCGCATCTGTTCCACTTGTCAGGGAACTGGGGAAGACTCCGAGGGCTGGTCGTGTGATGACTGTGATGGGGATGGATTTTTTTGGGATTCCGATGGTTGGGAGGATGAATTCGTAAGGGATACCGCAGATGATTAACCAGCTATCCCTATTTGATATCAGCCAATATCAATCCTCCTCCACCCACGGTAAACCTGACTGGGCCTATGATATTTCTGACCCAGAACCCCCCATAAGTAAATCTCATCAATGCGGCCACCGGCGCAGCTTCATCGATGACACCGGCGGGACAAATTCAACTCCAGGAGTCGGTTCATTAATAACTAAACCTGATTGTACACATCTGTCATACAGTCAAACCAATCAGCTTAGTTTATTGGATTCCTCCCAGGCGATCGGTTCACCCATAACTTCTCCTAATGCTACAGAACAAGCAGGTCAGAACCCGATCTCCCCATCTCCCTGTTCTGTAGCATCCGACAATCGCACCCATAACGGCAAATCCTGCGCCTCTGGATGGATTTCCCCTCAATACAAATATCGAAACTCTGAAGGCATCAGCAGAACCAGTACCACCTATAAGCCCGGATGTACCGGCCCCTATTATCAGTATCAGTGGCGCGACGGCGATCGCATCCGTAGCCGCTATGTCCCCGAGAAAAAATTGCAGCGGGTGGAGAATGCGATCGCCACTCGCGACGCCCGTCGCCGCCATCTTATCCCTGCTGTCATGAGTGCGATCGCCACCTAACCGATATGCCCCTGTTCTGTAGCATTGGCAGAATAACCTACGGAACCCTTAAACCTACGGCTCAAATAATAAAAAATTTTTCATCCCCTAGCCTTTTTCAATTTATTTCCTTATATTTCAAGCAGTAAAACACTGATAGAGCTATGGGTAGATTGTGGTTTACAGTCGGAAAATTTGAAGCACGCGAACCCACCAAAAATCCGGATTGGTTTCGGTTAACCTTTACCGTTCCTGAGAGGTACACCCCTAGGGGGTCCTCTAACAGCCTTTTAATAGGCTTCGATGTCGTTTGCAAAAACCTCTCCATCGTGGTGTCAAACGAACAATTTATGCAACAGTATCGCGGCTTAAAATCTGGTTTGTATTATCTCCTTGAGATTGAACTCATTATTGACCCGAGCAATCCCAGATATCCCGACCGTTACGTTCTGCATAAATTTACCACCCTTGGTGACCAACCTCCTCTATGACTTTGGTGATGCCGTTCGTCCTGAGATAGAGGAGTTAGTCGGTTGACCTGTACTGAAGCAAGCCAAACCCTATCTTGGCTGCTTTATGAAGTAGCCCGCTTTCAGGTTTACTTGCTTGGGGGCTATTTAATCTTGAAAATCATCAGGAGGGCTATTTAGTGGATTGGCTTACTGATTTAACCGGCTGCACTGACCTCGAACTCTTCAGCGTTTTACAAGCCTTCTTGTTCTGCTTTTTGCTTTGGGAGGTCGCCAGTTTTGTTAGAAGCTCAGTCTAGCTTACGGCCCCCCCTAATAGCTAGTTCAATCCCCTTACCTAGCCCTGATGCCTTTGTTCAACAAATTGAGTCTCAGGTCATGGAAACCGTTGGGGTATTTTTTGGATTAGCTGTTAGTTGTGTTTGTGCTGCTAGGTTTCTTAGGAGTCTCGTCCAATGATTCTTGCATTTTTCCCTGGGTGATGTGCAAAATCAAACCATTCAGACCGTCAACGATGCAGCCGCATGGGGGCTGGCTGTCAGTACCGCTCTAATCGGCGTTCTGATGACCACTGCACTCCTTCGTCTTTTTCTGGAAAAACTCTAGGTTAAACAGATGAAAAAACCACAAAATCTCAAGAAAAAAGCTCTCGCCTTACTTTCCGTTGGAGCCTTAGCAACTGGCCTTACTGTTGCCGCTCCTCAACCCGCTCGCGCGGATGTTGACGCAATTGTTCAAGAAGCTAATACCATGATTGAGGCAGTTAGCACCATTAGTTCCGGTGCTTTCATTGCTAGTCTTGGTGTCTTAGGTGGTGTTTTGGCCCTCAAGTACATCAAGTACAACGTTTTCGGTTCCTAGTCTCCCGTGAATTTAGCCCCCTCGCTCTTGCTTAGGTTTTCAGTTTTTACGGGATGAATTATCATCCCGTTTTTTATTATGAAATATTTCGCTTTATTAATTCTGTTGGTGGCTTTTATATTTTCATTTCAACCTTTGGCTTTTGCTTCTTCTGAATCTCGCAGTCGTGTTCAAAATGAAATAAATCCTTGTTTAGGTGATGTTCCACAGGGTTGCAGTATTACCATTTCTATTTGTGATACAAATGGATGGTACACCTGCCCTATTAGATTTTGGGGTTCTATGACTTCATCAGGTTTTCGGGCTTCTGGTGAATGGTGGCCTGATGGAGATAGTTTTTCTAATTTTATGGATGCTGGGTTAGACTGGGCTGAGAGTTATGACATCGTAGGATTTTACTTATTCCTGTGGTGATTGGCCTCCACCGGGTGCTTGTTCTGAAGAAGAGCCACCTCCTGAAGAGCCGCCTCCTGAAGAGCCACCTCCTGAAGAGCCGCCTCCCGAATGTCCCCCTGGCGGTGACTGTGAATGTTCTGATATTATTTGCCGTTGCATAGAGGCTCTTGCTGCTATTGTAGAGCAATTTAAACAGGCCGTTATTCCTTTATTAGAGCAGATTCGAGATGCAGTGAGTTCGACTCAGGAATTTGTTGCTATTGATTTTGATTATATCAATCAACAGATTTCCGGTTCTTTTGACTCTTGTTCTGCTTCCTATGACCATTTGGATTTACAGCCTCGCTCCTTTTCTGAAATCTTAGGTCTTTTATCCAATAAAATGCCCTTTGATGTTTGGGGGAATACTTCAATTCCTTCAACAGATGGGTGTGTAAATATTGAAATTTCTGGCCGCAGCATCCGTGTTTGCGCTTTTGGTTTTGCTGGGCGAGTATTTGGTCAGATAGCTGGCTTAGTTCTCATTCTACGCGCTATTGTGCGAGGGTAAATACCGTGGAACAGTTCCTAATTCAGATTTTAACCTTTTTCATCACTTCTACCTGTAGTCTAGTTGTAGACTTAAAAACTTTATTATTGTTTATTCAAGATATTTTTATTAATCTTCCTAAGATTATTGTTTGGGCACCGACTGAAGCTCTATATAGTGTTATTGGTTTTCTTCCTAGTACCCACCCAGAAGACACGATATCATCCATGACTATCTATTATTGCCTCCGAACATCCTATTTTTGCAGCTTCCGTTGGTTCTGCTGCTCCTTATCTCTCTGGAGCCATCGCTTCCGCTTTAACAATCATTGCTGTTAAGAGATATTTTCTAAAAATCTAATATGATTATAGGATTTGTTGGAGAAATTGGTTCCGGTAAGTCATTGCTGATGACTGCTACATCATTGAGATATGCCGAAAAACGTAAAATGCGTTTGGTTTTTAATTACCCTATTCATTTGGATGCTCTTCATGAATATTGCATTATTAAAAATTACCCGTATATCATCAGATTAATTAATTCTGGTAATATTATTTTTACTCCTATTAACACCCCTCAAGACCTTGAAAAATCCCTTTCTATTCGCAACGCCATTCGTTGTTATGATGAATTAGGAGTTTTTCTCAATTCTAGGTCCTGGCGCAATCATTCTATTTCTTTGCTGGCTTCCTTTCGCCAGAGTCGTAAGTTGGGCGGTGATGTTTACTTTGCTAGTCAGACGATTGATGAGCTTGATTGTCAATTTTCTGACTTGATTCAGATGGTATATTATTGTAGTGGAAAGTCAGTTTATGATGATAAGTTGAGGAATTACGCTCTTAAGCGTCAGAAATGGTATTTATTTTGACTGGGTTACTTTCAAGCTTTGGATGAATACTCCTAAAGCTAAATTAAATCCCATTAAAACGCGATTTGCTTATGCTAAGGCTTCAGGAAGTTCAGGAAATACCATTGCTCTTAACACTTTATTTAGAGCTTATGATAGTTTTGCCAGATTAGATGAATTTGAGTTGGGTCAAGAGTTGCCTAAGTATTCTAAAGGTCAGTATTTTTTATTGAAGGATAAAGTTTTTGATTTGCCGTTGGTTGAGTTAGAATAATGATAAAATGACTTTACAACAAAGAAAATATTATTTTTCTTCCGGTATTTTTCTAACGATTCTTTTTACCCAACTCGCTGGTATGTAGCTTTCGGTTCTTATCCGGTGTACAAAATGAATGTTTTCTCTATTCATTTATCGGTTACTTGCTAATACTTGGAATTCAAATAAACGGGAACAGTGGCAGAGAATTTGTGCTTTTATTATAGAAATTGAACAAGTCTGGTTGAATTTACCAAACTTATTTAAGTGGGTTTTCAAAATGATTACAGTTTTGATGTTTTGGGGGATTGTCTTATGACTTTAGCTTGTGGAGTTCACGGGTTTAATTTAACTTTTGAAGGCAGTCAGTTTGATTTGGTTTGTTCAGCCATTGAAACCATATCTAGTTTAAAGTTTACTGAGGGAGCTTGTCAGTTATGGTGGTATCCCGAGGTTTTATCTAATGCCATAGGAATTAAAGTCGCTCGTAATCCAGATAGGCCCGAGAGTTTATTAGCTCTTCCCGGGGGAGCTTGTGATGTTTTAGGCTCTGATAAGATTCAACAGATTTTACAGTTTGGTTTAGATTTAAGATTAGGGCGTGTTAGTCAGATTGATATATTTATTGATGATTTTGATAGGCGTTGGCCCCCTAAAAAAGTTGAGGAATCTTATTTAGCGGGTCAATGCTATGGTTTTCGAGTCTTTCGCCAGATTTCTAGTGGTAATTTCCCTCGTAAACTTTTAGAAGATATTCAGCACCAACAAGATTTAATGTCTGTGGGTCTGGGGACTACTTTTGAGTTGGGCAACCGAGGTCAACGGGGTTCGGGTAAGCGATTTAAGGTTTACGACAAGTCTATTGAGTCCCGGGGTAAAAATAAGGCGATCCGTTATGAACTGAGTTTGTACAATATATCCACTAAAAATAGAGCCCATGAGATATCTAAGTTTTTGGCTTTTTCTCCAGTTGGCGACTGGCAACAGATTATTGCGTCAACTTTTATATTCCTGCATTGATTTTCGTCTTGGAAGCCGTGGCCGTTCCGGTCTTGTTCCTGAGTGGTATGAGATTATCGGTGATGTTGAGCCTTTAAACGTTTCTTCTATCCCTAAGCAAAATAGCCTAGAACGGACTAAGGAATGGTTAGAGCGCTGTTCACCGGCGATCGCATCGGTTCTCGACTTTTTAGAGGCAACTGGCGGTGAGCGTTTGGTCCGTGATTGGGTCAAGTCTCTTCAAGCTCAAGGCCGTGACCGCATGGGGACTGAGCATCTCCAGTCTATTGAGCAAGCTCTACTGGAACAAAATTCCCCAGCTTTGCAGCCTTCTAATGACTGTTGATGTGATTGTGTGGCCTTCATGTGGATGCGATCGCTACCAGGAAGCAGGTCTAACCGGCAATCAACATCCCCTGGATGTTTTTGGCGCTACCTCTGCTACCCCGGGGGGTAATACCGGGGTTAAGTAACTAGCCAAAATTAATTACATAGTTTTCCCCAAATTCTTGGAGAATTGTTTCAATGGAGTTAACGAGGGATCCCCAACATGAATAAGCATCTAAATTGAGCCATTCATATTTAATAAACCGCCACAAAATTTCAATTAGATTCAAATGAGGAGAATAAGTGGGTAAAGTAAAATAAAGTAATATTTCTTTCTTTCCACTCTTCAGTTTTATCCAAAATAGAATTGCTAGTATGGATAGAGGCTTGGTCAGTAACAATGACTGTTGGCTTATCTGGATTGGGGAAAAAGGTATCAATACAAGCTATTACTACATCAGAATTAATGGTTTGAGTAGAGACATAAGTCTCTAACTGATTCGAGCGATTCATTATTCCCAAAACATTTAATTGCTGACTGCGACGGCTTGGTATTTGCAAGTATTCCCCAATTTTTTGCCAGCCATAAGGAACACAAGGAATTAAAGAAAAGCCTGCTTCATCTAAATACCACAGATTAATTTCCCCCAGTTCATCTAACCGCTTTAATTCTTTTAATTGTTCTTTTTTGTCCTCGTACTCTTGCTTTGGCGGCTTTCCTCCTACGCCTCTACGCATCCTATGCCAACTCATTCTCATTGATTTAAGAATTCTTGAGATAGTTTTTTTGCTGGGGTTAAGATTCCATGTTTCTTGAATTTTTTTAGAAACTTTTTTTAATTGTTTAGGATCTTCTTCAACCCAAGTAGCAATTTGTTGTTTTTGGTCGTTATTAAAAGTTGACTTTCGACCTCTCCCTGGTTTATTATATAGTCCTACCATTCCCTCAGTTTCCCATCGAGAAATCCAATTATATACAGTTTTATAACTAATGGAAAATAATTTTTGAATTTCCTTGATGGTGGTCCCTTGATTCAGTAAGATAAGCGCCTGTGCTCTGGTACGAACTTGATGGTGGCGGCTTTGTCTGTAAATTCGGTCTAAGAGCTTATGAGACAGTTCGTTTATTTCACGTATGAATATCATATTTCCTGCTTTATGGGTTTGACATTTATCTAGTTTAGCATATTTTTGAATCTGTGTAATTATTTTTGTCCACCTGCTTACTTTGCCAAATGCTACAGAACAGGCTCCTGTTTCTTAATCCCTAATGCTACAGAACAGGTCCCAATTACTCTTCTTTTACTGGTAAAGCCGTCTGCAAGACGAGGTTGAACACCAAGATGTTTTTCTGGAGGGGGGCTTTCTTGCGACAGTTTATGCGACTCATAGATAACCCCCCCTCCGGAAAACATTGACTGCGAAACCTCAATCAGCCATCTCTTAGTGGCTGAAAATTTTCCGGAAGGGGCTTTCTTGCGACAATTTATGCCACTCACAGATAACCCCCCCTCCGGAAAATTTCTCCTACGTTTACTGGATCCGGGGTACACCGTTAACTGTACCTACGTTATTGGATCGGGGGTACACCGTTAACTGTATCGGCCTGATGATTCTTCCCAGGGGATTCATTTTAGGTCAATCTGATTGTTATTAATTGTAACAAAGCTGGACAGAACTCATCAAAGTATCCTCTGATAGCGGTTCCCACAGTTATTCGCTTACCGCACTCCCCTAAATGTCTATACCTCTTGAGTCCACCGAACCGCGATAGAGTAGGGGATGCGAATTTGACTCAACTGTGGATATATTACAGACATCCATCGGAGATATCTGGAGTCGTCTACAGACTTCAAACTCCTTGTGGGTGATGCAACTTACCCGTTTTCAAAGGAAGTTCGAGCTTATGCAACCGCCTGTTTTTTCTGAATGTCAGCACCCGTTGGTGCAGTCTTTGTTTCAAAGAAGCGATCGCGAACTGTTGACCCTGTTTCAGCGCCACCCCGATGAAGGCAAATACTTCACCGCTATTTTTGGGCGCTACAGTTCCATCGTCTATACTCTGATTCAACATCAAGCCAAATCCCCGGTTCAAGGGGATTATCTATTTGCCATGACTTGGCGGCATATCTATCACGAACTCCGGGGACTTGATTTACGCTTCGAGGAAGGCGCTTCTACTCCCTTTACGTTACAAACTTGGCTGATTAATATGACCGCTTGGTGTATCGAACACGCGGAATTACCGCCGGTTGAGTCTATTCACTATTCTTTACAGAGTTCCCCACCTCCTTTATGGTGTTATGTGGAACAAGCTTTAGATCTGCTCTCTCCTTTGTTAAGAATTACGGTCTTAATGGCCCAGACCTTTCACTGGAGTGAAACTCGCATTTCGGCCTATCTGCAAGCGGAAGGAGAAACGATCGCCCCAGGGGATGTCAAGGCATTACTGGAAGAAGGGTATCAACGGTTAGAATCCTCCTTACCAACGGATATTAGAACCATTTATTTGGACGCTTTTCCCCCTCATTCCAATTCCGCCCCCGCTTTGCAAAACGCCACCTAATCGGAGCAGGACAGGGCATCTGCCTTGTCCTAATCCGACTGATGACTTATGCCTCGGGATCGACTCCTAACCCCCGTAATTGGGCGGCGAGGGCCTCTGCACGGTCCCGTTCGCGATCGGCCCGTTCTCGTTCCTGTTGCCATGCCACACGCAACTCATCAGGCATGAGTAACCGTTCCCCGGTATCCCCGCGATAAAAGGCAATCAGCTTGCCTTCTACGGCCAACCGCAACTCCAGGACTGTACTATAATTATCGGCGATCGGCTCATAAACAAGCTCTTTGTTTAAACGATACCCCTGCAACTTTTCTGGGATGCATTCTCCCTTCGGGTCAAATACCCAATATTCCTCAACCTCCATCTGTTCATAAATGACTTTTTTAAACTCTAGGTTATAGTTCCGAGTCGCCAGGGAAGTCATCTCAAAAATCACCGATGGCGCGGGTCCTTCTTCCCAAAGTTTATAATTATCCCGTCCTCCCGGTTCCACATTAAAAATTACCATCACATCCGGTGCAAGTCGGATCTGGGGATACCCTTCAGAATAGTATATAAACTGCTTCGATAAAACCGTCGCCTGACGACCCTTGAGGTATTGTCGCAACAGCTCTAAGGTGATGAAAATTGCATAAATATGATCATAAGTTCGGGCCAAAAGGTACCGGTCCTCGCTGGGGTAAGTCACCGGATTTTCTTGATGCGGTAAAGTTTGAGCCATAGATTTTCGGTGTTTTTATCCTATTTTTATGTGGAGTGTTATGCCTCGGGATCGATTCCTAATGCTCGTAACTTGGCCGCGAGGGCCTCTGCTCGGTCTCGTTCGCGATCGGCCCGTTCTCGTTCCTGTTGGGCTTGTTCTCGTTCCAATTGCGCCCGTTCCCGTTCCTGTTGGGCCCGTTCTCGTTCCTGTTGCAATGCTACACGCATCTCCTCGGGCATTAGTAACCGTTCCCCATTATCCCCCCGATAAAAGGCGATGAGCTTACCTTCGACGGTTAACTGTAACCCCAAGGCGGTACTATAATTATCAGCGATCGCCTCATACGCTTTACTGATTAAACGATACCCCTGCAACTGTTCCGGTATCCACTCTCCCCTCGGGTCAAATAACCAATATTCCTCAACCCCAATCTGTTCATAGAGGGTTTTCTTCACCTCCATATCCTGATTGCGGGTACTCGGTGAAGTCATCTCAAAAATCACCGAGGGCACTTGTCCTTCTTCCCAAACCTTATAATTATCCCGTCCCCCCGGTTCCACATTAAAAATCACCATCACATCCGGGGTCACCCGCATCCGGGGATTCCCTTGGGAATAGTACAGAAACTGGTCCCCTAAGACGGTCGCCTGACGTCCGATCAGGTATTGCCGCAACACCTCTAGGGTGACCAGAATCGCATAGAGATGATCATAACTTTCTGCCAAAGGTTCACCGTCCTCGCTGGGGTAAATAACCGGAGTTTGTTGTTGAATCGGTAAGGTTATAGTCATAGATTTAGGTGGATTTTATAGTGTTTTCAGTTTAGCAAGGTTAGGAAGTTCCAGACTACCCCAGACTCTCCGCTATTTCTGAACAAAAAACAAAAACGCACGAGTTGAGAGGACTCGTGCGTTGCAAAGGCTTGTCTATGAGAAAGTTGATTTTGAGATATCGAGCTAAAGCTCGTTATTTTATAAATTTTGCAAAAATTAGATTACCCCATTTTTGGTTAAGACTTCAAAGGCGAGTAATGAAACAAACCCAATCATTGCTAATCTTCCGTTGAGGCGTTCGGCGTAGGGGGTAAAACCTGTGCGCGCGGTGTCATCAACGTACATTTTCGGCTCGATCGCAAAGTTGTTCAGTTTATCGCTTTCGCTGATCACGACTCCCTTTGTGGTGTTCATGGTTCTTGGCTCCTTTAGTTGGTTTGGTGAACCCCTTGGTTGCTTATGTAAATAAATGTAACAGACATTATGAAGTTTTGCAACAATATTTCGGGAAATTTATTAAAATTTATGAACTCTTGTTGACAATTGGCAATTTTTACGGTAAAAAAATGAGGATTAACCAGAACGCTAATCCCCCAGAACGCTTACTGCCACTCGCCTTGTAAGGTAAAGGCCGCCCAGTAGAAAGGGGCCTGCCATCGTTGTTGTTCCCAGAGTTCGATTTGGGCCGATCGCAGGGCAGCCGCTGGAGTCAACCCTTGTTGGAGCATTTTCTGGTAAAAATTCACCATCAGCCTTGCGGTGGCTTCATCATCCACACTCCACAGACTAACCAAAACCCGAGGCGCACCGGCATACATAAACCCCCGGGTTAACCCCACCAGGCCCTCGCCTCGGATTTCCTGACCTAACCCAGTTTCACAGGCACTCAACACGATTAATTCCGCCGGTAAATTGAGGTTAAAAATTTCATGGAGGCGCAAAAACCCATTTAACGGTTCCCCCTGCTTATTTAACAGGGAAAATACTAACCCCGATAACTCCGGATTCACACTATTCAGAAGTCCGTGGGTGGCAAAATGGACGATCCGATATTGACTCAGTTCAGGATTAGTAGCTGCTTCGCGACTGGCTTCAAACCCGAAAGCTTTTCTACGTTCGGATTCGGGAACCAGGGCCAGAATTTCCTCCGCTTCGAGTTTGGTATAGGGGAGACGGCTAAATTCAACTTCCGAGGCGCGAGTTGCGGTTTCCGATTTAATCCCAAGGGTGAGGGGCTCATCGGAGGCGTTGGGTTGCAGGCGATCGTCGTAGGGGGTAAAGACGGGATCGGCGATGACTGCCAGGGTTTTGCTGGCGGGGGTGCGTCCGGCTATTTCCTGACGTAATACGGCCATTGTGGAGGCAGAAGGCAAGCTGACGACTTCATGTTTGACGATTAAAGGCAGATAACTCTCGCTGTCATCGGGAGGATTGGGGACGGCGAGGGCGGCGAAGGGGATGTATTGCAAGGCCCCATCACTGACAATCAGCAGGCGCTTGTCATCGCTGAGGAAGTCGGCGGCGGGTCCGAGGACTTTCTCGCTGAGGGCGGCAGAGGTTTGGGTAAAAATCGATCGCCGGATCCGCAGACTGGGAATGGTGAGGGCGTTTCTAAACTGTTTGGCGGATTGTTCGATTTCTTCTCGGGGGGGTAGGGTGTAGCTGGTGAGGCTGGTTTTGGTAACCACCCACAGATAACTCCGTTCTTTGCCGAGGGAATATTCCAGGAGGATGGTGTCATCATCGAGGACTTGTTCCTGGATTTGGGTGAGGGTGAGGGGTTGGGGTTGGGTGAGGGCGGCGTAGCGGGGACTGGTGACGCGCAGCAGGGTTTGGACTCGCCGGTATTGGGTGAGGAGGTCCTCAATTTCGGCGCTGAGGGCGTCGGCTTGTTCTGGGGTATGGGGTCCGGAGAGGAGTTGGATGCGCCGTTCTTCTAGGGCGCTGAGTTGTTGTTGGATGCTGCGTTCGCGATCGAGGAGTTGGGGGTCGGCCCCTTGGCGGATGTCGGCGTTGGCTTCGTTGAGGATTTCCAACAGACTGCGGGCACGGCCCTGTTCGCTGGCTTGGAGGGCTTTGGCGTCAAAGCCTGCGGTGGGCTGCTGTTGGTGCAGTTCCATCAGCAGGTCAATGTAAAATTCGTAGTAGTCCTGGACTTTGGCGAAGAAGGAGGCGCGGGAGTCCTGGCTGGCGACGTTGGTGCGAAGGTCCTCGGCGATCGCAATGGCGGTTTCGATTTCGGTGAGGGCGTTGTCGAGTTGTCCTTGATGCCGCAGGGCGATCGCCATGCGGTAGCGGGTGAGGGCTTCTTTGGGCCGATCGCCGACGGATTGGCGCAAGGGGAGGGCTTGATTGTAGTATTCCAGGGCTTTGGAGTTGTCGCCGAGGGAGGCATAGACGAAGCCGATATTATTTAGGGTACTGGCTTCTCCCCGGCGATCGCCTGCGCTTTCCCACAAGGGCAATCCCTGGCGATAGATTTCTAAGGCTTGGGGATACTCGCCGTCTTTGGCATAGACGAAGCCGATGTTGTTGAGGGTGGTGGCTTCTCCTCGGCGATCGCGGGCTTCTTGCCACAGGGGAAGGGCTTCGTTATAGCGATCGAGGGCGGTTTGTTTGTCTCCTAATGCTTCGTAAACGTTGCCCATGTTGTTGAGGGTGAGGGCAACTCCAAAGGGGTCATCGAGTTCTCGATAGAGGGGAAGGGCTTGATTGTAGTAGTCGAGGGCTTCTCGATATTGTCCTAAGTCGTCGTAGATTTTACCAATATTATTGAGGGTGACGGCCACTGCCGAGCGATCGCCTGCTTCTTTCCACAGGGGGAGGGCTTCGTTATAGGAATCGAGGGCTTGTTGATATTCTCCTAGGGCATCGTAAACCGCCCCCCGTTCTATGAGGGCAAAGGCTTCTGCACTGGGGAGTTCGAGTTTTTGATACAGGTCTCTCGCCTGATTATAAGCGTCCAGGGCGGGGGTAAAGGTTCCCAGTTCCGCATAGCTGCGCCCTAGGTTAAATAGGACATCTGCAACGCCGGGAAGGTCTTCTACGGCTTCTTTGAGGGTGAGGGCTTGTTGGAGGTAGTCGAGGGCTCCTTGGGAGTTGCGGGAGGCTGTGGCGACGAAGGCGAGTCCGATTAGGGTTTCGGCTTCTAAGGATTGATTGCCGAGTTGTTGATAGAGGCTGCGGGCTTCTTGCAGTTTGGCGATCGCAGCGCTGAGGGCTTCTGGGGTGCCTTCTAAGAAGAGTTGCTCTCCTTCCTTAAAGGCGCGACTGGCTTGTTCTTCTAAGCTGTCTGGGGTGGTGTTCTGGGGAGATTCTCGGAGGGTTCCCGCCGGGTCAGTCTGGGGGGGGGCTGCGGCAACTCCAGGGCAGATCAGGAGGCTTAACCCCAGGGTGAGGTGGAGGACTGCCCGGGGGAGGCGGTCCTGGTATGGGTTGTTCTTGATTAGGTCTCCTCGATCGCTCATAAGGGGTTGGGGTTAGCAAGGATTGAGGGTGAACTGTTGGGTATGAAGGGGGCGTGATTTTTTCGTTCCCCTAGGCGTTGCCTTCGGAGGGCTGTCCTCCTGTTGATACCCCCTTCCAGGAGAGGCGGCTGTAGTCTATTGGTGTATTATAGTCCGTGTTTCCAGGACTGAGAATGACTGCCCACTCCTGTTGGGGATTGTCTTTCGGGGGTCGGTATTGGATCCCAAATGGCTTTCCCCCGGGAGGACCGATGATTAGGCTTAATTCTCTTTCTTCCCGATTTGACAATAGGTTTCAATCTCTCACAACAGACTCGCTAATCCAGTTTAAGTAAGGCGGAGAACCTGCAATAATTGGAATGGCAATTATTTCAGGAACTTCATAAGAATGTAAGGATTTTATGGTGGATTCTAATCGGGCAAATTGACGCAAATCGGTTTTGATTGTGAGTTGCCATTCTTCTTCTTTATTAATTTTACCTCTCCAAGTATAAATAGAGTGGATGGGGGTCAGGCTCACACAGGCGGCTAAACTTGATTCTACTAGGGCGATCGCGATCGCCGAAGCTTCGGTGCGCGAGGGGGCAGTGACCCAGACGATGCCATATTCCGGTTCATCAATAGGGTTTTTCATGGGGTTTTTTCCTGGATTTGGCTGGATTGGCTAGGCTTTCACGCTTTGATTGCAGAAATTTTATCGAATTTGGGAACAAATTCGAGGTTAGAGAGTCTTGTATTCATTACTTTATTCAATCATCCGGATGAAAATTATAAAATCTTTGTAAAGAAATATTAAAGCTACTTGACATCACTCAGAGCGCTTGGGTTAAATATAGGTCAATGTGAATCCAAAGATTAATTAAGCTAAAACAATAAAATGTTTAAACTTTTTCAATGGAATCAAAACAGATAAATAAAGGGGTTTGAGTTTAGGGACCCTGATATTTTTAGTTTAGAGTTTATTTTTTGCCAGACCAAGCCATCGCTTTTTTCCCCTATTCAGGGAATGATTTTGACTCAGCTTGAAGGCATGAGCATCAGGGGCATCTAACCGCATCTACCAGTTACTCCAGGGTCATTTTTATTGTGGAATCCACTCAATACGCTGGAAAGCAATGGGCCAAACACCCCTATTTAATTAGAATATTGTTGCTGGGAGGAATGGGAATTGGGCCGCTATTTTTAGGCGTCGCCTTACCTGTTTTTGCTCAACTGACTCCAGCAGGAACCCCCATTGAAAACCGGGCGACGGGGAGTTTTGAGGACCCGCAAAATCCGGGGATACCCATTGAAGTTGAATCCAACACGGTTACGATTACCGTGGCGGAAGTTGCTGGAATTACCGTCCAAGCAACGGGAATTACGGACGACGATGGGGACGACAGAATCGACGTGGGGGACCTGCTTTACTTTCAATATGAGGTCACCAATGTGGGGAATGACCCCACTCGTTTTCGCATCCCCAATTCGGCTAATATCACCGGACCTGGAACCCTCACGGGTAATGTGGAAATTAGTACCGATGGGGGTCAAACTTGGATTCAGGTGACGGGAACGGAACTGATCTCCCCCTCGGTCCCGGCAGGGGGTAGTATCCTGGTGCGAGTGCCGGTGACCGTTGGTCCTGATGCCGGGGTGGGCAGCGAAATTGCGGTTCAACTGGGGAATACTCCCGGGGATGAGCAGAATGTCTCCCAAGACCCTGGGGTAGGGGATCTTTATACCGTAGATAACCCCAATGGATCGGTGCCCGGGGAAGTGGATGGACCGCCGGTGAATGGCACAAGGGGGGCGAGTGCGACCCAAAGAACGACGGTGCAAGCAGTGCCTTTAGCATTGCCAGCCCTGTATAAAACTCATGGAACGCCGATTGAGGTGAATAATCCGGCAGATCCGTCCGATGATGTGATTCCTTATCAACTGACGTTGGACGTGCGATCGCAACTGCCGCCAGGAGTCACTGGGTTTGTGCCCGGAGATTTAGCCCCAAATGAACGCTTTCCCATTAATGTCGATGGGAATCTGGTCAACCGGATTCTGATTTCTGATGCGATGCCGGTGGGGACTCAATTGGTGCTAGATTCGGCAGTTGCACCCCAGGGATGGCAAGTGGTGTTTACAGCAGATGATCCCAACAGTGCCAATCCCTTGCAAGCGAATTGGCGGACCGATGTTGCCGCAGTGGGGGGAGTTGCCAATGTGCGGCGCGTGGGATTTATCTCCGAAGCGACCATTGCCCAGGGTACTCAGGTGAGCGGATTTGAGTTTAAAGTGGTTACGAGCAATATTGCGCCGGGGACAACGGCGATCGCCAATATTGCCCAGGTATTTGGCGGGACTGCTGGGAATCCGGACCGCTTGGTGTATGACGAATCCGGGAGACCAAAATCCCAGTAACTTTAATGATGATGGGACATTACCTGTCCTCGATGCCGACGGGAATCCCGTTGTCTCCTCCGGGGTGGCGAATCCAGCAAACGATGGTCAAGACCCGAACAATAATAATACCGGCGTCGGACCGGGAGGGGAAGCGAATGTGGTCACCCTACCCTTTGCTCCCACGACGATTATCAATGGTCCAATTGGGACACCGGGGGCGGTTGGTCCAACGGATCAAAATGACAGTTTCACCAATAATGCGGTGATCCCGATTCCGCCTAATTTAAGACCGGGAGACCCCATTTCCCCGGTCCCTCCGGCCAATTTTGGCAATACAGTGGTGAATCCCACGGGTCAACCCCTGACGATCGCCCCGGTTAACCCCAGCGATCGCAACTCGTTACCGCCAGGGACCGTTGTCACCATCACATACGGGGGGCGAACCGTTACTTATGTTTACGATCCAGTCACCGGATTTACGACCTCAGATCCACCGATTATTATTCCCGGGGAAGTCTCTCCGGCAGACTATCAAGTTCAGATTCGATTGCCCACCGGGGAAGTGAATACCGAATATTCAGTTCCGATCGCCGCCTTTATCGATACCGATGGCAACGGCAGTTTTGATGACGGGGAACAAGGGGCGACGACGATTAACCGGGTTTATACCGGGTTTATCGAGACGATTAAAGAATCGCGCCTCCTCAAAGGGACGGGACCGGATGTACTCCCAGGACAGGAGGTCTTTAGTACCGAGGTCAAAACCCCCTCCCCAGGCAATATCATCGAATATCGCTTGACTTACAATAACTTTTCCACGGTTGGGGGTCCGGGGAATGTCACCCTAACCGCCCGGAATTTGGTGATTACCGAAGATGGCACAACCTATGACCCGGTGACCAATACCCAAGGCAATAATTGGGCGTTAGATACGGATAACCTCGATGAGGATAACAATCCGACGACGGGAATTGATACCTCTCATGTGATTGGGTCTGCGGTGGATTCAACCGGGGGAGAAATTCAGTTGTTCCGGGGAAGACCTGCAACGACAGCCACCGAGGAACAAAGCGGGACAACGGTGGAGACGGATGTCACCCGATATGTCGTGCGAGTGCTTCAGGAAATTGCACCGGGAGAATCAGGAACCTTTACATTTCGCCGCCGGGTGAATTGACAAGGGTCACGGGTCGATGGTCATTGGTCATTCTCATGACAAACGAAAATTATCCATTCTCAATTATCACTTATCAATTATCTCAGTAATCAGGGGGGGAAGGAAATGCAGGAAAACCCGTTAGCAATTTTAATGATAACTTTGGGCATGATAGGGAATCTGTCATGGACGGGTTTGGCAATGGCATCCGTTTCACCCTTGGGGGAGACGGCCAATGCTACCGGGTCCTGTGACCTCACCGGGTCCTGTCCACTGTTCCTCACCCAAGGCAACCGGGTTGCCATTCGTCTGCAACTCTATCTCCGCAGAACCGTTGAAGATGAACAGGGGAATGTCAATACTGAATGGGTAGAACTGCCTGCTGCTGCATCGGTACAACCGGGAGAGGTCCTGCGCTATACGATCGCCGCCGAAAACCAAACCGGGGAGGATATCCCTAACTTCATCCTCACCCAACCCATCCCTGATGCCGTCGTTTATATCCCTGACTCCTCCCAAATCGATACGGATGCCGAAATTACCTACAGCATCGATAACGGCGAAACCTTTACCCTGAATCCCACGGTGGAAGTAACCTTAGAGAATGGAGAAGTGGAAACCCAACCGGCACCCCCTGAGACCTATACCCACCTCCGTTGGACCTTGACCAATCCCCTGCCACCCACCACCGTTGTAACCGGACAGTTTGAGGTGCGGGTGCAATGAAGCATCAACAGTCTGGAGTGAGCAACTCCAAATCCACAGTTAGGACTCGTTCCCTCTTCTGGGCAGTCACTGCCACCCTCCTCACGGGAACGGTGGGGACTCTGTTTCTAAAAACCGGCGGTTTTACCCCCGTCTCTGCTCAGGATAAACCCCAATGTGTGGTTCCAGGATACTTGCTGCAAAATGAAGCATCCTACAGTTACAGCAGCGATGGCATCAACCAAATTGAATCGATTACCAACCCGATTACAGATGCGGTGGTCGGGGGAGGACCCGTCACCATCAATCCCGGTGGAATTCGGGATGGGGCAAATAATCGCGTTTCCGGTGCTTTTGCGGGTGCATTAGCGGATGAATTAATCACATTGGGATTTACTCAAGCAGAAGCAACTCGGGCGGTGATTGCCGTAACGGTGACTTTGGCGCAGATGCCGGTTGAGTCGAGTTTCCGAGACGTGGCGATCGCCACTCGCACGGCGGTAATCCAAGCAGTTCCGGGTAAGGCCTCTACGATTGCTCGACTGCAACGCGCAGAAGCACAAGAAACGGCGATCGCCCTAACTGCCGAACTCTCCAAATCTATCCTCGTCAGCGATGGACTCACCGAGGCAGAAGCAGAAACTGTCACCCAGCAACTGATCTCGACTATTGTCTCGGCAGGAGATAATGCACCCATCGACGACACCTTCCGCGCCGCATTTCAGGCAATGGTTGCTGCCGTCCCTGATCGCGAAACTCTCCTGCGCGACCTTGGCGAAGACTTTGTAGAAGAAATTCGCAACATCCGCAACGGTGTCGCAAGTGGCATCGAACAAGGGGATGTGCTCTATTTTGATTTCACCCTCAGTAACCCCACCGATAGCGCCTTGCGCTTCCAAATTCCAGATGCCAACGCCGTTCAAGAAGAAACCACCAACGGTATTGTCCGTGGGGTTAGCTATTCCATGATTGGCAGTGGTAGCGATGTCTTCCTCGTTCGCGATTGCTTCCCCGAACCGGAACCCGAAGAACCTGGACCTGTGGTGATTACTCCGGCACCGGATATCGACCCCTTACCTCAACCGGGAGAACAACCGCCACCGGGAGAACAACCGCCACCGGGACCTCCACCGACGATTACTCCGGCACCGGATATCCAACCCGAACCCATTCCCACCCCTCCCACTCCCCCACAACCCCAACCCCAACCCCAACCCCAACCCGTCACCACCCCAACGGATGTGATTGTCCAACCCGGTGGCGGTGTCCAGATTGTGGTTGAGGTGGAAGTTGGACCGATTCCTCCCGATGGCGGTGGGGTAACGGTTAATATTCCCTCCGTCGAGACTCCCGAACAACCCCCCACCCAACAAACCGTGATTATTACCCCCACCCTGCCAGGAGAACCGGGGAGGGAAGGACTGGGACGGATTACCGGATGCGCCGGAGAACTCTTACCGGACTACACCGGATTTAGAGTTGGACTCTATCAACCCAACCCTGCCGACCCCACGGGAGGAATTCAAGGGGTTGTCCCTCTGACTCCCACGGATATCCGTCAGGGACTCTCCCCGAACCTGGAAAATGCCAACCCGTTCTTCCTGACGAATGGAGAACAAGGGACTTACAATTTCCTCCTGGATGTTTCCCGAGGTCAACTGGACCCCGGACAGCAATATATTTTCTTAGTCACTCCTCCCTCTGGGAGTAACTACGCGGAACGTCGCATCCGCCTGGATATCGTTGCCAACAATAATGGCATCGTTTCCTATACCGCCACCGCCCTGGATGGTCGTCCTCTGAATGTGGTGACCAACAGTACCTCCGCTACCGGCACGATTGATATTCGCGATCGCCAACAGGTGGGATTGAACCTCGGCACCTTCGACTTAACCACCAGTCTGTGCGAAGCGCAGGAAATCCAAATCGAGAAAACCGGCGATCGCATCGCTGCCGAACCCGGCGATACCGTCATCTATCGTCTCGCCATCCGCAACCTCGCCAATACTGCCGTTACCGGCATCATCGCCGCTGACTTCCTCCCCCTCGGATTCCAATTCCGCGAGGATTCCGTCCGCGCCGAAATCTCCGGTCAGCGAATTGGCATCACCTCTAGTCATGATGGCCGTTCCATCACCTTCGATGCCTCCAACGTCACCATTCCTCCCACGGAAGTCCTCAATATTGCTTACGCGGCACGCATCACTCCCGATGCCTTGCGTGGTAATGGTCGTAACTCCGCCTTTGCCAATGGTCAGCGGGTCGATACCGGCATCCAAGTTCAAGATGGTCCGGCGATTCACTCCCTGCGGATCGCACCCGGAATTCTCTCCGACTGCGGCACCTTAATTGGTCGCGTCTTTGAAGACTTCAACGGCGATGGCGAACAACAACCTGATGAACCCGGTATGCCGAATGCGGTGATTTTCCTCGATGATGGCAACCGCATCATCACCGATGAACAAGGGTTGTACTCCGTCTCTAATGTCCTGGGTGGATATCGCACCGCGACATTAGACCTCTCTAGCGTTCCTGGATACACCCTCGCACCCAATGAGTTTGTGAGTGAACGGAATAGTCTATCCCGTCTCGTGCGCCTCGAACCCGGGGGTATGGCACGGGTGAACTTTGCTGTAACCCCCGCTGCGGAGGAAGATCCTGCCTCCACCGTCGGTCAAGAAGGAGGTTAATTTAATATGCACTTTCAATCTAAATTTTCCCATCTCAGTTTTAACGGTTCTCTCGTTTTACCTGTTGCCGCCTTTCTCTTCCCGTTACCGGGATTCGCTCAGTTGTCCCCGATTGAGGTAACGGTTGACCCCGGGTCGGGTCTGGCCTCTTCCCCGGAGCAACCTCGGATACTGTTGTTAACAGAGCATCTGCAATTTACTCCCACCGATGAAAAGTTATCGGAAATTCAGACAACTTCCAGCAATTCCCTCTCCGAACTTGCTGCCAATTCCCCTAACTCGGGAATCGCCTTCGGGGAAAATCCACCTCAGATACTGTTGTTAACAGAGCATCTGCAATTTACTCCCACCGATGAAAAGTTATCGGAAATTGAGACAACTTCTGGGAATGCCTTCCCTGAAATAGTCCCCGATGCCGCTAATTCCAGCAATATAGGGGAAAATCGACCTCAGATACTGTTGTTAACAGAGCATCTGCAATCTTAACTCCCACCGATGAAAAGTTGTCGGAAATTGAGACAACTTGGGGAAATGCCTTCCCTGAAATAGTCGCCGATGCTGGTAATTCCAGCAATATAGGGGAAAATCCACCTCAGATACTGTTGTTAACAGAGCATCTGCAATTTAACGGTTTCGATGAAAAGTTATCGGAAATTGAAGCAACTTGGGGAAATGTCTTCCCTGAAATAGTCGCCAATGCTGGTAATTCCAGCAATATAGGGGAAAATCCACCTCAGATACTGTTGTTAACAGAGCATCTGCAATCTGTAACAGGTTCCGATGAAAAGTTATCGGAAATTGAAGCAACTTGGGGAAATGCCTTCCCTGAAATAGTCCCGATGCTGCTAATTCCAGCAATATAGGGGAAAATCCACCTCAGATACTGTTGTTAACAGAGCATTTGCAGTCTGTTACAGGTTCCGATGAAAAGTTATCGGAAATTCAGACAACGGATCCGGAATTAGGGCCAATCTTCCCGATCGCATCGAGTCACCCTCGGATGTTTTTATCCTCGGAAATCATCCAAAATTTAGGGTTGATGGAAACCACAAGAAATTTTTGGAATTTCCGGGAATCGTTTGATATATCTGAGTTTTACGACAAAAATAATCTGGACAATGTAGCTACGAATAGCATATCAAATGTAGCATTGTTGCTGAGTACACTCCAAAACTTGTGCAAAACGGGTGATTTTTGCCCCGATCGCCCGGAGGGTAATGTCATGACAACTGTCATGACAAATGTAGCAGTTTCAGACAACAATTTAGTCCAATTCACCCCTTCAACTGTATCCTCAGTCGTAGACACAGAGGAATTGCAAGCAGTCTATCCCATGAAATCGGCAATATGGGTTGAAGACACCGAATTTTCAAGGATTACGGATATAGTTAACCGACTGACAAACGTAGCGACAGTCAACAGTCAAGAGTCATTGAATTTAGAGATAAATTTGGGGGAAGGAGAAACTTCGGAAAATTCCCAATTTCAGACAGAAAACCCCCTTTCCCCCATTATAGCAGAAGAGCATTCAGGGTCAAGAGGGGCTGGGGAAAATTTAGAAACTGCCAGAGAGGCGATCGCACAATCGGAGACTGGCATCCGGATCCTATCGCCAACCCCTGGGGAAATCTTGGGGGTTCCAGCAACTCCAGTGATAGTGCAATTTCCCGAAGGGACGGAAATCGAACTCCTGGTAAACGGGACTCCGGTATCTTCAGATGCAGTCGGACAAACGGAACTAGATAGTAATACCGGGATGGTGACGCAAACCTGGTTTGGGATTCCCTTACAAGCCGGGGAAAATGCGATCGCCATTCGCGTAGTGGGAGCAACAGTTAATGAAGCGTTAGTCACCGTAGTTGTCCCAGGAGGAGCAGCACAAATAGCCGTCGAAACGGTAGAGAAAAGAGTGCCTGCCGATGGCCGGTCCATTGTGAATATTCAGGGACGGTTACTGGATGAAAATGGGAAATTAGTCGAACGGGATACAGAGATTACCCTCAGTGCCAGTGCGGGAGAATTTATTGGAGAAGACCTGAGTCTCGATCGCGCAGGCTTTCAAGTGCCCGTGATTGCTGGGGAATTTACCGCCCAATTGCAGTCGCCTTTAGACGCTCAGACCGTGAGAATTCGTGCCTCCACAGATACGGAAACGATCGCAGGGCGACCCCTAGAAGCATTTACTCAGATGCAGTTTGATACTTACCTCCGTCCGAGTTTAGTCACTGGGGGAATTAACCTGCGATTTGGACGGCGAGGATTGGACTATTGGGGACGGTTGCGCGACTTTTTACCCCCGGATGAAAATAATGAGTTTAAATTAGATGTTACCGGGGCAGCGTTTGCCACGGGAGAGTTAGGCGGATGGTTATTTACTGGGGCCTATAATAGCGATCGCTCCCTCAATTGTGATTGTAGCGGTAACCGACGCCGGTTTTTTTCAGATACCCAATTTAGTGAGCAAAATTATCCCCTGTATGGAGATGCGTCAACCGTTCAGGCAACTGCACCTTCTAGTGATAGTGTATTCCTGAGATTTGAACGGTCCTCAGCGGAAGACAATGCGGGATTAGATTACTTTATGTGGGGAAATTATGGCACTTCAGAATTTGCCACCGAGTCCCAACAGTTCACAGCTTTAACCCGAGCATTACAAGGATTTAAAGGCAATTATAACTGGGGACAATGGCAAGTCAGCGCCTTATTTGCCAACGATGTCCAAGGATTTCAACGGGATGCGATCGCCCCCGATGGCACCAGTGGATTCTACTTCCTTTCCCATCGATTAGTCATCCCCGGGAGTGAAAATTTATTTTTAGAACTGGAAGAACTGGGACGTCCAGGAAATATCGTCCGGCGAGAACAACTGAACCGAGGGTCTGATTATGAAATCGACTATGATCGCGGGTCAATCTTGTTTCGTCGTCCTCTTCTACGAACCGATGTGGTAACCGTTAATGGGGTAGAAACCGTTGTTGCCAGACGCATCGTTGCCACCTATCAACATGAAGATTTAGACGGCGATACTAACCTCTGGGGGGGACGAGTTCGCTATAACTTTTCCCGAGATTTCAATACTCCCGGATGGTTGGGTGCTACCTACCTGCGCCAAAATCAAGGCATCCGAGATTTTGAACTTTATGGGGCCGATTTCATGCTGACCTTTGGTCAAAAAGCACCCCAAGAAGTCAATGACTATCGAGAAGGGGAAGTGCCGAATTTCAGAACCCCCGTCAGCGGCCAATTTATTGCGGAATATGCCCATTCCACCAACGATTCTGAACTTTTAGGACTCGTCACGGGAGAGGCGTACCGATTTGAATTAAATGCCATTGGCGGACCTTTTTCCAGTCGCTTATATTATCGGACGACCGATGAAGGATTTGCCAATGATGCTACAGTGAGTTTTGTGCCAGGACAAACGCGGTATGGGGCGTTATTAAACAGTCGGTTAACGAATACGACCCTGTTACAGTTTGCCTATGACCATGAGAAAAACTTTGGCAATTCTCCCCGTCCCATTAGTGTATTAGACGACTTTTTAACCCCAAGACGAGAACCGATTCCCGGCAGTGCACTTAATAACTCCTTAACCACCATTTCTGCCGGATTGCAGCAGACCATTGGACGGGCAAACATCGGATTAGATTGGGTCTGGAGAAACCGCAAAGATGAGGCAGTAAGCAGTCCTTTGGATGCCACCTCTTCTCAGTTGCGATCGCGCTTTTCCATGCCGCTTACCGATACGATTAGCATTCGGGCGCAAAATGAATTTAACCTTTTAAAAGAAGAGGATGTCGTTTATCCCGATCGCACCATCTTAGGGTTAGATTGGCGCTTAGTTCCCGGAGTCACCCTAGAACTGAATCAAGTCTGGTTTACCGGGGGACAATATGAAGACAATTCCATCACCAGCGTCAACCTCAACGGGGATTATAACGTTACGGAAGATACCATCGTCACCGGACGCTATTCCTTTATTAATGGACAGACAATGGGGGCCGCATTAGGATTACAACATGGGTGGACAGTCTTCCCGGGATTTCGAGTAAATTTGGCCTATGAGGACGTCTTTGGTTCCTTATTTAGTCGCACAGGTTCTGGCAGTCAATTTGCTCAACCCTCTGCACCGGGACAGAGTGCTGCGGCATTAGGAATCCGAAGCGGGGACAGTTACAGCGTGGGATTTGACTATACCGGAAATCCCGACTTTGCTGCCAGTGCGAGATATGAACATCGATTTTCCAGTAGTGGCAACAATACGGTGATTTCCGCAGCAGCATCGGGTAAAATTACCGACTCCTTATCCGTCCTCACCCGCTATCAACAGGCATCCTCATCCAATCAATTGTTTGATGAAATGGGGGATACGGTTAATTTGCGAATGGGGTTAGCCTATCGCAATCCAAACAGTGATAAATTTAATGCCTTATTGCGGTATGATTATCGCCAGAATCCAGCGTTGATACCAGATACCATCTTATTTGATTCCGGGACGCGATCGCGAGACCATACCTTTGCCTTAGAAAGCATTTATGCCCCCAATTGGCGATGGGAATTTTATGGAAAAACAGCCTTAAGACAAAGTACCTCGTACCTCGCCGATGATTTAGTCGGGACCAGTTTAGTGTCTTTAAATCAGTTAAGGGCAACCTATCGATTAGGATACCGCTGGGATGTGATGGGCGAAGGGAGATGGATACATCAAACGAATGCGAATTATGATGAATGGGGAGTAGTGGCAGAGGTGGGATATTATTTGACTCCGGATTTGAGAATTGGGTTAGGATACGTCTTCGGCAAAGTCAGCGATCGCGACTTCAACGGCGAGCGATCCGCCTCCGGTCCTTACCTAGGCTTAACCGTCAAATTAAACGAACTCTGGCCTGGATTCGGTCAAGTCATTCCCCCCGCCGCATCCGCAGTAGAAACCCCCATTCAGGAAACCGGAGGTGCAGAATGAAACGATTAAAATTATCCTCGAATATCCTGAATGGAGTCTTGTTTTTGTTGCCCTTTGCATTTTGTTTCACCACACCAGTTGCACGGAGCGAAGGGAGTCGAGAACTGACCTCTTTTGGAGGTTATCGCCCTTTCTTAGAATATAGAGAGGGAACTTGCGCTACCACCAATCCCGATCAATTCTGTACCGCAGACATACCCCGGAAAACCACAATTAAAGTGTATGTAAATCCCGGTGAAGTCATTGATTTAGGGACAAGTGCTAATTTGAATGGGGTTTGGATTGGGAGTGCAGATATTGTAGCGACTCCTCCCTCTCCCTTGGATCCGGCAATTAGTTGTAGGGACCAAGGCACAGCAGGTTCTATTCCAAACCGTGCTGCTGAAGTCGCGGGTCCCAATACTTTGCTGCCAGCCAATGCAGATGCTTTTACGCCTTGTTCAATAACAGTTGGAGCGACTCAAGGGGGAATTTGGGAAATTGATTTTGTGAGTCCTAACCAGTTCCAATCGACTCCCGCATTGAGTAATCCTGAAGCAAAGTTAGTCGATGAGGATTGGGAGGATCCCAATCCTACTGATCCTTTTGTTGCGGCTTGGGATGTTACCGTGCGGAGTGATATTACTGGGACTACTGCGCTGGACGGTCGAGTCTTTGCCAACTTTTTAGCCCTTAACCCCTACTTAGGTGGTGGGGTCATCCACCCGATCAATTCTCGACCTTATGTGTTGACTGAAGATGGTTATACTTATCAGATTGATCTAAATGGTCAGCAACCCGCAGCGTTTATATTTTTTGCCAATAAAAATGGATTCTTAGATGGTCCCGATGGGAATCCTTTGTTTCGGTCAGTTGAGCTGGCTGATGCTGAATTTCAACGACCGAACCTCCCAGAAAATGATGGGGTTACCCACAAGATTTTTTTTAACACCCCTGCCGTAGCTGATTTTATAGATTCAGATGCTATTCCATCTCCTGGAGGCTTTACTTGGCTCAGAACCACACCTGCTGATCCACCGGAACCCAGCGGTTTTACCTTTGTTGGCATTGAAGGAACGGACGGTCAAATGGGTACGAACCCCCTAGGCGGAAATTTTCGGTTTAATTCAACGGGGGAAGGAACCTATCGGCTGATTATTGATGCGAATGGCGATGGAATATATGGCAATGATATCGATGTTATCCTGCAAGGTCGAGTCAACATAGGGTCAAATACCGTTGCCTGGGATGGGACAGATGGGAATGGCGCCCCTCCCCGCTGGTCCTGTGCCATACGGCGCTACAATTCAGTTCTATGGGGGTGAGGTGCATTTTCCGTTTTTGGATGTGGAGGAAAACACTAACGGACTGATCGTGACCCGGTTAACTCAACCCCCTGGGTTTCCAGCTTCAGATCCCACAATCGTGTACTATGACGACTCGGGTCTTGCTGAAAGAGCTGCCTATGATATTCCACCGACTGAGATTAGCGCTTTAGAGGGAGTACCCAGTGCAGGGGGTCGCTCATGAATTTGGCGGCATTTTCCCTCGCGGTTGGGGAGATGAGCGAGGGATTGATACGTGGGTCTTGTTTCCCTCCCTTCCCTTTGAACTAGAACAAGGGATTCTCATTGCTGCAGCTGACCTGAAAATCACGAAAAATGTGACAAGTCCCGGAGTGACCGATGGCCCAGTTACTTATACCATTGAAGTGACTAATGCCGCGACTCCGGAGAGTGTGAGCGATATTCTCGCCAGCTCTCCGGCGACCTTCACAGATGAGGTTCCGGCAGATATTATTAATGTGACTTGGACTTGTGAAATTACCAGCGGTCCGGATACAGGAGCCTGTGGTACTACAGAGGGAACCGGGAATACTATCAATACAACCTTAGCCCTGAATAACGGTGCTGTTGCCACCTTTACCGTTTCGGGGATTATCGCTTCCACTGCCCAAGAACCCGTCCTCAATACGGCAACCATCACCAGACCCAATGATGTGACCGATCCCGTTAATGACGATGGGATTGCTGACCCTGATCCAGTAACCGGAGTGGAGCGAAATCGCTCAGAAGAAGACGATGCAACAATTCAGACATTAACCCCCGGAAATCCCCTGCTTGGGGTCGCCAAGCAATTGAACACGGTGGTGAATAATGGGGATGGTACTTATGATGCTTCCTATACGATTCGAGTTGAAAACTTTGGTAACCTGGATATTTTCAACCTGCAAGTTACGGAAGATTTGTTTGGCAATGCTGAGAGTACCTTCGCCAGTGCAGTGGCTGCACCGCAAATTGTTGCGGCACCCCAGATTGTAGCGGGGACTTTGACTGGGGTTAACCCTGACTTTAATGGGAATGGGGATAAAAATTTATTGTTGGGAAGCGAAACCTTACTGGTGGGAGAAAGCATCGATATCACTTTCACGGTGCGGGTGACTCCGGGTTCCCAACTGGGTCCTTATGAGAACACTGCCACCGCAACAGGGACTTCTCCTGGGGGTACTGTGGTGAGTGATGACTCCACCGATGACGAGAATCTGAACCCAGACCCCAATAACGATGGCAATCCGACGAATAACTCGACTCCAACTTCGGTCACTTTCGGCGAAGTGCCCCTGATTGGGGTGGCGAAGGCAGCCGGGACGCCTACGGATAATGGCGATCGCACTTTTACCATTCCCTATACCCTAGTGGTCCGCAATTATGGGGATGTTCCGCTGAATACTGTGCAGGTGACGGAAAATCTCAATGAGACTTTCGCTGATCTCACCTATACTGTGGTTCCGGGTTCCCTGACCAGTTCCCTCACGGTGAATCCCAATTTAATGGCAATACGGATATCAATCTCCTGGCAGCAGGCAATACTTTAGCCGTTGATGCTACAGGCCACGATTAATTTTGCCGTGCGGGTTACCCCAGGCAACAATCTCGGTCCTTTTAATAATCAGGTGACGGCTTCTGGTGTCACTCCTGGGGGTACGGGGGTTAACGATTTGTCTACCAATGGCTCAAATCCTGATGGGAATAATACCGAGGATCCGACGGATAGTAATGAAATCACCTCGGTGACGTTACGCGGCAATCCGAATCTGGAATTAGAAAAGCGGATTACTCGGGTGAATGGCGCGGTTGTGGGTCAGAGTGAGAACCTTGCGGATTGGCCTACTAACTTTGTGCGAGGTGTTGCCAGTTCCAATACGATTCAACCGGGAGATGAAGTGGAATATACAATCTATTTCCTCTCTTCTGGAAGTGGACCGTTAGAGAATGCAATGGTGTGCGACCCGTTGCAAGATTTTCAAACCTTCCGCACGGATACCTTTAACGGTCAAACTCCGACAGAAGGAACATTTGGGGGTGAGGTGGGGATTGCGTTGGCGTTAAATCCTCCGAACCCGGATTTACCGACGGCCTATCTGCGAAGTGCGAACAGTGCTAGTAACCGAGGCCGGTTTTATCCTTCGGGAACTGCAACTCCGCTAATTTGTGAGCAAAATGTGAGGGGAGCAGTGGTAGTGGACATTGGAGAACTCGGGGTGGGTGACTATGGGTTTATCCGCTTCCGCGTTACAATTGATTGATGGAGTGTTCGGGAGGGGTAGTTGCTTCGGGCGTTGTCCAGGCATTCCCTCCCTCCCCGTTATCCCTGCCGATCGCCGGTGTATTTATGACTTCTTTCCCTCATTCCATCCCCACCGCACTATTCCCCCGAATCAGCATCGGGGATGGCGATCGCTGTCCTGATTTCCGCTTGCACTCCCACCAATCCCACTGTCCCTACCCAATGGAAAACCTATCAAAATGAGCGGTTTGGTTTCGAGTTCCCCTATCCCCCGGATTGGGTGGCACTCCCTCCCCCGACGAATCAGGATGGACGTGCCTTTCATGCTCCAGATTACCCAAATATCGAAATTAGAGGATGGGGAACTTTGAAACTGACCGGATCAGAGGAGGCAGAGGAAATATCAACGGTTCCCGCCTCTAACTTCACCACAGAACAAGGATTACCGGCAGTGTTAGAGGTGGAAGTGGGAACCGATGAAAGTGTGATGAGAATGACTTTGGAATCGGGAGATGTGATTTATACTTGGCAAGGACAGTCGCCCAAAGACCGATTTGGGGAATATTACTCGTTGTTTTATGCGATCGCCCAAAATTACCGAATCACAGAATAGGTCAACTACAGAGATCAACCCCCTCAAATCAAACCCGTTAAAATAATTACCTAAACTGTAGGAGAACCGAACTGTGACTCACCCGGAAATCACCAAAAAACAAAAACTGTTTGACCGCTGGGCACCCAACTACGATATCCTATTTACGACTATCTTTTATCAAGCCCTTCATCAAAGATTACTGGATTATCTGCAATTGCCAGACCATCCCAATGTGCTTGACCTCGGATGCGGGACCGGCAGACTGCTCGATCGCCTTGCAGAAGAATTTCCCCCCCTACGCGGCACCGGATTTGACCTCTCCCCCCAGATGATTCACCAAGCGAGACAAAAAAAGCGCGATCGCCATCGTCCCCGGCTGATTTTCATCCAAGGAAACGCCGAACAACTCCCCTTCGCTGACCAACAATTTGATACCGTTTTCAATACCATTAGTTTTTTACATTACCCCAATCCCAGTCGGGTTTTATCAGAAGTCAACCGCGTATTGTCCTTGGGAGGAAACTACTACTTAGTTGATTTCACCCCCCTGGGACAAAAAATCTCTCATGCCTTGGGAGTCTCTCCCGCCAATCTTTACCTCTACTCCCTGGAAAGGCGCGAACAACTCGGGAAAGAAGCTGGACTCCAATGCTTGGGACATTACGCCCTTCTTGGTCCGGTATGGCTGACTATTTTTACTAAAATATAGGGGAGTTTCTGCGAGAAAAAAGTTTTCACCTCCCTGCAATTCTCGGGTTGAAGAATTAGAGTACAATAGACAGATGAACAGAGTAAGTTTAGGTCTTTTTGCTTGATGTCCCAGCGCTATAATCCCAGCGCTGCACTCTTGCAAGAGGCTCTTTTCTAGCAATTGGCTGCCTATTTTCCGGTTCCGGACCCCAAAGCAGCCCTCACCCTAGAATGGACGATAGAATGACCGATCGCCTGTATTATCCTAATTAACTGTTTTTGTCAAGATAAAGTTGGCTCAACGAACCGGGCGATCGATAAAAAATGGAGCCGACCCTGCGGAATTACTCCTTGGGTAATGAAGCACTTTTAGGTTAATCGGCTATCTTTGTACTAAATCCTAATAATCAGCGGCCATGCGTCAACTTTTATTAAAGGTGTCAATTGGGATGCTCGTCCTCATCTTGAGTGCGTGTGGTGGTGAACCGGAGACTCCGGAAGTCGTCGCCCCCGTCGAGCCATCTCCCCCGGCAACAGAGACTCCAGAAGAGTCCCCAGAAGCCGCAGAAGAACCAGAATCCCCGGAATTTGAGGAACCTGTGGTGCCTGCACGCCCGGATCCGACCTCCATTGGGAATTTAATTCCGCCCACGAGCCCAGATGAGCGGGTGCGGCAACTGGAACAGCAAAGGGCCCGACAGGCTCAGGAAAATCCCTTTGGGGTACTCGATGTCCAGCCGGTGCCGGTCACCCCTGCACCGGGCGCAGAAGTAGCGACTCCTAGAGTTCCGGAATTTCCAACCCGTGCGGTTCCTAATCTGCCAGAATTGCCCGTGGCGATCGGTCCAGAATTACCCCCCGGTCAAGCAATTGCTACTGCTCAACCCTTTCAACCCTTCCCCGGACCAGGGGGAGGAACTGGAGCCAGACCCGGACCGGGCGGAGGAACTGGAGCCAGACCCGGACCGGGCGGAGGAACTGGAGCCAGACCGGGAACGCCCGGTCCTCAAGGACCACAAATTCCCGATCAGGTTGCCCAAGGGGTTCCCACCCTTCCGGATTTACCCGTGGGAATTGGCCCAGAACAACTCCCCCCAAGACCTCGACCCCCTGCACAGCAAGCGGCTGCTGGTCCACCGGCTCCTCCTCAACCCCCCACCATTCCGCCTTTAGCGGCCCGAGGAGTGCCGAATCTGCCGGATCTGCCTGTCGGAATTGGTCCGGAACAGCTTCCTCCGGTGGTGGCCCAAGCTCCTGCTGGTCCCCCCTCTCCGCCACCCCTTCCCCCTCTGGTAACCCGAGGGGTGCCGAATCTGCCGGATCTGCCGGTGGCGATCGGTCCGGAAAATCTGCCACCGCCACCGCCACCCCCGATCCCGCCACCGCCACCTTCTACGGATTTAGCCCAAGGCACGGAAGTGACCGGGGTGATTCGAGCAGGGGGTAAAGTGCAAATTATTGCTAAGGCTCCCAATGAGGCCACTTCGCGCTATGTGCAGGTGGGCGATCGCATTGCCCTGGGCGAGGTGCTGGTTAAAGAGGTCCAAAATTTAGATACCGCTGACCCGATTGTGATTTTGGAGCAGAACGGCATTGAGGTCGGTAAGGTTCTTGGAGAAGAAGAACCGCCAGAGATTAACCCCGGTGGGGTTAATTTAGCGAATGCTGCCTTAGGACGTTAGCTGGGTTGTCAAGGAAATCTAGCTTACCCCTGGGTAGAGATTCCCAGGTCGGGAATTGATGAGGGGATGGCACTCGGTTGTAGCGATCGCGCTCATGGAGCAAATCATGAACGCGATCGCCTCATTTGCCGGGGTGTAGCGACTCAATTGCTACCGGCTGTTTTCGGTTTCTAAAACTTAGAATAGATAATAACCATGCATATAGGAGAATGTTAGGATTATGACTGACTCTCTCAAAAAGATCGGAATGGCGATCTTGGTCGCATCTGTGATGCAAATTGCCAGTTCACTCAGCCCTCTGTTTAGATCAATGGCACAGGAAGGTGGAGACACTTATGTTCCTCCTTCTTGCTCCGGGGACCCCGCTGCCGGACCTGTCAAGTGTAATTATCAAAATGGAGATAACTACATTGGAGGGTTTTCCAATGGCGTTCCCAATGGTAGAGGAGTCTATGTATATGCCAATGGCGATCGCTATGAAGGACTCTTTAGCGGGGGTCGTCCCAACGGACAGGGGACTTTCATCTTTTCTGATGATGCCCGCTATGAAGGGACATTTCAAAATGGCAATATTGTGAGGGGGAACGCAGTTTTCGCCGATGGTTCCCGTTATGAAGGCACGTTTGAAGTGGTTCAGTATGTTGGTACTGAGGAAATTACTTCTCAACCTGCCGGACAAGGACAATTTGTCTTCACCAATGGCGATCGCTATGTGGGAGAATTCTTTGCCGGACAGCCCTTTGGTCAGGGAACCCTCACCCGCGTTGATGGCACTCGCTGTCAAGGCCGGTTCTTTAATCAAAACCTCGATGCAAATGGCACTTGCACCTTCCCCAATGGCACGCGGTATGAGGGTGAATTACGCCAAGGCGTTCCCCACGGCCAAGGTGTCCTCATCGATAGCGCTGGCAGAAGGTTCCCAGGACAGTTCCGCGAAGGCAAACGGATTTAATTGCACCGATCATCGGCCTCCTTCTTCCCGGGCGCAATTTAACCGGCCCAATCGCCGATTAAGACGAGAGCATTAATACAGAAAACCCCAAGCGATCGCCTGGGGTTTTCTTGATTCTATCTCCTATCATTATGGTAACTTGTCCCTTTGGTGATTCTTCAATCAACCCTAAATAACATTGCCCATTCTGCTGTTTAATTGAGCAATAAATTCTTTAAACTCTTGCTCCTGACGATGACCTAAATCGGTTTCTAACCACTTCTGAACCGACTCCTGGACCTGTTTAATTCGAGTGTGGCCCGACCGATATTCATCAATCGCTTGGACCAATTCGCGATCGGATAAATTTTCCACCAAAGTGTTCAAATATGCTGCGGCAATTTGGGCCACTTCGGCTTCGGTTGCAGGGCCATCAGTCCCCTGGGTTTGATGTAATCTCATCGCGAGGCGATTTAAGGCGTCATAAGCTTGCTTGTTCATTGTTCCATCTCCAATTGTCTATATGCTATGGATTGAATCCCTCAGTCTGGGGTCACTCCGATGGGGTCTTGCACTGGAGCAATATCCCAAAGTGATTGTGCTGTAAACGTTTTGTCCAGATTCTAGCCCTTAAATTCTCCAAAACGGTTGCTCTCGACTCCACCCCTAGAGTGAAGCAGCCCTGCTACCCCGCTAGATGTGGGGGTAAAAAACTTAAAGGTTTTCTTAATCCTGCTGGAATCTATTTGAGCTATATTCTAATCGTATATACTGATTGGAGAAATGTCAATGTTTGATGACAAAAAACAATTTCACCCCGGTCAGAAGGTCGTCTGTCGCACGGATCCCCAACAGTCCGACTGGTATGAGTGTCAGGTTTTAGAGATTGCAGAGGTCTGTGAAACCGATGAAGAGTGCTACATTCGGACTACCTGCAACCGAGTTTTAGGGACTGGGGAAATTGAGGCAGTCGGGTCACCCAGTAAGCGGGGACATCACCCCAACTCCAAGGCGAATTTGAAGAAAGGGCCCAAGAGTCGCAAAAAAAACCGAGTCCGCAAGTTATTTTCCCTGGCCCCGGAAACGGTGGAATGGTTGCAAGACCAACCGATTCCGGCATCCCAGGCGATCGATAAGTTGGTGGAGTTGGCCCTGGCAACTTCGGCGAGTTGTACGGAACTGCCCCAGGTGGGGTCTAAGGTGGAAATTTTAGAGGGTCCCAAAGCCGGTCGGATGGGACGGGTTCGCAAAGTAGGGGTCCAGGTGTGGATTGAGGAACTCCCTGGCGATCGCCCGGTGGAAATGTTACCGTCTTATCCGCCTTCAAGTTTGAAAGAATGTTAAAAAATGATTGGGTTTGATGTTTGTAGTAACGACTTCAGTCGTTATCAATTTACGGGGATAACGACTGATACGGAATCCGGTTCTCCAAGTCTATAAAAACCCACACCCTCAAGGGCGGGGCTACACGGACGAAGCCTGCCTCCGCAGGCTGAAGAGAAAATCGACTTTTACCAACCGGATTTGGTATGAATTCGTTTCTCTGTTTGTAGTAACGACTTCAGTCGTTCTTAATTTACGGGAATAACGAATGAATTCGTTACTACGAACATGAGGGGATAACGAATGAATTCGTTACTACGAACATGAGGGAATAACGAATGAATTCGTTACTACGAACGGGAGGGGATAACGAATGAATTCGTTACTACGAACAGTTTGTTTGTTTAACTGCGGGCTAGATAGTCATCTAAATTGGGGACCGTGACCCAGGTGCCGGTTTCGTGGGATTCGTGGGTGAGGTCCATGAGGAGTTGAGAATAGACACCTTCTCGTAAGGTGGGGGCGATCGCCCGTCTGGACTCAATCCCTTGGACCCAATTATCCACCACGCGAATAAAAGGGGCAATGCGTCCATCGGGGTAGGTTTTAGAAAACTCCAGACGGTTGGGAATGGTTAATTCTGATAAGGACTCCCCTGCTGGTGCACCCCACAATTTAAACCCATGTACATAATCTTTCTGATTGTCGCTGCCGAGGATGAAGGTACCGCGATCGCCATACACTTCCACCCAATGTCCTCGTCCTTGGTAAGTTGCTGAACTCAAACTCACTTGGATGGGAGTCCCATCGGTCAATTCCACCATCAGCAGACAGGTATCATCGGCATCCACAGGTTTCAGTTGTCCCCCCGCTTTCGGGTCCGGACGTTCTGTGACTGCCGTACTCAGGGAAGCACACAAGCGTTTGACGGGTCCAAATAACCAGGAAATATAATCAAAACAATGAGACCCGATCGCCCCCAAGCGCACCCCCGCCTTGCTGTTTTTGAGAATACCAATTCCAAGGCCGACTGGCATCAGCGCGAGAGGAAACTAACCAATCAATTTTAATTAAACGGTTTTGTCCACAGTATCCATCATCTAACAATTCTTTAAACCGCTGCCATGGGGGAACAAACCGAAATTCAAAATCCATCGCCGTGACGAGGCCCTTAGCATTCGCAATTCGATAGAGTTCTTTCGCTTCCCATGCCGATAGAGTGGTGGGTTTTTCAAGTAATAAATGTTTACCCGCTTCTAACAAGGGTTTAGCCATTTCATAATGCAAGAAAGGCGGGGTAGACAGACTCACGGCCTGGACTTCGGGCATTTTGGCGAGATCGGCGATCGCATCGGTTGCCAGGGGGATATGATGAGTCGCGGCGATCGCCTCTGCCTGATCGATATCCCGATGATAAACAGCGAGTACCTCCGTCTGAGGATATTCTTTCAATCCGGGAATATGCACTTTCTGTCCAAACCCCGTCCCCACAATGGCGACACCAATCGGTCCTGGTGCATAATTAGGCCCCGTAGGATAAGAGGAGGCATTGGATAAATTAGTCATTTGTTGTTTGTCCTTTGTTGTTGGTCATTGGTGAGCAGATGGATAGATGGATGATGGGAGAGGAAACGACTGAAGTCGTTACTACAAACATCTCCCCCATCCTCCCCATCCTCCCCATCCTCCCCATCTCCCCCATCTCCCCTATCTCTGCGTTACAAAACTCTCTACCCAGTCAATCACTTGATGTCCTAGGCGTTGCTCATTGGGAAGGTATTTATCAATTTCTCGAATCCCTGTCGGACTGGTGACATTGACTTCGGTTAAATAGCCTCCAATCACATCTAGTCCGACGAAATATAGACCATCTTCTCGGAGTTTGGGAGCGACTTCGGTGCAGATTTGTCGTTCGCGATCGGTGATTTCTGTTTTGACGGCGAGACCTCCGACGGCCATATTCCCGCGAAATTCAGTCCCACTGGGAACCCGATTGACTGCGCCGATGGGTTCGCCATTGAGCAGGATAATCCGTTTATCTCCTTGTTTGGCTTCTGGGAGATAGGTTTGGACCATCACGGGTTCTTTGCCTTGTTTGGTACTAATTTCAATTAGGGAATTGAAGTTTTTATCGTCGGGGTCGAGGAATAAAATGCCTTCCCCAGCTTTTCCCCCCAATGGTTTGAGAACCGCTGCGCCTTTTCGGTCTAAAAAATCACGAATGACGGCTTTACTTTGACTGACGATGGTTTCAGGAATGACCGAGGTAAACTGGAGGGCATACATTTTTTCATTGGCGGCCCGCAGTCCTTTTGGGGAGTTGATGACGAGGGTTTTATCGGGGTGGATGTAATCGAGAATGTAGGTGGCGTAGAGATAGGGAATGGTAACGGGGGGGTCGGTTCGCATGAAGACGACATCCATTGCTTCGAGGGGATGGGAACCGTCCGGTTGAATTTGGTACCAAGGGTTTGCCGCTATCCAGCGATCGCCTGCGCGTTCGATGGGTTTGAGGGTCACTCGGTCGAGGATTGCCCAAGCTTTGCCATTCACGACGCTGAGTTGATGTGCCTCAGTTATCCAAACCTCATGTCCTTTTGCTTGGGCGGATTCCATCAGCGCGACGCTGGTATCGTGGGTGGGATCTAGTTTTTGGATCGGATCGATGATGAAGGCAAATTTCACGTTGATTTCCCTTGTGAATGGTTCCCTGGGTGGAGCTTTACCTATTTTATTTAAGCGCTAAATGGGACAAAAAGCGATCGCCCCTTGGAGGCGATCGCTTTCTTTGAGTGCTATTTCCGCCTAAATCCCCCTAAAGGATGGATACCGTTGGAGATCCCAGGGACAAGAAAGCGGGTTTTTACCTAAATTTAGGGGCTTTTGTGCAGTATGGGGGTAAAAGAACCCGGTTGTCTTTCCTTCAGGGTCCCCCCGGATTAAACTGACTCCGGTTGCAGCATCGGATCTAGCTGATTTTTGGCATCGAGGGCGTGCAAATCGTCGCATCCCCCGATATGGCGATCGTTAATAAAAATCTGAGGCATAGATCGACGCCCATTGGCACGGGTTGCCATCTGATCCCTGGCGTCTTCATCTCCATCGATGCAGTATTCTGCATACTCTACTCCTTTGCGATCTAACAGCGCTTTCGCCCGCAGACAGAAGGGACAACGACTCCAGGTATAGATTTCTACGTTAGGTTTCATAATAGGTTCACAGGTCTAAGCAATCGGATGTTTATTCAATTGTAACGGGACTGCTCACCCGCGTTAGTTTTCTGACTTGGGACTGATTGTTAATCCGTGATTCAAACTGCTCAAACTCATCCCCAGAGGACCCTCTAAAGCGAGTTCATCCTATCCCGGGTTGATAAAAATTGCCTAGCTTATTGTTTAATAACTACAAAGCGATTCAAATAAAAATTAATTATAATTAACCGACTGGGCAGATTTAGACAAAAAACTCCCCACGATGCGGGGGAGCGCGAAAGCACCCAGTTTGAAATTTATAGAGCTTCAAACAGCTCCCCTTATTCACAATTAATGTATTCCTTCACTTGTTCTCACGATTCTAGGGTTTAACCTTCAGTTTGAATCAGAGGTTGCGGCTTTTTTTTCCCATATTTAAGGGCTCCAGCTCCGATCAGGAACAGCGCCGTAGTCGCTGTAGGTTCCGGAACCTGTCTTGGAGTTTCTGGGGGTAGGCCGATATCAATCGTACCCTGACCCGTGCCGCTGGCACCCGCAAAGGTTTGTCCGTTAATGCTTTGGTAGCGAACCCCAAAGTTGTTCAGCGCAAAGCTTTTGACATCACCAGAGAAGGCTAGAGTGGCCTTGAAGTTTCCTTCATCGCCAGTGGTGACGCCGCCATTGCCTCCACCTTGGCAAGTGTTCCCATCGGTAAAGCAAACATCAATGGCACCAAACTTATTGGGAAAGTCGCCATTTCTGTCATTGCTAAAGAGTCCTGTAACTCGGGTGTTGCCGTCACGGTTCGTATTGCCGACGCCAAGGAGGCTCAAGGTTGAACCTAGACTGGTCCCATCAAAATTTAAAACATTGAACCCTAAAGCCGAACTACGAGAGGTAATACCATTGCTGGACGTGTTCGTGAGTTTTACATCAAACAGCGCCTCAGTTTTGTTCCCAACTGTTTTAAAGCCCTCAAATTTAAACAGAGCCTCGGATGAGAGTCCAGAAACGTCTTTTTCACTTACGTTTCCGTCAAAGTTAACGGTGAACACTTTGCCAAGATCGCTCTGAGAAATACCAACAGCGGTCCCCCCATCGAAGAAAGAAAACGCTGAGGCAGATGCGGCGACAGTCAAGGAGTAAACCCCTACGGAGCCAATGACTGATAGTCCTAAAGTAAGTGGTTTGAGTAATCTAAACATATCTTTTTCCTGAATCCTACCAGCATAATGGGTGAAATCGAACCGACGGTTGCACTCTTGCTTGGCTGTTTTAGTCAGCATATTTATGCCACCCTATTAGGCAATTGCACTAAGCGACGGAATTGGTTAATCCCTTGACCCCTTTATAAGAGGAGACCAAACTCCCATTTGGCGGAGCGATCGCCGGTACTCCATTCAACTCTATCCATACAGACCCCGGTCTGTCCATAGTTTTCTCCGGGCTTTGTAAAATCTTTATATAAATAGACTTAATGGTAGAATTTCCAGAGAGTTTGCCTCGGAACCAATACAAAGTTTTGATAAAGTACGAGATTTTACGGATCAACAAGTCCACAATTAATTGATTGAGGACTTGTTGACGAAGAGTGCTTAACCTATTGTTACCTCATGGGACTGGGATTGTCGTCAGCAAAATCGCGTAACTGGGGCAAAGAGGAATAAAGAGATTACTGAGGGGCAACTGCATAATCGATGAGTTGAGCGAGTCGTTGGCGCAGGGTTTCGAGTCCGAGACGTTGGCTGGCGGAAATAAAGACAGCCAAGGGAAACTCTTCCTTGGCGATCGCCAAGGTATCCCCATCCACCGCATCAATCTTATTAAAAGCAACCAGGGCCGGTCCTGGAGTCACCGGCATTTCCCCCAAAATCTTCATCACCGAGCGAATCTGACTTTGCCATGCGGAATGGGATAAATCCACAACGTGCAGCAAAGCATCCGCTTCCGTGACTTCTTCTAAAGTGGCGCGGAAGGCATCCATCAAGGAGGGGGGCAGTTCGTGAATAAATCCCACGGTGTCGGTGACAACGATAGTCTGGGTATTGCCGATGACGGTGGGAATCACTAACCGGCGGGTGGTGGGGTCCAAGGTGGCAAATAGTTGATCTGCCGTATAAATTTCCGCATTGGTCAAGGCATTGAGTAGGGTAGATTTACCGGCATTGGTGTAACCAACGATCGCCACGGAAGGGACATCTTGATGTTGGCGTCGCAGGCGCATCCGCGATCGATGCGCTTGCAATTCGTTGACTTCCTGTTGCAAACGGGCAATTCGCCGTTGAATGGCGCGGCGTTCGGTTTCCAGTTTCGTTTCTCCAGGGCCTCGGGTGCCAATTCCCCCCCCTAAGCGGGACATCGCTTGACCGCGACCCGTGAGGCGGGGCAGCATATATTCCAGTTGGGCGAGTTCGACTTGGAGTTTACCGGCCCCAGATTGGGCGCGTTGGGCAAAGATATCCAGAATCACTTCGGTGCGATCGACCACGCGGACGCCGATTTGGACTTCCAGATTGCGGACTTGTGCCGGAGAGAGTTCGCGATCGAAGACAATCAGATTGCTGCCGAGGGTTTGTGCAGTGAGGGCGATTTCTTCCACCTTCCCCTTTCCAACCACGGTTTGGGGATGGAGACGGGGACGTTTCTGGCGCATGGTTTGCAGGACGGTTCCCCCGGCAGTATCCACTAAACGGGCGAGTTCGGTGAGTCCATCTTCAAATTGCTCATCTTTGAGATTATTGGTCATCACGCCGACTAAGAGGGCGCGATCGTGGTCCGCATCCACATCCCGGGCGATAAATTCGCGCTGGAACTCCGCTTCTAGGCCCTCGACGAGTTCTAGGAAGTCTTGTAGGGAGAGAGCATCCAGACTCATGGGGGGGGAAACGGTCCAGGAGGCGATCGCCCCATTGTCCTCACCCTCTTCCAGTCCCGTTTGGGGAATCAAATGTGCTAAATAGGACTGGCTCACATAACCCGTGGCCCCACCCCCACGACGTTCAAACCCCTCCCCGGTTAAATTCAATACGACTAACGCATCCAAGCGTTGAATCGCCATTGCTGTTAGAGAAGACTCACTCGGACCCTCCCCTTTCAACTGAGTCGTAAGACAGCGAATCCCACTCAGACGCCCCTCCCCATAGCGGGGTAATTCCATTGCCGGGATTTGGGTTTGACGCGGTGAACCCACCCCCACCCGGATCACCTGACCCCGACGGTTGATGTAAACACAAACTGAATCTTTAATTTCGGTACTAATCGCCGCCAGACGCTGGGCAAATTCCGAGGTGGTAATCGCATCCACGGGGAGTTTTTGGTGGTACAGGCGGTTAAGTTGCTTAAGCTGACTGGATTTGAGTCCTTGTAGCTGTCCGTATATCGTTTCGATAGGCGTATTGACCAGGAGACTGGCCCTCCGAACTCTTTAATCTCTTTATTTTATCGTGAGTTAAAGGGATGTCAGGGAGTTTAGCTGGGTTAAAGGGCGCTGGATGATTGAAGGGGGCAATAAAGAGATATTGAGGGAAGTAACAGAGGCGAGGGGATGGTGACACATCCTGGGGGGGTTAGTGCTAATTCCAGAAAACTCTATCTTTTCCAATTGATGATTGATGATCAGTTGAGATTTTTTAAAGCCTTCACTTCACCCCTTAAGTTGCTAACAATTCAATAATTTTCTGGTAATTTTAGGAGTATATTCATATTCACACGGGCAATCACGATTAGGGATGCTCCTGATAGATTCCTGCACGACTAACGGCATAATCGGTTAGGGTAGGGATATCTGGCCCCAGAGAAGCTGTCAACTCATCGGCTAACTGATTGGCGATCGCCTCAAATTCATCCTCCTGTTCAATGGGGTTCGGTGAGTTTTGTAGCAGTGCCTCTACCGTGGGTGCAAAAGCCTCAGCCAACAGTTGCTGAAGGGCAATCGCATCCCCACTCGCGATCCTTTCTCGGCATTTTGCCTCAACTTCCGGCGACAAGTTCAAGGTAATCCTGATCATCGGTTTTCCTCTGATATTTTTGTTTTTATTGATGTTAAATTGCTCTGAACGGCTTGAAAGTTAAGTTTTATAGGTTGAGTCGCTGTAATGGCCCTTTACGACTGCTATATCCATCAGCTTCTATAATTGGGATAGGACGGAGGCGATCGCCTTTCTGTTTTAACTGCCACCTTCAGCGATCGCCGCTTCAAATTCGGCCAATGCCTGAGAGGTCCCCACTTGCCAAGCACGTTCGACTACCCTCGGAATCATTTGCGCGATCGCCTGTTCCGGAAAAAGAGGACTATTCTCAGCCGTGACATACTCTCCCTCTTGTAACAAATAGATGGTTAGCTTGGACTGATTATACACCCAAACTTCAGGGCATTCAATCGCTTTATAGGCTTCGATGGTGGTTTTAGAAGTGACATCGGTTTCTATTGCCAAATCCGGCGGTGGATCATCCGGTTCCAGGCGGCGACGTCCAATCATCCGTTGACAGTTCTGGATATAAAAACTAGCATCCGGTTCAATTCCTGCCATTCCTTCTCGTTTAAAGGTGGTCGATCCAAAGGGTTCATATCTAATGCCTTTTGCCTTTAGCAAAAATTTGACCATATCAGAAATTAAATCCCTCGGTATTTCATGTTCGGGTAAGGGAACCATAATTTGTAAAGTGTTGTGACTGTAGGCAATGCGGGAAGAGCGTTTTTCTCCCAGTTCTTCTAATAGGGTCTCAAATTCCTGCCAACTGATGTTGGAAATAGTAACAGTGCTGCCGGGTTCGAGCTTTATTTCACTAACGGGTTTAACAATGCTGGCGATCGGGGTCATAATAAAAAATGGTAAGTTGTTATCGGATTCCCATCTATTCTAACAGCCAGCCAAATATCTCTGCTACCGTTAGCCGCAACTCGCTGGCAAAGGCAGGGACAGGAATTTGCTGTTCAGGTTCATCAAAAAATTTTGTTTTTTGGTCAGGATAGTACACAAAAATAGTCTGTTCGGTGGGGTCAATCAGCCAACCCATTTGAGTCCCATGTTCAAGAGCGTGTAGAATTTTTTTTGTTACTTTTGTAACTCGTTGTTCGGGAGAGAGTATTTCTATCATCCAATCGGGGAAGTCATTAAACACATTGGCTACTCTGCCATTTTCTGTCCGGGGGATTCTCTCCCAAGTAAAGACGGCGATATCGGGTACAATGGTTCGTCCATCAAAGATACAGCGCAGTTCTGGGAAAGCTCGGGCTATTTTTGGGGGCTTAACAACGGCAGTAATTGCGATAATTAGTTCCGCTTGAATTGTGCTATGTTCTCCTTGTGGCATTGGCTTTTGAATGATTTCGCCTTCAATATATTCACTGGCGGGTTTGGTTTCGGGGAGTTTGAGAAACTCTTCTAAGGTTAAAGATTTAGATGGGGTTTGGACCATGTTTGGAAACCTCTAAAATTATAAAATGATAAAATTTTTCATAAAATTACAATTTATTCTAACAGCCAGCCAAATATCTCTGCCACCGTTAACCGCAACTCGCTGGCAAAGGCAGGAACAAGAATTTCCTGTTCAGGTTCGTCAAAGGCTTCGGTTTGTTGCTGAGGCTGATACACAAAAATAGTCTTTTCTTGAGGGTCAATTAACCAACCCATTTGAGTCCCATTTTTGAGAGATTGCAGAATTTTTTTTGTAACTTTGGTTTGACTCTGTTCCGGCGATAGAATCTCTATAAGCCAGTCTGGTGCTAATGGAAAAATATTAGCAATTTCGCCATTTTCGTCCCGGGGAATTCTTTCCCAGACAAAGACGGATACATCGGGAACAATGGATTGTCCAGCAAAACTGCATCTCAGTTCAGAAAAAGCTCGGGCAATTTTAGGACCTCTGAGAGTGGCATTGACTGTAGCTGCCAATTCAGTTTGAATTGAACTATGTTTTCCTTTCGGCATTGGCTTTTGAATGATTTCGCCTTCAATATATTCACTGGCGGGTTTGGTTTCGGGGAGTTTGAGAAATTCTGCTAAGGTTAACGATTTGGATGGGGTTTGGACCATGTTTGGAAACCTCTAAAATGAGTGGGTTTTGGGGGCGATCGCCTCTTTCAACTTGCCCCTATTATAGCGCTCAATCCTAGCACATATTCCGTTTTCTAGTAAAAGAAACCGGGTTTCTGATTCAAAGTTAAGGTTTTCTCCCTAATCGTTGTTCAGAAACCCGGTTTCTAATCTTCTGCTAACCTTGGACTAGACTTTCAAATTTTCGGTAATCCGTTGCATCGCTTCCTCCACATTTTCTCGGCTATTAAAGGCAGAAATGCGGAAGTATCCTTCCCCAGCAGCGCCAAATCCAGAACCCGGAGTTCCGACTACATTCACCACTTGCAGCAATTTATCAAAGAAATCCCAACTGGATAATCCATTGGGAGTTTTCACCCAGACGTAAGGTGCATTCACGCCACCGTAAACCGACAATCCGGCATCGGTTAATTTCTCGCGGATAATTTTGGCATTTTCTAAATAGAAACTGACCAATTCTTTGACTTGTGCTTGTCCTTCTTCTGAGTACACCGCTTCTGCACCACGTTGGACGATGTAAGAAACGCCATTAAATTTGGTGGATTGGCGGCGATTCCAGAGTTTCCACACTTCGACATCAGACCCATCGGAGGCTTTTGCCATTAAGGTTTTTGGGAACTACTGTCAAGGCGCAACGAGTGCCGGTAAAGCCCGCATTTTTCGAGAAGGAACGAAACTCGATCGCACAATCTTTTGCTCCTTCTATTTCATAGATAGAGTGAGGCAAATTTGGGTCAGTGATAAAGGCTTCGTATGCCGCATCAAAGAAGATAATTGACCCATTAGCTTTGGCATAGTCTACCCATTTTTTCAAGTAGTCTTTCGTAGCCGTTGCACCCGTGGGATTATTGGGAAAACAGAGGTAAATTAAATCAACTTTCTCCGTGGGAAGTTCTGCGGTAAAATTGTTTTCCGCACTAATGGGGAGATAGACTAATCCCTCATATTCTCCTTTATCATTGGCGGGTCCGGTATGTCCTGCCATGACGTTTGTATCGACATACACGGGATAAACCGGGTCAGTAACGGCGATTTTGTTGCTGTTGCCGAAAATGTCGAGAATGTTGCCGGTATCGCACTTAGAACCATCGGAAATGAAGATTTCTGAGGCATCGATCGCGCATCCTCGGGATTGGAAGTCATGGGTGGCAATTTTTTCGCGCAACCAAGCATACCCTTGTTCGGGTCCGTACCCTTTAAATAGGCTGCGATCGCCCATATCTTCCACCGCTTTTACCATTGCTTTGCGGCAAGCTTCGGGAAGGGGTTCTGTGACATCGCCGATCCCCAGTTTGATGATTTTGGCGTCCGGATTCGCCTCGGCAAAGGCATTCACCCGACGAGCAATTTCGGGAAACAGGTAACCCGCTTTGAGTTTGAGGTAGTTGTCGTTAATCGTTGCCATCGTCAATCATTAAAAACATCGTATTACAGTTTACTGCCAATGGTGGCATCCCGGATAGAGGTTGGAGTTGCTATTTCTGGTAAGAACAATCTCAAGTCGGGGAATACCCCTGTAAACCCAATTCGGGACGATGGGGTTCTCAAATTGATTTTTATCGGGCGATGGGTTTGCGTCCTACCATATAATATAGGGTCAGATCGTTCCAGATCCCTTGCTGGGTGACTAAGGTTTCTAATTCCACCAAATATTGTGCTTTGACGGCGTTTAATTGTTCTGAATTGAGATGTTGGACAAAATTCATTTGAGTCAGGGGATTGTTTAAAATCATCTCCCATAAATTTTGAGCCGACTCTAAGCTCAAATAGTCTCCAAATTGCTCCTCCGTAACTTGGATTTGTTCAAAACCGGCGGTTTGGAGGAGGTTCCTGCATTTTTCAGGGGTTGCGGTTTCTTCGGACCAACGGGGAAATTTTAACCCATAGCTTTCGGCAATTTTTATTAAGAGGGTGCTGACAATTGAAGCGGTTTCAGCAATGCCAGTCAGGGCGATGATGCCACCGGGTTTTAGAAAATTATGCCAACGGTGTAAATTGGTGGGAATATTGGGAATATAAGGAATGCCGCAACAGCAAAAAATCCGGTCAAAGCGGTTGTCTGGAAAGTCGATGGTTTCGATATCTCCTTGCTTGAGTTCGATATTGGTTAAACCAGTAGCAGCAATTTTGGAGTGCGATCGCCTTAACATTCCCTCGGACAAATCGACTCCCACCACTGAACCGCTATTCCCCACAATTTGGCCGGTTTCAATGGCAACTAAACCCGTTCCGGTTGCGATGTCTAAGATGTGCTGTCCCGGTTGAATGTCGGCGCATTGGATGAGTTGTTGGGCAACAAGGGGATGAAAATCGCCTTCTTGGTCATAATGGGTTCGGCGATTAAAATAATCGGCAATTTGTTGTTTATAGTTATTATGAATCCGAGGATTATTCATTCTTTTGGTCGAGGTTTTATGCTATTGACAGGTTTTAAATTCGATGATTGCCGGAGGACAGGGCATTGCCTTGTCTCTCCGGGATGAGGATTAAATCAGCTTTTTAATTTACGCAACGCCGTACTTTTCAAACCAAGTGAGAAGGCGATTCCAGGCATCTGCTGCTGCTTCTGGGCGGTAGGTGGGGCGGTAGTCGGCATAGAATCCGTGGGGAGTGTCGGGATAGAGGATGATTTCGGAGTTGCTGTTGCCGGAGGCGAGGCGATCGCGCATTTGTTCGACGGTATCAGTAGGAATTAAATCATCGTCACCGCCGTATAATCCGAGGATGGGGACGGTTAATTCCTCGGCAATATCGATGGGATATTGAGGAGTCAGAGGGGTAGATTCACCGACTAATCGCCCATACCAGGCGACTCCTGCGGTGACTTGGGGGTTATGGGCGCTATACAACCAGACAATTCGTCCTCCCCAGCAAAATCCGGTGATGCCCAGCTTATCGGTGATTGCCGTTACTGCTGTTTTGCGCCCAAGCAACAGTAGCATCGAGATCCGACATCACTTGTTCATCGGGTACTTTAGATACCACTTCGGAGATGATTTCCTGGATGTCTTCCATCTGGGAGACATCCCCCTGTCTGGCAAACATTTCTGGGGCGATCGCCAGATAACCCTGTTTGGCAAATCTGCGGCAGACATCCTGGATATGTTCATGAACCCCGAAAATTTCCTGGATGACTAAGATTACGGGAAAGTTTTCCCCGGTGGCAGGCATGGCGCGATAGGCGGGAATTTCTCCATCGGCAACGGGGATGGCAACTTCACCGGCGATTAATCCTTCGCTGTCGGTGGTGATAACTTGTTGGGCGAAAATTGGATGGGCGGCAAGGGCAAATCCAGCGGCGATCGCACTCACTTTGATGAATTGTCGGCGCGTTAAAGGTTTCATCGGCAATGGGTCCTATTTGTTCAAGGAATGATTCGGTCTAATTGTAATCCATAACCTTTCCCATTGTTATAATATCCATTTTTTAAGGAGTGCGAGCATCTTGCTCGATATTGACAATACTGTGCAATAGCGAGCAAGATGCTCGCACTCCTCAATTTTCGGTTATTTAAAACCACAAAAATCCTAAAAATAACATTCCGATCGCCACAATTCCTGCCACTAAGGTGGCGGTTTCATTGAACTTTTTTTCCGGTTGAAAGGGTTCTCTAGCCGAACTGGGGGTGTCTTGTCTCTCCCGAACGGGGTCCAATCTTCCTCCTCTAAACTTTTGGATAAACCCCGCCAGACTCTCGCCTGAATTAAGGCATCTTTGCTTTTAATGCCGGTGACGACAACCAGGGGACCTTCTCTTTGGGGTAACCCATACTGTTCGAGTTGGGTGGCGAGAGTTTCTTTGGTGCGATCGCAATTTTTGCCGAGTTTATCGGTAGAATGTTCTTCTCGTTCTCGGTCGGATTTTTGGGGATGACTGCTGAGGGTTGCACTCGCCGATAATCCTTTTAACAGTTCCCAATTGACGGTAAATCCATCCGGTCCTCCCACGGGAATTGCCTGGTCAATTTCCGCATCTAATCCGTCTTGTTTTTCCTCTAAAAATGTCCGTAAGGCGCGGACAGCGATGGCCCGTAACTGTTGTTCATGGGCGGCGGAATCTTCGGCAACCCAGGCGATGGAATTGCGAATGGTGCGATCGCGAAAATCGGTCCGTCCCCTCGCCTCTAATCCCGTAACGAGCAATAGCAACCGCCCACTATATCGCCCCAAGACGAGAGAGGGGGATTCGGTTTGAATACAGTCAGAAACCCGATTTAAGGTGAGAATCGAAGGGGTTTCGGGTAGCCAACAGTAGCCCTCTTCCTGAGCAAATCCTCGACTTTTTACATAAATTTCCATGACATCCTCTTATCCAATATTGAGCCAATTTTGACCTTGTAATACTGCAAAAGCCCCCGTATTTTTACAGCCCTTGGCAAATTCCCGGACTGCATCTTTGAGGTGATTATCCAATCCTAACCAATCTCGGATAAAATTAAACAATCCTAAATTGCGTCGGTCCAAATGGAGTCTCAGCAAAAACCGTAATAAATAGCGTAAAGGCTGTTCGCTATCTTGGGGATTATATTGGGCATCATGACTGGTTTTTCTAAAAATAAATAAGGGTTTCCCATCCAGGATTTCAATGCGAGAAAAGACCACGGTTCCTACGGTTTGAACGGGGGTCACAATCACGACGACTTTGGAGAGTAAGGATTCCGATCGCAATAAATCTAATAACCTCGCATACCCCGCTTGCACCTGCCTGACTAATTCCGCGCTGCTTTTCTCATCTTGTAAGTATTTTTCGCAGCGTACCGGGGCAAAAATCACCAAGCGAGGAGACTCTAATTCGCGATAGACTCGTTGAAATAAATTGGCAATTTGTTGGGGTTTATTCACCGCATCATGCCATTGGCCGTTTTTTTCCATTAAGGCAGGGGTATCAATGGCGATCGCCACCGCTGCTGATTCCCGAACAAATGTCTCCACTCGTTCCTTTTCTTCCCGCGAACTTTTGGCGGCGAGATATTCTCCCGGATAATCTTGAAAGTGCAGCGTTAACGAGGGAATTGCGCTTTTTCTTCCTAATTCAAAGATAAAAGATTTATGCTCTTCCGTACTCTGCATCCATCCTTTTGTTTCAAAACTATCCGGCAGAGTTTTCAGTTCAGCTAATCGTTCTTGTAGCAAAGCTGCACTTTCTAAATCGGGGGTGAGTTGCAAATTGGTTTGTCCAATACTGCGTTCAAATTGCTCATACATGGCAGTCAAAAGGCTGGTTTTACCCACGCCACTGGGTCCCAGCATGGTGACTTTTAATTCCTGCATTACTTTCTTGGTTTTAGGGTTGACTTGATTGTTTTTTCAGTTACTTTTATGCCTGCAAAATTAAAGGCAATTGTCCTTTAATTTTTACAGATTCTCTAATAGTCCGGCGATCAACTCGCTATAAGCTTCCTTCATCGGCAATGCTTCATCAATTTTAATTCGCCGTCGGGTGGCAACGACTTCTTGCTCTATAATCAGATTATACCCGATTATAGAGTAATTTTCCCAATATCACCCGGTACCGCGACGCTGCCATAGGGGGAATTCATTAAAGTTTATCCCATAACGAGTGGCATCGGCTTGTTGTCACCGAAAGTAATCTACCACCTGGGATGGATTCTGGAAATATTCCAGTTGCCTCATTTTGCGGTCAAATTGATTCGGATCCAAGGGTTTCCTCCTGGGTCCAAGGATGAATTTCAAAGGTTCCTGGATTCTCTCCTATTTTGACCTGAAATAACTGATGAAATCCTTCGGAGTAGTCCGGGGGAACTAATTTATTGCGAGTCATATAGAGGGCGTAGTCCGGGACTCGGGCTTTTCCTTCTCGTTGTCGATTGCGGGTGAGGCAATCGGCAATTTGAGATTCAAAATAATAGCCGATAATCATTGCCTGATACTCTTGTCCGATTTCAATGATACCTTGCCGATCGCCCCGGGTAGGATTGGTATTATCCACCACTAAAGAGGTTCCAGATTTCAGATGTTCTGCGATTAAAAAGGCTTGTCTGCGGGCCGGTCTTTTATTGTTTCGCATCAAATCTTTACTCACCAAAGCATGGGTTTCTGCGAAATGGGTTCGATAAAAGGTACTTTTCCCCGCCCCCTGTAAACCGATAAATATTACCAATTCTGTCATAAATTATCGTTCGTTTAATTGTCCACATTTTTTAAATAATGAAAATGTAAAACAAAGGTTTAAATCAGATTTTAACCCAATTTCCGACAAGTAATAACCCTACGCAATCGGGTATAAACAGTGATTTTTATAAAGTAGCCTGCGGAGGCAGGCTTCGTCCGTATAGCCCCACCCTTCAGGGTGCGGGCTAAAGCATTTTCAACTATTCCCGGGCAGAAATTGCATCAATTCTAATTGATTTCCCGCTTCTACGGTATCCACCGCAGTTAACCATTCTCGACGGAGGCGATCGCGACTGCCTAAACGGTCAAATTCATCTTGCCATACCTCGGACCGAACTTGTTCTAAAAAGATTTGCCACTCGGTTTTCACCCCTTCCACGCGCAACACGCGATCCACAAATTCCTCCACAATCGCAAACGCCGCCTGATTCGGTTCAATTAACAAATCTTCCAGGGCGGTTTCACAATTATAAACTGCTTCGGCATGAAGGGTTTTCAGATTGCTTAAAACTTCAGATGCCGAAATCCCTTGCTGGGACAATTTCAATCCCGTCTTATCCGGATTCAACCCATCCAACTGCTGACGAATCCGATGTTGAATCAGTCCGCGATAGGATAAATTAAATTCATCTAAAATTCTAAACCCCAGTTTGAGTTTCTGTAAATCTTCCGGTAACAGTTCCGCCATGACGCCTAAAAATTCACTACCGCGAACCGGGGTGAGGTTTCCTAACCGTCCCTGTTCTATCAGCACATCGGCGACTCGGGACTTGACTCGCTCGATCGCCTGCTTCAATCCATCATCTAAGGTCAAAAAATGTTGGGATAAATGGGCGCGAATTTCGTTCAAATATTGATAGTACGCATTGGGATAACCTCCCACGCGATCGCGCCTGGATTCTATCTCTTCCAGGGTCGGAATACCCGGGTCCTGGCGACAATTGGCAATCGCAATCTGGACTTGCTTCTTAAACTCCAAATCTTCCGCTTCTCGCTGCTGAGATAGCCCCCGCAAAAATCCCTCTAATCCACTGGTCAAGTTATTCCAGAGGCCATCAAATAGCCGCAGAAATAGGGGAAATTCGCTCTCTCGTTGGACTGCTTGGCCCAGGGCTTGCCTTGCCTTGACCAGTTCGGCAGTGAGGCGATCGCGCAGGTGCAAGAGTCGGTCTTGACAGGCTGCTGCATACTGTCGGTCCAGTTCGGTGATTTTAGCCATCAAATACTCCAAAACCCCCTCTAAAATCTGCTGATTCACCGCAACAGAATCGGCGCAATTCACCGTTAGGGTTTTGACCACTTCCAGATGTTTTTCGGCCATTGTTTCGGCTAAATCTTGGCAATTTTTAGCATTATCTCCATTGCCCGAACCCGCGCTAGTTTGGTTGAGAATCATCATCGACCAAAGGGCGATGGGTAGTTCGGTTAACGCTGTAGCAGCGGTGTCGTACAGCTTGACATCAACATCGGCCCAATAATCCCCCGAAGATTTCGGCATTCTCACAAACAACACAAAATCCACCTCATGACCGAAGGTTTCAATCAGCCTCACTTCATCACCAATGCCCGTATCCCCTAATCCGGGCATATCCACTAAGGCAATATTGCCCACATCCCCATTGGGAAACGTGCAGACAATTTTAACTTGACGCACAGCGAGATAGTTGAAAAAGACGCGCTGACCATCGGCGGTATCTTGTGCGACATATTCGCGAATTTCCCCTTGAGAAATCCGGCGCGGGGAGGGCTGCTGGAGGAGAGAGCGATATTGGTCCAGGTGGGTGTGATATCGCCGGAGATGTTCGTATTTTGCCCCGGTTTGTGCGCCGTAGAGGTCCCGAGGTAGGGGCGCAAGAGACTGCTGGGCAAACTCATCGCAGGGAATGGGGGGCGGGACCTAGCTGGAGTTGGTCGTAATAGGGGGCGATCGCCTCCTCTAAAAACGATCGCTCACTATGAAAGAACACTTCCCCATGAGTTTCCAGGGTGGGATTGTGGTAAATGGTACTCAGAACGCCGGTACAATGTTGGCGATCGCCGTCGGGAATTTCCGAGGCCGTCAGTCCGGTTAAACTCTGTAAGAGGCGACTTTTCCCTTGTCTAGCGCGTCCAACCACGCCAATATTCAGGGTATTGCGGGAAAACCGCGCTTTCAGTTTCGCCGTTGCCTCTAATTCCCGGGCAATCTCCACCTGAATTTTCCAAAAATCCACGTCTTGGAGATGTCCGACGATCGCCTGATCCTCCACGGAATCCAGGAGGCGACTGCGGTGGTCCTGTAAGGTTTGAAGGGCCGCCGTGAGGGACCTCAAATTGTCCTCAACCCGACTCATTTTTTCGGCTAAAGGGCGACGTTTTTCGACAATCTGAGCAATTTGTGCGGTTCTGTGATTATTCATAATGGGCAATATAATTATTCGTTTCCGTCCCCTCTCTTGAGGCTGTCGGCGAAGGATGCAACGCCAGTCAAGACTTGAAAAGACTGCTTTGAGGGATACCAGAAAAAAATAAGACCCTTTCATCTTACGGGATGGGGGTCTTATTGAACCATTCTCAATCGTTTTAATTTCAGGGAAACCCGTAAAAACCAGGTAAGTTTTGAGACGGATTACCCTTACGAATTAACCGATTTGAGTTAGTTGGCGGGGATACGTCTAGCGCGGGCGGTAGCAATTTCTTGGCGAAGGACTTCCATCGCTTTCGTGTATTGAGGGTCTTGGGTGGAACCAATTAAGGTGCGATCGCCCCGTAAGAGTTTTTGTTGGTCCTCGGTGAGTTCGATCGCCACATCCGGAGTAATCCCTTCATGGTTGATATCCGTGCCATTAGGGGTAAGATACTTGGCAATGGTCACCGCCAGTCCGGATCCATCTCCCAACCCACGGACCGACTGCACTAAACCCTTGCCAAACGTTTTAGTTCCGACGAGGACCGCCCGCTCATTGTCTCGCAAGGCCCCAGAGAGAATTTCACTGGCACTGGCGGAACCCCCATCCACTAACACCACTAACGGTTTATTCGTCAGGGCCCGTCCATTAGCCGACTGACGGTCCATTTCGCCGACGCGGTTTACCGTAGAGACAATGCTGCCCGAATCGAGCCACATCCGAGCGATTTCAATGCTGGCATGGAGTAGACCCCCGGGGTTGGACCGCAGATCCAGAATATAGCCGGAGACATTTTGGCCTTCGAGTTCCTGGATGGCGTCGCGCATTTCTTCAGCAGCGATCGCATTAAAATTCGTCAGACGGATGTACCCAACCCCACCCATCGGGCTTTCCTGATAGCTGTAGCGGACCGGATGGAGTTCGATGCGTTCGCGCCGAATCGTATAATCTTTAGTCTCCTTCGTCCCGCGTTCTTCGTCGAGCACCCGTTCGATAGTTAGGGTCACCTCAGTGCCAACGGGACCGCGAATCAGGGACACCGCGTCATTAATATCCATCCCTTCCGTACTTTGTCCGTCAATCTGGAGGATGGCGTCTCTAGCTTGAATTCCCATCGAGAAAGCCGGTGTATCCTCAATGGGCGAAATCACGATCAGTTGCTTCGTCTCTTCATCCTGGGAGATTTGAATCCCGACCCCTGTCAGTTCTCCAGAGGTATCAATCTGCATATTCTTGAACTCTTCTGGATTCATAAACCGGGTGTAGGGGTCCCCCAGTTGTTCCAGCATTTCTTGAATCGCAGTGTAAGCTTCCTCCTTATTGGTATAAGGACGGTTCAGATAATCTTGACGAACCGTTTCCCAATCCACTTGGTTAAACGTGGCATCCACATAATTGCGGTTAATAATTTGCCAAACTTCGTCTACCAGTTCTTTGGGGCTCTCTTGAAAAAATGCTTGACTTTGGGACAGATGAAGTCCCGCCCCCGTGACCGTAACAGCAGTTAAGGCCACTGCTGTTGCACCTACTATAAGTCCGCGTTTTGTAATCACCATAAATATTCAATCAGGAAGGAAAAACTACGATTAAGGACGACCCCGGTTGACTCTTCTATCTTTCGACAAAAAAGGTAGTACGATGAAAGCAATCGAGAGGCAAGCGATGGGGGTAATGAAGGGAAAGCACAGGGTTGATATTTAGCGATAGATGACGAACCCGATGAGAAAGCGCCTGCCCTGATTGGATCTCCTTTTTGAGTAAGCCGGGGACAGCTCAAATCAGGAATAGACGATGGTCAGGATTCTATGGATAAGGTTTGTCCCTAGCCCTACGATAACACAGGCTTTGCTGAGGTAACAGACTAGCCTGATTCTGTTAAAGGCGCAGTCAAGGGGCGATCGCCAGCCGGATTTACCCAAGGGGATCGCGACTTCTGTGCAGAAACCCGGTTTCTGGTCTAATCACGTTCCTCGACCCCCTAAATCTCAAATAGAAACCCGGTTTCTGGTCCCGTTCAATCCCATCCTCTGCATCCCTAGGGATCAACCCATCGCCCATCAGCTTGAATCAACTTAATTAACTCCTCAACTCCTTGGGATTCCGGGACCTTTTTAATCTCATCCCGACCCCGATAGAGGGAAATATATCCCGGTTGCTTACCCACATACCCATAATCCGCATCAGCCATTTCGCCGGGTCCATTGACAATGCAACCCATTACAGCAATATCGAGTCCCGTCAGGTGTTTAGTTGCTTCGCGGACCTGATGGAGGACCTCTTCTAAATTAAAGAGGGTGCGACCACAAGAGGGACAGGCCACATATTCCACCATCGTCTTTCGCAGACCCAGGGCTTGTAAGATACTGTAACAAACCGGAATTTCTTTTTCCGGGGCTTCCGTCAGGGAAACGCGAATGGTGTCGCCAATCCCTTCCGCTAATAAGGTGCCGATGCCTGCGGTGGATTTAATCCGACCATATTCTCCATCGCCCGCTTCGGTGACCCCGAGGTGCAGGGGATAATCCATGCCTAATTGATCCATCCGCTGCACCATCAAGCGATAGGCCGCCAGCATCACCGGAACTCGGGATGCTTTCATGGAAATAACCAGGTTGCGGAAGTCTAACGATTCACAAATTCTAATAAATTCGAGGGCGGATTCCACCATCCCTTCGGGAGTATCCCCATAACTAAACAGCATCCGTTCAGCGAGGGACCCGTGATTGACCCCAATTCGCATGGATTTCCCTTGATCTCGTAGAGAAATGACCAAAGGTTCGAGGGTTTCCCGGATTTTTTCCCCAATTTCTGCAAATTCCGTGGGAGTGTATTCGGTGCGGTTGGGGTTGGGTTTTTCAAAGACGTACAGCCCGGGATTGATTCTGACCTTATCTACGTGCTTGGCGACTTCTAGGGCAATTTTCATGCCGTTGTGATGGACATCGGCCACCAAGGGAACGATTTGATAGGTCCGCGCCAGTCTTTGCTTAATTTCGGCCAAGGCTTTGGCATGGGCCATACTGGGGACGGTGACGCGGACAATTTCGCAGCCGATTTCATGGAGACGACGGATTCCGGCCACGGACCCCTCAATATCTAGGGTGTCTTCGTTAATCATGGACTGGACTACCACGGGATTACCGCCTCCGATGGTAATGTTGCCCACAGGAACCGGGCGAGTTTTGCGACGGTGGATGGTGGTGTCCGTCAGGGCGGTATTGGGAGTGGGTTGGGGGGTGGTTGGGTTCGGGAGTGTTTGCATGATGGGCGATCGCAATCCGATAGTTGCTGTGCAGGGTTGTTGATTGGGTTAAAACCCAGGCGATCGCATTTACGGCTTCTGAGTTGGGGGTTCGTACCCCTTCTCGATCAGCCAATGGACGCACCGGGGTCTTCTAGTCTGGGTTATGTTTTTCAGGTTGCCATAAATTGGGTCAATTTGGCTCAAAATCCTGAGAGAAAACTTCCCTGAGTTCCCTCAAAGGGGATTTACCACCCCGTCCCTTCGGGACACCCCTCCAAGGGAGGGGAATTTTGGGGCTTATTCCCCTCCCTTGGAGGGGTGTCCCGAAGGGACGGGGTGGTTTCTTGATTTTTAGTTTCAACTTAGTAAATAAGGCCGCAAAACCTTTGGCTGTGACGCTTACGGTGTCGGAAAAACTTTAAAATGAAACAGCCCTACCCTGATTAAGGGGGGTTGGGGGGATCAATCCGGATTTTTGTAAGAAGTCTAATGTAGAGGCGATTCGCTTTCTCGCCTCTACATTTAGGGTTTAACTTTAAAGATTGCGTAAATCCTGCCCATATCCCAGACATTTTTGGATTGGGTTGATGACACAGGACGAGAAACCGATAAGATAGGAAGATATTTTCGCCGATGGCAAGTCCGATCGCTTGCGATCGCGCCACGCTAATTTCTCGAAGGGTGCGATTCTTGCTGTAAAAACCTTTGTTGTTCAACGGATTGCTTGCATGGAAATCAATCGATGTGTTGTTAGTGCCAGAGCTGTTTATCCTGAATGCAAGTGCTTCAAAATGCCAGGAGCGCTCGAACGAAGGCCCCTATTCAACCCATTGCAGGGGTCGTAACCCCCTGGGCGATCGCATCGGTGATTGGATTTTCCCGGTCCCCTGTCAGATTTTCTTAACCCGCGAATGGGTGCCACCCGTCTAAATCATCCTCTTAACCTCGCGATCGCACCCTAAAGACTCCAGAACAAAGTGGCCGTCTGGCCCCCGAAAACTATTCACTCAACCGCCGCCGCAGATCTAAGCTATGCAACTGATGAACGCCATGACCGGACAGCTCATCCAAGGGCGCTATCAACTCATCAAAGACCTCAAGCGAGGTGCTTTTGGTAAACTCTATCTGGCTGAAGACCGACAACAGCCGGACCAACCGCGCCCCTGTGTGATTAAACAACTCCAGCCGAATCTCTCCAATCCCACCCTGCTGACAGAAGCCCGTGAGCGCTTGAGGCGGGAAATCGAAGTGATGCAAAAACTCAGCGCTCATCCCCTGATTCCGGGAATTTTGGATGGGTTTGAGGAGGACCAAAAATTTTATATTGTTGAAGAATTTATAGAGGGTCAAGACCTCAGTCAAGAAATTATCCGAGGCAACCGCTGGAGTGAAGGCTTGGTGATGGCGCTATTACATCAAGTCCTGGAAGTGTTAGCGTTCATTCATCAGCACTCGATGATTCATCGCAATATTAAACCCTCTAATTTAATCCGTCGGACCCGCGATCGCAAAATTATCCCGGTGGATTTTGGCTCTCTTAAAGAAATCGAAACCTTAGCCATCAATCCCCAAGGTCAAATTGGCACAGCGGCGATCGGCACTCCGGGTTATGTCCCCATCGAACAACTCGGGGGCAAACCTCGCTTTAATAGCGATATTTATGCCCTCGGCATGACCGCGATTCAAGCCTTAACCGGCATCCCCCCCCGGGAATTAGAACGAGACCCCAAAACGGGTCAAACGATCTGGCACCATTTGGCCCCGGTCAACCCGAAGTTGGCGCAAATTCTGGATAAAATGGTGCGCTCAGACTATCAAGACCGCTACCAACAGGCGACGGAGGTGATCGCTGATTTACGGTCTTTACATGAAATTGGCAATGTTCTCGATGGTCGCTATCAACTGGTGAGTCTGTTAGCTGAACGCCGATTTAGTAAAACCTTTTTAGGGGAGGATTTACAACGCCAGGAAATGCCCTGGTGTACGGTGGAGCAAATTAAACCCGTTCAACAAGAGACCTTTCCCTGGTGGGAAGCCAAAAGCTTTTTTGATGCGGAAGCGCAATTGTTACACCGTTTAGGCACTCATGACCGCATCCCCACGTTACTGGCCGATTTTGAGCAAAATGGGGCTTTTTATTTAGTCCAGGAGCAAATTGAGGGACAGTCCCTTTCTCATGAATTGATCCAGGGCAAAAAGTACGAAGAAAAAGAGGCCATCGCTTTATTACAAGAGGTCCTAGAAACCCTGGCCTTCGTTCACGAACATCATGCCATTCATTTGGATTTAACCCCCTGGAGTATCTTCCGGCGTCAGTCCGACGGTAAGCTGATGTTGACCAATTTTGGCTCGGTGAAGCAAATTGGCACCTTGACGATTGACCAGGGCCAGTTAACGACTTCAACGGCGATCGGGACTCCGGGCTATATGCCGAAGGAGCAAATGGTGGGCAATCCCCGCCCGAATAGTGATATCTATGCTCTGGGGGCCATCGCTCTGCAAGCGTTAACCGGGGTGCGTCCAGATTATCTGGGGACGGAACCCCATACGGGAGAACTCAGTTGGCGCAAGCACGTTCAGGTGAGCGATCGCTTTGGGGCGATTCTGGATAAAATGGTGCGCTCTTATTTCCGTGAGCGCTATGAATCGGCTCAGGAGGTGTTAGCGGATCTGCGTGCCCTTCAAGAACCCGTTATGGAACCCTTTCCGGAGTCGGTCCCAGTGCCGATGGTGGCGGATGCTCCCCTGTCTCCCCAGGTCCCCGCAGAGCAGCCACAGGCAGACCTAGGGGCCAGTAACCCAGGTAAAGCGAAGGCTCCTATGGGCGCTGCTGCTGTAGCAGGGGTGACCCAAGTTTCCAAAAAGTTACCCTTTGCCAAACCCTGGCCGATTCTGGCAGTGGTGGCCCTGATGGGAACGGCAGGGGTGGCGATCGCGGTGAGCAATTCTCAGCAAGCTCGTCAGGCGCGTCAGGAGTCGGATGAGTTTATCCAAAATGCCAGCTTACTTTTGGAGTCCCAGGACTACCTGGAAGCCCTGGATGAGTGCGATCAGGCGATCGGGATTAAGGCGGATCATGCCTTAGCTTGGAAATGTCGCGGGGATGCGCTCTATCTGCTCGATCGCTATGAATCGGCTCTTGTGGCTTATGACAATGCCAGCCGTTTAGAACCGAAAGATGCCCGCTATTGGAACAATCGCGGGGAAACTTTGTATCAATTACAGCGCTACGATGAGGCAGTCGCCGCTCACGATCGCGCTTTAGAACTGCGCCGGAATGATGTGAATGCCCTCAAAGGTCGGGGCCTTGCTTTACTCAGTTTACAGCGCTACGATGAGGCACTGGCGGACCTGGATCAAGCCCTAGAAGTGGAGCCGAATGACCCGCAAGGCTGGGAACGCAAGGCGTTGGTTTTAGACTATTTACAACGTCCCCAAGAGGCCGATCGCGCTTTTGAACGGGCCCTGGCTGCTTATGATCGTCAGCTTGAAAGTAACCCAGATGATTTGAATGCCTGGTTGGAACGGGGTCGATTACTCGATCAGTTAGAACGCCTGGATGAGGCGATCGCATCGTTTGATCGCGCTTTGGAAATTAATCCAGAGTTTTATCTCGCCTGGAATGCTAAAGGAACGACGCTGTATAGTGCATCTCTCTTTGCGGAGGGGTTAGCGGCTTACGATCAGGCGCTGGCGATCGAACCGGATTTTTATAAAGGCTGGCATAATCGCGGCGTCTTGCTGAGTCTGGGTTTGGGTCGCTACTTTGAGGCGATCGAGGCATTCGATCGCGCCGTGGCAATTGAGGAAAGTTTTCATCCGGCTTGGCGCGATCGCGGTTTGGCACAAATGGAACTGCGCCGTTATGCAGAGGCGGTTACCTCGTTTGATCAAGCAGTGAAGTTTGAACCCAGGGATGGCCGATCCTGGGCCAATCGGGGGGTCGCACTCAATGAACTCCGGCGTTATCCCGATGCGATCGAATCGTTTGATCGGGCGATCGCGGCTCAAACTCAAGATGCCTTGGTCTGGACTCAACGGGGAATCGCCCTGGAGTCCATTGAACGGTACAATGAAGCCCTGGCTTCCTACGAAAAAGCCCTGGAAATTCAACCGGATTTCTATCTGGCATTGGAGTCCCGGGACTGGGTTTTAAGCAAGATGGGCCGCTAGTCACCGCTTGAGGGGAATCAATCGGTGCATAATTCCTGTATGACACCGATGGATTCTCCAGTCAGGTTTATAACGGTTGGCACTTTCCTGCGCGAATCAAACCCACGCGACGGGCGATCGCCTCCTCCCGGGACTCAAAGGGTCCCCATTTCTCCCCAAGTTCTGGGTTGTCCGGTCCTTCCAGGGAACTGCCGGGGAGAATTTCACAAGTTCCGTTTTTGCCCTTGACAATATAGTATTTGGGAGATTCAGCCATTGGTTTAGGTTAATAACAAGGGGGTTACAGTAGCATGGGCGATCGCCTAGGGTTGCAGAATCACCGGCACATTAGCATTATTGCCAGACCCGCCCATAATTACCACTTTACTGTTATTAGAATTGGCAAGGCGATCGGTTGCTTCAATATTGCGCCATTGCAAGAATTGCGACGTTAAACCCGGGGAAATAATTTGTTGATACTCCGCAATTCCCAAGGCTTCAATCCGCTTGCGTTCCGCTTCTTGCCGTTCTTTCTCTAGCACTAACTCCATGCGCTGATTGTCCTGTTCTACCTCCATTTTTTGTTCAATGGCAGCTTGTAATTTTTCCGGTAGCGCCACATCCTTGAGAAAGGCTTCTTCGACGATAAAACCTAGCGGCGTTAAAGACTCCCGCATGGATAACCGCAATCGCCGGGTGACTTCCTCTCGTTTAGCGGTGTAAATGTCTCTAGCGGGATAACTGGATGTAATTTCCCGAATAATTGCTTGAAACCGCGATCGCACGATTTCTCCATCATTGGCACCCACATTTTGATAGACATCCGCTGCACTATTCGGGTCTAAGCGATACTGGATCGTCCCCTCTACCACTAGGTTTAACCCTTCTTGGGAGGTAGCTGAAATTTTTTCCGGCATATCCTGCAACCGCGTGGAAAACTTCAAAACATTTCCAAAAGGGTTCACCCAATGCACCCCGGGATTCAGGGGTTGGGGGTCTACCTTCCCAAACACCTCAATCACCCCAACTTTTCCCGATGGGATAATCGTAAAGGTTTTCAACAGGGAAATGGTCGCTGCTAAAATGCCGATTAACAGGGCAACAGCGCGCACAGTATTGCGATGTTTTTCATCGGAAAACTTGGGTCCGACGAGAACGACCAGAATTGAGACTAGACTGGTGAGGATTGTGGCAATGAAGGTCATGAGATTACCTCAAACTGCTGGAATGAACAGGGCATCGACAATAAAATACAATTCAGTTTAAATCAAGCAACGCGAAGAGAGTTTTTCTAGTTTTGCCCGGGGCAATCCAACTGCCGCCCCACGAATCTTGCTAGGATACCATACCGGATACCCCACCCGAGCGATCGCTGGACAACAATTTGCCATAAATTTTTTCGATTGATGGGGGACTTGCCCTAGGGAATCAATCAATTCATGAGCACAGCAAAACCCCTAAACAACTCCTTGGTGCGCTTGTTTCAACAACAAACCCCGGGAGTCCGGAAACTGCCTTGAAGTTTTTGTTATGGATGGGGGAGATGGGGGAGATGGGGAAGATGGGGGAGATGGGGGAGATGGGGAAGATGGGGGAGATGGGGGAGATGGGGGAGTGTTCGTAGTAACGACTGAAGTCGTTTCTTCAGTTCGTAGTAACGACTTCAGTCGTTTCTTCCTGCCCTTTAATCCTGTTCCCAATACAAAGTGACTCCAAACCAGACTACATTATCCCTCCCACTTTCTTCCCCTCTGAACCCTATACCTCACAAAAAAATATTTCCCCCCTCCCCCCACCAATCGCCCTGCAACCCGAAGCAGATTTAGACCCTAACCTCTGTTAATTTTTCCCAACTGATATTAAAAATTAGCTAAAATCTGCGATACAATTAAATGCGTCTTTTCGAGTAGATCTGACCTGCCCCCAAATTCATGCTAGAAATCAACGCTCCTAACTTATATTTATTTAGTTACCATCTCAAAGAAGGGTTGGGCATTAGCCTACAAAGTAGCGAACGGAATTATCACTCAGTTTTAGAAAAAATAGTCGGAGATATTTCCCGATTAATCCCCGATGCGATCGCCCAGGATTGTCAGGAAACTTTCCTCGATCTCCAAACCCAACCCACCGCCGATTTAAAATTCAAAGGAACCCTACATAACCATGCCATCCTCGGACGCTATCTACGGCGAAGTCTCCATCATACTTATGCCTTAATCTTTGATGGGTCAGTTCAGGAAAGATATAACGCCCATCAGGTTCAGAGTCTGCTCAGTACCTTGAAACTGCTTACCCCTGACCCCCATTCCCCCGATAATTTAGGGCAAACTTGGCTAATTTCAGGAGTTTGGGAACATGGCAATTCCACTCAAATCGAAAAGCTGGCCGAAGAGAGCTATAAAACCTTAATTTCTCCTGAAGGATGGCATCATCGAGCAACGGGGGACTATGTGGGGGTGAAGCTGTATGAGTTTTGGCGGACATCCGGGGGAAACACCGGGGAGACGATTGAAAGCAATAGTTATCTACTCCTGATTCTGTATCCCGATCGCGAAATGTTTCAAGCAGGATGGGGGTTTTATGAACAATGGCAACAAGTTTTATTATCTCGGCATCAAATTGTTTGGGCGGACCGCCAGAGTCAACGGCTCAATCAAGAGCTAATCAACCAATATCAACTGATTGAGGCGATGGCTGATTATTCTGAGCTAAGTCTCTATCACCTCAAAACTACCAGGGATGCTCTATCGGAATTGATCACCGGCTTCACGACGTTAGAGATGCATCTCAATTTGATGGAAATCCAGATTGACCATTACGATCAATATTGCCATCAGTTAGAACAAGATGCCGATGGTTTAGGATTAACAGACCTCACTTTTTTAAAACTATTCAGCGCATCGGTCCAAGAAAGTTACCTCCCCAGGCTTCAAGGGGATATCCAAGCATTCCGCTTAAATTTGGAACGGATACAAACTCTCACCCAGATGATTCAGGGTCTGGTAGAAATTCGTCAGTCCCAGCGCGATCGCACCGTGAAAACCGCAGTGGCGATCGGGGGAGTGGGAGTCGTGACAGGTTGTATAGTAGCTGTCGCTTCCTCGACTCATCCTGCTGTTCCTTCAGTGAATCCAGGGACAAACTCAGGGGTGACTGGGGTTTTATTATTAAGTGTGATTTGCGGAGGGGTCGCCAGTTTAGTCACGTTTCTGACCGTCGTCCTCTGGCAAAAACTCGGGAAGTGATGCGGGGGTTGCTCCGGCGATCGCACGTTTCTGCTGCTAAAATTAAGTGTAGCACAACCCCACGGAGAAATGGCTATGGTTATAGAAGTGCGATCGCCTGAACCCCAGGCAACCGTGATCTACCCGGATAGTGATGGTCAACCAATGGCAGACAATACTCAACAATTTGCGCTGATCGTCTGGATTAAAGAAAATTTAGAACGGGTCTATGCTCAGGATCCGAATGTCTTCGTCGCGGGAGATTTATTGTGGTATCCCGTGGAAGGCAATAACAAACTCAGACAAGCGCCGGATGTCATGGTAGCATTTGGACGACCCAAAGGCTATCGGGGGTCTTACCAACAATGGAAGGAAGAAAATATCCCCCCGCAGGTGGTGTTTGAAATTTGGTCTCCCGGGAACCGTCCCTCGGAAATGGCCAAGAAATTGGCGTTTTATCAAAACTACGGCGTTGAAGAATATTATCTCTATCATCCCGATTTACTGGATTTAGCCGGATGGTGCAAGTCTGAGGGGAGTTTACACCCGATCGAACAAATGGACGGATGGGTGAGTCCCCGCCTCGCGGTGCGCTTTCAAATGGCAGAGGCGGGATTGCAATTGTACCGTCCCGATGGCGAAGCTTTTTTAACAACGTTGGAACTAGAGCAACGGGCGTTACAGGCCGAAGAACGGGCGCGACAAGCTGAAGAACGGGCGCAAATGGCTGAATCAGAACTGGAACGAGAACGCCAGAAATCCCAGGCGATCGCCGATCGCCTACGCTCTATGGGAATTGATCCAAATGAGTTGTAGGGACATCTAATTTCCTATCCAGACCCGGATGCGATCGCATTTATACCCGGGGCGATCGCACCCCTTCGGGCAAAAATTCTCGCGATAAACCATTCCAATCCATCCGGGATTCCTCCAAAATGTTCTGATAGATTTCGACCCAGATTGCCCTCTTAAATGAGTCCTTATCATGCAAATCAATGTAGAATCACCAACTTTTGCGATCGCTCCTGGCAGTTTGCGACAAGTTCACCATATCGCATTTAACGTCAGGGATTTGGCAGCATCTCGCCATTTTTATGGTCGGATCCTCGGGTTACAGGAACTGACTGGGGAGTCCGTTCCCACCACGTTGCGCGAATTAGTCGCAACGGGGAAAGTTGCCAATTTTGTTACCCCAGATGGGACGGTTATCGATTTATTTTACGAACCGGATTTATTACCCCCGGACCCGGACCCAAAACGTGCCTTTACCCGTGCGAATCATCTCGCCTTCGATATTGATCCGCAATTATTTGACGGCGCAGTTGAGGCACTTAAAGCGCATCAGGTGGCGATCGATAGCGGTCCCGTCACCCGTCCGACTGGACGCGGGATCTACTTTTACGATCCCGATGGGTTTATCATCGAGATCCGTTGCAATCCTCTCGACAGTTGACCGAGAAAAGTCCGATCCGAGTCCGGGTAAAGTCGGGTTTGAGACTGTGGAAACATCAAAATATCTCCTGTCTCCTCGGAATGGAGTAACTTTAGCTGCCATTGAAATAAAATCCCTGAAGATTTATCTGTAAAACGGGATACCAAATCCCGATTTTGGGCAGTCGCGGTTGACCTCTTTTCTTTATAAGGGTCGGGGTTGATGTTGCCACGAAGGGTCAATCCTTCCTATGAATCATCCACTGGATTCCCGGTTGAGGATACCTCGGCGATCGCCTCGGATATTCTCCCATGAACTGCCTGTTTAAATAAAGAAGCCTTTCGCGATCGCGAAAGGCTTTTCCATTACATCCACCGAAACGATGGCATCCCATCGGTTAGGGTCTTTCCTCGCAAACCCATTTCAGAATATTTAAGCGAAAATTCATGACTTCCGCACCTTCCTGGCGTATTTGCCGCCGGAAAAATCTATCCCTAATCCATGCTAAAAACAAGTTTTCCTGGGGATTTTACTGAAGAACACAGTGGGTCAGAATCTCTTGTCCTGACGCTGTTTCCAGGTTTATTCCCTCTCTACAGCTTGTCTTGAGAGAGAAAAATCCTGTGGATTTTCTTAAGTAGAAACTCCCAAAAAGGACTCTATATTAATGATCGCTCCCCCCGATGCTCTGAATTAAGCCGCTTCGGTTTCGCCGTCTTTTTCTGACTCGTCCACTTGAATTAAATGGATATGCTTGTAACCGAGCTTAATTTCAAACTCGTCACCGGGCTTCAACCCCATTGCTTGGGTGTAGGTTGAACCAATCACCAGTTGACCATTTTGGTGGACGGAAACCCGATAGCTTGCTTCTCTGCCACGAGTGCTCTTTTTGGCTTCCGGATCCAAGGCGATGCCTCTGGCTTCAAGCAGTGCATCATAAAAGTCAGTCAGATTGACCCGAGTTTCCCCACCTTTTGTGGTGGTATAGTAACCACAAGCCTTTGCTAACTCTCGCCGGGGTAAGTTGGCGAGTTCTTTTGCCTTCTTCAGCAGTGCTTTTCCTCTTAGGGCAGTTACTGTTTCAGCCATTATTAATTCCTTACTAACTCTTCTTACAAGAATTATTATAAACGAACTTCTAAAAAATACAACACCTATTTTTAAAATTTAATTACTCAGACAGGACATTGCCGATCGGGCGATCGAAGGAATTTATCAAGTCGTGGCCCTTGGCATTGAACCGCTATTTTTTCAGTGACAGTCCACTGACTCCTCTATATAGCAGAGGCTTCCTCCTTGTCACTGCTTCTCCTTAAGATTCTTCACCACCACCTCTGGCTTAAAACCTTTGTCTTTCAGAAAAAAGAAAACTTGATAAAATTGCCCTGATTTATGATAAGGCCTGAAATAGGCGAGGAGGAGGAAGGTTATGCTCAATCCGTCCCGTCGCCACTTCCCTCCTTGAGGTCAATTCCACCCAACTCTCCCCTCACCAGAATCTCTAACCTGTTTTGGTCTTAATAGCCTTGATTCGGTTTCCACAGAGGAAATCCACTGAAAAATTCCCCCAAATGAGACGGAGGGGATTTTTCTGTAATTAATCATTTCAGCAGAGGACAATCTTCTATTTTTAGGTCTCTCTAAAATTCTGACCCGGGAAAGTGGGGAGAGCTAGGATGGGTATCTCACATCAGGGAGATGGGGGGATGGGTCATTTGTCCTTGGTCATTTGTCCTGGGTTGATTGGGGGATTGGGGAGATTGGGGAGATTGGGGAGATTGGGGAGATTGGGGAGATTGGGGAGATTGGGGAGATTGGGGAGATTGAGTATTGCTGACAACCAACGACCAATGACTAATGACCAACGACCAATGACCAATAACCAATGACCAATGAACAATATAAAGTCCGTCAATTGGGTTGCACGACAAAAACCACTCAAAACCTTGTAGGAAGAGGGTTATGGCCTTTAAATCGACGGAATTTCGCTCGGGGTTGGAGGCAAAACTGGAAACTGATTACTCAGGGGGATAGCCAGACGATCCCAAATCGATGTACCATGATCCCGGTATTGATATTCAAACCGATTCAATCAAGAGGTCTCATGGTGTTGTCTCTTAATGAAAGGTCCTTTAAACAAGAAGTTTTAGAAGCTCCCACTCCTGTTCTCGTGAATTTTTGGGCACCGTGGTGCGGGATTTGTTTGCTGATTAACCCGGTTTTGAAGGGATTCGAGGCGGAATGGGGCGAAACGGTCAAAATTGTCGGAATTAATGCCGATCAAACCTTAAAGCTGGCAAGCACCTATCGGATCGCGACGTTGCCCACCCTGATTTTGTTTGATGGCGGATCCATTATCCATCGGATTGAAGGGTTCCAAGGACGGGACGACTTAACCCGTGAATTAAGGTCCCTGCTTCTGAGCACTCAAACAGCGCACTCTTACTCCCAGTTACAACCGGCCATCAATTCCTGATGAGAGTCTCTCGTCAGGAATTTTTTACAGCAAGTTGCTTTTTTTGGATGAATCACGGGCCCTGTACTGCGGGTGATCCCCTGGTTCGTTCTTAAAAATTGGAACAACTAAACCCCATCTAGTCTAATCTAGGTGGGGTTTTTCCTTTGGGGTTCAGGGGTCAGGAGAATTCTGTTTGAGGGGTGGGAAAATCGGTGTCGCCCAGCTCGGCATTCAAATCGTCAGGGATTATATCAGAGAACTCCAAAAATGCAAATGAGTGAATATCGCTATGATATCCCTAGTCTCCCGTTTCTATGACGGGTCTATGTCAAAATGTTAACCAGTGAGTTAACTCAGTAAAGAAGTATTTAAGTGGGCGTCAGCGATGGAACCAATTTATCAGTATGCTTGGCTGATTCCAGTTTTGCCCTTGTTAGCGGCAATGCTGGTCGGCTTGGGCCTGATTTCTTATAACAAGACGACCAATAATCTGCGGCAAGCAACTGCCGCATTCTTGGTCTCCTCCGTAGGTGCAGCAATGGTGTTGTCCTTTGCTTTGCTCTGGAGTCAAATCCAAGGCCATGAACCCTACACCTACAGCCTGGAATGGGCGGCGGCGGGGAATTTTCACCTAACAATGGGTTACACCATTGACCACCTCTCAGCGCTGATGCTGGCGATCGTGACGACGGTGGCCCTGTTGGTGATGATTTACACCGATGGCTACATGGCTCATGATCCCGGATATGTGCGCTTTTACACCTACCTGAGCCTGTTTAGCTCCTCAATGTTGGGGCTGGTGATCAGTCCGAACCTGGTTCAGGTTTATATCTTCTGGGAACTGGTGGGGATGTGTTCCTATTTGCTGATCGGATTTTGGTTCGATCGCAAACCGGCAGCAGATGCTTGTCAAAAAGCCTTTGTCACCAACCGCGTTGGCGACTTTGGTCTGCTGTTGGGGATGTTGGGCTTATATTGGGCAACGGATAGTTTTGATTTTCAAATCATGGGCGATCGCCTGCAAGATCTCGTCCAATCTGGGGCGATCGGTGCAGGCGTCGCGGCCCTTCTTGCCGTCTTAGTCTTTCTCGGACCCGTTGCCAAATCCGCTCAATTCCCCTTGCACGTCTGGCTACCGGACGCAATGGAAGGCCCCACCCCCATCTCGGCTTTAATCCACGCCGCCACGATGGTGGCTGCGGGAGTCTTCTTAATCGCCCGGATGTATCCCGTCTTTGAACATATCCCCAGCGCAATGACCGTCATTGCCTGGACCGGATGCTTCACCGCCTTCCTGGGGGCCACGATCGCCCTTACCCAAACCGACATCAAAAAAGGGTTAGCCTATTCCACCATGTCCCAATTGGGTTACATGGTCATGGCAATGGGCATCGGGGCCTACAGCGCCGGACTCTTTCACCTGATGACCCATGCCTACTTCAAAGCCATGCTGTTTCTCGGGTCTGGATCCGTGATTCATGGCATGGAAGAAGTCGTGGGACATGACCCCACCTTGGCCCAAGATATGCGGTTAATGGGTGGACTGCGGAAATTTATGCCGATTACCGCTGCTACCTTTGCGATTGGCACCCTCGCCATTTGTGGAATCCCGCCCTTTGCTGGATTCTGGTCCAAAGACGAAATCCTCGGGGCCGCCTTTGAAGCCAATCCCGCCCTCTGGGGCGTCGGCTGGCTAACTGCCGGGATGACCGCCTTCTATATGTTCCGGATGTACTTCATGACCTTTGAAGGACCCTTCCGAGGCAACGACACCGAAATTCGTCACGCAACTCAAAAGCGAAGCCGAAGCTGGGGAACCCATCCTCGCCTTTGGTCCCGGTGCAATGGACCCTCGGGAACTAGAAGCCAGCCATGATGACCACTCTCACGGTCATCACAGCGAATATCCCCATGAGTCCCCCTTAGCATGACCTTCCCCTTGATGGCCCTGGCCGTGCCTTCGGTCCTGATTGGGTTGGTGGGGACTCCCTTTGCCAATTACTTTGAGGCATTTATTCACCCTCCCAGTGAATCCATGCTGGAAATTGCCGAACACGCCGAAGAATTCAACCTCACCGAATTCTTGGTGATGGGCGGTAGTTCCGTTGGGATTGCGTTGATTGGGATTACCTTGGCATCCCTGATGTACTTGAGTCGGAAAATTGATGCAGGGGCGATCGCCTCCCAAATCAAACCCCTCTACTTGCTCTCCCGCAAGAAATGGTACTTTGACGAAATCTACAACTCCCTGTTTGTCCTCGGTTCTGCGCCGGTTAGCCAGACAGGTAATGGAAGTGGATTATCGCGTCGTTGATGGGGCCGTCAACCTCACCGGGTTGATTACCGTCATCAGTGGCGAAGGACTCAAATACTTTGAAAATGGTCGCGCCCAATTCTATGCCTTAATTGTCTTTGTGGCGGTTTTAGGCTTAGTCATTCTCTCCGGCGTGACTTAACCCAATTCATCTGTCGCCCAAGCAGAAGCCAGAATTCCAGCATCCTTGCCTCGGAGTTAATTCTGGCTTCTGTAGTGTGACGGGTGGATTTTCTATACTCAATCCGGTTGAATAAAGACCCGCACCCTAAGGGTGGGGCTATCACGCGAAACGAAGCCCGCCTGCGCGGGCTAAGAGCAAAAGCCTTTTAACTAACGACCGGATTTAGTATCTTTGATGAATTTTGGTAGCGATCTATGAACATGGCTGAATTTCCTTGGCTGACTACAATTATCCTGTTTCCGATCGCGGCATCCCTACTCATCCCTGTTATCCCCGATAAAGATGGGCGCACGGTGCGTTGGTATGCCCTAATCGTCGGACTCATTGACTTTGCCCTCATTGTCTACACCTTCTGTAATCATTACGACCTCAGCAACCCCAACATCCAGCTTTTTGAAAGCTATTCTTGGGTGCCTGCCTTAGACCTCAACTGGTCAGTCGGGGCCGATGGCTTATCCATGCCCCTGATTATCCTCACCGGATTTATCACCACCCTGGCAATCTTGGCCTCCTGGCCCGTCACCTTAAAGCCAAAACTGTTTTTCTTCTTGATTTTGGCGATGTATGGCGGACAAATCGCCGTGTTTGCCGTCCAGGATATGCTGTTGTTCTTCCTGGTATGGGAATTGGAACTGATTCCGGTGTACCTGCTGCTGTCCATCTGGGGCGGTAAAAAACGCCTCTATGCAGCCACCAAATTTATCCTCTACACCGCAGGCGGTTCCCTGTTTATTCTGCTGGCGGGCCTCGCAATGGCCTTCTACGGGGATACCGTCACCTTTGATATGCAGTCCCTGGCGGCGAAGGACTACGCCATTAACTTAGAACTGTTGCTCTATGCAGCATTTTTAATTGCCTACGGCGTCAAACTGCCCATCTTCCCTCTGCATACCTGGTTACCCGATGCTCACGGGGAAGCGACAGCCCCGGTGCATATGTTACTCGCCGGGATTCTGCTGAAGATGGGGGGATACGCCATCATCCGCATGAATGCCCAAATGTTACCCGATGCTCACGCGGTGTTTGCACCGATGTCTAGTCATCCTCGGGGTGGTTAATATCATTTATGCCGCTCTCACCTCCTTTGCCCAACGCAACCTAAAGCGGAAGATTGCCTATTCCTCAATTTCTCACATGGGATTTGTGCTAATTGGGATTGGGTCATTTACCGACTTAGGATTAAGCGGTGCGGTCCTGCAAATGGTCTCTCACGGACTGATTGGGGCGAGTTTGTTCTTCATGGTGGGAGCAACCTACGATCGCACCCATACCCTGATGTTGGATGAAATGGGCGGCATTGGCAAAAAGATGAAAAAGTCCTTTGCCATGTGGACCACCTGCTCCTTCGCTTCCTTAGCGTTGCCGGGAATGAGTGGATTTGTGGCTGAATTAATGGTGTTTGTTGGTTTTGCCACTAGCGATGCCTATAGCCTACCTTCCGCGTCGTCATCGTCTTCTTAGCGGCAGTCGGCGTCATTCTCACCCCGATTTATCTGCTGTCCATGTTGCGAGAAATGCTATATGGACCAGAGAATAAGGAATTAGTGGAACATGAAGCCCTGATTGATTCCGAACCTCGGGAAGTGTTTATCATTGCTTGCCTGCTGGTGCCGATTATTGGGATTGGGTTATATCCCAAGATTCTCACCCAAGTCTATGATGCCACCACGGTACAGTTAACCGCGAGATTGCGGAACTCAGTACCCACGTTGGCGGAAGGCGCATCGGTTGCCTTAGGAGAACCGATGGAAGCTCCGGCAATTGGTAATCGTCGGTAGGTTATCCATCATTTAAGTTACAGTAAAGGCAGTTTTCATGAACTGCCTTTTTTTGTATCAATATACAATTACCCGCAGGCTAAAGCCTGGGGCTATACGGACGAAGCCCGCCTGCGCGGGCTAAGAGTACCCACAATATCCTCCTGACTTGGCTCTGCCGAGGCACGAAAATACACACTATATATACAAACCCATGACATCCCAACCGATTATCCTCTGGTATCGTAACGATTTGCGCGTACATGACCACGAACCCCTATATCGCGCCATCGAAACTCATGCGCCGATTGTGCCTATCTATTGTTTCGACCCCAGACAATTTTCTAAAACTGCTTATGGGTTTCCAAAAACCGGCCCATTCCGCGCCCAGTTTTTACTCGAAAGTGTTGCCAACCTGCGTCAATCCCTGCAAAACCTTGGCAGTAACTTAATCATTAAAATTGGAAAACCTGAATCAATTTTACCTCAAATCGCCCAACAAGTCAATGCCTGGGCGATTTATTTCCATCAGGAAGTCACAGCGGAAGAAATTGCAGTAGAAACGGCACTCTCCCAAGCAGTGAAATCCCTGAATATTGATATCAAATCCTTCTGGGGACATACGCTTTATCATTGCGATCGCCTCCCGTTTGATATCCCCAATATTCCCGAATTGTTCACCCACTTTCGCAAACAAGTGGAGAAAAAGCCACACCGGATTCCTGCTTTCCCACCCCTACCCAGTTGCCACCGTTACCGGAAATAGAGACAGGGAACTTACCCAGCTTAACGGAATTAGGGGTGGAGAAAGTTGCGATCGCCTCCAAAGCGGTCCTCTCCTTTACCGGAGGAGAAAGCGCCGGAATTGCGCGATTGCAGGACTATTTTTGGACAGGCGATCGCTTGCGAACCTACAAAGAAACCCGTAACGGAATGCTTGGCGCTGATTATTCCTCCAAATTTTCCCCCTGGTTATCCTTGGGTTGCCTCTCCCCCCGCTACATTTATCAACAAGTCCAAGACTACGAAACCCAACGCATCAAAAATGACTCCACCTATTGGCTAATATTCGAGTTACTCTGGCGAGATTACTTCCGATTCATCTGCGCCAAACATGGGAACGCCATCTTCCGTCAATCCGGATTACAAGGAATCCCCATCCCCTGGCAAGAAGATTGGCAAAAATTCACCCTCTGGCAACAAGGAAAAACCGGATTTCCCCTCGTAGATGCCAATATGCGCGAACTCGCAGCCACTGGGTTTATGTCCAATCGAGGCAGACAAAATGTCGCCAGTTTCCTGACTAAAAACCTCGGCATCAATTGGCAAATGGGAGCAGAATGGTTTGAGTCTATGCTGATTGATTATGATGTTTGTAGCAATTGGGGGAATTGGAATTACACCGCTGGGGTGGGGAATGATGCCCGAGGGTTTCGCTTTTTTAATATTATCAAGCAATCGAAAGATTATGACCCCGAGGGGGAGTATGTGAAATATTGGTTACCGGAGTTGGCAAAAATTCCAGCAGCTAAAGTGCATGAACCTTGGAAGTTATTGGAGGTGGAACAGCAGCGGTTTGGGGTGCAAATTGGTAAGGATTATCCCCATCCTATAGTTGATTTATTTGAGTCTGCAAAAGGGAATGAGCAGGTTTACAAAGCTCGTCGTTGATTTATTTGAGTCAGCGAAAGCAAATGAGCAGGTTTATAAAGCCGCTTTAAAACATTCGGAGTAACGACAGCAAATCGAGGCCGGATGTTGGGAGAAATGATAAAATTCTCGTCTAAATCCGGACTCCGCAATGAGCGCCTTTTCAGTACCGTGGATTGTAGGAGTTTGGTCTCCAAACCCATCCCCAAACCCAACCTCAGAGGGCGATAAAACCAAGACCCTACATTACCATTCCCCTACTTCGCCTTGTTTCGGACGGAACATAGTTTTTATAGGAAGGTGGGAATTTTGTGCTATAAGCAAGAGATAGCTAGTACCCCGGTTGTCGCACATGAACGAAGAACGCATCCAAGCCTATCTCAACCTGATTCAACAACTCCTCGACTGCCCAGTGGCGAGGAACCCAAATCCTCAACCAGTCTATCGAGTTGGTGGATGAAGGATTTGTGCAACTGTGCGAACTGCTGGCGCAACAATTGCAGGAGGCAGGGGAAGAGAATCAGGCGGGTTTTCTGCGAGATCTGGCGCAACAATTGGCGGCATTTCTCAACCAGCAAACCCCTGGGGGTGGCGATGAATCCAGGGAAACCCAAGGGAACGCCACAGAAGAAGACTATCTCAAGTTTTTAATGGAAGTGTTGCAAGCCGAGGTCAGAAAGTCGAGGCAATCCCTCAGTGGTTTATCCCCTGCTGGCAACAGAACCTCGATAAATTAAATTGAAACTTTGCCCAGATTGCAACAGTGGGCGAGTCAAACCTTGAACGAATATGAGAAAAATAGCAGTTATATTGGCAGGAATTATTCGCGAATTTGCGAGTTAATCAACGATTTTCCTTGGGAATCGGGCGAATAATTGTAAATCGGCATTGTCGGTTATAAACTGATTTAAACGGTATTTACTAGACCAGAGCCTTTCCCGAAATGTGGGCAATGACTCCAAAATAATCTGGGGACTGCCTACAGTGATCGCATCCAAGGGGAACGCGGGGGAGAATCTGGAAATTGCGATCGCCTGTTACCAAGCGGCTTTACAAGTAAGAACCCGGGAAGCCTTTCCCAAAGATTGGGCAGCCACCCAAAATAATCTGGGGGATGCCTACAGCGACCGCATCCGAGGGGAACGCGGGGAGAATCTGGAATGGCGATCGCCTGTTACCAAGCGGCTTTACAAGTAAGAACCCCGAATGCCTTTCCCGAAAATTGGGCAACGACCCAAAATAATCTGGGGAATGCCTACAGGAATCGCATCCGAGGGGACGGGGCAGAATCTGGAATTGGCGATCGCCTGTTACCAAGCGGCTTTACAAGTTAGAACCCAGGAATCATTTCCCGAAAATTGGGCAACGACCCAAAATAATCTAGGGAATGCCTACTACGATCGCATCCGAGGGGAACGGAGGGAAAAATCTGGAATGGCGATCGCCTGTTACGAAGCGGCTTTACAAGTTAGAACCCCAGAATCATTTCCCGAAAAATGGGCAACGACCCAAAATAATCTGGGGACTGCCTACTTAGCGATCGCATCCGAGGGGAACGTGGGGAGAATCTGGAAAGGGCGATCGCCTGTTACCAAGCGGCTTTACAAGTATATACCCCAGAAGCATTTCCCAAGATTGGGCAGCGACCCAAAATAATCTGGGGACTGCCTACAATAAACGCATCCAAGGGGAACGCGGCAGAATCTGGAATCGGCCATCGCCTGTTACCAAGCGGCTTTACAAGTTAGAACCCGGGAATCATTTCCCCAAAAATGGGCAACGACCCAAAATAATCTGGGGACTGCCTACAATGAGCGCATCCAAGGGGAACGGGGGCAGAATCTGGAATTGGCCATCGCCTGTTACCAAGCCGCTTTACAAGTTTATACCCCGGAATCCATTTCCCGAAGATTGGGCGAGACTCCAAAATAATCTGGGGACTGCCTACAGTCAGCGCATCCAAGGGGAACGGGGGCAGAATCTGGAATTGGCCATCGCCTGTTACGAAGCCGCTTTACAAGTAAGAACCCCAGAAGCCTTTCCCGAAAAATGGGCAAAGACTCGAAATAATCTGGGGATTGCCTACCGTAATCGCATCCAAGGGGAAACGCGGCAGGAATCTGGAAATGGCGATCGCCTGTTACCAAGCCGCATTACGAGTTTATACCCAGGATGCCTTTCCCAAAGATTGGGCAATAACCCGAAATAATCTGGGGACTGCCTACAAAAATCGAATCCAAGGGGAAAGGCGGCAGAATCTGGAAATGGCCATCGCCTGTTACCAAGCGGCTTTACAAGTTAGAACCCAGTAAGCCTTTCCCGAAAATTGGGCAACGACCCAAAATAATCTGGGGAATGCCTACAATAGCCGCATCCAAGGGGAACGCGGGCAAAATCTGAAAATGGCCATCGCCTGTTACCAAGCGGCTTTACAAGTTAGAACCCGGTATGCCTTTCCCGAAGATTGGGCAATGACCCAAAATAATCTGGGGCTGCCTACAGTAACCGCATCCAAGGGGAAACGCGGGGCAGAATCTGGAATTGGCGATCGCCTGTTACCAAGACGCTTTACAAGTTTATACCCGGGAATCATTTCCGCAAAACAATGCCAAAACCTTATTTAATTTAGGACTTACCTATCGCGGCATTCCCAATTGCAGAATGCCTACCATACCTTTGCTCCAGCGATTGATACCGTAGAATATATCCGCAGTGGCATCATCAAAGGGGGAGAAGCCGACAAGCAGAAATTAGCGGAAGAATGGAAGAAACTCTATGGGAACATGGTGGAAGTCTGCCTAGAATTGGAGAATTACTCCGCTGCCTTGGAATATGCGGAACGCAGCAAGGCGAGAAACTTAGTGGAACTCCTTTCCCTGCGCGACTTATACCCCAAAGGTCAGATTCCCGATGAAAAGCGCGATCTATTGCAACAGTTGCGCCGGGAGATTGAAGTAGAAAACCGCCGCCTCGCTGCGGATCTCCATCCCGATTATACTCGCATCACCCAACTGCGCCAGCACTACAACGAACTTGCCCCTTTCCCCTCCATCCAGTTCGCGCAAATCCAACAGATTCTCGACGAGAACAGTGCCATTATTGAATGGTACATTGTTGGGGATTGTTTCTGCGCCTTCATTGTCACTCCTCACCGGCAGGAACCGTTCGTTTGGAATCCTCCCAGGAAGATCTGAGTAATTTAGTCGATTGGCGTCGGGATTACCTGCAAACTTACTATGCCGCAAAAGAAGCTAAAATTGAAGCAGAAGCACCACAGTGGCAGGCAGAAATGCCATCTCGCCTTCAAAAACTAGCCGAAATTCTCCACTTGAATGAACTTCTCGCTCAACTCCCGAAAACCTGCAAGCATTTAATCCTCATTCCCTATCGCCAACTGCATCTATTTCCCCTGCACGCTTTACCCGTTAGTCCTGATGTCGCCCAGAGGTTTTCTGTCGAGCGAACAAGGGATGGAAGTAGCTTAGTAGACTGTTTCACCAGCGTCCGCTATGCCCCAAGCTGTCAACTGCTATCCCGCCTGAAAATGCAACCGGAACGACAGTTTCAACACCTGTTCGCCATTCAAACACCTACGGAGGATTTATATCAAGACTATGAGAAAGATTTGGGCGCAGTAGCAGCGATTAAAAAACAATTTACTGACAGCTACATCCTTAAAAAAGATAAAGCCAAAAAATCAGAAATCTTGCGCTGGGATGGAACTTCCAATGGCATCGCCCTCCACGAAAAATTGAGAGATTCCCACTGCGCGTTCTTCTTCTGTCACGGCTAATTTAATCTAACCTCTCCGCTAGATTCCGGGTTGCTAATGGCCGATGGCATTCTCACCTTCAGCCGATATTATTGCCCACTTCGACCTCAATAATTGTCGCCTCGTCACCCTCTCCGCCTGCGAAACGGGCATCCCCGATGTTAGCACTCTCAGCGACGAGTACATTAGTTTGCCCTATGGGTTTCTGCTGGCGGGTAGTACCAATGTGGTGGCGAGTCTGTGGACGGTGAGTGCTGCCGCAACTGCCCTGTTGATGCTGAAATTTTACCAAGAAGAACGGCAGCACGCTAATATAGCAATAGCCCTAATCATGCCCAACGCTGGCTGCGCGATACCACCGTGCAGGGATTTCGCGAGTGGCTACCCACCTCGCGACTGCGAGAACGTTATCAGGGCATTATCCGCGATTATTTGAATCGGATTGAAGCCGATCTCGGGGACAGGGCCAAACCTTTTGAGAGTCCGTTTTATTGGGCGGCATTTTGTGCAGTTGGCAAAGGAGTGTAACGCAATGTATTCTGAAGCAAAAAATATCCATGAATTTATTCGCACCCTTTTAGAAGCAGGCTGGCTTGCGGAGGCAGACAAGAGCGAGTTAAAACAACAAACGGAGAATTTGTCAGAGGATGAAGATGACGCTGAGGAAGAGTTTGAGGATTGGCTGAAGTCTGACTCTTGTAAAGTGCAAGATTGCGGTAAAGTTTTAGAATTTTACCGAAACTGGTTGGATAATTCTTCGGGGGAGATTGACCCGAATGAAAATTTGGGAATAGGTGGAAGTCAATCTACAACAAAACCTGGTCAGAAGAGCGAGTCTGCTCAGGAACAACTCGAACAGGGTATCCTTAAAAATCCACCGCCTTCTGATGCAGGCAAACCCTGAAAAATCAGCAGTACAAGCCAGCCTTAGAGGGGGTCAACTCACCAAATAAAGCCTGCGGAGGCTATTAAAATCCGGGTTAAAATTGCACCAGTATGAAAAATTTCACTCTTAGCGTTTATGCGTTTCACTTGCGCCAAAGTCTCACCGATACTTCCGGTGAGGTGGATAAAGATGCCGATCGCCTCTGGAAAAATCTGGTGAATCTCGGTAACACTCATCTGCCTTTCCCGAACTGGAGGATTTAAAGTCCAAGCTGATTTGCTATGAAAACGGCAACTACACCCCAAAAGCCGAAGCCGGTGAGAATCAACGAGTGGTTAAGCCGTACCCAAACCCCTATCGATTTAACTCCCATTGACACGGGCGCTCCCTTTAAAATTAAGGGCAACCTCCAGCCGTTTCTCCTCCACGATACCTACGCGGTAGACTTAACCCTGTCGGTGGATGGAGCGGATGAAATAGACTTTTTGCAACTGAAGTATTTTCAGCCCAAATCGCTCCTGCCTACAAGCCTTCACCCCTCTCTGGGACAAACCTTGTGGATTTATGGGGAAGTACAGGAAAGCGATGAAGAATGCTTGAGTTTAGCAACGGCTTTAGCAACCCACCATCATCAGACCGGAACTCAACTCATTCCTCAATTGGTAAAGAAGGAAAAACTTTTCCCGAAACTATTCGGCAGTTTATTTTTTGAATTTGAGGCGATTTCCAATTTCAGATAATCCCACCGAAACTTGTCATATTGTCGTATCATTAAATAATACCCAAGCCCCCACAGGCGATCGTGCAGACTCGCCTACAACTGGCAGCGAGATTTGCTCTGCTGCCGCCACAAAATTCTCTGGGTGGATCGACAAGCCCGAAACCGCTACCAAAATGGGCGTGACTTGTACAGTAACCTCCAGAAAAAAATAAATACCTTTAACCAAGCTGTTGCAGACGAAAAGACGCGACTCGAAAACCTCACTCAATTTCTAGCCGAAATCCCGCAAGATGCAGTTAATTATAATAGTTGTATCCAAGATTTGCAAACCCACTATACTACAATTTCGACAAACGCCAAAAACTACTGGCGTTGCCTTGAGGGGATCGAAGAAAGTGGTGAAGACGTGGAAGTGTGGAAGAAGTTTCATCAACGCACCGAAACGATATTCTTGGCACAAATTGAAATCAATCTCAGCTATTTTTCCCCAGGAAAAGACCTCTTGGATCGGTTAATTACCTCGATTCGAGGGATAGTAGAAATCGACCAAGCCAAACGCGATCGCGATCGGCAGAAAACTGAGAAAAACCTGCAAGATGACATCCAAGCGATCGGCGTTGGCATTGCCGTTGGTGCGATCGTGGCGTCGAGTTCCGGATTGATAACAATAGATTGGAAATGGCCTAATCCCAGCGATCGCTCGTTGTATCCCCATCCGTTTTTAATTTCGATCGTCCTCAGCTTAGTGGTTGCTTGGTTAGCATGGGTGGGAATGAAATGCTGGCAGAATCGCAATAAATCTGACGGATAAAAAAGAATTAAGTTATGACATTTGAAACCGTTACTTTACAAATTACCGAACCCTTACATTGGCGCTTAGTCAATACCGCCAGCGCCACCAATCGTCCCTTAACAGAAGTTATCCTTCATGCGCTAAGAGTTGGGAGTCCTCCAAATTGGCAAGATGTCCCCGATGAATTTAAAGCAGACTTGGCGGCCTTGGATAAACTGGACGATGAAACGTTATGGCAAATTGCCAGAAGCCAAAAAACTGCCGAGGAAATGGAGCGTTATAATACCCTGTTAGAAGGAAATAAAAATAACAGCCTCACCGAAGCGGAACGACTGGAGTTAATCGCATTGCGGACAGAAGGCGATCGCTTCATGGCGCTCAAATCTCAAGCTACCTCATTGCTACGCTGGCGCGGATATCTGATATCATAGCACCATCGACAGCGATCGCCTGACTCCGGGTGAGTTTGAGCGTCAATACAATGTTCACCGGATATTAAAAAAGCTGAATTGATTGAAGAAGGCGCACCAGAATTGATTGTGGAAATCGCTGCTTCTAGTGCGAGCTATGACTTGAATGATAAGCTGAATGCCTATCAACGCAATGGAGTTCAGGAATATATTGTCTGGCAAATTTATGAGAATAAACTGGATTGGTTTATCTTAGCAGAAGGTCGATATGTTGCTTTAGTGCCGGATGAACAAGGGATTTTGCGATCGCAAGTGTTTCCCGGTCTATGGTTATCCGTGGAAGCGTTGCGAGGAAAAGATGGTGCGACTCTGAATACTGTTTTGCAGCAAGGGTTACAAACAGCAGAACATCAAGAATTTGTGCAGCGTTTGGCGCAGTTTTCAGCCGAGTGAGGGAAACGATATTAAGATTAAGTTAGAACGGGTTTCTTTCCACAACTGCGATGAGCAGAAACTTGGCGAGAGACCCGGTTTTCCAAGAGGAGTGCGAGCATCTTGCTCGCTATGATGGAATAGCGAGCAAGATGCTCGCACTCCTCATGCAGAAAGGGTCCAATTGATTGAAATGCGCGATAAACTGTTATAAAATAACCCTTTATTTTACGCCGATGACTACTATTACTGTGCGGAATACTCCCCCTTTAGAAAGTGGCGATCGCCTGACTCGTGATGAGTTTGAGCATCGCTATCATGCTGCACCGGATATTAAAAAAGCGGAATTAGTTGAAGGAGTTGTGTTTGTGGCATCCCCCGTTCGTGCAAATCGGCATGGCAGACCCCATGCGTTGATTATGGCTTGGTTGAGTGCGTATTGGACGGGAACGCCAGAGGTATGGTGCTATGATAATGCCACGGTTCGTCTGGATGAGGAGAATGAACCTCAACCGGATGCTTTGTTACGCCTTGAACCGGCAGTGGGTGGCAATTCTTGGATTACGGAGGATGATTATATTGAAGGTGCGACCGGAATTGATTGTGGAAATTGCTGCTTCTAGTGCCAGTTATGACTTGAATGATAAACTGAATGCCTATCAACGGAATGGGGTTCAGGAATATATTGTCTGGCAAATTTATGAGAATAAACTGGATTGGTTTATCTTAGAAGAAGGTCGATATGTTGCCCTAGTGCCGGATGAACAAGGGATTTTGCGATCGCAAGTGTTTCCCGGTTTATGGTTATCCGTAGAAGCGTTGCGTCAGAGAAATGTGGTGGAGGTGGTAGCGGTTGTTCAGCAAGGGTTACAGACAGCAGAACATCAAGAATTTGTGCAGCGTTTGGCGCAGTTTTCATCGGAGTGAGGCAGAAGGATCCCACTAAGATTAAGATTGAGAAACCGGGTTTCTTTAACCGAGTCTATGACTATTTGCAGAGGCTTAGGCAAGACCCCCGGTTGTCTGGTCCACTTACCTAAGTTGAATTACCCGACTGCGATCGCCTTGCCAAATTTGGTCAGGTAGCGGAATGCTTTCACCACAAAACTGGCGCAAACATAAGGGGAAGTATTGTAAAATGAAGGCCATGCTAAGGCTTTATCTTCATCGTAACAGTCGCTTCGTTCCGGATGACCTTCAATCCAGGCTAATCGCACCGCATGACCAATTAAGACATCCAGGACGATGTATTCCTGAATCTGTAAATCCGGGTTGCGATCGCAAATTGCCGCGAGTTCCATCAAGGTTTCAATATTCACCTGTCGGTATTCTGGAGCCTGAATTTTATTCAGCAAATGTTCCACCCGCAGGGCAAAATTTTTCTCCCCTGGAGTCATTTCCGCTAAAATTAATTCACTATCTAAGCGGTTGCGGCGCTCTAATTTATCCCCAATCACCAACCCTTTGCAATGTTGCATGACTTGCCACACCCGAGGATAAAATTCTTGGGGGACTCGTCCTGCGGCTCCATCTAACTGTCTCCGTCGCTGCCAATTTCCCGAGATTTCTTCGGTTTCATTGGGGGAAGGCAGCACCACCCATTCAATCTCCTGTTCCTGTTTTTGGACGTGCAGGGATTCTTGTTTTTTCAGGAGTTTATTCATCCCCGCATATCCTTTCAACACTTCCCGCAAGCGATTATTAATTTCAAAGGGACTTAATTCCATCACCCGTTCATAGGCTTCATCTTGGGTGAGGTTTAATTCTTTGGCGAGTTCACTGGTAATCAGCAAGATTAAGTAACTCACGCGCAAGGTGAGCAATCCATTAAACAGGTCCGGTTCGGCTTTGATTAATAACCCCAGATAGAGTAAAATCTCCTGAGTCAAGACGCGATCGCGAATGTCCTCCCCGCAAAACAACCGAATTTTGTCCACAATTTCTGTATAGGACATCGGACGAGAAATCAGGGATGCCTCACTATAGGCTTTCCCGACGGTAATCTGCTTTTGCCGGACCAGGATATCCGTCACTGCATCAGATAAGCCAATATCTACTTTATTCAACAAACCAGCCGCACGACGGACGACGGACCAATGAATCTGCTTTTCACGGGTGTTTTCGTCGTCACCGGCGATCGCCTCGGGGTTCGGAGTTTTTCTCGGTTTACTTCCGGCGATCGCACAATCCCCGATCGCCTTCCCGGTTCCCGCCTTAAAATACACTTCATTCAGTAAATCCGCCACTGTCACCGAGCGTCCCGGTCCTGCCAGTCCTGTCTCAAACTCTAATCCCTGCAAGCGACACAGGGTATGCAACAGTTCGATTTGCTCATACAAATTACAGGAAGCGCGCAAACTATCCAGCAACAATCCCGGATCGGTTTCACACTCTAGCATGAACTCTTGAGTATGACTCAACGGCCAATTTTTCTCGGGGTCGTAAGCCAAAAAATAACAAGCTGGAGCCGCATTTCTCACCGGATTCTCACTAAACTGAAATTCATGGAGAAAATCAATCCGCTCAATGCTGCCGGTGAGCATCAGTTGATTCAGTCGTCCTAACTTCACCGGCGTCCCTTCGCAGTCCCCATCGCGCAATTCTTTCATCAGTTCCAGCAATGCCGGGAGAAATCCCTCACTACTGCCATCGGTTTCCAACATGGCATGAGTCAGGAGCAAAGTTACCGTCGGACGTCCTACCCCATGACCCCCAATTTGAGGGTAGCGCCACCAATGGCGATGGATATAGGCCAGTTCACCCTTGATATTCGACACCAAAAAGTGATAATCTAAGGTGAGGTAAAACTCCTGCTGGTCTAAGAATGACGGCAAGAAAACAATCGTTTCCCCGCGAATCCGAAAAATATTAGAAGTTGTGAGACTGCGTAACCGGCGCACAGGTCGTCCCGTTAGCCCGAACTTATCGTTCCGGCCAATTTGCCGATAGACCCCAGAGAGGTCTCGCGCTTTTCGCACTTGAAGCGGTTCGACTTCTGCGGGAGTTTGAGTGGCAATCCCATGATAGGCGAGTTCGGTTTGCAGGTCTTCATCTTCCGCCAGCAGCGCGATTTGCACCACAGGTTTGCGGCGTCCAGCGAGGGTGCGGCGACGTCCTAACGGGTCGATATCCCCTCGGTGTAACAATCCTTCATCGAGCATCAGACCGAGGAAATAGAGGCTTTGCGCCCAGACTAAGGGGAGATTTTCATTGGGAACACGGGGTTGACTGTGAGGATGTGCCCGTTCCGCTTCTACCTTGTCAGCGGGAACGTAATATAATTCGGGCAGGAGTTGCAATCCGTAGGATTCGACAACTAGGGAGTTGAGGCGTTCTTTATACTCTTCGGTTTGGGTGCGATCGCCTCGAAAAATGCCATCTAGGAACAAGTAGGTAAAAAATAACGGCCACTCACATTCAATATTCTCAAACTTTTTCAGTTCCCAGGGTTCATAATGCAAGCGCCAGGGGTCTTCTAAAACGGTTTGATGTCCATCGCGCAAAAACCGCTTGCAGCCATATTTTCCCTGTAATTTGTTGATGACTTTCTGTTTGGTGCGATCGCATAACGGACCATCCTCAATCGCAAAAGCCGGAAACGTAATGATACTCAACAACGCCGCATCCACTTCCTTAGAACTCGATTCCCGAGGCAGAATCGATTCCAACGTCTGCCTTGCGCGGGCAATTTCATCCGCCAGGACATGAATCACCGAACTCTGAGACCCTTTGACCCCAAACAGATTCACCCCATTAATCGCTTCCAACGCCGCCAGTGCCATGCCAATGGAAGAAGCATTTAACTCCGGATTACCTTTATTAATTTTATTTCCCCGTTCCCAGATTCCGTAATCGGGAGTGCGATAAGCTCGTCCAATATAATAGACTAAATTCTGAATAAAATTAACTTCATCCACCGTATAAATGATGGACAATCCCGAAACCGTCATTTGAGCCAACATCAACAAAAAGATGGACGTGGCATCAATTTGGAGATGTCCCCACTCATTATCCCCAACCACCGTATCTCCGCTATGGGTATCAAATTTGGCGTGCAAAGAATCCAGCAGGGATTGGGTTTCTTTGAAGCGTTCCACCTTGTCTGCTTGTCGCATCATACAAAACAGCAATCCCCGCATCAACTTGACAACACTATGTTCTAACTCATAAGTGCGTCCTTGGGAATCATCCATTTTGCGATAGGCGAGGGCCAACCCCCAAACCGCGAGAATGCTATAAACATTGTCGCGCACCCAGGCATCGGTATAGTCGCCGTGGGCGTTGATGGCGGTAGAAGCCGGTAACAGTCCTGTAATCGGATTTTGGCGAACCAGGATGAGGGACTGGATCTGGTGATAGTAATACTCTAATCGGGTTTGACGTTCGGTTGAGGTCAGGGTCATGAGGTTGTTTGGAGTTGATGAAATGGTACGCTTTAACTTCAGTGTGGGGTTTATCCCGGGTGGTGCGAGGGGCTTTTACCTCGCCTAGAGAATATCATGGCGTTTTTATAAAAATTTTTATAAACCTAGAGCAGCAGCTTATTATCCGTAACTTTTATAAACCTGACGTTAAGGGTAATAAAATTAAAATATAATTAAAATCAAATTTCGTCAAGAATAGGCTGAGGCGTTAGCAAGCTGGAAGTAAGGGTCTAAAAACAAAAAGGTTATGCTACAGGTGTTGCAAAAATTTTCCGTATTGGGACTCCCGGTTCATATTACAACTCACTATCGAGATTGGTTACAGTCACGTTTGCAGCAACGCGAGGGTACCCATGTGGTGACTCTGAATGCGGAAATGGCGATGCAAGCGCTAGAGACTCCGGACCTCGCTGAGGTGATTCATCAGGCGGATTTGGTGATTCCCGATGGTGCCGGAGTGGTGTTTTACTTTCTCGTCCGAGGTCGAAAAATCCAACGCTGTCCGGGAATTGAACTGGCGGAGTCATTGGTACAGTTAGCGGGGGATTTGGGGGAGGAGTGCCCCATCTTTTTCTTTGGGGGGAAACCGGGAATTGCTGAGATAGCGGCGAAACGATGGCAAACGGAGTTACCAGGATTGGCGATCGCAGGAACCCAGGATGGATATCTGTCTCCAGAGGATGAACCGGCGTTCAAAGCGCGACTGCAACAACTGCAACCCCGATTGATTTTAGTCGGTCTAGGCGTTCCTCGACAAGAGTTTTGGATTCGAGAAAATCGCCATTTATGTCCCGAAGCGATTTGGGTGGGAGTTGGCGGCAGTTTCGATATTTGGTCGGGTCAAAAAGAGCGAGCACCCGTCTGGTTACAACGGATACAGATGGAATGGGCGTACCGTCTCTATCAAGAACCCTGGCGCTGGCGACGGATGTTAGCATTACCCCAGTTCGCCTGGATTTCCATGAAAACCGCCCTCCGGCAGTAAGGATATTTCTGATTGTTCGTAGTAACGACTTCAGTCGTTCTCTAATGTTCGTAGTAACGACTTCAGTCGTTACTACGAACCAATGACCAATGACCAATCCTCCCCAAACTACGCCGACACTTGCCGCTGTGCTTGTTGTTCTTGGATGCGATCGAGGGTGCCGGTGGGGATAGAGGCGATGAGCGATCGCGTGTAGTCTTTTTGAGGGTTGCTGTAGATGCTTTCTGCCGGACCAACTTCTTCTACTTTGCCTTTATTCATGACTAGAATGCGATCGCTCATAAACTTGACCACACTCAAATCATGGGAAATGAAAATATAGGTGAGTTTAAACTCCTCCTGTAATTCTTTTAACAAATTCAGCACTTGCGCTTGCACCGATACATCTAAGGCGGAAACCGATTCATCGCAAATAATAAACTTAGGATTTAGCGCTAATGCTCTAGCAATACAAATCCGTTGTCGTTGACCTCCAGAAAACTCGTGGGGATAACGATTCATCAATTCCGCATTTAATCCCACTCGTTCTAATAAATAGGCCGATCGCTCTCGTCGGTGGCGCGAACTCTCACCCACTCCATGTATTTTCAACGGTTCCATCACCAAGTTCCCAATGCTCATCCGGGGATTGAGGGAACTAAACGGATTTTGGAAGACAATTTGCATTTCTCGGCGCACTTGTCGCAACGCTTTTCCTGCAAGTTTGCCCACATCTTGCCCTTCAAATAAGACGTTTCCAGCCAGTGGGTTCAATTAATCTTAATAAAGTGCGGGCCAGGGTGGTTTTACCACAACCGGATTCTCCCACCAATCCCAAGGTTTCTCCCGGATACACTTCAAAAGAAACCCCATTCACCGCCATTACATAGCGTTGGGTTTCTCCAAAGATACCGCGCACCGGAAAAGCAACTTTTAGGTTACGAACTTCTAATAAGGGGGACTTTTGCTGTAAGTTGGTTAACCGGCGTTGTACATCCGCCTCACTGACTTCTTGGAGGTTTGTTACTCCGTCCAGGGAGTCGTGAGTTTCGCTGTGTTTTTCCCGAATCTCGCGATCGCCAGTCTCGTTGGTGACCACTTCCATAAAATCCGAGACTGTCGGCAGATAAATTAACCGGCGATCGGGACGGGGACGACAAGCTAATAGACCTTTTGTATAAGGATGTTGGGGATTAGAAAAAATTTGCAATACCGAACCCTGTTCGACAATTTTGCCTTGGTACATCACCGCCACTTGGTCGGCGATTTCCGCAATCACCCCAAGGTCATGGGTAATAAACATCATGGACATTCCCCGGCGATCGCGCAAATCTCGCATTAATTCCAGGATTCTCGCCTGGACCGTCACATCCAAGGCCGTTGTCGGTTCATCTGCAATCAGCAAAGTAGGGTCACAGGAAATCGCCATAGCAATCATCACCCGCTGAATTTGACCTCCAGAGAGTTCATGGGGAAAGCGCTTCAAAATCGCCAATTTTTGCTGATTCACCTGTTGCATGATTTCCCGTTCCGTTGCCGTTTCAGGCAAGCTCCACCTGTTCGCGCAACTCTGGATCACTGGGTAGCAACTTCACCTCTTGTAAAGCAGCGATCGCCCGTCTTCTGGCCTCGGATTCTGATACTTGATGATGCAACAAAATCGCTTCAGTCAGTTGAAATCCGATATTATAAACCGGGTTCAAAGAACTCATGGGTTCCTGAAAAATCATCGAAATTTTGCCCCCGCGATACTGCTGTTTCGCTTGGGGAGGCAGGGCCAATAAATCGACGGGTTCTTCGTCCTGAGTTCCTCGAAACCAAATTTCGCCCCCGGTAATCCGTCCCGGAGTTGGCACTAATCCCATCACCCCCAGGGAGGTGACGGATTTCCCGGAACCCGATTCCCCAACGATCCCCACGGTTTGACCGCGTTGAACCGTAAAGGAAATTTGGTCAACCGCTTTAACGGGTCTTCCTTCGGTGAAAAATTGGACTTGCAGGTTGCGAACATCAAGAACGGTGTCTGTCATGGAGAATTAGGGGGAAAAGGTAGGAAGATTGTAACAGGGTCAGTTCGATAGATATTGTAGTGTAAGCGGTATTGTTAGAAGAAAAACTGCATCCGTATGCTCTCAATAGTAACCCACTCCGGATCTGGTGCGATCGCCGGGTAATCTCTCAATCGGGGACCCTGGCACTAAAAACCCAGTCAAAGTCTGGAAAAGCCCCCACCGTCGCTGCATCCAACAGATTGGCTGAGTTGATTTGGGGAAATCTTCCCATAGTTTTATTAAACGCTGTATGAGAAACATCTTTTGGTAAAATTAGAAGGAATTTAACTGCCTTCAAGGAAAGCATAGAGAGAATGAATATCGATGAAATTATCAGCCGATACGATGCTGGTGAAAGAGATTTTAGCCAGATTAATCTCCAAAACGTCAATCTAACGGGATTAGTGTTAGAAGGAGCCAACCTAAGCGGAGCCAACCTAAGCGGAGCGAACTTAACCGGAGCCAGCTTCAGTCACGCCGATTTGAGAGGAGCCAACTTAACCCGGGCGACACTAAATAATATAGATCTTCATCAAGCCACTCTGAGTGGAGCAAACCTATCTGCTACTCGGTTATGGCAAGTTAACCTCTGCCAAGCCCATCTAGCTGAAGCGATACTACCACGTGAACTATCTAAGGCCAACCTAAGCGAAATCTATCTACCAGAAGCTCAGTTACATAAAGCCATTCTCAGTGAATCTAATCTAAGTCATAGCAATCTGAGTAAAGCCATTCTCAGTGAAGCAAATTTGACAAGTGCTAATTTAACGGGTATAGATCTCAGCGGAGCAAACCTTCGGAATGCTCAATTATCTAGGGCAATTCTCATCAGAAGCAACCTAAGTGGAGCTAACCTAGCCGGAGCCCAGTTAAGTAGGGCCAACTTAAGTGATGCCAGCTTAATCAATGCCAATCTAGGGGGAGCAAGTTTATACGGAGCAAACTTGACAAATACAGACTTTAGCCAAGCGAGACTGCGTGGAGCAATGCTGAATATTTCGGACCTAAATAAAGCCATCTTGACAGGTACGCAAATGCCTGATGGTAGTATTCACGATTAGGCAGTTCCAGAAAAAATCTCCCTAGGGTGATTTCATTTTCTTAATGGGAGGGTGTGTGACTCCCGATCGCCCTAGGGATGACATCAATTGTCTGAAGTTGTACCTGGCTTAGAGCGAGGAGCGGGAGACTGTTCGGGAATCTTAAAGAGGGTTGGGGGGAACAATTGTTTTTTTGCCAGAGATTTATTTAAACCAGTTTTCCACTTCCAGATCTAAAAAATTCTGATAATCTGAGACATTATTTGTGACCAAAATTAAATTGTTAACTCTGGCAACAGCGGCAATTTGACCGTCTGCAAAAGAAGGAGACTTGCCAATACTCGTCAATCTCGCTCTTTCTATTCCGTGCCAAGTGGCGGCATCCACATCATAAGGCAGAATTGAAATAGTCGGACGGACAATCTGGTTCAAATACCGTTCTAAAAATCTGCGTTTCTGAGAATTGGGAAGGCGCGAACATCCAAAAAGAAGTTCGTGCCACACAGTCGTTAAGGTTGCTAGTACTTTTTCGTGATGTTGGAGCATGGCCATCACATTTGAATTAGGATATTGACGAGTCGGTTCGGAGAGAATATTAGTATCTAATAAAAATCGTAAACTCATAAAATCACTTCTCGACCCGAAGATGAATCCCGCACCCCTTCAAAAACATCGGGTTCGATCCATATTCTCTCAGCATTCAGTTCTTGGCGAAAGGACTGAAGACGTTGCCAAAACTCTCCCCCGGTTTCAATTGATAAGCTAATTTCTTGACCATCCGGAATATCTAGGTCATCAAATATTTCGATATTTCGGCCTTTTTTAATTCCTTTGATTTGCATAAGGTATTGTTTGTAGTTTTTAATGAATAAACTTTTTAAAATTATAACATCTCTCATCTAAAAATTTCATCAATCAGACAGAATAGGAAGAGTTTAGAGTCAATCTAGCCCGGTCCCGCAGAGGCTAAGGGTGCGGAAAACAGAAAGAGGCGATCGCTCGCCTCTTTATCAACAAAATCTTTTAATACTCTAACTCACCCAGGGGAGCTGGGGATGAACTTGACGGATTCACCTTTCTCCTAGAGGGCGATCGCCTCTTTTGATTACTGCGGGGTAGGGTGTTGATGATCTTGATGATCTTGATGATCTTGATGATCTTGATGGTTGGGGCCATATTCTCCGTGGCCCATCATGCCACCGCTATTCATGTTTGACTGGCAATGCTCCATCATTCCCTGCATTTGCCCCCTCATTTCCTCCATCTGCGCCCTCATTTCCTCGTGCTGTTGCTGCATTTGTTCGAGAGTCATGGGGGGGACCTGTCCTGCGGGTCTTTGTGCGAATAAAGGACCCGCACTGACGACTAAGAGGGTCACACCTGCAACGGCGGTTCCTAGGACGGTTTTGGTAAATAAACTTGCGTTCATTTCGACTTCTCCAGGGCTGAATTTTTTCCTGTTACACACAGGATAAACTCTCCCCCTAAGCGGAGAGTCTAGGGGATTTTACAATTCTTTACAAGTCGGTGGGGATCAGATGAGGGCGATCGCCTCGCGAGGGCTGTCAGGTCCCTGGTGTCTGGATGGGAGTCCTCAAACAGAACTCGACACCATAACAGAGAAATCGGGTTTCTGAGTCACGGTGTCGAGTTCAGGGACAAAATCAATGAACGGAGATTAACTAATCGCTGCTGCTTCTTGGAGTTCAGGGTCTTGGAATAGAGGCGTCCTCAGGTAACGTTCTCCAAAACTCGGCTGAATCATGACAATCAGTTTGCCTTGATTTTCGGGCCGTTGAGCGAGGCGGATCGCGGCGCATAAGGCGGCACCGGAGGAAATACCGGAGAGGAGACCTTCTTCCCGGGCCAACCGACGACCGTAGGTCATTGATTCATCATCGCTGACCACAATCACTTCATCAATGAGTTCGACATTTAAAACATCGGGAATAAATCCGGCCCCGATGCCTTGAATTTTGTGGGGACCGGCAGATCCGCCAGAGAGGATGGGACTATTGGTGGGTTCAACGGCGATCGCCTTAAAACTCGGTTTGCGGGCCTTGAGCACTTCTGCCACTCCCGTTAAAGTTCCGCCCGTTCCGACCCCAGCAACCAAAAAGTCTACAGCACCATCCGTATCTTCCCAAATTTCTTCTGCCGTCGTTTGTTGATGAATCTGCGGATTAGCGGGGTTACTAAACTGTTGCAACATATAGGCATCTGGGGTACTGTCCACAATTTCTTGAGCGCGAGAGATGGCCCCTTTCATGCCCATATTGCCCGGAGTCAATTCCACCTTAGCCCCATAAGCGCTCAACATCAATCGGCGCTCTTGACTCATGGTTTCGGGCATGGTTAGAATCAGTTGATAGCCCTTAGCAGCAGCCGCCATTGCCAGAGCAATTCCGGTATTTCCCGAGGTTGGTTCAACTAATACGGTTTTTCCCGGAATAATTCTGCCCTGCTCTTCGGCGACATTAATCATATTGACGCCAATGCGATCCTTAACCGAAGCAGCCGGGTTCATACCTTCTAATTTCACCACAATTCTAGCCACACAACCTTCGGCTTGAGGAATGCGGTTTAAATCGACTAAAGGAGTGCGACCGACGAGTTCGGTAATATTTCGAGCTATTTTCATGACTTCACTGAATGGATAGGTTTAGTGGGATGATTGACTGTTGAGAACGGTGTAGTGCCCGGTTGCACTCACCGATTGTACTGGGGTTCCCTTGGGGGATTTTTGAGCTTAACCCGACTCCAGTAAACGCTTGAGAATGGGTGATGGTCAAGGTTGATGTAATAAAACTTTACTCATCAAACGTCCCAGGATGTGAGAGGCGACTGCCAAGTTTTGATAAATGAATCAATCCAAACCCTATTTCTCTAAACTGCATGGGAGTCGTTGTTAACCCCTGACAATGACAAAAGATTATTATAGCGCGACTTGGAAGGATTTTAGTTGTTGATTAGGGCGATCGACACCCATCAAGTCGCTCAACATCCAATCAGCTAACCCTTACCGGAGAAGATATTCAGTCTGTCATTCCGCCATGAGTCAGCTCATTGCTATTGTTCGATTACATTTCCTGCCCGATCAGCTTTTTTGTTAAAATCAAAATCCATCTTTAAATGAGATTCACGTCTGAATTAATCTCCAATAAGATGGCTTCGCCTAACCCATGATTGATGGGTTAATTCGGTTATATAATGTCACTCAATTCCATTACTGAGTCAAACATTTTACGTGGAATACCCAAGATGCACTCCCCCGATCGCATAAGGAAATGATATAATGCGGCTTTACCTCGATACCAGTGCTTACAATCGCCCTTTTGATGACCAGTCTCAAGTTAAGATATTCCTTGAAACCCAGGCGGTTCTACTGATTTTACAACTGATTCAAAATCATCAGGTGGAATTAGTGAGTTCCAACGTTTTAGAATATGAGAATAGCCGAAACTCTGATTTGGAAAGGGCAAAATCCGTTGACGTTTACCTGAGTCTTGCCACTTTCCGGCAAATCGCCACCGAGTCGATTCGACAACGCTGCCCAAGGGTTAGAAACAACTGGAATCAAAGCTATTGATGCCTTGCACGTTGCCTGTGCTGAAGCAACCCAGAGCGATTATTTGATAACCTGCGACCAACGATTAATTAATCGGTGTAAAACCCTTAACTTGCGAGTCATTAATCCTGCTGATTTTATTTTGGAGATGGATAATGAAAATCAATAGACTAAGCGAAAAACAGGTGATTAACCAAGCCTTAGACATTTTAGTAAGTCATCTTGATCCCACTACTTTCGCTCGCTTTGTAGCCCTTTGTCAACTGGGAGAAGGGGACTATGTAAAAACAAAAGAGCAACTTTTTAACGGCGAAACCGTTGATAGTCTTTATGAAAAAATCCAGGCTTTCGAGACTGCTAAAAATGAATCTACCCCCTGATATTCTGGGTTTATCGTTACCGGGTTAAAGTAGGGGTAATTCATCAAACTACCCCTACTCAACTCCTGAACGAGTCATCCTTTGTTCAGGCAGCGTTACACCCTAGGACTGGGTATCAAACCCGGCCTAAATATCCCAAAACTTAGGCTTCATCTAAGGCTGCAACTCCGGGGAGTTCCTTGCCTTCGAGCAATTCTAAGCTGGCACCGCCTCCGGTGGAAATGTGGCTCATTTTATCGGCCAATCCGACTTTTTCCACGGCTGCCACGGAGTCGCCACCGCCGATGATCGTGGTGGTTCCTTTGGGGGTCAGTTCGGATAAAGTATGGGCGATCGCCTCGGTTCCTTTGGCGAATTTGTCGATTTCAAACACACCCATCGGTCCATTCCAAATCACCGTCTTGCAATCGGCCAGGGCCTCTTGGAAGGTTTTCACCGAGTCCGGACCAATATCCAATCCCATCCAACCATCGGGGATATTTTCCACGCTGACAATTTGGGTATTGGCATCGGCACTAAATTTGTCCGCAATCACCACATCCGTCGGCAATAACATTGCCACGCCGCGTTCTTTTGCCTTCGCTTCCAAAGACTTGGCTAACTCTAGCTTGTCATCTTCCACCAAGGAATTCCCCACGCTGATTCCCCGCGCCTTTAAGAAGGTGAAAATCATCCCACCACCGAGGAGGAGTTTGTCACACTTCTCTAACAGAGTTTCAATGACGCCAATTTTGCTAGAAACCTTAGAACCGCCAATAATTGCCGCCAAAGGACGCTGAGGTTCTTCGATCGCCCCTTTCAGGTATTGCAGTTCCTTCTCCATCAAAGACCCGGCAACGGAAGGACTCAGGTAATGAGTCACCCCTTCGGTGGAAGCATGGGCGCGGTGGGCCGTTCCAAAGGCATCATTCACATACAAATCTGCTACAGACGCCAGCTTCTTGGCAAATTCAGGGTCGTTTTTCTCTTCTTCAGCATAGAACCGGACATTTTCCAGTAAGGCAACTTGGCCGTTTTCCATGCCTTTGACCTTGCTTGCCACCTCATCGCCAATGCAGTCATCGCATTTGATGACTTCTTTGCCGAGTAATTCCGAGAGGCGCTTGGCAACCGGAGTTAAACGCATCTTTTCATTCACCTGACCCTTGGGACGTCCAAAATGGCTGGACAGAATTACCTTGGCCCCTTTGCCTGTTAAATCTTGAATCGTCGGCAATGCGGCCCGAATCCGGGTATCATCGGTGATGTTACCAGCATCGTCGAGGGGTACATTAAAGTCGGCACGGACTAACACCCGTTTACCAGATAGGTCTGAGGCTGACAAATTTGCTACAGTTTTCTTGGGCATGAAGATCCCTCCTAATTGCGTTTTTTGGTCTGTTTTCTAGAAAATCGGCTTATAGCGCGTGGGATTTAACTCCTGCGCCAAGGCATACCCCAAAACTGACCTCATTGATGGGGTCAAGATAGATGAGTCTCTCTCTGTCTGGAAGGTTTGCCGTAAACATTTTATCGTTGAGTGCGTCCTAAACACGGCTGCTATGTTTAAAACTGTTCTTTTTCCAATCGATGAAAGTCGCGAATCCCGTGAAGCGGCGGATACGGTGGCCCAAATGGTCAAAACCTTCAACTCGCGCTTAATTTTGCTGTCTGTGAATGAAGTTCCGGTGGAGGGAGAGGAACCCCCACCCCCAGAACGGGTGATGACCCCAGAGGCGATCGCGGAATTACTCAAAAATGCTCAGTCGATGTTTTCTAAGCTAGGCATCGAAGCGGAAACCATTGAACGGGAAGGAAAACCCGCCTTTGTCATTTGCGATGTCGCCGATGAAGTCAATGCGGATCTGGTGATTATGGGTTGTCGCGGCATCGGGTTGACGGAAGAGGGTCTCGCCGATAGCGTCACCAACCGGGTGATTAATCTGGCCCCTTGTCCCGTGTTGATTGTACCGTAGGGGAGATGGGGGAGATTGGGGAGATGGGGAAGCGGGGGGAGATGGGGAAGCGGTAGTAACGACTTCAGTCGTTATCTTCTTTTGTTCGTAGTAACGACTTCAGTCGTTCTTCCGGTGCCTTAAAATGTAGCATTTTAAGCTTTATGTTTTGAACCCTAGACTTGGTTAATCCGGAAACGACTGAAGTCGTTACTACGAACATCGGAGAATGGTCTCTCCCCCATCTCCCCCATCCTCCCCATCCTCCCCATCCCCCCCATCCTCCCCATCTCCCCACATCCCCCCCATCCCCCCCATCCTGCATTTATCAAGTATTTAACAATGACAACTCCTGACATTCAATGGTATCCCGGCCATATTTCTAAGGCGGAAAAACAACTGGCGGAACAATTGAAGCTGGTGGATGTGGTGTTGGAGGTCCGAGATGCGCGGATTCCTTTGTCTACCCATCATCCCCAGGTGCCGCAGTGGGTGGGGAGTAAAAGCCGAGTTTTGATTATTAATCGGGTGGATACGATTTTGCCACCCCTGCGCGATCGCTGGCATCTGTGGTTTCAACGCCAGGGAGAAACGCCTTATTTTACTAATGCTCAAGATGGGACGGGGATCAAGGCGGTGTCTAAGGCGGCGAAGGAGGCGGGAATTGCCCTCAATCAACGTCGTCTCGATCGCGGGATGCGCCCTCGCGCTGTTCGGGCGGTGGTGATTGGGTTTCCCAATGTGGGCAAATCGGCGTTGATTAATCGCTTAGTCGGGCGTCGGGTGGTGGAAAGCGCCCGACGTGCAGGGGTGACTAAGCAACTGCGCTGGGTGCGGATTTCTGATGAACTGGAACTGTTGGATGCCCCTGGGGTGATTCCCAGTAAGTTAGAGGACCAAGATGCTGCTTTAAAGTTAGCCATTTGTGATGATATTGGCGAGGCAGCTTATGACAATCAACGGGTGGCATCGGCATTTGTGGATATGGTGAAAGAAATTGAGGAAATGGGGACCGGATGGATGCCACCGGATGCGTTGCGATCGCGCTATAAACTTGACCCCCTCACGATTACGGGGGAAGATTATCTGCATAATTTTGCCGAATCCCGATATGAAGGGGATGTGGAACGGGCAGCAAGGCAAATTCTCAATGATTTTCGCAAGGGATTGTTAGGGAAAATTCCCCTAGAATTGCCCCCGGAATAACGCTTCTCCAAGGGCGATCGCCTGGGCAAGTTACCCCAGGGCTAGAATCTCTGGCGACACCGGGGTAATTGCCCTTCGCAGTTCGCTTTCAGTCGCATTCAGCACAAGAGCTAAGACTCTACCTGTGGACTCCTGCTGAATGAATGTCCCTTCCATCTGTCCATTTTCATTGGGATCCAGTTGGCCTAGGGACAATTCACTTAACACCAAAACATCATCAGTCGTATAGGTTTGCAAAATAGCGACTTCGGTCTCTAAATCCCGAGTAAATGGTTGAAACACCAAATCATTCACCGTTACTCCTCCGGTGAGTCCAATCTGATCGTTATTAAAATCCAAAATAATATCTGCTTCTTCGGGATTGGTCGAGGCGGCATCGGTGCGAAGGACAAATAAATCTGTACCACTTCCCCCCACCAGGCGATCGAGTCCGAAATCACCGATTAGGGTATCATTTCCTTCCCCACCTATCAGTAAATCGTTGTCTTGACCCCCTCTCACGAGATCGATTCCTCGACTCCCAACGACTAAATCATCCCCGCGATTGCCATTGAGAATATCATCCCCTTCTTCTCCATAAACGGCATCATTATCCTGTCCACCGCGCAAGGTGTCATTACCCCCTCGGCCAAATAATAGATCGTTGCCCAAATTGCCGTTTATCAGTTCATCAGATACCGAACCAGTGACCGTATCATCCCCTGCTAAAGCTCTGACTCCCCCTGGGCGTTCAGCGAGTTGTCCCGAACTCAGCCTAAAATCATCGGGACGCAGGGGGTCATCCCGGAGGTCCAAAAAGTCCTCTGGGTTTAATCCATCACCCGGGGGAGGTCCCGGTTCTGTCGGTCCCGGTGTGGGTGCTGGAACCGACCCCGGGTCCGGTTCTTCCGGGATTAGGGTACTCAAGCAAGCACAGGCTAAATCTCCGGGTAAAACTCCAGCTACCATCTGTTTTTCTCCCTGTTGAAACTCACGTTATTGATTCTTTTTATTGTATGGCCTCATTCCCAATCCTCAACCCCTGGGATGAACCGGATGAACCGCAGGACAAGACTTGTCGGTGGATTTGAGCGTTTCCTCAGATTTTAAATCCCATGTCTTTTAAACTTTGGCGCAAGGCTGGACCGGCTGGGGATTTCCGTTGTTCATAGAGGGAAACTGCCCGTCGAAAGGCTTCTAATCCATCTAAAATATTGCCGCCTTTGAGTAAGGCAACGCCCAGATTTTGGTACGCTTCGGCATAGTTAGGATTGAGTTGAAGGGCTTTTTGGTAGGCGGCGATCGCATGGGGAATTAGCTTTTTCTCTTTTAGGGCAATTCCCAGGTTAAAATAGGCTGAACTCAGGGATGGGTCGATTTGTAAGACTTTTTGATAGGTGGCGATCGCCCCGGTGAGATTTCCGGTTTCCAGCAGGAGGTTCCCTAAGTTGTTATATGCCCCCAATTTGATGGGTTCTAAAATCGGCAGGGCAACCGCTTTTTCATACTGTGCTTTCGCTTTGCTCAGTTTCTGTTTACGGGTATAGGCAATTCCCAAATGATAATGCAGTTCATAGACCACCAAGGGTTCTAACCGCGTACTGGCGGCTAATCCGAGTTTTAATAACTGCATCCCCCGTTTAATCTCTCCCGTCTGCACATACAATGCCCCCAGTTTACTGCAAGTATAGGCATCGTTCGGATGGGCGGTGAGATAGGATTCCATTGCTTCTCTGGCGCGGGTCAACTTATCTCGGGAGGCGATCGCTTCTGCTTGATACCCTTCATGTAAAATTGCTACCTCCATCAATGAACCCACCTGCCATTGATTGGATTGCTGCTGTAACATCCGTTGCACGCTATCATCAATCATCGCATGATAGGGCCGCTCAAATTGGATGCCCGGTTGATTTCTAAATAAGCGGGAAACCAGGGAATAAGGCGATTGTTGCGCGCCGATTTCTTGGCGGATTAAGTTCATTAAAAGATAGGGTTTCGGTTGGGCGTTGCCACTTCCATTGATTAATTCTTTGATTTGGGGGACAACTTCCGGGGTTAACAGTTCATCCGCATCTAAGACGAGAATCCAGTCCCCTTGAGCGTATTTGAGGGATTCATTGCGCGCCGCAGCAAAATCATTGCACCAGTCGAAGTGATGAACCTTTGCACCAAACTCCTGGGCGATTTCTACGGTGCGATCGGTGGATCCGGTATCCAGAACCACCATTTCATCCACCAGATCCTTGACGCTGGCCAGACATTTGGGAAGGGTCGCTTCTTCGTTTTTGACAATCGTGCAAAGACTCAGCTTCATCGGAAACCAGTTAAAGGTAAGGGGTCAATTTTATTGTACTGGTAGAGACACCGTAATGGTAGTCTAAGTTGAGGGCAGTGGGGATCGCTGCCTCCCGAGACCCGAGACGAGAGCCCTCGCCTCAAGGGGGAGGGATTGGTTTATACTGAGACAGCAGAGCATGAAGAGGTAAGAATGTGGCAGAAGTTATTCTCAAAACGGATAATCCAGCCCGAGTAACTGAGTTAATAAAAAGAGCGATCGCTGCTGAAATAGACCGCCTTGAAAAAAAATTGAAATTTACAAAAAAAAGGCTTCATTCTTTTGAAGATAAATATAACCAACCCTCCCATCAGTTAAAAAATAGACTGAGGGCAGAAGATATGGATGGGGGAGATTTAGAATATTTAGAATGGGCAGGAGAATATCAACTATTTTTAGAGTTGGAAGAACAGATTAAACTCCTGAAAAATTTAGAATATGTCAATCCATGACGCCAGGTTTTACCTCAAACTCAGCTTGAGTTACCGAAGTCCAGATGCAGGGCGACGGGCACTCCAGTCATCCCGTTAACACCCTGTTTAGGAGATTGTCCTCATGACTCTAACCGGATATCCTGACTTGCCAATCCTGGAAAGCGATCGGCTCATTCTCAGAAAAATGACCCTAGAGGATGCACCGGATCTGTTTGAGTATGCCTCAGACCCTGAAGTAGCTCAATACACAACCTGGCACCCGCATCAATCCCTAGAAGACAGCCATATTTTTTTAAATTCTATCCTTGAAAAATATGAAACCCATCAAACTTTTGAGTGGGGCATTATCCATAAAGATGATTCTAAATTAATCGGCACTTGTGGTTTAGTTAACTGGGTGCAAGCTCATCATTACGCTGAAATCGGCTATGCTTTATCCCGACCCTATTGGGGACAAGGATATATGCCCGAAGCTGTGAAAGCTCTCCTCGCCTTTGGCTTTCAGGAAACCGACTTAAACCGAATTGAAGGGCGATGTAAACTCCCTAATCGCTCCTCTGCAAGGGTTCTGGAAAAAGTTGGCATGAAATATGAAGGAATCCTCTGCCAACAAATGTTCATTAAAGGCAGATTTCATGATATGAAACTGTATGCCATTTTGCTGGAAGATTGGGAAAGTTTATCGAAGTAAACGGGGTCATTTTCAGGGAAAAAGGGAGTTTAGCTCTCTTTTTTAAACCAGAGCTAAACCCCCAAGCAAACTGACTCAAGCGTTGGGTTTAATTCAGTAAATTGTCGCTACCTTTAGGAGTAAATTTTCCTACATTTGAGGCGGCAGAATTACTTTATCAATCACATGAATCACGCCGTTACTTGCTTCGATATCGGCTTGAACCACGTTAGCACTATTGACCATCACGCCATCGTCACCCACTGTCACATTGATGGAACGTCCTTCAAGACTGGGAACTTCCATGGTACTCAAATCCCCAGACATGACTGAACCCTCTACGACATGGTAAGTTAAAATTTGAACCAACATATCGCGGTTTTCAGGCTGCAATAACTGCTCTAAAGTACCTTCGGGTAAAGCCGCAAATGCCGCATCGGTGGGTGCAAAAACGGTGAAGGGACCTTCTCCAGAGAGGGTATCCGTTAAACCGGCAGTTTCTAAAGCGGTAGTGAGGGTGGTGAAGGAGTCGCTACCGGCAGCAATTTCAGCAATTGTCTGTGGATTCATTGTCATTGTGCCCTCGGGGGCTTCCGTCCCAGATTGAGCGATCGCCTCCCGAGAAAGAGGGGCGTTATCTGATACGTTGCTAACACCTGCTACCACCGGCAGCCCCACCAGTACGCTCGTTCCTGCAACACCTAAAAAGATAGCAACCTTTTTGCTGAAACCATTCCAAATTTTAGAGTTCATCCGGTTTTTCCTTATATGTGAAGAATCGAAATTTCGAGATATGAAGTAATGTTACACGATGGTTTCCGATTTGACCACTCCATCGAAAAAAATTGGGAAAGTTCCTGAAATAGCGGGGCCTAGCCCCTATCGATGAGGGTTCTAATCGGGGGACCGATGGACCTGGAATTGGGATTGAAAAGGGGGCGATCAGTCAAATGGTCCTCCCGATAAAAACCCTCAAATCCTTGCCTTACAAGTAATTTACAGATAAAGCCAAGAAATATTACCCCGGCAGTCCCTACCAAAAAATTGTGGGATGGAAAACCCCCTTTTTTTCAAGGGTGAGTCCATGAACTTAGCTCTGATGATTCTTACTTAAATGTGAATAGACAAGGATGTTCGAGGATTAATTTAGCCAGAAAAATCAGTTGTACTGGATTTTATCAGCTCTTATTTAAAGGTCATAAACATTATTTCACTTATGTTCTAGTTTAAGTGAAGTTAATAAAGTAATCGAAGATCTATCCCAGGGTAGAGAGGAATTGAGGTCAAGATACCGTGCTTCACTTTAATTGTTGATATCGATAAAATGGCCCTGACTCACTCCCGTCAATTTAAAATAATGTTAGGGTCCAGCGATTGGCCCCTTGATTCTGAGTTAAAAATGTAGAGGATGGATAGGCTGACTGTGAAAAACGTAGACGATTCAACGATTGTTACAGAAGCCTTGATTGGGTTTAAAAAATGCAAGTCAACTCTAACTTTATATCGGGAATCTAAATCATTTTGACAATTTGACCCGGAGTAGGAGGGGAGCATCTCAAGAAGGCAAAGAGACCTAACCCCCCAGCCCCCTTCCCTACGAGGGAAGGGGGAGCAAGACTTGTAAATTCCCCTTTTAGGCCAAATTGAGATGCTCCCAGTAGGAGCGTCTCGCTCTCTTGATTCTGATTAAAAAATTTTATTTAGACTCGCTATAGCGCTTCTATAGCAGTCCTAAATGATTTATAACATTTTCTTCTCCCCTCTCCCGTTCTGGGCCGCCGACGGTTGGGGGCCGCCATCGTCTTCCACAACTGATTTAGGATTGCTATACATCAGGTTATCATGGAAAAAGCGGGCAAGATGTGATGCATAGACGGCACGCTACGCCGCATAGCGAAGCTATATCGATTCAACGGGATAGCTCCTCACTATAAACCCGATATCGCCTACCCCAAAATAAAGCCCGCATAAGCGGGCTTTATCCTTATAGATTAGCTGGACATTACGAGTTACTTTCCACCATCACCGGCTGGATGACAGAAGTTACAGCGTCAGCGCCATTGCCTTGTAACACCTCTTCCTGAGATTCTTGATGATACAAAGCAGAATCGATGCGGCAACCTCGGTAAGCTAGGACATACAACTCCTTGAGGTCGCGAATTAGGGGATAGCGGGGATTGGCACCTGTACATTGGTCGTCAAATGCCTGATCCGCCATTTCTTCCACTTCTTCATAGAAGGCTTTGTCATCCCCAGAGAGGGCTTCTTTCAGGGTCAGAGGAATGTCTAACTCTTTCTTGAGGTTCTCGATCGCCTCTACTAATTTCTCGATTTTCTCCTCTTCCGTATTGCCTCCCAGTCCGAGATAGTCGGCAATCCGCGCATACCGCCATTTGGCATTCGGATACTTGTATTGCGGGAAAATGGCTTGTTTAAATGGCGTGTCCGTGGCATTGTACCGGATGACGTGAGAAATCATCAAAGCATTGGCTAACCCGTGGGGGACATGGAAGGTCGAACCCAGTTTATGTGCCATTGAGTGACAGACTCCGAGGAAGGCGTTGGCAAATGCCATCCCAGCAATCGTAGCGGCATAATGCACTTTCTCCCGCGCTTTCGGGTCTTTGGCCCCGTTTTTGTAAGACGAAGGCAGATACTTAAACAGCAGGCGAATCGCTTCTAAGGCCAATCCGTTGGTAAACTCAGAAGCACAGACGGAAACGTAGGCTTCTAAGGCATGGGTGAGGGCGTCGATCCCACCATAAGCGGTGAGTTTCTTGGGCATATTTAGCACCAATTCCGGATCGACGATCGCCATGTTCGGAGTGAGAGCATAATCCGCCAGGGGATACTTGATTCCCGTGCGATCGTCCGTGACAACGGCGAAGGGGGTGACTTCTGAACCCGTTCCCGAGGTGGTGGGAATGGCAACCATAATCGCTTTGATACCCAATGGCGGGAGTTCGTACACCCGTTTGCGGATGTCCATAAACCGGGTGGCGAGTCCTTCAAATTCGATTTCCGGATGTTCATACATCAACCACATGACTTTCGCCGCATCCATCGGGGAACCTCCCCCAAGGGCGATAATCACGTCAGGTTTGAAGGAATTCATCCGCGCCAGTCCCTTATTGACCGTAGTCAGGGATGGATCGGGTTCCACGTCGAAGAAGATGTCATATTTGAGGCCAATTTCTTCGAGGACTTCTTCCACGGACTTAGTGAGACCCATATCATACAACGGTTTATCGGTGACGATAAAGGCGCGTTGTTTTCCGGCAAGTTCCCGAAGGGCGATGGGGAGGGAACCATATTTAAAGTACACCTTGGGCGGAATCCGGAACCAAAGCATATTTTCCCGGCGTTCCGAGATGGTTTTGATGTTGAGCAAATGTTGGGGACCGACGTTTTCGCTGATGGAGTTGCCTCCCCAAGTGCCGCAACCGAGAGTAAGGGAGGGGTCAAGGCGGAAGTTATACAGGTCACCAATCGCCCCTTGAGAAGAGGGGGTATTAATCAGCACCCGCGCCGTTTGCATTTGCCCTTCAAATTCGTGGATATTCTGGGTATTCGCCGGAGATGTATAGAGTACAGCAGTATGTCCCCGTCCGCCAAACTGCACTAAGTCATGAGCTTTATGGACGGCATCATGAAAATCTGTCGCCCGATACATGGCTAAGATAGCGCGAGAGTTTCTCGTAGGCAAAGGGTTCGCTTCGGAAATCTCTTCCACTTCACCAATCAGGACCCGAGTATTTTCGGGAACGGAAATTCCGGCAATTTCAGCCAGCTTTTGAATGGATTGTCCGACAATATCCGGATTTAAGCGTCCGTTGACAATGATTTTGCTGCCGAGTTTTTGCCGTTCTTCTGGGTTGAGGAAGTATGCACCGCGATCGCTAAATTCCTGTTTGACCTCCTCATACACCTCATCCACCACAATCACCGATTGTTCAGAGGCGCAAATCATCCCATTGTCAAAGGTTTTACTGAGAATAATCGAGGAAACAGCCATTTTAATATGGGCCGTTTAATCAATCACCGCCGGAGTATTCCCCGCACCCACACCCAAGGATGGATGTCCGGAAGAATAGGCAGCTTTAACCATACCTGGACCGCCCGTTGCCAGGATTAATTTAATCTCCGGATGCTGCATCAATTGCTGGGATAACGGCACCGTTGGCTCGTCAATCCAACCGATGAGGTCTTCCGGTGCTCCAGCAGCTACGGCAGCTTCCAGGATGATTTTTGCCGCATCTCGGGTGCATTCTTTCGCCCGAGGGTGGGGAGAGAAAATAATCCCGTTCCGGGTTTTCAGGGCAAGCAGCGCTTTGAAAATAGCCGTAGAAGTGGGGTTGGTTGTGGGGACAATTCCGGCGAGAATTCCCACAGGTTCGGCGATTTTTTGGAAGCCAAAAGATTTGTCTTCTTCAATGATGCCGCAGGTTTTTTCGTGCTTATATTTGTTGTAGATAATTTCTGAGGCAAAGTGATTTTTAATCACCTTGTCTTCCACGACTCCCATGCCGGTTTCGGCCACGGCTTTCTTCGCCAGGGGAATTCGGGCGGCGTTAGCGGCTAGAGCGGCTTTTTTGAAAATTTCATCCACCTGTTGCTGACTGTAGGTGGCATATTTTTCTTGAGCCGCTTTGACCCGTTGAATCAGTTCTTCGAGTTCTTGAGTGTTGGTGACTTTGCTGTTCATGTTAATTATTTTCCTATCTCTCTAGTACCACAACATTAACATTTAGATAGGCTCGATCAGGATAGAATTGCTAGGTTTTGATGAGTGGTCTTGGATAACGAGTCCTGCTCGGGTTTGAGCGGATTGGTTGTAGTCTAGACTACCCATTTTCAAAGTCTTACAGGAGGGAATTCATGGCTTAGATCAGGCGTTTGATGCTGATCAGGGGGGGGATTTTAGGATCTGACCTCGTTTCGCCATTTCTACCCCGTCCGTTAAACTTCTATACCTCTATCATAAACAACTTTTTGGATTTTAGGACAGCAAGGGTTAAAATATTTTTTGAAGCGTTTTTATTTAGATATTCTGTCTATTGTAACACTTTTTTCCGATTTTGCCGAGGCTGAAATCTTAAATTTTTCTACATTTTTTTAAATCACCGGATCGATGCCAATGACTCAGGAACACAGGGTTGAACCGAGGTAGAAGCTCGGGTTAGAATCTCAGAGGAAGATTACCTGCGGACATCTGTAAAATTGCCTCCGGTTGCCCAATCCTCTGTTACGGCAGTCCCCGACCGTTGCCTGCCTTGGCGATCGCCAACCCCGTTGCTACAGCCGAAAAGTTGGGTCGTCCTCAATCTGTAATGCGGGTTTTGTCACGTTGTATATAAATTCACCATTGTCCCAAGGGAGCAAGATGCTCGCACTCCTAATCGCATCTCTATTCCCTGAGTTCGGGAACCGCTATATCCCCATTGTAATACATCAGCAGCTTACTCAATCGCTACATTCACCCCAAAAAACAGGGTTGTACCCACCCTAATGACTCAAGTTCCTAACATAGTGTTGCATCACCGGGTCTAGGGTTAAAGCCGCAGATTTCTGGAGTAAATTTCGTTTTTTCAGGGATTGAATCGCCTTGAAAAAATCCGAATCTGATAAAAGTTCCGGGGGTTTCTCGCTAATCTCCACGGGTTGTTCCTGCTTGGCTAACCACCGGATAAGGACTTGTTCCGATTCACTGAGGCGTTGATAATGTTGTTTGAGAATCGGTTCTATATTGCCTAAATAGAGGGGAGGATAAGAAAGGAATTTTTCCACACTCCCATCAAATAGCTCCAGGATAGCTGTAGCGATGATATTTAACCATAAAGGGTTGCCATTATAAAGTTCAATCAGCCGTGACCATTGAGGTTTGTCCTGGAGTTTTCTGGCGGTGAGGAGTTGGCTGGCTGATTTCCCTAAACCGGCAATTTGGAGAGTTTTGCAGGAGCAGTCTTCCGCTTCTAGGGTAGCAATTTCTAGGGGCTGTTCCCAACTGAGGAGCAACAAACAACTTGATGAGAAAATCGCCCCATTTCGTTCGAGGAAACGACCATAATTTTGGTATCCGGGGCAGTAATTTCCGACTAATTCCCCAGGGGTCAAAGTGTCTTGAAAATCGTCAAGGATGATTAAGCAGCGGTGGGTTCTGAGATAGTCTAAAAAAGAGTTACGAGAGTTTAAATAGTTAATGAGTGATTGATTTTGGATGGGGGAAGTTGGGGCGATAAATTCGATGATATGGCTTTGCAGAGCGTTGAGGGTGGGGAATTTGCGATGACTGCGCCACAGAATGCGATCGAAGTTGTCTTTAATCTCTTCCACCAGTTGTCTAGCCAGGGCAGTTTTACCGATACCGGAGAGTCCAGTGAGGGTGATGATCCGGCTTTGTTCGGTCAGAATCCATTGTTTGAGAGTCGCCAGTTCGTCGGTGCGGTTGTAGAAGCGGAGATTATCAGGGGCTTGGCTGAGGTCGTGGCGAGGTTCTGATTGGGTTTTGGGTGTGGAGGGCGATCGGTTTTTCGGGTTTTTTAGAGTTATTGTATAAATCGTTACAGACATTTATGTTATTACCAATATGGACTGCCATCATCGTAATAAGAAAATATTTGATTTTCGATAAGCGATCGGACATTCTTTTTTTTAACATCCTCTCCCAACAGATCCGACAGGAGTTTCCATAATTCCGATGCCGACTTCCGGACATGATCACTGCTGCAATGGTATTCCTCAGCGATATCCTGATATCCCTTGTGTTCCCATACCCCCTCCAAAATAGCCCGTTGCAGCGAGTCCAGATGCTTCCCAGTCTTGGCAAAAATCAACTCATCCGTCCACTGCAAGGCTTCATGAATCTCCATAGCTCCTCAATTGGCTCCTAGTCTTGGGTACTTTAACCCCCTATTATCCCACATTTTCCCCCTTTTGCCAACAAAATCCCACATTTTCCCATGTTTTTACGTTTAAAATTTTGATAAACTCCCCCTTAAATCCCATTTTTAGGAGGTTGAAACATATGATAAAATCTGATAAATTTAGAAGGATTAGTTATTTAACTTATTGAAAAATTTTGGAGAAATTACCTGTGTACCAAGAGCAATTGAGCAGCTCCAAGCCCGGATTGATTATCATCATGCTCGACCAATCTGGTTCGATGTCTGATCGATACGCAGGTTCTACTAAAGCAAATTTTGCTGCATTGGCAGTCAACCGTGTTATCGCTGAAATTATTACCGCTTGTACTATTGGCGATGAAATTCGAGACAGATGTTATGTTGCCGTAATTGGCTATAGTGGTAGTGTCGATGTAATGTTTTTGGATAAGGTTTCTGATTTAGCTAATAATCCCAACACTACAACTGTTAAGAAACAAGTGTCTGATGGTGCAGGTGGCTTGGTTACAGTTGATGAAATTGTACGGGTCTTCGTCAACGATAAAGCCTGCGGGGGAACAGCCATGACAGAAGCTTTCCAACAAGCTTACAAAGGTGCTGATAAGTTTATTTCTAATAATCCGAGCAGTTTTCCTCCGATTGTTATCAATATTACTGACGGTGAACCCAATGATATTAATACCGCAGCAACTGAAGCCAACAAGCTCGCCCAACTTAAAACCTCTGATGGAAATGTAATCGTCATGAATGCCCACATTTCCACAGCATCTGCTGGGAAAATAGAGTTGCCAAGCAATAACGCTGGATTTAGTGGCAATCAATTTGCCAACTTTCTGTTTGACATTTCAACTGTATTGCCTGATACCCTTGCTAACAGAGCCAAAGAAGTTGGTTTCAATGTTGAATCGGGTTTTAGAGGATTCGTATTCAACGCTGATGCTGAAACACTGATCCGAATTCTCAACTTTGGCTCATTAGGTGCGTTACGCTAAAGCTCTTTGTCAATATCTAGGAGTTAACACACTATGCCAGTTAATCATTTATTTAGTGGTCGTACTCCCAAAGAGAGCGAAACCATCACAGACTGCCAAGATTATTTTGAAATTAATGAAGCAAGAGGATGTTTCGCGATCGCTGACGGCGCGAGCCAGTCGTTTTATCCGGCTATTTGGGCAAAATTGCTCGTACAGCACTTTTGCGAGTATCCTGAAATTAGTGGCTCAAATTGGAAAAACTGGCTTGAGCCTATCCAAGCACAGTGGCTTGCTGAAGTAAGTAAACGAGTAGAAACGGCTAAATTACAAGGTAAGCCGACTTGGATTGAAGGCTACCTGGTTGACTGACAAAAGTTAGGAATGTGGGCTGAAAGCTTTACAGGTAGGGATTTTCAGCCCTGGGGTTGAAAAAGGGGGAGCCAGCGTTCTAAGCTTAGATACCACTCAAAACCCAGAACGCCATGAATAAAAGCTCCCCTCTCTATAATGCCTTGCACAGTTGGTTAAGTCAATCGGTCCCCTGGGCTCATAAAGCTCATCTGACAACTTGCCTGTGGATGGTGGTAGCCTTGCTCCAACGGGGCGAAGTCAGTCTCACTCGTTGGTTGCCTTACCTACCCTGTCGCGGGGAGCAGGCACAGAGTAAACAACGCCGGGTCAGCCGATGGTTGCACAACAGCCGCATCAATGTCCATCGGCTCTACAAACCGCTAATCTTAGCCGCCTTAGCCAACTGGGAGGAGGAGTGTCTGTATTTGACCCTAGATACCTCAATGTATTGGGAGGAGTATTGCCTGATTCGCATAGCAGTGGTGTATCGTGGTCGAGCCTTGCCTTTAGTGTGGCGAGTCTTGAAACACAAGAGTGCCTCGGTTGCCTTTAACGAATATAGAGAAATGCTCTATCAAGCGGCCAATCTATTACCCAAGGGAGTCAAGGTCGTCTTGCTGGCGGACCGAGGCTTTATTCACGTTAAGGCGATGGCAGCCCTCAGCAATGACTTGGGCTGGAACTACCGCATTCGCCTCAAGAGCAATACCTGGATTTGGCGACGCGGTTCAGGCTGGCGGCAACTGAAGACATTCCCTCTCAAGCGTGGCGAGGCTTTGTGCTTGCACAACGTTAAACTCCACAAAATAGAGTGTTATGGACCCGTAAATGTGGCCATCGGCTACAACAATGTCAACGGTGAGTTTTGGGCCATTGTCAGCGATGAACCCACCACCTTACAAACCTTTCAAGAATATGGATTACGCTTCGATATCGAAGAAGCCTTTCTTGATGACCAGTCCAATGGCTGGAATCTTCAGAAATCTGAGATTCGCTCCGTCTGTGCCCTGTCTCGCCTATTTTTTATCCTAGCGGTGGCTACTCTCTATGTAACTGCCCAGGGTACACAGGTAGTAGCTGAAGGGTTGCGTCGCCGAGTTGACCCTCACTGGTTCCGGGGTAACAGCTATTTCCGAATGGGTTGGGACTGGATTAAAACCGCCTTAGAACAAGGTTGGCACCTCATTCACTCCGTCTGCTTTACTCGCTCTAGTGACCCAGAACCGGCTATGGCTTCTCGAAAACAACATGACAAGCGTACTTACCGTATTGAGTTCAAAATACATACTTACAAGTATCAGCCTTACTAAGTTTTGTCAGTCAACCAGGAAGGCTACAATGGCTTAAATGCAAAGAGGTCGGCAACTTCTACATTTATAGGCTTAAGATTTAGCGAAGATAAAATCCAAGCTTGTGTTGTCGGAGATAGTTGTTTATTTGTTCTTACAAATAAACAATTCAAATCATATCCATTGAAACGCTCAGAAGATTTTAATGATTGTCCGGAATATTTTGCAACTTACCCCAAGGACAACCATTTTCAGCCTCATTTTTTTGATATCAACTTGGAGCAATCTGATAATAGCCATATTATTCTTGCAACAGATGCTCTTTCAGAATATATCCTAAAATGCCATGAGCATGAGCAAAACATAAATGTTTTCTACACTTTACTAAATATATTATCCCCACAAGATCTGGAAAAATTTGTGGCATCTGCAAGACATAAAGCTATAAAAATGAAAAATGATGATGTTACATTATTAATTCTTAGATATAATTCTGCGTCATCCTGCAATTCATCTCAAACATCCAGTATTCTCGTCGAAAATGAATCTAAATCATCAATTGTTTCGCAGGATTTTCATCACACTGAAACATCTGAAAAAATAAACTCTACACAAGATCCAAACTTCAATTTAAATTCTGTTAAACATTCTATCCCCCCGACAAAGAGTCAAAAAAAAGAACATTGTATATCTTATTTCAGCAAAAATAACTCAAAAACAATAAATCATTTAAAGCAGCAGAGAGCTTGTTTAATTGTATTGGCGGTAGGCTTACCTCTTTTATCCTTTTGGATAGGTAGACTTAGCAGCAACCCACATCAACCAACAACACAAACAATAGATAATTATAATGTAAGCCCCAGATATATTAAACTTGAAGTAACCTCAAAAATTTATGCCGATCAACAACTCACAGAACCTCTCATAATGTCCTTGTCTAATTTATCTGAAGGGTTAATTCTTGAAGAGGGGGATAGATGGATTAAATTTCAATTAGACCTATATGCATATCACAATACTATAAATTCCTGTCCTAGTCCTAGCTGTTCTGGGAATGAACTTGAAATACGGTCCGCCCAAAATATTCAATTGTTTCCTAGTGAAAGTCCTGGAGATATTTTTGGAGAATTGAGCAAAAATACAAAATTTAAAAAATTACAGTTTAACTCAATCCCCAATTGGCATAAATTTAGATTTGTGGGGTATATCGCCCAATGAAGTACCCACTTAGGGGTGAGTATGACACCGCTGTCAGAAACCTTGATAAATTCGTGTTTGATAAAGTATTAAAGCACGGAAATCCCGTGATGCAAGCTAATAACCCTCATCTGTTACGTTCATATAATGGGGGAAAAGCTATTGTTTATGAAATAGAAACTAATCCCCACAAATTTGCCCTCAAATGTTGGATAGAAGATTTGGGGGATCTTAAAATTCGCTACAAGGCAATAGATGAGTATCTTCACCAAGTTAAGTTACCTTATTTTGTTGATTTTTCTTATAAAGAGCAAGGGATTTTAGTCAACGGCCAAAGATTTCCTACCGTCAGAATGGAATGGGTTAAGGGTATAAGCTTTAAAAAGTTTATATCTAATAATCTTAATAATTCTGGCTATATTCGTGACTGTGCTGATAAATTTTTGACTATGGTAAATTCGTTACACAAAAATGAAATTTCTCATGGAGATTTGCAGCATGGCAACATTATGGTGCGAAACACTGGAGAGATATGTTTAATTGATTATGATAGTTTGTATATTCCTGCGTTAAGTAATGAAGAAGATAGAATTAAGGGCTTAGATGGCTATCAACACAGGAATAGAAGTAAATTAGTCAAACTTAGCCCAAAATCTGACTATTTTTCAGAACTTATTATTTACTTATCATTGCTGGTGATTTCAGAGAAACCAAGCTTGTGGAAAAGTATAGAGAAAGAAGAAAGATTACTTTTTTCTAAAGCAGATTTAATTAATCCGCGCTCATCTCCTATGTTTGCGGAGCTTACTAAAGCAACACAATTTTCCCCTGAAGTTATTTACTTTACACTAGAGTTAGAGAAATTTTGCCGGCAACCAGATATTCATTCGCTTCAACCGCTTGAAGATTTGGTTAATGCCTACGGAGGTTCTAAAGTTTCTTGGGATTTTTCTAGTGTAAAAAGCAACTTATCTGCTCCAGCGCAAACACCAACTGTAACTAACTTAAACAACTCTAATTGGGATGTTTTTATACAACCTACGTCTAAACCTAAAACAAAGGGATCTTCTTCATACCCGTGGAGCAAACTTGGCACGGGTTCATCGAATTCGTGGGATAAATTTGATAACTTTCAACCACCGGAGAAGGGCACTTGGAATAAATTCCAGAATCCTCCGCCCCCTGAGTCAAAAGGACCAGTTGTTGATCAAAACATTTGGAACAAGTTTGACAAAATTTGGAATAAGTTACGAACAGCGGTTTCATCCATTTGGAATAAGCTTTCAAGATGGTTAAATTGATTGCCTTACCTTAACAAACTATCCCATCCCTACTTCATAGCAAAACTTTGGAAACGATTCGGATTCTGTATGCAGGAACAAGGGATAGGATTGCATCTCCATTAGTTTAGGCTTTGGCTATTAAAATCAACCTAGCTGTAGGTTGTGTTGAGTTGCAGAAACCCAACCTACACAAGCATTTACCAGTCTAATAACTCCGAGCATCGGATGATCAAGCGATTCCCTGCAAGACGCTTTTCTCTTAAGGTTTTGAGGTCTTCCTGAAACTCTTCAATATCATAGTGGACGCAAATAGACCGCTCAGAAATCAGTTTTTGAAACTGCATTCGATGCAGCCCCAATAGCTCACTGGCTTTCCCTAAACTAATTTTATCTTGCTGAAAGAACATCAGCACAATTTCCAACAATAGCTCATTTTTCAAAAGGCCACTCGCCTTTACTAAGTCATCGGAAATCACTAAACTCATGGGGAACTCTCCTGGGCTGAAATCTCCTGCTTCAATCTTAGCAGCCGGGGGAGCGATCGCCCTCCAATTGCGGATGCCAAATCGCCTAGACTCAGAAACCTTCTCTGATGAGTGTCTGCATCTTCACCGAGGGCGATCGGCACTTCAAGCCTTGCGCTACAATAGTTGGAAACCCTACCCACTTTTTTAAATCCATGACACCCAACACTTCCCTAGAAGAACGCATGGCAGCAGTAGAAGCAGCCATTACTCAAATTCAACAAGAGATTGCCCATCCGAAATCGAGCAACTGGTTACAGCAAATTAGCGGATCTTTCAAGGATGAACCGGCTTTTGAAGAAATCCTCGCATTAGGGCAAGCTATTCGCCGAGGTGATGAGTCCGTATTAGACCCATCAGAAATGGAATGAGATATTTATTAGATACAGATCACCTGAGCATTCTTCAACGTCAATCTGGGGCAGATTATCACAATCTGGTGGAACGAATGGCTCAATATCCCCTGGATGATTTTGCTATTTCGATTATTACAATTTAGGAACAAATCCTTGGCTGTCATGCCTATATTAACCGCGCTCGTTATCCGAATGAATTGGTTAAGGGCTATGAGATCATGGGAAGGCTAGTAGCTGACTTTCAGCGATTACCTATTCTCCTTTTTGATGCGATCGCAGCCCAAACCTTAGAGCAGTTACACTCACAACGGATTCAACTGGCTCAGATGGATGCAAGAATTGCAGCGATCGCCCTGTCTCGGCAAATGATTTTATTAACTCGTAATCATCGAGACTTTAGCAAAGTGGCCGGATTAGCAATAGAAGATTGGACGATTTAAAGTGGGTTAATGCAGAAACCGGGTTTTTCTGATGGTTTCTGCATCCTCACAGAGATTTTGCCAGAAAAGAAGGTTTCTGAGGTACAATTGCTGTAAACCAAAAATCTCAACCCTGCTTGTCCAGACAATATCTATATGAACAGTCAAGAAATCACTGCCATATTTGATGGTCAATCCTTGCAATTAGAATCACCCTTAAACTTAGAAATAGGAACAAGAGTGAAAATCACTGTGGAAACCCTATTGGCCCCTAAAAACACCCCCAAGACATTTCTCCAAACAGCCCTGTCCTTACAGTTACAAGGCGAGCCAGATTGGTCGGAGAATATTGACCAGTATCTATACGGAAACTCCATTGCTGAGGATGATTGAAGTCTTTTTAGATACCTCTTTTGCCATTGCTTTATCTTCCATTACAGACCAACCTCATGGTAAAGCCGTTGAATTAGCCACTCAACTAGAACGCGCCAACCCGTTTTTTATTATAGGGATATAGCTAGTACAGCACATCAGATGAGTGGTATTGACAGAGAAATATATATAGAAAACCGAACCAGTCTGATTGACAAACATTTACCCGAAGGAGAAATAAAAAAAAAGTACAGGAAAATATCATGTCATATCTCGCACCAGACCGCGCACCACAAAATCCTGAAAACGCCAAAACGCAAATTACGACAATAGAAGAAAAACAATGGGAGTTTGCCGAAATCTGGGTAGACCCTTGGCTTTCACCCCCTCATCTTCTGATGTTAGTTAAAGAACAATCCGGTAAATTCTCGATTCAAAATCCTGCAGAAAACTATAAATCTATCTTTACCAGTGATACTTACGAAGAAAGTCAAATGTGGTTGCTGGAAGATGAATACGAACGAGTCACAGGCCGGTTTTGGCAACCGGAGTAAAAGCAAGGCGATCGCCTTTTGTTAGAGGGGTAGGTTGAGTTGAGGAAGGAAACCCAATGCCCACAAATATTTACCCTAGAAACTCAACCATTTCCTCCGGGATGTAAAAGCGATCGCGCCCATCATTCAATAGTTGTAACATAGATATAGAAACCCGGTTTCTCCAGGGGATGCTGCATTATCACAGAGATTTTGCCAGAAACCCGGTTTCTCAGGTCCAATTACCATCAATCAAAACCCTCGTAGATTGGGATGATAAAATTAATAATTTGAAACCATTTTAGGAAGGTTAAAGCTATGACCCCTAAACAACCCCGCTACAGTAAAGAGGAATTCGCTCGTCTTGGGGATGAAATTTATGAATTTAAGGTTCGCCCACAAGTAGAGGCAGGTAATGATGGCAAGATTGTGGCAATTGATTTAGAAACTGGAGATTTTGAAGTCGATGCTAGTGAAATCGCTGCCTGCGATCGCCTTGAAGCCACTCACCCTGATGCTCAAATCTGGATTGTGCGAATCGGTTCGGGCTATGTCCGTCGCTTCGGTGGACAAACGAAGAGAAATGATTACCGGAATCGTTAATAGAGATTTTGAACTGATTATTCCCCATATTCACACCCTGCCAACTTATCACCAGACTCGATGAATCGAATAGGCCTCAAAAGCCGAATCGCGACTAATCAAAACCAAGCGATGATTCATGGCTTGTGCCACCAAAATCCGATCAAACGGATCGCGATGATGGAGGGGTAAGCTCAGGTAGAACTCCGTATCTATAATCCTTTAAATCTTCCAGAGGTTCATCAAAATCATCAGACATCCAGATTTGACCCTGCCAAATCCCCAGTCCGCCTCGCTGGGTTGCTTTGGCGGTTTGAGCAGCGTCTGCCGCATATCGGTTCACCAAAAATTCTGTATAGTCCAAAACTGACTGCTTTACAGATTCTGGGAGTTTTTCCACATTTTTTAAAATCGCATTTTCTATCATTTTTTTACTTGAAAATCTGCCTCTCTATGAATCAATTAACTCTCCTATCTGGCTTTTCCAGACGCCGAGATTTGATGTGGGGCAGTCCACCCGGGGGGTTTATGGAAGCCCAACCCGTGGACTATAGCTAGTGATTTTTACCCACTTAATCCTAGTTTTCTTGTTTTCAAGATAACACATCCCGGCGATCAATGCCAGCAACATGGACTGTCATTTAGTTCAAAATTTGAAGCCCTCCGCAAAAAGGAAGTAGAAAGCGGCAGAGAAGTTGTCACTTTGTCGCGCCAACCCGGTTTAAAAACCCGTTGGAGTGGAGGATATTTGGGGGGGTGAAGTCCAGAAAAACAAGCCCAGTTAGGAGCGATCGCCCACAATTGTGGAGGCAATATCGCCTCTTTAAATTGCTCCTTAGCCCGGTCAATGGGTTGGAGGCAACAACACTCAACAAACCTCAGCAATTTGTTAGTCTAACAACTTCACGATTTCCGGCGAAACCTGGAAGCGATCGCAGCTACTCATTTTGCGTTAAAACTGTGTCTGAGTCTGCTATCCTGAACTTAAAAAAGTGATGAAGCTAAGTTTATGAAAATTAAAGCCATTATTCATCCAGCACTAGAAGGGGGCTATTGGGCAGAAGTTCCAGCCCTTCCCGGCTGCATTACCGAAGGTGATACTTTGGAAGAGGTTACGCAGAATTTACAAGACGCCGTTGAGGGTTGGCTGAGTGTTGCGAAAATCATGGTCGTCGCAGTCCTTGTTTAGATAATTTCGTGGCAATCTGTTCGCCAAAATCAGTGGATTCAACCTGATGATGAGGTTCCATTTGACTAGCGTGACCTTCAGCTTAGAGATTTGGGTTATTCCCATCATTTGTAGCAGAGGGTGACAGAGCCTACATCTGCTTAAATCTTAGCAGCCGGGGAGCGATCGCCCTCCAATTGCGGATGCCATATCTCCTAGACTCAGAAACCTTCTCTGATGGGTGTCTGTATCCTCACAGAGGGCGATCGGTACTTCAAGCCTTGGGCTACAATAGTTAGAAACCCTACCCACTGTTTTAAATCCATGACAACCAACACTTCCCTAGAAGGACGCATGGCAGCAGTAGAAGCAGCCATTACTAAACTTAAATTTTTCTAGGATTTTTAAGGAATTACCGGATCAATGCTAGAGACTCAAATGGAGAGAGTGGAAAGGATATTGAAGCGAATGCAAGGAGTTAAACCGAACATGGTTTGGGGACATCGGCGAGGATTTTATTATATTTTAAGCTTTATCTTGAGCTTGATGCTGTCAATGCTAGGGATGATGAGTGCAGGATTGCCTGGGGTCGCACAATCCTTGGGGGTAGCAGTCCCGGAAAGTTCGTTGCCGATCGCCAATCCGTTTGCTGCGTCGGGAAAAATTGGGAATATTGTGTATGCACCTGTTACCCTGGATGGTCGGAAGCTGTTCCAAATTACGGCAGAAGAGGGCATCGGAGAACGCACACCCTCCAGTATATCACCGCTTCAGATGCGGGTGACAATGTATGAGACTAAGCTAAATTGGGCGATCGCTGCTGGTTTTGACCCCCAGACCCTAGAAGTGAGTTTTGAGATCCAGGAGGGTCAAACGGTGCTGTTTGTCCGGGATGGCGATCGCCTCGGCAAGAAGGATATTCTCACCCTGACGGAATTGGATGCCCGACTCTATGGCATCGGGGTGACAGATTTGGCAACTCACGTTAGTCAGACGATCGCCCAAGCCCTGATTCGCGGCCAGTTTGAGCGTCAACCCGAGTATCTGCGCCTCCAAGGTGCGATCGCTGTTGCAATTCTCCTCGGGACTCTGGGGACTGCCGGGGTGCTGCGACGGATACAGCAGAGACTCAAACGGGAATGGAATGCGATCGCCACCCAAGCTGCAAGTGAGACCAGACATTCCTCGGATCAGGAGGGGGAAATCCAGTCTGATGTTCTCACTCAGGTGGATCGCCAACTCACTTGGGAACGGCAACGGGATGTGAATCTCCTGAAACGCCGAGTGATGCAAATGACGCAGTTGGCGATCGCCTTGGGGAGTCTAGCAACCGTGGTGGGATTATTCCCCCAAACGCGCTGGTTACAAAGTCGATTGTTGACTCAACCGTTGCTGCTGCTGATTTTACTCCTGACTAGCGTTCTGATTAAACTGGCTCATGTGGCGGTTGATCGCTGTTCTAATTCTTGGATAGAAATGCAGGCGATCGCACCGAACACTTCTAAACGTCTAAGTGTGAGAGTTTCTACCTTTTCTCACGCCTTAAAAGGGATGATTACCTTTACGGTTTTTGCCCTCGGACTTTTGCTGATTCTTTATCAGCTTCAAGTCCCGATCGCGCCGGTACTTGCCGGTGCCGGGATAGCGGGATTTGCGATTTCTTTTGCCTCTCAAAATTTAATCCGGGATGTGATTAATGGCAGCTTGATTTTATTAGAAGACCACTATGCGATCGGGGATGTAATTGATACCGGCGCAGCATCTGGAGTGGTTGAATATATGAACCTCCGCATTACCCAGATTCGTGGCAGTGGGGGTAGACTCAGTACGATTCCCAATGGAAGTATTTCCACCGTCCACAATCTGACTAAAGATTGGTCGCGTCTGGATTTTACTATTGAGATTGCCTGTGATTCTGATGTCACGCAAGCGCTACAGGTGGTGAAAGAGGTCGCGGAAAAATTGCATCAAGACCCGGAATGGGGCGATCGCATTCTGGACCCGGTAAATGTCTTAGGAGTGAATCAGATTACTCATCAGGGGATTGAAATTAGCCTGTGGATGCAAACCCAACCGGGACAACAATGGCGAGTGGGTCGAGAGTTTCGACATCGGCTCAAAATCGCGCTAGATCAAGCAGAAATTGAGGTAGGAATTCCTCAGCGATCGGTCTATTTTCATGGCGATTCAGAAAAATAACCCCAGTAGCTCCGTTATAGCGGATTGCCTCAAATTTGACGAAACCAGATTCACAAGTTAGGGTAGGAGCAGCGTAAACTTGCTAGGAAATTATTATGGCCTTAGAGTTATTCGATCCGAGCTACTATCGTAGCATTAATTCAGATCTAGGTGGGTTGAGTAATGAAGAGGCTTTACAACATTTAATCACCTTTGGTTTGGTAGAAGGGCGAGAATTTTCCCGATGGGTAACGCCCCAAATGTTGGATACTTATGCGGACTGGAACTGTGGAATTTATCCTAATGCAGAGGCTTTTAATTCCCCACAAACTCGCTTAAGGACTGCTTTCGAGCATTTACGCGACTTTGGACTCGATGAAGGGCGGCCTTTGAGAGTCCAGACGGATTTGGTGATTTTTTCTCCCTTTAGTCCGCTCGTTCAAATGCGGGTCCGTCCTGAATACTTTAATGCTGAGTATTACCAACAACGATATGCGGATTTAGGGGGACTGAGTAATCAGCAGCTTTTTCAACATTTTGTTAATTTCGGAATCAATGAAGGTCGCCAGGGGAGTTCATCTTTTTCGGTCAAAACTTATCTGGAAAACTCTAGTGGTTTACAGCAGCTTGGTTTTACCAACCAGCAGGCAGTAGAACATTTTATTCGGTTTGGGGTGGATGAGGGACAGCGGGGACAACGCCTTAGTTTTGTCAGTCAATTCCAAGAAAAATTACAAGAAAACCGAATTTATTATAGCTTGTATTATCGCAACCAAAATCCAGACTTAAGCGAATTTGACGATACTCAATTGTTTGAGCATTTCCAAGATTTTGGTCGAGATGAGGGCCGCAGAGCTTCCCCGTATTTTGATGTGAATACTTATTTAGGGAGCAACCCTGATTTGCAGCAAGCGGGGTTAACCAATAAACAAGCGATCGAGCATTTTATTACCTTTGGGATTGAGGAACTCCGTCAAACAACTCCTATAGTGGCTGAGGTAGAGGCTTTAAAAAATAATCTGGCAACTGCTCCCAATTTAGGGGAAGTTCAATTAGGTTTTAGGCAAAATTCCCAACCTAATCGATTTTCCAATTCCGCCCGGGTAGAGGGGTTACTTTCAAATGAGGACCGGATAGATTATTATCGACTGGAATATTTGATTGACCCTACCTTTGAGTTTCCGGCATTGAGCGAGCAGATTAAGGTCAAAATCATTAATGTCAATCCTGATTTTTTCCCTGAATCCTTGCGGAATCCATTCAACTTGGATTGGTTGTGGAAAGGACTTGATGCCTCACTTTTAACTCAAGTTAATCAACCGATTGAAACAACGGTTCTTCCTCCGGAAGCATTTACTGTGGTTGCTGAATTAAATTCCCCGGATCCAAATGGCTTTTTGCTTCGGGTTTCTACGAGTCAGTTAATTCAACAAGGATTTAGTCCGGAGAATCTTGTCTTGATGGTGGAAGCGTCTGATGAACTAACAAATCCCACCCCTTATTCGTTAATTTATCGTTATCCCTTCCTCGCGGGTCCCCCACCACCCCCCCCAGCGAGTTATATTGCACTTCCTCCCAATTTGCCGCCTGGGTGCTTTGATGGTGCGATGGGTTCAATGCCCTCTCTGGCAACGGTTGAAGCGGTCACTTTGTCCGATGCTCTGTGGGATGTGGGACATTCGCCGGAAGAACTCAATTTGTTGGCTTAGAGGGGGATTCTATCACCCAAAGGCAATGAAATTCGGGTGTGTCAGATTGGAAAGTGGAGAAAAATTTCTCACGGGTTTTCAGGACTGACGCACCCGATTGGATACACCGGAGGAAGAAACGACTGAAGTTGTTGTTATGAACTGGGGACGATCGCCTCTAAAATACCCTCGCGGTTGAGGTTGCGTCCGATGAAGACGAGGCGGGTTTGGCGGGGTTCGGTTTCTTGCCAGGGGCGATCGTAGAAGTGATCGAAGCGTTTGCCGACGCCTTGTAGGACTAATCGCATGGGTTTGTTTAGCACATCAACAAATCCTTTTATGCGATAAATTTCTGTTTTTTCGACTAACTTTTCTAGCTGCTTAACTAGAGTTTTGGGGTCGAAGGTTTGGTCTAGGATAATGTTGACTGAGGTGATATCATCATCGTGTTCATGGTCTTCCTCGGTGTCGTGATGGCTGGGACGGCTGTCGAGGTTGTCTTCGACGGCAGCATTAAATCCTAGGAGTAAGTCGGCTGTAATTTCACTGCTTTTGCAGGGAACAATTTTGACGTGAGGGGGAAGTTGCGATCGCAGCCAAGCGATCACTTTAGTTTGAGTTTCGGCATCGACTAAATCGACTTTGGTGAGTAATACTAAGTCAGCACAGGCGAGTTGATCTTCAAATAACTCTTCGATTGGGGTTTCATGATCTAAGCTGGGGTCAGCTTGGCGGGCTTGTTCTAAGGCGTCGATATCGCCAACCAGAGTACCGGCAGCGACTGCCTCACAATCGACCAGGGTGACGACGCCATCGACGGTGGCCCCGGTGCGAATTTCCGGCCAACGAAAGGCTTGGATCAGGGGTTTGGGTAGGGCGAGTCCGGAGGTTTCGATTAACATACAATCGAGGCGATCGCGCTGTTTGAGCAATTCCTGCATGGTGGGCAAAAATTCCTCTTGAACGGTACAACAGAGGCAACCGTTGGTTAGTTCAATAATATTGCTATCGGTAGCGGGAGATTCGTCACACACTTGACAGGATTTGAGAAACTCGCCGTCAATGCCGACTTCGCCAAATTCATTGACGATTACGGCAATGCGTCGTCCTTGATTGTTTTGGAGGAGGTTGCGAATGGTGCTGGTTTTGCCAGCCCCGAGAAAGCCAGTGATTACAGTAACAGGAATTTTATGCATGGGGTGATGTGAGATAAAGTAAAAGGTGAATCGGGGTGACCTAACCCCCCAGCCCCCTTCCCTACGAGGGAAGGGGGAGTAAGATAGCCACCCCTGCCCTTGCAGGGAAGGGGTGGCTAGGGGAATTAAGTTCCTCCGGTTCCCCCCCTGCCCTTGCAGGGAAGGGGGGGCTAGGGGGGGTTAGGTTCCTCCGGTTCCCCTAGGGACATAAGATTCAGATCAACAGGATTAACCTACAATTGAAGAGGCTAGAAAGGCTGCGCCGATGCCACCGATCGCAAATCCAGCAAATCGCAGGGATAAGTTGGAGTCGCGATCCAAAGCGCTAAGAGTTTTACGCACAAAACGGATCGCAGCGGAGGCGATCGCGATTTGGATGGCGGTAAATCCAATCAGGTAAGCCAATAGAGGGGCGGTTTCTGCGCCGATGATGGCTTCACCGTATGCATAGCCGTGAAAGATACCAGCGACGGCAGAGATCGCCGCAACCAGGGTTAAATTAGGCCGTTCTTTCATCCCTAGGAGGGTTCCGACGGTGAGGACGGAAGCGGCAATGATGATTTCTACCGCAGGAATATCCAGGGTGAGTAAGTGAATTCCCGTTCCTCCCATTGCGGCGATCGCAAAGGTGATGGGAATCGCGATGCCGTAGGGATGGAAGGCAGACAGTAAAGCGATCGCCACCACAAAGGCGAAATGATCCAACCCGATAATCGGATGTGCGAATCCCGAGAGGAGTCCCTCCCAGAAGTTACTCGGTGTGGCGGAACCCATCGGGTGATGGGCGAATGCCGGTTCGATTCCCCAGAACAAGGTAACAGCAAGGGCAACGATGATCACTCCCCCGGTTATTCTGGGGTGATGGGGTAAAACAGATGGGAATCGGTTGAGGGTTTGTTTAAGCATGGGTTCGGTTTAAAAAAATTGATTGGGTCAACATCTATAAGTGAGTTACAGCAGGGGCATAAGTGCGACTGAGACTCGGTTTCCTCCGGAACAGTGAGGATTAATACCAAATCCGGTTGGTAAAAGTCAATTTCCGTGATTAGCCCGCGCAGGCGGGCTTTGTTCGTGTAGCCCCACCCTTTAGGGTGCGGGTTTTTATTTTGACAACCGTATTCCGTATAACCCTCGGCAATGGGGAGAAAAAATCAGGCACTCGGAACCATCCCGAGACCTGGGTTTCCTGAAAATTAGCTAGGATATATGAGTGTTGGGTCGGATTGACAGAACTCACAAAGAAAGCAAATTTTTCCCCTCGGCGTTGGTGAAGGGTCAAAAGTACGATCGCGCTGCCGTACTGTTACGCGCCAGGGCTACTATCGAGAGAATAGAGTGTTCTAGTAACGGAAAATCAATGCCCATCTGTACCTCGCAGATGAATGTAAGGGTGGACGACCGAGGCGGTGGGCATTCTGACTTACCGACCCCAGAGGGCAAATCGAGATTCACCGGAAACTGGAGTTGGGATCACAGTTGCGGGACAGTGCCGGATTGGGACCGGGCTTTCCCCCTTACGTCTGATGGCTGGACCCCATCAGAACCGCCTGATAGGGGATATCTTACCCCATCGGAGACACTTTAAGACTGGGGAAATGGAGCAAAGCTGAAAAAATTGCTCGGTTCTCCCGATTCCCTGTCGGTTCATCCCGCAAAAAAAGGGGCCAACGCTAGGTTAGCCCGGGGGTTGTATCAAGGTTTGCTCGCGACTAGGGTGAGGTGAGAGGTTAAACCAGGGGCAACCCAACTGATTCGTAGAGGAGAATAGATTGACGATGGGGACGGGCGATCGCCCCTTCATTTTCTAGGCGCTGGAGGAGGCGAGTCACAGTTACCCGAGAGATGCCGATCGCCTCGGCAATTTCTTGATGGGTCATGGGCAATTCTAGCAACCGTCCCTGTTCCACGGGACGAGCAAATTTATCGCTTAACCAGAACAAAAACTTGAGCAAGCGTTCCTGAGCTTGCTTGCAGTGAATAATGGTGAGGAGTTCCTCCGTTTTTTGGGTGTGGGTGCGAATGGCATCTAAGACTTGTTGCCACTGATGCCCTGAAATCATACTGACTTCCACGGCGGTTAAACATTCTATTTGATAACCGTTAATGCAACAGAGGGGTTCACCCACCACATCTCCTGGACCCCAATATCCCGAGGCAATGGTGGACCCATCTTCCGTCCAGGCGATCGTCCGGACTACTCCGCGATCGATTTTCCACAGGACATCTTGCCACATCGGAATCGAGTCTTTGCGGCGGAAGGTTCGCCCGAGGGTGGGGGAGATAGAAGCTAAAGTTGCAATTGTCATAAAAAAATAGTTTTGAGATTATTATGGTTAGTTTTGAAATGGGATGATGAAAAAAGAGGCGACTGCCTCAAACCGGCATTGGGGAAATGCGGGGGCAATCGCCTCTTTCCTCGGGTTGGAAATTTTATTCAGCCTCATCGGACTCAGTGCCAATTCTTAGTTGTTTCTTGGACCGCTTGAGCTGTTTCCAAAGTCTTTTAATTTGTTTGTAAGCATCCTCTGGCGGTAATTTCCCCCCGGTTTCTAAACAACTAATCACGCTAACGCGCTGGGCAAACTCCTGCAAGTTGGCATTAAACACCATATTTTCTGGATTGTCTGGTGTAAATTTGCCGTAGTAACGACTGCGAGGAGATATAAAATCAAATTTGTCATGCATTGTCTTACCCCAATCTTTCCCTTGGCTATTTGCGGGAGAATCAAGCCCTGTACCGGAATGTGTTAGCGGAGATTCTCCCTGCTGACCACTTTAGCGTTATTGCCAAGTTGTGGCAATTAAGCACGGACCCGGCAATTTCTGCGGTAAGGGTCTAGGCCGGAAACCGATTCCTCGCCGAGTTCAGGTTAGGCCATTGCTGGGTGAAAAATTACCGATTTTGGCCACCTCTGTTGTTTGGCGGGTTTCCCCGGCGATCGGTTTGTTCTTTTGAATAATAACCGCATTATTAATAAGGTATCTTTAGTCAGCAGTTAGCCAAATCAGTCAAAAGAAATATTTTCAATTAATCCTTTTTTGTGAGGGCGTCGGGACCTTCTGAGTTCCAGAGAAGCAGAAACCGGGGGCCACCGCCTCAAGTGGGTGGTAAGTCCAGCAACAATTTAGTGAATAAACCTGGTTGTCTTCCGGCGATTGAACCCTCATCCTCCGGAGGATGTGAGTTTCAAGCCAGTGCTTTGGCGGCGAACCCTCAGGGGGACGACTTCGAGAAATCTCCTCGGAACGGACCAGGGCCAAGGATGGGGGACCTCAACTATGCGATCAAGGGGAGCCAAGAGTTTAAAGAAATTAAGATTCAACATCCTCCAAAAGGTAGAGATTTAAGCCGGATTCCGGTACAGTGAACAAAAGCGCGATGGAAAGGCCGAGTATTGGCTGCCCCGATCGCCGCTGGTGCGTCAAAAGTCTGCTGTGCAACGGCCTACTATCAGCAAAGGAATCCCAGATGAACCTCCTAGAACTAGAACGAGAAACCACCAAGATGACTCGGGTGATCATGACCCGACATACCGCGATCGGGAAAGATATGATCGCCGATCTCCGCACCCGGATGACCCTAGAAGAATTATCCGGCGTGATCATTGTTAGTATCGAACGCTTGCTCTGGTTGGACTGGGACTCGGTCGTTTGGGCGATCGCCCATCTGATTCCCGCCGATATCATGGCTCAAATCCAAAGCAATCTCCGGACTACCCTCTATCAACGCTTAATTCACAAAGGCTTAATTCCTGGAGTGGATTTCAGCATTGATGGTCACGGCAATCTGCGGTTGAATGCCAAAGCCCAAAAATCTGTGGCCTAAAAAGCCTAGATCACACTGCCTTTGTTCTGCTTCCCAATTCAATAGCGCCAACTTAGCAAGAAAAAGTAAAGAACGGGTAAAGAAAAATTGCCAATTCAAAGCGGGCAGTTTTTCTCTACCCCGGTGCAGGGGTGAACCCATTCCCCACACCCATCCTCTAATTCTGCGCCACCCCAAACGGGGTATAAGTTCCACCCAATGCTTCGACCACCGCACGGGTATTCGAGACCATCATCTTAATATAAGAATCGGCCTCGCTACCAGGCACACCAATGGAATCGGAATAGAGTTCTTGCGGGGCCAACTTGACCTGGGCCTCCTCTGCTACGGTCCGGATCAGTTGGGAATTAATGGTGGTTTCTGCAAAAATCGCCGGAACCTGGGTTCGTTTAATCTCCTCTACCAACTGCGTCACCGTTTGGGCGCTGGGTTGTTCCTCCGTACTGATGCCGATTAACGTGCCGGTAATCTCTAACCCATAGCCTTGAGCATAGTATTGGAACGCATCATGAGTGGTGACTAAGCGGCGGTTTTCCGGGGGAATCGTGGCAATTTGCGCCTGAATCCATTGATGGAGTTGTTCCAAGGTGGCGGTATAGTTGGCAGCATTTTCCTGAATTTCTGCGGCATTTTCTGGGGAGAGTTCGCTTAAGGCATCCCGAATCGCGTTAACCATTGCGATCGCATTCATGACATTCCCCCAAACATGAGGATCCGGTGTCATGGTTGCCTGCTTCTCCATCTGCAACGGGGTGACGACTTCCCCCACTGCCACTTTTCGAGCATTCACCCCGGCAGCATTCATCAACTTAATCAGTTCCGGTTCTAGGTTATAGCCGTTATAAAGAATCAAATCCGCATTCTCCAAAGCAATGGAGTCCGCTGGGACGGGTTCATAAATATGGGGATCGACTCCCGGGGTCAAAATACTGGTGAGTTGGAGATCTTCGGTGGCAATGGACTCGGTTAAGTCCGCAATAATGGTACTGGTGGAGACCACCTGGGGCTGATTCCCCGAACTGTCCCCCGCCCGATTCACTTCAGGGTTAGTACAGCTACTCAGGCAGAACCCCAAAATCAGGCCAGTTGCCAGTTTCCAGAGGGATTGTTTTCCCGGATAGTCTGCGATCGCTCTCATTTTTTTAACCCTTTTCATTTTTGTTTCATATTTTATTCACAATGGGTTCATATTTACACTATCCTGGAATTAAAAGCTAAATTTTAGAACCTGTTATGAAAAGACCTAACCCTTTCAACCCGGACAGTTCCTGGAAAAATCACCCGCCAACTTCCTCAGCTCAAGCCATCTGTATCAGTCATCTGGGGGTCAATTATCGTCAGGTCCAGGCCCTCACTGATGTTAATGCGGTGATTCGCCCGGGACGCCTCACCGGGATTATTGGACCCAATGGTGCCGGGAAAAGCACGTTAATCACAGCAATGTTAGGATTAACCCCCATTCTCAGCGGTAGGGTCCTCTATCAGGGAGAACCCCTGATGGAACAACGCGATCGCATCGCTTATGTTCCCCAGCGATCGCAAATTGACTGGACCTATCCCGCCACAGTCTGGGATGTGGTAATGATGGGACGGGCCAAGAAAACCGGCTGGTTTCGGCGCTATAGTACGCTCAGTCGTCAGATTGCCTCCGATGCGATCGCCCGAGTCGGCATGAGTGACTACCGCAACCGCAAAATTGGGGATTTATCCGGGGGACAACAGCAGCGCGTGTTTTTAGCGCGATCGCTGGCGCAACAAGCCGAGATATTCTGTTTCGATGAGCCCTTTGTGGGCATCGACCAAAAAACCGAAGCGGTCCTGTTTGAGATTTTTCACGAACTCGCCGCAGCAGGAAATATAGTCATTGTGGTTAATCACGACCTTGGGGAATCGATTACCCATTTTGATGATTTAATCTTGTTAAATCGGGAATTAATTGCCTGTGGTGGACGAGAACAAGTCCTGCGATCGGACAATATGTATCGCGCCTATCAAGGACAGGTGCAGTTTTTTAGCGATCGGGCTGCGTAAAGGACCTAACCCCCCCGGCCCCCCTTCCCTCCCAGGGAAGGGGGGAGGAAGAGAAGAGAAGCTACCTCCCTTAGCGCTTACAAGAGTAAATTTTTTATATTTCCGGTCCCCTCCCCCCTCCCCTTGCTAAGGGGAGGGGACCGGAGGCTTAAAAAACCTTATTCTTGTGAAGGGGAGAGGTCCATTTGTTTCCAGTCACCCTCTACATTCTGTATAATTTCCCCTGCCATGTTAGACGGATTAATTGAACCGCTTCAATATAGTTTTATGCAACGATCGCTCATCGTAGCGATTTTAGTAGGCTTGATTTGTGCCGTGGTTGGCAGTTATTTAATGGTCCAGCGTCTGGCTTTATTAGGAGATGCGATCGGGCATTCGGTCCTCCCCGGATTGGCAGTCGCTTATGGGATTGGGGCGAATATTTTTGTGGGCGCTTTTATTGCCGGGGTCCTCAGTACCGTGGTGATTGCCTGGATTAGAACGCGATCGCCCATTAAAGAAGATGCCGCAATGGGAATTGTTTTATCTTCCTTTTTTGCCCTGGGCATTACCTTAATTACCCTAATTCAAAAAGACGAAAAAATTGACCTCAATCATTTTTTATTCGGCAATATTCTCGCCGTCACCCCAGACGATGTAAAAACCACCGCGATGATTGCCTTTTTAACCCTCGCGGTGGTTTTTTTACTGTACAAAGAACTGTTGTTTTACACCTTTGACCCCTTGGGCGCTCAAGCCGCAGGACTTCCGGTCAATTTGCTCAATTTTGGGTTAATGGTTTTGATTGCCCTGACTGTTGTCGCCAGTATGAAAGCGGTGGGAGTGGTGCTGGTTTTGTCCCTGCTGATTGCCCCTGGTGCTACAGCCTATTTATTGGTGCCTCGCCTCCATCAAGTAATGATTGTCGGGGCGCTGATTGGCATTGTTTCTAGTGTCTCGGGAATGTATTTGAGTTTTTATCAAAATATCCCCTCCGGTCCAGCAATTGTGTTAGTGGTTTCTGGGTTTTTCCTGTTAGCCTTGCTGTTGAGTCCGAGTCAGGGAATTTTAACTCATCCTCGGGCAAAAGGGGAGACTTCGGCATTTTTGCAGGAAATAAAAGGGTTGTTTCGCTAGGGCAAACTAGCCAGGTTTGGGTTTAGGGTTCTAAGTCTTGTAAAATTTGATTGATTTGTTGGACTGCTGCGAAATTATTGCGAATTTCGTATAAGTCTCGGGCGGTTTTCAAGGCGGCAATGGCTTCGGGAAATTGATTTTGATTTAAGAAGGCAATGGCTAAATTAAAATGGCTATCGGGTTCGTTGGGATAACGGGCGATCGCATCTCTAAAAACGTTGGTCGCTTCGTCGATTCTCCCCAAGGAACCCAAGGCACTGCCGAGGTTATTATAATATTCGACATTGCCGGAATTCAGGGCGATCGCTTCTTCAAAGGCGCTCACAGCTTCTGAGAATTTTCCCAGTTGAGCATAAGTAATTCCTAGGTTATTGTAGGCAGTATCATAAGAGGGATACAGGGCGACTGCTCGTTCAAAAGCTGCCACGGCTTCGATAAATCTTCCCTGACTCGCTAAATCATATCCCTGGTTATTGTAAGCTTCTGCCTGTGCTAAATCGGGTGGGAAATTGCTCTGACTCACGGGAGGCAGCGTGGCACGGGAGACCCTGGGCATCGCGGTTACCATGACTAAACCAGCTAGTCCACAGGCGAGGAAATGTCGAATCATGATTGATTAATTTTTTCTAATCTTGTGTAGATGATGACTGAACCCGCACTCAGCATTTAAGGGAGTGCCTAGTCTGATGGCTAAATTAAGCCTTTCTCTAATTTCTTCACCGGGGAGGGCTACCATTGCGGGGACAAATTGCGGTAACATTACAAAAGTTAACATTTTGCAGAGAAAATACCCAGGACTAGGGATTATGAGCGTACAAATCGGAGATACCGCCCCAGATTTTAGTTTGCCATCTCAAACCGGGGAAACCGTTAAACTCAGCGATTTTCGAGGAAAATCTAGTGTGGTGCTCTATTTTTATCCAAAAGATGATACTCCCGGATGCACGAAGGAATCTTGCGCCTTTCGGGATAGTTATCAACAGTTCAAACAAGCAGGGGCCGAAGTCATCGGGGTCAGCAGCGATTCAGCGGATTCTCACCAAAAATTCGCCAGTAAATACAGTCTGCCCTTTACCCTGTTAAGCGATCGCGATAAAGCCCTTCGTAAGCTCTATGGGGTCCCTGCAACTCTGGGACTCCTCCCCGGGCGAGTCACCTATGTGATTGATAAACAGGGCGTTGTCCGCCATATTTTCAATTCCATGATGAATTTTGAGGGTCATGTGGAAGAGTCTCTCAAAACTCTGAAAGGAATTTAACCCGGATACCTCAATTTTGGCGAGTTCGCCCTGAACAAGGGGGACTTTTCAGAATTCTGCAATACCTCGTCTATTATGTAGGGCGATTCGCGAATCGCCCCTACATTTAGGGGTTTAAAATTAAATATTGCGGAATTTAGAATCAGCAATTCAGTTGGGGTTATAGGCGTTGCTTACTCATACCAAAAATAGAAAAAGTAACCTATCCTCGAAGAGGGATTTTTCTCAAAATTATCCTAAAAATTATTATGCCTAACTGCTGAGGAATGACCGGCCATTCCCCCGGAAAATGTCTGACTCGCGAGAGAGGGCAAGGGGCTAGGGAGATGAAAAGATAGAGTTATTCCGGACCGTTCTTTCTTCCGCCAGAGAATTGACAATCAGTAGAGTCCGGATAGCGACTCTTTCCATCCCCAGTGATTACCCCCAGGAGACCCTCTGAAGATTACCATGCGACACCGGATTTTAGCGAGTGCAGCCCTCCTTTTTTCTGTTTTAATTCCAGGTCCTGTTATGGCAGCCAACTTTAGCGAAATATATGTTTTTGGTGACAGTCTCTCCGATACGGGGCAGTTGTTTGAACAGTCCCAAGCTCAATATCCCCCAAGTTCCTTGTACTTTGAGGGGCGGTTTTCTAATGGCCCGGTTTGGGTAGAATATCTGGCCGAGGAGTTAAATATCCCGTTTAATCCGGATACCAATTTTGCTTATGGGGGGGCGACGACTGGGGAAATGAATCGGAATGAAACCCCCTCGCGAGGACTGTTGGATCAGGTGAATCGCTTCCAACAAACCCAAGATTCAGCAGACCCGAATGCCCTTTATATTGTCTGGGCGGGACCCAACGATTACCTGGGAAATCAGGAGAGTAATCCCAATCAACCTGTGTCGAATGTTTCTGAGGCGATCGCCACCCTGGCGGAAATGGGCGCTCAAAATTTTCTCGTGCCTAATCTGCCGGATTTAGGAAGTTTACCCGGGACCCGAAATCGTCAAAGTTCGGTGCAGTTAAATGAGTTAATTCGGCTGCATAATCAGAAATTAGCCGAGTCTCTGCAACAGTTGAGCAGCCGCCTGGGTTCTGAGGTGGAAATCATTCCCTTAGATGTTAATGAAATTTATAATCGGGTGTTGGACAACCCGGCGAATTTTGGCTTTGAAAATGTTACAGAACCTTGTCTGAATCAACAACGGGGGATGATTTGCCAAAATCCCAATGAATATCTATTTTGGGATGATATTCATCCCACAACTTTGGCCCATGAAAAACTCGGGGTCTATGCTTCTCAGCTATTAGAAAACAGCGAAGCGGCGATCGGTCCAGATATGAGTTCGGGGAAGGAAAGACCCGGAGTCCCACCCGGTGGAGATGGAGAACCGGATTAAATCCCGGATACCTGCTCAAATTGGGCCGAAGCCATAGACTACAGGATTGATTTGATAGAGAGGAAAAGAACCCGGTTTCTAAGGACAAGAAACCGGGTTTCTTTCATAATGTTTGGCGAATTAGCAGAAGGGTGGTGAAGAAACCCGGTTTTTAACTCCTGGACAAATGACAAATGACAAATGACAAATGATATTAGGTTAAAATTCCCCAGCAGAATCTCGGTCTAAAAATAAGGTGGCGTGAGATTGCCGTCGCAAAATTGTCGCAGGAATTTCTGGGGTGATGGGATGGGATAACATCTGCTGGACAATCTGGGTTTTGCGCCGGGAAGGGGCGAGGCAGATGATTTTTTGGGCGGCACAAAGTTGGGGAATGGTGAGGGTAAAGGCATATTTGGGGACGGATTCTAGGGCGGGAAATTGTCCTTGATTCACCAATTGCTGATGGGTGGCGTGGGCTAATTTTACCAGTTTAATGGGGTAGGGGTCGTTAAAATCCGCAATCCCGGGTTCATTAAAGGCTAAGTGACCATTTTCTCCCACGCCCAAGCAGCATAAATCAATGGGTTTTTCTAGCAATAATTGGTTGTAGCGATCGCATTCTTTCAGGGGTTCGATCGCATCTCCATTGATATAATGGAAGGCGGCAGGATGGACCTGATTTTCTACGCGATCGCGCAAGTAGCTGCGAAAACTCGCCGGATGGGTGGCGGGAATTCCCAGATATTCATCTAAATGAAAGAAAACAACCCGGGACCAATCCACCCGATTTAAGGCGATCGCTGCCTCCAGAAATTCAATTTGGGAATTCCCCGTTGCCAGGAGTACCCTCGCCTCCCCCCGATGGGCGATCGCCGTCGCTAAGATATCACTGGCGGCAACCGCAGCATCCCATGCCATCTCTGCGGCAGTGGCAAACAGGCGAACTGCTAAGGCATCCACCGAAAAAACTTTCAGGGGAGGGGTTAAGTTTGAAGTATTCGATGGATCGGCCATAATGTTTGGGGGTAGGAGAGTTCTAAACGAGACTCTCCTATTTTTACATACGAGAATGGGGAGTTTTGTACATTGTCCCTAATCCGCGAAATAAGCGATTAATCCCTCGTAATGCTGTTTCGCGGTCCAATCCGGCATAGGAAACCCGCAGAAAACACCCGCTTTCAATCCCAAAGGTCGTACCGGGGATCGTGGCAATCCGAAATTTTTCAATCAGCAATTTAGCCGCTGCCATTGGGGAAAGTTTGCTTTCCAGTTTGACCAAAAAGTAAAAAGCCCCTTTGGCTTCCGGGACGGTACAAAATTCAGGTAAGTCTGAGAAGCGTTTCAGGCATAAGTCGCGCATTTCTGAGATGATGGGGAGATGTTTTAAGCAATAGTCTTTCCCGGCTTCTAATGCGCCTAATGCGACATATTGAGACAGGATTGGGGGACAAATTAACAAAGTATCTTGAATTTTTTTGACCGCAGTCAGGAGGGATTTGGGAATCACCATGTAGCCAATCCGCCATCCGGCAAATCCATAAGCTTTGGAGAGACTAAACAGGGAAATGGTGTGGGAATGGCTATCGGGGATAGAACCTGGTGAAAAATGGGTTGCGCCATCGTAGGTAAAATATTCGTAGGCTTCATCACTGATATGATAAAGGCCGCGATCGCCACAGAGTTGATTGATTTGGCGTAAGGCGGTTTCGGAATAGACTGCACCTGTGGGATTGTTCGGAGAAATGGTGACAATTGCCCGGGTTTTGTCCGTAATGGCGGCAGCGATCGCATCAACACGGAGTTGATAGTTTTCATCGGTTGCCACACAAACTGCCTGACATCCAGCAATGGCGATCGCCATTTCATGATTGAAATAATAAGGAGTTTGGATAATAATTTCATCCCCGGGGGAAGTAATCGCCAGAATGGCATTCATAAACGCCATATTTCCCCCAGCAGTCACAACGATTTTGCTGTCATCGTTGATGGGAATGTGGTTTTCCGATTGCAGTTTAGTGGCGATCGCCTGCTTGTAATGCCGGAATGCCTTCCACCGCTTGATACTTATGATTATTGGGATCCGCCAAACATTCGGTTATGCGTTCAAAGGCGGCAGGCGGTGGGGGATAATACACCACCCCTTGTCCCAAAGAAAGCGTACCGGGATAAGCGCGAATCAGTTCCCCAATCTGTGGAATAATCGGGGATTGCACTCCCTCCATGCGAGAAAGTATCGGGTCCATTAGCTTCAACCTCCATATCATTGTTTCTAGCATACAAGAAATGGGGGATAGGAGGGGAGGCGATCGGCTAACCCGCAACCATTAAATGTTCCATTAATATTTTGACGCCGATTCCGATTAAAATCACGCCGCCTAGAATTGTCACTTGCTTTTCAAAAAAGTTACCCACTCGATTTCCGAGATATACCCCAGCAAAGGATAAAGCAAAGGTGACAATACCAATCACCACCGCTAACTCGACAATGGAAGTTTGTAACAAAGAAACACTTAATCCCACCGCTAACGCATCAATACTCGTGGCAACGGCTAATCCTAATAAAATATATAAATTGCGGGGATTTGACGGTTTTGCTTCCTCCAATCCCTCCTCTTCATAGATAGATTCATGAATCATTTTACCGCCAATAAATCCCAGCAGCGAAAATGCAATCCAATGATCCACACCGGAAATAGCTTCTCGGATGCCTAATCCAGCCATCCAACCCAGTAAGGGCATAAATAACTGGAATCCCCCGAAAAATGTCGCCACTAAAAGCGCATCATGCAGTTTTACTTTTTTCAAAGCAATTCCACTGCCGATCGCCACAGCAAAAGCATCCATTGCCAAGCCTAAAGATACCAAAAAAGTCGTAATAAAACTCACTGTGCTTCCCAAACTCTTTCTTCTCGTAGTAATTTTAGCTTATCATTTTTTAGCCACCTTGGCAAGGGTCAATATAATGAAACAAAAATGAAAAAAATTCTATGATTTAGAACAATTTTTTCACCTTTTTATCCAGGTTTTCCAAGACATTCAGGAATATTTTTTCATTATTTAATCATTTTTGAATTTTCCCGGGCCTCCCGGATATAGCCGAGGTAACTCCAAGGTGCGTCCTAGACTTTAAGCTAGACTTTAAGCGCCGGGGTGACCCTATTTTTTTCTCCGCATCAGACTTCCCGTTGTAAAATTGGGGAATCCCTTGACAAAAATCAGAGTCATTTATGCGTTCCATTCCTTATCAACCTTTCCTGCTGCGATTATTGCATGGTTTGAATGCCATTTTAGTCCTCGGGGCTTTCATTACTGGCTTTTTGGTTTATGATAGCTGGGATGGGCGCTGGGGTGGCCTAAGCCTATCCGCAGCGAACCGAAATCTGATTGATATTCATGGTACATTTGGCTTTTTATTATTCTTTATTTTGATAGCCTTTGCTATTTACAGTCTGCGAGTTGGACGACACCGTTTGGCGGCCAAAAATTCTCTTTCCAAACTCCGCAATGTTGGAAAACCGAGTTGGTGGGTTGCCTTACATCGGATTGCCAATACCGTCATCTTATTAGCAGCGGGATTAGCGGTAGTTTCTGGTAAGTTTCAGGATGAAAACTGGCTACCCCAGGGACAGATGAATCAACCGGCTTATTTTCTCCATTTGACTGCCTGGATCTTGATAGGATTAGCCCTCGCTCTTCCACCTGCTATTGAGTGCAAAAGTGGGAGGAATCCCCCTGTGGCAATCCATGATTCAAACCGGCTATCGATCGCCAGAAAGTCCTAAGTTATGGCCCCAAAAAATCCGGAACTGGTTGCGCCATCCCCACTGGTAGAGAGAGTCAGTTCTCCTGAATAATCGGTTTTGCTGCGGCTTCTAAAGCCTAACTCACCCAGATTTCCTAAACTAGGGTACAATCAAACCTTGCCACTCTCAATAGAAATCAACAGAGGGTCAGACATGATTAATTACATTAGCTTGATGCTAATTAACTTAGTAGCCGGTCATTTTTTGCTGGCTTACTATATTTATGATGGATTAGACAATATCCGACAAAAACGCTGGATTCCTGGCTTTGGAATGACAGGTGCAGTGGCGTTAGTTACCGGGTTACACATGATTTGGACTTGGCCGATTCGCGGCAGTTTTAATGTAGCCTTTGGGGAAATGTCCGTGTTATTTGGAATTGTCTTTATGGGTGCAGCATTCGCCCTAGCTGCGGATTGGGATTTGATTACCGTCACGATTTACGCCTTTTTTGCCGGTTTAGCCTCGATTGTGGTCGGGGTACGAATCATTAATTTAGACATGACGAGACGGCCTTTAATGTCCGGAATTGGCTTTATTATTTCGGGACTCGGCGGTGTTTTAGCCACGCCATCGCTTTATCTGAGGAATAGTTCAACTCTGCGAATTGTTGGGGCAGTTGCCATTGCCATCGCGGGTCTAATTTGGGCGATTACGGGCTATATGTCCTATTGGGGACATTTAGAAAGCTATTCCGATTGGGTTCCACCTACAATGAGATAAAAAAATCCGGGATAAGGCACTGCCTTGTCCCGGAATGGATGGGATAAACTGAGACTAATTTACTGAACGGTTACCCAAAACTCGGCGGCAATCATTTCACCATTGCGGTTAAATTCTCCCCACATTTTATAATTTCCCGGTTCTGGAAACTGGGTCATAAATTCAATATGTCCCGGACCCTGATTGGGCATCGGATGAGCATGAATATAGTCTGCTTCTGTAGGGGAATCCGATTGTTTAACAATCACTAAATGACCCAATTCTCCTAGATAAGGCTGCAAATCTGTAACCGGGGTTTGAGTCTGAGTATCTTCTAAATGGAAAGCAATGGTAAGGGGTTCACCGGCGGAAATTTCCTCTGAGGGTAGCATCAATCCCACCTCGGTATTCCCCAGGGTTTGCGATCGCGTTAAAGTCATCTCTCTCGGTGGCGGTGGATTTCCCTCTACCGTAGTTTTTAATGCTGAAACTCGTTGTGCATCCCCTGTTGGTTTGTAATCGGCAAATAGGGTATAATTTCCCCCACTGGGAAAAATATTTTCCACTTGAAATTGTCCCGCTTCATTCTGAGTCGGATGGACATGAGAGAAGAACTGCAAATCATCACTCACCACAATCAAGTGCATCGGTTTTTCATGGACAATATCAAATTCAGAGACTGGATTTCCAGCGGTATCTTGAATCTCAATCCCTAAAACAACGGGTAGGTTGGCAGCGATCGTCGAGGGAACTGTGAGTTTTGCAAGAGTCGCCTGCTGCGGTTCCCCGTGACCCTCCCCTGAATGTTCTGAATGAGAATCCGAGTGATGCTGCTGATGATGCTGATGATGTTGATGATGTCCATCTCCCATCATCGCTTCAGCGTGATTAGATTCGATCCCTTCTACCTCGGAGGATTTATTTAACGATGCCTCGGAGGTGGGGGTGTAACAACCGGGAATGACCAATAAACTAGAGGCGATCGCAGCGGCAATAACCAACCGATTCATGACTGTTTATCCTGTTTTTGTGTAAGAGAATCTGGGGGATAGTGTAAACTAAAATACAGAAGATATCAAAAACTAAATCCCTCTTCGCCGGATCTATCTGTATTCTAGCCATTTTTAGGGAAGTTGCTTCATTGATTGGTTTTTTATGATAAAATTTTTCCAACTCATCAAACATAATGGTCAAAACTTCATCATTGTTGAGTTTGCCATAAAATTATGAAATTGAAATGAAATACCCTCTCCCCGTTTGTAGTAACGACTTCAGTCGTTTCTGGGGTCCGATAATCCAATTTCAATCCTTCTCCCCTGTTTGTAGTAACGACTTCAGTCGTTTCCGGGGTCCGATAATCCAATTTCAGAAATCAGCGGGAGTTTGAACTCTAGCCCTGTCAAGGTGTGTAGATTGTAGGGGCGCAATGCTTGCGCCCTTGGGGCGCAAGCATTGCGCCCCTACAAGAAATAACGATTTTTCCTCATTAAATTTATGCCCAATTGTGGGCGCAAGCATTGCGCCCCTACAAGAAATAACGATTTTTCGTCATTACATTTACCACCTTGACAGGGCTAGAGTTTGAACTCCCAGAGAGATTGCAAAAGAAACGACTGAAGTCGTTACTACGAACATGAAGAAACGACTGAAGTCGTGACGTTGAACTTCCTGCAAATTGATTTACCAAGGACTGCCGATTAGGGTGAAGGCGGACCAATAATAGGGATGGGTTAAATCCGACTCAGAGAGATGGGCGATCGCCTCGGGTAAGGGGATTTCTTGATTAGCCGTATAAAGGATACCATTCTCTACCCGAACATTGCCTTGAATCATGGCAATTTGGGTTTGCCGGAGGGCTTCGGCTTTGATGGGGGCCTGACTTAAATGGTGATAAAATTCACTCATTAATCCAAAGGTTCCTTCATCAGAAACATACCATAAACTGGCTAGGGCAGTTTTAGCCCCTGCTTGGACTGCTAACCCGGCAAATCCTAATTCTGCTTGTTCATCCCCCACCGCAGTTCGACAGGCGGAGAGGACTAGCAATTCTAACGGGGGGTCGTTAAAACCCAAGTTCTCGAATTTCATCCATTTTTAGCTTCCGGTCCCAGAGTTGAATATAGGAATTGCTGAGTTGTCCCGGTTCAAATTCTCCATGAGTTGCCAGATGAACGATGGAATATTGATGTTCCCTTCGTTCTCGTTTGAGGTTTTCTAAGGTAAACAATTCATTGATAAAGGCTTGCCCTTTTCGGACTTTTGTGGTAATTGTTTCTACTTCTATAGGAACGGCGGGTAAGGGGTCTAATTCCGTAAATTCAGAGGCCCCCATTGCTAAGACTTCCCGCGTTTTAATATCCGCATATCGGGTATCGGTTAAACTTAAGGAAGGCATCAGTCCGACGCTATATTTTTCCACGAGGAATTGATTACCATCATGGAGGGCGGCGAGGGGAAGAGTTCGCAATCCGTTATCCATGATGAAGGCTAAATTTTGAATATTTTGGGCTTTTAACTCCGCTTCGATGGGGGCAATTATCCAGTTATAAAGCTGTTGGGCGTTTTGCAAATAGCGGTTGCGCCGAATTCCTGTGGCGGTAATTTCTCCCCGAAAAGCATTGGCAGCTTTGATAACTTCGGCGCGACTGGTGTTAGGAATTCGTTTGGGAATGGGTTGTCCCTCTCGGGTGACAATCAGGATTTCCAGTTGGTCCTCGTCCCGATCGCCCTCTAAATTGACTGGGGCAAACCTCACATAAATTAAGGCGGGTTTCACGCCGGTTTCTGCTTCGATATTCCCCATGAGGGTTTGCGCTTGGGTTAAGGATACCATTTGTCCCGGTGGAATCCCATGATGCTGACTAAAGTTATCCGTAAAGACTTGTTCCATTGTCCCCATGCCAGGATCAATGTTTTGGGCAACGGATTCCCGAAAGTTACCCAAAGCAGGTCCTTGATTTCCTTCGCTGGAATTCTGTTCGATCGCCGATCGCACGGTTTCAGTTATGCTTTGTGGGATCTGGAGTATGGGCGGTTCTCCGAGGGTTTGCCGGGGAGTTTCTGTCAACAAAGGTGGTACGGGTTCGGGAGTGGTGAGGGTGGGTTCCACTTCTGGGGTAGGGGGTACAATCTCCTCAGAGGCGATCGCCGGGGTATCGATGGTTGCAGGGGCGATCGACGGGGGTTCAATGGTGGGGGCAACCACCGCGTTTGTTTCTTCCACAACCGGCGATTCAACGGCAACCGGGGGAGAGGTTTCCTCTGGGGATACCTCTGCTGGGGACACTTCTGCGCTGGGTTCCCCTACTGCGGGGGTTTCCGATGCTGTTTGCGTGGTTGCTGGGGTTTGCGATGGCAAGGGTTGTATATCGGTGGGCCCCGGTGTAATCCTCGGGGTTGAAATGGGTTCTTCGATAGGTTCTTCGATGGGTTCTTCGATGGGTTCTTCGATGGGTTCTTCGATGGGTTCTTCGATAGGTTCTTCGGGTTCTTCTGGCGGTATCACTTCCCCGGTGATCACGCCAATATTCCCCCGCGTTACGGGACCGAGGAAGGATTCGCCTAAAGTGAGTGTCTCGCTGCCGGTGGTAATCACCCCAGCAGTTCCGTTGCTACTATTCTCTCCAATCACAAAGGGAATTTCTAGGTCCCCTCCTCCATGAGTGAGGGAAATGGAACCGCCGCCTTGTCCCCCTGCCGAGGAAATACTGGCGGTTTCTCCGTTGCGATCGCTAAAGGTATTGGTTGCCCGGAAAAACTGTCCGGTTTGGATAAAGATATCTCCTCCCGCCCCAGAATTTCCCCCTTGGGCGTTGATATATCCCACTTCTGTATCATTTTCCGGGTCAATAAAGACATTCCCGCCACTGCCGATACTGCCGGAGGAATCAATGTTACCCACTTGAATGCGATCGCGGGCAATGACGCGGATATTTCCCCCGGTTTCTCCGGTGGAAATCAAGTCTCCGGCAAGGGTTGCGGCATTGGGCGCTTCAATGGTGACTGCGCCTCCGGTTCCTGTAGGATTGGAACTATTTAGGTTACCAGCATTGGTATCCCCCGTATTATTAATCACCGCAATTGCACCGCCAGATGTGGTAATATTTCCCACGGTTAGCTGATTATTGGCGGTAACATTCACACTTCCCCCCGTTGTGGTAATGTCCCCCTCCAGTTGAATCTGATCGGCAGAAATCGCCACGGTATTAGCGTTAATCGGGTCAGTTGCCGTAACGGATGTGGCATCGCTAATCTCAAATTGTGCGAGGGGAATTTGAGAACCGACTGCTTGATTCAGGGTGATGCCGCCTCCTGCACTTAGGGTCAAATTAATGGGGGAGGTGAGACTATCTACGAATCCATTGAACTGGATATCCCCAGTTTCGGAGGCGATCGCTGTGTTATCAATCAGGCGTAAGTCATTATTGAGGATAATATCCCCAAGGGTACGAAGTTCCGAGGATAACTGGATTGTATTCCCGCTGGCAGTTGTCCCCGCCAGGGGTTGAGTTCCTCCGACTGCCCCTAACCATTCCACATCCCCAGTCCCTGCCTGGAGGGTAAGTTGGTGAGGTCCGTTCACGGTTCGCTCAAAGGTGATTGTACCATCACCGGGACCTGTATTTAGGGTGACATCGGCAGCGAGTGTCACATTGCCATCAAGAACAATATCGGTCCCGTCGGTTTCAATTCCATCAGTGAGTTCAATCTCGTTGGCAAAGAAGGTAAAATCAGTGCCCAGACTGCCGCGTAAGAGTCCTAACAAGGAGATAATTCCGTTGCCGCCTTGGAAGAAAAAGGACTGGTTAGAGAGGGTGAGAGGGGCGATCGCAATTAACCCGGTACTATCAATCCGCCCGATGGTAATTTGGGTAAATCCTGGTTGAAATAGATTGAGTTCCGGGAGGGAGAGGTTCAGGGCATTATTGCTAAAGGTTCCGCCAATTTGAATATTGCGATCGCTAGAACCAGGGGATAAAACTGCTAATCCTGTCCCACTAATTGCACCCCCAAACTCCATCTCGTTGGCGGTTAAACTCAAATTGCCGGTCCCGGCATTGAGGGTATTATTAAAGGAGAGACTGCCGGTTCCAGCGGAGATTTCTGGGGTTCCTGTTAAGCTAACGGGGCTATTAAAACTGATATTTTGGTTCGTTGTCGTGAGATTATTTCCCAAAATTACGGGTCCGGTTCCGGTTTGGGAAAATAACCCAGCAAGATTTAATAATCCAACCAGGTTGAGGGTTCCGCTATTGTTGATTCCTAGGGTTCCTCCGGCAGTGGTGTTGATGGTATTCAGGGTGATGTCACTGCCGGAGAGATTGATGCCTCCACTCCCGACGTTTAAATCAGCGGTTTCCAGGATTCCCCCGGCGATCGTCAGTTGAGTTAAGGGAGAAATACCCCCGAGGGTTTCAGTTAATTGCACATTTCCGGTTCCTGCTGTCAAAGTCAGGGGAAAAGTACCATCCACTGTCCCGGTGAAGTTAATGGGACCATTGCTAATCGTTGTATCGAGAGTAACCGGAGATGCCACAGTAATGGGTGCATTCACGGTTACCCCATTCACTCCCTGGGTGGTAATATTGTTAGTGAGTTGGGTCGTGTTGGTACTATTAATGGTGAGGGAGGAGAGGGGGGTGATATCCCCGATCGCCGGGAGGGTGACTGTCCCATTTCCGGAAGTCAGGGTGAGGGGAAAATTGCCATTGACTGCCACCTGTTAAGGCGATTGTGCCATTGCCGGTACTACTGTTCAGGGTGACGGGTCCAGTTAAGTTAATCCCTCCAGTTCCGGCGATCGCCACGCCATCAGGACCATTGGTGGTAATCGCATTCCCTAGGGTAGCAATTCCTCCAGTTGTTACCGTGAGTGAGGACAAGGGCGTAATATCTCCCACCGCCCCAGATAAAGCAACGGTTCCAGTCGGTGGAAGTAACCGTCAGGGGTTCTGCACCATTTGCCCCCGCTAAGGTAATGCCGCCATTTCCCGATTGGATGGTGGTGGGAACAGTTAAGGATAAATTAGCACTAGAAATCGCCCCGTTGCCATCCACTCGCCCAATGGTTAGGGAAGTGAATCCTTCAAATGCACCTAAATCCGTAGCAGTAATATCTAATGTTCCTGCACCAATTTCTGTGGCGTTGCCCAAGGCAACGGGAGTATCCAGGTTAGCGGGTTGCAGGGTAATCAATCCGCTTCCCGTTACGGTTCCGCCAAAGCTGAGTTCATCTCCGGTTAAGGTGAGGTTGCCTGGGATGGTAACATTGTTACCATAAACTTGCCCAGTCGCCCCAGTGGTGGTAACATCGCCATTGAGTTGGGTCGTTCCCCCGGCATTCGTCGTCAGACTGGCAGCATTGATGGGTCCGCCAAAGCTGGTAATTCCGGTACTATTCACGGTCAAATCCCCAATTGGGGTGACCCCGCCAATTTCTCCGGTGATGCTAATCTCCCCAATTCCTGCATCTAAGGTGAGGGATTGAGTCCCATTCACCAGTCCGGTGAGGGTAATTGCACCATCCCCTGACGTGAGGGTAACGGGATTACCTCCCAAGGTGACATCTCCCTGAATGGCGATCGGTTGGTTCACCGTGGTGAGATTAGAATTGAGAGTGGTTGCACCTTGTAGGGTGATTGAAGCGATACCCACTGCCTCAAGCGGACTATTGACATTAATGGTGCCATTGGGCGATCGCACCGTCAGAGGCGCATCAATCGGGTTTTCAAAACTATCCAGAGTGACGGTCCCAGTCCCATCCGCCCGTCCAATCGTCATCGAATCAAACCCCGAATTCAGGTTTCCGAATCCTAACTGAGTCAAGGTGAAACTGCCGGGGACATCCGCCTCGGCATTAATCACAATCGGGGTATCCGGGGTACTCGGTTGCAGCAGTAAAATTCCCCCGTTGTTACTCTCCCCTGACTCTTCTGGGGGTAACTCTATCTGATTCCCTGTTAGTTCAACATTCCCCCCATTGTTGATCTCAGAACTACTAGAATCTAAAATGTTGCCGATACTGATACTTGTCCCAGCATTTACCACCACATTCCCGCCTGTACCCGCAGTTCCATCCAAGGATTGAGCATTAGATAGAATTGTCGAGGTATCAACAGTCCCGTTCAATGCCTCTACCAGAATATCGCCCCCATTACCCGCATTATTCCCGGGAACACCTGCCGGTACTATTGTAGAAGAATCCAGGGTTTGAACTAATATATTTCCCGTGTCACTGATGACTGTAATTGGCCCTCCGTTCCCGGTCCCAGAGTCTATAGAAAATGAACGGGTATCGATTGTGTTTACGGTTATATCCCCTGTCGCAGTTACCGTAACTGCACCCCCATTACCCGGGACACCGCCATCCACCAGATTTGTCGAGGAGTTGAGTGTTTCCGCCTCAATCGTGCCGTTCGTGGCATTTAAAGTAATTGCACCCCCGTCACTCGGACCAAAACCGACTCCGGTATTGATATTCCCAACCGTAATACTTGCGCCGGAAATGGATACACTTCTCCCTTCTGCCGAAATAGTATTTTGGGTATTCTCCATCACAAATGAGCCAACTCCACTGCCATCAGCATCTGCCACAAAGGTAATAGAACCCGTTCCCGCTTCAAACCCGAGGTCCCCAACATCCAAATTCAAGTCTTCAATGATAATATCATTGGTGGCCTCTAGGATAATATTGCCATTGCCCGGGAGAGTTTCTAAAAAGAATTCTGAAATTGTATAGGTTGCTGTTGGGTCGCCATCCTCGGCAAAAATCACCCCTTCCGGGTCTTCGGGATTGGGATTATCCTCAATTAGCTGCGGGTCATCCTCTGCACCAGTGGCACTCACAATGATGATATCTTGTGGATCAAGCAGTAAAGTTCCTAAATTGCCATTGGGCGCACTTAGATCCACCGACCCCCGAAAAATCAGGTTTTGCTTGCCCGATACTTCTACAAATCCGCCATTTTGGGGTTCATCCCCCGGTTCGACCCCTCCCCGCGCATTGATTGTCCCCCGGAATGTGGTGGTATCATCGGCCCAAATAATCACGCGACCCCCATCTCCCTCGGATAAGGCATCGGCAGAAATAATCGAATCCCGACTCACAAAGGTATCCGACGCATTGGGAACTGGACCTTCACCCTGATACTCACCCCCGACCAAAACCGTACCCCCGCCATCCATCCCAGAAGCGTCTATATTCGCCCCGACAACGGCAACCCGATCGCCTAATACCTGGACTGTCCCGCCCGATTCTCCTGTTACATCAATATCACCGGAGGCAACAGCATCCCCAGATTCCACCGGAACCTGAGAGTGAGACCCCGTGAGGGCGACTGTCCCATCGGGATTCACCTGTACCTGATTGGCATGACTCACCCCACTCCCAGTTAACAGTTCCGGCAAACTCAGGGGCGTGAGTTGGGAGGTGAGAGAATTTCCAGGAGAGGGAGTCACTTCCAAACTCAGTAAATGATTTTGCTTGCGAAATCCGTACCCGACTCTCTCCCGGAATTGCTGCAATAGTAATATTTCCCCCGGGAGAAGAAAGGGTTCCGGCATTGAGTACAACTCCTCCCAATAGGGTTAAATTCTGCCCCGGTGATAGGGTTAAGTTGCCTAAATTAGCAATCCCTCCCGGTTGGGAAATCTCAAAGGCAAATTGACTAGGAGTTCCGACTAAATTACCCCAATTATTGTCTCCCACTGCCTGAAACCAATCATTCCCAAACCCAATTCCTGTAGCGGTGGTTGCGGTAAATGAAGCAGGGACATTTAAGGAAGCATTGGGACCGAATAAAATCCCTGCTGGATTCATTAAAAATAGATTAGAATTGCCCCCGGTGATTTGAATGAGTCCATTAATAACCGAAGCATCTCCCCCTGTGACTCGTCCGAGGATATTCTGAATTTCTGGAGAGGATAAAAAGTTGGCAACTTGACCCGCATCTAGGCCAAATTGCTCAAAACTATGGAATAAATTAATGCGATCGCCCGACAGAGAACCCCCAGTAATATTAAACTGGTTCCCTTCAGAATTAACCTGAGTATTTGTCCCATCGGCAGCAGGGGCGATGGGTTGTGCAAAACTGGCGGGTGCAGTCAACACCGATGAAAGCACCAGCGCGATCGGCATCATGCTTAATTTGTTCATCTTATAGCCCTATAGTCATTACCCGAACCCAGATAAAATGGCGACTGCAACTGGGGACCCTTTCCAGTTTCAAGGCATCTCGGACAAAATCCATTGGAGCAATCAAGCAGGCGATCGCACCTTAAATTAACCCGTTCAGCCCAAATCCTACCACAGGTTGCGTCTCCCCCAAAATCAACTATTTTATAACCTATGATTATATCACAGCAATATTTTTTTGTCAAAAAAGATTAAAAAAATAATCCAACCCATCCAACTCAACTGCACCCCCGAATCAGAGTCCTGCTGATTCGGGGTACATTCTCCGGATTTGTCTATTCCCAACCGGGCCAAGAATTGTATTTAATTTTCAACCTCAAACCACCTGAAACGTAATCGATAAAGCCGCCATTTGCTCCGTTTGAGCAATCCGAGAACGCGGGTCAAACGAAGCCGTAATATTGCGAGTTTGGTTCAAATCGGCCCATAAATTTTCCACCGCCGAAACCGATTCCTCTTCCAACCCTAAAACCCCCTCCCTTGTCCCTCGCGCTGCGGCAATTTGTTGTAACTGTTGCAGGGAAGTCCGCAACGGAGATAAACTGGCGATCGCCAAAATTTCAGCCGTCCCCAAAGGCGGTGAAATCGTCAACTTAAACGGGTCCCGATTGCCATCCGGAATCAATCGCGTTTCCCCTGCCTTCACCAACGCTGCATCAACCCCTGCCGTCCAACTATTCGGAAAAACCACCACCAATTCCCCGGTTGTCGTAATCACCAACAAAGTCACATACAAATCCCGACTCTCCCCATTCGTAACCTCACACTGCACCTCCACCCCCACAGGAATCTGAGAAATCTCTCCCCCGTTCAACGTCCCGACTTCAGTCGTTCTCCCATTCCCCCCTCGCGCCGTAAATGCACTCGCCGCAAACTGCGCCTGAGACCCCTGCAACACTTTCAACCCCATTGATACATTCAACCGAGAGGATTCCGCATTCAAAGTCAGCTTCACCAATCGCGCCGCTAACAATGCCCGAAACTTACTCTTGAGGCGATCGCACCCCGCAACCACCGACTCTCCCACCGCCCCAAACGAACCCGGAATCAAATCCAAACCCGCACCATATAACCCCAAACTCCCCACTGCCGGAACCTCCGCCACCCCGGATTCCCGAACCTCCTGATGTAGCGCCTCCGTCATCCGTCCCAAAATATAATGCACCTCGGTTTCCCCCAACGGCAACGCTTCCATCCGTTCCACCGCAGCAACTGCCTGTTTTGCTGCCTCCAACTCTCCCCCCAACGACTCATCCAACCCAATCCGCAACGTGAGGTTTTCGGGAATCGCCCGCGCCTGTTCCTGCAACAGCGCACCGGGTTGCAATCCTGCCGAAGGTGTGACTGCCTTCCCCTGCGCCACCAACCCCTGCCGTGACTCAATTTGCACCAATCCCCCTGCATCTGCCTCCGTCGCCACCGTAAACACCGCATTGCTATTAAACGCCGCCAACGACTGCGGGTCAATTCCCCCTAACCACAGTTCCAGGCGATCGCCATTCACTGCCGTAATCACCGCCTCTGCCGGAGTTGGACTGTACCGGCAGGAAATAAGTCGGTTTCGATTCATTCCCGCTTCCCGGTTTAACCTCCATCTCCGGAACTTGCTGAGTCGAAGAAATCCGCGAGGTACTGCGCGCAGCATTCCCTAACACCGTCTGCACCGTGTGACTGCCGGTTTGCTGCCAGAGATACTGAGTGAGAACATAAGTAAACGCCCCGGCAAAAAATCCCTCAAACGGGGCATCTGCCGCCAATTGCGTATCCGATGCTGAAGCAATCACCACCCCTTTCGCCACTCCCTTTTGCCGGTCCTCCACAAACTTTTCTTGTGAGAATCCCAACTTAGACACCCACTGCTGATGATATTCTTGTTCCTCCAAATTGGGATAATCTCCGCCAGGAATTGCTCGAATCGTCAAATTCCCCCGCTTGCCACCCCCGGAATGACAACTATCTAAAACTACTGTAATATTTTCCGTATTAATTGCCGACATCCACAGAAACAAACTCGCCCCCATAATATCAGAAACCATCGCCTGACCTTCTTGGATTAATGCAGTGCGATCGCTGGGAACAAAGGTACTATTCAACCGTTCCCGTGGATTCCCCAACGGATTATAAGGATTAACCACCTGTGCACCATGTCCCGAAAAATGGAACACCACCACATCCCCCGGTTTTGCCTGAGCAATTAAATGAGATTCCACCGCCTCAATTAATCCCCTCCGAGTCGGTTTAATCGCTGTGTCATCCGTCACCATTAAAATATCCTGGGGATTAAATCCAAACCGATGAATCAACAACTCTCGCTGTAACTCAACATCGGTAATACATCCCCGTAATGGACTAACCTGAGCCTGAGAATAGTCATTAATTCCCACCAACAAAGCCAACTTGCGCGGCGTATTCTGAGCCAAAACCTGAGCATATCGTAATCCGTGGCGCTGAATTTCTAATTGACTCCATCCTAAAGCCGCTAAAGCCGCCCCTGCACCTTGAAGAAAATAACGACGTTTCATAACACTCCTTTTGTTAAAGTTTGTTAACAATTCCCGAGAGTCGGAACCCAGACCAGATTTCCTCAATTTTACCCCAAGAGTTCCTCAAAGTCACCTGATTTAGTCAGGAGTTCATCAAAATCTATCGAGAATCTCGGCTAAATCATGATATTAAGAAATAATAAGAAATCGGGACAATTCATTTTAGACCTGTGCTAGGGTAGGTTAAGAGAATCAAAAGCTATGTTTGTAGCACTACAGGAGAAGCTAGATGATTTAACTCACGGTTCCGGTAGACTAGCCCGATTCCCCCGGCTGCTCAACCTCAAATTCATAAATGTGGGCAGTTTAGCAATGGGTAAAAGAGCGGATTGATTGCCATTCCCGTCAGGGAAATCCAGTGGAAAGACTAGGTATTTTTCGCAATATTAGAACACCAGGGAGCAACCATGCCACAATCCGTGAATGACCTCTCATCATCCCCCGAAGTAAACGCTCGCAATTGGGGAAAGTTGACGACTAAACTCGCAATTGGGGGATTACTCTGTCTGGGATGGTTTGGACCACAGTATTGGCAAAACCACCAAGATTATCAGCGGGGAGAGCAAGCGTATCGTCAAGCGGAATGTCAGGAGGCGATCGCCAACTTTCAGAAAGTCATCCAGCGCGAACTTCCCATCTTCATGAAGAGTCACACTCAAACTGCTAATGCCCGAACCCGGGAATGTCAAGACTATTTAGAGGCGGTGAACCCGGAAGAGAAGGGAGATTTTCCAGCAGCACTCCTCGCCTACAATGATTTTATCAACCAGTATCGTCGCACCGATTTAGTCGATTCGATTCAACAAAAAGCCCGAAAGCTATTGGACGAGAAAACCCCCGATGTCCTGGTGAATCCTGTGCTGTGCCAACAATTAGATGAGTTTCTCAAAACCAAACTAATTCGCAATAGTGCAGAACAGTTTCCCCCCTTGTACCACGCTTGTGGAGAGGCGTATGTCCAAGCGGGAGACCATGCCAGTGCCATTGAAATCTATGAACAATTTCTCCAACTCTATCTTCAACATCACCTGAGTTCCGCTGTAGAAATAGCCTTAATTCAAACCCTGATCGCGGATGCCGAAGCCAAAGGCGCGACGGAAATTCCCCAACCTCTTGCGGTGGGACAAACCCTGTTCGGTTATACAGAAGTCGAGATCCAGAACGACTCCCCCACCACCTTGGAGTTTACATTTGCCGGGGCCAAACCGGGCTTTTCAGAGATGACACCCTGCTTCAACTGTCAGACGGAGAAGAGAAATATCGCATTTTGCCCTGAATGTGAGATTTACCAGACAGAGGCAGAAACACCAGAAGGCTGTCCGAATAAGGCCCGTGCAACGATTCCAGCTTAAACCAGGAGGCTATGAGATAGTCGTCAACTCCGTGGGGGACGTGAAAACCTATCCATTTAGAGGTCAGTGGAGTTTAGACGATGGGGTGAAGTATCGCATCTGCTTTATCGTGGTGGATTTTCCCATACCAGACAACCAAAACAATTTGCCAGAGGGCGATCGCATACCCGCAGACAGTAGCGAACCCAATGGGGATGCTGAGTTGGGTTTTTGATTGAGGTTGCGATCGGCGCGCTCCCAGAAGACCATAGCAACTATTGTTGCTACAAAAATGTCATACTCTCTGCTCCCCATTCACCCAATCTAAATCACCATCATGTCTGAAAAATCACTTTTTCATTCTTTGTCCATTTCACACAAAAAATTAGGAGGCAAAAAAATGTTGCGTCAATGGTTGTTGCTTCTGTCGCGTCAAGGTCTAACTCTAGCGATAACGGTACTGTTGTGGTCAATTTTAGCTGCTGCTGGTTCGGCGAGTAAGAGGGATATGCCCTTAACATCCAATGTAAATAATGAGGGTGTACTTTCTCAAGATCCTCTTAATCCTCTTAGAGGATTGGAGTCAGGAGCTTATTTACTACTTCAAGAAGGAATAGAACTATTTGAAGAACAAACCACGGATTCTGTTGAGAAAAGTTTAGAGCAGTTTCAAGTTGCATTACAAGCGTATGAAATGGTAGGAGATATATCATATCAAAGTTTAACGCTGATGATGATAGGTAAAGCGAACCAATATCTTGAAGATTTTGAAAATGCTTTGATCAACTACGAGGAAGCTTTATTGAGGGCACGGCAAATAGAAAACAGAAAAATAGAGGGTATTGTTTTGTTGCAGGTAGCTTCGCTTTATTATGAATTAATAGAATTTGATAAGGCTATAGCTCTAAACCTTGCATCTTATTTAATTTTTCGAGACATTGGAGAGGAAGAATTGATGCTTATTCCTATGGAGCGTATTACTTCCATCGATCCATCAATTTTCGAGAATTTCCAAATTTGGGAGGAAGAGGAAAATCGCAAAAATCCTTCTTCAAACTAGCACTTTAGCACCCAATGTAAATGCCTCAAATCAATAAGATATTTTTTTGAGATGCTTACTGCAAAAAATATTAACAGTCTGCATCTTATGGAGAATCTTACGGCCATATGTAGCAGCGTAGAGCATCTCCCTTAACCTCTTCTCTTCTATAGATGCAAGTGTCGGTCATTTGATGCGTTTACCCTGGTAAGTAGTCATGCATAATTGCACGTACTGCCTCCTGAAACCTTTATTGGGCAAGGGGTCTTGAAAAGAGATCTGATGCAATTATATTGGCACGGGTGCTTACAACAGGTATGTTCTGTCCGCTGGAAAAGAGACCCGCACTGGGAATGACACTTGCGTAAATCCTGAACCAATCCAACAACAATCATGCGCCGAAAAAACACCCGAAAAATCCATCCCTCTCTCATCGTCCTCATCAGCGCGATTTTTGCCACCGTCACCAATACCCCCATAAGCGCCCAACGGAAGATTCCTGAACTGTTTCAGGCATCAGCAACAGCAAGTTCCACTGATATGGGTGACACACACCCTGTGCAGGCATTTGGCGGACAACTCGCGGTGTTCCTTGGGCATACGGATGCTCTCTATAGTGCAGTATTTAGCCCTGATGGTCGCCAAATCCTCACTGCTGGCGATACAACCGCCCGCTTATGGGATACCTCTAACAGTCTCGTAGCCCTACTCGATGGGCATAACGATTGGATGGCGAGTGCAGTATTTAGCCCCGATGGCAGCCAAATCCTCACGGTTAGTACCGAGGGAACTGATCGAACTGGAACTGCACGCTTATGGGATACCTCTGGCAATCTCCTAGCCCATTTCGAGGGGCATCAGGGTTATGTCACCAGTGCATCCTTTAGCCCTGATGGTCGCTACATTCTTACGGCTAGTTGGGATAAAACCGCCCGCTTATGGAATACCTCTGGCAGTCTCGTAGCCCTACTTGAGGGGCATAAGGATTGGATTAATAGTGCATCCTTTAGCCCCGATGGCAACCACATCCTTACTGCTAGTGATGATGGAACTACCCGCTTATGGGATACCAAGGGCAATCTCCTAGTCCAGTTCGAGGGGCATGAGAGTTATGTCAACAGTGCATCCTTTAGCCCTGATAGCAGCCAAATCCTCACTGCTAGTGATGATCGAACTGCCCGCTTATGGGATACCAAGGGCAATCTTCTAGCTGTCTTCCGGGGGCATGAAGGTGGGGTCAACAGTGCATCCTTTAGCCCCGATGGCAACCACATCCTTACTGCTGGTAATGATGGAACTGCCCGCTTATGGGATACCAAGGGCAATCTCATAGCCGTACTCGATGGACATAACGATCAGGGCATCAGTGCAGTATTTAGCCCCGATGGCAGCCAAATTCTCACCACTGGAGATAAAACTGCCCGCTTGTGGGATACCGCTGGCAATCTCCTTGCCTTGTTCCCGGGGCATGAGGGTAGTGTCACGAGTGCAGTATTTAGCCCCGATGGCCGCCAAATCCTCACCGCTGGGGATGATAAAACCGCCCGCTTATGGGATTTATCAGCAGCAATTGCCATCCAAACCGAGCAAATGGCAGCCCTACAGGCTGTTGAGAAAGGCCTGTCTGAGAATACAGCCCAATTAGCAAAGTTCCAGGGGCATGAGAATGGTGTCAACAGTGTATCCTTTAGCCCCGATGGCCGCCAAATCCTCACCGCTGGGGATGATAAAACCGCCCGCCTATGGGATACCTCTGGCAATCTTCTAGCTGTCTTCCGGGGGCATATGAGGAGTGTCAACAGTGCATCCTTTAGCCCTGATGGCAGCCAAATCCTCACTGCTAGTGATGATGGAACTGCCTGCTTATGGGATACCTCTGGCAATCTTCTAGCTGTCTTCCGGATCCAGATGCAGACGGCTCTTGTCTATAGAGCATCCTTTAGCCCTGATGGCAGCCACATCCTTACTGCTTCTGATAAAACCGCCCGCTTATGGGATACCTCTGGCAACCTCCTAGCCCAGTTCCAGGGGCATGAGGATAGTGTCACCAGTGCAGTATTTAGCCCCGATGGTCGTCAAATCCTCACCGCTAGTTGGGATAAAACCGCCCGCCTGTGGGATACCTCTGGCAATCTTTTAGCCGTACTCGATGGGCATAACGGTTGGCTTGACAGTGCAGTATTTAGCCCCGATGGTCGTCAAATCCTTACCGCCAGCAATAAAACTATCCGCTTATGGGATAGTGCTGGCAATCTTTTAGCCGTGTTTCGGGGGCATAACGATCAGGTCAACAGTGCATCCTTTAGCCCCGATGGCAGCCAAATCCTCACCGCTAGTTGGGATGGAACCGCCCGCTTATGGGATAGTGCTGGCAATCTTTTAGCCGTGTTTCGGGGGCATAATGATCGGGTCAACAGTGCATCCTTCAGCCCCGATGGCAGTCAAATCCTCACCGCTAGTGGGGATGGAACTGCCCGCTTATGGGATTTGTCAGCAGCAATTGCCATCCAATCTGAGCAAATGGCAGCTCTGCAAACTGTTGAGAAAGGCCAGTCTGAGAATACCGCCCAATTAGCAAAATTCCAGGGGCATAATGATCGGGTCACCAGTGCATCCTTTAGTCCCGATGGCAGCCACATCCTCACCGCTAGTTGGTGGGATAAAACCGCCCGGCTGTGGGATACCTCTGGCAATCTCCTAGCCGTGTTCCGGGAGCATGAGAGTTATAGTGCATCCTTTAGCCTCGATGGTCGCCACATCCTCATCGGTAACGATAAAACCGCCCGCTTATGGGATCTGTCTGGTAATCTTCTAGTCATGTTTCGGGGGCATAACCATCGGGTCACCAGTGTATCCTTTAGTCCCGATGGCAGCCACATCCTCACCTCTAGCGGTAAAACCGCCCGTCTTTGGGATACCTTTGGCAATCTCAAAGCCGGGCTCTTGGGGCATCAGGGTGATGTCAGTAGTGCATCCTTTAGCCCCGATGGCCGCCAAATCCTTACCTCTAGCGATAAAACCGCCCGCCTGTGGGATATTTCTGGCAAAGAATTAGCCGTGTTTCGGGGGCATAATGATCGGGTCACCAGTGCATCCTTTAGTCCCAATAGTCGCCAAATCCTCACGGCTAGTGGGGATCAAACCGCCCGCCTATGGGATACCTCTGGCAATCTCGTAGCCGTACTCGAAGGGCATGAGGATAGTGTCACGAGTGCAGTATTTAGCCCCGATGACAGCCAAATCCTTACGGCTAGTATCGATGGAACCGCTCGCTTATGGGATACCGCTGGCAATCTCCTAGCCGTGTTCCGAGGGCATGATGGTGGGGTTTACAGTGCATCCTTTAGCCCCAATAGTCGCCAAATCCTCACGGCTAGTATCGATGGAACCGCTCGCTTATGGGATACCGCTGGCAATCTCCTAGCCGTGTTCCGGGGGCATGAGGATAGTGTCACCAGTGCATCCTTTAGCTCCGATAGTAGCCAAATCCTCACGGCTAGTGATGATGGAACTGCCCGCTTATGGGATGTATCAGCAGGAATCCAAGTCTCTGCTCCTGAAGTCGCTCTGAGAACAGGAATCCAACTGTATTCGGAAGGAACTGTCGAATCAATACAACTGGCGCTTCAAAAATTACAAGAGTCTCTCCAACTCTATGAGAAAGCAGGAAACTCTGTCCAATCCGCCGAAGCTTTATTCTACATCGGCAATATTTCTACCAGTTTCGGCCAATTCCAAACAGCTCTCGACTCTTACATCCAAGCTTTATCTTTATCACAGCAAACTGGTGCCAAAGCACAAGAAGCCTCTATCCTCAACAGTTTGGGTCAAATCTATAATGATTTAGCCGACCCGAAAACTGCCCTCGATTACTATAACCAAGCATTGCCTTTGTGGTATCAACTCAACGAGCGAGGAGAAGTAGCCGCTACCCACGACAACATTGGTGGATTTTATACTACCTTAGAACAGTGGCAAAACGCCCTGGACTCTTATAACGAAGCCCTGACTATCTCTAAACCGGAGGCAACAAAGCGGCAGAAACAGAAGCATTGATGGGGATTGGCAGCATTTATATCCCCACCAAACAATGGGCAGCCGCCCTCAATGCCTACAACCAAGCCTTGATTGTCGCCCAGTACATAGACAACAAAAACCAGCAAGCAACCATCCTCAACCAAATCGGAACGATTCAATCAGCCTTGGGTCAAGACTCAGCGGCGCGAGAATCCTATAGCCAAGCCTTATCCCTCTCACGCGAGGTCGGTTACAAAGGGGAAGAAGCTCGCATCCTCTACCATCAAGCCCTCTTAAACCGTCAGCAAAATAATCTCACCGCCGCCCAAACCGATATCGAAGCAGCGATCGCCATTATCGAAGACCTCCGCAGTCAAATCAACAGCGAAAAGCTCCGCCAATCTTACTTCGCCCAAAACCAATCGTATTACGAATTCTACACCGACCTGCTGATGCAACTGCACCAGCAAAACCCGGATAAAGGCTACGACAAACAAGCTCTCAACGTCAGCGAACGCGCCCGCGCTCGCACCTTGTTAGAAATTCTCGCCGAAGCCAATGCCGATATCCGCACTGGTGTTGACCCCGAATTGCGTGAACAGGAAGCAAACTTACAGCAGCGCATCAATGCCACCGAATCCCGGCGCATGGAATTGCTCTCCGGTGAACATACTCCAGAAGAAGCTAATGCTATCAAACAAGAACTGGATACTTTGTTGCGGCAATTGGATGAATTAAGAGCGCAAATCCGTCAAACCTCTCCCCGTTATGCTGCCCTGACTCAACCCCAACCCCTGACAAGCGAACAAATTCAGCAGCAGGTACTCGACAAGGATACCTTACTCTTACAATATTCCCTGGGTACAGACCGCAGTTTCCTCTGGGCTGTCACTCCCGACAGTTTAACCGTCTACGAGTTACCACCCCGCGCTGAAATTGAGGAACTGGCAGAACAATTTTACCTGTTAATGCAAAATCCGGGCTATCGGGGCGAAAGTCGCAATATTACGGTCTCTCCTAACCTCCCCAAAGTCAATGCTTCCGCTACCCAATTGAGTGAGGTATTGCTCTCTCCCATTGCGGATAAACTAGCAGGAAAGCGGTTGTTAGTCGTCCCCGATGGCGCGTTGAATTTTATCCCATTTGCGGCATTACCCACCCCAGGACAAGAGGATTTGACGCCGTTGTTAGTAAACCATGAAATTGTCCATCTGCCCTCTTCCTCAACCTTGGCAATTCTGCGTCAAGACGAACCCCGACAATCTGCACCGCAAACCGTTGCTTTAATTGCCGATCCGGTATTTGAACCAGACGACAGCCGGGTAACGGGAGAAACTGTTGTTGCCAACTCAGATTCCCGTCGGGTGGTGGTGAATCGTTCTGCTGATACGATTATCGGACATCCAATTCCCCGACTGAAAGGCACTCGCGAGGAAGCGGATGCGATTTTAGCCTTAGTGCCCGACAATGCTGCGATGGAAGCATTTAATTTCGATGCCTCTCGCGCCACGGTGACGCAAACCGATTTAACCCAATATCAAATGGTACATTTTGCCACACATGGGTTTGTGAATAGCACTACACCGGAACTCTCAGGCATTGTGTTATCCCTAGTCGATGAAGTTGGCAATGTGGTGGATGGATTTCTGCGCCTGCATGACATTTTCAACCTGAAGTTGAATGCGAAAGTGGTGGTACTTTCTGCCTGTCAAACTGGACTGGGGGAATCCATTCGCGGTGAGGGTTTGGTGGGGTTGACTCGCGGATTTATGTATGCCGGTGCTCCCCGTTTGGTGGTGTCGTTATGGAGTGTGGATGATGCAGCAACGGCAGCGCTGATGTCGAAGTTTTATGAAAAAATCCTCTCCCAAAACCTCACCCCAGCCCAAGCGTTGCGGGAGGCACAATTGGAAATGTGGCAAACCGAGGAGTGGAAGTCTCCCTATTTTTGGGCGGCGTTTACTTTGCAGGGGGAATGGAAATAAGGGGGTTGGTGATGGGGCGCGGGCTGTCTGTGTCCCGCTATATCAGAGAGTATTCAGCGCGATCGCCTCCTCTCAAACTGGGGGATTTCCAAGCATTAAACCGTTCCTTTCAATCAAAAACCAGAGTCATGAATAAAAATTATGTAGAAGTCAACACAATCCGCGAATTAGGCTTTTCTTGGCCGCCTTCCCATTGCCCATCGGCGAGTATTGTTGTGGATGAACAGGGCAGAATTGACCTCAATGCAACCCTTCATAACGTGCAGGCGATGATGCATCAGGAAACTCAATTAGCAGCAGACTCCCGACACTATACGTCCAAGTATGAGGTATCCCTGCTGGACTATTTGGATTTTAAAGATAGCCGCAGTGAGCATCAGGAAAAAGCAGCCGAATATAAACAAGCAGTCCAAAGTTTAGAGAAAATTCGGCAGGCAGGCCAAAGCGATTAAACGCAGAAGTGACGCACTCACTCCAGAGGGATTGTGGTGGACAGTACCCCTGCGGCGAAAACCCGTTTGCACATTCACCAAATGAGCAAGCCCACTCAACCGGGCTTGCTGTAAAAGTGGCTACAACCCTGAAGCTGATTCCAAAGCAAAATGAGGCTGCTCAATCTGTAGCAAAGTGCTCTTTTCTGCCAATTCATTGGGTGTGGAATCCATTCAGGGGTAAGCCCGGTTATCCAGCCAATTCTCTCAATCCCAGTCCTTTTCCTAACCTAAATCTTTCTGTACCTATTTTCACAAAACAAGGAGTCAAAACAATGGTGCGTCAATGGTTATTACTGCTATCTCGCCCCGCATTAGCCCTAGGAATAACCCTGCTGCTGGGGTCAACTGTTGCCCCGGTAACTTTAGCCCAAGAGATGGAAGGGTTATCAGGATTAGCGGAAATTAGGGATAGTTGGATAGCTCAGAATAGTAGTGAGGCGGATCGAGCGTTTGACGAAGCAACGCAACTGTTTAATCAAACAACTGCACAATCCTACCAACAAGCCATTCTCAAATTTGAAGAAGCACTTGAACTGTATCGGGCAGAAGCAAATCTCCTCCAGGAAGCGGTAGTGCTTGTCTGGATTGGGTTTATTTACTCCACCCTGGGAGACAAGCAAACCGCCCTGGACTACTACAACCAATCCTTGCCTGTATTCCGGCAAGTTGGGGATATCGGTCAGGAAGCAATTACCCTCTCCAATATTGGCCTGGTTTACTCCGGCTGGGGAGACAAGCAAACCGCCCTGGACTACTACAACCAATCCTTGACTCTATCACAGCAAGTTGGGGATATCCGTGCGGAAGCAACTACTCTCAACAATATTGGCGGAGTTTACGACAACCTGGGAGACAAGCAAAGCGCCCTGGACTACTACAAGCAATCCTTGACTCTATCACGGCAAGTTGGGGATATCCGTGACGAAGCAATTACCCTCAACAATATTGGCGTAGTTTACGACGCCTTGGGAGACAAGGAAACCGCCCTGGACTACTACAACCAATCCTTGCCTGTATTCCGGCAAGTTGGGGATATCTATCACGAAGCAATTACCCTTAACAATATTAGCCAGGTTTACTCCTTCTTCGCAGACTACCAAATAGCCCTGGACTACTTGAACCAATCCTTGTCTCTAAAACGGCAAGTTGGGGATATCCGTGGGGAAGCAACTACTCTGGCCAATATTGGCAAGGCTTACGACGCCTTGGGAGACAAGCAAACCGCCCTGGACTACTACAACCAATCCTTACCTCTATCACGGCAAGTTGGGGATATCCGCCAGGAAGCAATTACCCTGAGTAATATTGGACAGGTTTACTCCGCCTGGGGAGACAAGCAAACGGCTCTGGACTACTACAACCAATCCTTGCCTGTATTCCGGCAAGTTGGGGATATTAGTGGGGAAGTAACTACCCTCAACAATATTGGTGCGGTTTACTCCGTCTTGGGAGACAAGCAAACGGCCCTGGACTACTACAACCAATCCTTGCCTGTATTCCGGCAGTTGGGGATATCTATGGGCAAGCCGTTACCCTGAGCAATATTGGCCTGGTTTACTCCGACTTGGGAGACAAGCAAAGGGCCTTGGACTACTTATAACCAATCTTTGCCTCTGACTCCGGCAAGTGGGGGATATCCCGGGGAAGCCACAACCCTCAACAATATTGGCCGAGTTTACTCCGTCTTGGGAGACAAGCAAACGGCCCTGGACTACTTACAACCAATCTTTGCCCCTAATATCGGCAAGTGGGGATATCGCTGGAGAAGCCACAACCCTCAACAATATCGGCGGGTTTATGACGAGTTGGGAGACAAGCAAACGGCCCTGGACTACTACAACCAATCTTTGCCTCTATCACGGCAAGTTGGGGATAAGGTGGGGAAGCCGCAACCCTTAACAATATTGGCGGGGTTTACTCCTGCCTTAGGAGACAAGCAAACCGCCCTAGACTACTATAACCAATCCTTGCCTCTATCACGGCAAGTGGGGGATATCAGTGGGGAAGCGGCTACCCTCAACGATATTGGCGTGGTTTACGATGACTTGGGAGAGAAGCAAACGGCCCTGGACTACTTCAACCAATCTTTGCCCTTGACACGGCAAGTTGGGAGATAAGTCAGGAGGAAGCAGCTACCCTCAACAATATTGGCTGAGGGTTTATTCACGCCTTAGGAGACAAGCAAACTGCTCTAGACTACTATAACCAATCTTTGCCTCTGATCACGGCAAGTGGGGGATAAGTCAGGGGAAGCGGCTACCCTCAACAATATTGGCGGGGTTTACTACATCTTGGGAGAGAAGCAAACCGCCCTGGACTACTACAACCAATCCTTGCTCCTATCACGGCAAGTGGGGGATACAGCAGGGGAAGCACTACCCTCAACAATATTGGCGTGGTTTACTCCGCCCTGGGAGACAAGCAAACTGCCCTGGACTACTACAACCAATCCTTGCCCCTGAGACGGCAAGTGGGGGATAAAGCAGGGGAAGCGACTACCCTCTCCAATCTCGCTTTCACCAAGCGCAGTCAAGGCAACCTCACGGAAGCCCTAACGGACATCGAAGCAGCTATTACTATTATCGAAGACCTCCGCACCAAAATCGATAGCGAAAAACTGCGCCAGTCTTACTTTGCTCAAAACCAAGATGAATACGAATTCTACATCGACCTGCTGATGGAACTGCACCAGCAAAATCCTGATAAAGGATATGACAAACAAGCCTTTAATGCCAGCGAACGTGCCCGCGCCCGCACGTTGTTAGAAATTCTCGCTGAAGCCAATGCTGATATCCGCAGTGGGATTGACCCTGAACTGCGGGAGAAGGAACTCAACTTACAGCAGCGCATCAATGCCACCGAATCCCGGCGCATGGAGTTATTCTCTGGAGAACATACCCCATGAACAAGCCAATGCTCTCAAACAAGAACTGGATACTTTGTTGCGGCAACTGGATGAATTAAGAGCAGAAATTCGCCGCACTAGCCCCCGCTATGCTGCCCTGACTCAACCTCAACCCCTGACTTCTGAACAGATTCAGCAGCAGGTTCTTGATAAGGATACTTTGCTCTTACAATATTCCCTCGGTGAAGACCGCAGTTTCCTGTGGGCGGTGACTCCGGATAGTGTAGAGGTTTACGAACTCCCCCCGCGTGCTGAAATTGAGGAACTCGGAGAACAATTTTATCGGTTAATGCAAAATCCCGAGTATCGAGGGGAGAGTCGCAATATTACCGTGTCTCCTAACCTGCCTCAAATCAATGCTTCTGCTACCCAACTGAGTCAGATGTTGCTGTCTCCTGTTGCGGATAAATTAGCTGGGAAGCGATTGTTAGTGGTTCCCGATGGCGTGTTGAATTTTATCCCCTTTGCTGCATTACCGACTCCAGGACAAGGGGAGGAGTTGACGCCGTTGTTGGTGAATCATGAAATTATCAATCTGCCTTCTTCCTCGACTTTAGCGATTCTGCGCCAACAAGATGCAGGACGCAATCCTTGCACCGAAAACTGTGGCGTTGATTGCGGACCCCGTGTTTGAACCGGATGATAGACGGGTTACGGGACAAACTGCGGTTACAGCATCGGATTTGGGTCGGATTGTGGTAAATCGTTCGGCAGAGACGATTATTGGGCGTCCGATTCCTGCATTGCCGGGGACTCGTCAGGAAGCGGAGGCGATTTTGGCGTTAGTGCCTGGGGGTGGGGCGATGTCGGCGTTTGATTTTGATGCTTCTCGCGCTACGGTGGCGAATACGGATTTAACTCAGTATCAAATGGTGCATTTTGCCACTCACGGGTTTGTGAGTAGTAGCAATCCGGAGTTGTCTGGGGTGGTGTTATCTCTGGTGGATGAGCAAGGGAATGGAGTAGATGGGTTTTTGCGCCTGCATGACATTTTTAATCTCCAGTTGAATGCTGAGGTGGTGGTGCTTTCCGCTTGTCAAACGGGACTGGGAGACTCGATTCGCGGTGAGGGTTTGGTGGGGTTGACTCGCGGGTTTATGTATGCCGGAACCCCTCGGTTGGTGGTGTCGTTATGGAATGTGGATGATGCAGCAACCGCCGGGTTGATGTCGAAGTTTTATGGAAAGTTGCTCTCACAAGGGTTGACTCCGGCGCAAGCGTTGCGGGAGGCGCAGTTGGAGATGTTGGCAAAGTGAGGAGTGGAAGTCTCCCTATTTTTGGGCGGCGTTTACTTTGCAGGGGGAATGGCGATGAGGAATGATCTAGAGTGATTTTGTATAAATTTTCTATTCTTTTTGTGAGATGAAATTGTGGCTGTAAAAAAGGAGGGCGAGCGTCTCGATCGCTTTTTTAAGAGCGTGAGAAAGATGCCCGCCCTCCGGTACGAGTCAGGCGATCGCACTAAAGTCGTTACTACTAACTTAAGGGGATTGCCAAATATAAATCCTCCAAACGTTGAACTGAAAGGTAGGTATCTGTAGGGGCGCAAGCATTGCGCCCCTACATTGATGGGGCTACTCCGTTGAGTAGTCACTACGAAGGAACGTTTTGGAGATTTTATTTTTTGGAGTTCCCTAAGAGCAAGAAACGACTGAAGTCGTTACTACTAACTTAAGAGCAAGAAACGACTGAAGTCGTTACTACTAACTTGGAGAATCGGGGAAGGGTTAAACCGATCGCCGGTTATTAAACAATCCCAATAATGGACCTAACACTGCACCGACAACGAATCCGCCCGCGTGCGCCCAATAGGCAATTCCGCCACTTTCCATGCCGATATTGGTCTGTTGGGCGAGTCCGGCAATGCCGTACAAGGCTTGCTGGAAAAACCAAAACCCGAGAAAGAACACTGCCGGAATCCGGAAAGTAGTCAGGAAAAATCCCAAGGGAATGAGGGTGAGAATTTTGGATTTGGGATAGCGCAGAATATAAGCCCCCATCACCCCAGCGATCGCCCCAGATGCACCTAACGAGGGAATCGTGGAATCCATCGAAAAAAACCACTGGGCTAAAACGGCTAAAGCGCCACAGGCTAAATAAAAAATGATGTATTTGATATGCCCTAAGCAGTCCTCAACGTTATTTCCAAAAATCCACAGAAACAACATATTCCCACCGAGGTGTAACCAACCCCCATGTAGAAACTGAGAACTAAACAGGGTAATCCATTCCGGAACCGCACTCGGGGTCAGTTGTCCAGCTAAACTGGCGCTGAGTTGTCGGGGAACTACAGCCCACTCTTGCAAAAACCCATCGAGTTGTCCCTGGGATTGTAAAGAAATTTCATACAAAAAGACCAAAATATTAACAACGATTAGGCCATAAGTGACATAAGGGGTAATTTCCGTCGGCGTTTCATCATGTAAAGGAACCACAGATTTTATCTTGCTTTTTTCAAACGGTTTGGGACCACCATAACAAATCTCAGGGCGATCGCCAAATCACCCAAGGCAGAGATCGCCGCAAAAAACCCCTCCGGCAGCCAGAGGGGTTTCATCTTAAACAGGGCAGAAATTGCCGAAATCCGAAAGCCAAGGTATTAAAGGACTTTCAGGGCAAGGCTCATCCTTGAGGATGAGTCAATCAATCTACCAGCCTTTTTCAGCTTGTTCGAGAACATAGGTCGCGACATCTTCAATTTGAGCATCACTCAAACGGCCCCCAAAAGCAGGCATAGCATTCTTGCCATTCTTGACCTGAGTGGTGATGGCGTCAATAGAATTCATGGCGTACTGATCAAGGGCATCTTTTTTCAGAGTTTTGTTGGCCATGATCACGTTATTCCCACCTGCATGACAAGCGGCACAGTTGGCACTAAAGATTTTGGCACCACTGGCGGCATCTCCAGCGAAGGCGGGAGGCACGAAGGCAACAGACAGAACGGCGATCGCCAGCAAAACGATGGATAATAGTCGCTTCAAAGTAGTTCTCCTCTATTCAACTCAGAATTGTCAGTCAAAAAGTATTTTATCCCGGTTCGTTAACATCCAACGCGATATGCCCAACCGATTCGGTGATGTTTTTCGTAAATTCCCCAACCGAGGCGATCGCCGAACCCCCTAACCCTAGCCCCCATTGCCTCCACAACCCCGTTGATCGCAGTTAGGTAAAAACCTTTACAGTAGAGGCAAAGTCGGCAATTTAGCTCCCCTCCGACATCCTCTTGCCCGGACTCCACCGGGACACAACCCATCAGGATTAGGCATTAGTCCTTTACACTGAAGGGTGATGGGGAGATTTAACAAAAAGATGTAGCTGAAATGTTTGTGTCTTCTCTTAGACAAGCGATCAATCCCCAACCCATCACCACCACGGCAGATACCAGTGTAGAAGCCGTGATCGCACTGATGAGTCGGGCTAGAACCAGTGGTGTCCTCATCCTAGACTCTCAGGGAGGAAACGGGACTCAACGGGAGCAGTTAATCGGGATTTTTACAGAACGGGATGTGGTCCGAATGATTGCAGCCTCTCAAAAAATTAAAGGGGTGGCGATCGGCGAAGTGATGACCAAAAAAGTCCTCACCCTGAACGAATCCTTAACCGAAGATCAAGATATCGTCACCGTCCTGACCCTATTTCGCCAACATCGAATTCGCCATCTTCCCGTATTTGATGCGAATGGCACCCTCATGGGTATCCTCACCCAACAGGGGATCCGCACGGTCCTCAAACCCATTGATTTCATGCGTCTGCGGCGAGTGGCGGAAGTGATGATCACTCGGGTGATTCATGCCCCCGTCTCGACCCCGGTGATCAATATTGCTAAACTCATGGCAATTTATAACGTCAGTTGTGTCGTGATTGCTCAAGCGGATCACCAGGGAGCAACTCCCTTCGATTCAAACTGGGGGGTGTGGTCGGCAGATAGCTGTCAAATCAAACCCGTTCGTCCCGTGGGTATCATCACCGAACGGGATATGTTACAGTTCCGCAATCTTGAACTGGACCTAGAGCGCCTCAGAGCCTCGACGGTGATGAGTGCGCCTTTATTTCCGATCGCCCCGGCTGCTTCCTTGTGGGAAGCCCATCAGCAAATGCAACGGCGGCGGGTTCATCGCTTGGTCGTGGTCGGAAATGAGGGGGAACTCGGGGGAATTATCACCCAAACCAGTTTGTTGCAAGCCTTAGACCCGATGGAAATGTATGCGGAGATTGAGGTCTTACAGGAATTATTGCAACAATCGGAATCGGAACGCGAAGCACTGCTCAAGCAACTGATTGCTCGCAATAAATTACTCGAATCTCTGGCGCTAACCGATGAGTTGACCGGATTACCCAACCGCAGGGCGATGGAACAGGCCCTGCCGCAGATGCTGCCCCATTCGGCGGCGCAGGAGAAGTCGGTCTATAGCGACTATATTTGCCTGTTTGCCATTGATGTGGATTTTTTTAAACGGGTGAATGATACTTATGGTCATCCCACCGGAGATGAAGTGCTTAAAGAAATTGCGGCGCGGTTGCAAAGACGGGCCCGGGCGAATAGTTGGTTTTATCGCTATGGGGGGGAGGAATTTATTTGTTTAACCGTGGGGATTGGACCGGAAACGGCTTGGGAATATGGGGAAGAGTTGCGAGAGGCGATCGCCCAGGAACCGTTTATAACTGCCGAGGGTGTAGAAATTCCCTTAACCATTAGCATTGGCGGGGCGAGTGCCCCACTTTCGGGGATAACCACCGCCGGGGTCAAAATCGGACAAGACCCCCAGGCTTTACTGGAGTTTGCCGATCGCGCCTTATATCAAGCCAAACGAGAGGGTCGCAATCGGGTGCAGTTCTGTCCTTATTCGGAAATCCTCTGCAAATTCGACCCTAACCCCCTCGATGCTCGGTAATGGCCTTAACCTGTAAACTCTTTGGTCCCCCAACCCGGTGCTTTTTGAGCCGCCCGGATAATAAAGGCTGCCATGTTTTCTACCTGGTCCGTGGGTAGCCAAGTTTCGGAGACCTCTCGACACCAGTAGATGTCCTCGCTGCCGTCATAACTCATCGGGGAACGCATATAGGCGACGAGCCCTTCGAGATTATTCCGGGGTGGGGTCGCGCCACTGAGGTCCTCTAGGGACAGAGACACGACCGGATAGGGCAAGGTTGCCCCTCCGACATGACAGTTCAGGCAATGTTGTTTAAATAACTCTTTGCCTTCATGCAAGGCCTCCGGGGAAAATAAGCGGGTTTCTCCTTGCTGATTGATTTCGATGGGCACAGGCTCGGTGACTTTCAAATAGCGGCGCAAATAGAGGTCAACCGAGTCGGCTTGTGCCGGTAAGGTGAAAGTCATAAAACCCAGGAAGGTAACGACGATCGCCACCACTGAGCGGATTAAAAATTTTGGCAACATTAGCACTTGACTTGGGGTGCAGTTTAATCGCGAATTCTCGTTTTGGATATCGATAGGTGAAGAGTCGGGAATCCAGAGTGGAAATAAGCACAGGCAGGGTTAACAACTCTCACTCTGATCCCGCTGCCCGGGACAACGGTCCGATTCAAAGGTGAGCATAGAGCGTTTTGGGGTTTGGAGAATCACGCTCTTGTCGATCGCCTCTCATAGGGGAGAGGGATGGCCGATCGCTGACTTCCCAATCCCCAAAACGCCCGTTTGCACTTGAGTCCTTCCGTTACAACATCCGTGAGGCCCGGTTGAGTCTGAATCCAGTCTGTAACCGATGGGGAGATTTAGCGGTAGGCTTTACCACCACCCCATTGGATGCCTTGGATTTTAGGCTGAATGAGGATGTGTCCGGCGATCGCGAACAGATCGTCCTCGGTCAGATTTCTCATTTCGGCGAAAATATCCGCACTCTTAATGCTGGGGTGTAATTCGGAAATGTCCGTCTCCCCGTCATAGCTCGTCGGATTTTTCATGTAATCGATTAACCCTTCAATCGTATCTCGTCGCGGAGTTGCAAAGGCCAAATCTTCTTGGCTCAAACTCACGTTGAAGTCGGTTTTGGTCACCCCACCGGCATGGCATTTGGAGCAGGTATCGTTAAATACCCGTTTGCCTCGTTCAACTTGTTGCAAGCTCAAGACGACGGTTTGCCCACTGTCGTTTAAGGGGACGGTGCGGATCCCGCGATCGAGTTCCACTGCCGTGGCATTCCCGACAAATATTTGAAAGGTGAAGAATACAGTGGCTACAGCCAGCCAAATGCATCTTTTCAGCATGGTTTTCCTCAAAAAAAAGCGGATATGGTATTGAACGCTAAACACAGCTCAGGCTTTGATTAGCTCGGTTGCTCACGGGTTCGGAACGCTTCCTGTGTCCATCGATTCCTTTCAAAATGCCCCACCCGCGATCGGGTCACAACTGGACCAGTTAGCGCGGTTGTGCAGGATTGAGGCTCGAAGTCAAGGGTGTTAGTTCGCGATCGCCCGGTAAACTACCGAACTCGCCTGGGGTCCCATCATTGGCCGCTAATCTGGGTTCGCATCGGCGATCGCCGGGTTTAAGTTTGCTCAAGAACATTCCGATTCAGCATTCTCCTGCGGATTATCGTGAATCTTACTCAAAATTGCCTTGGCATCCTCCAACGCCAGACGGGTTTGAGGACTTTTATAAGCAATCCTGAGTTCATCGCACCACCGCAGGACCTCCTCAATCGGGAGATTATAGTCTTCAGCAATTTCCGAAATCGACAAGTCAGCGAAACCCATAATTTTTGGCAGACAGGTCAACATTAAGCCATTTTCAATATCATTATCATGCCAGTAAGTGGCACTTTCTAAAAATTGCATTTTTGCTTCAAGCATGGATGATGCACTAATCTCTGGATCACCCACTACCACTCGGGGAATCTCTGGGGAATTTTTCCATTCATTCTTAAGCGCAGTCTCCCGACAATCTCTGATAAATTCTCTACAAATTAGGTATTTCTTACCTTTGACTTTTGCTAAATTTTATGCTTATCCCAAGAACAAGGCCACGGACTGGACGACCTTATGACTTAGCGGATTGCAAAATATAAATCCTCCAAACGTTTAACTAAAAGGAAGGTCAATGTAGGGGCGCAATGCTTGCGCCCAAGAGGGCGTATGCAATACGCCCCTACATTGACGGGGCTACTCCGTTAAGCATTCATTACGAACGAACATTTTGGAGATTTTATGTTTTGGAGTTCCCTTAGCGGTAATGCGTAAGTCCTAATGATGGAACCGACATCTAGTCGATCGCCGTGGTACTCAAATGCATCGCATCCGGTAACGGAATCCGATGAGACAACGGCGACTGGGGTTGATGCAGACAAATCAACTGGGCCAAAGTCTTCTTAATCTGAGTCCGAGGGACGATCGCATCCACAAACCCATGAAGCAGCAGATCCTCTGCCGACTGGAAATCCTCCGGCAACTTCTCTCTGAGAGTCTGCTCAATCACCCGGCGTCCGGCAAACCCAATGGTGGCTTTGGGTTCAGCAATAATAATATCCCCCAACATCGCAAACGATGCCGTCACCCCCCCCGTGGTGGGATGGGTCAAGATGGGAATATACAGCAACTTGTTCTCCCGATGCCGTTCCAGGGCCCAGAGATTTTCGCCATTTGCATCAGGGACAGCATCCCTTCTTGCATCCGCGCCCCCCCAGAAGCACAAATAATAATCAGGGGTAACCGTTCTCGGGTGGCCCGTTCAATCAGGCGGGTGAGTTTTTCCCCCACCACGGACCCCATACTGCCCCCCATAAATTTGAATTCCATCACCCCCAGGGCCACGGGTAATCCATCCAGCTTGCCTAATCCGGTTTTCACCGCATCTAAACAGCCGGTTTTGTCTTGATATTCCCGGAGGCGATCGCTGTAGGATTTGCGATCGCGGAATTTCAGGGCATCCACCGCTTGCAAATTCTCATCTAAAGGCATCCAAGTCGTGCCATCAATGAGTTGGTAAATCCGTTCTGATCCATCGACCCGTAGATGATGCCCGCATTCGAGACAAACCATCTGATTCGCTCTGAGGTCCTTGGTGTAGGTCAACACCCCACATTCCGGACATTTTGTCCATAGCCCATCGGCTATCTCTCGCTCTTGCCGCTCTTGGCTCATGGGGCCTGACTTGCGGCGATTTGCAAACCAATCAAATAGAGACATGAAAACGCTTAATCCCTTCTGTTTTTTACCGATTCAACTTCACGGCCTGTGATCAAAGAAGCCGAAACAAGAGTGCGATCGCTTCCTCTGCTGACGTTTCTCCACAACCTCTGTTGTTCAGAGTTCGGACCCAGGCTCCTCTTCTTCTGGGGGACTGAGTAACAACAACGCCGTCCATCGATCTTCTGGACGCACTTGCAAGGCCGTTGGACTCCCGGTTCCCAAATATGAAACAATTCCTAAATCAATAATCCGAGTGGGAATCTCATGGGCCTCTAGCACCTGTTGCATGAACTCAGCCTCCCAGCGATGGCTGGTAGTTTTCAATGTGATCCAGGTCACAATAAACTGATCATAACTAAGATTGTTTCCCATTTCATTCCGAGGTCAGGCCCCAGAATCCCAATTTTACTGCGATTTGGTTCTTCAATTTTCCTACAAATGGGTCGAACTAGCACTAAAAAATCCCCTCCCCGGCTTTCTGTAGATTGAATCGGGATCAACAAACTCAATTCTGAGCAAGCGGAGGGAACCACAATGCCTACAATAGGATTAAAGAATCAGCCAATCGTCAAACTCTGTTAGCAATCGCGAAACCGAAACCCCCATGCCCAGAACACAACGCAACGATAACTTCATCGACAAAACCTTTACCGTGATGGCAGACATCATTTTAAAGATCCTGCCGACGAATCAACAATCTAAGGAAGCCTTTGCCTACTACCGCGACGGGATGTCGGCTCAAGCCGATGGTGAATATGCCGAAGCCTTGGAGAACTATACCGAAGCTCTCAGTCTGGAAGAAGACCCCAACGATCGCAGTTATATTCTCTACAATATCGGCCTGATTCACACCAGCAATGGCGATCGCGACAAAGCCCTCGAATTTTACCATCAAGCTCTGGAACTCAATCCCCGGATGCCCCAAGCTCTCAATAATATCGCGGTGATTTTCCATTACCAAGGGGATCAAGCCAAGGATTCAGGAGACCTGGAGGCAGCCGAGGAGTTATACGATCGCGCCGCAGATTACTGGAAACAAGCTATCCGTCAGGCCCCCAATAACTACATTGAAGCCCAAAACTGGCTCAAAACCACTGGACGTTCCACAATGGATGTGTTTTTCTAGTCTCTGGGTTCTTGCAGCCTAAACTTATGAGCGGCGATCTCTCCGGTTTGATGCGGTTTTTCCCTCAAATTCAAAGGGCGATCGCTATCCCACTCTAACCCTCACCCTCCCGATTTACCCATGATTGACCGAGAACAAATTCGCAAAGTCGCCCACCTCGCTCGCCTAGAACTCACGGAAGCTGAAGAAGAACAATTCACCACTCAAGTGGGCAGCATTTTAGAGTATTTCGAGCAGTTGAGCGAACTGGATACGGAGAATATCAAACCCACCACCCGGGCGATCGATGTCAGTAATGTCACTCGTCCCGATGAACTCCAACCCTTTACTGACCTTCAATCCATTATGGCCGCTGCTCCTGATGTGGAAGGTGACTTTTTTAAAGTCCCGAAGATTCTCTAGGGAAATTCATCCCCTATCCCGGTTATAAAACCCAGTTTCAACATAGCCCGCCTCAGCGGGCTATATTCTTTGGAACTGCTGCGTTGCAGGGCGGTTAAAGGAAGGAATCGCCTTTGAGATCGGCTGATTATCAGAGGAATCCTCCAACTCCGGGGTGACCCAAGGGTTTATATTAGCAACATGACTTAAAATTCCGATTAAATCTCGCTCACCCTATTCATCCGGACCAGCAGCAATATGGCTAAAAAAATCCTAATTTTGGCAGCGAATCCGAAAAATACCGAGACTCTGCGCCTCGAAGAGGAGGTTCAGAAAATTGAGGCGGGTTTACAGCGATCGCATCCGCGCCAACCCTTTGAAATTGTTTTCTGTTCAACTGAGGCAAAACCTGAAGACTTGCGTCGCGCTTTCTTGGATTGTGAACCTCAAATCGTGCATTTTTCAGGTCATGGATCGGGTACTCCGGGTTTAGCTTTTTTAGATGAATCCGGTGAAGCCCGGTTAGTGACAGCTCAAGCTTTGGCGAATTTCTTTAAGTTATTTCACGATAAAATCGAGTGCGTGATTCTCAATGCCTGTTATTCTGTGGTGCAAGCGGAGGCGATCGCCCAGCATATTGATTATGTGATTGGGATGAATCAGGCGATCGGCGATCGGGCAGCGATTGAATTTGCCGTGGGGTTTTATGATGCTCTCGGTGCAGGGCGATCGATTGAAGATGCCTATTTATTTGGTTGTAGTGCGATCGAGTTGGAAGGAATTCCCGAGTATTTAACCCCGGTTCTCAAGAAAAAAACTCCGGGGGGATTCCCCGAGGAAATACAGCAGAATGGAAGTGCAAATCAAATGGAGAAATCCCCCTTAGAACCTGTGGTCACTCCCAGTCGGTTTGTGGGTTCTAACCCGGTCCCCTTGGAGGCGATCGCCTTAGAAGAACCCGAAGGACAGGTCTCTCTGGACTCTCCCTTATATATCGAACGTCCCCCGATTGAATCAGATTGTTATGAAACTCTGATTAAACCCGGTTCACTGATTAGAATCAAAGCACCGCATCACATGGGGAAAACATCCCTGATGTCGCGAATTCTCCATTACGGGATGCAGCAAGACTATCGCACCGCTTGTCTGAATTTTCAGTCTGCTGATAGCGATTGTTTTCAAGAGTTTAGATACGTTTCTTACAATGGTTTTGTGCCAGCGTAAGCGAAGAATTAGGACTAGAAGAACGGTTAGATCAATATTGGCGAGGGATTCTCGGCAGCAAAAATAAGTGCAGTAAATACTTTCAGACTTATATCCTCGCTGAAATTGATTGTCCCATTGCCTTGGGATTGGATGAAGTGGATTTAATTTTCCAATATCCTGAAGTCGCCACGGACTTTTTTGGATTATTGCGCGCATGGCATGAAAAGGGAAAAAATGAACCGATTTGGAAAAAATTGCGCTTGGCGATCGCCCATTCCAAAGAGGTCTATATTCCCCTAAATATCAATCAATCTCCGTTTAATGTCGGATTACCCATCGAATTACCCGAATTCACCGCAGCCCAGGTCCAAGAATTGATGGTTCGCCACGGATTAAATGGGTCAAAACCTAACGTAGAGCAACTCATGAACCGGGTGGGCGGACATCCCGCCTTAATCCGAATCGCCCTCTATTACATTGCCAAAGGAAGGCTGACATTACCCACCCTCCTAGAAGTCGCTGCCACAGAAGAAGGCCCGTATTATGCCCATCTCCGTCGCCATTTATTGAATGTCGAACAAGATGCCGACCTCACCGCAGCCATTCAACAACTGATCGCCGCCAAAGGTCCTGTAGAAATTCAATCCGCCCAAGCTTTTAAATTGCGAAGTATGGGACTGGTCAAGTTTCAAGGCAATGCCGTCACCTTTTTAGGAGACATTTATCGCGACTATTTCCACTCTCATCTAAGTCCGAAAAGAACCTCAGAAGAGGTATCTCCGTCTATATCTGCTGATAGTATTACCGAACTGGCGGCTCGCACCGAGCTGGCGGTGATTGTCTTTACTGATATCGTCAGTTCAACTGTATTCATGGCCTCTAACCAAGCGTTGATGCTAGAATTAATCGACCGTGATTTCCAGGTAATGAGAGAATTATCTGAGCAATTTGATGGTAAAATCCTCAAATACCTAGGCGATGGGATGATGATTTATTTTGAAAGTGCAGTCAAGGCCGTTATCTGGGCTAAAACACTTCAAGAAACTTTGGCAAGAAATGCTAAAAACTTATCGAGCAGTTACGTCCTATCGCATCGAATCGGTATTCATTTGGGAGATTTAATTTTTAAAGATAATGATGTTTGGGGAACCGCTGTTAATATAGCTTCCCGACTGCAAAGTAAATCAAAGCCGGGAGGAGTTTGTATTTCTCAGACGGTTTATGATGTGGTTAAACGTCATTTATCTTTAGCCGTCGAATGCGTGAAGAACCAGGAATTAAAAGGAATTCCTGAACCCATAACTTTATATCACATCAAGATTGACTTAGAACTCTAGAACTAAGCCAAAACTAAAAACTTTTTCTAAATCAGGCAGCATCTACTAATATTTTTACCCTTGAATCAACACAGTGAAAATATGGACGAATATCAAGTGGGTGGAAGTTTACCTGTTGAGTCTAAGACTTATGTGATTCGACAAGCGGATCAAGAACTCTACGAGGGGTTAAAATCCGGGGAATTCTGTTATGTTCTCAACTCGCGTCAAATGGGAAAATCCTCCTTGCGAGTGCGAACGATGAAACGATTACAAACCGAAGGAATTGCTTGTGCGGCAATTGATATTACCGCCATTGGAACTTCGGATATTACTCCGGAAGAATGGTATGCTGGGGTGATTGATAGTATGGTCAGCAGTCTGGATTTATATGGCGTTTTTGATTTAGATGAATGGTGGACCAAAAATAGTCTCTTGTCTAATGTCCGGCGATTTAAGAAATTTATAGAAGAAATTTTATTAACCGCTATTTCCGGTAAATTAGTGATTTTCTTTGATGAAATTGATAGTATTTTAAGTTTAGACTTTAATTTAGATGACTTTTTTGCCGTAATTCGGGACTGCTACAATCAACGTGCAGACCAGCCAAAATACCGCCGCCTCACCTTTGCTATTATTGGAGTGGCGACTCCTTCCGATTTGATTCAAGATAAGCGGAAAGCTCCTTTTAATATTGGTCGTGCCATTGAACTCAAAGGCTTTCAAATCGAAGAAGTTCAGCCTTTAGCCCAAGGGTTAGCTAAAAGAACAAGTTCCCCGATGACCTTGCTGAAAGCAACCTTAGATTGGACCGGAGGTCAACCTTTTCTGACCCAAAAAATATGTCAGCTTATTTTAACAGAAAAGTCAGCGATCGCCCTGGGGAATGAGGCAGTATGGGTCGAAAATTTAGTCTTACAACGGATTATCAAGAATTGGGAAACCAACGACGAACCTGAACATCTGCGAACCATCCGCGATCGCTTACTCTGGTTTAACCCAAATCAAGGGCATCTCCTCGGATTATATCGAGAAATCTTACATCAGGGAGAAATTCCTGCCACCATCCAACCCGAACATCTACAATTGCGCCTTACAGGTGCAGTGGTCAAGCAGCAAAATAAATTAAAAATTTACAATCGAATTTATGCGACAATTTTTGATTATAAATGGGTCAGTTCTGCTTTAAATCCCACATTCCGCAGGTTTCATCAAGTGAGTAAATAATATTTCTGGCAGGAGGCCCCTAGGAACTGAAGGATCCATCGCCGCTCATCAGTTAAATAGGTGATTTTCTTCACTCCATCAACCGTCAGCAAATGAATAGATTGAAAAGTGCGATTCGTTCGCTGGCTAATCCATAACCAGCGAGGAAAAACTAACCGGAATTAACCGGCAAGTTAAATCCTAACTGACTCTTTGATACAAGTGAAAATCTTGTCCTGTAAGAGACACAGTGACTCCCGACCTGGCCACACCGACTGAACTCGGAATTTCAGAGAGTGAAGCTGGCAACAGGCAGCAATCAGAACTAAAGCAGATAGGTACACTGGCGGTAATGGGGAGACAGTACGGGTAAACTGGTTCTATAAAAGCGTCCTATCTATAAGTGGTAATCTGAACAAAAAATACCAACTTCGGTCGCGCAAACCTCACGGCATTGTTTCTAATAGCCGTTATCTCTGAGTAGCGACCGGGCGAAGTGAACCGCCCTAACCTGTCAAAACAATCGAGAGTCGGAACGAATAAAAACGCTGACTGAGTTCAGGGAAAAGGTCGAAACCCTGATAAGTTGGACGAGCAACAGAAGTCTCAGCAGCGGGTAGGACGGAATGTAATTATTCCGAGGTAATCAGAACACGAAAAGTAAAGTAGAGTAAGGTTAGACGCATGAATAACAAAATTCATAGCGAATCTTGGAAGAAATTGCCCTGGAAGAAATTCCGACGCAATCTATTCCGCCTGCAATGCCGATTGTGGAAAGCGGTTAGAGTTGGAGACCGCTCAAGAGCCAACAAATTGCAAAAGCTCATTCTGAGGTCTCGAAGTGCTAGATTCTTGGCTATCCGTCAGATAACTCAGCTTAACGCCGGAAAGAAAACCGCCGGGGTTGATGGCCTCAAGTCTCTGAATTGTCAGGGAAGATTTGAGTTAGAAAGGGTTATTAAAAACACAAGCTCAAAGTTGGCATCATAACCAATTAAGAGTCGTTCCCATTCCCAAAAAGGATGGAACAACCCGCCTTCTTAAAATCCCAACCCTCCAAGACAGAACATGGCAATGTCTTGTCAAATACGCCATCGAACCGGCCCATGAAGCACTCTTTCATGGGAGAAGCTATGGATTTAGGTCCGGACGCTCAACCCATGATTGTCAGAAAATACTCCAAATTTCTCTGCGGTCATTTGCCAACGGTAAAGACAAGAGAATACTGGAACTTGACATTGAAAAATGCTTTGACCGCATCGACCATAACTTCCTGATGAAACAAATCGTAGCCCCTCAATGTATTAAACAAGGGTTATATTCATGTTTAAAAACAGGAGTTAACCCAGAGTTCCCCTCCCAAGGAACTCCCCAGGGAGGTGTCGTTAGTCCGGTATTAGCCAACATCGCTTTAGACGGGATTGAAAATATTCATAACTCCGTTAGATATGCGGATGACATGGTATTTATCCTTAAACCGCAAGACGATGCTGAGAAAATCCTACAAGAGGTTGAAGAATTTCTAGCACAAAGAGGGCTAAACATCAAAGCCAGCAAAACAAGGCTCGTAGCCGCGACAGATGGGTTTGACTTTCTGGGCTGGCATTTCCAGGTCCAAAACAACGGAAAATTTAGAAGCGTCCCCTCCGAGGACAATTATAAAGCATTCCGTAAGAAAGTCAAAGTCATCGTCAACAACTCTAACTATGGGGCGTCAGTTAAAGCGCAAAAGCTATCTAGCCTAGTCAGAGGATGGAGAAATTACCACCAATATTGTAGGCTAGACGGGTCGAGGTTCTCGCTATATTTTATGACGAACCGAGCCTGGAAAGTGTTCGCGAAAGAATCAAAGCTTAACCGCAAAGAGGTGAATGCTTTAATACAACAAGCATTTCCTAGGGTTCCTTATCACGAACACCGACATATCAACGTCAAAGGGGATAAATCTCCCTACGACGGGGATACAACCTATTGGTCGCAAAGAAACTCCAAACTGTATGCAGGCCCTACAGCCGCCGCGTTAAAAAGACAGCACCATACTTGTGGATATTGTCAAATGAAGTTCTTAGGTGGAGAGCGAGTACAACTTCATCATATTGATGGAAATCACGACAACTGGAAACCTAAAAACTTGATGGCAGTACATGAATCTTGCCATGATTATATCCACTCAAGCAAGCCAATTGGCTAGATTATCGGGAGCCGGATGCAGGGAAACTCGCACGTCCGGTTCTAACAGGGAGGTGCGGGGTTTCATCGCCCCCATCGACCCTACCCATTGAAAAACCCATCGTAGAGTTGGGGTAGTGGTGGGTTTACCTACTTGATTCTTAATCGATTTTTTTGCTTTAGCCAGGGCCTCTCTTAAGGCTCTTTGACCTAAACTATAAACTAACAAACACAAACCCATCACCATTGCCAGGGCTTCTATTCGTTCGGGATTTTTTAGGAATACACTATCGGTAAAAAACATCGGGTCTTTTAAAAATCGAAATCCTCTTTCTGTCGATTGTTGGTTTTTGTATTCTTTTAATATCTGTTCATCACTCAGTTCATTAACATCTAAGACGTTCGTAGCGAGGATAAATCTTCCCGCTCGGATTTTCTCTTGTTCTATGGCTGACTCGTTTTCTGCCAAATCTGCTTGGATTTGATAATAATACCCAGCGGGTTTGGCTCCCTTTGGTGGTCTTCCGGGTTGGGTATAATAGGGAGTTTTTAATATTTCAACACGGGTAATTGTATGATATCGCAGCTTCATGTTCAATTGCTCAACTGCTTGCTCTGCATCAGGTTGACAAGCGAATTTCTGTTGACTTAAGCTTTTAAGTTCTAAGCGTGCTTTTCCTTCCAAATTTTTAATTTTTTTCTTTAATTGCTTTAAGTCAGACTCTTTTCTTTTTTCACTTTCGACTAGCAGCCATCTCTGTTTAATTTCTTCATAAGTGATTTCACAACTTTTTATCCGATACCCCTCCAATTGACAATTTTGCAGGTCTTCATCGGCGGGTTCATTCAACAATTCTTTAGCGGCTTTTAAAGAAGCCGGAACTCGCGAAACCCATTTCAAATGATTAATTTGTCTTAAGTTCTCTTGATTGTAAAGGGCGGCATCGGCTACAAATAATCCGTCCATCTCCCAATTTTCCCTAAATTCTTTCATCAATTTAGCAAAAATAGCTGAGTCAGATTCATTGCCCGAGGCTACTCTTAAATAGAGCGGAATATCCCCGTCTGAAGTGCAAATTAAGTCTACGATAAATTGTTTTAAGTCCGGACGGTGGTCTCTTGAGTATCCATAAGTAATCTCAATCGGAACGGGTTCTCCTGTTAGGTTAGGTTCGCGACGATATTGTCCATGAACATGAAACGATGTTGAATCAAGGTGCTTGCTCTGGGTATTTACTCGGAACTTTTTAGCCGCAGCCAAGGCCACTTTGACAAATAGGTGAGTGATGCCTACTTTATAAAGTTCATCTAGGACTCTACCTAAACGGTCGTCATTGAGCAGATCTGGGGTTATCCCTTCTCCCAGAAGATGTTCTGTCGCTTTGCCGACAAAGAATTGGGAAAATAAGTACAATGGGGCGCTCACTAAGCCTAAACCATTGAGAATCATTGCTTTGACAACGATTCCTGGACTCACCAGAGTGAGGGGGTGAGGCTCCAATTCCCGGTTAATCAGCTAGACAAGCCCTATCTCATCAATGATGCCTGAGACTATGCCACAGTGGTCAATATCTTGTACTATGATATTAGATGCTATGTCTGTCATGGTTTTAGAATATTCCGAACTTTCTTATTTTACTTGCGGAATGTAGGTTAAATGAACCCGAAGAAACCCTTCCCGAATCCGAACTAACACCCCCCGATTCTGAATCGGACATTCAAGAAATAGAACAATCGGCTTTGGATGCCTTAGAACAATTCAAGTCTGAACCCATTGAAGGCTTAATGACAGCCCTGCGATTGGCCCAAAGATTACAAACCTTAGTGGGAGAGAATTGCCAGTTACCCGATTATCCAACAGTTCTACCGTTTAACACCCTACAAACGATTCTTTACAACATCTATCAACGAAATCAGTTAAGAGGGTATTCCGGTGGGATTAACGACATTAGCATGAGTGCAACTCTGCCCTATATCGCCACGGCTGGAACCGATGGCATGGCTCGAATTTGGACGATATCTGGACAACAAATTGGTCAATGGCAAGCGACTCAAGGGGAAGTTACTAGCATCAGTTTTAACCCGAAAACCGCGCATCTGGCTACCGCAGATAATCAGGGGAAAATCAAAGTTTGGCAGGGTTTGGGACAACTACTCACCGAATGGGTTGCACATCGGAATCCAGTTAGAATAGTGCGGTTTAGTCCCGATGGTCAATCTCTAGCAAGTACCGGGGATGATGGGGTATTTAAGCTATGGAATCTCTCAGGGCAGGAAATATTTTACCTCGAACACACCCCCGGAGTCATTTCTAGTATTAGTTTTAGTCCGAATGGAGAATATATTGCGATTGCCGGGAATGAATTGACAGTCCGCCTCTTGAATAGTGCAGCACAAACCACCCTTCAATTAAAGGGCAATAAATCAGTCACCACCGTTTGCTTTACCCCGTCCACCACCCCGTTACTGACGGCAGAAATAGATGGCGCAATTTGTTTTTGGGACTTAACAGGAAACCTGCTGGGTAAATTCAATAGTCACCAGGGATCTGTCTCTGAATATGGTCGTCCATCCATCCGGTCAATATTTTGCGAGTGCCGGGGCAGATGGAACCGTCAAACTCTGGAATTTGCAGGGACAAAACCTAGGGATTTTTAAAGGAAACTGGGGGCAATTTCAAAGTTTAGCCTTTACTGCTGATGGACAGTATCTAATGACCATAGGGGTGGATAAACAAGTTAGAATATGGGATTTTTCACCCAAATATTTGGCCCGATGGAATACCCATCAGGGGAAAGTTTGGAGCCTGAGTTTTAGTCTTGATGAACAGCAAATTGCCACAGCAGGAGAGGATGGCACGGTTCAATTTTGGGATTGCTCCGGGCAATTGCATTCTCAATGGCAAACCTCCCAAGGTCCAATCACAAAAGCCTGTTTTAGTCCGAATGTAACACACTTCATGACCGCCGGACGAAATAGTTTGCAAATTTGGACAGTTACAGGAGAATCCCTGCATCGATGGAATCCTTATCAAGAAACGATTGTAAATGCTACTTTTAGCCCCAATGGAGAGAATATCCTCACCATTGGTTCCGACGGGACTGCTAAATTGTGGAACTTAGAAGGACAACGATTAGCCAGTTTTAAAAGTCGGATTCCCAATGCGGTGGTAATTAATGCAGGGTTTAGTCCTGATGGTAAACAAGTGGTTACCGGAGGCTGGGATGGTACAATCATCATCTGGGATTTAAACGGCACTCCCGTCGCTCAATGGACTGGCGATTCTGGTAGAATTCGCGAGATTTATTTTAGTCGGGATGGCGAGAAAATTATCACCGCTCAAAGTGCTTATATAAAAATCTGGAACCTTACCGGACAAAAGCTGGCCCAATGGCAAGCCGATCCTGAAAAAGTGCTTTACTTATGTTTCAGTCCAGAGGGACATAAAATTGCTACGGTGGGATTTAGTGGAGCAATTCAACTGTGGGATTTATCTGGGCGATCGCTCGCTCAATGGGATAGTTCTTACGGGGAAACAACAAGCCTCAATTTTAGTCCTGATGGCAAGTTCATTGCCGCATCTCAAGAAGATTGTACTGTCACTTTATGGCCCGTGGAAACGTTAGATGAACTGCTATCACGGGGGTCCCGATGGGTCAAAGATTATCTGGAACCCAGTCCCCAGGAAGTTGCCAATTTAGAGAGTGATTATCCACCCCTTTACCCTTCAGCTCAACCGACTTTAGCTGAAGCATTCGCCTATCCAGAAAGCAATCGAAACGAGCCCATAACTGAGGCGATCGCTTCTGAACCCAATTCCCCTATTTTCCCCCAGGATTCCCTCCCGAGTGAATCGGCCATCTACTACATTGAACTGCGAGATTTACTAGCAACCGGAAAATGGCAGGAGGCTGACAAAAAAACGAGAGAATTGATGCTCAAAATCAGTTCTGCTGAAACCAAAGGATATTTGAGCGAAAAAGACTACGAAATATTCCCTTGCGCTGATTTAATAAAAATTAATCAACTCTGGGTAGAGTCTTCCCAAGGTCACTTTGGATTTTCCGTACAAAATCAGATTTGGGAAACAATTGGAGGAAGCCGTTATGCAGACGGGTCGGCTTACTTTCGCTTTGCTAATGCAGTCGGATGGCGACAATCCGGACTATGGTTGACGGAAAAAAACCTTGAGTTTAACTTAAATGCAGTCAAAGGTCACCTTCCTTGCGACCCAATATGGCATTATACCATCAACCAAACCTACGGGGTACGCAGTTACTGGAGATTATGTGCTTTATTCTCCCGTTTAAATCATTGCTGACTGAGCTTATCCCCACCAGGTTTTCAACCGTCAACTCGTTCAGTATGATAATTCATATCCTAAACCTATAACCTCCAACCCATTTCAACCATGAGCACCTACCAATATTATGAGTTCCAAGCCTTAGACCGTCCCTTGACCGAAAAAGAACAGGACTATATCCGTACCCTATCCAGTCGGGTTCAACTTAATCGGACACAAGCCATATTTCTCTACCATTATGGCGACTTTCGCGGCCAGCCAGAACAGGTTTTAGAAAAAGGGTTTGATATCATGCTTTATACGGCGAACTGGGGGAGTCGCCAACTGATGTTCCGCTTGCCGAAATCATTGATTAATCCCGCTGAGTTAGAACCCTATCAAGTCCCCGATGGGATTGAGATTTCTACAACCGAACAGTCAGTTATTGTCGATATCAACATTCAGGATGAAGATTTGAATGGCTGGACTGAGGGAGAAGGATTACTCCCCAGGATGTTATCCTTGCGCGATGATTTATTACAAGGGGATTACCGAGTTTTGTATTTAGCGTGGTTAAAAGCGGCTGAACTCTGTTATGACTTTGAACCCGAAACTTCCATAGAACCGCCTATCCCAGCTAATTTACACAACCTTTCAAAACCGTTAAAAGCATTTGTCGAGTTTATTGAGCTCAATCAAGATTTAATTGATGCAGCGGCTCAATTGAGTCCCCAAGCTGAAACAAAATCGGACTCTATTAAAGAACTACAGAAAAGGATTCCCCAGCTTTCTGAACAGGAACGAAACGACTTTTTAGCCCGCTTGCTACAAGGGGAAGTGAATCTCAATCTCCAACTCAGCCAGCGTTTACGATCGCTCTCCAAAAAGCCAACCCCTCAAACGGTGTCCGACTCTCCAGGTCGTTCTTTATCTGAACTCCTTACCCTCTCTGTGGACGCCAAAAATCTCCGAAAACAGAAAGAAAAACAGACTGCCAAACAGGAAAAAATTAAAAAAATTCAGGAACTAGCGCCTCGGGAATCTTACCTTTGGGAACAGGTTTTTCATGAGATTGGAACCAAGAACGTCAAAGGTTACGATCGCGCCATTGTCCATCTGCTCAATTTACAGGACATCGCCGAATATCAAGGCAAATTGCCGGAGTTTCAAGCCCGAGTCCGCAAGATTCAGCAAGACTATAGCAACCTTCGCGGAGTGATGTCCCGCTTGCGAGAATTTAAACTCTGGCAAGATTAAATCCAAACCCAGTTGGAGGGGAGTTGAGAGTTTTTAAATACCCTCTTCTCCTTTCCTCTCTTACTGCAACGGAAAAAATAGGTCAAGATAAGCGGATAAAATCGTCTCTCCCCACAAGGCGGCGATCGCTGCACCGAGAGCCAGAAAGGGTCCAAACGGCATGGGTTTACTGCGTTCCAGCCACCCCAAGGCGACTGCGCCCCCTCCGATAAAGGCCCCGGCAGCACAAGCAATAAAACCCCCTAGCAGCATCAATTTCCACCCTAACCAAGCCCCCATCATCGCCGCGAGTTTGGCATCCCCGGCCCCCATTGCGGTTTTTCCAAAGGCGATGGAACCGACAAAGGAAATGCTATCCAACAGCCAAATCCCGAGCACGGCACCGAATATCCCGACCATTAACTGATGGGGAATTCCTTGGACATTGGCGGCGATCGCCCACCCGGTGACCATCTGAAACCCTAATCCCACCACCAATCCCGACTGGGTAAGTGGGTTTGGCAGGGTCATGGTATCAAAATCAATAATAGACAGAGCCAATAACCAGCTAAAAAAGACCCAATACCCGATCATTTGCAGCGGGTTCTCCCAGGTGAACAATGCTACCACCATGAAGATGACAGCGGTTAAGGCTTCGATGATGGGATACCGGATGGAAATCGGACTTTTGCAGTGAGCACAGCGACCCCGCAACCGCAACCAGCCGAAAACTGGCACATTCTCGGTTTTACCCAGTTTATGCAGGCAATGGGGACAGCGCGAAGGGGGCCACAGCAAGGATAAACCTGCCGGAATCCGGTATGCCACTACGTTGATAAAACTGCCGATGGAAGCACCCAAGGTTAAGGCGACTGCCACCGCTGCGATCGCAAAAATCACATCCATGATGACCGATTTGTCAGTTGGTCATTGGTGAGACATTTAAAAAATAGAGTTGTTTTTTTATTCAAATAAAATCAGTAGTTATTACAGATTAATAATAGGTAATCATCAGAATTTAATAAAAAGTCCGAACCTTATGGTGTCCGGTGATAATAATAGCCCATTCCCACTAATAGAGTCCGGCTTCAAGCTGATCGAACGGCACAAAACATTCCGTCAGCAATAAAGCAGGCTTTTGGGTAAAAATGAGCTGACCTCGATGAGTAAAGCGATCGATCGCGACCCCGAGAGGACGTTGAATCCCATCGGGATGAACCTCCTTGTAAGCTCGATAAAGCAACCTTGCTGCTTTGAGCAAAGTTGGGTCAAGCAACTGCGGAGAGGCGATCGCGCTATCGTCTTGGAGTTGTGGTGCAGCGTACATGAGCAAGCAACCTTAATCGTAAAGTTTAAATGGATACGGGAAAAACATTGGTGCTGGTCATGGTTTGATTGTAGACTACCCACTCTTAAACTGTGGCGATCGGCCTCCCGAAAATATCTATCTACAGAATGAAAATCATCAACCCTTCATCCTTTGTCCCCCTTAATGCAGGGTTTCACCCCTCACTTATAACCGCCACCTTGCAGCAGAAAACTTGGCTAATCTGCTCGTTGATTAATGGCGGCAGCAGAGAATAAAGAAAGGTTGCACAACTCTAAAACGAACCAATTATAAGCCATATTGGTCAATGAGTTGCTCTATGACTAATAGTCGCTCCTCGTTAGAAAGACCTTCAAACACTTTCTGGATGAGTTCTGGGGAAGCATTTTGCTGAAACCAATTCTGACTCGGATCCTGGGACATCCCTAAATAATATTTTAGCCGTGTCTCGATACCATTTTTATCAGATTTATCTAATTGTCCAATCCGATCTAGCCAATTTCCATTCGAGTCTTTCAAGCAGTTCGCATCAACCGTAGAAATTTGGTGAACTAAGGCCAAAGAATTTCTATCAAGGCCATTTCTAGCGGTAGAATTAATCGGATAAGTCGTTGGCAACCCTTTGAAAGTTTCTTGGGAAGTCAGGGGAATCACAGTAAAAGTGGCAAGGTAACCCGACTCATCCTGAAATTGATTGCTAGTCCAAATTAGATAAGGATGCGTTCCCCTAAACACTCGACTAGAATTAAGGGTTAAGTTACAAGAGTTCGTCTTGCACTGGACATCTCCAAACTGCGGTAACTCATAACTGTGAATATGACCCGCTTTGCACCGGAGACATACCTGGGCCGGATTGATTACATAAATCCAACCTTGTCGAGGTTTTTGTCCAGCCATCAATCACCCTAATTCACTGATTAATTTTTCTTGCTCCGCCCGGAGATTTAGTTTCACTTTTTCATCGGGCTGAGAGTTATTCTGTTTGATTTCCAGCATCGGTTCAGTATTATAGACATAATCTAACAATTGCTGAAGTTTTTCCTGTCCTGCACCGGCCCATTCTCTCCTAATATTATCCAGCATGAACTGGATTCCTAGGGAGAGTCCAAGTTCCTGAACACTTCCGGCATTAGGTCCTAATTTAAGCAGAGTTGAATGCCCTTGAGACTCTTGAATAATCTGTTGCCCATCTAGTTTCTTTAAAACCATATCTATGTCTTCCTGCCAAGGTCCAAAGCTGTAATAATACCACTCCAGTTTAGTGAGAGATTGTCCGGTCCATTTCACTGAATAGAGATCGGCTAGATACAAAAATTTGACGAGTTGAGTTTTAGTAATATAACCTTTGGTCTGATAGACAAAATACTGAATTAGCTTTTCTAACATAGCTTTTGCTCCGAAAAGCAGGGCTTAGAGGATTTGGTAAAGGGCTATCAAAACAGATGGGTTTTCAGCCTGTATGGAGATTTTAAGTTAATTAGCTATTATAACATACATAAAAGGTCCAGAATGGGGAAATTCTATCTTCCTCCCATCCAAGGCTTCATCTTTTCAGAAACCTGGGTTACCCGTTGCTCAAGGGCAAACATCCCGGTGAGTCTTGGCCCCCGAGAAAACAGGTTTTTAAAAAAATTAATGGGCGATACTGGATTCGAACCAGTGACCCCTTCCGTGTGAAGGAAGTGCGCTACCACTGTGCTAATCGCCCGCACGATTTATTACAATAGCACAGCTTGCCCAAAATGCACAAGCCCTTTGCTAAAAAAAATTTCCCTCGTCCCCAACCCTAATCCCCTTGGGGATATTCCTGCCATAATCCACAGATTTTCCGCAAACTCTGGAAGTCGCCATTCCCCAAAATCAGATGATCCAGGAGGGGAATTTGCAACAATTGTCCCGCTTGCAATAACTGGCGGGTGAGTTGGATGTCTTCCGGACTGGGTTCTAAACTCCCCGAGGGGTGATTGTGGGAAATAATCGCCCGGGTGGCACCATGTCGCAAGACTTCTCGAAAAATCTCTCGGGGATGAGCGAGGGTTTCTGTTGCTGTACCAATGGTGAGCAGTTTAGTCCCGATTAGGCGATTTTTCACATCCAGCAGCAATAACGCAAATCGTTCTTGGGGTTGCCACATCAATTCATGAGACAGGGCCGCTGCTGCTGCTTCGGGACTATCGATTTCTTTGCGTTCTGGGGGCCTGGAATAAAAGGTGCGCTTGCCGAGTTCGATCGCCGCTAAAATTGTGGTGGCTTTTGCCGGTCCCACGCCGGGAATTTCCATCAGTTCCTGGGGAGACATCTCTCGCAAAACTTCCAGGGGGTCCCGCTGATTCTCTCCGAGTTTCTGTAAAATATACTGCCCGAGTCCCACAGCGGACAATTTTCCCGGTCCTTGTCCCGTACCGAGAAGCATGGCAATCAGTTCGGCAGTTGCCAGACTTTTCGGACCATAAGCCATCAATCGCTCTCGGGGACGCTCATTGGTGGGGATATCTGCAATTCTGAGGCAATAGGTCATGGGCCAACCCAAAACTCATTTTTCGCGAGTTTATCATAAGGGCGAGGTCTACACCAAGCGATCGCCCCGAGGGTTGCCTTTAGTTTCATAACATTTCACAATGGGCGATACTGGATTCGAACCAGTGACATCCTGCTTGTAAGGCAGGCGCTCTACCACTGAGCTAAACGCCCTTTTTTCCCGACGGATCACATCATAACACAGTTTTTGGAAATTTCATGCCATCTGGTCGAACTCATGACGAAATTACTTTATGGAGCTTACCCTTGGTGGCAGGAGGGACCTATGCACAGACCCGCAGCAGCAGTCTCACCCTAATTGTTGCCGGGGGGTTTTTGTTTAGTGGACTGATGTTTGGCCCGGATTTGGATATCTATTCTCAGCAGTTTCAGCGCTGGGGGTGGTTGCGGTGGATCTGGCTGCCTTATCAACAAAGTTTACATCATCGCTCGTTTTTGTCTCATGGGCCATTGGTGGGGACGGCTTTGCGGATCCTGTATTTGGGGATTTGGATCGGGGCGATCGCCTTTGGAGTCGTCCTCGTAGGGGATTACCTGGGACTGTTTACTTGGAATCCGTCAACAGCATCAACGGCGATCGCCCGTACCCTCAAACAGCACCCACTCGAAGGAGTCGCCCTCTTCCTCGGATTAGAATTGGGGGCCATGAGTCATTCCCTCAGTGATTGGATCGGATCTGCTTACAAGCGATTCAAAAAATACGGATGGGCTGCTATTTTTAATCCAAGCAAAAAACCCCGAACTCCCGCCAAAAAACGCATTAAGCGTCACACCTCCTCGGGCACTCCTCGTCCCCAAAAAGCCTCCACCAAGCGCAAATCTTAAGTTTAAACCCGGTTTTAAAGCCAGAAACTCAACAATTTGGCAGGAATTCAGTCAAAATGATTTAAGCGCCTTTAGATAAAATCACCATCAAGCCATCGTTTCCCCCTGCCTTTTTCATGAATTAAAACAATGGATACCAGCCAGACCTATCGAGACATTGTAAAACAGGTGATTCTGGGTTACGCTCAATTAAAGCCCTCTCACGGAGACATCCGATTAGATCCGGTTTTTGATGAAACTAGAGACCACTATGCCCTGATGCAAGTCGGTTGGGATAGAGGCCGTCGGGTGAGAGGAAATTTAATTTATTTAACTTTAAAAAATGGAAAAGTTTATATTGAATATGATGGCATGGAGCGCAGCATTACCGAAGAATTGATCCATAGAGGTATTCCCCAGAATCAGATTGTTTTAGCCTTTTTGTCTGAAAATGAAAAAGTACCAGTTGGCTAATTTTTGTTAATTTTTTTATGTAAATCTATTGTAGTTACCCAGATATCACCCTAAATGTCAAATCCTGAATCTGCCAACTCAAACCCTTCTCATTCCGCCGCTTTACCCGCCTTGGAAAAGTTAATCCAGGTGGTGGCTCAGTTGCGATCGCCTGAAGGGGGATGTCCCTGGGATTTAGCCCAAACCCCCGAAAGTTTAATCCCCTATATTATCGAAGAAGCCTACGAAGTCGTCGATGCAATTAAAAGTGGGGATAAACAAGCCATTGCCGAAGAATTAGGCGATTTATTATTACAAGTCGTCTTACAATCCCAAATTGCCAGTGAGGTTAACCAGTTCAGTTTGGCTGAAGTTGCTGAGGGGATTGCCGAAAAACTGATTCGCCGTCATCCCCATGTTTTTGGAAATGTTGAGGTGAGTAGCGTAGAGGAAGTTCGGACCAATTGGGAGCAAATCAAGGCAGAAGAAAAAGGGGAAACGGGAACGGAAGTTAAACCCCTGAGTGATAAACTGGGTCGATATGCTCGGACTTTGCCGCCTTTGATGGCGGGAATGAAGATTTCTCAAAAAGCAGCTGCTGTTGGTTTTGAATGGGACAATATTGAAGGAGTTTGGGAGAAATTTGAGGAAGAGTTAGGGGAATTTCGTTATGCGATCGCCCATGAAGATAAGGCGCGCCAACAGGCGGAATTAGGGGATTTGTTATTTGTGGTAATTAATCTTGCCCGATGGTATGATTTAGACCCTTCGGATGGGTTAGCAGAGACCAATCATCGCTTTGTCCAGAGATTTTCTAAATTAGAAGCCGCTTGCGATCGGCCTCTGTCTGAATATAGTGTGGAAGAATTAGAAGAAGTTTGGCAACGCATTAAAGTGCTTTTGGCAAAACAAAAGCAGGGGTGAGGGAGGATAGGGAGGATAGGGAGGAACGACTGAAGTCGTTACTACAAACAAAAGGCGGAAGAACGAGTTACAAACATCTCCCCTATCTCCCCCATCTCCCCCATCTCCCCCATCTCCCCTATCTCCCCTATCTCCCCTATCTCCCCTATCTCCCCTATCTCCCCCATCTCCCCTATCTCCCCTATCTCCCCTATCTCCCCCATCTCCCCTATCTCCCCCATCTCCCCCATCTCCCCTATCTCCCCTATCTCCCCTATCTCCCCTATCTCCCCCATCTCTCATGCTAAAATCGGGCCTAGATATTTCAGGAAAAGTTGATGGTTAATACCACTGAGAATGCACCAGCAGAGATTGCAGCGGGTTTTCATGCGTTTTCTGACCCGTTGCGGATTTCAATTTTGGAGTTGCTGCGCGATCGCGAGTTGTGTGTCTGTGAACTGTGCGAAATTCTCGACGTGAGTCAGTCTAAGCTGTCGTTTCACCTCAAAACCCTCAAGGAAGCAGCTCTAGTTCGTTCTCGCCAAGAAGGTCGCTGGATCTACTACAGTCTGAATATCCCTCAGTTTGCCTGTCTCGAACAATACCTTGCCGAGTATCGTCGGTTTAGTCCGATTCTCCCAGCTAGGTCCTGTAATAAAGAGTCCTGAATTTCACCTTTACTAAAATTTAACCTAGCTAATCAAGTTTTATTGATATATTAATCCTAAGTACCCCGTAATTGTTTTTTGGGGAAAGGGTTATGAACGCAACAGCACAGCGGTTTTTGAGCAGTGTGAAACGGTGGGCGGCGATCGCAGGAGTAGCGGCCCTGATGGCATCCTGCCAAAACAGCAATTCTCAAGTCTTACAACCCATCATCATGGATGGTTCCTCTACGGTGTATCCCATTACCCAGGCGATCGCCGACTCCTATCGAGAAACCCATCCCAATCCCGTTCCTGTCACTGTGGAATTCTCCGGGACTGGGGGTGGGTTTCGCAAATTCTGTGCCGGAGAAACCACGATTAATAACGCTTCACGACCGATTAGCTTAGAAGAGATGGCCGCCTGTCGAGAATCTGGCGTTCCCTATATCGAATTACCCATCGCCTTTGATGCCATTACCCTGGTGGTTCACCCAGACAATACCTGGGTCGATCGCCTCACAGTGGAGGAGTTAAAGAAAATTTGGGAACCCACGGCCCAAGGTAAAATTTCCAACTGGAATCAGGTCCGGTCCTCTTGGCCCAATCGCCCCCTGACCTTATTCGGCCCAGGCACAGACTCCGGGACCTTTGACTATTTTACCGAGGCGATCGTCGGGGAACCCGATGCCAGTCGCAATGACTATACCGCCAGTGAGGATGATGATCTGCTGGTTGAGGGCGTGCGTCGGGACCCCAATGCCTTGGGTTATTTCGGCTATGCCTACTATGAAGCACACCGCGAAGGACTCAAGGCAGTCGCCCTGGATCATGGCACAGGTCCAATCATGCCCTCTCGGGAAACGGTAGAAAACGCTCAATATCAGCCCCTTTCTCGTCCCCTGTTTATTTATGTGAATGCCGACGCCGCCCAGAAGAATCCTGCACTTCAGGCTTTTGTCGAATTTTACCTAAAGCAAGCACCCGAAATTATCCCCACTGTGGGCTATATCCCGCTACCGGAAGAAGGCTACCGTTTGGCCTACATCCATTTTCACCGCCATAAGGTCGGCACAGTCTTTGACGGCAAAGCTGCCTTTGATTTAACCATTGGCGAATTGCTGACCAAACAAGCCAAGTTTTAGGGTCAGCCGGTTGAACCTTCCCCCTTGTTCATATCAAGTTTTGTTGAAATGATTTGACTCATCAACTTTTTTTGATGTAAGATTTAGAGCGATAGAGCTTGTAAGGACGAGGGAAATTGTCGTGAATGAGGCAAACGAGCATTTGAGACAGCCTGTAAAAGCCGGTGGCAAACTGAGTGTTTTTGAGCGATACCTGACCCTATGGGTTTTTCTGTGCATCATTGCCGGGATTCTCCTAGGAAAACTGTTTCCCGGTGTCGCGGTTACCCTAGATGCCATGAGCATCTATCAGGTATCCATTCCGATCGCCATCTGCCTGTTTTTCATGATGTACCCGATCATGGTGAAAATCGATTTCACCCAAGCAGCCAATGCCGTTAGGGCACCGAAACCTGTATTGCTGACTTTAGTGGTGAATTGGTTAATTAAACCCTTCACAATGGTAGCTTTTGCTCAATTTTTCTTGGGGTGGTTATTTCGTCCCTTGATTGTGGGTACGGAAATTATTAACAACGAGACCATTGATATCGCCAACTCTTACATTGCTGGGACAATTTTATTAGGAATTGCGCCTTGTACGGCGATGGTGCTGATGTGGGGATATCTCTCCTTTAGCAATCAAGGACATACCCTGGTGATGGTGGCGATTAACTCCCTAGCCATGCTATTTTTGTATGCACCTCTGGGGAGATGGTTGCTGGCGGCCAATGATTTAACGGTTCCCTGGCAAACTATTGTGTTATCGGTGCTGATTTATGTGGGATTGCCTTTGGCGGCGGGAATGTACAGCCGATATTGGATTTTAAAAAATAAAGGCAGGCAGTGGTTTGAACGGGAATTTTTGAAATATTTGACGCCAATTTCGATTACGGCATTGCTGATTACCTTGGTGTTGCTGTTTTCGTTCAAGGGAGATTTGATTGTTAATAATCCGCTGCATATTCTGTTGATTGCCGTTCCGCTGTTTATTCAGACAAATTTTATTTTTCTCATCACCTATGTGGCGGGATTAAAACTGAATATTGCTTATGAAGATGCGGCTCCCGCTGCTTTGATTGGGGCGAGTAATCATTTTGAAGTGGCGATCGCCACAGCGGTGATGCTGTTTGGCTTAAATTCCGGTGCAGCACTGGCAACGGTAGTCGGGGTGTTAATCGAAGTGCCGGTGATGTTAATGCTGGTGGAAATTTGTAAGAAAACGGCGAACTGGTTTCCCCGAGAACCGGAGAAGGCGACGTTACGCGACCCCCGTTGTTTTCCAAGCTTGAGGTAAATTCGAGCAGGGTTGGGCAAAGTTATAAAGAGAAAAATCATGACGAAGAAAGTAATGTTTGTTTGTAAGCGCAATTCCTGCCGATCGCAAATGGCGGAAGGATTTGCTAAAACCCTGGGTGAGGGGAAAATAGAAGTCACCAGTTCCGGTTTAGAAGCGAGTCGAGTCCATCCGACGGCGGTTGAGGTGATGGAGGAAATTGGGGTAAATATTACCAATCAAACCTCGGATCCGTTGAGTGATTTTCAGGCAGAGGATTATGATGCGGTAATTTCCCTGTGTGGTTGTGGGGTGAATTTACCTGAAGCGTGGGTATTGCGCGAGGTGTTTGAGGATTGGGAATTGGAAGACCCTGATGGGAAACCGTTGGAGACATTTCGCAGAGTGCGCGATGAGATTAAAGCGCGGGTGAGCAAGTTGATAGAGGCGATCGCCACCGAAGTTCCCGCCTAGGGTTCAAGTCAAGAAAACAAGATAGCGGCGATCGCCCAGGTGATAAGAGCAACCGGGCGATCGCTTTTCCTTCCCTGAATTTGTGATAGCTCTGCCCGAGAGCAGGCGAGGGGACAAGAGGCGATGTTATGCTGAATCGGAGTCCCTAGGGTCCCTTGGTCATGGATTGACTAAATTTGTTGTCAAATTGGCTACTTTTTTTTAAAGCCAAAACCCCGGTGAGCAGGGGAATGAGGTAGAATTGCAAGGCATCGGGGCCAAACTTTAAGGGAGAGACTTTAACGCCTATTAACCCAATCTTTACCCTGAAGCGGTATTCTGCAATCGTGATCGTCACAAAACTAGCCAAACCTACCCATTCACATCATGCATTTACCCAATCCCATTAAACCGGCTCGAATGGCGTTTTCCCTGTCTGTTATAGCACTGACCTTGGGGATCGGGGCTTGCCAGGAACCCAATGCAGAGAATACCGTTACCTCTACCTCTACCTCAGAAGGGGGGACAGGCAAACTCGCCTTAAACGAATCCGTCAACTTAACAGGTGCGGGAGCGACTTTCCCCGCGCCGATTTACCAACGTTGGTTTCAGGAATTTAATCAGGCAAATCCTCAAGTTCGCACCAATTATCAATCCGTTGGCAGCGGTGCTGGCGTCCAGCAGTTTTCGTCAGGCACCGTCGATTTTGGGGCCAGCGACGTAGCCATGACGGATGAAGAGATCCAAGCGATGAACCGGGAGGTTCTGATGCTACCGATGACCGCTGGTGGCATCGTCTTGGCTTATAATTTGCCTGGAGTGGAAACCGGGCTGAAGCTTCCTCGGGAGGTCTATGTGGATATTTTGATGGGTGAGATTACCCAATGGAATGACCCGCGCATCGCCGCAGCGAATCCCGGTGTGAACTTACCCGATCAAGCGATCACCGTGGTTTATCGTTCCGATGGAAGTGGAACCACGGGAGTGTTTACCAAACATCTCTCCGAGATTAGTGAAAAGTGGAAAGAGGGCGTCGGTGAAGGGAAAACCGTAGAATGGCCGACGGGAATTGGCGGAAAAGGGAACGAAGGGGTTACTGCTGCGATTCAACAAACCGCAGGTTCGATCGGCTATGTTGAGTATGGCTACGCCAAAAACAACAATATCCCGATGGCGGCTTTAGAAAACCAATCCGGCAATTTTATTGCTCCGAGCGATGAAGCCGCGAGTAAAACCCTGGCAGCCGTAGAACTGCCGGATAATCTCCGGGCTTTTATTGTTGATCCCGAAGGTGCTGAATCTTATCCCATTGTTACCTATACTTGGCTGCTGGCTTACGAAGACTATTCCGATCCCGAAAAAGCTAAAGCCCTCGAAGCAGTGATTGAGTACGGATTGAATGAAGGACAACTGCGGGCCGCCGAATTAGGTTACGTTCCGCTCCCGCTGAATGTCAGACAGAAAGTGGCCGCCCAAGCGAATGTGATTAGCCCTGAGTATGAAATTGAAGTGACCGAATAGCCGTCCGGTTTTGGTATTCGAGGAGATAGCAAGCGGATTGGACTGCTTGCTATCGTTCTAGCCTGCTATTTTTCTATAATCGAAGGCGATAGCGTAAATCGCTTAATTTATTTTAAGTAATGAGTAAACTAGCTGAAACTATGGATATGGACGAGGAAAGAGCGATTCAACCTCGCCAACAACAAGAGCGCGTGATGGATAGCGGGTTTTTCTGGGTCACGCGCATTTTTGCCTTTGCGATCGCCGGGATTTTGGTCTGGATGGCGATCGAGGTGGCGATCAAGGCGGTGCCTGCGATTCAAGCCTTTGGGTTGAATTTTTTGACCTCAAGCTCCTGGAATCCAGTTCGGGATGAGTATGGGGTCTGGCCGATGATTTATGGGACCCTGGTCTCGTCAGCCCTCGGTCTAATGTTTGCGGTTCCCCTGGGCGTAGGGACTGCTATCTTTTTGAGTGAAGATTTTCTGCCCAAATCAGTCCAGACCGTTCTGGTGTTTATGGTGGAATTGTTAGCCGCGATTCCCAGCGTGGTGTATGGGTTATGGGGAATTTTTGTACTTATTCCCTTCCTGCAACCGATTGGGGTTTTTTTGCATAATACCCTGGGCTTTTTGCCAATTTTTTCCACAAGTCCAGTGGGACCGGGGATGTTACCCGCCGGGATCATTTTAACGATTATGATTTTGCCGATTATTACGGCAATCTCTCGGGACTCGTTGGCATCGCTGCCACCGGAGTTGCGGCAGGCATCTCTCGGGTTAGGGGCGACAAGGTGGGAAACGATTATTCGAGTTTTAATTCCAGCGGCATTTTCTGGAATTGTGGGCGGGATCATGTTGGGATTGGGCCGTGCGATGGGAGAAACGATGGCCGTTACCATGATTATTGGGAATTCTAACGACATGAACTTCTCTCTGCTGGCTCCGGCAAATACGATCTCCTCCTTGTTGGCGAATCAGTTTGCAGAAGCCTCTGGGTTACAAGTTTCGGCTTTGATGTATGCCGGGTTGGTTTTATTCTTGCTGACTTTAGTGGTGAATATTTGTGCCGAGCTAATTGTTCGGAAAGTTAAGAAGTTTTAGTCATGGGTCATTGGTCATTAGGATGGCTGAATAATCAAGACAAACCACAAAGGACAAATGACAAATGACAAATCACAGTTGTTTAGGGGTGCAATACCCAGTCTGATATGTCACAGCCTTTTTCAACTCACAACGACGATTTGTACAACGCTACCCCAGACGGGGAGCAGCTCATGCGGAACTATAAAAGTCCGCGATCGCTGTTTGTCTGGGTGATGACTCTGTTATCCGGTGCTTGTTTAGTGCTCACTCTGATTCCGTTATTTGCGGTGATGATTTATGTGACCATTAAAGGGTTTAACCGGCTGAATTTGGACTTGTTTACCCAACTTCCGCCTTCAGCAGGGATGCAAGGAGGCGGGATTGCCAATGCGATCGCCGGAACTCTGATGATGGTGGGGATCGCCGTTGCCATTAGCGTTCCGATTGGAGTGTTTGGAGCAGTTTACTTGTCCGAGTTTAGTTCCATTCAGGTCGCCCGATGGATTCGCTTTGCCACCAATGTCCTGAGTGGGGTTCCCTCGATTATTGTGGGGATTTTTGCTTACGGTATCATTGTATTGGCGACCAAACAGTTCTCGGCTTTTGCAGGGGGGGTGGCCCTCTCGGTCCTCATGTTACCGATTGTCGTCAGAACCACCGATGAAGCCCTGCAAATCGTTCCTCCTGATGTGCGATGGGCGTCAGTGGGGGTGGGAGCCTCCAACCATCAAACCGTCTTGAGGGTGGTGCTACCAGCGGCGTTACCTGCTATTATCACAGGACTAACCCTGGCGATCGCCCGGGCTGCGGGAGAAACGGCTCCCTTAATTTTCACGGCTCTCTTTACCTTTTTCTGGCCCCAAGGTTTGTTTGAACCAGCCCCCTCTCTAGCGGTGTTGGTTTATAACTTTGCCTCGGTTCCCTACGCTAGTCAACAAGAACTGGCTTGGGCTGCCTCATTGATTTTAGTGTTGTTGGTTCTACTCACGAGCATTTTGGCTCGCTGGGCCACGCGGAAAAGCATTTATTAAAGACAATGCTTTCTGTTCAAAATGCTACCGGCAAAATTTAAAGTTCTTAACGATCTTAAAACTTTCAGAAAACTGTATGATAAGATACAGTACCCTGCTTGAGAGTAGGATTGTCGAAGTTTAATTTTTTTCCAGTGTAGACCGATCAACAAAGCAGTTGTGACCGTTGCGATCGCACGGACTTCTTAAAAATTCACTTCCGAGCTGCTGCAACTCTGGTCAGAGGATGTGAGCGGTTGGGGTTCGGTAGTTTGTCAACCCTAGGCTGTTGGCGCTCGATCGCATAAAAGTGGGACACACAACTGCACTCAAGTTGAAATATCTAGTAAAAGTCAAGGTGGATTTTTATGCCTTTCGATCGGCAAATAGCCAATCATCAGTACCAAACTGAACCCCAAACAGAAGCAATTCTGCGGACGGACAATCTGAACGTTTATTACGGAGAAACTCTCGCCCTCAAAGGGGTGAACTTGGATATCCCGAAAAAACAAATTACCGGATTTATTGGACCTTCGGGATGTGGTAAAAGTACCTTACTCCGCTGCTTCAACCGTCTCAACGATTTGATTAGTGGATTCCGGATTCAGGGAAAATGTTCCTACTACAATCAAGACCTCTACGATAAAAAAATTGACCCAGTAGAGGTCCGTCGGCGCATTGGAATGGTGTTCCAGAAACCGAATCCTTTCCCCAAATCCATTTATGACAATATCGCTTATGGAGCGCGAGTCAATCGGTATAAAGGGAATCTGGATGAATTGGTGGAAACTTCATTGCGTCGCGCTGCTTTATGGGATGAAGTGAAAGATAAATTAAAGTCCAATGGTTTATCTTTATCCGGGGGTCAACAGCAACGGCTATGTATCGCCCGGGCGATCGCCATTAATCCCGAAATCGTCCTCATGGACGAACCCTGCGCCTCCCTCGACCCCATCTCAACGATGAAAGTCGAAGAGTTAATGCAGGAACTCAAAGAAAACTACACCATTGTTATTGTTACCCACAATATGCAGCAAGCCTCTCGGTCTTGCGATTATACCGCCTTTTTCAATGCCCAAGCCACGGAAGATGGCAAGCGCTTTGGCTATCTCGTTGAGTATGATAAAACGGAAAATATTTTCCAAAATCCCCAGCAAGAAGCGACTCTAGAGTATGTGAGCGGACGATTCGGTTAAAGGGCCAAGTTCTGAATCGTTGAATGGGGGTTTTGGACTGAATGATTCAAGATTCCCCCAACCGAGGCGATCGCTGAGTTCAACCTTCTCTAAGGGTTCGAGTATCGAGACTCGTACCGCTCCATCTCTCCTTGACCAATCCTTAAAGGGTCAGGAGTTTTTTATTGTTATTTTTCCCTGGAAAGGGAGGTGCGAGGGAGAGGTATTTGATGTCTAACCCTGCATACAGAATCAGGATCTATCCCCATTGGCAAATGCCATCAAATAGGGGCAGTTCATGTCCTGACTGCCCCTACACAATTACCGTTTATAGCGTTCCTGAATGTGAATTTGAGGGGGTTCAGCTTTCCTCAAACACATATCCAAACATTCTACAACTTCCACTAAATTCATGTAGGCATCAGCCGCTTCAACTAAATTGTTGATATTCTCTTTGCTGGCATCGTCCATATCATCGCTCAAGGGTTTATGAATTAACCGGCGATCGAGGGGAAATTGTAAACGCGCATAGCGAGATTTATCTCCAATCACATAATCCGTGATATAATGATAAACTTCACAAGGTGCATCGGTCATCACTTTAACCACGCGCCCGCCCCAAATCCATTGCAGAGTCCCCCAAGAGCGAGCTTGTTCCCAGGGAATCACCCGAGTTGCTGCACCTGTTCCAATGGAAATCACTTCCAAATCTTCTAAGCGATAGCCGAGGCGAATCGCTTCAGCCACAGCGCAAGCGGTGGGATTATTCGCCGCTAAACCGCCATCAATGGCCGACATCACCTCACCATTAACGACTAATCGGTGTGCCGGGAAGAAGGTAGGAGCAGAAGCCGAACACAGACAAGCTTCCCAGACGGGAACATTGGCAAATTTCTCTTTCCAGCTTTTAAAAATAATGGGCGATCGGCCAATGGTATCGTAACTGGTAATTAATAACTTGGTTGCATTAATCTCGGACAACCGCTTCTCGCCCAATAAATCTTTGAGCATTCGGATCAGTCCATCTTCGGAAAACTTCGGGGCTGAAGGGCCATGCTTCAAGAGTAAGGGGAGTCGCTTGAGGGTCCACCGGCTTTTGTAGGGAAAGACTTTTTTAGACTTTTTCCGGTAAAGTTGGACAATTTTCTCGCAGGGAATTCCCATCGCGATCGCAGCACCCACCATTGATCCCGTAGAAGTTCCCGCAATTAAATCAAAATGATCTCGTAACGGCAACTCCAGTCGTTCTTCAATCCGTTGCAACATTCGCGCCGCTAATACACCACGAATTCCGCCACCATCGATGCTCAGTATCCGATAGGTCATCGTAACTACTCCTGATATTTGAATTGGGGATAAGGGGTAAAAGGGTTAAGAGATTTTACCCCGTCTCGGTGGGGTTGCCTCGTCTTATGTTCCTTTGTGTGATGATTCTGTTCCTTGACCCTAATAGCTACTGTACTCACTCTGTCGCTGAAATCCGGAAGATTTCCGGATTCGGTACCCTGAATTTGGGGGGAATTTTTGCCATTACAGACAATCCCTGCGATCGCCTCCGACCCCCACCCCTAAGCTGGAACCCTTGCTCTAGGGGCTTTTTTATGGTAATAACAGACAGGGGTTATCCCCTGTGGGGGTCTTTTTTTGGGGATAACCCTTCCCAACATTATTTGTTTTGTTATTTCATTAGTCATTTTAGGAGTGTACTGTGGAATCCTTTCAACCTTGGTTATCTTATGTGGGAATTGGAGTCGGTGTAATCCTTGGGGGAATCGTGCTGATTTGGATTAGCGTTTCCCTGATTATTTTTTCCAAAACTAAAGGGTTACCCCAGGCGATCGGGGTCTTTTTTACTCAAATTGGCCAAGGGGATATCAATGGGGCCTATCAGTCCACCAGCGATCGCTTTAAAAGCAAAACCTCTAAACAACAATTTGCTAAATTCATCAAAACTCACAAACTGAATCAGTATCAGCGCACTACCATGTCAATTCCCACAACTGAGGGGGATGTTCACTGTCTGGATGTCACCGTGATTTCTAAAACAGGTCGGGAAGTGCCGGTGCAAATGAGACTGGTTAAACAAGATAAAGTTTGGATCGTTGATGATTTAACCTATCAATATAATAGCCCCAAAAAAGCTCCCGCTGCTGCCAAGAAATAATCGCATTCACGCCCGGGGATTCAGGGGATGAAACCGGGGAAAATTACGCAAAACAGGACAAGCGGGTTCAGGGTTGATTCCCTGAACCCGAAGGGGTTAAACCGATGAAGCAATTCGGCCCTGGGCGAGTTCTTCGATAACCCGTTCTAAACCCGATACCACTCGGGCAAGTCGGTCATAATTGACTTGATCCGGGGTGTCTTGGAGGGTGTGATAAAAAGGATAGCGAAAGGGGGCGGTATCGGTTACCATTAGGGCGGGATAATCAAACTGCCAAAATGACCAATGATCGGACCAACCCGCCCCGGGGGTTGCTCCTGGCATCGCTGCACCTTCTGAGGGAAATTGGGTATGACTGCGGAAGGAACCGATGACCTCTCGCAAGAAATTTCCCGAGGGGAGATTGCTGACAAAGGTAATAAAATTTCCGGTGATGGGATAAACTAAATTTAATAATCCCAAAGGATACTTTTGAGAACCGGGCTGGTCAGAATAGTAGCCCATTGTTTCTAAACTGAGCATTCCTACAATATTTTCCTGGCGATCGCGACATCGTTTGGCATAGACAAAACTGCCCATGTCTTCTGTCCAAAAAAACGGCGGTTCCTCATTGGTAAAGGCCACAAATCGTAGAGTGCGCGCCGTTGGTTTGTCTGCAAATTCCCGGGCTAGGGCTAAGACTGCTGCGGTTCCACTGCCATTATCATTGGCTCCTTGAGACCCCACCACGGAATCATAATGAGCGCCAATAATGATAATTTCCTCGGGTTTTTCCGTGCCAATTTTTTCAACCTCTAAGTTATGAAACTGCTGCCCATTCACTTCATAAGTTTGTCGTTTCGGTTGATAACCCGCAGCAGTAAATTCCCCTTCTATCCAATCCGCAACCGCTTCTAATTGATTGTAAAAAAAATAGTTATGTTCGCCAATTTCCTCTCCGGCAATCTTGTCAATGGATTGGCGTAGTTCCACTTGCAAGGCTTGTTCGCGTTCAGTTAAGGGGGGTAAGTTTCCCCCATAACTTTTTCCGGGCATATTAATCACAGTATTCCAGCCTAATGTTAGTAAAAAAATCACGATGAGTGATAACACTGCTACTCGAATGAGAGCAGCTTTTGTGAATACTTTCATAGGGTATTATAAGAGGTTAATGATGCAATTGTGGGTGAAAGTTTGATTGTTTTCAGGACTTCCGCAACCCCTAACTGTAGAGGCGATTCGCGAATCGCCTCTACAGTCTTACAATTAGGCTAAGTTGCGATGGGTGAAGGGTTTCGCCTCGGGACCGGAATAGGTTGCCACCACTTGACCATTCCCGACTAATTGATATTTGTAAGTGACTAATCCTTCCAGTCCAACGGGACCTCGGGGGGGCATTTTTTGGGTACTAATTCCCACTTCCGCCCCGAAACCATAGCGGAATCCATCAGCAAAGCGGGTGGAACAATTATGGAAGACTCCGGCAGAGGCAACTTGGGAGAGAAATAGATCCGCAGCGGATTGTTCTTCGGTGACGATCGCATCAGTATGACCGGATCCATAAGTATTGATATGAGAAATCGCCTCTTCTAGGAAATGGACCACCTTAATGGATAAAATCAAGTCCGTGTATTCCGTTTTCCAATCCTCCTCCGTTGCCGGTTCCCAATGCTGCAAATCGGGGGTATTTTTCAGGATATCTTGACTTTTTTCATCCAAACGTAATTGCACCTGACGTCCTTGGAGGGCCGCAGCAACTTGGGGTAAAAATTCCGGGGCGACTGCCTCATGAACCAGCAACGTTTCGATCGCATTGCAAGCTGCCGGATACTGAGTTTTAGAATCAACGGCGATCGTCACTGCTTTTTCAATGTCTGCCGAGGCATCCACATATAAATGACAAATCCCCTCCGCATGACCCAAAACCGGAATGCGCGTATTGTCCTGAACAAACCGCACAAATTCATTCGACCCTCTCGGGACAATTAAATCTACAAAATCATCTAATTTTAATAACGCTAACGTTTCTTCCCTCGTCGTTAGCAACTGCACCACATCCGGATCAACCTCCGTCTGGGCTAACCCTTGGCGAATTGCTTTGACAATCGCTGCACAAGAATGATTCGCCTCTTTTCCGCCTTTTAAAATCACCCCATTACCGGATTTAATCGCTAGGGCAGAAATTTGAATTGCCGCCTCGGGACGGGCTTCAAAAATTACCGCAACTACCCCTAATGGGGCAGAAACTCGCTTGAGAATTAAGCCTTCATCTAATTCCCGATGAAGCTGAATTTCGCCCACCGGATCCGGAAGTTTCCCCACATCTCGAACTCCGGCAATGGTTGCCTCTAGTTTTGTCCGGTCCATTTTTAAGCGGTTGTAAAGGGGTTTGGAAATCCCTGACCCTTGGGCGATTTCACAATCTTTAGCATTGGCGGCAACAATTTCTGCGGCAGCAGATTGTAAAGCTTGGGCGACTGCCTCGATCGCCTGATTTTTGGCCTCCGTAGAAAGTCCCCCCAATTTCCGGGCAGCGATTGCCGTAGATTGAGCAATTGTAACTAGATTTTCCGAACCAATTTGCATGGATGTCATGGTAATTTTATCCGGTAGATTTTCCCGTTAAGACTGTAGTGTTTGACACCAACCCTAGACCCCAGAATCTGGCTGGGCGATCGGCACTTCCAAAAGAGATGACGGATTAACCCCGGATACCTCAAGACTCATCCCATTCTCCAGACCCGATTTAACCCAAGGGCGATCAAAGTTTGACTTTAACCCACGGTCTTAACTTTTTTCATGCTATAGCCAATTCTTTAACTTTTGTGGAGTTTTAGACCAAAAACCCCCAACCATAGGTTATGACAGAAAGCAGGGAAAACTTTCCCAAGGGCATTGACAAAATCACCAAGCTTTGGGTGTTTAAAACCTGTTCACTGTGTAATCGTGACATGGAGAGTGTTTATGACTGAATCCTCTTTCCCAAAAGCAGGACGTAGCGGGACTACCGGCGTCAAGCTGAACATGACTGGAGTCGGAGGCAATCTCGCCTGGGCTTCCTTAGTGACTATGACCCTCATGTTTGGGATGGTTTTCGTGTTGTGTTTAGGCGTTTCCCTGATTCTCAACAGCGAGAATCCGGTGATGGGCTTAGGAATCGCGATCGCCGGTACCCTCGTCTTTAATATCGCCGCCTTTTTCCTATCCCCTTGGATTATGGATTTAACCCAGCGATGGTTGTATGGGACTCGCTGGATTGACCTCACCGAACTGAATCGCAAGAGTCCCGAATCGGCAGAAATTATCCGGCGGATTTGTGCCGACAAAAAGCTGAAACAACCGCGTTTGGGGATTATCGACGACCAAAACCCCACCGCCTTTACCTATGGATCTCTCCCCAATAGCGCCCGTTTAGTCGTCAGCGAGGGACTTTTTACCTATCTGGATGATGATGAAGCAGCCACCGTCTACGCCCACGAACTGGGTCACATCGTCCATTGGGACTTTGCGGTGATGACGGTTGCCTCCACCTTAGTGCAAATTACCTATCTGATTTATGTGTTTGCCCGTCGGATGGGACGTGGCGGGGAAAAAGCCAAGGATATCGCCGGTCAAGTAGCAATGGTTGCCTATATCTTTTATGTCGTGGGTACTTATTTGCTGCTGTACCTCTCCCGAACTCGGGAATATTTTGCCGATCGCTTTGCGGCAGAAACCACCGGCAACCCCAACGCCCTCTCCCGGGCATTGGTTAAAATTGCTTATGGGTTAGTGGAGGAAGGCCAAAAAGCGACCGAACCCAGTCGGTTAGTGGAAGGAACTCGGGCATTAGGCATCTACGACCATAAAGCTGCCACCTCCACAGGCACCACCTATCGGATTTCCAGCAAACCGGACCAAATTGGGCGAGTGTTTCTCTGGGATATGTTTAATCCTTGGGGATGGTGGATGGAGTTGAACTCCACTCACCCCTTAACTGGGAAGCGGGTTCGCGCCTTAAGTACCTACGCCGAACAGTTGGGATTAGATATCGAGTTCGACATGGGGCGGATTATGGGAGAAGGCGAGACTCTGAGTAAGAGTAAATTATACGGCAGTTTTGTCGGGGATTTATTCCTCTATACTGCCCCGATGATTGGATTAATTGCAGGGGCGGCTGCCTGGTTCTTCTTACCCCTACCTGGAGGAGGCTTTGCGTATCTCGCCTATCCCTTAGTGGGCTTAGGAATCGGATTATTGCTGAAAACCTTTGTCATGTTCCCCAACTTCAATCGCGCCCCAGAAACCGATATTCTCACCTTAATGGCGGACCCTTACGCCAGTCCGTTGCGGGGTAAACCGGCTAAACTCAAAGGCGAACTCATTGGACGGGGAGATGCCGGATATACTTTCGGGTCCGATTTGAAACTGCAAGACCCCAGTGGATTGCTATTTCTGCGTTATGCCTCCCGATTTGGTCCGATTGGCAATTTCCTGTTTGGCATGAAGAAGGTGAAAAGCCTGATTGGAATGCAGGTTCATACCTTGGGTTGGTTCCGACGGGGAGTGGCCCCCTGGATGGATTTGATTCAGCTAGAAACCCAGAATGAGACGAAGGTGAACAGTTATCATCGCTTCTGGTCCTTTTTGATGAGTGGCGGGATGATTATCGGCGGAATCGTTTTGCTGTTTATCGTTTAGTCTGACTAGACTTGGGATTAGCAAGAGTCTAAAGTTTGTAGAGACGCGACGTCGCGTCTCTATTTGTTTGAAGAGGTTTAAGATGTCATACGAACGGGAAAAACAAGTTGCCATTGATGCGGCGATCGCGGCTGCTAAACTCTGCCAAGCAGTACGCCGGGAGATTCCGGTGGCGATGGAAAAAATCGATAAAAGCCCCGTCACCGTGGCAGATTACGGGTCTCAGGCGTTGATTTGCAGGGCATTGGATGCGGCATTTCCCGAAGATGCGATCGTGGGGGAAGAAGATGCGACGGATTTGCGAAGCAATCCCGAACAACTGCAGAAAGTCACCGAATCATGTTCAGTCCCTGGTTCCCGATGCGACACCGGAACAGGTTGCGGATTGGATCGATCGCGGCAATGGCGAAGTTGGGGGGAGATTTTGGACCCTAGACCCGATTGATGGGACCAAAGGATTTTTGAGACAGGATCAATATGCCGTGGCGATCGCCTTAATTGAAGACAATGAGGTGAAAGTCGGCGTGATGGCTTGTCCCGCCCTCAAGTTAGAATCAGGAGAAGAGGGGGCCTTATTTGTCGCCGTCCGAGGAGAAGGGGCGACAATGCAGGCAATCTCGGGAGGAACCTGGCGATCGCTGCGAGTCGTTGCCGCTGATGATGTGGAAAATATGCGGTTTGTAGAAAGCGTAGAAGCCAGTCACGGCGACCAATCCAGGCAAATGTCCGTCGCTAAAGCCGTCGGATTCACCGCCGAATCCCTGCGAATGGATTCCCAAGCCAAATATGGAATTGTCGCATCGGGACAAGCGGCATTATATATGCGCCTCCCCTCCCCCAAAACCCCAGACTACCGCGAGAATATCTGGGACCATGCCGCAGGGGCGATCGTTGTTGAAGAAGCCGGAGGGCGTGTCACCGATATGCATGGCAATGTCTTTACCCTTTGGCATGGGTAAAAAAATGGTCAACAATCAAGGCATCGTAGTCAGCAATGGTACCATTCATGACACGGTATTGAAAGCGTTAAAGGAGTCGTAAGGGACAACTGTAGTAGTAGCGACAACCGCAGGGGGTTCAAACCCCCTGCTAATAGCTAAAGTCGGTTAAAAACCGACTAAAAGCCTTATTTTTGATAGTTTTAGCTTCTCAATGATGGCGGTTCAATCCATAGTTTCCAGTCGGATTTATCCGACTTTAGCTATTAGGCGGGGGATTGATCCCCCGACGGTTGTCGCAACTACACCGCCGCCCCTTGTTTCAGCGCAACAGCCCCGCGAATTCTTTCCAACACAAACGATTTATCTAAATACGAGAGTAAATTCCCCGCTTTCGGACCCCGGGATTTACCCATGAAGGTCAAATAAACCGCCGGAAACGCATTCCCCGGTTTCATCTCCAACGCTTTACTCGTCGAGAAGATAATCGTTTGTAAGGTTTCCCCATCCCAACTCTCTGCCGCTTCTAAATTCTTGGCTAACTCCCCCAAATAAGTCACCTGTTCCTCAGTTAACTCTTGGACTTGTTCGGGAATTGCGTCAAAATAAAGCACCAGTTTCTCTTCTTCATCGGCATAATCATCCAGCCACTTTTGGGCGGACTCAATCCGCTGATGAAGCACTTCCCAATCTGCATCAGTTAACGGTTGTTCGCAACGTTTTTGGATTTCTTCTTTGATATCCAAATGAGGCACTTGCAGCAGGGAAATTAAGGTACTGAAATCAAAGGGTTGATAGATTTTGACTTCATCGGTGAGTTGGGAATAAAATAGGGGTTGGAGTTCTTTATCCTGTTTGGGGTCTTCGCCACTTTCCGGAGTAACCCCTTGATATTTCTCGATTAAGGTGTCGTAATCCCGGAATAATCGGGTGGTGGTTTCATAATTCGGGGCGAAATTAATCACCGATTTGGGTTGGGTTCGTAGCATCAAAAACCGCAGCAGTTCCGGTGGCAACAATTCGGCGATTTCTTTCGCTGCCGAACCGACGCCTTTGGAGGAACTCATTTTCGTTCCATTCACTAAAATAAACTCGTAGGGGGAATGGAAAGGGGGTTGTTTCTGGAGAACTTTGCGACAAATTGCGTTAGCAACATCGCGAGAACCGCCTTTTTGAGAATGGTCTTTTCCGGCGAGTTCGATGGTAACTCCAACGAGTTGCCATTTGGCAACCCATTCGACTTTCCAGGGGAGTTTGCCATTGCCATCAAAGGGGGAAATCCAGCCGGAATGTCCGCATCCGTTGACATAGTTGGTGGCGTTGGGTTCGCAGGTATAAAAGACTTCTTTGCCGTTGTAGTCGGTGACAACGCTGGTGGCAATTTTTCCGCAGTTTTCGCAGATGAGTTGGAAGGGATACCAGTTACTCGGGCGATCGGCTTTACTAACTTCTTTATAGGCTTCCCGAACTAGATGGGAATTTTGCAAGAAGGTATCAATGTAGGGGTTGAGTTGTCCAGTTCGATACAAGTCTCGCAGGTAATAAATTTCGGGTTTAACCCCTAAGTAATCAAAGACTTCTAGGAATTCCCCCATGAAATATTTAGCGTAATCCGTCGCCTTGTCATCAGGGGAGGGGACGTTACACAAGGGGTAACCCAAATAGGGGGCAAATTTCTCGCGATCGAGATAGCCGGGAACGGTATCAAGGGCGTCATAATCATCAACGCCATACATAAATTTTACGGGCTTACCGGCGTGTTTCAAGGCGCGATAAATGACATCATGGATGATCACACCCCGCAAGGACCCCACATGAACTCGACCCGAAGGGGTTTTTGAATCATTAACGATTTGTTCGCCTTGTGCACTTTCCGCAATTTTGTCAGCCCAAAACATAGCTCAAATTACAATATGAAAAACCTTTCTAGTCTAGCATGAATACACTCTAATCAAAGAAAAATTTTGGGTAATTTGGTTGTCGGGGTGAAACAGCAGGCGGTAATCCGGGATTTTTACCCCCAGGAAAGGCGTTAGGTGATACCAAATCCCGTTCTGAAAGACCCAATAATATTCTTGCAGCCTGCGTAGGCAGGCTTTGTCCGTATAGCCCCACCCTTGAGGGTGCGGGTTTTGATTAAAACCGGCGACTGACGTACTCCTGAGTCGCCTGCTGTTGGGGATGATGGAAAATCACTTCCGTTTTATCGTATTCCGATAAGTAGCCAATTTTTTCCCCGGTTTCGGTGGTTTTAATATTAAAAAAAGCAGTTAAATCGGAGATGCGGGAGGCTTGCTGCATATTATGGGTAACCAGAACAATGGTATAATCATGCTTCAGTTCATACAGCAATTCATCAATGCGGGCGGTGGAAATTGGGTCAAGGGCAGAACAGGGTTCATCCATCAAAATGATATCCGGTTTCAGGGCTAAGGTGCGGGCGATGCACAGGCGTTGTTGTTGCCCTCCGGATAAGGTTAAGGCACTGCGATAGAGGTTGTTTTTGACTTCATCCCAGAGGAAGACTTGCCGGAGGGAATGTTCAACACATTCATCAATATCCCCTTGATACCCGTTAATTCGCAAGCCGAGGGCGATGTTGTCGTAGATTGATTTGGGGAAGGGATTGGGTTTTTGAAATACCATCCCGACTTGCCTACGAATTTCTACGGGGTTCACCTGGGAAATTTCGCGATCGCCCATGTAAATCTGGCCGACTCTTTTAAAATGATTGGAGAGTTCGTTGAGGCGATTAAAGCAGCGAATTAAGGTAGTTTTTCCACAGCCAGAAGGGCCGATAATCGCGGTAATTTTATGGGCATAAATGGTGAGGTTAATACTGCCCAAAATTTGGGTCTTGTCAAAAAATACTGACAAGTCGGAAGTTTCTAAAATGGGCCGTTGATTGGGGTAAAAATATTCCGAGTTTTTATTCATGAGGGTTTAACTAGAATTTAGGAAAATGAAGAATTGGATTAGTTTTTGCACTTTTCTCGAATCAAAACACCGCAAATATTGAGGATTAATAAAATACCGACTAAGACTAAAATAGCGGCAGCAGCATTGTCATGAAAGGCGGTTTGGGGCCGTAAAATCCAGTTGAAAATTTGAAAGGGTAAGGCGGTAAATCGGCTATAGACTCCCTCCCAGGATAACGGGGGTGCAAAGGAGACAAAGGATAATGCGCCCACGGCAATTAACGGGGCGGTTTCACCGATCGCCCGGGCTAAGGCTAAAAGTGCGCCGGTTAAGGTGGCAGGAAACGCTGCCGGTAACACGATATGCCACAACACCTGAGCACGAGTCATACCCATAGCATAACCTGCTTGGTGTAAACCGTCCGGAATCCCTCGTAAAGCGGACCGAGTGGTGACAATAAACATGGGTAAAATAATCACGGTTAAGGTGAGGGCGGCAGAGAGTAAACTCGGTCCTCCTGTTACCGGGGCAAGGAGACGTACAAATAATTCTAACCCTAATAATCCATACAGAATCGAGGGGACCGCAGCTAAGTTAGCAATATTTATTTCTAAAAACCGATTTAAGGCCGTATTGGCGCAATATTCTTCTAGGTAAATTGCTGTTCCAATGCCAATGGGTAAGGCAAATAATCCGGTTAATCCTAATAGCCACAAGCTACCCATGAGGGCGGGATAAATTCCGGCTTCTTGGGGGTTACGAGAGGGAAAACTGGTGATAAATTGCCAGGTTAAATGAGGCAAACCCCGCCGGGAAGCATCGAAGAGTAAGAGGGCAAGAATACCGAGGGCAATGGGAATGGCGGCTGCACTCACCCAACTAAAACAGTGGTCCCACCCCTTGACGACGAACTAAAGGGGTTTTAAACTCTGCACTTGACGGGGTTTTTCCTTGCCCAAATCGATGGTGACTCAGGGGAAACTCTTCATCGCAGAGAGGATAAAAATTAGACGGTTCATCCGAGGGCACAGTGGGGACGATCGCCTGATTCATGGTTGTTTGATGGCGACGGACTAACCAATACCCAAAGCTATTTAATCCTAGGGTAATCAAAAATAACACCATCCCCACGGTGAAAATCGTTTGAAAGGCTAAGGAATTAAAGGCAACGCTTCCCAAACTCACCTGAATAATAAAAGCGGTCATGGTAGCAACTGGAACCAGGGGATTGAGGGTTAATTGTGGATTTTGCCCTGCGGCGATCGCCGAAATCATGGTTTCCCCCAAAGCCCGAGAAGCCGCTAACATAAATGAGGCGATAATCCCGGGAAAAGCCATCGGCAAGACAATTTTAGTTAACACTTCTTGCTTGGTTAATCCCAAGGTATAACCGGCTTCTCTCAGGGAATGGGGAACACTTTTAATCGCATCTTCACTCAAAGAAGAAATAATCGGAAGGATTGCCACCCCCGTCACCAACCCGGCACTTAACGCATTAAATCTCGCCAGTCCCGGAATCAACTGCTGCAACAGTGGCGTGACCACTAACAGGGCAAAATAGCCATAAACCACCGTGGGAATTCCCGATAAGGCTTCCAAAAGGGGTTTAACAGTCAATCGCAGGCGATCGCTGGCATATTCGGCTAAATAAATCGCAATTAACAAGCCGATGGGCATCGCAAATAAACTCGCAATTCCCGTCACCAGGAGGGTGGCGCTGGCGAGAACAAAAATGCCAAAATTTTGAGTCGGAAATAACGGAGTCCACTGAGTATCACTCAAAAAATTCCACAAGGGAACCGTTTGAAAGAATAGCACCGTTTCATAGAAAAATACCGATGCGATCGCCACAGAAATCGAAATCGTTATCCCCGCTATCATCGCGAGAATAATATGTAAAACCCGTTCTATCCCCGTGAGTCTGTGTAGATTTCGTTGCCAAGACTCTCCTTCTGGGAGTCGCGGCGGTAAGGAATGAAACTCCATAAGATACCTGATACATTATCGGATTAAGATGCGATCGCCAGACCGTTGAGGACATCCCACGGGGTTGACCCCCTATCGATTGGAGTTAATTTTAGCTGAATTTTCTTTAATTTTCCAGATTCAGGGCATCATGCAGATTGATATCTAGGGTTGAACCGGACTTAAAAACTGACCCAACCTTCCCCTGTTGATAGCGGTTTCTCACCACCGTCATCACCGCTTCAGGAAGGGGAACATACCCCACTTCCGAGATTAACTCTTGATGTTCGGGATTCAGATGAAATTCCACAAAGGCTTTCACATCCGGGCGATCGGCTGCGGATTTGTTGATGTAGATAAATTCTGGACGAGAAAGAGGGTGATAACTATTATCCGCAATCGTGTTAGGACTCGGGGCGATACAGCCTTCCCCAGAATCAATTTCCACTACTTTTAACTTATTTTGATTTTCCTGATAATAAGCATAGCCAAAAAAGCCAAGACCATCGACATCGGAGGCGACTCCTTGCACGATAATATTATCATCTTCACTGGCGGTATAATCTCCACGACTTTGTTGTTCTTGCCCCACCAAAGCAGCGGTAAAATAGTCATGAGTCCCTGAATCTGTACCCGGACCAAACAACCGCAGGGGGCGATTGGGAAAAGTTGAGCGGATTTGATTCCAGTTCACAATTTTTCCCTCAGCGGCGGGTTCCCAAATTCGCTTAAGTTCTTCTACTTTCAGACATTGAACAAAGTCATTGGCCGGATTGACGACAACTGAAATTCCATCCAGGGCAATGGGAATTTCGATATATTCAATGCCATTTTGTTGGCACAATTCTCGTTCGGTCATGTCGATCGCCCGAGAGGCATTGGAAATATCTGTTTCTCCGTGGCAAAATTTCTTGAATCCTCCGCCAGACCCGGAAATACCGATGGTAACTCTCACCCCCGGATGGGTTTTCATAAATTCTTCCGCCATTGCCTCAGATATCGGAAAAACGGTGCTAGAACCATCGATACTCAGGTTATTGAGTTCACCTCGTGCTCCCCGAGGCTGAATAGCGGTTCCGGCCCCTCGACAAGCGGTGAGGGTCAAGACACTCAAAAGTGCTAGGGCGGACCATTTTGCTGCAAATTTACCAAGGAATATCTGGATCATATCGGGTCCTATTTTAAGGGTCTCTTTGGGAACAAAAGGCTCAATTTATATTGATTTAGGTTGTGATTTCAACCGGGAAATTTTGCTAAATTAATTCATTCAGAAAAGAAGAGATTTCAGTTGAATAATTTAGGCGATTTTTTTGAATGGTTTTATAGTCTATAAAATTGTAATATAAATTATCTTTTTTGGCAGTTTTTTTGAGTTAAACTTGTGGAAACCTTCGGTAAAGAAGAGGTAAAGAGATGAAAAACATGATTTTTAAAATTGAGGGAGGAAAAACAGCGGAACAATGCACCGGGAATCGGGAACAATTCGCGATCGCCCTTTTCTCTGTTCTGCCCTGTCCCCCGGGGATAAAAATTGCATTAAAAAAGTGCAACTGAATCGTTGCACCTGGGTTGAGTTCGTTCATTCGCTCCAGTAAACTGGGGTAAAATTTAATCGCGCAGAACGTAACCCACGCCACGCACCGTCTGAATCAGTCGTTTTTCCCCCTGCGCTTCTAACTTGAGACGGAGGTAACGAATGTAGACCTCAATAATGTTGGAATCCCCCATAAAATCGTAACCCCAAACGTTTTCGAGGATTTGTTCACGTTTGACCACTTGTCGAGGATGGGAAATCAGATATTCGAGTAAATCAAACTCTTTCGCCGTCAGTTCAATGGTGCGATCGCCCCGGCGCACTTCTCGCGTGCGTCGGTTCAAGCTTAAGTCAGCAAAGGGTAACAAATCCGGATCCACTTCGATGGGATTTCGCAGATGGGCCTTCACGCGGGAAATCAAGTCCTCGGAACTAAAGGGTTTCACCAGGTAATCATCAGCACCTGCATCCAATCCTGCCGCGCGATCGCTCACTTCATCCCGCGCCGTTAAGACAATTACCGGGACCATATTGCCACTGGTTCGCAAACGACGGCAGATTTCCAACCCCGAGAGTCCAGGCAGCATCCCATCCAGAAGGACCAGATCCGGACTCAACTCTTGGATGGCTGTCAATCCGGCGACCCCATCCCGAACCACAATCGCCTGGTAGCCTTCATATTTGAGTTCTAGTTCAATAAATTGAGCGAGTTTGACTTCATCTTCAACCACAAGGATATTCGCAGTCATGGATTATCGCCTATTGGATTTGAGACTTTAAATTTTAGGGGGTTTTGAGGGTCTGTGTCTCCTCAAGGCGATCGCGGGCCGGATCGACCCCTTCCCTATTCCTCAATCCTGAGTGAACAATTCCGTCTATTATAGACCCTAGTATCATCTATTCCATTGGGTTGGTAAACAAGCCGTGAGGGGAAATCCCGGATGAGCTAGACTGCAATCACACCCACTCCGTGTAAGATAAAAATCATGTCAATGTCACCAGACCATCGTCTCTAGGCCAGTCGTTTGATTAAAAACTCCAGCCTAGCCTGTGGCACCTGTCAAATCAAGTAGGGGTTAATTAAGGATGAGTCCAGTGGTTAAAGTGGTCCAACCCGTTGGCCTTTTAGATCGGACTAAGGTGGGTCAATTTGAGCGAGAAATTAGCAATTATCTGGCTGAAGGAGCTGAAATTGTACTCATTGATTTTCAAGATGTCAGTTTCATGGACAGTTCCGGTTTAGGCGCGATTGTTGCTGCGATTAAAACCGTTCAAGCTGCCGGAGGGAAGCTATTTTTGTGTTCCATCAATACGCAAGTAAAAATGCTCTTAGAACTTGCCGGATTGGATAAAATCATGAAAGTCTTTCCCAACCGAGAGGAATTTGAAAAACACGTCCTTTCTAAACCGGATTGAGCCAAGAACCCCAGTTAACGGAGCAAGGCGATCGCCGCTCTCTTCCGTCCTAACATCAAAAGAGTCTCTCAAGTTTTTTATAAACAAGCGGAGTCAATCAAGAGGGGACTGGAGGTGGCTCCCTTGCGGATGGGGATTGCCAGCCCTCAGGGGCTAAAAATCAAACTTCACTTGCAACAAAGAGACATCATCATGAAACGTATCTTCCTGAGAAACTTGGCGCACTAACCCTAACACTTGGTCCAGATTAAACGAATTATTTTGCCGACATTGCGCGAGTAAATCGATAAAGTTATCGAGACTCCACATCGACCCATCCGGTTCGTTTATTTCATAAATCCCATCGCTAAAAATATAAAGCGAACTCTCTGCCTCAATTTGGCAGGACGCATTTTCATATTTAATATTGGGAAACATTCCGATCGGCACCGAGGTTTCCGTTCTTAGCTTTTGCACCCTTGAATCTTGGGAGAGCAAAATCGCCGGGGGATGTCCGGCACAGGAATACACAAGCTGGCGCTGCACCCGATTATAGACCCCATACCAAATCGTAAAATACATATTCCGCTGGCGCTCCATCTTAATCGCATGATTGAGGGCCGTCAGCACCTGATAGGGTTGATAAAAGTCAGTACCGGGAAGAAAACGAGCGCGCAATAAATTTAAAACCGACACCGAGAGCAGGGCCGCCCGAGACCCATGTCCCGAGACATCCAGCAGATAAAGGGCTAAATGATCATCATCAAGCCAATAATAATCAAAACAATCTCCCCCTAACTGTTGAGAAGGAATAAAGCGCGAATCGATGCAGACAGGTTCGCTCAAGGGGAGGGGGAGGAGCGATCGCACATATTCTGCCGCCTCCGCTAGTTCCGCTTTCAGGGCTGCCTCCGCCCGTTTGCGTTCCGTAATATCAATCCCCACAAACACCGCCGCTTGGTCCTCCAGCCACTTCTTAGCAATCACCAAATCGCTGCGGAATGCCCCATTGACTTCGGAATCAATTTCAATCGAAGCTTCCCGGGATTGGGTGGCAAAGAAATCCCGGACAAATTGTCCGAAAACCGATTGTCGAAACCCAACTTCGCGCCCGATAAATTGAGCCAGGGGTAAGTTGTAAGTGGCGGCTAAATGGCGATTGACCCCTAAATAGTGAAAATCGGCGCTAATTAGAGAAACGGTACCGGGAACCGCATCCAAGACCGCTTGGAGTTGATCCCTAGCCAGTTGGACTGTGGCTTCCGCTTGTTTGTTGGGGGTGACATCTTGGACAAACCCTTCATAGCCAATGGTGCGACCTTTAATATCGATTAAGGGTCGGATATTTTCTGAAATCCAGATGGAGGACCCATCGAAGCGGTTGACTTCCACCTCATGAACCAGGTGACCCTGGGTGGCTAACAGATGCAGGCATTCTTCCCATTCCTCGGGTTGGAGGTAGAGTTGGCGGGGATGTTCCACCCGCGAGAGGAATTGGGTGGGGGACTCATAGCCATACATCTTGGCGAGGGCGGAGTTAATTTGGCAGTAATGGCCCTCTAGGGTGAGTTGAAAGAGTCCTAGGGCGGTATTTTCAAAGAGTTGTTCGTATTTGAGCCTTGCTTGTTGTTCCCCGGTGACGTTGCGGAACAGGGCGATCGCATAGTCCGGTTGATTGCGTTCCCACCCGGAGGAGAAGTTGGCTTCCACCCAGACGCGATCGCCGGTTTTGGTGAGTAAAATTAGGTTGACTCCGGTGAGGGATTCCCCGAGGCGGAGTTTTTCGAGGATAGTCGAGGCGTTGTCAAATGAGGCGGGGTCGAGAATGTCCCACCAATACATAGAAGAGAGTTCTTCCTGAGAATAGCCGAAGGTTTTGAGCCAAACGGGGTTGACGTAAAGCAGCCGTTGGTCACTCAGACGCAGGGTTTGGATGGCGTCATGAGTGTGATTGAGAAAATCTAGGAGGTGGGGTTGATGGGGTGCAGGAGGTTGGATGCGGTGGCGTTCGATCGCCGCGATCGCTCGAGTTGCCAGAATTTGCAGGGTTTGCTTTTGGGTCGCGCTGAAGTGTTGCGGCACGCGGTCCATGATGCACAAGGTGCCGATGGGGTCACCCTGGGAAGAGATTAGAGGAACACCGGCGTAAAAGTAGAGGGGGCCTTGGGGAGCATCCCGGCTATTGTCCTGGAGTAATTCTCCGGGTTTGTTCAGGGGGTTGAGAACCACCAGGCGTCTTTGTTGGAGGGGATAAGTAGACCAGGCACAGGCGAGGTCGAGTTCATCCGGGGTGGCCCCAATGTGGGATTTCACGGCACAGTTACCCGGGATGCCGGTGGCGATCGCGGCGATCGGCATCTGAAAAATCTGGGGAATCAGGTCCGTGAGTTCCTGTAAAGCCGTTTGAGTGGCGGCATCGAGAGTTTGATACCGGCTTAGAGCTTCGAGGCTTTTGGGCTGATCATCGGGTCCGGGTACAATCATGGGGGTAATGCGATCGGCGGCTAAAGTTCGCAGGAGGTTCCGAACGCCTGTCTTGAGGGAAGAGAATAGCAGATGGGAGGGGGAACTCAGTTTGCTCATCAACGGAAATTTTTTCGCATGATCAGACAGTTGCGATTGTCTCCGATTCGGACGTACAGCAGTTCATTGGTTAATTGATGCATGAAGATTAAGCCTCGGCCACCTTCATCCAATGGATTGCCATTTGGGTTTTCATAGCGGGACTTGAGCTTGGCTTCTAAATCGAAGGGGGGGCCGTAATCCCAGATTTTGATCTCCACATAGCTCGGAAAAACGGTGACTTCAATTTCGATCTCAGTTGTAGGCGGCAAGTCATGGTGAGCGTGACGCACTGCATTGGTGAAGCCTTCTGCTAAGGCAGTTTGATACTGCCACCAGCGATCGCGTGGAAGTAGGGAGTAGATTTCATCTTCTAACCATTGCAACACTTGTGCTAAGGCATAGAGATCGCTTTTGACTTGCAGATGCGATCGCTTCAACGGTCGCTCCTCTTTGGCCTGTCGTTTTCCTAGCTGGGAAGCGAGTCCCTTCCACCAGCTGCCGAAATTTTGTAACACCATCTTCTATATGATGAAGAATGTTTACGTCTGGGCGGTGGCTTCCATACCCAAGGGGTGAAAGTGGGATCAAAGGTTTATCGCTTCTGGCGGCGGCCAGAATGATCGGTATGAAAGTAGAAGGCCCAGACGTCAAGAGATTCCTTCTTTCTTTATCCTACAACTCCCTTTAACGACCTAGTAAGCACCACTATTTTTGTTAAACACGACCCCGATGGTTTTTAAAATCAGTTTTAGGTCATAAAGCAGGCTCCATTTTTTTTGGTATTCGAGATCTAAGCGAATCACATCCTCAAAGGTGCGAATTTCCGATCGCCCATGCACTTGCCATTCTCCCGTCATCCCCGGTTTAACATCTAGGCGTTGCCATTCCGGGACTTCGTAGTGATCGACTTCATCCGGTAGGGGAGGGCGCGTTCCCACCAGACTCATTTCTCCTTTCAGCACGTTCCAAAACTGCGGCAACTCGTCTAAACTCGTTCGACGCATAAACTGACCGATACGGGTCACCCGGGAGTCTCGTTCACTTTTAAACAGCGGGCCTTCCACTTGATTTTCGACTTGGGACTTGAGCGCTTCTGCATTTTCGCACATCGAGCGGAATTTCCAAATCCGAAATCTTTTTCCCATCCAACCACAGCGGATTTGACTAAAGAAAATCGGTCCGGGACTATCCATCTTGATGGCGATCGCCAGGGGAATAAACGCAACTCCCGTAATTCCTAACCCCACCAATGCACCGATAATATCAATCAATCGCTTCACCGGGGACCGTACCGAGGGATGGGTTGTGGGCAGTTCTGCATTTTTGTCCCCTTTCCAGTTGGCTTTTGAGGCGAATTCCTCATTGGTCCCCGTCATCGATCCCGAATCCCCCTCAAAGGACAACGCTTGGTCTAAGGCAGTTAGGGACAGGACCGACATCACTTGGGATTGGACATTCCGCAAACTTAAATCAATAGAGGCGGTCTGAGTCGTCTTCAGCACTCGGACTAAAGCCCCAACTCCACTACTGTCTATAAACGTGGTTTTACTAAAATCCAGAATAATCTGTTCCGGCGGTGGGGTCGCTTCACAGAGTTCATGACAGGTTTGTTTAAAAAATACCGCCTCAATGACGCTTAAGCGCGGCGGTAGATGCACCACTGCTTGATCGTGACTCAATGAAACTTGAAAATCTGCTTCAGGAGTTTGGCTAACCATAGAAAATATAACCCTTCGTTGCAATCAACTCAATTTTTTATTTTTTGACAAGATGTTTTGGTTTCGGAAATCCCTAACTGGAACAGTTAGGGGCTAGATGCCAGAATTGGAATGTTCAGTTCCCACGGTTATTATTTTTTGGCTCTAGAGATTTAATGGGATTCTCTACGATAGTCTGAATCGCAGCTTAATCTTTATTTTTAAAGTAGCAACATCTGGGTGATGTTGGGTAGGCGATCGCCCCTAAATCAGTCTTTAGATATACCTCCTCTGGTTTTTCCCTCTAGCTATAGATGGGGAATTATCTTCATTCTCTCCATTCGTCAACAACCAAATCGGACGATTTTTCCCTAAGCTTCAATCCGTTCCCCCTCATTTCTTCTTGGCGATCAATGGGGCTTCAGAACTGCGCTTTCCTCCGAGCTTAATCGGGGTTTAATCGGGGATTTGATAGTATCAATTTATAGCGAACTCCTTTCGATGGATCGCTCCCCTTCAGCCTCAAAGAATTTTCTACATTTGAAAAATCTATTAATTTTACCATTTTTTTGATAAAATCAAGGATATTTTTCCGGCATGGATGCCGAAAGGAATACTTGAGTGTTCCTATTAATTAATTAACCCGACCGATTTGGATCCTTGACTTTGGGCAGGCACTGCCCCTTGATGCACCTGAAATTCAAGGGAATGACTCTGAGTTCTTTCTGTCCAAATCGGGTCCTTGAACTCTGTCTCTGTTGTTACATAGCATAAATCCGCTGAAATATCAAGCGGAGGCCGTCAGTACCCGAGTTAATCCCAAGGACAAAAAACCGGGTTTTACCCCTGAGATTGGTTACGAATTGCGATCGCTTTTCTCAAGCAACCCGGTTTGTCTTCCCAAGACGATACCCGAGGCCCTAGGGCTTCGGGTATCGTCTTGGCAATCCAAGTATGAAAATTTCCAGATTTAGCCACCCTCACTGAATGGGACAAGGGTTCCAACCCCGAAAGCTTTATCGTGAAGGATTGCGATCGCTCTTTCTCCTGTGCAAGAACCTCTCAAATCTGTGTTCCCTTGCACTAAGATCCGGCGCAAGCTTTCTGGAACACAAACAGTACCCACGACTGGCTAGATCAGGATATTTTAATTTGTGAATGGCCCTAAAATCCCTAAAAACTCCCCATAAAGGAGAATCAAACCGCGAATTTTATCTAGGAATTTAATTTTGAGCCAGGGCTGAATCCAGGACCGTTGTGTACGCAGATTTATCCGGATTATTCCGATGCTGTTCCAAAATAGTCCCCGTAGCCGGATCAATAATTGTCAGCGTTCCAGTTTGGGCTTCAGTTTCCGCTAAAAATTGGCTGAGTCCTAACTGTTCAGCTTTCGCTTCCGCCTCAGCAACCGTTGCATTATTCGTCATATCTAACACAACAAAATGCACCTGACCTTGATAATCTTGCTCTAATTCAGCCAAAGTAGGCGCAATATTTTTACAGGCAGAACACCATTCAGCAAACACATCAACCAGCACAGGTTTTCCTTGTAATTCCGCAGCAAGCGGTCCTCCCACAGAACGGGATTTAGCCGCACAAGGATTAGCTTTTCCTGCACAAGGATCGGCTTTTCCTGCACAAGGATCGGCTTTTCCTGCACAAGGATTGGCTTTTCCTGCACAGGGATCGGTTGTAACTTCCGTTGCCGTACTGCCCATCGGGGGTGTTTTCGCTGCACAGGGGTTAGAACAACCCGCCGCCATTCCTAGGCTCAAAATTGACGCTAATGCCAAGGTAGACAAATATTGAAGTTTCATTATCAGGTTGCCTCAATTAATTGGAATCCGTAAAAAAACTCAAGCCTGAATGTTGCCTTTTTTAAGGAAAACTTCCACCAAAAAACCGGAATGGTGAAAAAACTTATGGTTTTCTCACCGAAATTTGGATAGGATTAACCCGGTTTCTGGGTTACGGTGCTTAAGTCGGGTTAAGATTAGCCCCATTCAATTCCAATCAGATGAGTACCAGATGAGGAACACCTGAAGCCTAGTTAAAACCTGGAAACAGGGCTGAGAGTATGGGAATCAGCCCCCCAATACGAACTCAGTTTCCCAGAGTCTTCAGCAAAAATTAATCTAATCATTAGGACCGACTCATCTAAAGGGAAGCCCATTCTAATACAGTAAACACAAACCGGATGGGTTTGATTATGAACCCCTAGCCCTGTTCCGGGATGTATCATGAGGGGAATTTGCTATGCAGAAACAAAGCTGGTTAGTCACAAATGATCCACAGGGAAAGGGTTCTGAAATGTCCAGTTCCCCGGAAGAATTAAACCGTCCCTATCGCCTGTATCGGTTTTTGACCGAACTTGAAGATATCTTAGAACAAATCCCGGACGATCGCCTCCGACTCGCAGCAATTTCCCCCCTGGTTCGTAAATTGCTCAATCATGCCAGTTGGCTAGAAATCCTGCCCATTGAACCAGACCCCAAAACCGGCTGGGAGGTCTTAATGTTATATGATGAACCGTTATTTCCCCTCACCGTGCAGCTTGTCGCTTGGTCCCCGGGGATGAAATCCCCCATTCATAATCACGGTTGTTGGGGACTGGTGGCGTTGCTGAGTGGCACTGAGAAAAACACCTTTTGGCAGCGATCGCCCACCGTCGAGAGTCCCGATCGCATCCAACCCATCGGCGATCGCCTACTCGGTCCCGGAGATATCCTCTGCCTAATGCCTGATGCCATTCATCACATTGAAGCCATCGGCAATTCCCCCACGATTAGTTTTAATTTATATGGTGAAACCGACTACAATCAACGCTTTGAATTTGACCCGATTCAAGGCACAGCTAAAAACTTTTAAGCCTTCAATCCTCTCCCTAACCCCCCAGTCTCTCATGAATCCCTCACGCCTCCTGCGAGCGGTTATCAACGCGATCACAGGTCAGCAAATTTCCACTGCATCCTTGCAGTTTCGCCTCACCCTAGAATTAGTCGGCATCTCGATTCTCGGGTTAGGAAGTGTAGCATTTTGGGCCAGTTGGCACATGGAACAACACCTGATTGCCGCCAATAAGCAAACCTTGGATTATATTGCCCTGCACTTTCCCAGACCAAGTGGCGTTTTATAGTGAAAATACTTCAGTTCAAACTGGATTAGAACAAACCATCAATAAAGTTTCCACCCCGAAATTATTCGTCTGGGTCAACAGTCCCGAAGGTCAGCCGATCGCCCAGTCTCCTCAAATGAGAATTCCCCCCACAGAACTCTCCTATCTGGCCTCAATCGTCGAAATGCCCGCCAAACCTGAAGTGATTAATTTTGGCGATCGCTACTGGGTGTTATGTGGCAGCCCTTTGACCATTGGTGGAATGCCCGTTGGTCGGGTCTATTTCTCTCAAGATATCACCCAAGAACATCGGAAATTAATCGAGGGAAGAAGCCAATTAATTCTCGTGAGTATGTTCACAATTTTGATGTTAGCCCTCTCCATGCAAGGCCGAATTCGGAATGCCCTCCAACCATTAGAGCAGATGAGCCAAGTAGCGAGTGCCGTTTCTGCCGATGATTTAAGCGGGGCAAAACTCCAACTTCAACAGGCTCCTGATGAGATTTTAGGATTAGCTCAATCTTTCAATGAAATGTTGTTTCGTTTATCCAGTTCCTGGGAACAACAACGGCAATTTGTGGGGAATGTTTCCCACGAATTACGCACACCCTTAACCGTAGTGATGGGGTATCTCCAAAGTTTGTTGCGCCGCAGTACCAATTTAAGTCCTTATCAACAACAGGCATTAGAAACCGCCAGTGCAGAAACCGAACGGACCATTCGGATGTTACAGGATTTACTGGATTTAGCACGGGCAGATAGTGGGAATTTGCACTTTCGACTCAATCCGGTAATTCTGAATACTTTAGTGGCAGAAGTGGCTTTAATGAGCCAAAAAGTCAGCAATCGTCAAGTTACCCTGGTGACCACAGAGGAGGAGGTAGTTGCCTGTGCCGATTGCGATCGCCTGCAACAGGTTTTAATTAATTTAGTGGATAATGCGATTAAGTATTCCGGTCCAGAACAGCCAGTGGATTTACGCTTAGAAAAGAATGAAGACTATACGATGATTCATGTCTGCGATCGCGGCATTGGCATTCCCCTCCAACACCAACATCGGATTTTTGAACGGTTTTATCGGGTAGATGAGTCCATGACCCGATCGCGAGATGGGACGGGGTTAGGGTTAGCGATCGCCAAAAGTCTAATCGAAGGCATGGAGGGAAGGATTACCCTGCGATCGAAACCCGGAGAAGGTACTATTTTTACCATCGCCTTACCCATCTGGAAACCGCAGTGATGACAACTCTTGTCCCCCCCTCGCCTCTCAGAAGAGGGGGGCCAGGGGCCAGAGGTCACCCCAACACAAACAACAAATGACAAATGACAAATGACAAAACCGATCGCATTCTCCTCGTTGAAGATGACCCAAAACTCGCCCAGTTCATTGCCGACGAACTCACCCTGGAGGGATATCAGGTAACCGTTGCCGGGAATGGATTGGATGGACTGCGAATCGCCCGAGAGTCTCAACCGGACTTGTTAATTTTAGATTGGATGCTGCCCGGACTTTCAGGATTAGACCTCTGTTTACGTCTTCGCAACACCGGCATTCAAGTCCCGATTGTGATGTTAACCGCTAAAGATGAAATCAGCGATCGCGTCTTGGGGTTAAATTCTGGGGCCGATGATTATGTCACCAAACCCTTCAGTATCGAAGAATTACTCGCCCGAATTAAAGCGCGTCTGCGTCGCCTTCATCCCCATGACCCAGATATTTTAGAATTTGAAGACCTCAGTTTAAATCGCCCCACTCGTGAAGTGTATCGCGGCAGTCATTTAATTGAACTCACCGCCAAAGAATTTGATTTGTTAGAGTTTCTGCTGCGCCATCCTCGCCAAGTCCTCACCCGAGACCAGATTTTAGAACAGGTTTGGGGATATGACTTTATGGGGGAGTCCAATATTATTGAAGTTTATATTCGCGCTTTACGAATCAAGCTAGAGGTTCATAATCCCAAGCGTCTAGTCCAGACTGTACGCGGTGTGGGGTATGTCTTGCGGGAGTATGCTTAGGCCCTATTCGGCCTTAAAATCCCTCATTTTAAAATTAGGCCAGGGGACTTTTTTCCTGTGGCTACATCTAGCAGGGGGCTGGGTTCTTCGGTGAATAATTTATAACAATAGCCAGAATTGCGATCGCAAATGTAGCGCATCCTGTTGAGATTCAGGGGCGATCGCAATAGTTTTTCACGGTCTGGAAATTCCCCTTTCCGGATTGACCTGCCCCTCGAAGCCCTAGATTTCGCGGCGATCGTCCGCTAAAAATACAATATTTTATCCGCCACTGATTCGATAGGAATACTCCACATGACGGAAGGAATTTCTAATAAACTCAAAAAGCTCTGCAAATGTATTCCTTAAGTTTTATCTCCAACTACACATATTTATGTCGATAGAGAGAATTTAAAATTTATCCTCGACATTTTCCTCTAATTAACGACAAAATAAGACATGAAAACCTGAGAGCGCATTTCTGAGCAAACATCATTAAATTCAAATGCCCTCTAAGATAGAAATATTTTTTTGTAAGTTTGGATTTTTCAATATTTACAAGGGTTAAGGGGCGATTTTTGCATAGCTTAATGCGCTCAAAAAATCAACTCTCTTGAAGTAAATTTAGATAAAAGTATGACTCCAAATATTATTTTTGGCCCAGACTTCGGTGAAGTAATTATAGGCTCCGAGGAAGCCGATTACATTATCGCCAATGGAGGAAATGATACCGTGCGCGGTGTTCCAGGCGATGACCTGGTGGAGGCTGATTCCGGTGAAGATTGGGTCTATGGAGACCAAGGCAATGACACCCTTGTAGGGAATGAAGACAACGACACCTTCTTTGGCGGCCTCGGCAGTCCGGTGCCAGTAGGACCCTTACTCGACCAAGACTTAGTGTTTGGGAACACCGAAAATGACTATCTCCAAGGCAATCAAGGAAACGATACGATTTACGGGGGAAAAAATGCCGACCTGATCCACGGAGGCAAAGATGATGATTGGTTACATGGGGACCTGGCTACCGATACGGTGTTTGGGGACCTAGGCCACGATACGATCTATGGCGGCCCTGTGGATCCGGTCCGGGTCTTGTTGGATAAGAATGACTTGCTCTTTGGGGTCAGTGGTCAGAACTTGATGCAAGGGAATGTCGGCGATGACACCATCTTCGGGGGCACCGAAATGGATGTGATTTATGGCGGTCAAGGTAATGATCTGGTCATTGGTAATGTCAGTTCTGACATCATCTTTGGTGACAAAGGCAATGACACCATCTATGGCGGCACGGGCAATCCCGACATCACAGACCCCGAGAGTGATGATTTCATCGTGGGTGGGGATGGAAACGACTATCTCCAAGGCAATGAAGGGAAGGATACCCTTGTCGGCGTCAGTGGTTCCAATATCCTGCGCGGGGGTCAAGGAGAGGACCTGATTTATGGGGCGGACTGCAATGACCTGATTTATGGGGATAAAGGGTCAGATACCTTAGTTGGGGGAGGCGGTGCCGATATTTTTGCGATCGGGGTTAACACCGGCAGTCCCATTTTGGAGGAAGCCGACCATATCCTTGATTTTGGGAATGGGTATAACCTGATTGGATTAGACCAAGGTCAAACCCTAGAGAATCTGAATATTTTCCAAGGAGAAGGAGAATATGCCGCCCATGGGATCATCCAAGATCGGACCACCGGCGAATATTTGGCGATCGTTCATAACACCGACGCCAGGACCCTAACGCCAAATCGGTTCACAATGGATGTGGTCCTTAACGTGGGTTGCGATGGGGATGTTCCCCCAGTGGCGACCCTCGGTGATGGAAGCCTTCCACCAGGACAGGTCCCAGCAGGAGAGCCTGTGGAAGAGGAACCCATACCCCAGGAAATTCAAGACCAAATCGAAACCGGAGCACCTGGGATTATCTTTGGGCCATTACCCCAGGATCCAAGCGTCACAGAGGAACCGCCCACAATTGTCTTTAGCCCCAGCCTAGCCCCATACAACCCCCTGTGATTCCTTCTCCGGAACCGGACCCCACACCGGACCCCACACCGCAACCAGAACCCGGTTCCAATCAACCGCCAACAGTGACGAATCCCTTAGCGGACCAAACGGCCACCGCCGGAGAAGAATTTAGCTTTGCAATTCCCGAGGATTCCTTTACGGATCCTGAAGGGGAACCCTTGACCTTCACGGCCACCTTGGCCGATGGTTCACCGTTACCAGATTGGTTGACGTTTGACCCGGCAACTGGGGCATTGAGTGGAACGCCGGATGATGGAGATGCTGGCGATTTGGAAATTGCTGTCACTGCTGAGGATGATCAGGGGAATACCATAACCGATACCTTTGCTCTCGGAGTTGATGACGGCATTGGGGAGAATCAGCCGCCAACAGTGACGAATCCCTTAGCGGACCAAACGGCCACCGCCGGAGAAGAATTTAGCTTTGCAATTCCCGAGGATTCCTTTACGGATCCTGAAGGGGAACCCTTGACCTTCACGGCCACCTTGGCCGATGGTTCACCGTTACCGGATTGGTTGACGTTTGACCCGGCAACTGGGGCATTGAGTGGAACGCCGGATGATGGAGATGCTGGCGATTTGGAAATTGCTGTCACTGCTGAGGATGATCAGGGGAATACCATAACCGATACCTTTGCTCTCGGAGTTGATGACGGCATTGGGGAGAATCAGCCGCCAACAGTGACGAATCCCTTAGCGGACCAAACGGCCACCGCCGGAGAAGAATTTAGCTTTGCAATTCCCGAGGATTCCTTTACGGATCCTGAAGGGGAACCCTTGACCTTCACGGCCACCTTGGCCGATGGTTCACCGTTACCGGATTGGTTGACGTTTGACCCGGCAACTGGGGCATTGAGTGGAACGCCGGATGATGGAGATGCTGGCGATTTGGAAATTGCTGTCACTGCTGAGGATGATCAGGGGAATACCATAACCGATACCTTTGCTCTCGGGGTTGATGACGGCATTGGGGAGAATCAGCCGCCAGAGGTCAACTTGAATCGGGAGGAACCCGGGGTGGATACGACGGTAACCTTTGATCCGGAAGCGGAGGGAGTGCCGATCGCCGAAAATGCTCTAGTCACTGACCCAGATCCTGACAATAACACCATCTCTGGTGCCACGGTGCGGATCGCTAACCCACTCGATGGGGATGCGGAAGAACTGATCGTTGATACAGAAGGGACAGATATTATCGCCACCGTTGAAGAAAACGGTGTAGTGACCCTCAGCGGCGATGATGAGGTAGAAAATTACGAACGAGTGCTGCAACGGATCCGGTACAACAATACCGCCGAGAATCCCGACCTCACCCCTCGGGACATCGAAATCGTTGTGAACGATGAGATGAATGAGAGTCCGGTAGCAGTTGCCACGGTCGAGTTTCCTCCTGCGGCTGCTTTGGAAATCACCAAAACCGTGAGCGATCCAGAGGCAACGATTGGAGAAGAACTCAGCTATACCGTCACCTTAACGAATGAAGGTGGAATGCCAGCTACAGGAATCACGGTGGCTGAATCATTACCCAACTGGCTGCGGGATATTACCTTCACGCCGACGGAAGGGAACAGCTATGACCCCACTGCCGATGAGTGGACCATTCCTCGGTTAGAAGGGGGAGAAACCACGACCCTGACTATCTCCGGTATCCTTGCACGGTGGGGAACGATTCCCAATCGCGCCCGGGTCACAGCTTTTGACCAAGGGGAACCAGACCCAGAGGTAGCATTAGCCTCAGCCATTTCGCCCCTTCCTGCCCCAGATATTAGCTTAAGCAACATGACCTTAGGTAACGGGGGATTGGTTATCTACGGTGAGAACGAAGGTGACTTGAGCGGGAGAAATGTCTCTTCTGCGGGGGATGTTAACAGTGATGGCTTTAATGACATCTTAATTGGGACGCGCTTTGGCGATCGCCCTGACGGCACCCCAAGCGCGGGCCGGGGGTATGTGCTTTTCGGTGGTCCCGAAATCGGTCCGCAAATAGATCTACGGGACCTGGACGGAAGCAACGGCTTTGTCATTTACGGCATTGATGCAGGCGACTCGATTGGACGAGCAGTCAGCAATGCCGGGGATATCAACGGAGATGGCTTTGACGATGTTATGGTGGCCTCGCGCTTTGCCGATGGGCCTAATAACGAAAGGCCAGAGGCCGGAGAAAGTTATATCATCTTTGGCGGTAATCAGTTTGATGCCCCTATCGACCTCGCTACTCTGGACGGGACTAATGGCTTTACTATTTTTGGCCGCGAAGCCGGAGACCAGAGTGGCCGGGATGTCCACGCGGGTGATATTAATGGTGATGGCGTGGATGACCTGCTGATTGGCGCGTTCAGTGCCGATGGGCCTAATAATGAAAGGCCGGATGCGGGAGAAACTTATGTCATCTTTGGTGGATCTAACTTTACCTTTGATGCCGAGATAGACCTTGACAACTTTGAGCTCGATGGGACGAATGGGTTTACGGTTTTCGGCGCTCAGGCAGGTGAGCGCAGTGGCCGATCGCCCCGGAGTGCGGGAGATATCAATGGTGATGGTTACAATGATTTGTTGATTGGCGCTCCCCAAGCCGATGAGGATGACGCTGAAGCTGTTGGCGAAACCTATCTTGTCTACGGGGGTCCCACCTTTAACCCCACGATTGACCTGGCAGACATAGACGGCACGAATGGTGTCCGCATCTCGGGTATCAATGCCGGTGACTTGAGTGGCCGAGCATTGAGCAACGCAGGTGATATCAACGGCGATGGCTTGGATGACATCATTATTGGCGCTCAAGGAGCCAATAATGAAGCTGGGGAGAGTTATGTGGTTTTTGGTTCTACTAACTTACCGGCTACCCTTGACCTGGAAAATCTGGATGGAACCAATGGGTTTACTATCTCCGGTATCAATGCCGGTGACTTGAGCGGCAGGTCCGTCTCTAATGCCGGAGATATCAACGGCGATGGCTATGATGACCTGATTATCAACGCTTCGTTAGCACCGGGTTTCGAGGGTGAAGAGGAAGCTGGACAAAGTTACGTTCTCTTTGGCGGCACTACCTTTAACGCATCCCTCGATTTGGAGCAGATTGATGGCACCGACGGGTTTACCCTGTACGGGATTGAAGCTAACAATCGGACCGGGCGATCGGTCAGCGCTGGCGATGTCAATGGCGACGGGTTCGATGATGTCCTCGTCGGTGCTGCCCGAAGGTGATAGTCTCAACGGTACCCGGGAAAATGCTGGGGAAACATATATCATGTATGGTGGCGATTTCACAGGTGCTGTCACCCAGCATGGCGGACTCGGTAACGATTCGTTGACTGGAACTGCTGCGGCAGATGTGATCATCGGCGCACAAGGGGACGATACCCTGATTGGTGCCGGGGGTCCTGACGTCATCTATGGCGGTGCGGGAAACCATCTCATCGCCGTTGCTGATAGTGACTTCCGTCGCCTGGAAGGCGGCAGTGGAGAGGATACTCTCCGTCTGGATGGGGATAATGTCGCGTTCGATTTGACGACGATTGCCGATAATCGGATTCACGACATTGAGATGATTGATCTTAATGGGGATAACAATAGCTTGAACCTGGATCAGATTCATGTTCTCCACCTTTCGGACCGGCGCAATCGTGTGATTGTGAGTGGGGAACAGACGAACGCTGTGACTGCATCCGGCAATTGGGTTTCTGGGGGTACTGAGGCGATCGGCAACGATACCTACAATGTTTATACCTCGGATCAAGCCCAGTTGTGGGTGGAGGAGGTAATCGCTCAAGATGGCATTACTGTGATCGTGTGATGATCGCTGCTTGAGTTTTAACAATCGGGGGGGTTCCTTCTTTAAAGGAACCCCCCCGATTTGCTGATGGTTAATGTTAAAAGACTAGCCCTGTCAAGGTGGTAAATTGCATGACGAAAAATCGTTGTTTATTGTAGGGGCGTATTGCATACGCCCTCTTTAACAGTCAATTAAATCCCTCATCGTTGTGAATTGTAGGGGCGCTTCTCGAAGCGCCCTAGGGCGTATGCAATACGCCCCTACAAATACACCTTGACAGGGGTAATGTTAAAAGACTCAAAAAAACAGACCTCCCGGCGATCGCGAATCAATCCACAACCTTCCCTCCAGGTTCCGAGGGCGATCGCCTTTGAGACTCAGAGTTGATTGAGGTTGAATAGACTGATTTTAACCGTTCTTACGGGGTGATTTCATTGGGGGTATCCGGATTAGCCGGGGGTTCCTCTCCCGTCGGGAAAGACGCCACCAATAGTCCCAAAAGGACCGCCAGAATCAGCAGTAAAAATCCCCCAATCATCTGGGTTTGTCTGACCAGTTTTCGTCCCGTCGGAGTTTCGGTAAAATTGGCCTCTTCGTGAGAGAGGGCTTCCTCTGCCACCTGGCGATCGCCTCTCATTGGGTTTCTAGGTCGATTCATAAAACAGTTTTCCTTGATTTTATCTGAGCATTTACTCTCAGTTTCCCTAGTTGAACCCTTCCTGTCATCTATCCCCAGAGGAATTTTAAAAACCCCGCTTCGCTCTGGTTTAATCTAATTTCACCTCCCCTCAAAAGTTAATAATTTTTCTGATTTTTTATTGAATTCATCAATTAAATCCCGGTTTTACCCTCTTATTCTTTTTGATAAAATTCCCCTCAATTATCCTCTACACCTCCGGTTCATCCGCCACTTTTTCATCCAGGGCTTGACGAGCAATTCGGGTGACATAGAGCGTCACGGCAACAGTGGCGATTAAGCCTAAAATGCGAATGCTCCATTGCAGGGTTGGATTAGTCGGCTGATTTTCTGTGCCAATTCTTGCCAAATCCCCAGCTAAAGAGCCAATATAAACATACATTACTGTTCCCGGAATCATGCCAATTGAACCCAAGGCATAGTCTTTTAAAGAAACCCCCGTAATCCCAAAGGCATAATTCAAGAGATTAAAGGGAAAAATGGGGGAAAGACGAGTCAGCAGGACGATTTTTAACCCTTCTCTGGCAACCGCTTTATCGATCGCCGCAAATTTTTGATTGCCCTCAATTTTTTTGCTAATCCACCCTCTTGCCAGATAGCGCCCGACTAAAAAGGCTGCGATCGCCCCCAAAGTTGCTCCAATAAAAACATACACCGAACCCAGTAACACCCCAAACACCACCCCTGCACCCAATGTCAGAATCGACCCCGGTAAAAAGGCAACCGTTGCCGCAATATAAATGGCGATAAATGCAATACCGCCCACCACCCCCAAACCTTCAATCCAAGTTAACGCATTCAGGAACAGTTGTTGCAGGTTGAATCCGGCTGAATCTCCCACACTTTCCGCCAAAGCAGGAGTGGTAACTAAAAAATAAATGACTGCACTTATACCCACCCAAGATATCCTCTTAATTCTTCTCTGTGATAATATCCGATTTGGGGGCATTTTCATTTTTTTAGCAGCATCCGCCGCCACTGTAATACCAACTAGACTCTGTAATCATCATCAGATTTGGGGGGAATTTCCGGGCTAAATTAGCCGCAGTTTTATCACAAACTGCCACGGGAATTCCCCGTTGCAGCAAATGTCCCGCCCCATCATCTAACATCGCCTCTTGTCCGGCATAAATGGCGGTTTTGCCGGTAAAAACGCAAGCGCCATCGTCAGGAATTGGCACTTTGAAGGAGACGGAATCTAAACTTTCTAACAGGAGAGGTTCATCCAAATTATAATTCTGGGTATCCAACAGCCGATAGGGACGACGGGCGCGAATTTCAATTTGACCAAACCCGACGCCAATCAAGTGCTGAATGTAGTCTTCGTAAGAGAGTGCACCGGATAAGCAGAGGGCGCGTAACCGTTCATCCTGTTGGAGATGAGGGGGAATGGGACGGGTGGCGATCGGGTCACTCATAATCAATTTTCCCCCGGGTTTCAAGACGCGATAGGCTTCCGATAATGCCTGTTGCAAATCTTCCGGTTCAAAGATATTAAATAAACAGTTTTGTGCCACCACATCCACAGAAGCATCCGGCATTGGCAAGGCAAAAGCATCTCCGGCCAAAATTTGCACAAACTCTGGATTAAACCACTCATTCTCTGTTGCAGCACTCTGTAAATTTCGCGTCGCCGCTTCACGCATTTCTGCTACCGGATCCACGGCAATCACTCCTCCCGGTTGACGACAGAAATAAGCAAACTGTAGGGCTTCAATTCCACCACCGACGCCAATATAAAGGACCGTGGGTTCTCCAAATAACTCCGTGGGATGAACCGTTGAACCACAGCCGTAGTTCATTTGCTGCATGATTTTGGGAATTTTTAAACCCGGTAATTGCAGGGGTGGAGTGCTGACACAACAGAGTCCCTCTTGAGGGGTTTCGGCAGCTTCGGCATAGAATTGGGCAGTTGTTTCTAAATAGCTCATAAATTAGGTGCAGGTGAATGAATCAAAAACTCAGCAATTAACTCCAGAATAGCTGATTAACGGAGATAAGTTAACTGAATTTGGTTAACAACTTCAGCAAGGATTTAGTGCGCGGGGTGAGTAAGGTTCGGCGATAGGCATCGGCGGCTTTTTTAATGGCTTCTGCCTGAGTGGGATAGGGATGAATCACGCCGGATAAGGCACTGAGTCCCTGTTTAGTGACGATCGCCAAGGTAATTTCACTAATCATTTCCCCAGCATGACGCGCCACAATCGTTGCCCCTAAAATCTGGTCAGAATCGCGTTTATGGAGGATTTTGACAAACCCTTCCGTTTCCCCATCTGCCAAAGCGCGATCGACGCTAGAAAACGGAATAGTAATCGTATTGGTTTCCATTCCCTTCTCTTGCGCCTCCCGCTCATACAAACCCACATGAGCAATCTCTGGATCAGTATAGGTCACCCAAGGCATGACCAAACTACTCAGTTTGCTCCGTCCTAATCCAAACGGCGAAAACAAGGTGTTTTTAATCACAATTCGCGCTGCCGCATCCGCTGCATGAGTAAATTTCCAGTTCATGCAAATGTCACCAGCGGCATAAATGTGCGGATTGGTGGTTTGCAAGTAATCATCAACAACAACACCGTGACGAGCATCATATTTAACCCCAACGGCGTCTAAATTCAAGCCATCAACATTGGGAGTCCGTCCAGCCCCCACTAAGATTTCATCGACAACAACCGTATTAATTTCATCATTTTGCCGGTAATGGATGACTTTACCGGCATCGGTTATTTCTACCTTTTCCAAAGTGCAATCCAAAACCAACTTTAGATTGTCCTGTAATAATTGTTGTTGGACAATTTCCGCTGCATCTGCATCTTCGCGATTGAGGAGATGTCCATGCTTATGAAATAAAGTAACTTGACTGCCGAGGCGTTGAAATGCTTGGGCGAGTTCACACCCAATTGGACCTCCCCCAATCACCGCTAATCGTGGGGGACATTCGGTGAGGGAAAAGACAGTTTCATTGGTTAAATAGCCAGCTTTTGCTAATCCGGGAATTTGAGGACGAGTGGCACGTGCACCAGCGGCAATCACGGCTTTTTTAAACCGGAGGAGGTGAGTGTTAACAGCGATCGCCCCACTATCCACAAATTCCGCCGGTCCTAAAAACACATCAATGCCCAAATTCCGAAACCGTTCCGCAGAATCATGAGGGCTAATTCCCGCCCGAATTCGCCGCATTCGCTGCATCACTGCCGCAAAATCAATCTCAATGGCATCTGGAGACTTAATGCCAAAGGGAGTCGCCTCTCGCATCTGCGCCACCACCCGGGATGAGCGAATCAGACATTTGGAAGGGACACAACCGACATTCAGGCAATCTCCCCCCATCAAGTTTTTTTCAATCAGGGCAACTTTTAATCCTAATCCTAACCCTGCCGCACCTGCCGCCACCACCAGTCCAGCCGTTCCCGCGCCAATCACCACTAAATCATAATGGGCGGCAGGGGAAGGATTCACCCAATCGATGGGATGAACATGAGACATGAGGGATTGATTATACTCATCCAAGGGTTGGAGAGCCGGTTCTTGTTGAATTGAATGGGTCATGGTTATTGGGATTTCTAAATGAGTAAGAGTTCCATGATGTACGATTCTTCCTCAGTTTGGCAAATAACAACACTAGATTTAACCGCGCCAGCTTCGGACCAAAAACTGGGGTTTTGGTTGAAATATCTACATCCTGTCAATTACTCTAGCCACAAGAACGGGTCGCTAAATGAGGGAGAGATTAAATTTCACGGAAACAAGGCTAAAATTCTCTCTCAGAGTTCAAGCTTTATCTAATATCCATCTGGGATTCATCTCCCACTCATGTTCAGGGAATTTAATCAAAATAACAGCAAACGAGAGACCCTTGAAAGTCCACTCTGCTGATTGTTGGTCCTAGATTCCCTGTATTTTTGAGGTTAAATCGATGCGTAAATCGTTACTATGGCTGAGTCTGTCCCTGGGTAGTTTAATGTTCACCGTTTCCCTGGTTGCGGCAAACCCTCTGAACAGTTCTGCCTCTCCCCGTCCGGCGATCGCCCAAGCAAATCCCTGTGCAGGGAAGAAAGAGAATGTCGGAGGCCCCTTAGCCCCTCGCCTCCAAGGAAAGCCGGTTGTTGTCGATATTTACGCCAGTTGGTGTCCTGCCTGTCAAAATATTGCCCCGACTCTTGAACAACTGCGATCGCAGTATGGGGATGACATTCATTTTATCGTTCTGGATGTCAGCGATCGCACCAAAACCCGTCAATCTGAAACCCTCGCTACAGAACTCGGATTAAGCGATTTCTTTGCCGCAAATCGATCGCAAACCGGCATGGTTGCCATCATCGACCCCGCAACCGGCAATATTCTGGCACAGCATCGGAATAATGCCAACCTAGCCGATTATACCTCGGTCATTGATTCAGCTATTGCTCAACAATAAGTCAAAACTGAGAGCATCACTGGTTTAGGCGATCGACCTTGCCATCTTTTTCTATCTTCATTCAAAGTTGAACATTCGATCGCCTCAAGACTCTACAGATTGTCTCAAAGTATGCCGACAAGAATCAGGCAAGCCTTCTCTCAACCTTTAAGCCACTTTATGGGTAAACCCCGGATATTGTTATGGCCCAACTCCCTCAGTCATCCACAGAACATCAACCCCCTCGACTGTCTAAAACCGCCAAAAAATGGCTGCTTTACGGAGGATTAGGATTACTTTCTCTGATTCTAGTCATCACCCTCGGCCCGGTCCTCAGTCATCCCATTGAACAAGTCATTTCCCGCATTGAAAACCGCTATCAACAGTGGTTTAGCCAGCAAGATACTACCAATCCCTTAATTTTATTACCCTTAGCATTTCTAGGGGGTGGAATTGCCAGTGTCTCCCCCTGCATTTTAGCCCTGTTGCCCGTCAACCTCAGCTATATCGGCACCTTAAAAATTACCTCTCGTTGGGATGCCTTTAAAAAAGCAGGCTTATTTGTCCTCGGTGCCGTTACCATTTTAAGTCTGTTTGGCTTGGTTTCATCCTTCGCCGGTGCCGTTATGGTCGATTACCGAGGCTATATCAATATCACCGTTGGACTGATTATGGCCGTGATGGGATTGTGGTTAATTGGAGTGGTGAAAATACCGCTCCCACAAATGGATATCAATCTCCCCGTCGCTGGACCTTATGGAGTCGGTTTAACCTTTGCTTTGGTGAGTTCCCCCTGTGCGAGTCCAGTGCTCTTTGCAGTCCTAGCAGCGGCAGCCGCAACCGGGTCTCAACTGTTAGGAACGCTGACGATGGTGAGCTATGCTTTGGGATATACGCTTTTAATTTTCTTGTCCAGTTTGTTTACGGGTCTCGCCAAACAAAGCAAGCAGTTATTGCAGCATTCTGAGGGAGTCATTCGCTTTGGCAGTCTAGCCCTAATTTTGACGGGAACCTACTACCTATTTACTGGAACTCAATGGTTCTTTGGCGGTTAGGTAAATCAGGGTAGAGAATAAACTGATAGTCGGTTTGAATCAGTTATACAACAGTAATTAAGGCTGAATTGCTTCAATAAATCCGATTTTTGGTTAAAAGTTTACATCGAGTTGGCTGCCCGGAGAGTCATTTTATGACCACTCCAAAGTTAGAAAATTGTCCCAGTTTTTCTGAAAGATAGGAGATTAAAAAATGTTAGATTTCACCCCGAATCGTTTGGATACAACAGCTCAAGGACGAGAAGCTATAATCGAGTTGCAGCAAGACTCTGAAACTTTAATTCTCGTTAAGTTTATCGGCCCCCACTGCTCGGCTTGCAAAACCCTTTCACCCGTATTAGAGCAGTTAGTGACTGATTATTCCGAAAAGACTCATTTGGTCACGGTTGATATGACCGAAGATCCGGAACTGGCAATGGAATGGGGGGTGCGGAGTGTACCTACTGTGATTATTTTAAAAGGGTCATCGGTTTTGGAAAAAATTGTGGGATTGCAACCTAAAAAAGTCTATGTAGAGGCTATTCAAAAAGGGATTGAATAGCGCTGACCCACGTTAATTTTTAGTTTGTTCAAAATTTGGAGTTTTTTTGTGAGTTTATCCCAAGATTTAGCCAACCTCAATGTCGAACTCCAATCCATGCTTCCAGAAGAGGCTAAAATGGTGTTCAAAGAAGCTGGAATGGATTTATTGAACTCGGGGATTATGGAGCATACTTTGAAGGAAGGGGACGCGATTCCCAAGTTTGCTTTACCCAATGCGATTGGTCAAGTGGTTGATATTCAAGACTTGTTAAAGTCCGGTCCAGTTGTGATTTCCTTTTATCGGGGGGATGGTGTCCCTATTGCAGTTTAGAACTTCAGGCACTCCAAAAAGCCCTTCCTGAAATTCAAGCAAATGGAGCGACTTTGGTGGCAATTTCACCCGAAACACCGGATAATTCCCTATCAACCCGGGAGAAAAATAACTTAGATTTTGAAGTGTTGAGTGATCAGGGTAATCAACTGGCGCGTGATTTTGGGTTGGTGTTTACGGTCCCAGAAAAGGTCCGCCCAATTTATCAGAATTTGGGGATTGATCTTCCAGCAGCCAATGGGGATGAAACGTTTGAGTTGCCAATACCGGCCACTTATATTGTGAATTCCGACGGGGCGATCGCCTACTCTTTTGTCAGTCCTGATTATACCCAGCGACAAGACCCAGCAGAACTGATTACCATCCTTAAAGACTTGGATACAACCTCAAAGCAATCAGGACGGTTTAACACTTACAGAACTTCAGCTTAACTTAACCTTTCCAGTCAAAAATTCAGTCAATCTGCTCAAGGTTGCCCGTTCACTCAGGGCGTAAAACCTATCAAAATCGGGGGAATTTAACCCCCTTTTTAGTTTGTAAAAACCCCCACAGCGGCTATTCCACAGAGGGCGGAATTCTGAACCGAGGGGAAGATTGCTCATCAGCAAACGAAGGCGAACAGTGTTGTTTTGCTCAAACCCCAACCCTTACGGATGATAGCGTCTTGAGAAGCACCCGCTACAATGGATCATGGCTAACCCGCCTTTTTCCAAGGATGCGCCAGCTATTTTCAGGCTCAAATCCCTCGATCCACAGATTGAGCGATTGGGGGTACGGCTTGAGGCGATCGCCCTTAAAAAGTGGTTGTTCCCTCTCCCTTTTTTTGCTTTCCCACCCCCCAATTAAGCCTCTAGCATGGTTTAATTCATAATCCCAGACCCATTCACCTAAACAACAATCACAATCAGGAGCGATTCATGGTTCAAACGGTCATTACTCCATTCTCTCATAAAATCGGTTCCCCCTTAACCAAAAATGAAATAACCGTTTTACAAATTAATTTAGGAAAGCGCTGTAACCAGGCTTGCATTCACTGTCATGTAGAAGCCGGACCGAATCGCACCGAAGAACTATCCTCGGAAGTCTGCGACCAACTGATTGAATTAATTCATCGCTTTGATTCGATTCAAACCGTGGACATCACCGGCGGCGCACCAGAAATGAACTATGGATTTAAACCCTTAGTCGAGGCATCCCGCGCTGCTGGTAAACAGGTAATTGTTCGTTCCAACTTAACAATCTTTTTTGAACCCGGTTTTGCCGAATTACCCGCCTATTTCGCAGAACATCAATTACAAGTCGTGGCCTCTCTCCCTTGTTATTTATCCAATAATGTTGACAAAATGCGCGGCAATGGTGTCTATGACCGTTCCATTCAAGGGATAAAGTTACTCAATGATTTAGGCTATGCCTCGGATCCGCAGTTAATTTTAAACTTAGTCTATAATCCATCCCTACCCACCTCTCGCAACCAATTTTATTTACCCCCACCCCAAGAGAAATTAGAAGCGGATTATAAAACTTACTTGGATGAACATTACGGCATTAGGTTTAACCAGTTGTTAACTCTAACCAATTTACCCATAGGCCGCACCAAGTTATATCTCCAACGCCAACAACTCCATCAACCTTACTTACAGTTCCTAGAGGATAATTTTAATCCCGAAACGGTTCCCCATCTGATGTGTCGCAATGAACTCTCGATTGACTATTTAGGCAATATTTATGACTGCGATTTTAATCAAATGGAAGGCATCCCGGCAAAAACTGCGGACGGTGAAACCCTCACCGTAGCAAAACTGTTATCCGCAGGCAGTTTAGATGTAATCACCAAGGTCCAAACTGCTGCCTTTTGTTACGGATGCACCGCTGGATGTGGATCAAGTTGTGGCGGCGCTTTGGTAGACTGACCCGCCGAGTTGGGCTATGGGGATGTCGTTTCCATCACTCCAGCAACATAAAAGCCCTAAATAGGGGTGTTATCCCGTAGTTGCCGGATAACACCCATAATACCGGAATTAGACTGCAAGTGCTTGACCACAGACGACTGAGGGGAGTTATAATGCAATTGCAGTCTAATCAATAGTAAGCCTGCTTCCTTTTTCGGTTGTGGCAGGGCATAGGAAAATATGGAAATAAAACGTCCTCCTCGGCTAGTTGCTTTTGATACAGAGGTCTTTGACACCAATAACTTTAATTATAAGTCAACCAGTTTTCAAACTTTAGTTAAATTGGTTAAAGAAAAAAAAATAAAACTTCTTTTAACTTCTATCACTCTTCAGGAAATAAGAGCACATATTACTGAGGGGGCTGACCTCGCATCCAAAGCAGTTAATCAAGCAGTCAATGATTTAAAGAAGAAGCGCAAGAAACCCTCAGAGAATGAGAAAAGGATCAAAATTTCTAAAAATTCAGACTTACTATATGAATTTGAGAAAAAATTCGCAGATATGGCCCCTACGTTTGAGCAAATTAATCAAGAGCTTAAAGACCAACTTGATTCTTTTTTGCAAGCCACTGAATTTGAAAGAATTGAAGTCGATCAGGTTTCAGTAGTTGAGATTTTTGAAAACTATTTTTCGGGGACTCCACCATTTGGTGAAAGCAATAAAAAACATGAGTTTCCAGATGCTTTTGCTCTCTTCGCTCTTGATAAGGAGGCAAAAAACAGAAAAAAAATAATTTATGTCGTTAGTGGAGATTCTGATTGGGAGAAATTTTGTTCTTTAAGCGAAAATCTGCATTGTATAGGAAAGCTTGATGAATTATTAGAAACTATAAGCCGAGAAAATGATTCAGATAAGGTTGATGTTTGGTACGAACTATATAGACAGAAAGAATATCAAATAGAAAGGTACATAGAGGATAACTTTTCAAATTTAGATTTTTCAATTGATATATCTGGAAGCGGTGAAATCGAATCGGGCAGTGAAACAATTAAGATTGATGTCAATTCAGTAGATATTACTGATTCTTCTTTAGTTTACATTAATGATTCAAATGTAGATCAACCTTCAGTAGTGTTTAAGCTAGAAGCAAAAGTGAATTATGATGCAAATATCAGCTTTGAAAGCTTAAAAGATGCGATTTATTACGGCAAATATTACTTTGATGAAACAACAACCATAAATAAACTCTGTACTCAGTCCATTAATTTTGATGTGGAAGTGACGCTCACCCTATATAGAGATAAAGACTACTCCTTGGATGATGCAGATATAAAAAATATTACTATTGATCCAAACAATACTTTAGGCGAAATAATTGTTAATACAGGTCTTAAAGATTATTATTACTAACTCAAGGAGTTGTAGCTCCAATTTTTTGTAAAATTAACAAATGACTCACGAGATATAAGATTGAACACATTAGAAGTCAATGCTTGCCAATAATGGGTTAATTGTGGCTCTTCAGTCAATTAATGATTTAGAGATTAGCCTTCCCTATTAGGTTGTATTCGCTAGAGGTATCTCATTTAGAGTCCGTTGGGAAATACTCTAACACTTCGTGGGTGCGGAGGGTATATCGGTTCTCGTTGAGGGAAGGTGACCGATCGCTCCAAAAACTCCCCACCCTCAAAACCACCCCCCAACCCGGGTTTTTGACTTCAATCTGGGCGCATCTCCGAGAGGAATGTTAAGAAATCCGGTTTTTGAGCCGGAATTCCTGATGGTCAAAAACTGAGTTTCGGTAACATCCATTACCCTAGCAAGTTTTCCAAAAATTTCTGTGATTCATCAGCCTATCCGAATCAGGATAGACCTATTTTTTATCCCGTTTCGTATCTATTTTTACCATTAACCCTCCAAAATTTAGATTTTTTTTGAAAATAAATTAGATAAATCCCATAAAAAATTTCCGCTATTTTTTAGTAAAAAAATATACGGATATTGATGGAAATGTCGGCAAATATAGGTATGAAAGTCACCCATTCAAGCAGGCCAAAAGTGCAGTAAGTCTGCCATTTGGAGGATTTCATCCCGACCCCAAAAGATTAAGAATTAAAAAGAGGACTGGCTACGATCGCCTTTAATCCCCACGGATCATTGATCCACGCCACCCCCTGTTTAACCCGGTATCAATCAGCGAGATCGGCAGAAAATGACGTAAGAAATTAGCGGAGAAATCGAATCATGTACGAGCGAACCCTTGCCAACCTTCCCAGTAGACGACGACAGAATTCTCATGGCTTCAAAGCGGCCCTAGAACGCCACAGTCCAGGATGGATACCTAGGGATGGACAGGAATCCACCGATCGCCAGCGTACACTCACAGAGGCGATCGCCCTTTATCACTCCACCGATCGCCCCACCACTCGGTTTTTAGCCACCGTTTTACAGGAAATGGAGCAGGTCCAGGGCAACCCTACCGCCCTCTACCCCACCTTGGCAAGGCATGACGAACTCCTCACCGATCGCTTTGCTGAACGTCTCTCTCGAAGGTGTCATTGGCATTTTGCCGACCCTCAGCCCAAAACAAACCCTTGAGTTAGCCACAGTCCTGGTCAATCTAGGCGGCCAGATTTGGAACTATTCTGAAGGGAAAAAAGCCGACTTTATCGAAATTGCGATCGCCTGTGGTGAAACGGCCCTCCCCATGTTGCCCTGCAGTCGCCTCCAATCACAACGGTGGGGAGCCACCCATGATAATCTAGCTTTAGCCTATAGTGAGCGCTTACAGGGCGATCGCATCGATAATCTCGCCCGGTCCTTCTCTCATTATCAACAGGCTTCCCAAGTCTTTATCCGTCACCCCTTTCCCCAACAGTGGCTGCCTCTACTGTCCCGACCCTAACACCATAGGGGCGATCGCCGGATCCAGTAGGTCAGCCTTCTAATACCAAATCCGGTTGTAAAAAGTCGATTTTCTGGATTAGCCCGCGCAGGCGGGCTTCGTCCGTATAGCCTCCAGGCTTGACGCTGCGGGTTTTCTGACTGATGCGATCGCCCCAACAAACACAAAAAAAGCGAGAACCCAGTTCTCGCTTTTTGTTTCAGAGATAGCCGATAATTTACCATCCTCTATATCTCAAAACGGTTAATTTGTCAACTACACTGGCATCGTCGTCGAAGCCGCCAATTCCTCTAACCGTTCCTGCTGATCCTGACTGATGCAAGATTGAATCACTTCCTCGATATCCCCTTCCAGGGTACTCATCAAGGTAAAATTCTGACCCAGGCGGTGATCCGTAACCCGGTTATCCTTGTAATTGTAAGTGCGAATCTTTTCCGATCGCGCACCTGTTCCCACCTGCGATCGGCGCATCGAAGTCACCGCTTCCTGTTGTTCCGCCAACTTCAAATCGTACAACTTCGCCCGCAAAATCTGCATCGCGCGTTCCCGGTTTTGAAGCTGCGATCGCTCCTCCGTACAGAAAATCCGGATCCCCGTCGGCTTGTGGAACAAATCCACCGCAGTCTCCACCTTGTTAACGTTTTGACCGCCAGCGCCACCCGATCGCGCCGTCGTCAATTCAATATCCTTCGGGTCGATGTGGACCTCCACCTCATCCACCTCGGGCATGATCGCCACCGTCGCCGTAGAGGTATGAACTCGACCCCCACCTTCAGTAACCGGCACCCGCTGGACCCGATGCACTCCCGCTTCAAACTTGAGCTTGCTATAAACTTGCTCTCCCTGAATTTCCAGGATCGCCTCTTTAAATCCACCCATATCCGCCGTGGACTCGCTCAACATCTTCACGCGCCAGCCTTGAGTTTCAGCATAGCGCGAGTACATCCGCACCAAATCCCCCGCCCAAATACTGGCTTCATCTCCCCCAGTTCCAGCCCGAATTTCTAGCATGATATTTTTATCATCATTCGGGTCCCGAGGCAGCAGCAAAATCTTCAGCCGGCTTTCAAGCTGTGTTAATTGCTCATCCAGTTCCGCTACTTCCAAGGCTGCCATCTCTTGCAATTCAGCGTCGCTACTCGCTTCCTTGAGGACCTGCCTTGCACCGATTAACTCCGCTTCGGTATTTTTCCAATTTTCATAAGTATTCACCACTTCCTCCAACGAGGAACGGGCTTTCGCCACCTTTTGAAACTCGTTCGGGTCTCTGGCGATATCCGGATCCGCCATCCGACGAGTCAATTCGTGAAAGGTTTGTTCAACAGATTTTAATTTATCGAGTAAATAAGTTTCGGCCATAGAGCAGTCCTCAGTTTAGAGAGTAGGGGATGGGTGGAGCTTTAGCGGTTAGCTGATTAAACCATAGCAAATCAGCAAAAATTCAATTTGCTACTCCTCACAGCTAACAGCTAAAATACCCGGGCTACTTCTTAGTATTTTGACCGCTTTCTCCACTGGTCGAGGTCATCCCGTACTTCCGACGGAAGCGTTCAATCCGTCCCTCAGTATCGATCACCTTTTGGTGCCGGTATAGTAAGGATGATTTCCGGACCAGACATCTACATGAATTTCCGGCTTTGTTGAACCCACGGTCATGACAACTTCACCGTTGCAAATGACTTTAGCCTCTGGATACCATTCTGGATGAATTCCTGGTTTTGGCATGGTTTTGTTCTCCTTAAACCCGTCGCTTGTTCTGTTTTATTTTAGCTTTCTGTGTCATTTGTCATTTGTCCTTTGGGAAAGACCCACAGCCAATGACCGTTGACTAATGACCGTTGACCAATGACCGTTGACCAATGACCATTGACCAATGACCATTGACCAATGACCTTACCGTTTGGAGTATTGAGGGGCCTTCCGAGCTTTGCGGAGACCGTATTTTTTCCGTTCTTTGGCACGAGGGTCCCGGGTTAGATAGCCTTCCACTTTGAGGGGATGGCGATTTTCAGGATCAAGTTCGCACAGCGCACGAGCGACGCCTAAACGAATTGATTCCGATTGTCCGGTTAACCCACCGCCTCGGACATTCACTAGCACGTCATATTCATTTTCCAGTCCGAGGGTTTCCAGGGGGGCTTTGGTTGCACCCAGATACCCAGCGTTGTACTGAAGATAGATTTCTGCCGATTTGCCATTGATCGTTACGGTGCCGTTACCCGGAACGAGGCGCACCCGGGCGACGGAAGATTTCCGACGGCCCGTTCCCCAATACATAACGCGGCCACTTTGTTGCATTCCTTGCATTAAGAATTACCTCCTGGAATAGTGTTGATGGTCAAAGTTTCAGGTTTTTGAGCGGCGTGAGGATGCTCACTCCCGGCATAGACATTCAACTTGGTGAACAACTGTCGCCCTAAGCTATTTTTAGGCAACATTCCCTTCACCGCTTGCTCGATAATTCTCTCTGGCAAGCGATTTTGCAGCTTGGCAAAGGTTTCGGTTTTCATGCCGCCCGGTCTACCGGAATGACGCCGGTAGAGTTTTTGGCTGCGTTTTTTGCCGGTGACTTCAATTTTTTCAGCGTTGACCACGATCACGAAATCACCTGTATCCATGTGAGGGGTATAGGTGGGTTTATTTTTACCGCGCAGGATGCGGGCAATTTCCACAGCCAACCGGCCTAGACGCTGGTTGGCGGCATCGATGACATACCACTTTTGCTCGATGGAGCCTTGTGGTGGAACGTAGGTTTTGTTCATGGTTAGTTTGTAGGTATCAGTTGTCAATGAGCTGGGCTAATGGGGTGCAATGGAGGCGGTGGCCTCTAATGATGCCCCTTGCTTCGCCGGACCTTGGACTGAATATTGAATGAAAGCTCTATGGCAGCTTCATAACGGAGGGACTCAGGACAAACTCTGGCATCGTATCCCACCAAATTTCAGGGGGAAAGGGAGACTCAGGGTAGGCCACTCGCAATAAGCATAGACCCTGGGCGGGGGCTGCATATTTAACTTCGGAACGACGCTCATTCACCCAGAGGTCTTTAAAGGATGAAGGGTCTCGCTCCGATGTCCCGACTTCAACCAGCAAGCCAACCAATAGCCGCATCATCCCATAGAGGAACCCATTGGCTTGCACTTCGATCTGAACGAATGGACCCTGGCGATCGCATTTGGCTTCCTGTACCTCTACCCAGGAATGCTGGCGCTGCGACCCAGCCCGGTGAAAGGCTGCCAAATGATGATGACCCACCAAAGGGTTCAGGGCTTCTTGAATCAAGGATTCATCCAGGGGTGCATAATAATAATGCCAAGAAAACGGGCGCACGAACAAGTTAGGTTGCTTGTCGGTATAGAGGATGTATCGATAACGACGTGAAACCGCCGAAAATCGAGCGTGCCACTGGGAGTCTACCTCCGCCGATGCCCGGATCAAAATATCGTTGGGGAGACGGCTATTGAGGACCCCCGCCCATCTTTCCGGAGGAATCGGACTGCTGGCTTCAAAATGAGCCACTTGAGCGGCGGCATGAACCCCCGTATCCGTTCTTCCGGCAGCAATTACGCGAGTGGGTTGGTTGAGGACCCCGGCCAGTACCGTTTCGATCTCCTCCTGTACCGTCCTTTGGTTTGGTTGCCGTTGCCACCCATGAAAATGAGTGCCCAGGTATTGAATGACCAGGGCAATTCGTTGGGTCAGCATCGTAGGATTGGAGGATTGATGGGAAACATGAGGGTTTAGCGCGAAGATTTTAGAGTTAATAAAGACTAAAATCTGGGCGTCTAAAAATCCTGAGATTCGCTTAGACTAGCTCGATAATTGCCATGTCGGCATTATCTCCCCTGCGGGAAACAGTTCTCATGATTCGAGTGTAACCGCCTTGGCGATTTCCATATCTCTCTTGAGCTTTTTCAAAGAGGGCATGAACGAGCTGTTTATCATACACATAACCCATCGCTTGACGACGAGCGGGTAATGACCCATCTTTGGCTAGGGTAATCATCCGTTCAGCTTCGGAGCGAACGGCTTTAGCTCGAATTTTAGTGGTCGTGATGCGACCATGACGAAGTAGCTCGGTAGTCAGCGCTCTGAGCAAAGCTTTACGCTGATCTGCTGGCTTACCTAATTGTGGAACGCGACAACGGTGGCGCATAATGAAGTATCAACGATGTAGGTTGAACGATAAAGGATGAACTATAAATTATAAGCGCTTGACTGACTTTAGGGAAGTCAAAAGTGTGAAGTGTAAAGGATGAAGTCAGAGGGTTTCAGACTTTACACTTAACACTTGACACTTTGCCGCTTAAGTGCTGGTTTTAGCTGACTTTTCTTGGGGCAAGGTAATCCCTAAGCGCTTTTGCAAGGCTTCGATGACTTCTTCTGCCGACTTTTGACCAAAGTTTTTGATTTCTAAGAGATCTTCTTGACTGTAGTCGAGGAGATCTGCGACTGAGTTAATTTGCGCCCGTTTGAGACAGTTGTAAGCTCGAACGGAGAGTTGCAATTCTTCAATCGGAATTTGACTGGTCGGGTCGGCTTCGGTCGGCGATTCTTCGAGCATCGACTCGATCGTGATATCTTTGAGTGGAGAAAACAGATCCACTAGGATGCTGGCGGATTGACTTAGCGCCTCTTGGGGCGAAATTGAGCCATTCGTCCAGATTTCCATAATCAATCGGTCTTTCTCCAAAGAGCCGCCCACCCGTGCATCTTCAACGGTGTAGTTGACCTTGCGAACGGGCATGAATACAGCGTCTATCAAGAGAAAGTCTAAAGCCGCGTTTTCATCTCGGCTCCGGTCCACTGCTCGATATCCTTTGCCCTTTTCCACCCGAAATTCCATTTCTAAGGTGGAACCCTCGGCAACGGTGGCTATATACTGGTTAGGATCGATCGACTCGACCTCTGAGGGTAAATCAAACCGACCTGCCGTTACCGTTGCGGGACCTTGAACCAGTAAGCGTCCGATTTGCGGTTGCGGTGAGTAGCTTTTGAGGACAACTTCCTTCATGTTCAGTAAAATTTCCAGAACATCTTCTCGGACGCCCTCAATTGTGGCAAACTCGTGATTGACACCGGCAATTCGGACTGCGCTTACGGCTGTCCCTTCCAAGTTAGAAAGTAGCACTCGGCGGAGGGCATTCCCCACCGTCGTGCCTTGACCTCGTTCTAACGGTTCCAGTAAGAATTTTCCATACTGGGACTGGTCTCTTTCAGTGTTTGACTCTACACACTCAATCTGAAACTGCGCCACGGAGTGACCTCCCTTCTCCTCGATCCATCGAAGGCCAGTTTAGCCTCCCTCGTTTAATGCTGACTCGCTCCTCATTGACTGAGGATTTGACCATCGCTCGGAGTGATGAGTCAGGATTTTTTAGGTTGAAATCCTTCATCTCCACTTAATCCTGATGTCCGAATCTTTTTTGTCTGACTTCGTTTTTTTCCAAGGCTGCTATAGGCAAATGTTTAAACTCTACGTCGCTTGGGTGGACGGCAGCCATTGTGCGGAATTGGGGTGACGTCCCGAATCAAGGTGATTTCTAGGCCCGCACCTTGGAGGGCACGAATGGCAGTCTCTCGGCCTGAACCGGGACCACTGACCATTACCTCAATTTGACGCATTCCCTGCTCAACTGCACGGCGTGCTGCATTCTCTGCTGCGGTTTGAGCGGCAAAGGGAGTTCCTTTTTTTGCACCTTTAAAGCCACTAGAACCACTGGTTGCCCAAGAAATTACTTCTCCGCTGGGATCGGTAATCGTGACAATGGTGTTATTAAAGGTGGACTGAATGTAACCCACTCCATTAGGTACATTCCTTTTTTGCTTTCGCGAGCCAGTTTTTTTGCTTGTTTGTCGCGCCATATCGATCGCAATAGTGAAGGTTTAAATGATTGAGACTCAGTAAGAAGTTCGGCTCGATGAAGCCGAACCTGATTCGAGATTGAATCGTTCTTACTTCTTGGAAGGGGCTTTTTTCTTGCCTGCCACGGTGCGCCTTCCACCTCGACGGGTTCGGGCATTGGTCCGAGTTCTTTGTCCGCGTACTGGGAGTCCCATGCGATGACGACGGCCCCGATAGGTGCCGATGTCCATCAGACGCTTGATGTTCATGGCCTCTAAGCGTCTGAGATCCCCCTCGACTTCGTAATTTTTTTCTAAGTCTTCCCGGAGGGTGGCGACTTCGGCGTCGGTTAAATCTTTGACTCGGGTATCTGGATTGACCCCGGTCCGCTCCAAAATTTGCTGGGCTCGCGTTGGCCCAATCCCATAAATGTATCGTAGACCTATCTCAACTCGCTTATCGCGAGGAAGATCTACTCCGGCAATTCGTGCCACGCTCGTTCTCTCCCTCTACTGGTTAGTATGTTTTGACAACTGTGAGCAATTCTAAAGGCCAGAATTTAGGGCATTTAGAATTCATTGGATGGGTCTTGATCTAACCCTGACGTTGTTTGTGCTTTGGATTGGAACAAATCACCATGACTCGACCGCGACGACGAATGACGCGGCACTTCTCGCAAATCTTCTTGACGGATGCTCGAACTTTCATTTCTCTTTGAGCAGCGCTACAAACTTCATATTATATCAATTTTTGTCAGAAATGACAAAAATACGACCGACTTGTTTTTATCAGGATTTTTAGGGATAAGCTAGAAAGAATCCTTACTTCTTACGAAGACGGTAGGTGATGCGACCTTTGGTTAAGTCGTAGGGGGTCAGTTCTACTTTGACGCGATCGCCCGGAAGAATTTTGATGTAATTCCGGCGAATTTTCCCCGAGATGTGGGCGAGTACGTTAAACCCATTGTCTAGGTCTACCCGAAACATCGCATTGGGGAGGGATTCAGTCACCGTCCCTTCCATCTCGATTAGATCTTGTTTAGCCAAGTTGTTTTTACCTCAATGCTAGAAATACAGTCAACAGCGCTCGGGCGAGCCATCCCGATTCAGATGGCGATCGCACTGCTAGAGATTTTTCACGAATAGCTGACAGAGCAGCCCGTCACATATCTTAGCAAAAATAGCGCCAGCTTGACCCAGGCAGGGGGGAAGTTACACCAGTCAGCGCCACTGGAAACAGCAGCAATCGTAACTGGGTAACTCCGGCATTTGAACCCTGTTTCCCGGTGGCATTTTTTTCAACTGGTGACTACTTTTTTCAGAATCGCCGCCACTGCCTCAATAGACGAATTGCCATTGATAGCAATCAGCCGTCCCCGCTCTCGATAATAGTCAATCACCGGAATCGTTTGGCTGTGATAAACCCGTAAACGACGGGCAATGGTCTCATCCCCATCATCACTGCGTCCTCGTCCATGTAACCGATCAATCAACTGTTTGTCGGGGACTTCCAAACTAATGGCTGACTTACACTCTTGCTGAATATCATCCAAAAGATGATCTAAAAACTCAGCTTGAGGCACATTCCGAGGAAACCCATCTAAGAATCCATCCCGTTTTAGTCGCATCCGGTTGAGTCAGGCGATCGCGAATCAAGTCTAAAAGCAGCGAATCCGGGACCAACTCCCCACGCTGCATATACTCCTTAGCCTGATTGCCCAAATCAGTCTGTTGATCAACAGCGGCCCTCAAGATATCCCCCGTTGAAATATGAGGAATATGATGAGATTCGGAGAGGATCTGAGCTTGAGTTCCCTTCCCCGCTCCAGGAGGACCTAAAAAAATTAGTCTTGTCACTATTGCTTCACCATTCCTTCATAGCGCTGGGAGATCACATAAGTTTGAATTTGTTTGGCCGTATCGATCGCCACCCCCACCAAAATCAGCAGAGAAGTTGCTCCAAACCCCTGGAAAGTCCGCACACCCGTGGCACTTTCTACAGCAGTTGGGACGATCGCCACCATCCCCAAAAAAATGGCTCCCAAAAACGTTAATCGGTTCAGTACCCGCTCCACATATTCCGTCGTCGCCCGTCCTGGACGAATCCCAGGAATACTGGCCCCCATTTTTTTCAAATTTTGAGCCATATCTACAGGATTCACAATCAATGAAGCGTAGAAATAGCTGAAAAACAGAATTAACGTCAAATAAAACGCCACATAAACCAAAGGAGCAGGACCATTGGGACTCAAATAAGACGAAATGGTAATCATTACGTCATTTTTGGTAAATTGAGCCAAAGAAGCAGGCAGAATTAACACTGCCGATGCAAAAATGATCGGCATCACCCCCCCTTGATTTAACCTCAAAGGAAGATAGCTACTTTTCTCCCGATAAAGCTTCCGTCCGACCTGACGACGGGCCGAAATAATTGGAATTCTTCGGGTCCCTTCTTGGACAAAAACAATCCCAACAATCGTAATTAAAAAGACCAAAGTCAGAATCAAAACCGGACCGACAATCGCTTGGTCTTCCCGAGCCAGAGCCAGAGTTTGACCCAAAGAATTGGGAAGAACCGCCACAATATTGACAAAAATCAATAAAGAAGCGCCATTGCCCACTCCGCGTTCCGTAATCAACTCAGATACCCACATCACAAACATCGAGCCAGTGGTCAATGCCACCGCAGTTTGGACATAGAATAAAACACCGGGATCTGGGGTTTCGGCAAAAGCGCCAACCCATAGAGCAATGCCGGTACTTTGCAGCAATGCCCATCCTAGGGCAACATAACGAGTAATCTGAGAGATTTTGCGCCGACCGGCTTCCCCTTCATTTTTTTGTAAATCTTCTAATGAAGGGAGAGCAGCCGTCAGTAATTGCATAATAATGGAGGCATTAATATAAGGCAGGATCCCTAGGGCAAAAATCCCTAAAGCTCGCAAGCCACCCCCAGAAAACAGGTCCAAAAAACCAATCAGCGGACTGCCATCAATATTGGCCTGAAATCTCGCACGGTCAATCCCAGGAACTGGAATCCAAATGCCTAAGCGCACCAAAACTAACATACCAATGGTGAGGAGCAGCCGACCTCGCAGGCCCGCTGCTCTAGCCATCTGCATGAAAGTCTCCTGAGCGGTTGGTGCTTTATCTCGACTAACAACCATTAAGGAGTACCTCTACTGTTCATTGCAGCGCTCCGTGTCCTTGTCTAGGATAAATGCCCGTAAGGTCATATCACCCTAGGATTTGGCATCACTGGTTTCACAAGTTCCACCGGCAGCTTCAATCTTGGCTTTAGCCCCTGCGGTAAAGGCAGCAGCTTTCACATTTAAAGGAACATTCAGTTCCCCATCTCCCAAGATTTTCAAAGGCCCATCATTGGTGGTGACAATGCCCGCTTCCATCAAGGACGCTAAGGTCACTTCACTGTTAGCGGCCAATGATGCCAACTTACTTACGTTAATCGTAGTGTATTCTTTGCGATTGACGAGCGGAAAATGCTTGAGCTTAGGCAGACGGCGATACAGGGGCTGTTGTCCCCCTTCAAACCCAGGACGGGTGCTACCCCCGGCTCTCGCTTTTTGACCTCTCATCCCTTTACCGGCGCTGGCCCCTTGACCGGCAGAAATACCGCGAGCCAAGCGCCGTTTGCGTTTTTTAGACCCTGCTTTGGGTCCTAGTTCATGTAGTCTCATTTTTCTCCCCTATGTCTGTAACTTGACTCGGTTCAAGCTGATGGCGATGGATTAGGCGTACAGCTTGTCAATTGCAATGCCACGCTCGTCAGCGACTTCAGACAAGGTTCGCAGACTGACTAGGGCATCGATCGCAGCTCTAGCATTGTTCAGTGGGTTGTTAGACCCCAACTGTTTGGCGAGAATATTGCGAACTCCGGCTAATTCGAGGACGGTGCGGACTGCACCCCCAGCAATTACCCCGGTCCCAGGTGCGGCGGGACGCATCATCACTTTGGCTCCGGTGGCACTGCCATCGACGCGGTGAGGAATGGAGTTGGCTTTGGTTAGAGGCACTTCGATTAGATGCTTTTTGCCATCGGCGACGCCTTTTTTAACGGCGCTGATCACGTCACTGGCTTTACCCACACCGACTCCGACTTGACCGCGTTCGTTACCGACGACGACGATCGCCCGGAAGCTGAGTTTTTTACCGCCTTTGACGACTTTAGTAACCCGGCGAATCTGAACGACCCGCTCTTGCCAATCTGTTTCTTTTTCCCGAGTGCGGGCGTTTTTTTTACGACGTTCTGCCATAGTTTTTTGTCAGGAATGATTGTTGCTATTCGTTCGGTGTTGGTGCGTTTGCCGATTCGCTCGGTTTGGATCGCTCTGGTGGGACGAGATTATGCCGTGCGAGATGGCAACGCGCAACTGCCGAAACTTAGGCGACTTTAGAACTTTTTAGAACTCTAAACCCGCTTCACGGGCCGCTTCTGCTAGGGCTTTAACCCGACCGTGGTAAAGGTTACCGCCGCGATCGAAGACGACTTTTTCAATGCCTTTTTCCCGGGCGCGATCGGCGATCAGTTTGCCGACTTTGGCCGATGCATCACAAGTAGCTCCTGTCTCTAATTCGGCTTTCAATGCCGGATCAAGAGTGGATGCCGCTGCTAGGGTTTGGTGTTGGGTATCGTCTATCACCTGAGCATAAATATGCTGATGAGAGCGAAATACAGATAACCGAGGACGTTCTGGGGTGCCGATGACCCGACGTCGCACGCGCCGATGACGGCGTTCAATAGATTCACTGCGAGTCAGCTTCATAGTTTATTTCTTCCCTGTCTTCCCTGCCTTGCGTCTGACTTGTTCGCCTGCATAGCGAATTCCCTTACCTTTATAGGGTTCGGGGGGACGGACGTCCCTAATTTTGGCGGCAGTATTGCCGACAATTTCTTTGTTGATGCCGCTGACAATCACGTTGGTGTTGTTTTCAACGGCGACAGAGATGCCTTCGGGGGGGTTGATTTCCACGGGGTTGCTATACCCGACGTTGAGAATCAGGTTGCGCCCTTGGACTTGAGCGCGATAGCCCACCCCTTGAATTTCCAGTCGTTTTTGGAATCCTTCGGAGACGCCTTGAACCATGTTGGCGACTAAGGTGCGGCATAATCCATGACGTTGACGGGCGGCACGAGACTCGTCGCGACGCTTGACTTCGATGGTTTCGCCTTCTTGTGCCACGATGACTTCGGCGGGTAGCTCTCGGGAAAGTTCGCCTTTTGGCCCCTTAACGGAGACTTTCTGCCCCTCAATGGATACGACGACTTTGGCCGGTATATTAATGGGGCGCTTACCAATACGAGACATAGTTTTCCTCTTTCTTTACTTGTCGAGATTTAAGCCGTAAGGTCAGAATTGAAGGGGGCAGGGTGCTGCGTCCCCTTGCAGTGGATTCTTCGACCGATTCACGGAAAAAATCTCAAACTACCAGACATAGCAAAGCACTTCACCGCCTACACCTTGACGACGGGCGTCTCGGTCGGTCATGATGCCCGATGAGGTGGAAATGATGGCAATTCCAATGCCGCCTAAGACGCGAGGTAATTCTTTCCGATTGGAATAGACTCGCAACCCGGGTTTACTGACCCGTTTTAAGGCTTTGATAATGGGCTGGCGATTTTTGCCTTTGTATTTCAAGGCGATCGCGAGTTTTTTATCGACCCCTTCGCCCACTTCTTCAAATTCGGCAATAAAGCCTTCTTCTTGAAGAACTTTGGCAATGGAACGGGTCATGTTTGTGGATAGAACTTCTGTTTTTTGGTGCCGTGCTAGGCTTGCATTGCGGATGCGTGTAAGCATATCTGCAATCGTGTCGTTAGCCGCCATTTTTCGCTCCTTATTCCCCTGTTAATTATCCTTCTTTGAAGGGCATTCCCATTTCTTTGAGTAAGGCGCGGCCCTCTTCATCCGTTGTTGCCGTTGTGATGATGGATATGTCCATACCCCGAATTTGGTCAATCCGGTCGTACTCTACTTCTGGAAAAATTAATTGTTCTCTGACGCCCAAGGTGTAATTGCCTCGTCCGTCAAAGCTTTTGGGACTAATGCCGCGAAAGTCCCGAATCCGAGGTAGTGCTAAACTGATCAGGCGATCGAGGAAGGAATACATCCGATCGCCCCGGAGGGTGACCATCATTCCCACAGGCATTCCTTGACGGATTTTAAAGCCTGCGATCGCCTTTTTCGCCCGCGTCACCACGGGTTTTTGTCCCGCAATTGTAGCGATTTCGGTCAAAGATGATTCTAGCGCTTTCGCATTGCTAGACGCTTCCCCTAAGCCTCGGTTAATGGTGATTTTCACCACCTTGGGCACCTGATGGATATTTTGGTACTTAAACTGTTCCATCAGTTTGGGGACGATCGTTTCTTGATACCGCGTTTTGAGTTGAGTAGCCATGAGTTTTACATCCTTATCCCTGGTCTTGGTCAGAGATTCCTTATTTCTGAAGATATAGAGCGGTGGGGTAGGGCAAGAATCCCTTCCCCTTCGTCCCTTGCCTAATCAATAATTTCCCCGGTTTTTTTGAGCATTCGCACCTTCCGTCCTTCTTCGGTGAAGGTGTAACAAATCCGGCTTGCCACTTTTTCCTTTTCAGAATAAAGCATGACATTTGAGCTATGAATCGGAGATTCAAAGGTCTCAATGCGACCCGATTCTCCTTCTTGCTGAGGTTTAACGTGCTTTGTTTTCACGTTAACGCCTTTCACAATCACTGTGCTTCTTGGTCGGAAAGGTTTTCATGATTTCTCCAACCTTTCCTTTTTCTTTCCCGGCAATAACCTGCACCGTATCGCCGGTTTTAACGTGCATTTTATAGCGCGTCAGGGCAGTGTTCCGTTGTTTTTTAGCCATTTACAGCACCTCCGGCGCTAAGGATACGATTTTGGTGTAATTTTTGTCGCGCAATTCGCGAGCAACGGGGCCAAAAACGCGGGTTCCCTTGGGGTTACCATCGGGGTTCACAATCACGGCGGCATTGTCATCAAAGCGAATGCTCATCCCACTATCGCGACGTAATCCTTTGCGGGTGCGAACTACAACAGCACGCACAACATCAGATTTTTTAATCGGCATATTGGGAATAGCATCCTTGACAACGGCGATGATCACGTCACCAACACCGGCATAGCGTCGGTTGCCCCCGAGGACGCGAATACACATTAACCGTTTAGCACCGCTATTATCGGCAACGTTGAGATACGACTCTTGTTGAATCACCTTCAGTCTCCGTGGTTCTTAGATTTGGGTGGCACTATTGATAATCTCAATCACTTGCCAGTGTTTCGTGCGACTGAGGGGGCGAGTTTCCTGGATCCGGACGCGATCGCCCTCTTTGCATTTGTTTTCCTCATCATGCGCTTTGTAGCGCTTGGTTTTGACGACAATTTTGCCGTACTTCGGATGAGGGCTTCTATTCTCGATCGCCACAACGACGGTTTTATCCATCTTGTCGCTGACCACTACACCAACTCTTTCTTTAACTGCCATGTCACTTACTCCTATTCGGCGGCGGCGGATTCGGCATTAGCCCGTTTGCGTGCGCCTTCCAGTGTGAGCAACTGAGACAGTTGGTGTCTCTTGTGCTTGAACAGGTGGGTCTTTTCCAACCGGCGCGTAGCTTTTTGCAGTCTGAGGGTAAATAATTCCCGCTTCAGACTCAAAATCTGCTCGTTGACTTCCTCATCGCTCAAGTTTTCAATGTCTGACATTTTTGGAAACGCCATTCTCTTACTCCCCTTCGCGCGTAATGAACTTGGTTTTAATCGGTAGCTTGTAATCTGCCAACCGCATGGCTTCCCGGGCAGTTGCTTCCGGAACGCCACCAATTTCAAACATAATCCGACCGGGTTTGACTACAGCGACCCAAAATTCGGGAGACCCCTTACCGGAACCCATCCGGGTTTCTGCCGGACGCATGGTCACGGGTTTGTCTGGGAAGATGCGAATCCAGATCTTGCCACCCCGACGGATATACCGGGTCATGGCACGACGGCTGGCTTCAATTTGGCGGGAGGTAATCCAACAAGGTTCTAACGCTTGTAAGGCGAATTCACCGAAGTTAATTTCATTACCCCGAGTCGCCAGTCCTCGCATCCGCCCGCGCTGTTGCTTGCGAAATTTCGTTCTTCTAGGACTTAACATGATGTGGTAATCGGTAATGGTTCATGGATCCTGCAAGGGAGGCGATCGCGGGCGGGTGAGCCGGAGTACCGCTAGTTCAAGCGTTCGCTCCCTACCATTGCTGATCTCTTACCCTTCATTGGAGCGGTCTTCAAATTGCTGACGGCGTTTTTTGCCGCCTCGGGGCCGAGGACCTGCACCCGCTGCTGCGGTGGCCTCCAGTTCTTGTCCGGGAATGATTTCTCCCTTGAAGGTCCACACTTTGACGCCGAGAATCCCATAAATGGTACTGGCAGTGCGGTAGGAGTAATCAATATCGGCGCGTAAGGTATGCAGCGGGACTCTGCCTTCGCGAGTCCACTCGGTCCGAGCAATTTCTGCCCCGTTGAGGCGTCCACTGACTTGGACTTTGATGCCTTCAACACCGGCTTTTTGAGCCCGTTGAATGGCTTGCCGCACGACCCGACGGAAGGAAACCCGTCGTTCGAGTTGGCTGGCGATGTATTCAGCAATCAAGGTTGCATCAGCATCCACTCGGGCCACTTCCACAACATTGATGCGGATTTGGCGGTTGCTGCCTAGCATTTCTTGCAGTCCAGTCCGTAAGGACTCGATGCCACTGCCACCGCGACCCACAACCACGCCCGGGCGGGCGGTGCGAACTTCCAAATCGATCTGATCGGCTTTGCGCTCGATCCGAACGTCGGAAATGCCCGCGTTGTTCAGGGTGCTGTGGACATACTCGCGAATTTTGTAGTCTTCTTCTAAAAGTTCGGGGTAGCGATTGCTATCCGCGAACCACCGGGAGCGGTGTTCTTTGGTCACACCAAGCCGGAAACCCGTTGGGTGTATTTTCTGTCCCACGTTCTGTGCGTCCTCTACTTACCGTAAAAACTAACCCGTGTCTCGTAAACCGTAAAACTAGCGGCTCACTTGGCACGTTTACGTTTGCTGTTCTATTCGTCGTCAAGCTCGGGAGCGACGGCAACGGTGATGTGACAGGTCGGCTTGCGAATCATGTAAGCCCGTCCCTGCGCCCGAGGCCGGAATCGCTTGAGAACCGGGCCACCATCGGCATAAGCTTGAGAAACCCATAAGGTGGCTGGATCGAGTCCGCTGTTATGCTCTGCGTTGGCTGCTGCAGATCGCAGAACTTTGCGAATTGGATCGCAAGCCCGATAGGGCATGAATTCGAGGATGATCAGCGCTTCGCGATAGGAGCGACCTCGAATTTGGTCCAGGACTCGCCGTACTTTGTACGGAGACATCCGAATATAACGCGCGATCGCTTTGACTTCTGTTGAGGTATCAATAGCCATTATGTTTCTCCGTTGTCCAAAGTCCTTTGTCGTTTGTTTGTTGTCCCTTGTTGTTATTAAAGAACCTTTAACATCAGACTCCGAACTAGCGATGCGGGCGCGAGCATTGCGCCCCTACCGCCGTTGACTTTTTTTATCGCCTTTGGCGTGTCCCCGGAAGGTCCGAGTCGGGGCAAATTCCCCTAATTTATGTCCGATCATTTGTTCGTTGATATAGACCGGCACGTGCTGACGTCCGTTATGGACGGCGATCGTGTGACCGAGCATATCAGGAATAATGGTCGAAGCTCGTGACCAAGTTTTAATGACATCTTTTTTGCCACTGGCATTCAATGCTTCGATTTTACTCAGCAAATGATCGGCTACAAAAGGTCCTTTTTTCAGTGAACGACTCATAAGTCAGTGATAATTTCTCAAAAATGAACCCAGAAGAATTAAAGAATAAAGGGTTAATTCGTTTATTCTCAACTCTCTTGTCTTGATGATTAAGACTGCCGACCGCCCTTGCCGCGCTTGGAGGTTTTCCGACGCTTGCGGACGATTAAGGCGTTACTTAATTTTTTCTTCTTGCGGGTCTTCCCACCTAAAGCAGGTTTACCCCAAGGTGAAACTGGCCCACTTCTCCCGATCGGTGCTCGTCCTTCACCCCCACCATGTGGGTGGTCTACGGGGTTCATGACGCTGCCTCTAACTTCGGGACGGCGACCGGACCACCGTTTGCGGCCCGCTTTACCGAGGCTGATGTTTCTAACATCGATGTTGCCGACCTGTCCGATAGTGGCGTAGCACTCTTTGCGGAACATCCGAACTTCACCGGAGGGTAATTTCAGGGTAACGAAATCCCCTTCTTTGGCTTGCACCTGAGCCCCTGCACCGGCGGAACGCACGACTTGTCCACCACGACCGGGGGTCATTTCTACGTTATGAACCACCGTACCCAAGGGCATCTTTTCCAAGGGGAGGGCGTTGCCCACTTCGATGGGTGAGTCAGGTCCGGAGATGATATGAGTGCCAACTTGTAATCCTAATGGATGTAGGATGTAGCGCTTTTCACCATCCTGATAGAAGAGGAGGGCGATCCGGGCGTTACGGTTGGGGTCATATTCGATTTCAGCAACTTTGGCGGGAATATTATGTTTATCCCGACGAAAGTCGATTTGCCGATAGAGGCGTTTGTGTCCGCCCCCACGATGACGGCAGGTAATTACCCCGCGATTGTTCCGTCCTTTTTTCCGGTGCTTTGACTTGGTTAGGGATTTTTCGGGAGTGTCGCGGGTGATTTCGTCAAACTCGGAGACACTGTACTGGCGTGTGCCAGGGGTGTAGGGCCGATAAGTACGGATACCCATAATTTAAAGTTTTGGTAACACTGCTTGATTTGCCATTGGATCCCATAAGTGTTTGGCACAGTTCGAGTGGGGATGTTGAAACCGCCCACTCCACCTGCGGCATCGTTTACACTTCTGGGAAGAAAATGTTTTGCAGGGAATCACCCTCGGCTAAGGTCACGATCGCTCTCTTGTAATGAGGCTTATACCCGACAAACTTCCCGACTCTGCGCTTTTTCGGGGGTCTGTGCATGGTATTGACGCTGACTACCTTGACCTCAAATAGGTGTTCGATCGCCGCTTTGATTTGCGGTTTGGTGGATTTGGCATCCACATCAAAAACATATTTGTTCTGCTCCATCAGCAGGGTCGCTTTTTCGGTGACGATTGGAGTCCGCACCAAATCGGCCAGCTTTCTGAGATTATCTTCAGCCACCGTAGACCTCCTGAACTTTGGCGAGTGCTGCTGCTGTGGTTACGATTTTGTCAGCGGCAACGAGGTCGTACACATTTAACTGGTTGACGGCAATCAGTTTGATGTTTTCGACGTTGCGTGCTGATAAATAAACGTTGTCGTCTCGTTGGTCAACGATTAACAATACTTTCGAGTCTGGCTCGACACCCCACCGGGCGATCGCACTGAGGAGATCTTTGGTCTTCGGACGGGGCAGTTTATCTGCAAATTCCTCGACGACGATCAAGTCTTCGCTGCGGCTAATGAGCGCGGTTCTCAAGGCAAGTCTGCGCTCTTTGCGATTCATTTTTACGTCATAATCTCTGGGTTTGGGTCCAAAGATGACGCCGCCGCCTCTCCATAAGGGAGAGCGAATTGAACCGGCCCGCGCTCGGCCTGTTCCTTTTTGTCTCCAGGGTTTTCTACCCCCGCCTCTGACTTCCGCCCGGGTTTTGGTCGATGCCGTTCCCTGACGCCCCTGGTTCAGTTGACGAGTTACCGCTCTATGAACGATATGCTTGGCGTTCTCTTCAGACGCGACTCGCAAATCGATCGTCGCTTCAGCAACTTGTTCGCCTTCCCAGTTTCTGACTACACAATTAACCATATCTCTCTATTCCCGTTTTCTATGCTTTATGAATGGGGAATTCATTCTTTCTCACCGGGCTGCTATTATTTAGCACGGCCCACATAATTGGCTGGCTTAATATTAAGTAGTCCACCGGGTTTTCCCGGAAGTGCTCCCTTAATCAGCAGCAGGTTCTTTTCCGCATCCACTCGCACAATTTCTAATTTGCGCGTCGTGATTTGGCTTCCACCTAAACGACCGGCCATACGTTTCCCTGGATACACGCGACCCGGAGTCGTCCCTGCACCTGTAGAACCGGGTGCCTGTATGGTTTTTGGAACCGTGGGACATGGGTCCGCGTTTGAAGTTATGCCGTTTTTGATATCCGGCAAACCCCCGACCGATGGTGATTCCGGTCACGTCTACAATCTGGTTAGCAGTGAATCCTTCTACGGTCATCTGCTGTCCCAGTTCAAAGCTGCTGACATCATCGATGCGATATTCACGCAGGTGACGCAGCGGGGGCGCTGATGATTTGACGAGATGTCCCAATTCCGGCTTATTGATGGCCTTGGTGGTGGTTTCGCCATATCCGACCTGAATGGCACTGTAGCCATCGGTCTGTTTCGACTTGATCTGTGTTACGGTGCATGGTCCTGCTTGGACGACGGTGACGGGGATTGCTCTCCCTTCTTCGTCAAAGACTTGGGTCATGCCGAGTTTTGTGCCCAGAATACCGACAGCCACGGGTTTATGGTCTCCCCTTACTTAAGCACTACAAGTTTCTCGGATCGTGATGAGTTCAATTAAGAGCTGGATCCGAATCGGGTTTCGACGCCAATCCAGTCCAAAGTTTGCCTCCAACATCACAGCAGGAGACAGTCAGGCTTCTAGGAAGCCTTTAACTACCTTTGGGCTAGTTTGATGAGTTGGTCCGTTAGGGTGAGCGGTTGCTCGTTTGTGTTGCCTTTGACCGCACAGACTTAAGCAATGATTTACTCAGTATCTCTGCGAGGCACTCGATCGCTCTAGCGGGTCAGACATCGTTTCGGACTGCAAACCTGCTAGGGGCGATCGCAACTAAATTTAGCTTTTCTCAACTTTCCGCTAAGGAGTAGTTGTCACTCTGTTGGTCTGGACTAACCACTATAGCGCAAAATCGGCTTTTGGGCCGCACTGGGTTTCCAATTTGAGAGCTTGGGCTTAAATTTAGCGACAATTTAATACTATAGCGGATGTTAAATCCCTTGTCTAGTCCGATTTGAATAAAAATCTGATAAATTTTGGATTTTTTTTCTGGGATCCCGGCTTTGAAGTCAGAGACCCATGACAAGGCCCCAATGACCAGGGACTGATGACCCGGGAACGAACATAGAATCCATTCTAAACCCTCCCCGGGATTAAACTATACTTGTCAAAGCCTGATTTCGGTAGCAGTAGAAAGAGAAACAGAGCTTACGCATTTAGGGTAGGTTCTTAAAATTAGCCCGGTCAAGGTGTATTGAGTAGGGGCGCAATGCTTGCGCCCTAAGGGCGCAAGCATTGCGCCCCTACAAGAAATAACGATTTTTCGTTATTAAATTTACCACCTTGACAGGGCTAGTTCTCAAAATCTGCGTAAGTTCTGCAACGGATCAACAATCAGTCATGATTAAAAATTAGAAATTAGGAGCAAATCATTATGGCACTGATTATCACCGGCAAAAAATTCATTCGAGATCTGGAACAAAACGGGTCCTTAGCGCTGTATGTGCCTTTGGAAGGGGGTTTTGAGGGTCGCTATCAACGGCGAGTTAGAGCTGCCGGTTATGTCACCGTGAATCTATCCGCCCGAGGATTAGGAGATTTAGCGGCCTATTTAACTGGGGTGCATGGGGTTCGTCCACCGCATCTGGGCAAAAAAGACGTCCGAACTTATTTTATTCCGCCCATCGTGACTTCGCAATTGGAGCAGTTACCGCCTAAAGCGAAGGGATTGGTGGTGTGGTTGATTGATGGAATAGTGCTTTCTAATCAGGAGTTGTCCTATTTGACGGAGTTGCCGAAGATTGAACCCCGGGTGAAAGTGGTGGTGGAAGTCGGTGGCGATCGCCAGGTAACCTGGAATCCCCTCAAGGATTTGTTGGTTCCGGCTCGCGCCAGCTAAGATCGGGAATTATTCACCTTGTCTTAATAAAGACGCGATCGCTCGCGTCTTTTTTTAATCCCGAGCACTTTCGCGGTTTTCTGGGATTGAGTTAAGCTATCAACAGGAGGAGAGTGGGGCGATCGCCAACGGATGACTCAGACAGTGCCCCACTCTTCCTCGCCTGATTTGCTGATTATTTAGGGCTATTCTGATGCTAGATAACCGCGATTATACACTGATTATTGACAAAAGTGGCAGTATGTCCACCCCGGACCAACGCGGGGGACGAACCCGATGGCAAGAAGCCCAAGAGTCTACCCTAGCCTTAGCCCGCAAATGCGAAGAGTTAGACCCCGATGGCATCACCGTTTACGTTTTTTCAGGCCGATTTAAGCGCTATGACAATGTAACAGCAGCCAAAGTCGAGCAGATTTTCCAGGAAAATGAGCCTGCGGGTCGCACGGACTTAGCTGGGGTTTTACAAGATGCATTGAATGATTACTTTAAACGAAAATCTTCGGGTCAAACCCAACTGAATGGGGAAACGATTTTAGCCATCACCGATGGCGAACCGGACGATCGCAAAGCGGTGATGAAAGTGATCATCGAAGCCTCTCGCCGAATTGATAAAGATGAAGAATTGGCAATTTCTTTCATTCAAATTGGCAACGATCGCACGGCGACTCAATTTCTCAAAGCCTTGGATGATGATTTAATTAATGCCGGGGCTAAGTTTGATATCGTCGATACCTTAACGATTGATGACATGGAAGAAATGACTTTGACCGAAGTTTTGATGAATGCCATCATCGATTAATTCACCAGTAGCTTATCGTCCCTGAAGGTTGGGCTGTGGCCTGACTTAGAAACCTTAATGAACTGAGGAAAGAGTCCGGTGATGATAGGCCAGATTTTTGGAGAATTCAGGTTGTTTTATCTAAAGTGAGGTACATTTATCAACTCGCTTTCTTTCATCCAATGTAGTTTAATTGATTCAGCAGAAAAATATCATGGTAGAAAATCGCGATTATACTCTAATCATCGATAAAAGTGGCAGTATGTCCATTCCGGATCAACCGGGAGGTAAAACCCGATGGCAAGTGGCTCAGGAGTCTACCTTAGCCTTAGCCCGAAAATGTGAAGAATTTGACCCCGATGGGATTACCATTTATTTATTTTCGGGACGATTTCAACGCTACGATAACGTCACCTCGGCAAAAGTCGATCAGATTTATCAAGAAAATGAGCCGATGGGACGGACCAACTTAGCAGCAGTCCTCCAAGATGCCGTCAATCAGTATTTTCAGCGCAAATCGTCCGGTCAAACGAAACCCAATGGAGAAACCATTCTCGTGGTAACTGATGGGGAACCCGACGATCGCAAAGCCGTGATGGAAGTGATTATTAAAGCCACCCGCCAGATGGATCGGGATGAAGAATTAGCTATTTCCATGATTCAAGTGGGGAGCGATGCCCAAGCAACGCGCTTTTTAAAGGCATTGGATGATGATTTGCAAGGCGTGGGAGCCAAATTTGATATCGTAGATACGATTACGATGGATGATATGGAAGAAACGCCTTTGAAAGAAGTGCTGTTACGGGCGATCGTTGATTAAGTTGCCGTAATTTCATTCAATTCCCGCTCTATCGGGAATCTCACTTGTTTTGATGTTTAAACGGAGAAAACCGCGATCATTATGTTAGAAAATCGAGATTATACGTTGATTGTGGATAAAAGCGGGAGTATGATGACCCCCGATGGCACCGGAAGCAAAACCCGCTGGTCCTCGGCAGAAGAGTCTACCTTTGCTTTGGCGGCGAAATGCGAACAGTTAGATGCTGATGGGATTACGGTTTATCTGTTTTCCGGGCGCTTTCAACGCTATGATAATGTCACTTCCGCGAAAGTTGCACAAATTTTCCAAGAAAACGAACCCTCGGGGAGAACTGATTTGGCATCAGTTTTAAAAGATGCGGTGAACCATTATTTTCAAAATAAAGCGTCGGGTCAGGCGAAATCCGGGGAAACCATTCTGGTGATTACCGATGGAGAACCGGACGATCGCAAAGCAGTGATGCGGGTGATTGTCGAGGCGACTCGTCAGATGGAACAGGATGAAGAGTTAGCTATTTCGATGATTCAAGTCGGAAATGATACCCAAGCCACTCGGTTTTTAAAAGCCTTGGATGATGAGTTGGAAGGGGTAGGGGCGAAGTTTGATATCGTCGATACGATTACCATTGATGAGATGGAGGATTACACCTTGTCCGAGGTGTTACTCAAGGCGATCGGGGATTAGATTTCAACACTCCCCTCGTTCCCATGCAGAGCCTGGAAATGCGCCAGTTGGAGGCTTAAGCTCCTGTTTGCAAAAGGTACTTTCTTAACTCTGCAACCCCCTGAGGAAAGGTTAGAAACCGGGTTTTTTACAGAATTTCTGCCCACAAAGCAATCAATCTGCGCCAAAAACCCGGTTTCTTGTCCCTCGGGTATAATCCTGTCCGTAAAATGAGAGGAGTGGATAGCAAGGGTTCGGGTGAAAGATTGAATATTGTATTTAAAATAAAATAAACGGGAGTCGTCTTAAGTTGTCCGATGAGGAAAGTTGAAGAGGAGTTAAAATATGGATCCAATTGAAAAGTTATTAGAGCAAATCAAGGCAGAAAATGAAAATCCGGGGCCAAAATCTCCGGAACAAGTGGCGGCAAAACCGACACCCAAAGCAGCGAATTCGCCCCAGGCTAATCCTCCCAAGTTGATGTATAATTTGGATAGTTTGTTAGACAAAGTGGAGTCGGAAGCGAAGCCCCCGAAAGTCCAGCCTTCCATGAATGTTAAGCCGATCGCCTTGGAGTCAACTTCCCCGGGATTGGGTGGACATTTAGACCAGTTATTTGGGGATGTCAAGCAGGAGTTTGAGGCGCGAGAACAGGCGGAACAACTCAAACGAGAACAAGAACGCCAGGAAGAGGCGAAAAAGCTGGAACGTCTCAAGCAGAAACAGCGTGAACAGTTAGCCAAACATGCACAGGAATGGTTGAAAAAGCTAGATCCCTATTCCGATGAAGGGTTTTGGTTCGGACAATTTGCGGAACATTATTCCTCGAAGTTGGAAGCCGCGATCGCCTATTTAGAGGCAACCCCATCGGAAAAACGGGGAGAGGGATAGAGGCATTTTCCCGGTAGATGGAGGGAATTCCCACGCTAGATATAGAGTCAAAAGAGGGTGATTTCCCTAAATCTGGAAAGGAAGGCCAGTCGCCTTAACCATTACGCGGCAACCGCAACAGCCGGAACCAATTGATGCCAACTATTCCTTGAGAAATAAATTGGTGTAAGCTATCCCAATATGCAACCGCTCGCATTAGCATAGAGGGGTGAGCAACTTGAACGACCCGTTAACATCCTTATCTGAAGGCCATTGGTTTAAGCTAATCTGCGGTGCCAGTTTTCAGCATTTGCAGTTTGTGCGAAATATTACTTTGGCCTATTGCCTAGCTGGTGCGGACTGTATTGATGTGGCCGCCGATCCAGCGGTGATTGCTGCTGCCAACGAGGCGATCGAAAAGGCTGTCACCCTCGGACAAGGCGCTCAAAAACGAGGCAGTCGCCATCATTTCGTACAAACAGGAGAGTGCCTCGGCCATTACTGATGGTTAGCTTAAACGATGGGGAAGACCCGCATTTTAGAAAAGCAGAATTTAATCCCCAAAACTGTCCTCCAGATTGTCCTCGACCTTGCGAAAGTATTTGTCCCGCGCAGGCGATCGCCTTTCCCCCGTCAGCCTTCACCCTTGCACCCAAACCCGGTGATTTATCCTTTAAGACCACTCAACATTCACCGGAGTTTCAGCAGAAGGCTGGGGTCATCGAAGACCGTTGCTATGGATGCGGACGATGCCTCCCCGTTTGTCCCATTGGACAAATTGTTACCCGTTCGTATGTCTCGACACCGACAGCGATCGCCCCATCGGTGTTATCTAAAGGCGTCAACGCTGTAGAAATTCATACGCAAGTGGGTCGAATCGAGGATTTTAAACGCCTATGGAGTGCAATCGCCCCCTCCGTCAACCAGCTTAAGGTTGTTGCCATTAGCTGTCCCGACGGGGAAAACCTGATTGATTACCTCTGGGCTATTTATCATGCCATCTCTCCGGTCCCCTGTGCGTTGATCTGGCAAACAGACGGACGTCCGATGAGTGGAGATATCGGCATCGGGACCACTCGCGCTGCCATCAAATTAGGCCAAAAAGTTTTAGCTGCGGGTTTACCGGGATTTGTCCAACTCGCCGGTGGCACGAATCAGCATACCGTTTCCAAACTCAAATCAATGGGATTGTTGCGCCAGGGTCGAGTCAATCCCAAAGATCATCAAACCGACTCCTATCTCTCCGGAGTCGCCTACGGCAGCTATGCTCGTGTGCCTCTTATCCCCCATTTTAGAACGGTTGCAACAACAGCCCCCAGAAAATTTCTGGGGAAGTTATGCCCTAGAAGACTTCCCGGATTTACTGGGGGAAGCAGTAAGTTTAGCGGATTCCCTTGTTTCTGAAATCAAATGTGGCTTACAATTACAGAATACTACAAATAATACAATGCCATGATAAACCACCCTTAATGGATTTCCAACGTTTGACTTCTCCATTTTCTGTTTTTACTTTTTTGTCCTGCTCAGTTATCGACGCCAGAATTTATGGTTAATTCCCAGGGAAATCAACCGATTGACAACCCGATCCAACCCCAAGCGCAGAGTGGAGTGGAAAACGTCGATCTCGGAAGAACGCAGATTACTGACGATCTCAGCCAGTTGCTGGAAATTCTGCCCGAAACCATTCGCGAACACTTAACCCACCACTCATCCCTGAGTAACTTAATTGAAGTGGTCATGGATTTGGGACGGCTTCCGGAAGCGCGTTTTCCCAATAAAGCCGAATATATCAGCGATATCCCCGTCACTCGTTCGGACCTCAAATATGCGATCGAGCGAGTGGGTCACTTTAGCGGAGATAATCGCGCCGGTATCGAACAAACCCTGCACCGGATCAGCGCTATTCGCAATCGCACCGGGGAAATCATCGGCTTAACTTGCCGGGTGGGACGGTCTGTCTTCGGCACGATTCACATGATCCGCGATTTAGTCGAAAGCGGACAATCGATTTTAATGTTAGGCCGTCCGGGGGTCGGGAAAACCACGGCATTGCGCGAAATTGCCCGGGTGTTGGCGGATGAACTGCACAAACGGGTGGTGATTATCGATACCTCCAACGAAATTGCTGGGGATGGGGATATTCCTCATCCGGCGATCGGGCGGGCGCGACGGATGCAAGTGGCGGCACCGGAATTTCAACATAAGGTGATGATTGAGGCAGTGGAAAACCATATGCCGGAAGTGATTGTCATCGATGAAATTGGCACCGAACTGGAAGCATTAGCGGCCCGCACCATTGCCGAACGCGGGGTGCAGCTAGTTGGAACCGCCCACGGTAACCAGATTGAAAACTTGATAAAAAACCCCACCCTGTGCGATTTGGTGGGGGGAATTCAGTCCGTGACCCTCGGTGATGAAGAGGCGCGGCGTCGGGGGTCTCAAAAAACGGTCTTGGAACGCAAGGCACCTCCGACTTTTGAAATTGCCGTGGAAATGAGCGAACGCAAGCGCTGGGTGGTTCATGAACGGGTGGCGGAAACGGTAGATAGTTTACTGCGCGGACGCCAGCCGGATCTCCAAGTGCGGACGGTGAGCGAAAGTGGGAAAGTAACGATTACCAAGGAGTTACAGCCCCAAAATTCGACAACGACAGACGAAGACGACGGCAGCGGTGCGTCCGTTTGGAAGTGCGGGATTGCGCGCCAGTGGGAAGATGCAGCCGTTACCGGCGCAAACCTTGCCGGAGTTGGGACGCCGATCGGAGGCGGTGCCGGAGGAAAAGTCCTTTGAGCAGATGCTGAATGAGTCGTTGTATCCCGGCGATCGCTTTGCTTCGGCGGCGGATTATGGGTTTGAGGAAATCTCGCCCTTGGCGGGACCGAATGGGGAAGATTTGCCGTTGCACGTCTATCCGTATGGGGTGAGTCGTCATCAGTTGGATCAGGTGATTCGGACTCTGGCCCTGCCGGTGGTGGTGACGAAGGATATTGATAGTGCGGATGTGGTGTTGGCGGTGCGATCGCACGTTAAAAACCATTCTAAGTTGCGGCAAATGTCCAAAAACCGCCAGGTTCCCATCTACACGATTAATTCCAGCAGCGTTCCGAAAATTGCTCATTCCTTACGCCGGATGTTGCATTTGGAGGACAGCAGTACGCCGGAAATCTCCGATGTATCTTTGTTTGCCCACAGTGGCAGCGATGATGAAATCGAGGCCCTGGAAGAGGCGCGTTTGGCGGTGGAACAGATTGTGATTCCCAAGGGACAGCCGGTGGAACTGTTACCCCGTGGGGGTCAAGTCCGCAAGATGCAACACGAGTTGGTGGAACATTATCGGTTAAAGTCTTGCAGTTTTGGCGATGAACCGAATCGCCGTTTGCGGATTTATCCGGCATAAAGTCTATAAAACCCCGCACCCTCAAGGGTGGGGCTATACGGACGAAGCGCGCCTGCGCGGGCGTAATCCAGCAAAAACCCGCACCCTTGAGGGTGCGGGTTTTTAAGAAGCAGAACATGGATGGAGGATTAGCCGATATTGCTGCTAAAGAATAAGGAATAGATAATCCCAGTGACTGCGATCGCCATGAGGAGGTTGGTGAAAAATCGTCCCGCTTCGGTGTTGAATCCCAAGGCTTTGTCTTCTTGTCCGGCGGTGAAAAACAAGGACCAGGCTTGATTGGCGTTAATCTCTTCGGATTGCTCGTTAAAGCTGGGGCGGAAGACGACGGGACCCATGAGGTACTTGCCGGGGAAGTTAAAATCGGTTTTCATGTAGTTTCTCCAGTTGTTTCTTTCGTTATGTAAATAAATGTAACAAACAGTAAAGAATTGTTACAGGGGGGTTGACAACGAATCCGGTTGTAATAACCGAACATCCCTTGGGGATTCGGTGCAAATCTGAGGGATGGGAGGGCGATCGCCTAGGGAGGTGCGGGGACTGAGGGGGTGCTGGGACCTGCAACAAGGCCCCTTGTGTTACAGTTCGCAACAATTAATCACGCTTCCCAATGAAATCGCTTTAATAGAGACAGAACCTAAAGTTAGTTGTACCCCCAGATAACTCATGACGACTTGCTCAATTAATTTGCAACAGTGTGAAGAAAATTTACTCAATTGGAAGTCTGCGGTGAATCATACGGCGATCGTCATGGAAACCGACGATCGCGGACGAATTACCGAAGTGAACGATAAATTTATAGAAATCTCCGGATATAGTCGCGAGGAAAGTCTCGATCGCACCCCGGCGCTTGTTGATTCAAAATTGCATCCGGCGGAATTTTTTACCCAATTGTGGGAGGCGATCTCCCAAGGTCAAGTATGGCGTGGTGAAATTAAAAACAAACGTAAGGATGGATCTATTTATTGGGTCGATACCACCATTACTCCGATTCTGAATGCCGAGGGAATTCCCCACAAATATATTGCCCTTCAATTTGACATCACCTCCCAGAAGCAAATGGAGGAAAAACTGACCTTTACGCAGCGAAGGTTCCAGCAGTTGGCTGCTAACTTACCCGGAGTGATTTATCAATTCCTGATGCGTCCCGACGGAATGGTCTTTCTTCCTTATATAAGTCCGGGATGTCAGCAAATTTTTGAACTGGATGCGGAGTTAATTGAAAATAATGCTCAAGTATTAATTAACCTGATTCATGCTGATGATTTCTCCAATTTTTCTCGTTCCGTCGCCATTTCTGCGGAAACCTTAGAACCTTGGGACTGGGAAGGCAGATTTATCACTCCTTCAGGTAAAGTAGTCTGGATTGAGGGTCATTCTCGACCGGAAAAGCAAGAGAATGGGGATATTTTATGGGATGGATTGCTGATTGAAGTTACTGAACGCAAAATGGCTCAAGAAGCGCTCAGACAGTCGGAACAGCGCCTGGGATTACATTTCCAACAAACGCCTTTAGCGGTGATTGAATGGGATTGGGATTTTAATGTCATGGAGTGGAATCCGGCAGCGGAAAAAATATTTGGGTATTCCAAAGATGAAGCCTTGAACCATCATGCGGTGGAATTGATTGTTCCCGAAAGTGCCGGGATCAAGTTGACCAAGTTTTTCAGGGGTTGTTACAGCAAACTGGGGGGACACGCAGCACGAATGAAAATCATACTAAGTCTGGGGAAATTATTATTTGTGATTGGTATAATACACCGCTAATTGACCCAGATGGGACGGCAATTGGGGTGGCTTCTTTGGTTCAGGATATTACGGAGCGTCAGCACTATCAAGATGCGTTGAAAGCGGCGAATGAAGCGTTAGAACAGCGGGTGGAGGAGCGCACGGGACAGTTACAGGAGGCGATCGCCCAGTTGCAAGGGGAAATGGCGTCGCGGGAATTGGTGGAGGAGAAATATCGCAGCATTTTTGAAAATGCGATTATGGGGATTTTTCAGACGACTCAGGAGGGGGAATATATCAGTGCAAATCCCGCTTTGGCCCGGATTTATGGGTATGAGTCACCCCAGGAACTGATGCAGGAACTGCGGACTGTACATCATGAACTCTATGTGGATAAAAATCGTCGGAATCAGTTTATTGAGGCGATCGCCACCAATAGGAAAAATTTCTGATTTTGAGTCGCAGGTGTACTGCAAAAATGGCGAAATTATTTGGATTGCCGAAAATGCGCGGGCGGTTCGGGATGAGACGGGAATGTTACTTTATTTTGAGGGAACGGTAGAAGACATTACGAAGCGCAAACAGACTGAGGCAGCATTGCGGCGATCGGAGGAACGGTTACAGGAAAAAGCGTTGCGCGAAGCGTTGCTAAATCAACTCACGGAACAGATTCGCCAATCTTTGGATTTAGAGACTATTTTGGCAACCACTGTACAGGAAATTCGGGAGTTGTTGCAAATTGAACTCTGTTATTTTAGTTGGTATCGACCGCATGGAATGCCTCGCGATGGAGTGCGATCGCTGCTGCAACCGCAGGATGGTTCGGTCCTAGATTGGGAAACGGTGAAAGCAGCGCGATCGCCAGGGGTGGTGAGTCCTTTGGGATTCTATGCCGTGAGTGAATCTTGGTCCCATCAGTGTTTGCAATTGCAACCGATTCGCATTGATGCGGTGGCATCCTATCCCGATGAGACGGTTGTCGAGATTTTTCGCACCTGGGGGTTTAAATCGGTGCTTTGCCTGCCGTTACAGATGCATTCGGGTGAAGTGGGGGTTTTAAGTTGCGTTCATTGTAGTGGGGAACGGGTTTGGAATGAGAGCGAAGTGGTGTTAATGGGTTCAATTAGCGATCGCCTCACCATTGCGATCGACCAAGCGCAACTCTACGCACAATCTCGCGCCGCAGCACAACAAGCGCGGGACCAAGCGCAACGTCTTGAACAAGCCTTATATCAACTCCAAGAAACCCAAACTCAACTGATTCAAACGGAAAAAATGTCAAGTTTAGGCCAAATGGTGGCCGGAATTGCCCATGAAATTAATAACCCGGTAACCTTCATTCATGGGAACGCCATTCACGCCTATAACTATTTTAAAGAAATTTTACCCCTGATAGAACTCTATCAGCACTACTATCCAGAACCTGTTCCAGAAATTCGCGATTTGGTGGAAGAACTGGATTTAGCTTTCATCTTAGATGATTTGCCTAAAGCCCTGCATTCGATGAAGTTGGGAACCGAACGAATTCGCCAAATTGTTTTATCTTTGCGAAATTTTTCCCGGTTAGATGAATCCCAGAAAAAGCCAGTAGACATTCATGAAGGCATTGACAACACATTGCTAATATTGCAACACCGTTTGTCTCAAATTCAGGTGGTGAAAGAATACGGAAACTTACCGTTAATTGAGTGTTATCCAGGGCAATTAAACCAAGTTTTTATGAACATTCTCGCCAATGCGATCGATGCGGTGGAAGAAGGCCAAGGGTTAGCGGGAAAACCGGGAAATAGTCAATTCCCCAATGCCAAATCAACGGCCCGAAATCCCTCCCCCACCATTAGCATCCACACAGAACTCACCCCGGATGATTTTGTCGTAATTCGGATTAAAGACAATGGTCCGGGACTGACGGCAACCGTCAAGAATCGCTTATTCGACCCATTTTTTACCACCAAGCCAGTGGGAAAGGCACCGGATTAGGATTGTCGATTAGCTATCAAATTATTGTGGAAAAACATCAGGGGATTTTAGACTGTCAGTCCCAACCGGGACGGGGTGCAGAGTTTGTGATTAAGATTCCCATAAAAACGGGTAATAAATAAATTCAGACTAAAGGCTGCACTCTCGTTGAGTCACTTCATGGCGATAACGAAACATATCCCGCAGACGTGCATCTACAAACCAACCCAACATCAAATCCGGAATCCACCCACCGGGGATGGCATAATCGATCGCATCGATTAAGCGAGTTTTACCATTTTCCGGGATAAATTCATGGCGATGAATCCACTGGTCCATCGGTCCTTCTACTTGTTCATCAATAAACAATTGATAAGGTTCACAGACTGTATGCCGCGCCAGCCAAAGCACAGGAATTGGTCCTAAAAAAATTTTAAATTCTGAAATGGCACCCACTTCTAAACCCCCTTCCCGACGAACAATTTCCACAGGCTGCCAGGGGGGCGTTAAAAGTTGTAAAATATCCGGTCTTTCGTGAAAGTCCCAGACCACTTCTACGGGAGCATTAATCAGACTAGAATACTTAAAATGGAGCATAAATTAGGTGGAATTTTATGTAAGGGGATTGCAAATTATAAATCATTCAAACGTTTGTAGTAACCCCTTCAGGGGTTTCTTTAAAAATGACTCAGTAACGGAGTCACTACGAACGTTTTGAGGGTTTTATTTTTTGGATAATTTAATTAACTTTCGGGGTCGCTGCTAATTTCTACGTCCAAGGTCTCTTCATCTACCTGCAAATATAAAACATTCGGTTGGCAGCAAATTTGACAATCTTCGACATAAGACTGATAACTTCCTGCACTTAAATCAACAAAAATTACATTCTCTTCGCCACAATAAGCACAAGAATATTCGGCTGTGGTCTGCATAAATTTGGAGAGAAATAAAAATTATGAATCATTTAATTTTAACATAGATTTTGGATTTAGCCCTGATAGAGATGCACCCCACAATTTGAAAGAAACAGAATTTTTATTCTCTGTAAACCCAATCTTCTTGCAGGAGAGTATTACCGCGATAAATACTCAAACTCAGGCCATTGACGATATAGGTATATTCGCCGTTGACCGCAACATATCCGGTCCCTTCTTCTACATAAACGGGAAGGGTAATTGAACTCCCACTACCTTTTTCGACACCATAGTAATAGAGGCGGTCTGCTTCACAAATATACACCCAAAAATTGTCAGTTTCATAGAAATTGACCAAGGGCGTACCCCCTGCGCCATCGGGACAATAGCGTTGTTGGGCAATTTGTACCGGCATTTGCTCAGACAAATCAGCGGTTTCTAGGACGGGAGTTGGGGTGACTCGGGCAGTCGCGGTGGGGGTGTAACAGAACAATGCACCAGCGATCGCCACTGAAAGTTTCCAGGCGTTTTGATTGAGATTCATAAATTTTGAAAAAATTACGTTTTGATTCGGTTGAATCCGACTCCTCGGTTCTAACTGCTTTTCCTAGAAATGAGAAGGTAATTTAACAAAATTTAAGATTTCAAGGCGCTAACTTACTGGGGAAATTATTTTTGCCGCAGGGGGAAAATAACTCGTTGCCTCAGCAAGATGTTTCTGCAACGTAGAGACAGGTAAGGGTCCTAAAATATGATTCCAGGGTAAGATTTGGGTTGATTCCCAATTCTCGTGAACATAAAAGTCTAAGTCCGGTAATGTTCCCCGCAGTTCTTTAAAGGCGCGACGGTAGCTGCCGAGGGTTTCGCCATAATGTCGGACCAATTCTAAGAGAGAAGATAAGCGGCGATCGCCTCGGGAAATTAAGGCTTGAATCACGGACCAATTATAACTTTCTGGCCGAAATTCTATCCCCGACTTCCCTAATTCTTTCTGTAACTTTTTCAACCGTTTTTCCGCTTGCGGATTCACCCCAAACCACTGAAATGGGGTATGCGCTTTCGGAACAAAGGTACTACAGCCAAAGGTCAGGCGTAAACCCGGTGCAGATTTTTTCAAAGACTGCAACAGTTGCACCGTTGCCTCCAAATCCTCTAGTTCTTCCCCAGGAACTCCAGACATTCCATAGAGTTTTAATCCAGTTAATCCCCCCGCTTTGGCATTCACTGCCGCTTGGGTAATTTCCTGATTTTCTAGCTTTTTATTGACAATTTTACGCACCCGTTCCGAACCACTTTCGATGGCAATGGTTAGGGATTTTGTCCCGCGATTTGCCAGGGTTTGGGCTAATTCTGGGGTGACGGTATTGGTCCTAACTGAAGCAATACTCAGACGCACATCCTCAAATTGCGGTTGATTCAGGTAGTCTAATAATTGATTAAATTCTGGATGCTGAGTTACCGAAGCGCCTAACAATCCAATCCGCCGGGTGACTTGTAAACCCCGTTCAATAGCCGGAATTAAGGAGTGTTCTAAACTCGCGGTTCTAAAGGGTAAAGTTAGATAACTCGCTAAACAAAACCGACACATTTCTGGACAACTTCTAACCACTTCGACCATGAAAATATCCGGCCAAGCGGCTTTTTCAGTCACTACAGAAGAGGTGGATAAAACATTACCGCGATAGGTTTGTTTGGCGACGGTTTCGGGAATGTCTGAATCAATGGGGTGAATTGAGGAGATCGCCCCTTCGGGACTGTGATAGGTAACGTCATACAAACTGGGGACATAAACCCCAGGAATCTGCGCCAGATGCCGCAATTGCTGCAGTCGCCCTGCCTTGCGGACCTGTTGATACCCATCCACAAATTCACCCAGGAGATTTTCCCCATCCCCGAGTAAAATCACATCAAAAAAGTCCGCAAACGGTTCAGGATTCGCCGTCAAAACCGGACCCCCGCCAAAAATCAACGGGTGCGATTCCTGGCGATTGGATGCCCGAATCGGAATATCCAGAGACTCTAATAATCCGAGGATATTCACATAATCCAATTCCCAAGAGACGGAGAAACCCAACAATTCGGGTTCTCCAGGTAAGGGTTCATGGAAATCCGTAAACAAGCGAGACACTTGCAAATCCCCCCGGGTTGCTAGGGTCGCCCAGACGATTTGATAGCCTAAGCTAGTAATCCCAACACTGTACTCATTGGGAAAGGCATAAATTAGGGGAATTGCATCACTATCGGCAGTTGCCGGGGTAAATAACAGATGTTCAGCGTCAAATATAGAAGGGGTCACAAGCAGGGTTTAAATGAGGACAATTTGACAGCAGCAGAGGGTTAAAATCCCTGCTGATTGATAGAGGTTAATTTATTTATTTATATTTTAGTTTAAGCCCTAAAATAATCGAAGCCAAAATAAAGGTAATAAAATTAGCTAAAATTATCGCAATATCTTGCTTGAATAGACCATAAATTAGCCAAAGAAAAATTCCAGTGCAGAACATTAAAAAAGTATTTAATGAAACATCCTTGGTCGATTTAGATTTCCAAGTGTGGATCACTTGAGGGACAAAGGCTAAAGTTGTTAAGGTCCCGGCCAATAATCCTATAACCGTAATCATATTTACGTTGCTAACTCCTATATTTTGCTACTAACTCTCTATAAAATTTGGGATAAAAATTGACGGGTTCGTTCTTCTTGGGGATTTTGGAAAAAGTTGGTGGGTGTTGCCACTTCGATGACCGTTCCACAATCCATAAACACCACGCGATCGGCCACTTCTCGGGCAAATCCGACTTCATGGGTGACCACAACCATTGTCATTCCAGAGGTTGCTAAATCCCGCATGACTTCTAGGACTTCCCGAACCATTTCTGGGTCTAAAGCGGAGGTGGGTTCATCAAATAGCATGATTTTCGGTTGCATTGCCAAGGCGCGGGCGATCGCCACTCGTTGCTGTTGTCCTCCGGATAACTGCCCGGGATATTTCCGCGCTTGTTCCAGGATTCCCACCCGTTCCAATAACTGCATCCCCACTTCCTCTGCCTTCATCCTAGACCATCGGCGCACCCATTTGGGGGCTAAGGTCACATTTTGCAAGACGGTGAGGTGTGGGAAGAGATTAAACTGCTGAAAAACCATCCCCACTTCCCGGCGAATATTATCAATATTCTTCAAGTCATTGGAGAGTTCAATTCCATCAATTTCAATCCGTCCTTTTTGATAGTCTTCTAGGGCATTAAAGGTCCGGATAAAGGTTGATTTACCCGAACCCGATGGACCCATAATCACCACAACTTCTCCCGGATCAATGGTTAGACTAACCCCGCGCAGGGCGTGATACTGTCCATACCATTTGTGGACATCTTTGGCAATAATAATGGGGGATTGGTCATTGGTCATGGGTTGTTGGTCGTTGGTCATGGGTTGTTGGTCGTTGGTCGTTGGTCATTTGGGGGTTGTCATTAGGTTGTTGGTCAAATGACAAATAACAAAGGACAAATGACAAACTAACTATCTCTAATTGTGGCAGCATTGCCTAAAGTTGCTGCGGCATTTTTCATCTGTTTGATATCGTCTAAAGACCATAATCTGGTATCCTCGCAGTGATGAGCTACGAGTAATCCCCATAATCCAATCGGCGAAAGAATCGGAACCACTAAATTGGCTTGAACTTGCAGGTTTCGGAGAAACTCTCGATGACACTCATTGATAGGTTCAGTTTCAATATTAGAAATTGCCCGGATTCGTCCCTGCAAATATAAAGCGGCATATTCATCCCCAAAACATTGGTCGGGTCCAGTTTGTCCCAAGATGGAAAAGTGAGGTGCACTCACTGATTCAAAGGTGACTTGTCCTTTCCAAGGGGAATAAAAGTAATATAATAAAATCCGATTAACATTAAGCCTTTCTCTTAACTCAGATGTGGTTTGTTGAATTAACAAATCCTGGGTTAGGGTTTTCGCTAAACGGTCAGCAACCTTTCGCAAACTCCAATCAGACATAAATAAAAATTGGGGGTTTAAATGGTTGAGGCAAGGGATTTATCCAAACACTTGCCTGTTTCTTTATCATAGGGAAAATTAGCGGTTTTGAGGAGGCGATCGCCTTTAGGATTTCCCCACGGCTAATTTTTGCTCTAACCGGCGACTGGCAAGGGACATTCCATAGCAGAAAATCCAGTAAATTAAGCCCACAAAAATGTAGACTTCCGCGTAGTCCCCGATAAATTCAGGTTGAGCCAGAATCGATCGCGCCATTCCTGTTAATTCTACTAAACCCACCAGCGCCAGTAAAGAGGTATCTTTAAATAATCCAATAAACTGCCCGACAATGGCGGGAATCACAGCGCGTAATGCTTGGGGTAATACAATCAGCGAAATTACCCAAGGGGTTGCCAATCCCAACGCTTTCGCCGCTTCAATTTGTCCCCGAGGGACAGATTGCAAACCTCCTCGGACATTTTCTGCCATGTAAGCGGCACTAAACAGACTCAACCCGGCGATCGCCCGCATGACGCGATCGAGACGCATCTCCATCGGCAAAAACAACGGTAACATCACCTGCGCCATAAACAAAATCCCAATTAATGGTAATCCCCGGACAATTTCAATATAGAGAATGCACAACCAGCGCAACACCGGGAGAGAACTTTGCCGTCCTAATGCTAACAAAACTCCCGCTGGAAATGACAAAACAATACTCACAATTGCCGTTAACAGGGTGAGTAATAATCCATTCCATAACTGAGTCTGAACCTGTCGCAGTCCGAATCCCCCGCCAATGAACCAGAGAATCACCGGAAATGCTAAAATCCAGGCCAAAGGAATCCATTGCACCCACCGGGAACGCCAGCGGATTGCCCAGAACGAAAAAGCAGCAGCGCCAGCAATTACCCCCGTTGCCATGCCGATGCGCCAATAGAGTTGGGGGGGATATCTTCCGACTAAAAATAACCGCCAGTTGACCCCAATCACTTGCCAATCCGCCAAGGCGATCGCCCAATGCAACAATCCGCCCCCTAGCTGATAAATCAACCCCAGACAAATCACCGTCAGAATACTATTGTACCAAGTATTAAACAGATTTTTTCTAGCCCAGAGCCAGGGAGAAAGTTTGGGCGTAATAGGTGGGAGTTCGGCTTTGCTGTCCATAAATTCGTCACCCTTGCTAACAGATTTATCCGGTTATTATTGCCATTAAGTTTAGCGTTCTTTTAATTGAACTTTTTTATTATAAAAATTCAGAAACAGGGAAATTAATAAACTAATCGTCAAATAGGTTGCCATCAACAAAATCATCACTTCCACCGCCCGTCCCGTTTGATTAAACGTGGTGGAGGCGACAAAATAAATATCAGGATAACCGATCGCGATCGCTAAACTGGTATTTTTCGCTAAATTCAGATATTGACTCGTCAAAGAGGGGATCATCGTTCGCAACGCTTGGGGAAAAATCACCAAGCGCAACATTAAGCTGGGATTCAAACCCAGGGATTTCGCCGCTTCCCACTGTCCTTTGGGCACCGATTGAATCCCGGCGCGCACAATTTCTGCAATAAATGCTGCCGTATAAAGACTCAATCCTAGCACCAAGGCAGATAATTCCGGAGACAGTTGTAATCCCCCCACAATTTGTCCATTCTCCAACACTTCGGGTATCGTCCAAGGCAGGGGAAAGGCAACGACTTGCTGACTTAAATAAATCCTCAGCGGCAATTCCATGACATCTTGGAGTCCAGGCAAACTTAAGAAAACCGCCGAATACCAGAAAAATAATTGCAGCAATAAAGGTGTATTGCGGAGAATTTCCACATAGAGTAACGAAAGTTTTCGTAATAGCCAATTATCCCACAATCGCCCGACTCCCACAGTAATCCCGACTACCGTTGCCAGGATAATTCCCACTGCCATCACTCGTAAGGAGTTGAGTAATCCGACCAATAAAGCTCTCGCGTAGGTAGAACTTCGGTCGTAGGAAATCAGGGTTTCACCAATATCAAACGCTGCTTGAGAGTCTAAAAAGTCAAATCCCAGACTCATGCCTTGTTGCTGTAAATTGCGCTGCAAGTTTTGCCAAAGGGTTACCCCCAATATGACAATCAAGACAACGGCAACAGCTTGGATAGCAACAAACCAAAATCGGCGATCGCGCCACAATCTTCTCATACCCAATCCGGTTGTAAAAAGTCGGTTTTCTGCGATTAGCCCGCGCAGGCGGGCTTCGTCCGTATAGCCTCCACCCTTGAGGGTGTGGGCGTTGATAAACTTTAACCAAACCGACTGCGATCGTGCGGTTCATCCCAATTAATCATCGGTCCTTTCGGAACAATTCCCGTGGGATTGACTTTCGGATGACTCCGATAATAATGCTGCTTAATATGGTCAAAATTGCAGGTAGGTTTGATTCCCGGATGTTGATACAACTCCTTGAGATAATTCCACAAATTAGGATAATCTACAATTCGCCGGATATTACATTTAAAATGGACATAATAAACCGGGTCAAACCGCACCAGGGTGGTAAACATACAAATGTCCGCTTCTGTCAGGCAGTCACCACATAAATAGCGCTGTTTTCCCAGAATTCCCTCCCAGTGGTCCAAGGCATCAAATAAATCCGTCACCCCTTCCTCATACGCCGCCTGAGTTGTGGCAAATCCAGCCCGATACACCCCATTATTAATCGGTTGATAAATATCATCAATAGTTTTATCAATCACCCCTTGCAAATCCGTTGGATATAAATCAATAGAATTTTCGGCAATCCCCTCAAATTCCGTATCCAACATTCGGATAATTTCCCGAGATTCATTGTTGACAATTTGCTGAGTTTCTTTGTCCCATAACACCGGAACGGTCACCCGTCCACTGTAATTTGCATTGGCTTTAAGATAAAGTTGCCATAAATAATCGCAGTGATTCACCGGATCCGGAATCATCCCCGGATACTCAGCAAATTCCCAACTATTTTGGTCAATTACCGGGGAAACTACCGAGAGACTAATCGCTGATTCTAAGCCTTTCAACGACCGCATAATTAGAGTCCGATGCGCCCAAGGACAAGCTAAAGACACATACAGATGATACCGTCCCGCTACAGCGGGATATTCACTGGAACTATCGGCAGTAATCCGATTCCGAAAGGTGGTAGAAGGGCGCACAAATCGACCCCCACTATCTTCCTGTTCCCGTTCAGTTACCCATTTTCCATCAATTAATAGACCCAATCCCATCGTTGTTTATTCCTTAAGTTTTGAAAAATTTTAGCTCAAGCATGGACTGCTTTTAGCGAAAGGGAGGTGAATACATCAATCCGCCATCAGTCCATAATTTATTTAATCCCCGATCGAGATTGAGAGGGGTTTCTGGCCCTAAATTGCGATTGTAAATTTCTCCATAGTTTCCCACATGGCGAATCACGCGCAGGGCAAAATCATTACTCAATCCTAAGTCTTGGCCTAGATTACCTTCCGTTCCCAAAAACCGGGTAATTTCGGGATTGCTACTATTAACCATTTCCTCGACATTTTCGGAAGTAATCCCGAGTTCTTCAGCATAAATGGTGGTATAGATAATCCAATTCACCACATCGGACCAGTTCGGGTCTCCTGGGGCCACCGCTGGGGCGAGGGGTTCTTTAGAAATGGTATCTTCTAAAATTAAATGTTGTTCAGGGTCAGGAAAGCGCGATCGCCGCGAGACTAATTGAGAGCGATCGGATGTCACCGCTTGACAGCGACCCTGGAGATAGGTGGCATAGGCGACATTGATATCTTCAAAAACCACGAGTTGATAGTTGATGCCGAGACTTGCCATGCGATCGGCGACATTTTGCTCGTTAGTCGTCCCGGTTTGGGTGCAAATTGCTTTATCCTTTAGTCCGGCGAGGTTAGTAATCCCGCTGTTTTGGCGAACCATAATCCCTTGTCCGTCATAGAAGACGACGGGGGCAAATTGTAACCCCACAGCCCCCGTATCCCGGCTGAGGGTCCAGGTGGTGTTCCGACTGAGGATATCAACTTCCCCACTTTTAACGGCGGTAAAGCGTTCTTTAGCGTTGAGATTGCGGAATTCAACGGCGTTGGGGTCGTCAAAAATAGCGGCAGCGATCGCCCGACAGATCTCCACATCGAGTCCCGCATATCTGCCGGTAGCATCGACAAAACTAAATCCCGGTAACTCGCCACTGACGCCACAGACAATCTGACCCTGATTTTGGATTTGAGCCAACTTCTGCGAACCCGTGGCAACATTGGCGTTGGGTTGACTGGATGTCCCCCCACAAGCAGTCACGGCGATCGCCAGACACAGACTCGCCAGTTTCAATAATCCCTTTTTACTCATCTCGATGAATTTCTTATATTGAATTGGCCGGTTGCAGTGCGATTATCCTGATTACAGGCTGTGCTTTATCTTACACGACGGGGAAAGCCTGCGACTTCGACCGCTGAAAATACCTACTGCTGTGGCGATCGCAGCAGGTATTTTATCAAGAGTTTCAACAGGTGAGTGGGTTGCGCCATTGCGATCATCTCCCCCAAGAAAGCGGCAGACAAACCGCACCGCGATCGGTCATCCATTGCGGGAAATTAGAGATGAGGGCCAAGGGAACCCTGAGCTTGAGCAATGGGTTATCCCATATCCGTGGCAATTCGTTCACTGGCGATATCGCGAATCAGAGAGAGTCGCGATCGCAGGTATGCATTCAACACATTCACTTGATCCGGATCGAGGGGTTGCTCTTGTCTGAACTGCTTGAGCAACCACTGCACCAAGCTAGCATCATCTAGGCTTAACAAAACGTTAACCTGGGTTTTTTCTATCAAGGACCAAATTTGACGTAGCATTAAGGGATTCATATTTCCTCCTGCCAACAAAAACCAATCTCTTATCGGGGATTGGCTAAATGCGGATTTATTTCGCGGCTACCGGAAAAACGACCCTCGCCGTTCTTCCCGTAAGCTTAATAATTCCTTTATATTTACACCATACCGTATTTATCCGGGATTGGATCGACACAACATAAGATGCAACAATAGTTACCAAAACCTTACAATTCGTTTGTTACAAACTTTACCTTTTCAGCCCTTGTTCGGTCTTAACTCCGTGATTTTTCAGCTGAATCAGGCTGTTTTTAGTAGTTGAGACTACATATTAAGTTTTTTGAAGATAAACCTACCAATCTCTCTGGATGTTGCGCTTGAAAAAAGCACCCATTGATTGGATGCTCAATTTATTATATCGCGCTCATCCAGGGTTCCTCTCCTGAGAAAGGGGCTTTGTTGCTTCATCGAACCCACTCTGAATTGTCCCAATCATTGAGTTCATTGAACTTGAAGGATTTCCCCAAATTTTGAGTAACTTTTTGTAACCCGAACCCCGATCGCCTAGCCCGGACTTACGAAAGATGGAACATCAAAACCTAAATGTAGAGGCAAGAAAGCGAATCTCCTCTACATTTAGGGTGGGGGCTTCACAAATGCTTAAGTCCTGTTCTAAACGATGTTGAACCGATCGCCTCGTGCGGGATTGTAACGTTATCCACCAAGGCAATCCAGAAACCTACTTGATCGCGCTGTCTGAGATACTGCACTAAAAATGGAGAATAGCGGATTCGAACCGCTGACCTCTGCGGTGCGATCGCAGCGCTCTACCAACTGAGCTAATTCCCCGGTCATTCGTAGAACCATCATAACATGAACCCAGGCAGAAAGGGAAGAGGCAATCCCAGATAAATTTTTGCGGGGTTCAAAATGGCGCAAACTCCCCTGGCAGTAGAGTGTGCCTAACCCGGTACAGGTTGAGACCAACAGCGCTGAAAAAACTCCCGGAGGCGATCGAGTTCCACATCGCGCAGATCATCCACCGTCCAATCTGCCTGCCGTTGGAGCATATGAAACGGGTAAGTATTGGCGATGCCAACCACCTGAATCCCCGCCCGTTGAGCCGCCTGAATCCCAGCCGGAGTATCTTCGATCGCCAAACAATCTCTCGGGGTCAGGTTGAGGTCCGGATATTGCTGATTCAACCGTTCCACCGCCAACAAATAGCCATCGGGTTCCGGTTTACTGGCAGTGATGTCATCTCCCGCCACGATCGCCGAGAAATATTGGGCCATATTGGCCCGATTTAACACCAGGTCCACCTCCGATCGCAAAGCCCCCGAGACCACCGCTAATTTTAACTGAGCGCCGCGCAGTTTATAAATCAAGTCTTCGACCCCGAGAAAAATCGGCAGCTTATTCAGATTAGCGAGTCGTTCCTGATAGGCGATCGCCTTGCGAGCAATCAGGGAATTCAGGGCCTCCTCAGTCAAGAACCGACCCCGACTGGCAAATAATTCTGCAATACAGGCGCGATCGCTACGTCCTAAACAGATTTGCCAGAACTCTCCCTTTTTCGGACGCAAGTTCTCCGCCAGCAGCAACTCATTGATTAGCTCCTCGTGAATCGACTCATCATTAATGATGACCCCATTGAAATCAAATAAAATCGCTTTTAAACTCATGGTGCAATGACCTCCCTCTCTCCTTAGTAGCTAGGAGCCCCAACCCAGGACTCCTCTTGTTCCGTCCATCTCTGTGACGCCACCGGGGATTCAGGCAAAGGTTTGATCCCGCTGGTTACCTGATTGAGTAACCAAACTTCGGTTGTCTGGACCGCACCAAATCCTGCTGCACCCATCCAGGCATCCACACTGCCACCGGCATACTCCTGAATATAAGGTTCTTCAAAAATTTGGGTAAGCCACTCTGTCTGGCGTAGGGTTTTTTGATTGCCATCGAGAATCAAAAACTGTCCCCCAGGTTGCAGGAGTCGGAAACTTTCTTGGGCGATCGCCGAGGCGATTTCTGTTGGCGTCTCGTGGAAGAGTAACGAAGCGGTTACCAGATCGAAAGAATTGGGGGCAAATCCAGTCTGTTCCGCAGGGCCATGCACCCAGTGAATTTCTAAACCCGCTTGTTTAGCCTTGTATTCCGCCATCACCAACATATAGGGGGATAAATCCAAACCGATCACTTCCGCATCGGGAAAGGCTTCCTTGAGGCGAAGCGTCGTCGAACCCGTGCCACAACCCAGGTCCAGGATGCGGCGTGGATGGGTGCGAATGGCATCGATTAACCCTTGACGGACCCAACCTTCATGGGGAGGAAGCGCATATTGGGTGATCGGGTCGTAACTGACTGCTGCACCCCGATTAAGGTAACCGCCTTCAATGCCGTGAAAATTTTGAGTGATGTAATAGTCGGGGTACTGCAAATCTGGCCGACTGAGGCGATCGCTTTCGGTTTCCCAGTCGATGCTACGACTTACCTGCTGCATCGCCTTGTCATCGACGAATAGCCAGACGACAGGGGCTAAAAACTGCTCAAAAATTGTGTCTTTACGAACGGTCATGGTTTGGCCTCAAGATGGTGATGGAGTGGGGTCTTCAGGAGCGATCGCCGACTCCCAAATGAGTTAATAATCGTTAAAAAAGTTATCAAAATTTTACACAGTATTTTAAACAGTATAGAGATAAGGGATTGCAAAGGCAAAGCGGCAGGGCAATCCTGGGGTCAGGGGCGATCGTGCAGTGCCACACAAAATGATTACCCCAGCATCAGTGGGATGGGATATGATGCGATGGCAAACGCAAACAGCCCAACACCAGCCGAATACAAAAGCTCATGGCTCAAAACTTTGGTCTCTCTATAAAAATTTTTTATGGCGTGGTTGGTATTTTAACCACTTTGGCGATCGATGCCAGTCTCTCCCACCCCCTACAAGCGCAAGATACCGATTTAGAAACCCTGTGTCGGTTATTTCCTCTTAATTCTCGCTGTCAACAAGTCCCGGGACCGACGCCGGTCCCACCGGCCCCCGCGCCGATTCCCCCCACTCAACCCCTTCCCCCCACTCAACCCGTTCCCCCTGTACCTCGTCCCGTTCCCCCGTCTGAACCCGCCCCCCTGCCACCGCGTACCCTACGATTGCTAGAAGAACGCAGTGGGATTGCCGTCTCGGGTCATGTGGGAACCCCGGGGATTGGCGCTCAGGTTACGGGTCGAATTTTCTCTAATTTAAACGCGAGAATTGGATTTAGTGGGCTATCCTTCAACAGCAACTTTACAGAAAGCGACATTGAGTATGATACCGATGTAGATTTGCGGACAATTCCGGCTTTTGTCGATTATTTTCCCAACGAAGACTCGGGATTTCGGATCACCGGGGGTTTGGTTTATAACGGGAATCAGGCATCAGGAGTCGGTCAGACTTCCACAACTGACGGCATCCCTTCCTATCAAATTGGGAACACGACCTTTGCCGCAGCAGAAGTGGGGACGTTACAAGCTGAAGTTGATTTTCCAGATTTTGCACCCTATATTGGGGTCGGTTGGGGTAATCCGGTGGCCTTTGGAAAGCGATGGGGATTTTTTATGGACCTGGGGGTGATGTTTCAGCGATCGCCCGATGTGACGTTAACAGCCCCCGGTGCCGCATCCAATCCGGCACTAGCCAGTGAACTTGAGCGAGAGCGTGAAGACCTAGAGGATTCGTTAAACCGTTTCCGATTTTACCCCGTTTTGCAAGTGGGCGTGACTTATCAGTTTTAACTCACAGGAACCACTGAAGAGAGGATTACACGGTTGTAGGAGCGATCGCCTCTCCCGGTTTTGGCTCACATTGAACCCCCAGGGCGATCGCCTTGAGAATCCCTAAAGTGAGTGAACGCATATCTGGGATAATTTTGTCAAGTCAAAGACTCAAAAAATAGAAGTTTTGGGCTACAATCGTCAAGCCAATCCCTCACGGGAAATCCCCCGGTTGCTTCTCTTGAGGATGACTCAGGAAAATCGGGGAAAATCGGGGAAAATGGCAGAAAATCGGGGAAAATCTTAGGGAACCGAGTGGGGTGAACACCGCAGGCGGCAGAAGGGTGGAATTTAGTTTTTGGGCGATCGCCCATTTAATCATCCCAGCCCGTCTGATTCTGCCGCTTTCTCACAGTAAACTAACTTAAAAGAGGGCGACTATCAGCCCTGGTCCTTTAGACCTCAACCGCGATGGGATCAGGGGTAAAAAATTGTTCGTTAAACAACAATCCATCCCCAAATTAAAGGACAACTTTAAAAAAGCTCACCGGGAGTAGCGGTTTAAGCAGAACGCTGTTAACACTCAAACCCATTCAGGAGATGTAGAGGCAATCCTTGAACGGGATTAATTCCCCCAAATAAACCCTAAACCTCAATCACCCAGGGATATCCCTGATTGAAAATTTAAACTTGCCAGCAAGAAACCCGCAAGAAACCAGCAAGAAATAGGAGTGAACAGGATGACCAGTTTCAGCACCTTTGCCGAACCCTCAATGCTCGACTTAGCACGGGCGGGAAATTTTCGGGCGATCGCCTACCTGATTAACTCATATCTGGCCCCCCAAGGCATTTATGCCCGGGTCGAACCCGTCCAAAAAGGATGCCTGCCGATTCGTCTGGAAATCAATAAGGGGTTAAACTATCAATCGGATTTCTACCAGCAACTCCGTTCGGGTTTAAACAAATTTATCTGTCACCAAATCTGGCGGCTCAACTCCGAAGTGATTGATGGCGTTCGCATCATCGCCACAGGGGCTAACCCCGTCGGAAATTCTGACTTATTGTGGCAGCAGTCCATCCGCATTGTTACCCCAGCCAACCAGCAACGCAGAAATCAGCATTTACAGCGGCTGCTCGATGGGGTCTCCCGCGCCGCAGCTTGGATTAACTATAAAGTTTTTAGATTATTTTTAGTCGCAGGCGTCTCCGTCAGTGCCTTTATCATGGGCAGTGCGATCGGCTACTTGCAACTGCGCGACCAATCCCAAACTAACCCGATTGTTTCCCCCCAAACTGCCTCCAATCCAGTCAATGGAGCGCCGGAACGGCCCAAAGTGGTCCAAGCGGCCTTGGAAACCGTTCCAGTCATTGAACATACCGATGTCATCAACCCCAATGACCCGACGGTTACCCTGATGATGAGCGGCGATGTCACCCTCGGTCATGGGTTTGAAGACCTGATCGGGAGTGATTATACCTGGGCCTTTGACCAAATGCCCGAATACCGCGAGGCAGATATGGCAATGGTCAACCTCGAAGGTACCTTGACCACCGCCAATACCAAACTAGAAAAAACCTTTAATTTTAAAGCCGACCCCTCCTCCGTGGAGGTGCTCACCTCTGGAGGCGTTGATATTGTCAACCTGGGCAATAATCACGCGATGGACTACCAGGGTCCCGGACTCCAGGAAACCCTGAAAACTTTAGAAAAAGCCGGGATTCATGCCATTGGAGCCGGGATGGAGATTACAGAAGCCCGACGTCCTAAAATTATTGATGTTAAAGGTCAGCGAATCGCCTACTTCGGTTACTATGCGGCAGATTATCATGCCGCAGCCGCAGCCGTACCCGGGACCAATCACGGCATGGAACAGCGGATTGCCGAGGATATCCAGGCCGTTCGGGATGAAGTAGACTGGATTGTGGTGAATTTTCACTGGGGCGTAGAACTGGCCAATTATCCGGAAATTTGGCAGAGCGAATTGGCCTATTTTACGATTGACCAAGGAGCCGATGTGATCGTCGGTCATCATCCTCATGTGTTGCAGGGGGCAGAAATTTATAAGGGACGGCCTATTGCTTACTCTCTGGGGAATTTTATTTTTGGAGGGAATGCTCGCAGCGATTATGATACCGCTGTCCTGAAAGTGTCCTTGCGAGAGGAACAAATGAAGGTGGAATTTTTACCCGTTGAGGTCCGCAAGTATCAGCCTAAAGTGGTCAGAGGGGAAAGGGGCGATCGCATCCTTGAACATATCGATATGATCTCTGGGGTTTTTGAGGAACCGATGACTTCTCCGATGATTCTGGATGCTCGTCAATCTAAAGTGGTCACTTCGGGAGATACGTTGTTTGACTCCCAAAAAGCGGCTGAGATTCAGTCTGATCCAGCAGGGGAAGCAGAGTTACCCAGCGATCAAAATGAGGCGTTTAATGCTTCCCCCTTTACGAATGACTTGGGTGAGCCTCTGACTTTTGGAGAAGCTGATAAATTGGCCGAGGCTGAACCTGCATCTCCACCTCAATCAAATGGGACCTCTCAGGCTGTGGGGATAGCCCTGGCTGCTGCAGCGGCAGGGGGTGCGATCGGCGTAGCCGGTCGGAACAAGAAAATCAAACTGCCGCAGTTCCCTAAGAGCCTGGTTTCTAGCTAGGACAACGGCGATCAATCTTCCCCAGGGGGAGCAGGGTCTGAGGGTAGGGTTCTGAATCAACCCCGTGGGAACTTCCCCTTGACTATCCGATCGCCGTAAAGTTACAACCGTAAAGACTGGGATAATTGCTGACCCCGATCATTCGACTCAAGGACAAAGGATAAACAGTGTTTGCGATCGCCGTGAAAGAAGAACAATATAAGACCTACATCCTCTGCGACCAACCCGCTCAATCCCGGGTCGAAGTCGTTCCCGAACGGGGTGGCATCATCACCAGTTGGCAAGTTCAAGGTCATGACCTCCTCTATCTGGATGCCGAACGCTTTGCCAACCCGGATTTAAGTGTCCGTGGCGGCATCCCCATCTTGTTTCCGATATGTGGGAATTTGCCGAATAACACCTATAGCTATCAAGGCAAAGAGTACACTCTCAAACAACATGGGTTTGCCCGGGATTTACCTTGGGAAGTCACCGAGGGGGTGACCAAGGACCTAGCGAGCCTTACCCTGATTCTCAACAGTAGCGATCGCACCCGTGCCGTTTATCCCTTTGATTTTGAACTGGCCTTTACCTACAAGCTCAAAGGCAATAGCCTGGAAATCGACCAACGCTACACCAACACCGGCGATCGGCCTATGCCCTTTTCCACCGGACTCCATCCGTACTTTTGGGCACCGGATAAGTCCAAACTCCAATTTAAAATTCCCGCAGTCCAATACCGCGACCAAAGAACCCAGACTAAACATCCCTTCACCGGCAGCTTTGACCTCAACGTAGACGAAATCGATGCCGCCTTTACCAAAATTACCGGACTCGCTGCCACGGCGATCGACCACAGTCGCCGCTTGCAAGTCCGGTTACTGTTTAAGGCCAGTTATTCCAACGTCGTCTTTTGGACCCTCAAAGACAAAGACTTCTACTGTCTCGAACCTTGGACCGCCCCCCGAAACGCCCTCAACACCGGGCTACACCTGCTGAATCTGCAACCCGGAGACAAGTGGGAAACCCAAGTTCGCCTCACCGTCGATTTTTTTTAAAAAACCCCTTGCTTTTTTAAAACAGCCTGTGCTAATGTAGCTAAGGTGCTGAAAAAGAAAGCACGCGGGTCGCTAACTCAACGGTAGAGTATTCGGCTTTTAACCGACTAGTTCCGGGTTCGAATCCCGGGCGACCCATAAATTTGTCCGTTGTCATTTTTCCATTGTCATTTGTTATTGAGGACCAATGACCAAGGACCAGTGACCAATGACCAACGACCAATGACAATAGACAAAATTTCCAATTCTGAGATGAAAACGTTATAAAGTTCTCATTTTTAGATATAATTCGTAAAAATCTGAAATTTGTCTTAAACTTGTTGTAACAATTTCAGCTTGTCCATACCCCATCGCTGAAAAAAAAAGTAATTAGGAGGACCATCTATGGCGCTTGTACCTATGCGGTTAATGCTGGATCATGCAGCAGAGAACGAGTACGGCATTCCGGCCTACAACGTCAACAACATGGAGCAGATCCAAGCGATCATGCAGGCTGCTGACGAAACCAACAGCCCCGTGATTCTGCAAGCTTCTCGTGGTGCACGCAAATATGCAGGGGAAAACTTCCTCCGCCACCTGATCTTAGCCGCAGTGGAAACCTACCCCCACATCCCCATTGCCATGCACCAAGATCATGGCAACGCACCTTCCACCTGCTACTCTGCCATGCGTCAAGGGTTCACCAGCGTCATGATGGATGGCTCCTTGGAAGCAGATGCTAAAACCCCAGCCAGCTACGAGTACAACGTGGAAGTCACCCGCGAAGTCGTGAAAGTGGCTCACTCCATCGGCGTCAGCGTCGAAGGCGAACTCGGTTGCTTGGGTTCTTTGGAAACCGGCATGGGTGAAGCAGAAGATGGTCACGGGTTTGAAGGAAAACTCTCCCATGATCAACTGCTGACCGACCCGGATCAAGCCGTTGACTTCGTTGAGCAAACCCAAGTGGATGCTCTAGCAGTGGCGATCGGAACCAGCCACGGTGCCTACAAATTCACCCGTAAACCCACCGGGGAAATCTTAGCAATCAGCCGGATCGAAGAAATTCACCGCCGCTTGCCGAACACCCACTTGGTCATGCACGGTTCTTCCTCCGTACCCCAAGACTTGATCGAACTGATCAACAAATACGGTGGAACCATCCCCGAAACCTACGGCGTGCCCGTCGAAGAAATCCAAAAAGGAATCAAATGCGGTGTTCGTAAAGTGAACATCGACACCGATAACCGTTTGGCAATCACTGCGGCAGTCCGTGAGGCCCTGGCCCAAAATACCAAGGAATTTGACCCCCGTCACTTCCTGAAACCTTCCATCAAATATATGCAAAAAGTCTGTTCCGATCGCTACCAAGCCTTTGGAACTGCCGGTAACGCCTCCAAGATCAAGCAAGTCAGTCTCGATGACTTCGCCGCCAAGTACGCCAAAGGCGAACTTGACGCCACCATCAAAAAGGCCGTCACCGCCTAAATTGTAAAAATTGGCCCAGGTAAGAGCAAACAATTTTAACTCTTATCTGCCATTTTCATCAATAAAAAAAAGGGTAGTGCAATGTATGCACCACCCTTTTTTTTGCATTCCAAGTTCGTAGTAACGACTTCAGTCGTTCTCTTTCTTAGTTCGTAGTAACGCCTTCAGTCGTTATCTTTCTTAGTTCGTAGTAACGACTTCAGTCGTTATCCCCTCCGGTGTTCGTAGTAACGACTTCAGTCGTTCCCGAATCGTTCATAAAATTACCCTCTAAAAAAGGTAGTTTCTTCCACCAACTGTCCCACAAAGGTTTCTAACTCTTCTATAGAGTAGTGATAAAGCCGGTTCCCATAGAGGTAATTATCGAATTGTCCAGAAACCTGAAAAAAAGATAAACCGGGCTTTAATCGTTGTAACTCTTTTTTTTGTTTTTTATATTCAGACTTCGACAAATTTTCTTGACGCCAGCGAAGATTTAATTTTAGAAATTGATACTCATAGTTTGCCTCTGCTTGTACCCAAAAATTTGAATCATCACAGAGAGATTCACAAACCTTGTATTTCATTAAAAATATTTCATCCGTTTCATCGGGAGAGTTATAAATCAATTCCCCCAAGATTGTCAAAACTGCCCATCGGGTGAGGTACTGCGGACTGGCTACCATACTCTGAATGACATCCCCAGGATGATCTACCCCTAGCCAAAATAACTCTCCCACCAGTCTCGGTAATAGAATCGGGTCTTGATCCCGGAATTGATGGAAAGCCTGGAGTAAAATCGGGATGCTATCGTAACTGCATATCTTTCCTAGGGTATAAATGACTTGTTTGCGGATGAAATGATTATCTGAGAGGACAAGACGTTCTAATTCGGGAACGATCGCCCCCTGGGAGTGACTTTCCCAACCTTCCTCGCAAATCGGATTTTGAGAACCCAAGAGGACAGCATCTGTAATAAACAGGCAAGTTGCATTAATGGTTTCTAAATCTTCACTGTGAAGAAGCTGAATTAAAGTCTCGTCTGCCCCTGGGGACTTGACAATTTCAGCGAGATAATCTGAGTCGTTTAAATAATTTAGATAGTTGAGAATTTTAGGTTTTAGCATTTTTATAACGCCTGAAGGCGTTACTACGAACTGGGGAAAGATATAGCGGTTCCTACAGTTATGAGGTACGTTTTTGGAGTGCGAGCATCTTGCTCGCTCTTGACGATAGCGAGCAAGATGCTCGCACTCCTTTAAGTGTCTGTATCGCATAAGTCCGGGAACCGCTATAACGCCTAAAGGCGTTACTACGAACCAAGAGAAGAGAACGACTGAAGTCTTACTACGAACGAAGAGAAGAGAACGACTGAAGTCGTTACTACAAACTGGGATAGTCATCGGTTAAGACACCTTCAAAATAGTCCTGGACCAATGGCATTTGGATTTGATAATTTCCTTTTTCTTCCTCAGCGACAACCTGTTTTTGAATCAGTGTATAATAGGAATTGATTTCCTGCGTCTATGGTTCCTACCATCAAATCCTGGATAAAGTTCTGTTCCCGCTGAGACAGGGTTTTTGTCCATAATTCTCTAAAATACATTCCCCCCACTTCCAACACCTTGGGGATCACGCCATCGATATCTTCCCGGGTTGCTTTGAGAGAGGGAATCGCTTTCTGGGTATCGTCTCGGGATTTCTGATTGAGGCGATCGACCACCAGCAAACAAGTTAACTGAACTAAATAGGGTTGACAGGCGGTTAATTCGACAATGAAATTGACTGATGGCGGGTGGTAAATCTCGGGAAAATTTGCTACAGGTTTGAGAATTAAGTCTCGCGCTTCTGGTTCTTCCAGATAGGTAAGGTGGGGGATTGAGTATTAATCAGATAATCAAGTCCATAGGGGTCTAACTCATCTGGAGTATGGGAACCGCTAAATAATAGAATCCACTGGGGGCAATGCTGCATCAGGTGACGGAAGAAGTTGAGGGGGGCGCGACTGTTTGTGGCGTCAATCAGTTCGCTGAGACGTTCAAATTCATCCAAACAGAGGAGAAACCGCTTACCCGATGCCATGCGCTCAATTTGAGTAAACCAGGTTTGCAATGCCAAAAACGGATCGGTTTGCAGTTGCTCCAGATCTGGGTGAGGTAATTGCAGTCGGCGGGCGTTCCATGCTGCTTTCTGGATGGCAGTAGCTAGGGATTGGGCGAATCCAGACAGGGTGATTGTGCTGGCGATGCCTTGAATATCCACGAGTAATGGGACGAGATCGGCACCGACTTTCTGAGGCAGATATTTTAAGGTGGAGGTTTTGCCCGTGCGTCGTCCTCCGTAGAGGAGTAAAATCGGCGGTTGGGGGACAGACTCAAGTTTTCGATTTGCCGAAACAAATCTTGACGCCCTTTGAAGCGAGATTTGGCATCGTCAGGGTCGAGGGCAGAACCGGCGATATAGGGTTGGGGAATTTCCCCGGATTTTTCGGCAGTTTCGGTGAGGGTGCGGCAGGCGGTTTGGAGGATTTGTAACCAGCGCTGAGTGATGCTGCCAAAACTGGTGGCGAGGAAGGGATTGCGGTTAAATGCCAAGCGGTTTTGGATTTCACCCAGGGCGGCGATCGGTTTTTGCAGGAGTTCAATCTGGCGATAGGCAGTGGTGGCGCTTTGGGTTGCTCGCACGGTTTGGCTGATTTCTAGGAAATTCGGCAGAATTTCCCCGAGTTGTTTGGGGGGAGGGGAGGGTATCGAGTTGAGTTCGTCAGAAATGGCGACGATATCGGTCATCGTTTGACAGCAATCGAGGGTGGTTAAAGCAATTCCCAGAATTGCTTGGGCGGCGATTCGCTGTTGATTGGTGGAGGTAATCAGATAATTAATGGTTTGACGGGCAGCAGCGGGATTGTCTGGGTAGGATTCGATAATTAAGGTGTCGAGAAAGGGCAGGGGGAGGTAAATTAATTCATCGAACCGTGGGGGTAAATAGGGGAGGGTTTTGGATACCGCTCCTGATAGGGAAAAGAGGAAGAGGGCCAGGGACCAGAGCAATTCGGGAATCCAAAAGGAAACGCGCAACACTCCGAGAATAAACGCTCCACCCAGCGCTCCACCCAGCCCTATACCCAGTATTACACATAGTATTAGGCCCACTATTAGACTGGATGCTACACCCCAGGTTACACGCCCCTTCTCAACGAATGCTACACCTAAGGCCACGCCCCATATTACACTTAAGGCCATAGACCATGCTATAGGCCATGTTGTAGCCGTTAGTACACCGACTGCTACAGATGCTACTATAGCTGAGGCCACAGACCACCCTACAGACCCTGGTATAAGTGATATTACACTTGACACTACACCAGATACGACAACCCATAAAGCACTGAATAGAGGGGAAAGGGTAAAACATGACCGACATTGAAAAAATGAAGAGGTCAAGCGATGTTGAAGGCTGTACTTGTCGAGGTTTTTATAAGAGGCGATAATCACCATCAAGGCATTGCTATCTAAGAGCGATCGCAGGTTATCAAAAAACCCATTATTAAATTCTTGGGGATAATCAAACATCGCCTCTATCTTATCCAAACAGAGGATAGGCAAAACATGGGCGTCTTTCCATGCTAACATTGCCTCCGCAAAGGATTTGTTATTAAAAGATGACTGAGAAAGGGGGTCGGTTAAACTGGAGTTAGTTTTCACCGAGAGACGTTTGAGAAACTCTCGCGCCACTGCCTGATAAAAATCCGATTGGGTGTGACAAGATGCCTCTTGCAAGGACAGATAAATCGCCACATACTGTTGTTGAGGATTAGGCCCAGAAGCCTGGAGGCGCTGTTCATAAGTTTGGCAAAAATGATACAGCAAGGAAGATTTGCCAATCCGATGCTTTCCCACGACATTAATGCTAGTGGGTTGAGCAGCAGCTGATATGGGAAGTTAGAAAATAATTCCTGCGACGTCCCACAAAATACCGAGGTTCGGTAATCATGGATCCTGCAACAAAGGGGCAGGGGGTAGGCGATGGGCTGTTCATCAATCAGCAAAAGGAGGGAGAATAGGGGATGGAGGGATTGTAGCGTTCTTTTCCATCCTAATCCTGCACTCTCTAGCGGGGTTAAGGGCGAGGTGGAGTTTTTTTGACGGTTCAGTGCCGTGGGGGTGGCGATCGCCGGGTAAACCCCTGTAATACAAGGCCCTATCTCTATTCATTTCGTTCGCGAATAATGTCCACCTACTGACTTGTTTTTTGGGGTACTGCCTGTCTAAAATAGACTAGAGGGGCAAAATCATTCAGTCATTTTAGGGGCAAGAGGTGCTTTTGAGGTGCGATCGGCCCATCTGCTTACAAATGGATCCAAGATTATCGAAAAGGTCTCATGCCATAATCTCTTGAGTTGTCTTGTATTATTGTTAGGTTTTAGTGGATATTTCCGGTTGTTTTATGATATAATTTGAAATCTTCAAGGGGTTTAAATTATATTAACTCTAATCGGATTAGAAAACTCTTCCTAAAAATCGAGATTCAGCCCAATTTTTATATGAAATCTCCTCCCATTCTATCGGTTATTGCCGATTTCATGAGCTTCAATTGATGGCAAATAATTTTGCTGATTTTTGCAAAATATGATTGTGTTTCAATTCAGGGCAAATCTTTTAAAGAAAGCCTAGGATAGCGAAAAATCAGGAAATTAGGTTGGGTTAATTGAACCCAAATATTGATTGGCAAATTCATGTGTTTGTAAACAGTAGGACTCCCCATGAATCCATATTCTTTGAGCCGTGTCAAAAAACCTTTCAGTTTTAAACATAGTATTCGCCCTCTGGTTCGTCCTTTATTAGTTTTTTTATTTTTGATGACCTTCTACCATACATTAATGGTGAATGAAGTGTTGCCATCAAGCGATGGAATCAGTATTCAACAATCTAATGTTATTAAAGTCGAGAACTATGTTTATAGTAATTCACCTTATGAACTAATTGTAACCGGCAGTTCAAGGACTGCAAAAATTGAACCCGATTACTTTGGTCCGGCTCATGTTGCTAATATTGGAATCCGAGGGGGTGCGTCTCAAACGGGTTTGGAGTTAGTTAATCGCAATCAGAATAAGCCACCAATTGTACTTGTAGAGGTGAACGGAACGATCATCCAGGGAGTTAACCAGGAATTAGTAGAGGCGGCTTATCACCCACTTTTTTACTGGATTCGCCGCTATCTTCCCATATTTAAACAAGAAAATCAGCCCGTTGCGGTTACCATAGAAATCCTCAAAAATTGGCGGGGAATCAGTGCAGAAAAACTAGAAGAGCAAAGAGTGAATGAATTATTGAAAAATCCTCAAATGAGAGAAAATACCTTAAGGCCAGCCCTTGAAGAGCGACGGGAGAAATTTACAGTCAAACAAATTAATAAATTAACCGAAGAATCCCAAGTTTTGAAAAATAAAATTGCTGAAATGGAGAACCAAGGGGTGCGAGTTATCCTCTTTGATGTACCGGGTGATCCGCTCATAGATCAAACCCCCCAAAGGATCGAAGAACAAGAGCTGATGAAGCAGCTATTCCCCCCTGAAAATTACGAGTGGTTACCCGAACATCCGCCTAGAGAGTGGGTTACTACAGATGGAATTCATTTGGCTCGGTCTGAAGCTAGAGAATATGCAAGTTTCATCATGAATTACCTGGGGGATTTTTAAAGCCTTATAGCTTACAGGCATCACGCACAGAGGGTGGCGATCGCTTACCGCACTACAAGGCGATCGCTCTAGGATCCATTGTCAAAATGATTGAGGGTCGCTATATATGCGAAGAAAGCGGGTTATCTTCCCCTGACTGTACTTGCCGACTAGAGCCGATCGCAAGGTAAACTACTCTAAAATAATCCCTCTCTCTCCATTCATCATCATGTCCCGTCGCCATTTTTTCCGACTCTTTCTCGCTGCTACTCTCGCCTTCCTCGCCTGGTTCAACTGGGTCCCTGCCGCTTATTCTATGGGGGGTAAACTACCTGCGATCGGCGAACCAGCACCCGAATTTACCCTGCCGACGAATACCGGCAATGGCAATATTTCCCTGTCTGACTATCGGGGACAGTGGGTGGTGTTGTATTTCTATCCGAAAGACTTTACCTCCGGTTGCACCTTAGAAGCGCGGCGCTTTCAGCAGGATTTGCCTAAATATATAGACAGAAATGCTCAAATCCTCGGGGTGAGTGCCGATTCGGTGGACTCTCATGCGGAATTCTGCGATTCCGAAGGGTTGCGATTTCCCCTCTTAGCAGATACGGACGGTGCCGTGAGCAAAGCTTATGGGTCCTGGATGCCTCCGATGTCCATGCGTCATAGTTTTATGATTGACCCGGAGGGTATTTTGCGCGAAACCTTTCTCGGGGTGCGTCCCGCAACTCACAGCGTCGAGGTGTTAGCGCGCTTAGATGAGTTGCAGAAGCGGGTTTGATGAGCTTCTCTCTTACCAAAAATCACGCCATTTGTCAAGACTCAGACTCAGTTTTGTCCGAGTTTTCTGGCGGTGCGTTAGTCTAGGGAGAGGTTTATCGATAAAGATGATATGGATTGGCAACCGGAACGGATTCCTGAACCGACTCCTGAAATTCTGGAGTTTGCAGACCCTGAAGTGTTACCGCCTTTAGAATTAGTGCCGGTAACGGAGATATCCCTGGATTTAGAAGTCCCCCAGGATGCGAATTTGCCGATCGCCCTTGCGGATCTCTCTGTACCCAGTTCCCAGGCGATGCTGCCGAAGTACAAATCCCGCTAATCGAGCAAATTAAGCGGGAACTGCAGGATGTGGGGGATGAGGACCTGAAACCGGCGCGAATTCAAATCGGGTTAATGTTTGTGGGAGTTTCAGCGTTGCTGCTGATGTCGCTGTTGCTTTATATCACGGCAATGCATCCGGGACTAACGGTGAAGCAGCAGATGCTCCGATATTGGTCTGAATATGTGGGGTTTGTGGGATTGGGGGTAGCAGGATTGATGATGTTGGGACGCGAAGCAATGCGATCGCCGGACATCTCAGAAGAGGGCGATCGCTAACTTTACCCGTTACTCAAACCCCAATTCCCGTTTGAGCATATTCAGGGAGTCCACCCCAATATAATTCTCCGTCTTAAACACCCGAGGGGCGCGAATCATTTCCTCTCGCGCCGCATGGATGGCCCCTCGGACTTTATTGTAACTGGGTTGATCGCAGATAATCGTATGGGCCGTCCGGACCACCGCATTCACCTTATAGGCATCATCGGGTTGACTGGTCATTACCAGGACATCTTCCCCGCGTAAACTGTGGATAATTACTTCCGCAACCCGCATAATTCCTAAACTCAAACAAACGATCCCAAAATAACTATTTTTGGGTAAAGTTTTGACTAATTCCATCTCTTCCATATAGTCATAAGTATCGATGGGAATCACCCGCACCGCTTTTGGACCCGCGACTTCTTCTGCTTTATTGAAAAAATAGCGACTCGTGACTACAGTTCCAGTAGGAGTCTGTTCCAGTGCCTTTGAGAGGTCTTCCAGGGGAACCAACTGCACCGGAATTTTGAGTTCTTGTTCGATTTCAAAGGCCATTAATTGCCCTGCACCGATATCATGAGTCGGGGCCGTGACTAATACCCGGGCACTGCATCGCAAGCGCCAGTCAATTTCTGTTAAAAATAGTTCCCGCGCTTGATTGAGAGAACATCCCTGTTGCAGCAATTCATCTAAACTCCGTTTCACGGTTTTATAGGCATCGGGATATTTTTGAAACAGGGGAGAGGTCATCCGGACCACTCGTTCTTGGTTTTCATCGCGAACGTAAATGCCCGAACCTGCTTGAGAGTCTACCAGTCCGAGTTCTTCGAGTTGACGGTAAACTTTGGAGATGGTATTGCGATGCAGACCCGTTTGAATCGCTAAAGCGCGGGTACTCGGCAGTTTTTCCCCGGGGGGAATTTGTCGAGAGGCGATCGCGAAGCGGATTTGATTAAACAACTGAGTCGATGCAGGGATTTCGCTTTCGGTCTTGATATGAAACTGAAGCATTCTAGGGACTCCAAGGCACTCGGATTAAACGGTTAGAGATATTCTGCTGCTGACGGGGGCTTGGGAGACGTCGTACCGTTTCAACGACGGCCAGCGTTCTCTCTCTTCTTTTGTATCTATAAAGAAGCCTGTTTGTCGAGTGGGGGATCGCCAAGCATACCAGTCACCCCTTAAGGGGATACTTGTTATGACCGGGCGAATCAAATCCCGCTTGGGAAAGAGGTTTCGACTTAAGCCTAGGGTCGTTTGTTCCACGCTTAAGTTGCCTCTTGTTTGAGTAGATTAACGGGACAGCACTCTAAAAATTTAGGGTTCAAATTCGGGTGATAAATTGTGGTTCTAAGCCACTGAGTTCTATTTAAGTCTAGCATTTTAGGCGGTAAATCTTATGGAGGTTTTTTTAAAGGGAAGTAACTGTTATGCTTGACCCATCTGGGAGAAAAGAGAGATAGAATCATGAATTGGGACAACAGGTCACGGACTGCGGTCCCAAGAGAACCCTTGGGTCCAGGAGCAAAGGAGGCACCCTAGCTACTCGATAAAGTAGGAAGAGTAAAAGGGGGACTCAGGGATGGAAATCAACTCATTTAAGTGCAAGATAGGAGTTAATGTAAAAACCAGGTTGTAACGCAAACCAGTCTGAAAGAATATGGCAGATTTAGAGATAAAAAGCGCTCATGTCAAAGTGCCAAATGCAGATTTACTGATTTCTGCGTATCTGGCGCAACCCGTTGGAGTCGGTCCATTTCCCGGAATAATCGTGTTTCAGGAAATCTTTGGGGTCAACGAACATATCCGATCGGTGACGGAGAAAATCGCCAAAATGGGATATGTGGCGATCGCCCCGGCATTATACCAACGCACGGCACCCGAGTTTGAAGTGGGCTACTCCGAAGAAGAATTGACCCTCGGACGGCACTATAAAGAGCAAACCCAGGTTTCAGAACTCAGAAGCGATACCCAAGCAACTCTGGATTACCTGAAAACCCTCCCTTCAGTCAAAACAACGGCAATGGGCTGTATTGGGTTTTGCTTTGGGGGCCATGTAGCCTATCTTGCCGCGACCCTTCCAGAAATTAAGGCGACTGCCTCTTGTTATGGGGCGGGGATAGTTAACTGGACCCCCGGAGGTGGAGAACCCACCTTGAGTGTTACCCCAGAAATTACCGGGACGATCGCCCTATTGTTTGGGACAGAGGACCCCTTAATCCCCAACGAACAAGTCAACCAAATCGAAGCGGAACTCCAAAAACATGGCATTCGTCACCGGGTGATTCGATACCCAGGGGCAACCCACGGGTTCTTATGCGATCGGCGCTCAAGCTACAATCCTGAAGCAGCCGTTGATGCTTGGACTCAGATCCAGCAACTGTTCAACGAAACCCTCCAATCCCTGTGAAAGGTTGGGAAGGTATTCCTGGGTATCATAAGCTGGCATACGAAACCAGGGAAGTGGCGACTGGGCGATCGTTTCGGTTCACCAGGGGCGATCGCCAAGCGTGAAAATTTTGGCACGATTGGCATGATCAGTATCCAATGGGGCAGGTCGTACATCCGCCAACTTTAATGAAACTGTAATCAAGAGGAAAAAATCATGGTTCAAGGTGTTTTACCGGGTCTGGCGCTTGCACCCCCTGAAACCGAGTATTTTGATGCGGAACTCTATCTCCTTGCCAATCCCGACTTGATCGGACTCACTCCCGAGCAATTGCGGACTCACTTTACCGAACGAGGGGTGGCAGAGGGACGTCGCGTTCTCATCCCCTTCGATCCAAACTTTTATCGAATCGCAAACCCGGATCTGGCGGGGTTAAATAATCGCGAACTGTTCGATCACTTTATCAATGTAGGTCTCGACCAGGGACGGAAATTTTCTCCGATTTTTGACCTGGATTTTTATCGCAGAAATCTCGAACAGCTCGATCCAGAGATTATTACCCAGCTTACTCCCGTCGTTGAACAACCTGTTTCTCCGTTCATTCTTCTGGACCCGAATCGTCCTCAACCCCCTTCCCTGAATGAAAACCTGTTCAATCTATTTCTGGAGACTCAGCTAGAAGTCGAAACCGATTTAGATGTGGAGGGTCTTGGGGTTCCCGTCGAACAGCTTCGGAATGTCAGTTTTTCCCCATTTTTCGACCCGATTTTATATCTGAATCAAAATCCAGCTTTAGCCGAAGCCTTTGGTCCCAATAATCGCCAAAAGGCGATCGCTCATTTTGCTCTCTACGGGATTAGGGAAAATCGCCGGTCTTCTTTGATTTTTGACCCCGATTTTTACCGGGAAAATAATCCAGGCCTCGTAGCGGCAGGATTAACCAATAGCGAACAATTACTCATTCACTATCAACTCAACGGGATTCAAGAAGGACGACGGCCCTCTTTAAACTTCAATCCTGCATTCTATTTAGCCAATAACCTAGATCTACAGGCTAGAGGGTTGAGCCTCCCTCAACTGGTAGAGCAATATCTCCTAGAGGGACTTGAAGAGGGCCGGCGATCGTCTGAGTATTTTGACCCGATCGCAATTAATTCCTTACTCATTCCGGAAGCCCCACCGCCAGCAACACCTCCGGCCACCGATGCACCCCCTCCAGCTTCCTCAGTGACCTTACTGGAGGAGAATTTTGTCAAGTGGAACGTTCCTGTGGGTGGGGTCCTCAGTTACAGTTTCGTAGACACCGCAAGTTCCCTGAGTTATCCGGGTCCTGAAAGCGGGGTGGGTGAAGTCAACGAAGCGATAAAAAATAATGTTCGCCAAATTATGCAGGAGTATGATCAAGTCCTGCCGTTTAGCTTAGTAGAGGTTCCAGACCGCCCCTCGGATAACGGTCAGATCCGGATCTTATTTGCGAACGATCCGGTTTACGCCTATAGCTATGCACCGGGACTGGAAACTGGGGGAGATATTGTACTCAGTCGAAATTATGAACAGGATCCGCAGTTATCGTTTTCTCAAAGTCCGGGTAATTTTGGCTATCAAAGATTAGTTCAGGCAATTGGTCATTCCCTAGGGTTAAGGCAGCCTAATAACTATGCCGGGTTTGGCTTCGCAGAACGGCCCACCTTCCCGCCCCAGGGTCCCTCTTTATCCTTTGTCCAGGATAATAATAGCAACACGGCGATGAGCTTCAATATTGCGGGGGTCGGAGCCAGTACGCCCATGCCTTATGATGTTCGGGCGCTCCAGTTCCTGTATGGATTTAGTGAGGAGAATAGCGGGAATAATTTGTATCAGTTTGATGGCAATAATTTTATTGGCGTCAAGCAAACGATTTGGGATGCCGGGGGAATCGATACGTTGGATTTTTCGGCGTTACCGGCGATCGGGAGCTACTTTTTTGATATGAATGAAGGGGGGGTCAGTACCAACCAGAGTGCACTGAATGCCTCCACTTACCTGGCGATTAATGATCCGACCCAGTTCCCTTACAGTGCCAGCAGCTATGGAACCTATATTGCTTATGGGACAACTATTGAAAACCTCCAGGGAAGTCCTGTTAACGATGTGATTTTGGGAAACACTGCCGCCAATGGGATCAATGGCGGGGGTGGGGATGACCTGCTGATTGGGGGTTTGGGTCCTGATACTTTGGCAGGGGGTCCCGGTCGAGATAGGTTTGTTTACGCACCGGGAGATGGCACCGATCTGATTACGGATTTTAATCCAGGGGAGGATTTGATTGCGTTAGCGGCTCCCTTATCATTTGAGGGAGTTTCCGTTGAAGCTTCTGGTGCCGATTCATTGCTCCGAGTGATAGGAACTGGCGAAGTATTAGCTGTGTTGATTGGGGTTAGCCCCAATACCCTGAGTCCCGTTAATTTTGTCCCCTATGGTTAATGTGGTTTTCCATTGCATTAGGCCCTGGGATCTGTCCGACAGTCACGGACTCAGAGGGTCCGCTTGGGGAAGAAGGGCGAGATCCCTGAAGGGTTCTGCCGGAGTTTTGTTAGAAAGGAGCAGTTGCTAGAACTTCGGTACAGTTTTAGAGATGCATTAGGACAAGAAACCGGGTTTCTGGAGCTTTCTTGCTTGCTGATTGCTACGGATTTTGTCAAAAATCCCGGTTTGTCTTCCCCAGACTGTACCGGGGTCCTAGGTGGGTTTAGGAATTGTTGGTGGAGGCAGCTAGAGTTGCTAAACTGCAAGATTGTTCGTCAGAATTGAGTCAAGGGAGGACAATGAGGGTGTGCTTTGGGGGATCAGGAGTTAAAGCGAGCGGACAATCCGTTGGGAGGCGATCGCTTTAACGCCAATTTTGATCGTTGCAGGCAAAGGCCCAGTTTTTCTAGGAATACGCCGATTCAATCAATCTAGTTGGCACGGCGATCGGCGACGCGGTGCCAGCGATTTCAACTTCATCTTAATTTTGTTTTTTGTTTTAATCACGATGAATTCTAACTCATCCCGTTCTCAAAAGGCCCAACCGTCTTTTTCTGCTGAGGATTTTGCGAAAGCCCTCGAACAACAAGATTATGACTTTCGTAAAGGTCAGAAGGTCCGAGGTCAAGCGTTTGAATATGTTTCGGAAGGGGCTTATATTGATATTGGGGGTAAAGCGGCGGCTTTTCTCCCTTTAGCCGAAGCGTCTGTAAAGCCGGTCAGCAATCTGGCGGAAGTGGTACCCCTCAACGAGGAACGGGACTTTTTGATCGTCAGCGAACCGAATGACGAAGGTCAAGTCAAGGTGTCGATTCGCCAGATGGAATTGCGGAAAGTCTGGGAGCATTTAGCTCAGGTGCAAGAGAATAATGAATCGGTGCCAGTCCGGGTGATTGGTGTGAATAAGGGTGGGGTCACGGTTAATGTGGAAGGGTTGCGCGGTTTTATTCCGCGATCGCACCTCAGCGAGCGGGGGAATTTGGAGCAGCTAGTTGGGCAGAATTTGAGTGCTACGATTTTGGAGGCCGATCGCGATCGCAATAAGTTGGTGCTATCTCAGCGCCTCCAAGCTCGCGCCAAGCGGATGAGTCAACTGGTAGTGGGTCAACTGGTTGAAGGTGAAGTGGTGGGACTCAAGCCCTTTGGGGTCTTTGTAGACCTGAATGGTGTGACTGGGTTGCTCCATATTAATCAGATCAGCCAAAAGTATGTGGCGTCTCTCCATACGGTGTTTCAAGTTGGACAACCGATTAAAGTGGTGATTGCAGAGTTGGATGAGTGGAAAGGACGGATTTCTCTGACGACGAAGGTGTTAGAGAATTATCCAGGGGAGATTCTGGAGAAAATGGATGAGGTGATGGCAACGGCTCAGGAACGGCGATCGCCGAAGAGTGAAACCGAGACTGCCTCACCGTCGCCCTAGAAGATCTCGAAAAAAGGGGGAAGTGGGGGAGAATAGAGGGGGGGATGAAGCGGCGATCGGGCGATCAATCTCCGTATTTTCTCCCATCTGCTCAGTGACAGTTTAGGGAAATTGGGGCAGGGAATGGCTCAAGGGTCAAATTCTGCCCACTTCCCCATACAGAGCCACTACAGATAAAGATCAGGATTCAGATTCTGGTGACGTAGCAATGCCCTCTGCAAGGGTTAAAAATCAAATGCTGCTTTAAATTAGGTGGGGAGATTCTGCTTCGCCAACGCTTCCCAAAAAGCTTCCACAGATGAATTTCTCCTGATGATTTTATTTTTTTGAAAGGAAATGCTATCACGTAAATCACTCCGTAATTCCACGGAATTAGGGGAAAATTTTAAAGAGTTATTAAAGCTGTGATTTCGATCATGGAAGGATTAAAGATCTCATGGCTTAATAGAAAATAGGAAAAACAAAAGAGCTATCTTACTTACCTAAGCTCCCACTGGGGCAAGTGGCAAGCCATTACGCAAAAAAAAATACTTAAGGCTCCAACGGGTTAAGACATTCAGGGCAGAACATCATAAGAACAACTGAGGGCAAAAACAATGAAATTCCAACAAAATCTTCTATATGTAGCAACAGCAACCACGCTTCTGGGCATAGTCTCAGCAGCACCGGCCAATGCTTTTACCTTCGGTAACAGCGGCATCCAGTTCGATACCGATACAACTGTCAACTTTGAGTTTTTACAATCCCACGGTTGGTGGTACGGCGATTTTGGGGTTAAAGATCTATCTACTGGATTAGAAACGCTTCTGATTTCTGAAACGCGGAATGTGGATCCCGGCAGCGGCATGAACAATGATAACCTGGGGACTGTCGGCACTCCAAACGCTGTCTTATCAGAGGATGCTTTTACCAGTTTCAACTTTAATCAGGGGAGAGAGTATAGCTTTTTTCTAAAAAGTTACGATAAAACTACTGAGGGGACTCGTGGAACTCACACAAACACGGTCTATTCGACTAGCTTGCTAAATCCTGAGCGATGGAACACTCCGGTAACCATTACTAACAATAACTATGACGAAAGTCTGAATGGGAGAACGGTCAATGGTCGCGATCGCGTCTTGTTTGAGGGGAATTTGTTATCGGGTCTAACGTTATTTTTTGAGGATAACGGGATCGCTGGAAATAATGACTACGATGACTTTATGGTATCAGCCAAAGTCGCGAAAGTATCCGTACCAGAACCAGCGACCGTGATAGGTTTAGGAATCGTATCAGGCGCAATGGCCTTGTCTCGTCGTCGTAAATCTAGTCCTGGGTGTTAGATAGCAGTCTGGATGATATAACGGGTTAAGCAAGGGCCTTTGCCATAATACCCGACTGTGAATAGAGAAATGACCTAACCTAAGAAATGCCGCTCATAGTTGTGAGCGGCATTTCTTAGGTTTAGTGCATTTAAGAAGAGGCGCGTTTAAGCTTGTTGGCAACCACACCCAAAACGGGAGCACCAGAAATTTTTAATTCTTCCAGAGCTTTGGAGATCGAAGCTCGATCAGTCTTAGCCAGTCCCACCACCAAGATTAGACCATCAGTTTGATCCGCAAGGATGCTGCCATCTGCAAGACCCATAATCGGTGGGGTATCGTAGATCACCAAGTCAAAAAAGTCTTGAAATTGCTCCATGAGGGCGTGCATTTTTTTAGAAGAGAGGAGCTTAATTGGGTCATCAGGCACTGACCCAGAGGTTAACACAAACAGAGTGTTCTCTCCCGAGGGTCGCTGAATCAGATCATTGAGACTGATATCAGTGGAAATCGCATCTGTGAGTCCCTGAAAATTGGGCAGATCTAGTCGCGTATGTAGCTGAGGAGATCGAAGATCTGCATCTACCAGCAACACTCGTTGACCGATCGCGGCGGCTGCTTCCGCCAAATGCAAAGCAACAGTAGACTTGCCATCTCCTGCTTCTGCCGAACCTATAACCAAGGAATGGATAGGAGAGTTTGAACTGAGCAAACGGATATTTGTGTGTAGCGATCGGAAACCTTCCACAAACGGTGAACTGTTGTAATGATCGCAGCAGATAAAACAGTTCCAGTTCCTGAACGATTCCCTGATGTTTGGCGAGCCAAAGTGACAAAAGCAGGTTCCGGAGAGAGTTTTTTGACTGACTTGCCAAGCTTCTTGAGTTCTTTGGTGAAAGGAATCACACCCAGGACCGGCAATTTTGTAGCCAAACGGATTTCCTTGGGGACATGGAAAACCGTATGCAACACCTCCACAAGAAAACCAACACCGACTGCCAGCAGGATGCTTAAAATGACCGCTACGGCTAACTCGCGGCGGGTTTGAGTAACAGTAATAGAGACAAAATTACCGCTTTCATCCCGAGGAACTACCGGGGGATCGATCAATTCCCAAGGTACGTCATTGCGAGCCGCATCCACACGCAAAGCTTCTCGTCTAGCTAAAAACTCCTGAAGGGTGTTTGTCGATACCTCAAGTTCGCGGTTGATGTCGGTATATTCGCGCGAAACTACGGGCAATTCTGTGAGGGCTTGAGTTAAAGTTTCTTCAGCTTCAGCGAGGGTTTGCTCCCGAGCCTCGATTTCTGAGATTTCACTACCAACCTGCTGTACAACTGATTCAGCCGCTAGGCGCGATTGCAGGTATAAATTGTCAAGTTTTTCGCGCAACATCAAGATCGGTTCGCTGTCATCAAAAAACATAGCTGATTGGATGGCAAGCTCTCCTTCAAGCCTTTGAATCTGAGCGATTAAATTTTCATAAGCCTTGGCCTCTCGCGAGAGAATGGTGACGGGATGCTTTTCGCGCAACTGCTTTTGGAGGTTTTGGTACAGTGTTCGCTGTTGTTGTAGCTGTGCACTCAGGTCTAATCGCTGTCTTTGAATAATTAAAAGGTGTTCAGAAAGAAGTCTATCAGCCAGATTGGGATCCATTAAGTTATAGTTTTGGCGCAGCCGTTGCAAATCGCCTTGGAGAGTGTCAACTTTCTCCTGGAGTTCGGGGAGTTGCTCCTCAATAAAGTTAATACCCTGCCGCAAACTGGCTAGGCGTTCTTCAACGCTGTATTTTAAATAGGTCTCTACTAATTGATTTAATACCGCTTCTACTCTTTTAGGATTTTCATCTTTGTAACTTACGACTAAAATTTTTGTACCTTGCTCTTTGTTACCTTTTCCTACGGTGATCCGAGTCATTTCAATGTTCCTAACCACCGCTCCATATTTGATATTAGGATACTCGGTTTGGAGTTCTGAGATCGCTGGCAACATCAGTTTCGGACTTTTTAGGACACGAATCAAAGTTTGGTAGTCTACCAAGCTAGTTTCTTCAATTCTTGCCCGTTGAAGATCCCCATCTCCCCCTGAACCTCTAGCCATCACATACTGCCGAGCTAACCGCCCTTCTGCTGTTACGGGGTCAACTAACAGCTTAAAAGAGCCTTGGTACATAGGAATGGTTTGACGAGAACCTCGGACAATCACTGCTCCTGCCATTACACTCAAGGCGATCGCCACCAAGAGCATGATCGGGGTTCTTCTCCGGAAGACTGCAAATAGCCAAGCTACGTCAAATTTTTCTTCATCACTGGGTTCGCTACTTTCCCGGTAAAGCGTCGATAATGATACTGGATGTTGTAGTTCATGAGGCTTGGGAGATGATGAAAAATGCGGTAAATGGCGATGGTAATCCATAATTAACACCTTTAGGTTTTTGGTTACACGAGGGATCCGTCACAAGTTCCTAGCTGGTCTCTGACACTCATCACCGACGAGGCAGTTTTAGATAGTCAAATATCCCAAAAAAGTCAAAAATTCTTAGAAATCCAGTGGCATTCGTACTAAAGCCAGTTGCCGTGTTAACCCTGTCACTAAATGTAGCTAACCCAGAGCGGTTGATGACAACGATATCGTTATCCCGCAGAATTGGATTAGTTTGCTCATTAATTGCAGCATCGAGATCGATGGTGATAATACGGTGAACAACTGTACCATTCGGATTAAGACGAAGCAGTTCAACCCTATCCTGATTCGCCCGTTGAATTCAATCCCCCCGCTGCCAGCAGGGCTTGGTTTAAAGGGCTGTTGGGTGGAAGCCTTAGATTACCCGGTCTGACCACTTCTCCCACCACATTAACTTCAATCCCTTCGGGAAAAATTAGTTTAGCTAATACCCCAGCTTCGTTGGGATTAATCACAGAAGCAGTAGGAATAAAAATAGTATCCCCATTTTGCAGAATAGGGTCCTGAGTGAAATCCCCGGTTTGTAACGTTGCCACGAATTTAAATTCAAAACTTGGTCGCCGCCGGTTATGGTAGGTCGGCGCAACTGGATCTGACGAATATCTGCATCCGGTTGAATTCCCCCAGCCAACTGGAGCGCTCGGGTAACCGTTGGCTGACCCGCAGCTCTGATTCCTTCTCCTGTCTCGCATCCCAGGATAGTATAGGTCCCTGGACGCTCAACGGCTCCTACCACCGCCACAGTCCGAGGCAGTTCCGTATCTCTGAAAAGCTGGTTGTTGCCAGTTGACGGGTTTGTTCTAGGTTGACTTGAGGAGATGTAGGTACAAATATCACGTCTCCATCTCGCAAGGTGATATCCTGACGACCTTCACCGAGTTGCAGCATGGCCCGAAGATCAAGGGTTAAAACTTGCTCTTGACCCGCCCTCGATAATCGCCGTACTTGGACTTGACGAATATCAGCGGCCAGAGTGACGCCCTGAGCAATTTCTAATGCTTGTACTACAGTGGGGTATTGAACACCCGGAATATTTCCCGCTCCTGGCGTCAGGCGCATGATGTAGGAACCAGGACGAGTGACTTCTCCAGAAACCCAAACGTTTAGCGGTCGAGAAGCCACCAGACTCACGGCTATTTGGGGGACGTCTGAGTACCTGTTGGTAAGCGGCTTGATTGCCCGACTCGCTTCTTCTGAGGTCAACCCCTCCAAATTCACCGTGCCAATCAGGGGCAAGTTCAGTCTGCCATCTACCGGAATCTGGTACTGACCGCTGTACTCCGGAAGTCCCAAAATATTCACATTTACCAAATCGCCACCCCCTAGGGTATAAGCCTCCGATATTGGCATCGTGGGATTGGTTTGTCTTTGCTCTAGTTCATTCTCTTCTCCCCTCGGTTCCTGAGCTACACTTGGAGCAGAGCAAACCATTGCTGCCACCGCCAACAGAGTCATCCCCACAACTAAGTGGATTATTTGTTTGGGCTGTTGTACATCAAAGTGACCTTCAACCCCAGTCCGATTCAACTGCTGCTGCTTATCCATATTGGTTTTCTGAGGTGCTACCTGCCTACAATGCCTTGGTGTGGTTAGTCATCTCGGAGTATTTCCTGCATCATTTGGGGCTTCTTATTACTTGTTTCTTAGCTTATTTTATGATATAGTTAGACTGACTGACAACCTTTTCCTACCCCCAACCATAACATAGGGTTCAAACTGACTTGCTTAGGGATGATGCAGCCAAAACTCTCAACTTAAAACTTCAAAAATACCTCGTTCTTTGTAGAAGGAGGTTTAGTAAAGCTTCATAAGCCCTAATTGGCAAAATAAATTAGAAGGTTAAAACTTTGGGGATTAGTCACCAAAACAAAAGATTTAATGAAAAGTCAATCAATTCAGGCAATAAACCCAACTTATTAAAAATAATTTGAGTGACTTAAATCAGCTAAAAATGTCAAAATTATTGAACTCCCTCCAGCGCATTTATTAGCTCTATAATCCAAACAACAAAAAAGCACAAAAAAGAAGTGATGTTGAAGCTATGTTACATAACATAATAAAGTATTTTTAAATTTAGCTTTTTTAAAATTTGACAACTCCAAAAAATTTTTTTATGTTACCATAAAATATCCAATTTTAACAACAAGTATTTATCGGGTAAAACCTTGAAGGATGGTAAAATTATAATAACGCTTAGAAAACGCTAACTTTTACTTTGAAACCTTTAATCTCATCTAAGAGTAGAAAGCGGGTTCCCCTTAATTATAATAACTTATAACTTGTCAAGTTGTAGATTTTTCTCCCTGGATATAAGCCAGAGTAATTCTATGAAACAGTTACTTTTAAATCCCAATTCTCCTTCTGGTAGCGGGATAGGTCTCCTTTATATTTTATTATTCTATAACTCTGTCAGCAGCAATAAAAAAATAGCGACATGGATAGAAGATGCCGGTATTTTTTTATTTTTATTTCAGATCCCCGGGTTAAGTATAGAACCCTTTCCCAGATTTCATCCAATGGGTATCTACAACCTGGATAAAACAATTCCTGCTTTTAGTGGTGCAAATTGCTGCGTACGCGGCGATTCTTTTTGTATTATCACCCCAACTGAGGCGAAATCTTAAAGATGTATTTATAGTTTTTCCATTATCACGATCAAAAACCCTTTTTTACTGGGATCTTCTATCGTTGATCTTGCTGTCTGCCTTTTGGTCAGAAACAA
>CAWGFK010000003.1:0-266740 GCA_963821735.1 uncultured cyanobacterium
GCTCGTGGCCGGAGACGGCCCACGCATGGCGGCAGGCCGAGGACTGGCAGCGCAGGCAGCGGTAGAAGCGCGGATCGTCGATGTCCACGATCACGAGGGCGACATCGTGGTCGCGGTCGGGGTCCGGGCGATAGACCCGCCAGGCCCACCGGACGCGCTCGACCGCGAGGGCGGTGCTCATGTCGCTACCAGGCGTCCAGCGCGGCGGCCATGTCCCGGCGCCCCTGCTGGATCCGCTGCGCCTGGGTCGTGGCCGAGAAGTCCAGCGTGTCGCCGAGGCTCACCTGCGGGCGCACCACGAGGATCCGCTGGTAGCGGTAGGGCTGGCCGGTGCTGCGTCGGATGATCGTCGCCCCCTGGCTGGTCGCCTGCTCCACGATGCGATTGATCCGGATGGCCGGGGCCACGTCGTCGAGCGCGACCTGCTGCGTGATGATCGACAGGGTGCGGGCCAGCGTCGGGACGATCCACGGCGTCGGCCCGTCCTCGGTCAGCGTGGCCGGATTGAGCGAGACGCAGATGATCTCGTCGACGTCCAGTGGCAGCACGTCATCGAGTGGGATCTGCGTGCGCAGCCCGCCGTCCACGGCCGCGTAGCCGTCCATGGGAACCGGCTTCCACAGGCCCGGGATCGTGCAGCTCGCCCAGATGGCGCGCTCGATGTCCGGGGCGGTGAGGGGCACGGCGACGTAGGGACACTCGCCGTCGAAGCGGACGTGCCCGACAAAGGTCTGCCGCCGGTGCGGGATCTCGGACAGGAGCGGCGTGATCCACCGCTGGATCATGGCGAGCAGCGGGCGATTGTCCGCGATCGACTCCAGCCTCCCGCGGATCAGCATCCACGCCATGCCCGCCTTGCTGAACCGCCTGTGGATCGAGGACTCGCGCGTCTCCATAACCAGCTGCTCCAGCAGCTCCGGTCGTCCTGCCATGGCGAAGGGGATGGCGAGGGCTCCGGCACTCACGCCCGCGCCGGCCACCGTCTCCGCGTGGTCCAGCAGCCCGCGCGCCTGGAGCTCGGAGAGAGCGCCCGCGTGGTAGCCGATTTTTGCGCCGCCGCCGGATAGTACGATCGCGCGCGTGGTCATGGCACCGGTCCGGGGCAGCGCGCATCGAGGTAGAGCTGGAGCCCGCCGATGGCGATGCCGAGGCCCAGCTTGAGCCACGGCCGCCACCAGCTCGCCGTGTCACGGAGCGCCTGGAGTATCCCGATGGCGTCCCGCACGCTCCGGCATGCACGGGACTCCGGCACACCCGCCTGGACCAGCGCGAGCTCCACGGTATCAGCGGTCAGCCTCATCGCTCACCTCCTCGATCGGGCGGCGCCAGTAGAGGTGCCGCCGCGTGAATCCCACGTAGGCCACGGGCCCCGGGCCAGCGAGCGCGCGGACCGGCTGCGTGAGCCGGACGGTCCGCTCCCCGATCCGCGCCACGGGCACCGTCTTGTGCACGCTCCGGAGCCCCAGCAGCGCGGCAAGGATCCCCACCTCCTGCGGCGCGCTCATGCGACGTCCAGCTTTCGCCGCCGCGCCGTCTCGGACTCGGCCGCATAGGCCGCCGCAGCGTCCAGCGCGATCCGCGTGTCACGCATCTCCAGCAGGACCCTCCGGAGCGTCCTGCCTACGCACCCCGGCTCCCGCGCGCAGTGGTCGAGGCAGCGTCCGCAGTGCGGGCAGATCGCCGTCCGGGAGCACGAGCCGCACCAGGCGCGGGGTGCCCGCTTCGTCTCGCCGCAGCACCCACACCGGGTGGCCATGACTCACTACGCCGTCACGTCGAGTAGCGGTCTTTGAGGAGCGACCACTGCGTGCCCGTGAGCTGCACGCTGGGCGGGTCGGGGCAGACAGGGGAGGACTTGTACAGATACTCCAGGTCCCGACTCAGAGCGTACGCGCACGCCTGGATGGTCTGCCCCAGCGCGGTAAAGCGCGGCATCCGATCCCAGATCAGGTCTTCCCATGTACTCGCAGATGGGTCCGCGTCGACCGGAAGAAACCCAGTCTCCACAGCGGCCACGTCCATCCGGATGATGGTGGCCGGATCGAGAGAAATGTGAGCCACCCCGCCCCCTGGAAACCGACCGACCACGCGCACCGAATCGGACGCCTCGCCGCCCAGTAGCGTCACGATGTCGGTCCGGTCAGTGACCCATGTCCCGGTGACGGGTACGCTATCACCCGCCGCCGTCTCTCCCCATGCGTGGTAGACCACGGTGTCGCCCACCTGAATGGTCTGCGGCCCGGGCGTGATGTGTACGATCGTCGTGGGGCTGACCACCGTGACCCCCACCGTATCGACCCGGATTCCCTGTGCGGCCAGCGGCGCGGCCAGTGGCGCGGCCAGCAGCAGCAGTGCGAGCGCGAACCGTTTCATCTCGTCGTCCTCTCACCAGTCCATGAAACACACGTCCTGGGGCAGCATCGTGCTGCCGTCCAGGTGGATCGTCCCTGAATTGCGTCCCCACGTCGCGCGCTGGTAGTCCGTGGCCGGCTCCACGCCGATCCGTCTGACCCCCTCGGCGAAAGCCGCGGCGAGGATGGCGTACCGCTCGCGCGACGACTGCACCCGGACATCTGTGGCCCTGCACGGCTCGTCCATGTGGGCGCTGGTCCCGGCGCCGCCCGCAGTCTCGTTCCGCTCCGGTGGCCGGTAGTCGCTCACCACCCGCATCGGCACCTCTGCGCGGACGCGGATCCGGTAGAGCGTCCGCAGCCAGTCGGGGCTCATGTGGTAGGGGAAGCGGAACTCGGCCGGTCTGAAATAGCCGGCGATCTCGGCCCACACCGGGTGCCCCGGGTACGCGATGTCAGGCATCGTCAGGGTCCTCCAGGCTGTCCTCGGAGGTCGGGTCGCCGCGGTCGTAGGTGCGGCGGTTGGGGAGCGGCTCCGGCAGTTTCCGGAGCGCGTCCAGCGCCCGGAGCAGCCCGAGGGTGAAGACCGTCTTCCCGATGACGCGCTGCACGTTTCTCGTGATACTGGCGCCCTCATAGGCCATGATCCCGAGCGCGACACCGAACACAACAGGCCCGGCCGCGCCGGGCGTGAGGCCCGCGATGTGGAACAGCCGATCGGCCATCGCGGCCGGGTAGAGGAGGATCAGGATCATCAACTTCTTGAGCACGCCGGCGGCGAAGATCCGGCCGTCGACGTCCTCGGTCGGGAGGATCAGCGCGCGCAGCAGACCGGCAATCAGGTCGAGGCCCATGGCGCCCAGGATCCAGACGACCATCTCCACGCCGTGGGGCCCGAGGAGCACGCCCGCCGCCCCGATGCTCGCAGTCAGCACCGCCCCGATCCGCTCGGGGTGCTCCGCAATCGGCGCGAGTCGCTGGGGCGTCATGAGGCCCGGCGGCGATCCGCGTAGATCGTGACCACGATCTCGCCCTCCTCGCCCTCCGACCCGGTGACGCTGATGACGGCCTCGTAATGCCGGCCGCGCGTCCACTGGTCCTCGTCCGGCTGGCCCTCATACCGACCGCGCGCCACGACGTAGGGCATGGCGATGCCCGTCTCCACGGTCGCCCCGCTCTTGTCCTGCACCACGGCCGTTACCGTGGCGCCCGTGTCCTCGGCCCCGTCGATGTCGTGGGCGGTGAGCCAGAGGACGTTGTCGTTATTCAGGTAGCCTGCGGCCATGTTAGGGCTCCTTCTCGGTGGTGAGCGCGAGGCGCGGCACCATGCCGGCGTCGGTATCGAGGGCGGGCCGAGCGTCGGCCGATAGCGCGAGGCGTGGCTCGAGGCCGGCGGTGATCGTCAGGATCCCGCCGCCGCCGAAGAGGGCAGCGTCCAGGGCGGTCGCACCGTCCGTGACCACCTTGTAAGCGGCGAGCGTGATGCTGACCGAGTCGAGGCCGCTGACCTCGTCCAGCAGTCGCTCTATGGCGGCGGCAACCTCTGCCGTGCCCCCTGCGGCGGTCGCGTCGTCCGCTATGGCCTCGGTCGCTGCCACCGCCGGAGCCGAGATGCCGGACGCGGTGGCGCTGTCCGTGACCGTTTCCGTGTAGTTCGTGCTCGGCGTGTCCCCGACCGAATCGGACGCGGCGGCGCTATCGCTGACGGCCTCCCCGGCGGCGACCGTGTCCGCTATGGCGTCGGTGGCGGTGGCGGCGTCCGCGACGGTCGCACGGGCGCCCGCACCCTCGTTCATGGCGTCCGTTGCCACGGCGCCGTCCGTCAGCGACTCCTCCGCACGGACCGACGCGCTGGTCGTATCGGCGGCGGTCGCGCTGTCGCTCGTCGTCTCCGCTACATCAGCGCGCGTGGTCGCCGTGGCCGACGCCGTGGCCGCATCCGTGACCAGTTCCTCGGCGGCCGCCTGCGTCTCCGATACCACGGCAGAGCTCGCGGTCGCGCTGTCGGCCAGGGACTCCGTAACCTCCGCGCGGGAGCTGGCCGCGTCCGTACCGACCGCGCTGTCCACGACCGCCGCCATTGCCTGGACGGCCTCGGATACCGCGTCGGTGGCCGTGGCCGTGTCCGATACGGTGCTCGCGCCCTCCGCGTCCGCAGCCGCGCTGTCCGCTCCGGTCGCCACATCGGTCAGGGCCTCGGACGCGCTCACCCGCTCGCTCGCCGCGTCCGTGGCGGTAGCGGCATCCGTCACCGCACCGAGCGCGGCCGTGGACCCCGCTACGGCGTCCGTTGCCACGGCGCCGTCCGAGGCGGCCTCATTCGTGGCGGCCCGCGGTGTTACCGCGTCGGTCGCCGTGCCCGTGTCCGATACCGACTCATCAATGTTCTGCGAGCCGGAGATGGTGGCGGATACCGTGTTGCTCGTCGGGCCAATGCGGTGGTGCTGCTCCGTGGCGGTGTCCGCGCCCGTGGCCGCATCCGCCATTGCCTCCCCCGGGAAGGCCGGGTTGGTAAATACCCTTGTTTCACTGACGCCCCACGCAATCTCTCCCGTGACACTCCACGCGGTCGTCCACGATGAGTTGTCGTCGGAATACTGGACATCGAAGTCCTCGGCGGCGTACAATGCGCGGGTTGCCGTATCCCCGGCCTGTAGTGCCACCTCGACCACGTCGACCGCCGAGCCGAAGTCGTAACCGATCCACTGCGGGAGCGAACTGCCGTACGATGCTGCCCATAGGGTGCCTGTCGTATCGTCGAACGCCTTGTCCGCCGTGAGGGTCGGGGGGTCCTCCGTGCTCGCGTCGGGTGTGCCGCCTGTCGCCTGATCCGCACCGCCGACCGTGGCCCGGAACTGCACCTCGTCGTGCCCGACATAGGGGCCGCCGTTGTGCTTCGTGATATTGATCCGCCAGTAACGATGAGCCGCCATCAGCCCCTCACCTTCTCGGCCGACGCGCGGGCAATCTCAGACCTCCAGAAAAGCACATCCGGAGTCAGGCGGTTGCTTACGGTCGAGGTCGGACGGGCGAACTGTGCCATGCTTAGAGGACCAGCTTCCGCCCGTAGGCGCGATAGGAGTAGGTGCCGTTCGCCAGGCCCTCATCGTCGTAGGGCCACGCGGTGACGGTCGCGTGCTTCGTCCACGCTCCGGCGTCCACGCTCCGCTCGATGACCCAGTCGTCCGCGTTCGGGTCCGGGAGGTTGGTGTTGTCCAGGCGGATCGTGGTCTCAACCGGCTTGGAGAGAACTAGGGCGGGCTGGAGCGGCGTCGCCAGCCCGACGGTCTCCGTGTTGGCATCGGCGGCGGTCGCGCTGTCGCTGACTGTCTCGTCGACGTTGGTGGCGGCGGAGGCGTACACAACCGCGCCGGTTGCGGCAGGCCGGAAGGGCGCGAAGGGGTCGGCGGAAAGGGCGCGGACCTCGGCAGGGGCAAGAGGTCTATTCCACGCAGCCGCCAGCCCTAACTCACCATCCCACACCTCTCCTAGCGTATTTGAGCCAACGAAAATATCGGGAGGACTTGACAACGACGAGAAGGGCGCAGACCCGACCAAACGCCCGTTCCAGTATAGTTCTGCCGCAGATGGATATACGACCCCCACAAGAAATCCAAACTTGGGGGCTCCGTCATCACGGATGTCGTATCCGGTACCAGCACGGCTGAAGATTGCCTTACGTCCCGTGTACGACCCAATCCATGTAAAGCCGTTGTTGAGCCCATCCTCGCCGATGCAGAGGGCCGGTTCGGACCATGTGCTATACATGTCGCCCGTCAGCACTGCCAGCGTGTACCCATTGGTCGGGTTCACCACGTTGCCATCGAGCTTGTACTTGGGGTATGACACACCGGGGCCTCGCGCGAGCACCGCGCGGCTTGGCACGATAGCGTCAGCCACGGCTGACATCGTCCGGCCCGACACCATATCTACAGGAGGCTGGCCCGAGGGCATAACAGCAAACGCCAACGATCGGGCTAGTGGGTGCGTCCTATCGAGGGCGGGCTGTAGCGGCCCGATGATGCCGGTCGGAGGAGCGATCAGGCCGGCCACGCTACGCCGCCGCTACGCTCTGCCGGTAGTCCACGTCGGCCGTCACGCTCGCGCCGCTGTCGTTGGTCAGCAGAATCTGGAACCTCCCAATGCTCGCCGGCACCGTGAACGTGCGGCGGTGCGTGGTGCTCACAGTGTACGGCATGGCAAAGCCCCACGGGTTATCGGCCTCGGCCTCGTACCCGCTCGCGCCCTCGCGGAGCACGTACGCCTTCACGCCCTGCGATGCAGTCGCGCCGTACGCGATCTGGATGGCGACCTCGGTATCCAGCTTGCCATCGTTGCTGATGGCGTCACTGGTCAGGTCGCCGGCGTTCGCAATCACGTCCGCGTCGATGGTCGTGGCGGTCCATGTCAGGGTCCAATCGTTTTCTCCGCTCATGCGTCAATCCCCGTTCCGATGTAATTGTAGCGCCGGGCGTACCCTACCGCCGCTCCCCTATATGCGGATCGTTCATGATCCGTGAGACGTGTCCGGAGGAGATGCCGACCTCCTCCGCCGCCTCCCTGTACGACGCGCCCGCGTTGACCAGCTCCCTGACCCGCTCGTTCCGCTCCCGGCGCACTCGCCGCCTCGACTCCGTTTCGCGCCGCCGACGCGCGCTCCGCATGATCGCGTAGATGCGGGAGGGCGAGACGCCGAAGTCCTCCGCGAGCTGGACGACCTTCCCCGCCTCGTACCGCCGCAGGATCGCCTCATTGCGCTCGTGCTGGGCGCCGCGGCTCCCGTACTCCTTCCAGATCGGGTCGCCCCAACGCTCCGGCATCTCAGACATCGGCGGCCACCGGGTCGCTCGTGTCCCCCTCCTGTACCACGCCCCAGTCGATCATGACATCGGGCATGACGGGCAGGTCCGCACCGGGCGGGATGACGTCGTACCGGACCGTGAACGCCACGACGTTCGCGTCGATCGACTTGGCCTCCATGACCGACCCGGACCGGGCGACAATGGTCCCGCCCTCGTCCGTGAAATAGGTGCAGAGGAGGACGTACTGCCCGATGGCATCCAGCGTTATGCTGTTGCCCCAGTCGACCTGCGACATCTCCGTGTCACCGGACCGGAAGATGCCGAGCTGCGCCATCCCCTCTCGATACAGGACGGACGGTGTGATGACGTGCTCCACCGTCGTGGGAGGGGCCACCTCCCCCTCCCAGCCGACGCGGAACCCCGCCGCGATGCGCACGTCCGCGGCGGGGTAGTCTCGCGCCTCTACCGCCGCCCGCTCGATGGCCGTATCGAGACGGGTGTGGCTGCTGACGGCCGACCCGTCGCGCGTCACCGCGTACGGGGCCGAGCCTACTGCCGTGACATCAAGCACGGTGCCCTCCCGCGTTAGGCCACGGACTGGGTGTACTGGATCGTCAGCGTGTCGCTCTCCTGAAGCGCCCGCTCGGACCCGAACAGCGACTCCGAGTACAGCACCGCACTGGCGGCCGAGTCGCCCTTCGTCGCGTCGCTCACGAACGACACGCCCGCGATGGTCGCCCCGCCGGTCGCGATCGTGAAGACCGCCTTCGAGGCGCTGTTGTCGGCCGTCCCGACGCCCGTGTCCACGCCGGTCCACGCCTGCCGCGCGGCCTCGTCGTAGTCCGTGTTCTCCGTCCAGCCCGCGTGGGAGGCGTAGGTGTGCGCCGCCGACACCGTCCCGCCCGTGCCGATCAGCGCGAGGAACCACGAGGACGCCGGGGTCACGCCCAATAGCGCCGCGCCCAGGAGGTAGTCCAGCCCCTCGCTGGTCAGCACGTTGTGGGCGCGCACCTGCCACAACAGGTTGCCGTCCTGGTCGTGGGCCTCGATCTTCAGCCAGTTGTCGCGGCCCGCCTGCACCGCATCGCCCAGCACCTTGTTCGCGCCGACTCCCGCCAGCGCCGTGTCATTCGCCTTCGCCGCCTGCTCCATGTGGTCCTCCTCCTTGTGTGATTAGTCCTGCCAACTGCCGCGCCGTCCCCAATCGTCACCCGCGCCTCGCCCCCGCACGCACAGCCCATCCACCACACGGTCGCGCTCTCGGCCTGGTCCCGTGTCAGCCGGATATAGACCAGCGGCGGGAACCGGACCGTGAGCTCCGAGCCGCAGCCGTCGCAGTGGACGGTGGTCTCGCGGACGCGGGGGCGACGGGTCATGATGGCAGGTCGTCCGTGTCCCACGCGGTCCATACCGTGGTCTCGTCCACCAGCGCGTCGGCGAGGTCGAGGATCTGGATGGTGATAAACAGTTCCACCGTATACATCACGCCGTGGCCCGGGTCCAGGCTGGCCGTGTAGCCGGTGGCCCAGTCGGATTCGGTGGTGGTGTTGCTCACATAGGTCGAGGGCGGCACGGGGTCGAGGCTGGCCGTGATGTCGAGGTCTTCGATCACCGGGCCACCCGCTGCGCCCGTGTGCGTGACCGTCGCCACCATCCGCCACTTGTAGTCCTCGAAGTAGCCATCGGCACCGTAGCGAACCGTGACTTCGTTGGACTCCGGCGATGGCCGGATGAGGCCCGCCACATAAACGGAGGGATGAGCGCCCGAAGGCGGGAGCGGTGGCGCTTCCTTCGGCTCGATCTTCTCCACGGTCACCATCCGCCACGCGCAGTCCAGGTCCGCGATGGCCGTGATCTGCCCGATCCAGTCCGCGCCACGCCTGCCAAGGGTCAGGTCGGGGATCCAGCTGAGCGTGTTCGAGACGAACGTCCCGACCCTCCAGAGCGCGGAGTGCGAGCGGAGCACGGCCACGCGGACGGTGGGGGCGCCGTCCTTGTAGCGGTCCATCAGGTAGTGGTGCCGATTCAGTGCGTGGCGGTGGCCTTCCTCGGTCGTCTCCAGCGGGGCGCCGTCGCCGTTACCCACGGCCGCGAACAGGAGCCCGGAGAACTCGACATCCTCCTCGCCGTGACGGTCGATGCTGTCGGCGTTCGTGAAGTTCCGCTCGACGTTCCGCGAGTAAATCCCATCGGCCGGCGCGGTCCAGTTTTCGGGCGGCGTGGTCGGGATGTAGTGGCGCTCATACGCGAAGTCGATCCGGTTCAGGATCCTGGCGCCTGCGTTCCAGTCGGGGCTCGGCTCCGTCACTGCATCGGTCAGGGTGTCCGTCACGTCCTCGGCCGTGGGCGGCGCCTTCTGCGATACCGGCGAGATGCGGCCGTCCGAGTCCAGCGCGGGCACCCAACCGGTCGGGGCGTAGATGTGCTCTTCGGTCCACTTACGTAGGTCGTCCACCGGCTCGGTCAGGCGGGCGCGCACGGGGTCGGTCATCAGCGCCAGCGCCGCCGCGTCGTAGCGGATGCCGGTCGAGACGATGGCGTCCGTGACGGGATCGCGCGGGGAATAGACGCCGTCGTAGAGATCCTGCAGGAGAGCACCGGTGGTCATGCCCTCCAGGTGGAACGGCACGGCCTTGCTCGGCTCCCCGATGTAGCGGAGCGCGAAGTCGATGTTCTGGCCGTCACTCGGCAGGTCGGCGGCGTCGGCATAGTCCCCAATGTAGAGGACGCTGCCGTCGATCAGCTGCGGGGCGCCCGCGGAGAATGGCAGCGAGATGGACGGGTCGACCACGTTCCACGTCGAGCCGCCGGCCGCGCGCCAGAGGAATTGCACGTTGGGCCATGTCCAGAGCACGTCCGTCTCCTGCGGATCGCCCTGCGCCTCCAGCGCATCATCGTCCGCGATGAGGGCGGGGGCGAGTCCGGAGATGGAGCCGCTGGCGAGGTAATACGTTCCCGTGTCGGGGGTCGCCGGGTCCACGAGGTAGGTCGGCACCCCGCCCGCGTCGTAGATCCCGTAGCCATCCTCCACGCCGGCCGGATAGACCCATGTCGTCCCGCCCTCGGTGAACGCCCTATTCTTCCGCTCGGTTTCCCTGGTGTCCCTGATCTGGAACGACCCGCTGGCGTAGTCGGGCTCCAGCCGGGGCGACGAGCATGGACCGTCCGCGATCACGACCCAGCCGAGGGTTTCGGAGATGAACCGGAGCAGGCGACCGCGGTATCCGTGGATGGCGTCCGCGCGGGCGGTGAGCCAGCCGGAGTCCTGATCGCCGGCCGTCTGCGCCTTGTCGATCAGCGCGACAGCCACCTGCGAGATGGACGCCGTACACTCCGCGAAATCGACCTCCTGCTCGCCGTAGTTCTCCGGGTCCACGAGGTAGGGGACGGCGGCGCCCGTCTCCCCGAGGTACGTTTGGCAGGTGGTGGCCTCCCATTCGATGGTCTGCTTATCGCTCCCGAATAGCTGAAGCAGGAGACAGCATGGGTCGGGGGCGGGGTCGTCCACGTAAAAGGCGTCAACAAGAATCCGCTCGCAATAGGATGTAGCGAGGTTCGGGGGCGTGAACACCGCCGTCGCGGCAGTCCCGGTCGGCATCCCGTTCGCGTCTGCCTCAAGGTAGACCAAGTGGCGCGTGTCGCCGACTTGGGAGTAGGGCGTGAGCGCCTCAAACGCGAGCCACGCATCGCGCGACGAGATGTACTTCATGGCACCGATTGGGCGATCAAACCCGGCCACCGTGACGGGCGAGCTCCATGTGGCGCCGTCATCGAGCGTGAACTGGAAAAGCGCGGTGGTGGTGTCCCCCTCTGCGTTGCCGAACGCAATGACGCCGGGGCCGCGTTCAGCGAGTCCCATCATGGTGATCGACGGAGACGCCCCGAGTTGCGTCCACGTCAAACCCTTGTCGGTCGAGCGTTGCATCGGGGAACCGAACCGGCCTGCAGCGTACAATGCCGCTCCGGCCTCGTGGTAGACGAGCCGCGAGATGTAGCTATTGAACCCGGTAGCGTCCCACGGATGTGAGGCGATGGCCGTCCATGTGGCGCCCCGGTCGGTCGAGTATGCATTGGCCCCACCCGACGCCCCGGATGTGATAAACCATGTGTCTCCGGCGTAGGCGACCTCGAATGTGTAGCCGCCCGTGGGGGTAGCCATGTGCGTCCACGAGTCCTCCTCGTGGAGGTTCACCCCGGCTGGGTAGGCGGTCCAGTAGGAGGAGCCCGTGACCATGAAGGTGTCCCCCACGGCCCGGAGATGGGTCGGGAACAGGTAGGTGCCCCAGCTCGGGTCTACGGCATCGTTGCGGACGAGGCCGCTCTCCTGAACGAACGACAGGCCCCAGTCGTCCGTCCGCATGATGATTCCGTAGTCGTCAATAACGACCAGCCGGCCGTCGGCCACGGCGGCCCGGTACGGAAAGAACGTCTGCCCGTCCAACCCCTCTCGGTCATCTCCCCACGGACTCGTGATCAGTGGGAACGGGCGGAGGGCGCTCCATGTGGCGCCGTCATCTGTAGAGGCGTAGATGCCCGATTCCGGGGCTCCCTGGATGGCGTATAGGGTGCCAGCCATTACCGCCGCCTCCCGTGCTGCCACTGGTCAAACACGTCGCGGATCTGCTCCACATGGGTGATGAGGAGCCCGGGCACCGCGAGAAGTTCGGCGTCCGTGGCGTTCCGGATCGATGCGGGCGTGTCGAAGCCCGCTTGGTAAAGCATGGCCTTGGCGTGGGGAGCAATAGAGCGGAGCGGGACCGCCCGATATGCCGCGCCGATACCTCGTCTCCGGTCTCTCATGTGTGGTAGGTGTCCGTCCACGCGGAGCCGTCGGCCTTCCGCAAGACGATGCGCGCGGTGAACAGGTGCGGGAACTCGGCATCGCGATGGAACTGCCACGACTCCCCGGCGGCCGGGCTCACGAGGATGCAGGAGTACGACGTGCCGGCGGTGTCGGCATCCGGCCAGAACGTGAACGACTCCATCCCCTGCGCCCACTCCACGAACGTCTCCACGTCCGCGCGCTCGGTTTCCAGCACCCGGAGCGGGACGGCGAGGTCGTGGTCGCGGCGCACGACGTAGGACGCGCCCACGCCCACGACTGCAGCGAACCGGACGCCGCCGACGCCACCGTGCAGGAATTCCCACTCGCGGGCGGCCCACGTCAGGGTGAGGACCGTGGGGGTGGAGCCGTAGCTGAACTTCGGGCGGTGTGGGCCGGGCATCAGTTGCCGCTCCGTCTGTGGATGATCGGCTGGGTGCCGTAGCGCTCGGCGGCCTGCTGCGATGCGCGATGGACGAACCGCTGCTCGGCCGGGTTATCGGGGTCGAGCGGGTCGATGTAGATGTGGACCTCGGGACCGGCGGGCTGCGAGGAGCTCGCGGCGTTCGTGGCGCCCCGGCCGATGGACGCACCGCCGGGGCCTGCCGAGCCGCCGCCATTAGAGCCACCCGCCGACGCCACCCCGGCCGCCGCGCCCCACAGGGCCGCCGCCTTCAGGTGGCCCACGGCCGACGCCTTCGCCGCCGCCGCCGACGCGAAGTTGCCGAGGCCAATCCAGCCCAGCGCGCGGGCGAAGTTCTCGGCCGCCGCCGCGACGTTCTCAACTATTTTGGCTTTCGCGAGCATTGCGACCGACTTGATCCCGCCCGTGGCGATTGCGGAGAACAGGCCGGACGCAAGCCCCTCCATCGCGTCGAACCGCTCGCCCACGGCGTCCCCCGCCTCCGTCCACGACGTGACGACCTGATCGGCTGCGTCCTGGTTCGCGGCGACGAGTTCATTGATGGCGGCTGTGCCCTGGCCCATCGAGTCGACGAGGCTGGTAGCTATGTCGCTCGTCCCACCTTCGCCCGTCCCGCCGCCACCTCCGCCGCTGCCCGGCGTGGGGACGTTCGGGGCGTCAGCCGATCCCGCACCGCCCAGCCCGCCCGCCGCGTTCCGTGCCCGCTGGATCGCGGAGCCCAGGTCGGCCCACGCTCCCACGGACGACCGGACGGTATTGTCTATGTCGGCGAGGTTTCCCTTGAGCCGGCCCATACTGGCGGCGGCGTCCGCAAAGAACACGTCTGCGGGCAGGTTGCCGAAGCGGAACCCGATGTCGATCCCGGGCAGCTGGTTCGCCGTCTCTATCAGCGCGTTCAGCTGGCCGGCCACGGTGTTGACCATGCCGAATACCGCGCCGACGAAGCCGGAAACCACGCCCCGCAGCGCGTCCCCGACGACCTGCCCGGTGTTGAACAGTAGGCGCACCACGCCGACCACGGACATTGACACGGCGCGGACGGACTGGAGCGTGACGCCCGCCCATGCGCCAATAGATTCGGCGTTCGTGCGGACCCAGTGGTCGAGGTCGCGGAGCGTGTCCCGTAGGCGCGTGAGGCCGAGCTCGCCGGCATTGGTTTCGACCAGTACCGCCGCGAGCGATTCCTTGACCTGCTGCCAGGAGGCCGAGACCTGCTTCGCTACGTTGTCGGTGTCGTTCTGCGTCCGGTTCAAGTCCCCGATCATGGGGCCGGCGCGCTCTGCCATCACCGACAGGCCGGCGAGCGCCTTTTCCTCCTGCGTCAACTCCTTCGCCGTCGCCTTGCCGGTCATCGCCAGCGCCCGGTTCTGCACGTCAATGGCGGTGAACGAAACCTTCAGCGATCGGGCGGCCTCCGTGTTCCCGATCAGCGCGGACTGCACTAGCCGGGCGGCATCGGCGGTCGGGATGTTGTTGAACGATGCGAGGTCGGCGGATAGTTCGAGCACCTGCGTGGCGAAGTCGGCGCTCGCATCCTTCGCCATGCCGAAGCCCTGCGCCATGCTGCCGGCACCCGCGAGGAGTTCTTCGGCCTGACGGCGCGTGAGTCCGGCCATGAGGCGCAGATCCTCGATACGCTCGCGGAGCGTGGTGCCGAGCGCGTCCCCAAACACGGCGTCGAACTGGTTTTCGACCGCGAGGACGGATGACCCGAGGTCGAATATGGCTTTTCCGAACTCCGCCACGCGGCGCACGACCCACAGCGAGGCCATCACCGCACCGACCTTAATGGCGATGCCGCGGAGGCGCTCCATTGAGCCGTTGAGGCGCCCGATGTCCCGCTCGCCCGCGTCCCCGACCCGCTTGAAGTTGCGGGCGAGCTTCGTGTACTCCCTGTCGGTCAGCGTGCCCTCACGGCGCGCGGCCTGGATGTTCTTCAGCAGTCCCGCGTTGAAGGTGCGGGCGGCGATGTCGGATTGCTTCTTGAACTCGCGCTGATTGATCGTGCCGCGCGCCAGTTCCTCAGAAAGCTGCGCCTTCCGCGTATTGAACTCGTCGCGCAGTTCCTTCAGGAACCCCTTGCCCGCCTTCTGCCCGCCGGCCGCACCCGCGCGGCCGAGGGATTCCTCCATCTCCCGCTCGGCCTTCTTCGCGGCGTTTCTGTCAAACCGGGCGATGATCTGACGGACAATGTTCTTAGCCATCAGTTCCACCCCGCGTGCTGGCGCATCTCGCGTTCGAAGGCCCGCCACGCCTTGTCATCCGCGTTCACGCCGACCCGGCTGCTGATGGCGAGGCGGAAGTCGCCGCGGCTCATGGCCCGGCCCATGTGGCGCATCCCGTAGACGTAGTCGGCCCACGAATCCGGCTTGCGCTTGTAGAAGCCCTCGAAGGCGTACTTGTTGTCGATCAGATCGACGGTGACGCGCTGCTCGCTCGGGATGACGGGGGATTCGTCCTCCACATGGAGCAACTCGCGGATCATGCCCTCCAGCTCCAGCGGGCTGTCGGTGTAGAACGCGCGCGACCAGAGGCGCCAGAGAGGGCGGCGCTTCCGGTCGACGGCTGCACGGATGAGGCGGGCGGCGGTGAAGGCCGCACGGGTGAGACGGTCGCCCGCACCCCGCAGGTCGCGGAGCGCGTTGGCGGCGATCATCAGACGGATGCCCGACTCATACGACAGCGGGGGCGCCCAATACCCGACGCCGCCCCATACGAAACTCCGGGGAAAATCGTACACGGCGAGCGCGCGGGCGTTGAGCACGACGGGCTCGGGCACCTCCCCATACTTTCGGAGGTACTCCTTCCGCGCGTGCTCCTCGAGCACCTTGAAGGGAACGAGTTGCATCAGGCGTCTAGGCCACCGGCGCCAGGTCCAGCGTCGGGAAGTCGGCCAGCTCGGACAGCGCGAGGTACAGCTGCGCGCCGTTCGGCTTGTCGAAGTCCTGAAGCACCGTGACCGGCACGTTCTTCAGCGACTTGCCGCCGTCCTCGGGGGAGTAGCGGGGCGTGAGCCGGCCGAATTGCGCCTTCCAGATCAGGATGCTCATGTCGGCCAGTTCCTGCTCGGCCACCGTGAGCGCGCTCGCGTCCTTCAGGAACACGGTCGTGGTCGAGTCGAATGTGACCGCAACCTCGCTCGGCACGCCGTTCGTGTAATCAATGAACAGCTGCTCGGGCACAATCCAGAGCGTCTGCGTCTTGACCATCGGCCGACGCTGGAACCCGGCCGACGCCATCCCCGTGGGGCTGAACGCCTGCATGTTGTCGGGGTTCGGGAAGACGCCCATCTCGAAGGACGGGTTCTCGCCCGACAGATACCGCTTCAGGATCGCCGGCCCCGTGTCCTCGATGGTGAGGGTGCTGTACTCGTCATTGGCCGCGATCTCCACCGGACCCTCGGTGGTGCCGATGTGGTACATGGCGGGGAACAGGTCCGCGGCCGGATCCCATTCCTTGTAAGTGACGCCCGCGTCCTCGCTGTAAGCGAAGATGGCCGCCTTCCCGATGTCGAACCGCTGTGCGGTCAGTGACGTGAGATCCATCGTTTCCCCCTCTTAGGTTATGCCCACTGGTACTTGAGCCGGACCGGCGTTAGCCGCACGTCCAGGCTGCGATGCACGACGCCCAACTCGGCCGGGTACTCATGCGACCGGCTGTCCAGGTACTGCGTCCACATCCGGCATCCCCCGACCACGCGCGCCGTGTCTCTGTGCGTGATCAGCCGGATGCGACGCTCTATGGCGGCGGCCTTCGGCGCGCCCCTCGCCCAGTAGTCCACCTGGACGGTGATCGGGTTGAAGTTCTCTTCCTCGATGTCCGTGATCGGCAGCGTGTACTCGACGCTCGGCACGCGGACCGGCCGCGCCGACTGCGCCGGGTAGACCGCGTCGGTCTGGATGAAGTTTTCATATTCGTTCAGCCCCATGCCGCTACGCCCTTTGGCGCTGACGATGCCGGCGGTCAGGGTGTGGGAAAGGCCGAAAGGATTGCCGACCGCGAGGACCCAATCGCCGACCTCAAGTTTGTCGGAATCGGCGAAGCGCAAATACGGCAGATCGGTTTCGTCGATCTTGATGATGGCGACATCGGTCGGTGGGTCGGTGCCGATGATTTTAGCTTTGTATTCACGCCCGTCCAGCAGAGTGACGCTGACTTGATCGGCATTGGCGACCACATGGTTGTTCGTCATGATGTAGCCGTCAGGCGAGATGATGAAGCCGCTCCCCTGGGCGCCGGAGCGACGTTTGGGGGTATTTTGTGGGTGTTGTTGGGGCAGCTCACCGAAAAAGCGGCGGAAAAACTCTTCCGCCTGTGGATTATTGCCGAACGGGTTGCCCCGATCCTGCTGTTCTAGCGTTTTTTCGATTTGAATATAGACCACCGCCGGAGAAACCTGTTTGGCGACACTGCGGAACGCCTTTCCGGTTTCGCGCAGGTTTTCCAGTCCGGCATCCTGAGCAAAAGCGCTGGAGAGCAGGCCGACAAGCAGCAAAAGTATGAGAGAGAATAATGACAGTAATTTTTGACTGCGGTTCATAAGGTGACTCCTGAAAACGTCGCTTGACCGTCGTTCGCGAGCCGGGTTGCCTGAACCAGTTCAATCAACTCGTCCAGGTCGAAGGGCTTGTCGATGGTTGCTGCCGCACCAAGCTGGCGGGCGGTCTCGTGGGTTTGCTGATCGCCGAAGGCGCGCCCGGAACGGGGGTTTAGTTTTCGGTATGAGGCTCCGTTGGATATGAGAATGGATGAACGGCAGGATTTGAGTGCCGAGGAGATTGTCAATCATTGGGATGAGGTGGCGTTGGCAGATATTTTTTATCGCTACGGGGAGGAGCGGTTTTCTCGTCGGATTGCACGCAGAATTGTGGAACGGCGTCCCTTGGAAACTACCACTCAGTTAGCCTCGGCAGTTGCCTCTTCGGTGCCTGGGAAGTACCGAAATGGGAAAATTCATCCGGCTACAAGGGTATTTCAAGCCTTGCGGATTGCGGTGAATGAGGAACTGGCTGCTTTGGAAACGTTTTTAGAAAAGGCTCCCTTGTGGTTGCATCCGGGGGGACGGCTCGGTATTATTAGCTTTCATAGCTTAGAAGATCGACTGGTCAAGCATCGGATGCGGGATTCACCGCTTTTGAAGGTGCTGACGAAAAAGCCGATCACGCCAGGGGAAGCAGAAATTGCCCACAACTCGCGATCTCGATCGGCCAAGTTAAGAGTATTCGAGCGCATTGAGCCGGATCTAACCTAGGAGGTGACACTCCACCGGGTTAATCTCAATGGCAGGGGTGTGGTAGGGCCAGACAGACTGACCCACTGCTTTACCCCAACAAATTAACGGTCTTTCACAAATGGACCGAACTCAATTGCACTCGGCTCACAAGCCAGCTCTCTATGTTAAGCTCATCTGAGCGGAGGAAAGCCCGTTAGTGCCTGCCGATCGCCGGGTACTTTTATAGAGAAGGAATGCCCACCCAAAGCGTGATTTGCCAGTGGTGTTCTGAACCCGTTAGGCACCCGATTGAGATCGGCCCGTCGAAAACAGCCGTACAAGGGCGCAAGTCACACTGAATCCATATAAGCCTGTAAGTGGGGTATCGCATGAGTCGGGGAAAAGGGAGCAAGCTGAAACTGATGGTGGTCGATGATGAAATCGACAACCTAGACTTGCTATACCGGACGTTTCGGCGGGACTTTGACGTTTATCGAGCAGATAGTGCGTTTAAAGCTCTGGAGGCGCTGGATGAAAGCGGCGAAATGGCCGTGATTATTTCAGACCAGCGAATGCCAGAAATGAACGGCACAGAATTTCTCAGTAAAACGGTAGAACGGTTTCCCGATACGATTCGGATTCTACTGACCGGCTACACCGATGTAGAGGACCTGGTAGAGGCGATTAACTCCGGCCAAGTATTCAAGTACATCACCAAACCTTGGAACCCTGAAGAATTAAAGGCGGTGGTTCAGCAAGCGTCTGAAACTTACAAGGTGGTTAAGCAAAGTACAAATATCCTGCGTCGTGCTCTACGCCGAGAAGCATTATTTAATGCGGTGATGAGCGCGATTCGGGAGTCTTTGGACTACCGCAGTATGTTGCAGACGATTGTGGAAACCGTTGGCGAAAATTTTGAGGCGACTCGTTGCATTCTGCGACCTGTAGAGGGCGATCGCCTCACGCCAGACTCGTTTTCCTATCTGAACCCCGACACAGGCTCCATTGATGTACCCGAGGAGGAGGATGCCCTGATTGCCACAGTCTTGGAAAGCCGTCAGACTCAATTAGTTCAAGGAGACAATCAGGGCAAGGATTCCACTCGCTTGGTTGTCCCCTGAGCTACCAAAAGGATCTGCTCGCGGTGATGTCGGTCTATCAAGATGGCAGCGCCACCAGTTGGTCTCCTGAAGATATCCAATTGATTGAAGGGGTGACCGAACAAGCGGCCCTGGCGCTGTCTCAAGCCAAGCTCTATCAGCGCACTGAGGAGCAAGCCCAGCAAATGATGGCTGAATTAGAGGTGGCTCGTCAAATTCAAACCAATTTGCTTCGGCAAAGTTGGCCGGAATTTGAAACCGCTCGGGTTCAAGCCTCTTGCTATCCCGCTCGCGCTGTAGGTGGTGATTTCTTTGAGGTCTACGTTCATGCTCAAGGTGATATCTGGGTCGCTGTGGGTGATGTGTCCGGTAAAGGGGTGCCCGCTGCGCTGTTTATGGCAAGTGCTATTTCGGTGATGCGGCGTGAACTGGCGCAAGAAACTTCGCCAGAACCCGAAACGGTCATGATGAACCTCAACAGCGCTCTGGCCGATGACTTAATGGGCAACAACTGTTTTATTACAATGGTTGTGGCTCGTTATCGACCCTCGACGCGAGAGTTGGCCTATGCCAATGCTGGACATATCTATCCCCTCGTCTGGTCTCATCAAATGTTAACTTCTTCTGATGCAGCAACCGTCGAACCCAATTTCCTCAAAGCTCGGGGCATTCCTTTGGGAATTTTACCCGTCTGGAGAGGCACTGTTGGGAGCATGGAGTTAAATCCAGGGGAAGTTTTTCTGCTAACGAGCGATGGTCTCACGGAGGCCACCATCACCAATCCAGACTCCTCGATTGGACTCCATAAGGGGTCGATGTTGGAACAAGAGGGTCTCTGGCAGTTGATCGGTCAGGAAACTCATCCTCTTGACCTTAATCACGTATTAGCTCGCGTCCGCGAAATTGCTCAAGAGCAGGAAGATGACCAAACTATACTTTCTCTGGAGGTTCTGTAAGCAATGAGAACTGAGTTGCACGTCCCAAGCGACTTGCGGTTTTTGACGATTGTTGAAAACTGGCTTTTGGGCTGTCTGGAAATGGAGCTTGGAGATCATATTGAGTGGCCCCGTCAGTCGAATCGCTTACGTTTAGTTCTGGCGGAAGCCTATTCTAATGTGGTGCGTCACGCTCACCGGGATCAACCCAATCTCCCGGTCCTGGTTCGTCTGGAACTCAAGGAACGGGATATCGCCCTGGAAGTTTGGGATCACGGCAAAGGGTACGATTTATCGACCTATATGGCCCCAGTCCCGGAACAAATGCCCGATGGCGGTTATGGATGGTTAATTATGAATCGTCTGATGGATCGGGTTGAATACAGTCTCCAAATTGATGGTCGTAACTGTCTGAAGTTGGAAGCGAGTATGTCGGAACAAAAAGTGTAAGCGATTACCAGTGGAACGGCGATCGCTCTATTTTTTTCCGGGGTTCCGATCGTCCGTTCGAGCGGCGAGGTTGCTCTCGTTGGCTATTCTCTAGGCGATCGCCCCTTGACGTTCCCCTCTCGCTCTCCCCCTAAAAAAGGGGTGCATTCTATAACTCTAAAAATTTTAAAGCTCCCCCATCCTCCTTATCTCCTACCGTCTCAGGTTGACCAATTCTTTCAAGGATGCCAACAATTTAACCCGGACGCTGAGAATTTCTGCCTCTAGATTCAGGACAAAAAACCAGGCAACATTGACTTTAAAAAAGGCTGTCTCCACCTGTCCCCGGATTTCAAAATGCGGGTTTCCCTCTTCAACCGATTCCTGAAATTCCAGTCGCGGATACAGTTTCATTCCCTTCGCTTCGGCTTCTAAATAGGAGGCGATCGCCTCCGGTCCCACCACAGGTTCCTCAAACGGTGGCCGCAGTTCCCCCTCCGGTGCAAATAACAAACTGGCTGCTTTAAACTCCCCTTCATTCAACCCATTAAAATACTGCTGAATTGTTGCAGGAAACTCTTTTTGTCTTCCTCCTTCGGACATAGAAATATCCAAATTAGAGTTAGAATTACTCTCGGTTAGGGTTTCTAAATTTGTCATAATTTTCTCCTAAAAATTTTGAATTCAATTGATAACTATTATAATTCTAGATCAACAAATAAAAACTGGCTGGGGAAGAAAACCAAAACTTCCACAAGCCAGATTGGGTTTTGCCTAGGGAGAGGCAAGAACGTTGGAAAAACTTATATCAATCTCAATCGGAGGGTTTTATCTCCTCCTACAGATTCAGATAAAAACTTACAGAGTTTAAAATTTATAGAGTCTTCGCCGCCTTGCAGGTTCTGCCACCAACAGGGGGGATTAAGCCAGTAAGCGGATTGTTTTTGCTTCGGCTTTTCCTTTCTTGACTCCCATTATGTAACATTTCTTTACAAATAACAACCCTTCGACAATCAGAATTACCAATCATTGTCTTAACCTAGAGTAATGAGAGTCCCCAACTACGGTGACTGTCTTCATTCCAGCCGATCGCCCCGCCAGCGATCGCATTCACCCACCCAGAAATCCAGCCATGAACCCCACCCCCACCCAAATTAAAGCCAAAGCCCAAGAATTGGGATTTCATCAAGTCGGCATCGCGGCGATCGACCCCCAATCCCGCCCCTGTCGCCGCCTTACAACAGTGGTTAGCCCAAGGCTATCAGGCTGAAATGGATTGGATGAACAATCCCAGACGCCAGGATATCCGCCAAGTCATGCCCGATGTCCAATCCGCAATCTGTGTCGCCCTCAACTACTACACCGAACATCAACATCCTGAAGATCCTGCCTATGCCAAAATCTCTCGCTATGGCTGGGGACGGGACTATCATAAAATCATGCATAAAAAGCTCAAAGCTCTCACTTTATGGCTGCAAGGGCACAACCCGGACATCCAAGCCCGCTATTATGCGGATACCGGCCCTGTACCCGACAAAGTGTTAGCACAAAGGGCGGGAATCGGTTGGATTGCTAAAAATGGCAATGTGATTTCTCGACAGTATGGTTCCTGGATTTTTCTGGGAGAAGTTCTCACGAATTTATCTTTAACCCCTGACTCTCCCCATACTTCCCATTGCGGCACTTGTACCCGTTGTATCCAGGCTTGTCCTACGGGGGCGATCGAGCAACCCTTTGTAGTCGATGCTAATCGTTGCATCGCTTATCATACCATCGAAAATCGTTCCGAAACCTTGCCCGACTCCATCCAACCTCACTTAAACCGCTGGGTTGCCGGTTGTGATATTTGTCAGGAGGTTTGCCCTTGGAATCAACGCTTTGCTCAACCGACGGATGTGGCTGAGTTTCAACCCTATCCTGAGAATGTTTCACCGACTCTGGCAGAGTTAGCCGATATTTCTGATGAGGAGTGGGACAGAAGGTTTCGGGCGTCGGCGTTGCGTCGGATTAAACCGGAGATGTGGAGGCGGAATGCGAGGGCTAATTTAGGAGGGGATTAGGTTCGTAGGGTGTGAATGAGGTGGCGTTTTATTTCTATGAATTCTGGGGTGAGTTTGAGATCTAAATGGCGATCGCTGGGTAACGGAATAGCGGTTTCTTCTTGAATTTTTCCGGGATGGGGAGACATGACATACATCCGCTGGGAGAGAAAGATTCCCTCTTCGATATCGTGGGTGATGGTTAATATTGTGGTTTGGGTTTTTGACCAGAGTTCTATCATGAATTGTTGCATCTGTTCTTTGGTTTGGGCATCTAAGGCTCCAAAGGGTTCATCCATGAGTAAAACTTCGGGTTCGTTGGCTAAGGCGCGGGCGATCGCCACTCGTTGTTTCATTCCTCCGGAGAGTTGTTTGGGATAGGCATTGCTAAATTTTTTTAATCCTACGACTTCTAAGTAGTAGTGAATTCTCTCCAGTCGTTCTGCTTTAGTGATGCCTTTGAGGGATAGCCCAAATCCAATATTATCGCTCACGGTTAGCCAGGGAAATAAGGAGTAATTCTGGAAAATCATCCCGCGATCGCACCCGGGTCCTAAGACGGGTTCGCCATCAATCAGCACGGTCCCAGATGTCGGGGTTGCTAGTCCTGCTATGATGTTTAATAAGGTGGATTTTCCGCACCCAGATGCCCCGACGATACAGACAAACTCATTGGCTTTGAGGTAGATGTTGATATTCTCTAATACCACCAGGCGATCGAAGGTTTTATAAAGTCCTTTGACTTCGAGTTTGGGGGAATCTAGTTCGGGGGAGGCTTGGTTCATTGTATTAATTGCAGTTTGGTTATTTAAAATAAAATTTTGGGGCGCGGCGCGATTTTTTTTTGAGGTTGGGGTTGCAAACCTAGCGGTTTGTGCTATTATATGAGATAATGAGAGTGGTGTTTGCTTTAAAATTTTAGTCACCACTCTCATTATCATATATATTATCACAAAAATCAAGCTGCGGCACATTTTTTTAAAAAAAAGTTGGCGCGCCGCAATTGTAAAGTTATTTTAACCCTTGGGCGATCGCCATCATGGGGATAGCAACTGCGATAGAGTAAATGGGATTCATTGCGACGAGAGATTGAAAGATGAAGCCGCGATCGCCTAAACCCTATCTTAAGCCTTCCATATTTTGGAGCATTCGGCAAGGATTTCCTTACCGACTCCGGATTTTGTTAGCCATCAGCGCCCTAGCGATTCCCCTCGTAGTTTGGTCTATTTTAAGCTATGGCGGGTGGATTTCACCGATGCTATTGCCCACTCCCACCGCTGTCTTTAGTGCAGGCATTTTAATGTTTGCCCAAGAGAACTTATGGGGGGATGTAGTTGCCAGTTTTCTGCGCGTCGCTGCCGGATTTTTTGCTGCTGCTGCCGTTGGCATTCCCATCGGCATTGCAATGGGAACCTTTTACAGCATGGATAGTTTATTTAGCCCGATTGTGGGAACCGTTCGATATATGCCAGTCGCAGCATTTATTCCCTTAATTATTGTCTGGTTTGGACTGGGAGAAAGTGCCAAAATTGTGATTATTTTTTTAGGGATTGTCTTTTATAATGCCATCATGATTGCTGATGCAGTCAAGTTTATTCCCAATGAACTGTTAAATGCGGCTTATACCCTAGGTGCAAACCGATGGCATATTTTATGGCGAGTGATTTTACCCGCATCGGTGCCCAGTATTTTAGATACGTTGCGGGTGAATATAGCAGGGGCTTGGAATTTCTTAGTGATTTCTGAATTAATTGCATCTGATCGCGGGTTAGGGTTTAGAATAGCCCGGGCGCAACGGTTTGTACAAACCGATCGCGTCTTAGTGACAATTGTAGTAATTGGGGCGATCGGCTTACTCCTAGATTTAGCCTTTAAAACCCTATCCAAACGAGTTACCCCTTGGGCGGAACATTCTCAACATTAGACTTGAAGGTGAGGTCATTTGTCATTTGTCATTGTAAGTCAATAGGGTGTTTTGGGTTTTAAAATAGCCATTCAATGCAGCACTTTAGCGGCTGCATTTTCTATGATAATTTCTTGCAATTGTTCACCGAGGACAAGGGAAGCCTCCAAAACTTCTAATCCAGCCAGATTTCCATCTGGACTGTAATTGGCACTAATTTCTTCTGAGAGTTCTCGCGTTTCTGCGGTTGCTGGTGCTAAAGGCAACAGTTCGATATAGAGTGCATCAACTTCGGAATCGTAATAGATTTTCATGGGTTCCTCTGTTCATTGTTGACGATTATAAAATAAAGTAAATTGGATTTGCCATCTTGTCTAGGGATTGTTAGCTCTGGGTTCATCTTAACATTAGGGTGGGGTCTCGTATCGATAGCGGGATTACTGGGGTCGTACACTAGCCCTGTCAAGGTGGTAAATTTAATGACGAAAAATCGTTATTTCTTGTAGGGGCGCAATGCTCGAAGCCCTCCGGAGGGCCTGCAAGCATTGCGCCCCTACAATCTACATACCTTGACAGGGCTAGGGTCGTACACCCAACACCTGGACTGCAATCCGGGTTAGCATCTCGTCTAAACTTCACGCTAAACTGGATAGAAAACCTGACTTACCCCAATTTCTACCATGCTCAGTGCTACTGTCACCGATACCGGACAAATTACCCTTCCCCAAGAAATCCGCGATCGCCTAAAACTCGTAAGCGGTAGTCAAATCAGCTTTGTGATTGATGAAGAGGGACAAGTTAAACTTTTTCCCCTGAATGTTCCTGTGCAAGAACTCTCCGGAATCTTACACCGACCCGATCACAAAAAAGTGACCCTGGAAGAAATGGAGAGTGCTATCTCTGAGGCGGCGAATGATTGGACTTGATACAAATATACTCGTTCGCTACCTCACCCAAGATGATTAGCAACAGTGGAAACAGGTGGCAGAGGTTATCCAATAAAATCAGCCTTGTTTTATTGCCAATATTGTCCTTTTTTCTGATTATTTAATTGGAGCGATCGCCCCTAACGATGACTCAAACCCTAGTTACCCCCCCAGAAGCTGGTTCCTATCTGGTATTATATGGCGTCAGTTGGGAGATGTATGAACAACTGCTGACTATTTTTGCAGAACATCCGACGCCGCGCATGAATTACTACAAGGGAACGTTAGAACTGAGGACGCCGTTACCGGAATGTGAATGCTATAGCTGGACCTTGGGACGTTTGATTACGGCGCTATCAGAGGAACTGGAGATGGAAATTTGCGGGTTGAAATCTACAACCTGGCGATCGCAACCCAAGGCAGTGGGTAAAGAATCTGATGAGTGTTTTTATATTCAAAATGAACCGGCAATGCGCGGGAAATTAAAGATTAATTTAGCCGGAGATCCCCCACCAGATTTAGCCATTGAAATTGATCCAACCCATTCCTCTGTGAATCAAATGGATATTTATGCAGAACTAAAAGTTCCAGAGGTATGGCGTTGGCAGCAGGGGAAACTCAGCCTTTATTGCTTGACTGAGACAGGGTATGTAGAATCAGAACAGAGTTTAGCGTTTGGTTCGTTTCCGGTGAAAGAATTGGCGCGATTTATGCAGTTAGATTCGGAAAAAGGAGAAAATGCTCGATTGCGGGAATTTCGGCAGTGGGTGCGATCGCAATTGGCAAGTTAGAGAATTGCTGACTCGCCGGTGAGGGGATGAAGCAAATCAAAATAGGCAGTCATCCCCAAATTATCTTAGCTGGATTGTTTGTCTCGCAGGGCGAGAACAAATCTGGGGTCAATGAAGGATGTTAAATCGGGAACTTGTTGGATTTGATTTCGAGATTGTAAGAATTGGGCGAGGGAATTCATGGTATTTAATAAATAGAATTCACTCTCAGGATTAGCCAGCATATCGATATTGGCATCTAAATCTGGGAGACGTACCCCTTGCAATCCCGCTTGTAATTCATCGGGCGGAATGCCTAATGGAGTCGAGGCGACTGCCACTCCTTCCTCGGGATTGGCTTCCAGAAATGCCAATCCTTCCAAAACTCCGGCAACAAAGGCTTCTACCATTTCTGGATGGCGACTGGCATAGTCCGCATCAAACACATAAAGGTCATTAATTGCCGTCGGCATTTGGGAAGAATCATAAATAATTCGCCCATCGGGTTGGGCGGTATTGGCTTGTTGTAAATAGGGGGCATAAGTAACAGCAATGGGAATATTTCCCGATTGATAAGCTGCTGCTGCTTCAGCCGGTGGCGCATTAATTAAGGTAAAATCTTCTGCCCCTAAACCCACCGTATTCAACACTTGCAACAGGAAAAAATGACTGACGCTGCCTTCTTCCACAGCAATTTGTTTACCGCGAAAATCAGCTAAACTGGTAATACTACGGCGGGCTAAAATGCCATCTGCCCCCACAGAAGTATCTTGAACTAAAACAATTTTAAATGCCTTGCCTGCTGCGGCTAAAGTTACCGCTTCCGATCCCACCGGAGAAACTGCATCTAACCGCCGAGAAATAAAAGCCGTATTGGCATCAGTATTGGCATTAAAGACTTTAATATCTAAATTTAAGCCCCGGTTTTGAAAAAAGCCTTTAGCTTGGGCAATATAAAGGGGAGTAGAACCCACCCAGGTAAATAAACCTAGGGCAGGGGATTGGTTATTCGTTGGAGGAGTGCAAGCGTGTAAGGCAAGACCCCCAGCGGCACCAACTAGCATCCACAGAGTTTGACGACGAGTCCAACGTTGAGTCATGGGTTCAGGAATTAGGATAGACGCGATTGTATTGTATCGCTGATTTACAGGCATTTTCAGAGTCTTGAGCAAATTTTTTGCCCCGAGTAGAAAATTTCAGCGACTGAACCCAACAGGCGCTTATTTTTTAGTTGAGGGGAAGTTTAGGGAGGCAAAATGTTCTAATAGGAGACGATGAATGAAAATGTAACCCCCACCGACTCGTTGTAAAAAAATGCGTTCGGTTGCCCAATCTAAAAAACGGGCATAGTTCCAGGGAATATATCCCTGAGTATAGAGCATGATTCGCAAAATTAAGTGTTTTAAACAGGCTTCTCCACCGCCAGCAGCCATGCCAAAAATCAGGCCAAAACTGCCCCAAAATAAAGGATTCCAGCCGATTGACATGGCAGCGGGACTCATCACGCTAATTCCCATGATTCCAAAAATTAGGGAGTTTTTAGCCGACTGCCGAATACTTTGATTCGGAATTGTGATTTGGTCAATTCCGGGCCCCGTCCATCCGCGAATTAATCCAAACAGGACCCCAAGGCTTAAGCCAAAGACTAACCCCCGCAGGATGATATCTTTGCTAAAGTCAATCGATGCTGCTGTAAAAATTTGCCAATGTAAAGGATTAGCAATGAGTTCATAAATGAGTTTGATAAAAATTCCGAAAATTGGGCCACCTATTAATCCGGCTGGTAGGTAAATTTTTGCGCGCTTCCAGGACCATTTGAGGCTTTCCAAGGGTTGAATAGATTTGAGTCCGAAAATGCTCCAATATAATCCGGCCCCAATGAGGAGGCAAAGGAGCAGTTTTTTGCCGGATAAAAAGTATTGCAAGATGGACCCGCACAGGATAAAATAAGCGCCTAGGATAGCGATTTTATAAAGGAGAGTAGTCCATCGAGTGGGTAACCATTGGGGCTGCATTCGTTCAATTAGAAAAACGGTTTGTGACTCAGAGGACATCCGCTTCGCCAGCCAAATTAGCCAGGTCATGGCTTGAGATTTGGAGTAAGAAGGGGATGAAAGTTTCCGCTGAAACATTCGGTCAATATAGGTATTAAAAAGATGCTGATGAGCGTCCGATGAGTTGGGTTGGGGTAAGTCATTGAGTGGGATTCCCTGATAGGCGATCGCCATAATATTCAGAATTAGGGGAGACTGGGCGAGTTGCTGTAACTGGGTATCCTGATTCAGGGCATGGCGCAAGGGGGCGAGGGAGTCGCCAACACCTTCTAAATAGGTCTGAATTTGCTGAAAGTTCAGGGGTTGGAGGTAAATTGCGCCTTGAAATCGCAGGCGGGTGTTTAAGGATTCATAATCTTTAATCCGGCAACAAAGAACGATTTCTGTTTGGCCGAAATCTTGATGAAACTGGTTTAAGGCATTTACACAGGCTTCGCGGTTAGCACTATTGACTTCATCTAAGCCATCTAGCATGAGTAAGAGGTTTTGATGGGTAATCAAATCCCGACCAATTTCTTTGGAAACTTGATATTTCGTATAGAGTTCTTGCACCAACCAATCGGCGATCGCCTGCTTTCCTCCTGCCCAAGAGGATAAATTAAACACCACCGGAATAAGATGATAAAAATCCTGTTCAGCGGTGGCAATCAGGTCCCGAGTTAGTTCTAACAGCGTGGTGGTTTTACCCGAACCTGGGTCCCCTAAAATTAATAACGTGCGACCTGCACCCAGAGATTTGAATTGGTCTAAAATGCGCGTACCCAGGGGTAAAGGTTGGCGGTCCACCTCGGGAGATTCCCATTCCAGACCCCAGGGGCGATCGACGGCATGGAGACGTTCTTCTAGGCCCAATTCTATCAAGGCTTTATCATGCAACGAGGTCTCTAAAACTCCCTTAATCCAGTAGTTTTTGACCTTGTTGAGCAAAATTTGGCGATCGCGATAGTCTTGACGACTTTTCGCACCTGTCGGCAGCGAATTTTGAGGGAGAGAACCCGCCAAGGGTGTCAGTAAAATTTGATAAACCGGCACTGCTTCCGTAATATTTTTTAACTCCCTCGGCCCTAGATAAGTCGCCGTTAGCGGAATGCTAGTTTTCACTACATCATAAACCGTTTGAGACAGACAAATTCCCCCAGGAACTGCGAGGGTTTGCAGTCGCGCTGCAATATTCACCCCATTCCCCATGACATCATCTTCACTGAAAAAAACATCCCCCAAATGAATGCCTATTCGATGGGTTAACATATCCTGGGGCGATAATCCCTCTGCTGCCTCAGCGAGAGCTTTTTGAATGGCGATCGCACAAGTCACCGCAGCCAGCGCACTGGTAAAATACATCAACAAGCCATCTCCGGTCGATTTGAGGACATGACCCTCAAAGCGCCTACAGAGATCGCTCATCAGTTTTAAGTCCCGGTGAATCAATTCTAGGGTCTGTTCTTCCGCCACGGACATTCGGGCGCTAAAGCTGACCCCATCCGTAAACACAACAGCAGCAAGGGTGCGATGTCCTCTCAACTCCGGGGGTACGCCGTTCTCCATGAAATTTCTTCCTGGTTCTAAATGGATCCCTATGGGTAGATTGGCTATATTTTAGTCTGCCTAGGCCAATTTATGGAAATGTTCCCCAAACTTGTGGATTTGCCAGGGATGATCTTCACCGGATCTGACGTTGAATTAATCTTCCGAAAACAAGGGGAAGTTGTTAAGTTTGATCGGAGTCACTGGAGTAAAAAACGAGACGACAACTTCCCATTTTTGCGAGTTTGCTATTTCCCCAGTTGAAGAGGGCTTTTTTGTCGTCAACCTGGAAAAAAGATGCTAAAACTAGGGTAGAAATGAGGATTAATCAACATGAAACTGATTAAGGGTCTATCCATTGCTGTGGCGAGTGTGGTTTTGGTTTGTGGTCCGAGTTTAGCCGTTCCAGCTACGAATGCAGATGGCGATTATCTGTTTCCGGGACGGCGCGGGACTCGTCAGTTTAATTGGCAGGTAAGTGACGCGGATCCGAATGGGCTAAATTGTCGCATGGCACGAGACTTTCAAGGGGTTTATCTGGATAGTTTGGAGGTCCCGGATTCGTTACGCCTAAATAACCACCATGAAATTTCCGAGTGGTCGGTTGTGAGACGTTTTGACCGAGGGGAACTATTGCAGGCGGTGACGGGAAATAATGCTAATCAAATTGTCTTGTTGGATAAGCGGGGCAAACCTTGGATTCCTGTCTCTATTGAGGATGGGAATTGTTTTGTGCGCGCTAACAGTCGGTTTATTATACCGATTCCAGAAGATCCGACGACGTTACGTCCCTTAAAATAAAATGAGTTGAAATCAGGTGCATCTACTATTTTAAATTGAGATGAGATGGAGAGTTAGAGAGGATTTCAGGGTTCTGTCTATTCTAACTCAATGGGGTTAGTCCGAGAAAATTAGACTTTCGAGGAAGTGATTGATACTTCCCTTGTTTCAATAATTTCTATCCCTTTGACCTGATAATTCATGACGGTTTCTTGATAATCCCCGACACAAGATTCGGGTAAGTTGATCCGAGTTGTTTCATCTCCGATGATGTCGGCTTGATAAGTTATCACCTGGTTGGGAGTGTTTACGGATAATTCAACCCGATAATACAATCTGTTGGGAGTTTCAGTTAAAATTCGCCCGGTCATGGGAAAATTGAATCCAGGAAACCCCCATTTTGTTAGCAGTTCTTTTTCTAACAGTTGCACGGGTTTGGGTAAGATTCCCCAGCCGCGATAGGCTTTGTTTAATTCATGAAGGGAACCGGACTGCATCAGTAAAGCCTGTAAAGCAGCGGAGTCAATTTGACCATAATAGCGGCCATCGGGAAAGGCGATCGCAATCGGTGCAAAGCGATGGCCCCCGATATGACTGGTTTGCCAAATCCGGATATTGGTTAACGATAAATCCTCAATTATTTTTAACCCTTGGCGATATAATGGATTGCCATATCGCGCACAACAGCGGTCGTTTTGGCCGTGGGTACAGATTAAAATATCTCGGGTTTTGAGACGGTTTTCTCCTAATTCCTCTGGGGGACTGGTAAAGCAGTGGTGAGCAAGGGAGGCAACTTCATTGATGTTAGAAACAAAGAATTCTTGACCCACATATCCCCGCGTACATCCTGGAGGTTTCCGAAAGGTTAAGACGCGGATAGAATTTTCATGGTGATAAAGGGGATTATAAATTAGCAGAATTCTATTTTTAACCGGCTTATTTCCATAAATTTCATCTCCGACTGCCCGGAGATTATCGGGAATTTTTGGCGTTTCTAAATCATAGGAATTCCAAGGGGGAGGACATTCCACTAAGAGATAATTTTCATAAGTTAAGGCAGTGCCACTGAGGGAATTCCCCGACTGGCGAGTTAATTCTGAACAAGAAATATGGCTCATTGTCAGCTAGGATTGAGGAGCATCTACAGGCAGGGGAGCATTGCCAATATAGGCATAGGGAAAACATAAGGGAATTCCCGTTTCCGGTTCCAGGGTGACTCGGCCCGGACTCCGAAGGCTTCGGCTAATAGTTCCGGGGTTAAGACACGACGGGGAGTTCCATCAGCAATAATCCGTCCCCGTTTGAGAACCACCATGCGATCGCTGTACCGGGCCGCTTGATTCAAGTCATGGAGGACTAAAATAATTGTCATCGCCCGATCGCGATTCAGTTGACGGACAATTTCTAACACTTCTAGCTGATGTCCAATATCTAAAAAACTCGTCGGTTCATCTAATAATAATAAAGGCGTTTCTTGAGCTAAAGCCAGAGAAATCCAAGCCCGTTGTCGTTCCCCTCCGGAGAGATTATCCAGACGCCTGTGGGCAAATTCAGTCATGGCGGTGAGAGACAGGGCCTCGGCGATCGCCTCCCGGTCCTGGCGACGTAACATTCCTAACGGTCCAACATGGGGAAACCGGCCCTGTTCCACTAATTCGCCTACACTTAATCCCGGAGGGGCGACTGGATTTTGAGGCAGAATAGCCAGTTGACGGGCGATATCTCGGGTAGCAAGGCGCGTGAGTGCCACCCCATTCAAATAAACTTGTCCGCTACTCGGGGACAACAATCGAGCTAAAGTTTTTAAAAGGGTAGATTTGCCCGAACCGTTGGGTCCGACTAATGCAGTCACTTTCCCCCGTTCAATCTCGATGGACAGGTTCTTGAGGATAGTCTGGTTACCGTAACCGACTTGTAAATCTTGGGCGGCGAGAATCGGGGGGTTTACTGACATAATTATCATCTGGAACCCATCGGGGTTTTTCTGAGAACTAAATATAAAAAGAAGGGTGCACCTAACAGAGCAGTGACGGCCCCAACCGGGAGGGCAGCTTCATGATTACCAAAGGTGAGGGTGAGCACTTGGGCAAATAAATCAGATCCTAACAGTAATAGGGCAGTGATGGCGGTACTCAGGGGAAACAAGCGACGGGCATCGTTTCCGACCCATTGACGGGCTAAATGGGGGCCGATTAAGCCGATGAATCCGACAGCACCGACGACGGAAACCGCCGTGGCACTGAGCCAAACGGCAATAAAAAATAAAGTGGCTCTCGCTTGACCCACGGGGACTCCTAATCCGGCGGCAACGTCATCGCCGAGATGGAGCAGATTGGCAACCCTAGCGCAGGCGAGTCCACAGGGTAAGGCAACTAGGGCGACTGCCCAAATCCCCTGCCAATGAACCCAGGTGCGTCCATTCAAGGAGCCAATCAGCCAGAATAAAATAGTGCCGAGGGATTCTTCATCCCGCAATAATAGTAAGGAATTGACGGATTGAACGATCGCCGCCACAACGGCCCCATTTAAGACCAGTTGTAACGGGTCACTCGGGCGATTGGGTTGCCGACTCAGGAAGTACACCAGACTGCTGGTTAGGCATCCTCCCAGCAACGCGATCGCCGGGAACCAGACGGGGGGAATTACCCCAACGGGTAAGAAGGTGAGGGAGAGGATTAAGAATAACACCGCCCCGGAAGTCACCCCGGTGAGACTGGGTTCCGCTAAGGGGTTGCGGATAATTGCCTGTAGCATCGCCCCAGAAAGTCCGAATAACGACCCGGCTAGGGTCGCAATTGCCGCCCTGGGGACGCGCAATTCCCAGACAATCCGCCCATGTACCGCTTGGAACGGGTGATTCACCAAAGCGGCGACGGCTTCCGATGGGGAAAGGGTGCCACTGCCGACACAAACGTGCAAGACAAAGACGACCCCCAGGGCGAGGATGACCGCCGTCATCCCCTGAGCAAATGTGAGTTGACCCGACTGCGGGTTCTGAATTCTCCGTCCCGGTAAGACTGTCATGATCCCCGCCTCCGAATCTGTTGTTGCAGCAGCAGTAATAAAGCCGGTCCACCAATGAGGGTAGTCCAGACTCCCACAGGCATTTCCAGGGGTGCAAAGGCTTCCCTCGCCAGCAAATCTGCACCCACGAGCAAAAGCGCGCCGATGGGAATCGCCAGGACCAGAACTTGTCTGGCATCGGTAGTGCCTAAGAGATTGCGGGAGAGGTGGGGGGCGAGTAAGGCAATATAGGCGATCGGGCCACAGGTGGCGATCGCCGGGGCGATGAGGACGACACTCAATACCCCAATGGCAAAGCGGGTGGGTAACACTTTTAATCCCAGTCCTTCCGCCAGTTCATCCCCCAGTTGCAGGATATTCAGAGGACGGGCGCAGAGCAGGGCCAGGGGAATGCCCACGACCGCCCAAGATAAGACAATCTGCACTTCGTCCCAAGTGCGACCGGCGAGAGAACCCAATAAATATAAAAACAGCAGACTGACGCTACTGGCAGACCCTAGGCTAATTAATGCAATCGTTACCGCGTTCAAGAGGGCGGTCATCGCTGCACCAATCAAGACCAGACGCACCGGGTCCGAGGTGCGTTTGGAGGAGAGTAAGACGATCGCCCCCCCTACCGCCCCCCCGACCAACGCCAGTAAGGGATAGACCGAAAGAGGGATAGGCAACTGTAAGACAACGAGCGCCGCCATCACGGCTGCGGCCCCAGATTGGACTCCCAACAATTCCGGCCCTGCTAAAACATTGCGTAAGGCATTCTGGAGGAGGACTCCGGCGAGGGCTAAGAGTGCGCCCGTGAGGGTGCCGAGAATCAGGCGAGGCAAGCGGATTTCCCAAAATACCAAGCGCTTAATCGGTTCCCCTTGTCCAGCAATAGCAATCTCCCACAACTGGGGTAAGTTGAGGGTGGGTTTTCCCAAGTGGAGGGAGAGGAGGGCAAGGGCCAGAAGCATTGCTGTGAGGGCGACGACGGCCACCCAAAAGCGGGACGCTCTCAGGATCAGGGGGTTCGGCTGAGTCGCACTCATGGTAAGGGTTTGGGAAAAACGTCAGGATACATTGTGGTCATAATTTCATCGAGTAATTGGCCCAGGGACCGAGTGCCGCTGGTAAATCCGCCAATTTGGTCTTCATCTAAGGCAAATACCTGATCCTGTTGTACTGCGGTGAGCGTTTGCCACAGACGATGGGTTTTTAAACCGGAAATCAAATCCGGGGCGCGGGAATTGTTGATGATGAAGATGAAATCCGGATCGACGGCGAGGATTTCCTCAAAGGAGTACGTCGCCCAATTAATGGCGCTGGGAGAGCGATCGCCCAGACGCCAGGGATAGGGTGTGAGTTCGGCCAGGGTGGAACCCACGAGGGATTGGGCGGTGGCAACATGGAAGCTAGTCGGGGTTCCGCGCATCACCATCACCGTTTGAGTGCGGGGGGATTTGGCACGATAAGCCCTAAATTTATCCAAAAATTGCCAAGTTGCTGCTTCCGCTTTTTCTTCGGACCCCAAAATTTTTCCCACTGTTTGGAGATTGGCGACTGCATCCCTGTAATTTTCTACCTTGACCAGATACAAGGGGGTAATCGCTTCGAGGGTTTGCCGTTGATGGGCAAGTTGGATCTGATGTCCGAGGGTTAAATCTGGTTCTAGGGCGAGTAACTGTTCTAAATTCGGTTCCCCTCGACCACTAATTTTGCCGAAACTATGGGCGCGATCGCCAAAGTACACGGGACTGGTGGCAAAATCCGTTAAGACCCCATACATTCCCACGGGTTCGCGCTCTAGTTCGGCTAAAATATCGATACAGCTTAAATGCAAGCAGACCAAGCGACGGGGAGATTCCCTCACCTGTACTACGGTTTCGGTAGCATCGGTAAATGTTTGCACCCCCTGTGATGGTAAGGCTGGGTTGACCCCTGCTCGATTCCCAACAGAATAGTCAGGGACCAAAGTCCCCCGACAGGCCATTAAAACGGTGATTAATAACCCCGAATAGAGTACCCTGGCGACTGCTTCCCTCATCTACAACTTAAAACCTCAACGAATACCCAACTTTTAACGTCCGCCCATCTCCTGCCGCATTCAAGGTACTATTAAAGCCGCTAAACACTTGAGATTGGACCGGAAAATATTGGGCATTGAATAAATTTTCGACCCCAAATTGCAAACTGCCTGCCCCAAGTTGGATGCTGCCAATATAGTCTACCAGAAAGTAGGCATCAATGTCGGTGTTGTCTACCTCATCATCAAAGGCACGGCTGCGGTTACCGGAATAGAGAAATTGCAAGCGGTTTGACCAGCTAGGCGTCGTTTGATGTTCGAGGTAAGCGGTGGCTTTTAACGGAGAAATATTAAAGCTGGAAATGGCTACATAATCTCCCGAATCTTCTGGGTCACTTTCTCCTTCGGTCCAGCTTATCGTTCCCCCTAATGTAAAGTTAGCCCCCGGTTGCCAGTCGGCTGTGGCTTCTACGCCATAAATCCTTTGGGGCGCACGCACTAGCTGGGAAATTCCATCGACAAAGGTATAGTCTTCTCCTAAATCCGAGGTGTTGTAAAATCCCGCTAGAGAAACCTGAATTTGCGGCCAGAGTCCACGCACCCCGATTTCATAGTTATTAACTTTGACGGGATCAGTAATTTCTAGGTCATTTCTAACACTGGTGAAATCCTCCGGAGGACTCCGAAGAATGCCCCCAAAAGAAGGAATTGAAAACCCTTGGGAAAAGTTGGCAAATATCCCAAATTCTGGAGTTAAATTGACAACAGAACCGACATTAAATACGGTGTCGTTAAAGTCGCGATCGCCCCCTCGGATTGGGTCTCCAAAAAATGTCGTGTAATCATCAACACTTAGGCCAATTCGTTCGTGACGCACCCCTCCGGTGAGTCTCAACCACTCCGTTGCATCCCACTGACCTTGAGCAAATAACCCGAGTTGGGTGACATTAAACCGGGGAACAAAGGTGCGATCGCCGATTTTTCTAAACACACCGCGCTCATCAAAGGCTACGGGGTCGAATTCCTCAAAGGGGGCTTCATTATTCTCATTGACATAATCCACACCCCACAGCAGACGGGCGCTTCCTGATGAAGTGAGGGGCGTTTCTACTTGGAGTTGTCCCCCCCATTTGTCGCCTTGAGCACGCTGACGGGCGATCGGATCAAAAAATCCGCCGCGAAAGTCCGAGGCTCCAACAATTGAAGTATATTCTCGGTAGTAGGTTTGCGCTTGTAATTGACTGCCGAGAATGTCGTCATGGTTATAGCGCAAACTGACGAGAAAATTCTCGTCTCCCGCATCGTCAGTCCCTTCAAAATTGCCGTTAACTCTCAGAGCACGGGCTTTTGGCTGACCCTCTAGCTCTCGAACAATCGGATCGGAAATATAGTTGTTGTCTTGCCGTCCTACAAAATAGCTGCCGGTGAGTTGCAGGCGTTGGGTGTCGGTGATATCTAATCCCAATTTACCCAAAGCGCTGTATTCTCGGGCATCAATCACCCCACCCCCGCTAGTTTCCGGAATGCGATCGCCAGACCCATCAAAAATTCCCGCATTATCTTCCCGGACGACAGATACGCTATAGTCAATGACCCCCTCTTTTTGCGAGAGTCCGAAATATTGCCGGTTGGCGATACTATCGGATAAATTAGTGAGAGACCCTGTAAAACTAATGCCGCTATCAATGCTAAAGGCATCTTGTGTCGGGCGTCGGGTAATGATATTAATGGCTCCCCCGGTTGCCTGACTTCCATAAATGGCGGTGGGTCCCCGGACCACTTCCACACGCTCAATGGTGCTGGGGTCTACGGTCCGCAGTTCCCGATCCAGTCCATAATTGGAGGTTTGGGGAATGCCATCGATTAAAATGGCGACGCTTCGTCCCCGTAAGGTTTGGGTTATGGATCTCGGGGTACTACCACTGGTCGGGGGTCCTAATCCCGGGACAGTTTTGGCTAAAACATCCCCCAAGTCCGTGGAAACTATGGTCTGGGTATCGATTTCTTGGGTATCAACGACGGTGACCGATCGCGGAACTTTAATCAACCGTTCAGCCGTTCGCGTGGCGGTAACGATAATTTCTAGGATATCCAGTTCCTGATCCGCTTGAGTCTCTGGTGTGGTAGGCGTTTCAGCATCAGGAACCCCTTCGGGTTCAATATCTGGAAGGGAGTCTTCTTGAGTCTCTGATGTGGTAGGCGTTTCAGGCTCAGGAACGGCTTCGGGTTCACTATCTGGGAAGGGGTCATCGGCAACATCCGTCGAGGTCATCACTTCAAAGGTGAGTGGATTCGCCGGGTCGGTTGCCTGTACCATTGGCATTGCGCTAGTTCCGGTAACGGTGAGGCGAATGCTATTGGCATCTAAACTCGTGACGGCGATTGACTCGATTCCCTCGGCAGGATTGTCCTGGCGAAAGGAACTCCCATCGGTCAATCGCAGTTGAGTGTTGGTAATGTCAACAATTGTCGTCTCACCAAAACTAGAGCTAAAGACTTGGGGAACGCGATCGCCGGTTGTTTCTAAGACAATTTGTAACCCACTCGGGGTAGATTCCACTCGCACTCCAGTGACTTCTACCACCTGGGCAATCGCTGGAGAAGCCAATACCAGGATAGTTGCACCCGACAGCAAAGCTCCGGGCAATAACGGCTCAAATTTCAATTTCCTCTCCTTAGACCTAATCTATACAATAGAAGTTTTTGCAATTCATCTCAGTTATTGATAGTAATTTGCATTAGCGAAGTCAATTTACCCTAAGCGGTCTATGACTGTCAATAGGTAATTGCTAAAAATTTTTGGTAACGGGAGGAAATGGGGCCGGGTAATTTCTGCGAAACCCCTCCTTGATTCGGGATGGACCAGAAGTTTTGCTTGATTTATCAGGTTAAAACCCGCACCCTCAAGGGTGGGGCTATACGGACAAAGCCCGCCTGCGCGGGCTAAAGAGTAAAAACGACTTTTGAACTCCGGATTTGGTATCAGCCCTGGACCCTGGAGAATTCAGGGTTGACTGGGGGGGTGCTGTTTCTCAATGCTGAACCTTTTCTTGATAATTCTTATCAAATAAGGCGAAAAGACTCTCAACTAGACGCTACTCTTGATCTATCTGGCGCACCAGGGGCCAACTGTATCCGAGAATTCCGACGAGAATCAAACCGAGGGAGGCGACTGCATATAACAGGGCCATCCCGGAACCGGGACCTGTGCCGAAGATCCGGCCAAACCAGGGGGTTAATGCACCACCGGGTTGCATGGCGGGTTCAAAGAACCAGTCGGCTAAGGGACCCGCAATTGCTATTGCCAAAGTTGAGACGACGCCTATCCCAAAGGATTGGGCAGCAAACACTCGTCCCTGAACTTCTGGCGGGGTTTTTTCCAGCCAAATTGCGGTACTGGAACTGGTTAACAGGGGAAAATTCAGAGAGGATAATAACTGCATCGGGATCCAAATTGACAGGGATTGACCCAGAGCAAATAGGGTTTTGCTCACACCCACGGCGATCGCGGACCCTAAAAATCCCTGAATCCGGCGCTTGGGTCCACCCCACCCCGTCAAAGCAACTGCCCCAATAATTCCCGCTATTCCCGCCGCTGCACTCACCATCCCAAATATTTCGGAATTACCATTGGTGCGGGCTAAAATAGTGGACCGATGCATCACTGCGCCTAAATCGTGAGCAAACCAGAATAGCAACTCTAAAGCGAAAAATCCCAGTAAGGAGGAACGGGCCAGAATATAACGACAACCAAAGGTAAGTTCCTGCCAGAGTTTCGGCTGATTAGACGTTAACTCACTTCGCGGAGGCTGGGGGATCTTAACCAAAAGCACCGTACTCACCCCCACCGCAAAGGTGAGTAAGTCAATAGCGGCAATTCCCACCAGTCCGGTAATGGGGTAAAGGGCACCGGCAAAGGCGGGGGCTAAAATATTTGGCGCGTAATGCAGCATTGATTTCATGCTGCTAACCCGCACATAGTGCTGTTTTGGGACCATTAAACTCACCGAGGCAGAATAGGCTAATTGTTGGATTTCCCCGAAAATACCATTGATGCCATTAATGACGAACAGATGCCAGAGTTGCAGTTGACCGACTGCGGCTAACAGTAAAATGGTCAAGGTTGAAAGTGCGGCAATGGAGTCACCCACAATGATCGCGACTTTGCGATCGCTGCGATCGATAATCGCCCCGGCAAATAAGGCCACGGCTAAACTCGGCAGTTGAGTAAAAACAGTCACCAAACCCAGGGCGGTGGCTGATCCGGTCACTTCCCAAGTCCAGACAATCAGGGCAAAATTGGTCATTCGACTCCCAAAGGTGGAGACCAACTGACCCAGCCAAACGGTTATAAAAGTACGCATGGTGATTTAGAGTAACAGAATGGGGAAGGGATGAATCGACGCGGTGGATTTCTCCCTCGGCTTGTCATCATAGGTCCCTCTCGGTCTCAATTAATTGAGAATCTTATCAAGAAGTTCGGATAGGTTTTTCAGCTTATTTATAGATATTCTCATTAAATGGGGACTAAATGCCAATCCCTGAGCTGAAAAATCAGGGAGTTCCAGTCCCTGATTTTTTCGGCAATCCCCATAAACCCTTGGTTTTATAGCCATTTTGGGAGATTTGCGGCCCAGTCCGTAGCAGCCAACACAGAAAAATTTAAAAAAATTTTCCTTTGCCTATTGACAAGCCTATTCAAAAGCTATAGGATGCCAATCATTGCTTATTAAAAAGAATTCTCAAGAAGGAGAAAGACTGAACTCCAGTTATGGAAGAGGGCGATTACGCCGTTCAGGGGCCAAGAAGTCAGTAGAGTTTAACGATGAATGACGCAGAGTACACCGTTCCACAACTCGATCGCCGTTGTTCTACTTATGTAGAAATCCTGCGCGGGAGAGCAATCCAACAGCCGGATAACCTCGCTTTTCGGTTCTTAACCGATGGGGAAATCCTTGGGGAAACCCTTACCTATCAAGAGTTAGACCGAGGCAGTCGGGCGATCGCCGCTCAATTGCAAGCAATGGGGTTGTGCGGGGAACGGGCGTTACTGCTATATCCTCCGGGACTCGACTATTTAATTGCCTTTTTCGGCTGCCTGTATGCCGGAGTCGTCGCGGTTCCTGCCTATCCGCCCCGAAATCAGCGGAATACTCCGAGAATTTTGGCCGTATTGGCAGATGCAAAAGCAGCAGTCGCCCTCACAACCCGCCAAATTGCAGCCCAAGTTCAGTCCTTGTTGAGCGAAAAAACAGCATTGAGTGGATTGCAATGGGTGTGTACGGATGATTTAGCCCCAGAATTGGCAAACCAATGGCAGGATCCGGGGGTTACGTCAGACAGTTTAGCTTTTTTGCAATACACTTCGGGTTCTACAGGAACCCCAAAAGGGGTGATGGTATCCCAGGGGAATTTACTGCATAATGCGGCAATTACCTACAAAGTGATGGATCATCATCCTGAGAGTCAATTTATTTCGTGGCTACCAACGTATCACGATATGGGACTGATTGGGGGGATTTTACAGCCCCTTTATGGCGGATTTCCCTGCACGTTAATGTCTCCGGCTTCGTTTCTGCAACGTCCCTATCGCTGGCTGAAAGCGATTTCCGATTATGGGGGGACGACAAGTGGTGCGCCTAATTTTGCTTATGACTTATGTGTGAGTAAGATTACGCCGGAACAAAAGGCTACCCTGGATTTGAGTCGGTGGCAGGTGGCATTTAATGGCGCTGAACCGATTCGCCATGAGACGTTAGTGCGATTTCAGGAAGCCTTTGCGGACTGTGGATTTCAACCGAAAGCTTTTTATCCCTGTTATGGGATGGCAGAAACAACGTTGATGGTGTCGGGGAGTATGACATCGGTTCCCTATCCCTGGAAGGCGATCGATAAAGTTGCATTTGAACGGAATCAGATTACCGATTCTGACTCGGGGGAAAATGCTGTAACCTTGGTGGGATGCGGTTCGGCGGTTCCGGATATGCAGATTGCGATCGTCCATCCGGAAACGGGTGTTCGCTGTGCAAGTTACGAAGTGGGAGAAGTGTGGGTGTCTGGACCCAGTGTCTGCCAAGGCTATTGGAATCGTCCGGAAGAGAGTCGTCATACATTTCAAGCATTCCTGGCTGACAGTGGAGAAGGGCCATTTTTACGCACCGGGGATTTGGGTTTCCTAGAGGATGGGGAACTATATATCACGGGTCGGGTTAAGGATTTAATTCTAATTCGGGGACGTAATTTATATCCCCAGGATATAGAACGCGCTACGGAGTCGAGTCATCCAGCATTTCGGTTGACGGGAACTGCTGCTTTTACTGTGGAGGTGGCAGGGGAAGAAAGGCTGGTGGTGGTGCAAGAATTGGAGTTTCGCGCTAAACCGAATTTATCTGAGGCGATCGCCGCCATTCGGCAAGCAGTCGCAGAGGAATTTGAGGTGCAAGTGTATGGAGTGGTCCTGATTAAACCGGGTACAATTCCCAAAACTTCTAGCGGTAAAATTCAACGCCGTGCCTGTCGCGATCGCTTCCTTAATCATGAACTGCAAGTGGTGGATCAAAGCCTGATAACGTCCTCCTTGCCGGGGAAATTAGAGAAAAATTGGGACCAGAGAAAGTCTGCTCAACCTTGCACCGAAACAGCGACAAATTCAGCTAATTGCTGATTTAACCAGCCGCGTCTCTAGCTTATTAAATGTTTCGGTTGCCGACATTGACCCGGAACAGCCCCTCAGTCGGTTTGGACTCGATTCCTTGATGGCATTTGACCTCAAAAATCAGCTTGAATTAGCATGGGGTGTTAACATTGATGTAGTAGACTTTTTCCAGGGCATCAGTTTAGTAGAGTTGGCCCAAAAAGCAGACAAATTGCTGGAAACTCAACAGGTGACTGACCCAATTTTGCCCATCCCTCGCACGGCAGAATTGCCCGTTGGATTAGCCCAGGAACGGTTATGGTTTCTGGACCGCTTAGAACCAGAAAACCCGTTTTATAACGTGGCATTTTGCCTAAATATTGTAGGAAAACTGGACACCAATATTTTAGAGGCCAGCCTCCAAGAATTGGTGAACCGTCACGAAGGGTTGAGAACTGGATTTCCAGAAGTTAAAGGGCGACCCATTCAGCAAATTCAATCCTCGGTAACGGTAAAATTACCGATATTTGAGGTATTGGAAAGGGAAGTCTCTACCCTATTGCAACAGGAAGCTAAAACCCTGTTTAATCTCTCTCAACCTCCTTTATTGCGCGTTCATTTATTCCGAGTTCAGGACCAGCGCCATTATTTATCGATTGTTTTACATCATATTATTTCTGATGGCTGGTCGGTTGGGGTAATGGTGCGCGAAATTGCCGCCATTTATGAAGCATTGGCAGCGGGTAAAGCCCCGAATTTGGGAGAGTTACCCATCCAATATGCCGATTTTGCGTCATGGCAACGGCAACAGCTACAAACCGAGGGATTCCAACGGGAATTAGATTACTGGAAGCAGCAACTTCAGGGTAATTTATCTCGGTTGAACTTACCTTGCGATCGCCCTCGTCCTGAAATTCCTACCTTTGCCGGTCAAAAGTGCTTCTTCCAATTTTCTCCCACCTTGTCTGAGGCAGTCCGGGAGTTGAATCGCCAAGAAGAAGTGACCTTATTTATGACCCTGTTGGCAGGGTTTAAAATCCTCTTATTCTGTTACAGTCAACAAGAGGATATTGCAGTCGGTTCGCCGGTAGCAGGGCGGGAAAGGCCCGAAACTAGAGGATTAATTGGCTTTTTTATTAATACCCTAGTTTTACGAACTAATTTGTCAGGGAATCCCAATTTTAGAGAAGTTTTACAGCGAGTCCGGGCTGTGGCATCGGGGGCTTATGCTCATCAGGCGTTACCGTTTGATAAATTAGTTGAAGAGTTACAGCCGGAACGTAATTTAAGTTATAATCCGTTATTCCAGGTAATGTTTATTCTGCAAAATGCGCCGATTCCCACGGTAGAAATTCCTGGACTCATTTTTGAGTCCCAAGAAGTGGATTTAGGGACTTCCAAGTTTGATTTAAAGGTCAGTATTTGGGACGACCCAGCGGGATTTAAAGGGTCCTTTGAGTATCAAACGGATTTATTTAACCCAGAGACAATCGCCCAGATGGTTGAGGATTATGAAAGCATATTGCATCAAGTTGTGACTCAACCTCACCTGCGATTAACTGAATTAAACGTTTATGGCAGTCGCCACCAACAACGACAACGCCAATCCGAATCTTTAGAAGCCGTTAGCTTACAAAAACTCAAGCTTACCAAACGGCAAGCAACCCGTACAGTTTAGCCCTCCTGTGGTCATGAAATTTTCAGACTCCTCCACTCCTAATCTAACGACATTCAGTGCCGTCAAACGGCGTTGTGTTAGCGTGGTAACGACCAATTTGGTCGAAGCCAAGCCTATGTTTTTGGACCAGTCTTTACCTTTGTTAATTCAGCCCCGAATCGAGGGGGTGAATTTAACCGTTTGGGCGAATAGTAACCAAGAGTTTATTCAAACGGCGTTGCAACAACATGGGGGAATTTTGTTCCGAAATTTTGGGATTCGGGATGTGGAACAGTTTGAGGAGTTGATTCAAACGGTATCGGGGGAGTTGCTGGACTATCGCGATCGCTCATCCCCTCGGAGTCCGGTTAATGGCAATATTTATACCTCGACGGATCATCCTGCGAATCAAACCATTTTTCTCCATAGCGAGAACTCTTATGCAGCAAGTTGGCCTTTGAAAATCTTCTTTTGCTGTTTGATTTCCCCGGCAGTTGGAGGCGAAACTCCTATCGCCGACACCCGCAAGTTATTGCAGCGGATTCCCCCTGAAATTCGCCGCCGTTTTGCTGAAAAACAGGTGATGTATGTCCGCAATTTTGGGGATGGGTTTGGGTTGCCTTGGCAAACCGTATTTCAAACAGAAAATCCCTCCAAAGTGGTAGATTTTTGTCGAAAAAATGGGATAGAGTGGGAATGGAAAGGGCAAAATCGCCTGCGTACCCGTCAAGTCCGGCAGGCGATCGCCCACCATCCTATCACCGGCGAAGCCGTCTGGTTTAATCATGGAGTATTCTTCCATGTGTCCACCTTGGAACCCCCGATTCGAGAGGCATTATTAAAGGCATTTTCGGAAGAAGATTTACCCCATAATACTTATTATGGAGATGGGTCACCCATTGAACCCGAGGTTTTAGAAGAAATCCGCGCCGCTTATCGGGCAGAAACCATTTTATTTCCCTGGGAAACCGGAGATATTCTAATGTTAGATAATATGCTGACAGCCCACGGACGACAACCCTTTTCAGGACCCAGGAAAATCGTTGTCGGGATGTCAGAAGCATTTTCCCAAAACTTGTAATACAGAACTTTATACGCTACGTTTACCCCGCTTAGGGGTGCATTTACTAGAATCGGAGATTGAGACATGATGAACGAAATTGAGGGGTTTCGACTTTCCCCCCAGCAAAAACAGGTGTGGCAACTGCAACAAATTGATAACTTTGCCTATTGTTGTCAGGGAATGGTGCAGATTGTCGGAAAGTGCGATTCTGGGATTTTAAAAACCGCGATCGGCACTGTCATACAACGCCATGAAATCCTGCGGACCACCTTTCCCTGTTTACCGGGAATGACCCTGCCGGTTCAAGCAATTACGACAGGGGAGTTCCAATGGCATGACCCCTTAGATTTAAGTCCCTGTTTACCGGAAGACAGAGACAGTAAACTCGCTGCTTACATTCAGGAAATCGCACAACAGCCCTTTAATTGGGAACAAGGGCCATTATTTCACGCTGCCTGGGTTTCCCTAGGGGTGGAACAGTCTGTATTAATAATTCGCTTACCGGCAGTTTGTGCCGATGCTCAATCTCTGGAGAATTTAGGGTCAGAAATTGCCATCGCTTATCGGGCAATTTGCCAAGGAGAAACCCTTTCCGATGAACCCTTGCAATATGCGGATTTAGCCGAATGGCAAAATCAATTATTAGAATCGCCCGAAACCGAAATTGGTGCGGAATATTGGCGGCAACTAGAGGTTTTGGGTCTAGGAACCCTGAAATTGCCCGGGGAACTGGAGGGAAATTTTTCCAGATTTCAGCCTCAAGATTATGCAGTGAAACTCTCGGGAGAATTAACCGAAAAAATTGCCCAAGTTGCCGACACCTATGAAGTTGAAACTCAAACGGTTTTATTGACGGCTTGGCTAGGTTTAATCCAAAGACTTACGGGACAGGAAACTTTTACCCTTGGCGTTTTAGCAGAGGGTCGAAAATATGCAGAATTATCAACAGCAATAGGGGCTTTTGCTAAAGTGTTGCCCCTAAATTATTCCGCAGGAGAATCCGCAACTTTTGCAGAAATTCTGCCGGTGGTGCATCAGGCAGTCGCAGAAGGGGAAAAGTGGCAGGAGTATTTTACTTGGGAAACTCTATCCGGATTACCCCCAGAAACTGCACCGTTTTTCCCTCTAGCTTTTGAAGGGCGAAGAAAGGCGCAAACCTACGGGGATTCGCAGCTTTCCTTTACTTGCGATCGCCCTTGGTGGGTTGGCAGTCGCTTTAAGCTAAAACTCTCAGTTCAACCGGATGAAAAGGGTCTAACTCTAGTCTTTGACTACGATACCAATGCGTTTCAAGCAGATACCATTCAACGATTCAGCAACCAACTGATTTGCTTATTAGAAAGCATCATTGCTACACCTGAAAAGCCCCTGTTTCAGTTAAATCTCTTAACTGAAACTGAACGGCATCAGTTGTTAGTTCAATTTAATGCAACCCATCGGGATTATAACGGTTACGAGACAATTCATCAATTTATTGAAGAACGGGCATCGGCTACCCCGGATAAAATTGCTTTAATTTTTAGTCAGGAAACCCTAACCTACGGCGAACTCAATGCCCGCGCCAATCAATTGGCGGGTTACTTACAACAATTGGGGGTAAATTCTCAGGATTTAGTCGGACTGTATTTAGAGCGATCGCTGGAAATGGTTGTCGCAATTTTAGGCATCCTCAAAGCAGGGGCGGCTTATGTTCCCCTAGACCCAGCCTATCCCAAAGAACGACTAAGGTTTATGTTAGAAAATGCCCAACCTTCAGTTCTAGTCACTCAGGCTAGTTTGACCGCAGAACTGTCAGAAATTCCGGCAAAAATTGTCTGTCTCGACAGCGACAGGGATGCCATTGCTGCCCAATCCCCAGAAAATGCGACTACCCCGGGGGGAGAGATTGCCTACATTATTTATACTTCCGGTTCTACGGGCAAACCCAAAGGGGTGAAAATCAGCCATCGTAACCTTTGCCACTATGTACAGGCGATGGGTCATGCTTTGGGTATCCAAAGTGATGACATTTATCTGCATACCGCTTCCATCGCCTTTTCCTCCTCCGTTAGACAGTTGATGGTCCCCTTGGCAGCAGGGGCGACGGTGAATATTGCCACCTCACAACAGCGGCAAGACCCCCTCGCCCTGTTCCAGGAAGTGAAGGACCGAAATGTGACTGTCATTGATATTGTCCCGTCATTTTGGCGGAATAGCACTTATGCCTTGAGTCGCTTAGAGGCATCCGTGCGATCGCACCTGTTGGCGAATCATTTGCGCCTGATTGTCTCTGCCAGCGAACCCTTACGGTCCGATTTGCCCCAAATTTGGCGCAATCAGTTCCAGCATCCGGCACAGTTTATCAATATGTTCGGACAAACGGAAACCTGCGGGATTGTTGCCACCTATCCAATCCCGGATACCCTGAGTGAGGGGATACAAATTGTGCCACTGGGACGCGCAATCGCCAATACCCAACTCTATATCCTGGATGAGTTTCAGCAACCTGTCCCCATCGGGGTGACGGGGGAACTGTATGTCGGGGGTTGGGGAGTTGGACAAGGGTATCTCGATCGCCCGGAACTCACGGCTGAAAAATTTATTCCCGACCCCTATCACCCGGATGCCAGACTGTATAAAACCGGGGACCTGACTCGCTATCTCCCCGATGGCACAATCGAATTTGTCGGACGCCGGGATTATCAAGTCAAAATTCGCGGATTTCGGATTGAATTAGGTGAGATTGAATCCGTCCTCAGTGAGCATCCTGCGGTCCGTGATGCCGTGGTTGTGGCGCGGGAAGAAGGCTGGGGAAAAGCGGTTAGTGGCTTATGTGACGAGCGATCGCCCGGGAGAATTGGGGCGAGAGTTGCGGCAGTTTGCCAGTCAACGCTTACCGGATTATATGATTCCTAGCACCTTCGCTGTGTTGGATGTTTCCCTCTCACACCCAATGGCAAGGTGAACCGGCAGGCACTTCCCACACCGGAGGAATTACAGGGTCAGTCCGAGGCGATCGCACCCCGAACTCCCGTAGAAGAACTGCTGGCAGGGATTTGGGCGCAACTGTTGCAGCGCCATCCGATTAGCAGAGACGATAACTTTTTTGAAGTCGGGGGACATTCTCTCCTGGTAACCCAACTCGTCTCTCAAATTCGAGATACATTTGGGGTAGAGTTGCCCCTGCGGAGTCTATTTGAAACCCCCACTCTCGCACAATTAGCCGACTGCATCGAAACCTCCCTTGCCGCAGGAGAAAAGCTGGATATACCTGCGATCGTCCCGGTATCCCGAACCGGCGCAGTTCCCCTTTCCTTCTCTCAGGAACGGTTATGGTTTTTGGAAGGATTGGAACCGGGAACCTATAACAGTGCAGCCGCTGTGCGATTACAGGGTGAGGTGAATATTGCCGCCCTAGAAGAGAGTTTCAACGAAATTGCTCGCCGTCACGACACCTTACGGACTCGGTTTGTCGAGGGCGAGGGCTGCGTCATCCAGGAAATTATGCCCGAGGTGAGAATTGCCCTGCCGGTCATTTCCTGTGAGGAGTCTCAAGTACCATCCCTGGCAGTTGCCTGGGTACAACAACCCTTTGATTTAACCCAGCCCCCCCTAGTCCGCTTGACCCTGTTCCAATTACAACCGGATGAATTTATCCTCCTGTTTGTCATTCATCACATTGTTTCCGATGGCTGGTCAATGGGGGTGCTGATTCAGGAATTAGGGACGATATACGGTGCCTATTCTACCGGCAGGATTTCCCCCTTGCCCGCCCTGGCGGTACAATATGCCGATTTTGTCCTGTGGCAGCGCCAATGGCTGAATCAGGCCAGGTTAGGGGCGCAGATGGACTATTGGAAGCGCCAACTGGGGGGAGATTTGCCCGGATTAGACTTGCCCACGGATTACCCTCGTCCAGGGGTGCAATCCTTCCGGGGGGCGACCCAATCTCTCACCCTGCCGATTGAACTGAGTGAGGCCCTGAACACCCTCTCTCAGCAATCCGGCGTGACTCTCTATATGACCCTCCTGGCGGCGTTCCAAACCTTGCTATATCGCTATAGTGGACAAAGTGATATCCGGGTGGGAACCCCCATCGCCAACCGGAATCGTGGGGAAATTGAAGGGCTAATCGGCTGTTTTGTCAATACCCTTGTCTTACGAACCGACTTATCCGGAACCCCCAGTTTTCGGGAGTTGCTGGGACGGGTGCGTGAGGTAGCGTTGGGGGCTTATGCTCATCAAGACTTGCCCTTTGAGCAACTTGTGGAAGCATTACAGCCCAGTCGCACTTTGAGTCATAGTCCCATTTTTCAGGTGATGTTTGTCCTCCAGAATGCCCCAATGGCGGAGTTGGAACTGCCCGGATTGCGGTTAAATCTGCTGGAGTTGGACAGCAAAAAATCCCGGTTTGACCTCACCCTGGCGATCGCCCAAACCCGTCAAGGATTGTTGGCGACTCTGGAATATAGTACAGATTTGTTCGAGGCAGGGACAATCTCACGAATGCTGGGACATTTCCAAACCCTCCTGGAAAGTGCGGTTGCCGAACCCGATTCCCGGATATCGGAAATGCCGATGTTGACTGCAAGTGAGCAATCGCAACTCTTGCACCAGTGGAATGATACGGCAGCAGAGTATCCAGAAACTGCCTGTATTCATGAATTAATTGAGGCGCAAGTTGCCAAAACTCCGGATGCAGTGGCGGCAGTTTTTCAGGGGCAATCCCTCACTTATCAGGAATTGAGCGATCGCGCCAGTCAGTTAGCCCAATATTTGCAATCGATATGCGTACAACGGAATCAGGCAGTGGCGCTTTACGTGCGATCGCTCGTTAGAAATGCTGGTGGGACTGGTGGGGATTCTCAAATCTGGGGCTGCCTATCTTCCCCTGGACCCTGCCCTCCCGGGCGATCGGCTTCAATATATGCTGGAACATTCCCAAGCGGGGGTGATTCTCACGCAGCAGCATTTGATTTCGACGTTACCCAGTCATCAGGCGCGGGTGGTGTGTTTGGATGCAATTACCCCGCATCCTGGCAAAGTAGGGCTACAGGAACACAGCCAGCGCGCGCGGGCTGAGGATTTGGCCTATATTATTTATACGTCCGGTTCTACGGGACGACCGAAAGGGGTGCAATTGCGCCATCGCAGTGTGGTCAATTTCCTCACGTCCATGCAGAAGGAACCGGGGATAACCGCAGGCGATCGCCTGTTGGCGGTGACAACGCTGATTTTTGATATTGCCGGATTAGAACTGTTTCTCCCTCTCACCGTGGGCGCTTGCGTGATTATTGCCAGTCGCGAAGTTGCCACCGACGGGCAGCAATTAGCCTCACTTTTGGACTCGCAACAGGTAACTGTCATGCAGGCAACGCCATCAACTTGGCGGATGTTAATCGAAAGCGGATGGCAGGGTCGCCCGCAGCTTAAAATCCTCTGTGGCGGGGAAGCCTTGCCGCGACTGCTGGCGGATGAGTTGTGTAATCGGGCGGGTTCCGTCTGGAATTTATATGGACCGACGGAAACTACCATTTGGTCTACTCTGTATCCGGTGACTCCCGGTGAGGGGACTGTTTCCATCGGACGGGCAGTCGCGAATACCCAAATTTACCTCTTGGATCAGGCATTGCAGCCGGTTCCCGTCGGCATTTCGGGAGATTTGTATATTGGAGGCGCAGGATTGGCAGCCGGATATCTGCATCAGCCGGAATTAACTGCTGAGAAATTTATCCCCAGTCCTTTTGCCGACAATCCCGAGGTGAAACTCTATAAAACTGGGGATGTAGCGCGGTATCGTCCGGATGGCACGTTGGAGTATATCGGACGGGTCGATAATCAAGTCAAAATCCGGGGATTCCGGATTGAACTCGGTGAGATAGAGTCGGTATTGGCAAAGAGTCCCGAGGTGCGCCAAGGGGTCGTGATTGCCCGAGAGGATATCCCGGGAGATACGCGGTTAGTCGCTTATGTCGTATTACATCCCCAAGCAGAACCGAATAGTTCCCAATGGCGACAGCTTCTCAAGCAACAATTGCCCGATTACATGATTCCAGCGGCTTTTGTCGTCTTAGACAGCCTGCCATTAACCCCCAATGGTAAAATTGACCGGAAAGCCCTTCCTGCACCCAGTCGCCAAGGAAAAGAAACTCACATTGCCCCAGCAACTCCCCTAGAACAACAGCTAACCGAGATATGGGCGCAGGTCCTGGGGTTAGAACAAGTCGGGGTTGAGGAGAATTTCTTCGAGTTAGGGGGTCATTCCTTACTGGCAACTCAACTCATATCCCGGATTCGTCATACATTCCAGGTGGAACTCCCCCTGCGGAGTCTGTTTGAATCGCCAACCGTGAGAGAGTTTGCATCCCGGATTCCAGATGCCACGGTAACCGCCAGCTTCCCCCTGGTGCCCGTCTCTCGGAATCAAAATTTACCGCTATCCTTTGCCCAGCAACGCTTGTGGTTCCTGGAACAATTAGAACCCGGAACGGCAACCTATAATATACCAGCGGTCCTGCGGCTGACGGGGAACCTGGATTTAGCGGCATTGGAGGCAAGTCTCAATGCGGTAATTGAACGTCACGAAGCCCTCCGGACCAGCTTTCCCGCCCTTGACGGACAACCGATCCAAGCCATTGCGCCGCAATTGCGGGTAAATATCGTGACTCTGGATTTGTCCGAAGTTGCCTCGGAAGATTGGGAGGCAGAGGGGGTGAAAACTGCGGTAGCCGAATCCCTTAAACCCTTTGATTTAGAACAGCTTCCGCTGTTGCGGGTTACCCTAATTCAACATGAGGGCGATCGCCTGTTGGTTCTCGTCTTACACCACATTATTGCCGATGGTTGGTCAATGGGGGTATTGATTCGAGAAATAGCCACCCTGTATGACGCCTTTTCCACCGGAAAATCCGTAGCCCTTCCGGAACTGCCCATCCAGTATGCTGATTTTGCGGTATGGCAGCGTCATGTCTTACAAGGGGAAGTGTTAGAGCATAAATTGGCATACTGGAAGCAGCAGTTAGGGGGAACTCTCCCGGTCCTCAACTTGCCCGGTTCTCGTCCCCAACTGCCTGTCAGCAGCCGAAAAGGGGCAACCTATTCCTTCCAGATTCCGGCAGAGGTGGCCCGTGGGGTGCAGGTCCTCAGTCACCAAGAAAATGTCACCCTGTTTATGACCCTGTTGGCAGGATTCCAGACCCTCCTCTACCGCTATACTCAATGTGATGATGTGGTGGTGGGAACGGACCTCGCCAACCGCAGTTCCCTGGAAACCGAGGGATTAATCGGATTTTTCGTAAATCTCCTCGTCTTACGCACAAATTTGTCAGGAAATCCCTCATTTCGGGACCTGTTAACCCGGGTGAAACAAGTCACCTTAGATGCTTACGCCCATCAGGATGTTCCGTTTGAGAAATTGGTAGAAACCTTGCGTCCCGATCGCCAGTCTGCTGCCAATCCCTTATTCCAAGTGCTGTTTGTCTTACAAAATGCACCCATGCCGCCCTTAGAACTGTCCGGGTTAACCCTGGAACCCGTGGCAGTGGATACAGGAATCGCCCGCTTTGATATCGCCCTATTTCTAACGGAAACTGAATCGGGAATTACGGGAAAATGGCAGTACAATGCTGACAAATTTGAGGAGGGTGCAATTGTCAAGTTTTCCCATCATTTTGTCACCTTACTCAGCAATATTTCCACCCAACCCGATAGTCGCCTGGACGCCCTCGACTTCATCCCGGAATCCGAACGAGAACAACAAGCTATGCAAAAACAAGCGCGTAAATCCCTGAAATTAAAAACCTTTAAAGCGGTGCAAGCGCAAACCGTTGATTTATCCCCAGAACGATTAATCAACACCGAGTATTTAACCCCCGGTGAAACCTTTCCCCTGGTCATTACCCCCCGGGTTTCTGAACTAGATGCCGTGGAATGGGCGACGCATAACCGCGAGTTTATCCAAACCCAGTTGCAGCAGCATGGTGGTATTTTATTCCGCAATTTTGGGTTGCAAACTCCGGCGGATTTTGAACAATTCGCCCAAGGAATTTGTCCCCAACTATTTGGCGAATATGGGGATTTGCCTCGGGAGGGAATTAGCGGTAAAGTTTATGGTTCGACTCCCTATCCAGCGGATAAAGCCATTCTCTTTCATAATGAAAGTTCTCATCTCCATTGTTGGCCCTTAAAAATCTGGTTTTTCTGTGCTCAACCGGCGCAGGAAGGGGGCGAAACCCCGATTGTGGATTGTCGGAAAGTCTATCAACATCTCAACCCTCAAATCCGGGAAAAATTAGCTCAAAAACAGCTAATGTATGTCCGGACCTTTACGGAAGGATTAGATGTCAGTTGGCAAGAATTTTTCCATACCGATGATCGCGCCGTGGTGGAAAACTATTGCAATCAAGCGGGAATTCGATGCCAATGGTTGCCGGATAATGGATTAAGAACGGAAAAAATTCAACCCGCGATCGCCAAGCATCCGCAAACCGGAGAATGGGTATTTTTCAATCAAATCCTGTTACATCACATTGGCTGTTTGGATGCTTCTGTGCGGGAATCATTACTTTCTTTGTTTGGGGAAAATAAATTACCCCGCAATGTGTATTATGGAGATGGTTCGGCAATAGAAGAGGAAACCATCGCCGAAATTGCCACTCTCTATGAAAACCTCGCCGTCACATTTTCCTGGCAACAAGGAGATGTGGTCATGTTAGATAATATGCTGGCTGCTCATAGTCGTAACCCCTTCGTTGGACCCCGGAAAATTGTCGTAGCAATGGGGGAAATGGTGCAGCGAGCAGATATTCAATTCCCAGTCATGGAGGAAGCTCATGCACAGTAATCATCAAGCCGGTTTTCGGCTTTCCCCCCAACAAAAACGCCTGTGGTCCTATCAGGCAGAAAATCCAGCTTATCGCGCTCAATGTAGCGTTCTCATCTCCGGAAAAGTTGACCTAGAACGGTTACAATCTGCCATTCAAACGGTGGTGAATCGCCACGATATTTTGCGAACCCAATTTCGTCGCATCCCGGGGATGAAAACCCCGGTGATGGTAATTGACAATCAAAGTGGGTTTCATTGGCAAACCCTTGACTTTAGCGCGGTGTCTCCTGAAGATGTCCAAGGCAAAATTCAAGCTATTTTTGCAGCAGAAAAATCTATCTCTTTTGATGGAGAACAGGATTCTAATCTGCGAGTTTTGGCCATCACTCTGGCAGCGAATCAACTGCTGTTAATGGTTAGCATCCGGCTTTATGTGGGGATAATGACACTCTCAAAAATTGGGTAGCCGAAGTTAGTCTCGCCTATTCCGATAAATTAGATGATGCCTCCGAAGAAGAGGGGGTGCAATATGTTCAATTCTCCGAATGGCAACATGAATTATTAGGGGAAGCAGGGGAAGTGGAATCTGGTTTAGCCTATTGGCAACAACAAGATTTCTCTGCCTTAGAACGGATGAAACTGCCGTTACAAATCCTCACCCCTATTCAGGAACCTTTTACTCCCGAAAGTTATTCCTGGACGATTGACTCTCAAGGGGGAACCCAACTTCAAACCTTAGCGCAACAGTGGGAAATTTCTCCTGCCGTCTTGTTGCTGACTTGTTGGCAGATTCTCCTCTATCGACTCACAGGGGAATCAGAAATTATTGTGGGAACAATTTATAATATCCGCGATGATTATGAGGAATTAGAATCAGTCTTTGGATTATTGAGCCATTGCCTGCCGGTTCGTTTGCATCTGACGCCAGAATTGTCTCTAAAAGAAGCCGAGAATTTAACGGCGAAATCTTTAACTGAATCGGTGGAATGGCAAGACTATATTCATAGCGAATCCTTAGAATTCCATCGGGTAGGGTTTCCCATTGGATTTGAGTTTATCAGCCTCCCGGGACCCCATTCGGTGGATGGAGTTTCCTTTTCTATTACCCAGCAGTTTACCCACAGTGAGCCATTTCAAGTTAAATTAACCGTTACAGCTTCGACTGATGGATTAAGGGCTGAATTAAGTTATGATAAAAATCACTATTCAAACGACTATATCCAACAGCTATCCGAACAATTCGAGACTCTGCTAACTCAGGCGATCGCCCATCCCAATCAAGGCATTTCCCAGTTACCGATTCTCCCGGAACCCCAGCGGCAGTTTCTCTTCCAACTGAATCAAACCGAGAAGTCTTACCCCATCAAAGAGGGAATTCATCAACTATTTGAGGAAGCGGTTAACAATAACCCGGATGCGATCGCCTTAGTCTTTGAAGAAACCCAACTCACCTATCGCCAGTTAAATGAACAAAGCAATCAACTGGCACATTACCTAAAGAAATTGGGAGTCGGTCCTGATGCCATGGTTGGCATCTTGACCCATCGTTCTCACCTCCCCCTCGTCGCCATGCTGGGGATTCTCAAAGCTGGGGGCGCGTATCTCCCCTTAGATGCCGAATTGCCATCGGAAGCTCTATCCCTGCGCTTGCAAGACATTCAGCCCGTGGCTGTAGTGACAGAACAAAGTCTATCCCATCGCTTACCGGACTGTCCTTTTGTCTGTCTGGATGGAGAGACCCTCCAGGGAGAAAGTGCCGAAAATTTAGCCGTAAGTGTCACCGAGAACAACTTAGCCTATATTCTATTTACCTCCGGTTCGACTGGACAACCGAAAGCGGTGGCGATCGCCCATCGGCAAATTTTGAATTACTGTTATGCCATTCAGGACCGGCTGAATTTACCCACCCCCGGGAGTTTTGCCTTAGTCTCCACCTTGTCAGCAGACTTAGGAAATACAGTAATTTTTCCGGCATTATGTGGCGGAACTTTGCATATTATTTCTAAAGTGCGGTCCTCCGACCCCGAAGCACTTAGCAGAATATTTCCGGCAGCATCCCATCGACTGCCTGAAAATTGTCCCCAGTCATCTGATGGCCCTGTTAGGCGGCGATCGCCCAAGTGATATCCTACCTCGGCATTGTTTGGTCCTGGGTGGGGAAACCGCTACTTGGGAGGCAGTCGCCACCATCCGCGAATCTGGCTCCCAATTGCCGGATTTTCAACCATTACGGACCCACAGAAACCACCGTTGGGGTCCTGACTTACGAAGTACCCCAAACCCATCCTCCCTACGCGAAAACAGTCCCTCTGGGGAGTGCCATTGCGAATACCCAAATTTATATCCTGGATCAGCATCAGCAACCTGTCCCCATTGGTGTCACCGGAGAATTGTATATCGGAGGGGCCGGAGTAGCCCGGGGTTACCTCAATCGTCCCGAACTCACTCAGGATAAATTTATCCCGAATCCCTTCCAAACTTCCCCGGAAAATCGCCTCTACAAAACCGGCGATCTCGCCCGCTATCTCCCCGACGGAACCATTGAATTTCTGGGACGGGTAGACGAACAGGTGAAAATTCGCGGGTTCCGGATTGAATTAGGGGAAATTGAAGCAGTCCTCGCCCAGCATCCCACGGTCCGCGAAACGGTGGTCACATTGCGAGAAGATGAACCGGGAAACCCCCGCCTAGTCGCCTATATAGTCCCATCTGGAAAGCTGGAGAGTGAGGCAATTCGGGAGTTTCTAGCACAACGGTTGCCGGAGTATATGATACCGACAGCATTTGTGGCGATGGACAGATTACCCCTGACTGCCAACGGTAAACGCGATCGCCGCGCCCTCCCTACCCCGGATACTCAGTTAGCAACAGCGACGGAGTATATCGCCCCACGCACCCCTGTGGAAGCGGCGATCGCCGGGATTTGGGCGGAACTGTTACATTGCCCAGATATCAGTATCCACGATGACTTTTTTGCCCTCGGAGGTCATTCCCTCCTGGCAACCCAGGCAATTTCCCGACTACGGGCCACATTCCAGGTGGAATTACCCCTGAAAACCCTCTTTGAAGCCACCACCCTCGCCAGTCTCGCCGAACGGATTGAACAGGCAATTCAGGCGGAACTCGGCTTAGAAATTCCCGCCATTGTTCCCACTTCTCGGGGTGAAACTGCGCCTCTATCCTTTGCCCAACAACGACTCTGGTTTTTGGACCGCCTCGACCCGGGCAGCCCGTCATACAACCTGCCTCGCGCCGTTAGAATTACCGGAGAACTGAATCCTACCGCGTTAGAACAATGTTTCACGGAAATTGTGCGCCGTCACGAAATCCTGAGAACTCAATTTGTCACCGTTAACCGACATCCGGTGCAGCAGATTATCCCCGCAACTCCCTTTACCCTCCCGGTGATTGACCTGCAAGACTTATCTCCGGAGGATTGCGAGGCAGAAGTGCGTCGTCTTACAGAAGCAGAAGCGGGTCAAGGCTTTAACTTAGAGAGCAGTAACCTCCTGCGCGGTCAACTGTTACAGGTGAGTGCAACCGAGTGGGTATTGCTGTTTACTCTGCATCACATTGTCTCCGATGGCTGGTCCACCGGGGTGCTGATTCGCGAACTCGCCGCCCTATATCCGGCATTTTCTGAAGGTAAGCCCTCTCCTCTGCCCGCACTTCCCATCCAGTATGCGGATTTTGCCCTGTGGCAGCAAAACTGGTTACAAGGTGCGGTCCTGGAAACCCAGCTTGGGTATTGGAAACAGCAACTCGGAGGCAGTCTGCCGGTGTTGGAGTTGCCCACGGATAAACCCCGTCCCCCAGTCCAAACCTTCCGAGGGAGTAGCGAATCTCTCACCCTCCCCTATCCGTTGAGTGAGTCCCTCAAGCAGCTATCGGGGCGGCAAGGGGTTACTCTGTATATGACCCTGTTGGCAGCATTCAAAACCCTGCTGTATCGCTATAGTGGACAAGAAGATATTCTGGTCGGTTCTCCCATTGCCAACCGCAACCACGGGGAAATAGAACAGTCTATCGGCTTCTTTGTAAATACCCTTGTCTTACGAACGAATCTGTCAGACAGTCCCAGCTTCTCCCAACTGCTGAACCGAGTGCGAGAGGTGACCCTCGGCGCTTACGCACACCAAGACTTACCCTTTGAAAAGTTGGTAGAAGCGTTACAGCCTGAACGGGATTTGAGTCGGTCGCCCTTGTTCCAAGTGATGTTTATCTTCCAGAATGCCCCCGTCACTCCCCTGGAATTACCGGGTCTGACCCTGGAACCCTTAGAACAGAGCAATGGTACGGCAAAATACGATTTAAGTTTGTATGTGCGAGAAACCGATAGCGGACTACAAGCCACCTGGGAATACAACACCGATTTATTTGAACCCGCCACCATTCAACGGATGCAGGGACATTGGCAAACCTTGCTGGAGGCCGTTGCCACCGCCCCAGAAACCCCAATTTCTCACCTGCCTTTGTTGACTCCTCCCGAGGAACAGCAGTTACTCATCCAGGGGAATCAAACCCAGGCGGATTATCCCCAAACTGCCTGTCTGCATCACTTATTCGAGGCGCAAGTCGAACGCACTCCCGATGCGGTGGCGGTAGAGTTTGCTGGGGACTGTCTGACCTACCGGGAACTGAATACCCAGGCTAATCAGTTAGCACATTATCTACAGCAATTGGGGGTGCAACCGAATCAGTTAGTCGGGCTTTATGTTGAGCGTTCCCTAAATATGGCGACTGCCCTCTTAGGCATTCTCAAATCTGGCGCTGCTTATCTTCCCCTAGACCCGGCCTATCCCTCTGAACGATTAGAGTTTACTCTAGGTGATGCGGGAGTGTCTGTCTTACTGACTCACCAGCACTTAGTACCCGGATTACCCAATCATGGGGCGCAGGTTATCTGCTTAGATACGGATTGGGGGACCATTGCCCAATCCAATCCGGAAAATCTCCATAGCCCAGCCCAGGCGGAAGATTTGGCCTATACGATTTACACCTCCGGGTCTACAGGCAAACCCAAGGGGGTAGAAATTCCTCATCGGGCCTTGGTCAATTTTCTCACTTCTATGCAGCGACAACCGGGATTAACGAGTGAGGATATCCTGTTATCCGTCACCACCCTATCGTTTGATATTGCTGCTTTAGAACTGTTCCTGCCCCTGATTGTAGGCGCTAAACTGGTTCTAGTGAGTCGAGAAGTGGCAACCGATGGCATTCGGTTGGCACAAACCTTGAATGCTTCTGGTACAACTGTCATGCAGGCAACTCCGGCTACTTGGCGACTGCTACTCGCCGCTGGATGGGAAGGTAGCAGCAGCCTGAAAATCCTCTGTGGGGGAGAAGCCCTCGACTGCGCCTTAGCCCAACAGTTGCAGGAACGTTGTGCCGAATTGTGGAATATGTACGGTCCTACAGAAACTACAATTTGGTCTCTGGTTTATCGGGTAGAACAGGTCCAGGGGATGATGCCCATTGGACGGGCGATCGCCAATACTCAGGTTTACGTCCTGGATAGCCACTTGCAACCCGTTCCCCTGGGTGTTCCGGGAGAATTGTATATTGGGGGGGATGGGTTAGCCCGGGGGTATCTGAACCGTCCGGAACTCACCCAGGAAAAGTTTATTGCCAATCCTTACCAACCGGGTTCTCGTCTTTATAAAACTGGGGACTTAGTGCGATATTTGGCTGATGGCAATTTGGAATTTATCGCCCGCATCGATAACCAGGTCAAACTCAGAGGTCATCGCATTGAGTTAGGGGAAATTGAAGCAGTCCTCGCACAACATCCCCAAGTGCAGCAATCTGTGGTGGTTTTGCGGGAGGAACGGCTGATTGCCTATTGGGTGAAAGCCTCCACTGAGCTAACTTTTCCCGATTTGAAAGGGTTTCTAAAAACCAAATTACCGGCCTACATGGTGCCTGCTGTCTTCGTCGAGTTAGAGACCCTGCCTCTCACCCCCAACGGCAAAATTGACCGCAAATCACTGCCAGTCCCGGACTTCACCGGACCCCAAGAAACCTGGGTAGCACCGCGCACAGCCCTAGAACAGCAACTCGCTGAATTATGGTCAGAAGTGCTGGGAATTGAGCGGATTGGGCTGTATGACAACTTCTTTGAATTGGGGGGACATTCCTTGCTGGCAACCCAACTGATTTCGCGAATCCGGGAAGTATTTCAGGTGGAATTACCCCTGAAAACCCTATTTGAAGCCACAACGATCGCCCAATTGGGAGAAGCAGTCGCCCAGGGACAAGCCCCGGTGAAAGTACCGGCGATCGCCCGGGCATCGCGTCAGGGACGGCAGGTGAAGCGTTCCGAATTGAACTAAGGGTATAAGGATAAATTCAGGAGAGGGTGCAATGGTCATGGAATTGAATCAGCAGATGCAACAGTTAGACGAAGAGGTGACAATTTTTCCGCCCTCTTTCGCCCAACAGCGACTGTGGTTTATCGATCGCCTAGGGGTGACAAAATCCGTATATAATATCCCCGCAGCAGTGCGACTCACCGGGGAACTGGATGTGTTGGCCCTGGAAAACAGCCTGCAAGCGATCGTCGATCGCCATGAAGTCTTCCGGACCGGATTTGCCCTCGCTGAGGGGGAATTCGGTCCAGGCGATCGCCCCAACCGTGGAGTTCACCCTCAACCGGATCAACCTTCAGCATCTCCCGGAATCCAGCCGCGAAGCCCAAGGGCGACAACTGGCTGAGAGTGATGCCAAACAAGGGTTTGACTTGTCGCGTCCGCCTTTGTTGCGAGGGACATTAATCCAACTGGACCGTTGCGATTGGATACTCCTTCTCACGATGCACCATATTATTTCCGATGGTTGGTCGATAGGCGTCTTGATTCGGGAATTCAGCACCTTGTATGCGGCATTTTCCCAAGGTAACCCCTCTCCGTTGCCTGAACTCCCGATTCAGTATGCCGATTTTGCCCTGTGGCAGCGCGACTGGTTACAGGGAGAGGTGTTAGAGGCACAGTTAACCTACTGGAAAAAGCAACTCGGTGGCACTCTGCCGATGTTGGACTTACCCGGCGATTCTCCCCGTCCCCCAGTCCAGACGTTCCAAGGGGCGAGTCACAGATTCCGGTTACCCAAAGCTCTCTCGGACTCCCTCCAGGCATTGAGTCAGAAACAGGGCGTAACTTTATATATGACCCTGCTGGCGGCGTTTAATATCCTGTTGGCGCGGTATTCGGGACAGGAAGATATCCTCGTCGGTTCCCCCATTGCCAACCGCACCAGCCAGGAACTCGAACCGCTAATCGGCTTTTTTGTGAATACCCTTGTCTTACGGACGGATGTATCGGACAATCCCTCCGTTGTAGACTTGCTGGCGCGGGTGCGGAATATTGCCCTGGATGCCTTTGCCCATCAGGATTTGCCCTTTGAAAAACTGGTGGAAGCATTGCAGCCCAGTCGCGACTTGAGTCGTCCTCCGTTATTTCAAGTGATGTTTGTCTTACAAAATGCGCCGATGTCGGTGGTGCAGTTACCGGGACTCTGTATGACGCCCGTGGAACTCCATAGTGGGACCGCTAAGTTTGATTTAACCTTATATGTTACGGAGACGGAGGGGGGACTCAAGGCCAATTTAGAATACAATCGGGACTTGTTTACCCCGGCAACGGTGGCCCGGATGGGGGAACATTTCCAGAACCTGCTGACGTGCGATCGCTGCGAATCCCCAGCAGCGTCTCTCCGCGTTGCCGTTAGCGAGTCCCGCAGAACAAGCGCTACTGACGGAGTGGAATCGCACAGAGGCCGATTATCCCCGCCATTGCACGATTCCTGACCTATTTGAAGCGCAAGTAGAACGGACTCCCGATGCTGTTGCCTTCGTTTGTGGCGATCGCACCTTGACCTATCGAGAACTCAACCGTCAGGCGAATCAACTCGCCCATGTTTTACAGCAGTTGGGAGTTACAAGTGAGACGATTGTGGGGGTTGCCATTGAGCGATCGCTGTTAGCGGCAGTCGGGATTCTGGGGATTCTCAAAGCCGGGGGCGCATATCTTCCCCTAGACCCCGCCTATCCCCAAGAACGCTTGGGCTTTATGTTAAAAGATGCGGGAGTCTCTCTGTTAGTGACTCAGCAGCATTTATTAACTATTTTTCCCACTGATTCCGTTCCGACAATTTGTCTGGATAGTGAAGGAGAACGTCTAGGGAAACAGAGTCCAGAAAACCCCCAACGTCAACTCACTCCCGAGGCGATCGCCTACATTATTTACACCTCCGGTTCTACTGGCATTCCTAAAGCTGTTCAAGGTCTCCATCGCGGGGCTATCAATCGATTTGCTTGGATGTGGAAGACCTATCCTTTTGCTCTAACAGAGGTCTGTTGTCAGAAAACATCCTTAAATTTTGTGGATTCCGTTTGGGAACTGTTTGGACCCCTCCTGCAAGGGATTAAAACCGTCATTATTCCCGATAAAATTGTTAAAAATCCCCAGAAATTTATCGAAATTTTAGCCCAGGAACAAGTCACCCGATTGGTTCTGGTCCCCGCTTTCCTGCGCGTCCTGTTAGAAACTTATCCCGATTTATCTCAACGATTGAGCGCCTTAAACTTTTGGGTCACCAGTGGAGAAGCCCTTTCTGCGGATTTATTGCAAAATTTTCACAATAGTCTACCAAATAGTCTATTATTAAATTTATATGGCTCTTCGGAAGTGTCTGCGGATGTGACTTATTACTGCTCTCATCCTGGGGAAATTATTCCAGACAGAATTCCGATTGGTCGTCCGATTGCTAACACGCAAATTCACATTTTAGATGAAGCGTTGCAGCCTGTACCTATCGGAGTCCGGGGCGAGATTTATGTGGGGGGAGAAGGACTGGCGAGAGGATATCTCAACCGGCCCGAACTCACCGCAGAACGGTTTATTAAAATGCCTGGGAATGCTTCTCCTGGAGTGCGTCTTTATAAAACAGGGGACTTAGGTCGATATCTCCCCGATGGCAATATTCAATACTTAGGACGGCAAGATAATCAAGTCAAAATTCGCGGATTCCGCATTGAATTGGCAGAAGTCGAAGCCGCCTTAAGAACCCATCCCGAAATTCAGGATGGAGTGGTGATAGTCCGGGAAGATGAACCGGGGAATCAACGATTAGTTGCCTATCTAGTTTGTCGGGAAACGGGGAGGAATTTAAGTAGCAACATTTGGCGGGAATTCCTCCTGAACAAGTTACCGGAGTACATGGTTCCCACTGTCTTTGTTCCCCTAGAAGCCTTGCCGTTAAATCCCAACGGCAAAGTTGACCGCCATGCCTTACCTAAGCCGAGTCACCCAATTGTTAACTCTGGGGTAAACTATCAAGAACCCCGGACCAAAATCGAGGAAACCATTGCCTCGGTTTGGGAACAATTGCTGTCGGTGGAACGAGTAGGAATTCACGATAACTTTTTTGAAATGGGCGGTCATTCATTGCTGCTGATGCAAGTCCATCATCAATTGCAAAAAACTTTAAACCGTGAATTTCCTCTCGTCATCCTGTTTCAATATCCCACAATCGCCACTTTAGCCAACTATTTTGTCCCCCCAGCAGACTTGGCGACGATTCATCATCCCAGTGAAGACCGGGCAACTCATCGAATTGCCGCTATGAATCGGCGCAAACAGCGGCGAAACTCTATTAAAAATAGTGACCCCTATTCTAACGATTAATCCCTTATCACAACCCTAACCCTTTGTAAAAGTATTTGGATTGAGTCACTATCATGCTTCAAATTCATCCCGCTAATTCCTCTATTGAAACTTGGAATCCTTCTATTGAAGGGACTATCCTCAGCCTCTTTGACCCCTCACCCCAGGCGGAAAACTGGGAAAAAAATGTTGATCAACAAATTTTAAAAATTGCCTATCAATTTTTGCGCCAAATTGAAGCCAGCAGCGACATTGAGCTTCCTGATTTGATGGCTCAATTTCAGGAGTTTCACCTGCCAGACGATGCCTCAAGTTTTGATACTTACTTGGAGAGTTTAACAAAAACCCTTATTCCCCATTCCATTCATACCTCATCCCCTCGTTTTATCGGTCACATGACCTCAGCATTGCCGCATTTTATGCGTCCTCTTGCTAAACTGATGACGGCATTGAATCAAAATCTGGTGAAGACAGAAACCGCGAAAGCATTCACTCCTTATGAACGGCAAGCATTAGGCATTTTACATCGATCGCTGTATCAATTTCCCGATGAATTTTACGACTGCCATCTGCAAAATTCCCATAGCACTTTGGGGATGGTGGTTTCCGGGGGAACTAGCGCTAATTTCACCGCAATTTGGTGCGCCCGCAATAGTTCATTAGGGCCGAAGGGTGATTTTAAAGGCATTGAAAAAGAAGGGTTAGCCGCTGCTTTGGAGTTCTACGGATACCAAGGACAAGTGATTATTGGGTCGAGTTTGATGCACTATTCCTTTGAAAAGGCAGCGGATTTATTAGGAATAGGCAGTCAAGGATTAATTAAAATTCCTGCCAGTCGCCACAACCGAATTGATTTGGACTGCTTGCGGGAAACCGTTGCCCAATGTCGCGCCCAAAAGCAACATATTATCGCCATTGTTGGCATTGCCGGAACCACCGACTCAGGGGGAATCGACCCCATAGAAGAAATGGCAGCGATCGCCCAAGAAGCGGGGGTACATTTTCACGTAGATGCCGCTTGGGGAGGACCGTTAATCTTTTCCCAACAACATCGTCATAAGTTAGCAGGAATTGAACAGGCGGATTCGGTCACAATCGATGCTCACAAACAACTGTATGCACCGATGGGAATTGGTATGGTGATGTTCCAGAACCCCCAACTGGCAAAAGCAATCGAAAAACACGCCTGTTATACAGTCCGGGAAGGGTCGGCAGATTTGGGTCAGCGATCGCTGGAAGGGTCGCGCCCTGCTATGTCCCTGTTTCTGCACGCTGGATTGCACGCGATCGGGCTGAAAGGCTATGAATTTTTAATTGATGAAGGCATTCGCAAAACTCAGTATATGGCTGAACAGGTGCGATCGCGTCCGGAATTTGAACTCTTAGCAGAACCGGAAATTAATCTGTTGATTTATCGTTACATTCCCGAACAATGGCGAGAATTAGTCGCCAAAGGAAAGTTAACAGAACCCCAAAATCAAGCCATTGATTTAGTCAACGAACAGTTACAAAAAGCCCAACGTCACGCGGGACGCACGTTTATCGCCCGCACGATTACTCATACCACTCGATATGGACCGATGGCGATCGTGGCATTACGGGCTGCCATTGCGAACCCCCTCACCACTGAAGCCGATATTGATGCGGTATTAGAAGACCAAATTGCCCTCGCTACCCAATTGAATTTAGCCTAAATTAGGCAGTTTATCCCTTACCGTTGTCACAAATAAAACCCATGAATAACTTTTCCGAACCCATAGAAACCCTAGAGGCGATCGCGATTGTTGGTATGGCAATTCGCTTCCCCGGTGCTGATTCTGTTGAACAATTTTGGCAAAATTTACAACAAGGAGTAGAATCTATCTCCTTTTTCTCCGAAGCTGATATGATTGCAGCGGGATTAAACCCCGAATTAATCCAAAATCCCCGCTATGTCAAAGCTCGTTCTATCTTAGAAAATGTCGAACAATTTGACGCGAAATTTTTTGGATTTACACCCCGAGAAGCGGCCATCACTGACCCCCAACATCGCCTGATGCTGGAATGCGCTTGGGAATCCCTAGAAAATGCCGGATATAATAGCGAAACCTACCCCGGACGCATAGGGGTATATGCCGGGATGGGATTAAGCAGTTATTCCTTATTTAATTTATATCCCAACCGGGATTTAATTGAATCCGTGGGAGTATTTCAAACCTTAATTAGCAATGATAAAGATTTTCTGCCCACGCGGATTTCTTATCAATTGAATTTACGCGGTCCTAGCGTTAACGTCCAAACTGCTTGTTCTACCTCCTTAGTAGCTGTGCATATCGCCTGCCAAAGTTTGCTGAATGGGGAATGCGATATGGCATTAGCAGGGGCTGCCAGCATTCGAGTTCCGCAACAATCGGGTTATTTATATCAAGAAGAAAGTATTCTCTCCCCCGATGGTCATTGTCGGCCTTTTGATGCTAATGCCCAAGGAACAGTATTCGGAAATGGCGCAGGAATTGTTGTCTTAAAACGATTGGAAGATGCTATCGCCGATGGAGATACAATCCGGGCCATTATTAAAGGGTCTGCCATTAATAATGATGGTCATTTAAAAGTGGGTTATACCGCCCCCAGTGTTGCCGGTCAAGCCGAGGTGATCGCTGAAGCAATGGCGGTGGCTAATGTTAATCCAGAAACCGTCAGTTATATCCAAACCCACGGGACCGCTACCGCCTTGGGAGACCCGATTGAAATCGCCGCCCTCACCCAAGTTTTCTCCGGCCATACGGATAAAAAAGCCTGCTGTGCAATTGGTTCAGTTAAGAGTAATATCGGCCATTTAGATGCTGCTGCGGGAATTGCTGGATTGATTCAAACGGTGTTAGCCCTCGAACATCAAGCAATTCCACCCAGTTTGCATTTTGAATCGCCTAATCCTCAAATTGATTTTGAGAATAGTCCCTTTTATGTCAATGCCAAACTGTCAGAATGGCAAGCCGGAGAAACCCCCCGTCGGGCGGGAGTCAGTTCTTTTGGCATTGGCGGAACAAACGCTCATGTTGTTTTAGAAGAAGCGCCTGTTACTAGCCAAAAAGTACCAACTAGCCGCCAACCTCAACTGTTAGTTATTTCTGCAAAAACTGTATCTGCCTTAGAACAAGCCACCCAGAATTTATCGGATTATTTAAAAACCCATTCTGACTGCAATTTAGCCGATGTTGCCTACACCTTGCAAGTGGGACGGACGGGGATTTAATTATCGCCGGATGGTCATTGCTGAAACAGCGGAAGCGGCAGCAACTGCCCTTTCTAGTCGGGAATCCCAATCTGTGTTTAGCGGCGAATGTACCCCCGTTAATCCCCCTGTTACGTTTATGTTCCCAGGACAAGGGTCGCAATATGTGAACATGGGCCGGGGACTGTATGACAATCAGCCGATTTTTCGGGAATGGGTGGACCGCGCCTGTGAACTGCTGTTGCCTCACTTGGGACTGGATTTACGGACGTTACTCTATCCCGAACCCCATGCCGAAACCGTAGCAACAGAACAACTCGCACAAACCCAATTCACCCAACCGGCTTTATTTGTCATCGAATACGCTACGGCGCAACTCTGGCAATCGTGGGGAATTCAACCCACTGCGGCGATCGGGCATAGTATCGGGGAATATGTTGCTGCCTGTCTTGCGGGAGTGTTCTCCTTTGAGGATGCCTTAGCGTTAGTGGCAGTCCGAGGACGACTGATGCAGCAATTGCCGGGGGGGTCGATGTTAGCTGTCTGCTTATCAGGCGGAGGAAGTGCGATCGCACCTGGAGGACAGCCTTTCCCTAGCAACCATCAACAGTCCCTCTCTGTGCGCGGTTTCCGGCAAGACCGAGGCGATCGCCCAATTGGAACGACAACTCACCGCAACCGGCGTCACCTGTCGCCGCCTGCATACTTCTCATGCCTTCCATTCCCCGATGATGGAACCGATTTTAGATGAATTTCGCGATCGCGTTGCCCAAGTGAGACGAAACCCCCCGCAACTCCCGTTTATCTCTAACCTCACCGGCACTTGGATTACCCCAGAGGAAGCCATTGACCCCCACTATTGGGCCAATCATTTGCGTCAACCTGTGCAGTTTTCTGAGGGAATTGCTGAAGTATTGAACCCAAGAAAATTCTATTTTTCTGGAAGTCGGACCGGGACGGACTCTGAGTACCTTAACCCAACAACAAGTTCATCCCAAATCGTCCCAGAACAATTCTCTGTTCTCTGCGTCATCCCCGGGATGGACAATCGGACTTAGCCTTTCTTTTAGCAACCGCAGGCCGCCTCTGGTTGTCCGGAGTTCAAATGGATTGGATGGCATTTTCTTCTCAAGAAAACCCTCGCCGTATTCCATTACCCACCTATCCTTTTCAGCGTCAGCGCTACTGGATTGACCCGCCCCAATTTAACCGGCAAAATTCTGCCAGCGAACTGCCCAAATTCCCAGCCCATTTTGAGACAATGCCGGAGGGAGAACCTGATTTTAAAACGGTCCTGAGTTCTACTTATATTGCTCCCCAAAATGACCTCGAACAAGCCTTAGCTGAAATTTGGCAGGAATTGCTCGGAATCGAGAAAGTCGGGATTAATGATAACTTCTTTGAACTCGGAGGTCATTCCCTGTTGGCAACCCAATTGTTATCTCGAATTGCCACCACATTAGATGTCAAAGTCCCCATGCGTCGGTTAATGGAAACCGCCACCATTGCTGAATTAGCAGTGGCAATTGAAGAAGAATTGATTGCCGAACTGGAAGGGTTAAGCGAAGAGGAAGCGGAACGATTGCTGATTCAAGCCTAAAGCCCAGAAGGACAAGGCACTGCCTTGTCCCTGCGAAACTTGTCCTGTTTTATTCCTAAATAATGTCATGTCTGAACCCATCAATGCCGAAAAACGTTCTCAACTCTCTGCCGCTAAACAAGCCTTATTAGCCAAGCGGTTGCGCGGTCAATTGACTGCGGTTAATAAATCAGAAAATCAGGAACAAGAGGCTGTGAAATTCCCTGCCTCAAATTGCGCCAAATCCGGAAATGCGGCATTTGCCTTTTCCGTTGACGGATATGCAGCAAGCCTATTGGATTGGCAGAAATAGCTTTTTTGAATCGGGCAATGTCTCGATTCATGCTTATTTTGAAACTGATAGTCAAAATTTAGATTTAGACCGCTTTAATCGGGCATGGCAACGGTTGATTGAGCGTCATGATATGCTCAAGGCGATTGTACTGCCGGATGGTCAACAGCAAATCTTAGAAAATCTGCCCCCTTACGAGATTAAAGTCTTAGATTTACGGGGCAAATCTGAGGATGTGATTGCGGCTGAATTGCAAGCCGTGCGCGATCGCCTCTCTCATCAAGTCATTCCCTCGGACCGCTGGCCCTTATACGAAATTTGCGCCTCCCAGCTAGGCGATCGCCACTATCGTCTCCATATCAGTATCGATGGTATATTCTTCGATGCCCGCAGTTACCAAATCTTATCCAAAGAACTGATCCAACTCTACCAAGACCCGGACTGTACACTCCCTCCCCTAGACCTGTCATTCCGAGATTATGTGCAAGGATTGCTAGACCTGCAAACCTCGGAAATCTATCAGAAATCTCTCACTTATTGGCAACAACGTATCCCCACTTTACCCCCGGCCCCAGAACTCCCCCTGGCCAATACTGGCGCAGCGCCCCAGGGTTCCCAGTTTGTGCGCCGTCGGTCCACATTAGATGCAGAGATTTGGCAAAAACTCAAAACCCGGGCGGCGCGAGCAAATGTTACCCCTGCGGGATTGTTACTAGCTGCATACGCGGAAGTCTTGGCAACTTGGAGCAAAAATCCCCGGTTTACGATTAATGTGCCCCGGTTCGATCGCTTTCCCCTCCATCCCCAAGTCAATCACTTGATTGGTGAATTTGCCTCCTTTACCCTGTTGGAGGTGGATTTTTCCGAACCCAACTCCTTTGAAGTGAGGGCAAAGCGCTTACAACAGCAACTCTGGCAAGATTTGGAACATCAATATGTGAGTGGGGTGCGGGTCCTGCGAGAACTGGCAAGGTATCAAGGAAATACCCTCGGAGTCACCATGCCGATTGTGTTTACCAGTTCTCCCCAAGATGTGAACGGGAAGGAAACCACCCCCGTTGATGCCCCGGTAGACTTGGGGGCGATCGCCTATAGTCTGGCTCAAACCCCGCAAGTCTGGCTCGATTTTATGTATCGTGAGAGTAATGGCGCGTTAATTTTTAACTTTGACGCCGTAGAGAATCGGTTCGCCCCTGGGGTGGTAGAAGCGATGTTTCAAGCCTATAGTCAGCTACTCAGTCGCCTCGCTGAGGGAGAGGAAGGCTGGCAGGAAATTGGCCAGTCGCTGGTTCCCGAGGAACAACTCCAGCAACGTGCTGCCATCAACGCCACCGATGCCCCCATGCCTGATACAACCCTGTATCAGTTGTTTTGCGATCGCGTCCAAGAAGCGCCGGAACAAGTTGCCATCACCACCTCCGATTGTACCCTCACTTACGCAGAAGTCTATCAGCGATCGCAACATCTGGGATATCGGTTACGGGAGTTAGGGGCGCGTCCCAATACCCTAGTCGCGGTATTCATGGAAAAGGGATGGGAGCAAATCGTCGCTGTATTGGGCATTCTAGCGGCTGGGGCGGCTTATTTACCCCTCGACCCGGAATTACCCCAAGAACGTCTCGACTATCTGTTACAGGATGGGGAAGTGCAGCAGGTCCTCACTCAGTCTAAACTCCTGGGAACTCGGGTATTGCCTGCGGGAATTCAGCCGATTTGTGTGGATGGACAAGATTTATCCAGTGCCAATTCTGCACCATTACCCTCGCTGAATACAGGGGATGACTTAGCTTATGTGATTTATACTTCCGGGTCTACGGGCTTACCGAAAGGGGTGGCAATCGCCCATCGGTCTGTTGTGAATACGGTCATTGCGACAAACCAACGCTTTGAGATTACTGCCTCCGACCGGGCGATCGCCTTAACCGCCCTCCATCATGACCTCTCAGTGTTCGATATCTTCGGCATCCTGGCTGCTGGGGGTACTCTGGTGATTCCCGATGCAGTCCACCGGCGAGATCCAGCCCATTGGTCACAGTTGCTGCAACAGGAACGAGTCACCTTCTGGAACTCTGTTCCCGCCATGATGGAGATGTTACTGGAATATACCAGCAGCCAATCTTCTCTCACCTTCCCTGACTTACGACTGACGATTTTGGGGGGAGACTGGATACCCGTTGCCCTTCCCAGTCGCCTGAAGGCGGCTGCGCCGAATGTGCAATTAGTGAGTATTGGCGGCCCTACGGAAACCACAATTTGGAACATCTGGTATCCCGTGGAAACTGTCGCCCCCCAACAGAAAAGTATTCCCTACGGCAAACCCATCGCCAATAATCGGTATTACATCTTAAATGATGCTTTAGAAGACCGTCCTGTATGGGTTCCCGGTCAAATGTATTGCGCCGGAGTTGGACTCGCCCAAGGTTACTGGCGCAATGAAGCAAAGACCCGGGAAAATTTCATCACCCATCCCCGAACCGGCGAACAACTGTATCGCACAGGAGATATGGGGCGTTATTTACCCGATGGCAATATCGAATTTTTGAGCCGAGTAGACTTCCAGGTGAAGATTCGGGGACATCGGATCGAACCCGGGGAAATCGAATCCACGGTGATGCAACATCCTGCGGTGCGCGCATCGGTGGTTGTAGCGGTTGGCAATCAAGCTGATCACAAGCAATTAGTCGCTTATGTGGTTCCCGAAGATGTGCCTACTCCAGAACTAGGCGAGGAACTGCGCCAGTACCTGAGTGAGAAACTGCCGCCTTATATGGTGCCTGCAACGGTGATGGTCCTAGAGGCGCTACCCTTAACCCCCAATGGCAAGGTCGATCGCCGGGGATTACCGACCCCAGAACATCTGGAACCGGCGAATACTTTTATCCCCCCTCGGACGGCGACTGAGGAACAATTGGCTCAAATTTGGCGCGAGGTGTTGAATTGCGATCGCGTAGGGATTCGAGATAATTTCTTTTTCGATTTGGGCGGACATTCTTTATTAGCCACTCAAGTCATGTCGCGAGTCCGTCAATCTTTTGAAGTTGATGTGCCGTTAATGCACTTTTTTGAAACTCCCACGATTGAGGATTTTGCCTTAATTATTACTCAGAAATTAGCAGAACAAGCCGATAGCGATTTATTGGCGCAAACCTTAGCCGAATTAGAGCAACTCTCTGATGAAGAGGTGCAATCTCTGTTAGCTGCTTCCTAATAAGAACCCGCACCCTAAAGGGTGGGGCTACACTGACAAAGCCCGCCTGCGCGGGCTAACTAGAAAAAAGCTAACTTTTAACAGCTGAATTTGGGATTATTACCCAGTTGGGATATTTACAAAAATAAATTATCCCAATTCGATTGTTAAAAATCTATTGTACTCTTCAGCCTGCGAAGGCAGGCTTCGTCCGTATAGCCCCAGGCTTCAGCCTGCGGGTCTTCCTATCAGTATTTATCCCCTAAAACTCATGAGCGATATTTCTCAACGCATTGCCTCCCTTTCTCCTGAAAAACGAGCTTTATTGCTGCAACGATTGCAACAAAAATCACAAGGCACGGTGTCAAAAAATGCGATCGCCTGTCAACCGCGATCAACGGATACCTTTATCTCCTCCTTCTCCCAAGCGCGGTTGTGGTTTCTCGATCGCCTGGAACCCAACAGTTCGTTTTATAACCTGCCTTACGCCATCCGTCTGACGGGAGTTCTCCATATCCCCGCCTTAGAACAGAGTCTCACTGAAATTGTCAGACGGCATGAAGTGATTCGCACTACCTTTAAAGAAGTGGCGGGGGAACCCATGCAAATGATCAACCCCGCCCAACCTGTTCCCTTGCCACGGATTGACCTGCGCCAGGTTCCCCCATCAGAACGGGAAGGGGAAGCGTTGCGCCTTGCCACCCGGGAAGCCCAGACGCCTTTTAACCTGACTACCGGACCCTTGCTGCGATCGACGTTATTGCAGCTAGAAGATACAGAGTATATTGTTTTATTTACCCTCCATCATATCGTCTCCGATGGCTGGTCTACTGGCGTAATTATCCGGGAGTTAGCCGCCTTGTATCAAGCCTTCTCCCAAGGCAAACCCTCCCCCCTGCCAGAATTACCCATCCAATACGCTGATTTTGCCGTCTGGCAGCGCGGTTATTTACAAGGTGAGGTGTTAGACGCCCAGTTGTCATACTGGAAACAACACCTGAAAAATGCACCGGCAGCCCTGGATTTACCCTGCGATCGCCCCCGGGTGGCGGTGCAAACCTATCAAGGGGCGACGGAATCAACCCGCCTGTCCAAATCCCTCACGGAAGCCCTGAAAGCCCTTTCCAAAGCCGAAGGGGTCACCTTGTTTATGACCCTGTTGGCGGGGTTTAAAACCTTACTCTACCGTTATTCCGGCCAAGAAAACATCGTGGTAGGTTCGCCCATCGCCAACCGCAACCGGGCGGAAATCGAAGAGGCAGTCGGCTTTTTTGTCAATTCCCTCGCCCTGCATACGGACCTGGCAGGCAACCCCACGGTTCAAGAATTGCTGCATCGGGTGCGCGATGTATCTCTGGGGGCTTATAGCCATCAGGACCTTCCCTTTGAAAAATTAGTGGAAGAATTACACCCGGAACGAGATTTAAGCCGATCGCCTATCTTTCAGGTGATGTTTGTCTTACAAAATGCACCGACTACCACCCTGGAACTCCCCGGACTCACCTTACAATCCCTCGCCATTGAACGAGGCACGACTCAATTTGACCTGAGTTTGAGTGTCACGGAATATCCCGACGGACTGGCGGCTTCCATCGAGTATAGTACGGATTTGTTTGAACGGGAGAGCATTGTGAGAATGCTCGGGTATTTAAAAACCGTTTTAGAAGCAATGGTGGCGGATCCGACCCGCAGAATTGGTGAGATTTCTTTATTAACCGAGGCGAGAACGTCATCAACTCCTGATGGACTGGAGTAATGCCGGACGATTGCGATCGCAGCCCGAACCCCTGGAAACTCCCTGCATTCATCACTTATTTGAAGCCCAGGTGAACCAGTCCCCGGATGTGGTGGCAGTCCAGTATCAAGACACTCATCTCACCTACCGGGAACTGAACGCCAAAGCCAATCAACTGGCGCATTACTTACAAGGGTTAGGGGTTGGACCGGATATTTTGGTCGGGTTATGCTGCGATCGCTCCTTAGAAATGCTCGTGGGACTCTTAGGCATTCTCAAAGCAGGCGGGGCCTATTTACCCCTCGACCCTGCCTATCCTCGCGATCGCTTGCAGGGAATGTTAGAAGATGCCGCAGTGCCGATTTTGCTCACCCAGCAGCAGATCCGGGATAAATTTACCCCCTTATCCGCCCAAGCAATTGCCCTAGATGCGGATTGGCAGGCCATTTCTGAATATAGCCCTGAGAATCCCCTCACGGCAGTCACTCCGGACCATTTAGCTTATGTAATTTATACTTCTGGGTCAACGGGCAAACCCAAAGGCGTAGCTGTTCCCCACCGGGCTTTAGTTGCCTATACTCAAGTCGCCCAAACCGAATACGGAATTACCCAGCGCGATCGCTCGTTACAGTTCGCCTCCATCAGTTTCGATACCAGTGCCGAGGAAATTTATCCCAGTCTCACTTGTGGCGCGACCCTGATTCTGCGAACCGAAACGATGATTCAATCCATCGCCGAATTCTTGCAGCAGTGCCAGGATTGGGAGATTACGGTTCTGAATCTGCCTACCGCCTACTGGCACGAACTCACCGCACGAATGGCCGCAGAATCCCTCACCTTACCTCCATCGGTGCGACTGGTGATTATTGGCGGTGAGAAAGCCCTTCCCGATCGCCTGAAAACCTGGCAGCAACAAGTCGGCAACACTGTCCAACTCCTGAATACCTACGGACCCACGGAAACCACCATTGTGGCGGCGAAGTGCGATTTGTCCCAGGTAGAGGCTGGCAATGGCCGAGAAGTCCCCATCGGCTATCCCCTCCCCCATACGGAAATCTATGTTCTCGATTCGCACTTGCAACCTGTTCCCATCGGTGTTCCCGGGGAACTGCATATTGGGGGAAAAGGTTTGGCGCGAGGCTATCTCAACCGTCCCGAACTCACAAGCGAAAAATTTATTCCCCATCCTTTTAGCACTTCTCCAGGGGACCGCCTCTACAAAACCGGGGATTTAGGGCGATGGTTACCCGATGGCAAATTAGAGGTAATCGGACGTAGCGATCGCCAAATCAAACTGCGGGGATATCGGATTGAACTGTCGGAAATTGAAGCTACTTTAGCCCAACATCCTGCGGTTTGGGAAACCGTCGCAATTTGCCGAGAAGATACCCCCAATCTTCAACAACTGGTGAGTTATTTTGTCCTAAATCCCCAATTTAATTTAGAGTCCCAAGTCTCTACTCTCATTGAGGAACGCCTTTCCCAATGGCAAGTCGTCCATGATGATGAAAACTTCAATGAAACCGATTATCAGTGGGATTCCACCTTTAATATTAGTGGCTGGGATAGCAGCTATACCGGCCTACCGATTCCCGAACTGGAAATGCGAGAATGGGTGAACAATACCGTCAGCCGGATTCTGGATTTAAAGCCCAACCGCGTCCTAGAAATTGGATGCGGGACCGGATTAATGCTGTTTAAAATTGCCCCTCACTGTACCCAATATTGGGGCAGTGACTTCTCCCCCGCTTCCCTGAATCATATCCGGCAACAGTTGGCCCAACCTGGTCAAAACTTGCCGCAAGTTAAGTTATTAGAACGGATGGCGGATAATTTTGACGGCATTGAATCTCAGAGTTTTGATGCGGTCATTATTAACTCCGTTATCCAATATTTCCCCACCGTTGATTATCTGTTGCAGGTGATTGAAGGGTCTCTAAATGCCGTCGCCCCGGGTGGGATGATTTTCCTGGGAGACTTGCGAAGCTACCCGCTGTTAGAAGCCTTTCATACCTCGATTGAGCTTTATCAAGCCCCCGCTTCCCTCTCCATTGATAAGCTGCAACAGCGAATCAAAAAGCGACTGATTGAAGAGGAAGAACTGGCAATTTCTCCGGATTTTTTCCGCGCACTCAAGCAGCAGTGTCCCCAAATTAGCCGGGTAGAGATTCAACCCAAACAGGGGATTTATCACAACGAACTGAACAAGTTTCGTTATGATGTCACCTTGCATCTAGGTCCTGAAACTCCGGCAGTTCCTCAGTATTCCGAGTGGGATTGGCAGCAGGAGAATTTAACTTTAGAATCCCTGCGCGATCGCCTCGATTGCGATCGGCCCAATATTCTCGCCCTCCGGAGTATTCCCAACGCCCGGGTTTTAGCGGATATCAAAGCCGTTGAACTCCTCGCAAACCCATCGGACATTCACACCGTTGACGGGTTACAAAAGGCCATAAAACAGGCCATCTTAGGCATCGGTATCGACCCCGAAAACTTGGCACAATTAGGGAAAGAATTAGGATATTTAACGGTCTTTAGTTGGCTGAATTCCAGTCCTGACGGCAGCTACGATACCCTATTTATCCACCCAAATAACGCCCCCATGATTAAGGGGAATTGGGGGGATCTCCTCTATGAAAATCACCCCATTTCTATCCAACCTTGGAACCGTTATACCAACAATCCCCTCCAGGGACAACAGCGCCGTCACCTGGTGGGAGAATTGCGCCAATACCTGCAACAAACGCTCCCAGAATATGCCGTCCCTTCCGCCTTTGTAATCTTAGAACATCTCCCCCTAACTCCCAACGGCAAAGTCGATCGCAAAGCACTTCCGGCCCCAGATACTTCTCGACCGGATATGCAAGGCACATTTGTTGCCCCTCGCACGATTTTAGAAGAGAAAATTGCCGAAATTTGGAGCGAAATTTTAGGCTTAGAAAAAGTCGGCATAGAGGATAACTTCTTCGATTTAGGAGGACATTCTTTACTGATTACCCAACTCTCCTCCCGGGTGCGGGATACCTTTACCGTAGACCTCCCTTTACGGGATTTATTCGCCGTTCCAACTGTTGCCGGATTAGCTCAACAAATTGAACGGGCCACTCAACAAGAGTCCCCAACTGTTAATATCAGTTCCGTAGATTTTCAAGCAGAAACCATACTTGATGACAGTTTTTCTCCCGTTGGTACGTTCCAATTCAATCCTAATCCGGCTCATATTCTTTTAACGGGAGCCACCGGATTTTTAGGGGCATTTTTGCTAGAAGAACTGCTGCGAAAAACCAGTGCAGAAATTTATTGTTTAGTTCGTGCTTCTAATGCAGCAGAAGCGAAAAAACGGATTCAAAGCAATCTCGAAACATATAAATTATGGCGGGATTCCCTAGGGGAACGAATTATTCCCCTCGTCGGTAATTTAGCTAAACCCCGTTTAGGATTATCTGCTGAACAATTCCAGGCCCTTGCTCATCAAATTGATGTGATTTATCATAATGGCGCATTGGTCAATTTCACCTATCCTTACTCAGCAGTAAAAGCAGCTAACGTGGAAAGTACCCTGGACCTGTTGAAATTAGCCAATCAAATTAAGCTCAAACCGCTGCATTTTATTTCTACGGTGGGACTGTTTGATTCAACGGCAACAGAAGAGGATGAACTGGCGAATATAGACCACCTAGAGGGAGGTTACATTCAGAGTAAATGGGTAGCGGAAAAACTGTTAATGGCGGCACGCGATCGCGGGTTCCCCATTAACATTTATCGACCCGGACGGATTACGGGTCATAGTCAAACCGGCGCTTGCAATGTCAATGATTTCGTCCATCGGATTATCGGAGGTTGTATCCAACTCGGAAGTGCACCCAACTGGAATACAGAAGTGGAAATGGTTCCCGTAGACTATGTGAGTCGGGCGATTGTGTCACCTCTCTCAACAACCCGAATCTATCGGGAAAAACTTCCATCTGGTCAATTCCCAAACTCTGCCTTGGGGTGAATTTGTCTCCTGGGTGCGATCGCAGGGTTATCCCTTAGAACCCGTCACTTATCCCCAATGGCGGGAACAGTTGCATCAACAGGCAGCAAATTCCACCGATAATGCACTCTATCCCCTGCTGTCGGTATTCTCTGATAGCGGAAGCGGCGATCGCACTGCCACTTCCTCTCCCCTGGAAATTGGCGATCGCAATACCCAAACTGCACTGCAAGGGACGGATATTACCTGTCCTCCCGTGGGTGAAAAATTGCTAATCACTTACTTCAGCTATTTGGTCCGTTCCGGTTATTTACCCAACCCTCAGAAACCGGCGCGAGTTTAACCAGTCGCCTCATTCTTCAACCAACCAGCGGGATGTAATTCTCGCTGGTTATCCCCCTTAAACTATCCTATCTAAACCATCATGAACGAACAACAACAGTATCTAAGAAACTTCGCTCAAAACTACATTCAGCGCACCCATACTTCTAAAAAAATGGCGCAAACCTATCGCCCGGTTTTAGCCGATATTCGCGCCGGGGGTCAGTTTCCTATGCCGTTTAAAGAAATCTTTTATCCCATTGTCGCTAAACGGTCCCAAGGTTCGCGGATTTGGGATGTAGATGATAATGAATATGTAGACCTGACAATGGGATTTGGGGTGAATTTATTCGGTCACAATCCTCCCTTTATCCAATCCGCTATTCAAGAACAACTCGCTAAAGGAATACAACTCGGTCCGCAATCTGAAGATGCGGGAATCGTGGCGGAAATGATTGCCGAAATGACCCAAACCGAACGAGTTGCTTTTAGTAATACTGGTACGGAAGCTGTGATGACAGCTATTCGGTTAGCCCGATCGCAAACAGAACGTCCTAAAATTGCCATGTTTTCCGGTTCCTATCATGGTCATTTTGATGGCACGCTTGCTGTTGCTTCCCCAGATTCTCCCCCTCATGCGGCCCCCCTCTCTCCTGGCATCCTTTCTAACTTTATCGCCGATGTTTTAGTGTTGGAATATGACCATCCCGACTCCTTAGAAATCATCAAAAATCACGCTCACGAATTAGCGGCTGTTCTCGTCGAACCCGTCCAAAGTCGCCGTCCCGAATTGCAACCCAAAGCCTTTTTACAACAACTCCGGCAAGTGACCCAAGAGGCAGGAATTGCCTTAATTTTTGATGAAATGGTCACCGGATTTCGGATTCACCCTGGCGGTGCCCAAGCCTGGTTTGGAGTTCAAGCGGATATCGCCACTTATGGTAAAATTATCGGGGGAGGAATGCCGATTGGAATTATTGCCGGAAAAGCCGAATATCTGGACCGAATTGATGGGGGAACCTGGAACTATGGCGATGATTCCTATCCATCCGTAGAACCCACCTTTTTTGCTGGAACCTTTTGCAAACATCCCCTGACAATCGCCGCAGCAAAAGCGGTGTTAACCCATCTCAAAGCAGAAGGGTCAGCCCTTCAGGACCGTTTAAATCAACGCACCTCGGACTTTGTTGCTGAATTAAATGCCTACTTTATCAAGGATGCCGTCCCCATTCGGATGGCCAATTTTGGCTCGCTTTTCGGCCCAGTTTCCGGCGGAAACACAAGCCAATTCCGGACCTTCAATGGCGATGCAATTACTCACTTATCACCTATTTTCTCAAGGGGTGATGATTCGAGGTGGCAATGGATTTTTATCCACTGCCCATAGTGATAATGATGTACAATTTATCATCACTGCCGTTAAAAATAGTGTCACTCAATTGCAAGAAGGTGGTTTTTTACCGACACCGGCAGAGAATCCTTCTGAGTTGACTGCTATCGGTTAAAATTCATAGGGACAAGGCAGTGCCTTGTCCCTCTAAAGAGTTAATTGGAGGCTTTATCTGTACCAATGAATCGAACCATTGCTAATCCTTGGATTCCCTATTTTAAACCGAATTCTCATGCTAATTTCCGCTTATTTTGCTTTCCCTACGCCGGGGCGGGTGCTTCTATTTTTTGTCCCTGGATGGCTCAATTAGCACCGGATATTGAAGTGATTTCCGTGCAACTTCCTGGACGAGAAAATCGCCTTAGTGAACCCCCTTTTACCGATATTTCATCGTTAATGGAAACCCTCAGCTATCACTTACTTCCCTATTGCGATCGCCCCTTTGCATTGTTCGGGCATAGTGTCGGTGCATTAGTGGCATTTGAGTTTGCTCGTTATCTGCGTCGTCATGACTATCCGCAACCCGTCCATCTATTTGTTTCCGGTCGTGAAGCGCCTCATTTGGGTCCTTCTTCATCTCCCATTCATCAACTGCCCGACTCAGAATTTATTGAAGAATTACGCCGATATAATGGAATGCCCGATACGCTGCTGCAAAATCCCGAACTTATGGAATTATTTCTGCCCATTCTCAGGGCAGATTTAGCCCTCAACGAAACCTATCATTATGATTCAGAACCCCCCCTGGATTACCCCATTTCAGCCTTTGGCGGATTAGAAGACTCTGAAGCGAATCCGGAAGAAATTTCCCCTTGGAGTCAAGAAACTTGTCACTCTTTTAGCTTAAAAATATTCCCCGGCGATCACTTTTTTATCAAATCCCAACTCCGGCCAGTTTTAACCGCGATTTCCCAACAACTCACCGGAGTAGGAATGCTCCATTTGGGATCATAGAGTGGTTCTAAATCAGTGGTGAGGTCTTCCACCACTGATTTAAACTAGCTATATCGTCCCCGCTAAAGCGTTGTTCCAGTCAATCGTTCTTGATATTCTAAATGCTCCAAAATATCCGATCGCAATCGCCAGACTGGACGCAATTGTTGGTTTGCAAATAAGGTAAATTGATCCGTTCTATGAGGGGAGTTCGGTTGACTAGAATTTCCATAACTTAACACAGCCTTGGCTTGAATTGACTCACTAAATTCAACTGCCGCAATATACGAATCCCCACCCACTGCGGCAAATCGTCCATCTTCCGCCTCTTCAAACCAGATGTTTCGGAACAGTCCCAGAAAGCTGTATCCGCCATTGGCAGGCAAGTCTAACTCATCCAAACGAAAGCGAAATACTTCTCCCCAGGGTACATCTAATCTCCCGAGGCGATCGCACAATTCTTGGGCAACTGCTTCTAGGACTGCAATCGCCCGATCGCGATCGGCGAGTCCCGTGGGGGTACTCAGGGGTTGATCCGGATTCCAGGGAGTAGCAAAGAGTTCGGAAAGTTCCATTTCGCCGACCCACAGGGCAAATAAAACCGCCCCCTGACTCTCGCTATTGGCATGACGATCCCAACGACTAAACAGTTCTGCCGCTTGATGTGCTAAGTCTGAATCACTCTCTCTCGCCGCATCAATCAAGTCATCTAGGATGCGATCGGCCAGTTCCATGCGGGTAGAATGTTTGGATTCTATCAATTGCTCAAAGCTCATTTTCTCACGTTCCATAATCATTCGCACCGATCGCTGTGCTCTAAAGGAGAGTCTCTGAGGGGGCAATATAGGAGGGATAGTCTGACGGGGCGATCGCTTGGGGAAAGGTTGTACTCCACGGGGGGTCATTGGCATTCTGCAACCATCCCGTGGGGGGGTCAAGGAGGCGCGGGAGGTCTTCATAGGGGTGGATTTGCGTCCATAAGGTGGCCGAAGTATCCCCCGGGAGAATCTCCCAACCTTCCTCAAAAGTGCCGCCCGAACGCACGGGAACCTGACCATTATACAGGTGCATAATATGTCCCTGGCGATCGCCATAAATGACGGTAAACATGGGAATTTGCAAGGGTTTTAAGGCCGCTTCAAACCCGGGGAGGTCGGTGGCGGTTGCCATAGTCCACCATTCCTCTAGCGCGCCAGGTGCGTCTAATCCCACCACCCGAAGGGCGATCGCCTTGCCCTCGGATTCTTCTACAATCGGTCCATGTATAGACTGTTTGACTTCAAGAGGAACGTTAACCTGCGATCCATCCTCCTGTTTAACCGAGAGAATTTTTTCCTGGATGTCAAAATTTCGCACTTCTCCATCAAACCGATAACCCTGTTCTTCTAGGGTGAGTTCGTATAAATCCCAGCCTTTGTGGGTATTCACTGTATGCGCCCACCCTATTTCATCGTTAAATGCCATACTGAGTACCGGAATGCCCACCAGGGCGACCCCAGAGGCATTGATTCCCGGGGCGTTGAGTTGCGCTTCATACCAGTGATACAAGTCGGACCAGGGCAGATGGGGGTTGATTAAGAGCAATGTATGACCACTTTGCGATCGCCTCGGTGCGATCGCCCAGGCATTAGAACCGGGAGTTTCTTCGGGGTTGGTTAGCCGTTCTCTCACTTCTTGGGGATTGACAACAAAGGTAAAATTCAGGACCTGCTGAAGATGGGCCAAAATATCCACTCCCGTCACGGGTAGCACCACCTTGACCGCTTCATCAAGGGAGTCGCCCTGTTGTGCCGCGTAGGCATTAATTCCCTCCGCAAAGGCATCGAGATAGGTGCGAAATACCGGGGTTTGCGCGGCATACCAGTCTGGGGCGCGGTCGGGAACTCCCATTGTATGTATCCAGCGATCGCTCTCTAAGTAGTCTTCTCCCCAATATTCTGCCCCACGTCCTCGGGCTTGACCATATAATCGTAACAGTAAGTTGCCATGACTCTGCATTTGCGCCCAACCAAAAGCATAAAATAAGTCTGGGTTATTCTGGGCAAAAATGTGGGGAATGCCATAACTATCCCACAGAATTTCTGTGGAATTGAGATTCGTTGCTGGGGTGGGAGGATTGATTGTCATCACAAAGATTAGACTTAAGAAAAAAGCCAAAATTTTACTAACTTTTCGCCTTAAATGACGCCCGGTCAGATTATCCATTAAAGTAGCCAGATTGAGTCAAAATTTTTACCAGCCTGAATATTATTGAGAGATATTTTCATCAGCGAAGTTAATTTAGCCTAACCTACCTACCTCTGTCAAGCCGTTATTGCCAAAAATTTTCTATAAATCTAGGAAGCCCCACGACGCTTTCTGGGGAGAATTCCCTGGCATTGCCTTGATTTAACGGGTTTTAGGCTGATGTTTTAGGAATTTTGGCCCTAAAACTTCCAGAATTCCGAGATTTTTGGGGCGATCGCACGTTGTCAACTGCCCCTTAAGTTTTGATAATATTTTGCAAATAGGGGGAAGAAGACCCTACCCCTGACTACTCCAGATTTTCTACCCCAAATGCTCTCAACCTTACACTCTGCTGCTTTGGAGTCGAGTCGGTTCAAAATTGTGGGTTTAATTCCCAATCTTGATAATTTAAACCTTTTAAAATAGCCCGCCTGCGCGGGCTTTATTCCTGTAGATGCACCGTTTTACGGGTCGGTTATGACTTTATTCCTCTACCGCATATTGTTTGAGTTCCTCTTCTGAGACATACTCCAAAGCGGATATGTGAGTGGCAGCGAGGACGATGGGGGGTGCGACTCCGGCATCGAGGGCTTCTTTCCAGCGAGAGGCGCACAAACACCAGCGATCGCCAGGTTTTAAGCCCGGAAAATTAAACAGGGGAACCGGAGAACTCAAATCATTTCCCCGCTGTTTGGTGAACGTGAGAAACTCTTCAGTGACTTGTGCACAGACGACATGAGCACCGTAGTCTCCGCCTCCGGTGTTACATTTTCCATCTCGATAATATCCGGTCATGGGGGAGGTGCAGCAATTTTCCAGTTTTCCCCCCAGTACATTGGTTGCTTCGGTCACGACTGCCTATTCTCCATTGGATGTGAATTGCTTCCTAGAATAGCCGGATTACCTGACCGTTGGCAAGGGTTCCGGTTATTCTAGTTAGGAAATTTTACAAGTCTTCCAGGGAGGCTTGATAGATACTATGCAGTAAATTCTCTAGTTTCTCTTCGGGACAGCATTCAATGATCGCCTCATAAACATCCCATAATTTAGCGGCGGTTTCTCCTAGGGTGGGACTCATTTCCCAGACATCTTGCACCCATTCTCGGGGATGTTCTTCGTCAAAAATTAGCCGTTCTAATAACTGCTTGGCTTCAGTTCTAGTAATTGCCATGAAGGTTCGAGGGATAAACAACAATACTGATAAGGGAGTCTGATTGTAGCATGGTTTTACCCAGCAGTCGCCTCCGGTTTCCCGGGAATTTTTTTACCAGATTTTATTCAAATTCAAGACAAACCCGGGTAAGATGTCTTCCCCAGATAGGGAGTTGGGAGAGACCAATATTTCTACATTCTGCTTGGGTCGATAGATTTCTACTTGCTTGCGGATCGGATCGATTAACCAGCATAGTTGCACGTCATTGTCAATATATTCCTGCATCTTTTCTCGCAGTTTTTCCAGAGAGTCATTGCCCGATCGCAACTCGATGACAAAATCAGGAGAAAGGCGGGAAAAGGTTTGCTGTTCTTCTGGAGTTAGAGTCTGCCATCGCTGATCACTCACCCAGGTGGCATCGGGCGATCGCACTGCACCATTGGGTAAGGTAAACCCGGTGGAGGAGTCAAATCCTTTGCCTAATCCGCTTTTCTCAATCCAGATTCCCAGTTGGACGATCAGTCCGAAATTTTGATTCCCCGTCCAAGGTGTTGTGGGTGGCATGACAATCAGTTCTCCGGTGGCCGTTCTTTCTAACTGTAACTCTTGATTCGCTTGACAAATTTCCTCAAATTTTTCTGGGGTCAGGTGAGGAATCTTGAGGCTAATGGTATTCATAGAGATGATATCCTGAGTTGTTTTCAGTGCTGATTTCATGATTTCATGATTTGAATTATCCGGCGGTTAAGGTTAGGCAGATGGGGTTTTCCATCCGCTTAACCTGGATTGGATTAGGAATGACCGACGAGTTTATCTCGCAGCTTCTTGATGCGATCGCGAAATTTGGCTGCTTCCTCAAATTCTAGCTTTTTGGCCGCTTCTTTCATCTGGAGTTCCAGTTTAGAAATCGCTTCTGGAATATCTTCTAAGGGCAATTCCTGAAGGGCGAGGGTGAAGGAATCCACGCCCTCGGCTTCCGCAGCATTTAAGCGGCGCGAAACGTCTAAAAAGGCCAAAATTGCATTACTGGATTTCTTGATAATGGTGGTGGGGGTAATGCCATGCATCTGATTGTAGGCGGTTTGAATTCCGCGACGGCGATCGGTTTCTTCGATCGCCAAGGTCATGCTGTCGGTCATGTTATCCGCATAAATGATCGCTTGTCCCCGGATATGACGGGCGGCGCGTCCGATGGTTTGGACCAGGGACCGATGCGATCGCAAAAATCCTTCTTTATCCCCATCTAAAATCGCCACGAGAGACACCTCCGGTAAGTCTAACCCCTCCCGCAACAAGTTGACCCCAATCAACACATCAAATTCCCCTTCCCGCAAGTCCTGGAGAATCTCAATCCGTTGGATAGAATTAATATCCGAGTGCAGATAACGCACCCGAATTCCCCGGTCCTGGAAATACTCCGTGAGGTCTTCCGCCATGCGTTTGGTTAAGGTGGTGATCAGAACCCGTTCGTTCCGTTTCACTCGGTCTTTAATCTCACCGAGTAAGTCATCCACTTGACCCTCCGTGGGACGGACATAGATTTCCGGGTCTACCACTCCCGTGGGTCGGATAATCTGTTCGATGACTTCCCCAGCAGATTGTTCGATTTCCCAGTCGCCAGGGGTGGCGGAGACGAAGATACATTGATTCATCTTGGCCCAAAATTCCTCTGCTTTTAAGGGTCGGTTATCGGCAGCAGAGGGGAGACGAAATCCATGTTCGATTAAGACCAATTTGCGGGCGCGATCGCCATTGTACATTCCCCGAATTTGCGGGACGGTGACGTGAGATTCATCCACCACCAATAACCAATCTTTGGGGAAATAATCCAGTAAACATTCTGGAGGTTCTCCCGCTTCCCGTCCGGCCATGTGGCGAGAATAGTTCTCTACGCCGTTGCAATATCCCACTTCTCGCAGCAATTCTAGGTCGTAGCGAGTCCGTTGTTCTATCCGTTGTGCTTCGACTAATTTGCCCGCTTTTTCCAGTTCCTGGAGGCGGTCTTCTAGTTCCAACTCGATCGCCTGACAAGCTGCTTCCAAACGGTCATCGGGGGTAACAAAGTGACGCGCTGGATAGATACTTAAGGTATCCAGACTGGCGAGAATACTGCCGGTGACGGGATCAACGTAGCGGATGGCCTCGATTTCATCTCCGAAGAACTCGACGCGGACGATCCGGTCTTCATAAGCGGGTCCGATTTCTAGGACATCCCCTTTGACGCGGAAGCGTCCGCGACCCATTTCTACGTCATTGCGATGATATTGGATACCGGCGAGGTCGCGCAAGAGTTGCCGGGGTTCGAGTTCTTGTCCGACTTGTAAGGGAATGGCGGCGTTGAGGTATTCCGTCGGCATTCCTAACCCGTAAATGCAGCTAATCGAGGCGACGACAATCACATCCCGGCGTTCAAAGAGCGATCGCGTGGCGGAATGGCGCAGCATATCGATTTCATCGTTAATCGAGGAGGTTTTTTCGATATAGGTATCGGTGACGGCGATATAGGCTTCCGGTTGATAGTAGTCGTAATAGCTGATAAAGTATTCAACGGCATTATGGGGAAAAAATTGCCGCAATTCGTTACAGAGTTGGGCGGCGAGGGTTTTATTATGGGCCAGGACAAGGGTGGGTTTCCCCACTTGTGCGATCGTGGAGGCAATGGTAAAGGTTTTGCCGGTTCCGGTGGCACCTAAGAGGGTTTGAAAGGGTTTTTCCCCTTGGATACCTTGGATCAGTTTGGCGATCGCTTGGGGTTGGTCCCCTGTCGGTTGATAAGGCGCTTCCAGACGAAAGGGTTGCATAGTCGGATTGAGGGTGAGTTCTTTCCCTATTGTAGAAGGTTGTTGAAAGAAATATCTACTCAAAATACTAATCGCTGTTGACACTTTTGAACAGGTGCAGGACTTACACTCCGTTCGGGATGTCCCGCGCCCCACCCTGTAGGTCCCTTTAATGAAAGACATCTCTGTTTCTATCGAGGTGATGGATTAGACCGTTTCTATTCCCCCTTACGTTCTAGCTATTTTTGTTTCAAGATATGTCTGAGGACAGAGGACATTTTTTATACCCTAGGGCTACTATATGTTTAAGGCTAAATATTTAAGGTGATGACCCAAATAGGTTAGCTGATAAAAAAATAAAGATAAAAGGGAGAAATACATAATGAGTGTTGAAAATCGCATGAAAGCAACGGCTAAGAATATTGAAGGGAAAGCCCAAGAAGCCTTGGGTGACCTGACGGGAGACCCCAAGCAAAAAGCGGTGGGTAAAGCCAAGCAAATCCAAGCCAATATTGAACATGGGGCGGAAAATTTAAAAGAAGAACTGGATGTCAAGAAAACTCAATTAGAAAACTTGTAAGCTAGTCAGCAAAAAGGGCCAAGGTATTAATACCTTGGCCCTTTTTTTAGGAGAACTGAGAACCCTAGAATGAGGCAAAACGGGATAAGAATTTCCTGAGATATTAGCGATCCCCGCTGATATCTCAGGAGTAGGACAAGGATATATCCATTGATAGATGCTTTTCCTTCGTTATCCTTGCTAATGTAAATACAGTTAAAACGAATTCAAAAAGACGGAGAATAATATGAGCGCTGAAGATAGAGCTAATGCAACGATGAAGAACGTGGAAGGGAAAGCGCAAGAAGCGTTAGGAAACGTGACTGGCGATCCCAAGGATAAGGCTGAGGGCAAAATGAAGCAAACTGAGGCCGAAAGCCAACACGCCAAAGAAGACATCAAAGATAACATAAAAAAGGCGATCGACTAGAGCTTAATCTTTGAACAGAGGGAAGGGCGGGGAGCATCCCTGCCCTTCCCTCAACTCTTAACCCTTTTGCATGATTGCGAAGGGAACCTTTCGATGCTCCATTTTCAAAGAGGGGAATCGGAGAAATCATCAATCTTTTGTCGATAAGGTTTGTTGAAGGGGTCGGTCCAGAAAGTTTACGAAAAGTCTATCAATTCACCTTATAAATCAACGGGCATCCCCTGACAACGGATTTGATATTACTATACAATTTGGAGGAAAATTCAGGTGAGTGTGTTTAAGCGAGTTCAGAAAGGGTTGACTGCTTTGGTCTTAGTATTAGTCCTCAGTTTTGTCACTGCTTGTAGTGTGGGAACCCCGACGGCACAGCAACCCAACCGCCTCTCCCCCTCGGTGACGAGTCCACACAATTACGCCCAATTGGAACGGGGTAATACTCAAACTGGGGAGAATTTTGGCAACTGGGTGGTGCGAAATGCCAAAGGTCTGATTCAAGATGCCTATGTGCGAGACAATGATAAATTAGGCGTGGTGATTACGCCGGAAGTTCGACCCAATGAAGTGCGAGACTTAGCCCGATCGCTGGCGCAGGGATTTCACCACAATTTCCCCAATCGGAATTTAAAGGTGATGGTGTATGCACCGGATAAACAACTGATTCTGACAGCGGATTATGATGTGCAGTCTCAGCAGATTCAGTATAAAGCAGGATAGAGGTTGTGTCAAATCGCAACAGTTTTGACGAGCTATCTATCAATGACGATGAAATAAACTAGGAGAATGATATGGCGACGAGTGACGAATATAAACGGGAAATTATGAGCGATTTGGCAAGAGGCGATCGCGAGGTCATGCCGAATGCGCCCCAGACCGAAGATTATCAAAATTTTGATGATTTTGCCCAGCGATCGACTCGGGAAGAGCGTCAGCGCTTATTTGGCGAGTCTCTGCAACACGATCGCATTCCTCCGGCCCAAATGGAACCGGAACTAAGAAAAGCGATCGCCCAAATTAAGCCCGATGAACGGGATGATGTGGCGCAGGAGTTCTTTAAAGAACTCAAAAAACGCGGACTCAGCGATCGCGATTTAGAAAAACAACTCGCCCTTTCGAGTCACAATCCCAAGAAAATGTCCGCAGATGATGTCTCTAAATTAGCCGCATTTGCCTATCACGCTCATCCTGATATTTTCCGGGATGTTTTAGCGGATAAACCCTGGATGATGAAGTTTTTGAGTAATCCGTTAGTCGCGGCTATTTTAGGAATTGCTGCCGCAAAATGGTTGAGTAGTCGCAAGTAAGGCGACGAACTTGGCCGGTTCATAAATTTAGGGCCAAGGGGCGATCGCAACGAATCCCCCCTTGGCCCTTTTGTCGGATCCCCCAATGCTAGAAAAGCAAGAACCCTAGGATGACCGAGGAACGCCTATCCCCGCTTATGATCCCGATAAGATTTTTTTTGAGAGTTTTACAAAAATTTACAGTAATGTAGAGTGCGATCAACTCGTCTGTAGATCCTTGAACCCGTATAATTAAGGCTTAAGTTAGAACCCTAAAAAAGATCTGACAGCGAAAGCTAGTATCCGACTCATTAACATAAGGCCCCTATCGCCATCGATGAGGTAAAAACTTACCGATTCAACCGTGCTAAAACAGGGCACAAACGAGACGGATTTTCAGGAGCAAAGGAAAACTAACCGAGTGTTTTTGGAGGAGAATCCCGAGATGGCGGATAGCGCGATCGCTGATGAGACTGAGAAACCCAACCCAGAAAACGAACCCCAAGATAGTATGAAGAAAATACAAGACAAATTACCTGAAGAAGCCACCCCTAAAGGCATTCAGCTTTATCGTCAAGGGGGTTTACCCGGAAACCGCCCCATCGGACTGAGCAACTTCGAGATTTCCGACAGTATCAACCTGTCCGGCAATCGTCCCGTGGAGGCGAGTAATTTTATCGTCGCCGATACCTTAAACTCCTCGGGAATTCGTCCAATTGGGGCGAGTATGATTCACGTCGCCCACTCCATGCAGGTGTCTGGAAATCGTCCGATTACAGAAAGCACCATCCTCATGAACTGCGATCATCTGATGGGAAATCGGCCCATTTGCTCCAATGAAGGGGATGACAGCGATGGACTGATGGGTTTCCTCGATTAATCGCGACGGGGGAAATAACGGCATAATTATGGGTCGATTCTATAGCAATTTTCGCATGGATGAGGTACGTCTATTCGGATGCCCCCTAGCCCCCCTTAGAAAAGGGGGGGACCTGGAAAGTCCCCCTGTTTAAGGGGGATTTAGGAGGATCGGTGAATGTACTTCACCACCAAGAGAAAGGCTATACCTGCCATAGGGCGATCGTCTGGTCCCAACTCCCGGACACCAGCACCCGCCCATCGGGACTAAAGGCCAGCGATCGCACCGCATCGGAATGTCCCACCAGGGAGGCAATTTGTTCTCCCGTTTTCCCATTCCACAAGGCCAGGGTTTTATCCCAACTCCCAGAGGCAAGTCTCTCGCCATCGGGATGAAACCTCACCACATTCACCACATCGGAATGTCCCACCAGGGAGGCGATTTGCTCCCCTGTCCGGTAATTCCACAGGGCCACGGTTTTATCCCAACTACTAGAGGCCAAAACCTGTCCATCGGGACTAAATTCGACCCCCGTCACCCCGGCAGAATGGCCGGTGAGGGTCCGTAATTTTTCCCCCGTCTGCAAATTCCACAGGGCAATCTGACTATCCGTACTGCCTCCAGCTAAAATTTTGCCATCGGGACTAATCGCCACAGACTGAATCTCCCCAAGTTTCTCCCCATTCAAGGTGAGGGTCCATTCATTTCTACCCGTCGCCAGATTCCAGCCTTTCAGACGGAGATCGCCACTGGTACTCACCAGAGTTTTGCCATCCGGGGCGATTGCCAGGGCTAAAACAGGTTCCTGATGACCGCCAAACCATCGCCCCAACTGACGAATCGGCTTAAACCGGCCCAAATCCCAAACCTGAATCTTTTTATCCGTCCCACAACTGACCAACCGTTGACCATCCGGGGAAAAAGTTACCGCCAGAACCGATCCAGAATGTCCTTCGAGGGTGTGGAGTTTTTGACCCGAGTTGAGATCCCACAGCGCAATGGTGTGGTCCAAACTGCTGCTGGCGAGGATGTTGCCGTCCGGGGCAACTGCCACAGAACTCACCCGGTCTAAGTGGCCCGAGAGGGTCTTAACCCATCGCCATATCGACGGTTCAGGCATTATAATTTTGTGAATCCTAGTGGTTTTGCTGACTATTTTACCCGCAATCGGATGAACTGCTGACCATCCCGGTCCACCTTAAGCTGCTTGATGAAGGGTCACCTTCTGGGGGGGTGTATCTTTCACCACCAAGGGTAGAGCAATCTCAAACACCGACCCGCGCCCCAGTTCGCTTTCCACGGCGATCGCCCCTCCCATCATCTCGCAAAATTTTTTAACCAACGCTAAACCCAATCCCGTCCCGCCATACTTGCGCGTCGTCGAATCATCCCCCTGGACAAAGGGTTGAAACAGTCGGGCAAGCTGTTCAGCACTCATGCCAATGCCCGTATCCCGGACTCGGAAGAGAATCCAAGGCGTATCGCTTGGGGCACAGGAGTAGAATTCAGGGTGACCTGTTCCCCGGGATGCTCTTGCGGATTTTTAATGTTCACCTCTAAAATAATTTTGCCCTTTTGTGTAAATTTAGCCGCATTACTCAGGAGGTTTAAGAGGATTTGCCGGACCTTGGTGAGATCTGCCGTCATCATGGCCATGTTTTCGGGATAATCCACCTGGATCGCGTTGCCATTGGCCAGCATCACGGGTTCTAGGGTGGTGATGACCTCCTGAATCAACTGAGGGACATCAAAGGCATCCAGACACAGATCCATTTTGCCTGCTTCAATTTTAGAAATATCTAAAATGTCACTGACGATCGCCAAGAGATTTTTGCCCGCGATGTTAATTTTTTGGAGGTCGCTAATCAACTGTTCATCGGCGAGAATCTCCTCTACTTCTTCTTGCAGCAGTTCGCTATAACCGACGATCGCATTCAGTGGCGTTCGCAATTCGTGGCTCATATTGGCTAAAAAGGTGCTTTTCGCTCGACTCGCTGCTTGTGCGGCATAAACCGCTGCCTCTAATTCTAAACTGTGTTCTTCCACTTGGCGAGAACGCACTTCTAACCCTTTGAGTAAACAGTTGACCTGTTGTGCCATTGTATTCAGGGTCGAAGAGAGTACCCCGATTTCATCTCCAGAAACCAGGGGCGATCGCGCGGTTAAATCTCCAGAGGCTAATCGTTGGGCGGTTTGAGTCACCCCATTTAAGGCCCGCGTAATTCGGGAAATCACAAAAAAGGCCACCGCCATTGAGACGAGGCTCAAAAGCAGTAGCATCAGCAATAAATATTGACTGCGATGCGCTGCCGCCATCACCGCATCGCACCATTCCAACATTTCTTTGTGGGGTGTAGGCATTTGCTCAACTCGGTGAATTAAGGCGGCGATATTGCGCTGAATTTCCGCTGCCGTCAGCCACTCTAAGCCCAAAGCGACCCAGGCGATCGCCACTAACGCGCTAAATAAGCTCATCAATTTGGCATTGATTCCCCAGCGGAATCCCTGTTGAGAGAGTCCTGCCGCCCAAGGATAGCGGGATAAAAAGGGGTCTGGGGCCACGGCCTCTTGGGAGTTCCAAATTTCGGCGATCGCCCCATCGGGCTTGATTTGGCCAATGCGAACAGTGTTCCACAGATGCTGGGTTTTAGCATCTAGCTTGACTAACCCTTTTGGGGTGACCAGTTCTATATTTTTGGCCGATGCCTTCACCTTCCCTACCTGGGTAGACTGGGCTTTTTCCACGGCTTTTTTCCACAAATAGACCCCTAGATAGCCCGAGGCGATCGGGTCCGAGGTGACGCGATCGCTGCCATACTTGGCTTTATAGGCCCTGACGAATCTCTGGTTTTCCAGGGTATCGATACTTTGAAAGTAATTCCATGCCACCAGATGTCCGGCGGTGAAGTCTGCCCCTATTTCCTGGACCTCTGCCTCGGCAATACTCACGGACATCACCCGCAAGTCATCCGGGGTCAACCCCGCTTGCTGTAACTCTCGGAAAAAGGCCACATTGGTATCGCCATTGAGGGTATTGAGTACCGCATCCGGTTGTACCGACAGAATATGGGCGATCGCTGTACTCACCTCCTGGGAACCGAGGGGAATGTATTCTTCCCCGGCTAAAACCGCATCTTGGGCGACTAATTGCGCTTTAATAATTTGATTCGCACTCCGGGGGAAAATATAATCTGACCCGAGTAAATAAATGTGACGAAAGCCCCGATCTAATAAATATTGCACCGCCGGAACGATTTGTTGATTGGGTGCTGCACCCGTATAGAAAATATTGGGGGACTGTTCTAATCCTTCATATTGCACCGGATAAAATAACAATCCATTTAATTCTTCCAAAATGGGGAGGACCGCTTTGCGCGAGGCGGAGGTCCAGCAGCCAAAGATGACCTCCACTTGATCCTGGGTGAGTAATTGTTTGGCTTTGTCCGCAAAGGTTTTTAAATTGCTTTCGCCATCGGCAATCACCGCTTCTAGGGGGCGACCCAGTACCCCACCGGACGCATTAATTTCTTCAATTGCTAACAAGGTGGCATCTTTGACTGATACTTCCCCGATCGACATCGTACCCGTTAGGGAATGTAACACCCCCACTTTAATCGGTTGATTGGGGGATTTGAGGCGATCGGGCACTGAAAAAATCCGCTCATACATGATATTGAGTAAAGTTCGCGAGGGGTGGTTAGAGTCTAGTGATAGGTCAGATCCCAACAGCAATTGTTTGTGATCAGCGCAATGTAACCGAGGGCCGATCGCTGTTCAGGGATAATCGGGGACCTCTCAACTTGGCATCGCTGCTTCCAGCTTGCTTCCAAGGCAAACGAAAGTAAACGGGCCAAATCCGTTCGGTTGAAATAACCGACGCGACGACTCCTTAATCCCCAAACTGTACTGGAGGCTACCGAAATCCATCGCAGTCCAGTGTTGCCACAGGGCAGGGGAGTGCTGGAGATGATGGTAACGTTACTCCTCTAATCTAGCAGCGATCGATATCACCAATGAAACCCGTCTTCTCTACCCAGGGGAAACTCGTCAAAATCCCGGGAAAGCGCCTATAGTAGTGATCTGCTGCTAATTTTTATCCCAGAGGTTATTCATGTCCCGGTTTCGCTTTTTCTCGTTGACTTTAGCCTGCTGTTTGATATTCGGTTTTGGATTGTTCGGTTGTACCAGTCCCAATGGCACGAGTGCCAATTCCGACCTCGAAGCACAAGTCTTGGAGATTATTCGGAAGAATCCTCAAGTCATTATTGAATCCGTACAAGCCTATCAGGAGACCCAACAAAATGATGTTCAGCAAGCAAGGCAGGCTTTCTTACAGCAGATGAGTACCAACCCGGGGGCAATTATCGGGAATTCTCCCGTTAAAGGTGCTGCCCGAGAAAAATATCGTGATTGTCGAATTTTCCGACTTTCAATGTCCGTTTTGTGCCCAAGCTCACGAAACGGTGAATCAGTTTATGGCTAAACATCAGTCTGAGGTCACTTTGACCTACAAGCATCTGCCCTTGAGTCAGATTCATCCCCAAGCCCTGCCCTCCGCTCAAGCGGCTTGGGCGGCTGGACAACAGGGGAAATTCTGGGAATATCATGATGCATTATTCCAACAGCAAGAGCAGTTGGGAGAACCCTTATATGGGACGATCGCCCAAACGTTAAATTTAGATTTGGAGAAATTTAACAGCGATCGGCAGAGTGAAACCGCCCAAGCTGCCATTGAGGAAGACCTGATGCTGGCTCGCAAATTAGGCATTAATGGAACCCCGTTCTTTTTCATGAATGAAGAACCTTTCTCCGGGGCTGTAGAACTGTCGGAAATGGAAACAATTTTAGCTCGCATTAAAAGTGCTGGGAGATAAATTATTCCCCCATTTGATGACAAGTCCCGTCAGCTTGCTCCCCGATTAGGACAACAACAATCCAGGTCGTTCGCCGAATTTATTCAAAATTCGCACGACCTGGAACAAAATAAACGAGCAGACTGTCTTTAAGGGGTTTTTGCAAAATTCCTCGGTCAAATCGCTTCTAACTCTCCATCAAATCTCTGGAACTGTCCGATTAAAGGTCACTGAATGTTATGAATTTTTAGCCCGGTGGTTTGAGGTTTTGCCCTCTAGTTGATGAACCCAGGGGTGGGGGAGAACAAGACAATCCCAACCCGGTTCTAATTGGCGTTCTAATCAGGCATGAAAGGCGTGTTTTAGGGGCAGTAGGGTGGGAGGAACACCCCCCGAGAACACTGGATAAAAGATACCCCAAAGAGCGCCTTGCATCCCGCTTAAACGGGTCAGTTTAGGAAAAGCGCCTCCCGAGGCGATCGCCGGGGGTGGCAAGGAGAGGGTTGCTCATGCCTTGGCGATCGCGACAGCATTCCTCTATTGGGCCATTACATCCCCGACCCTGGGATCAACCGTCCAATCCCTGTCAGATATCAACGTTTGGGGCAGTTTTTTCGCTATAATCCCATAACTTGAATTCTCTGTGGAGACTGGGTTAAAGGCTGCATCCTACTAAATCCAAACCTGTCAATTATAATTGGAGATAATTCTCCGGTTGCCAAAAAATGGCCGGTGCGATCGCCGGTTTTGTCACCTGGAAACCCTATAAACTGGGCATTTTTTCAGATCAATCCACCCCCTAACGTTGAAAAGTTCCCGCCTCGGCAGTTGGAATTGGGCGTTAATCCCATCAACTCAAGTCTTTTAAGGTAGAGTCTTGGCGATCGCAATGCATCACCCCATCCACTCCCTCTTTTGTATCGGGAACTCCAAGGGAATACCACTCTTGTCTGGTCCAGTGATTTTGGCAGACTGGAGAAAAGGCGATCGGCTATTTGCACTAACCCCGAATAATTTCCCCCGATCGCCCTTCCCAAAACTCGATGTCAGTCGAGGATTCCACTCTATTGTACCCCTATTCAGATCTCAGACAGCATAACTTATGACCAGTGGCGCTTTACCCAATGGGCAGCAGCCAGATTCCCTGAATCTGGACGGGCAGTCCACTCCCCTTTATAAAAATGAAGAAATTATTTATAGCTTTTTCCTAAGCTTGGTAAACACGAATTCTCCGGAAATCGTCACCATCGAGTTTAAAACTTTATTCATTGAATTTGTAAATACCGATAAAAACACCGATGCTTGGAATGTCCTCTTTCGGATTATTTATGCTGAAGATGAAGAAAAATTTCATAAAATCCTTAATCGATGTTGCTACATCCTCGTCAATAATTGGCAATCAACTCGCAACAATGCCGCCATTCAAGACCTGATCCAAATGTTTCAGGACAAAACCATTGAATCCTATACGGCTTCCATGAGTTTGCACCGACTGCGAACCTGGTTAACTAATTTTTCCAATAGTGAAGATTACAAAGCCCTGGAACTGTTTGCCTCTCGCAGCGAAGATGGTCCTTGGAGTCATCGCTATTCGAGTTATTTATTAGCCCATCAATCGGTTTTTGGCAAATCCAAAGAACAAAAAGAAGCCGCCAAAGCCCTCTCCCGCCAACTCAAAGAACGGTTTAAGTTCGACCTTGCGATGTACACCGCTCGGTCCCAAACTCAAATGGTGTCTCCGGAAGCTTCTAAGAAAAATCCCACGGGCTTGGGCAATGATGTCCTCCGACTGATTAAAACGGTAGTCGCTAAACGAGGACCTTATAATTATGTCAATTTGGCCCATATTTTTATCAATCAAACTCAAGGAGGGACTTACAAATCTTTTAAAATCGCCCTCAAAAAGTATTTAATATTCTCCGTAGAACATCAGACCTTTGTTGATACAATCAATAACAAACTTTCCAGCAAACTATTAGGACTGGGCAAGAATCATGATGAAGAAATTCTCACCCCTGTCTTACTCAAAAACACTTGTAAAAAAACCATTGAATTTTTAACCACGGAAAACGGTAAAGAACCCTCCTTGCTGTTTATCCTATTATTGGCAAACGGCAATCCCATGACCTTAGCGATCGTCCTATTGAAGCTGGTTTTAATCTGCAAATCCTGTTCCCCTCACTTAGAAGCCTGTTTAGCCAATTTAATCCGCTACTATGAGGAACAGTCTCAAACTGAATGCAAATGGCTGATCAACTTTTTAGAAGTCGTGCGAATTACCTTCGCCATTTATGCTGACAACGTAGAATATAACGTAGTGAGATGGGATGGAGACTCCACCACCGGCTTCTCTGATAGTGAGAACGGAAGCTACCGGATTTTTTCCTCGGTGAAGCGCCCGATCGCGGAACCCGAGGATGAAGGATAACGCCCACTCCGGTGGGAAAAGCGTTAAACTTTGGCGATAATACCTTGATGATTTGATATTCATGCTTTCATCGGAAACCCAAAAACCCAATCCCCCCTCACCCGTTGCCACCACTGCCCTGGATGTGGGCGGCATGAAATGTGCTGGTTGTGTCCAAGCGGTAGAACGCCAACTCACACAACAACCCGGAGTCATTTCCGCCCGGGTCAATTTGGTCACGGAAGTGGCCGCAGTGGAGTATGAACCGGACAAAATTGACCCGGCACAATTGGCCCAAAAGTTGAGTGCATCAGGATTCCCCACAGAACTGCGTTCTACCACCCCTGATGGACAAGGAGAGAATGCCCAAACCACACGCCACCGCCAATCCCTTCGCGCCGCTATCTGGAATCTGGCAGTCGCCACCCTGTTAATCCTCCTCTCTGGTTTAGGACACCTCGGCCAACTCGGATTCCTCAACCAAATCGGATTCCATTGGGCCTTAGCAACAGCGGCGATCGCCATTCCAGGCCGTCCCATCCTCGTCGAAGGGGTCCGCGCCTTATGGCGCAACAGTCCCAACATGAATACCTTAGTCGGATTAGGCGCACTCAGTGCCTATCTCGCCAGTTGCATCGCCTTCCTGTTTCCCCAACTCAAATGGGAATGCTTTTTCGATGAACCCGTGATGCTACTCGGATTTATCCTCCTCGGACGCACCTTAGAACAACTGGCAAGACAGCGCGCCTCCGCCTCCCTCCAGGCCCTCATCTCCCTCAAACCCGCCACCGCCCGCTTAATCACCACCCCCCTCTCTCCCACAACCGATTCCGATTCCCCTCCCTTCACCCTAGAAATCAACGCCGATCGCGTCAAAGTCGGCGAATATGTCCAAGTCCTCCCCGGAGAAAAAATCCCCGTGGATGGGGAAATCATCTCCGGCAGTACCACCATTGATCAGTCCATGTTGACCGGCGAATCCCTCCCGGTCCTCAAACAACCCGGCGATCCCGTCGTTGGGGGAACCCTCAATCAGTCCGGCGTCATCGCCATCCGCGCCACCCGCATCGGGGGAGAAACCACCCTCGCTCAAATTGTCGCCCTCGTGGAAGAGGCGCAAACCCGCAAAGCACCGATTCAACACCTCGCCGATACCGTCGCCGGATACTTTACCTACGGCGTCATTGCGATCGCCACCGTTACCTTTGCATTTTGGTACTTAATCGGCACCCACCTCTTCCCCCAAGTCTTACAACCGGCGATGCAGTTGACCCCCCTCTTACCGATGGGAGGTCACCTCCATTCCCTGATGGAACCCACTTCCCCCTTATTACTCAGTTTGAAACTGGCGATCGCCGTCTTAGTCATCGCCTGTCCCTGTTCCCTGGGACTCGCCACCCCCACCGCCCTCCTCGTCGGCACCAGCATGGGTGCAGAACGGGGATTACTGATTCGCGGGGGAGACATTCTCGAAGGCGTAGCGCAAATTGATACAGTAATTTTTGATAAAACCGGCACTCTCACCACCGGGGAACCGGAAGTCACCGATTGTCTCTGCATTGACTCGGTTGATGCCACCGAAATGCTGCAACTTGCAGCAACAGTGGAAAGCGGGACCAATCATCCCCTTGCCAAGGCGATTTTAATCAAGTCCAAAACCCGGAATCTCCCTCTCCTGAGTGGCGACTGCTTTCAGACGGAACCGGGATGCGGGGTTTCCGCAACGGTGGAGAATGATTCTATCCTGTTGGGAACCGAGGACTGGTTTAGGCACCAGGGGATAGAGATTTCCCCAGACTGGAGTTCCCGAACCCGAGCACTTGCAGAAGCGGGTAAAACCGTGGTGTTAGTGGGGAAAGGGGGAGAATTAATCGGGTGTATTGCTGTGCGCGATCGCCTGCGAGAGGATGCTCAATCCACCTTGGATGCTTGTCGGAATATGGGATTACGGGTGATGATGGTGACTGGCGATCGGCCAGAAGCGGCCCAGGCGATCGGGCAATCCCTGGGACTCAACCCCACGGATATCCTCGCTGGAGTCTCCCCTGCCGGTAAAGCAGAGGCGATCGCGCACCTGCAATCCCAGGGTCAATGCGTCGCAATGGTCGGAGATGGCATCAATGATGCCCCTGCCTTAGCGCAAGCGGATATTGGCATTAGTTTAAATGCCGCCACCGATGTCGCCGTAGAAACCGCAGGGATTGTTTTAATGCGGGATTCTCTCCTGGATGTGGTCAGTTCTATCCACCTGAGTCGCGCCACCTTTCGCAAAATTCGGCAAAATTTATTTTGGGCTTTCGCTTACAATATCCTCGGCATTCCCGTCGCTGCCGGTTTGCTACTGCCTCTGTGGGGAATCTTATTAAATCCTGCTCACTGCCGGTGCATTCATGGCCTTCAGTTCCGTGAGTGTCGTCACCAATTCCCTACTATTGCGCCGCAGTGATTAGACTTTTGGCTGTCATTATAAAAAGCCCCCCTTCTTAAGGGGGGTTGGGGGGATCTCTCCGGAATGAAAGCATGAGTTCTATAGCGGTTTCCACAGTTATTCGCGTATATTTTCGGGAGTGCGAGCATCTTGCTCGCTATTGTCGTAGCGAGCAAGATGCTCGCACTCCTCTCGATATCTGTAACTCATGAGTCCGGAAATGGCTATATTCTCAATCGGTTCCCATTGCCCCTAATTGGCAACCACTACCCCGATTAACTCGCGGCAGTTTCTAAAAGCTCCCAATAGCGATTTTCTGCGATCGCCTCTGATAGCAGATTAAACATTTGCCGACAACGGTTATCTAAATGCAGGGGCAATTCTTCATTTTTCATCACCACATTCATCCGCACTTCATCTTCCACCCCAACCGTTCTATTGATTAACACTTCCACGGTCACTAACCTGGTAAATGGAACTTCTCCCGGTTGTTCCCGCGCCATAATATAGTCCACGGTTTCGTAAATAATATTCAAATTCGCAGCCTCTAAAATTTCTCCAAGCAAGGGCCGGAAATTTTCCAAGGGAACTGCAACGATAAATAAGCCAGTGTAGCGAGCCATTATGTAATTAGGGGCGTTCAACGGTTTGATTCTCCTGATCATACTCAATTAAGGGTCTTAATTCAGGATGATGGAGAGATGGACATTTTTAGGGACTTTTTTGCTCCCTTACTTAACCGGACTAACCCCTTCTATCTCTATGGGGTAGGGGCGATTTGGAAAGCGCCTCGACCTTTAGAGTTAAATAGGCTTTCTTGGTATCAGTCCGGTCAATTCACCGCAGACAACAATCTCCGGTCCTTATTTTCAGACGGACTCCGAGTTATCACCCACAGGCTAAACCCGAACAGGTCTAAAAATTTAGTTATTGGTGATGTTAAGTGCTTTTTCGGATTTGGTCAACTGTACAGGGTCAAAGGTCACAATCTTCACAACCAGGACCAACCGTAACCGTTTATTCTTGACCCTGGCATCCCGCATCCTTGATGATGATGAAGCGGGATTTTCCTGATAGGATCGGTTTTAAAAAATTGGGGCTGACCGCAACGCCGTCTTACCTCAGCTTCTGACCTGGAAAAACCAGGTGGGCATCGCGGCTCATAGCTTTACGTTTCCGGATACAATGTCCGGTTTACGGCCACTAGAACTCTACGATTCCCTTATAAATTAAGGCATAGATCATAAAACACTATTGGCAGTCACCAACGTTGCAGTTCAGCTATCTCATTGTAATCTATTTCACCGAAATGACAAGGGGGGTTCGGGAATAATTTGGGGGAGATGGGGGAGATGGGGGAGATGGGGGAGATGGGGGAGAATGGGGTTTTAATCCTAGCCCTGTCAATCTGTGTAGATTGTAGGGGCGCAATGCTTGCGCCCTCTTTTGGGCGCAAGTATTGCGCCCCTACAAGAAATAACGATTTTTCGTCATTCAATTTACGCCCTCTTTTGGGCGCAAGCATTGCGCCCCTACAAGAAATAACGATTTTTCGTCATTAAATTTACGCCCTCTTTTGGGCGCAAGCATTGCGCCCCTACAAGAAATAACGATTTTCATTAAATTTACCACCTTGACAGGGCTAGGGTTTTAATCCCTGTCGGTTGTTGCGATTCGGGTCTCGTTTTAACCTCCGTCGGTTGTTGCTACCCTGGATACCAGATGGACTCTATCTGGTGGGCGAGTTCCTGACACTGCTGCTGTAAGGCGTTTCCGGATACCCCGTGGACGATCGCCGTTACATGACCCATTTTGCGCCCAGGACGGGATTGCGTCTTGCCATACCAATACAGATGCGCCCCGGGAATGGCCTGGAGTTGCTGCTGTTTGGCGCTATAGTCGTCCTCAGACTCCTCATATCCCAGCAAATTCACCATGACGGCACCGGCACAGTTGAGGGCGGGACTCGGCAAGGGTAAGTCACAAACTGCCCTGAGATGCATTTCAAACTGCGAGGTGTTGCAGGCATTGATAGTTAAGTGTCCGCTGTTGTGGGTCCGGGGGGCAATTTCATTGACCAGGACCTGACCCTGGGGGGTTAAAAATAGTTCGATGCCGAAGATGCCGACGACCTCTAAGGCGGATAATAGACGGTGGGCGATCGCCTCCACTTGAGCCTTTACCTCCGGGGTGACATCCCCAGGGGCGATCGCCCGACGGCAAACTTGCGCTTCCTGCTGGGTTTCCACCACCGGATAAATCACCACCTCACCGGCCTGATTTCGCGCTGCCATCACCGCTAATTCTCGCTCAAAGGGGATAAATTCTTCCAGGAGTACCCCCGGGCGACCCCAGCGTTCCCAGGTGGCGAGGAGGGTTTGGCGACTGCCACAGATAGCCGTTCCCTGACCATCATAGCCATGACGCCGCGCCTTCATCACCACCTTTTCCGATGGCAAATCCGGGGTAGGCGGCAGTTCTGTCCCATCAAAGGCCATAAATTTAGGCACCGGCAACCCCAGCGATCGCAAATAACACCGCTGTTCATACTTATCCAAAATTGGCGCTAAAACCGACAATTTCGGGCGGAAGCGGACCCCTTGTCGTTCCAACTCCCCTAACGCAGTTAAATCCACAAACTCATTTTCAAACGTAATCACATCGCAGCGTTCAGCCAGTTGCGCCGTAGCCTGGGCATCATCAATCGGTGCTAAAATCACCTCAGCAGCTCGGGCCGCTGCGGGATCGCTATTTTTGGGGGTCTGAACCACGAGTTCGATCCCGAGTGCCTCCGCCGCATCCGCCATCATCCAGGCCAATTGACCCCCGCCTATTACTCCAACCCGGTTTATTTTTTCAGTGCGATCGATCTGGCTCATTGTCAAGTGCAGTTGTTCTGTTTCTGTTTATTTCTAGTGTTTCAGAAAAATCGAACAGTAAACCCTTCCCCGGATTAATTTTATCGCCAAATGATGAAACGTTGGTTTTTGTGGATATTCGGCAGCCTTTTTACCCTCGGACTCATCCTCTGGGTGACCCCGGCCCGGTCTGAAAACAAGGTGGATGCGAACTGTACCTACAATGACATTTCCTTGTATGGCAAAGTGCAAATTGTCGAGAGTTTTCCAGACTTAAAGATTCAGATGGTTGCCTCATTTCCCGACCTCCGGGTAAAAATAGTTAATTCCTTTCCCGATGCTTGTGGCAAGTGGCAGGTAGTCGAGTCGTTCCCAGATTTTAAAGTTCAGGTCGTTGACTCGTTTCCCGACCTCAAAATTAAATGGGTTGACTCGTTTCCGGGAATTCCTTAAACGCTGCTTCAGGAGTTTGCTGTGGCAAAATAGTCGGGGTTAATCCCGGGGAAAGTGGCGTGGCGTTGGACCCGATTAGAACAATTGGCTACCCTTTTGATTGAAAGAAGGAAATTTCTAAGGGGTGCATCTTTACTTGTTTTCAACTTAAGAATTTTAACTCCCAAACCCGCTGAGGGAACTACTGCTAAAACTGGGGAAATCCGCGTCCAGTGCTGTCCCCTTCAGGAAAAAATAAACCCGGCTATCCGATAAAATTGGCTAAAATCGGCCCCGGCAATGGGAAAATAAGAGCACGCGCAAGCGTAAGGGGGCGCTTCAGCCATTGGTGCTGGTGCAATCCCGGTCATCAACGAAGGAGATTGCAATCATGCTCAAACGAATTGCCACCATTATGGTGGTCATAGTTAGTCTGGTCCTCAGCAGTTGTACGGTTTCAGCCGCCAGTGGACTCAAAAGCCATATTGATAGTACCGATGGATACGAGTTCCTGTATCCCAATGGGTGGGTGCCGGTGAAGGTGAATAATGGTCCGGATGTGGTCTATCACGATTTGATAGAAACCCGGGAAAATGTGAGCGTGGTGGTCTCTCCGGTGAAGGATGGGAAAACCTTAACCGAATTGGGGACGCCGAGTGAGGTGGGTTATAAACTCTCCAAAAATGCGATCGCACCCCCGGGATCCGGGCGCGAAGCGGAATTAATTAATGCCGAACAGAGAGAAAAGGGTTCAAAGACTTACTATCTGTTAGAATATGCAGTAAAACTTCCCACCCAAGAGCGACATAATTTTGCCAGTGTTGCGATTAGTCGCGGGAAACTTTTTACGTTAAATGTATCAACCTCGGAAGCGCGCGCCGAAAAAATGAAAGAGCAGTTTCAAACCGTGGTGGATAGTTTCTCGGTTTACTAAATCCGTAAACATCATCAAGCTGAAGATAAACCTCCCTCCCCCCAATTCTTTTCTATAGGAGGGGAGGGGGGACGGGGTTTAAGTCTTCTACTAATAAGCAAAAATAAGGTTATGGGCATTCCTGCATTTGTATTAGCTTCAATTTCTCCGGCGCGTTTGCACCTGTTGCAAAGTGCGGGAATCGAACCGATTGTCTGTCGGAGTGATTTTGATGAATCAACGGTGACATCAACGGATCCGGTAACTCTGGTGAATACCCTGGCGCAATGTAAGGCAGAGGCAGTGTTGGCTAAGTTTAGGAATCCAGGCGATCGCACCGTCACCCCAGAAAAACCCGACAACCCCTCCCGGGTAGTCGTCTTGGGGTGCGATTCAGTCTTGCAAGTGGATGGGGAAATCTATGGCAAACCGGAAACCCCAGCAGAGGCAGTCCAACGATGGCAAAAAATGCGCGGGGGTGTGGGGGAACTTTATACAGGTCATGCCTTGTTCGATTTAAACAGCGATCGCCATGTAGTGCGCTGCCAAATGACCCGGGTGTACTTTGCCAACATCAGCGATCGGCAAATCGAAAACTATGTAGCAACAGAAGAACCCCTGCGATGTGCCGGTTGCTTTGCGATCGATGGCCGAGGCGGACTCTTCGTAGAAAAATTGGAGGGCTGCCATACCAATGTCATTGGCTTGAGTTTACCCTTATTGCGGAGTCTTCTGGAAGAACTCGGCTATGATGTCACCGACTTCTGGCCGGATTCAATTCATCGGTCTTTGTATCCAGTGCTCCCAGTTGCAACAACCGATGGGGGTTAATTGCCGGTGAATTACCCTCCGCGTATGCTTCACCAAGTAATCCATGCTCCAGTTGCGAGAACCCATGGGGGTTAATTGCCGGTGAATTACCCTCCGCGTATGCTTCACCAATTCGATGGAATCGCTCTTTGTAGGTCGGATAGTTGGGTCACCCCCCGCTCCGCAGATGGGTTCACTAATGAAAAATTAGATGATGGCTTGCAGTCTATGGAGTAAATTATCTAAGTACCCAGGCAAACGCATTCGTATTTTAAGGAATTATTCCTTAAAATACGAATTCTATAAAGCCAATTATTAATCTTAGAATGCCAATGATTCCAATAGTTGTTAGTGCTAAGAACAGGTAAATAAAAACAATCGAGCATCGGTCAAATTCTTCTGGGTTTTTCCCCTCTATTTCTTCTGTTTTTAAACGTCCAAGTATTACTCCATCTAGGTTTATCAGCAACAAAAGACTGAAGGCAATGGCAACAATTAATACTTTATATTGAAGAATATTGAAAGAGAACGAGCTGGCAGAGGAAAATCCCCACAAATTATCTTGATTGTATTGGCTTTTCAATAAAAATGCCAAAGCTATGAATGTAGTATAAAGTTGACTAACTTTTGCTGTAGTTTTGGGAGAAATCAGCCCGACAACCCACCAGACTAAAAATAAATTTCCCCAGAAAAATAACTCACTCTGGTAGAGGACGTAACATATTAGCCCCCCTATTGCAAATTTAATTAAACTGCGACTTGTAGAATTAGCATTTTCTGGAGAATCAGGATTCTCTGGATTAAGCTTTCCCACTTCTTCAGGTCCATCACCTGTTATAGAGAGGGGTTGTGCTTCAGTGTTAATAATTCTATTTTTATTGCCTGGAACATTTGTCTTGATAATCTGGACAATACGGGTACGGGTAATTTTAATAGATTCAATTATTTTGAAGTTTTCCCCCTCAATTTCGGTTGATTTTTCGTAAGTTTCGGAAAGAGAAGTGGTTAAGTTGTCTGATGAAAAACTTTCCACAACCTTACTTAGATAAGTTGAATCTTGATTTTTTTCGGGTTCATTCATTTTTTATTTGCCTCTAATAATCTTCATTTCCTCAGATGTCAATCCATACAGATGAGTAATAATGGATGAGTTCAGAAACCTACATGGATAGAGCTATGGTTTCACTATAACCCAAACAAGCGGGATAACATTCTGGATATTTCCTTAAATTTCTGAACGTCCGGTTGTTGCAGCGTTTCAGATCCATTCAGTCCCGTGCAACCCGGACAAGCAGCCTCGCTGAGATTGTCCAGGGATTGCAGTAGGGGGCGGAATAGGCACTCCAGCTTTTATCATAGGGTTGGGGTGAAGCGGCAAAGGGTGACCGTTTGGGGGCGTGATTTCTTCGATGCGATCGCCTCTAAAACTTTGGTGATAGCATTGTGCTGATAGTACCGCGCTTCATAAGTTCCGCTTTTGTCCTCGAATGGGATGACTGGGAAGCGATCGCGCAACTCGAAAACGCGCAGTTAAGGCGATTTGGATAGGTAAGGGTTCACTCTGCATCAATGCCTTCCCACATTTGTGAAAGGGGGATAATCTGTCCTGTCAAGGCTTCCCGTAAGCCCTGCCGAATGCCTTCTATGGCGATTTCCGTAGGGGTTTCATCCAGGTTTTCCTCGCCTTCTTCAATCATCAAGACGATGACGCGGACTCGCTGAGGCTTGGTCACTTCCAAGAGAGCGATCGAGGGTGAGTTCTCCACTCTCGTTAATGGTGGCTGTGGTTTCAATTGCTTTCATGGTGGGTGATGGAGTTGTTGAATTGGGAGTTATTTCAATCTATTTTAAGTTTAGTCTAGGGATTGACTTCAAGCGCTTCGTTAAGTCGGGGTCATTAAAAGGCCACCAAGTAGGATATCAGTTCGCCGGGGAAGCTTATCTGCCCAGATCGGCTTGTAATCTCTGAGCCATGTGGCTGATTATTTGCTTCAAAATAAGTCCTCTAGGTTACCTGACGAACTTTCGCAGACAGTAAACTACCGGAGTGCGCACTATCTGCCCCATTTCCCAACAGATTGTACTTTTTCTTGATTAAACGGTAACGGAAGCAGTAAATAAGGTCATAGATTGCTGCAAGTGTCTCTTCGGGAATATGCTGGTAAATTCGATGATTTCTTTCGATGTATTATAAATACCCCCAGTGAAGGGTTCTAATAACTTCAAATTTCAGATAAATTTGATGCGGTAATCTCTTCTAGGAATGACCTAAATAATATCTTTTAAGCCATGATTATTCTAAGGGTTTCATCATTGTAATTAATGTCAAAATTAACTTTCACAGCATCATTTTTCGATGGCATCATTTTCTCATACTACCTCTAAAATTTGTGGTTGGGGTAAAGGTCTATTCTCTGCTTCATAACTTTCAATCAGCAATTCCAGCACCTCTTGAGCATTTTTGAGGGCTTCCTCGTAGGTCTCTCCATCCGTAAAATAGCGCTGAATTTCTGTAGAAATTCCGGCAATTCTACCAGATAAGCTCCATCTACTTCAGACCAAACAATATTAACCCGATACTTAAGTTGTGATTGAGGTAAACATCTCATTAGTTCCAGCACCAATCGCATATTTTTGAGCGCTTCATCAAGAGTCAGCCTGTTTATTCTTGAGTCGCAAATCGCAAAAACTCTCCCACTAAAATGATGCAATCAGGAAACGCAAGCGGCGCGATCGCATCTTGCTCGGATAGCTTTTGTTCCGAGCGATAGCCGTCTTGCTCTGGTTCTCGAAACACATACAGGCATCGTTCCTGCACATCCAAAATCCAATACTCTTGAATCCCAGAGCGGCCATACACTGGAACCTTTAGATCTCGGTCTCGCCGCAGGGTGCTATCGGCGACTTCTATTAACCAAAAGATTTCTGTTGGTGTTGGGTGATGATCTTCATAGTCCAATGGGTCAATGTGGGCGATCGCAATATCCGGCTCAGGTTCAGAAAAATCGCTCAACTGCACCGGATCTTGAAACCGTAGCAACGCCCGCCCCCTCAACCGTTGCGACAAAGCCCGACCGATTCGGGTAACTGCCGCACTGTGCGCCGTTCCCTTTGCTGCCATTGTGTAAAGTTGCCCCTCAATCAATTCCACCCGCTCCGAAGCAGCCAAAATTCCTACTTCTACCATGCGGTGATAATCCCGCACGCTCAGAGAGCGAAGTTCAGCGGCGATCGTCATAGCCTCAACCTCCTGAAATGTTCCCGAATCGTTACTTCTAGTTTGGCACTTTCGACTTTTTTAAAACCTAAATCTAGGCGATCGGCCTCAAATCCTGCACCTACTCGCTAAAATAAGCCGGACATCAAATCCGCAGAGAGGTTAAGGGGCTGACGCAATGCCTGAATGAGCGATGAGGTCTGCAAGGTGGCTGGACTCATTATTATTACAATAACCTGAACAAGGGCAGCTAACATTCTGGATATTTCCTTAAATTTCTGAACGTCCTGTTGTTGCAGCGTTTCAGTCCATTCAGTCCCATGCAACCCGGACAAGTAGCCTCGCTGAGATTGTCCAGGGATTGCAGTAGGGGGGCGCAATAGGAGTTCCAGCTTTTATCATGGGGTTGGGTGAAGCGGCAAAGGGTGAAAGTTTGGGGGCGTGATTTCTTCGAGGCGATCGCCGCGAAGAGTCGCTATAGTGGTTCTTATAGTGATATTCCCAGGTTGATTGATACGGATCCCGATCCTGAAAATGTTGAATTTGAGGGAATCGCAGGATTCACCCAAAAAAATCGGTTAATCGCTAAATAGTCAGGATAAATTGATGATTAAACTAACACTCAAATCTAAAGTTAATGCCGACGGTAAGCTGATTTTACAGCTTCCCTTAGAATTCGCTAATCATGAGCTAGAAATTGTGATTCATGAGGTAGCTCAAGAAACAACGCCAACCCCAGAAGAGTTAGGGTATCCGGCTGATTTTTTTGAAAAAACGGCAGGAAAATGGCAGGGGGAACCTCTGGTTAGAGAAGAGTTGGTGGAATGCGACCAAAGAATTTGGGATGTTGAATGATGATTTACTTGTTAGATACCAATACTTGCATCCAATATTTAACGGGACGCAGTGAAGCAATTATCGGAAAATTTCAAACCATTTCCCGGGAAAATATTTGTTTATGTGATGTTGTCAAAGCCGAATTATACTATGGGGCTTGTCGCAGTGCTAAAAAGGCAAAAAATCTAGCTTTGTATGAAGATTTTTTCTCGCAATATATCAGTTTACCTTTTGAGGGTAAAGCTGCTAGGATATATGGAGATATTCGCTCTGAACTATCCAGACAGGGGACTCCTATCGGAGCTTATGATTTACAAATTTCCGCTATTGCCTTAGCGAATAATTTAATTTTAGTGACTCATAATACTAGAGAGTTTCAAAGAGTTCAAGGTTTACAAATCGAGGATTGGGAAGAAACTGAATAGATTGAATGTCTGGAGTTGTACAGGCTATCTCATTCTAAACCACTCTTTAATTAGCTAAAGAAACCGGGTTTCTTTCATGAGTTTAGGTAAAGGTTAACAAGTTATGGCAGAAACCCGGTTTCTGGGCTCGTCAGCTTGAGGAGAAACCGGGTTTCTTGGACAAACTTAGGTTGGGTTGCCAGGGTTATCATTGGAGACGAATAACTGGGGCAGGACTTACGCAAATTTGAAAAATTTACGCTAAAATGTAGAGGCGATTCGCGAATCGCCTCTACATTTAGGATTTAAGGTTAAAGATTGCGTCAGTCCTGTGGGAAACCATCTCTAAGTGATGCAGAAACCCTCGGACTAGAGATTACAAAACCCCATGATTCAGAAAGTTTTGAATTTTATTGTCAACCTCCAGGATATTTTTTTCTCCCTTCTCTTGATTGAGATTATTTCGACGGGGGTCGTTTTTGGGATTCATTTGTCCAAATTTTTTGAGACAATATTGGGATAAATCTGGAGAACCTAGGCGGAGTAACATCCACTTTCCTAAGAGTCGTTGGACTTTTTTATCTAATAAAATTGCCGGGTGCAAGCGGATGGCTTTTTGTAAATTTTCCCAGCCGGTTTGCAGTTTTTCTGCATCTGGGGTATGGGTGACGCAGATCCGGGCTAAATATTGATAGGTATTGGCTAAACTATGGGTTTTCAGTCCTTGTAGTTCTGCGGGTGCGTTGGCAAAGGCGCGATCGATGACTAGGAGGCTATATTTTTCCATGACATCAATTTTAGAGGCCATTGATGTCGCCGATTGTCGATAGAGGATTTGATACTGGGGGACGACTACAAAGGGCCATTTTGCTGCAACCCGTAACCAATATTCCCAATCTTCTATGGATTTCAGGGTGCGATCGAACAGTCCTACAGATTCAATTGCCGATGCACGCAACATCACGTTAGACCCAGAGGTAATGAAATTACCGACTAACAATCGGGGGTAAACATCCCCTTCAATATAGGATGGAAAATCTTTACTAAAGGATTTACCTTCGCTATCCATAAAGCAGGTCCAGCTATAAGCGAGTCCTGCTTTGGGATTTTTTTGTAATGCAGCAACCTGGCGCTCTAATTTATCTGGCGTCCACAAATCATCTGCATCGATAAAGGTAATAAACTCTCCTGTTGCGCGATCAATTCCCCGATTTCGCGCCTCGGGGAGTCCACCATTTTCATAAGAAAAGACTTGAAGTCTTGGGTCTCGGACTCCTTCGACAACCTGTAATGTATTATCGGTAGAGCCATCATTAATAATAATCAGTTCAAAGTCTGAAAAAGTTTGTTTTAAAATCGAATCGAGGGTATCGCGAATCGTTTTTGAAACATTGTAAGCCGGAACGACAACAGAAACTAATGGCATGGTAATTCACCCCTAATTAACAATGAAATTCTCTTCAATTTATCCGTCTGGGAAACAAATAGGCCGAATGGAGCATTTTAGGATACATCCTTAACCTATACAGATTCATCATGTTCTTTACGTTTTTTATAAAGGGACTGGATTAAGCAGTCAGCGGGATTTTCAGTAATTGATTCTCTAAGCTAGAATGGCCTAAGTTTATAGAATTTATTTTGTTGATTTTCACCCTCACAACTCCTTTTATTACGACTTATTACGACAAGCCTAAGCCAAAAACCTAGTTAATATTTGGGTCTGAACATAGAGAGGGGCAAACCTATGCTGGATGTTAAACCGAGCTTAGTTCCCCTCGGTTGGACTCCCCTAGCCTGGTTAAACTGAGGCTCTATTCAGTCAAGTTTGGCCTCTGCTAGGGGAGTCCAGAAGATGCAATGCGGCCATTGCCTAGGCGGTTTAAAGGTCTGTTGTTTAGCGAACCCCTGCCGGTTGATTGATTAGAGGTTTCCCTTCGCAAGAGTCAGGAATCGGGGCCTCTAATAAGGCTAATAAAGTGGGGGCTAAATCTAAAGAATGGCCGAAAGGCAAGGTAGAACCGGGTTGAATATCGGGTCCTGCCAGGGCTAAAAAGCCATCGGATCGGTGAGAGCCGGTGCGATTAAATGGAACGGGTCCAATCCGCCCAATTTCGGGACTTTCTACGGTATCACTGGCGCATTTATCTTGCCAGATAATCACTAAATCGGCATCGGGTAGTTTCGGGTCGGAATCGGTGGGATTTGTGCGAGTCCGCACTACATCTTGTACCAAGGTTTCCCCGGTTCGGGAATCTTTGAGTTGATACAATTGTTGGGTAATTTCCTCACAAACGGCATCGTATTCCGAGGGGTCAACGATTCCATTGGGTTCTCGTCCTTTCAAGTTAATCCGGATATATCCTTCGGAGAAACTCGGGAGGGCAAAGGCTTTCATGCGGGGCCATGCGGGTTGATACCAGCAGGGGGTTTGGAAGAATAAGCGATCGCCTTTTTTCTGCATTTCAAAGGGAGAAATCAAGTCCGATTCAGCTTCGGAACCAAACAGGGGTTCAATCCGGCTAAAGATTTTAGTCGGAAGGGTTCGCCGCAAAAATCCTCGCAACGGATTGCGATCGCCCTTCAGACTCCAGAGGGTTCCCATAAAGCCCCGTTTCGCCCGTTCTCCGACGATCGGTCCCCCAGGATTTTGCCCCATTTTGCCCTCAGCTAATCCCACTTTTCCAGGGAAATTCCACCGATACAAAAACTCGGGCAGAAATACCATACTTGGCAAATCCATGTTGTTAAAGTCCATGCCATGTGCTGCAAAGACAACCACATTGGCATTCTCTGGCGCAGCGCTTAAAATCTCACCAATTGCTGTATCAATGGCTTCAAAAATCTCTAATAACGGGTCTCCCGGATAGCGATTCGCCATCAGGGGATAGAGGGGATGTTCCGGCTGACTTAAGTGCCAAAAATAATGTCCGGCAGAGTGGGTTTCTCCAAAAATGGTTAACAAGAAATCCCAGTTCTCCTGTTGGAGTAAATCTTTACAAATCTGACCCCGACGCTCAATGCCGATTTCTAGTTTTTTCTGAAGTTCCTGGAGGGCCGGAATATCTAAGATGCTGGCAAAATCTTTATGTAGCGTCGGATGTTCCCCATGTTTGGCGATGATGTCAGATAGAAAAGATTCGGGTTTGGAATGGGTGGGGGTTTGGGGGGAATGGGCTCCCCAGGCTAATCCTTGGACGCCATTGACACGACTGCTCAAAGGAGCTTGGGGCATATCAAAGACTGCTACTCGATAATCATCCCCTAGGGCATAAAAGGGTTGATATTCGGCAAAATCGTAGGCTTCTATGGGGTCTACATCATAGCTCCCTTCCCGCAGTTTTACGGGAGCCCAATAGCCGGTTTTTTCCGGAGAAGCTCCGGTTAAAAAGGTGGTCCAAGGGGTTTCGGCTCGATAATAATCAAAGGTTTTAAGTCGTCCGTAGGCTCCGCGATCGCGCAATTTTTTTAAGTTCTTTAAATGCCCTTGCGCCATCCATTTTTCCAGCAAATTTGGGTCTCCGGCATCAAGTCCAATGGCGATAACAGGATTTCTCATGAGTTTACCTTGATAGATACTAAATAATTTGACAGTCCATTTGGCGATTGCCTCAATCGCCGGTTTTTAAAAGGAGTTTATCAATCTCCTGAAATTGCATCCCAGGATTTTTTTAAAGGTTCTGGGATTCCCTAAAGCTGAAATGATTCAGGTTCAGCTAGGGTTCAATGCTCAATCTTCTGAATTTTTATAATGACTCCAGTTCACCCGAAGATTAACTGGATTTCCGGACTCGGTGATCCTCCAATTCAGTGGCGATCGCCAAACATTCCTGGTTCTAAAAGCCGTATGATGAGTCTCCGGTGAGTTTCCCTAAAAACGGCTACAAATTTTTGCCGGTACTATTTTGCAATCGCTCCTACTTGGATTCAATCAGTCGTAAGAAGGGCTGATTTATTCTAAGTTTATCATTGGTCAGAGTTAATTCCAGAACTTTTATGTAAAGTTATCGTAAAGATTGTAATCACCCCTTGATTCATTCCCCAGTCGCCTAATGAGAGTTTTAAAATCTGTTGATTTCTTTCCCCAGAGTAAAACACTTCCAGAACCTGAGTCATATATCTTGAGGAGTACCTTAATCAAACCCCCGATTGTTCTCTAACTCAAGATGTATATAGCATTTTTTATGAATTTCAACCTATATCATTCGATATATAAATTAATTCAAAAATCTCTATCTTTAGGCTTAGTCCAAGGTAAAATATCCTGATATTTTCCCCCCATCCACCCCATCTCCCCAATCTCCCCAATCTCCCCCTCATTTCCCATCCTTAACCAGGATCTCGCGAATAGCAGTAAGCAACATCCCCGAATCAAAAGGTTTACTCAAATAGGCAGTTGCACCTAATTCCATCCCTTTTTGAATATCCTCTGGACTGGCGCGGGAGGAAAGCATCACCATCGGTAAGTGATGCCATTGGGGATCCGATCGCACCGTCAGCAGTAATCCCAATCCGTCTAAATGAGGCATTTCTACATCGGAGAGGATCAGGTGAAATTGTCCCTGGGGCGATCGCGCCAGTTGAGTTAATGCCTCCCGTCCATCGGTACAGAGTGTGGGAACAAATCCAGCATTCTCGAATATATCCTGCAACATCCGGCGCATGGTGAGGGAATCATCCACGATTAAGATCTGGGGGGGAGAAGCATCGGAACTCAACACTGTATCCTGTGAGACATCGGCGACTCGTCTGAGGGGGGAACGGGGAAACAGTAAGGGGGGAAAGTGATGCGGGGCGAGGACTGGCACCACTTCACCCCTGCCTAAGACAGTACAACCGGCAACGTAGGGAGGAACGGGAACGGTGAGATCCAGGGGTTTGAGCATCACGGGGCGTTCTTCGAGTACCGCATCCACGGCGATCGCCACCCGTTGACCCTTCACCTGTAGAATCAGACAAACCGAGGGGGAATTCACTCCAGAAACTGCTTCGCGGACCTGGGATCCGTAGGGCAGCAAATCCCATAATTTAAAAATGGGCAAGGGTTTCGTTTGTCCGGGAATTTCTTCATGGCGATCGCCTATTTCACCCGCGATCCTCTCTGCCTCGGATAACTGCACCACGGCGATCGCCTGATCGGAGGGAATTGCTACGGTGTAGTCTTGACATTGGCACAAATAAACGGATAACCGGCTCAAGGTCAAGGGAACCGCAATGGTAAACTTAGTACCCTGTCCCAATACTGTCTCAACTTGCAAAGTTCCGCGTAGTCGTGCTACTTGATGTTGTACGATATCTAATCCCACCCCTCGCCCGGATAAATCCGTCACTTTAGACGCCGTAGAAAATCCCGGAGTGAACAGAAATTGTAAAATCTCACTCGGGTTGGAATTCCCCGGAGATTGGGTTTTAGAAAACCCCTTTTCCGGATCAATCAGTCCCATTGCTAAGGCACGCTTGTAAACCTTTTGGGAATCAATCCCGCGTCCATCATCTTCCACCGTAATCACCAGTTGAGACCCTTCAACCGTGGCAGAAAAGGTGATTTTAGCCGTGGGGGACTTGCCGAGTGCTTTGCGTTCCGTGGGTAACTCGATGCCGTGATCGAAGGCATTGCGAAACAGGTGGGTTAAGGGAGTTTGTAATTGTTCTAAAATCGGTTGATCCACCCGTCTATCTTTTCCCTGGATGACTAATTCAACTTGCTTCCCATACTGTCGTTGCAGGGTTTCCAAGGGAGTGATAAATCGATCGCCGATCGCCCCAAAGGGAATCAGTCGGGAGTCGGTGAGGTCCCGGTTCAGTTGGTTTAAAGAGGTTTTGAGGCGATCGAGGGTTTGTTGGATGTCGGAGGCGATCGCCGCTAGGTTTGAGGGAGATTGGGGGGATGGGGAGAGGGTGGCGATCGCGGTTTGGAGTTTTTCTTGTTCCAGGGTGAGGCGATCGGATTCCAGGACTACATTACCGAGGGTATCACTCATCCGATCTAAGCGTGTGACGGGGACTCGCAGGGTGAGATTTGCCGGTGTCAGATCGGGATTGGGATTGACAATCAGGTATTTTAAAAACCGTTCCGGGATAGAGGAACGGGTTGCCTCCGACTGGGGAGATGGGGAGGATGGGGAGGATGGGGAGGATGGGGAGGATGGGGTGAGGGTTTCGGTTTGGAGGGTGCGAATTCGGGCGATCGCCAGTTGTGCTAACTGTTCCGGTGGCGCTTGTTCCTGGGAGAGGGATGCAGAAATTTCCCGACTGATGGTGGTTAACCCCTCTAACCCCAAGGTTTCCCCCAGGAGAGTGCATTCTTCTAAAAAAAGGGTGAGACTCTGGCGGAGTGCGGGTTCTGCCGAGGCGGGATTGTCCGTTAATTCATCTAGCGATCGCGTTAGGCGTTGTAGACAATCCTCTAAATCCACCTCCAAGGCAGTTTTAACAAAAGAGTTCACTGGGGAATCAGTGGCGTGAGGGAATTCTTCCCCTGCGCCTTCTTCTTCCAAACTCTCCTGAAGCGGAGGGGGTAAATCTTGGACAAAGCGATCGAGGGTGAGGATCAGGTTTTGGAGGCGGCGATCGGAGGTTGGGGAGTCGTTCCCATTCCAAGCTTGCACGAGTAAATCCCCGATCGGATCGAGACTCAGAGATAAGAGTTCGTAGGCAGAGGGTAAGTGAGGAACTCGTCCATCATTGAGGGCGATTAATAATTCTTCGATCGAGTGTGCCAGGTGGGAGAGTTGCTGTAACCCCACAATTCCCGCACCGCCTTTGAGGGTATGGGCGGCACGAATCAGATCGGGGAAGGCAGCGCCGAGGTTCTCCTGAGTGGCGGCGTTGCTGCTTAAGCATTGGATTCCTTGTTCTAAGGCGAGTAAGCATTCGGGTGCTTCTTCATGGAGGAAGCAGTGGCGCGCTTCGGGGTTGATGTTGGCGATCGCCGCCTCGACTCCCCGGCGATTTTCCGGCACAGAGGTTTCGGGATTGGATGCTATCATCGAAATTCTCCGGCAGTGGGGGAACTGTGCCGACTGAGGGCATCAAATAGGGCGCTCACTTGGAGCAATCCCACGGGAACCCGACGCGCTGCGGCATCGCTGGGGGGTGCGATCCAGATTAAACCAGAAAACAGGGGACGGAGTAGGGGTCTCCAGGGGTCGGGAATGGGGGTAACCTGGGTGGAGTTGAGGGTGAGGGTGGCAAGGCGATCGCAGACGAGACAAGCTAAGGGAGTGATGGTGGATTCTTCCTCCTGGGGGTCCGGTTCTGGGGTGGGGTCCTTGCGAATTACGACCAAGGTTAACTCATCCACCCGCGAAGGCGATCGGCGCGTCAGTCCCAAAACCTCGGTCAAAAAATCAGCCAAATCAATCACCCATAGTAGTTTCCCGCCGGTATTCACCACTCCTAAAATGGCCTCGGGAACACCGGGGATCGGACAAATTTGCCGTCGCGACAAGGTAATTTCCTCTATCACTTGCTCAATGGGCACCATCACTTGTACCTTCGGGCTTAATTGCAACCCTGCATACGTTCTCAGCATTTCCCCAGTTATCCTATCGCACTTTGAATGGCTACTTCCAATCGGCTTGCTATAAATTACGATAGTTCATTCCCCGGGGAAATGAGGTGAAATCAGCCGGTTTGCAAAATCGTTTCTCTTTCAGAATCCGCCGTGCCGAGTAACTGCATTTCGATCGCCTTCAAGAGTTGTTGGGCATCAAAGGGTTTGGTGATATAATCATTGGCTCCCACCATCCGCGATCGCATCTTATCGATGATCCCATCCCGTCCCGTCAACATCACAATCGGGATTTCCTGCAACAAACTCGACTGGCGCAACATCCGGCAGAGTTCATAGCCATTAATTTCTGGCATATTAATATCCATCAACACTAATGCCGGTTTATGCCTTGCCAAAGTCGTTAACGCTTTCGCCGGTTCCGTTAACATCAAACAGCGGTATCCCGCCGCCTGCAAAATCGCCCGAACGTGCCGCTGAGTTGTTTTACTATCATCAATACAGGCAATAATCGGCCCCTCTTCTACTTTTTCCGATTGATAGGGTTTCATCCCCACTGCTTCCGCTTGCACCAAAGGTTGCAGTAACAGTGCCAAAGACAAGACATCCATTTTCAACCCTTGCGCTGCTTCATACAAACATCCACCCCGATTTAAAACTTCAATCAGCCGTTTAATTCCCTCAACATTTTTAACCGTCGGCCATAGCAATTTAGGAATTTGCTCTAAATTCCTAATAAAAACTCTCTGAAACGGCGAGGCAATTTCCGCCCTAACTTTTCCCCACTTCCCAATAGCTTCCCGCATCGGTAAAATTGTCTGCTTCAAGGGCAGAGAAAGCAAAATTGGATCGAGTCCCACCGTCTTTTCAAATTGCAGTCCCGCTTGGGGTAAGTTGAGGACCTGCACTAATGCTTCTTGGGTGAGTTTAAATAAGACTTCTCTGGCTTGTTGCAAGGGAATTTTTCCCGCTTTCCAGTAATAGCAAATCGCCTGATAATCCGACTGAAACCCTTCCAGAGAAAGGTCTTTCAGTTCCGGACAGAACCGAGCGAGGTAATAACTCAGGCGCTCCTTGTATCCCGTTAAGCTACTGGCAAAATGCACCTTGCCATTGCCAAAATGGACTCGCCAAAAGACTGAAGGATCTGACGTATCTCGAATCGTCAGTCGCCCGGATAGATTGTTGGTTACGATTTTTTGCAATGCCTTAGTCGGTGAGCCGACAAGCTGGGCTGCTGCACTCCGAACAGTCTCTTGTTTTTGCGGCTGGATAGTCGTGTTTTCTAGCATAATTTCCTCTCTTTATTTAAGATTGTGATTCAAAAAGTTTTTTGCTTTTTCAGATAAGCTCTCAACATTTATTGTTAAAATATCTTTTAAAACTTTCGGGTATCATAAGTGCATCGCTTCTAAATTTAATGATTGTAACTGCAATAAATTTATATCTGGATTTTTAAACCTTAATATTTTTCCAGTTTATCTAACAATTCAGATAAACGCTGTTACCTTTGTAACATCTCCGAAAATTAGTCCCGTGATTCATCATGATTTTTTAACAATTCGCCATCAAGCATCCCGGGAATATTTGTATCTAAAATTACTAAATCCATGTCAATCCCGTTAGAGAGTATAGTTCCATGATGACCCATAACCTATGGCGATCGCATCAGCCATCTGGCTGATTTTCAAATACCGTCTTTTCGGAGTTCACAAAATCCAACGGAAAACCCTGCCTCTCCTCCTGGAAAACTTAGTTTCTATCATGGCAATTTTATCCCGTCGCTTCGCCTAAAATTCAACGACAAACTCGCATTAATTCACTCATTAATTAGACACACTTGACGAGATTCAATAAAAGAATTAAGATTTTCAAGTCCCTCTACAACCGAGGGTCAATTTCTAATTTTATCTCTTCACCCCCTAGAAAGGCTAACTTTCCTAATCTGCTATAGTTTAACGGTTCCACTGTTTTAGAACATCCGTGTTTGACCTCAATCATTTCTCCGTAACAATACGGAAGGCTTTGTTGGTATTTATACGCAGGAATGGGGGAGATGTTGGTAATAACGACTTCAGTCGTTGCGCTCGTGTGATGGCTTCAGCCATCACACGAGCAATCCAAGGGTCTAGCGCCTGCTTGGGAACTAGAGGACGAGCCTGATATTAGGGCGTTTCTTGGCTGACGCAGAGAAACGCGGAAACGACTTCAGTCGGGACGTTGAACATCTCCCCCATCCTCCCCATCCTCCCCATCCTCCCCATCCTCCCCATCCTCCCCATCCTCCCCATCCTCCCCATCCTCCCCATCCTTACAAGGGTAGGTTGTTTACGGGGTAATTTTTCTCAAGTTTTGGGGCTTATTCCCCTCCCTTGGAGGGGTGCCCCGGAGGGGCGGGGTGGTAAATTCTACCTCGTGAGCAGGTATTGATCTATGCTTCTTTACTCAAAAGTATCTGTCTGTTTCAAATCAAGAAACCACCCCGTCCCTTCGGGACACCCCTCCCTTGGAGGGGAATATGCCTGTATCCTCCGCCAGATAAAGCGATTGAACAATGCAAAAATTAATTGGGCCGGGAGAATGACACAGCCCTACCAAGACACAGGGGAGGGGACCGGAAGTCCTCTTACTTTTAGGCAAATTCCCCTGAACGTAAAAAATATACCCTTGTAAGTCCTCCCCATCTCCCCTATCTCCCCCATCCTCCCCATCGCCTTGCGAAACGGATTACCCTGTTATTAAACGATGATTAATGGAGTGACTGAGATGACGAACTTTGATTATGACCTATTTGTGATAGGTGCGGGTTCTGGGGGATTAGCGGCATCAAAACGGGCTGCCTCTTATGGGGCTAAAGTGGCGATCGCTGAAGGAGATTTAGTGGGAGGTACCTGTGTCATCCGGGGTTGCGTTCCCAAAAAATTAATGGTCTATGCGTCCCAATTTTCTAAACTGTATCAAAATGCGGTGGGTTACGGTTGGGACAAAGCGGAACCCAATTTTGATTGGAATAAGCTGGTGGAAGTGGTTCAGAAAGAAGTAATGCGTCTGAATCAGATCCACATTAATAATCTGGAAAAAGCTGGCGTTGAGTTAATCAAGGAAATGGCAACTTTTGTTGATCCCCATACCATTGAAGTGGGCGATCGCAAAGTCACAGCGGACAAAATCTTGATTGCTGTGGGAGGAACACCCCAGAAACCGGATATTGAGGGCATCGAACATACCATCACCTCCAATGAAATGTTCCACCTCAGCGAATTTCCCAAACGGTTCGCTGTTTGGGGCGGCGGTTATATCGGCGTCGAGTTTGCTTCGATTATGAATGGGTTGGGTGCCGAAGTTACCGAAATTATTCGGCGCGACTACATTTTACATGGCTTCGATCAGGATATTGCCCAGAACATTCAAGAGGGAATGACCAAACATGGGATTCAATTCAAAACTCAGACAACCCTAGAGAAAATTGAAAAGACCGATGACGGCTTAAATTTGATTTTTGCAGGAGAAGAAAATGAGCCAATCACCGTCGATGCGTTACTCTGTGCAACAGGTCGCAAACCCAATTTAAGCCGGTTAAACTTAGAGAAGGCTGGAGTCGAAGTGATTCTCGGTGCGATCGCCGTGAGTGCGGATAGTTGCACCAATCAATCCCATATCTATGCCGTGGGAGATTGTACCGATCGCATCAATTTAACCCCCGTGGCGATCGCCGAAGGTCGTGCTTTTGCCGATACCGTCTTTGGTCACATCCCCCGCCATATTAACCATACCGGCATCGCCACCGCTATCTTTTCCCAGCCAGAAGCTTCCACAGTGGGCTTGACTGAAGAAGAAGCCCGAGACAAAGTGGGCGACAATTTAACCATCTATCGCGCCAAATTCCGTCCCATGTTTTATAGTCTCACCGATGCTGATGAAAAGGTGATGATTAAATTAATTGTGGACAAAACCACCGACCGCATTTTAGGGGTCCATATCGTCGGGAAAGATGCTGCTGAAATCATTCAAGGGTTAGCCATTGCTGTCAATATGGGGGCGACGAAAAAAGACTTTGATGCCACCATTGGCATTCATCCTTCCACTGCCGAAGAATTTGTGACTCTACGCTAATTACCAAGATAAAGAAACCGGGATTATATAATCATCCCGGTTTCTTTTTTTGAAACAGTTTAGAGATTACTCGGAGCCAAAGTTTTCCGTTCAAGTTGTTCCAGTTCTTTAATGTAAACTTCTCCCAACTCTTGTCCTGCAATGGGAATACTTTGATAGGTCACCTGACCTTTCATTACCATCTGATCCCCCACATTGGGAAGGGGTGAATTAGTCATGACCCAAATTGCTCCCGTGGCATCCTGAAGTTGATAAGCCCCGGATTGTAAAAACGGTGCGCGATTTTCAACAGTGCCTTTTAAATAAACCGTATCTTGTTTCTGCCAGTTGCTATGGATCTGCTCAATATCGGTGACTCCAACTCCGGACTTAACCAAATTGGTACAGCCCCAAAGTCCAGCAATCATGAAAGATAAAGAGCCAATTTTAACAGTTTGATTTAAGGCCCGGAACATGAAAGTGACAGCCATAATGTCTAAAAAATAGCGGTTATATAGGTTAGAATTCACAGCTAGAACCCTTGATCATCCGGAAGAGGTGGGGTAGCGTTTTCAGGGTTAAACCGGCTGAAAAATCTCAATGATTTGAGGGTATTAATAGCCGGTTTAACGCCGGTACGATCGCCACGATCGCAGCAGCGAGAGGAACTAGAGAAGGCAGGTTTCAAAACCGGGCGATCGCATCCCCTCAACCCTAGCAACCCCAGGGGAATCCGAACATCCGGGGGCCACCTCTGCGGATAGATTAGTCGTGCTGATAGTCTATCGCAACCCCTTGGGTTTTGGGCAATCCCAGAGTACCAGTCTGAGTACCCCAGATGATTGATTCGGTGAGTTTCTGGGAGGGGACCCCGGCGATCGCGCTGTTTGGTACTCCCTAGCCGTCAAGTCTTTGCTCATGTTCACAGTCCCACGGATCTCAATGCCCCTCACCCGTGATGCTAGAATAATTATTCATAACTTAGATTCTTAGCAGACGACTGGGATTTGCTTTCATCCAGCCGATACAGTCGTCCGGGGTCAATGTCAACTCAGAGGAACATAAGGAAGAGGTTGTCGTGACAGAGACTATTAACTGTGCTGTAGCCTGCGTGAATGGCTGTGTATTGGGAGACAAATGCCCCAACCGTGAATATGCAGAACAAACATCCCAGTTTATCGAGGAAACGTCCTTAGATAAAATGATAGAAATCGCAGAAGAAGCCGTTAGAAAAAAACGGATGCAGCCTCCGAAATGGATTATTCCCGATTTTCCAGAATAACCCCTAGCCCAAGTTAAGGCGATCGCATCCGTGAACTTAGAAAAAGTCTGGCGATCGCTTTTCAATTGGGGTCTAATTTATAAATTTTATCAATATTTGAGTTTCCCTCAATCAACCTCCAACAAATTCAAATAAATTGGAAAACTCCCCACAGAAAAGTGGGAGCATCTTCCTCCCTACTCCTAAAAGGGAGCAAGATGCTCCCACTCCCTTAATTAGATTTTCAATTGGATTTTCACTCGGATCTCCCGATAAAGCATCGGGACAGAAGGCGATTCCCTGGACAAAAAACCGGGGGTTTGAGCCTTTCTGGGGTGCAAAACAGCAAAAATGGGGTAAAAACCCCCGGATTCTCATGGTTTGTGCCACCGAACTCGGTCCCGATTTCCCTGAAATCTGCCTTTTGACCCGGGGCGATCGCCCTTGACCTGTGCCACAATCTCAGGAGGGGTAGAAATACCCTGCCTATCCCCTGAAGTTGTTAAATTTCTTAACAAAATTTAACAGAAACCGAGGTTAAATCCACAACTAGGTCCAATCCGAAAATAAAGGCTGGGATCGCGATCGCAAAGGTCACCGAACCGAGGTAAATTAAAATCAGTGGTTACCAGCCCCAGGGGATCTAGGCGCTTTTCATGAAGTTTTTTAAAGCTAGGCACTAATTCTGAGACTAGGCGACCCCTCCTTGCTTAGAATATGACCTTAAGTTCTTTTACTGATTGTCACACCAAGAGGAAAAACAAATATGGCCGATGCAAGAGATATTGAAATGGTGAAGCCTTACGGTGGAGACCCCTTTGTAGGTCACCTCTCCACCCCGATTAGCGATTCTGGCTTCACCAAAGCATTCATTGGTAACCTGCCTGCCTACCGTCAAGGACTCTCCCCCATTCTCCGTGGGATCGAAATTGGCATGGCCCACGGCTATTTCCTGGTCGGCCCTTGGATTAAATTTGGTCCCCTGCGCGATTATACCGAAGCTGCCAACTTAGGTGGATTAGTCTCGGCCCTGTCTTTAATTTTAATCGCCACCGCCTGTATGTCTGTTTACGGGATTGCCTCGTTCCAAGTCACAGGTGATGATGATTACCCCAGCAAAAATCCTCAAGCCCCCGCTGGCTTGAAAACTGCTGAGGGTTGGAGTCAGCTCACTGCTGGGTTCTTTGTCGGTGCAATGGGTGGTGCATTTGTCGCCTATTTCCTCTTAGAAAACCTGGGTGGCGTGGATGCCATTTTCCGGGGTTTAGTCAACTAACTAGACCTTTAGTCCCTTAATAGGGCTTTAATTTGCTGGTTTTTAACCGTGACCTCCGGTCACCTAAAATTAGCTCATCTGCACCCGCAGACTCTGATTTTTGAAACGCTCAACCTTTTTAGAGGAACATAACTGACTCACCGTCGTTAATCGTCCTCTCGTCAACCCAAAACTTGAAATAGGAGACATTAGATTATGACAGGCGCTTATGCAGCTGCTTACCTCCCTTGGATTTTGATTCCCGTCGTTTGCTGGTTAATGCCCGCCGTCGTGATGGGTCTGCTGTTCATCTACGTTGAAAGCGATAGCTAATTCAGGGCTTCATTCCCTAAATTAATCGCCATTGGCCGAAAAAAGAGCGGTGAGGACAACAACGACCGGCTATTCCTCACCCCTCTTTTTAGGCCCTCGTTACCAACGCGCCCTCGGGCATAAAAAATCCCCCGCTATGATAGCGGGGGATTTTTATTTAAACTCCCCCTTTACTCACCTAATGAGGATAGGCGGGGGAAGTCTCTTCAAAGGGTTGCTTTTCTGTATCCGGTTAACCGAACTTACTCGCCGTCGAAGCAATCAAGAACGCCGCATAAGTCAGGATATACCCCACCGTAAAGTGAGCCAAACCAATCAAGCGACCTTGAATAATCGACATCGCCACCGGCTTATCCTTCCAACGAACCAAATTCGCCAGAGGAGTGCGCTCATGCGCCCAAACCAGAGTCTCAATCAGTTCTTGCCAGTAACCGCGCCAGCTAATCAGGAACATGAATCCAGTCGCCCAAACCAGGTGTCCAAATAAGAACATCCAAGCCCAAACTGCCAGATTATTCATCCCATAAGGGTTGTACCCGTTAATCAACTGAGCCGAATTCAGCCACAGATAATCACGCAACCAACCCATCAGGTAAGTCGAAGACTCATTAAACTGAGCCACATTCCCTTGCCAAATTCCCAGATGCTTCCAATGCCAGTAGAAGGTTACCCAACCAATAGTATTCAACATCCAGAACATCGACAGGTAGAACGAATCCCAAGCTGAGATATCGCAAGTACCGCCCCGTCCAGGACCATCACAAGGGAACGCATAGCCGAAATCTTTCTTATCCGGCATCAGCTTAGAACCCCGTGCATCCAACGCACCCTTGACCAAAATCAAAGTCGTCGTATGCAGACCCAAGGCGATCGCATGGTGAACCAAGAAATCTCCAGGACCAATCGTCAGGAACAGAGAATTGGTGCTGCTATTAATCGCATCCAACCAACCCGGTAACCAGACATTCCCATTATTCGGCCATGCCGTCGAAGCAATACTATCCGGATTGGACAGTAACACATCAAACCCATAAAGAGCTTTACCGTGCGCCGCTTGAATCCATTGCGCGAATACAGGTTCAATCAGGATTTGCTTTTCGGGAGTCCCGAAAGCTACGACTACATCGTTGTGCACATACAGACCCAGAGTATGGAATCCGAGGAACAACGAGACCCAGCTTAAGTGGGAAATAATCGCTTCCTTATGCTCTAAAACGCGATAGAGAACGTTGTTTTTGTTCGCTTCTGGGTCGTAATCCCGAACCAAGAAAATCGCGCCGTGAGCAAAGGCTCCCACCATGATGAATCCAGCAATGTACTGGTGGTGGGTGTACAAGGCTGCCTGTGTCGTGTAATCCCGAGCCATGAAGGCATAGGGAGGCAGACTGTACATATGTTGTGCCACCAGGGAGGTAATCACACCCAAACAAGCCAAATGCCATCCCAATTGGAAGTGCAGTGAATTGTTGTAGGTATCGTACATTCCCTTGTGACCCTCACCGAGCAAACCACCGAAGGGAGTGCCTTTCGGGGGATTGTGGGCATCCATGATTTCCTTCATGCTGTGGCCAATACCGAAGTTGGTTCGGTACATATGACCCGCGATGATGAATAGAACAGCAATCGCCAAATGGTGATGGGCGATATCTGTCAACCACAGAGACTCGGTTTGAGGATGAAATCCACCTAAGAAGGTGAGGATGGCAGTGCCAGACCCTTGAGCGGTACCAAATACATGGCTTGCACTGTCAGGGTTTTGAGCATACACACCCCAGTTCCCGGTGAAGAACGGTGCTAACCCAGCTGGGTGGGGTTTGACGGAGAGGAAGTTATCCCAACCGACATGAACACCACGAGATTCGGGGATAGCCACATGGACGAGGTGACCCGTCCAGGCCAAGGAACTGACACCGAACAGACCGGCCAGGTGGTGGTTCAAGCGGGATTCCGCATTTTTGAACCAAGCCAACGAGGGGCGGAATTTCGGTTGGAGGTGTAACCAACCGGCAAAGAGCATGACTGCGGCCAGAACCATCAGGAAGATGGCACCTTGGTACAGGTCAGAGTTCTTGGTCATGCCGATGGTGTACCACCAGTGGTAGACACCGCTGTAGGCGATGTTGACTGGGTTTGAAGCGCCCGCTTGGGTGAAGGCATCGACTGCCGGTGCACCGAATTGGGGGTCCCAAATCGCGTGAGCGATGGGACGGACGTTTAAGGGGTCTTTAATCCACTGCTCGAAGTTGCCTTGCCAAGCGACGTGGAACAGGTTGCCCGATGTCCAGAGGAAGATGATGGCCAGGTGTCCGAAATGGGAGGCGAAAATCTTTTGGTAAAGATTTTCCTCGGTCATTCCGTCATGGCTTTCAAAGTCGTGGGCGGTTGCAATCCCGTACCAAATCCGACGGGTTGTCGGGTCTGCCGCGAGGTCTTGGCTAAATTTTGGGAATTTTGTTGCCATAGGTCCTCTGATATCCTGCTGATCTTAATCCGAGCTGATGTTAAGTACCGGAAATCGATTTATAGCATACAGCGAAAGTATTATGTCTCCTGCGCTTGGGTCGCGGAAAGGAGAACCCAATTAGGCCACATTTGCCGCCTCTAGGGGAGGGTTGAAAACCGAATCCAGTTAGGGTCTGTAACATCGTTTGCGGTTGGTGAACCTTGATCCCGTCCCTGTTGATTACTAGAGGACATCGCTGCCGGGAGTTGAGGAAGTTGGGTTTAACTTGCTCTCCGGCTGGGGGACAATGCCAGAAAATGGGGGAGTGATGGAAGTTGAAACTATCAGTGGAAAACTGAGTTTCTGATCCCCTGCCATTTTCTGTAGGGAGATTCTAGTGACCTGATTCAGAGACGGGGGCTTTGATCCGCTGTTCTTCGGATCCTCCATAAGGAGACAAATTTGGTAATTGTCGTGTAGTTTAGCAAAATTTGCGATCGCCTTGAAGGCATTTTGCTCTCCTCAACTCAATTTTTGGGAGGGACCAATGGCCGCCATTAAAAAAAGCCCCCGTTTTCAGGGAGGCTGTACAGGTCTAATAGGGAATTCGGTTGTCAAAGGTCTGTAAAAACCCGCACCCTGTTCGCGCAGCGTTCCGCTAGGAAAGGGTGGGGCTATACGGACGAAGCCCGCCTGCGCGGGCTACTCCATAAAAACGACTTTTCATACCCGGATTTGGTATAAAACTCGGGTACTGCAAAGGTTAGAACCCTTGTTTTTGCAAGCATTCTGGGCCGGGTAGCAATCCATCTGAAGCCAAACCCTATTTGGGGATTCTTGAGATTTAGCCCTGAATTGGGGGTAAATTGAATGAAGAAAAATCGTTATTTCTTGTAGGGGCGCAATGCTTGCGCCCTCTTTTGGGCGCAAGCATTGCGCCCCTACAATCTACACACCTTGACAGGGCTAATTCCTGACATCTGCCCGATCCTGGGTCTTGGTTTAGCCGATCGCACCGTCCGACTGAACCCCACATCCCCCCAGCTTGATTGATAACTATCCCAAAAAACTTTTATGGATGGTTTCGGGCCCTGGACTGTAATGCCAGCCAGGATTCGGCATGGGTGAGGGTCCCTTGCCAGAGTTCATACCCGCGTGCATTCAGATGTAATCCATCGGTGGTTAATTCCGACTGTAAGTTTCCAGCGCGATCGCTAAACTGAGCATACAAATCCAGATAACTCGCCCCCTCGAACCGGGCGATCGCCGCCAATTGCTGATTAATCCACTCAATTTGCCGATTGGGAATCTGGGCTAACCGCGTGGGCAAAATTGATTGTAAAACCACCTGAGCTCCCGGATGCTCTTGACGCAGGCGACGCAGAATTTGCCGATGATTCTCCAGAATTTCATCCACCCCCATCCCCTGGCGTAAATCATTAATCCCGGCCAAAATGTAAATCGTATCTGGTCGAGTTCCCCGCAAAGCTGACAATCGACTCAGGACGCCTCGGGAAGTATCCCCAGAAATCCCCTGATTCAACCAGATCCGACCTTCCGGAAGTCGGTCCTGGGGAAACCACATACTAATCGAATCCCCCAACAACACCGCTAACCGATTAGAACCCTGTCCTTTCGCCACCGCTTGCGCTTCTTGTTCTAGCAGGGCTTTCCATTGCTCATAAGTCGGCTGTTCCCAGGCATTCACCCACAAGGATCCATAACTATCGCTGGGAATTCGGGTATAAGTCTGTCCCGCCTGTAATGCCGCTAACCGTTGTTGATACAGTTGCGGTCCCGACTGGGGTCGAAAGGATGGAGTTCGAGCATAAGCAACCCGTTCCTGTGCGGTTTCAGCTTTGGGAAGGGCCGCATTGGACAAATTGGACAAGGCGATCGCCCTTTCAGACTGTTCCACAAATTCCGCTGGATAACTGTCAAACAGTTGATCGCCCAGCCCCAAAGGGGATACACTGCCAACTGAACTAAATTCCGGCCCACTCATTTCTACCGAGGGAAGTATATCGGCCCTTGGGGTTAATTCCCATTCCTGGGTGTTGATTCTCGGTACCGTTTGTTCGGGTGGCTTAGGCGGGTTCGGCATTGCCTCAGAAATTGAGGTCTTCATCTGAGTTAACAACCCGATCGCCAGCAATAATGGATCGCTCATCCCACGTCACTCCTTCACAGACACCTTTAAATTTCCCAAGCTGAATCGATCCAGTCAGGACAACCGTACACCCATTTTGAGACTTTGGATGCGGTGATTTATGGTGGGATGCAGATGTAATACCGAATCAAACCCGCAATCCAACACTGATAGATTGCCGATGCCTTGAGTCCTCTGTACGAGTCACAATCTTCAGCCCTAACCACAACTTCGACAGTTATCATATCCTAGCCAAGTGTGGTGAACCCAATAAAAATAAGGTTGCAAAACTGGTAATTGATCGCCACCTTCGCCTGCAAGTCATAAAAAAGGCGGTCTCGAAGAGAACCGCCCTCATTAAAACTACTCGTTTTTAGTTTTCGCCGTTGGGTTACACGTTAAGCAATGGCAAGGATGTAAATAGAATTTTATTGCTGTTGCTGATAGTATTGCAGAACTTCTTGGTATAGCCAGAAATTCTCTCGCTGTTATATTGCTCGGGGTCTCCCGCCATCCACCAAGCCGCCGCCCGACGCACCGCTAAAGATTCATCATTGCCACTGGCTGCATATTCCTCCTGGAGGACATCGCTCATCACACAGGCTAAAACTTCTCTAGCTTGGGCTTCATTTGCTGCAAATTCTTCCGGGGTGAGTTCTTGGTCAATACAGAGTCTGGACCAGCGGGGAATATTATCCGGTTTAATTTGCCAATCGCTATAGAGTCCGTCATCTTCCATGCCCGTATCCGGTGCAGCGAGTCGCAATGCCTCGACGAGAGAATCAACTTTGGCCTCCGTAATTTGCGCCGTCACTGGCAGGGCAAATAGGAGAGAACTGGTCAAGAATCCGCCTAAAATTAGACTGAATTTTCCCAGGTTTTTGGAATTTTTCAAAACATTTATGGATATAAACATGGGCAATCGGTTTAATGAGGATGTTGAGGTTCGCTCGGATAATTTTTCTGGGGCTTAAATCCAGAATGGGTTAAAGCTCTTAACAGGTATAAGCGAACAATTCCTCTAAATGAATCAGCCCAAAGATAGAGAATCAAAAATTTATTCTCTGAAAACAATAAATTACTTTTTTTAATGAATGGCGATCGCCTCGGAGTTGAGGGCAAATTCTCTTAGGGATTCCCACTCTCCAGACAAAAATCAGCATATCTCAGAGTCAGTGGAGAGGGCGGTCGTTCTGACCTGAAAACGGTCCCTATCCCTAAATCGGGTCAGGGCGATCGCCTTCACCCTCGGGGGTAACTCTCAGCAATTCCCCCGGATCCGGGGATGGCTCATTGGGTTTAAAATAAATTCCTAACGAACCCCACCCCTGATTTCGTAGATACAAATGGGCGGCAATTCGATGCTTACAAAAGGACTGACGGTAGAGGAGATCATTGCAAGAACATCCATCGGGGTTCACCGGGTTAATGTGACCATTCAGGGGATTCCAGACCAGGATTTGCTGAGGGAGTAACTTGACTTGCAATTCTTCGATCGCCGCTTGATTTTGCCTCTCCAGATAGTCAAACACCTCGCGATCGCCAAGGGTGTAGAGAGTTTCCCCTTGCTGTACGGTGAGGCGGTACTCACTAATGCCAATCTGGGTAATCGGTTCTCCCGGGCGATCGCGAATCCCCAACAGGCTCAACAGGGACTGAATCAAATACTTCCGGGCGATGAAGGTGCAGCCCCTCCCATAAGGCGTCCGGTACACAATATAGGGCGTATTCGTCCGTTTGACCACCCCCAACCGTTCTATCTCAATCGGACAAGAGACGATCGCCTTGCCCAAAGATTGTTTTCCTCGCTGGGGTAACCGTTTTGAGGCGGGTTTACTCGGTGACAGTTGCAGCAGGCTAAAATTTTCGAGGGCGGGGGGTTGCGGATAGGTCTTGTTCATGATATAATCCTTTCTTGTGAATCTGGTGAATCTTGTCAATCTTGTGAATTGTGATATTCCTGTGATTGATTGCCTTGATGACTCTTGTCATTCTCGTAGTGGTCCAGGTAAATTGATTCACTGATTATTGTTTTTCCGTTTTGGTCTTCGATTAGTTAGTTGCTAATCGAGAGCGATTCGGGTCATTTGGTCTAAGAAGCGCGGTACTACTTGGTCGTGGGCATCGCGCTTTTTTATTGCTTGATTCTTCTTTAATTTTATTGGCAAAAAAACCTAAAGTCAAGAAGATTGGGATTTTTTGAGGTTTGCTTGGTCCGCCAGAGCTTGTAAAAGTTCCTCTACCAGGGGCATCTTCTCATCCGGAATCACCTTGAGGATATGGGCCGCTTTTACTTTGGGGATAGGGAAGTAGAAACGCTCTCCTTGTCCGGTAGCTGGGCGTCCGCCTTTGTTCTTGTTCATCGAGTTCCGTTCAGAACGTCACGTTTATTGTTCAGTAAAAGTAGGGGCAATTCAGTTGCAGGCAATTTCCCCCTAATGTTGAGTCATCAGGCTTTCGATGGAAGACGAATGCCCCCAAGTGCTCTGCGCTTCCTGGGAAATATCCATCGCTCCTATTTAATTTTAACTTAAACTCAATCGGGTTTATAGCCCAGGAGGGGCAGTTGTCCCCTCCTGCAACATCCGTGAATTTAGCCACGGGAACAAGCTGTTGTCCCTTAAGTGGTGTACTCGGCGTTGATCTTCACATAATCATAACTGAGGTCGCATCCCCAGGCGGTTCCGCTTCCGGATCCATTGCCAATTTGCACCTGCATCAGAACCGTATCCTCTTTCAAATAGGCACCGGCAGCCGCTTGTTTCAAATAGGCACTGGCGGCAGGGCGATCGAACGGTAAGGGTTGACCATTTTCCATCAACAAAAACTCACCCAGTTGAATCCGCAGATTGTCTTGGTCAAAGGAGACCCCCGCACGTCCAGCAGCAGCAGCAATTCGCCCCCAGTTCGGGTCCCGTCCAAAGACGGCAGATTTAACTAAGCTGGATCCCACAATGGTTTTGGCAACCCGACGCGCTGCGGCGTCATCCGGTGCACCTGTAACTTGGACTTCGATTAGGCAGGTTGCGCCTTCTCCATCCCGGGCGATCGCCTTCGCCAGATGTTGACAAACCGCCGTCAATCCCGCTTCTAACTTTTCCGCCTCCGGACCCATTTCTGTAATCGCCGGGGTCCGAGATTGTCCATTCGTTAAAGCAATCAGGGTATCGTTGGTGCTGGTATCGCCATCCACCGTAATCTGATTAAAACTGCGGTCTGCCGCCCGTTTGAGCATATCGTGCCACAGATGGGAAGAAACAGTGGCATCGCAGGTGACAAAAGCCAACATGGTTGCCATGTTCGGATGAATCATCCCAGAACCCTTGCAAATCCCCCCGATTCGCACCGGACGTCCCTCAAAGGTGGTTTCTAAGGCGATGGTTTTGGGGACTAAATCCGTGGTGCAAATCGCTTTAGCGGCTGCATCATTGCCTTCGGTGGAGGAAGCTGCCACAACGGCGGGAATCCCCGTCCGCAAGGCATCCATGCGAATTCGTTGCCCGATTACCCCAGTGGAGGCAATGAGGACAGAATTGGGGGAAATCGAGAGTTCTCGGGCTAATAAGTCGGCACTTTCGAGGGTATCCGCCAACCCCTGCTCTCCAGTGGCGGCATTGGCTTGTCCAGCGTTACATAGGATAGCGCGGGCGCTGGCTTTTTCCTCAAGGCGTTGGCGACAGTAGTCTACACAAGCGGCACGAACAACGGAGGTTGTGAACACTCCAGCGGCGATCGCCTCTACATCGGACCAAATCAATGCTAAATCCGGTGCTCCTGACGGTTTTAACCCAGCGGCAATCCCTGCCGCACGATATCCTTTTGGAGCCGTCACCCCTCCGGTTATTTCTTGCCAGTCTGCCATAGTTTTTTCCTTGAAAAGTGGCCTAGTTGACAGGGGATTATACCAAGATGCGGTTCTCTGAAAGGTCTGGGTTTGACAATATTGGGATGGGGGGGATGGGGGAGATGGGGGGGATGGGGAGGATGGGGGGGATGGGGAGGATGGGGGAGATGGGGGAGATTGTTCGTAGTAACGACTTCAGTCGTTGCTCTAGTGTCATGGCATCCACCATGACACTTATGCATGAGCGGATTAAGTACCTGTTTGGGGACTGGCCCTTAAGCATCCAGAGGAGCGCGTTACTTGGCATCCGCCAAGTAACGCGGTAACGACTGAAGTCGTTACTACAAACATCTCCCCCATCTCCCCCATCTCCCCTATCTCCCCTATCTCCCCCATCTCCCCCATCTCCCCAATCCATCACCCGTTTAACTTTTGCTCAACCAATTGGTTCGTCAACTTCGGATCCGCACGTCCTCCGCTGAGTTTCATGACTTGTCCGACAAAGAAGCCTTTGAGCTTGGTTTTGCCGTTGCGGTAGGATTCGACTTCTTTGGGATGGAGGCGATCGCCTCGTCAATCATTTTTTCCAAGGCGGAAGTATCAGAGATTTGAATTAACCCCTTGCTTTCTACCAGTTCCTTGGGTGAGCCGCCTTGGGTGAGCAGTTCCGGTAAGATATCTTTGGCAATTTTGCCGCTGATTGTCCCGGAGGTAATTAAGCTGGTGAGTTCGGCTAGGGCCACTGGCGTCAGAGCGATCGCGGTAATATTCAGCTTTTCAGTTTTTAAATAGCCGGTAATATCCCCTTGAATCCAGTTAGCCGCTTGTTTGGCATCCCCTCCAGCAGCGAGGGTGGCTTCAAAATATTCCGCCACGGTACGATCATCGGTGAGCACCCTCGCATCATAAGGGGATAAGCCGATTTCGGTTTCGTACCGATCGCGTTTTTGGGCGGGGAGTTCCGGGAGTTCGGATTTCCACTGTTCCAGTTGGCTGGCGGAGACTTCAATCGGTCCTAAATCCGGTTCGGGGAAGTAGCGATAATCGCTAGATCCTTCTTTACTCCGCATACTGATGGTCCGTTGGCTACCTTCTTCCCAGAGGCGAGTTTCTTGGTAGATGGGTTCGCCGTTGGTGATGGCTTCGATTTGTCGGTCGATTTCATACTCGATCGCCCGTTGGATGGCGCTAAACGAGTTCATGTTTTTAATTTCGACTTTGACGCCGAATTCTTCCTGTCCCACGGGACGCACGGAAATGTTGACGTCACAGCGCAGGGAGCCTTCTTGCATATTGCCGTCGCTAACGCCGAGATAGCGGACGATCCGTTGCAGTTCTTGGGCATATTCTGCCGCTTCTTGTCCCGATCGCAAGTCCGGTTCGCTGACGATTTCAATCAGGGGAATCCCGGTGCGGTTGTAGTCTACTAGGGAGTAGGTGGAACCGGAGAGGCGATCGCTGCCAGCATGGACGAGTTTTCCGGCATCTTCTTCCATGTGCAAACGGGTAATTCCGATCCGCTTGCGGGTGGCATTTCCCTGTTCATCTACCAGTTCGATTTCTAGCCAACCATGTTCGGCGATCGGCAAGTCATACTGAGAAATTTGATAATTTTTCGGTAAATCAGGATAAAAATACTGCTTCCGGTCAAATTTACTGTAAGGCGCAATCTCGCAGTTGAGTGCCAGTCCTGCTTTTACGGCGTATTCGAGGACCTTTTGATTCAAAACTGGCAACACCCCAGGCAACCCCATACAGACTGGATCGATGTTGGCATTGGGTGGTGCACCAAATGCCGTAGAGGAATTGGAGAAAATCTTGGTTTTGGTACTGAGCTGACAATGGGTTTCTAGCCCGATTATCGCTTCGTACTTCGTTGTTACGGGTGCAGCTATCGTCATGAAGGTTTAAATAAGCGACTATGCAATAGTACCTTTCTTATTTTAGCCTTCCTCACGCCTCCTGTTGGAATAGAACCTCGGAATCATCCAGAATTCACCCGCTCAGTTGACTGGATTAAAATCTCAAATTGCCAATTATATATAAATTATTTTTACTGAAAAATTTAGAAAAATGAAGCGCGTGTAAATCTTGGAAATAAAGGCTTGAATCACTGACAATTTGACCAAGCTGTGAGATAATAGCGCCAGCTTCCCCTTAATCCCTGAAGGGGGAAGGACAATCAGGACAGAACTCAACGGCAAAACACACCCAGGCAAAACACACCACTTACAGCTTCAAAACAGGCGTTTAAACTCTGACTGAAAGGGCAGCAGTAAGACCCGTCAACGGTGAGGGGGTTTAGGAGAGTCTGTTAAGCCATTGTAAATATTTACGAAAGTTTTGCCCGCAAACGAGTTGGCGGGTACTCCAACTTGGCTGGAATTGGAGTATCAGCTAAAAAAGTGGGAATTGATCACCCTGAAGTCCCTGACAAAAAAATGGTCAAGAACCGGGGGAGCAAGTGGAGGTATCCGAGGGATTGGCACTAAACCCAAAACTGTGTTTCCCGATAATAGCCAAATGGCTCTTAAGGCGGTAAGATTTGATTGATCAAACCTAATTCACAAAATAAGAGGTGTTTCTATGAATGAACTCAGTCGAGACGAAATGAGAGAAAGGTTGGGCAATATTGACCAGATTCGCGAGATTATTGTCGGGTCACAGATCCGGGACTATAATCATCGATTTGAGCAAATTGAGGCCAACTTGATTTTGTTACAAAAAGAGTTTCGCGATCGCATTGAGGAAGTCAAAAATTTTTCCGGTACTGAAATGCGCGGAGCAGTAGAGGCCCTGGAGAAAAAAATTAAAAGCGTGAGTTTAAACACGCAAGAAGATTTGACCGACGTGCGGCAACAGCTAGAACGCACCAAAGCCAAAATTTCTCATACCATTGAATCTCTGGATGAGTCTTTGGATAAGCAAACCAAATCCATTCGAGAACAAATCCTGGAAATCCAACAAACTCATCAAGAGAATATTCATACCTTGCGAGAGCGAGTATTTGAAGAAGTGGAACGGCGTTTTTCCAACTTAAAAGAAGGAAAAATCGCCCGAGATGATATGGCAGAAATTTTATTTGAAATTGGCATGAGGCTGAAAGGAACCGAGTTCGCACCGGAACTGCGAGAAGCTGCTGAAACTCAGATTACAGCAGATCTCCTCTTACCGGATCACCGCAATGGCGAGTAAAGAAGGTCGATTAAAATCAGGGCCGATCGCGGTTTTTTTAGAGTCAGAATAACCGACGGATGAAGAGAGTTGGCAGGGGGCATAATCATGGATTTGTCACAGGAAAAGCAAGTTAAGCGTATTGAAGACGAAGAGTGGTTAAAGACCGTAAATCATGAAAAAATACCACCCGCGCCAGATCCCCTGGAGAACTTGCGCGATGTCTTGCTCGAAGCCCTGGGGGGCAAGCCTGTAAAAAGGGTCCCATTGTCCGAGCAAATCAATCATGAAACCTCACAAAATCCCAGCAATGATCGCACCGTAACCCGGGAATGGAAATCGGGGGAGTCGGTAGAAAATGGCGGACGCGATCGGGCTATTAAAAAACGCGATCGCCCTTCTCCTAAACCTCCCAAAAACGGTGAATGGCGAACCATTACCGTCAACCATTATGCGATCGCAGAAGTAGCCGACCCACCCACCCCTGCCGGATCAAATTCATCCGCAACAATCAGGGAAAATATCACCCAAAAGGCTCATTCTCCTGATGAGAATGAGTTCTTAGGCGGTTCTGAACTTAACCCAGAATCTGCAACTGCAAAGCCGCAGAACCCACCGGCATGGACCGAACCCGATGCCGATTTAACCGAAAATAACCCCACCCATCAGGGGCATTCTACTCCCTATTTTAACGAACCCTTTTCAACAGAATCCCATTCAAATCCAAACATTAACCCAACCCACCCTATTAATACCCCAGTTGTCACAGAAACGAATAAAGACCGGGATGAACAAAGCCCGGTTCAGCCTCAAAACATCGACTCAGAAGAAGAGAAATGGCCCACTCTGAATACCTATTCACCTCAGAGTAACGCTCCGGTTATTCCCGAACTATCCGAGTTGCGAGCCAATAGCGAGGCGGTGTTAGCCGGAATGGAGCAATTAGAAAGCCTGTTCGGAATAGAAACCTCTGGGCAGTCTTCGGAAGCCGAATCCCTAAGTGCTGAAAGTGCTGATTCATTACCCACCGTCGATCCGATGGAAAGTTTGCAGCAGCTTTTATTCGGGACACAATTATCGGACCTCGATCGCCTCAAGCAATCCATGACCGAAAATGACTTACCTGGACTGCGAGAATTGCTGGTGAAAACCAACGCTAACTTACAATCTTTGGAAAGTCAAATTTATGAACCGCAAAAGCTGATTGAACTCCTCAAACCCTGGATTGCGGAAATTCTCAGTCGAAAAATTAGCGACTCCAAAGAAGAAGTGGCCAAGGCATTGGTTCCCATCATTGATGAAGTGATTAAGAACCGATCGCATGAAAATAAAGCAGCCATGAGTTCGGCGATCGCCTCCATCCTTCCCACTGCCATTACCCAACAAATCAAAGATAGCCCGCAAGATGTCGCCAAGGCTCTTGGACCCGAAATGGCGATGGCTATTAAAGAACAAATTCGACTCGATCGCAACTCGATCGCCCAAGTCTTAGCCCCAGAAATGGGACGCACCATCAAAGAACAAATTCGCCTGGAACGCGATGCAATGGTCGATGCTCTCTATCCCGTGATTGGGAATACCATTAGCAAATATATGACCGAAGCGATTCAGGCTATTAATGACAAAGTAGCTAACGCTTTGAGCGTGGAAGGAGTAGAACGCAAAATTCGCGCTAAAGTCCAGGGGGTTTCTGAAGCCGAACTGATTCTCAAAGAATCCATCCCTTGTGTCGTGCAAGCGGTCTTTTTAATTCACAAAGCCTCCGGGTTAGTGATTGCTGAATCCCAGGAAGAGGGGGACTATCGCCTAGAATCAGAAATGGTTGCCGGAATGCTCACAGCGATTCGCAGCTTTGTCAATGATTGTATTGTCAAGCCCGGGGAAATTTCTGAATTAAGTGAAATTGAATATGGGAATTCCAAAATCATTTTGGAAGTGGGAGGATACTGCTATTTAGCAGTGATTGTTAAAGGCAACCCCAGCCAAGCCTTTATCAAGAAAATGCAAAAAATTGTCACGACTATCATCCTGGATTATGAGCAACCGATTCAGGAATTTGATGGAGACCCGGCAAATGTTCCCCCTCGCATTCAAGAATTAGTCGATCAACTCATAGAATCAAAAGTTCCAAAAGTTGACCGAAAACCTTACGCATTATTGGGGTTATTTCTCGGGGGCTGTAGCTTGATGCTGGTTGTTTGGATGGGCTTCTTTTACTATAGTTCCACCCAACGCCGGATTCAGTCCCAAGTTGCTGTGGCGTTGAGTTCAGCCCCAGAATTAGCGGTGTATCGCCTCGATGTGAAGGCGAAGCGGAATCGAGTGATTGTATCGGGAAAGTTACCGAATTCAGAATTGCGTCAACGGGCCCAAGTTATTGCGGCAACAGCGGCAGGCGATCGCACCTTAGAGAATCAAATTATTGCCGTTGATGTCCCCCCGGATTCTACCCTCGTCCGAGGAGAAGTGGCACGAGTTCGTGAGGTGTTCAATCAGAGAAACGGGGTAGAAATTACCGCTAACTATCAGGATCGAACCGTCACCATCGCCGGGACTGTCATGGAGATGTCCCTAGCGGAGCAAATCGTCGAAGGGTTCCAGCAAATTCCTGGGGTTAACTCCGTTATCAGTACCCTGAAACTTGACCCGGTGACGATTCAAACTCGGATCTATTTTGATGCCGGTTCTGCTCAGTTAAATCCTAGTTATGAACAGACTCTGGCAACCCTGAAGGAGTTTCTAGAACAATATCCGGACAAAAATCTCAGGATCATTGGTCATAGCGATCGCACAGGTTCTCGTCGGATTAATGAACGATTAGCGTTGCAACGGGCGCAAGCGGTCCAAACTGCCCTGATCCAGTTAGGAATACAACCCACTCGTTTAGAGGCGATCGGGGATAGCAACCCGCCTCAAGACGTAGACTCTAGCCAACCTAAATTATTAGGGCGAGTTGTTCTATTTGAACCCATCACACCGGAACCAGAAAATTAGTTAGCATTATGTCAACCATTTCTAAGAAAATCTGCATGATTGGGGATTTCGGGGTCGGAAAAACCAGTTTAATTCGCCGCTTTGTGGACCGGGAATTTAGCGACCAATATCTCTCCACCGTGGGGGTAAAAATCTCTCGCAAACCCCTGCAAGTGGAAAAAGAAGCAGGGGCTGAACCCATTGGAATGCAGTTATTAATTTGGGATTTGGAAGGTCACACCAAGTTTAAGGCGATCGCCCCTTCCTATCTCCAAGGTTCAGGCGGTGCGTTAATTGTCGCCGATGTGACCCGCATCGAAACCATCGAACGAGTGTCCGAACATATTCAGCTATTTGCCTCGGTCAATCCCAAAGGGGCATTGATGGTCGCCTTAAATAAAGCTGACCTCGTAGAACCGGAAAAAATCCCGAAACTCCAGGAATTATGTCAGAACATTGTATCCGGAGTTTCTCCCGGATCTGAATTGGTTTTAGGCATCTATTCCACCTCAGCCCGGACTGGAGAATTTGTGGACGAAATTTTCCATAAATTGGCGATTAAAACCCTAGTAAAAACTTAACGGATCTTCACTTAACTGATGGGGGATTTTTCGGGCGTCGGTTCAGTCGAGAAACAAGAGGCGTATTCCCGGGTTTGAGACTCTGATGGGATGCTAATGAGTGAAGCGTTCCTCAAGAGTTTCCGGTGCTTTCCCTCGACTGGACCGACCCTTGCCCTATGATAGAGAGAAGGAGAACCGAAAAGACATGACGACTGGCATGAATCCCCTATTAGAAAAACTTTTAGCCCCTCGCAGCTTAGAGTATCTCGTCATCAATCCCGATGGGATCATTTTAGACAAATCACCCCAAGTCCATCGGTTTGCGGAGCATCCCGAACAGGTCGAAGCGGGACAGGATGCCAGAGGGGGATATCCCGAGTTAATTGGCATCGAACAGGTGTGGGTCGATATCCTGGAAGGGCGCTGTAATAGTTTTGAATTACAAGGGATCAATCGCTGTTCCGATCGCGAGGGGACTTTGTATCTGGATTTGTGGATCGTGGCCCACTCCCAGGATAACCATCCACCCGATCGCTTATTTGTGTTCTTTGGGGATGCCACGGAACGCATGGTATTACGGCAAACCTTGGTCCAGCGAGAAAATGAGGCTTATCTATTATTACATAAACTAAATTCGGCTAAATCGGCCTTAGATAAAATTTTTCAAACCGCCCTTGACCCTATTATCGTTTGTACCGCCGAAGGATTAATTAAAAAAGCCAACAAAGCAACTGGGGAATTATTAAGCTACAGCGACTTAGAATTAATCGGTAAACCTTTAAAGGAGATTATCCCCAATATTCAACGCTTAGAAGCCGGGAATTCTGGACGGTCTGATGAGCAAGCAGAAGAGGCTTATTATCTGAGAAAAACCGAAGTAGAAGTCACCTGCCGAAGCAAAAGAGGCGAAGACATAGCCGTGGGATTTTCCCGAGGGGTAATCCGCAACGAAGACGAGGAAATTGAAGAAGTCGTTTATGTCGGACGGGACCTCACCGAACGAAAGCGGACCTCAGCGGCGATCGCCAAAATGAATGCCGCCTTAGCCCAGCGCGTCGAGGAACGAACCCGCACCTTACAGCACACCATCGGCCAACTGGAAAGCGAAATTAGCGATCGCCAACGGGCCGAAGCCGCCTTGCAAAAAGAACGAGAATTTCTCAACGCCTTACTCAACAACCTCCAAGACTGCATCATCGCTTGTGACGCCGATGGCACCCTGAGCGTCTTGAACCGAGCCAGCCAAGAAGTCTACGGACTGCCGGAACAGCCTCTATCAGTCCATCACTGGGGGGAGCACTTTCAGTTTTACCGTCCCGACGAGAGTACCCCCATGCCCATTGAACAGACCCCCCTGTATCGAGCATGGCAGGGAGAACGAGTCTGTGAACAGGAAATGGAAATCCTGCCAAAACAGGGCAAAAAGCGCATTTTAGTCGCCAGTGGACAAGCCCTCGTCAATGCCCAGGGAGAAAACCTCGGGGCTGTAGTCGCCATGCAGGATATCACTGCGCGCAAACAAGCGGAAAAAGCCCTGCAAAACATCATCTCGGGGACCGCAGCCGTCACCGGAGAAGAATTCTTCTCGGTGTTGGTGCAACATCTGGCAACCGCCCTAGGAGTGCCCTATGTGTTGCTGTCCCAACTAGAGGAGACCCCAGAGAAAAAATTAAAAGCCTTAGCCTTTTGGTGTGGCGATCGCCTTGGGGACAACTTCGAGTATGAACTCGCCCAAACCCCCTGTGAAGTCGTCATCTCGGAAGCCCAACTCTGTCACTACCGCGATCGCCTCCAGGAACTCTTCCCCAACGCCCCAGCCCTTGCCTCCATCAATGCCGTGGGCTATCTCGGCGTTCCCCTCTTCGACGCCCAGAACCGGCCTATCGGCAACCTCTGCATTCTCCACGACCAACCCCTAGAAGTAGACCCAGAAGCCTACGCCATCCTCAGCGTCTTTGCCTCTCGCGCCGCCGCTGAACTGCAACGTAAATGGGCCGAGGACGCCCTGAAAAGTGCCAATGATGAATTAGAACGGCGAGTCCAAGAACGCACCCGAGAGCTATCAGAAACCCTCAATAGCTTGCAAGCTGAAATTGCCGAACGCCAGAAAACTGAAGCCGCCTTGCGCCGCAGTGAAGAACGGTGGCAGCTTGCCATCAAAGGGACTTCCGATGGCATCTGGGACTGGGATTTGAAAGGCGATCGGGTCTTCCTCTCCGCGCGCGGCCAAGAAATGCTGGGCTATGAATCCCAAGACCAATTTCACTCCTTTGCCGAATGGGAAAGTCGGATTCATCCCGATGACCTAGAAACCTGCCGCCAAGCCATGCAAGCCCACCTGTCCAATACCGGGTCCTCCTACTCCCAAGAACATCGGGTGCGGACCCAATCTGGGGACTATAAATGGATTTTAACCCGGGGTCAAGCCCAGTGGGACGAAGGGGGAAACCCCATCCGGATGACGGGTTCCCATACCGACATCACCGATCGCAAACAAGCGGATGAAGAACGCCGCAAATTTGTCGCCCTTGTTGAGAACAGCAAAGACTTTATCGGTATGGCCACCCTAGAAGGGAAAGCCTTTTATGTCAACGAAGCCGGTCGCCTCCAGGTGGGACTCGATTCCCTCGAACAGGTCTACCAAACCGAAATGTCCCACTACCTGTCCCCAGAAACCTGGGTGCAATATCAAGAGGTAGCGATTCCCACGGTCATGAAAACCGGCCATTGGCAGGGGGAAACCAAACTGCGTCACTTTAAAACCGGCCAATGCTTTGATATGGAAACCAGTTTATTTCTAGTCAAACATCCGGAACGGGATCAGCCAATCTGTTTCGCCACGATTCAACGGGATATTAGCGATCGCAAACGAGCCGAAGCCGCCCTAATCGCCAGTGAAAACAAATATCGCTCCGTTATTGAAAATTTAAGCGAAGTAATTTTCCAACGGGATAAACGCGGTTATTTAACCTTCCTCAACCCCGCTTGGACCGAAATCACCGGATTTACCGTCGCCGAAAGTGTAGGGCCAACCTTTCCTCTCCTTTGTTCACCCTGAAGATCGCCCCAGTTTTTTAAAAGTGTTTGAATCCCTCCTCAACAGTCAACAAGATTCGGTGCGCCACGAAGCCCGATTTCTCACCAAAGAGGGCAGTTATCGCTGGGTTGAAGTTCAGAAACGCTTAAATATTAACGATCGCAATGACTATATTGGCACCGCCGGTACTCTCAATGATATTACCGATCGCAAGCGCATCGAACAAGTCCGCGAACAGGAACGCCAACAGTTACGACAAATTATTACCAATGCCCCGGTAGCAATGGCGATGTTTGATACTCAAATGCGCTATCTGGCCTATAGCAACTGTTGGTTAAAAGATTACGCCCTAGAGGGACAATCTCTCCTGGGACAATCCTATTATGAGCGGTTGCCCGAAACTGAAAACATCACAGCGATTCATCAGGCTGCACTCCAAGGAGAAGTCGCTCTCCCGACCGGAAGAATGTTTTGAACTCAGCGATGGTACCCCACTCTATCTGCGCTGGGCGGTGCAACCTTGGTACCGCTCAGAACATCAAATCGGGGGCATTATCATCGTCACTCAAGTGATTAATGAATTAGTCCAGGCCCGAGAACAGGCGCTACAAGCCTCCCGCATGAAATCTCAATTTCTTGCCAACATGAGTCATGAAATTAGAACCCCCATGAATGGCGTGATTGGCATGACCGATTTACTCCTCAAAACTCCCCTCTCTTCCCAACAGCAGGATTTTGTCCATACCCTGAAAACCAGCAGCCAAAATTTGCTGGTTTTAATTAATGATATCCTCGACTTTTCTAAACTCGAAGCCGGGGAAATGCGCCTGGATTGCATCGAATTTAATTTAAGAGGCTGTATCGAAGAAACCATTGACTTACTGGCAACCCAGGCTCAAAGTAAGCAACTGGAATTAATCTACCTGGTAGACTCTGAGATTCCTCCCACCTTAATCGGAGACCCGACTCGCCTGCGTCAGGTGTTAATGAACCTGACCGGAAATGCCCTGAAATTTACTCAGAAGGGTGAAGTGGTGGTTCACGCTTCCTTACAGATTCAAACTCCCACCACGACTACCCTATATTTTGAAGTCCGAGATACGGGCATTGGCATCAATGCCCAGGACCAACATAAATTATTTCAATCCTTTTCCCAAGTGGATGCCTCAACGACGCGCAAATATGGAGGCACGGGTTTGGGATTGGCGATTTGCAAGCAATTGGTGACATTAATGGGGGGTGAGATTGGGGTAGAAAGTGCGGTGGGGGTCGGTTCGCGCTTCTGGTTTACGGCGACCTTTGAAACCGTGCTAGGTGGGGTGAATGTGCTGCGGGAATTACCGCCATCTCCTCGGGATTTGCGCCTGTTGGTCATGGACTCTAATGCTACGAGTCGGCAGATGATTTGTGCCTATTTAGAGTCGTGGCATCTTCACGGTGAGGCGGTGGCGAACTCATCCGAGGCGATCGCCGCTTTGCATCATGCTTACGCCCAAGGCAATCCGTATTCGCTGGTTTTAATTGACCTCCAAAATGCTCAATCCGATGGGGAAACTCTGGCCAAAGCCCTGATTTTTGACCCCAGTTTCTCCAACCTCAAATGGGTCGTCATGGTGTCAATTCATCAACATGAATTGGTCAAACACTTCCTGAAAAAAGGGGCGGCGGGTTATTTACTCAAGCCGATTAAAGCCTCTCGCTTATTAGAACGGTTGACGCAAGCGCTTCAGGGTCAACCCTCGGAGGTTTCTTCTGGGTTATTCCTCCAGGAAGAGTCCGGCAGATCTAGTCCGGTATTTGAACCTGTGAAGAATCTGAAAATTTTATTGGTGGAAGATACTCCCATTAACCAAAAAGTGATTTTAAACCAACTGAAGGTACTGGGGTATGCTGCCGACTGTGTGGAGAATGGACAGGAAGCACTCGACTGTCTGGCGCAGCAAGGGTATGATCTGGTTCTGATGGATTGTTTAATGCCGGTTTTGGATGGGTATAAAACAACTCAAGCGTTGCGCGATCGCGAAGGTTCCTCTCGTCATACTCCCATCATTGCCATGACAGCCAATGCCATGAAAGGCGATCGGGAAAAATGTTTAGAAGCGGGAATGGATGACTATATTAGTAAACCTGTGGATATCGCCCAGTTAGCGACTCTTTTGCATCACTGGGGAGAAACCATCAGCAGTATTAAAGAGACCCTTTCCCCCCCAGCACAACCGCCAATAGTCCCTTGTCAATCCGCTATCTCTGATCCCCGGGACGAAGCGCCCATTGATCTCGATCGCCTCCATGAAATTTCTCGGGGAGATGAAGAGTTTGAGTTAGAACTCCTGGAAACTTTTATGGAAGATGCGGTGGTTTATTTTGAGGATATCAAGCGTTATATAGACACTCAAGATTGGGTCGCCTTAAGCCGCCGCGCTCATCAGCTTAAGGGAGGTTCGGCTACCGTTGCTGTCCTCTCCATGCCCAATATTGCCCGTCAACTTGAATCTCAAGCCAATCAGGAGTGCGCCGATGGTCTGGAAGAGTTGGTGGCTGAATTAGAGATAATTTTCACTCGCCTTCACCACTTTATTGTCACCCTCAAGGAAGAAACCTAGGGGATTGTTTTAGAGGTCTTTGACAAAGGATGAATGATGCCGTTGTTCGCTTAACAGGGCTTCAAAGGCGGCCAGGGGTAGAGGAGGACTAAAGTAATATCCTTGAATTAAATCACAGTTATTTTTTCGGAGGAAATCATATTGTTCTCGGGTTTCTACCCCTTCCGCAATTACTTTTAAGTTAAGCTGTCGGGCGAGTTGGATGATGGCATTGATAATGGCGGCATTTTTGGAGCTAGTCAGCAAGTCTCTGACAAAAGAACGGTCTATTTTCAGGGTATCGAAGGGAAATTGTTGCAAATAACTTAAGCTCGAATAGCCGGTTCCAAAATCATCGAGGGAAAGTTGTAGGGAGAAGTCTTTGAGGTCTCTGAGGATGCAGATGGCGAGTTCGGGATTTTGGACGAGGGCGCTCTCGGTGAGTTCAATTTCCACATAACCGGGATTGACTTGGCTTTCTCGAATAATATGAATGACGCGCTGGGTTAAACCGGGTTGATTAAATTGCAGTCCGGATAAGTTGACTGCAATGGTGAGTTGATACCCGGCCTGTTGCCAGATTTGGGCTTGTTCGCAGGCATTTTGCAAGACCCATTCATCCAGGCGCACAATCAGTCCGGTTTCTTCGGCTATGGGAATAAATTCGGCGGGGGAAATTAAGCCTCGGTCGGGATGAAGCCAGCGGATTAAGGCTTCGGCGGCGACAATTTTGCCGGTTTGTAAGTGAACTTGGGGTTGATAGTGAAGGATGAATTCATTGCGGTCTAATGCCTGCCGCAAGCTCATTTCTAGCATGAGGCGATCGTAAGATTTCTCTTCAATGGCTGAAGTGTAAAGTTGATAGCAATTCCCGCCTTGTTCTTTGGCTTGGTGCATCGCTAAGTTAGCAGATTTGAGCAAGCTATCAATTTCTTGACCATCATCGGGATAGAGGGCGATGCCAATGCTACTGGTGAGAAATACTTCGTTGCTTAAGATATTAAACCCGTGGGAAAATAGGCCGAGGATATGGCGCGCTGTTTCTTCGACTTGAGGTTTTTCCGTTAAGGGGGGGAGAATTAAGGCCAGTTGCTCGCTGTTTAACCGAGCCACGGTCCCTTCGGGTCCCACATACCGGAGGGTCCGCTCGGTGACGGCTTGGAGTAATAAGTCGCTGTAGTCGGTGCCGAGAGTATTGTTGAAGCGGTTGAGCTGGTCTAAACTCAGGATGGCAACGGGGATGAAGCAGGGTTGAGCCTGGTCACAGGGGAGGGTGCGCTCGAAGCGATCGCGCAACATTAAGCGATTGGGGAGATTGGTTAAGCTGTCGTAATAAACGAGGGCGTTGAGTTGGGCGATCGCCTCTTGGAGAGCATCGTTCTGTTCCTGCTTCAGACGTTCCCGTTTGGTGAGTTGGGAGGCGATCGCCCCCATCAGTTCGGTGCGAGTAAAGGGTTTCGTCAGATAATCACTGGCACCGAGTTCCATTCCCCGACGCATAGAGGAACGGTCCTCCTGGGCGGTTAAACAGATCACCGGGATCATCGCCGTGGTGGGGTCCTGCTGGAGGATTGTCAGCACTTCATAACCATCCAACCCAGGCATCATAATATCGCACAAGATTAAATCGGGCTGTTCCGTTTGCGCCAATGTTACCCCGGTGCTGCCATTTTCGGCACCAATGGCTTCAAACCCTTCCGAACTGAGGATTTTGATGACGGTTTTGCGAAAGGAATTTTCATCTTCGACAATCAGTATTTTCTTTTTCATAGACTCAACAACCCGATCTGACAGTTTTCTTGACCGATTAACGTCTCTGTTGAACCACACCCTAAATGGCCGCAATACTGTATTGTCACCATTTTCTCCGCTTCGATTGAACTCTTTTACCAGACCAGGCTCCGGGGAGGACTCCACCGGCGTCAGCTTGACAAATTTTAAGCGATCTGTAACTTGATTCGACAAGTTGACCCGATCGCACGTTGGAAGTTTCAAGATTCTTGCCTAGGATTGAACGAGCCTGAACGTCTCCTAGGCTATTCTTAGGGTCCTGAACCTTTGAGGCTAAAAACAAATATTATTTTATTTTACCATACCTGATCCCTAGGTCTAGGGGAGGCTCAATCCGAAACGGGGTTAAATATCAATTCCCCCACGATCGCCCTTAAAACTTTTTGATGAAAACCTCAAAAGCAAGAGATAAAATACAGAAGCAATGGGCTGGGGATGGTGGCGGTGTCAGGCCGTAAAATCGCATCCTTTTCTATCCTTTTAATAAATGTTTAGAATCCAGTCAGCGAAGTGGGCATCCTAAATAAATAGCCCACAGTGTTTTTCTAGTGAATCTGAAATGCCATAATGAACCCGATTCTCAATAAACTACTCACTCCTCGCCACATGGAGTACCTAGGCGTTGATCGCGACTGGTACATCATTGAAGCATCTGCTGGCGCAATGGAATTTGCATCCCGGGGCGCTAGAGTCGGGGTGGGAGAGGATGTCCGCCTGGGATTTCCTGAACTCATCGGTCTCGAAGAGGTATTCCGGGCGATCGTTCAAGGACAACGGGAAAGTTTTGATATCAAAGGCATTACCCGGATTATAGAATCGGGCAATCCGCTTTATTTCGACCTGTACTTGATAGCGGACCCGACCCGAGCTGAAACCGAGGAACCCTGCGGGCTAATTCTGTTAGAAAATACCACAGAAACAATGGTATTAAAGCAAGAATTAGTGCAACGCATTAATGAAGCTAACCTGCTCCTTTCTACCCTAGAGGCAGCCAAATCCTACACCGACAAAATTATCACTTCAATGGCGGATGCCCTCTTGGTGATCGATCGCCGGGGTCGGATTCAAAATGTCAATCCTGCTGCGGTTAATTTATTTGGCTATTCCCAGGATTCTGAACTGATTGGTCAGCCGATTTCTCTTTTGATTGAAAGCGTCGAACTCTTACCTCCTGACCGGCATTACCATCTCCCCAGTGAACCTACCCTGTTGACAACTGCTGAAGGCATTTGTCGGACGAAACAAGGAGAAAGTATTATTGTTTCTTTCTCCATTGCAGCCATTGGCACTGAACTCGATGATTATGGGGATTTAGTTTATATTGGCCGGGACATTACCGAGCGTCAACGGGCCACTGCGGAACTCGATCGCGCCCGTCGAGAAGCAGAACAGGCTTCCATCGCCAAAAGTTACTTTTTAGCCAATATGAGCCATGAAATTCGCACCCCGATGAATGCAGTCTTGGGGATGACGGGGTTATTATTAGAAACCCCTTTAACTGCTGAACAGCAGGACTTTATTGAAACGATTCGCACCAGTGGAGATGCCCTCTTAACCTTGATTGATGAAATTTTAGACCTCTCCAAACTTGAAGCCGGAGAGATGCACCTAGAACAATTAGATTTCAACCTAGCCACTACGGTGGAAGAAGTCATCGATTTATTGGCCCCCCAAGCCCATTTAAAATCCGTAGAAGTTGCCTCTTTTATCGAGGAGGATATCCCCCTCGGGTTGCGGGGAGATAGCTCCCGATTGCGACAAATTCTCACGAATCTGATTGGAAATGCGATTAAGTTTACCGAGGAGGGCTATGTGGTCCTGCAAGTCGAACGGGTGAGCGAAACTCCCCAGGAAACGACCCTGTTGTTCTCGGTTATGGATACGGGGATTGGGATTGCGCCCCAAAACCAAAGTCAGCTTTTTCAACCCTTTTCCCAAGTGGACTCATCGACGACTCGGGAATATGGAGGAACGGGGTTGGGACTGGCGATTTGTCAACAGTTAGTTACTTTGATGGAGGGAGAAATTGGTGTAGAAAGTCGGGAATCAGAAGGGTCAACGTTTTGGTTTAAAGTCCCGTTTAAAAAGCCCGATATTTCCCTCAATAAGCTATCATCACCCCCGGAGATAGCGGGCCTCTCTTTGTTGGTCATCGCCAACAGTGAAGTGGTGCGAATGGTGATTCGCGATCGCGTCAGCCGTTGGGGAATGCAAGTGGAAGAAACTGAGAGTGACACAGCGTTCACGTTCTTGCAAACCCAATGGGAGGAAGGCATCGAATATGACCTGATGGTTATTGATTTAGAAATGTCGAAGATTACGGGAATTGCCTTAGCTGAACAGATTAAACGGGATTCGCGATTTGCCAGCATTCCTTTAATTGCGATCGCCGCGACCCATCAGCGCAATCTCGTCAAAACCGCCTTAAACAGTGGCTTTTGCGACTGCCCGATTAAACCCATTAAGCCCGCACGATTTTTAGAAGTCATTTGTCGCGCCGTGGGTTTAGCGATCGCAACCGAGCCAGACCGGGTTGCCTATCCCAAAGATAAAATCAACACCGAAAAAACTCCCATCAAAATTCTTTTAGCGGAAGATAATCCCGTTAATCAAAAAGTAGCCATTAAACAACTGGAGCTATTAGGATATCAAGCCGATATTGCCAATCAGGGTGAAGAAGCGCTGAAATTGTGGCAGACTCATGCTTATCATATCATTTTGATGGATTGCCAAATGCCGGTCCTCGATGGATATCAAGTCACCGCCAAGATCCGCCGCTTAGAACGGGGAACCGGGGAGTCTGAAGTCCGTAACCCCAGGCATACCGCGATCATCGCCATGACGGCTCATGCCATGAAGGAGGACCGGGAAAAATGTTTAGCCGCAGGAATGGATGATTATATTAGTAAGCCAGTCTGTCCGGAACAACTTCAGGCTATACTATCAAAATGGGTCAATCAATTGAGCGGAGCAAGAGTTAGCTTTCAACCCGTTGACTCGGGCGATCGCTCCTCCGGAGACCAGATCCTGGATCTGGAGCGTCTTGAACGAATTTCTCAAGGAGATTCGATTTTTCGGAAAGAGCTGCTAGAAACATTTATTGAAGAACTACAAACCCATCTCGTATCACTCCAAAGCGTTTCCTTAGAAGACTTAGCCACCCTCAAACAAGAAGCGCATTATATTAAGGGTGCGAGTGGGAATGTGGGAGCTCAACAAATTTGTAGCATTGCCGCCCAATTGGAACGAGACGCCAAGCAAGGTAAAGCAGATAATCTATCTGATTTATTCGCTCAATTAACTGAAGCCTATCAAGCATTCGTTATTTTTGTAGAGCGAGCCTGGGAGAATGAACCCCTTCTTTAAAAAATTTTTAGTTGTCCACGGCATTGAGTACCTGATTCTCGATTCAGCCTTAACCATCCGTAAAATCTCCGCAGGAGTGGACCGATTTTCTGATTCTCCGGGTCCCATTCAAGTCAATGATGAGGTGGGACTGGCCTTTCCCGAATTGATCGGAGTCGAGGACCTCTTACAGGAGGTTTTAGAAGGACGGCAAATCAGCTTTGATTTAAAATCCCTGAGTCGGTTTACCGAAGCGGGGAAGCCGGTTTATTTTGATATGTATGTCGTTCAAACAGAAGAAAACCAGGGACAACAACTCATCGTTTTTTTAGAAGATGTCACCGATCGCATGAGCTTGGAACAGCGCTTAGTCCAAGCCACCAATGAAACTAATCTCCTCCTGGCCGCCCTCTCGGAATCCAAACGGTATATCGAGCAAATTCTCTCCTCGATGGCTGAGGCATTAATCGTCACCAGTGAAACAGGTCTAATCAAAAAAGTTAATCAAAGCACCTTGGACTTATTTGAGTATTCTGAAACGGAATTACTCGGAAAAGAGATTTCCCAAATTGTGGAAGATCATCAGGATTTGGTTCAAGAATTTTTCCTGTCCCAGATGGAACGAGATGAACCCGGATTGTCCCCGGTAGAAATCATTTGCCACACCAAAACTCGGAAAAAAGTGTATGTGGCATTTTCCTGTGCCGTGATTAATGTTTCCGCAGCCGATATTCCCGACTTGGTTTATATCGGTCGGGATATCACCGATCGCAAGCGCAAACAACAACGGAATTTAGCACAATCCGCGACGATTCGGATTTTGTCGGAATCGGCAAATCTGGTCGAGGCGGCACCGAAACTGTTGCCTGCTTTATGTGAAAGTTTAGAGTGGGATGTCGGTGAAATTTGGCAGGCGCAAACCCACGATGGCGGCGCAGACTATCCCCTGTCTAAGCTGTCGAGGGAGTCAGAACACCCACCGGACTTTCTCACTTGTCTGCAACTTTGGCACAACGGGGTCCCGGAATGGGAAGCGTTGCGGCAGAGCAGAAAAACCCAATTAGCTGAAGGTGAAGGATTACCCGGTCGGGTGTGGGCGATTCATGAGGCGGTGTGGACAGCGGATCTCCCTCGGGAAGCGATGAAGTGGCTGGGAACAGAATACTTAGTGCAAGCAGGTTTGAATAGTGGGTTTGCCTTCCCGATTTTCGGTGATGCTTCGGACACTCAGCCCCTGGTGGACCCATCCCCGGAATTGCTTGGGGTGATCGGGTTCTATAGCCGCGATATCCAGACGATTGATGAAGATTTGATGGGAACTTGTAGTGCGATCGCCAGCCAGATTGGTCAATTTATCAAACGTAAACAAGCCGAAATTGCCCTCCAAGAAAGCGAAGAACGCTATCGCGATTTATTTGAAAATGCCAGCGATTTGATTCAGAGTGTTTCTATAGAAGGTCGGTTTTTATATGTCAATCGGGCTTGGAAAGAAACCCTGGGATACAGTGCATCAGACCTAGAACGCCTGACGGTGTTTGAACTGCTGCATCCCCAGAGCAAATCCCAGTATCAAGACCGCTTTGAACGCATCTTTGCCGGGGAAACCATTGATGAAGTCACCGCCGAATTTATGACTAAATCCGGTCAGACTATCTTCTTACAAGGCAGTATGAATTGTAAGTATTTAGAAGGCAAGCCGGTGGCGATTCGGGGAATTTTCAGGAATATTACCGAACGAATTAAGGTAGAAAAAGCCCTGCAAAAGCAACAGAAGAAAACTGAAAATTTGCTGCTGAACATTTTACCCGAACCCATCGTCGATCGCCTGAAGCTGGAACCGAACAGTATCGCGGAAAATTATGCGAATGTCACGGTTTTGTTTGCGGATTTGGTGGGATTTACCGAAATTGCTTCGGAACTTTCTGCCTTGGAATTGGTCGAGTTGCTGAATTTAATTTTTTCAGCCTTCGATCGCCTCACGGAATTGCATCAACTGGAAAAAATTAAAACCATTGGGGATGCCTATATGGTAGTCGCCGGATTACCCACCGAACGAGCAGACCATGCCCAAGCGATCGCGAATATGGCCCTCGATATGCAAACCGCCTTAACCCAATTTAATCAGCAAACCCAGCAGTCCTTTAGCATTCGGATTGGCATTCATAGCGGCCCCGTGGTAGCCGGAGTGATTGGCATCAAAAAGTTTATTTACGACTTGTGGGGGGACACGGTAAACATTGCCAGTCGCATGGAATCTCACAGTTTACCAGGACGAATTCAAGTCAGCGAAACCACCTATTATTTATTGCGGGATCATTACGAACTGGAAAAACGCGGAACCATTGCAGTCAAAGGAAAGGGAGAAATGAATACCTATTTTCTCATCGGGTCAAAATCCCAACTCTAGCCGTTCCCCTATGTCTGAGATTCCGTCAGTCTGGGGTTAAATTTCCCCGGGAGTTTCATAGACCGGCGGGGCTTAAAAACCCCGCCGCTGTCTTTTTCCTAACGGTTTAAAAACCCTAAATCTTCTCTGGTTTTACAAAACTGAAAGGGTGTTTCTTGCCCTTAAGCAATCCCAACCAACTCAATTTCAAAAATCAAATCTTTTCCAGCCAGGGGGGGATTGGCATCTAACGTCACTTTCGACTCAGAAATCGCCGTAATCACCACGGGAATAATTTGGTTGGGGGCTTGTTGAATTTGTAATTGTTGTCCCACATCTAAAGGGATATTATCCGGCAGTTGCTGGCGCTCAACTTCCACCACCATTTCTTCCCGATGGGGTCCATAAGCCTCTTCCGCTGGAATTTTTTCCGTTTTGGATTCCCCCGGAGTCATCCCTAAAACCGCTTGTTCAAAACCGGCAATGAGTTGTCCTTCCCCCAGGACAAATTCCAGAGGGTCGCGATTCGACGGAGGAATCAAATACAGTTCCATCGTCTAATTTACCCGTGTAGTGAACTTTCACCATATCGCCCTGCTTGGCTTGGGTCATTTTGTTTGCTCCTAATAATGTTTGCGAAAACAAAGCATCCAAGTCTATAGCTGAACACCTATTTACTCTATGCATCAGCCCGTTAAAACAGCGGGTTCTATAGACTGGATTGAAGTGAAGAAATCTTGCTCCCTCCTTCATGCTAAATCAGTCAGGCTGGAGGGCCTTAACCCCAGGGAACCCATGAACGCTGAAATCCCCAGCCAACCTAGACCTCTGTTCCCGTTGTGGTTATCGGTTAGTATTTTAACTTGCCACACGGAATTTTGCAGGGAGATGGGGAGGATGGGGAGGATGGGGAGGATGGGGGAGATGGGGAGGATGGGGAGGATGGGGAGGATGGGGGAGATGCTTGTAGTAACGACTTCAGTCGTTTCTTCATGTTCGTAGTAACGACTTCAGTCGTTTCCTCGTTACATGGCTGACGCCATGTAACGCTCTCTTGGAGGCAGTCCCCAAGCAGGTAGGTGGTAGACCCTGTAATTGCTCGTGTTATGGCATAAGCCATAACACGAGAGCAACGACTGAAGTCGTTACTACGAACATTCCCCATCCTCCCCATCCTCCCCATCTCCCCACTACAAGCGTCCTTTGAGCAAATACACCTGCATTGCTCCTTTGCCTTTAATCTCGATCGCCCCTCTTTCTTCAAAACGGTATTGATCTTTCAAACAGTCATAGGTGGCCCTAGAGACTTGAATTTGGCCGGGAATGCCGTGGGATTCCATGCGGGAGGCAGTATTCACCGTGTCCCCCCAGAGATCATAGATAAATTTTTTAATCCCAATCACCCCAGCGACGACGGGTCCGGTATGGATCCCCATCCGCATTTTTAAGGATTGATGAAATTCGGCATTAAATCGGGCGATTTCCGCCTGCATTTCCAGGGCCATCTCGGCGATCGCCACGGCACTATTGTCACAGGGAACCGGCATTCCCGCCACCACCATGTAACAATCGCCAATGGTCTTAATTTTTTCTAACTGATACCGTTCCAAGGCGCGATCGAAGCGAGAAAAAATATTATTGAGCAACTGGACCAATTCTGCCGCTTCAATTTGAGCGGAGAGTTGGGTAAAGCCGACAATATCGGCAAATAACACCGTGACTTCAGCAAAAGTATCGGCAATGTTTTCTTCGTGACCTTTGAGGCGATCGGCGATGACTTCAGGTAAAATATTTAGCAACAATCGTTCGGCCTTTTCTCGTTCGATTTCCAGGGCTTTCGTTGAGGATTCCAAGGTCTCTAACATAGCATTAATGGTCTGAGCCAAACTGGATAATTCATCTTTTCCAGAGACCGAAACTCGCAAGGCTAAATCTCGCCGGTTATCAATTTGTTTGACATCTTGGCTCAAATATGATAAACGAGCCAACACCATTTTTTCTAACAATAATAGGGTACAAACGCCAAAAACCACACCGACGATCGCCAGGGATACTATCATATACCTTGAACTGGCTTGACCTTGATGGTAAATATCTCTGGGGATATTCAGTTCTAATAAAACTGCTGGGTTACCATAGATATCCCGTAATAGACTATACCCCGCCATCCATTCTTGACTGAGGGGTTCAATCAGGATAGGAGGATTCTCAGGCATCTGGGATAAGCGGGCGATCGTGGGTTGGAACTCCACCGGGGTAGTGGGATCCATGAGTCCATAAGCCCTCACATCCAAGTGGGTGAGTTTTGCCAAGCGCTGGATTTCTTCGCGATCGAGAAAGCGGGCGATCGCCAGGGTTCCCCGAGAGGGAAGATTTCCCTGACTATTAAGAATGGGTCCGGCGGCGATCGTCATGGGACGGTTATTAATCGTGACAATTCCCGCCAAAGATTTTTGGGGATTTAATACCTGAAGGGAAGTCTCTGAAATATTCTCCAAAACCTCTTCCGGGATCGGCATTAACTGCTGACGAACCAAGTCAAAACCCTGACCAAAAACGAGTTCCCCTTCTTTATCAATAAAGAGAATTGCATTAGCTCTCAAAGCGGCTAAATTCACTTCCCCTAAATTTCTCGCAATGTAGTCGGCATTACCATCTTCGATAAAATTATAGGTTTCATCCCATACCCCCCACTGAAAGTTAAGAGCCTGTAATTCCTGCTGATAATTCGAGAAGGCATCCAAAACTCTTTTGACATTTCGCCTTGCTTCTTTTTGTTCTAAGGCGGTAAAGCCATTGAGTAAAATCGTTGAGGAAGTCAGATGCACGACTCCAAATAACCCAGCCAGGGTCAAGCCGATCGCCAGTAATGTTTTCTTGCGGAGGGTCATCAGGCCACCAGAGGGGAGGGGACATATCAGGGAAATTATGACATGGATTGGCTCTTTTTTGAGAATCCTGTCCTAATTTCACCTAAAACCGACCCCCATGCCTGCTACTGCGATCGGAAGAAAGTGTCATTTAACAAATTATTTGTCGATGTTAACAAATTAGGGTCGTCGAAGGCCGACTTTAACAAACTAATGTCGTCGAGCCTCAAAAAGCAATCGTTAATAAATTAATGTCGTTGAGCCATCAATCAGGTTATCGATGCTTCTTCCACAGTTTCGACTATCTGATTTCTGATTCCCCAGTTGCCGCACAGCTTAAGAGAAACGACATCTAATTTGTTAAAAATACAAAAAACGGCATCTAATTTGTTAAGCTCAGTTGGGGATTACTAGAGTGAAAAATAGCCTAAACCTTATATTTAAAGAGGGATTTTGGCTATCAATTTTAGTGACATTAATTCGTTAAAACGACCTTTAATTTGTTAAATGATTGCTCTCTAAAATCGGCTTTCTGTTTTGAGTTCACCCGAATAATTTTAATCAAAAAATTGACCAAAAGAAGAACCTTTAACTGACTCTACCACAGATTGAAAAGGACTATAATTTTCATCGGTATCATTAGTTTTATCTTTTATCAAAGAGCCTAAACTTGGATTATAATCAAGTATTGTGGCAATATTTTTATCGATTTGGCGTAAAGCAGGTTGAAGATTTTCTTTCAAAAAGTTTCTGACAATATCAATTTCTAAAATTTTATTGGCGATATCTATTGATGTTTTAACAGCTTGTCTCAATTCATATAAAATTTTTAAAGTTTCTTGGATGTTTTTTGCTTTTTTAAGATTTTTCAAAGACTCTCTAACTGTATTCACAGCCTCTCCCAAATCTCTAGTGAGAGTGATTGATTTTGATGGCGCAAATATTATACCCATTAAATCGGTTGGCACATCATCAAAACTTTCCATTAATTCATCAACTTTTTCAGGAGGATATGCAGCACTCCAAGTCCCATAGGCTATAAGTTTAGAGAGACCAACAGTTGCATATATAGTTGCATCAATAGCAGTCAAACCCAGGTTTAGTCCACTCATTTTTGTGGCCGTGTTTTTTGCTATTTCCATTGAAGTGAGTTTAGCCAAGCCCCGAGCTTTTTTGACTTTTTTAATCGCTTCTTTTATTGTTTCGTATGCAGAAACTATTTGGTCAACTTTGTTAATAGTATTTTGGACTTCATCGGCTATTTTTTCTATATAAACGTCAGGATTGCAAGACAACTCTTCTTCGTTATCTCCTGTCGCAAAACGAGAGATTTTGGAACCATCAACTCGATCAGTAGAAATTTTATCTGTGACTGTAACAGATGGAGTGCCTGGAGCTAACGCGCCGCTAACATCTCCGCCCAGCTCGCTTTCCATTGGTGCTTCTAGGGATGCCGAAAAGGGTTCTTTCCCACCTCGGGCTTGGTTTAACTGCCCTTCCCCTTCGCTAGAAACTTCTCCACCTTTGCCGCCCACTCCCTGACTAGAAATTTTTCGCTGAACGGGATTAGACTGGCTACTTTGGTGATTGACTTGGGGTGCTTGGATCCGACTGACGACTTGCCGCGCCACCCGGTCAGCTTCCTGCTCGTGCTTATCCCCCGCAGCCCCGACGGTCAGTTTGGCTTGGATGCGAAAACGGGAAGCAGATGGAGGCGTGGGTGGTAGCGCTGAGACTTGAGCGAGATTATCTTGACGTTTCCGTTGAATTTTATGCTGATTATTTGGGCCTTCAATACCAACTTCTGGCCCGATTTGTTGCGATTCAGATACGGTTTCGGAGTGGGTCAGGCGCGAAAGCAGATTACTATTTTGGGGCAAATGCTCAATTGAAGGGGCAGTGGGATTGTCTTGCGCTTTTGCTTGCACAGCAGGCGCAAAAGGACGTGAAGAAAAAGGGATTTTTGCTCGTTGCAAGGGTAAGCCCCTCTGACGCGAGATAAATTTCTTAGTCATCTTTTTAAGTTTTAATCTAACTATTTTGCGTTTTATTTACATAGCTTAAATGTGAAATGGCTTGAAATTCCCCTAGGTCTCACATCAAAAAAATATTTTTTTGAAGCTATGTTTTCGTTTTTTATATCGATTATGCTTGACAACTGGCCTCTATCCAAAGGAATAGATTAGATGCAAAATTAATGTAATAAGTCTCTAAATTTACAGCCTTTAGGTAGAAAATCGGATCAGATAAAGGAAAATCCTAGTTTTTCATGATCCAATCGCTCAAAACATGGTAGTTGGCTGGTCCCTGGATTCAGCCATCGTTGCGTCCGGTAACGGCGATCGCTTGTGCAGCTTCATCAGAATCCGGTGAAACCCACCGGGACTGGAATCAGGCAATTTGAGGCGAGAACGCTGTAGTTGCAATAGTTCTGACTGGTGAGCGGCTCAGTCGCTCCGGTCGGGCTTGGGGTGTTGGTTGCGATGCCTCCCGTCCAATAACTCTCAGATCCAACAGTTATCCGATTCGCCGGTGGTGCAGATAGAGCAGAATCAACCCAGACGGCTGACCGTTTCTTTACAGAACTTTACATCCTGTCATGTTTTGCGCGTATCTCGGCTTTACGCTAAAGTGCCAGTTGTCATTTAACATATTAAATGACAAGAACGACTGAAGTCGTTACTACGAACATGAGAAGATAACGACTGAAGTCGTTACTACGAACATGAGAAGATAACGACTGAAGTCGTTACTAAGAGCAGTTGATAAAATTAATTAGCGGGACTGAGTACGTTCTAAATAGATTTGGGCAACTTTATCTTGTGGGTTGATTCTGAGACATTTTTGGAAGAATCGGGCGGCTTCGGGATAGGAGCCTTTATTGTAAAGCTGGATGGCTTCTTCAAAGATGCTTTTGGTGATTAATTTGCCCTCGCGGATGGCGGGGGGGTCGGCAGCAAAGACTTCATAGACGGAGACAATTTCTGATTTGCCTTTGACTTGAACCCGGTCGATATGGCGGATATCATAGGAATTCGGGTCTTTCAAGCTACAAAAGGTGCGATCGCCTATTAACAAGGCTACCCCATAATTTTTAGTCAAGCCTTCAATCCGAGAGGCTAAATTGACCGCATCACTAATCACTGTACTATCCATCCGTTTCTGTCCACCGACAGTCCCCAGCATTAAGGAACCCGTATTGATCCCAATGCCGATATGAATCGGAATATAACCGGCTTTTTCTCGTCCTTGATTGTATTCAGTGAGTCGGTTTAACATGGTAATTCCGGCTTGGACGGCATCATCAGCGCTACCGCTAAATAAGGCCATAATCGCATCGCCAATATATTTATCAATAAAGCCATTATTCTCGGCAATCGCCGGTTCCATACTGGATAAATAAGAGTTAATAAATTTAAAATTATCTTCCGGGGTCATGCCTTCGGAAAGGGTGGTAAAATCTCGAATGTCCGAGAATAAAATGGACATTTCCATTTCGACTGCTTCCCCGAGTTTGACTTCGACAATGCTTTCATAGCCTAAAAAATAAAGAAACTCATGGGGAACAAAGCGCCCGTAAGCATCGGTGAGTTCTAATTCGGCATCGAGGGCATCTTCTAGGTTTTGATTGAGTTCAAAGAGTTCTTTAGTAAAGCGTTCTCGTTCAGCTTCGACTTGTTTGCGATCGGTAATATCTTGAAAGGCAGCCATTGCGTAGGAAATATTGCCATTTTCGTCATAAATGGGAGTTCCCCAGGCTTCGATGGGGATGGTGGCATCAGGGCGGTGAATTTCCATATCATCGGCAGTGGTGCGATCGCCTTGCAGTGCACGCACGATGGGTAAGCGTTCCGAGGGATAGGGGCGATCGCTCCCCACAAAATAGATTTGATAAACATCGGATAACCGCTGGCTTGGTGCAGTCGTTACAGGTCCTTTGCCCAATAACTCTTTGGCTTTTTGATTGGTATAATAGGGTTTACCCTTGGCATCCAAAACGGCAATGGCTACGGGCATAGCTTCTAAAAACTGGGTCAATTGACTTTGGCTATCGCGCTGGAGTCCCCGGCTATAATATCCAGCAATGGTGATTGCGGAAGTGGTTAAGGCGACCATTGGAGAGACGATTGGAATCCACCAATTTTTTAAAAAAGCAACATAGCCACCCATGAAAACTATCAGACTCCCCAATCCTAGCCAGACGACAAAGATAGCCCATCGCCAGCTTGAATTGTGTTTAAAAATTCGAGCTTGGAGCAAGGAATAGGAGACGGTGGCCCCCAGCAGAGAGTTGAAGGCGACCCAGAACCATTCTACCCAATCTGGCCAGACTTGAATGAAGGGGCGACCATCGATCGCAGCGCTTAAAATTTGAGCGACTGCATTGGCATGAATCACCACTCCAGGCATTCGGTTCAGACTGTTGCCATAGGCACTGTAAGGGGTCAAAAATAGGTCATTCATGCTCTCAGCAGTCACCCCGACTAACACCACGCGATCGCGAATTAAATCCGGCGGAATGCGATCGTTCAAGATATCAGTCATGGAAATCGTTTTAAAATTATTTTCGGTTCCCTTATAGTTCAGAAAAATTTGATACCCTCCCGTATCCGCCCGGACATATCCCCCTTCATTTCCTTCGAGGGGGATAAACCGGGCTTGACCCAATTGCAATTGGGAACTATTGGGGTCTACCGCCTCTAAACCCATCCCTTCTGCTTCCAAATACATTAAACTTATCCGGGCGGATAAACTTAATTTAGTCTCCTCATCATCGGTAACCACTGATAGTAAACTGCGACGAACTTTACCATCGGGGTCTAAGACCAAATCCGCCATTGCTACCTGACCAAGGTCTTCTAAAATCTGATGAGGTTTGACTTGATTGCCTACTACTTTTTCTATCCCAATTAAATTCGGGGTAGATTTAAACACCTGTTCTAATCTTTCCGAACCGGGTTCTACGCGAAAATTCCGATATAAATCAATGCCAATGACCCGGGGTTCATAAGCGCTAACTTTTTCTAATAATTGGGCTAAAATCTCATCGGGCATCGGCCATTGTTCGACTTGCGTAATATCGGTCTCATCAATGGTGATAATCACAATTCGAGGGTCAGTGGGTTCGGAGGGACGGTGACGAAAAAATAGATCTAAGGTCGCCCACTCTAACAGTTGAAACAGTCCCGCTGAGTTGGCAGAAATCACGATCGCAGCAACAGTGGGGGCCGTCATCAAGACCCCACGCCATTTCCAAACTTGCTTTCTGAGCTTTAGCCACATCTTTTATCGATACCCAGAAAGAATCAGAGACTCTAGGTTTATCCCAAATTTTAGAAGAATTCCTGGGGTTTGTGGAGAAAAGCAACACAAATTGACCACAGCCAATCCAGTTTAAAGAGATACCGATGATGATCTAAAGGCGAGGGGTTGAGTTCCCGGCTGTCACCGAAGGAAAACCTCTGCTTGCTCAAAACTAGAGTGATACCAAATCCGGTTCAGGGAAAAACAAGTCACCGATAAGCAGGGTTAGGCTTTTGCGGAATCGGAAAAGCCGGGAAGGGTATTTCCCGGCTTGATGAAATGGCAACGGTTGAGCGGACATTGGAGTAAGGGGAGTCCTGAACGGGATTGAATCCTCAAGGACCCCATCTAAGGGAGTGCAATGGGTTTGGTGGCAATTTCCTCTAACCCAACTGAGGCTAATAAGCCCGTCCAACTCGCCAGGATTGTCGGGTCATTGGGACTCGACTGCCGAAGCTGGGCTAAGGTGGTCATCATGTCATACCAAATCCCGGCAGTTCCGTACTGCTGGGCGAGTTCCAGGGTGGGATCAGCCTGTTCGGAACCCAGGGTTAGTGAGTTGGCTTCCACACGGCGAATATCTCCCTCAACACCAGGACTATCGGGTTTGAGTCCGGTTTCATCAATGAGGATAAAGGTCCAGTGATAGGTTTGGCCGATTTCTAAAGCCGGTGCATCATCGGGTAAGGCGATCGCCATGACTGCACCTTCGCCTTCAGGCACCGGAATACTGGTTTGGTAGTGATGCTGATTATTTTCATCTTTGAGGGCGAAAAATAGCTCCCTCGCGGAGGTGTTAGGAACGTAAACGTAAAACGTCGGGCGCTGTGCTACGGTCAACCCCTGATCCGCTTCTGGGGTGAGTGGTGTGACGCACTGACTCGACAACTGTGGTTCTTGTAAACAGGAATTTCCATTCCGGGATGCACCCCCTGCGGTATTGCGAGGTTGCCCCTTGCCGGGGGGATTGAACGTGACTTGAGCGATCGCCCCACTTTGTAGCCGTGGAGCATCGCTGCTGGACTGCGCCTGCGCTGGATTAAGAATGCCTCCCACCCATGCCAGATTTAGAGATAGGGTGAACAAGAGGGTTAGAGGTACATTAGTCTGTTGCCTTGCCATATTACAGTTACCCCTCTAGGATAATGTGCCGCTTTATTCCACTTTACTCTATATTTTGAGTCAATTTAAACTCCAATCTTATAGTTTTTATAAAGTTTTCTGGCGACTTCAGTTGATCTGCTGCATTGCTATTATTGATTTCAGGGTTTCCATCCCTCAATCCTGATGATTTTTCTTTCCTGATGAAATTTTCCCCGACTGAGGAAGAGGGATTATTTTGTCTTAAATTAGTTGCGAATTATCATTTCCCCTTGGACAAATAACCCGAGCGATGGGCAAAAATACTGCATTCTTTTCCTCCAGACGCAGAATGCCACAAGTCCTGGCCACCGCGAATTTAAAGCCAATTTCCCACCAAAATAAACGGTGCCCAGTAAAACGGATGTTGGTATTGAGGTTGCTGCAATAAAGCGACTTGAGCGCGCCGCAGAGCCTCAGCCTTGTTCATCTGACCGAGGGAAAATTCCCGATAAAAATCAGCCATCAACTGCGAGGTAGACTCGTCTTTGACAGACCACAAGGTGGCTAAAGTCGATCGCGCCCCCGATCGCACTGCCACCCCGGCTAAACCCAATGCCGCCCGTTTGTCCCCGGTTGCGGTTTGACAAGCACTAAACACCAGCAACTCAATCGGGGGAATCTCTCGGGTGACTCCCCAACGACCTGTTTCTCGCGATCGCAAAATCTCCTGGAGTTCGGTCACATTCACTTTCTGATCATAAGTGAGAATAAAAGTCTCCTCAGGATTGGAACTAAACTGACCGTGGGTGGCCAAATGGACCACTGGAAAAGAACTCTTTTGAATCTCCTGCTTGAGCGCATCCGCAGTAAACGCCTGATTTAAAATCACCTGCGCCGGGAGATGAGAGCCAATCTCGTCCAGTTCACGAGCAACCCCAGGCAGGGCACTAAACCCCTGACGCGCTTCGGTCAATCCCACCGTTAAGGCGCTCAGTTGGTTCTGGAGCGATCGCCTGGGGAGCCAGCAATTGCAATCCGGGCGTGAGAGCAATGTTATAACGTTCCACCAGATACCGTTCTCCATCATAGAGCGCTGCCATCGGCAGATTTCGCAAAAGACCATCGAGCACAAACACCAGGGTCTGCATCTCAGTCTCGGCTAAACTGGCTTCTGCCGGTCGAATCAGCCAGTCATAGACCTGTTCCGATAACCGTAATCGCTCCTGATCCGAGAAAAAAGGATTCAGAGAAGCCAGTAGCCGTTCCAGGATGCGTTCTACCTCACCTTGGGGTAACCCGGTGGCATAATGACGCAGGGGCTGTCCTGGAATAGAGAGAATCACCTCCAGGCGATCGGGTAAAATAATCGGATAAATCGCCGCAGCTTGGGCATCCACCTGGTCGATTTGCATCGGCTGGATATCTAAACAGGCTTGGCGAAAAAAGTTCTCTAATTCAGCCAGTTGCAAGGCTTCCAGGGTTTCCCGGGCTTGTTTAAGGTGGTCTTGAGTGGGATTGGAACTCAACAGTAAACTGATCAATTCCCGGTAGATGGGTTCAACCCGTTCTTGAAAGGAAAATTGTACCTCTTGGCCGATCGCCACTAAGTCTCGGCGCAGGAGAGACAAACTGCGAACCGCTTCACTATAGGCGGCGATCGCACTGTCCCTCTCCCCCGTCTCCTTCAAAATCCGTCCCAGTTGCCACTGCCACCGCGCCGCAATCTCTTTGGCATTGATACTCACGGCGACTGCCAGGGCTTGCTGGGTCAATTTTTGGGCATCGGAAAACTGCCCGATGCGTTTGTACAAATGCCCTAACTCCCCAATGGCGTAGGATTGCGATCGGGGATCTTGCAAGGCATTCGCCTCTTGAACTGCCGTTGCTAGGATTTGGGCGATTTGTGGCGCACTTAGGGTCAAATCCTCCTCTCCGGTTGCCGATAAACTCTCCAGCATTTTCAAAGCCGAAAACGCGAAATTCACCCGAGCATAGACCCCAGAACGACTGGGAGGAAGGGTTGCCAGTTCCTCGGTGATGGGGTTCAAGAGCGATCGGGCGGTTTCCCACTGTTGGATTTCTACGGATAAACTCAGTTGATTGAGTTCAGCATCGAGTTTAGTGAGCGGGACAGTCGCCGTTGCTGCCGCTTCCCGATAGTAGGTGAGAGCTTGGTCCCAATCTTCTAAAGCGCGGGCGGTATTGCCTAAACTCAACAGAGTGGTACTGATTTCCCCGGCAGAGCGCAAATTCCGGGCAAGGGTTAAACTTTGTGATAACACCCGTTGCGCTTCGGGTAAATCTCCGACGATTTGCAAGGCATTGCCAAGATTTTGTAAGCCGGTGATTTTCAGACTGGAATCCGGTTGGGACTGTAGTTGCTGGTTTACCTGCTCTAATAACTGTCGCGATCGCCGGTAGAGTCCCAAGGTTTGCATCCCTTGCGCTTGGTTAATTTGACTGCCCAAGGCCCCAATGAGGTCACCTTGAGCTTGATACAAGGATTCCGCTTGTTTCCAACTGTCGAGGGCGGCTTCGGGTTCTCCCCGGGCCAATTGCAGACTGCCTTTGCTGTTCAAGGCTTGGGCGCGAATCCTTTGGGAGAGGGAATTTCCGGACCTGTGAGAGGGAGTTCCCAGGGAATCGAGGAGGGATAAACTCTCTTGGATCGCCCCTTCTGCGCTGTCCCACTCTCCTAATGCTTGATAAGCGAGGGTGAGATAGTTAAGACAGAGGGCGTGATTGAGGCGATCGCCTTCCTGTTGATACCCCTCAGCAGCGCGGTTCCAAACCCTGACTGCTTCTGCAAATCGCCCTCCCTGAAAAAGCTCCCGTCCCTGGTTGAGGAGCGTCTCCCATTGCTCCTCCACCGACTGCGCGGGGAGTTGGGACAACGGCAGGGGTGAGCCGGAATTTTCCTTGACTGGAGTAAATGTGAGGACTTGTGAGGGGGGAGGACCCATAACCGAGGCGATCGCGGGTACCACCCCGGTGACGAATCCTAACGCCGTCACGAAAGCCAGACCCCTCAGCAGCAGTCGGTATCCCCTCCGGGTAAAAATACGAGATTTCCAGGGGTTACAGCGCGATCGCGATCGGGTGATGAGTTGAGTCAACATTCCTTTCATAGACTGGGTACTAAATATCAAACTGCCATTGGATCAGATTGCCACCCCTTCTGTGTTGTCTCCTTTATATCACTATTCCCTGTTCCGGGTCCTTTAGCTTCACCGAGGGACAGGCTGTCGCTGGTCAATCATAGTCACAGGTTCACTTCTACCTCGGTTTTTAGACCTATTCGGCTAATCCATCAATAAATCTTCATAAATTTCGCTCAGGGGTAGGGTTAATTCCAGGGATTGCAAATGCAGGTCTTCTTTGGGATTTAAAAGCGTTTTTTCCCAGTGACCTTCTGCTGTTTTGCGATACAGTTCAATCCCTATTTGGTCTTGAGGAATCAGGACATATTCCTGAAAACTGGGTAAGGTTTGATAGGCAAAAAACTTTTCCTGACGGTCCGTGGCGACGGTATTAGAAGAGAGAACTTCTACAATTAAGCGCGGTTGAGTTTTATAATTAGGATTGCGGTCTTCCGGTTCACAAATGACCATGACATCGGGATAATAGGCCACCTCTTTCGAGGGAATCCAGAGTTTCATTTCCGCAGTAAACACTTGGCAGGGTGTATCGCGCAGTCTGTCGTATAGTCCGGAACCGATATTAATAGCAAGGCGATCGTGTTGGGGACTGAGGGTTTCAATTTCAAATAATTGACCGGCGATGTAGTCATGGCGAACGGGACTGGTTTTCTCCAATTCGAGATAGTCTGAAAAAGCCAAGGTTGTGGGTTCGTCGTCCATTTGAGCTTTACAATTTTAGGGGTTAAGTGTATTGTAGCGGTTTGTTGCTCAAGGGAGGCGATCGCCTAGTTCACCCCATCAATGATCAGCATCAACAAACTGCGGAAGAAACCCGGTTTTTGGACCCTTACACAGTAGCCCTGTCAAGGTGATCAATTTAATGACGAAAAATCGTTATTTCTTGGACAGGCGATCACTCTCGCGCCCCTACAAGAGGTAAATTTGATGACGAAAAATCATTGTTTTTTGTAGGGGCGTATTGCATACGCCCAAAAGAGGGCGTATGCAATACGCCCCTACAATCTACACACCTTGACAGGGCTAGCCCTTACACAGTTATAGCGGTTCCCAGACTCTCATGGGACAGATATTGAGGGAACTGCCAAAAAATAAAATAGCCTAAACCCTTCCCCTGAATCAATTGTGGGGTGAGCAATGCCACCCTACTCCTAAAGATCTACCATTCCCTCTGATTTAACCCTTGCCTCACCGATTGATTTGAGCAGTTAAGACTTTAAGGTGGTTAAAAACTTTACCCAATTGACCTGATATTCCGGCGCTCCATATCTTCTTTGATAAACAAAATATTTGTTTTGCAATCGATTGAATAAAGACCGAGAATTTGCGTGCAAGCAACGCCATTCTTGCCGTTCAAATGCAGAAATGGGTAAAGTTTTTGTGGCGGAAACGGTGGGGTTGATAAAAGGAACTTGAAAAATTTCCTCAAATGCTTTGATAAAGTTTTGAAAAGGCAGCAAAAACCGAAAGGTGTTGACGCGATCGCACAATTCATCCCCATCGATTTCAGCCGCATCAGATTCCAGAATTCGATGAGCATCTACCAGTCGCACTAAGGGGAAAACTGGATTTTGGATCCCGCCAGCGACGCACACATAAAATAATCGATCGCTCGGATGCAATACATGAGTTGAAGTGTCACCCACTGGCACTTCTTGAGCGCGATGCCAAAAACTGCGTTCCAGGGATTCGGAAAAGCTATCCCAAAATAAGTGCCAGCGTAACATTAATTGCAAATTTCCGGGATGGGTAAATTCCCAAACGCACTCCGATGGAGACAGGCGATCGCGGATGGGTTTTTTGGGTTTCCATCCCATTTTTGAGAGGAGGTTGATCGCCGTGAGTGCATTTTGAGGATCAACTAATATCTCAAAGTTATGAATCGTTCTTTCCCCAATATCGGAATAGTGCAGCAAACATAACGCTGCATCTTTTATCAACAGACTGGGAATGTTGGCAGCTTGAAATTCCTGTAAGATTTCCGTTAATTGTTTTAAAATAACCTGATTTTCACACCAGGTTCTGCGGTAGACGCCTTTGAGTTTGGCAAACTGGCGATCGCCGATTTCGTATGGCGATAAGTTCCGGTATAATAATGGCAGCAATCGATAAGATTCCGAATCTAGGGTTTCAATATCGACGAGTTCGCTCCATTCTTGCCAGTAGGCGATCGCCTTTTCACTTTTTTCAACTGCCGCTTGCAGCAATCGTTTTTGTGCCAAGGTGGGTTGACCCCAAACCAGCAGTTCTTGTTCTTGCATTTTTAAAGACTCCTGAGCGAGGGTTTAACGGGGGGGATGTTCATGAACCCGCGAGTTATATAATGATAATCCCGCATCAATTTTAAGGATAGTTCCGGTTGTAAATTTGGAGAAATAATCCGAGGCTAAATACACGGCTGCTCTGCCAATGTAACGGGGGGGAATCGAATGTTGATAAAGCACGGTGTAAGGGTGAGGGAGAGCAGTTCCGTCTTCGTTTTCCGCGATCCATCCTGGCGCAATTCCGTTGACGCGGATGTTATGGGGTGCTAAATCTACGGCAAGTTCTTCGACGATCGCTCTTAATGCAGCTTTCGAGGCACTATAGCTCACCCATCGGGAAATTTCCCATTGGTGTATGGAGGTGATAAACAGAATAGAACCTGAAATTTGGCGATCGCGCATTCTATTAACGATCGCTTGGGTTAAAAACATCGGCTCGAATATATTGATATTAAAAGTGGAGTACCAATCTTCTAGATCTAAATTTTTCAGTCCAATTTTATCGGTTTGCCTTGCTACATTATTCACCAGAATATCGATATCGATTTGACTGGCTTCTAACTCATTACAGAGGTTAACAATTTCTTCATGTTGGGAAATATCGAAAATAAAGCATTTAACCTGAATCGGATAAGGGTTTAATTCATGCTGTAATTGTTCCGCTCTTTCCCGACTGCGCTCGACTGCAAAGATATTGGCTCCCTGTTGTGCCATTTCCAGCGCAATACTTCTGCCAATATTATGTCCGGCTCCGGTAATCAAGACGTTTTTATTTTCTAACAGGCGATCGTTAATAATGACCTGGGGTTCGGGAGGCACTTCACGAAATTTAGCAGGCTGCACTTTGCTGGGATTGAGAAAGGCTTTGACCCCAGCTTTTAACCGCTTTTGCAAGTTAAATTTCATGTTGGAGTTTTCCCGCGACGCCGATCCAAAGACGCTTTGACAATACGAACGTAATCTTTGCGGAAGTCGCGATCGCGGATTCCCGTATTCGTTTGATGAATTCTACGCCTTAAGCACTAAATCCGGTAACATCACGCTTTTTAAATCCGCCTCCATCGCTTTTAAATACCAGTCGATAAATTCTCCTAATTTCCAATGGGTTTCAAACAATCCCACGCGCTCAAATGCCTCTTTTTTAATCATCATTGTTCCCGGATGATATCCCGCTATTAATTCTGGGGGACAGTAAACTTTTTGTTTCACCTCTTCAGGTAATTCGGGACTGTGAAAGTTTTTCATCTGTCCAAAAACGATATCAACTTCCGGTTGATTGGCAAAAATTTCCAGTTGACGGCTTAACTTGTTTTCCTCCCAAATATCATCGGCATCTAAAAAGGCTAAATAGTTGCCTTTAGCCAGTTGAGTGCCATAGTTGCGAGCGGTTCCCGCTCCTTGATGGGGTTGAGAATAGTAGTGAACCGATGAGGAAAATTCTCCCGCCACAGCCGCACTGTTGTCGGTGGAACCATCATCGATCGCCAGGATTTCAAAGGGGGGATGAGTTTGTCGCAAAATGCTTTCTATGGCTTCTTTTAAGTAGCGATCGCAGTTATAAACCGGCACGATCGCACTGACTAACGGTTGACTCTCACTCATTTTAAACTCCTCATGGTCGATTGAGTTAATTTTTTCATTCTTCTATCCTTCAGTTGCTTGCTTTTTTCGGTTAATCGATTGTCTCAGTAATTTTAATAAATCTTTGTTATTCACCTGAGCTTGATTGGAAAGATTGGTATCGTGAATGTATTTATAAAGCAACACTTCCGGGATGGGTTTGACCGGGATATTCAGATCCTTCACTCTGGAAAACCAGTCTACATCATTGGCAATGGTAAAATCAGCATTAAATTTTCCAACCGAATCGAACAGGGATTTTCGAGCTACTAACGTTTCCATGATATAGGCAATGCGATCGCCTTCAAACAGTTCCGGTTTAAACCCAGGTGGAATCGAATGACCTTCCTCTAAAATAAACTTGACTTTGGCAACGCTATATTGAATTGCTGGATGTTGAAGCAGATAGTTAACCTGGCTGCTTAATTTGTTAGGAGTCCAGACATCATCATGGGACAGAAAAGCGATAAACTCTCCTCTTGCGCTTTCAATTCCCAAGTTATAAGCTTCTGCAATTCCCGGTTTCACCTGTTGAACGCAACGCACTTGGGGATAGGATCCAGCAATGGTTAAGGTGCGATCGCTGGAGTGACCATCTACCACAATAATCTCATAATCTTTAAAGGTTTGAGCGATGATGCTGTCGATCGCTCTAGCAATATATCGTTCGCCATTTTTGACCACGATGATAGCACTAACCATTGGAGTATTCATAAGCGGGTTTGGATTCATGTTTAATTAAACGACTGAAATCGAGGATGACTGGGATGCACTCCCAGATATTCGGAAAGGGGAGGTAACTCAGTGGGTAAACTCGCGGAAGCGTCTTGACGTTTGCGTTTGCGCTCGATATGCTTTTTATAAACTCGCAAAAACCCCAATTCTACTAATTTTTTCCCGCCTGTCATATTTTCTTCGTGCTTTCGATAAAATAAACTAACAGTTTTAATCAATTTTTTCTGAATATTATTTTCCCAAGCTCGCAAGAAGAAATCCACATCTTCGCCATAGCGCATGGTTTCATCAAATCCACCAATTTTATCGAAAACGCCTCGGCGATAAAACGCACTTCCCAGATTGATATAGTGATAGGCTGGAGTGGTTTCTTCAAATTTAGACTCAGACAGTTGTAGTTCTTGAATCAAGCCTTGCGCGATTTGAATCGAGGGAGTTTCGAGAAACGCATTGACTAACGCGCTCAAACAATTTTCCGACCATAAATCGTCTGCATCTAAAAAACCCAAAATCTCCCCGTTTGCCAGCTTGATGCCTGCGTTGCGAGCCGCGGCAGGTCCCGCATTGGTTTGATAAATGTAGCGAAGGCGATCGCCATATTTCTTGGCCGTTTCAGCAGTGCGATCGCTGGAACCATCATCAACGACTAGAATTTCTAAAGGCTGATAATTTTGACCCAAGACGCTTTCAATGGCATCAGATAGATAGGTTTCTGCATTGTAGGCGGGAATAATAACGCTGACCAAGGGTAATTTTTCCATCGCGTTTAACGTCATTATTGAGTGAGAAGTTGGAAGATAGTTTGGGGAATTTGCTCGATTTCGGTACCGACTCGTAGTTCGTAACAGGGGACGCGATCGGCCACGGTTTTCATCATTTGACAGGCTTCTTTTCCAGTACCGGGTAATTGAATCATGGTACTGGGAGCGAGTGCGGTTAAGGCACTGGTGGATGAAGTGAGTTCTAATGTAGTGTCTTTCGTTCCGGCAATTCTGGGAATCAAAATGGCTTTAATCGGGAAAGTGTTAATAACTTTCTCGGGAAAAGTTTGATGAATAAAATAAAGCGCTTTTTCAGTATCGAGTCGATCGCGATTGCGAATGGCGGAGGCTAAAAACGGCAATCGTTCCACATCATCAGCATTTTTTTTGCCGGTATTGTAAAGACTAAATACTGTGGGAGTCGGTGTTGGGGAAATTAAACAATAATCGTCGCTGGCATAAAACAAGTTAGAATTTAAACAAGCTAAGGCAGAGGTGGATTTTCCCGATCCGCCTTTTCCCGCCAGCAAAACGCCGCCTTCGGGAAGTCCCACTGCACCGGCATGAACCAGTTGCACCTCTCGTTGATTCAACCAAACGTTAAAAATGGTTCGCAGGGGAGAACCCGTTTCCCAATAGGGAATTTGTTTGACGGTGGATATCCAGTAAATCCCTAAGTTACGATCGCGATCGAGCAAACTTAAGGCATAAGAACCCCATTGAAAGCTGGTATGAATGCGATCGGTATTGTATCCGATAATTTCGCCGCGTTTGGGATGGTAGCAATCTTTTGACCAAGGGGGTGGTAGCATAGCGGTGTGCGTAGATTCACTATCCCACAAACACACAGTGAGTTCTGGATTGGCAACCGCTTCGATTTCTAAATGGGATAAGGCTGGCGTCAAATAAGGAATTAAAGCGGAACCCGCAAAACACAAGCGGATTTTATGTCCAGCTAGGTTATAAAATCGTTCTACAGAACCCTCCGATGTTGCTTCTGCTGTTTTATATCTGCCGTAAACAGCATTGAAAAAATCTATAGGCGCTTGTGGATCGGTATTCAATGTGGCAGGTTCTAACTCTATTTTTTTCGGGATTGCCATCGCTTTATTTTGCTTTTTGTTATTTTTTCTCGGGGTTTAAATCTCTTGTTAAACCCCAATTTTTGCTCGTTCTCCGTTTACTGTTTGACGTTCGGCCATCCCATTTCGTCAACTTCATGGATGGGATCTAATGCCAGCAATTCCTCCATATCGGTATATTTTTGTAGAGTAGGAATTTCAAAGGGCTGCTTTTGCACGGAAGACAAATTTTCTGCAATAGCATTGGATAAACTTTCGGAGGATAAAGCGTCACTGGTATCGAGGACAATCAGTTCTTCATGCTGCAATTTTGCTAAAAAATCCTGGATGGAAGTCTCAATTTGACTCGGTTCTCCTTCGTAGCGATCGAGGATTTCTTGGAAAACGCGATCGGTGGGTTTTCCTTGAAGAAGACCTTCCCAAATTTCGGCCCCCGTTGCCAGAAAACTATAGTAGTCTCCTTTGTCTAAGTTGACCACTACCACTTCTCCATCAATGGTTTCGTGAACCACTTTGGGGCTGTTGACTCTATATTTTTGGGTGATTTTCATGGCTGGTTTCATCTCAAGTTGATTGACTTGTATCAAGGATTTGACGGTTTTGACGGAGGAAATATGGGGGTTCCTTGGGGTCTAAGAAAAGTTAACTATACCTTAACCTTGGGTTTTCCTCTTGTCAAGAGATTTGCTCGTTTAAAAATGTTGATTTTATAAATTTATATTAAACTTTCCCTTTAAATTTTTTTAAAACTTTAAAATGTTTAGAGCATAGAAGTGAGTGACGGACTCATTTCAGAGGGTAGAATCCGTCTGGGCTTCCTGGAGTAAGGCGGTGGATTAATTGCTGCGTTTTTCCAATGCTTTCACAATTTGTTCGCGAACCAGTCGGTAAGGGCGCAGAAAGTAATAGGGAAGCTGGGTAAATTCAGCTACAGGCAACATCAACCAGTCTGATGTGGTTGGAGTGGTTGCCAGTTGGAAAAAATAATTGAGGCGATCGCCGATATGTTCTCTGACTTGCAGATGAAATCGGGTTTGGGTGCCATCGGAAATGGAACTGACTTGAGGTTCAAACAACTGTTGATAAACCCCAGGAAGGAGAGTTTTCAAGCTGGGGTCCCGCGACAGTTTCTGCTGAATGTCTTCGGGTAAATCGATTCCCAATAGTTCTGAGGCCAAACTTAACCCCAACCCTAGCATTCGCTGGCCTCTTTGGTGTTGAGCTTGCTGTAAAATTTTGTCCCAATTTAGTTGAGGATGGTTGTGAATCAGGTAGGCAATGTCAGCAATTCTTGACAGTTGCCTCCAACAGTCTTTGGTGCCATGTCCGATTAGGGCGAAGAGGGTACTTTCGGGGGAAAGGGTGGGCACTTCTTGTCCAGAAATGGTCACGGATTCCAGAGTCTCCCAAAAGTCTTTGGTTTCGAGACAAAAACTAAAATATTTAGGCATGATTGCCCAATGGAGTTCGATGACTAGATTGCTTTGGGGATGCACGAAGGGATAGGCGGCTTCGCGAACGAAATGATAAATATCCGGCGATCGCAAAAAAGTCTCTTCTTGTTCTGAGGTGAGTTGAATCCGTTCGATTTTCATGCGGTATCCCTGGGACAGCAATACCGCTTTGGCTTTTTCAATATCTTGTTCGCGAATCAAAATATCTAAATCGCTAAACTGACGGAGGGAACAGTTTCCATAGGCTAATGCGGCCAAGGTCGCCCCTTTAAAAGGAAGGCTTTGAATTCCTTCTTTTTCAAACAATAGCAGCAGATTTAGCAATTCTCCACTTAATAATAAATTTTGTCTGCTATTCAAGCGAAAATCGAGGGCTAATTGTTTGATAGCGGAGGGCGGGATCAACTCGCTTAAAGGGTTCAAACTGGTATAAACCAGAGGCATGACGCGATGGCGATTTGCCAGTTTTAGGAGAATCGGCCAGTTTATGGGGTTTTGTAACAGAGATTTCAGCAAGTCTACTTTCTCAGTGTCGGACTGGGGACTGGCACAAGTCAATAAAACTTCGAGTTCTCGGAGATGGGTTTTTGTGTATTGTTCGAGGTCGATTTGATATAACATCTGATGTCAATGGCTAGGATTTTTGATGGGCGATCGCCCGCGATCGGTTCGAGGATTGCTAAATGAATCTAGGGGGATAAACCCGACGCCGGATCGTAGGGTTTAAAGAATAGCCCTGTCAAGGTGGTAAATTGAATTCCGCCTCATCCGGAGTTTCTTGTAGGGGCGTATTGCATACGCCCTCAATGATCCGTGAATGGAATCCCGCCTCATCCGGAGTTTCTTGTAGGGGCGTATTGCATACATGAGAGAATTTATGCAATACGCCCCTACAAATACACCTTGACAGGGCTGGGGTTTAAAGAGGCAAGAGCGAGAATGATGCAAGATGTCGGTTAAAACCCGACGAAAAGAGTTATTGGGTTCATGCTTTTAGTCGGTTTTAACGCCTAAGAAACACAGGCAGCAGACGTAGGTTTAAGCGCCAGATCAAAGCCCAATGAGTGAGCTTTTTTCTGGAAGTTATTGACCACCCGTTCTCGATACTGCTGTTCATAGGCGTCTATGCCTGAATCTACATAGACGCCCCCAGATGCCCAGAAGTCATAGAAAATGCGTGCCCGTTTGTGAGCCGTCGCCGTAATAGCTTGAGGGCCACCCAAACGCGATCGCATCCGTCGATCAAAAGCGCCTAAAGCGGAATTGCTCCTACTGAGAGTTTAGGCAGTCATGGGTAACAAACCAGCAACTCCATTGACAACAGGGCGAGTTGTGGAGCTTTTAGTTTTACCTCCAGTAAAGCGACTTCCAGAGCACAAGCCTAACCAAGGGGTAAAGTGTTTCACTGTAAGGAAACCAGATGGATCTAATCGTAACACGGATAGGGTGAGAACGGTCAAGACCCCAAAGTCATCAACCTGGATACAATCTACCCCAAGAATGGGATACAGATGAGTCCGCAAATCAAAATCAGGAGCATTTTATGGGGGCTTATTTCCCATATTTTTAGCCGATTGCAGCATTTCTAAAGTTGAACTCAAAAAATAAATCACAAGGGATAATAGTCAATGTTTTTCATGACTTAATTTAAAATGACTGGAGGGTAAAATAACAAAGCTTTGAGTTTAATTTTGATGGTTTCTTTTTGACTATAATCACCCTATTCAAAAAAAATGGTCAAGTTCTTTATAAATCAGAGTTTTTTGATAAATTTGACTATTCATTTTGTTTTTGTCCCTTGTCTTTTTCAAGACTTAAAGAAATTAATGAACGATCGCTGACGGTCAAGCTACCGTGGGATTTAAAACTTGATAATTCTGAATTTCAAGCCGAGGCTGATTTTGTCCAAGCCGTTCGTCAACTGTTACAGGAAAATTCAATAACCCGATAAAACCCGAAAAATGAAAGGACAAGGCAGTGCCTTGTCCTTCCCCATAAAGCTAGGTCAAGTTAGGGAAAAGTTCCCAGAAAAGGGTTTCCAAATGTGAAAAAATCATAACGATTAGAGCAAAGTTGGGTTTGCGGATTCTCCTGATATAGCGAAGGGAAAAAAGGCAGAGAATGACGCGGATGAAGTGAATTAAGTGAATTAAGTGAATAATTGTATCCAGGGTTACCGTTAAAATTGACTTAATTTCTACAGGGTGTATAAATTAATCAATCATTTGCAGCCAACCGCGCCGGACTGCATAGACTAGGCGATCGATGAGGGTAATTTCTTCATCACTGAGGTCCTGTTCTAAAAGGGCCAGTTTGATAAATTGCCGATCGCGTTGGGTAATCCGACCGACGGAATAAATATGAGAAAAAACATCGGTTACAGTCAGGTTCGGGAACTGGTAAATCGCATCTAGGATCATCATAAGAATTTTTCAAAGCTTCAAATTTTCTATGGGCATCTGAAGCTACCATAAACGCGATCGTCCTGAATCAACCACCGCAGATCTATAGAAATCGAGTCTCCGTAAATTCTCGGATATTCGGATCCGTGGATTCTCGTATTTCCAAAAGCAGAGGCAAAATAACTTAATAAACCGGCGATCGCCGGGAGTCGGCGACCCCACAAATGGCCGCCAGGATCAACCATCCCAAAATGTTAACCCGAGAGTCGAACAGGGTGACATCGAAGAGGTGAAATAAGGTACAAGCGGTAAAGGAGAGGAGGTAAGTGAAAAAAATCAAGCGATCGTTTGTGGGTACCCCAGGGACAGAGGCAGTCCCCTCGGAATTTCCGTCTAAAGGCAGACTGGGCCAATTCTTGAACGCTAAAACCCCTTTTGCCAGGACCCAACCGACTAACCCAGACAATAACAGCATCCCGGGAATGCCGGTTTCTGCACTCATCATCAAAAACAGGTTGTGGGGATGACCCATCCAGACTTGAGTTTGAGCTTCGTAGAGTTCGGTAAAACTTCGCAACCCCCACCCGGTGATGGGACGAGTCCGAGTCAAATCCCAGGCAAATTGCCATTGCGTCTTGCGGAGGGTTGCCACCGGGCGATCGGGATATAACTGGTCCGTGATTCGCATCCAAAAATAAGCGGGAACGATCGCCTGTAACCCTTGGCGCAGGGGGTGAGGGCCAAACGCCGACCCCAACACCGCAGACAGGGCCCCGACAACGAACAGCAGCAGCCAACGCCATCCCTGGTACAGGAGAAACACCAACCCCGCCATTGCGGCGAGGGCCCAACCATTGCGGGAATTGGTCAATACCAAGGCGATCGCATTCGCCAGTAGCGCCAGGGTCAAAAATACTAATCCCCACCCCACTTTTCCTTCCTCTCCTGTCACCGAGAGGTCAATGGTTTTCACCACCCGGGGATCGCGGGGATCGCGGATTTTTTCCTGTTGTTTCGGCTGTTGTTTCAGGGTTCGCCATGCCTGAAACGTCTCAAACCACAGCCCTAAACCCAGAATAAAGGTCATTAAAAAATAACTCGCCAAAACGTTGGCATATTCAAACACCGATGCCATCCGTCCCGGAGGTGCGCCGGTGGGATCCAACCGCCAATCTAAGATTAATCCTACTTTGACAGGTCCCTCCCATCCCCAAAAGAGTTGACCCCAACCAATCACGACGAGGGGGACCGAGGTGGCGATCGCAATCCAAGCGATTCGCCGCATCTGTGCAGGAGTCTGGATCAGCAGGCTAAAGGTGACAAATAAGGCAAAGAAGGGCAGAAAATTAAATAATCCCAGGAAGGCAGAGAGGCGATCGGTTGAAAACAGGGTTGTCACGACTAACCACAGGGTCAGGACCGCAAATCCTTGGTTAAGCGATCGCCCTTGAATTTCCCGATACCGTTGTTTCCAGGTGCCAAACAGGGCCAACAACAAACCCATCCCACCCAGTAACGGACTCATGGGTAAGAACAACAGTCCCACTTGGGCGCTATTCCACCAGAGTTGTAAGCGGCGATCGGGATGGCAAATGGTCCGCAGGGGTAAGGATTTGGTCATGAACAGAGTGCAGGGTTAAGGATGCAGTGGTAAGGATTCGGGACATAACGAACTAAGAGTACGACTGAAGTCGTTACTACGAACTAAGAGTACGACTGAAGTCGTTACTACGAACATCGGATAACGACCATCTCCCCCATCTCCCCCATCTCCCTAATCTCCCCCATCTTCCCCATCTTCCCCATCTCCCAGCAACCACTCATTAAGCAAATTCCCAACAGTCACTGCGGGTCAACCGAATTTGGGCCAAGGTAAAAATGGTGGGGATAATGCGTCCATAGTTGGTAGCAATGGTCCGCCAGCCTAAATCAGCGAAGAACCAGCCCCAGAGGACGGGTCCGAGTAAGGCTAAGGCACTGCGGGCGGCCCCATAGCGGGCGACGGAGAGGGCCATTCCGCGTTTGGCAGTTTGGGCGGTGAGGTAAGTCTGAACTTGACCCGCTGCCACTGCGCCGCCACGAACGATCGCCGTTTGGGCGACTTGATAGCGGGCAAAATGGAGGGCAAACTGATGGGCAATATGTTTCAGGACGATCGGCTTGACGACGGAAGTAAAGGCTACAGCACTGCCCCCTTTGAAGAGTAAGCCGAGGGGGTCTTTTTGGACCGACAGGGGCAGAGGTTTGGGAGTGGTTGCCGATGCCAGGGATCGTTGGACCCTTACCGTCAAGGCGTTTTGTTCTGATGCCGGGAGTTGTCGCCATGCTTTGCCTAACAAGCACAGAAATACCTCAGCTTCTAAATCTGTGGTGGAGAGGCTTTGAGAATAGGGAATTTTTAAATAGCGGCAAACTTGAATGAGGGTTTGTCGGTAGGTGACTTTGCGGGTTTTTCCGGTTAAAACGGTTAACCCATCGGCGGCGAGATAGCGAAATCTTTCTTCGATCGCATCTAGCCAGAAATGGCGATCGCGACTTTGGATATCGATCGGTTCTGGAGTTTGTAGGTAATCAATCGGATTAAAGCGACGACGGAACAAGATGTCCGTGATTTGCTGTAATTCCTCTTCTGTGGCTAACTCTAGCGCTGCTCTCAGTTCGTCCAAGGTTGGCTTCCTCCCCTGTGCTTGTCTTGTAAACCCTGCGGTTTCGACAGATTGGCAATCTTGATGTTTTTGATGGATTCGGACACTCAACCGCCAGAAATATTTACCGTCTGTTCCTGTCTGCTGAGTTGACCGATTGCTGTTAGCTTACTCGAAACCGTCCCAAATCCGGTAGATTAGTCAAACCCCTTTTTTTTACAACCGATGAGGACAAACCGATGAGCGATCGCATCATTGAATTTGATATTGCCGTGATCGGTGCGGGGATCTCCGGATTGACCGCTGCCCAATCGTTGCGGTGTCTGGGTCAAACCGTGGTCGTCCTCGAAAAATCTCGCGGCGTAGGCGGACGAGTGGCTACCCGTCGATTATATGATACCGTGGCGGATTTTGGCGCACCGTTTTTAGATCCGAGGGGAATGCTTTCTCAACAGGTGGTACAGGTCCTCTCTCGGGCGGGAATTGTGGTCCCTTGGACAGATACGGTTTATCAGGTTGGACCTACACCCTTAAGGGTGGGGCTATACGGACAAAGCCTGCCTCCGCAGGCTACTAGCGAAAACAGTTCTTTGACAAGTGGATGGGGTATGAATCCTGCGTGCACCCCTATCTGCACCTTATTATGTCGCCCCGGCGGGGATCAATGCGGTGGGCAAGTTTTTGGCCCGTCATTTAGAGATTTGGCGTTGCCGTCGCGTCCAAACGGTGACCCCTACGGACGAGGGATATTGGCATCTGGCGTTAGAAGCGATGGGAGAGGTTGGGGATGCGGCTGTTCCTTTGGCAGTTCGGGCAAAGGCGGTGGTGATGGCGATTCCTGCACCCCAAGCGGTGATGCTGTTAGAGTCGGGGGAGTCGGGTTTGCCAGGGGAGTTTGTCGATCGCCTCAAGGCGGTGGAGTTTGACCCCTGCATCAGTGTGATGGCAGGGTATCCGGCATCGAAACAACGAGAGTTAGTCCAGGGGGAATATCGGGGGCGATCGCTAGTCTTTCCCCCAGAGAGTCCTTTGCGGGGACTATTTTGGCAAAGTAGCAAGAGTTCAGGGGCGACTCAACCTGTGTTTGTCTTGCACAGTAGCGCCCAGTTTGCCGAACAATATTTAGACGCCACAGACTTGGAAGCCGTGGGGAGAGAATTGTGCAACTGGGCGGGGGAAGCGGTACTTCCCTGGTTAAAGGACCCAGAATGGATGCAGGTCCATCGTTGGCGCTATGCCTTTTGTCGGCGTTCCTTAACAGAACCGTTATTGACGGCAACGACACCGTTACCAATGGTTTGTGCGGGAGATTGGTGTGGCGATCGGCAGATTGAAACCGCATTACAGTCTGGGTTAGTCGCTGCCGAATGGGTGAGCGATCGCCTAGGGGGAGGACCGATGCCACCTTTAGCGAGTTTGTGGGAGGCGATCGGCACAGAGAAATAACCAAGTGAATTTCAATATAAATGTAGAGGCGATTCGCTTTCTCGCCCCTACATTTATATTAGAGGTCATGCCGAAGTCTTAGAGTCTAAATAACTTGCTCCTACAGAGCAGATTCGGGAGCATCTCAATTTTACCTAAAAGGGGAATTTACAAGTCTTGCTCCCCCTTCCCTCGTAGGGAAGGGGGCACCGGGGGTTAGGTCTCTTTGCCTTCTTGAGATGCTCCCGCAGATTCAGACTCCCGATATCCCCGTTCCCCTAGATATTGATACTTTGGGGAATTTGAGAAGGCAGCAAGAACTTGTAAGGCATAATCCGCGAAGAATTTTTCTTAGTAATTTCCTTTTCGATATCTTTCAATCGATTTTGAAACTTACCCAGAGCCGCATTCACTTTTGAATCCTTGAACTGTTTTTTAGAATAGCCACCCAGTTGAGTATAGTACACCGAACCCAGCAAATAACAGACCTTCACTTGGTTTTCAGCCTTTTCTAAAGAAGGTAGCCACTCCATCCAATCCATCGACTCATCAGGATTAGTCGGGGCCGGAGAATAAACCGCTAACGGAAAAGCCGGAGCATAACTCATCAGTTCATTCTGGGGAAAATTCACCGCTGCGTGTTGAGCGCTGGCGGTAAAAATTACACTACAGACCATATCAATCAGATAATCTAGGGTTTTAATTGCCCCCGAAGCATCTTCCCCAAAATTTTCGAGACGACCCCCGGGATCATGACCCACCAATTCTTTAGCCCAACTTTGTAAATCCGCATCAGCAACAATCTGAGCATCACTGGTATAGCAATGGCGCAAATAATCACTCACCCATTCATGAAGGGCATTCCAAATCAAGAACCCATCATCACGATAGGGATACTCCGGTAACTGACCGCTATTGTTGACCCCGCGACTAGCCAGCAGTTTGGGGAAGCTAACATCATTGAAATTCTGAAGATGGCTTTGTGCTCCTTTAACTGCAATCTTGCCATCGTTCTCGATTGTACTGGCGAGTAACTTATCAACATCCCATCCTGGAGCAATCAAGGTTTTATGAGCGCCGTAATTGATTAAAACAGTTCCCTCAAAGTGAGGGTCGAGCAACACTCGTAAAAGGTGGTTTCGGGGTAATTTCCGTTTAGTTGCCAGCACAAACGGTTCCACCACCAAGTGAGTGCGCCCCAAGTGACTCACCAGTTCATGATAGTTCACATCCGCCATTTGCAAGATGGTCTTAGCCACCATCCAACTCTCGCGCTTGAGGGGGGTAAAGACTGGGCCTTTACAATCAGTCCCAGGCTGGCACTGAATCGCCAGAGGGACCAAATTGCGAGATGAACAGCCTTGTGGGGGGACCGCAAATAAACCTAAAGGCGCATAAGTATATTTTTGCTGATCGGGAAATGTCCCATTTTCCATGCCTTCCAACATGGAATAATCGGATTTATATATCCGCCCTTCATTCACGGCTGCTGCCAGAGAATCTGAAGTCCCGATAATCTTCGCATATCCTCCCTCTGGCAATTCTTGGGTGAGGCGGACTATGAAGGGGTCGCCCTCAGCAACCTGCTCTAGCATCAGCGGATTGGGTCCTGCCACCTGCATATACGCAAAAACCTGATCCTCTTGAAACCGTGAACTAATTTTCGGTAAAGAGATCCGGGTAAATAATTGATTGTAGTCGTCCAGACTCGGTGCTGCCGCAAATGAGTCCACAGAAAAAGATACTTCGCCGGAGGTAGCTTGTTGCTCATCCAGCTCAACCAACTTGCCACTGGAGGTAATTGCTTCCCGGAAGGCTGCCAGGAGGGAGTCTGAGACGCCTTCTGAGTCTTCCGTACCCGATGGTACGCTAAAGGAGACATCTCCTGATTCTGAAGCGGCAACTTGTTCATCAATTTCCCGGATTTGTGCCTCTAGTTCAGATTCCGGGGCGGAGGAAATATCAAAGGACACTGAAGAAGAATCCACAGGAGCCAGTTCGTCAGAAATTTCCCGAGTTAAGGCGGCTAATTGTAACGCCACTTGCTCTAAATCTTGCTCACTTTCAGCGGATTGGATTTGTTGCTCCAGTTGTTCTAAAGCTGTTGCTTTTTCATTCAATAAATCAACATCGGCCTCTGGGCCATCAGTCACGCTGAAAGAAAGAGACTCGCTCCCTTCTGTGATAAGTTTGCCAATCGCTTTATTCACCGTAATAATGGCGAGTTTATGCAGGATTAAAAATATCCATTTGGGATTGGGTAACTCTTCTATCGGTAGGTGTAACCCGGTGTCCAACAAAGGTGGCCCTTCTGTCATGGCTAGACCCGGAATATAATTATAGTTATATTGATAGGCATCGCTCCCCAAGCCTTTGCGAATGGTAACCACTAATTTATACAGATTTAACAGAGTCTTTTTGACTGTAGCACTGTTCATGATTGTATAGGCTTGCATCAACGATACAGACATATTTTCTCCTAAATTGATCCAGTATTTTTGTTGAATTTCCACCGATAATCCCTGAATTGTTCGCTTCTCGGTCTATATGAAACCCAAATGAAACCCAAGTTCTCTTTTTTTATCACAACTGTAGAACTGCTGTCAAAACTACCATATTCACCTGAGCTTTTTTGTAACGTTTATATAAATTTCATGAAGAATTCTTAATATAAGTTAAACTGATATAAAAACTGTCAAAACCCTTCTGATCTGGGGGTTCAACCCGGATCGAATAGCCAGAGGCTCCTAAAATTCCTCAGCTCAGAGAAAATTTAATAAATATTACAGATTCTTGACGGCAAAGGGTAAGCTATGCTCCAATTAATTATCACTATAACCTTTAACACTCCCATGCCGATTGAAACTGTACCCGGGACTTCGTTAAATTACTACCTGATCGCTTTTGATGCAAAAGGCAAAGAGCGAGAGGAGCAAGGCGGACTCATCAGCCAAAAAGTCTTAGAACTTTTGAAGAATGAACCCATCACTGATGTATTCATCATGAGTCATGGATGGATGGGTGATATGCCTGCTGCGCGAGATCAGTACAATCGATGGACTGGCGCAATGGCAAAACAAAGCGCCGACTTGGAAAAAATCAAACAGATTCAACCGGAATTTCGTCCCTTATTAATTGGCCTGCACTGGCCCAGCAAACCTTGGGGTGATGAAAATTTGACCAGTGCTAATGTGTCTTTTAGTGTGGGAGAAGAAGACCCCGTCGATCGCCTCGTAGATGAATATGCCGATCGCATTGCCAACACCGAACCCGCGCGGGAAGCATTAGAAACCATCCTGCGATCGGCGATGGACAACAACGACCCAGAGAGCTTACCCCCGGAAGTCGTCGCCGCCTACCAAGTCTTAAACCAAGAAACGGATTTAGGGGCTGAAGGTGAAGGAGGCGCACCGGGTTCCGATTGGGACGGGTTTGATCCCGAGGCCGTCTATCAAGCCAGTTTAATGACCGATGAACCCGTTAGCTTTGGCTCATTGAGTTCAGCGGGGGATAAGGTCTTAGAACCCCTGCGGCTGTTCTCTTTTTGGAGTATGAAAAACCGCGCTCGCCAAATCGGTGAAAATGCCGGGTTTAACCTCTTAAAACAGCTTCAAGAAACCGCTCAAGAAACCGTGAGATTCCACCTCATGGGACATAGTTTTGGATGCATCGTAGTCTCTAGCATCCTCAACGGACCCAAAGGAAAAGGTGCGTTGGTCCGTCCTATAGATTCGGTACTTTTGGCACAAGGAGCCGTCTCCCTCTGGTCTTACTGCGCCAAAATTTCTTACGAACGCAATCGTCCCGGTTATTTCCACGGCTTAATCGCCCAAGGTAAAGTCGCCGGACCCATTGTCGTCACCTATTCTGAGTACGACTATGCCGTAGGCCGGATGTATCCTATAGCGGGAAAAATCGTCTTTAGCAGTGTAGACTTTGCACTCCGGGTAAACTGCCTAAATATGGGGGAATAGGCAGCTTTGGTATCGGCGGGGATGACCTGAAAACGGAAGATCTCAATATGCTTCCCGCTGATGGTCGCTATCAGTTTAAACCGGGGACTATCTACAACCTAGAAAGTAGCCAATTCATTTGTGATGTAAGCTCCGGATTTGGGACTGGCGCTCATAATGATATTGATAAACCGGAAGTGGCTCATGCCTTCTGGTCCGCAGCTTATCCGATATAAACCCTAGGAAAAGACTCTATGAAGTGCGGCTGAGTACGGGGAAACCCGAGGGCAACTCCACCGCAGCCCATGCGATCGCGTTTGATTGATTCTTAGTCTGGTGATTCAGGGTGAATCCCCGCTGAATGAGTCGTTATCCATACAGGAACAAATCCATGACGGATGAGCCATATTTTATTAATGGAGTTAATGGGGCAACAGGAAGTTATTTACTGCCGCCCTTAACTGCCGAACAGATTTCTAAAATTGCCCAGGGGGAAGAGTTCGATCCCGAAGAAATCGACGAACTCCTGCGTAAAGATAAGCACGTCAAAGGACTAGAACCGGATTTTGCTCCGATCGAGGGAGTAGACCCCAAGAAACTAGAAGAAACAGGTTGGGGCGTCATTTTTACACATAATGCCGATCCAGCCATCAAAGATGCCCTGAGCGAACTGTTAGAACATCGCAAAAAGCAGGCCACCAAGAACCAAGAGCATTACTATCAGGAATATAGCGGCGTCCGGGGTTATCGTCCTGGAGAGTCCAAAAATCAATTTCTGTCCCGTCATGGAGTGGGACCTGGCCCAGCAGATCCCGACAAAATGCCTTACTATCTGCTGATTGTGGGAGACCCCGCCACGATTCCCTATCGCTTTCAGTGCCAGCTTGATGTTCAGTATGCCGTAGGGCGGATTCATTTTGATACGCCCGAGGAGTACGCCCAGTACGCCCGCAGTGTGGTCCAAGCGGAAACAACCAATCTATCGCTCTCACGCAGTGCCAGCTTTTTTGGCGTCTGTAACCCCGCAGATGCGGCGACGAATTTGAGCGCTCAAGACCTAATTGGGCCATTGGCGGAATGGATGGTTCAAGAACATTCTGACTGGGATGTGAAAACAATTCTCAAGGAAGAAGCGACAAAGGCGCGGTTAGGGACAGTGTTAGGGGGGAGTGAGACCCCGAGTTTGCTGTTTACCGCGAGTCATGGGATGGGATTTCCCAACGGGGATCCGCGACAACTGCGACACCAAGGGGCATTGTTATGCCAGGATTGGCCCGGTCCAAGGCAATGGCGACAGCCGATTCCGGAAGATTTTTACTTTTCTGGGGATGATTTGGGCGAGGATGCGCGGTTACTGGGAGTAATTGCTTTTCTGTTTGCTTGTTATGGGGGAGGTACACCGCAAAAGGATGAGTTTGACGGGCACAATAAATCCCTGTCCCAACGGCCAGATATTGCGCCTTACCCCTTTATAGCCCGGTTGCCTAAGAAGATGCTGAGTCATCCCAAGGGGGGTGCTTTGGCGGCGATCGCCCACGTGGATCGCGCTTGGGGTTGTTCTTTTTCCTGGTCTAGTATTCGCGGTTCCAGTGCCGATCGCCGCCAGTTAGCGGTATTTGAAAGTACCCTGAAGCGGATGCTGGAAGGGCATCCCGTGGGTTCGGCCCTAGACTTTTTCAATGAGCGATATGCGGAACTCTCCTCGGATCTCAGTTGCGAACTAGAAGAGGTCAAGTTTGGTGCAAGTCCGAATAATTCCCTGTTAGCGGGGATGTGGACGGCGAATAACGATGCGCGCAACTATGCGATTATCGGGGACCCAGCGGTCCGACTGGTGGTGAGTGAGACTGCTGATGCCAATGGCGATCGTCCGACCATCGAAAGCGTGAATTTGCCCGCGCCTACACCGCAACCAACCCCGGAACCTGCGGCAACCGCGACCCAAGTGCCGGGGACCGTGGACTTGAAGCAGGCGCAGACCCAGTTAGTAGCGGCCATAGAGCAGTTTATCAAGAGTGCACAACAGGCCCCGAGCGAGCAGGCGGCGATCGCCCAAACCGCCGTGCCCATCGCTCAAGGTTTATTAAGTGTACTCAAAGCATTGGGCTAATGGATGCGTAGTTGAGCCAGATATAATGTGAGTCTGGGCTGTATTGCAGATAAAGAGTGGGGGCTTTCTTGCGAGAAAGCCCCCACTCTTTTATGGATCGGTGGGTGGATTGTCAGGGAGTTTGATCCCCATCGCATACTTGGCGATCGGTCGGACTTAGCTCCAAGAATCATTAGGGTTATTCAGATAGGTCTGGAGCCAACTGCAATTGAGTGACTGGAGTTCATCTCGGTCTCCAATCGGCCCCAGGCGGACAGTGCCATCATACTCCACCCGTCGCCAGTAAAGATTCCATCAGGGCTAAACGCGATACTGAGACACCTCGCCTTCATGCCCCTTGAGTGTAGCCACGATTCGATCCCCGTCGGAAGTATCCCAGAGGCGGACAGTGCTATCATCTCCCCCCGTCGCTAGTAAATTTCCCTCAGGGCTAAACGCTACACTAGCTGACACCTGCCTTCATGCTCCTTGAGTTCGTGTAACAGATTCCCGGAAGTATCCCAGATGCGGACAGTCTGGTCATCTCCACCTGTCGCCAGTAAATTCCCATCCGGGCTGAACGCCACGCTCCAGACCCATGACCTTCATACTCTGTGATTTTGTCTAACTGGTGCCGGAGGTATCCCAGATGCGGACAATGCCGTCATCTCCACCTGTAGCTAAACGCCCATCGGGGCTGAACGCCACGCTCCTCACCTCACCTTCATGTCCCTTAGTTGGTGTAATGCTTGCCGGAGATATCCCAGATGCGGACGGTGCCGTCATCTCCACCCGTAGCTAAACGCCCATCGGGGCTGAACGCCACACTCCTGATCCAATCTTCATGCCTTTCAGTTCATGTAACAGATTGCCGGAGGTATCCCAGATGCGGACAATGCCGTCATCTCCACCTGTAGCTAAACTCCCATCGGGGCTGAACGCCACACTCCTCACCCAATCTTCATCCCCCTGAAACTCATCTACTCGATAGCCGGAGTTATCCCAGATGCGGACCGTGCCATCTGCTCCACCCGTAGCCTAAACTGCCCATCGGGGCTAAACGCCACACTAAGGACCTGATTTTGATTCGCTTGAAGTAGGTATGACGTAGGCCAGAGATATCCCATATTCGGGCGGTGCTCTCATATCCACTGGTAAAGAGGAAACGGTTATCGGGGCTGAACACGATATTCAGAACTCCCCCTTGATGCCCCGGGAATTTAGCCCAAACGATTGCCCGAGCTATCCCAGAGGCGAGCAGTGCCGTCGGCTCCACCCGTCGCCAGCAATTCCCATCGCCTCTGAATGTAATGTTATAGACTCAGCCTTGATGCACCTCCTCAAGTTTATGCATCATTGCCAGGAGGTATCCCAGAGGAGGAAGGTGGCTTTAGACCCACTGGCCACAAGTAGACCATCGGGCTGAACCCCAGGCTAGTTACTTTCTCTTTATTCAGCTTGAGTTGATATAGGGCTTACGGGAGGTATCCCAGATGGTGATGATGCCCTCATCTCCGCCGCTGGCTAGACACCATCGGGGCTGAACGCTATGTTGACCAAGCCTTCATGCCCTTCAACTGTAGCAACGTACTTGCCCGGAGGTATCCCAGATGTGGTGGTTGCTATTCCATCTCCACCTATCGCCAATAATTTCCCATCGGGGCTGAAAGCCACCGTGACAACCCAGGGTTGATCGTCTTCCTGTGTAGCCACATCCTTCTCCTCCTGGAGTGTAGCCACCTTCTCCCCGGAGGAGGTATCCCAGATGCTGGCGGTGCGATTATCTCCACCTGTCGCCAGTAATTTCCCATCGAGGACTGAATAGGCCATACTGAGAACCAAGCCTTTGTTGGCAACTGCCTGGAGTTCCTTTAACGGCGTACCAGAGGCGGTATCCCAGATGTGGGCGGTGCTATCATGACCAACCCGTCGCCAGTAATGTCCCATCTGGGCTGAGGGTTGTGCTTATCAACCTGCCGTCCTTTTTGTCTGGCTTGATATCGCGTAACTTCTTCCCAGAGGAGGTATCCCAGAGACGAACGATGCTATCATCACTTTCTGTCGCCATTAAACGCCCATCACGGCTGAGTTCCAGATCGTAAATCTTACCTTGATCGCTTTTTAAAAGGTTGACTTCCGGGCCTGCATAAACGCTCTGATAGAGCTTGTCTGTGACTTTCATCTTTAATTCGGGATCGGGCCATATTTTTTGCCAGAATGACTGGTCGAGTATTTTCTGCGCTTGTAGGCTCGTGATTCTGGCATCAAGTGACCGATGAGTCACCAAACGAGCTTCTGTTGCTTCTAGAAAAGCCTCTATTTGCTGAATTTCGGCATTTCGCCATTGATGACCAGCGAACATGGCAAAGGCCCCACAGACGAAGGCGGCGCAGGTGGCGGCGAAGAGTTGGCGTTGTCGGCGTAGTTGTTCCTGTTTACGAAGGCGATCGCGCAATTCGATACAAGCCCCCACATATTCCGCCTCCAAGGGGTTCAACCGCACGGATTTCGGTTGCTTCCACAAGCTCTCGGCATCTTCTAATCGTCCCCCCTGATGAATCAGATAAACATCCCGATCCAATTGTCCTTGATGCTGCTGCCAATCCGAGGCGGCCCGAGCAATAGTCTCACGCAATTGCAAATCATTGCGGTTTTGGTCTAACCACTCCTGCAACAGCGGCCAATGGCGAATTAACGCCTCATGAGCGACCTCCACCTCTAAACGACCTGTGGTGTCATTGCGACTGGTCACCACTAACCTGGCCCCTTCCCCAGCCAACTGCTGCACCAGTTTCTTGGTCACATCTAGGTCACTCTCACTCGTTACCAAATCCTCTAAGTCCACTCGGCGACGGGTATCTCGTCGTTTTTCCCCAGATCCGGCACTCTCATCTAAACGGGTTAAGCGCAAAAAGATATTTTGGAGTTGCTGTTGCTCGAATTCGGGTAAGTTGTGATAAAAATCATTGGCGGTTTTGGCGATCGCCTGTTGCACTCCTCCGATCGCCTGATACTCTTCATCGCACAACCACCGCCCATGTCGTCGCTTCCACAACTCCTGCAAAGCATATTGCAACAGCGGCATCGCCCCAGGTTCTCCCTTGACTTCATTGAGGATGGCATTACTCAACCCCGCTTCAAACCGCAACCCCGCACTATCCGCCTGCATTTTCATGGCGATCACCAGTTCACTGGCTTCCATTGGCCCCACTAATTTCTGGCGGGTTTCTATGCGGGATCTCAGGTCCGGATAAAAGGTACATTCTCCCAAAAAGTCCGCCCGCATGGTCATGATCACTTTGTGCCGTTGGGCAAACTGTAACAATTTTTGGATAAATTCTTGGCGGATATCTGGGTCTTCACAGAGGGTAAACACTTCCTCAAATTGGTCTACCACTAACAGGGTTGGCCGATCGCCCGACTTCGAGAGGATTTCCAAGCGTTTATCCAATTGGGCGATCGGGTCTCGCGTCGGCGTCAAATAGGCCCAGCGCAAATCGGGTTCCTCCTCTTTTAACTGAGGAATCAATCCGGCTAACACCACCGATGATTTGCCACTCCCTGATGTGCCAATCACCGCTAAGAAATTGTCTTTTGCCAATTCCTTTTGTAAGTTTTTAATCAACTCATCCCGACCAAAAAAGAATTTGTGATATCTTTTTTCGCCGAAAGAAGATAGACCGGGAAAGGGACATTCTGCCTTATAGTCCGGTGGCGCTTTCCCCAAGGCAGCGATGGCCTCAAACCCGATTTCCAGCACTTGTTCACAGAGACCATCAATTTCACTTAACGCCTGGGTTCTCTCTTCTTTGGCGTTACGCGATTCTGCACCCCGGGTATTTTTCAGAATCTTAACTTGCTTGGAAAACCGGCGCTTGAGTACCGCAGCATTAGGCGATCGCTCTTCCAACAGCAGTTTGAGTTTCTCAATCCCATAGTCGATTTCTTCGTCGGTGAGGTCCCGGTTATCCAGGCGATCGCTAAATAAAGGACGCCCCCCAACCGGCTAAACAAAGCTGGAACAGTGATATCATGGCGTTTCCCCAGTCCTGCGGTTGCTTCCTGTAGCGCTAAATCTACCTCTCCCGACTCGCGCAGTCGTTGGTAAAAGTTTTGTCCTAAAACTAAGGCGGTTTCTACACTAACTTTCCGCGTCATTGCCACCACCGCAGGCATCCCCAATTGTCGGACCAGTCGTTGTGCGAGTCCGCCTAATGCGCCTTCAGCCCGAGGGTCTGCGCTTTCACAACTGCATAGGAAGGTAAAGTGAGGTAAGCTCCGCTGATGATTACCAATGTTTTTCAGTTCAGTGAGTAATTCTTCTCCGGGAACCGGCAGCACTTCGTCGTCTTCCGTGGCCCAATACAGCACGGTTTCCCCACTGGAAAGCAGCTTGCCGTGACAGACGAAGTGCAGTAAGGTGTAAGGTTTTTGGGCATGGGTAAGTTGTTTGGACAGCTCTTGCAAGGTCGGTGGACCGAGTGCGCCTTCATGATTGTTGGCGAGGATGTCGTAAGGGATGTCTCCGAGGGCGGTTTTGACGCCAGATAGGACGCCTTCTACATCGAAGGGGGTGAGTTGATATTTGCCTAAATTAGAAGGACTGGCAACTAAGATGAGGCAGCGCAGGTCACGCCTGCCGATGGGGGGAAAGCGGCGATCGACGATGGTGGGGATGTAGAGGGAAAAGGGAACGCGCTGGATCTCGGACTAACACTTGCCAACTTCCATCGGCTTCAATTGGCGCGCACGAGTCGTTCCCAATGGAGGGTTTTGATTTTATCGTTTTCCCCGGCTTCAATGGCGAGGAGGACTCTTAACAGGCAGTCGGGACCGTTTTTGGAGAAGGCACGGGTAAAGGTTTGGCCGACGCTGCCTTGAAATAGGGCTTTGCCGAGGAGGGTGCTGTATTCTCTTTCGTTTTCCTGGTATTGGGTGAGAAGGTTGAAATCTTCCTGGGTCAATTTCAGGGTTTCTTGGGCGTGGTTGGTGAGTCCATCGGGTTGTTTGCACCGGACGACTATCGGCCAGCTATTTTCCCCGGATTGGCTTTGGATGGTAATCTCGAATTCAAACGCATTCATGCTGTTTGCCATTAGTTTTGATGGGGTTGACTGAATTTAAGGCAATAATTGGAGTTGAATTGAGGACCGATTGATGTATTCAAAACTGATAATTTTGGGGGGCATTCACAGATTTTTAATTGAGTTCAATCATGCATCCAATTGAGATGGGATTATTAAAGAGATAACTTACGGCTTACCCCTATAATTCCTAGATTTATAATTATTCTCTTTACCTCAAATAAAAAAGGGGAAATTGTCAGGGAGTGCGCTATGTTTTTGGTGACATTTAAACCGGGGAAATCAGGGCTAATTCTCATAACAGATGGATGATTAGGGGGCTTTGGCGGTGGGATGAGAGGAGGGGAGGCGATCGCAGAAAGCCCCCCACTCTTTTATGGATCGGTGAGTGGATTGTCAGGGAGGATGATTCCATCACACACTTGGCGATCGGTCTTACTTAGAACGATATCGGGGTTGTTCAGATATGCCCCGAGGGACTTGCAATTGAGTGACCAAATTTGCGATCGATCTCCAATCGGCCCCACACGAACGGTGCCATCTTCTCCCGCCGTCGCCAGTACAGACTGGTTGGGTCTGAATGCGATGCTGAACACCTCGCCTTTATGCCTCTTGAGTGTAGCCACCGCATTGGGAGCCACCGCATTGCCGGAGCGATTCCAGAGGCGGACGGTGCCATCTTCTCCCGCTGTCGCCAGTAAATTCCCCTCCGGGCTAAATGCCACGCTCCTCACCCAGCCTTCATGCCCTTTAAGTTCCTGTAACGGATTGCCCTCGGTATCCCAAATCCGAAAAATCCCTTCTTCTCCAGCCGTCGCCAGTAAATTCCCCTCTGGGCTAAATGCCACGCTCCTCACCCAGCCTGGATGCCCTGTGAGTTCATGTAACAGAGTCCCAGTGCTATCCCAGATGCGGACAATCCCGTCATCTCCACCCGTAGCTAAAAGCCCATTGAGGCTGAACCCCAGGCTCCTAACCCGACCTTCATGCCCCTTAAGTTCATGTAACAGAGTTCCAGTGCTATCCCAGATGCGGACAATCCCGTCATCTCCACCTGTAGCTAAAAGCTCATCGCGGCTGAACGCGACGCTCCACACCCAACCTTGATGTCCTTTAAGTTCATGTAACAAAGTCCCCGAGCTATTCCAGATGCGGACAATCCCCTCATCTCCACCCGTAGCTATAAGCCGATTAGGGCTAAACGCCACACTATTCACCCAATCTTTATCACCCACGAATTCCTTGACTAGATAATCAGAGTTATCCCATATCCGCACGATACCGGCTTCTCCAGCGGTCGCCAGTAAGCTCCCATCAGAACTAAACGCCACACTCAGGACTACCCCTTGCTCCGCTCGGAGTGTGTCTGACTTCAGGGCAGAAATGTCCCAGATTCGGGCGGTGTTCTCAGATGCACTGGTGATCAGGAAACGGTTATCGGGGCTGAACGCCATGTTTTGGACCACCCCTTTATGCCCCGGGAATTTAGCCAAACCCTTGCCAGAGCTATCCCAGAGACGAGCCATGCCATCTGAGCCACCCGTCGCCCACAACCCATCTTTTCTGAATGTGATGCTATAGACTGAGCCGTGATGCGCCTCCTCAGTGTTAGAGATGGGTTTACCGGCGCTATCCCAGAGGCGGACGGTCCCTTTAGACCCACCCACCGCCAACTGACCATCAGGGCTAAACCCTAGGCTAGTCACTTTCTCTTGCTCTAGAGTGAGTTCAGGTAACGGTTTCCGGGAGGTATCCCACAGAGTGATGATGCCCTCATCTCCGCCACTGGCTAAACGACCGTCGGGGCTGAAGGCTATCTCCGCCAAGCCTTCATGCCCCTCCAGTGAACTGACCCGATTGCCCGTTACAGTATCCCAAAGATAGATGGTTTTCTCCCATCCACCTGTGGCCAATAACTTCCCATCGGGGCTAAACACCACACTATTCACCAAGCCTTCATGCCCCTCAAGTTTAGCGACCAGCTTGCCGGAGGTATCCCAAAGGCGGGCCGTGCCATCCTTTCCACCTGTGGCCACTAACTTCCCATCTGGACTAAACACGACACGGACAACCGGGCCTTCATGCCCCTCAAGTTTAGCCAACAGCTTGCCCGAGGGATCCCAGATCCGGGCAGTGCCGTCATCTCCAGCCGTCGCCAGTAAAGTTCCCTCCTGGTTGAAGGCCACTTTATTTACGTCTTGGCTCCCGAAATTTTTGCCTTTTTCACTGGCCTTGAGTTGGTATAACAACTGGCCCGAGGGTACCCAGATGTTGGCAATGCCGTCTGACCCCCCCGTAGCCAACAGCCCCTCTGGGCTGACTACCAGAGTCAGGATCTTACCTTGAACACTTTTTAAACGGTTGATTTCCAGTCCGGCATAAGCGCTCTGATATAGCGTGTCTGTGACTTTCTGCTCTAAATCAGTCTGTGGCCATACCCTTTGCCAGAATGACTTATCGAGTAGTTTCTGGGCCTGGATGCTGGCGATCCGGGCCTCTAGTCCCTGATAAGAGGCTAAACGATATTCTGCCGATTGTAGAAATGCTTCAATTTGTTGAATTTCGGCGTTTCGCCATTGATGGCCTGCGAACATGGCAAACCCACCACAGATAAAGGCGGATATGGTGGCGGCGAAGAGTTGGCGTTGTCGGCGTAGTTGTTCCTGTTTGCGAAGCCGATCGCGCAATTCGACACAAGCCCCCACATATTCCGCCTCCAAGGGATTCAACCGCACGGATTTTGGTTGGTTCAACAAGCTCTCCGCATCTTCTAACCGTCCCCCCTGATGAATCAGATAAACATCCCGATCCAGTTGCTCTTGATGCTGCTGCCAATCTTGAGCCGCCCGGGCAATAGTCTCGCGCAATTGCAAATCATTGCGGTTTTGGTCTAACCATTCCTGCAACAAGGGCCAATGGCGAATTAACGCCTCGTGAGCGACCTCCACCTCTAGGCGGTTCGTGGTTTCATTGCGACTGGTCACCACTAAGCGCGCCCCTTCCCCGGCCAACTGCTGCACCAGTTTCTTGGTCACATCTAGGTCACTCTCACTCGTCACCAAATCCTCTAACTCCACGCGGCGACGGGTATCTCGTCGGTTCTCTCCTCCTGCGGCACTGTCATCTAAGCGAGTTAAGCGCAAAAAGATATTCTGGAGTTGCGGTTGCTCACTCTCGGATAAGTTGTGGTAAAAATCATTGGCGGTTTTGGCGATCGCCTGTTGCACGCCCCCGATCGCCTGATACTCTTCATCGCACAACCACCGCCCATGTCTTCGCTTCCACAACTCCTGCAAAGCATATTGCAACAGTGGCATCGCCCCAGGTTCTCCCTTGACTTCATTGAAAATTGCATTACTCAACCCCGCTTCAAACCGCAACCCCGCACTATCCGCCTGCATTTTCATGGCAATCACCAGTTCGCTGGCTTCCATTGGCCCCACTAATTTCTGGCGGGTTTCTATGCGCTTTCTCAAGTCCGGGTAAAAGGTACATTCTCCTAAAAAGTCCGCCCGCATGGTGATGACCACTTTGTGTCGTTGGGCAAACTTTAATAATTTTTGGATGAATTCTTGCCTGGTCTCTTTATTCTCACAGAGGGTAAAGAGTTCCTCAAATTGGTCTACTACTAAAACAGCCGTCCGATTCACAACCTTGGAGAGTCGTTCTAAGCAGCGGTTGAGTTGGGCGATCGGTTCTCGACTGGGGGTCAAGTAGGCCCAAGTTAGGTCTGCCTCCTCCTCTTTGATCTGGGGAATCAATCCGGCTAACACCACCGATGATTTACCACTCCCTGATGTGCCAATCACGGCTAAGAAATTGTCCTTGGTCAATTCTTTTTTAAGGTCTTTAATGAGTTCATCCCGACCAAAGAAGAATTTATGATATCTTTTTTCCCCGAAAGAAGATAGACCGGGAAAGGGACATTCTGCCTTATATTCTGGGGGGAATTTCCCCAAGGCTGCGATCGCCTCAAACCCGATTTCTAACACCTGTTCGCACAGGCCATCGATTTCACCTAACGCCTGGGTTCTCTCTTCTTTGGCTTTACGGGATTCTGCACCTTTGGTAGCTTTGAGGGTCTTAACTTGCTTTTCAAACCGTTGTTTGAGTACGGAGGCATGAGGGGCGCGTGCTTGGAGGAACTGCCGCAGTTGGCCTATTCCATAGTCGATTTCTTCGTCGGTGAGCTCGCGGTTATCCAGGCGATCGCTAAATAATGGACGCCCCCCCAAGCGGCTAAACAAAGCCGGAACAGTAATATCATGGCGTTTCCCCAGTCCTGCGGTTGCTTCCTGTAGCGCTAGGTCTACCTCTCCCGACTCGCGCAGTCGTTGGTAAAAGTTCTGTCCTAAAACTAAGGCGGTTTCTACACTAACTTTCCGCGTCATTGCCACCACCGCAGGCATCCCCAATTGTCGCACCAGTCTTTGTGCGAGTCCGCCTAATGCGCCTTCAGCCCGGGGGTCTGCGCTTTCACAACTACATAGGAAGGTAAAGTGAGGTAAACTCCGTTGATGATTGCCAATATTTTTCAGTTCGGTGAGTAATTCTGCTGCGGGAACGGGTAGCACTTCGTCGTCTTCCGTGGCCCAATACAGCACGGTTTCCCCACTGGAAAGCAGCTTGCCGTGACAGACGAAGTGCAGTAAGGTGTAAGGCTTTTCGGCATGGGTGAGTTGTTTGGACAACTCTTGCAGGGTCGGTGGACCGAGTGCGCCTTCAATCTTGTTGGCGAGGATGGAGTAAGGGATGTCTCCAAGGGCTGTTTTGACGCCGGATAGGACGCCTTCTACATCAAAGGGGGTGAGTTGATATTTGCCTAAATTAGAAGGACTGGCGACTAAAATCAGGCAACGCAGGTCCCTTCTGCCGATGGGGGGAAAGCGGCGATCGACGATGGTGGGGATGTACAGGGAAAAGGGAACGCGCTGATCTCGGACTAACACTTGCCAACTTCCATCGGCTTCAATTGGCGCGCACAGTCTTTCCCAATGGAGGGTTTTGATGGGATCGTTTTCCCCCGCTTCTATGGCAAGTAGAACTCTTAACAGGCAGTCGGGACCGTTTTTGGAAAAGGCACGGGTAAAGGTTTGGCCGATGCTGCCTTGAAATAGGGCTTTGCCGAGGAGGGTGCCGTATTCTCTTTCGTTTTCTTGGTATTGGATGAGGCGGTTGAAATCCTCCTGAGTCAATTTCAGGGTTTCTTGGGCATGGGTGGTGAGTCCATCGGGTTGTTTGCACCGGACGACTATTGGCCAGCTATTTGACCCGGATTGGCTTTGGATGGTAATCTCAAATTCAAACGCATTCATGCTGTTTGCCATTGTTGGTTTTGAGGGGGTTGACTGAATTCAAGGCAAGAATTGAAGTCGGATTGAGGGGTCAAGCTGGGCAGATAACTGGTAAACACCTGTGATCTTAACCCACAGCTTTCGGGTTCAAGAAACTTGTTTGAATGTTGATAAAAATAGGCGATATTATTGGAGATATCCCTTAAATTTGTTATTCAACTTAACGGGGGATTTTATTTAGGTAAAAGACCTAAACTCTTCCTGAAATTGATTGATGTAAAAGTGTTTTATTGATTTTCGCTGGCCACATAAAAATCAATAATTCGGTGTGTAAAGCTGGCTTTACACACCCTATTTGTGGTTACCCTTGCGGCCAAATTTTGGCCTAAAACACCTCATCCCCGGTGGGTTCACGGCGGGGAGCTTGGTTCATTTCGTGCCTGAGTTTAGAAATGGCTTGGTAGACTTGTCGCCGGACGCGGTTGATTCCCCCGAGGGGTTGGTGTTCCGGGAGGCAGTGCCAAGGACTGAAGGACAAATTTTCGCAAAACTCTTGTTGTGCGGGAGAGTTGAAGGTTTGACGGGGAATGGTGAGGGTGGCGACTTTTTGAAATGGCGATCGCCGCTCATCCCAATCAATCGTGCCATCTTCAATGGGCATTGTATAGGGGTCGGTTTGAAACTGAATTAAAAAATCAAACCGCGCTTCTGTTTCTTGCAAATACTCAATTAGCCCTTCCCGCAGATACTTCTCCACATTAAAATTGGGTAAGTTTTTCAACGGAGGGGAAGTGGGGATCAGGGTAAAGCGAATGGCTCTCGGTCCCAATTTGTAGGGTAAGTTGCTCCAATATTGAACCGACAGTAAATTCGGAACCGGATCTTTAACACTCAATAGGGCCACAATAAATTCATGTAAGCGCCACTCGGACGGATTTAAGCCAGGAAAGAAGAACCGGATCATTTTATTCCCTGCCCGTTTTTGAAAAAAGTCAAGGTAATCGATGGCATTGCGAATAAAAAAGACCGGGTAGTTAATTAACAAAAAGTCTTGGGTTTTTTCAAACTTCTCTTCAGGCAAGACCTTTTCGCCTTCTACTCCCATCAATTTGATGGCGATCCCTCGGACATCCGGCTTGTAATCGGGCCGGCTGCGTTCAAAGCCATTGGAGAACCGAATCCACACCGGATAGGTCCGGGGTTCCTTGAAGACCCCAAATCGGGCTTCTTCGGGCAGGTTTGGCTCCACGGTAAACTCGCCTCGGACGCACCCATGATCTTTGGTGTGTTGGTCTCGTTTGGCGGGTCGGTTTCCTTCGGGGTAGGTTTGAGTGATCATAGCGCGGGTAATTTGCTCGATCGCCTCAATAGCTGCGGCTTCCCCTGGAGGTGGGTACTCTTGGTAAAGTTCTAGTTTCTGTCCCTGACTTGACATGGGTTTAGCTCAATTGTAACTTGGATCCGAGTTGTAAAGAACTCTCTTGATCTCTGAGTTCAGTGGTGGCTATTATTCTATGCGAGTTAGCTGGGCGATCGCGCCAATTTTATTGTTAAGTTTTAAGAAGGCCGTGAGCTCATCCGCAGGTTCATAAGGGGATAGGACCCCACCCGAGGTTTAACCCGATGGAAAAACTTTACGGGTTGGAGTTGCCTAGCCACGTCGGTTAGGCAAGAATTACTCCTCGTCTCCATGAAAAACTGTTACCCTGATTTTAGCTCAGGCATCAGGCTTCCATTGCAAAACCCCTCAAACTAACTTGACTAGGAAAAACTATGCTCTCTTTTACGGGTTATGAAATCTTAGAAGAACTTCACGAAAGTAATCATACGATTGTTTGTCGAGGCCGCAAGGAAGGCCAAATACAGACGGAAATTCTCAAATTCTTAAAAACCGAATATCCCTCCCCTACAGAAATTGCTAAATTCCGACATCAATATGAAATTGTCAAGCCGTTAGATATCCCAGGGATTGTTAAGCCTTTAAGCCTGGAAAGCTGGGGTCGAGGACTGGTCTTAACAATGGAAGATGCGGGTCCTTGGTCGGTACAACAACTAATCTCTACGCAAAGCCTGGGCTTAGAAAACTTTTTTAAAATCGCGACTTGCGTTACCAAAAGCTTGGGAGAAATCCACCAAAAATCGATTATTCATTTAGATATTAAGCCACAAAATATTGTGGTTAATCTTGAGCCTTTCCGAGTGACCCTAATCGATTTTGGCATTTCTACTCGTCTGGAACGCTCCCACCAAACCTTAAGTAATCCGAATTTACTTGAAGGGACTCTAGCTTATATGTCCCCGGAACAAACCGGGCGGATGAATCGCTCTATTGACTACCGCACGGACTTCTATTCTCTGGGTGTTACATTTTATCAAATGCTCACCGGAGAGCTTCCATTTCCCACGACGGACCCGGTGGAAATGGTTCATTCTCATATTGCCAAACAACCGATTTCCCCCCACCAAGTTAATCCAGAAATTCCTCCAGTTGTCAGTGCAATTGTGCTGAAATTGCTCTCTAAAACCGCTGAAGAAAGGTATCAAAGTGCCTATGGGTTAAGCTATGATTTAGAAAAATGCTGGAGGCAATGGCAAGAAACGGGCCAGATTGAGGGGTTTACTCCTGGGGAACAGGATACCTCGGATAAATTCCAAATCTCCCAGAAACTGTATGGCAGAGAAACGGAAATTGCGGCATTAATGGCAGCGTTTGGACGGGTCAGCGGAACAGTCCAAGGTGCACCCACTCCAGAAACCCCTGGAACGGGAATTGAACTAATGTTAGTGTCAGGGTTTTCGGGGATTGGTAAGTCGGTGATTGTTCAAGAAATTCACAAGCCGATCGCCCAACAACGGGGCTATTTTATCTCGGGAAAATTTGACCAATTCAACCGGGATATTCCCTATCAATCCCTAATTCAAGCCTTTCAAAATCTGATTCGCCAAATTTTAACGGAGACCCCGGAACGATTGGCGCGTTGGCAACAGCGGATTATCGAAGCATTAGGCACGGAAGGACAGGTAATTACGGATGTAATTCCGGAATTAGAGCTACTGATTGGGTCACAGCCTCCGGTTCCGGAACTGCCGCCCACGGAAACCCAAAACCGATTTAATTTACTGTTTCAAAAGTTTATTGCAGTTTTTGCCAAAAAAGAACATACCCTTGTACTATTTTTGGATGATTTACAGTGGGTGGATTTGGCATCGTTGAAGCTGATTCAACGATTAGCTAATGCTTCAGAAAGTCAGGCTTTACTGGTAATTGGGGCCTATCGGGATAATGAAGTGGATGCGGCTCATCCGTTAATTTCGGCGATCGAGGAGATGGAGGCGCACAGAGCCCTTATTAATCGGATTGAACTGCAACCGCTGAAGTTAGAACATATCAATGAATTGATTGCAGATACTCTGCACTGTTCTGAAACCAAAAGTCTGCCTTTGGCTGAATTAATTGCCCAGAAGACTCAAGGTAATCCGTTTTTTATCAACCAGTTGCTCAAATCGCTTTATGACAGTCACCTGTTAACCTTTCAGTTTCCAGATGGAGAGAGCAAGGGTGAGTGGTCCTGGGAAATGGACCAAATTCAAGCGGTGGGGATGACGGATAATGTGGTCGAATTAATGACCCAAAATATTCAAAAACTTGCCCCGACGGTCCAAGAAAGTTTGAAGATAGCCGCTTGTATTGGGAATAGTTTTGATTTGAAAACTTTGGCGGTAGCCCGGGAACAGTCTCAGATTACAGTCGCCCGAAATTTGTGGCCAGCAGTGCGCGAAGGATTCATCTTTTCTAGCAAGAATGATAGTTTTTTGCCGGAAAGTAGTGAAGAAACAGCCGCATCTTTGCACGATAGTGATTTTAGGATAGAATACAAGTTTCTGCACGATCGCGTTCAACAGGCGGCCTATTCTTTAATTCCGGAATCAGAACGGTCCAATACTCACTTACAGATTGGCCAGTTAATTCTCAGTCATACGGGTTCTGATGAGCTAGAGTCTAAAATCTTTGACATTGTGACCCATTTGAATGCGGGTCGAGAGTCGATTTTTGACCTTGATTTTAAATTGGAAGTCGCTCGCTTAAATAAGATTGCTGGCAAAAAAGCAAAAGCATCTACTGCCTACCAAGCAGCCGTCAAACATTTGGCGATCGCCCGGTCTTTGTTGCCGGAAACGGCTTGGAATACGGATTATGACCTGACGTTTACCCTCTATCGGGAACTGGCGGAATGTGAGTATTTAGCGGGAAATTTTAAAGGTGCTGATGAGCTATTTACCATTTTATTAGAGCGCGTCCTTGATAAATTTGACCGGGCTGAAATTTATAACCTGATTGTGCTGCTCACCATTACCCAGGAGCGATTTCAGGAATCGGTGGAAGCGGGATTAGCGGGGATGAAGCTGATGGGGTTAGAGGTGCCGGAAACCGAGGAGGAATTGCAAGAGGCGATCGGCATCCAAATGCAGGCAGTGCAAGCCAATCTGAGCGAAGTTAATATTGCTGAACTCCTCCATAGACCCCTAATGGAAGACCCAGAAAAACAGGTTTGCATGACCCTTTTAGCCAACTTTTGGGGGGCTTCATTCGGCGGGGGCTACATCAATTATAATGTCTGGTGTGTGTTAAGCATGACCCGACTTTCCTTAACCTTTGGTCATACCGAAACCTCCGCCTTTGCTTACTCAGCTTACGGATTGATGCTGGCGCTGCAAAACGACTATAAAACCGGGTATGAATTTGGAGAAGTTGCCTTAAAACTGCTGGACAAATCCAAAACTCCTATTTTTGGCGGCAAGGTAATTAATTTGTTTTGTAATGCGGTCAATCCGTACCGGAAACCCTTTAGTAGCAATCTACCCCTGTACGATCGCTCTTACTTCATTTGCCGGTCCGTCGGGGATGTGATCTATGGGGTATGGGCTTTATTCTTGAGACTCTGGACCCGGTTAGAAATTGGAGACAATCTGGCAGAAATTGCCAAAGAAGCGGAGAAATCTCTGATTACCATTCGCCAGACCAATTATCAGAGTATGGTATATGCTGGTCTGAATTTGCAGCACGTGATCAAGCAGTTTCAGGGGATTGAGAACGAGTTTAATGAAGTGGAAGGATTGCGGTTGTGGCGCGAGGGCAATTTAATCAGTGGGGTGAACTGGTACTATTATTTAAAAACCCAATCTTTATATACGTTTGAACAGTATGAGGAAGCCCTCGCCATCTGTCGGGAAGCGGACCCTCTGGTTCCGGCTAACTTTGGGTTTTTCCCCCAAACGAAACATCCATTTTATTATGGGTTGGTATTAGCAGCCATTTATACCACGGCATCGGAAACCGAGCAACAGGAGTATTGGCCGCTTCTGGAACAACAGCAGCAACAACTCCAAAACTGGGCCGAAAACTGCCCGGAAAATTACCAGGATAAATGGTTGTTACTCTCTGCTGAAATAGCGCGTATTTCGGGGAAAGAACTGGAAGCAATGGAGCTTTATCGGCAGGCGATCGCCCAGGCAAAAGAATCAGGGTTTACTCAAGATGAAGCCCTCGCCAATGAACTAGCGGCACAGTTTTATTTCCGCAAAGGATGGGATGAAGTCGGCAAGGTTTATATCCGAGAAGCCACTTATAATTACCAGAAATGGGGTGCAGATGCCAAGGTTCAACAGTTAGAAACTAAATATCCTCAATTTTTACGCCGGGGTGGCTCATCCGGTTCAACAATTGATTCCTTTCAAACCGTTAACTCCTCCACGGGAAGCAGTCGCGGCAGTTCCCTGGATTTGTTTACGGTGATGAAAGCCTCGGAAGCCTTTTCCAGCGAAATTGTCCTCAGCAAAATGCTGGAGAAGTTAATTTTAATTCTCCAAGAAAATGCGGGGGCATCTAAAGCCTTTTTAATCTTACAAACCGAAGACCGATTAACCGTTGAAGCAGCGGTGGTTTCTGGGGAAGAGAGGATGGTCCTGCAATCGATTCCCGTAGAAGAATGTCAGGACATTTCTTCAGCAATTGTCAATTATGTTGCCAAAACTCAATCGGATGTGGTGTTAAATAATGCCACAAGGGAGGGACTGTTTACCCAAGACCCTTATATTCTCAAACATCAACCGAAATCGGTCCTCTGTACAACGATTCGCCATCAAGGGAAACTGACGGGGATTCTCTATTTTGAAAATAACTTAACCACCGATGCCTTTACCGGCGATCGCTTAGAAGTCTTGCAAGTCTTAGCCTCCCAAGCGGCTATTTCCCTAGAAAATGCCCTGCTGTATCGTACTCTGGAACAAAAAGTAGAGGAACGTACCGCTGAATTGGCGCAAGCAAATGCGGAAATTACCATTCTGAATGAGCGCCTCAAAGCGGACAATGTTCGCATGGCAGCCGAATTAGATGTGACCCGTCGCCTGCAACAAATGATTTTACCGAAACAGGCGGAACTCAATGCCATTTCCGGGTTAGATATTGCTGGATTTATGGAACCTGCCGAAGAAGTCGGGGGGGATTATTATGATGTGCTGCAATATCAGGACCGGGTGAAAATTGGCATCGGGGATGTGACGGGACATGGGTTAGAAAGTGGGGTGTTGATGATTATGGCCCAAACCGTGGTCCGGAGTTTATTGGAAGGGAATTTTACCAATCCCCAGGAATTTTTAGATGTTCTGAATCGCACGGTTTATCATAACGCCCAACGGATGAATTGTGATAAAACCATGACCTTGGCCCTGTTGGATTATGCCGATGGCGTCTTGCAAATCAGCGGACAACATGAAGAAGTTCTCGTGGTGCGATCGCACGGACAAGTGGAACGAATTGATACCATTGATTTAGGATTTCCTATCGCAATGGTGGAAGATATGGCCGAGTTTGTCACCACCGCCCGCATTGAGTTAAATCCAGGGGATGTGGTGGTGCTTTACACCGATGGGATTACGGAAGCGTTTGATATCGATAAGCAAGAATACGGATTAGAACGGTTAATTGAGGTCGCCCAGCAAAACTCTCACAAATCTGCCAATGAAATCCAAGAGGCAGTGATTGCAGATGTTAAGGGATATATTGGTCAACAAAAAGTATATGATGATATCACCTTACTGGTGCTCAAGCAGAAGGCAGAGGATTGAGCGGGGTCAGGGTAGATGTTTTAAGAAGGACTTGCTCAGGTTGCCCGATTCTTATGGGGATAGGACCCCGCCCTAGCTTTAACCCGATGGAAAAACGTTAGGGGTTGGAGTTGCCTAGCAAAGATAGGATAAGAGGCAATTCCTCCCCGTTTTTACGAAAAACTGTTACCCTGATTTTAGCTTGGATACCTTACTTCCATTGCAAAACCACTCACCCTAACTTGACCAGGAAAAACTATGCTCTCTTTTGCGGGTTATGAAATCTTAGAAGAAATTCACGAAAGTAATCATACCATTGTTTGTCGAGGCCGCAAGGAAGGCCAAATACAGACGGAAATTCTCAAATTCTTAAAAACTGAATATCCCACCCCGACAGAAATTGCTAAATTCCGACATCAATATGAAATTGTCAAGCCGTTAGATATCCCCGGTATAATTAAGCCTTTACACCTAGAAACCTGGGGTCGGGGTTTGGTCTTAACGATGGAAGATGCTGGACCCTTGTCAGCCGAGAAACTGCTTTCTACTCAAACCCTGGATTTAGAAACCTTTTTTAAAATTGCGATTACCATCACCAAAAGCTTGGGAGAAATCCACCAAAAATCGATTATTCATTTAGATATTAAGCCACAAAATATTGTGGTTAATCTTGAGCCTTTCCGAGTGACCCTAATCGATTTTGGCATTTCTACTCGTCTGGAACGCTCCCACCAAACCTTAAGTAATCCGAATTTACTTGAAGGGACTCTAGCTTATATGTCCCCGGAACAAACCGGGCGGATGAATCGCTCTATTGACTACCGCACGGACTTCTATTCTCTGGGTGTTACATTTTATCAAATGCTCACCGGAGAGCTTCCGTTTCCCACGACGGACCCGGTGGAAATGGTTCATTCTCATATTGCCAAACAACCGATTTCCCCCCACCAAGTTAATCCAGAAATTCCTCCAGTTGTCAGTGCAATTGTGCTGAAATTGCTCTCTAAAACCGCTGAAGAAAGGTATCAAAGTGCCTATGGGTTAAGCTATGATTTAGAAAAATGCTGGAGGCAATGGCAAGAAACGGGCCAGATTGAGTGGTTTACTCCTGGGGAACAGGATACCTCGGATAAATTCCAAATCTCCCAGAAACTGTATGGCAGAGAAACGGAAATTGCGGCATTAATGGCAGCGTTTGGACGGGTCAGCGGAACAGTCCAAGGTGCACCCACTCCAGAAACCCCTGGAACGGGAATTGAACTAATGTTAGTGTCAGGGTTTTCGGGGATTGGTAAGTCGGTGATTGTTCAAGAAATTCACAAGCCGATCGCCCAACAACGGGGCTATTTTATCTCGGGAAAATTTGACCAATTCAACCGGGATATTCCCTATCAATCCCTAATTCAAGCCTTTCAAAATCTGATTCGCCAAATTTTAACGGAGACCCCGGAACGATTGGCGCGTTGGCAACAGCGGATTATCGAAGCATTAGGCACGGAAGGACAGGTAATTACGGATGTGATTCCGGAATTAGAGTTACTGATTGGATCACAGCCTCCGGTTCCGGAACTACCGCCCACGGAAACCCAAAACCGATTTAATTTACTGTTTCAAAAGTTTATTGCAGTTTTTGCCAAAAAAGAACATACCCTTGTACTATTTTTGGATGATTTACAGTGGGTGGATTTGGCGTCGTTGAAGCTGATTCAACGATTAGCCACTGTTTCAGAAAGTCAAGCTTTACTGATTATTGGGACCTATCGGGATAATGAAGTGGATGCGGCTCATCCGTTAATTTCGGCAGTCGAACAGATGCAGCAACAGGGAGCGATTATTAATGGGATTGAACTGCAACCGCTGAAGTTAGAACATATCAATAAATTGATTGCAGATACCCTGCACTGTTCTGAAACCAAAAGTCTGCCTCTGGCGGAGTTAATTGCCCAGAAGACTCAAGGTAATCCATTTTTTATCAACCAGTTGCTCAAATCGCTTTACGACAGTAATTTTTTAGTTTTTCATTATGGAGAAAACAAGGGTGCTTGGTCCTGGGAAATGGATCAAATTCAAGCGGTGGGGATGACGGATAATGTGGTCGAATTAATGACCCAAAATATTCAAAAGCTGGACCCGACTGTCCAAGAAAGTTTGAAGATAGCCGCTTGTATTGGGAATAGTTTTGATTTGAAAACGTTGGCTGTGGTCCGGGAACAGTCACAGATTACAGTCGCCCGGGATTTGTGGCCAGCAGTGCGCGAAGGATTCATCTTTTCTAGTAAAAATTATAGCTTTTTGCCGGAAAGTAGTGAAGAAACGGCTGTTTCTTTACAAGATAGCGATTTTAGTATAGAATATAAGTTTCTACACGATCGCGTCCAACAAGCGGCCTACTCTTTAATTCCCGAATCAGAACAGTCCAATACTCACTTACGAATTGGCCAGTTACTTCTCAATCACACGGATTCTGAGGAGTTAGAGTCTAAAATCTTTGACATTGTGACCCATTTGAATGCGGGTCGTGATTCGATTGTTGACCCTGATTTTAAATTAGAAATCGCTCGATTAAATAGTCTAGCGGGCAAAAAAGCGAAAGCTTCTACTGCCTACCAAGCCGCAGTCAAACATTTGGCGATCGCCCGGTCTTTATTGCCAGAAACTGCTTGGGATACGGCTTATAAACTCACCTTTCCCCTATACCGGGAACTGGCGGAATGTGAATATTTAGCTGGAAATTTTCAGGAGTCGGACGCGCTATTTAGCATTTTATTAGACCGAGTGGTTGATAAATTTGACCGGGCGGAAATTTATAACCTGATTGTGTTGCTCACCATGATCCAAGAGCAATTTCTGGAATCGGTACAAGCGGGATTAGCGGGGATGAAGCTGATGGGGTTAGAGGGACCGGAAACCGAGGAGGAATTGCAAGAGGCGATCGGCATCCAAATGCAGGAAGTGCAAGCCAATTTGACGGGAGTTAATATTGCCGAACTCCTGCACCGACCCCCGATGGAAGACCCGGAAAAACAGGTTTGCATGACCTTGTTAGCCAACTTGTGGGGGTCTGCATTTGGTGGGGGTTACATCAATTATAATGTCTGGTCTATGTTAACCATGACCCGGCTTTCCTTAACCTTTGGTCATACGGAAACCTCCGCCTTTGCTTACTCAGCTTACGGATTGATGCTGGCGCTACAAAATAACTATAAAACCGGGTATGAATTTGGAGAAGTTGCCTTAAAACTGCTGGACAAATCCAAGATTCTTATTTTTGGTGGCAAAGTAATTAATTTGTTTTGTAATGGCGTCAATCCGTACCGAAAACCCTTCATAACTAATCTGCCCCTATATGACCGATCTTACTTCATTTGCCGGTCTGTCGGGGATAGCATCTATGGGGCATGGGCTTTGTTCTTGAAACTTTGGACCCGGTTAGAAATTGGGGAGAATCTACAAGAAATTGTCAAGGAAACTGATAAATTTGCGATCCTCATTCGCCAGACCAATTATCAGAGTCTGCTGTACGCTTGCCTAAATTTAAAGCACGTCATCAATCAGTTTCAGGGGATTGAAGATGAGTTTGATGAAGTGGAGGGATTGCGATTGTGGCGCGAGGGCAATTTAGTCAGTGGGGTGAACTGGTACTTTTATTTAAAAACCCAGTTTTTATATACCTTTGAACGCTATGAAGAAGCCCTCGCCATCTGTCAGGAAGCGGAGCCCCTCGTTCCGGGTAACTTTGGGTTTTTCTACCAAACGAAACATCGGTTTTATTATGGTTTGGTATTAGCGGCGGTTTATTCCACGGCATCAAAAACCGAACAGGAAGAGTATTGGGTTCTTTTGGAACAACAGCAACAACAACTCCAAATCTGGACCGAAAGCTGCCCGGAAAATTACCAGGATAAATGGTTGTTACTCTCTGCTGAAATGGCGCGAATTTCCGGAAAAGAACTAGAAGCAATGGAGCTTTATCGGCAGGCGATCGCCCAGGCAAAAGCATCCGGTTTTATCCAGAATGAAGCCTTGGCTAACGAACTGGCGGCGCAGTTTTATTTCTGCAAAGGGTGGGATGAAGTCGGCAAGGTCTATATCCGAGAAGCCACTTACAATTACCAAAAATGGGGTGCAGATGCCAAGGTTCAACAGTTAAAAACTAAATATCCTCAATTTTTCCGCAGGGCGGTCCAAGACAGTTCAACAATTGATTCATTCCAAACTGTTAACTCCTCCACAGGAAGCAGTCGCGGTAGTTCCCTGGATTTGTTTACGGTGATGAAAGCCTCGGAAGCCTTTTCCAGCGAAATTGTCCTCAGCAAAATGCTGGAGAAGTTAATTTTAATTCTCCAAGAGAATGCGGGGGCATCTAAAGCTTTTTTGATTTTACAAACCGAGGAACGCTTAACTGTTGAAGCAGCGGTGGTTTCTGGGGAAGAGAGGATGATTCTGCAATCGATTCCCGTAGAAGAATGCGACAAAATTTCGTCCGCAATTGTCAATTATGTCGCCAAAACTCAATCGGATGTGGTGTTAAATAATGCCACAAGGGAGGGACTGTTTACCCAAGACCCTTATATTCTTAAGCATCAACCGAAATCGGTCCTCTGTACCACAATTCGCCATCAAGGGAAACTGACGGGGATTCTCTATTTTGAAAATAACTTAACCACCGATGCCTTTACCAGCGATCGCCTCGAAGTTCTACAAGTCTTAGCCTCCCAAGCGGCTATTTCCCTAGAAAATGCCCTGCTGTATCGTACTCTGGAACAAAAAGTTGAGGAACGAACCGCTGAATTGGCGCAAGCAAATGCGGAAATTACCATTCTGAATGAGCGCCTCAAAGCGGATAATCTTCGCATGGCAGCGGAGTTAGATATCACCCGTCGCCTGCAACAAATGATTTTACCAAAACAAGCAGAACTCAAGGCAATTTCTGGGTTAGATATTGCTGGATTTATGGAACCCGCAGAAGAAGTTGGAGGGGATTATTATGATGTGCTGCAATATCAGGACCGGGTGAAAATTGGCATCGGGGATGTGACGGGACATGGGTTAGAAAGTGGGGTGTTGATGATTATGGCTCAAACCGCAGTCCGCACCTTATTGGAAGGAAATTTTACCAATCCCCAGGAATTTTTAGATGTCCTGAATCGCACGGTTTATCATAACGCCCAACGGATGAGTTGTGATAAAACTATGACCTTATCCCTGTTGGATTATGCCGATGGCGTGTTGCAAATTAGCGGACAACATGAAGAAGTGCTCGTGGTGCGATCGCACGGACAAGTGGAACGAATTGATACCATTGATTTAGGATTTCCCATCGCAATGGTGGAAGATATGGCTGAGTTTGTCACCACCGCCCGCATTGAGTTAAATCCAGGAGATGTAGTGGTACTTTACACCGATGGGATTACGGAAGCGTTTGATATGGATAAGCAAGAATACGGATTAGAACGGTTAATTGAGGTAGTCCAGCAAAACTGCCACAAATCTGCTTCGGAGATCCAAGAAGCGGTGATTTCTGATGTCAAGGGATATATTGGTCAACAAAAAGTTTATGATGATATCACCTTGGTCGTGCTCAAGCAGAAGGCATAGATATTTTGGGGAGTGAAGAAACCGGGTTTCTCAACCAAGTTGCTGCTTTCTTGTCACAAATTTGGGCAAGAAACCCGGTTTCTGGTCCTTTGTGTGGGGTGAAGAAACGTTTCTAGTCCTGTACCTGAGTTAAAGAGATGAATGTTTTTGAGATTACGATCCAACGCAAAAATGCCGATCGCTGGCCGATTGTGGTCAAATATAGCCGATCGCAGGAACTGTTACCCCAGCGATCGGAAGGGTTGCTGCAACTGACTCCCGAGACCCTCCAGGAACTCACCCGCTTGCAAAAACGGCCCCGAGACTATGGTCGCACATTAGGGGCCGCCCTCTTTCAAGATGAAATCCGAGATGCCTTTGTCGGGGCCTTATACGAAAGTGAAGAACCCTTGCGGGTCTTACTCTTTATCGAAGCAACGGAGTTAGAAGTCCGAACCCTGCGCTGGGAGAGACTCTGCGCCCCCATTGACGATACTTGGCGACTGTTGGCGACGAATCAGCGCGTTTTGTTATCTTTATACATTCCCGCGATTACGGAACGCCGCTTTCCCCCTATCGGAAATCGAGATTTGCGGGCATTAGTCCTCGTTGCCAGTCCCGACTCCTTAGACCGATTTCGATTAGCGCCTTTTGATGTTGCAGAATGCGGTGGATGGGGTGAGACAAGCGTTGGGAGAGATTCCCTGCGATGTTTTGGCCCATCTCCCGGGGGCCGTGGGATTGCCGACTTTAGATGCCTTGTGCGAGCAACTCACGAAGCGAGAAACGCGCTATAGTCTCCTCCATTTTGTCTGTCATGGCAAGGCGATCGCCGAGGGTGAAACCGTGCTGTTTTGGGCCAATGCTCAGAATCAAGTGGAACCCGTGACGGCAACCCGCTTGCTGCAACGGTTAGCGGACTTAAATGGACCCAAAGGATTGCCTCACTTTACCTTCCTTTGTAGCTGCGAAACCGCCAGTCCTGATGCGGAAGCGGGATTAGGCGGATTAGGACAGCGATTGGTCCGGGAGTTGGGGATGCCTGCGGCGATCGCCATGAGTGACCCGGTTACGGTAAAAACCGCCTTGGCCCTCACCGGCAGTTTTTACCAACAATTGCGACAGTCGGGACAGGTGGATTTGGCCTTATGTGAGGCCACTGCCGGACTAGCAGAACGGGATGATATCACAGTTCCGGCCCTATTTAGCCGATTGGGGGGACGCCCTCTGTTTAGTGATAACCTGGACCGAGACCTCACCTGTGCAGAAATTGAGTATGGGTTGAACCGTTTACAGACCCTATTGCAGGAGCGATCGCCGGTCCTGATTTCCCAATTTCAGGCCCAAAAAGCCCTCCTAGAGCGGACCTTGGGGGCCGAGGCGGCGGTGTTGAACCTCCAAGGGCGTCAGGAACGAAATCAAGGATTAAGTGAGATTAACACCCTCTGCGATCGCGCGGTGGAACTGAGTTTCAATGCCTTAGCATTGGGCAAAACTCCCCCTCTCTATGACTCACGCTGTCCATTTCGCGGATTGAATGCCTTTCGCCCGGAAGACTGCGAATTTTTCTTTGGTCGGGAATTGCTGATCCAAAAGTTGCAAAATAAATTAGCAGAAGACAAGTTCCTGGCAGTGTTAGGCCCTTCCGGGAGTGGGAAATCCTCAGTAGTTCTGGCGGGACTAATTCCCTCACTTCAGACGCAGCAGAACGGACTACAAATGGCCTATATGACCCCCAGTACCGAGCCTCTGGTACAACTGGAAACGACTTTATCTAAAGTGCAGGATCAGCCTTATGTGTTGGTGGTAGACCAATTTGAGGAACTGTTCACCCTGTGCAGTAACAACAGCGATCGCCTGGAATTTATTGACCGTCTCCTGTCCCTGACTCAAAAACAGCCGGTGGTAGTCACCATGCGGGCGGACTTTTGGGGAGAGGTTGCGCCGTATCCTCAACTCAAAGAACGGATGCAGCAACGACAAGAACTGATCGGACCGATGGATCTCACAGAGTTGCGGCGATCGATGGAGATGCAGGCAGAAAAAGTGGGATTGCGCTTTGAAGCAGACTTAAGCAATTCCATTCTGGATGAGGTCCGGGGAGAACCGGGGGCGATGCCACTGTTGCAACATCTATTACTGGAACTCTGGAAACGGCGACAGGGGCGGTGGTTACGCTGTGAGGAATATCGAGAACTTGGGAGGAGTGAGTCAGGCGATCGCCCAAACTGCGGACCGAGTATATCACAGTTTATCCCCAATGGAACAAACTCAGGTTCGGAATATCTTTGTGCGCTTAACCCGCTTAGATGACAGTGCAGTAGCGGGAGAGAAACGCCTGGATACTCGACGGCGCGTGACTTTGGAGGAATTGGTGCCAGGGGGAGGAACCTTCCGGGATACAAAAAAGCTGGTGCAACGGTTGGCCGGGGAAGAGGCGCGATTGGTGGTGACAACGGTGAATCCTGCGACTCAGAAAGAACAGGTGGAAGTTGCTCACGAAGCGTTAATCCGCTACTGGCCGAGGTTGAATAATTGGTTAGATGAAGACCGAGTATATCTGCAACTGCGGGAGAGTATCCGTCAAGCGGCCTTAGAGTGGTCACGGCATGGTCAATCCATCACCGATGATAGTTATCTGCTGCATCGCGGGGGACGGTTGGAGGATGCGGAACAACTGCGCGATCGCTCGTTGTTGCCGTTGAACCAAATTGAGCAAGACTATTTAGATGCTTGCATTTACTGGCGCGATCGCCAGATCCAGGAGAAAGAGGCGCGTAACCTCGTCTTCGTGGTCCAGGATTTACTCAACAACGACCTCACAAAAGCCTTGAGAATGGCCCAGACTGCTTATAGTCTCGACTGCGCCCATAATCTCCCCCAGGTTTCCCAAGCCCTGAGTGAGGCATATTATACCATGATTGCCAAGCGCGCCGGTTTGTATCGGGCTAATCTGCAACAAAATGCGCCTGTGAGTCGGGCGATTTATGCCCCGGATGGGAGTAAAATTTTGACCGTTCCCGAACAAGATAACACCGCCCAACTCTGGGATAATCGGGGCCAATTGCTGAAGGAACTGGACCAAGGAAGTCCGATCCGCAATGCTGCTTTTTCCCATGATGGGTCTAAAATTATTACCGTTGGGGATGAGTGCCGGGTGAAACTGTGGGATAGTGAGGGAAATTATATTAAAGACCTGATTGGTCACACAAAAGCGCCCAATCAGCCTTGGACCAATGTCAATCATGTCGCATTTTCCCCGGATGACCAAACCATTGTGACTGTCTCTTCCGACTACAGTGCGATTATTTGGGATGGGAATGGCAATCTGTGCAAAAAACTCACGGACCATCGGGATGTAGTGGGGTCGGTGAGCTTTTCGCCCAATGGGGAATACTTTGTGACCTGTGGGTTATGGCGTGATAGTAGTGCCCGACTGTATGACAAACAGGGTCAGGCGATCGCCACCCTCGGCCAGGATACGGGAGCCCACAAAAAACAGCATAGCTGGGAATGCGGAATTACCTGTGCCGCCTTTTCTCCCGATAGTCAAGGGTTAGTGACAACTTCTAAGGATTTTACGGCCAAAATCTGGGATATTCAAGGCAATCTACTCAAAGTTTTAGAAGACCATCGCGGGGATGTCAATCAAGTCGTGTTTTCCCCCGATGGCAATTTATTTGTCACCGCCTCCCGTGACAAAACCGCGATTATTTGGGACCGCCAAGGAAACAAACGGCAAGTGCTCACTCACCAAGACTCGATTCAGTCCGTCGCCTTTTCCCCCGATGGTCAATTTCTGGTTACCGGGTCCGCCGATAGTCGGGCGAAACTGTGGGATTTACAGGGGAATTTGCTGCTAAATTTTGAAGGTCATGAATCCGGGATTAATTCCGTACAATTTTCTCCCGATGGTCAGTCGTTGCTAACTGCTTCAGTCGATCGCACTGCTAAAATTTGGAACATCCAATCCCCCATAAACAGTCCCTCATTCTGCCATGAACAGAATGTAATTTCAGCCAAATTTACCCCCGATGGCCGTAAAATTTTAACCGCCAGTCATGATATGACGGTGAAACTTTGGGATGCCCAAACTCATCAACTCCTGAAAACTTATACCGGATTCGGTCCCGATTATTATGGCAACCAACGAATTTATTCCCTAGATATTTCTCCCGATGGCAAACGATTCGTCACCACCGGAACCGACTATACCATTCGGATTTGGGAGATTGAAACAGGTCAAATTATCAAAGCCTGGACCGGAGAACATCAGCGAAATTGTACCTCTGATGGTTGGTGTGGCGCGACCAATGCCCGCTATTCCCATGACGGAAACTATATTATCACCTGCGATTTTGGCGGTCAAGCAAAAGTTTGGGACGCAGATGGAAATTTCGTCAAAAATTTAAACGAATCTGACCCAACTAAATCCCACCAGCAACCCGTCAATGGCATTGATATGTCTCGGGATAACCAATATATTGCCACCGGGTCTCATGATAAAACCGTCAGGCTTTGGAATTTTGAAACCGGGCAGTTAATGAAAGTCTTATCCGGACATCATCAAGCGGTCAACTGCGTCAAATTTGCCCCAGATAGCCAAACTCTCCTCACTGCATCCGCAGACCAAACCGCGAAACTGTGGGATTTAGAGGGGAAAATTTTGGTCAACATTAAAGGTCATGCGGACAATGTTTCTAGCTGTGATTTTTCTGAAACCGGAGATTATTTAGTCACCGCTTCCCAGGATAAAACGGCTAAAATCTGGGATAAAAAGGGTAAGCTAATTTACACCTTAACGGGACATACGGAAGGGGTAAATTCCGCTTATTTTTCCCCCGATGGACAAAGCGTCATTACTGCCTCCCAGGATAAAAGTACCCGAATTTGGCCGTTACTAGACCAGATTTATTCCGGGTTACAGGAAATGGACCTTTACTGTTTAACTCCAGAGGATTTAGAGGAATATGGAATTGATGTGGGATTGTGTCAATCTAGGATAAAAGTAGGAGATTGAATGTAAGGGAACTCCAAACAATAAAATCTCCAAAACGTTCGTTCGTAGTGACGGATCAACGGAGTAGCGCCGTCAATGTAGGGGCGCAATGCTTGCGCCCAATTAGGGCGCAAGCATTGCGCCCCTACAGATACCTTCCTTTCAGTTGAACGGTTGGATGATTTATATTTTGCAATCCCCTTATCATAAATTTGGGTAAGAAACCCGGTTTCTAATCTTTGACTAGGGGTTCGCTTAATCATCCGATAGATTGCCTGATTTTATCAGCTAATTCCATCGCCTCTTCCCTTGTGGAAATTTCTCCCTCCACTGTAGCTAACTGAATTTGATTTAATATTTCCCCAATTTGCGGACCGCGAGGAATCCCTAATTCACTGATTAAATCGTTGCCGGTAATCAGAACTTTGGGATGTGCTGCTAAGTCTTCCGGGTCCAAATAGCGCTCAACGGCATTGCTGAGGGCTTCCAGAGAAATTCCCGAGGCGATCGCCATTGCTGCTAAGGAGGGAAACAACGACCCCACCTGACGAAACAGAAAATAATGCGATCGCACCGTCCAGTCTGTCAACTCCGGTTGCTGTTGGATTAACTGCCAACTTTTTATCACCTGAATCGTGGCTTTAATTTCCACCCGACTCAACTTTAATCGCATTAATTGCGCTTCTGCACTACCCGGTTCTAACGGTAACAAACAAACTAATTTGGCAATTCCTAAATATCCAGAAATCCTCAAAGTTGCGCGCAAATCCAACAAAAATTCTTCCCCCAACTGCGGCCATTTTTCCCCGAGTTGGACTGCTGCTTCATCAATCCGAGTTAACAGAGTGAGGGAATCTTTCGTGGCATCGGGTAACCAATAGCGCAACAAACCATCCTCCCATGCTGCCACCAGATGAGCACTTCCCCCTATGCGGTTGAGGAGATACCATAACTCCGTATTCACCCGTTCTGCTGCCACCTGCCGCAACAAGGGCGCTAATTGGCGGATTGCTGCTTGGGTTTGAGGTTCCAGGGTAAACCCCAATTGCGCCGCTTGCCGATAACCCCGTAACAGACGCAGGGGGTCCGAGGCGAGATTTGTCGGGGAAATCATCCGAATTGTGCGGGTTTGTAAGTCTTGCCGTCCCTTTCAGAGGGTCTACAATTTGCCCGGTTTTGGGGTGGTAGGCGATCGCATTAATCGTGAAATCCCGGCGTTGCAAATCTGCCTCTAGGGTCATCCCCTCCTGTTTCGCAAAATCCACCGTGGCATGGGGAAACACCACCCGGGCGATTTTGCGTTCATCATCGAGGACCACAAACCCCGCTTTATGGCGATCGGCAATCTGTTTTGCTATCTTAATCGCATACCCGGGTAAGACAAAATCCAAATCCAAATAGGGGGACTGCCGTTCTAGCAAGGCATCTCGGACCGAACCCCCGACGAGATAGGCATCGTCAGGCAGCATTTCCAAGCTAAAGGGCCAAGTTTCGGGACCCAGAGCACGAATAGATTCGCCTTGTTTCATAAAAAAATCAACCTACCGGGTGGGCAATATCTCTGCTGATTACGTTAGAGTAACAAAAAAGCCGTATGGAGTGTTTACGATGTGTATTTGCGTAAACTGCCACTATGTCGATCGCTGCTTAACCTATAATGCAGTGGAATATCAGCATCAACAGCCCCACTTAACTGAAACACCGGATTTTGAACCCGTAGAACCCACAATCAATGTGAATATCCGCAATACAGCGGATGCCATTGAGATGGAATGGGATGTGGTCGGTTGTGAAAGTTTTAAAGAAGAAATGGGCAAATGGGCGCGATTACGTCCAGGGGAATTAGTTCCCACCTAGGATGGAAATCCTGCACCCGTTGAATCGATTTAATCGAGTAAGTTGGTGTTTATTTTAACCCGAATTAGACCCGTTTCAATCGATTGAAACCCAGAATTTACAGGGGAATCCGAGGGACAAGGCGCTGCCTTGTCCTTCCTACTGTTTAGGGGACCTAAAACCCTAGCCCTGAATTGGTGGTAAACTTAATGACGAAAAATCATTATTTCTTGTAGGGGCGCAATGCTCGAAGCCCTCAATTGGTGGTAAATTTAATAACGAAAAATCGTTATTTCTCGTAGGGGCGCAATGCTCGAAGCCCTGAATTGGTGGTAAATTTAATAACGAAAAATCGTTATTTCTCGTAGGGGCGCAATGCTTGCGCCCTCCGGAGGGCGCAAGCATTGCGCCCCTACAATCCTAGACCTAAAATCCGCTTCAGAAAGGCACTCTAACCTGGACCGTTCAAAGGGTCTATTTTTTGAGAGTAGGAGTCGCTTCCTAGCTTTCCCTTATGGCAAATTGGGTTAAATCACGGGGATATCGGAAGCAACGGAGGAATGCATCGGTAAGGTGACCGTGAACGTGGTGCCAACCCCTACGATACTGTTAACTGTAATGCTTCCGTTATGGCGATCGACGCACTTTTTAACGATCGCCAATCCCAAACCTGTCCCGGGAAGACTGCCGACATTACTAGCCCGTTGAAAGGATTCAAACAGATGGATTAAATCCGATTCGGGAATCCCAATTCCTGAATCTTGCACCGATAGAATCAGGTATTCCCCTTGTCCGGTCAGGGTAAACTCAACGGTTCCCCCAGCCGGGGAATATTTTAAAGCATTGGATAGGAGATTTGTCAAGATGTGACGCAACAATTTGGGGTCCAGAATGGCCTGGTCAATCTCCCCGAAAACCTGCAAATTGATCCGAGGTTTATCCGTGGTCAAATGCAGTTCTTCCACCAGTTCTTTCGCTACGGTGACCACATCTAACTCAATCGGATTAAACTCTAGTTTACCGGCGTCAGCCTTGCCAATGGTCAACACTTCATCTAAGAGTTTGGTCATGGTCTTAATCGAAGATTGAATCCGCTTGAGATGGCTGAGTTTTTTCTCTTCGGACCATTTATGACTGTAATGTTCCAGTAATTCCGATGAGGAGTGAATCGTTGTCATCGGGGTGCGGAATTCGTGGGAAGTCATGGCAATATAGCGAGAATTCAATTCTACCAGATTCTCAGCTTCTCGTTGGAGTTGTTCGGCGGTATCGCGCTCTTGACGGATTTTTGATTCAGCCTGATAGCGCTTGAGGGCCATTTGAATGGTGGTATGAAGTTCTCGGTCATCAAAGGGTTTGAGTAAGTAGCCAAAGGGTTCGCTGATTCCTGCCCGGGCTAAGGTGGCGTCATCGGAATAAGCGGTGAGGAAAATAATCGGAATTCGCTGGCGATCGCGAATCAGATTAGCCGTTTCAATGCCATCTATTTCGCCTTTGAGGACAATATCCATGAGGATAATATCCGGCTGAAATTTCGCAGCCCGGTCTAGGGCTTCTTGGCCCGTAGAAGCGATGGGGGGAACGTTATACCCTAAGTTTTCTAAACTACCTTGAATGTCGATCGCCGTGATAATTTCATCTTCAACGACTAAAACTGTAATCATCTTGTTCACTTTTTTATCCTCTAGGTTGGTAAGTTAATTCCTGAAATCGAATCGTGAAGCAGGTTCCTTGACTGCGATCGAGGCTGACTTCTCCATCCAGTTGCCGGGTGAGGTTACAGACTAATTTCAACCCTAGGGATTCAGTATTGCGGAAATCTAAGTCAGGAGGAAGTCCTACCCCATTGTCAGAAATTTTCAGTTCGTAGGTGTCAGGCCCGTCTTTATGGAAGTCAATGCTAATTGTACCAGGCAACCCATCGACAAATGCATATTTAAAGGCATTGGTTATTAATTCATTAATGGTTAGTCCACAAGGAATCGCTGTATCGATTCCCAATTGAATCGGCTCTACATTAATGAGAATTTCGGGCCGGGAATGAGCAGTGATATTATAAACTCGCAATAAATTCGTGGTTAACTGGTTGATATATTCCGAAAAATTAATGCTGCCCAAGTTATTGGAACGATATAACAGTTCGTGAATCAAGGCCATTGACCGGATTCGGTTTTGGCTATCCCGAAACATTTGCAGAGTTTGGGGGTCTTTCGTGTAGCTCGATTGCAGCTTCAATAAACTGTGGATGATTTGCAGGTTATTTTTAACCCGATGGTGAATTTCTTTGAGCAATACCTCTTTTTCATTAAGGGAGGCTTTAATTTGTTCCTCGGATTGTTTACGAGTCGTAATATCCCGAGCCACGCAAATTAATCCCCCTCCAGCAATTAAGGTCAGGGAAATTTCTTCAGGAAAGGTGGTGCCGTCTCGTCTTTTGGCAACCGTTTCCCCACTCCATTGTCCCGATACTCCCAACACTGAAAAAACTTCCTGTTCTATTTTTTGACTTTCTTCGGGGTAGTATAACTCCTTCCAGGTTTTACCCAGCAACTCTTTGGGGTCGTCATATCCAAAGATTTTCGCATGAGCGGAATTCAAATAAATGTATTCGCTATTTTCATTGAGAATGCCGATGCCATCGGTAGCGGCTTCTACCGCAGCCAACTGACGGGCGAGGGCGGCTTGGGTGATTTGACGTTCTTTTGCCAGGGCGATCGCCGCTGCTGCGGAACTTAATAAACTGACTTCTAACGGGTCCCAAGGTTGGGCTTCTTTGCAATTATCAAAGCCGATAAAGCCAAAAAACTCCCCATTCACCATCAGGGGTAACAACAGAATCGCTTCAATCCCTTGGGGTTCTAAAACTAAACGTTCGGAGTCGGAAAAATTCGAGACAATGCCTTCAATAATTTCCCCCTTCCCTAGGGTATTGGGCAGTCTCGTGAAAAACTCTTCGTAGGGACAGTTTTGCAAGTCGGGATTGTCCTGTTGAGACTCAATGCCCTCGGCACACCATTCCGCTTTTTGACTGGTGACTAAACGCCCTTGGGAATCGTGGGAATTTTCAAAAATATAGAGGCGACTGGCACCGGAGACGGGTCCCAGAATACTCATAATCAGTTCGTAGAGGTGCGTATCTACCGAGGCATTTAATAATTGATTCTGGATGGCGACTAAAGCCGTCAGATAGCGATCGCGTTTTTCTTTTTCAGCTTCAGCTTGTTTGCGATCGGTAATATCTTCCACAGCAGCAATAAAATAGTCCGGTTCTCCCGAAGGTTGACGCACGAGGGATACCGTCAGGGATGCCCAAATCATCGACCCATCCTGCCGATAATACCGGGTTTCAAATGAACACTCGCGCACCTGTCCCTTGATCAGCGGATTCCTACCCCGAATATTCTCCTCCACATCATCGGGATGAGTAATATCTCTCCAACTTTTAAGCAGCAATTCTTCCTGAGAATAGCCGAGAATTTCACAATATTTTTGGTTGACTCGCAGAAACTGACCCTGGAGATTGGTATGAACCAGTCCGATGGTGGCCCCATTAAAGGTGGAACGGAATAACTTCTCACTGTCGCGCAAAGCGGCTTCCGTTCGCTTCCGTTCGGTGATATCCTGTCCAATGCCAATCCCACTGCCATCGGAGAGTCTGATATTGGCCCAAGCTGCGTCCAGCTCTCTCCCCTGACGGGTTCGGGCTTTCACCTCAACCCACTGTCCTGTCCCTGCCTCCATTCCATCCAGGACCTTTTGGCGTTCTTTCGGGTCAGGATAGCACTTTACCAAGGTATCTTCGGCTTGCGCTTCGGCCAAGGACCAACCCAGGGTTTTTTCTAGGGCTGGATTGAGTAGCTGGATTTGACCTTGCTCATCAAAAAAAGCCAGCATAATCGGAATATTATCGAAAATAGTTTGTAACACTTCCGCTTGTCTTTTTAGCTTTAACTCATCAATTTTTCGCCCCGTGATATCTCGAAATACGCCGTGAATTAGGGAGTGATTTCCCTCGGTTTTCAAGGAGAGTCTCCCTTCTAAAAAGACAGATCGCCCGTTGCTTTTGAGGGCTTTCAGTTCAAAGGTAACGGTTTGAGTGCAGTCTCCGGTGAGGGTGCTTAGGAGTTGATGATAGCGGGGGTTGCAGTGGGGATGAATGATGTCAGAGATGGAAAGGTGCTGGAGTTCTTCCGGGCTGTAGCCCAGGGTTTCGCGCCAAGCGCGATTAACATAGAGAATTTTTCCCTGAGCGTCAACGGTGTGAATCAAATCGTTGGCACTCTCAAAAAAGTTACTGAGTTGGGCTTCGCTTTCTTTCAGTTCACTCTCGGCCAATTTGCGATCGCTAATATCAACACAAGACCCGACAATTTCTATGGCTTGACCTTGGGCATTTCGGACGACGCGAAAATCGTCCTGAACCCAGCGATAGATACCATTGCCCAGGCGCAATCGGTATTCCAGACTCTGGTTTTGGCAATGGCTGCTCTCGGAGAATCCAGTCTCGACCATCTCCCGATCTTCCGGATGAATACAATCCCACCAAAATTGTGGATTGTTTAGGAATTGTTTGGGTTCATATCCTAAAATCTGGAAGACGTTATAGCTGATAAAGGTGGTGGGGTAAGGGTCGGTAACTTGACAGCTATAAATAATCGTGGGGCTGACCCAGAGTAAATATTGCAGCCGTTCTTTGACCAGGAGCAGTTCTTGTTGTGCCTGGTGTCGTTGCTGGATTTCTTCTTGTAATTGTTGAACGCTCTGTTCTAATTGCTCAGTTCGCCTAGAAACTCTGGCTTCGAGTTCGGCATTTAAGGTGGTTAGGGCTTGTTCGGCTTGTTTGCGATGGCTGATATCTGTAATCGTCCCGATGTAGCCCGTCACTTCTCCATCGGGGCCAATTTCAGCAAGGGTTTGACCAAAAACCCAACTCACCTCCCCATTGGGACGGCAGAAGCGATATTCGCAGGCAAAGGGGGTGTGGAATTGGGTTGCTTTGGCCCATTCCGCCATGACACCGAGCGCGGTCCTGGGGATGCAACGCTTGGAACCACCCCTCGCCGAGAGCAGTTTGTCGAGATAACCCCAGCAGTTCACAAGCGCGATCGTTGATGTAAATACATTTTCCTGCGGGATCCGTGCGAAAAATGCCCACAGGAGAGGCTTCTGCTAGGGTGGCATATAATTTTTCACTGGAACGCAGGGCCGCTTCTACCCGGTGACGTTCCGCCAGTTCAATTTGAGTATCTCGGTAAAGTTGGGCTTGGTGAATGGCGATCGCAATATGCACCGAAATTTTATCCAATAAATCAATTTCTGATGCCTGCCAGGGTCGCGGTTCATTGCAGTGATGGGCAATCAGCAAGCCCCAAAGATGGGGGTGAGCGGGGTCTCCCTCAATGGCGATCGGGACGACGAGATTTGCGCGTACCTGAAACTGTTCCAATAGCTGCTGATGGCAGAAGCTTAATCCGGCTTGACGGATATCAGCAGTCGCCTGCTTGCGCCCGTTCAGATAGTCGGTGCCATGCATTTCCTGGAAGCAGATATCCCGAACCTGGATGCCCAAAATTGCCGGATACCCTAACTGCACCGATTCCGCCACCACTTTCCCCTCCTTCGTCGGCGCAAACTGGTACACCAGAACCCGATGGCATCCGAGCACCTGCCGCACCTCTTCTACCGTGGTGGCAAGAATTTCTTTGAGATTGAGGGATTTGCGAATTTGCAGGGAGACGGTAGCCAGGAGGCGATCGCGTTGGCTGCTGGCTTCCAGGGAGGCGATTAATTGCTCTTGTTCAGCCGTGCGCGATCGCACTTGTTTTTCCAGTTCATGGTCCGATTTTGCAGCAGTTCTATCTTTTCGGTTTCCAATGCGCTAATCGTATTCTGCATCACGTCAATCACCTTGTACATTTCCAAGGGATTGATCAAGTTGAGCAGAGTCGTTTGGGTAATAATTCCCAGCAGTTCTCCTCGGATGCCCGTAACGGCTAATCGCCCCACATGGTACTGCTGCATCTTCTGCAACGCAATCCACAAGGAATCCTCGGTCCCAATGGCAACTACCGGCGAGCTCATCATTTGCTCGACGGGGGTGCTATTCAGGTCCAGTTCGAGTCCCTGAAGTTGGATAATATCTCCCTCGGTAATGATGCCCAGAGGCTTGGATATCTCCTGCGGTTTCCGGTCCCAAGCTGAGTGATTGTTCCCTCTCCCCTCTGGCAAATCATCACGCAACTGACTTGGGTGCGGGTCATCAGTTTGGCAATATCCAGTAAGGAAGTCTGGGGTGTGGCGCTGACAATCTGGGTAGTCATCACTTCGGCAACCTGTCGCAATTGCAACAGATTCGACGGTTGCAGGATTTCCCGAAGGGTTTCGGTGCTGATAATACCCATGAAGCGATCGCCTTCATCCAGAATGGGTAAATGGGAAATATGATATTGCCGTAATAGGGGCAGTACGGAAAAAATATCCTGCAATTGGGATTGACGTACCGAGACAGGGGAGGGATTGATCAGTTCTCCCACGGTGATGCCTTCGAGAGATTTGCCCGAGGCAATCAATTTCACCAGATCCCGCTCAACAAAGATGCCTAAAAATTTGTCGTTCTCTTGAACAACGGCACAACTGGAGAGGGTTGTTGAATTGAGGGGGCTTGAAGCACTATCGTCTAAACGGCAAGAGTTCGATTTGACCCGATTCATCTGTTCCAGGACCTCATTCACCGGGGTATGGGGCGGAACGCAGATCGGGTGATAGGCGATCGCTGCTTCTAAGTTGAGGGCATGGATGGCAGGTTCGGTGATTGGCATAGCGACTTGGAGGAGATGCGCGACATCTCGTTACAGGGTATCGAGAATTAAGTTGGATCTCGGCTTGTTTTTAATTGTCTAATAAATCCGGCTCAATTTACATCCGCTAGATCGCTTAACTTCGGGTTTTTTACTTCTGTAAAAATACGGAATTTCTCCCCAGTCCAAGCCATTGGGGTTCAACGCTGCGTTTTTTATTCCTTAACTCTAAACCCTAATGTTTTTTAAAATGCAGTCATCAGGTGATGGGTTGAAGTGCTTTATTGTAGAATATTTCTGGCCGGAGGGAGAGAGAGCATTGCAGTCTTGACACCTAAACCCAAGAAAAACCCCAACTAAACTAAGCAATATTGAGAGAGTTATTTATATCAGCCAAACCACGAAAAGACTATCGCGATCGCGCTGAGAATCAGCCAAGATAAAGGGCATCAAAAAGGCCAACCCATTAGAGGGAAGCAGATCAATGGGCGATCGCACCGAAGTTGCTCCCCAACGCACAATTCCCAGGAGACTTAGGGAACTCCAAAAAATAAAATCTCCCAAACGTTCGTTCGTAGTGACGGATCAACGGAGTAGTTCCGCCAATGTAGGGGCGCAATGCTTGCGCCCTCCGGAGGGCGCAAGCATTGCGCCCCTACACTTCTTTTCAGTTAAACGGTTGGATGATTTATATTTTGCAATCCCCTAAGGCGATCGGCGACTGCACCCAGAAGCCTGACCATATTGGAACTCTACCGTTGACGGATGTGGATTTTTATTGACCTAGAGCAACCGAACTCCCGATGAAACCCTTACCCTAGCACCTGCCCATAACGTACAATAATTCATAATGCCTTGGTGGTGCTGGTTATGACACATTGCCTCAATCCCGATTGCCCCAAACCCCAGAATCCCGATGGCAATCTATTCTGTCAAAGTTGCGGTACTAAATTAAGACTAGAAAGTTCTGAGAATTCCACTTTCTCGGGTTGCTATCGCGCCCTCAAAGAAATTGGGGTCGGTGGATTTACTAAAACCTATTTGGCTGTGGATGAGTCTCAACCGCTCAAACCGCCCTGTATTATTAAACAATTTCGCCCTAGTCCAACTGCTTCTCGCCCCGCTACGGAGTTATTTCGCGAAGAAGTTGCGCGCTTAAAAGCCATTGGCAACCATCCCCAAATTCCTAAGTTATTGGCCTGGTTTGAACAAGGCAATCGCCAGTATCTGGTTCAAGAGTATATTCCCGGAACCAATCTAGCCAACGAACTCGCCGAACAGGGGACATTTACTGAATCTCAGATTCGAGAATTACTAGAGTCAGTGTTACCTATCTTACACTTCATCCACCACCACCGCCTAATTCATCGCGATATCAAACCGGAAAATATTATTCGCCGTCCTCATCCAACTCAAGGCACTCTCACCCGTAAACGGCAATCAACTCGACTGGTTTTAGTCGATTTTGGCGGGTCTAAATATGCCCCAGGAGCAACATTATACCAACCGGGAACAACTATCGGCAGTGCTGAATATACGGCACCGGAACAACTCCGGGGACAAGCAAGATTTGTCAGCGATTTGTATAGTTTGGGCGTCACTTGTATTCATTTGCTAACCAATATGTCCCCGTTTGATTTATGGGATAGTTTGGAAGGGCGGTGGATTTGGCGAGATTATTTACTCAATCCCGTGAGTGATGAATTAGCAACAATTCTTGATAAAATGCTGATAGAAAGTTTATCAAAGCGCTATACTTCAGCAGCAGTTGCTTTAAAAGCGCTCAATCCCAAAATTCAGCTTCAGACTCCTGTAAACTCGGCAATTTATCAGGGAAAAGTGGTGATGGTATCTCAATCCTTTCCCCCCATTGAAAACTCCTCGACAATCAAACAAGAGTCAGAAACAAAATCCCCTTCTCCCGAACCGCCTTCCCCATCCCCTCTCAATTCTCCACCTGCGCCAGTGGGTTGGAACTGCGTACAAACCATCGCCGAAACTGCTGGAAAAACCCCCATCAATGCCATCGCTTTTAGCGCCCAATCCCGGACGATCGCCGGTGGCAATGACAAAGGTATAGTCACCTTGTGGGATTTAGAAACTGGGGAATTGGTTCAAAACATCTCGGCATCTGATCGGGGAGTGCTGGCGATCGCCATTGCCTCCGATGGACAAATCCTTGCCAGTGGCAGCAGGGATGGCACCGTTAAAATCTGGAGTCTGTGGCAACTCAGTCCCAAAAATTTGCGAGATGGCATTCCCCCCATCCCCACCCAAACCCTCACGGGACATACTAGCTTAGTATCATCGGTAGCAATTTCTCCCGATAAACAGCGAGTCGCCTCCGCCAGTCGCGATCGCACAGTAAAAATTTGGTCCCTGGCAACGGGACAATTGCAATTTACTCTCACCGGACATCGCGATCGCGTGACTTGTATCGCCTATAATCCCAAATGGGCCACCTCCGACCCTGGGCGATCGCACATTCTCGCCTCGGGAAGTGCCGATGGCTCAATTCACCTCTGGCAGGCGGATACAGGGGAATTACTCCAAGATTTTCCCGCTCATTCCGGTGCCATTCATGCCTTGGCGATCGGTCCCGACGGCAAAACCCTCATCAGTTGTAGTTGGGACCGCACCTTAAAAATTTGGACCCTCCCCACGGCACCGGATAATTATCCCGAATTGCGAGAAACCCTTTGTCCCCATGTCTTACCCGGATCGGCAGTTGCCATTAGTCCCAACGGAAAAACCTTCGCCACCGCCAGTCACGACACCACCATCAAACTCTGGACTTTGGACACCATAGAACCCGTGGCAACCCTATCGGGACATTCCATGACAGTCAGTTCCCTCGCCTATAGTCCCGATAGCACCACCTTAGCCAGTGGATCTCACGATGGCACGATTAAACTATGGCGACATTCCTCGGGTTAGGACCTTAATGTGACACATCGTCCGTAGACACATCGTCTACAGACCGTGACAATCGGTAAATGAATCAATCGAGAAGAGCAATCCTGCTTGCCTTGGGTAATCTTGTCAAGAAGCGTCGGACAGAGTTGGGAATTTCGCAAGAGGAACTGGGATTTCGAGCCAACCTGGATCGAACTTACATTTCGGGAATTGAACGGGGGATGAGAAATCCTTCTCTAACTGCTATTGTCAGTCTAGCCAAGGGTCTAAGTTTAACGGCTTCCACTCTTCTCAATGGATTAGAAGTTGAAGTGGACGAGATAGAATGAACCCGGAAGACTTACCTTTTGCCATTATCAATCAATTCAGAAAAAACTCGACCCAACGAAAAGTATTTGAGCTTCTGGCAGACCAACAATGGCATTGCCGTAAATGTGAAGGAAGCAAAATCGGTTCGGGACAATATGCTGGAGGGGGTGGAATTCAAGGATTACAACGCGGGACAAAAAGTCGTCCGGGTCTAATTATTGAAACTACAAGTAAATATTGCGAAAATTGTAAATCCAATCAACTACAAGACCGCTGGACAGGAAATCTTCAACAGGCAAATGCTTCAACAAATATTTCCCTTAAACTCGCCAAAAAAATATTGGAATTTTATGATTACAGGGATGTAATAGAACAAAGAGTCCGTTCCGTTCACGAACTGATAATTGATCATCGCTTTCCAATGGAGCGGTGGGGAGATACTGAACCGCCTCATGATGCAGACATGACCCCAGTCGAGATCAAGCAAAAATTTCAGTTACTCAAAAAAGATAGTGCTGGAAACCATAACCTTTTAAAATCCAGAAGTTGTGAACGCTGTATTAAAACGAACAAACGAGGGACACCGTTGGGCATCAAATTCTATTACGAAGGAGATGAAAACTGGCCCGCAGATGTCCCAGTCAGAGGGAAGGATGCTGAAAAAGGTTGCGTTGGATGTGGCTGGTATGATTTTGAAACTTGGCGCGATCGCCTCAATCAACAAATAGATCAGGCTGATTAACCTGTAGCAAAACGTTAGTTTAAGGCTGAATTTTCTATGTGGTTGAGAGCGGGAATCAGTGCGTAACCAATACACTCCGCTAAACGAGGTGGAACAGCATTCCCGATTTGCCACATTGCTTTCTTCATAGACCCTTCAAAAATAAATGAATCGGGAAAACTTTGCAATCTTGCCATTTCTCGGGCTGAAATGACCCGGTTGAGGTAAGGGTGGATGTGAGTACCTCCATGATTTTCTTTAACAGTCATGCTCGGTTTACCGGGATATTGCCGTTTAAACGCATCAACATAACTTTCATATAATGAGCCACCCGGAGGAACTTTTGCAATTCGTTCCATATATTCCGATGAATGGCGAGTCCACTCATGGTTAATTTCAGGAATTCGGGTATATTCAGGCAGATCCGAAATTGCTGACTCGATGGGTTTGTACTGTTCCGAGGTGAATTGAGGCTTGGGATAAGGGTTGTCCATTCCAAATCGGTTGGCAATAAAAATAGCACGGGGGCGAATTTGTGGAACTCCGTAATCAGCCGATTCAAGAATGGCGATCGATACATTGGAATAACCGATCGCCTCCAATGCTTCACAAATTGCTTGTTTGATAGCTCCTTTCTGAAGCGTCAGAATTCCCGGTACATTTTCTATGACAACATACCAGGGGCGTACTTTGGAAACGACTCTTACAAATTCCTGAAACAAACGATTCCGAGGATCCTTGGGGTCGCGTTTTCCCGCTACAGAAAACCCTGGACATGGCGGCCCTCCCACGGGGAAATGGACTGGGGGAATTAATTTTATTGAGAACTAAATCGGGAGAGAATTTTTCTATTTCTCCACAAAAATGATTGCAATTGGGAAAATTTCTTTGGTAAGTTGCCGAAGCAATCGGGTTCACTTCTACACTAGCGACTGGATTAAAGCCAGCTTGGAATAAACCTTGAGTCATTCCTCCTGCACCACAAAACAGATCCATAAATAAATATGGATTATCAGCTTTCAGACCCTCTTCTACTTCTACAAAAATTTTGTGGGGATCTGTTTCACTCAATACCAGTTCCCGCTGAATCCGCTCATATCGTCGTAACTTGGGTTGTTTTCTCTATTTTTTTAGAATTTATTGTTTCTAATTCAGGCCACAGAGAAAGTTGTTCTCCTTCCATAATTTAGGGATTATTTTGATAACAATTGAATTTTCACATTTACCTTTAATAATGTCAAGACCCTTGGAGAATGTAAATGGAGTTGGTAGTTGTTGATTGCCACCTAATTGATGAGCTTCCCTGTGTTGATTAGCTGGAAAAATTCGGTACAAAAAGCCTCTACTACTCGCTTTCACTCAATCGACAATAAATTTCCTCGTGCTGAGACTATAACAGCACCGCAACAAACCCCAACCATCGGATTGCCTCCGAAGCCTTAACATAGAAGAAAGAAATTGAATAGGACTAAGTTGTCAATAGCCTTCGCTGTAACCTCTGCGGTAATTTAGATCTGGCAACATTCCAAAGAAACCCCGCTAACCCTTGCTAGGAGGGGTATGAGACTATTGTCAGACTGTTGATTTTGTTCACCTGTTGTGAAAACCATGACCAAACCCCACTGGCTCGAAATTACTGAATCTGTGGCCCTTGCCGGTTCTGTGCTGGCACGATCGCCGTTGCCGGGACTCAACAAGTCCTCTATGCTGCGGTTCCGTTAACGGTGTCGGTGAGTTTGAATCTGGCTAATCGGCAGCGACTGTACCAACTCAACCAACGGCGCAGCGAGGAGGCAGTCGCCCAAGTTTATGATTCCCTCCAACCCATAAACCAACGGTTTGATCGCCTCGAATCCAGCAAGCAACAGGCAAACTCCCAAACCGAACAACGAATCACCCAATTACAAGAATCTTTACGGGATGAACTGTTCGAGGCGATCGCCCAAGTCGAGGAAAGTTTCCCCGCTATCCCGGAAGTCCCCACTCTGGACCCGATTATCGCCCGGATAAACGCCCTAGAATCCCAATTGGAACAACAGCGCGATCGCATCGAAGCGCAAAAATTGGAGTTAAAAGACTCATTGCGCCAGGAAAATGAAACGGCGATCGCCCGCATCCATCAAGCATTGGAATCCCTTCCCCCCTTCCCCAATCTCAAACCTTTAGCCGATCGCCTCGAACAACTGGAAACCGCCACAGCACAAGTCAACCAAGAAACTGAACGCCAAATCGAAGCGTTTACAAAATCCTTGTGGGAACAAACGGAAAAGGCAGTGGGGCAAATTTATCAATCCCTCGCCACTCTTCCGACTGCGGAAACCCTGGCAACCCTCAGCGATCGCCTCCATCAACTGGAAGTTACCACCAATGCCATTAATGCGATCGCCTCATCCCCAGAATCAGACACTGCCAAGCTCTTCTGCTGCTGCACTTCAAGATGCCATCCAATCCCTGTCCAATTCCCCGAAATTTGAGGAAATTTACCAGCGCTTGCAACAGTTAGAAGCACTTACCCCGCAACAAGCAGCGCCTGAACTTCAGGAAATTCAAGCAACTTTAAACCAACAAAACCAAGAGGCGATCGCCCGGGTGAATACGGTAATTGAGGCAGTTACCCAGCGTCTGGAACGCCTAGAAACCGCATCCCGCGCCATCCCCACTCCCCTCCCAGAACTCCAAACCCAATCCTCACCTCCACCTGACGACAGCAACGCCAATCCCCCAACCCCAGAACATCCCAGCGAACCCCCTCGGGTCCCCTCGGAATATCGCAAAGAAACCTTCGATGTCAAACCCTTAACCCCACCGCCACCGCCTACCAATTCCGAGGATGACTTGGACGACTGGGACGATGAAATCATCGCGCCATCGGAGGAAAACCCAGAGTCTCCGCCAACGACACCGAACAAACCCTTAATCCCGAAATTGTCCATCAAACCCTTTACCAAACCCGAATCCCTCACTAAAGCAATGGGGGGAATCGAATCCTCCATCGGCGAAGTGTTGGGGGATTTGCAAGGATTCGTCGGCAAATGGCGGGGGGAAAAAACTCCCTCAGAGTCTCCGGAAACTGTTCCCGATTCTGACCAATTTCCTAATCAAAATTGGCGATGCATTCGCACGATCGCCGGACATCGAGATGTCATCAATTGTGTGGCGATTCATCCTGATGGTAAAAGCATTGCTGCTGGGGATGGGGATAATACGGTGAAACTGTGGGGGATTCCTGAAGGCAGCGAAATCCGCAACTTGAATGGGGAAGACTGGTTTGCCTCGGTGAATGCGATCGCCTTCAGTCCCGATGGTGGGGCGATCGCTGCTGGGGTTGGGGAAGCAGTAGAGGTATGGGATGTAGCGGAGGGTCGCCCACTCCATCGCTTTACCCGCAATTCTGAGGCAGTTTATGCTGTTATTTTTCTGAATAACGGTCAACAAATCATCGCCAGTGATACCCGAGGGTCAGTCGCCTTTTGGCATCGAGAAACTGGGGAAGAACTGCGCCGATTTAATGCTCATAATGCCATGATTCGCGCTTTAGCGATTAGTCCGGACGATCGCCTTCTCGCCACTGCTGCCGATGATGGAATGATTAAACTCTGGCAGTTACAAACGGGACAGGAAGTTTGTGTTTTCAAGACTCATAACGACGCTGTGAATGCGATCGCCTTTAGTCCCGATGGACAACTCCTCGCCAGTGGCAGTGCAGACATGACTCTCAAACTGTGGCAGGTGAACTCTGGGGAAGAACTTCGCACGTTTACGGGACATGGAGGGGCGATCGCTGCCGTTGCCTTCTCCCCCGACAACGAAACCCTAATCAGTACCAGTACCGATAAAACCGTCAAACTGTGGCATCGCGACACAGGAGAACTGATCCGAACCCTCAAGGGTCATAGCAGCAGCGTCACCGGCATTGCCATCACTCCCGACGGCAAAACCCTGGTGAGTGGCAGCAGCGATAAAACCGTGATGATTTGGCAGCGCGAGTAGGGATGAACTGACAAAATCAATAACCTGAGTATGGATAAGTTTCCGTTGAGATACTCAGGGATAAAAACTTTAGGATAGCCCCAGAACAAGCTCTTTAAGTAAACCTCCAAAATGCCCAAACAACTTACTTTTGAATTTGACCAAAATTTTCAAGATATTTCCCCTCAAAAAGTGGCTCACCCCAAGGGATATTCGGGTTTATATGGATTTCATAAATACTGGGGTAAAAAACCCTGCGAACCCCTGGCGTTAATCATTGAGCAGTTAACTCAAGAGGGTGATATTATTGTAGACCCTTTTGTGGGTTCAGGGACATCGGCGCGGGAATCTCTACTTCGTAATCGTCGATTTATTGGATTTGATATTAATCCAGTAGCGATTGAATTGACGAATTTAATGGTTTCTCCACCGGATTATTTTGTGATTAATGATGCCTTTAAAAGTTTGGAGAAAACTGTCAAAAAATCCATTAATGAAACCTATAAATTACCAGATGGTCGCATTGCGTCACATTATCTTTGGAAGCAGGATGTATTAAATCAAGTCTGGTTACGGGGTGGACCTAAAAATTCCCGTTTAGAATTATCCCCAACGGCACAGGATATAGAGCTTGCCGAAAAATTTACCCCCTATACGACGCAACACATTCGCAACATTCGCTTTTTTTCTAATGGAAGAATTAATGCCAGTCCCACCTTATCACTTGCCGATTTGATGACTGGTCAGTCCCAGTACAATATTGACTTGCTTCTCACCCACATTAAAACCCTTCCCCAGGACTCTCAACGGGCAATTTATTTATGTCTAACTGCTGCATCTGGACAGATGAGCAAAATGGTCTTTGCGGTTACAAATAGAGGAAAAAGCAAGGGAAATATATCTGAAAAAGTTGAGGTTGGAAGCTGGGTGATTGGATATTGGCGACCCGAATTACATTTTGAGGTTAATGTTTGGAATTGCTTTGAAAGACGAGTTTCCAAACTTCTCAAGGCCATCTCTGACGCTGACCCCCTACAAAAAACGAATATCTGTGACTCCCTAGAACAATTTTATCAGAACCGTTCAGACTGTTGCATCCGGTATGGGCCTTGTCAAGATGAAATTGAAAAAATACCTAAAAAATCAGTTAATCTGATTTTGACGGATCCCCCTCATAGCGATCGCATCCCCTACTTAGAGTTAAGCGAGTTATGGAATAGTATTTTAGGAATAGAACCGATTTTTGAATCGGAAATTATTATTTCTAATGCTAAGGAACGCAAGAAAACTCCGGATCTTTACATAAGTACGATGATAGATTTCCTGGCAAAATGCTCAACTGTCATGCGAGACGATGCTTTTCTAGTCCTACTGTATAACTCTAGGCAATCGGACCGTTGGGGATTTATCCAACCATTTCTTGACGGGTCGGAAACTCCAGGGAGTTTACAATATCTTGGACAGTTTCCCTGTAACTATTCCGCAGGCTCCGTTATTCAAGATACCAGAAAAGGCGGCTTAAAACATGATGTAGTTTTAATTTTTGGAAAATCAAAGTCTGATTTAAGTAAAGTTGCTAACCTCAAAAATATTCCAGGTTGGTCCGATACATTTAGGGGCGAATGAAAAAGTAAAATTATGGATTTTAATACGGCACAATCTTGGTTTAAATCTGACAAAATTAAGGATTTATCGCAATCTCCTCTCGGTCTCCGGTTTCTGAAGTTGCGTTCTTTATCTCGCCGACAATACTTAGAGGCTTTATTTGCTTCTGTAGGGTTGAACCCTACATCCACTTCCTTAGAGAATTTACTTAAAGAAGCCTTTGAAACAGACTCCATCACGGAAATAGTCATAGATTCTACTATTCGACGTTTTTATACCCTAGAGAGAGAAACGCGCCAAACAGCAGAACCGGAACTGGTCAATCAACTCTATCGATTAGATTCCTTTGACTGGGGCGGGCTTCATCAAAATAGCCTGGAAAAAACAATTGTCAACAACTATGTAAAAAGAATCCGGAACTACGATCAATTATCAGCGAGTATAGAAAATGAGCTTCATCATAGTATGCGAGGTTACGTTTTATGTTCATGGTACAATCATTGGACCTCTATTATAATCGAGGATATTTTTCGAGATCATCCAGCAGTCTTACCAGCCATTGGATTAATTAAAAAAATAGATTTTTTCATTGAAAATATTCCCTTTGATTTGAAGGTGACTTATTTTCCAGAAGGTTATATTAAAAACTGCCGGCGTTTAGTAAATAAACGCCCAGAACTGACCCTGCTCAAACAATGGGCGCGTCAGTTTAATATCAGATTTAGCCTAGATCTATCTGAGAGTTTATTGCTTTCTGACTTGTGGAAGAAAGCAAGCGATCATCCTTCAGGGACCTCTCAAGATTTGATAAGAGAACTGAGTCATTTCCGACGTCAACTGATTGAGCAGACCCAAATCAACCCCGAGGGCTTGATTACCTGGCTATATGAAAATCAAGGAGTTCGGAGATTTGATGCTTCAAATCGGTTGTTTCTGATTCTCATCGATTTAGATGATTTCTTTGCCTCATGGAAATTGAAACGTGCTCATCCACTTTTGACCTCTGGGATAGGGGCTTTTTTGGATAATATATCGGCCTCACCTGGACGAGACTTAAATTTTAATTGGGAGGGAGAACGTTACACCGTAGTATCGGATGCCATCATTATTACTAAGCCTCCAAGATAATTAACGTTAGAACCCATCGAACTCCTCCTCGAATGTATTTCTTGTGTTTTTGGCTAATTGCATCAATCCTGATTCTCTCCATTAGGAGAGGAGATAATCGGCAAGTCCTATCCAGAATTGACGAATACTGCATCCAATCAAACGTTATCCTGACCGGAGTGATGGACAAGATCGGGAACTCAGGAGCCTATAAGGGACCTCGCCCCGGTCTAAGCCCCAATATGGTGCGTAAAGTCCCAGTCAATCCTCCAGGTTTGTCAGGGGATGATCGCCTGAGTGGGGACTTTCCAGGCATTCTGTGGCCAACCGATTACTATAAAGTTATCCCCTTGCTGGCTTGTCCATATATGAGCTATTGTTTAAATCCGGACTGTCAAAAGCCTCAAAACCCAGCAGGCTATAACTTTTGCCATAATTGCGGTGCAAAGCTGCTGCTGGGCGATCGCTATCGTGCGCTTAAATCTATTGGACAGGGTGGGTTTGGGCGAACTTTCCTGGCAGTCGATGAGTACAAACCCTCAAAACCTCGCTGCGTCATCAAGCAGTTTTTCCCCCAATTCCAAACGCCCCAAAATGCTCAAAAAGCAGCGCAACTGTTTCAAAAAGAAGCAGTTCGTTTAGATGATTTAGGAAACCATCCCCAAATTCCTGCCTTATTCGCTCATTTTGAGGCGGATAATTATCAATATTTAGTCCAAGAATTTATCGATGGTAAAACCTTAGCCCAAGAGTTGGAAACCGAAGGTGCACTCTCGGAATTTAAAGTTCGTGAGGTGCTATTTGATTTATTGCCCGTTTTACAATTTGTCCATGAAAAACAAGTCATTCACCGAGATATTAAACCGGAAAATATTATTCGTCGTGCCAGGAAGACAGAAATTTTAGAGCCAGAAAATAATGAGAAACCCCGAAGACAATCAGTTTCAATTGGGTCAACTGGTATTAGTTGATTTTGGGGCGGCTAAATTTGCTACGGCAACTGCATTGGGACGGACGGGGACAGTGATTGGGACTGCTGGATATGTCGCCCCGGAGCAATTTTTAGGCCAAGCGGTTCCCGCCAGTGATTTGTATTGTTTGGGGGTGACTTGTGTGCAATTACTGACGGCAACTGAACCCTTTAGTTTATTTGATGTTAAGGAAGGGATTTGGCATTGGCGGGATTATCTTTTATCTCCGGTTACCCTAGAATTTGCCAAGGTTTTAGACCGATTATTAGAAGCTAATCTCAATCAGCGCTATCATTCAGCGACGGAAGTTCTCACGGATTTAGATTGGTTACCGCCTGTCACTCATCGAAGGAATCCGAAACCCAACCCGTCCCCCGGAGTTAGGGGAAATTCACCACCGCCACCGCCGAATAATCCCTCGATTGTTTCGCGATTAATCGGGGCGACGCCGCAAATGATTAAAGGGACAATTTTGGAGAATTTTGGCAAATTTGAAGCAGCGATCGCCTCTTATGACCAGGCGATCGCCCTCAAACCCAATAATGCCGATGCCTGGTACAAAAAAGCCCGCCTCTATGCCGAAATGGGCAACTATGACGAGGCATTATCCGGCTATGAAAAAACCCTAGAACTCAAGCCAGACCGCTGGGACGCATGGCGAGATAAAGGCATCATGCTCTATAAACTGCGCCGCTATCAAGATGCAGTTTCCAGCTACTTGAAAGCGTTACAATATCAACCCAATCAAGCCTTAGTCTGGCTATTAATGAGTATGGCAATTAAGCAAACCGGGAACAACAAAGAAGCTCAAACCACTTTAGACCAAGCTAGACAACTGATGCCAGAACGAGATGCTGAACGAGCTTCAATGTTATGGCAAGCCTGGGAAATTTTAATTAAAAACTGAGGAAAATTGATTCAAGTTTGAATCAAAAAATATTATGCCAATGAATTTTGAGGGTCCAAAATATTATGATGCAGTGATGGGAGGTCACCATTCACCGCCACCCGGTGCGGCAGTATTGGGGGGATTGACGGGGATTCAAACCCGCTTGGCGGTGGTGGATATTTCCGTTAAAGTTTCGGCGTTGAAAGAGGCATTAAATTACGGTCAAGCGGGTTTAGAGTTAGTCATTGATGCATTAAAAGATGACTCTCATACCGTGCGGCGATCGGCCTTTTTATTGCTGAAACATCGGACTGAACCGACAGCGATCGTCGCCTTAAAAAAGTTTAATCCCTATCGATTTTTTGAATGCGTTCATACCATCCAAGCACATCGCAGTTGGGTTTTGTCCCTCGCTTTTAGTCCCACAGGACGGCAAATTGCCAGCGCCAGTAAGGATAAAACCATTAAATTGTGGGTGAGGGATACGGGACGAAAATTGTACACCCTCAAGGGTCACAGTCATTGGGTTTCCGCAGTGGCATACAGTCCGCGATCGCCGATTCTGGTCAGTGGCAGTTGGGACTATACCATCAAACTTTGGCAACGTCTTGGGGAAAGCGAACTCTATAGTTTCCCGGGAGACAGCGAAATTTATGCGATCGCCATCAGTCCCGACGGCGAATTTATCGCTGGTGGCAGTGGGGATAAAACCATCAAACTGATTGATATCGCCAAAAAACAGCAAGTTAGAACCCTCGTCGGACATCAGGGTTATGCAATGGCAGTGGCATTTAGTCCCAATAACCAACTCGTTGCCAGTGGCAGCAGTGATAAAACCATCAAACTCTGGCATCGAGAAACTGGAAAGGAACTCTATACCCTAACGGGACATGGGGAACAAGTCTGCGCGATCGCCTTTAGTCCCGACGGCCAAATCCTCGCCAGCAGCAGCTTTGACCAAACCATCAACCTCTGGCAAGTCCAAACCGGACGCCACATTTGCACCCTCCTCGGTCATACCCATTGGGTTTATGCGATCGCCTTTAGTCCTGATGGACAAACCCTCGCCAGTTGCAGTCGCGACAACACCATAAAATTATGGCAAGTCAAAACAGGCCGAGAAATTCGCACCCTCCCGGGTCACACCCGCGCCACTTGTGCAGTCGCCTTCAGTCCCGATGGACAAACCCTAGTAACAGGCGGCGATGATGGCACAATTAAAATTTGGGAATGGCATTGAAAAGGTTAAAACCCGGGTTTCTGGACAAAGTTTAAGCTGAGTTCTTACAGTATTATTTGGTACAATTTTAAAATGAAGCAATTTCAACCCAAAAAAGCCCTTAATTTACAATAGGGATATTTTTTAGCCCCCCTACATTCAGGAAAGTCAATTAATTACATCCTTTCCCACGATTCTCTAGCCAATTAATAGGCAAAAAAATGAACATTACTCAAAATAAAGTACAACAAATTTATTGTGATGAGTCAGGATTTACTGGAAATAATCTCCTGGACAAGGAAACCCCCTTTTTTGCTTACGCAGCAGTAGCAGTAAGTCATGAAGAAGCCAAAGAATTTGTGGAAAAGCTAATCAAAGATTACAAAATACAATCTTCTGAACTAAAATTTAAAAATCTCCTAAAATCTACTAGAGGAAAGCAAGCTATTACTCATACTTTAGAAACCTTTAGTGAACGGGCTAAAGTTTCTATCCATGACAAAAAATATTCACTTGCCTGCAAATTTTATGAATATATTTTTGAACCTACTGTGGCTAGTAAAAACTCTATTTTTTATAACCTTAATTTTCATCGATTTATTTCAAATTTGCTTTACTGTAATTTTCAGCCAAAAAAGGACAATGCAGAAGAGATTTTTCAGGATTTTTATCGTTTTATGAAAACATATGACGACCAAGGTTTATCATGTCTCTTTAATTCTTCTGGAGAGGTGCCAGATGAATTAAATGAGTTAGATCTAATTAGAAATTTTTGTATTCATCAACGAGATGTCATTAACGAAGAGCTAGAGTCGCTAAAGGGTACAGGCGTAGGCAAATGGATTTTGGATCTTACTGTGACTTCAATTTTTTCACTGTTAAGCGAGTGGGGACAAGAGTTTAAACAATTAGAGGTATTTTATGACGACTCTAAGCCGTTAAAAGAACAAGTAGAAATTTTTAATTCAATGGTTAAAGATCAGAAAAAATTTTTATTGAAATAAATGGGATACAGCATCCACTGACGTTTAATCTTGTGGGTTTACCTCAATTAGTTAATTCCAAAACTTATCCGGGAATACAAATTGCTGATATTTTTGCAGGTACTTTTGCTTTTGTCTTTCGTGAAACATCAAAAAGAAAAGATAGTAGTTATCCAAAAGAGTGGATACCTCATATTGACAACTCTTGGAGTTCACACTCTATTTTACCTAGTTTAGAGCATTGGAATTTTACCAAAATAAATGTTCAGCGTAATTATTTAATACTTAAAGAGTTGACAGAAAGAAGCACTAGAAATATTCCTTTACTAGAGGGAATCGATACTTTCCTTGCAGAAATAACTTACAATCTCCACCTACTTTACATCATGCAAAATCAGGTTGATCCAGATTTTTAAAACCCCAAATCCCTAACAGCTTAACAGCTTAACACCTTAAATAACAGCCAAAATACCCTCAGTTTCCTGTCGTAAATCCTCTATATATGCCAATAATCCCAGCAAAACATTCTCCTCAGTTGCCCTTTCCCCGGAACCAAAAACTGAGGCTAATGCCTTATCATAGTCTCTCCCTAGCAGCACTTTGTTTAAAACTTTATCAAATCCTTGAATTTCAATTAACTTGAAAATGACTTGTTCCAAACAAATCACCCGTCCCTGCAACCTTTCTCTAATCTCAGCTAACTGAGAAGCGGCAGCTAAAGCCTTGAGACAGCGCTTATCCCCCGTTACTAAATAAAATGCTGACTCATTTCGAGTCGCGGAAATGAGCAATCGTTCACCCGGGTCAATTCCCTCTATTTCCAACTCTGGCAATTCCGAGTTAAAGTCAGGTTTGATTGCCTGACAACCTTCCACGATAGAAATAGCATTAATGCGAATCGCTTCCGGGTATTTACTGATCACTCTGCGACTCTTTTTAAACACATATTTTGCATCGGACAAAACGTGCAACTCTTCTGGAGTGGAACCCAAAGCGGCAACGGTTTCCCAGAACAGATGGCAGGCCACTAATTTGAGAATTGCATCATTGTCTAAAAACAAAACCCTTGACAAAGACTACCTCGCTGTTACTAATTCAAGATAATCTTGGCTGTCTATATCCAGCCGTTCTAAATCTAAGTATTGGTGAAAATAACGGTTAATGGTAGACGGTGCATCCATATCTTTTTCAATAAAATTTAACGCTTTCTGTGCGGCTTCCAAAATTAGAATTTGTTCATTGGTTGTAGTGGCTCGGTTTGCTTTGTTCCAAGCATAATTGAGCGCAACTAAGCCCGGATCAACCCTATCTCTAACTGAAACAGTTTGTGCGTAACCGGCGAGTTGCTTGTCCGTGAAAATTCGAGGGGTATAGTATCCCATATCCGGCTTCCCGAGTAAAAGTTCTAGTGCAAATTCATTGGCTTCTAGTTCTTCGGGTTCTATACTGTCTGGGTCTATCTCTTCATCTAAAATTGAAAACCCGTTCCCATGTCCTTGGATGAGATGACCCAACTGGTGGGCTAAGGTAAATAGCAGCCTTGCCAAAGAAGGATTTTTGAAACTGAGGATAATGACGGGACGGTTAGAGAAAAGTGTAACTAAACCTTCAAATGTTTTCACTCCCTCAGTGGTGGGAAAGTTATCAAAATAAACCACGGGAATTCCATGATTCCAGCAAAATTCTATTAGCCTTTCGAGGTTGACAAAAGAATGACTTGACATCAAAGGGGAATTCGGTAAAGACGGTTCTAATAAATTGAGGGGAGTTAGAATTTCATCGCGGACTTGTTGGGCGGATTTGGGGAGGGCTTTAGACTCAGGAATACAGGCATAAGCTACCATTTCAGCGACACGAGATGCCATGCTATAAGCGACTTTGAGTTGCTCAATTTTAGTCTCCGGCTTGAGTTTGAATTTTGCTGGACTGGCGGGTTTAAAAGTTGGGATGGCGTCGGATTTGAGCAGCGAGGTTAGGTCCAGGTTTAACCGGCGGGAAATATAGGTTGCTGCTTCAACCACGGCCCCTCCTGTGGCTTCAAATTCAGCATCCCACCAATCGGGGAGTGCTTTTGAGCGGATAAAGGCTTTGTCAAAGCCGATCGCACTGAGGCGATCGTAGAGTGTGGACATTTCCATTACAGTCTGGGTCATGGCAACCTTCCTTGATATGAGCGATCGCTTTTCTAATCTGCTTTATTTTTCCCCGGCAACTGCTGTACTGTAGGGAGATCCTCTTCAATTGTTTTCTGATTGTGTCATTAGACTCTCACCCCTACGCGATCGCCTTCCATACCAGCAGTCCCGAATTGGGTCTAGCATTGAGCAATTTTGCCGAAACCCACCGCTGCCAAACCTGGGACATGGGGCGATCGCTTGCCACCCACTTACACTCCTATCTCGCCGAGTTTATCTCCCCTCAGACTTGGCAGGATTTCGCTTTTCTTGCCGTTGCCAAAGGACCGGGTAGCTTTACCGGGACCCGCATTGGGGTCGTCACCGCCCGGATTCTGGCCCAGCAACTCTCGATTCCGTTATTTGCAATTTCTAGTTTAGCGGCAGTCGCCTGGTCCCAAACACGCCATCAGACGGACAACCAACCCCAGGCGATCGCCCTGCAAATGCCCGCCCAACGGGGTCACCTGTTCACTGCTATTTATGAAATCACACCCACCGCCGCCATTCCCCTGCTTCCCGATACCGTCCTCACCCCAGAACAATGGGAAGAGACCCTCGCCACTTGTTCGAGTCCCTATCAACTCATCCAAGTCCCAGAAAATTTAGGGTTTACCGTGTCCAGTCTTTTGGAACTCGCCCATTTGGAATGGCAACAGGGGAAACGCCCCCTCAGTTCCGAGGCCCTGCCATTTTACGGACAGCATCCGGTGGACCAGTAAAGGCGATCGGCTTCTAAGCAATTTTAAAACCCAGATACTCCAAATTTAGCCCGCGCAGGCGGGCTTTGTCCGTGTAGCCCCACCCTTCAGGGTGCGAGACAGGGACTAAGCAATTTTAAAACCCAGATACTCCAAATTTAGCCCGCGCAGGCGGGCTTTGTCCGTGTAGCCCCACCCTTCAGGGTGCGAGACAGGGACTAAGCAATTTTAAAACCCAGATACTCCAAATTTAGCCCGCGCAGGCGGGCTTTGTTCGTATAGCCCCACCCTTCAGGGTGCGGGGCCAGGGCCGTGATCTCTTACTCCGGAGAACCAGGAGGTACAGTTGCGGCCCCTTTCTGCTTCGCCCGGTCTTCGCGTTTTTTACGGTCTGCCGCTAAAATGTCATCCATGACACTGCGGGCTTGAATCATTTTCTCTAAATTGGTTCGGTAGAGGTCGAGGTCTTTAGAGAGTTTATCTGGAGGCAGATTCAGCGCCGTACAGATGCTCTGAACCGCATCTTGACGGGATTTTTCATTTTTCACCAGTTCTAAGTCAGCCTGTTCGAGGAGGGTAAACAGACCCACCGCAAATAATCGGCTGTACTTAAAGTTGGGTTTAGCAGCGATCGCCCCGAGGAGACCTTGGAAATCTCCTTCCATTTCTGGTCCTGCGGAACGACTGAGTAACGCCACCATTTCCTCCCCGGAATGGCGACTAGCTATTTCCTCTAACCATTGGGCATCTTGCCGATACTGCTGGGGATCAGCTTCTAACCCCTTGCAGATGCCATTAAAAATCGATACTTTATCCTCTTCAGGTCGATATCCTTGCATAAATCGGTCAAAGGTGGTTACGACTCCGAGGGCATAAATGGGGTCATAATTAAAATCCACATTCACCGACAGCAAGTGCATTTCCACCATCAATTCTTCGACGACCCGGCGATAAATCGAGTTAATCGGACGGGTGTGAATGGTATAGAAGGCTCGCTTGGTATCTGATACGGTGCGGACGTTATTCACGGGGTGCGTTGTTAAGGAGAACTTCCCTTCATTTTCTCTCGTAAACGCACTTTTGCCAAGGAGTAACCGGGGAGTCGCCCTGGGGATCTGGCCCATCATGCTTTAAAATGCAAAATCAACCGGAGAGTTCCGGTGGGATTTTTCATGAAACCGTTGAAATTTTAAAATTAAAGATGACCCTGACATCAGAGTTAATCGCCCTGGGGCAATATTTAGCGGGGGAATTTGACAATCGAGAACAGGCGATCGCCGACCCGGCATGGTATGTCCACCTGCACCTCTGGCAGCGTCCGGTCCCGGTCCAGTTATTTCCTGAACCCAGTCTGACCCTATTTGCCGAACAAGCTAATATTGTCAATCTCGATCGCCCCTATCGGCCTCGCATCATGCAACTGCGACAACTTCCCAACGGTGAGAGTCCACCCCAGTTAGAAGTGCAGTATTTCATGCTCAAGGACCCCAATCAATTCCAGGGAGCGGGTCGCCAACCCCATCTCCTCAAACAGCTAAATCCGGCACAAGTAGAACTCTTGCCCGGATGTACCCTCACCGTCAGCCAAAAATGCTTAACTGACGGGACTTATCATTTTGCCGCATCCTTGCCCTCGGGAGCAAGATGCTGCTTTCCCTATCAAGGAGAAACTCGCCAAGTGGATCTCGGGTTCGAGGCATCCCCGACTGAACTGTTCAGCTTTGATAAAGGCATCGATCCCAATACAGGTAAAGCCTTGTGGGGGGCCGTGTTAGGGCCATTCCACTTCACCAAGCGTCACGATTTTTCGGGGGAACTGGTCGGCCTCTCCGATGAAACCCGGTGAACGTTGAGAAGTGTCGGGGATGCCAAACTTGGTCATAAATTGTTAGACCCGTTTCTCCTATCCCCTTCAGGCATTAAGTCGCCATGCTTCGGGGTCCTGCTTCTAACGCTTCTTCTTCAGTTTCGTAGATTTCAAAGACTGAATCCATCATGGTCACTTCAAAAACCAATTTGGCCTCTGGATGCACGTTACAAATACGGAAACTGCCTTTAACCTTGTCCGCATCTCGCATCCCTGCTACTAGCGACGTCAGACCAGAACTATCAATAAAGTTAACCTGCCCTAAATTAACGACAATATGACGACTCAGTTTAGAAATGCACTCCTGTAATTTGAGGCGAAATTGCCACGCGGTGGTAATGTCCAACCGACCCGTTGGGGCCAATACAATCACCGTTGTTCCATCCTGGGTCGTATGGGTTTTTTGCTCGATATGAATCACAGGCCCTCCCTCAATACGCTAGTTGCCTACCTCGCTTTCGTAGTTTAGCAAAATCGGAGCCATTGCCCCGATTGAGCTTGACCGAATTAGCCAAACTTGCTGCTAGAAAAATAGCACAGTCTGGTGGGGGTTCAAACCCCCGCCTCCTAGCTAAAGTCGGTTAAAACCCGACTAAAAACGTTAGCCCCTAAGACTTTCAGTCGGTTTCAACCGACTTGATCGCTTAGGCTAGGCAGGGGTTTGTACCCCCGCCGGGTGGGGCCACGGGTGCGGGGGCCTTTAATTCCCGGTCCACTCTGCCCAATTTTGCGGTTTCAGAAAGGTTTCGTAGAGTTCCGCTTCTGGGGTGTTCGGTTCCGGTTGATAGCAATATTCCCAACGAACCAAAGGCGGCAGAGACATTAAAATCGACTCGGTACGGCCATTGGTCTGGAGTCCAAAAATGGTGCCGCGATCGTACACCAGGTTAAATTCCACATACCGTCCCCGGCGATAGAGTTGGAAATTCCGTTCGCGATCGCCATATTCCATGCCGGAACGACGCTCAACAATGGGCTGATAAGCGGGTAAAAACGATCGCCCGCAATCTTGAGCAAAGGCAAACAACGCTTCCCAATTGCGTTGAGGAGGGACGCCAATTTTCCGACTATATTCCGCTGCCGGTCCCGTGGGGTCTGGACCGCGATAGAGTTCGCTTTGACCATCTTGGTAGTCAAAAAACAGGCCACCCACCCCTCGGGTTTCGTCGCGATGCTTCAGATAAAAATATTCGTCACACCAGAGTTTGAAGACGTTGTAATACTCATCATGGTGGCGATCGCAAGCTGCTTTCAAGGTTTGGTGAAAATGGGCCGCATCTTCCGCAAAGGGATAATAAGGCGTCAAATCGGCACCGCCTCCAAACCACCACACCGGCCCTGCTTCAAAATAGCGATAGTTTAAATGAACCGTAGGAACGTAAGGATTGCGGGGGTGCAACACCATTGAAGTCCCCGTGGCATAGAAGCGATGACCCTCTGCCTCTGGACGTTGCTTTAAAATGGAAGGCGGCAGATGATCGCCCCAAACTTCAGAAAAATTTACGCCGCCTTGTTCAAAGACATTGCCCTCGCGCATCACCCGAGAACGGCCTCCGCCCCCTTCTGGGCGGTCCCATGAATCTTCTTTAAATGTGCCAAGGCCATCGAGTTCTGCCAACCCTTGACAAATTTCATCTTGTAGCGACTGCATAAACTGACTGACTCGTTCTTTCGAGTCATCCGGTGGCAAATTCTGAGTAGAGGTGGCCTCAAAAGTCGAAGAAACTGTCATAATGTCAAATTATTTTCTGCTGCGGGATAGAGATTAGCCTGTCAAGAGCGATCAAAATCTCAGCGGTGGATAACGCGATCGCACCCTTGATGAAATCTTTAGCCCTTCTCTCGATCAAGCTGACCGACTCTTGAAAAAATCCTATCTTAATCTCTGCCCTTATCTACTGCCTTTAAAAATTCTACATATTACTACAAAAAAAGATACATTTAGGAAAACACCCAGTGTTTCAGCAGGCAAGTCGTTCTAGGGGAAGCAAGCAACCCAGGCGATCGGGCAGTAATTTCGCCCTCCCAACCGGGACACCCCAGCCACTTAACGGGCTAAAACTCAACCCCGACCTTCCCCTAAAATAAAGACTGTCTGCCTGACCCGTCCGAGAGAGGAGAAACAGGCAAACCGATGACTCAACCCCTAACGTCCCAAGCCGTCTTAGAAGTCTTGCAACCCGTGCAAGACCCCGAACTCCAAAAGAGCTTGGTCGATCTGAACATGATTCGCAACGTCAAAATTGACGAAGGCAACGTCAGCTTTACCTTAGTCCTGACCACCCCCGCCTGTCCCTTGCGAGAATTTATCGTCGAAGACTGCCAAAAAGCCGTTCGCACCCTACCAGGCGTTCAAGAAGTCAACGTCGAAGTTACCGCAGAAACCCCCCAACAGAAATCCCTCCCCAATCGCCAAGGTATCGCTGGCGTCAAAAATATCCTCGCCATCTCCAGTGGTAAAGGCGGCGTCGGCAAAAGCACGATCGCCGTTAATGTCGCCGTCTCTCTCGCCCAATCCGGGGCCAAAGTCGGACTCCTCGATGCCGATATCTATGGTCCCAATGACCCCACCATGCTCGGACTCGGCGATGCACAAGTCATGGTCCGCCAAGGTCCCCAAGGCGACGTCCTCGAACCCGCCTTTAACTACGGCGTGAAATTAGTCTCAATGGCCTTTTTAATCGACAAGGACCAACCCGTTGTCTGGCGTGGTCCCATGTTAAACGGCGTAATTCGGCAGTTTCTCTATCAAGTCGATTGGGGAGAACTCGACTATCTGATTGTAGATATGCCCCCAGGAACCGGCGACGCCCAACTCACAATGGCCCAATCCGTGCCAATGGCGGGAGTCGTGATTGTCACCACCCCCCAAACCGTCGCCTTGTTGGATTCCCGTAAAGGGTTAAAAATGTTCCAACAATTAAACGTGCCGGTCCTGGGAATTGTCGAAAATATGAGCTATTTTATCCCCCCCGATATGCCCGACAAAAAATACGATATCTTTGGCTCGGGAGGTGGACAAAAAACCGCCGATGAACTCGGCGTCCCCTTATTAGGCTGCGTCCCCTTAGAAATTCCCCTGCGCGAAGGTGGAGATAGCGGCGTCCCGATCGCTATTTCCGCCCCGGATTCTCCCTCCGCCAAAGCCCTGCGAGAAATTGCCAACCGAATTGCCGGTAAAGTGTCTGTCGTAGCCCTAGCCTAACCGTAGATAGGACCAATGTCGTTGGTCATTTGTCGTTGGTCATTTGTCGTTGGTCCTTGGTCATTTGTTGTGGGTCGTTGGTGAGTTCAGGGATAGATGGGAGAGGAAACGACTTCAGTCATGACGACAACAAACATCTCCCCCATCTCCCCCATCAACCAAGGACAAATGACAAATGACAAATGACAAACTCCCCCATTACCCCGTTGAAATATGTTTCAAAAGTCCGTAAATCGATCGCCTTGGAGAGCCTGGGTACAACCTTGGCTAGAGTTTGACTGGCTATTATTTATCTTGCCCGTTGGGTTAACACTATTTGGCGGGATTATGATCCGCAGTACCGAACTCAACCTAGGTTGGACTGAGTGGTGGCAGCACTGGTTGGTGGGAGGGATTGGACTGCTTCTGGCCGTGAGTTTAGCGCGATCGCGCTACGATACCCTCATTCAATTAAAGTGGGTCGTGTATGCTGCCACCAATATCTCCCTGCTGGCGGTTATGTTTATCGGGACCACAGCCCTCGGTGCACAACGCTGGATTACCATTGGTGGATTCAACATTCAACCCTCAGAATTTGCCAAATTAGGGCTGATTATTACCCTAGCCGCCCTCTTGCACGAACGGACCCCGGACAGTCTGAGTTCTATCTTCAAAACCTTAGCAATTACTGCGGTCCCCTGGGCCTTAGTCTTCTTACAACCGGATTTAGGCACTTCCCTAGTCTTTGGGGCGATTACCCTGGGAATGCTCTATTGGGGTAATACTAATCCCGGTTGGCTCATCCTCCTGATATCTCCCCTCGTAGCCACCTTTCTGTTTAGCCTTTATTTACCCGGATGGTTTGCCTGGACTGGCTTAATCGCCTTAATTGGCTGGCGTACCCTACCCTGGCCTTTTTTGGGTGCATTGGGGACTGTGGTGATGAACCTGATTTTCGGTCGAGTCGGGAGCCTATTATGGAACCTCCTCAAAGATTATCAAAAAGAACGATTGACCACCTTCCTCACCCCAGAAAAAGACCCCCTCGGGGCTGGATATCACCTGATCCAATCTCGCATCGCCATTGGATCCGGGGGACTGCATGGGCGGGGACTTTATAATGGAACCCAAACCCAGCTTAACTTTATCCCGGAACAACATACGGACTTTATCTTTTCGGCGATCGGCGAAGAATTTGGGTTTATCGGGTCGATGGTGATCCTTGTGTCCTTTTGGTTAATTTGCCTGCGCCTAGTCGTGGTTGCCCAAAACGCGAAAGACACCTTTGGGGCGTTGTTGGCGATCGGGGTTTTATCGATGCTTGTGTTTCAGGTGGTGGTGAATATTGGCATGACTATTGGACTCGCGCCGGTGACGGGGATTCCCCTCCCTTGGCTGAGTTACGGTCGATCCGCCTTGCTGACAAATTTTATCGCCCTGGGTTTGGTTGAATCCGTCGCCTATCACCGGGAAAAAGCCAAGAAAAAGTTTTAGCCTCCGGCTATCTTGGGGAAACCTTGACGAATGACTCCCAAACGATTCACCATAACCAATGATGACTCAGGTTTCCTGACTCATCCGCACAATCCCTTAACTCTAAACATCTGGAAAAGATTATGATTTTGCCTGGATCGGCTGTTCGTGTTAAAAATCCCGATGATACTTACTACGACTTTCAAGGACAAGTGCAACGCCTCACCGATGGTAGGGCGGCTGTCCTCTTTGAGGGAGGAAATTGGGATAAATTAGTCACCTTTCGCCTCTCGGAACTCGAACCTGTAGATGCCACTGCGGGCCGCAAGAAAAGCAAATAGTTCACGGTGAATCATCATTCAGGGTTGATGAGATTTGACTCCTCAACCCTGTATTTTTTCTAACCTTAAAGATATTTTAATCATTAATTATGCGACTTCCTTTACCACAATTTGCCAATGAACATCGTCACCCGGACCATATTGCTGAGGTGATTGAGACTGCAACAACGGAATTTTTAGCCCAATGTTTAGACCCTGAAGAGTTAAATTTCCCCCTGATGCCGCCCTTTGGGAGTTGGGTAAAATCTTTGGATGAAGAATCGGGAAATCAGATTTATGGGGTGGTTTATTTTGCTACGACCAGTCCGATTGATTCCGTCCATCGGGCGAGGGCGTTGGGTTTGTCCTTAGATGGGTTAAGGGAACAGCAACCCCAGATTTTTGCCATGCTCAAAACCGAATTTCGGGCGGCGATCGCCGGATTTTGTCCCCACCTTGACAACCCAAATGGGTCACGCCGTCCCACGGGAGTTGTCTATCAATATATTCCCCCCCGTCCCCCTCAAATTCACCAAGCCGTCTATCGCTGTCAACCCCCGGAAATTGTTCACTTTACCCAACAATTTGATTTCCTCCGCACCCTCTTACAAGTTCCCGGTGCACCCGTAGATGCCTTGACTGCGGCAGCCATTCGCGAGGTGTACCAATTACGCGGTGCCGATCGCGATTGGTTAGTCCAAGCCGGACGCACTCTCAGCGTCTTACTCAAGGATGATTACGATCGCCTCCGCTTAATTTTAAGTCAAATTCATCCCTAGTAATGTTTAATAATTGAGGGGTTTAAGCAGTAAATTTCATTAAATTAATGGAATCAATTGCAGATAAAAGCGCCATTTTAAACGGTTTGTTCAGAAAGAACCTAGCTTTAATTATAAATATCCTTAATTAGTTTTGAATCTGCTCAAACAGAACTTTGAGAAATTTATCTAAAGATTTATCCGGCGCTTCTTTTCTCCATACGGCTGTTGAGCGGGCGTAATATATGGGATGGTGAAGGGAGATAAACCGAACTTGGGGATGAGGGAGTGCTTCTGCTTCCTTTGGCATGATGGCGACCCCTTGTCCTGCGGCAACGAGGGCAATCATTGACGCATGGCTATCAGCAAATAGATGTAAATTGGGGATAAAGCCAGCACAGCGGCAAGTATCTCGGATGCGATCGTTTCGTCCGGGAAAGGTGACTTCAGAGATTCCGATAAATTTTTCAGCCGCCAGTTCCGCTAGATTAATCGAAGATTGATATGCCAATGGATGGGTATTCCATACCAAGGCAACAATCGGGACTTTTTTAATACATTTAACGATAAATTCTGTCTCTAATTCATCCGGGGGATTGCCCATAAAGGCAATATCGATCGCCCCTTCTCTGAGCGCCTTCACTTGCTGACTGGGTAACATCTCCTGAAAACGTACAGCAATTTGAGGATAAGTCAGTCCAAATTGATGTAAGGTTTGACCCAAAAAACTCTGGAGAATAGTCGGGATATAGCCAATAATTAAAGGCTCCTCTGTCTGGGTATAATGAGTTTTAATCGTTTGGACTGCTACCTGACTCCGGTTCAAAATATCTTGGGCTTGTTCCAGGAAAAAATGCCCTGCCTCGGTGAGTTTTAATCCATTAGATTGTCTCAGAAAAAGCACTGCGCCCAGTTCATTTTCCAGATATTTGATTTGACGGCTTAACGCCGGTTGCGAGATGTACAGTCGGTTTGCAGCAAGGCTAAAGCTGAGGTCTTCTGCAACGGCCACAAAATATTTAAGATGCCGTAATTCCATAATTGCCTAGGCCATGCCTAAAAGTTATAAGCATTATGATTATAAGGCATTCGACTTTACTTCTGGACTACCCTACCATAGAGTCAATCGTTCAGAGTCGGGCCAGATCTGGAAAGGCTGCCCCAAACAGTATTCCTACTCACCTAACAAGTCGGATAATTTTAGTATTTACGAAAGATGCCTAAGGTTGTTTCTATTCACTCTTATCGAGGTGGAACAGGTAAGTCTAACTTTACTGCCAACTTAGCAACCACCGTTGCGTTACAAGGGTATCGGGTTGGAGTTGTAGATACCGATGTTCCATCCCCTGGAATTCATAATCTGTTTTGTTTAGAACCAGAACAGATGGATAAAACGTTGAATAATTACCTGTGGGGTGATAGTCCCATTGAAGATTCAGCTTATGATGTAGGGACCATGATTGGGGTCACTGAACCGGGGAAGCTCTATCTGGTTCCCTCCAGTGTGAAACCGGATCATATTGCCCGTATTCTCAGGGATGGTTATGATGTCAAGCTGATGAATGATGGATTTCGCAGCTTAGTCAAAACACTGAAATTAGACTACTTATTTATTGATACTCACCCTGGGTTATCTAAAGAAACATTTTTATCCATCGCCATCTCTCATATCCTGCTTTTAATTCTGCGTCCGGATAAGCAAGACTATCAAGGAACGGCGGTAACGGTAGATGTCGCACGGCAATTAAAAGTCCGTAAAATGCTGTTGGCAATTAATAAAGCCCATAGCAAGCTCAACCTAGATGTATTGAAACAGAAAGTTGAGGAAACGTATGGGGAAACCGTCGCTGGGGTTTTTCCCCTTTCGGAAGATTTGATTCAACTGGCGAGTGAAGGGGTGTTTTGCGTGAAATATCCTGAACACCCACTCAGCCAGGAGTTCCGCAAGGTGGCCCAGCAAATTATGGAAGGGTAAGGATTATGTCGAATATCGGAGATTTGCAATCTTTTGCTAATTCCATCACCTCTGTTACGTCACCTTTTCGCAATTATTTGACGGACCTTTACGAAAAATATAAATTGCTGAATGAGGGTAAAATCGCAGACTACATTCCTGAATTGGCCCTGGCTCAACCTGAGTGGTTTGGCATTTGTGTCGTCACAGCCGAGGGAGAGGTATTTGAAGTTGGGGATTGTGATAAGTTATTTACGATTCAATCTATTTCTAAAGCCTTTGTATTTGGCTTGGCTTTAGAGGATCATGGGCGCGAGTATGTCAATAGCAAAGTCAGTGTAGAACCGACAGGGGAAGCCTTTAATTCAATTGTCCTGGATGAAGCCACCAATCGTCCCTATAACCCGATGGTGAATGCCGGGGCGATCGCAACGGCTGACCTGATTAAAGGCAAAAACGGCACAGAGCGCCTGAAACGATTGCTAGAAATGTTCAAACGTTATACGGGACGGGAGCATGATATTAATGTCCCAGTTTTTTTATCAGAAAGAGCCACGGGATACCGTAACCGAGCAATGGCATACTTGATGCTAAATTTCGGGATGGTCAACGAAAAAATTGATGAAACCCTGGACCTTTATTTTCAACAATGTTCGATTTTGGTCAATGCCAAAGATTTAGCTATGTTGGCAGCAACCTTGGCAAATGGCGGGGTGAATCCAATTACTCAGGAACGGGCGATCGATGAACATTATGTGCAGGATGTCATCAGTGTCATGCTCACCTGTGGAATGTATGATGCCTCGGGGGAATGGTGTTACCGTGTGGGGATGCCTGCTAAGAGTGGCGTAGGGGGAGGAATCACCGCAGTGGTTCCGAACCAATTGGGAATTGGCACTTTTTCACCGCCTTTAGATGCCAAAGGAAATAGCCTGCGGGGGATCAAAGTCTGCGAAGACCTCTCCCATGATTTTGGGTTGCATCTGTTTAATGTGGCGAAACCCGAACGGGATTTAAAGCAATGGATTGCGGGCGGTCAAGGGATGAATGATTGGTAAAAAGGGTCATTAAAACCTGGAGAAAAATGAAAATCCTCTGTTTAGAAGCAGGAAATGGGCATGACTGATGAACAATTTTTTAGAAACTTTTCAGATTTATGTTCGGAAGCTCTACAACCCGTTGTAATTGCAGATGATGAAGGGTTTGTGGTCTATATCAATCCTCAGTTTAGTGAAATTTATCACTGGGGTTCTGAACTGATTGGTCAAACCTTAGCCGAGATAATTCCTCTGAATTTTCATGATTCCCATAACCTGGGCTTTTCGCGCTTTAGCATGACAGAAATTTCCCATGTGGCGAACCATCCGATTAATGCAATGGTGATTGATAAACATGGGGCTTCTGTTTTATCTGAGCATTACATTACGGCGGAAAAAATTGAGGGCAGGTGGTATTTTGCGGCCCAACTTCGTCCTTTAAATTCGAGTCATTCTAATCCCGAAGATTGAGCATGAGTAATCCATTAGAAAACTTAGAATTAGGTAGTCGAGATTTAGCCGTTGTGATTAAGGAGTTGCGGGCAACTCTAGGCAAGATGGAATTGGCCCTTGGGTCGATTGATGAGGCGATCGTTTGGACGGGAGAGGATGGACTAATTCAATGGTGTAATACCACGTTCGATCGCCTGGTGAATCGCAGTCATCTTTCGGTTCTCGGTTGCCCTCTCTCCACCCTAGTTCCGCTGACTCAAGGGGGGATTCCCTTATTAGAAACAGCATACCCCGTTGAGCAGGTCCTCTCTCAAAAGTTTGAAACGGGGGAATATGAATTTCACCCGGAGGGGAGTCTTTTAATCTTAGAAATTGCCGGTTCTTTTGTAGAATTAAAAAATGGCGATCGCACTGCGGTTTTAACCATTCGAGATGTCACGGAACGCAAAGCAATGGAGGAAGCCTTAATTTCTGCAAACCGAGAAATGTCCATTTATTTGCAGGAAGTTGATAAAGTAATTCGGGCTGCCATTTCCGTTGAAGATAACAGCTTTCAACCCGCATCTTTAGATGTAGTCGCCTCTCGCCCAGATGAGTTAGGAAGACTCGCCCGGGTCTTTACTCAAATGGTTCTGCAATTAAAAGCCCGTGAACAAGAACTCGCGGAAGCAAAAGAACAACTAGAGGCGGTTTTAAATGCCGTCCCGGGTTCGATTTCCTGGGTTGATTCCGGTGGCTTATTTGTGGGGGTCAATCGTCATTTAGCTGAAAACTTTAACCTGTCTCAAGAAGCCTTTATTGGTCGCGAAGTGGGCTTTTTACAGGAAAATGCTAAATTAGCCAGTTTCTTGGGTGAATTTATTTCTAGTAAGGAAGCTGCGGCTTCTTGTATCCTTGATTTTAACATCAATGAAGAACAACGACATTATTTAATTGCCTCCCAAAAATATCAACAAGGAAGTGCTACGGTATCAGTTGGCATTGATATCACCGATCGCAAACGAGCAGAAGAATCCCTCCGAATTGCTGAAGAGAACTATCGCAGTATCTTTGAAAATGCTTTAGAGGGGATTTTCCAATCGTCACCGGAAGGAAGATTTATCACCGTAAATCCCGCCCTAGCTAAGATTTATAGCTATGATTCCCCAAGCGAGATGATCGAAAGTATTACGAACATTGGTGGGCAACTTTATGTCGATGCCGAAAAACGAATTGAATTCAAAGAATTGGCAAAGCAGCAAGGGTCAGTCAAGAATTTTCAATACCGTTCTTATTGTAAAGATGGCCGGATAATTTGGATTCAGATTGATGCACGGATTGTCAAAGATAGTAGTGGAAAAACGCTTTACTATGAAGGCATCGTCCAAGATATTACCGAACAAAAACGTCGCGAAGAGCAACTGAAACAACAATTGGCAGAATTAAAGATTGAAATCGACCATCAGAAGCGGGAAAAAGATGTGGCTATGCTAACGGAAAGCAGCTATTTTCAAGAGGTGAAGCAAGAGATGTCAGAAGTCAACCTCGATGAATTTTGGGGGTAAGTCTTATCCTGAAGTGACTGAACTGCTGAATCTCTGTTCACGGCGAAGGTAGTCAGAAATTTCCCTCTTCTATTCACGGATTTTGAGGCAATAGCTTTATGCCAGTTTTGAAGGGGACAGACCCTCGTCGCATTGAAATGATGATTTTCTTTTCTACAACGAGGGCTAAATATGCAAAACTTTGTCATATTCTAGTTGGTATGAAATATACCTAAAAGTTATAACCCTTATATCTATAAAGTATTAGACTTTCCTGATTCACTGTTTTACCATAAGAGTTAGGGTTTAGAAGTCGGCAATATTTTGATAAGCTTACTACAAAGGGGTTTGTACTGAGCGAATGTTTTTGATGATTAGGTGACTGGTCCAAACTGCTTAAGATTATTTCGATTTACTCAGGGTGAAGGGGTACTGGAAAGTCTAGCTTTACTACCAATTTAGCAATTAAGGTTCACGATGAAAGACCTTTCCCCGGTTTCAAATCTTTCGAGCAATGGTATAATACTGATTCAAGATGGAGGTTATATTCTATCAAATCATTATATTACCCTTCAAAAAATTGCAGAAAAATGGCATTTTATCGCTCAACTACGCTCTCTAAATCTTAGCAAATCTACTACCCCTGATTGACCATGAGTAATCAATTGGCTGGCTTAGAACTCGATCAAAGAGATCTAGGAATTGTGATTAAAGAGTTGCGGGCAACTCTGGGCAAGATGGAACTGGCCCTAGGGTCAATTGATGAGGCGATCGTTTGGACTGGAGAAGATGGAGTGATTCAATGGTGCAATACCACCTTCGATCGCCTGGTGAATCGCAGTCATCTTTCGGTTCTCGGTTGCCCTCTCTCCACCCTAGTTCCGCTGACTCAAGGGGGGATTGCCTTATTAGAAACAGCATACCCCATTGAGCAGGTCCTCTCTCAAAAGTTTGAAACGGGGGAATATGAATTTCACCAGGAGGGGAGTCTCTTCATCTTAGAAATTGCCGGTTCTTTTGTAGAATTAAAAAATGGCGATCGCACGGCAGTTTTAACCATTCGAGATGTCACGGAACGTAAAGCAATGGAGGAAGCCTTAATTTCTGCAAATCGAGAAATGTCTATCTATTTGCAAGAAGTTGATAAAGTGATTCAGGCTGCTATTGCCGTTGAAAACAACAGGTTCCAACCTGACTCCTTATATGAGGTAGCCAATCGCCAGGATGAGTTAGGACGACTCGCCAATATCTTTACTCAAATGGTTCTGCAATTAAAAGCCCGTGAGCAAGAACTCGCGGAAGCTAAAGAACAACTAGAGGCGGTGCTAAATGCGGTTCCCGGTTCGATTTCTTGGGTCGATTCCGGTGGGGTATTCGTGGGCGTCAATCGTCATTTAGCTGAAAATTTTAACCTTTCCCAAGAAGCATTTATTGGTCAAGAAGTTGGATTTTTAAAAGAAAATGCTAAGTTAGCCATCTTTTTAAGTGAATTCGTTTCTAGCCCGGAAACCTCTGCTTCTGCTATCATTGACTATCAGATCCATCAAGAAAAGCGACATTATCTCATTGCCGCCCAAAAATACCAACAAGGGACAGCTACCGTATCCGTGGGAATTGATGTCACCGATCGCCAACGGGCTGAGGCAGAACGAGAACGGTTTACCCATGAGCTTTTCCAACTCAATCAAGCATACGAACGATTTGTTCCCAATCAATTTCTGCAATTTTTAGATAAATCCAGTATTGTCGAGGTGGAATTAGGGGACCAAGTGCAGTTGGAAATGTCGGTCCTCTTCTCCGATATCCGAGATTTTACGACCCTCAGTGAAATGATGGACCCCTCGGATAATTTTAAGTTTATTAATGCCTATCTGTCCCGGATGGAACCCGCTATTACTGAACATTCAGGCTTTATTGATAAATATATCGGGGATGCAATTATGGCCCTGTTTAGCGGAGAAGCCGATAATGCCGTGAAAGCGGGCATTTCTATGCTCCATCGCCTGGGTGAGTACAATCAAGAACGGAGTAAGTCGGGATTTTTACCGATTAAAAATGGGATTGGAATTAATACAGGATTGTTAATGTTAGGAACCGTGGGCGGGCAAAATCGCATGGATAGTACGGTGATTAGTAATGCGGTAAATGTCGCCTCCCGGGTGGAAGGATTAACTAAAAATTATGGGGTAGCTCTCTTAATTACAGAAGAGACTTATTCTCGGTTGCAGCAGCGAGATAGTTATGCAATTCGGCGCATCGATCGCGTCCAAGTTAAAGGCAAATCCGAAGCGGTAACCGTGTATGAAGTGTTTGATGCTGACTCCCCAGAAATGAGAGACAGAAAGTTAGCAACCCTAAACCGATTTACCGAAGCATTATCCCTTTACGATCGCCAGAAGTTTCGGGAATCAGTCCAGTTATTTGGGGAATGCTTGTATCAGAACCCAGGCGATCGCGTGGCGCAGATTTATTGCGATCGCGCTCAAGGTAACATTTAGAACGAATCAGGCGCTATTGATTCCCTAAACCGGGCTAATGTTGGCCCTTTTGTTACATTTTGTTACAAATTGGTTAGAATCGAGAGAGCAGATCCCGATTTTTGGTCCCGGCGAGAGTGGTACGGGGCTTTCTTCACAGTCCTCTCGACTATTTAGACTGATTTATGTTTTATCCAGACTACAATCCGCCATTTTTCTTAAAAAATGGGCTGGCGATGACCCTGCATACTGCCTTAGTCGCAAGTCGAGAGTGGGAAAAGGCGATCGCCGATCCTGAACCGCCTTATCAAGAAACCCTCTTTACCGGCGCAGGAGGAGTCCCAATTTATGGCTGGGTGGCCATTCCCGAGAACCCTGCGCAAGGAACGATTGTGGCAACTTACGGCATCACCGGAGAACTCCCCCAACAATGGTTTCTGAAAGTTCTGGGACGCAAAGCCTTTGCCCGAGGGTATGCAGTCGTTCTCTTTGACTGGCGTGGCTCATGGCAAAACCGCTGAATTATCTCCCACTCTGACTTCCGATGGATTGTACGAGGGGGAAGATTTTGTAAGAATTGCGGCAAAAGCTAAAGCAATGGGATGTCCAGGACCCTTCTGGTTTCTCGGATATTCCCTGGGGGGACAACTGGCGCTGTGGGGGGTCAAAGCAGCCCAATCGATCGCCGATTGGGGAAAAGATTTAGATTTGGACCCCTCGGAACTTGGCGGTGGGGCGGTGATTTGTCCCAACCTGGATTCTAATCGGTCCCTGTCCTATTTAGTCAAACAACCTTTTGGGAAGATATTTGGAAAAGGCGATCGCCAAGGAGTTGAAGAAACTCGCCTGGAAACTGTATCAGCTTCATCCCAACTGAACTTGATCCCGAGGCGATCGCCCGCGCTAATAGCATTTGGGGATTTGATCATGAATTGGTGATTTCCCGCCTCGGGTTTGCCTCAGTCGAGGAGTATTACGCCGCCAGTAGTTCCCTGAGAATTTTGCCGGAGTTAACTAAACCCACCTTGATTTTATATGCGGCAGATGACCCGATGTTTGACCCGGCGATCGTCCCCGAGTTAAAGGAAATTTGTGACAGCAACCGGGCGATCGAGCTTTTGCTGACTCGTTATGGGGGTCATGTGGGCTATGTCAGTAATTTAGCCACCCAGAAAAAAGCTGGAGACCCTGACTGCTGGTGGGGATGGAATCGTATCTTAGACTGGTGCGATCGCCAACGAGAAGGATTCTCTGAGACAATCACTCCTGGGCGATCGACCCTCAACCGGCGTTTATCCGGGGTCGCCAAGGATTAGGGCGTCAGTCCCCTGTGAGAGTTCAGGGACAAGAAACCCGGTTTCTGGCGCAGATTAAGTCCTAATAGGGATAAATTTTCTCAAGGAACCGGGTTTCTAACTGCTACTGGTACCGAGACCCTAGTTAGAGTTACCGCAGATGCGATCGAGAGCACTGTTTGCCGCCCCATCGTTCTACTAATTGGTCATCGTACTCGTCGGAGACTTCCAGAACCGCATTCACCGAGGATTCCAATTCTTTTTTATCGCAAGTAGACCCCACAATACTATGCTCAAATAGGATATCACCCTTCGCATCAATACCAAAGGCCCCGAAAATCATATTGCTATTCTGTTCCAGGAGAAAGCGCATCAGATCCGAACTCAGTTCTGCCTCCGTCACGACATAAGCGCGGGTATTGATCACCGAATCCTCTTCTCCCCAAGGCAAAATCAGGACTTCCACCAGGGCGGAACCCATAAATAGCCCCAATCCGGGGATATCTTGGCGGGCACAGGGAAATTTGCCAAATAATTCTTGCATCCAGAGGGCGACTTTGTGATAACAGGCTTCTTGTGCTGGGGTTTGAAATTGCATTTGGATTCTCCTTCTTAATTAGAGTCGCTGTTGAGTGCTTTGTATTATCTTCCCAGGTTGGGTGACTCAGTGTTTAGGATGAAGCCACCTTTAACGATGAAACAACGGGAGTATCGGGGTGAAAAACATCGGCTGCGATCGCCATCACAGGAGTAGAGTAAAGTATTTCACCGGGCTTGTGGGATAGCGATCGCACAGGACGGGTCAAAATCGGCTGATAATACAACAAGTCAACCGGGGAATCACTGAATTTCCCTACTTTAATTCAAGATTTAATCGAGGTTTTAACAATGAGTATATTTGCTCCCACCCACAAACTGATTGCCCCTGCTGGAGAAGAAACCCCGGTGATGCTTTTTTCCCAGAGTGATAGTCACAAATACCGGGTGATGAGCGAAATTGAGTATCTCGAAGGCAGCGAAGCGATCTATGAGTGGGCACCCCTGTCAGGGGGTGACGTACCGAGGATTTATACTCAGTGGTTTAAAAATTCTGCCTTTAGAAGTCAGTCAAGGTTGGCACTATTCCCGGGTGAACTCTGCGGCGAACTAGAGGGAATGGGTTTGCTAGTGGAGAAGTGATGGGGCGATCGGTCATTCCCAAGGGGGACTGTCAGTCAAATTTAGCTTAACAAACAAATCTAGCGACCCTGAATCATTCTTATAATAGAGCTGACGCCTAATAGCAGTGCGGTAAGCGAAGCCCGGGCTTAGGCTTTGCATCTGCCTCGCTATCTCTATATCAAAAAGAAGTTGAGGCGTCCAATTGCTACTAAGTTGATGATAGGTGAATTATTAGTGACGATAATCACAAATATCCCAGTTCTCGCATGGTTTTAATGTCAGATTCTAATTCTGGAATGTCATAATGGACGGGAATTTTTCGACTTGCCAGCAAGTGTTGAAACTGAAGTCGATTCATCTGGGCCAAACGACTCGCTTGTGCCAGGGTTAATTTCTCTTTTTGGAAAAGCATCACTGCGATTTCTTCAGGAGTTCAGCATCAGACATCCGGGTCGTTTGGAGGATCTCGTCTGGAATGATGACGCTCATTTTTTTTCCCTAACTCGCTTCTTTATGGTAACATAACTTAAAAAGGGCGATCGCACCTCAAACCCCTCCATCCTATTCCCCATTTGCTGCTTACTAATTTAGACAGATAACAGCGTAACGTGAAATAAATTTCAACTGAAAACCCAAGAAAATAGCCCGCTTCAATGCGGGCTATTTTCTTATAACAGCAGCTTTCAACCTACCGTAACCCGATTCATAACTTACCCATAAGACTCTTCAGGTTCCATTCCGGTTGGCTTCAAAACTGGCTGCTTAGAAATGGATAACATTTGTAAAAATGTAAAGGTCAAATACATCGGATTCAGTAACAAATAGCGCTTCCACAATCGTCCCGGTTCCTGAATCAATCGGTAGAACCATTCCAGTCCCCGCTTCTGCATCCAAGGCGGTGCCTGAGATACCGTCCCCGCATGAAAATCAAACGCTGCACCGACTGCCATCAAGGGCATGGGTAAATGATTGCGATATTCATACACCCAGACTTCTTGACGAGGACAACCTAAACCAACAAAGGTAATGGTTGCACCGCTATTTTTGATCCGATTAACCACTTCCTCTTTTTCTTCGGAACTTAACCGGCGAAATTTAGAGGGTTCTGCACCCACGACTTTTAACCCGGGAAACTTAACTTGTAACTTTTCTAATAAAAGGTCCAAGGTTTCCTGTTTGCTGCCGTAAAAATAGACGGGCAGTCCTTCCATCGCAGCAGCTTCTAAGACTTTTAAAGTCAAGGTGGGACCATAGACGCGATCGGGCAGTTTAATCCCGTGAATCCAGTTAAGCGCCCAGCGAACCGGCTGTCCATCAGGAGTTACCAAGTCAAATGCGTTTAAGCGGCGACGATGAACGGGATCAGAAAAGCCTGTCATCACCCCATGAACCGCCAAAGCTGTCATGGCTAGAGGCGATCGCGCCTTTGCTGCATTAATAATCGCTTCCACACCATAGTCATAATCAATGGCTGATATTTCCACCCCGAGTACGGAGTATTTCCCTCGATTAATCACCCCAATCACCTCTATTCACAACTGGGCAAATTTTAATTCCTAGCAATTAGCCCCGGGGCTAATTGCTAATTTTTTTAGTAGAACACCCTGGGAATACTTAATAAATTTTCAAGAAGTCAGCCCCGATAATTCTGGGAACTCAACTCCCCCAGCGAGACTGATTAAAGTCATAGATTTCTTGAAAAATATCTCTGACACTAGGATAGCTTAATTTCCACTCCGGATAGTGGGATTTAAACTTACTTAAATCGCTGATATACCAGATATGATCCCCCATGCGGTTGGTCTCCGTGTAGCTGGTTTCCATCTTCTTGCCGGTAATCTCCTCGCACATTTGGATCCCTTCCCGGACCGAAGTATTACTCTCGCGACCCCCACCCAGGTTGTACACTTCAGCAGTCCGAGGTTTTTTGAAAAAGGTGTCCATCGCCAGGATGACATCAGTACAGTGGATGACGTCCCGGACTTGTTTGCCTTTGTAACCGATCACGGTGTAAGGCGTCCCCGTCATGGCGCATCTCATCAAATAAGAGGGGAACCCATGCAATTGCGCCCGGAATGTTGCGGTCCACTGAGGACCCCGCCGCGAAATACCGCACTTTTAATATTAAAATAGCGCCCATACTCTTGGACCAACAGATCTCCGGCAGCTTTCGAGGCCCCAAACAGAGAATGCATACTTTGGTCAATGCTCATGTCTTCGGGGATCCCGTTTTGGTAGGGGTGAGAGGGGTCCAATTCCCAACGGGTTTCCTGTTCGACGAGGGGTAACGTATTGGGGCGATCGCCATACACCTTATTGGTGGAACAATGGGCAAACACCGCCTCGGGACAAAACTGCCTTGTTGCCTCTAGCAGAACCAGGGTCCCATTGGCATTAATGGAGAAATCCGTAAAGGGTTCCTTTGCCGCCCAATCATGGGAGGGTTGCGCTGCGGTATGGACAATCAGGGCGATATCGGATTTGTACTTAGAAAAAATCGCATTAATCGCTTCGGGATTTCGGATATCAACTTCGTTATGTTCGTACAGATCCCCAGTTCTTTGCTGATTCGTTCTCGGTTCCAACTGGTGGAGGCTTCCTGTCCAAAGAAGTATTGACGCATATCATTGTCAATCCCGACCACTTTGTAACCGGCTTTTCCATAAAATAGGGCGGCCTCGGAACCAATCAATCCGCCGGATCCTGTTACGATAACTACAGACATTCTGTTCTCCTGCTATGTTGAATTTTTGGGCGATCGGCCAGCTTGGGTGCCAGTCGCAATTCCTCCCCTAGATTATAGGCATCTGTGGGTGGCTCGTCACGAGGTCAAGGAGGATTTTTTAGGCTGGATTTGCCCAAGTTGCAATCTGTAATTTTTTGAGTTGGTGACTGATTTTCCTTGAAAATGGGCCAAGTTGTAGGATGGCCAGACTGCTTTTACTCTCCTAGTTTTCCCCCAAAATTATGTGATCAAACTTGTTGATAGCCTATTTAAGCAGTTGACTGGATTCCGATAGATTGTTGTAGCGTTCAAGGATGAACGAAACCTTGAACTTTCAGGTCACTCAAGTCGTTTCACGGAAGCCTATCATAGCCTTGATCAATTAAGAAAACCCGAGGGATAATTCTAGGGTGTCATCAAAACCGTGATTTGTAAAGGTTCTGTGACTCAGGTCGAATTCTGCGGCCATCCCGTGTAGATTGTCTAACAGGAATCCGACTGCCGCAGGATCCCACCGCGTTAAGACCGAACGGTTTCATAAATTTCCATCAGCTGCTGATAGTTCTGTGTCGCTGTGTATTTAGACTCAACTCCTTCGGGCTTCCTGCCGCATCTTCTTAACTTCTTGGGGATGGGATAATATCCACTCGATGCGCTCTTGCAAGTCCTGGGGATCTCCAGCACGAAAGAGCAGTCCAGTGCGACCGGGATCAATTAATAAGGACATCGTACCTAAGTTGCTGGCAATTACGGGTACTCCTGCGGCATAGGCTTCAATGACGACCAGACCAAAGGTTTCATACCAAAGTGAGGGAAAGATTAAAACTTGGGCATTTTTCATTAAGGTTTGGAGTTGATTCTGTGACTGCCTTCCCATCGATTGCACCCCTGGAATCCGGGTCGCGGCTTGTTCTACGGTGGGGGCTAATGGTCCGTCTCCGATAATTTTCAGCCCGATGCGATCGCCCAGTTTTTCCCAGGCGGCGAGGAGGGTTTCGAGACCTTTTTCCGGCGAAGTCGTCCCACAAATAGCGCATAGTCTCCTCCACCCTCACCGCAACCGGGATCGACGGACACAAAATTAGGTTTCACGGTGATTTTGTTCGCCGGTAACCCGCCTTCAATAAATTTGTTACGCGCAAAGTCAGTTAAAGCAATGTAGTGGTCTACGCGATCGCGCCAAGTCCCTCGGATCCGGTGTACGGTTTGCATTGTCCCCACCACCGCCGAACCGATGCGACTATCCCGGTAACAAGCATGAACCACTGCCGGGGTGGGGAAGAATTTTCCCATACAGTCTTCGCAAACTTTTCCATCCCGATAAAAGAAGGAATTGGCGCAAAACAGGCGGAAGTTGTGCAGGGTTTGTACCACGGGGACCCGAGCTTCCCGACAGGCATCATAAACGGCGGGGGAGAGCAACGGGAAAAAATTATGAACATGGACGATATCCGGTTGAAAGCGATTAATTTCTTCCAAAACCCGTTGTTTGGAGGCAGGGGAGTAGATGGCGTTGACGGCAGTCATGGCTTGGCTGAACTTTGAGGCGATCGCATCATTGTCAACATCCAGCAAAGCGACGGAGTTGCCATGAGCTTCCAGCAAGTTTTTCTCTGAGCGAACTACTACATCCTCGCCGCCAGCAATTTTGTAAAAGTTATGAAGTTGTAAGATTTACGGGAATAAGCCGCGGGCTAATAAGGGTAAACCGTTTCTCTTGATCGTAGCTGAAGTAAGACCTGGGAATCGCCGCCGCGATCTCGTTAATAGACCGAGATATTCCTATCCCGTTGATGAGTCTCGCAGCGAGGCCACTTTTGCTTTTCCTCTAGCCCGGATTCGGGGCGATCTGCCTTTCCTATCCGATTTACCCCATTGAAATAGCCCCCTCCCACTTCCTCCCGACACCTTGTTTCTGATCAATGAAAAATTATATAATTTTTGTAAAGTTTTGCCTTCCCCCTCCCCACCGCCTAAAAAGAAGTGATAAAATACACAGCGAAGCAATAAAACAATTGGCTCTGCGCCAATTAATTGAATGGAAAACAGCTCTAATCCCTAAAAAGTGCATCTCTTTCCCTAGGCTAATCGGTTAGAGGCCCCGTAAGTTTTCGGGCCTGATTTAACTCCATCCATTTTTGGATTCCATTCCCCTGAGATTGGTACATATCAGATTTTCCTAAACCTAGCTTATGTTGTTCAATAGCTTTCCTTTTTTAATTTTAGTTCTCCTAACCTTTTCGTTTATTACTTGCCCAAATTTCAAACAGCTCAGGTTCCTATTCTCATTGTTGCCAGCTTTGTCTTTTATGCTTGGAGTTCTCCTTCACTCCCGATCCCGTCTGTGCTTATCCATTTTAATCAACACCGTCACGAGTTTCAAAGTGGCTCAACACTCGCAGAAAAAAAAGCGGATGTTTTGGGGGACCTTGGGAGTGGTTGGTAATCTGACCATCCTCGGACTGTTCAAGTACGGGTCATTATTGACGAATTTCGGTCTACACATTGTCAATGCTAGCCAACCGGAAGATGGACTGATATCGTTGCTTTTGCGGTTACCCTTACCCATCGGAATTTCTTTTTACACCTTTCAGGGAATTAGTTTAGTCGTAGATGTCCTTCGCGAGGAAGAACTCAGTTCTAAAACCTTTTCGAAAACTGAGTAAGTAGGGTCCAGATAATTTTAAAACTTATCTTTTTAAAACGGCTTTCTTTATATCATTTTTCCCCCAATTAGTAGCGGGACCTATTGTTAAAGCTAAAGATTTCTATCCTCAGATTCACACCAAATATTTGAAAGAAATTCAATGGAATATCGTCTTTCATTACTTAGTCACTGGCTACTTTCTGAAAATGGTCATAGCCGACAACTTGAAAGACTATACATTTTGGATTCACTATCCCTACTACCAAGGATTAGGAACGGTTACGAATCTTGTCCTGCTGTTTGGCTATTCGATGCAAATCTTCGCTGATTTTGCCGGGTACTCCCTGATTGCGATCGGAATAGCGGCAGTCTTTGGCTACCATCTGCCTGAAAACTTTGATTTTCCCTACATTTCTCGGTCAATTACCGAATTTTGGAGGCGCTGGCATATTTCCTTATCGACTTGGTTGCGAGAATATTTATATATTCCCTTGGGAGGGAACCGCAAGGGAAAAATGAGAACCTACATCAACCTCATGTTGGTCATGACTTTGGGGGAATGTGGCATGGTGCAGCTTGGAGTTATGCCGTCTGGGGACTTTTTCATGGGGTGGGATTAGCCGCTGAGAGATTAATCGGTCTGGATCAAAAAGTTAAGCATTCAACTGAATTACCAACCCCATTGTGGCAGCAATTTATTGTTGATTCCCTGAGAATAATTTGGGTGTTTTCTTTTGTGTCAATGGGATGGCTCTTGTTTAAGTTACCTGAGTTTAGTCAGGCTGTTGATTTTGTGCTGACTTTATTTCGGAACGTCAACATCAAACCGGGTTTAACCTACATCGTTCCCGTGATGATTTTCTCATTGCCGGTGTTGCTGTATCACCTTCCACATTTTCCCCCGTTACGAAGGATACTGGCCCTGAATGGCAATCGCCTTTCAAAAAAACGATGGGAAGATGGGGGAACGATATCATGTTCGGTATTATGTGGACTTGCTATTTCTCAATAGTGGTAAGTTCATGCATTTATATACTTCCAATTCTAAAGGATTGTGGGATTATATAGACCCCAAATGATGCGCTCTCTATTGCGTACTCTGTTAGTCTCTGTGTTTTTCCTGGTGTTGCATTGGACTTTAGTGGTTGGGGGTGTTGTCCCATCGAGTGAAGGGATAAATCAACGCCAAATTAACCAGATCAAAGCTGAACGCTTATATTTATAGCGATCGCGATCCCAAATTTGTCCTTATCGGGAGTTCCCTGACGTCGGAACTCGAAAAATACTTTGATGTAATCCTGTTAAAAATATCGCTATATCCGGAGGAAGCAGTCAAACTGGATTAAAACTGGTCATTCTGAAAACCCGAAAACCCGAAATTTTACTGGTAGAACTCAACTTTACGCTGATTCTACAACCTGAAGCCGACATGATCGCTCCAATGCAGAATCCTCGATCAAATCTTGTAAAAACTTGGCTGCCAATCTTTAGAGAAGAATACCAACCCGTTAGCATTTTTGTTAGCTATTTAAAAAATCGCTCGGGAGCAGATCCAGATTTGTCATCGACTCAAGTTGTCAGTGAGGACCTGAGAGACAAATTAATCACGAGAGTTGTAGAGCGATCGCAGAATCATTTATCCCCGAGATCAAACAACAGATTACCGAACAATCTCAACTGATCAAACAACAAATCAGCGAAATTCAAAAACAAGGTGTGCGGTTAATTTATTTAATGTACCCGGGGAACCGAAGGTTGCCAACACCATCCAAAAACAAGAGGAATATTCGCTGATCCGATCGCTGTTTCCCCCAGATACCTTTGAGTGGTTGCCGGAACCTGCTACCGCAGATTGGACCACTTATGATGGGATTCACTAAGTGGTCCGATGCCAAAAAATTTGCAGACTTTATCATCCAGTAACTGATGGACTCGGTAAACTTAACCGCCGGCATGATGTAAACTCCGAACGAGTCAAAGTTTGACCCGCGATCGCTAAACTTAAACTCGATCGGAGATCAGGGTTGACCGTAAAAGCCGAGTTTTCTAAGAGGATAGGAGTGGGACTAATTGTTACGAGTCTTTTGACCCAGTGTCCTGGTATCCCGTCAAGCTCGACCCCCTCAATCTCCCAGTCTTCTGGGAGGGAAAACATTAACTCTTTTTCGGGATTCCAGACAATCCAGCCACGATAGCCGCGATCTCGTTCCAACGAGCAAATCCAAGTTTGATCCGACCGTGCTTCACAGGACCGCATCTGCGCCCCTACCAGCCATTTTTGCACTTCAGCATAGGCAACCCCAGCGGCGTCAAGGTTTTTTGATCCGAGCGGGTTAAGTAGATCTGTATCCCGAAGGCGAATCCCAAGAAAACCAGTACAGACGCCCCCACACCATCCGCCCAATTTAAAACATAAGAACGCGCAACATACCCAGCAGCTTTGTCCTCAGAAGAAAAAGCTTCATCGCCTAACCAACCACACTCCGTATTCCACAGTGGCTTATCATTTTGTCCGTACTTCGCCATCACCGCTTTCACTTTTTGAATCAACGGCACCATGTTTTCGGGAGTCCCCGGCATCACATAAAAATGATACCCAATGACATCCGCATAGTCCCCTCCCCCTCGACTGAGAAAGTCATCCAGCCAGCTGACCCCGGGAGAACTACCCCAGTCCCCCGTTGCCGATGGAGAAACGACTGTTATGGTTGGATCGACTTCCTTGAGAATTCGGTAAGCTTCCCGGCAGCTCCAACATTTCTGCGATCGTACCCGTGTAAAAGCGCTTGTAACCATTGGGTTCGTTCCATAGCTCATAGTAGTGGATCTTTCCCTTGTAGCGTGTTGCTACGGTGCGACGTAGTTGCGCCAGTCCTCTATATTTTCGGGGGGAGCCGCTTTCCCAGGGCCAAAAGCCAATGGTTCGTCGGTCGTTGTGAAGCCCACTGGGGAAAAAACCCCAGGTACATCAAGGGTTCTACCTGATGTTTTTCCGCTAACTCTAACGATTTGTCCAAAATTTCAAAATTCAATTCACCTTTCCGGGGTTCTAAGGCAAACCAGTCCACATAAGCGGTTACCAAACGCCAAGTCGGGATGGGAAAGAGTTACCCAGGGGGTCTCTTCCGTAATCGGTGGATTTGTGCGATAGGTCGGGGTAGTGGCCGCATGATGCAGGTGCATCCCAAACAGGGTTGCAGGGATCTCCCGTCTCCGGTTGTCCTAAATTGACCCCCCGCTCTACTGAAAGGCTCTTTAAACCTACTACCATTCCAGTGGCTAAACCGAGGAACAGAAGAAACGTGAGGACCTGGCGCTGAATTCGATTCAAAAGCATTTTCCCTGGGTTGATAATCCGTGGTCATTAAAGATGACGGGGTTCTCGATTAGCCCTTAGGAATATCACAAGTTTTTTTACGGGACTTAAGCCCGAGCGGTTGTTTTGTGATGTCCATTTTTAAGAGAGCCTTTAGGATGATTTGATGGCAATTAACGATTTTTCCAGTCCAAACCAATTCTCGACTAAAATTTTACCCTCGGGAAACAGTTCTTCCATCTGTTTTTTCTGTAATAACTGGAGTTCGGCTAACAACTTGTCACAATAGTTTTGAGTAGGACGAGTTAGTAGCCCCCATACGGTAAAATTTCGGAGTAAGGGTCGCTGGGCTTTTTTGGGAAGCCAATGGATGAAGGGAGTTAACAGGTGCGGCTCTACGGGGAAGGATTGACTAGGAGTTTGTATGAAATATTGATGGGATATTCTTTTAATTTCTTTGGCAAAATCTACTTGGGATTCCCAGCTCCCTACGTGTTCAATTACGGAATTCGAGAAAGCGATGTCAAATGATAAATCGTCAAAGGGTAGTTTTTTTCCATCAGCTACCACCCACGCTATATTTTCTGGCAACTCCCGGTTACTAGGATACAGATTGACGATGGTAATCTTGGGTAAAGAGTACCCTTCATTTTTGGCCAACTCCCAAAAAAAAGATTTCCTCCTATATCTAGTAATTTGCTTTCTTCTGTAATTTGAAAAAAGCTATAAAATTTTTTTAGCCTCTTCTTTCGGAAATAAGTTAAAATTGGACGATAAATTTGATGAATATTCATGGGTGATGCTCCCGTTTAAGGTTTTTATTTTTAAAAAATTAACCCAGGGCAAGACTCGTACATGGGGGTTTAATCCTATGTACGGGTGGATTACTAGACGATCTATTGAAGTAACAATAGAAGAGTTACAAGAAAGATTAATTCTATGAATATAGCCGTACCTAACTCTTTTGTCAAGAGATTATGCAGACAGTCTTGATACTCAAAAATTGCTACGGTGAGGGGCTACAGTAAACTCTGAATATAACCGAACCGAAGAAGCCTGAATTGTTCCTTGTTAAGGGACCAGGGGACCGGATTCAAGAGACGATTAGCAAACCCATTCAATCGCTTTCAGGATGTTATCCGCCACGAAATCTGGAGTTAAGTATTGGATGCGATCGCGGGCTTTAGTCCTCATCTGTTCCAACTGTGCAAGGGACATCGACAGCGATCGCTCCAGTGCCAAATACATTTCCTCCGGTTTATCGGGTCGAAACTGCCACCCCGTTTCCCCTTCCACCACTAATTCTTCTACCGATTGGCTGTAAGAACTCCCCAATACCGGCAACCCTGCTGCCATCGCCTCATTGGTCACCAACCCCCATTCATCGGCTAAAGTCGGAAAGACAAAAATCCCCCCCTGCGCGTAAACCTCCGGCAACTTCCCATATTCCACATTCCCTAAAAATCGTAGCCTTAAATTGGAGGGCCACACTTGTTGCTCCAAGCTGCTCCTCAACGGCCCATCTCCCACCAGCCAAAATTCTAAAGTCCGGTCTGGATGAGCCTTTGTCCAGCGTTCTAGGGTAGACAAAAAGGGTTCGATCCCCTTACGCTCTACCAACTGCCCGACATACAACAGTCGGGAGGCATCCAAGGGAGTTCTGGAAAGGGGAACCGCGAGAAAAGGGTCGATATCCGTCGTGTAAGGGGCGAAAAAAATGCTCGGGTCACTGACTCCAAACTGGCGGACATAGCGCGCTCCACTTTGTCCATTCACCAGCAGGGCATCCGCCTGGGGAACAAGAACTTGTCGCAATTTTTCTCGCAGCTTTCCCCGACCCAGTTCGCTATATTCAGACACTGTGGCCCATAGAATCATCCGGCTGTTTGGGTTTAATTTACGATACAACAGGGCTTGAGCGGTTCTCATCCCCATTTCTCCTGAAATGACCACATCGGGACGGTACTGCCGCAAGGACCAAAGGGTATCGTAGGGAATGTGAACGTACAACTTTTCAGAGAACCCATGAGGATGCTTCCAACTCCGCTCGAGGGTCAGGTTTTTTTGTACGGTAACGTTCAACCCATCCCAGTTGGGATTCCAACTGCGATTGGCTTCCATCGGGTGCTTATGAATACTTGAAACTCCGGAACGCGATCGGCGATCGCCCTGTAAAGCGGCAACCGATACGGTGGAATAAAGTTGGTTAACAAAGCCACTCGTCTAAGCATTGATTTGACTCCTGATATTGCCCCCGACTCTCGAAACCCTTTGCTGTTGAGGGAAACTACCGCCCTGAATTAGGGATGAATTAGGTATTAATTTGACTGCCCATTTTCCCCCCACCAATAGCCGAGAATAGCAATCGAATATAGGGTAACACCCAATAAAATAGCCAGAACTGCCCCGCGTGACGTTGGGCAAAAACTTTCCACTCTCTAGGCGGTAAACCTTTGGCTTGGGTTGCTTTTTTAAAGCGATCGCGCCATGTTAGGTCCGGATTCTCCCAGTAGTCTTCCTGTTTTGCATGGGTGGCGCAGGTGCCGATATAGTCAGGGACCAACCAGACTGACCCTCCAACTTGTCTCACCCGTAGTCCATAGTCCAGATCTCCGGTACTGTGGATGAAGTTGGATCTAGGTTACCCAGTTACCGTGCCACTTTTTGCGGGATCAGCACACAATTGCCGTTCATGGTATGCCAAGGTTGAGGGTCTTGACTGGGTT
>CAWGFK010000004.1:0-14561 GCA_963821735.1 uncultured cyanobacterium
TACAAACCGCTGATCAAAAGCGGACATCGCCTGCAAAGTGCGATTCAGTTTATTGATGCGCTGCATTTGGCTGAACTCGAAAACTTCCTGCAATGCAATCTAACCGTTTTATCTGGGCGATCGCTGGATTCATCGGCTCGAATTGAGCGATCGCTGAAATGAGATTACCCGAGATGCTGCACTCATTTATCCGATTCTGTTACCGAACCGGATAGAAGTTTTGTTTAAATTACCCAAACTATCGACCCTTGGAGGAACGTCAGATCGTTCCCATTTCTCGTACAGAAGTGCAAGAGAATGTCGCACAACTTCGACGTAAACTAGCCAATCCTTCATCCTTAGAAGACGGTTAGAGAGTTCTGATAATCTTTATCGCTGGTTAATCCAGCCCCTAGAAGCAACCTTAGAAACTAGCACTGAAATCAAAACCTTAGTTTTTGTCTTGGATGGGGAGTTAAAAAATATTCCCGCATTTGCAGCATTATACGATCGCAAAACCGAAAAATATTTAGTGGAAAAGGCTTATGCGATTGCTCTCTTGCCAAATTTACAAACTTTCGATTTAGAACAAGAGTCGAGCCCAACTCAGAGTATTGGCAACAGGAGTTACTGAAGCTCTAACAGTAGAAGATAAAAACTTTCAACCCCTTGATGTCCGCACTGAACTAGAAAGTATTAGTAATCTAGCTTCTACTGAGATTTTATTAAACTCTGATTTTACCCCAGTCAAGACTAAAGCAAGAGTTAAATATCGAGCCATTTTCCATCGTTCACATGGCAACTCATGGACAGTTTAGTTCAAACCCCCAGAATACTTATATCCTAGTTTATGGTTCAGCAAACTCCACTGGTGAATTAATCCGACCTAACGAATTTGATAGACTGCTTCGCGTTCCTCTCCCTCTAGTACAATTGAATTACTCGTTTTGAGTGCCTGTAAAACAGCCGATGGGGATAACCGCGCTACTTTAGGATTAGGGTTAGCAGTCCGAGCAGGAACTCGCAGTACCCTTGCTACCCTCTGGCGAGTTCAGGATGACTCAACCAGTCAACTGATGAAACAGTTTTATTTGGAATTTATCCAAAACGGACTCACCAAAGCTGAGGCACTTCATCGCGCTCAAAAAGCTGTTAGAAACTCTCAATTATCAGAACCCGACCTCGTAGGCCCCTTATATTACGGAAATTGGCGATAAAGTTGCAAGCTCAGAAAGAGGACAGAGCCTCAATCAATGGTGTAGGTTTAATTGAGAAATTTGCCCTACACCAAAAAAGTACTTAGACTGATAGCTCTACTACTAACATGGTCTTACTCCTCTGCTTCTCCTCCACTCACCACCGGGTTAATCAATGGCTGTTGACTCAAGTGTTCTCGACCTAACGCTTGCAACAAATTATTCCACGCTTCTTTAAATGCTTGGTTCTGTGGATTAGATGCATAGCTTTGAGCGAGAAGGCTAACAGCATTCATACCAAATTCCCTCATTCATATAGGTAATGTATTGGGGAATCGAGGGATTTTCTAACTCAGCCTCCAGTTGTTCCGTCATCGGTTTGCGATAATCGAGCCGTTAATTTCCACGTCTGGGCCATCAGTACGGCGTTCGGAACAATAGGCGACGTAAGATACCAGCGATAGGTCTGATTAACCTCTAAGGCATAATCAGCCTGTTCGGGAATTCTCAGTTGGATAATTCCTGGATTTTCACTAGATTGTATCTGCGTTTTATAAATGGTGCGTCGTTCGGCTCTGTCATAGAGGGAAAACTCAAGGGAATCCAGATTTTCGGGGGAATAAGGATTATAAAAGAAAAAAATCGGATATTGGGCTAGGGTAAAATCACTACGGTTTCCATTATTAATGGCCGTTAGAGGTGTTTCCGTTGGCGGACAAGTTGATTCGGGTCGGGTTCCCGTTGGTTCAGATGTTCCTTTTGGTGTTCCGGGATCTGTTGGTTCTGTCTCTTGGGCTACTTGTTGTCGTCCCACTTCCGTACTCATGGAGGCAGGAATTCTCAGCATATTGGCAAGAGCAATGATGCTCGCAAATAACAAGTGAATCAGCAGCAGTTTCATCATAGAAAATAAAGACATGAATCAGGGCTTTGGTTCAATGAAAAGATTTTAGTTTAAACAGGGTATATAAAGTCAAGCAAAAGGTGGGAGCTAGGAGAGTTAAAATGGGAGGAATTAGTGGAATCCAGCCCCCTTGAGTTAAAACAAAGAAACAAATTCCATATAATATCAGTATAGCACCGCTAAGAGCTACCCATCGCTGTAATGGTTGCTGAAAACGCCAGACGAGCATTCCACCAATAGATGACCATAATAATACCCAAAGTAAATTAACCCATTGAGGCCACCACCAGATCGAGGGTCGCTTATTTTTGCCATTCAATTCGCCTTCAACGGTACTAATAATCTGGCTCACCACATGGGCATGAATGTTTAACCCGCTAATTTTCCCATAAGGGGTAAAAAACGACTTCTGTAACGTGGGAGCGGTCATGCCAATCAAAACCACATTTCCTTCGATTCGAGATTGCTTAAACGAATGGCGTTCTTCCAACACATCTCGCACGGTAATTTGGTGAGCAATCTGATTCGGATCCGGAGTATGGCGATAACGAATCAGTATTTGATTGCCTTTGGCATATTTCCCCAAATTTTGGTATCCCCCACTGCGATTTGCGATCCGTTGGATCCCAACTGAGCCAAAGTTTGAGTGGCTATGGGATAGGGTCACGTCAATAGAGTGATGATGTTTTAAATAATGCTCCACTAAATGCCAAACTAAAGAATAAGGAGTATGACATTTCGTAGGATCGGGAACTGGATTATCACTGCGATATAAGAGATAGCGACGTAAGCGATTATCCTGAGCTAAATCACGATCGTCAAACACATCAAGAAATCCCACTTGTCGCTCCGGGTTCACAAGTCCTGGTAAAGGCTCTGTACTACTATCTAAGTCATTTCCTATCGAACAGACTAAAAAAACATTTTTAAAAGCATTGATATGATTAATTAGAGTGTCGTGTTTACCAGGATATTCTTTGGTTTCCACTGGAGTGTCGCGAATAATATTCACTCCAACCGCCGCAGGTTGATACTTATTTATTTTCTCTAAAATTTCTGCTAAAAATAGCATCCGGTAAAGGATGTCCATACAAGCTCAGATCGGTTTCATCTGCTCCCACAATTAAAAGCCTGCGATCTATATCTTCCACAGGAAGCTGCCTCATTAAGTGGTCAAAAGCTTGTAGTTCCCAGGTTTGAAGTTGTTGCCATTGTGCGCTGAGAACAAACAGCCCGATCGCAAAACTAGCCGCGAATGCGCTACGGAGTTTTTGCCCTTTACGTTTCGCAGGTACCGGAATATGAGGGAGTGTATGGGGCGATCGCTTTGGCAATTCCACAGTATCGGTTTCCCCTTTATCGGAAATAATATTGGGCTTTCCTTCCCCGCAAGTCTTCCCACATCGGCGGCACTACAGCAGGGTTCTGAAAATAAATCGGGAGCCACTTAGCACCGGAAACTCATTAAATTTTTCCAGCCTTTCTTGAGCCAGTCGAACCGCTCTATATAAGGATTTCCTTTGGAATATTCCCAAACAAATTCCTTTAAAAAGGATTGAGCGATCGCATCGGGGACTGCTTCTTTCATCACCACGATTGAACCGATTTTACAAGCTCCAACTTTTCGAGCTAACCCCAATCCATCACAAGAATTAAAAATTGCAATTTTTAACCTTTTTTCACTCGCCTCTTTTAAGGCGTTCTTAAACTCATCAACCTCTAAACTCTCTCCATCATTGATATAAATTCGTCCCGTTGTCAACTCGCTCTCGCTATGACCGGCAAAAAAGAAAATATCCCATCCCATGTCATCGGTGAGCGCTTCACAAAGCTGTTTCGCTGAAGGTTTATACAGAAAATGAGTTTCGGCATCCTCTAAGCTACAAATTGCTTCTTCATCTGGCTTCAAATTAATTCCCGATGGCACCCCAACACTGCTAAAATCCGAACTTTATTTCGAGAACGAACAGCAACTTGAGAGGCACTCCTTTCCAACTCCGGAAAGCTAAAGCTAATTCCTACCTGTGGATTCTCTTGCAATAAATTCCATTCATACCAGGGTAACTTGCAAATGAGATCGAGATTTTTGACTTTAATCGAAATTCGCAATTCATCGGTAGAAGTCTTTACCTCCCCCAACTCCCCGGCTAACTGTTCCCGAATTTTATGCCAGCGAAGATTTCCAGCAGATTGCAGCCAGTTTGTCATATTAGACTCTATCAGTTTGACAAACTCCCGGCAAGCTGCCTCATCGCTAAATTCGGATTTTTGCATCGGTGAAGTTTCATCGATTTTCCACCCGTCAAAATTTCCCCGCGTTTGCTTTCCATCTAGCGATCGGATGAATTGGCACCATAAAATGAACCCAATCCGATCCCATACCTTTTTCGCCAGAGTTTGTTTCCCAGATCGCGATCGCTTTAATTTGCGAAATAAGATGAGCCAACTCTGATACAATCCCTCAATTTCTGCATTTGGAGCCAAACGACCTTCGTCTATTTCTGGCAAGGGAGGTTGTCCTTCTCGCCAGATTTGCAGGGAAACCTCCAGTCCTCCCTCAAAGTCATCCGTGTCAAATTTTAAAAATGCAACTCTATTCATAGTCCGGCTCTCCAAATAACCGTGTTAGTTAGGCCACGAAATCTTCCGCAATGCTTACCTCGTTTAAACTAAGCTGAACTCTGAAAAAGGTGCCCGGTGGAGGGCTAAACCGTTTTTGAATTAAATAATCTTTCCCTTGTCCGCGATCGCCACTGCGAGCTTCCACTTCTAAACCGGGAATCACCTCCCCGGTTTCAGATAAAATACTCAATTTGAGATGCGGTGGCAAGGTCGATTGCTGTTGGGGTTGCACTTGTACGAAAACACCGATTCTCTCTTCTACCTGGGGCATAATTGCCACAATTAAAGCAATATCGTTTCCTTCCAATTGCATTCCCAAATCGATCAGTTTTGCTCTTTTTACACCCCCGACGGGATTGCCTGGGTCAATTTTACCCAAACTCAGTGCCGCTTGCCAACGGGTGTTCTCGTCTTGTGCTTCATTCACTAGCCAACTCAAGGCTTGAATCGCTTCCGGATTCCCGCTTCCAATTGCCCCCAGTATTCCCGCAGCATGGCAGCGAAGTTCTGGATTGTTATTGGAGTGCAACAATTGAATCACCGGAGCGATCGCTGTCGATGACTCGATATCTGTAGAATCCGAAATATTCCGCTCTACACTAGGGTGTCCTCGCACTGCACTGGGTTCCGGTGGCGATACCAATGCCTCAAATTGTTGCCATCCATTTTCTAACGCATTCTTTCCCGATTCGATCGCATTCTCTAACCATTCTCGTAATTTCACTGGCGTTGTTTTTGTCGCCACTGTCTCTAATTGTCCGATCCGTCGATCGCACAGTTGTTCTCTGAGGCGATCGTCACTCAGCAACGCTGCCCATTTCTCAAAAGGCACCTGCAATTGCAAGCGTGGCGAATACACTGACGCATCCCCCAACTGCTCTAAGCATTGTTTTGCCTCTATTTCTGATAATTGAGGCAAGGGTTTCACCGCTTCGCGCACTTGCAGTCCCAAAGTTATCTCCATTACGGTTAAGTCATCGGTTAATTCTGCGATTGGCACAGAATAACAGCGAGTGTTTGCATGATAGTTTCCTTGATTTTTCACCTGTCGATGAGTGGCAAACCCCCAAACTTGGAGCCAACAGTCCTCTTCATCCCCCTCCAAACTGACGCTCACCGCTAAATAATAATCTCCGATCCAGTTGGGATTGTCTACCCATTCCTGGGCACGATTAAGGATTCGGGTTCTCTTTCATCCGATGGAATCAGAACTAACCGAGTTTCACCCAGTTGAATAGCGGTGCCATTGACGAGTTCTAAAATGCTAAGTAATGTTGCTTCATTCGGCCAAATTGAAGGAGTCTGCAACTCCTCTTCTGATGCCCATTCCTCCACCCAAGGTAAGAAGGTTTTTGCACTCAACCAGTTGAGATAGGCATGATAGCGAGCGATCGCATTGGAATGGCGATCGGCAAGCTCCCACCCTCGTTCTTGGTCCTCCGGCGCAATCTGCAACAGTAACGATTCGCTTTCCATGCTGCTTGTTTGTACTTGACTAAATCTCATCTTCTTGTACTCCTTCCCCAAAAACATAAAAATTTTTCAACCAATTTTCTACAATCTGATTAATTTTCTGCCGTTCTTCATTTCCAGTTATGGCGATCTCCAAACAGTTGGCAGCCCACTGGATTAAGCCCTCTTCTAGTTGACATCTTCCTTCCCATACTAACGCGAGCCACTTCGGCTCCATCTGGTTCCAGACATTGCTCTATCTGTTCCGGAAGGGCGGAATTTTTATAATAAAGTTGCAAACTCTCCTGAATGCTACTCGGAAGCGCCATGAGGTGATGGATTAATGTCTGTTTAATTGGCGTTCGATAAAAAATATGCAACCATTGGTTAACATACTCTTTCATCCACTTCCCTATACAGTGCAGTAAAGAATTATGCAATTGGGTTTCAATCGAGGCAAGTTTCGCTTCAACTTCATTTACGGAATATCCCTGGCGATCGCCAATTATGCTAAAATCCAGTTTTTCTCCATAACACAAGGACAATAACTCTCGTTCTGATACAGTAAGCTGTTTGAGGGATTCCACTAAAGCTGCTTGAATGATATCCGCACGATTGGGGGAAGGGAAGTATTTCTGCAACCACTCTGTAACATAATCATAAACCCATCCTTCGGGCTGACTTAATTGGGTTAATGCCTCCACAAGCGGTTTTATATATTTATTTTTTAGGTCCCGACTAACTTTACATTGTTTGATGCCACATAGAACAGCCATCTGCTTTTGAGTCAAGCCAAATCCGTATTTAAGCGGCAAAAGTTTAGTTTCATCGATTAACCAGTGACCCTCGCTCAGTGGAACTTCGATCATATTCCCACACCGTTTTAGCGCAGTTTCCAAGCGTTGCTTAATTTCCTCGGTTTGATTCGACCATGCAGAAGTTAGCTCCTCTTCGCCTAATTCAGGCCAAGCAGAATTTTCTACGGCGGTTTTAGGGTCAGTAATTTCTATTCCTAGGTTGGCATTCAGTTCGTCAAGAGACAAATTTTGGTATTCTAATTTTTTGCCCTCTTTTACTGCTTCAAAGCAGTTTTCCATCCAGCGTTGAATCTGTTCTGCCGTTACTGGATGGGGATTGGATGTCACTTCAGGCGGTGCGGAAGGTAATAGTCTTTCTGCATTATAACAGTTGGCAGTTTCGGCAAAATCTTCCGATTCGGGAATAGGCCAAGTTTCTCCAGGTCTTTTCCTCCGACCTTTAACCCGGCTGAAAACATAAACGTTGGTGAAGTATTTGCGGGCAAAGAGGATCTGAGATATTTCTGTTTGTTTATAGTGGGCCGTTTCCAAAGCATGGGTTAGTTTAATTTCAGATATCTGGCAGATTAAGCGCCAATATGAGTATTTGCCCACAGAAGTCTCGGATTTAATTGTTCGGGTTAAAACTTCATGCAAGTAGGTGGAACGTTTGGCGCTTCCTTGGATTTGATACTTCCTTAAGATGTCGGCCAATTTTTGGGGATTATAAATAAAGGCTCGGGCAATTGTCAGCGCTTCTTCCCAGGACACTTGCGAATGTTTATAGGCGATCGCTTTGGCTGCTTTATGACAAATGGATTCATAGTAACTAGCTAAATGTTTGAAGGCGAGTTCCTGGCGATTGGCAGGTTCCCACTCTTGTGGCGGAGGGGGATTGACGGCAAGATTTATCCAGAACTGTTCTAATTGTTCTTCTAAATCCTTGGCGTCGAGTAATCGGGCAAAGTGGGGATCGTGGGCGGCATATCGCTGCAGGTTGCGCCTCAAACGGGGTTCCCCTACCCATTGCAAGACCACAAGCCCCTGTTGGCTATCCACCATCAGATAGGTGGAAAATCGGTCAATGTTATTTGACCGTTGGGGTGGGTTGGGTATGGGATCGCGGTTGAAAGGAGTTGACATTCTCGTTCTCCCTGATGAAATTATGTGAGATATCGGAAATGAGTTTTTTTGCCTGCTATTCATTTACTAGACAACTCCTCCGCCAATTATGCAAGGATGCTGCCAATGTTGGCTGACTGTAGCAGATGCAGGGGCGCGATCGCTACTGGGGTCACACCCCCTTTTTAGTATCTTATTAAAAATTTGTAACTCAGCGAAGGAAAAATTTTTCTATCGTTGCATATTTGCTTTCGCTCCATCCCAGTAACTCTACTGTCGGGCGATCGCCCTGTCTTTCTCAGACGGAGTGTAAAGGAATGTTACAAACCAATCCGTTACCCGTAAAAGTCGCGGATTTCTCCAGAGAGAAGAAACGCAGAGGTTGGTCAATCAGGCTCAATGCTACTGGCGAGGAGAGGAACAGATGAAGTCAAATCCATTCCAGATAATCTTTCCCGGACTTTTCTCCAAGGCGGGAAAAGTGATGGGGGCCACCGCTGGCCATTCCACTGCGGGAACCCATTTAGAGGAGATAGAAAAGCAGGCGATCGTGGATGAAGCCATACAACCTCATCTTAGTGGTAGAACCAGCATCTTTTTTCAAAGAATCGCAAACCCTTACCCATTCTGACGTTCAACCGTCCCAGAAGGTGGGAGTTTGATGAATGACCGGCGATCGCCGTGCATAATTTTCCGCGATCGCTCCCAATAAACCTAATAGCCGGGAAAATTGGTCTTCCCATTTTTCAAAACCCAGTCTTCACAGAAGTTTACCCATTCTCTCAACAACAAAAAGGATAACCATCATGCCTTTAGACAGTGCATATACCAACACCCAAGAAACTTTTGGAATCGATCCCCTATTGAAAGGGCTCGAAAATGACCCGCTATTTAATCCTCCAAGTAGCAGTGGGTATGAACCGGAAGACAAATTACCGCAGGGTAGTGGTTTTGATAAAGATTTAGTTTCCAATCCCAACGTGTTTTTAACGGGGATGAAGTCGGATGAATTTGGAATTTCTACGACTTTTATTTCGGGTGAGGATGCAGAAGCATCAACCGTTGAGTCTGATGTAGATTCACTGACAAAACAACCCCTTAAGGAAGAGGCAAACCCACTACCGAATGAAACAGATCCGTTGCTTAATCCCGCTGCAAGTGCAGCAGGAGAGGAGGAACTCCCATCAGAAACTACTGGGGATAGCGAGGGTGTGGATGAGGAGAATGATAGTAGCGTAGACGAACCCGTTGGCGGTGATACTGCTCGGGAAACCACTTCGTCGGTAGAATCCGATGATGAGAATGGGGTGACGGATCAGGGGGATGAGATTGCTGATAATAATAATTCCCTTTTCGTTACGAATGCAACGGATGAGGCAACGGAGGAGGAGGCAGAAGTTACAACGGATGATACTGTCAATTCGACTGATGCCACAGTGACAGAAAAGAGGGATGAGATTGTCAGTGGTGATTCTCTTTCCGAGACAACGGATGAGTCAGATATGGAGGCGGGTGACAATACTGCCTCTGTAACGGGTGAAACAGACGAGGATGCAGAAGTTGCAACCGATGATGCTGCTGATTCCCAAACCGAGGCAGATGAAATAACGGCAACTGATGAAACGGTTTCTGATGGAGTGGTGGAAGAAGAAACTACCACTGAAGATGTGGATCATGCTGCTGATTCCCAAACCGAGGCAGATGAAATAACGGCAACTGATGAAACGGTTTCTGATGGAGTGGTGGAAGAAGAAACTACCACTGGAGATGTGGATGACGAGGAAAGCGATCGCACGGAAAATGCCATCACTCAAGACACTGATGAAGAAACCTCTTCTGAGTTAACCTCTACCGATGATACTGCCGGTGAAAATAATACTGTGGGAGAGACAGCAGAAATTGCTGACAGCGGCGATGAAGAAATTGAGACAGATGTAACCGGCGAAACGGAAGAGAACGCTGGTGAGGATGCTACTGCCACCGATGATGCAGCGGAAGATGGCGCAGATGTCGTTCTGGATGAAGCGATCGCCACTTCTGAGATTAACTTTGATATGGGTACCTTCAAAGTAGATGCAAGCGGTGAGGTTAGTATTGACTTCCTGTTTGATGGTGGCGCGTTTAAATCCCAAGTGGCGATCGTCAGTTTATCTGGCATGGAAGGATTAGATCCGAACTCCGTTGAGTTTATTCAAGAAGCAGCAAATCGGGCTACAAGTAATACCGAACTCGGTCATATCGTTATTGATGATATTAGCGAAGGAGCCAAATTTACGGGACGCTTGGGTGAAGGAAATTATAATTTCGGCACATACGAAAGCGTGAAAACCTTTACCATGCGTCCGGGGGATGAATTTTTCCTGATGTTGGTGCCGAATGGAACCGTGCAGCAGGTGATAGATAATCCTAACGCTTCTGGTGCGATTCGTCCCTTATTTTCTCTTGCCACCGCCAACCCAGATGATGAGTATCATGTGGGACAAATTACCGATTTGACTGGGGATGGAAGTGCGTTTGCCTGGGAAGATTTGCGCTTCGATGGATGGACGGATAAAGATTACAATGATATCGTTTTACAAATCCGAGGTGCCAAAGGTAAAGCGGCATTGATAGATGACGTGGTTGGTGAGGGGAAAGACTGGCGCAACACCGATGTGGGTAAACAGTTAATCGATTACGTGAAGGAGTCGATCACGCCGGAGGAAGCAACAAACGAGGAAGATACTATCGCTAACGAGTCTGATGAACTATCAGACGAAAGCAGCGATGCTGAAGAGGTTCCGACTGATGAAGCGATAGAGGAGGAAACGGAAGCCGTAGATTCCGCTACAGAGGCTGTGGACGACTCAGAGGAATCTACTGAGGCGATCGCTGACGATAGCGAATCAGAGGAATCTACTGATCATATCACCGAGGCTCCAGAAGAAGTAGAAGCAGAGGAACCCACTGATAATATCACCGAGGCTCCAGAATTGGAGTCACCCAGTGACGAAATTGATGAAGTCGTAGACGAAACTATTGATGAGGTAGATAACGAGACTGAAATAGTAGGTGATGCCACAGATGAGGTTGATGAAACTGAAGTGGTAGAGGATGCTACCGATACTGGTGATGAATCAGAAGACCCAACTGATAATATTGCCGACGATACTGAATCAGAAGACCCAACTGATAATATTGCCGATGATACTCAATCAGAAGACCCAACTGATAATATTGCCGATGATACTCAATCAGAAGACCCAACTGATAATATTGCCGATGATACTCAATCAGAAGATACCGAAGAAATCACTCCAATTCCAACAGCACCAGTACAGCCTCAGTTGGAATTTCCTAAGAAAGACCAACCGCAAATAATTGTCATCGATAGTGACTTCAGTGGCAATAGTCCTCATCTTGACTACAGTCAGATTACCTGGGGAGGCGACTATCTTGAAGATGATGCCGACCCCACCTTACAGGCAGGAGAAGGTAGCGGACATGGCACCCGCATTCTCGGAATTCTGGCTGCCAAGCCCGATAACAGCATTGGCATTGATGGCATCAATAACCAAGCCCCCATCCTAGCGAGTCGTGCCATTGGGTCTGGAAAATGGGCAGAAGCGCTAATCGATGCAGTGGATGTTGCCAAGACATCGGGACAACCAAATGCGATCGTTAACCTCAGTTTTGACCTCACTCAAATTAATCCCGATGGTAGCCTTGCCACTCGCACCCAACTCACACCAGCCGAACGAGGAGCTTTAGAATACGCACGTCAGCATAATGTGTTAGTTGTAGTCTCCAGTGGCAACCAAGCGGGTGAAATGTCAGCACTAGGCAAAGCTTCCCGCGAATTTGACAATGTAATTACCGTAGGTGCAGCCAAGCCTGTAGATACATCTTCCTCCAGTGCACCAGATCAATCTTACAAGCGTGCGGAGTATTCTAGCTACGGTGAGGGTTTAGATATTGTCGCTGATGGAGGCACGCCAGAGAATCCTGTCGTCTCCACTGAAGGCAATACCACCGGAACGGGATTTGGCACATCTGTGGCAACTGCAAAAGTAACAGGTGCTGCCTCACAAGTGTGGGCTGCCAATCCGAATCTCAGCTATCGCCAAGTCATCGATGTTCTCAAGCAGACGGCTACCGATTTGAACCAGCCGAACTGGGATGCCGAGACAGGTGTGGGATTGCTGAACATGGCACAAGCCGTAGAATTGGCGCAGTCCACAGTTCCAGAACCGAAGCGATCGCTCCCGGCGACGGGAACCCTTCCCGATTTAAAAACTCCCCTGTTGGGTTCTACCCAAGCGGACGACGGTATCCTCTATTTATCCAACAGTGCCGGTCAGATTTTGCGCCTTGATACCGAAACCGGCGAGCAACGTCAGGTTTACCAAGGACTAAGTTTCACCGATATTGCAGTAGCGCCCAGTGGAAAATTATATGGATCGACTTTCACAACCCTATCTGCGATCGATCCAGAAACGGGTCGAGAAACAGGGGTGGGTCGCTTCCCACCCGGACAGACTATCAATGCCTTAACCTTCTCTCCCGATGGCAAACTCTATGGTGCTGATAGCCAAACTGGAAAGCTATTTTTAATTGCTCCCGACACCGGCAAAACCGTTGAAGTGGGTTTTTTGGGAGGGCCAAGCAGTGGGGATATTCTCTTTAACGGTAGCCATCAGATTTTAGCCACCGTTAAGAATGGGAACGGCGACCAATTGGTGAGTGTAGATATCACGACCGGCCAAGCGGAAATTATCGGAAATTTAGGGTTCCGAAATGTGTATGGATTGGCCTTGCTTGATGGAGTTCTCACTGCCTTTACTGCCGAGGGTCGGAAGTTAGAAGTTGACCCGCGCACGGGTGCCGCAACCGTTGTCGGACTGGTCTCTACCGCCGGTCAAATCTTGGGTGCGGCGGATAATCCGAGCAGCAGTGGAATTGCGGTTGGGGAATTACCTCAAGTGCTGCCAGAAGGTCAAATCGATCCCTATCGTTCACCAATACCAACAGAACGTGCAACGGATTGGTGGTCTCAAAACAAAGCCAGTGCGATGGGATCGGATTGGCGGACAGAATATGATCGTACCCAAAGCTGGATCGGTAATATAACAAGTTCGTGGCCTCAATATTTGGCCAAAGATGGGCAAGGTCGTACTTGGCAAATTGTTTACACTACGAATGGGTTTATGGTTCGGAGTGCTGGACTGGGAGCTTTTGCCTTTTCCTGGGATGAGTACAAAAATACAAAAAGCTGGAATCTATTCTGGAATGCAGTGTATGCACGACGGTCTCGCAACCAGATTCTGGCTTTAAAAGATGCCTATTGGCCTCAACGTCAATGGAGTACGCAGCTTGTCGGCTCGTTACAGTGGCGAAGCGGCCCCAATGGTAGCGGATGGGTACAAGAGTTCAACGGCCCCGGCGGACGACGGCTGCTGATGCTAGAAAATGGCAAAAATGAAGCGTTCTGGGTACTGGGAGGTAACTACCAAGAATATATGGAAATGGGTGGGCCAACAGGAACCCTGGGGTTCCCTCGTTCTAATGAAAATCGTCTAAATCGTTCCGATGGTCGATATGCGACGTGGCAAGCTTTTTCTGCATACAATGGCAAATCTCGTATTCATCACTTAGGTCGGAGTGTTGCCACATGGGGAAGTATTGGCAATCTTTACACCGATCTGAATGGAGCCTATCATTGGCTGGGAATGCCAACCCGTCGTGAGTATATTGATGGCGATACCATTTTCTCTGATTTTGAAGGGGGTCGCATCGCTTACAACCGCAATAATGGGCGCACCGAGGCATTGCGTCCCGGTCAGCAACCCTCTTGGCGACATAACTCATTTGATATTAAGGCCACATTTGACGGGAATCTTCGCAGCAGTGCGAGAAATGTGATTAATGATGCTATCAATACTTGGAAATCTCTAATCAGTCGTGGGCCAATAGGAAGTCCAGTCCGAGAAGGATTTAATGTTCGGATTTACGAGTCTAATTTGTCAGGTTATGCTGGAGGATCATATGCTTATAATGGTTATGGAGAAATCGATTTAACTCAAGCATTTTTCAGATTAAGTTATGCCCAACAAAAGAAGGTATTGATGCATGAGCTAGGTCATGTAATGGGTTTTGGGCATTCTAGTGCATCTCACTATTGGAAAAATGTCCAAAAAAGTGGAAGCTCCTATTACTTTACAGGAGCTAATGCTAAGGCTATTTATGGGAGCAATTTACCTCTGGAGGGAAATTTTGATGGCACGGGAAGCGGGTGGTTTCATTGGCAAGAAAATAATTATAGGCTACGCTATGATCTCATGAGTCCTGAAACGAATGAAGCCTATTCTTCAAGCGCTTTAACATATACTTTAGCTGCTTTTAAAGATATGGGCTTTGAACTGGCGTGATTTAATTCTGGATCATTTAGCCGAATAAATAAAATGGCGATCGCCTCTTGTCCCAGAAAGGCGATCGCCCCTTAGCCAGTCC
>CAWGFK010000005.1:0-15586 GCA_963821735.1 uncultured cyanobacterium
TAACTCAACCCACACAAAACCATCTTCAAGAAGCTCGACTTCAAATCGATAATTTACAACTCGCTGAGTTAGAAAATTATTTAAACTGTCGATTTGCAGCCCCACAGAAGCAAGAGTCTCAAGTTTTACCCAATACTGCAGTTCTCTATCCGATTATTTTATCCAATCGCTTGGAAGTGATTGTAGAAATTCCCGGTCAACCGCTTTATCATTATCAACCGATTCCTCTCTCCGAAGCGACGCTCCAAGACGTTCTTGAAAAACTGCGACTTTCGTTAGAACCGGAATATTTTTCTGCCGATATTCACGAGATGTCGGGAATTGTCTATGATTGGTTGATTCGACCCGGTGAAGAGAGTTTTCTATTTAGTGACAATCAAATTACTAACTTAGTCTTTGTTTTAGACAAACATTTTCGGAATATTCCAATGGCGGCTCTGTATGATGGAGAAAAGTATTTAGTTGAAAAATATGCACTTGCGATCGCATTAAATTTAAACTTTCCGCTTTCCCAACAACCGAAAACGTTAAAAGCGCTCATTGGAGGATTGTCGGTGGATCAACCTATCGCAATTTTTCGCCGCTCGAAAATGTCCCCATCGAAGTTCAAAGCATTGAGGATGTATTTGAAGTTACTACAGTTCTTCTTGATAATCGGTTTACAAAGGATGCTTTAAAACGAGCAACATCCCGTTCATTTTATCCCATCGTTCATTTGGCGACTCACGGACAGTTTAGTTCTAATCCTCAAGAAACGTTTTTATTAGTTCTTCCCGATTCATCGAATGGCGATCGCAATGATGAACAGAGGCGAAAAATGGATACTGGGAATGAGTTAACTGATTTAATGCAAAACCAAGAGCGAGAGCCAATTGAGTTATTGGTACTGAGTGCGTGTGAAACGGCAAAAGGAGATAATCGGGCGGCTGGGACTTGCAGGAGTCACGAGATTCGAGCCGGAGCAAAAGTACAGTGGCAACCCTGTGGAGTGTGGATGATAAATCGACCTCTCTTTCTGTTTCAAAACTTTTATCAAGCACTCATCGAAAATAATGTGAATAAAGCTGAAGCATTGCGACTGGCACAATTAGAACTGTTAAAACAAAAAGATGTTTATAGACGTTCCTCATTACTGGGCAACTTATGTTATTGTAGGAAATTGGCAGAGTCTTTTCAATTCTTAAAAAACTCTGCTAGGTGGGGTTAGGGATTCAGTAGTGTCTCACACTGAAGGATTTCCGCTTCAGCAATTTCAGACAATTCAATCCCTCTGAGGAGATCGCTCCAGCTTTGAACAATCTGGCGATCGCTGGGATTGTGACACCGCAATTTTGCTAAACCCGTTATCGTTTCATGCCAGAGACGATTTGCGGCATACACTTGCAGTTGTTGAAATGCTGTTGCCTCTGCCAATTCACTCTCCAGACTAGAACTCGGTTCAATCCGTTGAATCCAACTGTTAACACTTGGAGACTTTCCAGGACTCGAGGGATCGCAAATTAATGAAAAATACCAGCGATATTCGCGATTGAGTTCCAGTGGGCGATCGGCAGGTAAAGAGACGTGAATGATTCCCGCTGCTCTGGGTGATTCAATCCGAAGCGGTTCGGAAAGCAAATCCGGAATGACTAATTCGGCTTCGGTTACTTCCGGTGGCAGTGGAGGCACATAAACCCAGAAAGTGGGAGATTCATCCACTGTTAATCCCAGTGTTTCTTCCCATTCTTCATTTAATGGCGTTTCCGAACTTCCATCGGTTTGACTGAGAGGAACTAAAGCGATAGGAAGAGAATACAGTTTATTGCATGAACCTCGTTTCCGCCTGAACTTCGTTTAGAGGGTCTTCCTCGGCTCGGTGGTTCAACATTTATAGTATTTGTTACGTTGGATTGCGATAGGGTTTGCGCTTGCAGTCCCGCTAAATTTAAAAAGCCAACCAATGCAAGCGCACATCCCAAACTTTTAATCAATGCTTTAGTGAGTTTATTCATCTTTAATGTAGGTAGAGTTTCGCTTTAACTGGTTAGGCAGCAGTTTAACAATGATTGCCGGAGTCGTCAATGCGGATAATGCGGTTGGCAGTAAGGGGGCTAAAATTCCTCGCTCTAAGAGAAGTAAGCAAGTCAGGAGCAATCCGATAGCGATCGCACCTCCACCTAACACTCGATCCAATTGACGACGCCTCCCCAAAAACGCCAGACCTCCAGCAATTGCCCAACCGTAAATCCAGAAGGTTTCCCCCCACTGCGGCCAGAATTCTAACAGGGGTCTTTCCGATTCAACTGCATCTAAAATCTGACTCATTTGATGAGCGTGAATCAATACTGTAGGCATTTTTCCATAAGGGGTTTTATCCCAAGCTTCATCATTTGAATTTTGAACATATCCAACCAGTATAATTTTATCCTCAATCCATTCTGAAGAAAATCTATTTTCCAATAATTCTTGTAGGGTTAATTGACGCCCCACAGAGCGAGCTTTTTCTGTAATTAATTAAAATTTGATACCCCATTCCATCGATATTGTGATATGAGCCAATCGCTCCATCAGTGGGTAAAAGTTTTAAATTGGCTCCTGCTATTTTAATAGAATCTGTCAAATATTCGGGGGAAATTCCTTGCTTTTTAATTAAATACTCTAAAGCCAGTTTAAAACTAAATGATAATTTGGTCTTACAAGGAAAGCTCTTATCATAATTCATACTTAAGAGGGAACGACGAATGATATCATCGTCATCGGGGGCAAAATCTAAAAAACTCCATGTGTCTTTTGAAGTTCCTGGCGGGGGTTTAGCACCTAAAACACTCAGCTTTCCCCTTGTCTACAGCTCGTTATAATTTCTTCATTTTGCTGAAAATAATTTATTAATTCATCATGACCCGGTTCTTGTGGAATATCTCTAAACAAAGCCAACCCAATCAGTATTGGATCATATTGTTTTAGCTTTTTTAAAATTTGTAGTAGCATTCCATCGCTAATTGGATCGTTTTCTCCAAGGTGTTGAATATCTTCATCGGTGATGGTAACAATCAGAAGACGCGGATCGAGAAGTTCCGCCAATCGCAACTGCATTAATTTATCAAATGCCTTGTTTTCTAAGGGTTCTAACAGTACGAGCGATCGCACCCCTAAAACCAGACTGGTTGCAACGATCCCAGCCACTACAATCAGTTGAGTTTGTAGCAGCCAATCGCCTTTTGGTGGAAAGGGTATAATGATAGGGTGAGAGTGTCTCCCCCGCAACTCCTCCCATGTCGGCGGCACTTTTGGGCAGGAGTCTGACAGACGATCGGCAATCCGGTACATCCTGGAAATTCTGCAAATTCTTCTAAACATTTTTGCGATCGCCTCACTGCGGTATATAAATACGCTCCAGCAGCATATTCTTTCAAAACTCTTTTAAAAAGCTCTGCGCCACCCGATCGGGAACGGGTTCTTTCATTACAATTGCGATCGGCAGTTGCAATGTTGCCAGCTTTTCCGCTAATCCCAATCCATCACAAGAGTTAAAAATCGCCAGTTGCAATCCTTGGCGAATCGCTTCCTTTAACGCCTCCTTAAACTGTCCGATTTCTAAACTTTCCCGCTCATTGATATAAATGATTCCCTCATCCCCTTTGGTTTGACTGTGACCGGCAAAAAAGAAAATATCCCATCCTCTCTTATCCCGTAACTTCTGAATCACTTCTGCCGCAGAGGGTTGCTCCAACGGTTCTAACTCGACATTCGGCAGTTGCGCGATCGCCTGTTTATCCGGTTCCAAGTCAATATTCTAGTTGTTACCAAATACCGCCAAAATCCGCACGCGATCGCCTTGCTTTTGTGGGGGCTGGTTTTTATTTATTTTCTGATAAGCAACAGGACTAAATCCGATTCCAATATCTCTACAATCATTGTCTTTAGACAAAATATCCCATTCTAGCCAAGGCATTTTCCACAATTGCGGATCCGCTTGAATTACGATCCGAACGTTACCTTTGTTTTCAGCTAATTCTTCAACGACTTTTTCTCTGATTTGTTGCCATCCTGCATCAACAGTCTCCAATAGCCATGTTTTCATGTTTTGTTCTAACAGTTTGGCAAATTGGCGGCAAGCTTCCCGATCGTCATCACTAGAATAGCGATCGGCCAAGTTTTCATCAAAGCCAAAATCGTCATTCCGATTCCGACCATTTAACTTGCGAAAACTTGTTTGCCAATTAAAGTAATATCCTTCCAAATGTGGATGAGGTGCAAGATAACCTGACCGATCTGCCGTGGGAAAACCTCCGCGCTCGTCCCAGACTTGCAACCCAACGGAAAATCCTCTGTCAAAATCACCGCCAACTATTTTTAAAACAATGACTGTTTCCATGACTGTAGCTCCCTGTTACTTCGCTTGACTGCGGCAGACTTTATGCGATAAACTCCTCCGTAACGCTAACCTCATTCACTGAAACTCGTACCTGAAATGGAGTGCCGGATCGCGGACTAAACCGCAATTGAATTAAATTATCTTTTCCTTCTCCTTCCTCATCACTTCGAGTTTCCACTTCTCGCTTCGTTTCTCCAGTGTCCGAAAGCACGCTCAATTTTAAATGGGGTGGTAATTTCTTTCCCTCAATCGGTTGCACTTGCAAAAATACGCCGAGTCGGTCATCATTTCTGGGCATAATCGCTACAATCAGCGCCACTGAATGACCTTCTAACTGCATTCCAAAATCCAGGTATCTCGCTTTTCTAATTCCCGCTTGCGGATGACCCGGACTAATTTTACCCAAACTCAGCGCCGCTTGCCAACGGGTTTCTTCTTCGCGAGCGGTATGCAACAATTGGGTTAAGGCATCGATCGCCTCTGGATTGCCAACTCCAAGTTCTCCCAACACTCCAGCAGCATGGCGACGAGTCTGTTCGATTTGGTGGGGTTCCAGCAACCGGATCACAGGTGCAATTGCACCCACAATGTCGCTTTTCCTCGCACTGCACTGGGTTCCGGTGGCGATACCAATGCCTCAAATTGTTGCCATCCATTTTCTAACGCATTCTTTCCCGATTCGATCGCATTCTCTAACCATTCTCGTAATTTCACTGGCGTTGTTTTTGTCGCCACTGTCTCTAATTGTCCCATCCGTCGATCGCACAGTTGTTCTCTGAGGCGATCGTCACTCAGCAACGCCGCCCATTTCTCAAAAGGCACTGCAATTGCAAGCGTGGCGAATACACTGACGCATCCCCCAACTGCTCTAAGCATTGTTTTGCCTCTATTTCTGATAATTGAGGCAAGGGTTTCACCGCTTCGCGCACTTGCAGTCCCAAAGTTATCTCCATTACGGTTAAGTCATCGGTTAATTCTGCGATTGGCACAGAATAACAGCGAGTGTTTGCATGATAGTTTCCTTGATTTTTCACCTGTCGATGAGTGGCAAACCCCCAAACTTGGAGCCAACAGTCCTCTTTATCCCCCTCCAAACTGACGCTCACCGCTAAATAATAATCTCCGATCCAGTTGGGATTGTCTACCCATTCCTGGCACGATTAAGGATTCGGGTTCTCTTTCATCCGATGGAATCAGAACTAACCGAGTTTCACCCAGTTGAATAGCGGTGCCATTGACGAGTTCTAAAATGCTAAGTAATGTTGCTTCACTCGGCCAAATTGAAGGAGTCTGCAACTCCTCTTCTGATGCCCATTCCTCCAGCCAAGGTAAGAAGGTTTTTGCACTCAGCCAGTTGAGATAAGCATGATAGCGAGCGATCGCATTGGAATGGCGATCGGCAAGCTCCCACCCTCGTTCTTGGTCCTCCGGCGCAATCTGCAACAGTAACGATTCGCTTTCCATGCTGCTTGTTTGTACTTGACTAAATCTCATCTTCTTGTACTCCTTCCCCAAAAACATAAAAATTTTTCAACCAATTTTCTACAATCTGATTAATTTTCTGCCGTTCTTCATTTCCAGTTATGGCGATCTCCAAACAGTTGGCAGCCCACTGGATTAAGCCCTCTTCTAGTTGACATCTTCCTTCCCATACTAACGCGAGCACTTCGGCTCCATCTGGTTCCAGACATTGCTCTATCTGTTCCGGAAGGGCGGAATTTTTATAATAAAGTTGCAAACTCTCCTGAATGCTACTCGGAAGCGCCATGAGGTGATGGATTAATGTCTGTTTAATTGGCGTTCGATAAAAAATATGCAACCATTGGTTAACATACTCTTTCATCCACTTCCCTATACAGTGCAGTAAAGAATTATGCAATTGGGTTTCAATCGAGGCAAGTTTCGCTTCAACTTCATTTACGGAATATCCCTGGCGATCGCCAATTATGCTAAAATCCAGTTTTTCTCCATAACACAAGGACAATAACTCTCGTTCTGATACAGTAAGCTGTTTGAGGGATTCCACTAAAGCTGCTTGAATGATATCCGCACGATTGGGGGAAGGGAAGTATTTCTGCAACCACTCTGTAACATAATCATAAACCCATCCTTCGGGCTGACTTAATTGGGTTAATGCCTCCACAAGCGGTTTTATATATTTATTTTTTAGGTCCCGACTAACTTTACATTGTTTGATGCCACATAGAACAGCCATCTGCTTTTGAGTCAAGCCAAATCCGTATTTAAGCGGCAAAAGTTTAGTTTCATCGATTAACCAGTGACCCTCGCTCAGTGGAACTTCGATCATATTCCCACACCGTTTTAGCGCAGTTTCCAAGCGTTGCTTAATTTCCTCGGTTTGATTCGACCATGCAGAAGTTAGCTCCTCTTCGCCTAATTCAGGCCAAGCAGAATTTTCTACGGCGGTTTTAGGGTCAGTAATTTCTATTCCTAGGTTGGCATTCAGTTCGTCAAGAGACAAATTTTGGTATTCTAATTTTTTGCCCTCTTTTACTGCTTCAAAGCAGTTTTCCATCCAGCGTTGAATCTGTTCTGCCGTTACTGGATGGGGATTGGATGTCACTTCAGGCGGTGCGGAAGGTAATAGTCTTTCTGCATTATAACAGTTGGCAGTTTCGGCAAAATCTTCCGATTCGGGAATAGGCCAAGTTTCTCCAGGTCTTTTCCTCCGACCTTTAACCCGGCTGAAAACATAAACGTTGGTGAAGTATTTGCGGGCAAAGAGGATCTGAGATATTTCTGTTTGTTTATAGTGGGCCGTTTCCAAAGCATGGGTTAGTTTAATTTCAGATATCTGGCAGATTAAGCGCCAATATGAGTATTTGCCCACAGAAGTCTCGGATTTAATTGTTCGGGTTAAAACTTCATGCAAGTAGGTGGAACGTTTGGCGCTTCCTTGGATTTGATACTTCCTTAAGATGTCGGCCAATTTTTGGGGATTATAAATAAAGGCTCGGGCAATTGTCAGCGCTTCTTCCCAGGACACTTGCGAATGTTTATAGGCGATCGCTTTGGCTGCTTTATGACAAATGGATTCATAGTAACTAGCTAAATGTTTGAAGGCGAGTTCCTGGCGATTGGCAGGTTCCCACTCTTGTGGCGGAGGGGGATTGACGGCAAGATTTATCCAGAACTGTTCTAATTGTTCTTCTAAATCCTTGGCGTCGAGTAATCGGGCAAAGTGGGGATCGTGGGCGGCATATCGCTGCAGGTTGCGCCTCAAACGGGGTTCCCCTACCCATTGCAAGACCACAAGCCCCTGTTGGCTATCCACCATCAGATAGGTGGAAAATCGGTCAATGTTATTTGACCGTTGGGGTGGGTTGGGTATGGGATCGCGGTTGAAAGGAGTTGACATTCTCGTTCTCCCTGATGAAATTATGTGAGATATCGGAAATGAGTTTTTTTGCCTGCTATTCATTTACTAGACAACTCCTCCGCCAATTATGCAAGGATGCTGCCAATGTTGGCTGACTGTAGCAGATGCAGGGGCGCGATGCTACTGGGGTCACACCCCCTTTTTAGTATCTTATTAAAAATTTGTAACTCAGCGAAGGAAAAATTTTTCTATCGTTGCATATTTGCTTTCGCTCCATCCCAGTAACTCTCTCTGTAGGGCGATCGCCCTGTCTTTCTCAGACGGAGTGTAAAGGAATGTTACAAACCAATCCGTTACCCGTAAAAGTCGCGGATTTCTCCAGAGAGAAGAAACGCAGAGGTTGGTCAATCAGGCTCAATGCTACTGGCGAGGAGAGGAACAGATGAAGTCAAATCCATTCCAGATAATCTTTCCCAGACTTTTCTCCAAGGCGGGAAAAGTGATGGGGGCCACCGCTGGCCATTCCACTGCGGGAACCCATTTAGAGGAGATAGAAAAGCAGGCGATCGTGGATGAAGCCATACAACCTCATCTTAGTGGTAGAACCAGCATCTTTTTTCAAAGAATCGCAAACCCTTACCCATTCTGACGTTCAACCGTCCCAGAAGGTGGGAGTTTGATGAATAACCGGCGATCGCCGTGCATAATTTTCCGCGATCCTCCCAATAAACCTAATAGCCGGGAAAATTGGTCTTCCCATTTTTCAAAACCCAGTCTTCACAGAAGTTTACCCATTCTCTCAACAACAAAAAGGATAACCATCATGCCTTTAGACAGTGCATATACCAACACCCAAGAAACTTTTGGAATCGATCCCCTATTGAAAGGGCTCGAAAATGACCCGCTATTTAATCCTCCAAGTAGCAGTGGGTATGAACCGGAAGACAAATTACCGCAGGGTAGTGGTTTTGATAAAGATTTAGTTTCCAATCTCAACGTGTTTTTAACGGGGATGAAGTCGGATGAATTTGGAATTTCTACGACTTTTATTTCTGGTGAGGATGCAGAAGCATCAACCGTTGAGTCTGATGTAGATTCACTGACAAAACAACCCCTTAAGGAAGAGGCAAACCCACTACCGAATGAAACAGATCCGTTGCTTAATCCCGCTGCAAGTGCAGCAGGAGAGGAGGAACTCCCATCAGAAACTACTGGGGATAGCGAGGGTGTGGATGAGGAGAATGATAGTAGCGTAGACGAACCCGTTGGCGGTGATACTGCTCGGGAAACCATTTCGTCGGTAGAATCCGATGATGAGAATGGGGTGACGGATCGAGGGGGATGAGATTGCTGATAATAATAATTCCCTTTTCGTTACGAATGCAACGGATGAGGCAACGGAGGAGGAGGCAGAAGTTACAACGGATGATACTGTCAATTCGACTGATGCCACAGTGACAGAAAAGAGGGATGAGATTGTCAGTGGTGATTCCCTTTCCGAGACAACGGATGAGTCAGATATGGAGGCGGGTGACAATACTGCCTCTGTAACGGGTGAAACAGACGAGGATGCAGAAGTTGCAACCGATGATGCTGCTGATTCCCAAACCGAGGCAGATGAAATAACGGCAACTGATGAAACGGTTTCTGATGGAGTGGTGGAAGAAGAAACTACCACTGAAGATGTGGATCATGCTGCTGATTCCCAAACCGAGGCAGATGAAATAACGGCAATTGATGAGATGGTTTCTGATGGAGTGGTGGAAGAAGAAACTACCACTGGAGATGTGGATGACGAGGAAAGCGATCGCACGGAAAATGCCATCACTCAAGACACTGATGAAGAAACCTCTTCTGAGTTAACCTCTACCGATGATACTGCCGGTGAAAATAATACTGTGGGAGAGACAGCAGAAATTGCTGACAGCGGCGATGAAGAAATTGAGACAGATGTAACCGGCGAAACGGAAGAGAACGCTGGTGAGGATGCTACTGCCACCGATGATGCAGCGGAAGATGGCGCAGAAGTCGTTATCAATCGGGGCAATGGCCACTTCTGAGATTAACTTTGATATGGGTAACTTCAAAGTAGATGCAAGCGGTGAGGTTAGTATTGACTTCCTGTTTGATGGTGGTGCATTCAAATCCCAAGTGGCGATCGTCAGTTTATCTGGCATGGAAGGATTAGATCCGAACTCCGTTGAGTTTATTCAAGAAGCAGCAAATCGGGCTACAAGTAATACCGAACTCGGTCATATCGTTATTGATGATATTAGCGAAGGAGCCAAATTTACGGGACGCTTGGGTGAAGGAAATTATAATTTCGGCACATACGAAAGCGTGAAAACCTTTACCATGCGTCCGGGGGATGAATTTTTCCGTCCCGATGTTAGTGCCTGATGGAACGGTGCAGCAGGTGATAGATAATCCTAACGCTTCTGGTGCGATTCGTCCCTTATTTTCTCTTGCCACCGCCAACCCAGATGATGAGTATCATGTGGGACAAATTGCCGATTTGACTGGGGATGGAAGTGCGTTTGCCTGGGAAGATTTGCGCTTCGATGGATGGACGGATAAAGATTACAATGATATCGTTTTACAAATCCGAGGTGCCAAAGGTAAAGCGGCATTGATAGATGACGTGGTTGGTGAGGGGAAAGACTGGCGCAACACCGACATGGGACAGGCGTTGATCGAGTATATCAAGCCGTATATCACGCCAGAATCCCCCGATTTTGATAGTGAAATATCGGATTTGATTGGCGAACTCGAAGAGTTGACTGCCGGTGAGGAAAGTGATACCGAAACCGATTCTGAAGAAGATGCGGTCTACTGACGATGGAATTGAAGATGCGATCGCCTCTGATGATGTTGTTGCTGATGAAGTAGAAGAGCTGCGATCGCCTCCGACGAGATTGAAGATGCCATTGCTGACGATAATGTTGTTGGTGATGAAGTAGAGGATACCATTGCCTCCGATGATGTTGTTGCTGAGGAAAGCGATAATTCCAGCGATTCTGATGATTCTGTTGCCGATGATACTTCTACCTCGGATCAGTAATGAAACCGTAAATGAAGTTGACGACACTGAAACGACAACCGATGAAGTCGACTGAAGTAATTACCGATGAGTCTGAAGATTCATCCTCTGAAGTAGTCGAACCGTCAGTAGAGGAAACTGATGCCACAACCGAAGCACCATTAGTAACAGCAGACTCCGTTATCGATGAGTCTGAAAGTGTTGAAGATTCCACAGCACAAGACGATTCAGAAATCGATACTTTGCAGGAAAAAGTTGAAACCGACATCGAATCGGCAACCGAAACTAGCGAAACGGTAGAATCCGACACTCAACCTGTCGCTATGGAGTCTGCCGAGACTTCCGAAACTGAAATTCTACCGGCCACTCGCGAAGTGATTTCTAACGAAAATTCCGCAACACCTGACACAGAAGTTGTAGAAACTGTTGACAACACTACCAGCGAGACGCCCGTTTTTGAAATTACTCCGGCTGATGTGGAGGCACTTCCTGTATCAGATGCGGTTGCTACCGATGAAGGCGATGCAACTGATTCTGAAACAGCAGAGAATGCCAGTGAAAATGTAGAGATTACTGATGCGATCGCTCCTACTACACAATCCGCTAATTCTGTCAATACTCAACTCATCTCTCGGTTAGAAACCCTAACCCAAACGCTGAAAGAACGAGGAACGGATGCGGTTGTTTCGGGTGGAAATTCGGTAACTCCGGCACTTCTGGAACGGCTGGAAACCCTGACGGAAAGCTTGAAAACCCAGAACAATTCTCAGCCAGTAAGCGCCAATACGACTGCATTGGTGTCGCGACTGGAAGAGATGGTAGTGCGATCGCACACCGCCTGCGACCCATTGCACCCAGCAGCTTTGAATTCCCTCAAAAAAATCAACCCTTAGTCGGAATTATCGACACTGGATTCTAGTGGGAATAATCCTGATATTGATTACTCGCGAGATTACCTGGGGACGAAGATCACGTTGATGGAGACAATGACCCTACATTAATCGCCGGAGAAGGCAACGAACATGGCACCCATATTTTAGGGATGATTGCCGCCACAACGAAACAACGGACATTGGCATTGATGGCATTAATCAACTGACTGCCCCGATTTGGGCCGGACGGGCCGTAGGTTCCGGTAAATGGGCAGAATCTTTGGTTGAGTTTGTAGATGCAGCGCAGTTGAGTCAGGACAACCCAATGCGGTGGTGAATTTGAGTTTAGATTTAACTCAAATTGATGCGGAAGGGAATGTTACGACTCGTTATGAGTTTACGCCGATGGAAACGAGCTGCCATTAGAATATGCTCGGCAAAATAATGTGATTGGTTGCCGTTGCCGCAGGAAATGATGGCGGTGTGATGTCCGCTTTGGGGCAATCTTCTCAGGAGTTTGACAATATTATTACCGTAGGGTGCTGCGGAACAATTCGATGGTCAAACGTTCTGCCTGGAAAGGGTTTGACCGCGCTGAATTATTCCAGCTATGGTCAACGGTTTAGATATTGTTGCCGATGGTGGCACATCAGAAAATCCAGTAATTGTCCACTAGCTGGGCGAGGGTACTTGGGGCAATGGCGGGGACTTCTGTTGCTACTGCCAAGGTAACGGGTGCAGTGTCTCAAGTGTGGGCGGCAAATCCTGAGTTGAGTTACCGCCAAGTGGTTGAGATTATCCGAGATACCGCGACGGATTTGGGTACCACGGGTGATGATGCTGAGACCGGGGCTGGCTTATTGAATCTGACGGCGGCGGTTCATTTGGCGAAAGTGACAACAGCCCAGGAACACAGTACACCAGATATCTTGAGTCCTGAAACCTGGAGTGGTGAGGGTGTCTTTACGCCAGATGAACGGGCAGTTCAGAATATGATGGTGCCTCCAGAACAGGCGGCGGTGGTATTATGGCTGGCTCAATGATAATAATCCCAGTGACACTTTCTCATTCTCGATTGATGAACCGACTCCGCTACAGTTTTCGCTGGATTTTCCAGGAAGTGCTATTCTTCGCAAGAATGGTCAAGTTGTCCTGGAGGGTAAGTATGACGGCAACATACTTTACGCTGGCTCTGATGGAAAACTCAGCCCTGGTTCCTATGTTTTGACAGTCGATCGGGGAAACCATTCCAAAATTGATGAGTATCGATTAGTTATGAATTTCGTTGAAGATAGTCAGGGGCAAGAAATGCCGATTGTTGATTATCTTCCCAGTCCTGCACCAGCGCAACCTCCAAATGATAAGCCACCGATTGCAGACCTTCCAGAATTAATTAAGAAACTGGCAGAAAAGCGAGCTAAGGATGCAATCATCCAAGCTTATCAAACTAATCAAGTAAAGTTGGGTAACGCTTTAGAAGACATCCAAGTTCACTGGAAAGCATTTAACGGAACAAATGTGCCTGCCGTTCAATATTTCGATGGTGGTTATATTATCTGGAACGGGGTGAGTGCCATTCCTTATTTCACTGGGACAGGGCATAAACTTCCTAATCTTGACCTACCTGAAACCATTTCTCCGATTTGGCAGCCAACCCCTACAGCCAATATTCTGAATGTTCCAGATGGACGTCACACCTATCCTAATATGCGGGGTACTAGCGAATACTGGGTGAATTTAGACGGTAATAAAAACGATATTAGTTTGGCGGCGCGGAATACAACCCTGACTCATCCTGACTTACGCACCACAGTCTATCGTGACCTCGACGGTAGTGCAGCTGCGACAGGTTCCCCTGACCGCGATGCGAGCCTGGTGACAATTATACAAATTACCAGGATTTACCGGCTGGAAAATATCTAATTAAAGTGGATGTTGCACAGGGCAAAACTAATATTCCCTATGAAATGGTCGTGAATTTAGACCAAGCTGGGGATAGCGGTATAGAAGCCTGGAACATTAACCGCGAATCGGTTAACAGCCAGGTTGCGGGGCAACGGATTGTCGTTAGCGATCACGTAGGACTGCCGTCTGGGGATCGGGATCTCTATACCTTCACGACGGACGATATGGCAACCCTGTTGCAGTTTGCAGTACGCAGCCAGAACAGCGATGGTAGCAACGCGGATCGTCAGCGTCCGTTGGATGGTGATGTACGGGTACGAATCTTAGATCGGGACGGCAAAGAAATTTACACGGTAGATTCGAAAGTCTCAGCAGCCCATATTTGGGACTCAATGGTTGGATCCGAACAGCAAGTATTACGCTGAAGTAACCGCGCTCAATAAGCACTAAAACCAATTACGATTTGGTGCTGAACTTCGACAAACTTAAGGCAGATGGTCGCTATGAATTTAGCAACCGACAGGGCGAGTTTGACTACGAATTTTCAGTGAGCGGTACTAACCGAGATCTCAAAACTGCCGTTCGCGGTAAGAACGGGCAAGGTATGTCGAATATCTATCGACCAGTTTCTCGACCCGGTAAGGTGAATGGAACCGAGCAAGATCGTTCCACCGAACAACACAGCAAATGGCATCTTCCACTACGATACTTTGCCCAAGGGCGAATATCGAATGGCAGCACAACCTATTCTGGTCGTACATCCCGATTTACTAGACCAGAAATACACCTTCGTTCACAACCTGGATCAGGCAGGGCAGGATCGATCTGATGCTCGAAATCTGGGTCAAATAGGCGGTAAACGGGTGACGGTAAATGACTTTGTTGGAAAAAACCGAACTGACGAGCTAGATTACTACAAGTTTTCCACTGGTTCCGATCCTCGACTCTTACAATTTGCTGTTCGTCATCCAAGCGGAACTGGTAGCTTACCTCTAGAGGGAGATGTTGAGTTTGCTTTGTATGACAAGAATGGCAAGAGAGTTGAAAAAAGTTAATTCTAAGAATCGGAACTCAATCTATGACACATACGAGTTAAAAGCCCTACAGCGAATACTATGTTCGAGTCAAGGATTCAATCTGGTAATGGTGGAAACTACCACTTGGTTTTGAATGCGGAGGTGAAACCAGCAGTTAAAAACCCGATCCAAAACCACCAGATGATGGTGGTTTTGGTAAATACTATCCTGCTCTTGCTTCTTTTAGTGCTTATACATGGGACATACAAAGTGGAGATGACAATCAATTCCGACCGGATTCTCCCTTTGGTGGTGGAAACCAAATGTGGAAAACTGATGATGCGGTCGAGACAAGTTTATACCGATCTATCCAAAGCTATCTTTGGGTATCGCGTTCACATGAATACAGGTTATGCGTATGACCAAGGGTATCGTAATTATTACGGTAAGTGGCACGCGGGAATTGATATGGGTGCGCCTGTTGGCACTCCTATTAAAGCAGTAATTGGAGGAACAGTAGCTTGGGTCAATCATAATTTCATGGGAATAAATGGTGATGATGGTAATCATTGGGTATATGGACATCTTGGCACTAAGTATGTCGCTTCTGGTCAACGCATACAGGCTGGAACAACTCTTGCGCGTCTTGATTCAGCCAATCATCTCCATCTAGTAAGCTCTAAAACACGGTCATGGCTATAAACAAACGAATGGCGCTCATCCGAATCAAAATTTTGTCCGGAATGTAACGATGAGTCCTCTCCAAGCTTATTGGAATCTGCGAAACCGCTAGTGGTAGGGTGTGTTAGTAGTGGTAGGGTGGGCAATCAATTGCCCACCATAAGGTATTTTGTGATCTGATTCTTTGAGGTAGGAGAGTTAGTAAGGTGGGCAGGGTTATAGAATCAGTTGTTACCAGCATCCAGTCTAGTCGCTCTGCCCACCCTACAAGCTTTTAATCGGTGCGATCGCTCTTTTCGCCAGAATGCGATCGCCTGTTTTCTCCCTACAGAGCGCTCGCCTTTTTCCCCCAAATAGCGATCGCCCCTTAGCCTTTCC
>CAWGFK010000006.1:0-5713 GCA_963821735.1 uncultured cyanobacterium
AAAACGGGAAGGAAAAGCCATCTGGGTTGGGATAGACCGATTGACATCCGGTGAGTTAGTTCTTGTCCCTGACCAATTGTTAGATTTTATTCAAAAATGATACTGAATAGAAAGGCTTAATTAATCTAAAAAAACAATTTCAGGAGGGGACCGAAAAATGCTATTAGAAATCGATAGAAATCACCGTTCCTCCAGGACAGCGAGTCCTACTCAAAGATGTAAGCTGGAAAAGAATTTGAAGCCATCTTAGAAGACTTAGGCGAACATCAAGGAGCGCCAATTGCTTACGATAACGGAACCTTAGAAATCATGACCCCATTACCAGAACATGAAAGCGGGAAAGTTTTAATTAGCAACTTTCTTGAAATTCTCCTAGAAGAACTCGATATTGAATTTTGGTCCCTGGGTTCGACTACGTTTAAAAGTCAAGTCATGGCACAAGGCATCGAACCGGATAATTGCTTTTATATCCAACATGAGGCAGCAGTGCGGGGTAAGGACCGATTAGATTTGACCGTAGATCCGCCTCCAGATTTAGCCTTAGAAATTGATGTCACCTCGCGCACCCATACGAAGATTTATCAAGGGTTAGGAGTACCGGAATTATGGCAGTTTGACAAAGGAATCCTCAAAATTAGCCGACTGCAAGAAGATGGCACCTATCAGAAAGGCGATCGCAGTCAAACTTTTCCCAACTTTCCCCTAACTGAAGTTATTCCCCAATATTTAGAACAAGCAAAAACTGAAGGCAGAAATAAAACCATGAAAGCCTTTCGCGCCTGGGATAAGGAAGTTTTAGCAACTTTTTAGGTGGCAAAGCCTGTCACTTTCTCTGGACCCATGCCAAAAGCCGGTCAACACCCTCAGTTCACGGCACCCTTGCATTGTATGAGTCAGAGTTTAGACTTCTAAAATCTCCATCTCAATGCCCTGATTCTTATTTTTCTTCCTTGCTCTCCCCAGAAGCTCCCGGTGAGGCATCATATCAAGCATCGAGGCGTTCTCGGGCATCATCCATCGTCATGGATTTCATCACCATCAACGGTTCATTGACCACATTTCCGGACGCATCAAGCAATTCTGGGTGGGGGACCGGACGTTGATACCGTCCCATTGCTGAATTCGGGGACCCAGAGTTCCACCGTCCCGGTGGATAGGTTCTGGATTCACTACTGAGCATGACCAAACTGCGGATCAAGTTTCCGACGGCGAGAAACGCCAAAATGGTAAAGGCAAAAATGTAAACTAAGTGCAGCATATTGATATTCTCCGGCGCAGTCAGGTGATTAAGGGGTAACTCAGGGGCTAGATTAAAGCGGATTTCTCAAGGGAATCGCTCAGAATGTACTCTTTTAGCGGATCTAGGGATTTAATTTAAGGGTAGTCGAGGCAAATGCCACCGAGGACAGACTAGAGGGAATTTTCCATGCGAAATCGCATCGACACTTGCCAGCATTCGGTTAGCAATTTGTGCCACGGCATCAGCACTTCCATTTCTACACCCACCTGACCCTCTGTGGCCCTGAGTAGCATTTGAGCTGTGGTGACTTCTTGCTGTGCGTATTGCACTCTGGCGAGTAACTCGGTTTGGCCCTCTTTCCCCAAAAAGGAGATTTCCTCATTTTCCAATAACTTGCGCGATCGGGCAAACCAATATTGAAAATCCTCTAATAACGGTTCTAGTAGGGTTTTGAGTAAGTTGGGTTCGGGAAGATTGGGATTGAGCATGATTTTTAGATAATCGGGGTACTGAGGCTAATTTTAACTTATTTTACAAAACTTAACATTATGCGACACAGTTTACAAGAGATTAGCGATCGCCTGGTAACAATTGGCGATCGGCCTGGATTTCCCTCTTACCCTTGACATTCCTCATCTAATCTGCATGATTCCCCACCTCAACCGCCCCTCTATCCCTGACTCCTCCTGTGGCAACAACTTCAGCCAACCACTCCCATTGGGGAACCGACCCTTTAAAATAGAAAAGAAGGTAATACAAATCCGAGATTAAAATCCAACGCAAATGGCTAACTCATCTCCGGCTGTCGAAGCACCCGCCGAAAAAATTTCCTTGCCACGTACCGGCGAATCTGAGCAACTCAAAAAGATTCGCCACACCACATCTCATGTGATGGCGATGGCAGTCCAGAAGCTTTTCCCCAAGGCCCAAGTTACTATTGGACCTTGGATTGACAATGGATTTTATTATGATTTTGACAATCCTGACACCTTCACCGAACAGGACCTCAAAGCCATCAAAAAAGAGATGGTCAAAATCATTAACCGGAAATTACCCGTCACCCGCGAAGAAGTCACCCGCGAAGAAGCAGAAAGACGCATCAAAGCCATTAATGAACCCTACAAGTTAGAAATTCTCGGGGACATTAAACAAGAACCGATTACCATCTATCACCTCGGGGAAGAGTGGTGGGATTTGTGTGCGGGTCCCCATGTGGAAAACACCAGCGAACTTCATCCCAAGGCGATCGAACTCGAAAGTTTAGCTGGGGCCTACTGGCGTGGCGATTCCAGCAAACAACAACTCCAGCGCATCTATGGCACCGCCTGGGAAACCCCCGAACAACTCACCGAATACAAGAGACGCAAAGAAGAAGCCCTCAAACGAGATCACCGCAAACTCGGCAAAGAACTGGGATTGTTTTTGTTTTCCGACCCCGTAGGTCCCGGATTGCCCTTATGGACCCCCAAAGGCACCGTCCTGCGAACTGTACTCGAAGACTTCCTCAAACAGGAACAAGTCAAACGCGGATATCTCGGTGTCGTCACGCCTCATATTGCCAGAATTGACCTCTTTAAAACCTCCGGTCATTGGCAACAATATAAAGAGGATATGTTCCCGATGATGGCTGAGGATGAAGAATCCGCCGTAGAAGAACGGGGGTTTGTGCTTAAACCCATGAACTGTCCCTTCCATATCCAAATTTATAAAAACGAGTTGCGTTCCTATCGCGACTTACCCATGCGTCTGGCGGAATTTGGCACCGTTTACCGCTATGAACAATCGGGCGAATTGGGCGGATTAACCCGAGTTCGGGGCTTTACCGTGGATGATTCCCACCTGTTCGTGACTCCAGAACAACTGGATGATGAATTTCTGAGTGTGGTGGATTTAATCTTATCGGTCTTTAATAGTTTGCAACTGAAAAACTTTAAAGCCCGGTTGAGTTTCCGTGACCCAGAATCGGATAAATATATCGGGTCGGATGAGGCATGGAATAAGGCAGAAAATGCCATCCGTCGCGCCGTTGACACCCTGGGAATGGAGTCTTTTGAAGCGCCAGGAGAAGCGGCATTTTATGGGCCAAAACTGGACTTTATTTTCCAGGATGCGCTTGAGCGCGAGTGGCAATTAGGAACGGTCCAAGTGGACTACAACTTGCCGGAACGCTTCCAATTAGAATATGTGGGAGAAGATGGCACTCGCAAACGTCCGGTGATGATTCACCGTGCGCCTTTTGGGTCATTGGAACGGCTGATTGGGATTTTAATTGAGGAATATGCGGGAGATTTCCCCTTCTGGTTAGCGCCGATTCAGATGCGGTTATTGCCGGTGAGTGATGAATTTTTACCGTTTGCTAAAGAGGTGGCGACTCAGATGCGAATCGAGGGAATTCGGGCTGAAGCGGATACCAGTGGAGAGCGTTTAGGGAAGCTGATTCGCAATGGGGAAAAGCAAAAGATTCCGGTGATGGCTGTGGTTGGGGCTAAAGAAGTGGAAGCGAATCAGTTAAGTATTCGCACCCGCGCCGGTGGTGAGTTGGGAACGATGGCGGTGGCAGAGGTGATTGAAAAAATGAAGGTTGCCAATCGCGATCGGGCTAATTTCTAGTTCTAATCGGAATCCGGTTGTCGAAGGTTCGAAAAAAGCCCCGCAGGTGTCAAGCCTGGGGCTATACGGACGAAGCCCGCCTGCGCGGGCTAAGAGCGAGAATCGACTTGAAACAACCGGATTTGGTATCAGACCATGATTGAATACAAGTAAGTTGTTGTACATTTAGTTTGAATAAACCGGGTTGCATTTATTTTGTATTTTACGCCCTCAGTTAATAATGATTCCTGCTTCATTTAACAACCTATTCCCTAAAAATACTCCTACGAGGTAACAGAATTTATGAGCCAAACCAAAGAACAAATAAAAACTTTATTGAGCAAATTACCTGAAGATTGCTCCCTCGAAGATGTACAATACCATTTATATGTACTGGAAAAAGTGCGTCAAGGATTACAAGTTGCTGACACTGAAGGTGTCATTTCACAACAAGAGGTAGAAAAACGGTTGAATAAATGGCTTATCGAGTAGTTGGGTCTTCCAAAGCTATAGATGATGTAGATGCAATAGCTACTTACATAGCACGGGACTCACGGTCTTATGCAGCGGCGATCGTTGAAAAAATACTCGACCTAACCCGCAATTTGAGTAATTTTCCTTTCTCTGGACGCATTGTACCGGAGTTTGAGGATGAGACGATTCGGGAAAAAATCGCTTATAGCTATCGCATCATCTATCGCGTTCAGGATGAAACGGTAACCATTGCAGCAGTGATTCATGGAAAAAGACTATTAGAGATGGATATAGGCATAGAGTAAAACCAAAAATACCAAGTTTATTAAGGAGAAATTACGACGATGCCTTCACCGTTTCCGGGAATGGATCCGTATTTAGAAGGGCCAAATTTTTGGCCCGAGGTTCATAGTCGGTTGATCATAGAAATCGCCGAATTATTAGTCCCGCAGTTGCGACCTAAATATCGAGTTGCTTTAGAAAAACGGGTGTATGAAAGTGCGGGAAATGAGAGTTTATTGGTGGGAATTCCTGATGTCGTCGTGCAGCGTCGCCAACCGACAGCGCCGGAAGATCTAATGTAGCAGTGGCAGCGCCTCCGACTCAAAAACCTCTGCCGGTGGAAGTGCCGATGAGGATGGAATTTCGAGAGGCATATTTAGAAGTGCGGGAGATGGCAACGGGGGAAGTGGTAACGGCGATCGAGGTGCTTTCTCCGGCCAATAAACGCCAGGGAAAAGGGCGGGAGATGTATGAAGAAAAGCGCAACCGCATTTTTGGAAGTCGCACCCATTTGGTGGAAATTGACCTGTTGCGGGGTGGGGAACCGATGCCGGTTTTAGGAAACGATGTGGAGGCGCATTATCGGATTCTGGTCAGTCGAGGCGATCGGCGTCCTTATGCAGACTTATATCTATTTAATTTACCCGAGACAATTCCCACCTTTCCCCTCCCGCTACGTTCTGGTGATACGGAACCGATGATTGATTTAAACCAGTTATTAAATCATCTTTATGACCGCGCAGGCTATGATTTTGTAATTGATTATCAGACTGAACCCATCCTCGCTTTAGCGGAATCTGAAGCCGCTGGGTGGATTCACAGTTAAGGGAACAAAAAATACGGGAATAAATCCAAATTACGCCTGGTGGTCCCACGGGTCGGATGGATTGCACAGGGGTGGGAAACAGTCGCGGCGATCGCGTCATCACCTGCACCTGTTGCCATCAGAGGCAGCAATCTTGCAAGGAGTCCTCAATACTCAGGACTTATGCATATTTTGACAATCTACCCTTAATGTAGCGACAATTCGCTTTCTCGCCCCTACACATTTAGAGGTAATGCGTAAGTCCTATGGGTGCGATAGTTCAGAAAAATATGCTCGTCTAGCAAATAGCTAATTGCCATCTA
>CAWGFK010000007.1:0-13224 GCA_963821735.1 uncultured cyanobacterium
AAACCGCGAAGGAATAGCCATCTGGGTAGACATCGACCGCCTGACTTCCGGTGAGTTAGTTCTCGTCCCCGCCCAAATTGTTGGATTTTATTCAAAAATGATACTGAATAGAAATGCTCAACTAAAATCAGCGCAGGAGTTAAAAAATGCGACTAGAAATCAATAGAATCACCGTCTCCTCCGGGAGAGCGAGTCCTACTCCAGGAGGTAAGCTGGCAAGACTTTGAAGCCATCTTAGAAGACTTAGGCGAACATCGAGGAGCACGAACTGCTTACGATAACGGAACCTTAGAAATCTGACCCCATTACCAGAACATGAAAGCGGGAAAGTTTTAATTAGCAACTTGGTAAAAATCTCCAAGAAGAACTCGATATTGAATTTTGGTCCCTGGGTTCGACTACGTTTAAAAGTCAAGTCATGGCACAAGGCATTGAACCGGATAATTGCTTTTACATCAAACATGAAGCGGCAGTGCGAGGTAAGGACCGATTAGATTTGACAGTAGATCCGCCTCCAGATTTAGCATTAGAAATTGATGTCACCTCGCGCACCCATGCGAAGATTTATCAAGGGTTAAGAGTACCGGAATTATGGCAGTTTGACAAAGGAAACCTCAAAATTAGCCTACTGCAAGAAGATGGCACCTATCAAGCAGGCGATCGCAGTCAAACTTTTCCCAACTTTCCCCTAACTGAAGTTATTCCCCAATATTTAGAACAAGCAAAAACTGAAGGCAGAAATAAAACCATGAAAGCCTTTCGCGCCTGGGTTCAGGAAGTTTTAGCAACCTTTTAGGATTTTTGCCTTAACCTTACCTTCTCGTAAGCATTCAGTTCTGGCATGGTTTAAGGATTACCCTTTCTGACGCGGGTCATCTTTGGGAGGATGATAGCCAAGTTTCGTCCAAAACCTCCTCGATTTTTGAATAAAACGATTATTGTGAAATTCGTCGTTCATATCCAGGCGATCGCAAGTTGCTCGACCTGTTGGAAGTGTGCCTATTATTTGGGTTGCCTCCGATGTCCAAATAAAATGTTCATCCCATTGCTGCTGGCGTGGGTTAAACAGGGTCGTTTCCTCTTGAGTATCAGGGTCTATTCCTGTGAGGAAATTATAGCTGCGCTCATTACAGCGACGGCAGGCTAAAGCCAGATTAGAGGGGTCTGATGACCCACCAAGAGACTGTGAAATTAAATGTTCTATTGTGAAGCGATCGGCACTTATAAATTCTGGTGAGTGGCAGTATTCACATAATTCTTGGGCTCTGGTTCGGACAAATTCTCGGAGGGAGTCTGAGACCATTTTTGGCGATCGGCTAGAAGGGTATTGGCATAAGTAAAGATTCTAGCTAAGTCGGATATACCGGCTAGTTCTGCTTCTTCCTCTGAAGTCAGCAATCCAGTCTCTAGTATTTTTTCTAAAAGTTCATCAGAACGCGCTTGCAACTCATCGGTAAATTTAAACAGATGAAGGTCTTGGACCGCATTGAGTACGATTCCAGAATACATCAAGGATGAAGGTTCAACCATTAATTGACTCGTCATTTTATCCTCTCTTCTGGGTCTTGGGTTGTACTTCTATGATAGTGGATATCGACCCTAGAAGCATCAACCCCTGCCAATTTGACCAATGCCAAAAGCCGGTCAACACCCTCAGTTCACCGGCACCCTTGCATTGTATGAGTCAGAGTTTAGACTTCTAAAATCTCCACTCTCAACGCCCTGATTCTTATTTTTCTTCCTTGCTCTCCCCAGAAGCTCCCGGTGAGGCATCATATAAAGCATCGAGGCGTCCTCGGGCATCATCCATCGTCATGGATTTCATCACCATCAATGGTTCATTGACCACATTTCCGGACGCATCAAGCAATTCTGGGTGGGGGGACTCGGACGTTGCATACCGTCCCATTGCTGAATCGGGGCACCGATAATTCCACCGTCCCGGTGGATAGGTTCTGGATTCACTACTGAGCATGACCAAACTGCGGATCAAGTTTCCGACGGCGAGAAACGCCAAAATGGTAAAGGCAAAAATGTAAACTAAGTGCAGCATATTGATATTCTCCGGCGCAGTCAGGTGATTAAGGGGTAACTCAGGGGCTAGATTAAAGCGGATTTCTCAAGGGAATCGCTCAAAATGTACTCTTTTAGCGGATCTAGGGATTTAATTTAAGGGTAGTCGAGGCAACTGCCACCGAGGACAGACTAGAGGGAATTTTCCATGCGGAACCGCATCGACACTTGCCAGCATTCGGTTAGCAATTTGTGCCACGGCATCAGCACTTCCATTTCTTACACCCACCTGACCCTCTGTGGCCCTGAGTAGCATTTGAGCCGTGGTGACTTCTTGCTGTGCGTATTGCACTCGGGCAAGTAACTCGGTTTGGCCCTCTTTCCCCAAAAAGGAGATTTCCTCATTTTCCAATAACTTGCGCGATCGGGCAAACCAATATTGAAAATCCTCTAATAACGGTTCTAGTAGGGTTTTGAGTAAGTTGGGTTCGGGGAAGATTGGGATTGAGCATGATTTTTAGATAATCGGGGTACTGAGGCTAATTTTAACTTATTTTACAAAACTTAACATTATGCGACACAGTTTACAAGAGATTAGCGATCGCCTGGTAACAATTGGCGATCGGCCTGGATTTACCCTCTTACCCTTGACATTCCTCATCTAATCTGCATGATTCCCCACCTCAACCGCCTCTCTATCCCTGACTCCTCCTGTGGCAACAACTTCAGCCAACCACTCCCATTGGGGAACCGACCCTTTAAAATAGAAAAGAAGGTAATACAAATCCGAGATCAAAATCCAACGCAAATGGCTAACTCATCTCCGGCTGTCGAAGCACCCGCCGAAAAAATTTCCTTGCCACGTACCGGCGAATCCGAGCAACTCAAAAAGATTCGCCACACCACCTCTCATGTGATGGCGATGGCAGTCCAGAAGCTTTACCTCAAGGCCCAAGTTACTATTGGACCTTGGATTGACAATGGATTTTATTATGATTTTGACAATCCTGACACCTTCACCGAACAGGACCTCAAAGCCATCAAAAAAGAGATGGTCAAAATCATCAACCGGAAATTACCCGTCACCCGCGAAGAAGTCACCCGCGAAGAAGCTGAAAGACGCATCAAAGCCATTAATGAACCCTACAAGTTAGAAATTCTCGGGGATATTAAAGAAGAACCGATTACCATCTATCACCTCGGGGAAGAGTGGTGGGATTTGTGTGCGGGTCCCCATGTGGAAAACACCAGCGAACTTCATCCCGAAGGCGATCGAACTCGAAAGTTTAGCTGGGGCCTACTGGCGCGGTGATTCCAGCAAACAACAACTCCAGCGCATCTATGGCACCGCCTGGGAAACCCCCGAACAACTCACCGAATACAAGAGACGCAAAGAAGAAGCCCTCAAACGAGATCACCGCAAACTCGGCAAAGAACTGGGGAATTTTTTATTTTCCGACCCCGTAGGTCCCGGATTGCCCTTATGGACCCCCAAAGGCACCGTCCTGCGAACTGTACTCGAAGACTTCCTCAAACAGGAACAAGTCAAACGCGGATATCTCGGTGTCGTCACGCCTCATATTGCCAGAATTGACCTCTTTAAAACCTCCGGTCATTGGCAACAATATAAAGAGGATATGTTCCCGATGATGGCTGAGGATGAAGAATCCGCCGCAGAAGAACGGGGGTTTGTGCTTAAACCCATGAACTGTCCCTTCCATATCCAAATTTATAAAAACGAGTTGCGTTCCTATCGCGACTTACCCATGCGTCTGGCGGAATTTGGCACCGTTTACCGCTATGAACAATCGGGCGAATTGGGCGGATTAACCCGAGTTCGGGGCTTTACCGTGGATGATTCCCACCTGTTCGTGACTCCAGAACAACTGGATGATGAATTTCTGAGTGTGGTGGATTTAATCTTATCCGTCTTTAATAGTTTGCAACTGAAAAACTTTAAAGCCCGCTTGAGTTTCCGTGACCCAGAATCGGATAAATATATCGGGTCGGATGAGGCATGGAATAAGGCAGAAAATGCCATCCGTCGCGCTGTTGACACCCTGGGAATGGAGTCCTTTGAAGCGCCAGGAGAAGCGGCATTTTATGGGCCAAAACTGGACTTTATTTTCCAGGATGCGCTGGAGCGCGAGTGGCAATTAGGAACGGTCCAAGTAGACTACAACTTGCCGGAACGCTTCCAATTAGAATATGTGGGCGAAGATGGCACTCGCAAACGTCCGGTGATGATTCACCGTGCGCCTTTTGGGTCATTGGAACGGCTGATTGGGATTTTAATTGAGGAATATGCGGGAGATTTCCCCTTCTGGTTAGCGCCGATTCAGATGCGGTTATTGCCGGTGAGTGATGAATTTTTACCCTTTGCGAAAGAGGTGGCGACTCAGATGCGAATCGAGGGAATTCGGGCTGAAGCGGATACCAGTGGAGAGCGTTTAGGGAAGCTGATTCGCAATGGGGAAAAGCAAAAGATTCCGGTGATGGCTGTGGTTGGGGCTAAAGAAGTGGAAGCGAATCAGTTAAGTATTCGCACCCGCGCCGGTGGTGAGTTGGGAACGATGGCGGTGGCAGAGGTGATTGAAAAAATGAAGGTTGCCAATCGCGATCGGGCTAATTTCCCGCCTACTGTGTCGATCCGGATATCCGATGAATGATGATGGCATTGGTTTTGCGAGATAGTATCTTTACCACCGGCAGCGTTAAAGCCTTGGGCTATACTGGGATCCCAGCCATGCTGCGGCACTAAGCTGCGACAGCAGCTATCGCCTATGTAACAGCCGGCATTTGGACTACCAGACCGATGAACCCATTGAATACAAGGTCCTTAAAAAGGATCGTTCTGGCTTACATTTAGTTGTGAACTCAACCGGGTCGCATTTATCGCCGTATTACTACGCCCTCAGAGCGTTAGTAGCATGATTCGACTGCACTATCACCTAAACGTGAGGGAGTGGTAATCTTCCGTGTAAATGCTCCCACTGCATATGTGGGTCAGGATATCTATATCAGTGGTAGCCATTCCATCATTAGAGCAACTGGGATCTCTGATTGAGCAAATTGCCTGATGAGTTGCTCCGATCGAAATGTACAATCCCATTTGGATGCGCTTGACATTTAAGCGCCCGTTCAAGGATTACAAGTCGACTGACACTGAAGGTGTCATTTCACAAGAAGAGGTCGGGTTATCTGGGAAACTGGCAAGAATCGAATGTTGAGTGTGTCAAGGAACGTGGATGTTATCGATTCATAACGATACCTGGAAGTAAAAGGTATTAAATTTTCTAGGAGTGCGAGCAAGATGCTCGCACTCCTAGAAATATCTGTAGCCCACAAGTCTACCGAACCGCTATATAATCTTTTAGTATGGATTTAGGGTGGATTATGCCCATCCTAAATCTATATTCCAGGCAGTCATTCAGCGTAAACTAAGAGTCAATTTGGACATCAGTAACTATTAAATTCAAGTTAAAAAAGGTGCTGAAATAGGGAGTTAAATTATGCCTTCTCCATTTCCAGGAATGGACCCGTATTTAGAAGGACCAAATTTTTGGCCCGAGGTGCAATCACTTGTTGATCAGCCTCCTTCTCGAATCATTAGTCCCGCAGTTGCGACCTAAATATCGAGTTGCCCTGGAAAAACGGGTGTATGAAAGTACGGGAAATGAGAGTTTATTGGTGGGAATTCCTGATGTCATTGTGCAGCGTCGCACCCCTCCACCACCGGGAGAGTCTAATGTAGCAGTGGCAGCGCCTCCGACTCAAAAACCCCTGCCGGTGGAAGTGCCGATGAGGATGGAATTTCGGGAGGCATATTTAGAAGTGCGGGAGATGGCAACGGGGGAAGTGGTAACGGCGATCGAGGTGCTTTCTCCGGCCAATAAACGCCAGGGAAAAGGGCGGGAGATGTATGAGGAAAAGCGCAACCGCATTTTTGGAAGTCGCACCCATTTGGTGGAAATTGACCTGTTGCGGGGTGGGGAACCGATGCCGGTTTTAGGAAACGATGTGGAGGCGCATTATCGGATTCTGGTCAGTCGAGGCGATCGCCGTCCTTATGCGGACTTATATCTGTTTAATTTACCCGAGACAATTCCCACGTTTCCCCTCCCGCTACGTTCTGGGGATACGGAACCGATAATTGATTTAAACCAGTTATTAAATCATCTTTATGACCGCGCAGGCTATGATTTTGTGATTGATTATCAGACTGAACCCATCCCCGCTTTAGCTGAATCTGAAGCCGCTTGGGTGGATGCACGGTTAAGGGAACAAGGAATACGAGAATAAATCAAAAACTGTTGCCATTAGGTGCGGCAATCTTCCAGTAACTTTTCAATACTCAGGACTGACGCATATTTTTAGAATTCACCCTAAATTTAAGAGGAAATTCGCGAGATTAAATGAACACTGAGGCCGGTCATTCCTGAGTTTTTCCCCCCAATTCAGAAGTCAATAAGAGTTTTGCATCAAGACAACAGACACGAAATCCAATATTATTTCCCGTGTTGATAAACGCCAGTCATTACCTCGGATGGCTGAACGGCAGTATTTCGGGTTGCTGTCCCAAGATCGACCGCGAAGAACATATGATTTTTTAGAATCTTTTTTTAACAAACCGTTCAGATTTTGCGCTGGTTTTTGATAACGATTATCATTACTTTTAATAGACTCATCCCATACACTGCCATCACTTGGTGCCTGCTGATAATTTTTATGAAACGGATCTAAGCACCACTCCGAAACATTACCATGCATATCATATAAACCAAAGCGATTGGGGGGAAATTGTGCGACTGGGGTGGTTTCTCCTCGGTATTGGCCCTTTGCTTCATCCGCAAAGGTATGATTTCCATCATAATTGGCTAATTCTGCGGTGATCGTTTCCCCATAATAGAAGGGGGTTGTAGTTCCTGCACGACAAGCATATTCCCATTCTGCCTCACTGGGAAGACGATACTCTTTGCCCGTGAGTTGAGTCAGTCTGGCACAAAATTCCATCGAATCGTACCAGGATACCTGCTCTACAGGATGATTCCTTCCTTTAAAATAAGAAGGATCAGGATCAAGATATCCCGGGCAATTTTTCCCACTTGGGTAACTACTGTTCGCCATTGGTCTTGAGTAATCGGGGTTTTACTCATGAAGAAGGAAGGAACTTTTACAGAATGCTGAGGACTTTCCCGTCTAAACCATTTCCGATCATATTGTTGGAATAAGCGCTCAATTTCTGCGTTCTCTGTCCCCATCAAAAATGTTCCCTCTGGTATTTTTACCATTTCCAAGGTTACACCGTTGCCTAAGTGTTCGAGATAAAATCTCGCCTGATCCAGTTTTGTTTCAAGAATATTCCCCTGTCTGATCCACCTGTACCGTCTCAATGTTAAACATCATTAAGACTGCTTCTTCAGCACTGGGTAAGAGTGTTAACCATTGAGAAATAGTTTGGGGACGGTATTCTGGTTGTAAAGCCATACCGCACCTAATAGCGTGTTGTAATTCCGGCGACCAATCGGTAGAAATAACAAAGTAATCATCCCCCAGTCTTCGCATCAGTGCTGACCGGCGGTGGTGTTTGGGTCAGCAAATAATATAGCGTCGCTGCCACCCCATACACATCAGTATATTTTCCTAGATTATATTCTTGTTTATTGTACTCCTCAATAGCAGAAAATTGATTGACCATAGCGGTGTCGGTTGGAGCCAAAGTCGAGATAAACTTCTGTGCAATCCTAAAATCAAGCAGCACTGCTTTATCCTCTGGCCACCTTACTATAATGTTATGGGGCGTAATATGTCCATGAATTAAACCCTTTTGATGTAATTCACTCAATGCTTCACTAATTTGCCTAATATAGCGCAGGGAAATTGCTTCAGTTAATGCTCCCTCTCTTTGTACCTTTTCCCATAAATTTACCTCCTGATCAATAACAGGTAACAACTCGCCGGGAATGGGAATAACAATATTGCGACCCAAAGAAACCACCCCACCCTCAGTCGGTAATTGGGAAATTTCTGCTTTAATTTCCTCTGGTAACTGGGCAATTTCTGCCTTCGCCTCCTCAAATTTCTTCCGTCGATAATGTCCCATCGCACGGGCAAAAATTCGCAGGCGCTCAAACTCTGGAATCGGTTGATGAATCATCTCCGTCAGGGTAGAAAGCCGCATTAAATCCCTAGGGTTTTCTTCATACGCCCGTCGGAAAGCCGTCGCCAATAACTCTACGGATTTCTTGGGTTCTTGATAAGCCCAAGCCGCCCAACTTTGCGACTGGGCAAACTCCTGGTCATAACTATCTTGACTGTCTAAATCTCGTTTCACATACTGCAATAAAAAACTCGCCACTTCCTCGAGGCGTTGCTCTGTGAATGGAGATCGCTTTGCAACTGATCTTCAACAATTCTTGGCGGACTGTGGCATCCATTTCATACAATTCATGCCCCACCTCATCACACAAACTGGATAGAATTAAATCGGAAACCGCAATCCAAGGAATATCAATAAATTCATCCTGAATATCCCGCCGAAAATTTGCCCAAATCCGATAAAGCAAATCGGGAGTTAGGGCCAAAGGTAAAGCCGCATGATAAGCCAAATAAAGGTGAGGTTCCCAAACCTTTTTTTAAAAGCATTAATTCGACGTTGAGCGGCTTCCAGTTTCATGATTCTGAGTCCCTCTTAATGGTTACCAAAATCTGACAAACTAATCGCCTCTGCCATGACTCTATCTCGAATAAAATAATGTAATGATTTAGCCGTTACCACATCAATTTTTCGATTTAAGAGTTGTTCTAAATCTTGAATCAGCCCCACCGGAAACCAGGAGGATATTTTAGCTAAATCATAATCAATCAAAAAATCAATATCACTATCCTCCCGTTCTTCCCCCCTCGCTACGGAACCAAATATCCGCACATTAAACGCGCCATGCTGCTGTGCAATGGCTAGAATCTCATCTCGTCTTTGTTGCAATTTGTCTTTCAGTTTCATACCGTAATCCCCTTAATAATTCGATTAAACCGTGCTCTGATGTTATGAATGATTCACTAAATTACCCCGTAATACCTTAACGGCATTTTGTAACCCCAGCCGATCGCATTCAAACATCGGGATTAACTTAGCAATTTCCCCAGCCGTGGTCATTTCCCACCGTTCCCTCGGTACAGGATTCACCCAAACCAGATAACGTAAGCGTTGTTGACACTGCTGTAAGAATCGCTGAGTCAATTCTAACCTATCTTCACTATATCCCCCCCTTGCCGCTCCAGCATCGCTAAAAATCAGCAGACAGGCGCGATTGGGAGATAACCCCCTTAACATCTCCTCCACCCTCACCACTTGAGAATATCCCGCAGTCCCATAAACATAATCCACCGGACAGTTATGGAAATAATAAACCCGCGATGCGCCTAACCGTCCCCCCCGCATGGCAGTTTCTTTAATTCTATCTCCTAAAGAATGAAAAGCCACCATTGAACCGTCAACATCCAACAGCAAAACTAACTCAACTCGGTTCAGCCGTTGTGGCACCAACACCGGATCTAAGAAAAACCCATCTCGGATAATATTTTCTATGGTGGCTGTCACATCTAATTCAACTAATGGGCCTCACGAATCGGACGGCGTAAATAACGCCAAGTTTGTTTCATTTCTCTTTTCGTCAAGGGTAAATAGTCCGAATATAACAAAAATTGGTCACGGGTTTTAATTTTTGCTAACTGCACCTCATCACCCATTTCTACCGCCACCTCTGACGAAGATTCTGGTTCAGCAGATTCTAAATTTTCAACTTGATAAGAGGGTTGAATCGGGTTTTGTTCTGGAGTTTCGGGAATCGTTTGTTCTTCCTCTGCTAAGGGTTGAGGTTTCAAAGGTTCATCCGTGGGTTTTGTGATAAATTGTTTGAACTTGTCTAACCATGACCTCAGTAGAGGCTTTTGTGGGGTCAATTTGACCTGTGGCGGGATTGTCGGAATCGGGGGTTGTGCGGGGACAGGTTTTTCTAATGTCACCAATGAAGTCTCAAGGGGTTTAGAGATGACCTTCTCAAAATAATCATCAAAAATTTTCTCTTCTTGAACCGACTTCACCCACAAAGTTTTGCAGAGTCTTTTTAACGCCGCTTCGTCAGGGAGTCCAAACCCTTTCATTAACGCTTCTAACAGCAGTTCATATTCCTCAATCCCCAACACCAAATCCCGCTTGACGCAGATTATCGAATAACTCGCGCAGGGGTAAATCATTAATTTTCACGAGTTCCCCCAAATTTGCTTAAATAACGCTGGTGGTCATCCCAATTTTTGAGTAAAACCCCTAAATAGGGAAGTTGACCCTGTAGCTGCTTCAGCACTTCATCATGAGGATGCCGACGCAGGACATCAAACCAATCAATCAACTCACTGGTACTGATATTTTTACCTGTTTGTCGTTTTTCCTCGCCCAAAATTTCCCGCAATTTTGAGAACTTAGCCACCACTTCTTGAATGAACTGATTTTCGGGTTCTGGAATCGTTGATTTATCCTGTGGAACTCCAAAAAAGCGAGCGATAATAATCTGAATCAACTGTTCTGTGTTGGGAAACTGAATATAATGAAATAAACAGCGGCGCAAAAAAGCATCCGGTAAATCTCGTTCTTGATTACTGGTAATGAAGATAATCGGAGGATGTTTAGCAATCACTTCCTCCTTAGTTTCCGGGATAGTAAAGCGCTTCTCATCCAACTCCAATAATAAATCATTGGGAAAGTCAATATCGGCTTTGTCAATTTCATCAATCAATAAAACATTGGTTTTATCGTTAATAAAAGCCTCGCCAATTTTACCCCATTCTCGATAAGATTTCGGGTCACTAATCCGCTGGATTTCTTCAGGATTACTGTTTTGACCTAAAGCCAGTAATTGAGAGTCCCGCAGTCGGGCTAAATTATTATAGGTATAGAGTCCATCTTGGGCGCGACTGGTGGATTTAATCGTCCAGCAGAGATAGGGTAATCCCAACTCATAGGCGACAGCTTGCGCTAATTTAGTTTTACCGCACCCGGGTTCCCCTTGCAGCAGCAAAGGACGCTGTAAGGTAATGGCTAAATTAACCGCTTCAATCAGTTCATCACTGGGTAAATAGGGATAAACTCGCTGTCCATTATCATCCCGCCAGTCATCAGGCGGGTGAACTTTTCCGGTATAGTGTAAGTTTTCCGGTCATGGTGTAATTTTTTAGCCATTTTGACTCACAGTCCTCCCATGTAATTTGACAGAGACAGCAGATTTTTTCCAAAATATATTGATGAACTCCATTTTCACTGTCTCGGAAAACTTCATCAACCAAACTATCTGTATATTGTAAAAGGTTATCGCCACAAAGATATAATTCTAGCCAAGTCGATAATTGTCTGCGTTTGATTGGCTGGATTTCCATAAATTTAATCAGAGTTTGGGGGATTAACTCTGAGGTGGGGTCTTGAGTGTAAGTAATTTGCCAATCATTTGTAAATCCCTCTTCATCAAGTAAAAATAAAAGTAAACTGTAATTGTCATCAGCGGTTCCCATTTTGCTGGCTAAATCAGCTAGGGGTTGCCAAAACTCTTGCAGAAATGTCTCCAGATAAGATTCCTCTACGTCCTGAGTATTTTCCACAATTAAAATTACAGTCTGAGATTGCCAAAGCTCACAAATCTTTTGATGAATTTCTGTGACTGAACTGGTTTTATTGATTTCAACTTTGCGACTAATCTCTTGAAAAATACTTTCTAAAGAGCTATTATGAGTTCGGCGAGAAAACTTGATTTTTTTGACAAAGTTTGAGGTATTGCCATTGGGTACGTTCCGAATCAGACGATTGAGCAGCCAGCGCGGTGCTGTTTCAGATGCGCCGTGAATTAAACAAGCTCCAATTTGATGATTTTCGACAAAATTCTTTAAATAAATTTGCCTGTTTATCATAATTTAACTGAAGCAATGCGTTCAGCAACTTGTTCTCGATATTTTTGTCATGAATTATATCAATAATATAATCAAGTTTTTGAGACTGCTCATCAATCTTTTCGATGAGAACATATTGCAATTGCTGCAAATTGCGGTTAATACTTTTCTCTACAATCCCAAACAAATAGCAAAGTTCATCAAACCCGGTCTGCATCTTGGCAGAAATATTCAATAAATACTTGTTCTATATCCTGTTCGGTTCCCGTTAACTGCTGTTCTAAATGGCTTAATTTTTCTAATAAAGTTAGGGTAACTATACCTTGTTGAGCCAATTGTTGCCGAATTCCAGTTATCAGTTGAATCATTAACCCAGCAAAGGCTTTACCATCTGCCTTGAAATCCTGTTTTAATGCTTCTCGTAAGACTCTCGGAAATTCTTTGTGGAGTAATTCCGCAACATCTTGGCGCACATCACTCGCCAAATCGACCCCTGTGCCTGGTATACCGTCATTAAATCTAATTTTAAAAAAATAGTGCGCCACTCTTCATCGGTCAAGATTTTAGCTTGGGTTAATCCTTTTTCTGTAGGGGTAATAATTAAGGGAATTTCTCCCTCGGTCAACTCTTGATATTTAGACTTAGCAAATTCCGAACAGGCCAATCTGACCCATGCTTCTGTCGCTTTGGCGGCTATATTTTTGAGATGGTTGCGAGTGGGTCTATCATATTTTCTCTCCTGGGAAGCGATAGAAATAATTTGCGCGATCGCCTTCCCGCACACTCGAATTAAATCCTCATTCTCTAACCGAACGTAATCAGAACCGCTTGGGTGAAAATCATCAATAGCATTGGCGATATTTCCCGGCCGTCACACTGCTAATCATTCCGGCCACTTTTGTCAAGAACTCTTGACCTTCGTATATAGATGAAAAAAAGCGACTGGGAGGGTCAACTCCGGTAAGAAGAAGGAAGCCCCAAAACAAATTGTCCCAAAAATCGCTATTCGACAAATCGATCGCCCGGTCATAAGCACTTGACTAGGAAGAAACCCGATTATACAAAAAAACGCGATCGCCAGTTCCGCCAACATTCCCGTCCATTAGTCTTGCCCGGCCACCGCAGGGGAGACGGATCCCACCTTCATCGGCAATTGAGCAAACCCTCCCAGTTTCTTCTCCATCACGCCAGTTTAGGCTACCCGCTCAAAGGTTACATCCGCACGATGCTCGCACTCCTCTAAATATCTGTACCTGATGATTCCACCAAACCGCGATA
>CAWGFK010000008.1:0-3835 GCA_963821735.1 uncultured cyanobacterium
CGCCACCAAAACCCATCACAAGTCCACCGCCTCACTTTTCACAACGGGTCAGTTTTTCTCGCGCCTCCGGATGGCTGACCAAATAATCGTGCAACCAGTCATACCCTCTCGCCAACAGTTCCGCCAACCCTTCCACCCGCCACAAACGGGCCGTGCCATCAGATGAAGCCGTGGCTAGGATTTGACCGTCAGGGCTAAAACTGACACTCGTTACTCCATCAGAATGCCCTTTAAATGTAGCCAGTTCGTTTCCCGCTAAATCCCACAGACGGGTCGGTTCCATCGGTTGAGGCAGTGGCGAGGGTTTGTCCATCTGGGTACTAAAACTCACAACCCATACCTTGTCTGAATGCCCTTTAAATATAGCCAGTTCGTTCCCCGCTAAATCCCACAGACGGGTCGGTTCCATCGGTTGAGGCAGTGGCGAGGGTTTGCCCATCGGGGACTAAAACTCACAACCCATACTTTATCTGAATGTCCAAAAAATATAGCTAGTTCATTCCCCGCTAAATCCCATAGACGGGCCGTTCCATCCGTGGAGGCAGTGGCGAGGGTTTGTCCATCGGGACTAAAACTCACACTCCAGAGTGAATCAGAATGCCCGGAACAGACGGCGAGTTGATTGCCCGCTAAATCCCACAGACAGGCAGTGCCATCATAAGAGGCCGTGGCGAGGGTCTGACCATTGGGACTAAACGTGACACTCCCTACCGTATCAGAATGCCCGGAACAAGACGGCGAGTGTAGTTGCCTTTTACATCCCACAGGCGGGCAGTGCGGTCATGTAGATGCAGTGGCCAGGGTCTGACCATTAGGACTAAATGTGACACTCCATTATCCGTATCAGAATGCCCGGTAAAGATGACGAGTTGATTACCGAATAAATCCCACAGACGAGCTGTGAGGTCTGAGGAAGCGGTGGCGAAGGTTTGACCATTGGGACTAAAGGTGAGGCTCCATACTCGTATCAGAATGCCCGGAACAGATTGCGAGTGCGATTGCCCCCTAAATCCCACAAACGTGCGGTAAAGTCTAATAAGGCGGTTGCAAAGGTTTGACCCTGGGGATTAAACTGGATACTTGATATCGTATTAGAATGGCCTTTAAAGATGGCGAGTTGATTGTCTCCTAAATCCCATAAACGGGCGGTGCAGTCAGATGAAGCCGTGGCGAGGGTTTGACCATCTGGGCTAAAACGTCACACTCCATACTGGGTCAGAATGTCCTTTAAAGGTTACCAGTTCGTTTCCCGCTAAATCCCACAGACGAGCGGTGCTATCAGTCGAGGCCGTGGCGAGGGTTTGACCGTCTGGGCTAAAACAGATACTCCTTACCGGGCCGGAATGCCCATTCAAACTGGCGAGTTGATTGCCGAATAAATCCCACAGACGGGCGGTGCCGTCATCAGATGCAGTGGCTAGGGTTTGACCGTCTGGACTAAATGCAACACTCCTGATCGATTCGAGATGCCCGGAACAGATTGCGAGTGCGTTTCCCTCTAAATCCCATAGACGGGCAGTACCATCCTTTGATGTGGTAGCGAGCATTTGACCCTCTAAACTAAATCGGACATTCCATACTGGTCAGAATGCCCGTGCAAACTGGCGAGTTGATTCCCCTCTAAATCCCACAGACGGGCGCTGCCATCATGAGATGCAGTGGCAAGGATTTGACCGTCTGGGCTAAATGCAACACTCCATATAGGGCGGAATGGCCTTTAAAGGTGACGAGTGGATTGCCCTCTAAATCCCACAGACGGGCGGTACCATCCCTTGATCCGGTGGCAAGGGTTTGACCGTCTGGGCTAAACGTGACACTCCCTACGGAGTGGGAATGGCCTTTAAAGGTGACGAGTGGATTGCCCTCTAAATCCCACAGACGGGCGGTACTATCCCTTGATCCGGTGGCGAGGGTTTGACCGTCTGGGCTAAACGTGACACTCCATAACGAGTCGGAATGCCCGTTCAATGTGGCGAGTAGATTGCCCGCTAAATCCCACAGACGGGCGGTATTGTCTCTTGAGGCAGTAGCCAGGGTTTGACCATCTGGGCTAAAGCAGACAGTCCACACGGGGCCCGAATGTCCTTCTAAGCGGTTTTGCTCTCGAATTTGAGATAAAATTTGTTGCAAGGTGAGCAGGGGACTGGTGGCGGGATAATCCTTTAAAGCCCGATCGCCTCCCATGAGTTTTCGCAACTTTTGCCCAATTTGTATCGCTTCGATTAATAACTCAATTTGGGGCAAACCTGCCTCGAACTGTCGCCATACTCGCACGGCTGCCCGTTCTAATTTTGTCCCTTCTTTGGCTTCGTTGAGCAGGCGATCGGCTTGTTGTTTTGCAGAGGCTAAGATTTTTTTTGCGGCTCGTTCTGCCTCTAAATCCTGTTGTATTTGTTGCATGGCAAATTGTCACTGGCGGATAAAAAGGTATAATCATCTGCACTCAATCTTTCTCGGTTGCCCAGTTTAATGCTTCTTGTAAAGCTTCCCCGCGTAGGAGTCGGGAGGTATCTTGACGGTTGGATTTTAACCAGGCTGCGATCGCCTGGGAGTAAGGGCGCAAGTTAGCCAGTTCCCGTTCTACCCAGGGGTGACTGAAACTTGTTGATAGATCCGGTTATAAGGTTGCAGTTGCCCTTGGTGAATCACGACTAACCCGGATAATCGCAATTCGATATGTTCTTGACTATTATCCCCTTTGATTCCCTTATGCACAGCTTGCAAGACTTGCTGATACAGTCCGAGCAATCTCCCGGTGTGGTTTTCCTGGCGCAGAATGCGATCGCGGATGGTCCGCAAATGCTCCGGGTCATCTTGGGTTTCCCAATTCTCGATGATTTTGGTTTGAACGAGTTGGTCTAACCATGCAGTGTCACAGATATTAGGTGGGCTAAAACTGTCTTGAGCCTCGTTATTGATGTTTGAATGAACGACCAATTTACAGAGTTTCTGGGTCAGGAAGGGTTGTCCCCCAGTCCAGTCCAGGATTCTGGCGATCGTCTCTTCTGGATTTTGGACGTTTCCGACCAATCCAGGCATCAAGGGTAGACATTCATTGACTTGAAATCCCCGCAGTTCAATGGATCGACCAATATTAAAGGGGGTTCGTCTTTTATCTTTAATTAAGTCAGACGGCGTGGCTAACCCGATAATGGCAAAAGTTAATCGGTTATACTCGGGATTGTCGGCCCGCTTATTATAAAAATCTCGAATGACGGCAAAAAAATCATCACTACTAAAACTTAAATTGAGAATACTATCAATTTCATCAATAAAAATTACAATTTGCTCTGACAGCAACTGCAACAAAATTTCTTCAATAAACTTACTAAACAAACGGACATTGGGCAAGCGGCTATTTTCTTCCCACCAGGGTTCTAAATCAAAGGATTCGTATAGTCCTAAACTGCTCACAATACTGTCAATAACTCCAGCATACCATTCCTCGGGGGTAATATCCGAAGTGCCAATGGCAGTAATATCGATCGCCGCACAAGCCACTCCTTCTCCTTGCAATCGTTCCATTGTTTTCACCCGCAAGCTCGATTTTCCCATTTGCCGCGAGTTGAGTACATAGCAGAATTCCCCGGATTTCAACCCGTCATAAAGTTCCTTGTCCGCTTGTCGCATCACATAGGTTGGTGCATCCGCAGGCAGACTGCCTCCAACTTGATAATGATAGGCGTTACTCTGTTTCATCATATAAAGTGAGGATGAAAGTACAAACAAACATTTCTGATCGTTGGACCGTAAGGACACGACACTGCCGTATCCTTACTCATGAATTATCCAATATCTGGGATGAATTGCATCCGTGGCCGGTTCAAGATAGAAT
>CAWGFK010000009.1:0-142525 GCA_963821735.1 uncultured cyanobacterium
TGGGATGAAAATGACTGTTGCTCAAAATCACCAGAAAACTGCGATTAATGCTGTGGTACAGTCTGGGGTAGAAACCGGACTTATTTTAAAAACTTTTGCGAATTAGCCGCCAATTAGGGGCAGAAACCAGGTTCTTAAATTAACCCGGGTATATGAGGCAAAACTCTGCGCAGAAACCCGGTTTCTTTGGGTAGTGCTTTAATTCCAAATTCGTTGAACTGGATAGGCATCGAAAGCTATATCTTTACTCAAGATAGGGATATTTTCTTGGATGGCTTGGGCAATTAATAGTCTATCAAATGAATCTCGATGATGAAAGGGGAGATTAGAGAGTAACCTCAAATGCCTCAGATTAATCGACAACAGGTCAAAATCAGCCCATTGAATTTTATCCGCAATATAATCAGCGGCGAAATTTTCTAGGGTTAATTTATTTTGACTTTGTTTAATCGCCATTTCCCACACGCTGGCTACACTAATCAATTTTTGATTTTGATTGTCTTCTATCAACAGGCGAGCTTTATCGCTCAATTTAGGGTCTCCCATGAAAAACCACAGCAAAGTATGAGTATCAAGGAGTAAATGCATTACATATACTCCTGAAAATCATCTAAGGGTTCCTCGAAGTCATCAGATAAGGCAATTTTGCCTCGATCGCAGCCAAATAAAGGGGGACGTTGGCTCGGAAGGGGGCAGGGGGCAATTTTAATCTGTTGCTGATTGTTTTTAGTAATCATAATCTCTTCTCCTGAAAAAGCCTTTTCCAACAGTTCAGGGAGTTTAGTCAAGGCTTGGTTAATGTCAATACTTTCCATTATGAACACCTTCTATTAAAACGTTAGCTGCTACTCGTTTGCTTTCCTGCCTCAAGTCTTCATCCCTTAAATTGATAGAAAGGTTGAGGATATAGGTTTCCTCGCCGATGGGATAATCAAAGTGATTATTTCATGGTTAGGCTCATCTATTTTATCCAGTTTTAGGGCGGGATGTCAATGCGCCGAATAGAGGGCAGTGCTGTTTCTCTAGGGGGAGGCGATCGCACTGGCTAAAATGCCTAGAATTTTCGGTAAATCTCGAATGTAATATTCAAGCAAATCAATGGATGCCATTTGATTTTCTAGTTTGAGGAATTTCCAGACGCTTCCGGTGGTGATAACTCCATAAATGGTGGGAATTGAATTGCCTTTCTGTTTGTTAAATAATTGGGCGGCGACCATTTCGGCGAGGCATTGTCCTAGTCCTGAGTTAATGTTATCGTTTTGGGCTTCAACGAGGGTAATGATGGGGGCTTCTATGGAGAGTTGTTCGGGAGAGTGACTAATCAAAAAGTCACAGGTTCCATTTAATCCCTGGGCTATATCGACGTTAAAGGGTACGCCGGAAAATAAACTAATTTGGAGTTGAAAGTATTTTCTGAGTTCGATTAAGATGGGGGCGACTATCATTTCTGAACGCGCTTTTTCAGTGTCGATCGCCAAGGCAAGAGGGATATTATCTTGGAGGGTTTGGGTTAAGTGGTTGCTGCCTGGAATTTCAGGAATATCGGAAAATAAATCGATTTGTTCGCTGAGGGTTAAGTTGAATTTTGTTTTAATTTCTGTTAAAGTAAAGTCACTGTATGCCATTGTTTTGGATTGGGTGATTCGGGGGGATAACGACTGAAGTCGTTACTACATGAGGGAACGACTGAAGTCGTTACTACGAACTGGGATAACGACTGAAGTCGTTACTACGAACTGGTAGATGATGATTAGGATAGGATTTGATTTACGTTGATGGTGATGTCTGGAAAGGTTTGTAAGGATAGGGTGTCTCCGGGATAGAATTTACTGAGGATTTGATATCCGGTGACGGTGGGTTGGCGGTAGACTTCTAGGCAGTTTTCGGGGAGGTTGACTAACCATACTTCGGTGATTTGATGTTCGGCATAGAGGGGAATTTTGATGGTCTTATCGCCTTCTAAGGTGGTATCGGCAACTTCGACTAATAGGAAGATATCCGCCGGTTGTGGATGTTGGGTGGCGTAGAAATCATCCCGGGGTTGCAGCAAGGTTACATCGGGTTGAGGTTGAGAGATGTTGCCTAATTGTATGGGATTTTGCGGCCATGCGATCGCTCATTTCCCTGGCGATTCATGAATAGGTTGATGAGACGAGCAACACAAGCGGCATGACGAGTTCCAATGGGTGACATTTCTATGATTTCTCCTCGGATTAATTCAACGCGAGCGCCCTCTTTCAAAACCCCCACTTCTGCCATCTTCCCATACTCATCAACTGTAAATTTATGCTTAATCAATTGAACACTCATTTAAACCATCCCTCCTAAATCATTTTCTAAAATTACCCTCTCCAGTCGGTTTTAACCCAGGGTAAGCGCAAGAAAAATGAGCTGTTAATATGCTATAGAATCACCGGTTAACATAATCCCTGAGGTTTCCGATGGCCTTCAGCTTTGATTCCACCACAGACTCAGCTAAACCGAAAGTCCAGCAACCGCTGCCGCCTGCTATCGACGCGGAGTCAGTCCAACAGCAGTGGCAATCGCAATTTGCTGAACTCGAAGACCCACGCGGCAGTCAGGGGGTAGAGCACCCCTTTTTAAGCATTGTGATGATAGCGATTTTAGCCGTCATCGGCGGCGCGACGGGTTGGAAGGACATTGAAACCTATGCCGAGAGCCACGAGGCGTGGCTGAGTACCCTGATTGCGGCTACCCACGGCGTGCCCCATGCCGACACCTACCGTCGTGTATTTCAGCAATGGCCCCCGAAGCCCTAGAGCGATGCTTTTTGGGCTGGGTGAAGCAGATCGTTGAGGGCAGTGGTGCCCAGGTGATTCCGATTGACGGTAAGACCATCAAAGGCTCATACGACCGCAATCACAAGCAATCCGCGCTCCACGTCGTCAGCGCCTGGGCCAGCGAGCATCGGCTATTGTTGGGCCAGGTGAAGGTGGCCTCCAAGAGCAACGAGATCACCGCGATTCCCGCGTTGCTCAAACTCCTCGATATCAGCGGTTGCATCATTACCCTGGATGCAATGGGGACCCAGACGGAGATTGCCCGCGAGATCATCGGCCACGGGCCGATTACGTCCTTTGTTTCAAAGCGAATCACCCTACCCTGTGGGCCGAGGTCACGGCGTGGTTTGAGCAGGCTCAGGCCCAGCACTTTGCAGGTAGTAGAGCACAGTTATGACAGCTTGTGGAATCGGGTCATCATCGGCGGGAACATCGGCAGGTGTGGGCTGTACCGGTTGCCTTGATGGGAGGTCTGCACAAAATCGAGCAATGGGCGGGACTCAAAACCATCGTAATGGTGAAGCGGGTACGATACCTCTGGAACAAGACCACCCAAGAAACGATGTTTTATCTCACGTCATTGCCCTGTGATGCGGCATTGATTGGTCGGGCGATCCGTACCCACTGGGGCATCGAAAATCAACTCCACTGGGTACTAGATGTCACCTGGGGCGAGGATAAGTCCCGCATCCGACGGGGCCACGGGGGCGAGAACATGGCTCTCTTACGGCGCTTGGCCATCAGTGTGCTGAATCAAGAAACCTCTCAAAAGCGCAGTCTCAAGCAAAAGGCGAAGCGAGCCTCGATGAGTCCCGAGTATATGCTCACTGTCCTTGCCGCAGGTCTGGCAACGTAGCATAATTTCTCGATATTTTTCTTGCGTTTACCCTGGGTTTTAACCGACTTTAGCTATTAGGCGGGGGTTTAAACCCCCGCCGGTTACGCGGAACCTACAAATCCGATTGAACTAACAAATCAGACGCTAACCGCTTAAACGTCAACCGTTCATTTTCAACATCTACAAAAATGGTATCCCCATCATTAAACTCACCGCGCAAAATACCCTTAGCAATCTGGGTTTCTAACTCTCGCTGGATGGCCCGTTTCAACGGACGCGCGCCATACACCGGATCAAATCCGACATCTGCCAAAAAACTAACCGCAGTATCCGTCAATTTCAACGACATCTTCCGATCGCCAACCGTTCGATCAAATGTTCGAATTGAAACTGAACAATCTGTCGCAGTTGTTCTTTTCAGCGAATGAAAGATAATAATCTCATCAATCCGATTCAGGAATTCCGGCCGGAAATTGCTCCGCATTGCCTCCATCACTCGACCTTGCATTTCTTCGTACCGTTAATCATCTCCGGCAATATCTAAAATATATTGTGATCCCATATTACTGGTCATAATAATCACACAATTTTTAAAGTCAACGGTATGTCCTTGTGCATCCGTCACTCGACCATCATCGAGAATTTGTAGCATCATATTAAAGACATCGGGATGCGCTTTCTCGATTTCATCGAACAAAATCACCGAATAAGGACGACGACGAATGGCTTCGGTGAGTTGTCCGCCTTCATCATATCCCACATATCCCGGAGGGGCACCGACTAACCGAGAAACGGCGTGTTTCTCCATATATTCGGACATATCAATCCGCACCATTGATTCTTCGGTATCAAACAAATAAGCGGCTAAGGCTTTGGCGAGTTCAGTTTTACCGACTCCTGTTGGTCCGAGGAAGATAAAACTGGCGACAGGACGTTTGGGATCTCATAATCCCGCCCGCGATCGCTGAATGGCTTCTGCAACGGCGGTCACGGCTTCTTCTTGTCCAACGACTCGCTGATGAAGTTCTTCTTCGAGTTGAGTAGTTTTTCCTTTTCGGACTCGACCAATTTACTAATCGGAATTCCCGTCCATTTAGAGATAATTTCGGCAATATCGGCTTCGGTCACTTCTTCTCGCAGTAGGGTTTGACCACTGGTTTGAGTGGTTTCCAGATTGGTTTCCGACTTGTAATTGCTTTTGCAAATCGGATAGTTTACCATATTTCAATTCAGCCGCGCGGTTGAGATCATAGTTGCGTTCGGCTTGTTGGACTTCAATGTTCACCCGATCAATTTCTTCTTTAATAGACTGAATTTTAGTAATCACATCTTTTTCTGCATCCCATTGAGCATTTAGGGCATGTTGATCTTCTTTGAGATCGCCGAGATCTTTCTCTAATTGTTCCAATCGTTCAATTGATGCGAGTCACTTTCTTTTTGCAGTGATAACCGTTCCATTTCTAGTTGGAGGATTTTGCGGTCGATTTCGTCGAGTTCTTCGGGTTTGGAAGTAATCTCCATTTTCAGTTTTGCAGCTGCTTCATCCACTAAGTCGATGGCCTTATCGGGGAGGAAGCGATCGCTAATATACCGGTTGGAAAGAGTCGCTGCTGCAACTAAGGCACTATCGGATATTTTGACTCCATGATGGACTTCATACCGTTCTTTGAGACCGCGCAAAATGGAGATAGTATCGGCAACGCTGGGTTGGTCGATATACACTTGTTGAAAACGGCGTTCTAAGGCGGCATCTTTTTCGATATATTTGCGATATTCATCCAGAGTTGTTGCCCCAATACAACGCAGTTCTCCTCGTGCTAACATGGGTTTGAGTAAGTTTCCCGCATCCATTGCCCCTTGGGTTGCACCGGCCCCGACAACGGTATGAATTTCATCGATAAATAGGATGATATTCCCACCGGATTCGGTGACTTCTTTGAGGACTGCTTTGAGGCGTTCTTCAAATTCTCCGCGAAATTTTGCACCGGCAATTAATGCCCCCATATCGAGGGCAATCAATTGGCGGTCTTTTAGAGATTGGGGGACATCTCCGGCAATAATCCGTTGGGCGAGTCCTTCAGCGATCGCTGTTTTACCGACTCCCGGTTCCCCAATCAATACCGGATTATTTTTTGTGCGACGGGAGAGAATTTGGATGGTTCGGCGGATTTCGTCATCTCGTCCGATTACGGGGTCAAGTTTTCCTTCTCGCGCCGCTTGGGTGAGGTCTCGTCCATATTTTTCTAGTGATTGATATTTGCCTTCGGGATTTTGATCGGTCACTTTTTGACTGCCTCTAACTTGGGAGATGGTTTCTTTAAGTTTTTGTTCAGTGAGTTTTAATTCCTGAAAGAGTCCTTTACCAAAGCGGTCATCTTTGGCAAATCCGAGTAATAAATGTTCGACGGAAATATATTCATCGGCATACTCTTTCCGATAAGCATCGGCGCGATCAAGGAGGGTATCCACGCTACGTCCGAGATAGACGGAACTGGTGCCACTCACTTTGGGTTGGCGATTAATAAATTGTTCTGTGCGATCGCGCATTGTCGGATATTGACTCCCGCTTTATTCAGAATGCTGCTGGAGAGTCCTTCTTGTTCGAGTAACGCTTTCATCAGGTGTTCGCTTTCGATTTGCTGATGTTGCGCTTGTTTGGCAAGGTCCGGGGTCTGGGCTATAGCCTCCCACGCTTTTTCTGTAAACTGATTCGGATTATTGGGTTGCATACTATTTTTCCCTATTATTGTCACATTTTTATTCTAATTAAGCCCTGCCCAGAGTAGAGATCGGGATTCCCGAATCAATTGGGTCGATATTACGGGAAATAGGGGATTGGGGAGATTGGGGAGATGGGGGAGATGGGGAAGATGGGGAGGATGGGGGTTTGTAGTAACGACTTCAGTCGTTCTCCCCTGTTTGTAGTAACGACTTCAGTCGTTTCTTCCGCTTCAACCTTCCCCTTTTCCCTGGAGAACCTGTTGCAACCAATGGGGATAGGCAAAGGATGCCGCAGGGGTTAGGGGAAATTCCCGGGGATAGGAGGCGCTAAGGACCGTTGCGGTTGCTTTTAGGGTGTCTTGGAGGGTGTTTGGGGGGCCATTCGCTTCTAAGGCGAGACTCCACCAGGGTTGATCTGCGATCGCCAGTTGAGTTAGTTCTAAACTGCACCCTTGGGAACCTGGGACGATCGCCACTGATGGGTTCAAGGGTGGCATTTTGAACCTGATAGAACCGTTGCGATCGCCGTTTACGGACCCTCACCCAGGTTTCCTTAGTTTCGGCATCCGGTGGCATTGCAGCAGTCAACTCCTCACAAGCGCACTTTTGCCATGTTTCCAGATTCCCCGATAGGCAGTCCCCAAACTGAACCTCCCCCCATTCTGCTTGCCGCCATTTGATTTCTAGACTGTCTTGTCGCCATTTAATATTAAGATAATCACAGTTTGGGGTGAACAGATATAAATCATCTCGCGTTTCGGGATTCTCGGGACCTTGCTGAGGGCATTCAGTTTCAAACCAATGGGCGATCGCCTCCGGTGGAGAACCCGGATAAAACCAGCGCAGTTCACTTGTTAACGCCATACAACCTCCCCAATCCGATGTTGATATTATAGACAATTCTGGGTCTCTTCTGGTGCAGGACAGGGAAACCTTAACCCTTTATAATCGTAGATAACCTGGAAATTCTTCCTTTTAAATTCTGCTGACTCCCAAACGGTCTGACTGTTGTATGTTTTTTTCCCCAACTCTTTCTAGTGCGATCGCCGCTGCCTGTGCCGATACAACGGTCAGACTCTGGCAACTTGATGGCAGTGTTGATACGATTCTCAATGGCCATAGTGACAGCGTTTTGAGTGTGGCATTCAGTCCCGATGGTAAACTCATTGCCACCGCCAGTACAGATAAAACAGTCAAGCTGTGGCGTCGAGATGGAACCTTTTTAACCACCCTGAAAGGACATAATGCGGAAGTATTTGGCGTGGATTTTAATAGCAAAGGGAATCGCATTGCCACCGCCAGTGCCGATAAAACTTTAAAGTTTTGGAAAAAAGATGGTACATTGATTCGCTCAATTAAACGACAATCTTCAGGCTTTTTTGATATTAGTTTCATGCCTAAAGGCAATTTAGTCGCATCGGGTTTGGCGGATGGTACAGTTAAGTTGTGGCAGTTTAATGGAATTTGCTTGAGAACCTTAGAGGGTCATGAGGATAGTGTTTACGGCGTTAATTTTAGTGCCAATGGCAATCAATTAGTCTCCGGGAGTGGCGATGGGACGATAAAATTGTGGGTGCGAGATATTTCTTGGGGTCGCAATGGCAAAGTTCGCACCTTGACGGGTCATCAAAATGCGGTATTAGATGTCTGTTTTAGTCCCGATGGCGAGTTAATTGCCTCAGCAAGTGCAGATAAAACCGTAAAAATTTGGCGCAGTGTAGATGGCGCTTTGTTGGTGACGTTACGGGAACATCAGAATATTGTTTATAGTGTAAGTTTTAGTCCCAATGGGAAGATTTTAGCCTCTGCCAGTGAAGATAATACGGTGCGCTTTTGGAATTTGCGGAGTCAGGTGAGTAAAATATTTAAGGAGTATCCAGGTTCGGTTTATCGGATTAAGTTTAGTCCGCGATAAGGAGGGATTTGAATGGGGTTGGGTATTTTATTAGGGTTAGGATAGCTTTACGACTGTCGGAAACGACTGAAGTCGTTACTACGAACTGAAGAAACGGCATTTTTTTGACCGATTCGGTTGCCAACCCAGGCGACAGAGGGAGGTGCGATCGCCATCCTCCCCATCCTCGCTCATTGTATCAGAAAAGGCGGAGGATTTCTCCCCCGCCTTCTTATTCATTTAGAGGGAATTTATCCCTCTATCAATCTCAATCGTTTACCGACTGCTAGGCGAAACTAACGATCGCCCTTCCACACGCTGGACTACCACTTCCCCTGCTTCATCAAGGTCAATGAGTGCCGAATCCCCTTCATCTAGCTTTCCAGATAACATCGCTTCGGCTAAATGGTCTTCCAACAGGCGCATAATCGCACGGCGTAAGGGTCGGGCACCGTAGCTGGGATTATACCCTTCTTCCACTAACCGCTCTTTGAAGCGATCGCTGATTTCTAGGGTCATCTGTTTCTCAACCAGGCGTTTTAACAAGTCACGCAGCAGGATTTCTGCAATTTCTGTGACTTCATCCTTGGTCAACTGATGGAAGACAATAATCTCATCCAAACGGTTGAGAAACTCCGGACGGAAGTAATTTTTCAGTTCTTCATTCACCAAGCTGCGAATTCGGTCATAGTGAGCTTCGGCGCGGTTGTCGGCAAACTCAAATCCTAGTCCACCGCCACCTTTTTCAATGACGCGAGACCCGATATTGGAGGTCATAATCAGCATGGTATTCTTGAAGTCTACCACCCGACCTTTAGCATCGGTGAGCCGTCCATCTTCCAGGACTTGCAGCAACATATTAAACACATCCGGGTGTGCTTTCTCGATTTCATCGAGGAGAATCACCGTATAGGGACGACGGCGCACTGCTTCCGTGAGTTGTCCCCCTTCGTCATACCCGACGAATCCCGGAGGAGAACCAATCAGTTTGGAGACGGTATGACGTTCCATGTATTCGGACATATCTAGCCGAATCATGGCGTCTTCTGACCCGAAGAAGTAGGCAGCTAAGGCTTTGGTGAGTTCGGTTTTACCGACGCCGGTAGGACCGGAGAAGATAAAGCTGGCGATCGGACGGTTGGGATTTTTCAAGCCAACTCGTGCACGACGAATGGCACGGGAAACCGCTTTAACCGCTTCTTCTTGACCGATTAACCGTTGATGGAGGGTTTCTTCCATCAGCATCAGTTTCTCGGACTCGGATTCGGTGAGTTTGCTGACTGGGACGCTAGTCCAGAAGGCGACAATTTGAGCGATATCTTCCTCGGTGACGACGAGGTTTTTAGTATTTTGGACTTCCGCATACTCGTTTTGGATGCGTTGATCCAGTTCTTCCTCTAGGGTTAATTCGCGATCGCGCAATTTGGAGGCTTTTTCAAACTCCTGAAGACGGACTGCCGCTTCTTTCTCTGAAGTCACTTCCGTGAGTTGTTTTTTCAGTTGTCGCAGTGCCGATGGCATTTTGCCATTCCGCAGGCGCACTCGGGAACCGGCTTCATCAATCAAGTCGATCGCCTTATCCGGTAAAAAGCGATCGGTAATATACCGTTCCGATAATTGCGCCGCAGCAACCAGCGCTTCATCAGAAATCGTCAATTTGTGATGTTCTTCATAGCGAACTCGGACCCCCTGCAAAATCTCAATCGTCTCTTGGATTGTCGGTTCGCCAATGGTGACAGGTTGGAAGCGCCGTTCTAACGCCGCATCCCGTTCGATATGTTTGCGATACTCATCTAAGGTTGTCGCACCAATGCATTGGAACTCTCCCCGCGCCAATGCCGGTTTGAGCAGATTTGCCGCATCCATCCCACCTTCCACGGAACCCGCACCTACCAGGGTATGGATTTCGTCAATCACCAGGATGATATTCTTGGCTTGACGCACTTCCTCCATAATCATTTTGATGCGTTCCTCAAAATCTCCCCGGAAGCGCGTTCCCGCCAGAATTGACCCCATATCTAGGGTAAACACTTGTTTATCTTTCAAGGTTTCCGGAACATCTTGGTTGGCGATGCGTTGCGCCAATCCTTCCGCCAGCGCGGTTTTACCCACCCCCGGTTCCCCAACTAACACGGGATTATTTTTGGTGCGGCGTCCCAAAATTTGGATAATCCGCTCAATTTCTTTTTTCCGTCCCACCACCGGATCCAGAGTTCCTTCGAGGGCTTTTTCCGTCAGGTTGACTCCAAATTCGCTGAGTTGCAGAGCTTTTTGGGACCCAGGACCCCGACCCCGTTCGCCACCAAAGACGGCACCGGCGGGTGCAGGATTTTCCCCGACTCGTTTAATGACTTCTGCACGAACTCGTTCCAGGCTGACCCCGAGGTTTTCCAGGATTTTAAAGGCAACTCCTTCCCGGCTTTGGGTTAAGGCAAGCAGGAGGTGCTCTGTGGCGATGTATTGTTGTCCCAGTTGGCTGGCTTCGCGCAGGGACATTTCTAAAATGCTTTTCCCGCGAGGGGTGAAGGGGATTTCCACTGGGACGAAGCCGCTGCCTCTACCAATGATTTTTTCGACTTCTACCCGAGCTTTATTCAGGGTGACGCCTTCGGATTTGAGGACCTGCGCGGCAATGCCAGTTCCTTCGGCAATTAATCCTAAGAGTAACTGCTCGGTCCCAACAAAGTTATGACCGAGGCGGCGAGCTTCCTGCTGCGCCAACATAATCGCTTTTATGGACTTTTCTGTGAAATACTCAAACATGAGAATTTTTCCTGACTGTAAAGTTTTATGTAGTTCTGTCTTCTAAGGTATCTCAATTGGTGTACTTCGGGAGTGCAGACATCCGTATTCTCTCAGGAGTAGTAGCCGTCTGAGTGCCAGTCGCTTCACCCCGGAGGGAGCATCGATGGAGGGGTGATGGGGATGACGGTTCCTAAAAGAGGCAGGGGAGGCTCCTAGGGCTAGGTTTACTCGATTCCCGAATCCGGTGTCAAGCTTCATGGGGATGAAGAGGGCACAGGACAGTGAACAGAAGGGGTTTTGGAGGTTGGGAGAGAGCAAGGATTCGCTTCAAGGGTGAATACTGCTGAGTTAGAACTCTTGGGTGGGATGGGTTCAGTTCAAGTTTAAACGCTCAAGGGTAGTCTGTGCTAGGAAGAAAGCTAGGGTTTCTTTATATTCCAGGATATTTTTAGATTTTAACAAAAAATGGACTTGGGGTGAAGGGGGGGAACTGCGGCAATCGCGATCGCACCATCCCATCAATCTACATCACTGGCGAATTGTTTCCTGGGATACATACTAAAGTCATGGCTTCACCGAGGTTGATTAGGAGCGTAACGCGATGATTTCTGACATTATTAAGCAAGTATTACGAACAGGTTATTTGAGTGTTACAACGGAAAATAAACTCCGTGTGATGTTTGAAAACTGTTGTACTTTAGAAGAATTGGACGCCTTAAGCGAGTTACAAGCCGCTATTTTATCAGGTCAGGTGACCCGGGATTTGTGTGTGAACGCCCATCAGCGCGGGTCTGTCTCCGTAGAGTAATTGTAACCTGCCCACACCGATACAGCGTGGGGGGGTTACCTGAACACCATGACAGCAAACTGAGCTAAATTTTCCTCAAGGGTCCTCAATGGTCCGAGCTCATCCTTGATGTACTATTGGAGGATCTGCCTCCTCTTCCCCCTCTACTGCTGGATTATAAGGATCGCCTCTCCTAAAATCCCCACAAATTTTCCCAACCCCTCCGAAGACTGTGCATAATTTTTCCAGATCTCTCCTAGTAAGTAATTAGAGAGCAATGAGACACCAGCGACTCACCCTCAAACCCTAATCCAGGGTCTTCGAGGGCGATCGGCTGTTTTGAAACCGCCGCGAGGTCCAACCCCGCATCAGCGCAATCCCCAGGGAAAGCACCAATGCGGACCTCCCCCTCTCAAAACCCTCTAATTCCTCAACACTTTGACCAGAGGTCAATTATGGCAGTCAATTTAGCCGATTTAAACTTTTATCGCGCTGTCAATCCGGATTTAGCCGGATTCAACGACCCCGAAGCCTTTTCCCATCTCATCAACAATGGACTCAACGAAGGACGAGTTTTTTCCCCCTACATTGATCTCAATCTGTATCGCGCCGTCAATCCAGACTTAGCCGCAGCCGGATTAACCAGTAATCGGCAATTGTACGACCATTTACAAAATGCCGGAGTAGCAGAAGGACGCACCTTTTCCCCGGTTTTTGATGCCAATTTCTATCGCGCCGCCAATCCAGACTTAGCCGCTGCCGGACTGAATAACGAGCAACTTCTGGAGCATTTTCGAGGATTCGGCATCAACGAAGGACGAGCTTCCGCACCGAATTTTCAAGTCAGTTTTTATCTGGCAGTAAACCCGGATTTACAGGCAGCCGGTTTCAACTTCCAACAAGCACTCCAACACTATGTATTCGCCGGAATCGGCGAAGGACGAACTGCTGCACCAAGCGGTCCCGTTGCGCCACCACCACCGCCACCACCTACGGATCCGGGTAATACTCCTGGAAGTGCCTTAAATATCGGTACTCTCATCGGTACCCGTGCATTTGACCAATTTGTAGGTTTTGACGATCGCGAAGATTACTATCGCTTTGATGTCAACAGTCCGATTAACTTCAACCTGTATTTAGATGGGTTGACGGCTAATGCTGATGTATTGTTTTATGAAGATATTAACCGAAACGGTGCGATTGATTCCGGTGAGAATATTATTCACGAATAGCCGGAGAGGTGGAATCAATTCCGAATCTATTCAGTCGCAATTTAGCAGTTGGGAATTACTTTGTTCTTGTTGAAGCAGACTCCGAAGGTCGTAATACGAACTACAACCCTTCGACTTGTCAACGAAACCAGCGAAGCTGTAGATGTTGGTATTCTCAATGGAACCCGTACTTTTAGTGAGTTAGTTGGGAGAACAGACCCTCGCGATTACTACCGATTTAACCTCACCAGTCCCAGTAGCTTTAATTTGACCTTGGATGGATTGACTGCTAATGCCGATGTACTTGCTTTATGAAGATAAAAACAACAATGGTCTAATTGATTCGGGATGAAGATATCATTCATAGATAGTCGAAGAGTGCTGGAACAAATTCCGAATCAATTTCTCGTAACTTGCCATCAGGCAACTACTTTATTGTGGTTACAGGTGATGAAGCAAATACGAACTATAACTTACAAATTTCTGCGACACCTGGCGTTAGTCCTCAAAGCACCAACCCAATTAATCTCAGTGACAGTGCAATTTCCGAATTTACTGCTGACCCCATTATCAATCCCCGCAGTTTCAATACTGCCAATGATTCAGCTATTCAAACCTTCACTGCAAATGGGAATGCTGCGAGTGATTTGACTGGTGGATTGGGGAATGCAACAGCTAATTTACTCCTGAATGATTCCTTTACCGGAGGGAATGACTTCGCCAACCTGTTAGCAGCTAACCCGGTGGAAACTCCTGATTTTAGTCAAGGTTTGGCTTTGATTTAGGGTTGTCATTCATCTAACTGAACTGGAGGGGGAATTGAAAAATTGCCCCTCCATCAGGATGGAGATTAGGCGAGATTGGGGTAAAATAATATGAGCTAATCCTCACCCCCTGACGCCGATGTTACCGAGTGACTTGCTGAGTCATCGTATGAATGGAGAGACGATTGTTCCCAAGCGATTGGAGATTAACTCCAAAAATTTGGCGATCGCCTCTCAACTGATTACCTGTTTCCAAGAAGCAGTGGGTTGTCCCCAAAGTGAACTCGATCGCCAACTACACGACATAGAAGGCGATGGCACCGACTACCGCATTAAACGGGGACTCGCTCATATTTTAAAAGGCAGTTTAAGCACTTTTGAGGTCATTTCTCCCCTGGAACCCATTGAATTGCGCCAGCGGGTATTTACTGCGGCAGCAGAAACAGTTCCCAGTAAAGAAGGAACTCAACTCACCCTAGAAAAACTCGCCACTCAATTAAGTCAAGAATTAGAACGGGAGGTTCTCCCCCTGCATATTCAATTGGGATTATATGCAGATTTAAACGAGAATAAAATCCTCACCGAATTTGATGCACCCGCCCCAGAATTATTACTCCATCGTTACAATGTCTCCCAAGTGCAAGGGGTATTTTATCGCGCTACTCATTTATTAATCAACGCGCATCGCAATGACCCTGGGGAATATAAACTGTTATTCAAGTATTTGAAATTATTTCAATTAATGGCTTATATAGAAGGCGATGCTGACTGCGGATTTACCATTACCATTGATGGTCCAACCAGCTTATTTAAACCCAGTACCCGCTATGGATTAGCCATTGCTAAACTGTTGCCTGCACTCTTGCACGTCACCAAATGGAGTTTAGACGCCACCCTCCAAAGTCGCGACCCCTACACCGGCGACTGGAAAACAGGGCGATTTGCATTAAATTCTGACTGTGGATTAGTCAGCCACTATCCTCCAGGCAAGCCTTATGATAGTATGTTGGAAGCCTCATTTGTTAGTCGTTGGGACTCCACTAAAACCGAATGGAAATTAGAACGAGAAGTGGATTTAATTCCCATTCCTGGTAGTGTGATGATTCCCGATTTTCGTCTGGTGCATCCCGATGGCAGAACCTTTTTATTGGAAATAGTTGGATATTGGCGTCCGGAGTATTTGCAAAAGAAATTTGCTCAGGTGAGGAAGTCTCAACGGAATGATTTGATTCTAGCTATTTCCGAACGGTTGAATTTAGAAAAGGCGGGAATTAATTTAAAGGAAGTGACAGTTCCGATGGTGTGGTTTAAGGATAAATTGCAGCCAAAACAGGTTTTAGAGGTGTTAGAATCAGATTGATTTAATTTGCCCAAATCCGCACCCTCAAGGGTGGGGCTATACGGACGAAGCCCGCCTGCGCGGGCTATCTGGCGATTCGCGAATCGCCCCTAAAGATAGGGGTTTAAATCGCGGGGGTTTGTCTTATTAAACATCTAAAAAATATGCTGGAAATTGTCCAATTGACCGATATCAATCATCCCGATTTTCAAGGTGCTTTACAAATCTACCTTGATTCTTTTCCTGCTTGCGAAAGGCAACCTCTTGAAATCCTGGAAACCCGATTATCGAATCAGCTTTATCAATGGTTTGTTGCCAAAGCGGAAAACCAAGTGGTGGGAATTGCTTTACTCTACCCCTTAAACCCGACGGATTTTATCCTGCTAGACTATCTGGGGACCGATAAAAATTACCGCAGTCGCGGGATTGGTCGAATGTTAATGTCTCATCTCATTAATCGGGTAGAAAATCAGCAAAAAATATTATTGATTGAGGTGGAAAATCCCCAGTTTTGCGAAGATTTAGAACAAGCAGAACGACGGATTAAATTTTACCAAAACAATGGAGCAAAAGTTCTGCGATCGGTTCGATATCTTCTGCCGCCTTTATCAGGAGATGTGCCGACGGAGATGTTATTAATGATGGTTCCGGCAGAATTGGGGGGTCAATTGCCAGGGAAGCAGGTAAAAAAACTGATTGAACAAGTTTATCAGGAGATGTCCGATCGCCCTTCGGAAGATGCGCTATTACAGTCTTTTATTGAAGAAATTCCGGATGTTGTCGAATTGGTGCATCTATCCTAGGCATTAAAAGTTAGGATGGGAAATCCCTACCCCATTCTATTCGGTGAGTTTCCCCATCCCTGGATACCTTTGCTAAAATAGTAAATCCAGGATAAATTTATCCCGATTCTATGCCTAAACTCTTATGGAAACCACCCAACCTTTAACCCTGATTCAGGACTCCGAACGACTGGAAAATCGACTCAAGGAAATCCCCCCAGTTCCAGGGGTCTATTTGATGCGCGATCGCGACGATCGCATTCTCTATATTGGCAAGTCCAAAAAGCTGCGATCGCGGGTGCGGTCCTATTTTCGCGACTCCCAAAGTTTGAGTCAGCGGATTGAACGAATGGTTCAGCAAGTGGCGGATATTGAATTCATCGTCACGGATACAGAAGCAGAAGCATTAGCATTAGAAGCAAATCTGGTTAAGCAGCATCAACCCTATTTTAATGTCCTGCTGAAAGATGATAAAAAATACCCCTACCTCTGCATTACTTGGTCGGAAACTTATCCCCGCATTTTTATCACTCGCAAGCGCAAGGCGGCCAGTGCTAAAGACCGTTATTATGGTCCTTATGTGGATGCGGGAGTGTTGCGGAGTACGTTGCATTTAGTTAAGCAAATTTTCCCCTTGCGTCAGCGTCCCCAACCGCTATTTAAAGACCGACCTTGTTTGAATTATGATATTGGTCGTTGTCCAGGGGTTTGTCAAGGATTGATTGATTCAGAAGACTATCGCAAAACGGTGCAAAAGGTGGCGATGGTGTTTCAGGGTCGGACGGAGGAATTACTGGATATTTTAAAACAGCAAATGGAGGCGGCAGCGGAGGAGTTGAACTTTGAATTAGCGGCAAGACTTCGCGATCGCATTCAGGGGTTGCAGTCCCTTCATGCCGGTCAAAAAGTCTCCCTGCCGGACGATCGCCTCTCCCAAGATGCGATCGCACTTTCCAGCAATGGCGATCGCGCTTGTATCCAACTCTTCCAAGTTCGCGCCGGACAGTTAGTCGGACGCTTGGGATTTGTGGCAGAAGCGCAAACTGCCGAACCTGGTGCGATTTTACAACGGGTGTTAGAGGAACATTACCGCAATGTAGACTCGGTGGAGATTCCTGCCGAAATTTTAGTCCAACATGAATTACCCGAGGCGGAGATATTGGGAGATTGGTTAAGCGATCGCAAGGGTCGCAAAGTCTCCATTCTCACACCGCAACGGCAAACCAAGGCGGAATTAATCGAAATGGTTGCCAAAAATGCGGACTATGAAATGGCGCGGATGCAAAAATTCAGCGATCGCAATGCTGCCGCAATGCAGGATTTAGCAGAACTCCTGGATTTGCCGGAGTTGCCACGGCGCATTGAAGGATATGATATTTCTCACGTCCAAGGGTCCGATGCCGTTGCCTCCCGCGTCGTCTTTATCGATGGACTTCCGGCAAATCAGCATTATCGCCGCTACAAAATCCGCAATCCTGAAGTGCAATCGGGTCACTCTGATGACTTTGCCAGTCTTGCGGAAGTGCTAGGACGCCGGTTTCGCGATGCGGGTAACCAGAAACGAGAAACAGGTAAAATTGAACAGTCCCCGGATTGGCCGGATTTGGTGATGATTGATGGCGGTAAAGGTCAATTGTCAGCAGTGGTGGAAGTGTTGCGGGAGATGGATTTACTCGAAGAGGTGCGAGTTGTGAGTTTGGCGAAACAGCGTGAGGAAATCTTCCAACCGGGAGAGTCGTTACCTGTACCATCGGACCCGGAACAACCGGGGGTGCAATTGTTGCGACGGTTGCGCGATGAAGCACACCGCTTTGCTGTGACGTTTCACCGGCAACAACGCACCGAACGAATGCGGCGATCGCGTTTAGATGAAATTTCCGGGTTGGGATTTGAACGACAAAAACAATTGTTAGCGCATTTCCATTCTATCGATTATATTAGTATTGCAACTCCGGAACAACTGGCAGAAGTTTCGGGAATTGGTCCAAGGTTGGCACAGCAAATTTATGAGTATTTTCATCCATGACCCTGAACCCCAAATTGCTTAAACGTGCTATTCCTTATTGGATTGGGGGATTAATTTGCTTTGAAGTGGCGATCGTCATCATTTACCTTGGTGGCGTCTTCATTCATCGAGAAGTTTATCCCCCATTTGATATGGATGGATTTATGACGATTCCCACCCTATTACAAGCATCGATTCTCTTCCAACTTTCCTTGGTTTATTTGGGGATGTTCTTCTTGTTCCGCAAGTCTTCGGAACGTCCTTCCCCGGCATTTTGGTTCGTGCAATCGATGTTATTATTCTATGTTGCTTTAGATGAACTGGTCAAACTCCATCTGGGATTGGGTTCATCCAGTTGGATGCCGATTGCTGGTACTAAATATTGGATTGGAATTTATAGCTTTTTAATCGTGGCGATCGCGGTCTTCTTTTTCCGAGATTTTAAAGCACTCTGGTATAATTCTCGAAATTTAGTGATTCTAGGAGTCTCTGGATTGTCGCTGGCACTTATTGGTGCATTTGGTGCCGAGATTTTTAAACATATTATCTTGAATCCTCTACTGGCTAAATTTTTTCCAGAACGGCAAGTATTAACCTGGGTCATCGAACAAGTCAGAATTGCCTTTGAAGAATTTTTAGAGATGTTGGGAGAAACGTTAATTTTATATGCGGTTTTGCTATTTGTGGCAAAGAAAATCGAGCAGAAATTTCAGGGGGTTTTGGGGAAATGAGGAAAGTTTTAGATGAGTGGGTGAGATTTTAGATATAGGATTCGGCGAAAATTTCGGCTTCTTCGGTTTCTTCGGCATGAGCTGCGTAATAGTCCTTCATCCACTCTTTCTTAATGATATCCCTTGACGGCGAATCAATCGGTAAATTGCCACGAGCAAGTTTCCAAGGATCTTCTTGATTAGTCATGCGTTTTAACTCATAAGCATCGCACCCCAAGTAAACATCGGCAATTTCTTGAAGAAACTTCTCAAGTTGTGGGTTTAGAGTTGGTTTGACAACATTCTCGATAATCGGTTTCCAGCTAAAAGACTGGTATTTTTGATACAAAATTGGCAAAACTGGACCGTGAATCCATGCTTCAAAGTCTTCTTCAAATAAGGGAGAATCTTCAATTGCTAAATGCCATGCCTGAGCATAGTAAACTAGCTTCTGTAGCTTCAGATTGCTGAGAAAAGAGCCGGTTTCATTTGCCAACCAAATAAAGTAATTTGCCACTTCAAAGGGACTTACCATGTTTAAGCATCACCTTCGTTTTAAACTTCACCTTTTATTTTAACATAAACTTTCGCTTTATGCATATTTTTTATCGAAACCGAGAACAATCTACCGGTCGATGCCGAGATAGAGTTCACCGATCGCAAACGCTAGGTTAAGACTTTTCAACACAATGCGATCGCCTTCCCCATAGACTTCAGTTTCCCAGGTATCTGTACCCGTAAGGCGACGGCATTCTACCCCCTGGGTTTCCTGAGAAATTAGGATGTATTCTGCTAAACTGTCAATCTTTTGATAGTCGGTGAATTTTTCCTCTAAGTCAAAGGTTTGGGTACTTGGGGACAGGACTTCGGCAATCAATTTAGGATAGCGTTTGATATGGCGATCGCAACGGTCCCGGGAGTCGCAAGTCACAAAGGCATCCGGATAGTAATAAAACTCATCTTGATAATTGACCTTAACATTCCCCGAATAAAACCGACAGTCGGGGGAGTTTCGCCAATCCAAGTTAATCAGGTACAGAAGATTTTGAGCAATGCGATCGTGATTATCAGTTTCACCTGCCATTGCATAGACTAACCCGCGTCGATATTCATGACGAATTGGGGTTTGACGTTCGATGTCCAGATATTCTTCAGGACTGATGGAGTTGGGGACAGCAATCATCCCTGTTGCCTCCAAAAGGTGATTGACTTTAATTTAATTATAGCCTTAAATTGAACAATAGCTCCACATGATAATGATTATAATAATTACTCTTCTCGTGATAAAATCAAATTCAGTACATTTAACTCATGAGAATTTAATAAATACTTATCGGAAAACATTTTAGCTCGCATTTGCTCTAAACTATAGCTTCTAAACAGTAAAAAGGGAAATTCTCGGTATTGGCGACCAATGGGTAAAGTGTTGTAGGCAGGATAGAGAGAGTGGAGGTAACGCGAGAGTAAGGTTCTAAATTCTTGGTCTTCTTCTTCCTGGGGTTCTTGTTTAAAATACTCAGCGATCGCCTCTCCGGCAATGAAGTTAAACAATGGCATCAAATAATATTGATCCGTATTATTACTATATTGTTCAAACCATTGAGTGCGAGTTGCTTCCCGGTGGAGTAATTCCACTAACTCAACGGCACCCCCGCGTATGGCCGATCGCAGGTTTTCGGGATATTCCCGACTCTTACTCACGGCAAACATCTTTTTAATTAATTCATCGGTGGCATAGCGGCGAATCTGCTGTTCTAAGCGAATTTCATAACTTTCTTCTAACCTTTGGTGAATCGGAACGATGAGTAAACTTCCCACCAGATGACCCGGTTCAATATTGCCGAGGTCTAAAAGTTGGTCAAGGCGGTTACAGTATTGGGTAAATTGGGTATTGAATTCTTTGCGTAAGCAAAGATAAGATTTCTGCATGGTTTCCTCGGTCCCGGTTTCATCCATTAAGATAAATTCGGCCTGACTGAGAATGCCTTCCAAACTGGTAAAAATATCCCGCAAGATTTGATGACTGGGTTTCTGGCGATATTCAGTTTTGAGTTCGCGAATCAGATGGGTGATTTGACCACTCAAGGTCATTCCGGCAGTGGAAACGGATTTACCCCCAATGGGAATGATTAGACAATCTTTTCTCCCCAAGGGACCGGATCCGAAAATCCGCGTCATCATGGAAAGTTTCAGAATCAGCAAGATATTTAAGAGATTCAAGATGCTTTCTTGCATCGACAGTTGCCGTTCGGTTTCGTCATCAAGGGTGGGAAATTCGGGGTCAGTGGAGGGATAGTACACCGCGCGATCGCCTAAGTAAAATATCAGGGATTTCTCTTCCGTATCCAGGGTCTGCCGGACGCCATTTTCCTCATATTCTCCCCTAGCGCGATAAATCACCTGAATCACTTCCATGAGATTTTTCTCAATCTGAAACCGGGGAATTTCGACTAAAATATGTTGTGCTTTAGGAAAAGATAATCCCCGACTGGCGGAAGAGGTCATAAACACGACTTTCACATCTTGTTTATAAGTTTGAATTCGCAGTTTTTCCGCCTCGCTGAGACTGGCATGAATTTCCAAGTAATCCCTGTAGGGTTCAAATTTACCTCGGCGCTTGCGAAGGGTTTCTATGAGGTCCTGCAAACGTTTTTTATCCTGAATATAGACCAGGATTTGACTGGAATCTGGTTGAGTCAATAACTGATAAATATCTTCCGCCAATCGAGTTTGCATCTTTTCGACTAAAGTGCGCTTTTCTGATTGAAATAGATTGGAGGTGAATTTGACCGATTCGATAAAGATTTTATAAGTAATGTTCAACTCCCTGGCGGGGTAGGAGTTGGTATTAATCGCACAAGCGCCTAACTTCTGAAATTGGAATATCTCGCGGGTGAGAGGATTTGGAGACTGTTTGGCAAGGCGAAAATAGATTTTATCCGGTTCGGGAGAGGGTTGAGATAAGTGTTGGGTAATCACGTCTTTGTCTACAATGGACGCATCCGCTACGATTACCTTGGTATTAAATCCATGTTCGGGGTTGGTGAGTTCATAGTTGTGCAAAAATTTACTAATGCCTTGCAAGAAGTGAACGCCGCTATCATCTCCGGTGATTTCATCAATCATAATAAATAGATGTTTGATCCGGTTCGAGATTTGCCGCATTTTGGCAGGGATGACTTCATTATCTCGTTGATTATAGGCACTTTTAAAGATGTGATTTAGATGTTTCAGGGTGGTGTTTCCGGGGGTAGTGACACGCAGGGATTGGATTGAAACGGTGGCGAGGATTTGATTGGAGAGTTGATCGGCGACTGCGGTATGAATGCCAGAACAAATAGTGGAAAGCACTCCGGCGGTTTTTGTCCCGCGATCGCGAATGTGATCGGCGGCGATTTGATGTAACCGGGAGGATTGATGCTGACTCCTTGGCGATCGCACTTCCTGATCGGCAGGAATAAAATCTACCGCTTTGGCGGTAAATATATCTCTCCGGGAGTTCGTGTGATATCGAACTGTGGGAAATCCACCGTTTTCCTGGATCATCACGGAGTTACTGGTGAGACACCAGAGGCGATCGTCACACAGGTTGCCGGTGGATGCCGATTTGAACTTATCGATAATATCTAAATTAACTTGTTTGCGGGGACTGACATAGAGGAATAAAAACCCCTCGTCAAAATGCGACTGCAAAAAATTGGCGATCGCCGTGGTTTTCCCAATTCCCGGATTTCCAGTTAAAAACAGATAAATCTCCTCCGAAGTCAGCGCCTTTTGAATCAGTTCCGCGTGTCCATTTCGCAGGGTCAATCCCGCCGGTAAACCCAAGGGAGTTGCCAACTCCTGGGGGAGAATTCCCACGGAGTTAAAAAACCCTTGAATCCGTTCGTGATGAATCACTTCAGTAATACCGGGTCCGGTGAGGTTGGGTTGAGACAACTTGTCCACCAATTTTTGACCTTCGATAAAACTTTTTGCAGCACTTCGTTGAATTTGTTTAAGGACATTTTTTCGCGCTGTTTTAATCTCTTGCTGTTTCGGTTCCTTCTTATAAATTTCGGCACAAGTTGCCAACAACTGGAGATTGTCAGGACGCAGAGAGATGGTTCCAATATGGCGATCGCTATATCCCACAACATTGAAAACCAGGGAAGCGGATTCTGGCAACAGGCCATAGTCCTGCAAAAACCCATAGAAACTATGCGCGTAGGAACCGGCCTGAATTAACTTGGTACTTTCTTTATCCCGCCGTTTAAATGCCGTTAAATATTGCCGTAAATCTTTCGATAAATCCAAGTCTAACCCAGAACTGCTGCCTGTATCCAGGCGCAACTTAGAAAAAACACTCTTTGATCGCAAGTACCCCAACTCACCTCTTAACATTTGCCGCAAGACTTCCACATCATCCAGGGGAACAATATCCTCAGCAGATTGTACAGAAAACACGGATAAATCCACAGATAAAATCCGGAACTCCTGACCATAGCGCAATAAGATTAAAGTATCAGACTGCAAAAATTCTCCCGCTTTCCCCTGTCCAGAATATTGATGAATAATCCGCTGAATTTGCTGGGAATCGAGGGTCTCAAACTGGGATAAAACCTGAGTGAAATGTTCTTTAGAATCTTTGGAGGAAGTGCCAATGCTGTTGTCCCCGGCAAAACTGCATTGATAGTAGAGAATTTCCAGTTGACGTTTGAGGCGATCGCCTCCTTCCTGAGAGTTCAGATATTCCCCAAAGAAATTCAATCCAGAGAGAAACCCTTTTTGGATAAAAAAGCGACTCCATTTTTCTAATATCTCGCGGTTCTGGGGTGCGATCGCCTCATGTTTTTCCGCCATCCGCTTGACCATCTTCGGTAATTTGAGTCCCTGCAAATCCTGGCGATATAAGTCTCCAAAATGCTGTTTTATCTGATGGCGTTCCAGATAGGCCAAAATGCCAATATTGAATCCCACTTCAAACAATCGACCTAATTCTTCTGCAATCATTGGAGTTGTCCTCCTTTCCGCAAATCTAAGACTTTCTTAACCTCGGTCAAAAATGCTAAAGCATTAAACTCAACCCGTGGCGTCATTTGTTCAAAGATGGATAAGGCACCAATAGACTGTTCTCCAATAATTGTCTCGTAAGGGTCTAACTTCAACGTTTGCTGGGTTTTACGGTCAAAGCGGGAGAAGTGAAAGAGGGTTAAGTATTGCAAGATGTCCCGTTTCAGGGGAGTGTCATAGATTAAATCTTGGCGAATGGATTGGTCATCCATGACTTGAGGATAATAGTCTCCTAATAAGGTGGAATAGGAAATTACACCATTATAAAACCGTTCATCTTCTCGGCCAACATTTATGCCATTAAATAGGTTGAGAAAGACAACAGCCTGCTGTCGGGGGTCTTGTGCTAAACTGGTGAGTTGTTGAGTGTCTTGGACCACAAATGCGTTGACTTTGGGACCGCCTAATTTGCAGACGTAATATTTATCAAAAAAGATGGGATAAATTTTTAGGTCTGGATGGTTTTGCATTAAGGCGGTGATCAGGGGAGAAGACATAAAATAGAGGTCTTCATCGCGATCGCCACGGGTGATATGTAGGGTACTGGTATAGGGTGCTTGTGCGACATACAGGATATGCCGGTATCCTTGTTGATACAGTTGGTTGACGGTATCGATTAAAATAGGCGGTTCCCGATAGAGGCGACGCAGGGAGTAGTTATCGGAAAAGGTGTGGAGTCGTTCGATTTGGATGGTATCTTGTGGCGATCGCTGGATGCCGATGATTTCTCCGGTGACATTAGCAATCCGATTCTTCCGGTATTTAGGGTCCGTTGCGGCGTCACTCTCTCGACTCGATACAATGGCGATCGCCAGTTTATCTAACTGCAACGGTGAGGTACTTTCCATCACCCGAAAGGTTTTCGGTAACACGGAGTAGAGAGACCTTAAACCATTTTCCAACTTATATCCCTTGAAGGTTTTCAACCGAATTCCTTGGGAATTGGACCGATATTCACAACTGAGTAAATGGGACAATCCTTTACAGAGATTTGCTAAAAATTTCTCGGCAGGAAAGGGTCGTTCATGGGTTCCCTCATGGAGACGGAGGAACGGAATAAACAAGTTTTTGGGTGCTTTTTCCAGGAGTAAATCAAAGCAAATATAAGCAAGAACTGTCCAAGTGAACCGATAAATAAACGTCTGACTCGGATTCAATCCTCCGGGATTCAGGCGAGTGTTATTATAATCCAACAGAATTAATGGCTGATTGTGGAACGTTTCTCGATACTTTTCCCAACAAATACCCTGATTCGGAGTACAAACAACGGACAGCATCCGAATTCCAGCAATCTGATAATTCCAGGTAAATCCTTCTCGTTCAGTTTCCGGGAAATACCGAATATCTTCAATTTTGATATTCGCTTGGAGACGACAGAGTGCTTGGTTTTCCAGACCCGGTTTCCCAATGGTCACATATTTTAACTGTGCTTTGGGATTTCTTTCTATATCTGGGTCTAAAAAATATCCCAGTAGCGCACTATTCACATCTTTCTGTAAAATCCCTTTTCTGAGGTTAATTTGTCGGGAGTAAGTCCGGGTGGGTAAAATTCTTTGTCGCTTGATAACATTTTGGAGCATCGTCCGCAGTTTGTCAATTTTACTGCGGACATTAAATTTATTCATTCCCAGGACGAACCCCGCGAAAATGCGCTGTTTTGCAACTTCATCCGACCCGGATAAAACTGGCATCACCCGTTCATCAAACCGTCGCCAAGGGTCAAAGTTGATTTCCCGATCCGGGTTATAATCGGGTTTTCCTGGATCGCAATCCGAGGCGAACACGAAATAATAAAGAAACAGTCGGACTAGAACTTTTCTGGCAAAGGATTCCCGGCGAGTTTCATCAGCGATCGCCTCTTTATGTTCCGGATGGTTAGGGTCTAGCAGCATGAGGTTATAATCCAAAACTTCTTGTCCGGCATGGGTTTGAACCGGACCGCCAAATTTAAGTTTCAGTCCAAAAATAAACTGTCGTTCCCCTCCTTCTCGGTCCGTATGTTCTCCTAAATTGCCATCAATAATGGGAATAATTGGCAGAGAATCGAACACCTCAGCGCGGGATAAGGCATCTCGATAATTAACTGTCACCCCCCCATAGTTGACCTCAAAATCCCCATCTGCTTTTTCCCGGTCGTTGATGTAATCGTCGATTAATCGTAAGCGGCGAATTAAATCGTTGAGATAAATCATCCCGAGGGTATCGCTGGTTTCAATATGCTCGGCAAGATGCTCTAAATAGATAAGTTTTGCTTCTTTCTTGAGCTTGCCAAGACTTTCTGTATCCACCAATTGCTGCAAGTCGTCATAGTATGAAATTTCATCCTGAACTAACCCATCCAGAATTCTTAATAATTCTTGCTGAATTTCTTCCTCATGGGGAGCAAGTTTAGTGGTAATATAGTTAGCAATTCCCTGGCGCAGGTCCGAGGAAAATCGGTCCACATTTTGCACCGAAAGGGTAATTTTATGGAATTTCAGTCGAGATTCACCGCCAGGACGGTTGGTTTCTAGTCTGAGTTTTTCTTTTTGAAGGGTGGGAGAGGATTGATTAAAATTGAAGGTAAATCCCAGTTGTCCGGTTGTTCCTTGAACCTGGGTTAACTCCGGACTCATCTGGTCAATCGTCTGTGCGATCGCCTCCACCGATCCCATTGTTTCCTGGAGATGGCGTCGTAACTGGTCTTGAATTTGCTGAATTTGACCGCTAAACTGTTGCTTAACCCGTTCCGTAAATTTCACCGAGGCCGATCGCACCCCATTCGCGGAAGTTAGGGGATTCTGAAGACCTGGGGTCATAGCAACTTTCGCCGCGATGCCATCGATATCCATTCGTAATCGATGGCGATCGCGAGACAGTTGAAATAGATTATGACCCTGAATTTCTCGCAAAATTTGCTGCAAAAGGTAGCTGTAGTCCACAGGTTGCAACCCATCGTTACCCCCTGAAAGTTGGTTACCCACGATGCTCACTCCTCCCTGATTGTCCTGATTTTTAGTAGTCTATCACAACCCGGTCAATTAACTCGACTTCCCTCAATCCCTTCACTCCATCCTATCCAGAGATAACCGCGCCTCCCTGTCACTCTCCCGGCGTTTCTACCGTAATTTGCCAGGTTTCCAAGGTAATCCCCACGGTTTTTTGCAAAAGAGTCAAGGCATTGAGATAGGTAATTTGTGCGTTCAATTCACTATTATTGGCGCTAACGACTGCTTCTTGAGCGCTGATGACATCGCGAATCTCACCCCGACCTAATCGAAGTAATTCTCGTTCATTTGCTAAGGTTTGTTGTGCAAATTCTCTTTCTTGCTGCGCCAAATTGACTTGTTCTAATAGTAATCTAGCATTTCGCACTTGATCGCCGACTTGAATTAACAGATTATCTCGTTGATCATCTCGGTCATTTTCAGCTTGTAACAGATTCACTCGTGCTTGCTCGACCCGACTATCAAAACTGCGATCGCCAAACCTTCTACTTAAACCAATTCCCAGTCTAACCTCATTACTATCATCGGTTGTCGATTGCAAATTGCTCCCATAAGTAGCATTCAAGTTCATATCCCATCGCCTCTCATCTTCTGCCAACTTTAAAATTAACCCAGCAATTTCTACTGCCAATTTTGAATTAAAATAATTCCCATTATTTTCCAACGCTAACTGCTTTAATTCTTCTTCATTTAACGACGTCTTTTCTACCACAATTCCTTCCCCTGCAATAATGGGAAAATCTTCAACATCCAAAACCTTGAGCAACTCTAATCGTACTTGTTCAAAGTTATTTTGTGCGACTAATAACTGCACTTGCCGGTTGGCAATATTTCTTTCATTTTGGACTAAATTAATTCTAGGTTGTCTCCCTGCTGCGACCAAGGCTTGATTAATTTCAAAAATCTCCTGAGCAATTTTCAGAGAATTCTCCGCAATTTTTACCGATTCCTGTGCTTGTAGCAAGTCCCGATATCCAAAAATTGCATTAGTAATGATATCAATCAAAGTCGATTTTAAATTGAGCTGATTAATGGTTTCATTAAATTGGGCAATTTTAATCGAAGCCGTATTGATATCCCGGCCAAACCCCCGTAATAAAGGTTGAGTAAAATTCAATGAAAGCCCTTGATTAACTCGATTTTCATCGATGATTTCCGACTGATTACTACTTTGGGTAATGCCTCCCAGGTTCCAGACCGCACTAATTTCACCTCCGGTAGGAATTTGCAGAGTAACCCTGGAACCGGCGCTAATTTCGGCGGAGTTGTTCGTTGCATTTCCGAAGTCATTTTGATTGAGGTCTACCGAGATTTCTGGGGTAAAAATGGGTTGAAATTTATCTAAAGCAACGGCTAAATTGGCTCGTTGCGCTCGGCGCTGAAGATAGGCATTTTTAATATCTCGGTTATTTTGGACGGCTAAACCCACAACCTCCACCAGGGTGACCGGAATTCCTTCAAGGAAGCGATCGCCAGGAGTTTCTTGAACCGCAGGACGAGTCTGCGGAACTGTCTGCGGCATTCTTTGCAATTCCGCAGGTCGATTCTCAAATAAAGGCAGTGTAGCTGGGTCTAAATCGCGATCGCCACTGGGGGGATTCGACTCCACGGGTAAACGGGGAAGACTCTGAGAAATTACTTCATTTTGCTCCAGGCGATCGCCTTGAAGCGCTTGCGCTTTTACTTCTCTCTCAGGCCGTTCTATTGCTCTGGGTTCAACGGGTTCTGTCGGTGGTGGCACATCTATCTGACGTGCATTTTTTCTCACCTCAGCGGATGAAACTGCCGGTTTCACAGGTGTGGAGACTGGAGAGGGACTGGGAAAATCTGGCGTTAATCCAGACAACAAATCCCCAACAACAGCGGGAACATCCCCTTGAGGTGAGGCCGGAAGTTCTGGGGACGCAACCGGGGAAGCTGGCAACTCTGGCATTGTGATTTGTTCCGCAATCGCCTCCGGTGTCAGTTCTTCGGCAATCCCTCCTTCGTGAAACTTGCTCCCGGCCAACAATGTCAAAGATGTCCCCAAAATAGCCGCCATAAAACTGAGCGTCGGTGTCACCCAAACAGGCCGGTGCTTTCTTCGTCGGAGTGGCGATCGCCACCTCTCCCTGCTTTGTATCTTGATTGTTCTGCATACCCCTTCATCCTTCCTAATTTGTATCACATCCTAGCGCGATCGCAATGCTTGTACCGGATCCAACTTGCTTGCATCCCTGGCCAAAAGCCAGCATCCACCCCCACCAACAGCGCCGAACCCAGCGCCAATCCGCCGGGTTTGCGCTCAAATTGATAGGGTAATTCAAAGCGATCGGCCACCACCACCGTTAATCCATGTACGGTTGCGATCGCCCACGTACCCCCGATTAGATTCAGAATCGCCGCCTCTAAGAAGTCATCTAAAAATAACTTAACCCATTAGGCCAGAAGTGGGATAATCAAGAAGTAGCGCTACCGCGAGCCATCCGATTGTGGATAACGAAACCCTCAAAAGCATTAAAGATAAGTATGAGCCATTATTACCGTATTTGAATGAAAAAATACGACGGATATGGACCGCTTGTGAAGCCCTGTCTTTGGGATGGGGAGGTGTAACGCTTTTAGCTCATGCCACTGGACTATCCCAGGCAACAATCAAGTCCGGGATCCGTGAACTATCTGAATCCTCGGTCACTCCATCAGAAAAAGACCTTTCCGTAGGGACTGTATGATTTAACTCAGAACAAAAAATGGGTCAATGTGGGAATTGACCATGATACAGGAGAGGAAAGCCGTAGAGGGATTTCCATAAATAAAGTATTAGAAGGTTTGCAGAATTGGAAAAGCCGATTGGCGTTCTCTTTTGGGGGTTTGGGGGGATCTCTAATAGAAGATTTTGTTTTTTGGAGTTCCCAGAATCAATTCGTCCTGGGTGGTAGTCAATGGGAAAAGATTGTTATTCCCATAGTCAAAAGATAATAATTACAGCTTCCTTGTGGAGGGATTAATAGGGGTCGGTCGAGACTGAAGGAAGTTAAAACTCCAAAAATTAGCCGATGAAATTCAGAAAACGATTCAAGTTTGTTATTTTCCTACGGGAACCGGGAGCATCTCAAGAAGGCAAAGAGACCTAACCCCCCAGCCCCCTTCCCTACGAGGGAAGGGGGAGCAAGACGTATAAATTCCCCTTTTAGGCAAAATTGAGATGCTCCCCGGGAACCCGTAAACCGACTAAAATTGAGCATTACTTATTCTGTCATTTGACTCCAAATTGGCGGGGTAGACCTTTAATTAGCTTGCTTGGCAGTCCTAATTTTAATTAACAACACGAGGGCCGAACAAGGATTAAAAGTCTAACCCAACTTAAATGAAAGTCGCTACGAAATAGGAATTAAAGTGACCGACCCAGACTTTAATTCTATAATTCTTTCCATTGAGCGCCACTCTTTTCGGGGTGAATGGAATGATATAATTAATCCTCGAATCCTGGCCTAATTGGTGAAGTAATTTTTAGAGGACTCCTTAGACTGTTGATCCGTTGCCTCATTTGGACCGAGTTTATTGACGAGATGAACACTGGTTGCTTGGGGTCCCATTTCTCCTTGGGTTTCGGAAAAATGTACGCCTGCCCCTTCTTTTAATTCATCAAAGCGATCGCCTAAAACACTATTGCGGTGAAAATAGATTTCCCGTCCACTTTCCAGGGTTTTAATAAAGCCATAACCGTCCTCTGGAAAGAGCTTAGAGACGACTGCTCCCATTGCTTGCGCGGGATGATCTTTCACCTTATTATTTTGCCGTTGGGTCAGTTCCACCACTTGACGACGGGCCGCCTCATAAGCATTGCGAATGACAGTATCGAGTTCGTCATACTGATTCCCCTCACCGGGATTACAAACGGCGGCGATTTCATGGGATGGGGGAACCGTGATATCAAAGCGAACCCGATAGGGAGAGCCACTACTGGGGCGATCGTTGTTTTTTTCAACCACCACTCGGCAGCTTGTGATATGATCGCAAAATTGTTCGAGTTTGGCAATTTTTTCGCGAACTAAGTTATCAATCGCATTGGTTTTTTCAAGATTTCGATAAGTAATTTCTACAGGTACTTTCATAAGCGCTCTTAACCTTCCTTGACTTGATCCCAGGACGAAATATTCTTAAGTTATGCTGGTTTGTCCTTGGGAATAGGGTTAATTTTACCCCGTAGCTTGGGCGTTGTCTTCTATCTAATGACATAAATCCCACCGATTCAATCTTCTGATGATTGAAAGTGGCTGAGAGTTGCTACAGTTGCAGCAAAACATAAAAAAGTTTCAAGAGAAAAAATTGGATTAAATCCTAACAGGGGACAACAGTCGCGAGAGGGAAACGATATGATGAAACAGTGGAGTTTAGAAAATTGTGAGGTAAAACACCATGACAACGACCCTATCAACCCCTTCAGCGATCGCCTCGATCCTGGGAAATGAAGCCGAAGATTTACTCACATATCAGGCCAAACTTCCCAAACAGATGTTTCAGTTGCCGGGACCGGATTGGATTGACCGGGTGGCAGCCAGTAGCGATCGCTCGCCCCAAGTATTGCGATCGCTTCAGCAACTCTATTCCCACGGAAATCTCGCCAACACCGGCTACCTCTCCATCCTCCCCGTGGATCAAGGCATCGAACATTCCGCCGCCGCCTCCTTTGCCCCCAACCCCATCTACTTTGATCCCGAAAACATTATTAAATTAGCAGTTGCCGGAGGGTGTAACGCCGTTGCCACCACCCTAGGCGTCCTCGGCAGCGTCTCGCGCAAATACGCCCACAAAATCCCCTTTATCCTCAAACTCAACCACAACGAACTGCTCACCGTTCCCAACCAATATGACCAAATCATGTTTGCCAGCGTCGAACAAGCTTGGAACTTAGGGGCCGTTGCCGTCGGCGCAACCATTTACTTTGGTTCCCCGGAATCCACCCGCCAGATCCAGGAAGTCAGCGCCGCCTTCGCCCAAGCGCACGAATATGGCATGGCAACCATCCTCTGGTGTTACCTGCGAAATAGCGCCTTTAAACAAGACCAAGATTATCATCTCGCCGCTGACCTCACCGGCCAAGCTAATCACCTCGGCGTCACCATCCAAGCGGATATCATCAAACAGAAACAACCGGAATGCAATGGCGGATATGGGGCAGTTTCCCAAGCCTTGGGCCACAAATACGGACGCACGGACAAACGAGTCGAGACCGAGTTAAGCTCAAACCATCCCATTGACATGACCCGCTATCAACTGCTTAACTGTTATGCCGGACGGGCTGGATTGATTAACTCCGGAGGCAGTTCTGCCGGGGAAAACGACTTCGCCCAAGCCGTGCGAACTGCGGTGATTAACAAGCGGGCTGGGGGTTGTGGGTTAATTTCCGGACGCAAAGCCTTCCAACGACCCTTTGAGGAAGGGGTCAAATTGTTTCATGCCATTCAAGCGGTTTATCTGTCCTCTGATGTCACCATCGCCTGACATCCCTGCCTCAGAGTGGGTAGAGTAGGATATTCTGAGCGAAGCATATCCTTAAATTTATTCTCAGTTGAAGTAGGCAAATGAAGCTGGCAGCAAGAGTTGGACAGGTAACGCCATCCCTGACCTTGGCCATCGCCGCCAAAGCTAAGGCGATGAAAGCCGATGGGATAGATGTTTGTAGTTTTAGTGCAGGGGAACCGGATTTTGATACGCCCAACCATATCAAAATGGCGGCAGAAAAAGCCTTGAATGCGGGGAAAACCAAATATGGACCCGCAGCCGGTGAACCGAAGTTACGAGAGGCGATCGCTCACAAGCTCAAAACCGATAACCATCTCAACTATTCCGCGAAAAATGTCATTGTCACCAATGGCGGCAAGCATTCTCTCTTTAACCTCATGCTGGCCCTCCTCGACCCCGGGGATGAGGTCATTATCCCGGCCCCCTTCTGGTTGAGTTATCCAGAAATGGTCACCCTAGCGGGCGGTGTCTCGGTGATCGTCTCCACCACCGCCGAAAGTGGGTATAAAATCACCCCAGAGCAACTGCGAAACGCCTGTACCCCGAAAACCAAGCTGTTTATTCTCAATTCCCCCTCTAATCCCACGGGAATGGTGTATTCCCCCGACGAGATTCGCGCCTTAGCGGCGGTGGTGGTTGAGCAGGATATTTTAGTGGTTTCTGACGAGATTTACGAGAAAATCCTCTATAACAACGCCGAACATTTGAGTATCGGCGCAGTTTCCGAAGCAGCGTTTAAACGCACAATTATCAGTAATGGGTTTGCTAAGGCTTACTCCATGACGGGGTGGCGGATTGGGTATCTAGCGGGGGATGAGGAACTGATCCAGGCCGCGAGTACCATTCAAAGTCACAGTACCTCCAATGTCTGTACCTTTGCTCAATATGGGGCGATCGCCGCCTTAGAATCCGACCAAGATTGTGTTGCCGAAATGCTTCAAGCCTTTGCTTTGCGCCGGGTAGCAGTTTTAGAACGAATTCGGGGAATGTCCGGCATTAGTTGTCCCGAACCCGAAGGGGCCTTTTATGTGTTTCTGAATATCGCTAAAACCGGCATGAAATCCCTGAAATTCTGTGATGCCTTACTGGAATCTCACCAGGTTGCTGCCATTCCGGGAATGGCCTTCGGGGATGATGACTGCATCCGCTTATCTTATGCCACCGATTTACCCACCATTGAGAAGGGGTTGGATAGATTGGAAAAATTCTTGCAGCAACATTTGTAAAAGCTGATCCAAGTTTTGAATCCACCGGGTTTTACCAAAAGCCCGGTTTTTTTTGTATTCTTTGAGATTCTTTTGTATCCTAGAGAATTACCCAAAATTCACCGAGGCCATTTTGTGGAGGCGATGTTTCCTGAATAGGACAGAACACCGTTTTTCCTGAAAAGGACCTCAAAACAATCCCTGTGGGATGGGGAAACTTTCATCCTTGAAACCTGAACCCTTGATTGAGAACCGATAGGAATAGAAATCATGCAAGTCCAACCGATGGTTACGGAATATTTCGCAAAACAGGACTATGACAGTGCCCTCGCCCTGTGCCGACAAAACATTCAAGCGCAGCCCCAGGTCATTGTCAATTACTGGTATTTAGGGGTCGCCTTGTTACTGCAAGGAAAGCAAGGGGAAGCTGAACAGTGCTGGAATGCGGTATTGTCCCAGGGAACACCGCCTCAAGTCCAACAGTGGCGACAGCAGCTTTATGAGATTTTATGGGCGATCGCCACCCAGAGAGAATCCGTCAGGGACTGGCAAAGCGCCTTAGTCTTGCGCGATCGCATCAGTGCGATCGGCCCCAATGATATCAATAACCATCTCGCCCGTCTGCAACTTTACCTGCACCTCGGCATCCTGGATTCAACCCTCACCGAACGGTTAATCACCACAGCCGAATTACTCGCCTCCTCTAACTCTTCTCACCTCAACCAACCCCTCCTCATCGCCGTCTTACGCCAACTCGCCGAAGGGCAAATTTTTCATGTTAAATCCCTCAATCTCTTAGACGCTGCTTTAACTCAAAACCTCTTAAACCATCCCGACTGGAAACAAAACATCAGCCTCCAACAAGCTTATGGCAATTATTATCGCAATAAAGCCCTAAAACATTGCGACTATGGAGAATTTCAAGACGCAATTCTCTGCTTCTGGAAAGCCAAAGACCTCGTTCCCGAAATTTCCATCACCTACCCCCTAGGGATGGCATTTTTGGCCCAAGGTAAATTGAGTGAAGCGGCTGAACTCTTAAACCAAATTCCCCCCAATCACCCAGACTATGGGTCCGCTCGGTATATTTTATCAGTCATTTATACCCCCCAAGCACAGGAAGTCATCCGCACCATTTATCAGCGTGTCATCGAAAAAAGTTGGGCCAATTGCAAATACCCCCAAGCCGCCAATGCCGCCCAGAAAATGGTAGAACTTGAGCCAAACTCCAGTCATGCTCATTATAATCTCGGGATGTCCTTGTACTATCAAGGCTTATTTACCAGTAACGTCGAAAAAGTTTATGAAGCCGAAATTGCCTTAAAAAAAGCCCTAGAATTTAAGGCCAATAACGAAATAATCCAGAAAAAACTCTCCACGATTCCCTATACCCTCCACTTTGCTCAAAAAGGCTATAACGTCAGTGCCGACTGTTTTACCGGAGTGATGCCAATCTGGGAACAGAATTTCCGAAAATATGCGAATATGCCCAACTTGAGAGTGGTAGAAGTGGGCTGTTTTGAAGGCATGGCAAGTTGTTGGTTGCTGGATAATATTCTGACCCATGAAACCGCCCGGATTACCTGTATTGATAATTTTGAGGGGGTAGTGGAGAGTAAAAAGAATGACCCGACGGTGCAGAAGTCAGTAGAGGAGAGATTTGATGGAAATATCGAAAAAAGTGGAGCGAAACACAAAGTGGATAAACGGGTCGGATTCTCGCAAGAAGTGCTGCGATCGCTCCCGTTAAATTCCTATCATATCGTCTATATTGATGGCTCTCATTTTGCCATTGATGTCCTCCAAGATGCGGTCTTAAGTTGGGGACTCATCAAAGAAGGCGGCATGATTATTTTTGATGACTACCACTTTGAATTTCCTGACCGCCCGCACTGTAATACAGGGCGAGGAATTGATGCCTTTATGACAGTTTTCCAGGAAAAACTCAAAGTCATTTACCGCGACGATCGCCAGATTTTCTTAGAAAAACTAGCTCATTAGAAGATGGGGGAGATGGAGGAGAAGTGCGTAGTGGACGATGGGGTGGTTGTGGGAGTGTCATGGGGATGGCCATGGAGGAATGGGGGAGATTGGCGGTGTAAGATGGGTGTAGGGTGGTAAATGGGGAGTCTCGTCTCATCCGCAGTTTATTAGCCAGGGTCGGATTGTTAACGTCCTCATTAATCCGCAATAGAATCACTTCATTGTAAATTCTGTAGGGTCTATTCCTTACGCTCTATCTCTAAATATCGGCATCGATGGCAAATTTCAACCAATCCGAGTTTCTTGTAGGGGCCTCTGCCTCGCAATCCTAAGTTCGGCAATGGAAAAGCACCTTTATATCTCGTTTTTCGCAGAGGCTATCGGCTAAATTTGAAGGCGTATCAGTACGCCTGCAAAGAACGACGGATTTGGTCCGTCAGAGAGTATCGTTCTTCGACCGGAAAGTCCTACTTTGACAATTCAAACGATCCTATTGGTCGCCGCAAACGACGAATTCGATACATAACGACATTTTCATGACTCCTAATAAATTCTTTCCCCATCACCCAATCTCCTCAATCTCCTCAATCTTCCCCATCCCCCCCATCCCCCCCATCTCCCCCATCTCCCCCCTCTAAAATCCCTCAATAGGTCGGGTTAATAATTCGATCGCCGCCATTAAGGCTTTTGGATCAATCGGTTTAGTTAAATGCTCTTGAAATCCGGCTAAAAATGCCGCATTGCGGTCTTCTTCTCGGGCATAAGCTGTTAGGGCAACCGCCGGAATTTGGCCTCCGGCGTTTCTCTCCATTGCCCGAATTTTGCGGATAAAACTATACCCATCCTCCTCTGGCATGGCAATATCGCTAATCACCAGATCCGGTTGCCAGTCAGAAAACACCGCGAGGGCTTCTATTGGGGAGGCGATCGCCCGAACTTGGCACCCAGACTGTTCTAAAACAAACTGCATAAACTGCAAAGAGTCCCGATCGTCATCCACAACTAGGACCCGCACTCCAGTCAGTTTCGGTTTGGGAGAATACTGGGGTAATTGGATTTGGGTGTCAGTTTTGAAGGCGATCGCCGGGAGTTTCACGGTAAAAGTCGCCCCCTGTCCCTCTCCGGGACTTTCTGCACTCACGGTTCCCCCATGCAGTTCCACCAGATGGCGCACCAGTCCTAATCCAATCCCCAGTCCCCCATGATTGCGGGTACTAGAGCCATCCGCTTGACGGAAATATTCAAATAAATGGGGGAGAAATTCCGGCAGAATGCCGACTCCCGTATCCTGGACTTGCAGAACCACCCATTGATCCTCTTGTTGGAGGCTGAGGGTAACTTGACCCCCGGGTTCCGTAAATTTCACCGCATTCGACAGCAGATTCCACACCACTTGCTGCAAGCGGTTGGAGTCTCCCATTACCGGGGAGACATTGGGATCTGGGGAATAGTCCAGTTGCAGGGATTTGGCTTCGATCGCCAGACGTACACTTTCGATCGCCGCGCAGATTGGGGTCGATAAATTCACTCGCGTGATTTTCAGGGTCAGCTTGCCGCGCAGGATGCGGGAGACATCCAGCAAATCCTCAATCAGTTGGGTTTGAAATCGGGCATTGCGTTCGATTGTCTCCAAGGCACGGCGAGTGGTAGCTTCATCAAATTTGCGAGCCAGCAATAACTGGGACCATCCGAGAATCGCATTCAGGGGCGATCGCAACTCATGGGAGAGGACCGCTAAAAACTCATCCTTGACCTGATTCGCCCGTTCTAATGCCTCCGCTTGTTGCTGTAACGCTTCTTCCATCCGTTTGCGATCGGTCAAATCCAGGGTGAAAAAGACCCCCGCATCCGCATGATGGTCAAAAATCGCTCCTCCCAAAAGCACCGGAATCCGGGTGCCATTTTTGTGAAAAAATTCCTTTTCAAAAGGTTCGGTATAGCCCATTTGACGCGCTTGCTGATTGGCGTTTTCATCCAAATGTAAATATTCCGAAGGGGTAATCTTGCGCCAATTCAACGGTTCCTGTTGTAACTCCTGCTGGGAGTAACCCACCATTTCCAAAAAGGCATCATTGGCAACGGTAATGGCATCCCCATGCCAGAATCCCATGCCAATGGTATTGGAATCCATCAACCGTCGGAACCGTGCCTCACTCTCTCGCAGCACCTGTTCGGCTTGTTTGCTTTCTGTGACATCCCGACTAATGCAGAGTAAAGACTCAACATGGCCCTCTAAGTCAAATTCTGGAACGGCTTGGGATTGATAAGTTCGGGTTCCTGTTGAAGAGGGAAAATTAAATTCCAGAAAACCCGGTTCTCCGGTGACAAAAATCTCTTGTAAATGTCGGGACCACTGTAAGTAAGTTTCTTCGAGAAATCCTAAATCTGCATTGGTTTTACCGATAAACTCCTGGGGAGGGATTCCGGTGGCTTTTTCAATCGCCGGGTTGACGTAAATGTGGCGCAGTTGGCGATCAAAGCGGGCGATAATATCCGGTGCGTTTTCTGCTAAGGCTCGAAATTGTTGTTCCCGACGATACAGTTCTCGTTCCGACTGCTTGCGTTCGGTAATATTCAAGGCGGTCCCCATCAGGGCCACCACCTGGGGATTGTCCTGATTCGGTTGCTCGTCAAATACAGGTTCTAAAATCAGGTCGTAGTCCCGGATTTCTCCCAATATAGTCACTGAGACTTCGATGCGAGTGGGGGTTCCGGTGGCAATTACCTCTCGTTTGAGGGCGCTGAGATGGTCGGCATCCGCTTGGGAAAATAAGAAGTAGTCGGTTTCCCCAACGATTTCCTCTGCGGATTGGGGTCCCTGGGGATTGTGAATCCATTCGTATTTGAGGTCCCGGTCTTGTTGGAAAATACAGATAAATGAATTTTTCAGGGCCATTCTAAACCGGCGATCGCTCTCTTGGAGTGCGGCTTCCGCCTTCAGGCGATCGCGATGTTCTTTCGCCTCTCGAATCGCTCGCTGAACCGAGGGGACCAGTCGTTCTAACCGCTGCTTCAGGACATAATCCGTGGCTCCACTTTTCAGGGTCTCCAGGGCCACCTCCTCTCCCAATGTCGCCGACACAAAGATAAAAGGCAGGTCCGGACATCGGCTTTGAGCCATTTTCAAGGCAGAAAATCCATCGAAGGAAGGGAGGGAATAATCGGCCAAAATCACGTCAAATGACCCGCTTTCCAGGGCCTCTTGGAAGGCTTCGCAGGTGTCTACCCGCTTCAAGGCCACATTGAGACCACTCTCTTGCAAGTGGGCCTCAATGAGCTCTGCATCCAGCAGACTATCTTCTAGCAGTAGGATATGCAGCACTTTAACCGTCCATCTTGAGATTTAATGGGGTGATTCATTCTCGCACTCCCGCAGGCAAAGAGCCTGGAGGCGGTTGATTGACTACAGCCCAGAATAGGCCTAGGCTTTTGATGGCATCCACAAACTCGTGGAAGTCTAGGGGCTTGATGACATAGCCATTCACCCCTAGATTGTAGCTGCTAATGAGGTCCGATTCTTCACGAGAAGCGGTCAAAATCACGACGGGAATCTGCCGTAAATCCGTGGTAGACTTCATTTGTGCCAGCACTTCCAGCCCATCGATTTTGGGCAGTTTGAGGTCGAGCATCACCAGGATGGGATGTCCTTCTCTCCTCAATCTAAAGATACCCCGACGAAACAAATAATCGAGCGCTTCTTCCCCATCCCGCACGACGATGACTTCATTGGCTAGGTTATTCTCCGCCAGTCCCGTCAAAATTAGCTCTATATCATTGGCATTATCTTCTACCAGTAGAATGCGTTTGATATCCATTTTTTGTTCTCCCGGGTTCATCAGATTTAATTGGTACATGACGCTCGAATTTTATCTCATTGGATGGGGATGATAATAATCCCGGGTTATGTTTTATTATATAAAATGGGAGATTGTACCTTAATCCCTTCAATGATTCACATCCGGCTATTGCCAAGGGTTTGATCCGATAGATAAGCGGTCTTCCCTCAAGTTTACTCGGGTTTCAGTTCCTATGCCTTTTCCTTTGAAACCGGGTTTCTCTGTATGTTGGAGCAAGAAACCCGGTTTCTCTGGCTAGAGGAACCGTTGCATTATTCATGATATAACCCATCTAGGATTCGGTTGAACCGAGAGCCTGATGCTCCGCCTCCACTTGTTCCGCTTCCGGTTGTTTCGGCAGAGAAAAATAGAAAGTCGCCCCGAGATCTACCTCACCTTCTGCCCAAGTGCGGCCTCCATGACGATGGATAATCCGGCGAACATTAGCCAGTCCGATGCCGGTACCTACAAAATCAGGATTGCTATGTAAGCGTTGGAACACGCCAAAGAGTTTGTGAGCATAGCGCATATCAAATCCAATGCCATTATCTCGCACAAAAAAGATAAATTCGAGGTCACTTTCATTAAACCCCACGGTGATTTCAGCCACTTCCTGTCGTTGGCTGTACTTAATTGCATTATCGAGAAGATTTTGGAACACCAATCGTAACATGGTGGGTTCCCCTTTGACGGGGGGTAATGAGGCAATCTCCCAGATGATATGTCGATCGCTTCTTTGCATCTCCAAAGTCTGCCGCACCTCGTTCACCAGTTGATTCAGATCAACGTTGATCAAGCGCATTTGAGAACGAGCCATGCGCGAAAAGGCTAATAAATTATCAATCAACTCTTCCGCTTGGTGGGTACTACCGACAATAATATCCAGGTAGCGCTGACTATTCTCATCCAGAGAGGGTTCAATCCGTTTGCGGAGCAAATTCACAAATCCGCTAATATGTCGCAGAGGCGCACGCAAATCATGGGAGACGGAATACGCAAAGGATTCGAGTTCTTGATTGGCGGCTTCCAGTTGGGCGGTGCGATCGCTGACCCGGCGTTCCAGACTGGCATTGAGACGCTTAATTTCACTCTCGTAAAGTTTGCGATCGCTAATATCAATACAAGACCCCACATAGCCCTCAAATCGGCCATCCAGGGAAAATCGAGGCACGGCGCGATCTAACACCCAACGGTATTCTCCATCATACCGGCGCAGGCGATATTCCATCTCAAAGGGTTGACGAAGGTCAAAGGCTGTATGATAAGTATTAAGGCAAAATTGGTAGTCTTCCGGATGCACTCCTTCCGCCCAACCATTGCCAATTTCTTCTGCTAAAGTCCTGCCGGTAAATTCCAACCAGGGTTGATTAAAGTAATAACATTGCCGATCGATTCCTGCTAACCAAATATAAACCGGGGCAGCATCAGCCATTGTGCGAAACCGTTGCTCACTTTCGAGTAAAGCAAATTGAGCCTGTTTGCGATCGGTGATATCTTCATAGGCTAACCCGAGACAGTGATTTGGCAGAGGAAAGGCTTTCAGGGAACAATAGCGTTCCTCCCCAGCCTCGTTGCTGTAGATGACTTCGGGAAAATCCCGTGCTTCCGAGCTATTCAAAACCTCTATCAATTCGACAATCCGTGAGGTTTTGACCAGATGGGGAAATAAAGTCTCAATCCGCATTCCTACAGCCCGGTCTAAATCTTTTCCAGCCAGTTGACTCGCCGCCGGATTAGCACTAACTAGCTCAAAGGAAGGGAATTCATCGGTTGAGGTGAGTTGCCAAACACTTAAACCAACTTGAATATTTTTGACCACATCGGCATAGCGTTTGATTTCAGCTTGGGCGCGTTTTTGGGCGGTGATGTCATAAAAGGTGACCACGGCGGCGACAATTTCGCCCTCGGTGTTGCGAATGGGGCCGGAGTTAGCGAGGACGGTGACCCGGGTGCCATCGGCGCGTTGGATTTCCAGTTCTTCTTCAACCACAACCTCTCCGGTAGAGATGGATCGCGCTAAGGGTAATGCGGCAGGGTTGTAGGGTTTACCGTCAGGGTGAAAAATTTGGTAGGAAGTATGGAGATAATCCGGGATCCTGATGAGGGGAGTCAGGGAAATGCCTAAAATTTCTCTAACTTGGTGATTCATCAAGACTAACTGCCCGGAGGGGGCTTCGGCAACGATCGCCCCGGCAGGCATTTGCTGCAAAATGGCACTGAGGAGTTGTTGTTGGGATTCGAGGTCCGCTAGGAGGATCTCCCGTTCTTCCTTATGGCGCTTGCGATCGCTGATATCCAGGGAGATTCCTGCGAGTAAGCGTCTTCCGGAGGGTTCGCGCATGGGGAATTTCCAGGAAATCCAATAATGCTTCCCGTCGGGGTGTTCAACAGTTTCTACAAATTCCTGGGGTTGGTCAGTTTCTAATACAGTGGCATCATGAGCTTGTAGTTCTTGGGCGACTGCCTCGGGAAAGAGGTCCGCGTCGGTGTGACCCACCCATTCCTCCTGGGGACGCTGCCACAACCGTTCTACTATGGGATTGACGTAAATATAGCGTCCGGCTTCGTCTTTAAAGTAAGCGGCAACGGGGCTATAGTTCATAAAGGTCTCGAATCGCTGTTGAGTCTGCCCGAGGGACTCTTCGGTTTGCTTGCGATCGCTGATGTCCATTGCAATGCCTGTCATTCGGACTGCTGTGCCACTGGCATCTGTAAAGACTCGTCCTTTGCCTAAGATCCAGCGAATCTCCTCCGGTGAAGGCTGAATCCGAAATTCTAAGCTGTAGGGGGTATTTTTTGCCACCGCCTGGGCGATCGCCTCCTTGACTCGTTCCCGGTCCTCGGGATGAATCAGGTTTAAAGAACTCTCGAATGTCCGATCTAATTGACCCGGACTCACCCCGTAAATTTCCGCCAGATTGTCCGATCGAATCACTTCGTTGGTGCTCAGATTCCAATCCCAAAATCCCATTCGTCCGGCTTCTAAAGAGAGTTGCAGGCGTTCTTTGGTTTGTTGGCGATCGCTGACATCGGTGAGCATTAGATGGGTCCCCTGAAACTGACCCTGGTCATCAAAAATGGAATTCATGGAGACGATCGCCCACAGCAAGGACTGATCGCTACGGCGAAATCGCCCATCCCATTGTTCAGAATATCCGGGATAGAGTTGGGTCAGAGTCTGGTATCCCTCCGGGCGATTGCCTTGGTCAAACCAGTCAAAAAAGGGGCGATCGAGCATCGATTCTGGAGAACAGCCTAACATTTGAGCCATTCGCTGATTCACATAGCGGGTTCGCCCTGCCTCATCCAAAATCCAGATGCCTTCTGATGCGGTTTCTACAATCCGACGATAGCGTTCTTCACTTTGCTTGAGTTGAGTCAAGCTGATTTCTAACTGTCGTTTCACCTGATGGAGTTTGGTGTTCAGCTTGGCGATCGTCAGGGTAACTAAGACAAACAACCCCATTCGCAGCAGGTTGGTTCCACTGATCACGGTTAAGCTCTGGACGGGAACGACTAAAAAATAGTCGAGGGCTAATACCGAAAGTACCGTGGTCACCAGTCCTGGCCCAATTCCCCCATACCAAGTCATCCCCGTTACAGCGACAAAAAAGAACAGAAACAGGGTTGAAGCCAGGATGGGTTTGAAGACGAGGGTCAGGAGTAAGGCAATGAGGACAGTTAAGACAGCCGCGCTATAGGAGAAAACCGGCGATCGGGGTATAGGTCGCACCATTGAGACTCTTTACATTTGGATAAAGGAAGTTTACTCAAAAACTTATAGTTTTAAAGTAACAAGAAAAGCGGGCATTTTTACCCAAATTTGTCCCAATCGTTAATCGGTTGTTGTTCTAAATATCAACCCATTCTCCTCTGGTGCTGATCAAGGGGGAAGATGAGAATTTTGAAAACCGTTTAATCAACCCCAGAAATTCCGGGAGGATTGCCCCCCTAATTGTAGCGACGGCTACCCAACTTGGGTTTGATTTGATTTCGCTTGGGCATTTCACAGATGAAACTCTCATCATTTCAGCCTCGATTTCTCTGCTCTAATTCCGATACTTTTCCCCCTTATCCCTTAAAGCAATAGATCACTTGGGTATGGAGGCGATCGCACAGGTGGGACGGCATTTTGCTCAAGGGGAAAGACTGGCGTTGGAGTTGCACCCCGAGATTGGTCAAGGGATCGACGCCAGTGGAGACTAGGAACTGGAGTTGATTAATATCGGCCCAGAGGATGAGGCGATCGAGTATGCGAGAGATCGCCTGAACATAAGGATGTTCGGCATGGGTAAACCAATCCGTTGTAGCTAAATGCGCTTGGTCAAATCCCAGGTGAAAGGTTAACTGGGGTTTGCCAAATAAGGCCACGGTGACCGGGCGTTTTTCCTCTTGGAGCACCAGATGGTGCTCATCGGCGAGTTCGCGGATTTTTTCTAAATGCTGATACCAGGCTTGGACCTGGGCCGGAGGACCCTCCGCCAGGTCCGGTTCTTGCCAGTGGATTGCCACCGTGACCAAATAGGTTTGTAAGAGCAGATGCCCTAATTTTTCCGCCTTGGTGGCTAAATAGGTGCAATTAAACGGATTGGACTCAATCAGCAGGGGAACGCGATCGACCATTTCTAAGCCATATCCCTTTAATCCCGCGATTTTACGCGGATTATTGGTAATCAGGCGGATTTTGCTCACCCCCAAATCATTGAGAATTTGCGCCCCAATGCCATAGTTTCGCAAGTCCGCAGGAAAGCCTAAGCGCTCATTGGCTTCCACGGTATCCAAGCCCAGATCTTGCAGAGAATAGGCTTTGAGCTTATTAATTAGGCCAATTCCCCGGCCTTCCTGGCGCAGGTAGACCACCACCCCCTCCCCGGCATTTTCAATCATTTTTAGGGCGGCTTGGAGTTGCATTCGGCAGTCACAGCGTAGGGAACCGAGGGCATCTCCAGTTAAGCATTCGGAATGGACCCGCACCATGATGGGTTTATTGGTAAAATTCGCGGGGTCTCCCTTGACGATCGCCACATGGTCTTTATTGTCCAGGGTATTGCGATAGCCATAGATTTGGAACTGGCCGAATTCTGTGGGTAATGCTGCCACAGTTTCCCGAATCACAAACCGCTCATGTTGGAGGCGATAGGCGATTAAATCCGCGATGCTGATCATTTTCAGGTTATATTTGGCCGCATATTCGATCAGTTCGGGCAATCGCGCCATTGAGCCATCGGGATTCTGAATTTCGCAGATCACCCCGGCAGGATAGAGTCCGGCGAGTTGACTTAAGTCTACGGCAGCTTCCGTATGGCCCGCCCGTTTCAGGACCCCCCCAGAGGTGGCCCGCAGGGGAAAAATATGCCCGGGACGGCGCAAATCCTTGGGTTTGGTGTGGGGATTAATGGCAATCTGGATAGTGCGGGCGCGGTCCTCGGCAGAAATGCCCGTGGTGACTCCTTGCTGAGGAGAGGCATCGATGCTGACGGTGAAGGCGGTTTGGTTGGTGTCGGTGTTGGTGGTTACCATTAGGGGGAGGTCTAGCTGATCCAGGCGATCGCCGGTCATCGCCAGACAAATCAACCCGCGACCATGCACCGCCATGAAATTCACGATTTCCGGTGTCACAAACTGAGCCGCACAGATCAGATCCCCTTCATTTTCCCGGTTTTCATCATCGACCACGATAATGGACCGGCCTGCTGCAATTTCAGCGAGGGCCTCCTCTATCGAGTCAAACTCAAACGATTGTTTTGCGGCGTTTTCTGGCAATTCCACAGATAAAATCTTTCGCGTAAATGTAATGTTTTGATTTAGGCAAGCTAAGTTTATTGTAGCCCGTTTCCCGACCGGAAATTTTGCACGGATTTGGAGTACACCGGAATGGTTTGGGACGATTTCTGGTCAAAGCATGATTTTGAAGTTCTGTCAATCCCGGAATTTGGGGGCGATCAAGGTGGGATGGGGTGGGATCAGGGGGGATTTACCACCCCGTCCCTTCGGGACACCCCTCCAAGGGAGGGGAATCAGCCCCAAAATTCCCCTCCCTTGGAGGGGTGTCCCGAAGGGACGGGGTGGTCTCTTTTTCTGAGTTTCAACTTAGGAAATCAGGCCGAAAACCCTTGGACTGTAACGCTTACGGGGTCTTTAAAATTTTAGAATGAAACAGCCCTAGGGGCAAGAGGGGGTGCAAGGGGAGAGAGTCGGAATAAACGAGGCGATCGCGCTATGATAGCCTTCACTGGTGAACAAGAACACTTCATCGATTATTGGATAGGATACTCGCTTATGGTTCCCGTTGCCCTGCGAATGATTTGGGAAGCGAAAGGACGCTTTGCGATCGCCGTTCTGGGGATTGCCTTTAGTGTCATGCTGATGCTCTTTTTACTCGGGGTTTACCAAGGGGTAAAATTTGGATCAAAAAGTTATGTTTTACATACCCAAGCATCAGTTTGGGTCAGTCAACGCAATACCCGAAATTTAATTAAAACCTCTTCATTTTTACCCGAAACCCTCGGCAATTCCCTGGGTCAAGTAGAGGGAGTTAAAAGCGTGGATAGTCTCATCCGCGCCATTGCTCCCGCCGAATTCCCCGATAAAACGGTTACCTTATATATCTTTGGATTTGACACTGAAAGTCAAATCGGCGCACCGGAAATCAGTTCCGGAACCTCCAATCTCCAACCCCAAGAAATTATTTTAGACCGAGCTTTTACCGCCACCCATCACTTAAAAATTGGTGACTCTCTTTCCCTGCAAGGCTATCCCTTTAAAATTGTCGGAATTAGCAGAGGCACGAACTTAATTGTCGGCCAATTTGCCTTTACTCGCCTGGATGATGTTCCTCGCTTACTCGGATTGCGAAATGTCCGCAGCTTTTTCCTGCTCAATCTCGACTCCGATTCCCCAGAAATCATCTCCCGCTTAGAAAAACAATTTCCCGATTTAGTCTTTATTCCTAAAGCTGAATTTGCCGCACATAATGTCGAAGAAATGGAAATCGGTGTCCTGCCCATTCTCTGGACTATCGTCTTATTTGGCGCGATTACCGGAGGCACAGTCATTGTCCTGATGATGTACACTTCCGTCCTCGAAAAACGGGAAGATTATGCCATGTTAAAAGCCGTCGGTGCATCCCAAAACTTTTTAGGAACCCTCGTCTTAAAACAATCCATGTTAGCCGCAGTATTGGGCTTTTCCCTGGGATTAATTGTGGATATTACCTTTGCCCCCTTGCTGAATGAAGTTATTCCGTCCTTGTTATTAGTGTTTACCTGGCAGGATGCGGCTGGAGTATTAATCGCCTGCTTAATCCTGGGAGCCATTGGCACTTTGGCCCCGATTAGAACCTTGAAACATATCTATCCCGCAGAAGTATTTAGAGCTTAATCATGGCCAATTATTCTATCTTAAAAGCCGAACATTTGTACAAAATGTATGGACAAAGAAATCTGAACTTAGTGCAAGCTGTTGAAGATGTCAGCCTAGAGTTGAAAGCCGGGGAACTCGTCCTGATTAGCGGACCCAATGGCAGTGGCAAAACCACCCTCCTCTCTTTATTAGGTTGTATGGGAAAACCCACAGAAGGCATGATAAAAATTCTGGATTGCGAAGTCACTTGTCTGCGCCAAACCGAACTCACCGAATTTAGATTGAAAAACATTGGATTCATTTTTCAAACCTTCCGCCTGCTGAATTTTCTAACGGTCCTAGAAAACGTCAAACTGATTTTAAACTTAGCCGGAAAAACCGGCGTAGCCGCCCATCAACGGGCTAAACTTTTATTAGAGGAGTTAAACATCGCCCATCGCGCCAATTTCTTCCCTCCTGCCTTAAGTGGTGGGGAAAAACAACGGGTGGCGATCGCCCGTGCCCTCGCCAACGACCCCCCGTTACTCTTAGCTGACGAACCCACCGGCAGCCTAGACTATCAAACGGGACAATCGGTGATTCAGCTATTAAGCAACGTTGCCAAAACCCATCAAAAAGCGGTGGCAGTCGTCACCCACGACCCCCGCATCGAACACTACGCCGATCGCATCCTAAAAATGGAAGATGGACATCTAACCCCTAAAACCAATTGTTCGTAGTAACAACTTCAGTCGTTCTCTTCAATTGTTCGTAGTAACGACTTCAGTCGTTCCCAATCTCCCAAACCCAACTCAAACCCAATTACTCCTCCAAAACCCATGCCAGAACCCACCCTAGAACTGCAACAGAGAATCGAACAACTCCGCCAACAAATCCAAAAAGCCAGCTATGCTTACTATGTCCTAGACAATCCCATCATGGAGGATAGCGTTTACGATCGCCTCTATCGAGAATTGCAACAACTCGAACAAGAAAATCCCCAATTTATCACCCCAGACAGTCCCACCCAGCGCGTAGGTGAAAAACCCGCCACCCAATTCCAAACCGTCCGCCATAACATCCCCCTGTACAGCTTAGAAAATGCCTTTAACCTCCAAGAATTTTCCCAATGGCAGGACCGCTGGCAACGGATTGTTTCCCCTCCAAACTTTGAATATGTCGCCGAATTAAAAATTGATGGATCAGCCTTAGCCTTAACCTACGAAAATGGCTTATTAGTCCGAGGTGCAACCCGAGGCGATGGCATAGAAGGGGAAGAAATTACCCAAAATGTTAAAACCATTCGGGCGATTCCCTTGCGGTTAAATTTAGAAAACCCGCCCCCCTTAGTCGAAGTGCGCGGCGAAGCCTTTTTAGGATTAGAAGTCTTTGCTAAAATCAATCAAGAAAGAGTGCGATCGGGAGAAGCAGAATTTGCTAATCCCCGGAATGCCGCAGCCGGAACTTTGCGACAATTGGATTCCCGGATTGTTGCCCAACGGCGATTAGACTTTTTTGCTTATACCTTGCAGATTCCAGGGGTGGATGATGATGATGTTGCCCATACCCAATGGCAATCCTTGGAACGCTTACAAGAAATGGGGTTTAAAGTCAATCCCAACCGCACCTTATGTCAATCCTTAGAAGCCGTTGAATCCTATTATAATGAGTGGGATATCAAACGGAAAGATTTGCCTTATATGACCGATGGGGTGGTGGTAAAAATTAATCCTATCCCCCTGCAAAAACAACTGGGATTTACTCAAAAATTCCCCCGATGGGCAGTCGCACTCAAATATCCCGCAGAAGAAGCCCCGACGCAAATTGAAGCCGTTACCGTGCAAGTTGGACGCACGGGGGCCTTAACTCCTGTTGCGGAATTAACCCCCGTTCAATTAGCAGGAACCACCGTCTCTCGCGCTTCTTTACATAATAGCGATCGCCTCGCTGAATTAGATTTGCATATCGGAGATACGGCGATCGTCAGAAAAGCCGGAGAAATCATCCCCGAAGTTGTCCGGATTCTGTCAGAATTACGCCCCGAAGGTGCTCAACGCTTCCAAATGCCTACTCACTGTCCCGAATGCGGACAACCTGTGGTTAAACCCGCCTCGGAAGCTGTCACCCGCTGTATTAATATGTCTTGTCCCGCAATTTTGCGCGGTGCTCTCATTCATTGGGGAAGTCGGGATGCTTTAGATATTAACGGATTGGGAGAAAAGCTAGTTCAGCAATTCGTCGATCGCCAATTAGTCAATTCTGTTGCAGAACTCTACGAACTGGATGTCGAAACATTAGCTCAATTAGAACGATTTGGCAAGAAATCCGCTCAGAAATTAGTCGAGGCGATCGCTCAATCCACCCAAAAACCTTGGTCCCGCGTCCTCTATGGATTAGGCATTCGTCATGTCGGCAGCGTCAATGCTCAATTATTAACGGAAAAATTCCCCACCGTTGACCAACTCTCTGCCGCATCCGCTGCCCAAATTGAAAGCGTTTATGGCATTGGGTCAGAAATTGCCAATTCCGTCGCCGACTGGTTCCAAGTCCCCGCTAATCAACTCTTAATTGACCGTCTCAAAGCGGCTGGTTTACAATTTGCTGCCACTCCAGTTACAGAAAAACCGGCGAGTCAATCTGCTGCTATTTTTGCCGGTAAAACTTTTGTGATTACGGGAACCCTTCCCACTCTCAAACGTGATGAAGCCAAAGCATTAATTCAGAATGCAGGAGGAAAAGTCACCGGGTCAGTGAGTGCCAAAACCGATTACTTACTTCTCGGAGAAGATGCCGGTTCTAAGTTAAAAAAAGCTCAAGAATTAGGCATTCAAACAACTCTCAGAAGCTGAGTTACTGGAGTTATTAGAACAGGGATAAAAAATCCGGGTATAAACAGTTATGTTTATAGACTAGCCTGCGGAGGCAGGCTTTGTCCGTATAGCCCCACCCTTGAGGGTGCGGGTTTTTGTTTAAATCAAGAATGAAAAATCCACCATGAAGAATTGAGACCAAATCCGGGTATAAACAGTTATCTTTATAGACTAGCCTGCGAAGGCAGGCTTTGTCCGTATAGCCCCACCCTTGAGGGTGCGGGTTTTTGTTTAAATCAAGAATAAAAAATCCACCCTAAAGAATTGAGACCAAATCCGAGTCTAAAAAGTCATGTTTATAGACTAGCCTGCGGAGGCAGGCTTTGTCCGTATAGCCCCACCCTTGAGGGTGCGGGTTTTTGTTGCATAATAGAAGAGTGACATCTTTTTACCCGCTTTAAATCAACGTAATGAGTTTACAAAATCAACCCACTCCCCTGCCGACTAAACAACCAATGAAACTCCATGAAAGTTCCGGGCGTTGGCGGTTGGGGTTGGGGCTGTCCCTGGTGACGGTATTCTTATGGGGAGTGCTACCGATCGCCCTGAAAATAACCGTTCAAGCCCTTGATATTTACACGGTGACTTGGTTTCGGTTTTCCTTGTCCTTTGGGATATTAGTCTGCATTTTAGGGATGCAGAAGCAACTTCCCTCCTTGGAAAAACTGCGAGGAACGTCCTGGAAATTACTGGCAGTCGCCACAGGTTTTTTGGCGGTAAATTATGCCCTTTACTTACAAGGATTAGCTCAAACTTCTCCCGCCAATGCTCAAGTGTTTATTCAGTTAGCGCCGGTATTAATGGGATTAGGGGCGATCGCCATTTTCAAAGAACGCTATACCCTGCGTCAATGGGCCGGATTGGGCATTTTAACCCTGGGCTTTGTAGTATTTTTTCACGAACAATTACAAACCGTCCTGGCCGCCCCTCGCACTTATTTAATCGGCAATATCATTCTGGTAATTGCCGCAGCCGCTTGGGCGATTTATGCCTTGGCGCAAAAACAACTCTTACAACAGTTAACCTCTTCTAATATCATGCTGTTGTTATATGGAATTTGCGCCTTGTTATTCCTGCCTTTTTCTAGCCCTAGCCAACTGTTGACCCTGACTCCGTTAGAGTGGGGAATGTTGATTTTCTGTGGATTAAATACAGTCGTAGCCTACGGCGCTTTTGCCGAATCTTTGGCCCATTGGGATGCTTCTAAAGTCAGTGCTATTTTGGCGACAACGCCCATTGTCACGTTAGTCTCCGTCTGGGTCATTTCTCTGGGAATTCCCCTGCCGATCGCCCCGGAACAGTTAACGGTTTTAGCCGTAATTGGCGCAATGTTAGTAGTGACAGGTTCAGTGGCGATCGCCTTGGGAAAACGCCCTTATTCCCCTAGAAAATCGGACCCATTCTCGCAAAAATCTGGATGATACCCCATCGGATTTTTAACGAGATGGAGTTGTGCCCTCTGCCGCCAAATCCCGAACTCAAGACTCTCTCAACCACCGCCATCCGCTACTGCAACTGGACTCCTTCGGATTTGAGCGATTCGAGTTCGGGATTCTTCTGGGAAGCTTCACAAAACTTGCCTACAATCTGGACTAACGCCGCACTCTAGCCCAGGTTGTATTTTTTCCTCTATTGCCCGAATATTGCCTCATCCGATTGTGGTATTCCACCGGCAAATAGCCCAAAATCCATTGGGTTGGCCCCTAGATCCCGTTGATAACCATTGTTGCCTAGGTGACATCCTCCATCCGGGCCAATGGGGTATTAATGTTTGTACCCGGGTTACTGACTCGGGACTAGAGTTTTTCTTCAGGGCTGACGGAATCGAAATAACGCCCTTATGGACAAAATCAAATAAATTTAGGAAAAGAAAAATGGACAATATAGCGTTTCTTAAGCGACTGAGGTTCAGTTGTGGAGGCACAGTCGCCCTTTTGAAAAGGAATTTAGGGAGAGCAATTGGATCTCAGGAGTCCCCCAAGCGCCCTATTCAATTCCAAGTCGAAGAAGCGAGTCGCCAATGGGGTCAACCCTTTCGCGCCTACCTTACACTTTTTGAAGACCCTTTAGGAGCAATCAACTCTTTTGAAAACTCCTATGCCGGGGAATACGCTGATCCGCAAGACTTTGAACGCCACTACCCAGGGGGCCTCCCGGGATGTTGCTTCATCAAATCACCTTGCGGGGTGTATGCTTTCCGTAATTTTTTTAACTAAGGTTGGGTTTGGGGAGCAATAAGTCCCGCACTATAATCTTTGATTTAGCGTTGGGATACATGGACTCCCCAACTCAATGGAGTGGGGTTAAATGCTCTTTGAAATTGACATTTACCCGGTAAAGTGAGCGATGTTAAAATATTGCTCTGATTCTTCACTACATTTACAGAATCTATCCTGAGAGTCAACCAAAAATGCGTGACGTGCGATCGCTACGTCACGAGGACAATACTTGTCAGAAAGCCTTTATAAATGTTCAATCATCGTCAAAGCGGAAACGGTGGTATTTTTGGAAGGAGTCGGATCGGGGATATCCAGTTGTAATGAATGAGGGAACTCTCGGGCGGCAGTATCCCGGGCGCGAGCTTGTTTGAGAAACAGTTGGGCGCGGACTTTTTCTAGGGAATTTGTGGCCTGATTTAATTGTTCCTGTGCTTTTTCTAAATCGGTGTGAGCCATTTCTGGATCAATGCGATCGCCCCGTTCGGCATCATTCACTAAAACGGTCACAATATCCCCTTCAATTTCTGCCAATCCGGCCTTGACAAAAATCGGAATCCAAGTGTTTTGATAGCGGATTTTCATGACCCCGATTTTAATAAAGGTAACGAGTGCTACATGACCCGATAAAATCCCGATTTGACCTGTAGTGGTGGGCAAAATTACCTCGGAACTGGGAGCATTCCAGATGGTTTTTGAAGGAGTGATGACATTAACGTTCAAAATCATAGGAGTTGGAGGGTTATTATATTGATGAGCAAATGATTTCAACGTTCTTGGGTGTCAACGGCGATATTATAACGCTTTTCTGCTCGGGCCGCTTAATCCAGTGTTGCCCTAGCCTATTAGCGATTCGGTGGACTGACCCTCACCCCCAGCCCCTCTCCCGTTCTGGGAGAGGGGTTTGGGGTGAGGGTAGTATCTAAGGACATGAGAAAGGCTATATTTCCTCTCCCTGGCTACAGTGGCGATCGCCTCGTCTGATCCATCGAGGCAGATTAACAGACTCCACCGGATCAACGGGTAGAAAAGAACGGTCATTTCCTTGTCCCACCGGAATCCAGGCATTTTGGATGGATGTCTCAACTTCGGTTTAATCATCCCCCGACTCAGGAAGGGAGGTCCTCCGGGGCGAAATTTGGAGTTGACCCCCCAACCTGCACCACCCCCTGCTGCCGGAGATGGAGTGGATCCAGACTGACCTCAACGTGAAACGCCTCGAATGTGGCAATATAAACTGGACTGAAATGCGGGGAAAGAAGCCCGGACTGGGCTGAGTATCCTTACCAAGATATGATAGAATAGAGCATAAACTTGGGTGGATAGCAGTATCGGTCTGGGCTACTTTCCCATTCCGTTCTGCGGGGAATGTTGTTAATTTTTTTAACGTAAATCCCAGTCTTGTTTAAGAAGAAAATACGCAAGAGCGCCTTTAAATTAAGGAAATAATGCCCATCAGGGTCCACGCTGCTGGATTTACGGATTCAGTCTAAACGCGCCTAATTTAGATCGATCTATATTGGGGAGTAAAAATCAATCCGTGAAAGACCCAGGTAAGTGTTAATAATTATGAACCTTTGGGGTTAGTTTTTAGTCAGTTCACCCCTAGGGCTGAACTGAGTCACAGGGAGAAAGTTGGCAATCACTCTCCAAGAAAATCAACTACCCTGGGCGGAGGGATTGAAACGGCTAAATTCCCCTGAACTAACTTCTCAAAATCTCTCAGTAATTCCCCGTTAAATTTGCCCGTTCATCTCCTTGGTACTCGAAAATATACTGATACTTTGGATAGATTTTATCCGTGTATTTTACAGAAACGATGCGAATTTAGTTTATAATTGAACCCTAGGCTTTCTGGAAAAGTGAAAGGAAGGGATTAAACCTTCTCAAAATTTACTTGAGAATAGCCCCAGGCTTGAATCCTCTGGGATAATCGGAAGCCCTCAACTAAACGGTGAGACCCCTTGTCACCGAAGATCCTCCCGTTCAGAGCTTTTATTCAGCGACCTCTTTGGGAGACGGGTTCAGGGACTACAAATTTTTACTCAAAATTGCTCCAAGGAACCCTTAGATTAAGAATAGATGCTTGTTTAGACAACTGACTCATCATGAGTCCAATTTATACCCTTACAACAAACTGCTATGAGAATTTTACTGGTGGAGGATGACGAACCGATCGCAACCGCACTTGTAACTACATTGAAACAGCAAAACCATGTCGTCGATGTAGCTACAGATGGACTGTTGGGCTTAGAATTAGCTCAAGCCTGTGACTATGACCTGCTGTTGCTGGATGTCATGCTTCCGAAACTGGATGGAATTAGTTTATGCCGGAAGTTACGCAGTTGTGGCTATCAAATGCCCATCCTGTTGCTCACGGCGAAAGACAGCACAGAAGATAAAGTTAAAGGACTCGATGCCGGGGCGGATGATTATCTCGTCAAACCCTTTGATTTACCGGAACTCACCGCCCGAATTCGGGCCTTATTGCGCCGGGGAACAGCGCCTTTACCCCCTGTGTTAGAGTGGGGACCTTTACAACTGAATCCGAGTACCTGTGATGTTACCTATAACAATCAACCTGTCACTTTGACGCCGACGGAATATCGCCTATTGGAACTGTTCATGAGAAACAGCACCCGGGTTTATAGTCGCAGTGCAATTCTGGATCATTTATGGGCTTTTGATGAACCCCCCTCGGAAGATACCATTCGCGCCCATATCAAAGGGTTGCGGCAAAAACTCAAATCCAGTGGGGCTCCAGCCGATGCGATCGAAACCGTCTATGGGTTGGGATATCGACTCAAACCCCAGAGTGAGGAAAAATTGGGGCAACCGCCTCGCATCCTGATGGCAGGGTTGCCGGACGAGTTGGGATTTTGGTTGCAACAGCGCCTGGGAAATGCGGTGGTTCGGGTGACTCAGACGGGAGAAGATACCCGAACGGAACTGCGCGATCGCCAATGGTCCTTGGTCATTTTAGATCAACATTTGCGCCATCCCTCCCCGGCAGAACTCCTCAAACAAATCAGCAACAAAGGACAATCCGCCCCCCCAATTCCAGTGATTTACTGTGGCGTCAAAGGGTTAGAACCCGACCCGATCGCGCCTTCGAGCAAAGGTCGAAAACCCAAAGAAACCCGGAACAGCGCAACCACCCAACAGCAGTCGGAAACCCTAGAACGGGTTACCTCCGTTCTCTATCACCCCCTGGATGGGGAGGAACTCGCTCGGGAAGTCGCTAAACTCCTGAATCTGACCTTATCAGACCCCCAAACCCCGGCGAAACAGGACCCGACGATTGTTGCTGCTATTGGCAAAGTCTGGGAACGGTTCAAAGACCGGATTGCGGACCGAGTAACGGCGATCGCCCAGGCAAGCGAGGCCCTGGAATCTGGCGAACTGCCCCCAGAACTGCACGCTCAGGCAAAACAGGAAGCGCACAAATTGGCCGGGTCTTTAGGCACTTTTGGGTTGACTGAAGGTTCAGTGATTGCGCGGCAAGTGGAGCAATTGCTGCATAGCCCTACCCTTGATGCTACCCAATCTGCCCATCTCACGGCATTAGTACAGGCCCTGCGATCGCAGATCGACCAAGCACCCATCGAGAGCGATCGCCGGGGAGGAAGACCTCTCAACGATCTACCCGTGCTCCTGATGATTGAGGGGGACCAAGAACTGTCCCAACAGATTGAGATTGAGGTCAAAGGGTGGGGAATCAAAGTGGTCAATAGTGACTCGATCTCCTCTGCCCGAACGGCGATCGCCAATCACCGTCCCGATGCCGTCTTATTAGATTTATCCACCGAAGACACCCTCACCATCAACCCCAACAATAAAGAAGAAGGACTCACCTTACTCTCGGAACTCGCCAATGGATTCCCTCCCCTCCCGGTGTTCGTCGTTACCGACCAAAGTCGGGTAGAAGACCGATTAGAAGTCGCTCGACTAGGAGGCCGTGCTTTCTTACAAAAACCCGTGAGACCCGCTCAAATCATCGAAGCCGTATTACAGGTTTTGCAGGGAGTTCAGACCACAGAAGCTAAAATCCTAGTCGTGGATGATGACCCGCAAATCCTCTCCCTGGTCAAACATTTCCTGGAACCTTGGGGCATGAAAACCGTTGCCCTCTCTAACGCCCAACGCTTCTGGGAAACCCTAGAAATGTCATCCCCGGATTTGCTGATTCTCGATATAGAATTACCTCACCTCAGCGGCATTGAACTCTGTCAAGTCGTTCGCAACGATCCGCGATGGAATAGTCTGCCGATCTTATTTCTGACCGCCCACACGGGTCCGGATATTGTCCATCAAGTGTTTGCTGCTGGTGCGGATGATTATATTAGTAAACCCATTGTCGGTCCGGAACTGGTGACCCGCATTCTCAACCGTCTCGAACGGATTCAGTTACTGCGAAACATGGCAGAAACCGACCCCCTCACCGGGGTGGCGAACCGGCGCAAATCCATCACGGAATTGGACAAGTTCCTGCATCTGTGCCAACTGCATGAACAACCGATGTGTCTGGCAATGTTAGACCTCGATCGCTTTAAGCAAGTCAACGATCGCCACGGTCATGCAATGGGAGATGCCGTGCTCCGGCAATTTGGTAAGCTCTTACTTCGCACCTTTCGCAGTGAGGATATTGTCGCTCGTTGGGGTGGGGAAGAATTTGTGGTGGGAATGTATGGCATGAACAAGGAGTCTGGGACCCAACGCCTCAGTGAGTTACTTCAAGTCCTCCATGCCGAACCCTTGGTACTCGGGGAGGAGCGTTTACATCTGACCTTTAGTGGCGGGGTTGCTCAGTATCCCGAAGATGGTAAAACGGTGGATGCATTGTATCGCTGTGCGGATCAAGCCCTCTATCAAGCGAAGACTGCTGGTCGCGATCGCATCATCGCTTATCATCATCCAGGGTAACCCCTCACTGATTTTACCGAATCTGGTTAATCTCACTCCCCAATTTCCACCACAAAAAAACCGGCGGAGGTTCAAACCCCCGCCTGTTCTTTAGCTGGATTAGTCACGGCCTAACATTCAAGATTGCGGCGTCGAATAGCGATCGAACCAAGACTGATAGGTATTGCGAAACCGTTCCTCTTCCACCACCAGTTCAATCCGCACTTTTGCACAACCGTTCGGTTGTCGCTTGGCAATTTCTTCTAAAATTCGGGCAGCAATTTCGGGCGAGTGAAATTCTCCGCTCACTCGGTTTGTTTCTGGCTTTTGTTGGACTGATGCGGTAGGCGTGATTCCTGGCGCTTCATCAGAGGGAATACGATACTCCTCTGGTTCTCCTAAAATAATTTCAGTGAGTTTTTTATACTCGGGACTCACTTGCTCAACAATTAACTTTTCCCGACGAATGGGGACTTGAATCATCCGGGTTTCAATTTCTTTGCGGACAACCACCTCCCCGACTTTGCGCTTGCCGCGATTCACCACTAATCGTTCTTCCCGTAAGGGAATGTTGCTGGCAATGACTTCTTTGCGGATTTGCTTAAAGTCCGCTAAGGAACTCTGGGAGTCGATTTGATGCGATCGCCCTTGACTCCCAGGGGAGGGAACCGAATCTACCCACTCTCCCGGTAACTCCGATGGGTCAATTTCGCCATTATTGTAGACCGGGGTTTGATATTCCGGGAGGGCGGCAAAGTGTTGTTTCGTCAGGGAGACAAAAACGGTATTCGTGGCATATTCTATTTTTTCAATCAAATTGCTACTCACTTTCACCAACCGACCCGGGCGATCGTCTACCAGAGAGACAATTAAGTTGAGTTGGTTCTCCGGTTCTACGGTTAAATCCGTGACTCGACCCAGGGGTTGCCCTTCGGAATCTCGGACTGTAAAATCCAGCAGTTGACTCTTGAGGTTATCCAATCGACCCGTAAGTTCGCTCTGCGTCTGAGCATACCCCAGGTTCTCCCCTCTCCCCCTTACTTGATCATTCATAACTTCACTGTTCCTTTAGTGTTATTTGAAAAACTTTGACAAAATTTAAAACCATTTTTAGTCAGCCTACCTGAGCCAAAAGCCTGGTTATACTCGGCTCTTGACTCAGGTTAGATCAGGCATCTTGGTGATGAGCTTTTGTTTCATTCACTCACCACCTGTTCGGATAAGTGAGCGGCCCGCTTCCCCGGTTTTAGGGGGGCGGGCCACGATTTTAACCGCGCCCGTTTGTTGTTAGAGCGGAAAGCCGGATATTACTTGCGGGGGCGTCGTTCCACCACAGGTTTACCTTCGGTGTCCACTTCCAATTCTTCCCGACGAAGGGTTTCTTGGCCTTCTACCATGTCGCGTTCGACTTCCTTATGAACTTCGACATTTTCGCGGACAAAGGCTTCTTTATGGATGTCTGCGGTTTCTTCGTACACTTCGGCTCGTGCGACTTCGCCTTCTTGGAAATTCGCAGTTCCGGGAGTCACTGCCTGGGCGTCGCTCATGCCAGCACTGGTGCGCTCAATCACAACCCGCTCTTTCTCGACGGGAACCGCAGCGCGAGCGACTTCGGTTTCTACTCGCTTACCGACGGCCACTTCACCGGCTTTGTAACGGTCTTTGTTAGCAATCAACCGTTCTTCATACAGTTTGAGATTGCGGTGGTCGGTATCGTTGCGATCGTAGAGGTGAGGTTCTTGATCGTAGTGGTAGGTATCGCGACTGCGGGTAGTAGCGGTGGATGCTGCCGGTGTCGTTGCGCCTTTGCTTGCGGCAGTGCGATCGCGGTAGACATCGCGCACCCGCTCTTCATAGTCGTAGTCGATGGGTTGCAGTTCGTCATACTCGGGCAACTGTTCGGCTTGATTTTTGTCCACTAAGCCGATCGCATAAATCCGTCCAGCATCGTAATCAATCCGAGCTGACCCGATCGGCAGTAGCACTTTTTTCCCGAAGATCCAGAACCCGGTATCAACCACCAGATAACGGAAACGGCCCGTATCATCTAACAGAATATCGTAAACCGTCCCGACTTTCTCATCGGTTGTCCCGGCATAGATATCCATTCCTTTGATATCTGTGCCGCCAAAAATTTCGTCGCGATAGTTAGGATAAAAATCGTGAATTTTCACTAAAGCCATGATAAAAATGTAACCTGTATTCGTGTTTACGCTTTCATTCTAAGTAGAATTGTTCCAAAAAACCCTCTACCTCCGGGGAGATCTACCCCTTGAACTTTTGAACGATTTAAGTATTGAATTTTAAAAAGAATAAAGAGAGCAACTGTGAGTTAATTTACTTAAATTAAGTCAAGATTTAACCGCTTTCCCTGGCGCTCACTAGACTCAACTGCGTTCAGCCCTGGACGATGGGTAATTCCCCTCTCTATTGCATCTATCGGATGAGGGATCTTTCGTTCTTTTTCCCCAAAAAGTCCTCTCTCTTAGGACACTAGCACCAAGTAAGGAGAAGTGACTCTGGGTGAGTTAGTCCCTCACCCTTCCATCGGCTCCTGAATCCATCCCTTAATATACCATACCCGTCCTCAAGAAGGGAATTTCTACAGTGAGGGAGTCAGTGCCATATAAACAAAACGCAAGACAAAAATACCAGCTAAAATCCATTGAGTGAGCACAGTTTCTCGCGCTTTTCCTTGAAACGTCTTGATCAGGGGATAGGCGATCGCCCCCACCGCTAACCCTTCTGCGATCGAAAAGCTCAACGGCATCACCAAAATTGTTAAAAACGAAGGAATCGACTCTGCCGGATCATCCCAGCGAATTCGCCTCACATTTCCCGCCATCAACACCCCCACAATCACTAAAGCTGGTGCCGTGGCAAACCCGGGAACAGCTTGTAACAAAGGAATAAAAAAGATAGATAACACAAATAACAACGCAGCAGTCACCCCGGTAAACCCGGTGCGACCCCCTTCCGCCACTCCTGCCGCAGACTCGATATAAGTCGTCACCGTAGAAGTTCCCAGAATCGCCCCTGCCGTTGTCCCGATCGCATCCGCCATCAATGCTTCCGTCGCCCGAGGCAGTTCCCCATTTTCCCGAATGTATCCCGCCTGGACCCCCACCCCTGCCAAAGTGCCAATTGTATCAAACAAATCCACAAACAAAAAAACAAACGTAACCGCAATAAAATCCCAGAGATTACTACTTCCAATCCCCGCCAACCCCCTAAACGCCTGTCCGAACAAATGTGAGGGAAACGCAGGAAATGCCGCAATTCCCTGGGGAGGCGGTGCAACGCCCAAAATCCAGCCCAGGATAGCTGTTGCTAGAATCCCCCACAACAGCGCCCCAGTAATTCGCCGCGCCACTGCTGCACTGGTGATGACAATTCCGGCGATCGCCACTAAGGTTGCCGGTTCCCGCAAATTGCCCAATCCCGTAATCGTCACCGGGTTTGCCACAATAATTCCCGCCCCTCCTGTTGCCGGATCTCCAGACAGGGCAACATAAGCTAAAAAGAAGCCAATGCCAGCAGCAGTCGCGTGTTTCAGGCATTCCGGAATCGCTTTAATAATTTGGTTTCGCACGTTGGAAAGGGTGAGAAGAATAAACAAAATCCCTTCAATAAAAATGGCAGCTAGGGCAACCCGCCACTCAATGCCTAAACCAATGACAACAGAAAAGGCAAAAAAGGCATTTAATCCCATCCCTGGCGCAAGGGCAAAGGGATAGTTAGATGTCACTGCCATCACTAAAGTGGCGACTGCTGACGAGAGTGCGGTGGCAATGACTAACTCCCCAAATAAATCCCCCGAACTCTCTAAAAATATCGCATTGGATAAAATTGCTGGATTCACGGCTAAGATATAAGCCATCGTCATAAACGTAGTCACTCCAGCAATGATTTCCGTGCGAAAATTTGTGTGATTTTCCCGAAATTTGAAAAATCGGGCAATCGCAACTCGGAAATTCTGATTCCCGTTGGGAGGAATCGGATTAGGGCGATCGTCTGGATTCATCTTCTCTAGTCTCCTTCAAAAAAAGAAAATTAGCCTCCAGTCTAAAGGACCGCCCAATCCGATACTGCAACTCCCCATACTTTTCCCCTTTTTATCCTGAAACTTCCCCTTTTTTGAGAAACACAACCCGGTAAACCGGCTCATCTTTATCTAAGGTTGATTGTTCTCGTTCCGTCGCCACCGGCAGCGGATTTTCCGGTAACCACTCCGCGTCCCCTTGCTGTTCAAAGTCCGGATGTTCCGCAAAGCGATCGCGCATTTCTACCGCCACCTCATGAACATCAGATTGCAGAAAAACCATCCCTCCTGGCACCAGATATTTTGCCACATTTTCCACTAATTCCGGTTGAACCACTCGCCGTTTTTGATGGCGCTTTTTAAACCAAGGGTCGGGAAATTGAATCGAAACTCGATGCAAAATCCCAGGAGGTAAGCTTTCAATCAAGGGAGCAAAGGCATGATTGATATTACAAAAAATAAAATGTAAATTGTTTAATTGCTGTTCATCCCGTTGCGCCAGTGCCGTTTCTACTAAAGGCTCGCGGATTTCAACTCCCAGAAAATTCCAATCCGGTTCCATTTCCGCCATTTGTAATAAAAACCGCCCCCAAGCACAGCCAATATCTAAATGCAAAGGTTGGGCTGGATGGGTATAGATTTGTGACCACATGGGGGGTACAATCGGGGTTTGATACGCATAACTGAGGGGATTAACGTGCTGTCGGACTCGTACTCGAACCAATCTAAAGACCTCCTAGAAAATTAGCCAATGGGGACTGTAATTTTATCGCATTTTGCTTCAGTTTGCCAAGGGACTCAATCCTCTCCAGACCGAGGAAATAGGGATGAAAAACCGGCTTTCTGGAAAAAATTGCTAGTAATCCGCTATAAATCTGGGAGAGAAACCCGGTTGCTTGTCCCGGGTGTCTCATCCGCTACAAATCCCCTAGCGATTACTGAAAAAGTTGGCAAAGAAAGTATGCAAGAGTTCTTCATGAATCAAAGCGCGATCGACAATGGCTTGAATGGAGATATCAGAAAGTGGTTCACCATTGGCATAGTGTTCTATCCAAAGTTTACTAATTAGATTGGGGTCTTCGGGGATGTCGGCTAATTCCCAACCCGGGAGTTCTAACTCAGCCATGAGTTGAGTCACTTTCGGATCATAACTAATGGCGAAACAGCGACATCCTGACGCAGCCGCCATAATTAAACTATGAAATCGCATTCCAATGGTCATTTCAACCCCGCGAAACAGTCCTTTGATTTCCCGGGGGTCTTCGAGCATAAATAGATGATTAGGACCGGGAAGTTGAGCTTGAATGGATTGAGCGATCGCCAAATCTTGAGAGGCTTGAAACGGCACTAATAACAGACAAGTATCGGTGGCTTTTTGAAAGGAAATTAAGGCACGGGTGAGGGTGTCTAATCGGGCGGGAGTTAAGAGAGGATGCGATCGCAAGTTTACCGCAACCCGAGGGGCGGGCAAATCCCACAACCCCGAAACAGGTTTTCCTTCTAACGCCCAAACTGGATCCGGTGCCATTGTAAAGGGAATCTGCCATTGCGCGAGTAAAGCAGCAGAACCGCGATCGCGCACACTCACCCGAGTGCATTGAGAAAAAGTTTGTTTCGCAATCTGGCGGGTGAAGGGGCGTTGTAAAGGACCTACCCCTTGTCCCCAGGCGATCGTTTTCAATCCCAGTCCCTGCGCCAATCCCATCAACCCGCCATAATATAAGGGGCTAACTGCGCTGGTGACATCTTGGATCAAGCTGCCTCCCCCCCAAATAAATACATCCGACTGCCGCAGCACTTGCCAGACGGAAAAGGCTGACATTCGATTGTAGGCAGAGACTTGGTAGCGATCGCGAGTTTGGTTGGGATTACCCGAAAGCACCACGGGGGTGACCCCTTCCGGCAGCATCTGCAATAACGAGGCTAACAGAGCCTCATCCCCGGCATTCCCTTTTCCATAATATCCACAACAGACTGCCCGAATTGGCCCCACAATCTTCCTCCTGTCAAACTCGGCAATGGATTAAATTTTCTGCGCTTACCTCAATAACAGGATTAACCCATCACCCTTGTCAAGAGGTTGGAGTCCGGCCCAATCGGGTTAAAATAAAACACAACAAGGGCTAAGTGCCTATTGTGTTGTCTATTTTTGACTGATTAAATTCATGCACGCCCTCTCTATTCCCACCTGGATGATTCACGTTTCCAGCGTCATTGAGTGGATCGCCGCCATTTGGCTGATTTGGCGCTATGGCGAATTCACGGGCGATCGCTATTGGCGAGGATTATCCTTTGCCATGCTTCCGGCATTGGTAGGGGCGATGTGTGCTTGTACCTGGCACTATTTTGATAATCCCACCTCTTTAGACTGGTTGGTAACCCTACAAGCGACGATGACGGTAGTGGGAAACTGTACCCTCTGTCTAGCTGCTTGGTGGATTTGGCGATCGGCAAAACTTCAGGACAAATCGAAGGATTCTACGGTAATGGAGGAGAGTCAAGAACCTGCCATCAATCCTCAAAAATAACGGGATAAACCTGGGCGAATTCGTTGGCTGATTCCTGGTAATCCTGCCTACAAAATCCACAAGTTTTTAAGATAAACCGATGATTTCTAAAGATACTTTGTTTGCGGTTTCCCTATTTCCCTATCTGGGATTTTTATGGTTTATCACTCGTTCGGGGAAAATGCCCCGGTTAGCATTGATTGGGTTTTACGGCACGTTGGTATTTGTTGCCGTAACCATTCCCACAGGAATTTACGCCCTCAAAGTCTATCACCAGTCCTTAGCCAATGTAGACCTGTTACATGGAGGGGCCGAGGTATTTTTGACCCTCTCTAACATTTTAATTGTGTTGGGATTCCGGCAAGCGCTGCGGCGATCGAGTGAGCAGGGGTGAAGATGGGGGAGATTGGGGAGATTGGGGAGATTGGGGAGATGGGGACGATGTTCGTAGTAACGACTTCAGTCGTTGCTCTGCTGTGATAGCGACAGCCATCACAGCAGCAATCTCAGGGTCTATTACCTAGCTGCTGGGGAACTGGAGGCAGAGCCTGACATGGGGGCGTTACTTGGCTGAAGCCAAGTAACGCGGAAACGACTGAAGTCGTTACTACGAACATGGAGAACGACTGAAGTCGTTACTACGAATCTCCATCTCCCCCATCTCCCCCATCTCCCCCATCTCCCCCATCTCCCCCATCCTCCCCATCCTCCCAATAAAAAAGCCCGCAATAATACGGGCTAAATCAAGAGGAGGGGGAGTGGGATGTCACTCCGAAATCCCCCCGAGAAGAATAGATTCGTGATTTATTGGGGTGGCAGCAGTGCCATTGGATTGACCGCACCTTGTCCGGAAGTATGGATTTCAAAGTGCAGGTGGGGTCCAGTGCTGAAGCCGGTGCTTCCCATTTCAGCAACTTGTTGACCTTGTTCGACTTGCTGTCCTTCTTGCACCATAATCCGGTGATTGTGGGCGTAGAGGGTAACACTGCCATCAGGATGCTCGATCTCAACCAGATTTCCATAACCACCGGAGTTCCACCCCGCAGTGATCACTACGCCAGTGGCGGCGGCATAAATTGGGGTGCCAGTGGGTCCAGCGATATCGATACCTCGGTGCATCCGACCCCAGCGCCAACCATAGCCAGACGTGAACACGCCATGAGCGGGCCAAATATAGCCATTAAAGGTGGGCTGACTGTTGGGTAGGTAGGTATCAGGAGCTTTTAACGGGGGCAACTCCGGAGAGACAACCTGTCCCACAGCAGGCTGCATCAGGGGTGCATAGACTTCCGATCCAATCGGCGCTACGGCGAGGACCTGTTCTTTTTGGGTTTCCTCTGCTCTGGGGGCGGTTTCTAAGGTTTCGTTCGGCTGTGGGTTGAACTGGGGATTAATCCGTTCTGATGGCCCTTCAGGTGCAGTTGGATTGGTCCGAACAGCCTGGGTAGTGGGGAGGGTCACTGGGACGGATTCCCCGGTGGCTTCTAAACTGAGGTTTTCAGTTCTGTATTTTTCCCGAAGTTTTTCGATTTCTGCTCGTAAACTATCGACGTAACGGTTTTCGAGAACCTCGGGTTCGATCGCATGAGCCTGGATCGACTCAGAGAACGAGCTGCTTTCGTCCGCCTGGGCGGAAAGTTGCGGTTGGACTCTCGGAGAGTTTTCGGCAATAGCAGTCTCGTCTTCTGGTTGAGCAGTCGTCTCTACTGCCTCAATTTGGGAGTGTTGACCGAGGGCTTCTTGTTCCCGGTACTTTTGCCGCAGCTTGAGAATGTCAGCCCTTAAGCCATCAATATGGTCACTTTCATCAGCTTGGGTTTCCACGGAGGGAACCGCTTGAGCAACGAGGGTTTCGGTGCTGGTCCCTGGGAACATCTCTTCGCTGACGGTGCGATCGCCAGTCATCAAGTCTGATGAGCGTTCTGGAGAGCGATCAATCATCGAGACGACGGTTTCCGGAATCGAGGCGATCGCTTCTGATGGTTTATTTGGGGCAATCAGTGAAAAGGTGGTGTCTGTGTCTGTTGTACTTTGTTTGGGTAAAGCAACGACATCACTTTTTGCTGATGCGGACAGATCGGTTCCTGGATCCTCGGTTAAGGAACTAGGGTCCCAGGCAGTCGAGTTAAGTCCCGGTTCCGTTGGACTCAACGGAATTTTAATGGTTTGATTGACTTCGAGTAAGTCTGGATCGTTGAGGCTATTGGCTTCAACGATTTTTTGTGCCGAAACGCCATTGCGGAGTGCGATCTCATCGAGGGTATCTCCAAAACTGACTTGGTAGATCCGCGATGCTAATGCACTTTCTACGGCAGGGATGGCGATCGCCCCATTCATATCGGGTTCAGCCAGCTCTAACGCCTTGCGATCGTCATTTTCGGCTTCTGGGAAGCTGGATAACTCAGGCTGTACAGATTCTTCCTGACGGATCTCCAGTTCGGGGGTCACTAAGGGGACCAATCCCGAGGTCTCACCGGAGTTCACTTCAGTTCTAGCCGGTTGGGAATTTTCCCAGGCGTTCCCGGTGGAATTTTCTTCCAAATAGGACTGCCAACCTGGGGAAGTTCGTTCAGAATTGACCCGGGACGGTGTAGCTTCCCCCTCGGGCCTTATGCCGTCGAGTAAGGGTTCATTGGCTCTACCCTCTAAGGAGAGGGGGTCAACAACAGTTCCTGCTGTGGACTCTTGAGCTTCAACCTGGGGCAATAATCCATCAGGAGCCATTTCTGGCCCGGGGCCATCGGACTCCTGGGACATTCCCAGAGAGGATTCAACGACTGAACTGACCGACTCCTCACCCCACAACTCCGCCAGACTGGGATGCAGACGGTTTTCACCGGCCTCACCCAATTCTTCGATGGCAACCCCTGACTCAGAGCGGATTTCATCGATTTGCCAGCTAAAACTTTCGCCAGCAGGGTTCCCTTCGCGAGCCAATTCCTGTGGGTATGGAAGGGTTGAGTTGACTTCCCCGCTTCCTTCGGCTGCGCCGCGATCGCCTGGATTAGAGGCGACCTGTGAGGGTACCGGACCCTGTTCAGTTAGGGTCCAGGGAGTTGCTTCTTCCTGAACTTGGGGTTCTACAGCAGAGTCCACTAGGGTTTGTTCTGCTATTTGGGTTCCTGCCTCTTCTGTTGAAGCGGCTTCTGCCTCTAGGGTGGACCAAGAACCGGGATCCGTAGCAGATGTATCCGCTGCGATCGGTGGCTCTGATGCTCCAGCACCTTCGCCTTGTTGAGGCAGCAATATGCTAGACGCCCCCATCGAAATTGCAAGTCCAATCATGGCTGCCGAGGTGCGAACCTTACGGGGGCCAGCTAGTACCTGTTTAATCTCTCCCACCGTCCGATTGCTATCGGCGGCACAGGATGGAACAGGTTTTACCTTCTGCGGAAATGCTCGTTTCAAAAAAACGACCTCCTAACGACCAGTGCTTAACTGTCTTTTGAGTCAATGAATTTACCACCAGTCTATGATGCAGATCACATCACTGAGAGACCGAAGTCACTGACAACAGAATGTTACTTAGGCAAGATTACCCTGATTTTCTGTTTTCGACAAGTTGGTAATGTTCACAAAATGTTAACGGGCAATTTATATTCCTTTATCCAGCGCTTATTTCGGGCTAAATTAACTTCTTCGCTTTCGCGTTCCGTTCTGCCCTGAATCGGAGGAGACAATCCATAGATTCAGAAATAAGCTGCTGTTTGGTGATTATAAGGCATTCAGCCCCGAATCCCTGTTTCAATCGTTACGAATCTGCTTGAATCACCCTGTAGCTCCGTTTAGCGCCCTTAATGGTCCCTTAATTTGGACCTAGAATCGGGTGAAAAACTCGCACTCGGGTCGCTTTACAGATACCGTAACTCTTGTCCCCGTCCGGGTTTTTTCCTGATTTAATAGAACTTGACCCAGACTGGAATTTACCCGACTACGGATTTAAGTAGATGTCCCGGGAGTGGCTTGAGGTATTTTCCCTCAATCCTTCAGATGAGACTTTAAGCAGATTTAACTCTAAAGCACAACCGTATCCCTTGGATACTCCCGGTCTTGATTCTCTTGCCCCTGTCCGGTCTATCCTCCCCAAAAAATGGCGCTCTAAGCCCACCGGCCAAGGGTTTTGAGGGAATCGTTCCCTCAAATTGAATGATGAAATTCTATGGAGCAAAGGCGATCGCCCGGTGGATAGTTCTATATGAATTTCTTATGCGTTGCGGAAATTAAATCCCGGAGGGGGTGAGGCATTCTCCCCTGTCCCTGTTAAGGACTCAGGTGGCTAAAAAAAAGACTTCATCCTCCTGAAAGGAGGTGAAGTCTCTTCAGTCATTCGTCCACAGAAAACCGAGTCTAGTCAGTGGAGTTGACCCAATTGGCGCAGCGCTTCAAAGAGACCTAATGCGGCACTGACGGACAGATTCAGACTGCGGACCTTGGGATGGGTCATGGGAATATAAAGGGTGCGATCGCACTCATCCAGGAGTTCTGGGGATAACCCCGTGGTTTCAGACCCAAACAATAACCAGTCATTGGGTTGAAATTCAAACTCAATGTAATTATCCGCCCCTCGGGCGCTAAACCCCAGTTGACGACCTCCACCCTGGCGGTGAAACGCCCGAAACGCCGCTAAATCGTCATGGAAGTGAACATCGACATAGGGCCAATAATCCAGTCCCGCCCGTTTGAGATAGCGATCGCTCGTCTCAAACCCTAGGGGACCGACTAAATGTAGCGGCGTCCCCGTCGCCGCACAGGTGCGGGCAATATTGCCCGTATTGGGAGGAATTTGGGGATGAACTAAGACAACTTGAGGCATGATGGAGCGCGTACCGTTTCTCTATCCAACTCGGTATCCCTGGCGATCGGGTTTCCGATCCGAGGCTATCCGGGTATCATTTAACCAGAAACCGGGTTCAATGATAGAAATTTTTAATCATAGAGTCTTGAACGCCATTGATTAGATATTCTGATTGACTCCAGGGAATTGCTCAAGCCACCCAAGGCTGACAGATTTTATCTTCCAATTCCGCCTCTTGGTCCCTCATGGAGGCGATCGCCCCTTGAATCACCTGGCGAGGGTCCAGGCCCCGGTCCACCGACTTTAACCACCGTTGCGCTTCATTCCCTTCGCGCAGAATTTTTTTCAGGGGAGACAGAAAACAGCTAAATCCATGTCTCTTCGCCGTCGGCAACACCTCTTCATAGAGTTCCTCAATCCAATCGCGGGCCAAAATCGTTCTCCCATCTTGCCAGTGGCGCAATTGCGCGTCTAAACTGCGGTGAGCCACGGCAGACTCATTGGCATCGGTCAGGGCGATTAGGTCATCAGCGCGGGTTTGTGCCGGTAACAAGCTCAGTTCTAAGGGGTCGAGGTGGGGATTTTCAATCAACTGCCACAGACGGGCCTCTAGGAACGCGGAAATGGCGAGTAAGGCGATCGGGTCGGAGACTAATTCACAGATTCGCAATTCCAGGCGATTCAGGGTGTAGGGACGGCGATCGCCATTGGGACGGACCGAACTCCAGAAATGCCGAACATTTTGAAACACCCCCGTCTCTAACTGTTCCTCCGTCCACCGGATAAAATGAGCATGATTTTCAAACAACGGGGCTGTTGCTGGGACTTTCGGGAACAGATGCCAGCGTGTAGAGTGATACCCCGTCACTTCCCCATCCAGGAACGGAGAGGCCGCACTCAGAGCCAAATATAATGGGGCCTCTAAATGAATCAACCGACAAGCGCGCATCAGCAAATCCGGATTGTCGATTCCCACATTAATGTGAACACTCGCCGTTACCACTTTCGTCCCGTAGGTGTTCTCAATAAACCCGTGATAGGGGTTATGGGGGTCGGAACGATAAAACTGGTCTGTCCTACCCAAAGAGAGGCTACTCCCCGGAATTAAGGTGTAATTCCCCTCCGTCTGAAGATACTCGCGCAGGATCCGCCGAGGCCGCACCAGTTCACATAACAACTGCTCATACCGAAACAGGGGCGGCGTCGTATATTCCACATTCCGGTTATCGGGTTCCCGCATAAAGCGCGGAAGAGCCGCCACAATTTTATCCGAGAGTCCGAACAATATCTCCCTGGGGCGTCCCGGTATAAATTTCCACCTCAAAGCCTTTCGATAGCAGCATGATTTGTCCTCCGCTCAATAGTTCTGCGTAAAATGGGGTGAATTTCCAGGGTGTAATCCTCATCCTGAATCCCTCTCTTATCAGAAAAGAGGAGTTTGGATTGAGCTTCCCTTCTTCCATTATGAGAGAACAGGTGCTGGGATGCTGACATCATACGGAATCCGGTCAGGTCAGGGGATGATGACTCTCTTTGACCCGAATTCCCATCCTCCCATCCCTGGGCTTGATTTGGACGGATGATGGCCTGAAGATGGATTGCAAATCTCTCCATCGGCTGATGTTTTCTCTCTTTAGAGGGTTTTTTTGAGCTAGAAAGCCCAATTCGGGACAGGGAAAACCAGAGAGAGTAAGGGTTTTGAGACCGATTCCTCAGAAGGGTTACCTGTTATACCATCCTGAACACCGGACAAACTCACCCCCTCCCCCCCTTGTCAATGGTTCCACACAATCAGACACTTAACTTGTAAAAGAGCAGCCGTCAGCCATCAGCTATCGGCTATGCTTGCACCTGAGTGCAAGTACCGAGTCCCCGGGTTTTGCTTTTGACAGATCCGCTTTCTGTTAAGACTGGCCGAGCTATTCAAGGCGAACGACTCGGAGGCGACCGGCTGAGTGCTCACGGCTGACCGCGTGACGCTGTTGAGAGGTTTTTCGTGAAAAAAGTCTTAGCCATTATTCTTGGAGGAGGCGCTGGCACCCGTCTCTACCCATTAACCAAGATGCGGGCCAAACCAGCCGTGCCACTGGCCGGGAAGTATCGCCTGATCGATATTCCCGTGAGTAATTGTATTAACTCTGACATTCTCAAAATCTACGTTCTAACTCAGTTCAACTCGGCGTCGTTAAACCGACACCTCGTTCGTGCCTACAATTTTTCTGGCTTTAGCGAGGGATTTGTAGAGGTCCTTGCGGCCCAGCAAACGGCGGAAAATCCAACCAGTTGGTTCCAGGGAACTGCCGATGCAGTTCGCAAATATCTGTGGCTGTTTGAAGAATGGGATATTGATGAATATTTGATTTTGTCCGGGGACCATCTGTATCGGATGGACTATCGCGACTTTTTGCGCCGCCATCGTGAAACCAATGCCGATATTACTCTTTCGGTATTGCCAATTGATGAGAAACGGGCTTCAGATTTTGGTCTGATGAAAATTGACGACAATGGCCGAGTGGTTTCCTTTAGCGAAAAGCCAAAAGGAGATGCTTTGCGCCAAATGGCGGTGGATACAACTACTTTGGGTTTAACCCCAGAAGAAGCTCAAAAAACGCCTTACATTGCCTCAATGGGGATTTATGTCTTTAATAAAGATGTAATGGCAAAGCTCCTGCGCGAAGCTCCCGATCGCACGGATTTTGGGAAGGAAATTATTCCCGCTTCGGCGAGTGAGTATAATGTTCAGGCATATTTGTTTAAAGGGTACTGGGAAGATATCGGAACGATGGAATCGTTCTACGATGCTAATTTGGCTTTAACGAAGCAACCTCACCCACCCTTTAGCTTCTATGATGAAAAAGCGCCGATTTACACTCGTCCCCGGTATTTGCCGCCGACTAAGTTGTTAGATTCTCATGTCACGGAGTCGATTATTGGGGAAGGGTGTATTCTCAAGGAATGTCGGATTGAACATTCGGTTTTAGGGGTGCGATCGCGCATTGAAGCGGGCTGTTTAATTCAAGATAGCCTGATTATGGGTTCGGACTTCTACGAACCCTTTGCCGAACGCCAATCCGGTTCTCAAAAAGGCGGGGTTCCCTTGGGAATTGGCTCGGATACGACGATTCGTCGGGCGATCGTTGATAAAAATGCTCGCATCGGTCGCAAAGTCCAAATTATCAATAAAGACCATGTGGAAGAGGCTAATCGCGAAAGTGATGGGTTCTATATCCGCAATGGAATTGTGGTAGTTCTGAAAAATGCGATCATTCCTGATGGAACTGTGATTTAAAGGGATTTAATTTTCCCGATTTTCTTTGAGCAGGAATGGCCTAATAGTCCACCCTTCCTGCTCAAAGAAAACAAGTTACATTCTCTTAAGTTCGTAGTAACGACTTCAGTCGTTATCTTTCTTAAGTTCGTAGTAACGACTTCAGTCGTTATCTTATCTCAAGTTCGTAGTAACGACTTCAGTCGTTATCTTGTCTTAAGTTCGTAGTAACGACTTCAGTCGTTCCCGGGCTAATAATAACAACTAGCACCACTAGGACTCCGGTACAGTACCGATCGGCTAGGGGTTTAAATCTAATCCTGTGTCTGGGGAAAAAAGGATCCAAGTTGGGATATTAAACATTAAGAACGACTGAAGTCGTTACTACGAACATAAGAGGGGGAACGACTTTAGTCGTTACTACGAACTAAGATAAGATAACGACTGAAGTCGTTACTACGAACATAAGAGGGAGAACGACTACAGTCGTGATATGGAAGAGAGTACGGAAATTGCGTTAGGACCCCAGAGTAAGAACCGAACTAAAGCAGGGGTTAAATTTAGATACCCTAGACTAGGAGCACCGATCGCCTCGGCTGCCTCCAGAAAAAAAACTATAGACTAAATCTTTATCGGTATAGGAGGAATATTAATGGCTGCGACCGACTTCAAGGACTATTACGCAATTCTAGGAGTCAGTAAAACTGCAAGTGTTGATGAAATTAAGAAGGCTTTTCGTAAACTTGCTCGCAAATATCACCCGGATATGAATCCAGGAAACGCTCAAGCTGAAGCTAAGTTTAAAGAAGTTTCGGAAGCGTATGAAGTGCTGGGTGACACAGACAAGCGCAAAAAATACGACCAGTTCGGACAATATTGGCGGCAAGCGGATGGTGCAGCCGGTGCAGCCGGATGGCCCCCAGGTGGTGGGAATGTGGATTTTGGCGGGTTCGATTTTAGCCAATTCTCCAGCTTTGATGATTTTATCAATGCGTTACTCGGTCGCGTCGGGGGACCTGGGGCGGGCCGCGCTCGTCCGGGAGGCTCTAATTACAATTATCGCAATGCTCGTTCAACTTCGACCAGTGGGTTTGGCGGGTTTGAGGATTTTGCGTCGGGGTTTGGAGGCGATCGCCCTACTGGGGGGACCTCTGGGGACCGGGAAAGTAGTATTACCTTGACGTTTTCTGAGGCGTTTCAGGGGACCCAAAAGCGCTTAAATTTGGGGACGGAGGCGATCGATGTCCGGATTCCGCCTGGGGCCAAACCGGGGACCCGGATTCGAGTTCGTGGCAAGGGTTTGGTGAGTGCCTACAACCAACAACGGGGGGATTTGTACCTGAAGGTGGAAATCCAACCCCACTCGTTTTTCCAGTTTGAGGGAGATAATCTCGTCTGTGAGGTCCCTGTGGCCCCTGATGAGGCAGTGTTGGGGGCAACCATTGAGATTCCGACTCCCGATGGGACGGTGAAAATGAATGTTCCGGCAGGAATTCGTTCTGGACAGACGCTGCGACTTCGTGGCAAAGGATGGAAAACGGCAAAGGGCGATCGCACGGATCAGTTGGTCAGAATTGCGATCGCCCCCCCGAAGGACCTCAATTCGACAGAAAAGGACCTCTACGAAAAGATTCGCAACGCCCGACACTACAACCCTCGCAGTCATTTACAGTCGGTCCGATTGTAAATGACTACCTGAGAAAAGCAACAACCTGCGGGGGTTAAAACCTAGCCCTGTCAAGGTGGTAAATTGAATCCCGCCTCATCCGGGTTTCTTGTAGGGGCGTATTGCATACGCCCTCTTTATCCGTCAATGGAATCCCGCCGCATCCGGGTTTCTTGTAGGGGCGTATTGCATACGCCCTCTTTATCCGTCAATGGAATCCCACCGCATCCGGGTTTCTTGTAGGGGCGTATTGCATACATGAGAGGGCGTATGCAATACGCCCCTACAAATACACCTGGACAGGGCTAGGTTTAAACCTTAGCAACAGGGCGTTACTTGGCTGGCCAAGTAACGCGGGCACGACTGAAGTCGTTACTACAAACGGGGGACGGGATAACGACTGAAGTCGTTACTACAAACAGGGGAACAATTCTTAGCCCGCGCAGGCGGGCTTTGTTCGTGTAGCCCCGGGCTTTAGCCTGCGGGGGTAGTAGAAAGAGCCTTCTCCATAATCAGCTTAGAACGTTTCACCGGGTCAGGGATTTGAATCGGATAATCTCCGGTGAAACAGGCGGAACAGAAGCGACTGGGGTCCTCTCCTGTCGCGACAAGCATTCCTTCCCAACTTAAATAAGCCAGAGAGTCTACTTCGATTTGTGCTTCAATCTCCGCTACGGATTTAGTCGCGGCAATCAGTTGATCCTGACTGTCGGTATCGATGCCATAGAAACAGGGATGAGTCACAGGCGGAGATGAAATCCTCATGTGTACTTCCGTTGCACCCGCATCTCGCAAGGCTTTAACGATTTTGCGGCTGGTGGTGCCACGGACAATGGAATCATCCACCATTAAGACTTTTTTACCGACGAGCACATCTTTGAGGGGGTTGAGCTTCATTTTAATCCCGGACTCCCTCATGTGCTGAGTGGGTTGGATGAAGGTGCGCCCAACATAACGGTTTTTAATCAATCCCTCGGCGTAGGGAATACCCGATGCCTGGGAAAATCCGATCGCCGCAGGAATGCCGGAGTCGGGAACGCCGATGACGATATCCACATCTGCCGGAGATTCTTTCGCCAGTTGTCGTCCCAGTTGCAGGCGATAGCTATACAATGATTCATTGCACATAATGCTATCGGGTCGCGCAAAGTATATCATTTCAAATATACAAAGTTTACGCTCGGAGGCTTGACTCCAATGGAACGAGGCTAATCCTTCTTCCCCAATCCAGACTAATTCTCCCGGTTCCACATCGCGCAGGTATTCTGCACCAATGATGTCTAACCCACAGGTTTCCGAGGCCAGCACATAGCGGGTGGGATTGCCTTCTAAGGTGCCAATCACCAGGGGACGAATGCCGTTGGGGTCCCTTGCTCCCATGATGCCTTTGGGGGTGGCGATCGCCAAGCTATAGGCTCCCTTACAGCGATGAAAAGCACTGATGGCGGCATCTAACCAATCTTTACCCTTGTCCACTTCCAACCCGATCGCCCAGGCAATCATTTCTGAATCCGTTGTCGTGATCAGGTTGCACTGTTGTTCAATCAACTCTTGACCCAGCGCGGCAGTATTGACAAGATTGCCATTATGTGCAAGCGCCAACGGACCTAACCGAGTCGGGACGATCGCCGGTTGAGCATTCACCACGCGACTGGTTCCCGTCGTCGAATACCGGGTATGTCCCACCGCCAAATGTCCGGGTAATTCGTCCAGAATCGTCTCATTAAAGACTTGAGAGACTAGCCCCATGCCTTTATGCAGATGGACTTGGGCATTACTATCAAACGTCGCAATTCCAGCGGATTCTTGACCCCGATGCTGAAGGGCATAGAGACCAAAATAGGTCATTTTCGCCACATCTTCACCGGGGGCATAAACGCCAAACACGCCACAGGCTTCTTCGGGCTTATCCGGGCGGTTGGACATAGCAGGGTTAACCTCAGTGGGTTCGCTCAAAGACTCTGCGGATGCAGGATAATGCTCGTCAGAGGACAAGGGATGATGGGGGATCATGCTTACGGCTTCGCTCCTGTTTGGGGTAGTAGATCAACCGGGAAGGTTTGGGGATGCAGATAGGCGACGTTCGATGGCATTGGACCAGCGATCGCGCATATCTGTCATACTAACGTCAATTAAGGGAAGGTTAACATCGGAATTAACGATTAAACCCGTCTGGATTTCCGATACTTCCCCAATTTCTTGCCAATTTCCTGCCAAGTGCTGTTGTAAATAAGATTCCCAGTTTTCCACCTGTTCTGGAGAAACAGAGACTACAATCCGAGCACCCCCTTCAGCAAATAAAATTTCATCCCAGCGCGAGACGCTTGCTGCATCAGCATTCAGGGTAATTTTCGCTCCTAAATTCCCGCCAATACAAGATTCAGCTAAAGCCACCATCAAACCACCTTCGGCAGAATCGTGAGCCGATTGTACCCACCCTTGGCGAATCCCTTCCCTGACTGTTGCTTGGACTTGTCGTTCCAACTGATAATCCACCACGGGCGGTTTCCCAGCAACGGTTTCGTGAATCGCGGCTAAATATTCCGAACCGCCTAAAGAAACATTCTGGGTTATCGCAGTAATTGGTAATCCTAATAGATAAATCACATCCCCAGGATTGCGCCACCCTTGTCCACAAACTTGGGTAATATCGGGAATCAATCCCACCATGCCAATCACTGGGGTCGGATAAATCGGCGTCGGTTCCCCCTTGGCATCAAGGGTTTCATTGTACAGGGAGACATTCCCCCCAGTAACCGGCGTGGAAAACTCGCTACAAGCCTCAGAAATGCCTTTACAAGCGGATGCTAACTGCCAATAGCCGATGGGTTTTTCGGGACTGCCGAAATTGAGATTATCCGTCACCGCAATGGGTTCGGCACCAACACAGCTTAAATTCCGGGCAGCTTCTGCCACCACTGCCTTTGCCCCTTCGTAGGGGTCCAGATACACATACCGGGAATTGCAATCTACCGTAGCGGCAACCCCGCGATGGGTGGCGGGACTGGAGGAGAGGGGTGCTTGAGGGCGTAATCGGACCACTGCTGCATCTCCGCCTCCCGGTAGCAAGACGGTATTATTCTGCACCTGATGATCATATTGCCGATACACCCATCGCTTGGAGGCAATGGTGGGGGTATCTAACAGTTGCAGTAAAATCTCAGTCCAACTCTGGGATTTGCCTTGAATTTCGATGCCTGCTGCGGTGCAAGGGGGGAGATTATCCGGAGTCCATTGCCATGCTTTTTGGGCATATTCTGGGGGTTCTGCCATTAACTGGCGATCGTAAATGGGGGTATCTTCCGCTAAAGCGCGGCAGGGGATTTCTGCGGCAACTCCCCCTTGATGGAGAATCCGCACAATCGGTTCAGCAATCACCGTCCCGGCAATCACTGCCTGCAGTCCCCAACGATGGAAAATATCAATCAGTTCTTGTTCCCGTCCCTTGTGCGCGACAAACAGCATCCGTTCCTGGGATTCGGAGAGGAGGAACTCGTAGGGAACCATGCCGGTTTCTCGGACAGGGATTAAGTCTAAATCCAGTTCAATGCCGAGATTCCCTTTCGCTGCCATTTCCGAGGTGGAACAGGTAATTCCCGCAGCGCCCATATCCTGCGCGGCAACCACTGCGCCGGTGTTGAAGGCTTCTAAACAGGCTTCAATCAGGGATTTTTCTAGGAAGGGGTCGCCCACTTGAACCGCAGGGCGATCGTCTGCGGATTTATCCGTCAATTCTGCACTAGCGAAACTCGCCCCTCCCATGCCATCTCTGCCGGTGGTAGAACCAACATAGAGGACGGGGTTGCCGACACCGGAAGCACCGGATTTGACGATTTCGGGAGTTTCCATTATCCCCAATGCCATGACATTGACGAGGGGATTGCCGGTATAGGCGCGATCGAAGTACACTTCGCCGCCTACGGTGGGGACTCCAACTGCAGTTACCATAATGACTGAAATTCCTTCTACAACGCCGGTGAAGATGCGGCGAGTGCGGGGGTCTTCGATATTTCCGAAGCGCAGGGAGTTGAGAAGGGCGATGGGACGTGCACCCATTGTAAAGATATCTCGGAGGATGCCGCCAACCCCGGTGGCTGCACCTTGGAAGGGTTCGATCGCCGAGGGGTGATTGTGGGATTCGATTTTGAAGGCGAGGCGCAATCCGTCTCCGCAGTCTATCACCCCGGCATTTTCTCCAGGACCGACTAGGATGCGATCGCCGGTGGTGGGAAACTGTTTCAGCAGGGGACGGGAGTTCTTATAACAACAGTGTTCGGACCACATCACGCCAAACATTCCCAATTCTGCTTTATTGGGATGGCGTCCTAGCCGTTTGACGATTTCTTCATATTCTGCCGGTTTCAGACTTTCGGCAGCGATTTCTTCCGGAGAAAAGGGGGCGTTTGAGATTGCAGACATGGATTAGGGCGTTGCACCAGAGTACAGTAACCCTATTTTATCTGGACTTGGGCCATTCCGACGGTTTGATATGTTTTCGTAAGAATTCGCCTGATGCTGGGTTGGTCTAGCGATCGCCTCAGCTATGGCATAATGGGTACGGATTGCTTTCAATCGAGAACTGCTCAAAGATGACCCAACTTTGGAGTGGGTGACCCCAGGACATCCGTTGGATGAAGTTGACGACCTGTTGTAGGGTAAAGTAGAGGAGTGGAGCGATCGCGCAGATCTCTAAATTGGGCCAGCAAATAATATCGTAATGTCTCGTAACGAAGCGAACACCCGAAAAGAATTAATCGATAAAGCCCTACAGACAGCGGGATGGAGTCTCGAAGATCCAAACCAGGTGGGGATAGAAATTCCGGTGGATGGCTACGATGCAGAACCTTGGAACGGAGTTACGGATTATTGTCTGTATCAGCCAAACGGCGAAGCGATCGCGGTTGTGGAGGCGAAGCGACAAAGCCGCGATCCCAGGGTAGCAGAACAGCAAATCAGGCATTACGTTACGGAGATTGAGAAGCACCAGAGTTTTAATGCAAATCAAATTCGGTTTTTAAGGATGGTGGAAAATGTGTTTTTGAAAAAGTGCCGTTTGGAGGTAGCAGATTCGTATGAAAAACCATTATATCAGTTCGGGGAAGATGCCGTAGAAAGGTGGTTCAGTCAGAAAGAAGTGGAGAAATTGATTTATTTTAGAGAACAGTTAGCAGCATAGAACAAGGCAACAAATCAAATATAAACAAACAGGAGTAATAATACCATGACATTAGAAATCTTGAGGCTAACAGAAAAAGTTGATATAGCTATAGAAGTTGGTGAAAGCCATTTTAGAGAATTCAAGAGTGGACTTGAGGGAAAACCTGGAGATAAAAATCCTCGAAATTTAAAGGAAGTGTGTAGTGATATTGCTAGAACTCTTGTTGCTTTTGCCAACGCCGATGGAGGCGAACTCTTAGTAGGAGTAGAAGATGATACGACGGTTTCTGGTTTAAATTATACAGAGGAGCAAATTGGCATACTTTTACAGGCTCCAAAAACACATATTCACCCAGACACTCCTTTACCATCAGGGCGTGCAACTCGTGTATCGTATCAAGGGAAAACTATCTTGTATTTTTCAGTTCCAAAAGGAATAGATTATATTTATTTAACATCTAAGGGTCTTTGCCTACAAAGGAAAGATTTAGATTCTGTTCCAATTTCAGCAGAACAGATTTCGCTCTCTCGTTCTGAAAAAAATTCCCTTGAATATGATAGGAAATACGTTGACAATGCAGATATTTCTGATTTAGATATATCTCTGGTTAGAGACGTAGCACAGCAAATATCAAAGGGAATGAGTCCTGAGAAGTGTCTTCAATACTTAGATTTAGCGGAATTTGACGGAGAGCGTCTTAGATATAAAAAAGCAGCACTGCTTTTATTTGCTAAAAAACCCAGTAAATGGCATCCTCGTTTACAAGTTAGACTTGTCAAAGTTAATGGAACAGAAATTAAAACAGGCAAAGACCACAATGTAGTTTATGAGGATGAGGCTGATGACAACATTCTTCAGCTTATACAATCTAGCTGGGAATTAATAAGACCACACCTTACTACAGAAACTCGAATTGCAAGTGATGCAATTTTTAGAACCCAAATTGTGTATCCTGAACTTGCTTGTAGAGAAGCTCTCATTAATGCTATTGCCCACAGAGACTATAGTATAGAAGGACGAGGAATAGAAGTTCACGTCTATTCTGATAGATTAGAAATAATTAGTCCTGGTGCGCTTTTATCATCTATCCGGATTGAGGATTTGAAAGAACTTAAGGGAGTTCACCAGTCTCGTAACTCTTTGATAGCAAGAGTGCTGCGCGAAAGAGGATATGTGCGCGAATTAGGTGAAGGAATTAGAAGAATATATGAACTAATGGCATTAAATGATCTAACAGAGCCCGAGCTATATACGGATAGAACAATATTTCGAGTAACTCTTAGCCAGAAGTTTATTTACACAAAAGAGGAAAGACTCTGGCTAGAAAATTTTAGTCATTTGAATTTAGATAGAGACCAAAAAACAGTAGTGCGTTTAGGAGTTAACGGGCGAATTATTTCAGCTAATGAAATATGGAATGCTGTCGGTATTAGTGATACAGACTATTATCGTCAGCTTTTAGAATCTTTGCGAAAATTCGATATTTTGCAAGCTACTATCACCAAGCAAAAAGTTATTAAAACAGCAAGAGTCCAGAAAATAGATAAAAAGCAAGTACCTAGATATTTAATCGTTGTTCCATCCAACAATTTAACAAAAGCTATAAATTTTGTAAAGCCTTCAGTCAAAAATTTTGAAATTAATGATGAGGCGGATTATGCAAAGGTGTATGTCGGAAATATTCCGTTTGAAGCTGAGCCAACTGAGTTGATGAGTGTCTTTGCTCAATATGGAGATGTAGTTAATGTCTCTATCCCCCGATATCAAGAGACTAATCAAGTTAGGGGTTACGCTTTTGTAGAATTTGAGCTAAAAGATAGTGCAAGTAGAGCAATTTCTGATTCAGGAAAAGTTATACTACGTGGTAGACGACTTGAGGTGAAAGAAGCTATCAAAAAATTTAAACGTTAATAGTTATGTTAACTGAACCTGAACTCCGCTCAAAAGTTTACCCAATTTGGGATAAATTATGATTGTCGGGACTGTCTAACCAGATGGATCCTATCGAACAATTCTCCTATCTCCTCTTTCTCAAACGCCTCGATAATGCAGACAAATATCGAAAATGGCTTCACCTATGCGCTTCGAGTTTCCCATCGCTAAAGCACAATATCTCTTCAATCGCGCCACTGAACCAGGACAAGGAGGAGATAAGCGGAAATTCTGGCGGGATGTGATGGGGTTTGAGTCATCAGAAGCAATTCGAGAGGCAATCTTAACTGAGGTATCTTTGGATATACTGCAACTTCAGAGTCAAAACGAACACGGGGAACCTGAAGGGGTGACAAGAAGGCCAAAAGGCTTGCCCCTTGCCGACTTTAGCGATTTGTAGTATAAAAAAAAGAGGTCAGCTCCTTTTTAGGGCCTAGCCAACCTCTATAATCACAAAAAAATGCTACCTACATTTTACCAAACTTTTTTATCCGAGCAACTGAATCATTCTGATTGGCTGATGGTTAAAACCCTAGTGTGGCTCTTGCAACTGCACAAAACCGTTAAAATTGAGCGGTTGGCGGCATGTTTTCCCCTGGCTATTAAACAGGAGAGCCGTCGTCGGCGAATCCAACGATTCTTAGTCTCGAACAGTCTAAGTGTTCCTCTGCTGTGGTTTCCCTTGATTCAAATTTTAATTCATCGTTATTTTCCTAAAAACAAGCCCATTTATCTAGCCTTAGATAGAACCTCTTGGAAACAAAATAACCTCTTCATGGGTTCGGTGATTTATCAAAAACGAGCTTGGCCGGTTTATTGGACATTTATTGACCATACAGGGGCCAGCAATCTCGCCCGTCAAAAAGCCCTTCTTACTCCGATTATTCGGTTATTAAACGGTTATAAAATTATCGTCGTTGGAAACCGTGAATTTCATAGCGTTGAGCTGGCTAAGTGGCTCCAGTCAAAGAAAGTTTATTTTGCCCTCCGTCAAAAATGCAACACTTACATTAAACAGAGTCGGAAAAAAGGCGAGGATTTTGAGAGCTTAAATAATTTAGGACTTCAACCGGGGATGAAACTTTATTTACCCTCGGTTCAGTTCACTAAAAAGAAAGGATTTGGCCGCTATGCGTTAGCCGCTTACTGGAAACGTAAATATGGGGCCAATAAGTCGAGTGAACCTTGGTATATCTTGACCAACCTTCCCGATTTAAAAAGTGCTTTAAAGGCGTATGAGATGCGGATGGGCATTGAAGCGATGTTCAAAGATTGTAAAACTGGAGGATATAATTTAGAAGGAACAGGAGCCAACCAAGAGCGGTTGACTCGTCTAGTTCTTTTAATTGCTTTGGCTTATACGTCCGCATCTATTCAAGGCGTGCCAATCAAGCAACAAGGAGTGCAATCTTACGTCGCTCGTTTAACCGAATCTGGACGCTCTCAACGCCGTCATAGTAACTTTTGGATAGGGCTTTATGGACTCAGTTGGATTGATTCTATGGAAAAATTGCAGGAGTTGAGTATCGAGTTTATGAAACCTCATCCCGATAAACAGCCTTTTTATCGAAGGGGCCTAAGAGCTATGTCCCTTATCCAATCTACTTTTTAGCCTTCTTGTCACCCCTTCAGCACGGGGAACTCTATCGTGCATATATAGAAGTTACAGGGGTTTCTGGGATATCTCGACGCATTAGAACGGTTTGGATTGTGCTATTTGATGAAGATGTTGCTAGGTTTGTAACAGCAGTACCGGATAGATTAGGAGGGTTGTAATGGCTCGATTTCAGCTATTTGATGGGGTTAAAATCACTGAAGCAATTCCCTTAACAGATGGGGGAGTGGCGCAGGTGGAAACCGTTGGCACAATTGTGGAAGTTCTAGGAGAAGGAAAGGCTTATCTTGTCGAATTGTTTGGGGGTTGGGTTAAGTATGATGAAAAGGGTAATTTTGTGTCAGCGACTCAGGATGAAGCTGATTCGTTTATGGAGACAATCGGGGTAGAAACCGTTTACCCTCATCAATTAGTTTTAACAATTCCTGCTCGTGAAGCGATGGGAGTTCGAGAACATTTAACAGCCGTTTTAGATAATTTATCGGATGATTTAGTTGCTGAAGTTCGCGACTTTGCCGAATTTTTACAGCAGAAACAGTAACACAAGCAAGTCAGTTAATCAAATGCTAACCGACCCGAACTGAAATCGAAATTTGATACAATTTGGGATAGATTATGGTCGTCGGAACTGTCTAACCCAAAGGGGGCGTTTGAGATTGCAGATATGGATTAGGGCGTTGCACCAGAGTACAGTAACCCTATTTTATCTGGACTTGGGCCATTCCTACGGTTTGATATGTTTTTGTAAGAATTCCCCTAATGCTTCCTTACTCATTTTATCTTCCACCACATCCAGGACCATCTGGTAAGTCGCATCCGCTGACAAGTCGAGGCGGTATCCGTTGATTCTGAGGAACGTATCCATTACCGCGAAGGCAGTGCGCTTGTTGCCATCCACAAAGGGATGATTCTTTGCCAAATGGTAAAGGTAAGCTGCTGCTTGTTCGGGTAAAGTTGGATGCAGCAATTGTCCGCCAAAGGTAGCTTGAGGTTGAGCCAATGCAGATTCGAGTAAACCTTCGTCTCTAATACCTGCCGTCCCGCCCAAACTTTCAAGTTGATCGTGGTGGAGCTTTAAAACTAGGGATATTTTAGGAAATCTAGGAGTCTGCAAGGCGACGGTAAACCTCCTCCCATTCTTTTTTAGACTCTAAATAAGCCTCCCAGACTTCTTCATCGGAGGCATAGGTAAATAAGGGTTGGATGCCGATCGCCCTTGTTCAGTGGCGTCAGTGCTTTCTGGGTTGGATTCGGTGCGATCGCCTCCCTCCTCCCGATGCTGCTCAATGATTTCTGTGAGTTCTCCCGGTTGTGTTGACGCTTTTGCAAACACGGGATTCCCATCGTGCTTACTAATCATAGCCACTTCTTGACTAAATTTTGCTAAGATAGGCTAAACAGGAGATCTTTCCATTCTCCCCCTCTTCCAATTTGATGAAAGGTATATTTTGCACAGTCTGGGTTTTCAAAACACACTTCAGTTTTATCTAAAAAATGAGTTTTCAAATCGGGGAATTCTTGCTTAACCCTAGATGGAAAATCCAGGAGCAAAGTTATAAACTTTTGTTGTTCCGCTCCAGTCAGACTTCGTGAAAACTCTACCGTATGGGTATGGGTTTGAACTGAACCATCCTTGGGAACCTTGATTAGGACGCCGTTTTAAATCAGTTAAGGTATATTTAGGTTTCATGGCTCCTTTCACCTATCCTATAGGTTTGAACTCAGCAACTTGATTTAAAAAATCAAAAGCCGTAATAGAAAACCAGATTTGTTCCGCTTTGAATTGCCCCTGAACAATGGGTTCTATTCGAGCCTCTTTTCTATCCAAGAGATAGTTTAATTCTACCACAGGTAACGATATTTTTATGACAGTAGATTCTAACATTTCAGCATTGGGGGCTAAACTGGCAAAAAACCAGGCGACATCTAAATCCAACGCTGTATAGAGTCCTGGCCCTAATTGGACCGGGTTAACTTGTAACTTCAGCAGGCGCTCAGGATTTAAGCCGTTATTGAGAATATCCAAGGCACTATAAACATCTGTTCCATGATAGAGGGTTATAGTCGTCACAGTTTCTCAGCTAACTCCAGTAAATATTTCAACGAACACAGCAGCAGGATTCTAGTTGATTTTTAGAGAAATCCCTTGGCGAGGAACATTCCGGAGAAATCCCCCTGGTTGGTGTTCAAATCTTGCTTAGGGAGGTTTGGTTAATCTGATAAAGATAACGACTGAAGTCGTTACTACAAACAGGAAGAAGATTAGCCCGCGCAGGGGGCCTGTTTGTATAGCGCACCCTTGTGGGTGGGCTATGTTTCCTACACCTTAGCCACTTCTGAAAAACGAATTTTCAGATAGTCATCTTCCATTTTTGCGCCGGAAGGTTGTAAGGCTGCTAAGGCTTGGGGGAGTACCAAATTTCGGCGATGGTTGCCGATGGTAATATTCAACTCATCGGCACTTTTACTGAGTTGAATTTGGTCTTTGGGAATTCCCGGTAAATACAGTTCTAAACTGTATTCATTCTGGTTTTGGACCACGCGGACGGTGGTTTCTTTGTAGTAAACCTGGCTGGGGTCTTCATCTTTCCCGTACAAGGTTTCTTTGAGGCGATCGAGCGCTTCTAAGCCGCACATTTCCTCAGAATAAAGCGGAACCTCTTTCACGGGTAAGGGATGGAAATTTTCGTGAATTTCCTTTCGGTACTGGGTTTGATTTTCTTTCCAGCGTTGGAAGAATGGGTCGGTGACTGTTTCGGGAATAATTCGATTGGCGACAATCAAATCCGTGGCTACATTATATAAGCTCAAATAGGCATGAGCGCGTAAGAGATTCTTTAATCACCATTTTTTCGGGGTTGGTGACTAAGCGGACGGAGGTTTGGGTATTATCGGTTAAGACCTTTTCTAATGCCTCAATTTGTTCATAAAACTCATAAGGCGCATCCATCACTTCTTTATCCGGGAGGGAAAATCCGGCGATCGGTCGGAAGATGGGTTCGACGAAGGGTCGCAGGGCGACGGATATGCCTTGGAAGGGTTTATAAAATCGTCTCATGTACCAGCCCCCGACTTCGGGTAAGCTGAGTAAGCGCAGGGCGGTCCCGGTGGGTGCGGAGTCAATAATTAGGACATCGTAGAAGCCTTCATCATAATGCCGTTTCATCCGCACAAGACCGAATATTTCATCCATTCCGGGTAAAATGGCGAGTTCTTCGGCTTGAATCCCTTCGAGTCCTCTGGCTTGCAAAACTTGGGTAATATAGCGTTTGACTGACCCCCAGTTGGCTTCTAATTCGATGAGTGCATCGAGTTCTGCACCCCAAAGGTTCTCTCGAACTAGGCGCGGTTCATGCCCTAATTCCATGTCAAAGCTATCGGCCAAGGAATGCGCTGGGTCGGTACTCAATACTAAGGTTTTATAGCCTAATTCGGCACATTGTAATCCGGTGGCAGCGGCAACGGATGTTTTACCCACGCCGCCTTTGCCGGTCATTAAAATTAATCGCATGGATCTTTTACCCCTGCCTGAGAATTGTTAACATCTCTTTACTTTAACGGTTTTTTCCCGAAACCTGTGGTTTGAAGTGCTGTTTGAGGACGTCGAGGCGGGAGATATCCCAGTAATCGATATGGGAGATGATTTTTCCCTCGGGGTTGAGTTGCAATTCGCTACGTCCCGAGATGGCAATCCGGGGTTGCCAGGGGAGGGGGGTGGTCCAATTTAGGGTCCAGCGGGTTTCGATGGTGTCGTCGATGCGGCGAATGTCGTGTAAGTCCATTTTGATTTGTTTAAACCAGGTGGACATGAAGCCAATCATCTGCCGGTAGCGATCGCATCCCGCGAAATTCAGTCATCGGGTCTTTGAAATAAACCGTTTCGCTATAAAGGCTATAGGTCTGATTTTCGGGAAACTGTTGATAGTCTTGTTTGAGAATTTCAATAATGTCCATAAATCCCAGAAAATTGCAGCAACTTTTAAGAACAATAATAAACCCCCAGCAATTGCTAGGGGTTGATTGAAAAGGTGATTCAAATGAAGGGTTGAAAAAGAATTTTCATCCCTTCAATTTCTAACCTTTATGCAAACCATTCTTCAACGGCTTCTTCCTTGGTGTTGGTCCGACGAGCAGGGGTGACCCGATTGAAGTTCATGTGAATCTCGCGGGTTTGTTCTCCGTCGGAGGCGACTGCGACGATCGGGTAGTCGATGATGCCATCTTGGAAGGACATCTGGAAGCGGAAGGTGCCATCTGCATTCAGTTTGATGGGTCGTCCACCGATGGTGACGGTGGCATCGGGTTCGGTGGCACCGTAGACGATCAATTCGGCATCGGCAACCAGCCAGAATTTGCGAGGACGGTTCGGGGGTGCGGAGGCGAATCCTGCACCGGACATATTCATGCCGACGCCGGACATATTCATGCCGATACCGGAAGCAGTCGGAACGGCCCACATTCCCACACCGGAGGGGAAGACGTAGGAACTGAGGGACTGTTCGGGGGCCATCGAACCGGGAACGTGCTGCATGGACCCGAACAGGGAACCGGCAACGCGCTGAGATTCGGCACCTTCGGCCATGCCGAAGATTTCGTCGTAAATGGCGTTGGGGCTTGCCACTGGCGCTTTCTTGCTGGGGGGAACCAGTTGCATGAAGGTTTTGCCGCGCAGGTCTTCTTCCCATTCGATGGTGAGGAAGTGGTCTTCAATCCAGTCGGAGGGATAAACCGGGGGAATGTGGACGAGGGCGGAACGGGAGAGGACTAACCAACGGCCATCAGCACAACGGTAACCGATATCCACGACGTAATCGCGATCGCTCACAGGAATCGGTAAGTACCATTCCCGCGCGAGTTCGTCGCAAGGATATTCCTGAATGCTGTGGGGGCTTTGGGTTTCGATGTTGATATCGGTGACATCGTACAGGCGCAGGGCTAATTGTTGGCCCCCTTGACGGCGCATTTCTTCTTTGTTGGTGTTGGGGATATCCCAGTAGCTATAGGCCCATTGGGGATCGCGAGGTAACAGCATGATGCGGCTTTCACCGTAACCACCCGGTAAATCGCCGAGTCCTTCATCGACTGAGGCGAGAGTTCCACCTGTGCGATCTTCTTGACCCAGTTCAAATTTTGCTGCTTCCACTTCTTCCTGTGCCTCCAATGTACGAGTTTGTTCTACGGAAATCTTGGTGCGTTGTTTTTCTTGAATGGATGCCAGAAGTTGAGATTTTCTCATCCGGCTATAACGAGAGATTCCACATTCACTTGCAACTCGGCGGAGTTGCCGTAAAGTCATCTCTTCTAATGGGGGTCGTTCTTTTGCCATTGTTCTCTTGGCCTCCTAATTTCGGCTATACGGCAGGTGGATTGCTTCCAATTTCAAAATTTCTCGTTGTGGTTAAATTGGTTCGAGAAATTTAGTTCGGAATGTTAGTTAGCCTTGCCTGTAGATGAGCGATCGCGATCCTCCTTCCCTATCATTAAGTTTTTATGCCGGGACGAATCCCTAGTTAATTAAGTGAATGGAATTTGCAGGCGGGATCATAAAACGGTTGCCTTACGATTTGCCCAATTCATAAAAATTAGCTGCGGCTCGATCGCCGATCGCGTTTTTATTTGCCCCTGCACATCAGGCCCTGCTACACCGTTTTGAGATTGGGTTCTCCTCTGGGTTTTCTTCCACCCATCTCAATCAGAGGTCCTGATTTGGAGTGGGTTGGTGAAATCAACCGGGATGAGTCCATTTCCCTGGACTGTTCCTCGCTTAATGCGGGGATTTGCAGTTACCTGAATGCGCCCGACCCATGTTTCCCGAGGTTGAGGGTTTTCATCCAAAATGGTGTTAACTCTCAGTGGGGTCCCTGGGCTGTTGAGTACAGCTTTTTTTTGGGATCGTGGGGGATCGCTTGGTTATGTCTATGTTGCAGAAAATATTCGATAGGGTCAAGGGGGTACGGCAGGTGTTTCTAAGCCAATCTCCGGGTTATTACGGATTTACAAGCAGTTCGGGGATCGTAATGTCATGAATTCTTGATATAAGCGGGGGATCGGGGATCGGGTCCCAGAGAGTAATGTCAGGATTTGATGACATTTGAACGGCGATCGGTCGTAAGCCTTATAGAGCAGGAGATTTGGTCGTTGGTCGTTGGTCGTTGGTTCTTGGTTCTTGGGGACATGGCTCTGCCTTGTAATGCGCTCTTGGACGTTTTGCCTCCAGTCCTCAAACAGGTGCTGAAGCCACCCATTGCTCGTGACATGGCGGACGCCATGCCACGAGAGATAACGACTGAAGTCGTTACTACGAACACCGGATGTGATCTTGGAGGTTCTGCGTTCATACCCTATTTGGTTTTTAAAACTCGTTTTGATAAAGTAGCCCGCGCAGGCGGGCTTTGTCCGTGTAGCCCCACCCTTGAGGGTGCGGGTTTAGTTGCGCTAAAACAGAGAAATAAAAAATAACCGATGGGGACTACCCCATCGGTTTAAATCCAGACTGAACTAAGGTTTAGGGCAGGATTACCCAGTCGCGAATACGCCATTGACCGTCTTCGCGAACAAACTGATACTGAACTCGTAAATTGTCATCCCGAGTGTTGCTGAGTTGTCCATTTTCAAATAACCGAGCGGTTTCACTCACCTGAGCTTCTATGGTGGCTCGGTTGGGGTCGGTGGGACTCATTTCCACGCCGGTTTCTTGAATCGTGTGGTCATATTCCCAATACCAATTTTCCTGACGGGCGGCTTCGGCGCGGCGTTGCCACAAGGAGAGGGCTGGGTCCATCAAGATTTCGGGTAATTGTTCCACCTGATGGGTGCTGCCGAGGGCTGCGGATTTGATGGTGAACCATTTTTGCAGGACGCCTTGGGCGATCGCCTCATTAATAGGTCCCGTTGCGCCGAGTTCTTCCGGGGTGGGTTGGGTGGCGATCGGGATGGCGGATTGGTCTAGCTGAATGCTCAGTTGTTCTCCCCGTAACGATGGCCCTCCTTGAAATAATCCAGCCACCCAGCGCAGGGAGTTAATCAGTAACCACAGCAGCAATAATCCCAGTAATCCACCGACGCCTAATAAAATCAACCGTTCTAGTTTCGGGTTTTTGCCTTTAGCGCCCGTGCGTCCGACACCACTGCGACGGGATGGGGGGGTTTCAATCGGTTCCAATCCTCGGACTCGGGCGGCGACGGGTAATTTGCTGCGATCGTCTCGTTTGCCATTTCCGGAGGCACTGCGGTCCTCACTGGGACGGCTGCGATCGCGAATTCTCCCTGCACTAGAAGTCTCTGCATTAGAACTGGTGCGAATCGCCGTAGGAAGGGTTGCCAAAGAAACGGCAGAGGACGAGAGACTGGGATTTTTGCCCGGTGTCCCATTGCTAGACCCATTACTATCCAACCGCAAGGTGGTAAAGGCTGAGTCCCGTCTGGGGGACGGTTCCGGTAATCCAATGGTGACCGGATTTGGTGGCGGTGGGACCACCATCCATTCGTTCACCTCATCGGCAGTTGTCTCAGGGAGGGCCTCTAAATAAGCCTGCACCTGTTCATCGGCAAAATAATCTTTTAACGATGCCTGGGCGGTTGCCAAATCCCGGAAATGGGGAAAGACCTCGGATTGTAGCCACCGTTCGGCGTACAAGCACAATCCGGGGAGTAAATCCGGTGAATTCCGAGAATTTTCCCGAATAAAGGTCAGGGTTTCCTGTTCCTGAGTGAGTTCTAGGGATTGAGCGGCATCCTCGGTTTGTCCTAATAGCAGGGAACAGACCGATTGTTCTAGGTGGACATCCTGTCGTCGCCCTAAATGGGTCAACAGCATTTGACCTCGACGGATCAGGGCCGGTTGGCGGGCGGCAAATCCTCGCGCAACGAGGGCATAAACGGCGAGGTAGGTGGCAACGGCGGAGGGACGACGGGCTTCGGCTTCAAATAATTCCTGTTGTTCAGCGGCGGTGAGGTGGCTTCTGAGTTGCTGAATGAACCGTAAGAAATCATCTACGGATAACCCCGAGCGATCGTCTCCAGTGCCATCAATTCCGCCCCGTTCCTGCAACATATCTTGCAAGAGTTGCAACCCATGCTGACGCTCTTTGCCCCGGGTTTCTGGGAGGGCCAATAGTTCTAAAATCCGGTAGGGTCGGAGTTTGTAGAGGTCCGCTTGCATTTCTCCGCGCACTGCGGGAAAGAGTCCTTCGCGCAAGAGCATTTCTTGGCCGTTTTCTAGGGAGATGGCGGCATTTTCATATTTGCCCCCCTGCCATTGTTCCCGACCCAGTTCTAAACAGGCGAGGGCTAAGGTGAGGATAATATCAGCCTCAACCAGTTTGGGGTCTCCGAAGCGGCCATTTTTTAAACTAATGTTGCTACCGCTGAGGACTGGGAGTCCCAGTTTTAACACCAGTTCATATTCTCCAAGTTCTTGGAGAATCAGTAGGGCTCCGATGAAGCCTTCCGAGGGAACATCGATGCTTGGAGTATTGGGGTCGAGGTAGGAGTCAGTTGACTCTAGGCCCCCTCTTCCTGTGGACGAGTCAGCCCCAGGCGACTCTAATTCAGAGGCTTTGGCAAGAAAGCTGGCGTCATATTTTTGACGCTCCTCGGGATCGCTCAGAACGGTATAGGCTTCGTCAATGAGTTGTCTGCGAGCACTTGTGGCGACTTCAGAATATTCCCGCCTTGGGAGTTGCTCTTTGCGATCGCGATGGGCCTGCTTCAAGCTGTTCAGCATAGCCAGGGGTTTCGACCCCAGGTACCTGAATTGGCAGGCCGAGAATCCGGTAATAATCGAGTGGCACTAGCACAATCTACTTCCCCTGCTTGATGAGCAACCAGACAAAACCAATAGCAGCAAATATAAACGACTAAAAGAGTCCGATAATTATAGCCTTTAGTTTCTATGATAAAAGGTTTCAGAGTTATCTTATCTGGAGAATTGCGGCGTACTCCAAGGTTGAGCCAGGGTTCTGCCTGGTTTGGGAGGGTTTGCGTGGCTTGCCCGGTATTTGCTTCTATTTAACAAGCTCCCGGGAGCTTCGTCAACCGGGGGCCAATTCTGTTGGGGTTTTCTGGGGGCAGTTGTCCTAACCTCGCGAAGCGATCAAACCTTTATGGTATGATGTTTGGCCTAGTGGCGATGCTGGTGGATTAATCCCTGATTGGGATAAAACAAGAGGGATTAAAATCAATTTAAAGTGGCGACAACCGCCGGGGTTCCCCAGCCAAAGGATTGGTTTTCCAGGTTTCCTAACAAAAAAACTGGGTTTCTTATGTTTAAGGGGTTAAACCCGGGCAATTCGCTTTTCTTCCGAGGTCTCGACCCTCGGGTTCCAAGCTACCAGGAGACTTTGATGATTCAGGAACGGACTTTACCAACATTTGACGTAAGCACCGTACAACTGTCGAAAGAAGACGGTTTGATGTTGTACGAGGATATGGTTTTAGGGCGCTTCTTTGAGGACAAATGCGCCGAGATGTACTACCGAGGCCGAATGTTTGGTTTTGTCCACCTCTACAATGGACAGGAGGCGGTCTCAACCGGGGTGATCCGGGCGATGAGACGAGATTGGGATTATGTTTGTAGCACCTACCGGGATCACGTTCATGCCTTGAGTGCGGGGGTACCGGCTAGACAGGTGATGGCGGAGTTATTCGGCAAGGCAACGGGATGCAGCAAGGGCCGTGGGGGTTCTATGCACTTGTTCTCGGGAGAGCATAATTTGTTGGGCGGTTTTGCATTTGTGGCGGAAGGCATTCCGGTGGCAACTGGGGCCGCATTTCAAAGCAAGTATCGTCGCGAAGCAATGGGAGATGCCAGTTCCGATAGTGTGTCGGCTTGTTTCTTTGGTGATGGGGCCTGCAATAATGGGCAGTTTTTTGAGTGTTTGAATATGGCGGCACTCTGGAAGTTGCCAATTATTTATGTGGTAGAAAATAATAAATGGGCGATCGGGATGGCCCACGAACGGGCTACTTCTGAGCCGGAAATTTATAAGAAGGCGGCGGCGTTTGGGATGGTTGGCGTCGAAGTGGATGGGATGGATGTTTTGGCGGTTCGGACTGCGGCATTAGAGGCGGTGGAACGCGCCCGCGCTGGAGAAGGTCCTACCCTGATTGAGGCCATGACCTATCGATTCCGGGGTCACTCCCTGGCGGACCCGGATGAACTTCGCAGCAAGGAAGAAAAGGAATTTTGGCTGTCTCGGGACCCGATTAAGCGCTTGAGTGCCTATCTGACGGAGAAGAATTTGGCAACGGCGGAGGAACTCAAGGAGATTGAGAATAAAATCCAAGCGATCGTGGATGAGTCGGTGCAGTTTGCGGAGAATAGTCCCGAACCGGACCCCTCGGAGTTATATCGCTATGTGTTTGCGGAAGATTAGCCGGTTGTAAGTCTATAAAAACCCACACCCTGAAGGGTGGGGCTATACAGGACGAAGCCCGCCTGCGCGGCGCTAATGAGCGAAAACCGACTTTTACCAACCGGATTTGGGAGCAGAGGGGGTGCGAGAATGCGCCCCTTTTTTTGGAGGGGGGTAGGGGCGATCGCCATAAAACCTTTTAAAATAAAAAAGCTGAAACCTTTGCAGCATAAAAGTTTCGCTTTTTTAAATCCCTAGGCTTGTAAGCGGGTTAGGGTAGCCTCTCCGTTAGGAAGGGGAAGAAAACGGCTCGGTTCAACCCAACCGTTATCCCGATAGTTTTCCCCTTTTTTAAAGATAAAACTCAAGGACACAGGGTTAGAACAAGGGCAACCGTTTTATTAAAAAATTTATTCAGTGTCGGTTAACTTTTCTAATAAGCCTTGGGCTTTTTCAGCTAAACCCGGTGTGGGATTTTCTTCTCGATATTCAGACAGATTTTCTTCGTAGGCTTGTTCTTCTGTGTGGATATCTTTAGCTTCTTTTAGCATTTCTTCGTAGGCTTCTTCTCGACTCTTTAACTGATTGTCCCGTTGGTTGTTATCGATTTTATATTCTTCTTTGACTAATCGGGAATCTAAGCCGGTTGCAGCTTGGCTGGGATGAGCGAAAGCAAAGGCACCGGAAACGCTGATGAAGGTAAAGGCACAGGCGATCGCCATGAGTCCCAAGCGGACTTGTTTTAAAGCGGATAAAATGCGTTGCATATCTAATGACCTCTTGATTAAGGAACTTGTAAAATGAGAATTGGGTTATATTTAGCATCCTAGGATACCGTTGGAGGCTCTTACCTCTACCGAGAGATAGATTAAAGTCGGTCCGGGGTTGTCCCGTGGAGATAGGGTTAACTTTTGAGTGCGATCGCCTGGATTTCAATTCACAGATTAAACTGCTCCATAAACCGCCTGTCAATCCAATCTTTCCAAGTCCAAATTAACCGAAACGGACCTAACCCAAATTTCCCCCGAGAGGCAACTGCCTTTCCGGTTCCGGTTCCAATTAAGGTTAAAAATTGCTGTTGCGGGTGGTAAGAGATTAAAGGTTTATCTTGTAAACTTCGGCAGAGATTTTCAAATAAAGGTTTTCCCTGACGCACGGCAAAAACTCCCGCTTTGGGTCGCGGATTGTTGAGCAGGGTGGCAATATCTCCGGAAGCAAAGATGTTAGAATGAGAAATGGATTGTAAGTGGTTATTGACTTGGATAAACCCGCGATCATCTGTGGATAAGCCGGAACCCGATATCCAATCCGGTGCAGCAGCTTGAGTCACCCAAAATACTCGATCGCACTCGATTTGTAATCCAGATTCACAGTCTAGTTTGAGGCGATCAAACGGATGCCGTTCTACCCCGGTAACGGTTTGATTGAGATGCAGGTGAATTCCCCTCTCCTGCATCAGTTGGGTTAAGGTGCGAGCCGCATAGGGACTGTGACTGGAGAGAATATGACTGCTGCGATGCAAGAGATGATAGTCTATATTTTTGTGGTATTTCTGCTCTAATATTTTGTTGAGATGAGCTTGAATAGATAAAGTTAATTCGACTCCTCCCGCACCCCCTCCGACGGTTGCTAAACTGCGGGATTGTTGAGGGGACTGCAAGACTTCTTCTCGGAATTTATGCCAGGATTCTAATAATTGGGGGACGGGTTTAGCGGGAATGGCATAAGTGGCGGCACCGGGGACATTGAGGGTGGCGGGAGTGCTGCCAATATCAATAGAGAGAATATCAAAGGGGATGGGGGGACGGTTGGCACAGAGGACTTGGTTTTGTTGTAAATCGAGAGCAATGGCGCGATCGCAATAGAATTCTGCCTGCGCTAAATTTGCCAAGGGTCTCAAATCGATATGTGCTTCCTCAAAGGTATAAAACCCTGCCAAATAACCGGGTAACATTCCCGAATAGGGAGTCTGAAGCACATCGCTAATTAAGGTAATGTGAATTCCAGGGAGGGGAGACTTGGCAAACTCTCGCAAGGCGATCGCATGACTGTGACCCCCACCGATTAAAACAAGCTCTTTCATGATTCTGGCAGTAGTTGCAGGATTCGAGGTAATCACGTCGGAAATCTGACATCGCACATCAAGACTTGACCGCATTCATTTTACTCTACCTCATTTTTCTCCACCCTTATCCATCATTGATGGCAAGAAATGATAGGATGAGACAGAACTAGATTGCTCAAAAAACTGCGTCAATCTTCTGGAGTTGCCATCTTATCCCGTATTATGAAATCAACTAACGAACTGCTAAGAAACCAAGTAGAAAAAGCCCTAATTGCTGCTTTTGGTGAAGAAATGGCCGGGACTGACCCGGTTTTAGTGCCAACGACTAATCCCAAATTCGGCGATTATCAAGCCAATTTAGCCATGTCTTTGGCCAAGCCTTTAAAGCAAAAACCCCGCGATATTGCCCAAAAAATCATAGACAATATCGATGTCTCAGAATTTTGTGAACCGCCAGAAATTGCCGGACCGGGATTTATTAATTTTACCCTAAAACCGAGCTATTTAGAACAGCAACTCGCCGCCATTGAAGGGGATGAACGATTAGGCATTGAACCCGTGAGTCATCCCCAACGAGTAGTTGTAGATTTCTCTAGTCCCAACATTGCTAAAGAAATGCACGTGGGACATTTGCGTTCTACGATTATTGGAGATAGCATCGCCCGAGTTTTAGAGTTTTGGGGACATGATGTCTTGCGCCTCAATCATGTGGGAGATTGGGGGACACAATTTGGGATGTTGATTACCTATTTGCGGGAAGTATCTCCCGATGCCTTAACTACGGCGAATGCGTTGGATTTAGGGGATTTAGTGGCGTTTTATAAGAAGGCGAAAAAGCGCTTTGATGAGGATGAGGAATTCCGGGAGGTTTCTCGGCAGCAGGTGGTCAAATTGCAAGCAGGCGATCGCGAGGCAATCCGTGCCTGGGAACTGCTGTGCGAACAATCCCGCCAGGAGTTTCAAAAAATCTATAACTTGCTGGATATTCAGCTAACTGAACGAGGAGAATCCTTCTATAATCCTTTGCTTTCTAAAGTCGTAGAAGATTTAGAAACTCAAGGATTATTAGTGGAAGACCAAGGCGCAAAATGCGTCTTTTTAGAAGGATTTACAAACAAAGAAGGGGACCCGCAACCGTTAATTGTCCAGAAGACTAATGGGGGATATAATTATGCCACCACTGACCTAGCAGCATTGCGGTATCGGATTGAAAAGGATGGGTGCGATCGCATCATCTATGTCACCGATAGTGGTCAATCCACCCACTTCGCTCAATTCTTCCAAGTCGCTAGACGCGCCGCTTGGATTCCCGACAATATTGAAGTCGTTCATGTCCCCTTTGGATTAGTTTTAGGAGAAGGCGGCAAGAAACTCAAAACCCGCGAAGGCGACACCATTCGGCTGCGGGATTTATTAGATGAAGCCATCCTCCGTGCGCGGACTCAACTCGAAAGCATTATCCAAGAAGAAGGCCGTTCCGAAAGCGAAGAATTCATCGAAAATGTCTCCCGGGTTGTCGGAATTGGTGCGGTAAAATATGCCGACCTCAGTCAAAATCGGAGCAGTAGTTATATCTTTAGTTACGATAAAATGCTCTCCCTGCAAGGCAATACCGCACCCTATATGCTCTATGCCTTTGTGCGGATTCAAGGAATCAGTCGTCAAGGCAATATCGATTTCGATAATCTCAGTTCTGATATTCAGATTCAATTGAGAGAAGAAACCGAATTAGCCTTAGCCAAACATATTCTCAGCTTGAGTGAAGTCCTCAAAGAAGTAGAAAAAGAACTCTTGCCGAATCGACTCTGTGAGTACCTCTATCAACTCAGTAAAAAGTTCAATCAGTTTTACGAAAACTGTCCAGTTTTGCAAGCAGAAGAACCGCAGCGCACCTCCCGGTTATTGCTCTGTGATTTAGCAGCAAAAACCTTAAAATTGGGGTTATCTTTATTAGGAATGCAACTCATTGAGCGAATGTAACCCTGGGGTGCGTCAGGGCCTATTTTGGGGTTTCTGATGCACCCAATTCCATCAATTTCTATTCGTTAAACTCATGTCCTACGATATCTTATGTCGATTTCTAATTGATGAATTTAGCCGGGACTTTGCCACCTTGTTCATGGGAAAACCCATCGACTTAACGATTCTGAGTCCCAAAGAACTTTCCGTAGAACCCATTCGCGCCGATTCTCTGATTCTCTTCCAGTCCGAAGACTCAGTATTGCATATAGAATTCCAAACCGACCCGGATCAAGAGATTCCCTTTCGCATGGCCGACTATCGCCTACGCGGGTATCGACGCTTTCGGGACAAAGATATGCGCCAGGTGGTGATTTACCTCAGAAAAACCAACTCGCCATTGGTCCATCAAACCGAATTTATTCTCCCCCAAATGACCCATCGGTTTGAGGTCATTCGCCTATGGGAGCAACCCACCGAACTGTTTTTAAATGCACCGGGTTTACTTCCCTTTGCTGCCTTAACCCGCACAGAAAATCCCGAAGAAGTATTAACCGAAGTCGCTCAATTGATTGAACGCATCGACAACCGACAACAACAGGCGAATTTAGTCGCTGCTTCTTCGGTTCTAGCTGGGTTAGTATTAGATCGAGAGTTAATTAACAGGATTCTCCGGAGGGACATTATGCGTGAGTCACCCATTTATCAGGACATTTTAGCCGAAGGACGCCAGGAAGGACGCCAGGAAGCGATCGTCGAAATTGCCAGGAATTTACTGCTCAGTGGAATGTCTGTGGAACAAATCATGAATGTCACGGGGTTAACCCGAGAACGAGTTGAGCAATTGACTAACCGCGATTCCGAGTAAGTCGCTGGATCCCGTTCAGTTGAAAAGTTGGGTAAAAAATGCCTGGATTCGATGCCAATGCAGGGATGACAGGCATTTTTATTTAAACTTATCAACAGAGTTAATCCATCGTTGTAGACTTCTATTATTGCTATGCGTGAATCATCCATTTATCAAGAGATTTTTGCCGAAGGGTTCGAGATTGGTTTCAAAGAAGGCAGAGAAGCACGCCAGGAAACGATCGCCAAAATTGCCAGGAATCTACTGCTCACTGGAATGTCCGTGGAACAAATCATCACTGTCACCGGGTTAACCCGAGAACAAGTTGAAGAACTAACCCCCTGCGACTCCGAGTAATTCGCTGGATCCGGTTCAGTTGCCAAGTTGGGTAAAAAATGCCTGGATTCGATGCCAATGCAGGAATGACAGGCATTTTTATTTAAACGTATCCCCGCTTACCTACAGAGTGAATCCATCGTTGTAGACTTCTATCATGGCAGAATAAAACGCCATTTTAAGGAGTTTCTTAAATGAGTTTAGCGATACTATTCGGTTTGGGAATTTGTACCGGATTGCTGGCGGGATTGTTTGGATTAGGCGGGGGGATTTTGATTGTCCCCGTCTTAAACCTCTGGGGATTTCCCGTAGTGACTGCCGCCGCCACCAGTTTAATTGGGGTATTTTTAACCGCACTTTCTGGCACGATTCGATATGGTTGGACAAAACAGCTAAACTGGCAAAATGCGTTACAAATTGCTCTATTTGGGGTTCCGGCGGTCCAAGTTGGAGCTTGGCTGGCTCGTCATCTTCCCGATAGTTGGTTAGCTATTTCTTTTTCCCTGTTATTATTAGCGGCTATTTATTTAATGGGATTAAGAAAAACCTTGATTGATACAGAAACTTTTGCCATTTTACTCGACTCAGACTCGGACGAGGGAACTCGCCAAAATCAGACGGGTTCCCGGTGGGAGTTTGCCAAAATTGGGGGCCTCGGGGGGGCGATCGCCGGATTATTTGGGATTGGCGGTGGCATTGTCATGGTTCCCTTACAAGTCTTACTCCTGGGAGAATCCATCGCCTCCGCAGTCCCGACAACCCTCGCCGCAGTCACAGCGATCGCCGCTTCCGGTTTAGTGCAATATGCCTGGAATGGCAATGTCTTGTGGATTCCCGGTTTATGTATCGGTTGCGGTGGCATCCTCGGGGTGCAACTGGGAACCCGCCTCCTCCCTCACCTCAGCGCCACCTTAATTAATACCCTATTCCGCCTCATCCTCTTTGTCTTATCTTTGTACATGATGCGCCAAGGGTTAGTCAAAGGAATCATATAAATTTCCAAAGTATTTGTTTCCTATTGACGATTGTCCCCCAATCGAGATAATCTAACCCCAACCTAATGAGATAAATTGCCATGTCTACCCTGTTAATTCAACTGCTTGTGATTGGATTAGTTGCCGGTGTCGCCGGTGGAATGTTTGGCATTGGTGGGGGTGCGATTATGGTCCCCGCAATGGTTCTAGTGCTGTCATTAGACCAAAAATTGGCAACAGGAACCTCTATTGCTGCTCAAATTTTACCCATTGGATTATTAGGCGCAATGGTCTATTATAAAAATGGCAATTTAAACTTTAAATATGCAGCCGTAATTGCCTTGGGTTTAATCATTGGTAATTATTTCGGAGCATTATTTGCGAATCAACCTTTTATCAGTAGCGAATTTATGAAAAAACTTTATGGTGCTTTCTTATTCCTCCTCGGGTTTAGATATTTGTTTCCCAATTTGTTTACCCGGTATGGATGAAACCCCACACCCTCAAGAGTGGGGCTACACGGACAAAGCCTGCCTCAGCAGGCTATTCCATAAAAACGACTTTTGAAAGATGGATTTTACATTGTAGATTAAATTGATAGAAATGAGAGAGAAAATTACATGAGTTTAAGACAATTTCCCGAGGGATTTCTGTGGGGTGCGGCAACTGCTGCTTATCAAATCGAAGGTGCTTGGAATGAAGATGGCAAAGGGGAAAGTATCTGGGACCGTTTCACCCATCGCCAGCATACAATTCTGAATGGGGACAATGGGGATGTTGCTTGTAACCACTATCATAAAATGCCGGAAGATGTGGCATTGATGCAGGCATTGGGGTTACAAACCTATCGCTTTTCTCTCTCTTGGCCGAGAATTTTACCGGAAGGAAGGGGTCAAGTCAATGCCAAAGGATTGGAGTTTTACGATCGCCTCGTAGATAACCTCCTCGAAGCCAATATTATCCCCAATATTACCTTAAATCACTGGGATTTACCCCAAACCCTCCAAGAATTGGGGGGATGGGTGAATCGGGAAAGTATAGATTGGTTTGCGGACTATGCGCGAGTCGTGTTTGAGAAATTAGGCGATCGCGTTCCCTTGTGGACAACTCACAACGAACCCGCAGTGCTCGCCTTTATGGGATATGCCTTCGGGAACTTTGCACCCGGTATAGCCGACTATTCCCAAGCCTATCAAGCCTCACATCACCTGCTGGTTGCTCACGGAAAAGCCGTACAAATCTTTCGAGAAGGCAACTATAACGGTGAAATCGGGATTGTGCTGAGTGTGAATCACTATCAACCCGCCAGCGATCGCCAAGAGGACATCGCCGCCTGTGAGCGAATGTATCAAACCAGTACCGCCTTATTTGCTGACCCTCTATTCAAAGGACAGTATCCCGAACCCTTATTCAACTGGATTGGTTGCCATGCACCAAAAATAGAAACCGGAGATTTGGAACTCATCTCCACCCCCATCGACTTTGTAGGGATTAACTATTATTTTACCTTAAATGTGGCCTTTGCTCAATGGGGAGGATTATTCAAATTAGATTCTACCCAAGTTTCTGCACCGGGTTGGGGTCAAACCGAGATGGGATGGGGAGTCAATCCACCAGGATTAACCTCAGTCTTGTTAGATTTTAAAAACAACTATGGCAATCCGAAACTCTATATTACCGAAGGCGGTTGTGCCTTGCAAGATACTCCCAATTACGAGGGATTTGTAGAAGATTGGGGGCGCATTAATTACTTGCGATCGCACTTTATCGCCGCTCATAATGCCATTGCCGATGGCGTCAATCTACACGGATATTACGTCTGGAGTTTGATGGATAACTTTGAATGGGTTCATGGATTTTATCCCCGCTTTGGATTAGTTCGCGTCGAATTTGACAGCGGTAAACGCATTCCCAAACAAAGCGCCTGGTGGTATCGCGAAGTCATGAACCGAAATGGGGTAGAGGAGTGAAATCTGATACCCTTCGCAAGCTATGGTTTTTAACCTTTAAAATTTGATAAACTGTAGGGAATTAGGTTCAGCCTGAATCCTCACCCCATTGTAAGTAGGAGAGCGGATAAATGACACCGATGAAATACCCAATCGAGCAAACCGATCCGCCGCGATCGCCCAGAGAAACACTGCCGACGATGTACGATTTACCCAGTGAAAATCCGGAGGAACCCGGTTTGCCTGATGAATTTCACGACTTACAACCGGAATTACTGCGTCTAACGTTTCAACCTCCCAACTATCCACCGGGGGAAATCTTTGTTGGGACTGACATGAACCTCTATTATAACGTGCGTCATCCCAACTGGTACAAACGACCAGATTGGTTTGCAGTGGTGGGAGTACCCAGGTTGTATGACGGCACAGATTTGCGATTGAGTTATGTCATCTGGCAAGAAGGAATTAGTCCATTGGTGGTAGTGGAATTAATTTCTCCGGGAACGGAAAGCGAGGACCTCGGACAAACAACCCGCCAACCCAATCAACCTCCGACAAAATGGGAAGTTTACGAACGGATTTTAAAAGTTCCCTATTATGTCGTGTTTGATCGCTATACGAATCAACTGCGCGTTTTTATACTAAACGGCGCTGGTTATCAACCCGTAGAATTCATAGAACCCAAAATTTGGATTCCGACCCTGGAATTGGGAATCGGATTGTGGCAAGGTAGCTATCAAGGTATTGATCGCCTGTGGTTGCGCTGGTATGACGCTGGGGATAACTGGATTCCGATACCGCAAGAAAAAGAAGCGATCGCCCAACAGCAGGCACAAATCGCCCAACAGCAAGCACAAACCGCCCAACAGCAGGCACAAACCGAACGCCAACGCGCCGAAACCGAACGCCAACGCGCTGATGCAGCAGAAGCACGATTGCAGCAGATACAACAGCGGATGCGAGAGTTAGGAATCGATCCCGATCCTCTGGGGGAAGGATAAATTTAGTTGCAGAGATCGCAATTTCTGGAGTCTGGAAATTGCGATCGCATAGATTCATAATCAACCTAAATATTCAACAAGGTATAGAGTCAAAACAAGAGTAAGTTTTTTACCCTCCTGGTGATTTGCCTTGTTATTAACTGCACCTCCCTCCGGTCCCCTCCCCTTGGCAAGGGGAGGGTTAGGGTGGGGTTCTTCTTGAGCGATCGCCTCGTTTCCCCAACTTCACAGGAAGCGCGATCGCCTCATCCAGCGACTGGTCCGTTTTACCCGCTTCACCCCTTGAAACTCGACCGAGACCCCCTAACGTAAAGCTTTGTAACAATATCCGACATTCCCCGTAAAAACAGCATTTTCCAGCAGAGACAGTCCTAGAGAAGGGAATAGAAGGCGATCGCACCCTGTGACTCCGAATCAGACGGATCCCCCTAAATCCCCCTGAAAAAGGGGGACTTGGAAATCCACTCCGGTCCCGATCGCCCCCCAGACCCCAACCGTGATGCTGTTTGTAGCAAGGAGTGCGTTTATTTGATGAGTCTCATGCCTTGGCGATCGCCCATTGCCACTTCCCGGCAAAATTCCCCTAACCTGCCACAGCAGAGAGTTTCAGAAGCGTCACCCCGTCAATTTTTCTCCCACCACCATTTATCCGCGCATAAAACTCATCCCGCTTCCCCAGTAAATAAATAGAGTCATTTCACCGGAGTCTATCGAAGACAAACCAGATGCGCCCCCAACCCAAACCCACACCGTAAAACCGCCCCCAATCATCCCCACCCAGGCACCGAATCCAACCCAAACCCGTACCTCACACCGAAAAAACAGCCCACACTATCAAACAAAAACGAGGCTAGAACCATGTTGAATACCAACTTTGCCAACTCCACTCACGCCGCCTTAGTAGAAGAGTCCCTGAAAAACGCCTACAACACTTTAAGCGACTTCGCCAACAGTGAAGAATTTCTCCTCAAAATCCAAACCGCATTTGGCGAAACCTTCCATGCGGATAAATTAGAAGGGTTACGGCAGCAGTGGATTGCCGGAGACTTTGCATCACTTCCGCAAATCGAAATCCTCACCGGAACCCAACTCCGTGGCGCAAATGCTGCTTATGCCGGGGAAAATAATACGATTTACTTCTCCGAAGACTTTCTGAGTCAGTATGCGGATAATCTTTCCGCCATTAACAGCGTGTTGTTGGAAGAAATCGGCCATTATGTGGATTGGCAGATTAATGATGAGGATACCCCAGGGGATGAAGGGGAATTGTTTTCTAATTTGGTGCAAGGGTTTGAGTTGAGTGAGTCTCAGGTTCAGGCGTTGCAGAGTGAGGATGATTCGGTTGTTTTGAATATGAAGTTCAGTCCTAAGTATGATGACTTTAGCAATTCTCCCTTTTTGGCCTTATCAGATCAATTTATGCAGGGAGAAAAGTCTGATAGTGAAGATTTTACATATTCAAATGGTTATAGCTGGAACTGGAGAACAGTCTTACAGTCAATCATTCAAAGTCGTGGTACTAGCAAGGTTTTTTTCATAAATGGCATGAATGTTACTGATATTAATATTAATGCTGATTCTAATGCCGTCAAAGATGCTTTTGGGATTACCAACTCTAGCACAGCCCCACTAGATTCTTTAGAGTATAAAAACTACGAAAATATATCTGAATCAAAGGGTAAGGAGGCAGAGCCTAACTTTAAAACTTTTCACGATATAATGATCCCTCATCTTTTTGAATATGCTGTCGATGATTTTGAAGACCTATATGGAAAAGATTTTAGAGAAGAACATAAAAAGTGGAAAGACTGGGTTCGTGACGTTAACATAAATTCTGCTCTTGGCAGCAATAGCGATCCATTTTTGTATTTACGCAAACCTCCTTACCCTAGTTATTCTGATTATGATATTTCTGAAACAACCTTTGACGATTTGTATAATGGCTATCAAATTACAAAAAGCATCATTGAAAATCGAGATGTTTACATTAACATTAACTTGGATGTTCCTTTTTTAAATTTTTTAGATGTAAATATAAACGAAATAGTCCCAAGAATTTTTAGCCTAAACGGCTCGGGATATTTGCCCTTTTTAGAAGGAAGAAAGCTATTCAGCGATTTTTTGGGCAAACATGGAGATATAGAAAATTTAGGCAGCAAAGAGCGGCTGGGCAACAAATCCACAAAGCGATTTTGCAGAGGCTCTTCTACAGTTTCTTTATTCAGAACCTCAAGAGGTTAGTAAGGAAGTCAACGAGCAGTGGATGGAAGAGGTAGAACCCTGGCTGAATAATTCTGAAAATTCAATAATTTTTACTGCTCACTCTCAGGGAAACTTTTTTGTTGAAGATGGGTTTGCGAATTACAAAAAAACTATCAATATACACCTGAAAGAATTAAGGTAATTGGATTAGGAACACCAACTGATTACTCATCTGTTCGTTACTTAAGTTCGGAAAATGTTAAAATTTTTCCAGATGGAGAGGAAGATCCAAATTCTAAAGATCCAATATCTCATCTTCAATACAAGGTAGATGATTTTGCAGAAGATAACTATGCAGGAAAACTTTTTCATGTTTTTAAAGCCTTAAACGGAAAAAGCTTAAAGGATAATATCGACTATCACGATCTAACTCAAGACAAAGAACATGGATATTTAGGACGCGAAGATGTCAAAAATCAATTTAGCACATTTTTCTACCAATTGCGTCCGGCGGATACTACTTCCCGGATGGAGTAATCACATTCTCTGGAGCCGTATCTTGGGTCGGAACTGATAAAGGTGAGTGGGTGGAAGGTAGTTCTCAGGATTATGATGAACTTTTTGGCAATGGTAACAATGACGTTTTACGAGGGAACGAAGGCAATGATAAATTAATCGGCGGTTCTGGATTCGATTTTTTGGATGGTGGACAAGGACTGGAAGATATCGCTGATTACTCCGCTGCTCCTGGTCGAATTATTGTACGCCATGACCAAATAGCAAGTTCAGACGTATATCAAGTAGAGGATGGGTATGGACAATTAGATATTGTCGTTGATGTTGAAAAAATATATGGCTCAAACGCAGGGGTAAATTTCAATACTTTCGATCCCTCTGAATTCCCTTCAAATATTTTTTGACGAAATGTACGGAGGAAATGGAAATGATTATTTTTACGGATTGGGAGGCATAGATAAACTCATTGGAAATGGAGGTGAAGATTATCTTAGTGGGGGTGATGGTGGCGACTGGATAGAAGGAGGTAATGAAAGAGACACTATCAAAGGTGGTCAAGGCTCCGATCAGATTGACGGTGGTGCAGCCAAAGACCTTATTTATGCCGAATGGGGTGAAGACTTTATTCACGGTGGCGATGGAGACGACATCATTTGGTGTGGTGAAGGTGATGATGAATGTCATGGCGACAGTGGTTATGGTCACGATACCATCTACGGCGAACAAGGTAATGACAAGCTTTATGGAGAAGGCGGTAATGACTTTATCAGTGGAGGCATAGATAACGACCAAATTTACGGACGCGCAGATAACGACGAGTTATACGGCGACGATGGCAACGATCTTATAGAAGGGAATACTGGCAACGACATTATCTCCGGTGGGAACGGCAACGATGCGATCGCTGGCAACGAAGACAACGACATAATCACTGGCGATGCAGGAGACGACAACATCACTGGAGACGGTGGCAACGACACCATCCAAGGCAACCTCGGACAAGACAACATCTCCGGCGGCGACAACGAAGACACCATCCAAGGAAACGAAGGCAACGATCGCATCACTGGTGACTCTGGAAACGACAGCATCCAAGGCAACCTCGGACAAGACAACATCGAAGGTGGCGACAACGAAGACACCATCCAAGGAAACGAAGACAACGACATCATCACCGGCGACAACGGCAACGACTGGATAGAAGGCAACACCGGCAACGATCGCATCTCTGGCGGCAACCAAGATGACCAAATCTTCGGCAACGAAGGCGAAGACAACATCACCGGAGATGCCGGTCAAGATAACATCGAAGGCAACGACGGCAACGACAGCATCCAAGGTAACGATGGTCTCGATACCATATCAGGCGGCAACGCCAAAGACACCATTTCCGGCGGCAACGACAGCGACCAAATCTTCGGAGATGCCGGAGACGACAGCATCACCGGAGATGGCGGCGACGACTACATCAGTGGTGGCGACAACAACGACATTATCGCTGGCAACCTCGGCAACGACAGCATCCAAGGAGATGCCGGAGACGACAATATCGCTGGCAACGAAGACAACGACACCATTTCCGGCGGAGACGACAACGATCGCATCACCGGCGACAGCGGCAACGACAATATCCAAGGAGATGCCGGAGACGACAACATCACCGGAAATGCCGACCAAGATTATATAGAAGGCAACGACGGCAACGACAGTATCGAAGGCAACGATGGTCTCGACACCATCTCCGGCGGCAACGACAAAGACACCATATCCGGCGGCAACCACAATGACCAAATCTTCGGAGATGCGGGAGACGACAGCATCACCGGAGATGACGGCGAAGACACCATCAGGGGTGGCGACAACAACGACATTATCGCTGGCAACCTCGGCAACGACAGCATCCAAGGAGATGCCGGAGACGACGACATCTCTGGCAACGACGGCGACGACATCATCAACGGCGGAACCGACAACGATCGCATTTCCGGGGATGACGGCGACGATCGCATATTCGGAGATGCAGGCAACGACAACATCACCGGCGACCTCGGCAACGATATCATCAACGGCAACGACGGCAACGACAACATCACCGGCAACGAAGGCGAAGACATCATTCACGGTGACGCCGGAGACGACATCCTCCAAGGCAACGACGGCCAAGACTTGCTGTATGGCGACGGCGACAACGACATCATGACCGGAGACAGCGGAAACGACACCCTACATGGTGGCGATGGCAACGACCAAATGAGTGGCAACGATGACCAAGACTTGCTATTTGGCGACAGTGGCGATGATGCGATCGCCGGAGACAACGGCGAAGACACCCTACATGGCGGAACCGGCAACGACTTAATGAGTGGCAACGCCGACAACGACATCCTCTACGGCGACGACGGCAGCGACACGATGACCGGAGATGATGGCGAAGACTTCCTCTCCGGTGGCGCAGGGGATGACCAAATGAACGGCAACGACGGTCAAGACCTCCTCTACGGCGATGGCGACAACGACATCATGGCCGGAGACAACGGCGATGACACCCTTCACGGCGGAACCGGCAACGACCAAATGAGTGGCAACGCTGACCAAGACCTCCTTTTCGGCGAAGACGGCAACGACCAAATGACCGGAGATGGAGGCGAAGACACCCTTCACGGTGGCGCAGGGGATGACCATATCAGTGGCAACGACGGTCAAGACCTCCTCTTCGGCGATAGCGACAACGACACCATGACCGGAGACGCCGGAGAAGACCTCCTCTATGGCGGAACCGGCGACGACCATATCAGTGGCGGTAGCGAAAACGACCTCCTCTACGGCGAAGACGGCAACGACGCCATGACCGGAGACGGCGGCGAAGACCTCCTCTACGGTGGCGCAGGGGATGACCAAATGAGTGGCAACGACGGCGAAGACCTCCTCTATGGCGATGGCGACAACGACATCATGGCCGGAGACAACGGCGACGACACCCTCTATGGCGGCGCAGGCAACGACCAAATGAGTGGCGGCAACGACATCGACCTCCTCTACGGCGAAACCGGAGAAGATATCCTCGCCGGGGATGCCGGAGACGATAGTTTATTCGGTGGCGAAGATGACGACGAACTCTACGGCGGCGATGGCGACGATTTCCTCGTCGGTGGCGCAGGTGCCGATTTCCAAGATGGCGGCGCAGGAGACGATACTGTATCTTACTTCAACTCCCCCGCACCCATCTACCTCCACCTGCAACCGGGACGCGGCGTCGGTGGCGATGCGGAAGGCGACCGAGTTCGCAACGTCGAAAACGTCGAAGGTTCCGAATATAACGATACCCTGATCGGCGATAACGGTGCCAACGTCCTCAGCGGATTAGGCGGCGACGACATCCTCGATGGCAAAGTCGGTTCCGACACTTTAATCGGCGGCAGCGGCAACGACTATATCGACGGACGCCAAGACAGCGACTTCCTCGACGGCGGTTTAGGCAACGACAGCATCCTCGGACGTTCCGGCGATGACACCATCTCCGGAGGCGCAGGCACAGATTTCCTCGATGGCAGTTCCGGCGACGACTCCATCCACGGTGGCGCAGGGGATGACGAAATCTCCGGCGGTTCCCACAACGACATCTTATATGGAGACAGCGGCAACGACCTGATCGACGCCGGTGCCCATCAACGACTATATCGACGGTGGCGCAGACAACGACACCCTCAACGGACATTCCGGAGATGACACCCTCTTCGGCAAGGAAGGCAACGACCTCCTATTCGCACATACCGGCAACGATATCCTACATGGCGGCCAAGGGGAAGATACCCTCCATGCAGAAAAAGACGATAACATCCTCTACGGCGGACTCGGCAACGACCATTTATATAGTGGTGCCGGTAAAGACACCTTCATGCTTGGCCTTGGGTTGGGAGTAGAATTTATCTATAACTTCGACTTCGCCAAAGACAAATTCGGGTTTATCGGCGACCTCACCGAAAACCTAATCTCCTTCACCGCCGGTACTAACGAATTTATCAACGATACCCTAATCCATTACACCGGCAACAACGAACTCCTCGCCGTCCTCAAAGGCATCCGCATCGGCAGCGAACCCACTGCGCCAGAACTCTCCGTAATTCCTGAAATCACCCTGTCTGAACTGCCAGCAGAAACCGAAACCGAACCCAGCGAACCCACCATTATCTTCGCATCCCAACCCAACACCCCGCCAGTCTCTCCCCCCGTTGCCGGAAATCCAGGACAACCGAACAACCCACCCGTTACCGGAAATCCAGGACAACCAAACAACCCACCCGTTGCCGAAAATCCAGGACAACCGAACAACCCACCCGTTGCCGGAAATCCAGGACAACCGAACAACCCACCCGTTGCCGGAAATCCAGGACAACCGAACAACCCACCCATTGCCGAAAATCCAGTAGAACCAACTGCGCCAATATCCGAAAATCCAGTAGAACCAACTGCGCCAGTATCGGAAAATCCAGTAGAACCAACTCCGCCAATATCCGAAAATCCAGTAGAACCAACTGCGCCAGTATCCGAAAATCCTGTAGAACCGACTGCGCCAGTAGTGGAAAATCCAGTAGAACCGACTGCGCCAATATCGGAAAATCCTGTAGAACCGACTGCGCCAATATCGGAAAATCCTGTAGAACCGACTCCGCCAGTATCGGAAAATCCAGTAGAACCAACTCCGCCAGTATCGGAAAATCCAGTAGAACCGACTGCGCCAGTATCGGAAAATCCAGTAGAACCAACTCCGCCAGTATCGGAAAATCCAGTAGAACCAACTCCGCCAGTATCCGAAAATCCAGTAGAACCGACTCCGCCAATATCCGAAAATCCAGTAGAACCCACGCCACCCGTTACCGAAACCCCAGTACAACCCGATCCTCCGGTTAACCTCACAGGAGGATCGAGTACCGATACCTTAACCGGAGGCAGTGGCGATGATACCCTTGACGGCAACTCTGGGGATGACGAACTCTTCGGTGGCGCAGGGAAGGATATCCTCACCGGAGGAACGGGAGATGATACTCTCTATGGAGGTGCAGGGGATGATACACTCCTCGGCGGCAACAATCGCGATCGCCTCTACGGAGAAGACGGCAACGACATCCTCGATGGCGGCGCAAACAACGACACCCTCACCGGCGGCGCAGGGGATGACACCCTCACCGGCGGACAAGGCAAAGATGTCTTTATCCTAGCATCCGGTATGGGAGTCGATGTGATTACGGACTTCACCCCCACTGGCGGGAATGGAGATGCGATCGCGATCGGCAGTAGCCTCACATTCGACCAATTAACACTCACTCAACAAGGAGACAACACCCTCATTCATATTGCCACCACTGAGGAACTGTTAGCCGTACTCAATGGCGTCAACGCTAACACTCTCAACAACTCTCACTTTATGCTAATTGAGTAGGAAGTTGGGGCAATCCTACAAACGTTTGTAGTAACCCCTTCAGGGGTAGCCCTGTCAAGGTGATAAATTTAATGACGAAAAATCGTTATTTCTTGTAGGGGCGCGAAAGTGAGCGCCGGTCCAAGAGGTAAATTTGATGACGAAAAATCAGGGTTTCTTGTAGGGGCGTATTGCATACGCCCTCCGGAGGGCGTATGCAATACGCCCCTACGAATACCCCAATTCAGGGCTAACGACCCCAGGGGCTAATCACCCTTTGGACCCTTCCCATGCACCCATTCTCCCCGCCATGTCTCTATAATTTTATGCTAAAGCTGTAGAGTACATCAAGCAGAAATTAACGGTATGGCTGGACATAGTAAATGGGCGAATATTAAACGGCAGAAAGCTAGAGTGGACGCAGTGAAGGGGAAAACCTTCACGAAAATCTCGCGGGAGATTATCGTTGCGGCGCGCAGTGGCGTTCCAGATCCGGATGGCAACTTTCAGTTACGGACGGCAGTGGATAAGGCAAAAGCGGCAGGGATTCCCAATGAGAACATCCAACGGGCGATCGCCAAAGGTGCTGGAACCTGGGATGATGCCAGCAGCAACTATGAAGCAATCCGCTATGAGGGATATGGTCCCGGTGGCGTGGCGGTGATTGTGGAAGCATTGACGGATAACCGGAATCGCACGGCAGCGGATTTGAGGGCCGCTTTTAGTAAGAATGGCGGCAACTTAGGTGAGACTGGATGCGTGAGTTGGATGTTTGAACTCAAAGGCGTGGTGACCCTGCAAGGGGAGATAGACGAAGATGAACTCTTGGAGGCATCGGTAGAAGGGGGTGCCGAGTTTTATGAACCCACGGAACTGGATGAAGATACATCGGGATATGAAGTGTTTACCGAAGCGACTAATTTAGAAACCCTCAACCAAACCTTAAAAGAGCGGGGATATGAGATTATCAATGCAGAATTGCGCTGGATTGCTAACAATAATGTGGAAGTAACGGACCCAGACCAAGCGCGATCGCTGCTGAAAATGATGGATGCTTTGGATGATTTGGATGATGTCCAAAATGTCACCGCCAATTTTGATATGGCGAATGAGTTGGTAGAAATGAGCGTGGTGTAATTCAGTCTTGAACCGGCCAGAGGTGCAACTTATAGTGCCTTGGGTTAACATCGGGTAACTTTAGGGTGTGTCAGAGAGATCGCAGAGGAATCAAAGCCCTAACCTGCTCCTCTGACGCACCTACAACAGCCTGCATCTCCCTCGATCAATGGGAAGATGATTGAGTTTTTGGGGGCGATCACCTCCTAAACTCCCCTAATTCTGCTTATCTCGGGGTGACTGGAATCGCAAATTCCTGGGAATTACCACTTAGGGTTTTATCCCTTGATTTGTTGACAAAACCGGCCTTTTAAGTTATCATAAAATGATATTTTGTTTACTTAAATCCTTGATGAACAATATAGAAGAGACATCCAAGTTTCAAAAAGCCATTGAAGTTGTAGAGGCCCTTCCCATCGATGACCAAGCGATATTGGTGGAGCTTATCCAACAGCGACTCCGGCAACAGCGCCGGGATGAACTGTTACAAGAAGTCGGGCGATCGCAACAAGAATATGAAGCGGGAAACTTTCACCGAGGTTCAGTGGCGGATTTGTTTGCAGAATTGGAAGAATGAGAAATTTAGTCTGGACTCCCAGTTTTGTAAGAGGGTTTAAACGGTTAATTCGTCGCAATCCTCAACTGAAGACTCAAATTCAGCAAACCTTAGAGCAACTCTCTACCGAACCGTTTTATCCAAGTCTGAGAACCCATAAGTTAAAAGGTGATTTAGAGGGATTTTGGGCCTGTTCTATCGATTATAGTCATCGGATTATTTTTAGGTTTGTCAGTAATCCAGAGACTGAACTCGAAGCAATTTTCTTGGTGAGCTTAGGTTCCCATGATGAAGTCTATTAAATTGTACCAATTGAGACGCGATCGCCCCTAAAATCCCTACATTCTTCTTTGCTTGATTGACACAAAAATGACGGGTATTGAGTGAAATCTAAGGACACGGCAGTGCCGTGTCCTTATTTACAATCTACCCTTTAAACAGGGAAAATTTGCGAGTTAAAGGTGTGAGTTCGTCAGCGGTGCCAAAAAGTACAATGCCGAAATAGGTTAAGTCCTCGGGATTAGCATTTTTGGTGTTTTGCATTTGCTCGGCAGCAGATGCGCCCAGCATACTATCGGTAAAAGCATTATGGAGGATATTCGCTTCATTGGCTGCTTGATGCAAGGTTTTGAGTTGATTGTTGTTTTTGGCCGATAAAATAATGAACGGATAAAGCCCGATCGCAGCAGGTGAAGCCCAATTTGCAGCAAACTCGTACTTCAAAAATTGCAACTCGTCTATTTGCTGACATTTGGCGACAATTCCGGCGGTGATATGACCTAAGCCATTCATCAATTTAGAGGTTTCGATTTTGGGATTGAGGACGGCAATAAATTTAGACTGGTTATCAGCGTACATGAATTTTCTCCTTGATTTGTTTGGGTGATTATTAGACTTGTTGCAAAATTTCGGATTAATCCCCCCAACCCCCCTTAGAAAGGGGGGCTTAAGAGAATTCTGCAAAAAATCTATGTGTTGATGGATTTATAAAGGCACTACGAGGAGGGTAATGCCTTCGATGCCTACAACCTTGCAGGGTTGACCAGGGGCAAGGGAATCAGTGCAGTGATGGTGATAGAATTTGGCAGGCCAATAGGAGGCCATGCAGTAAATTCTTCCGGGAAAATTGGGGCCGATCGCCTCTTCGACTCTTCCCGTTACGGGGTGGGAGAACATCTCTATTTTGGGTGGTGCAAATAAACGAGTCACAGCTTCTCTCCAAATCTATGAATAGGGGTTTGAGAAACCTGGGAGAGGATTGAATCCATGCTCCCAGGAGGGTGAAAAATCAGGGGTTAAATCCGGTTCGCAGGGGCGATCGCATTCAGGTCAATTGCTTTGGGTTCTTCTGCTGTCCGGGGCATTTGACTCAGCCCTTCAAATACACAGTCAACGGCGTTAAATAAGCCCCAAACTTCGGTGTATTCTTCGGGCCAATTAGGGCAACCGGCTTCTAGATCGCGTTGCCGATGATATACACCATTGAACCCAATCTTTGTGATTCGGGTGGCGATGATGCCAGTCATGTTCGGGTAGTTCACCTGAAATCACTGCAATTCGCGCGGGGAGATGATACCCGAGCATTCGCAGTAGCCACAGCAGCCACTCCCGAGGCTGTTGAGAGAAGGGTGTACCTGGGGGTGCTTCTCCCATGAAGCGCCCTAAACTTTTCGGGCGATCGCCGGTTTGCCAACCCCAGGAACGACTAACCAGCGGTGTTCTGAGGTAAATTGCAGGAGGGCCGAAATTTGATACAAAATAGTGAGCGGAAAGACCCAAGCCACAAGGAAAGCAAACCAAGTGTGAGTAAGGGTGACGACTACGACTACCACGGATACCCAAATGATAGCCATCGCCCTCCTATACAGCGGCGAAGTAACAAAGTTGCTCAGAAACCGATTTCGGAGAAATAAGCCATGAAAGCAAGGAGAAATAGCCGTTGTGCGTAATTTTCGCCAGTAGAATTTGGTATTCATGATTGCAATGGTGATAAAAAACAAGGGTTTTGATGCGAATTTGGAGGCGATCGCTAATTAGAAATCTCACAAAATGAGCGATCGCCATTGTCGTCTGACTAGCACGTTAGGGGTCGTCATCCCTCATGCCGGGACCGAATCCGAGTTCAATTAAGAATTCAGCATCGGGGTCGTTAGCAGTAGCGAAGTTCTTGCCGTGGTGATCTTCGATATGATCACGGCGGTATGCGCCAAAGTCTTGCGAGAGCAAAACGGTTGAGATGAGTTCGCAAAAAATGCGATCGGCTATTTTATTCCGAGAAAAATTAAAGTGGACACACTGATGGCAAATGTTGGTCTGGAGCTTACGCGCTGCCCCAACCACAAATAGCCAGGGGAGTGGCAGCACAACCCAATACAGAGGGGATGAGGAGGTTTCGATCGCCCAAGCAACCGCAGCGCCTCCGAACAGACATAAGCAAGCCGTGGCTAAGTGGGTCCAGGGTGTCTGGTTGAGTAGCGGTTGCTGTCCCCAGTAAGGTTTGCCGGTTAACCAGGTGATAAATTCTTGGAGTACATGGTACAGGGGTTTAGGCCAAGATAATCCAAGTCGAGCGAGTTTTTCCCGCACTTGTGCGGTTTGGTGCTTATGGGTCATAATGGATCTAGTTTATTTTTTGGGTCGCTGCCCCGATTTTGGTTGGGGCACTTTCATTTTGAAACCTTCCTCTACAAGACTGCCACCACAGTTGTGGTGTTTTTTGTGACAGTTTTGGGGATAATCGGGATACACAATTGTGTAGAGCCAACACAAACAGGGGAAAAGCATGAACCAAGCCGAGTTTGATGAAAATTTCGCCCGCCTCACAGATGCCGAGAAAAAGATGGTGGCGCTAATCGTCTGGGTAAAACTGCCCCACAAATCGCTAAGGAGTGTCGCATTGCAGAAACTAGCATCAGAAAAACGATTGAGAAGATTAAGGACGATCTTGGAATCAAACGGAAGGAAGGAGCTCAACGCCGTTCTAGAGGTGAATTCATTGCCTTTGTTCTCGAATATAAATCCAAAGCCGAAATCCTGGGAAACAGCACCCCCACAGTTGTGAATTGTGGGGGTCCCCCAGAAGAAACGACTGGTGATTTTGTGGGGCGGGAAAGGCGATCGCTGATTTGGATCAATTGAAAAAAGAGGGGATAACCTGTGTTTTGATGAAGGGTCCTGGAGGGGTCGGGAAAACCCTGTTGGCAGAGCGATATCTGATGGAACGTTTTCCGGGGCGGTTGTTGCGGTTTGATATTGCGAGGGAAACGCAGATGGTGGGGTCTGCCAGTGGGTTGCTTGAGTCTAAGTTAAAGGAGTTAGGGGAGGAGCCAGGGCGGGAGTTTATGGTGTCGTGCGATCGCCTCCGCCGTAAGCTCCAATCAGAGGCGATCGGGGTTTTGGTGGATAACTTGGAACCGGCTTTAGATGCCACTGGACGATTGATCCCAGAACACCGTGAGTATGTGGAGTTATTGCGGGTTTTATCTGACTCATCTTTAAAATCTTTCACCTTGATCACCAGTCGGGAGCGAATTGGTGAAAATCTGAATATTAGGTTTTACCCGTTACAGAATTTGACCGTGGAAGCGTGGCGGGATTATTTTCGTCAGAAAAACTTAAATCATGATTCTCCGGTGATGGTGGATATGCACCGAGTGTATCAAGGGAATGCCTTGGCGATGAAGGTGTTGCGCCAGCGTATTGCCTTGGATCTGCATTATCAAGGCAAGATTGAAAATTACTGGGAGGATCATCAGACTAAGGAAGGGGTTGCTTTTGAAAGGGAGATCGAAAATCTCATTTGTGAGCAGTTTGAGCGCCTCGCTACGGTCTATCCTGATGCTTATAATTTGCTCTGTCGGATGGGTTGTTTTCGTTATCAAGATGTCCAGACAGTTCCACGAGAGGGATTATTCTGTTTACTCTGGGGGGTTGCCCAGAAACAGGCTCAGAAAGTTATTGATGCGTTGCATGATCTGGCTTTAGTAGATCGGGTGGATCGTGAATATCGCTTACACCCGTTGATTCGAGAGCAGGCCATTGAGCGTTTAAATCGTGAGGATTGGGAAAAGGCTAATCGAATAGCCGCAAAGTTTTGGACGGATATTGTTGAAACAGTTGAAACAGAAAAAGATGCAATTACTGCACTTGAAGCATACTATCAATACTTACAAATAGAAGATTTTGATAGTGCCGCAGACGTGATTGCTAAAGAACGAGATCATCTTTATGAGTTCAATGAACCATTGGGGTGTTCATTTTATCGCTTAGGTTTATTGCTGCAAATAAAACATACAATAAATATTATTAAGAATCAAGTTAGTCTAGGCTTTTCTTTAGGGAGTATTTATAATATTCTGGGAGATACCTATTGGATGACTGGGAAAATACAGAATGCACTGTCTGCTCACAACAAATCAGCCGAAATTGCCCAGAAAATTAGAAACAAACAAAAAGAAAGTGAGGCAAATCAAAAAATAGATAGGCTTTATAGTGTGTCTTTTTTTAATCAAGCATTATGTAAACTGGAATTGTTAGAAATAGAAGAAGCTATCAAGCTGTGTGAATTTCATTTGTCATTGGAAGGTTATGGGGGTGAAATTTTTAATAGTTACTCTTTTTTAGCATTTCTGTATGGTTACATTGACAGTAAAAAAGAAGCTAAGGTATTACTGGAAGAATCAATAAGTTTGTTTTTTCAACGGGATTTTAATAAAGCAACGTCGCACATTGTACATACATGGAGTGTTGGATACTATTATATTTTTACGGGGAAAACATACCATAAATTAGGGAAAATTGACAAGGCAAAAAGTCAGTATAACGAAGCTATTTTATTTGCAAATCACACGAATTTTTTGCAGGTAAAAGCTAAAGCTTTGACAGGATTGGGCGAAATTCATATGCCATCTAATTTGCAAGAGGCTTTAAATTGTCACGCTGAATCTATCCTTATTTTAGAAAAAATTGGAGCAAAATGTGATTTAGCTGAAGCCTATTATCAGCAAGCGTTAACCTATCAACAGATGGGTGAGACTGAAAAGAGTGAAGAGAACTTTCAAGAGGCTATCCAAATTTTTGAAGCAATTGAAGCCCCCAAACAAGTTGATAAAGTCCGGAATTCGAGGGAAAAAGTCAGCTAATCAAGCTGTTATTGGATGACTGATGAGTAAGGGTGCTAAAAGTTTCCAAAGTACCTCAACTATGATGCCTCCTCAACCCACCCCAGTTCCACGGTGCTACAATTCAAAGACAACTCAAGGAGGATGCCTGAATGAGTGTGATTATTCCCGATGATATCCTGACGGCGGCTAAGATGTCTGAATCTGAACTCAAAGTGGAAATTGCAATTTTCCTTTACCAGCAAAAGAGACTCAGCGGCGGAAAAGCGCGACACCTCGCGGGACTGAATATTCTGGACTTCCAGCGAGAATTATCAAAGCGGGGAATTTGCGTGAATTATGATGTAGAAGATTTTCAAGAAGACTTGAAAAATTTACGAGAATTGGGCCAATTATGACCAGGTTAAAAACCGGGTTTCTTTCAACATCTCTGCATAATTTCCATAAATTTAGGCAGAAACCCGGTTTCTTGTCCTAGAAGGTTTTATCCCGCTTACCCTTCCAATTTTGTTGGTCCTAAATATTGGGTTAAATAGGGAGAAAAGACCTCATAAATTAACGTTAAAGGTTTCTTATGATGCCAAAATAGATAATGTCTTCCCCAAAATGGGCCTTTTTGTCCGAAGGCGGTTTCTAAGGCGGGGGAATGTCCGTAGTGGATGCCTTGGACGTCGCGATAGAGTTCGGTATGCAGGCGCGAGAGGCTCTCCCAGATTGGGATTGAGCGGTTTTGCAGGTATTCATCGACGTGACTGGCTTCCCACCAGGAGGCGGCATAGGCGAGTCGTTGTCCCGAGGCGGTGCGTAGCCAGACTTGTCGCCGCAGTCGGGGTCCTGGGACCCATTGGATGGGGTCTGGTGCGCCGTCGGGTTCCATTGCGATCGCCGACATATCAATCACGTCTACTTCCGTGGGTTCCCCGGTGAGTAGTTTCAGATGGCGCGTTGGCGAACCGTCTCCGAGGAGCAAAATCTGCCATGCCGGTGCGAGTTGGTGGTGGGGTAATCCCTGCTGTACCCACTCTTCTCCCCCTTCCCATAAGGGGTCGAGGCGGTGCCAGGTGGTTGGCGGGGTCACGCTGTTTGTGGGTCGGGAAGTTGCAGTCAATGCGCTTAACAGAACTTAACGTCACTCTCAATCATAGCGTTCCTTGTCCCGGGTCTTGTGCAATGGGTGGAAAATGGCTGGGGATTGATTCGGCTGATATCTTGCACCTGTTGCAACAACCGGCGGCGGTTCAAACCCCCGCCTAACAGCTAAAGTCGGTTGAAAACCGACTAAAAACACCACTGTATCAGACTTACAGTCGGTTAAAACCGACTTGAGGGATGAGGCGGGGGTTTTAACCCTCGCCGGTTGTTGCCACTTAAAATTGCAATAAATTTTAACAGAATTTTCTTGCAAAAATGCCTTTAAACCTTGACAATAGCAACCGGGAAGGTGATGGTTTAGGGAAATGGATGATGAGTCGGTGACGACTTAAATTCATGGGGAGATTGTTCAGTCCAAATCAGTGGAGCCAGCAAGTATTAATCGTGGGGGAAACAGTAAAATACAAGGATAAACGGCGAGTTTCTTGGCCGATCGCCGTTGGTGTTTTGGCCGTCGGCAGCCTACTCGCATGGGGTTTTTCTAGTCGGATTCTGAATCCATCCGCAGGTGCGGTGGAGGTAAGCACAATTGCGGTGGAACTGGGAACGATTGAAATTTCGATTAACAATAGTGGTGTTGTAGAATTTGGCGGTCAACAAACTCTCAAATCTCCTACCGATGGCACCGTGGATCTGGTTTTGGTGCAGGTTGGCGATCGCGTCCAAGCCGGTAGGGAATTAATTACCCTGCGAAACGACATTGAGGAACACACCAATTTTGTCATTAAACCGTTAGAAATTCAAGGAAAACAGTTGGCTTTAGCCAATATGGAACGAAAAGTTTTGGAGGCGCAGGACAATCTAATCATTGCTAAAACCGAACTCCAGCGACTTCTTGAGGAGAATATTTCCCGGGAAAGTCTACTAGCGACCGAGGAATTAACCCGTCGCGAAAAATTACTCAATCTGGAAACTCAGCGCCAAAAATTGGGGGAGGCACAACAAAAATTAAGGGAAGCTCAACAAGAATTCACTCGTTTAAGTGCGGCTGGCTCTCAAAAAATCCAAACCCGACTGGCTGATTTAAACCTAGAGATTCAGAAACATAACCTTACCCTGAGAAGCAACCGCCTCAGCGTGATTGATGCACAGGAAGAACTCGCTACAGCACAACAGAAACTACGAGAGGACCAAGACCTAGCGCAACGAGGATTTATTGCAGAACAAGAGGTTCAAACCCAAGAAAGTGCAGTTCGTCGCGCTGAATTTTCACTCCACGAAGCCGAGGTGGCGGTGACTCGAACTCTTCTGGAGTTAGAGGCAAGTCAACTCGAACGAGGAAAGATTGAAGAGGAATTGGCGGATGAGCTAGAGGTTGCACAAAAAGAGGTGGAAACAGCACAGGAAACTGTCAGAACTGTCGAGGCAGATATCCGCAGTGTGATGTTTGAGTTAGAAAAAATTGCAATCAATTTAGATAAACTCCGTCGGGAACCGAATACGGAAGTGGAGGAGGCACGCAAGGCGGTCCGAACCGCAGAAAGTCAAGTGCGAGATTTGCGATCGCAATTTAACCAAGAACGGCTGCAACTAGAGCGAGAAGAAATTGCCATCCAAAATACCCAGCAGCAATTAGAAAAAAATATCGTAGCGACTCCGATTGATGCGACCATTTTACAGGTGATGGTCAAAAATGGAGATGGGATTATTCGGGGAAATGATTTGCTCACATTAGGAGACCCCTCTCAAGAGTTTGTCAATCTTCAGCTTTCCACTTTGGATGCCTCCCAGGTCAAACTTGAGCAAGAAGCGCGGGTAACGGTGATTGGACCCAATGCTCAGGTTTATGAGGGGGTGGTGCATCAGCTTTCTCCGTTGGCGATTACGGGGGAAAGTAGTTCAAATCGCAGTTCCGCACAAGCATCAGTGCCAGCTATCATCAAGCTAAAAACTCCCACAGGGAATTTGATTCCTGGCGCACAAGTGAGTGTGGAAATTATTGTCCAGCAGCTTAAAGATGTGGTGGTGTTACCGATTGAAGTGATTCAGCGAGATGCTCCCGAACCTTATATTTGGATAGTGGATGCTCAGAGTCGGGTACAGAAACAAACCATTGAGTTGGGTTTGGAAGGGGTGACCCAGGTGGAGATTAAATCCGGACTGAAAGTGGGGGACAAAGTGGTGCTGCCGCCAGCGGATGTATCGTTAGAACCGGGGATGGTGGTGGCGATCGCCACAGGGGAGGAAGCGTCGGGGGATGGGGAAGAGGGTTCCGAGAGATGACGGCGACGGAATTAAGTTCCAATAAGTGAGTGGTTCAGTGAGTTTTTAGGGAAGGGAGCAGCAGAATGAGTCTAAGTGTATTCGATTTAATCGCACTCAGTTGTGATTCCCTACGGGGAAATCGCTTGCGATCGGCCTTGACAACCTTGGGGGTGTTTATGGGAGTAACGGCAGTGAGTGCTACCCTGCAAGTCAGAACCATTAGCACAGCAGTGATTTACAAGGAAATGCAACGGCGCGAAGCCCCGCAAGTGAGAGCCGGAATGTGGTTTGAGGATAGCCGCACCCTGCGGTTAGAAGATCTGGACTATTTAAAAAGTCGTTTGACTGGAATACAGGCAATCGGAATGAACGAGATGGTAGATTATTCGGCTCCGGTAATATTTGAGCAAAAAGAAGCCTCAGCTCATGTGTTCGCCGTTTCTGAAGAATACTTGCAAATTTCGGGTCGCTCGATGTTACAAGGACGATTTTTCAATTCGGCTGACTTTATCAACTATCGGCCTATCGCTGTGATTGACAGCTTTCTCGCCGACCAATTATTTGAAGGGATTAACCCTATTGGAAAACGGATTTATTGGAGGAATCGCTTATATATTATTGTGGGAATTGTTGAGACAAAATTGCAGTATCAGGGTCAAGAGCCGAGCGGGGAACTGTGGATTTCAGTCCCTCTCTATAGCTCTCTTACAGGTCAACAGAATTTGGGGGAATTTTCCATTCGACCCCAGCGGATGGAAGACATGGAACGGGTGGAAGAACAGGTAAAAACCCTGTTAACTCAGCGGTACCCTGGGGGGAATTTCTATGCTTGGAATAATTTCTCTGATATTATAGAGCAGAAAAAAACCCTGGATATGGTTTCGAGAGCGTTGTTAGCTGTGGGAGCAATTGCCTTGTTGGTGGGGGGAGTGGGAATTGCTAATATTACGATCGCAGCGGTGATGGAACGGACGCCGGAAATTGGGTTGCGTCGGGCGATTGGTGCTACGGAAGGGGATATTATGTTCCAGTTTATTTTAGAAGCAGCAATTTTGAGTTTGTTGGGGGGTGTATTGGCAATTTGCGGTTTTCGCCGCCGGGAGCACCGCGACCAGCGCGAGCGGGAGCAGCACCCCGAACGCGTACAGCGCAGTCGCCGGTCCCCGAATCTCGGCCACGAACTCGGCCATCCGCTCGCGCGTGCCGTCGAGAACCGCCGTCAGCGCGCGGTCGAGCGTTCGCGCTCGTTCCTCGGGTGGTGCCTCGCTCGCCGCCGCTATCAGCACCATCGAACGATGGAGCGCTGGGTTCCACGGTTCCCATTCCGCCCCGAATGTCGTCAGCCCGGACATCGGCGACCCGACCGCGCGGCGGACGTGGTCGCCGAGACTCGACGCGAGCGACCCGTCCCCCGTTCGCGCGGCGAACGCTGCGGCCCCTTCCGCCGTCGGTTCGATTCGCATCCACAGTACGGCTCTGGCCGCGAGGTCGGGTGCGTCGCCGAGCGCCTGCGTTCGCTTCGCGGCGGCGAGCAGTTCGGGAACGCGTCGAATCAGAGCCGAGGACCCGACAGCGAGGGTGACGAGTAAACCGCCAACCACGAGGCGGAGCGCTGGCGGAGCCAGCGCGACGCCGACGAGTCCGATGAGACACCCGAAAAGTGCCGCACCGTTTGCGCCCCGAGCGATTGCGCGGCTTCCCACATTGCCGTCGAGAAATCCCATCGCGCGGTCGATATCCCCATCCGAACCCACTTCCCACGGATAGAGAAGGGCGAGGGACGAACACAGTCTTTCGAAGGGGTCCAGAATCACGCCCGGTCACCGACCCCGTCGAAACGTTTCGTCGTCACGTCGAACGACGGGTTCGTTCTCTCGACACGCCGTTCGATGTCCTTCGTCCGGGCGGCGAGCGCCGCGCGAACGTCCGCGTACGTTCCCGTGGATTCCGCAAGCGAGGCGACGAGGACGCTGTTGCCGCGCTCGATTCGCCCGGTCGAAACGAGTTTTCCACCGTCGAGTTCGTACAGCGGTTCGAAGCGGACGGCGTTTCCGTCCGCTTCGTCCCCATTTACTCCGATTCCACTCGCTCCGGTTCCGCCGTTCGTGACGACTTCCTCGATACGCTTCACGCGCTTTCCGTGCTCTCCGTCGTTCTCGTAGGACTCGGTCGTGACGACGAAGTCCGTCGTCGCGAACGACGACGGTGGAACGCCGAGGTCGGCGACGACCCGCTCGTACACCGCATCGCCGCAATCCCCGTGAATCGTCCCGAGGACGGCGTTGGCGCTCGCCCCGACCCGCATCGCCTCGTAGAGAACGCTCGCTTCCTCGCCGCGAACCTCCCCGACGACGAGTGCGCCGTCACCCAACCGAAGGGCCGTCCGGAGCGCATCCGCCGGACGGAGCCCCGGTTCGTCGTCGCTCGCAGTCGTGCGGAGCGATTGGACGTCGCGCCCTCCGTCTTGCAGTGCTTCGACCGGCAGTTCCGGCGTGTCTTCGAGGATGACGGTCCGTATTCTGTGGGGTAGCTCCCAGAGCAGTGCCCCGAGAAGCGTCGTCTTGCCTGCACCACGGGAGCCAGCCACGAGTCCGGTTCCCGCACGTTCGACGCCGACCGAGAGGAGCGCGGCGGCGTCCGCCGGAAGGGTGCCGTTCGCGACCAGCGCCGGGAGCGTCCATCGTTCCTCCCCCTGTACGCGGAACGCAAAACCGATACCGTCACTGACGGGGTCGGTGACCCCCGCGACCCGAACGCTCGTGTCATCCACCTCCGCGACGGCGTCGAGCGTCGGGCTTGCACGCGAAAAGGAACGACCGCTCGTCCGCCGGAATCTGGAGGCGAGCGACGCCGCACCGTCGTCGGTGAGATGAACGTTGGTTCGCATCCCCTCCCCGTTGACCCGTACCCAAAGCGGGTTTTCCGTGACGGGTGCCGTCGCGAACACGTCCGAAACGTCGGGGTCCGCGAACAGGTCGGACAGGACGCCGTATCCCTGCGTGTATTTTTCGAGAACGTCGGTGAGCGTATCGATGTTCGCCGTCGAATCCACGGCCGTTCTGACGGCGCGGCCTGGAGCTCGCTTCCCCCCCGTGACGCCCCCGTTTGCGAGGAGTGTCGCCGCGCTGTCGAGCGTCTCGAACGCGCCCTCATCGAGCGTGTACTCCACCGGTTCGAGATGGTATGTTCGCCGGGATTCGTCGCCGGAGGACGCCGAATCGGTGTCGTAGTACCGAACGGTCGCGCCTGACGAAAGCGAGTACTGGTCCTCCAGTCGGGCGTCCGCGGGTGGTCGAAGCGACACCCGGGAGCGTGCGATGGTCGGCCCGACGAACGGACGGAGGAGGGTCGAGTAGTCGTCGAAGCGATGAACCCCTTCCGCGAACCCAGTTTCGGCGGCGATGTCGGCAACGGGTGCGGCCCTCCCGATGGCGTCCGCCCCCGCTCCGAGCGGGTCGGAACGCGCCCGTTCGGCGAGGGGAGGGTCGTGTGGAGCGACGCGCTCGATGAATCGGCCGGTCGCCACGAGAAACGCCGCACCATCGCCGGTGTAAGTCCGTTCGACGCCCGTGGACCGCATCACGATACGGTCTGCTTCGCGGTCGGCGAGCGCACCGAGAACCGTCGCGCGGCAGGCAGGATGCTCCTCCAGTTTTCCGCCCGCCGAACAGTCGTTCGCATCGACGACCAACGTCGCGCCGTCGAACGAGGGGCTACATCCGCAGTCACGGTCGTCGGTGGGTTTCGACAGTGGGTTCCACATGGTCTCCCGTGGTCACGTCTTTCGATTTAAAGTTCAGCCGCCGGAATCACGAGGACGGTGGGTTTTCCGCCATACTCGACCAGCAACAGTGCGATGTCGGTTCTGCCGGGCGCGTGGACGAGGAGCGGCGTTCCATCGGGTTCGATCGACCATCCGTGGTCGTCGTTCCGCGTGGCGACGCGGACATCGAACGGAACGTGCCGAACGTGGGTCGTGCCACCAACGCGATACGCGAGCACGTCGCCGGATTCGTCTTTCGGGGTGAGCCGGTTTCCGGGAACGCCACCGATGGCCACGAACTCGACGGTTCCCATCGTCATGGACGCGGGTGGGAGTGATAGCGAAACCACTCTGCGTGCGGCGGATGGGCCGGGTTCGTTCGGTTTCGCGTCGTCGAACGGAACTGCGTTTTCGCCCGCGAGGTCGTTCATCGAGCGAGCAACGGTCGTCACTGCCGTGTCGGCGCGGTACGCCGCACGGTTCGTCCGAGCGTGGTCGATGGCGGGCAGGGAGACGCTACAGAGCGCCACCGCGAGCAGGACGGCGAGAACGATACGGACACTCACAGCAACTCGCGGAGACGGGTCGTCAGCGAACGCTCGTGGGTGTCGGAGCGAGTCCCGGGTTCCACGGATTCGAGCGGTGGAATCCCGTGTGAAGCGGTTCCCTGTGAATCATCGTCGGAACTCCGCCGGGGATTTCCGTGGTGAGAATCGACGCGGGAATCGCGGAAATCGTGTTTTTCGAGTCGCTCCTGACACGTCTCGGCCGTCGCAAGCGCGGCGTCGGCCCGTCTCTCGACATCGTCGTTGACCGCCCGGATGTTGCCGACGTACCCACGGAGGGCTAAAATCGCGGCGTCGAGTTCGTCCTGTTTCGCTTCGAGTTCGTCCAAACGCGTGGCGAGTTGGGCAGTCGTTCGCCGGAGTTCCGCATCATCCTGCAACTCCGGCATCTCGCCGTCGGTCAGCGTTCGTTCGAGGGTACACACGCGTTCGGAGAGGGTTTCGAGGTCGGGCATCGACGGGATTGGTCGTGGATTGGTATTTAAAATTTCAGATAGCAGGGGGTCCTGCTCCCCCATCCTGAGAGTCACACGACCGGAGAGACGTTCTTTTCCGGAAGCTCGACTTGGATTAGTCGGAAAATACATAAGTCATGAATCAGTTTCATCCGCCATGAAAGTCGTCCTGATTGGTGTCGGTCAAGCGGGTGGAAAGCTGACACAGAGACTCGTCGAATTCGACGCGAACATGGATTTCAATGCGGTCCAAGGCGCGTTGGCCATCAACTCCGCGAAAACCGATTTACAGGCGCTCGATTTGGATACCGTCCTCGTCGGACAGGACCGGGTGAAAGGTCACGGCGTCGGCGGTGACAACGAACTCGGTGCCGAAGTGATGCAGGACGACGCCGGCGAAGTGATGAACTCCCTCGACGGACGGATCACCGCGCAGGCGGACGCCATCTTCGTCGTTGCGGGACTCGGCGGCGGCACCGGAAGCGGCGGCGCGCCGGTTCTCATCCACGAACTCCAGCGGATTCACGAGATTCCCGTGTACGCGCTCGGCGTCCTACCGGGACAAGGCGAAGGGGCGATGTATCAAGCCAACGCCGGTCGGTCCTTGAAAACCGTCGTCCGCGAGGCCGACGCGACCCTCCTCATCGACAACGATGCGTGGCACGAAACGGGCCAAAGCGTCGGCGAAGCGTTCGAGAACATCAACCAGCAGATCGCTCAGCGCGTCGGCTTGCTCCTCGCGTCCGGGGAGGCGGTCGAAGGCGTCGGCGAGAGCGTCGTGGATTCGAGCGAGGTCATCAACACGCTTCGCTCCGGCGGCGTGTCGGCACTCGGTTACGCCAGTGCCGGTGCCAGCGAGGACAGCGGCGAGAACATCAACACGGTGACGAGCAACACCCGACAAGCCATCCTGAGCAACCTCAGCATGCCGAAGGCGACGGACGCGGACTCCGCGCTGCTCGTCGTCGCGGGGGACGCCGACAGGATTCCACGAAAGGGCGTGGAGAAGGCGCGAAAGTGGCTCGAAGGGGAGACCGGCAGTTTGCAGGTTCGCGGCGGGGATTTCCCGCTCGACAGCGACCGACTCGCGTCGCTCGTTCTCCTCGGCGGTATCGAACGCTCGCCGCGCATGCAGGAGTTCATGGAACGCGCGAAGAAAGCGAACGAGCAGGAAGAACGCAAGGAAGACCCGAGCGAGATGTTCCACAACGACCAACTCGACGACTTGTTCTGAGGGTTCTCGTTCGACGGTCTATTCGCGCTCGTCCCGGACCAACTCCTCGATACGGTCGAGACCGAGTTCGATGCGGTCGAGGCTGTTGGCGAAACTCAGCCGCAGATACCCTTCACCGGCGGCGCTGAACGCGCCGCCGGGCGCGGTGACGACGCCGTAATCGGAGAGGAGTCGTTCGGCGATGTCGAAGCTCGACCCGTCAAGTTCGCTCACGTCGAGGAAGGCATAAAACGCGCCTTCGGGACGCGGGCAGGAGATATGTGGAATCTCCGCGACGCGGTCGGCCAGGTAGTCGCGCCGCTCGCGGAACGCCGCGTGCATCTCGTGAACCGGTTCCTGTGACCCCGTCAGCGCCGCGAGCGCGGCGTGCTGGCCGACGCTCGACGGGCACGCTGTCGTACTCTCGCCAACCCTCGTGGCGGCCTCGACCACCGACTCTGGGCCGACGAGCCATCCCATCCGCCACCCCGTCATGGCGTAGGTTTTCGAGCAGGAATCGACCGTCAGCAGGCCGTCGTAGTCAGTGTAGGAGGAGATACGTCGATAGTCGTCGTCGTACGTCAACCGGGCGTACACCTCGTCCGCGATGACGTAGGCGTCGTGTTCTTCCGCGGCGTCAACGACCGCTTTCACGGCGTCCTCGCCGTAAATTCGTCCGGTGGGGTTCGAGGGCGTCGTCAGAATCACCGCCGCCGTGTCCTCGGTCATGTTGTCGATGATTCGCTCGGCGTCGAGGTTGAACCCCTCTTCAGCGGGGAGCGGGACCTTCACCGGTTCAGCATCCGCGAGTATCACCTGATTCTCGTAGTTCGGCCACGCCGGGGTCGGAAGGATGACTTCGTCGCCGGGGTCCGCGATGGCCAAAATCGCCAACGCCAAGGCTTCCATCCCGCCGTTCGTGACCGTGACTTCCTCGGGAGCGAACGGGACGCCCGTTTCCGATTCCATCCGTTCCGCGATTGCGGTGCGGAGTTCGGGGATGCCCGCCCCGGAGGTGTAGTGGGTTTCGCCCTCGCGCGCGGCTTGTGCGGCGGCGTCGATGACGTGCTCCGGCGTATCGAAGTCCGGTTCGCCGACTTCGAGTCTGACGAGGTCGCCGCCTTGTTGTTCGGCGAGTTCGAACATCACGCGAATTCCCGACCGCTCGAAGGTGTCTGCCCGTGCGGAAATCTTCATGTTTTCGACCGTCGGTTTCGGAGTGCAAGTAGCTTCGTGGTCCCCCCGCGGTTTGCCGGGTTGCGGACTCGTTGGACGGGAGCCGAGACGTGGACGGGAATCTATTAGACCGACCCACCATCAGTTTCGAGTATGGTTTCAGAACTCTTCGACGCCGAGCGATGGGAGGAAGTTTCGAACTTCGATTTCCGCGACATCACGTACCACCGAGCCAAAGAGCAGGGGACGGTTCGAATCGCGTTCGACCGACCGGACGTGCGGAACGCCTTCCGCCCCGGAACGGTGGACGAACTGTACCGCGCGCTCGACCACGCAAAGCGCCAATCCGATGTCGGCTGTGTCCTCCTGACCGGCAACGGCCCGTCCTCGAAGGACGGCGGGTGGGCGTTCTGCTCCGGCGGCGACCAGCGCGTTCGCGGCGGTGAAGGGTACGAATATCAGGGAGAGGATGCCGACAGCGAGGGAGCATCGGAGGCGGGCCGCCTGCACATCCTCGAAGTCCAGCGTCTCATCCGCCACATCCCGAAACCCGTCATCTGCGTCGTGCCGGGGTGGGCCGTCGGCGGCGGTCACAGCCTCCACGTGGTCTGTGACATGACGCTGGCTTCCGAAGAACACGCGAAATTCCTCCAGACCGACCCCGACGTGGCGAGTTTCGACGGCGGGTTCGGATCGGCCTACCTCGCCCGGCAGGTCGGCCAGAAGAAAGCCCGCGAGATATTCTTCCTCGGCAAGACCTACTCCGCCGAGGAAGCCGAGGAGATGGGTATGGTCAACGAGTCGGTTCCCCACGAGGAACTGGAGGACGTGGCCCTCGACTGGGCCGGGGAAATCAACGGCAAGAGTCCCACCGCGATTCGAATGCTGAAGTACGCGTTCAACCTCGAAGACGACGGCCTCGTCGGCCAGCAGGTGTTCGCCGGGGAAGCCACCCGACTGGCGTACATGACCGACGAAGCACAGGAGGGACGGGACGCGTTCGTGGAGAAGCGCGACCCGGACTTCTCGGATTATCCGTGGCATTACTAGCACCCACCATTTTATTGCGAGGGTCGCGGAGCGACCCTGGATAAAAATCTGGACCAAAAGCCTGCGGCCCTCCCGGTGGTCGGGCCTTGGCCCGCTCACTTCGTTCGCGGCGAGTGACCGACCGCCATCGTTCGTGAAAATCCATTTAAGTGGTTCTCGTGATAAGGTGGAGATATGGACGGAATACGGCCGGTTCTACTGACGCAATTTCCAGTAGCGGTCGCTCTCCACTGCTCGCTCGAACCCCGGTAACGATTTCTCTTTAAGTGGTTCTGGTGACAAGGTAGAGATATGGACGGAGTGCAGCACGGTTCTACTGACGCAACTTCTCGTAGCGAGTGCTATCGTCGTTTTCACCGAGGACGTGCTGCCGAACCGAATCGAGTTTCCATTTAAGTAGTTCTCGTGATAAGGTAGAGATATGGACGGAATGCGGCCGGTTCTACTGACGCAATTTCCCGTAGCGACTGCTCTTGGATTTGGTATCGAATCTACCTGGTATGGTGAAGCGATCTCTCTTTAAGTAGTTCTCGTGATAAGGTAGAGATATGGACGGAACGAGGTCGCTTCTGCGGTCGGAACTACTCACCCGATAGCGACCGGTTCGGACGACATTCTTCGCATCTCAGTCGGCTACTGACGAGTGGGATTCCCGTTCGGCGTACTCATCGGTGTTTTTCGCGGTTGTGGTGGCCATTTCGACGCCGATTGCCGCGCTTGCGAGGCCGACGCCGAAGACGAGGTACCAGAGGGCGACAGTGAGGTCGTCGGAAATGGGGAGGCCCATGTGCACGCCGAACTGTGCCCCGCCGAGGATGACCACGACGAGGAGCGCGTACCAGCGGTTGTCCCGCGTACTCCACCAACTGCCCCTCGAACGCCATACGTCCCGGCGACGGACCCCGAGCCATCCGGCGATAGCAAAGCTCACCCAGACGAATGCGGCTAGCTGTGGGTCCCAGTAGCCATCGAAATACAGCACCGAGACGGGAAGTACCCCGATAATCGAGCCAACCAGCGGGGCGATTCGTGTTTTCATACCTAACAGAAACGATACGACGGAAAGTAATTTTCCCCTCGGAGACACGTCGCGTCGATGCGTTCCCGAAGAGTGTCAACTATCCTTCTCGAAACCCACCTTTGAACTATACCGACCGAGTAGAAGGGAACGATGCGTCAAACCGACGGCGACTCGCAGGTCGCCCACTGGCAGTTCGCCACGGGTAACGACGCGGACGACGACCCCTATCAACTCAGTAGGCGACCGGGGGACGGCACGGTTCGCCGGGCAGACCTTCAGCGCGACCAGTCGGTTCGCCGCTGGGGACCGGTCACGCCGAGCGCGACGGTCATCGGCCGTGCGAGCTCCCCGGAATCGGACGTGAGCGAGAGCGTTCGCCGACTGCACGAGGAGCGCCACTCCGCGATGGCCGGCCACAGCAGTCGGATGCACCAACTGGACAAACTTCGCGTCAGCCACGCGCTGTGTAACGACCTGTCGCTGACGCCGTGGCAGCGCGACTGCGTCATCGGCATCATGGGCGAATTGGACCTCACCGCCTTCGGGAGCCAACGGGCCATCCCGAAAGTCGCGTTGGTCGTCATCCGCCACGTCGTGGACCGCGAGCGCGAACACTACCTCGGACTCCACGACAACGATTGGATTCGTCAGCAACCCGCCGAGCAGTTGACCGAACTCTACGAGACGTTTCAGTCGCTCACCGACGAGCGCCGGTTCACGGAACTCACCGAAAAACACGGCCTCGATATCACGAGCCTCAATCGCCTCCGTCGCGTTCTCAAAACGCAGTTGGAGGACGGCGACTTGGGGTACGCCGTCCACGGTCGGAACCCCTACCGCGACCCGAACTTGCCCAGTCTGACCGAGCGGTGGGGCGACGACCAGGGAAGCGATTGAGAGAATCGACGACCAGACGGGGAGTCCGAAACGGTTCCACCGGTTTTCGGAACCGCGCGCACGTAGATTTACGTACGAAACCGCGACCAGCGTCGGTGGACGATTCCGGGTCGTGAATCGGGCGGGAGTTCACGACCCACAGTCCGCCTACCCGGACGGGTGCGCCGAAGCGATTCGGACTCAGTCGAAATACGCCGCGAGTCTGTCGGCCGCCTCTTCGACGCGTGGAGTGACGAGGGCGAACCGGACCCAGTCGTCGCGCGAGGAGCCGAAGGCTTCGCCGGGCATGCCCGCGACGCCCGCCTCGTCGATGAGTCGTTCGACGTTCGCCAACGTGCCGGGAAAGTCGGGGAATCGGGCCATGACGTAGAACGCGCCGTCGGGGGTGGTGTAGTCGGCACCGGCGGCGTCGAGTGCGTCGGTGAAGGTTTCGATACGCGATTCGAGGAGCGTCCGGTTTTCCTCGTAGTACTCCCGTGTCGTCTCGCGGAGCGCGTGGAGCACGGCGAACTGTGCGGGACGGCTCGTCGCCACGTTCGTCAGCATGTGGCGCGTTTTCGCCACTGCCACGAGTTCCGGCGGGAAGATGGCGTAGCCGACCCGGAAGCCGGTAATCGCCAGCGACTTCGAAAACGAGTTCGTGACGATTCGGTGGTCCGAATCGAACGCCAGCGCGCTGGTGAACTCGCCGGAGAAATCGAAGTGGTCGTACACCTCGTCGCTGACGAGGAGCGCGTCGTACTCCTCGGCGATGTCCACGAGTTCGCACATCGTCTCCTCGCCGTACACCGCTCCAGTCGGGTTGTTCGGCGAGTTCACGACGATTGCGGCGGTGTCCTCGCCCGCCGCGTCCCGCACGTCGTCCGGGTCGAGCGTGCCGTCCGCCTCGGTGGCGACGAAGCGCTGTTTCGCGCCGAGCATGGTCGTCTTACCGGGGTAGTACGGGTACACCGGGTCTGTGAGGATGAACTCGTCACCCGCTTCGCGTTCCATCGCCCGCGCCATCGCCAGATAGTTGGCCTCGCCGCCGCCGCACGTCACGACGACCTGTGAGGTATCGACATCCCGCCGGGCGGCGATTTCCTCGCGCAGTTCGAGGAGTCCCTCGCTCGGCGGATACTGGAAGTCCGCTCCGCCGAGGTCGGCGTAGGTGTGAAGTCCCTCGGCGATGCTCGGCGGGGACCCCCAATCGGGGTTCCCGCTCACCATATCGACGACGTCGTGGTCGGCGTCCGCCGCGTACGTCATCACGTGAAAGAACAACGGCGTGTCGTAGTCCATACCAGACGGTCGCAACGGTGGCAAGTGGTTCTTTCGCCCGAAACGGTTAATCGAACCGCTGCCAGTACGTTACACCGTCATGATGATTCACACAGACATCGCTCGGTCCTACTACGACGCCATCGATGCCGAAGCGTACGACGACGTGTTTGCCATGTTCGCCGACGACATCGTCTACGAACGACCGGGACAGGAACGGTTGGAAGGGATGGCCGAATTTCGGACGTTTTATCTCGAAGAGCGCCCGCTCGAAGACGGCAGCCACGAACTTCACGAGGTGGTCGGCGATGGCGACACCGTCGCCGTTCGCGGGGAGTTCAGCGGTGTTCAAAGCGAGAAGACGGTTTCGTTCGGCTTCGCCGACTTCCACCGTTTCGACGCGGACGATAAAATCACGGAACGAGTGACGTACACCGACCGGGATACGGTGTGACTACCGTTACGGTCCGCCATTCTGCTCGTGGGTTCTCTTCGTCACGCAGCTTTCTACTGGTAGGTTGCCCTTTTGTCCGGGCGGTCGGACTGGTCGATACCGATGCCCTCCTCTGTGTGTGTGTGACACACAGTCACAGTACAATTTATGTTAGGGAGAAATATATTTGAGACGAAGAACGACAATGACGGTTCTTATCCCCTACTGACAGTGGCCGACGCCGCTCGATGGCGCACGTGACCACTCCGTGGCGACGACTCTCTTTGCGTGTTCGCACGCCGTAGCCACGGCATTCGCTCGACAAACGACTGACCGACCTGCTACGTATCCGTGGGTATTCGACTCGATTCGACGGTCACGGGTAGGTCCCTGTATCGCACGCCGTCGTCCGCTCGTTCGGTTCGATGCCGTATCGCGTATCGTGACCGTCGGCCGGCCGCCGGAAATCACACCGGAGAAACCACCACAACACAACAAATGACGGACAACACAGACGATGACGAAACGTTCAGCAAGCAACGCAGTCGCATCGATGCACCGATTCGACGGCTGTTCGGGACCTACGGGCGGGAGCACTGGTTTCACCTCACAGTCGGTATGGTGGCCAGCCTCGCCACCCATCTGCTCTCGCTCCTCCCACCGGTCCTCCTCGGCATCGCGCTCGACGCGACGTTCTTAAAGAAGAAACCATATCAGCTACCGTTGGTGCCACAGTCGTGGATTCCGACGGACCAGTTCGGCCAACTCTGGTTCACCGTCGGGCTGATTACCCTCTCCTTCATCGGGAGTGCGCTCGGCGGATTGGCCAAAGGATGGGGTCTCAACGAGTTCGCACAGTCCATCCAGCACGAAGTCCGCAGTGATACGTACAACGCGATGCAGCGACTGGACCTCGGTTTCTTCGCCGAAAAGCAGACGGGGGAACTGATGAGCATCCTCAACAACGACGTGAACCGACTCGAACAGTTCCTCAACGGCGGACTAAACGTGATGACCCAGATCGGAGTCACCGTCGTCGGTGTCGCCGTCCTCCTCTCGTTGATAAACTTCGAACTCGCACTCGTGACGCTCGCCACCGTTCCAGTCGTTGCGGCGTTCACCTACGAGTTCGTTCAGATCATCCAACCGAAATACGCGAAAGTTCGCTCGACCGTCGGACAACTCAACGCCCGATTGGAGAACAACCTCGGCGGTATCGAGGTCATCAAGGCAAGTAGCGCCGAGGATTACGAGTTCGACCGCGTTACCGACTCCTCCAAGGAGTACTACGACACGAACTGGGACGCCATCCGAACCCGAATCACGTTCTTCCCCGGATTGGAGTTGAGCGCCGGGTTCGGCTTCATCCTCACCTTCGCCATCGGTGGACTGTGGGTGCTGGGAGGCGCGCCGTTCGTCTTCTCGGGGGACCTGAGCCCCGGTGGGTTCGTCAGTTTCATCTTCCTGAGCCAACGGTTCATCTGGCCGCTCGCGCAGTTCGGCCAACTCATCAACATGTACCAGCAGGCTGTCGCGTCCTCGGAGCGCGTCTTCGGCCTGATGGACGAACCGAGCGGCCTCGACACCGACGACGACGCACCCGACATCGGCGTTTCGGCGGGCGTCGTCGAGTACGAGGACGTGACGTTCGGCTACGACGACGAGGAAACCGTCATCGAGGACGTGAGCTTCGAGGTCGGTGGTGGCGAAACGCTCGCGCTCGTCGGGCCGACGGGTGCCGGGAAGTCCACCATACTGAAACTCCTTTTGCGCCTCTATGACGTGAACGAGGGAACGGTCCGTATCGACGGGCAGGATATCAGCGACGTTTCGCCGTCGAGCCTTCGTGAATCGGTTGGCTACGTCAGCCAGGAAACGTTCCTCTTTGCGGGGACCGTCGGCGAGAACATCGCGTACGGGTCGTTCGATGCGACCCGCGAGCAGGTCATCGAGGCCGCGAAAGCCGCACAGGCCCACGAGTTCATCGAGGAACTTCCGGACGGGTACGACACGGAGGTCGGCGAACGGGGCGTAAAGCTGTCCGGCGGGCAGCGCCAGCGCGTCGGCATCGCTCGCGTCCTGCTTCAGGACCCGGCCGTGCTCATCCTCGACGAGGCGACCAGCGACGTGGACACGGAAACCGAACTCCGCATCCAACGGAGCCTCGACGCGCTGTTGGCCGACCGAACCGTGCTCGCCATCGCCCACCGCCTCTCCACCATCAAGAACGCCGAAACCATCCTCGTCCTCGAAGACGGCCGAGTGGTCGAGCGGGGAACACACGGCGAACTACTCGGGGAGGACGGACTGTACGCCGACCTCTGGGGCGTTCAGGCGGGAATGCTCGAAGAGATTCCGGCGCGCTGAGTGATGGGTGACGTTCGGTCCCGACCCGAAAATCGGCCCGCAAATTCTTTCTTTCCCGTCCCGTTCCCCTCGCCATGAGCACGGACGGCCAGCCAATCGAAAAGCAGGTCGGGGACGCCCTCCGCGAGACGAACGGGACGATTGCAACCGCCGAATCCTGTACCGGCGGTCTCATCGGGTCGCTGTTGACCGACGTGCCGGGTTCGAGCGACTACTTCGACAGGAGCCTCGTCACCTACTCCTACGACGCGAAGATGGAGCACGTCGGCGTTCGCCGCGAAGCGCTGGACGAACACGGTGCGGTCAGCGAACCCGTCGCTCGCCAGATGGCCCGTGGCGTGCGCGATGTCGCGGGCACGACGTGGGGAGTCGCAACGACCGGAATCGCGGGGCCGACCGGCGGAACGGACGAAAAGCCGGTCGGAACGGTTTTCATCGGTGTCGCCTACGCGGGGGAGTGGGCGAGCGGGGAATCCTATTCGTCGGTTGCGCGGTACGAGTTCGACGGGTCACGGCAGGAGATCAAGGCGAAAATAGCGGAGCAGGCCCTTTCGGACCTCCTCGCCGAACTGGACTGAAAGGGAAAACCTTGATATTGCGGGGTGGGACCTGCAACCGAATGAATCGGAAGGAACACGTTTTGAATGCGGCACTTCTCAGTATCGGTCTCGGGTATATTTTCCACCCGGCGGGCGACCTCCCCACGTTCTACACCATCGTAGCGGTGGGCGTGCCCGTCGTCCTCGGTGCGCTCTTTCCGGACGTGGATACCGCCTTCGGCAAACACCGAAAGACGCTCCACAACCTTCCGATTCTCGCGCTGTTCTACGTCTTTCCGCTGGAGTTCGGCAACCTCCAGTTCGTCTGGATCGGCGTTCTCACCCACTATGCACTCGACATGCTCGGGAGCAAACGCGGCCTCGCGCTGTTCTACCCCTACGAGCGGGAGTTCGGCGCGCCGTTCGGCGTCCCCGTTTCGAGCAACTACGCGACGATAGTGACGCTCGCGGTGACGGTCTTCGAACTCGTCGTCGCGGCACTGCTCGTCAATCGACAGTTCCTCGTCGATGCCGGACTCGCCGCGCTCGGCGTTCGATAGCGTAGTCGAAAAGCAGTTCAGTACACGCTTCTGTCGTCGAACTTCCCCTCGTACGCGTCGTGGTCCGGGTGCGTCGCTTCCATGCCCGAGAGGACGAGACGGTCGAACTTCTTCCACGAGTTTTCGTACCCGAGGTGGGCGAACTCCAGTCGGCGACGGAGTTCGTGGCTTCGGCCCGTCCGGTGGACGACGCGCGTCATCTTCCCCGCCTGTAGTCGCTCGACCAACTCGTCTTCCGTTTCGATGTCCGCCTCGAACGCCGTCCACACTTCCCCGATGGTGCCACGGAGGTGCGCGTAGGACGACCCGAACGCCGGCTTGCCGGTGTTCGTGACGATTTCCTTCGCTCGGCGGTTGTGTCGGTCCCAGTGTTTCGGGTTGTACGTTTCGACGGCGTGGATGACGTCGCCGTGAACGCGGATGTCCGCTTCCGTAACGCCCACGCTCAAGAACTCCGGATGGGGAATCAGAACGGCGGCGTTCTGCCGGTCGAACTCCTCCATCGCCGCCGTGAGCGTGATGAAATCGGGGACGGGTTCGTCCAGTCCGATGGCCAGAACGTGTTTTCGGTTCCGCCACGTTCCCGTGAACACCTCGCGCGCGGGGACGACGAGCAGTTCGTCATCGGAGAACTCCTCGGCTTGCCGACGAATTTCGGGAAGTCGAACGAAATGCGGCGCGTACACCAACGCGTCGATGTTGCGTTCTTTCGCCCGGCGGACGACCCTTTCGTCCAGCACTTTGATGTGCATATCCACCCTTAATTCGTCGCGGTCGGTCACGGGACGATATTTCGGCGGTCGAACGATAGTGGTTCTGGTTTCGATACCGTTCGGTTAATCGAACGAGCGAGAGATATGAGCTTGTGATACGGATTCACAAAATATGCCGTCGTCCGATGCGGGATGGAGCCGGATATCTCCGTCCACGATAGGTTCACGGGAGCATGGCTCTCGAAACCGAGCGATTCGCGGTCCGAGGCGTTCATCGAGTGTTCCGCTGTTCGGACGGTGTTCCGATGACGAGCAAGAAACAGTTATATCATGGGAATTAGAGAATCAACACAGGAATGAGCGCTTGGGAATGTGACATCGACGGCTGTGGGGAACGGTTCGCCAACGTCGAAGACGCCATCGTCCATCAGACGACGGAGCACGAACGCCGGGAGTGCAAAGTCTGCGGGGCGGTCGTTCCGGACGGGTACTTCGCCATCCGTCACGCCTTCGACGAACACTCCCGGGCCGAGTACGTCCGTGCCTACGACGCCGATTCGAGCGACGTGCGGTCGCGCGAGCGCGTCCGCGACGAAATCGAGGAGTTGGCCGACCTCAAGCGGGTCGTCTCCCGACTCGACGAGGGGAACGCGAGCGAACTGCTCTGAGAAGGTAACAAACTATTTTGAGGCCGCTGTGCAATCTTTGCCACACGGAGGTCATGATATGGATACACTTGCGGATGTAGACGAAATCGTCCACGAACCGACACGGGAGTTCGTGGAATCGACGAACGTCTGGGCGTTCATGCAGGAACACGATATCGACGACTACGACGAACTAATCGAGCGCACCTGTTCAGAGGTGGACTGGTTCTGGGACGAGATGGTGGACTACCTCGGCATCGACTTCTACGAGGAGTACGACGCCGTCCGGGACGACAGTGAGGGGCCACAGTTCTCGGACTGGTATCCCGGCGGGAAGATCAACATCGCGCACAACACGCTCGACCGACACGCGCAGGTCGATAGCCCGAACCGAAACCGCGTGGCCTGCATCTGGGAGGGCGAACCGGGCGACGTTCGAGAGATTACGTACCACGAACTGTACCGCGAGGCGAACATGGTCGCCAACGCGCTCGAAGAACGCGGCATCGACAAAGGCGACACCGTCGGTCTGTACATGCCGATGGTCCCCGAAGTCATCTCGATTCTCTACGGCTGTTTCAAGGTCGGTGCGATTGCGGTGCCCATCTTCTCCGGGTTCGGCACCGATGCCACCGCGACCCGCATCGAGGATTCGGAGTGTTCCGTCCTGTTCACCGGCGACGGGTTCTATCGTCGCGGAAGCGAGGTGGTTCTGAAGGACACCGCCGACGAGGCCATCGAGCAGGCGGGGCACGTCGAACACACCATCGTTTACGACCGACTCGGGAGCGACGCGACCCGCGAGCAGGTGGACATCCCGTGGAACGACGAACGCGACGAGACGTGGACGGAAGCCGTCCTCGAAGGGGACGACGAGTACGAGACGAAGGAACTCGACTCGAGCGACGAGGCGATGCTCCTCTACTCGTCGGGAACGACGGGGAAACCGAAGGGCATCGTCCACACGCACGCCGGACAGTTGATGCAGTGTGCGAAGGAGATTTACTTCGGCTTCGACCACAAGGACTCTGACAGGTTCTTCTGGGTTTCGGACATCGGGTGGATGATGGGACCGTGGACGCTCATCGGCAACCACGCCTTCGGCGGCACGATATTCATGTACGAAGGTGCGCCGGACTACCCCGACCCGGACCGATTCTGGGACATGATCGACCGCCACGGACTCACCGTGTTCGGCATCTCACCGACGGCGATTCGCGCGCTCCGAGGTTACGGCGACGAATGGTTGGACGACTACGACCTCTCCTCGCTCCGTTTGCTGGGTTCGACCGGCGAACCGTGGGATCCCGAATCGTGGCTCTGGTTCTACGAGAACATCGGGGGAAGCGAAGCCCCCATCATCAACATCTCGGGTGGCACCGAAATCTGTGGCTGCTTCTTGATGCCCATGCCGACGCAGTCCTTGAAACCCTGCACGCTCGGCGGGCCGGGACTCGGCATGAACATCGACATCGTGAACGCGAAGGGCGAATCCGTCGCCGACGCACACGAACGGGGCTATCTGGTCGCCCGCGATTCGTGCCCGTCGATGACGAAATCGCTCTGGTCGGGCGACGAACGCTATCTGGACACCTACTGGTCGCGGTTCGAAGGCATGTGGAACCACGGCGACTGGGCACAGAAGGACGAGGACGGCTTCTGGTTCCTCCACGGGCGTTCGGACGACGCCATCAACGTCGCCGGGCGAAAGGTCGGTCCCGCCGAAGTCGAAGGCGCACTGATGGACCACGAAGCGGTGAATCAGGCCGCCGCCGTCGGCGTTCCGGACGACACGACAGGACAAGCCGTCGTCGCCTACGTCATCCTCGAATCGGATGTCGAGAGCTCCGACGACTTGCGCGCCGAACTCCGCGAACAGGTCGGCGAGGAACTCGGCAAGCCGTTCCGGCCGCGCGAAGTGCTCTTCGTGGAGGAGTTCCCGAAAACCCAGTCGGGCAAAATCATCCGCCGGGCAATCGAGGCGGCCTACACCGGCGAGGATTTGGGCGACATGTCCAGTATCGAGAACCCCGACTCGCTCGACGAACTCGAAGAAGCGAACTGAGAGCGACCCATCTCGCGAGCGGGACGGTTCGATGGATGGACGCGAATCGATATCGTGTCGGCTTTTGAATAACCTGGTATGCACCGCCCTCCGATACGAACTCGACTGGCGGCGTCCACGAACCGACTGTACGGAACCGTTGGGGGAGCCAGCACGTCGTTCGACTGCTGTGATACGACGTTTCGAATACGTGTCGAAGGCGTCCGTGCGACGGCCACGTGTGAACGGGCGAAAGAGCGTGCGCTCCGCTTGGAGCGGGGACTGAACGCGTTCGACGAGTCGAGTTACGTCGCCAAACTGAATCGGACGGGAACGGTCACGAACCGCCACGTCGCACGAATCGTCCGGCGGGGATTGGAGTATTACGACCGAACCGACGGCGTCTTCGACATCCACCACGGCGCAGTCGAACACGAGGTGAAGGCGTACATTCGCGGGGATGGTTCGGCCACCGTGCCGAACCCGGCGTTCGAACCGTCGTCCGTGACGCTCGATGGTGACACCGTTCGGACCGACGGCCCGCTCGACTGCAACGGTCTGGCCAAGGGGTACATCGTGGACCGAACACAGGAGACGCTCTCCGGCCTCGGTCGGCACGGGTTCGTGGACGGAGGGGGCGACATCGCGCAACCGACCGGACCGGTGGGTATCGAAGGACCGGACGACACCGGGGCGTTTCTCCGCGTGCTTTCGACGGAGTGGAACGTCGCAACGTCGGGCGGCTATCGACGCAACCGCGACGGCGTCGAACACATCTACAACCCGAAGGAGGGGAGAATCCGGTCTCACAGCGACATCGTGACGGTCGTCGCGCGCCGGGACTGCATGGAAGCGGACGCCCTCGCCACCACGCTCACGGCGCTCCGACCGGACGACGCGATTCGTCTCGCGGAGGGGTGGGACGGCGCGGAGGCACTGGTCGTCCATCAGGGCATCTTCCACGAAACGGAGGGGTTCGATGAACACGTCCGGTAAGCGCCGCCGGACGTTGCTCGCGCTGGTGGTGGTGGTCGTCGCGCTCGTCTTCGTGTCGGGGGTCATGGCGTATCGAACGGCCCATCAGGGGAAGCAGACACAGGAAAAGCCGACCGTTCACTACTCGCCGACGACGACGACGGCCGACCATCACTATCGGACTTCCAGTTCCGGAACCCGGACGAAGTCGGCAACACGGACGACGACCAGCCAACGCGACGACGATAGGGATGGCGTCCCGAATACCGCCGACCAGTGTCCGTACCGGGCCGGACAGAGTTCGAATCGAGGCTGTCCCGTCGTGACGACGACCCACGCCTCATGAACGAGTTCGTCACGCTCGCACTGTGGTATCTCGACCGTGCGTCGGCGCTGGTGCTCTTTCCGGCGCTCTGGTTGACCGTGTTGACGGGCATCTTCTTCACCGCCCGCGGGTTCGGCATCCTTCATCGACTCTCCCGCCGGATACACATCGAACTCGCCGTCTTCGGAATCGGAATGATGGCGGTACACGCCCTCGTCGGAACCGTCGATGCGTGGCTGGTGGTGGACGGAACGGCACCCGCGCCGGACTACCCGTTCTCGCTGTTCCTCGCCGGTGTCGGCGTCGGGGTCGTCGCGCTGGTGGTGCTCGTCGTCGCCGCGCTGGGGTTTCTCGAACCCCGACGATTCGACCATCCGGGGGCGGTTCACGCCCTCGCGTACGGCGGGTTCGCGTTCGGAACCATCCACGCGGTCGCCATCGGTACCGAGATGACGGGACTGCTCGGCCAACTCGTGGTCGGGTCCGTCGTCTTCGTGATTCTCGCACTGGCCCTGAAACTGCTCGAAGGAACCAGCCTCGTCACACCGATTCAGTAGACGTCCCACAGGTCGAGGACCTTGTCGAGCAGACGGTCGCGCAAACTCGCCTGATAGGTCGCATAGAGGCGCATGACGCGGTCGGGGTTCCGGAGCGAGTACAGCACGGTCCGTCCGTCGCGTTCCTTCTCCACGATTCCCTCGTCGTGGAGTCGGGAGAGATGCCACGAGACGGTCGAACGGGACTTGCCGACGCGCTCGCTCAGCGTTGCGGTGCTGAGTTCGTCCTCGGAAGCGAGTTGGGCGATGATTCGCCGCGAGTACTTCCGACGGAGGGCGTTCATCGTCGTTTTGTCCCCCGCCTCGAACGAGTTGGCCGGGTAGTAGCGGGTGAAGTTCCCGTCGTCCGACGACTCGACCAACCCCTCGTCTTCGAGCCATCGGAGATGGTACTGAATCGTCCCCTGGGCGTACTCGTGTCGGCGGAGCAACTCACGGAAGTGAATCCCCGGCGTCGCGCGGATTTCGCCGAAGATGGCCCGCCGTGAGTCGAGTTCGGGTTCGTCCATCTCACTCCCGCGTTATCGCCACGAAGAACAACAGGAGGCCGAACAGGACGAACACGGACGAGAGATGGTCGATGAGTTCCGGTTGCACGCCGGTAAACACCGTCTCCTCCAAAACGACCGCCAACCCCCGGCAGGCGAACAGGCCGTAGGCGACGGTGACGACGGCCAACCGTCGCTCGTGCTCGCGTCGCCACGTCAGGAGAGTGAGCGTTCCCAATCCCACACTAACGACCAGTATTCCCACACTAACGACCAACTCTATCTCGTCCGCGCGTATCGCCATGAGCTACCGAATGCGATTCGACGGCCGGAGCAAAAGCGTTCTCGTACAGTCGTCTAACGGTCGTGAACGACGCGATTTCGGCGGTTTCATCCACGCACCGGCTACTCGAACAGTTTTTCCTCGCGGTCGATGGCGTCGATTCGCGCGACGTCTTCGGAATCGAGCGACAGTTCCGTCGCTTCGAAGTTCCCTCGCAGATGCTCGTCGCTCGCCGACCGCGGAATCGGAATCCCCCCCTTCTCGATGACCCACGCGAGCGCGACTTGTGCCGCGGTCGCGTCGTGTTTCTCGGCGATATCCGTCATTATTGGTAGGTCGAACACTTCGCCCTGTGCAATCGGGGAGTACGCGACGAGATGGGTGTCGTGTTCCCGAGCATCCGAAAGGAGTTCCGACTGCCAATAGAGCGGGTGCATCTCGACCTGATGGGCATGAATCGGCGCATCGAGAACGCTTCGGGCAGTCTCGATATCCCCGGTACCGAAGTTGCTGACCCCGACGTGCTCGATTCGACCGTCGTCCCGGAGTCGGTCGAACGCCGGGAGCGTCCCTTCCGGGTCGTAGGTCTGGATCGGGCGATGGACGTACAGCAAATCGACGGCGTCGAGGCCGAGTTTGTCCAGACTTTCCTCGGTGCTCGACAGCACGTCCTCGGGAGCGAGGCTGTCCGCCCACACCTTCGTGGCGACGAACAGTTCCGAGCGGGGAACGTCGGCGAGTTCGATGGCCTCGCCGACCACGTCCTCGTTGTCGTAAATCTGTGCCGTGTCGAGGTGACGATACCCTATCTCGATGGCGCTGGCGATTCGTTCCGGGTCGTCGATTCCCATCGTGCCGAGGCCGACGGCCGAACCGTCGTCGATATCAGTCATGGTCGGGGGTTCGTGGACGAGGGACCTAATCCGTGTGGTTGCGGAAATCGTGAAAGTAGCAGCCCGTTGTTACAGCGGAACGCCGTCCAGCGTGAGCACCGACGATTCGGGCGCATCGGATGCGCCCGAATCGCCCTCCACGACGGCGAAATCGGCGGTTCGAGCCCCGTCGAGAATACATTCCCCGCCGACGAGGAGCGGCGCGACGAGGCCGGCGGCTATCGACCGGGGGTCCGACAGCGGCGCACGAACCGCGACGGAGTCCCCTGATTCGAGGTCCCATTCGGACACGACGGCGGTTCCGGCATCGAGCAATTGGGCGTGGGATACGTCCCGTTTCCCGGTGAGTGCGACCGTCTCGGACGAAAGCGGCGTTTCGGGAAAGACGGGGTTTTCGCTCCACACGTCGGTTTCGAAGTGCGAGACCGTCGGGTCGGCGGGTCGGTCGCCGTAAGCGACGTACTGTCCGCCCGGCGGGAGTTCGTACTCGCCGACCGACTCGCTCGGGGCGAGCAGTACCCGCGCGTCGGACTCGGCCGGCGGGTCGAAGCGCACGCTCGCGCCGAGCAGGACGGCACCAAAGAAGCCGAGAATCGGCTGTGCCGCTGGCGTCGTGTGGATACCGACGTTCACGCCCTCGCGCACGCCGAGATGTCGAAAGAAGTTCCCCGTCTTCCACGCCGTCGTACAGAGACGGTGATAATCGTACGTCCCCGAACGAGGAACCACCAGCGCTGGGTCGTCAATCCGCCGATTACGGGCAATCAGGTCGCCCAAAATGTGCATGCCGACTCTCGTCCGGGGGAGTGCAAAAGCCCGACGGTTCGGAGCGGTCGGGGGTCGTCTGTACCACCACTGTGCGTCTGACGAACGTTTATACTCGGGTGTCGAGATTCCCAGTCGGAATCATGGCAAACGTAATCAGGCGGATGGCGGAAGGCAGTTCACGACTCGTAGAGCGCTACCTCCCGGACGCGTTTCTGTTCGCGATCATCCTGACGTTCGTCGCGTACGGGTTCGCGTTCGTGTTCGTCGAACCAGGAGGTGGTGCATG
>CAWGFK010000010.1:0-175962 GCA_963821735.1 uncultured cyanobacterium
GTAGGTTCCCGACACGTCCACCTGCCAGACGTTGACCGTCGCATACCAGTAGCCCGGAACCGGCGTGACCGGCAGTCCTGCGGGCATGCTCGCCATCGTTTCGTCGACCGACCTGTTCAACGTTCGGTGGACCCCCTTCTCGACACCCTGCTGGACGGCCGTCTTCAGTTCGTGAGTCAGTATCGCCCGTGTCGTCGTTACGATCGGTTTGACGTTCGATTCCGTCACCCCATCGGCATCCTTCCGTGCGGATTCGAGACCGAACCGAACCCGGAGCGTCGCCGCATCACGTTGCATCCGCGTCCATCGGTTCCGTCCTCCTCCGTGTCGAGCCTCCTCCGTTTCTATCGCCCGCGAAATACTTCCGGCGGCAGAACCGTTCGCCACGGCGATCGCCCGGTCGGCCGTCGTCCCCCAGCGTGCCATACCGCGATGAATCGCGGTACGGCGCTCCGAACTGGACAGGTCGCCCACGTCCCCGTCGGCGAGTTCAGTCCCCAGTCGTCGTTCGATGCCATCGAGCGATTCGGCGAGGTCCCGCTGTAGTTCGTCCCGACGACGGCGGAGCGACGCGTTCGCTCCGCTAGCGAGCGTTTCGTTCGCGGCCCGAAGGGCGAAACCGGCGTTCCGCACGCCGACCCGCTTTGGCTTCCGTCCATCCGGCAAAAACGACACGATGGTGTCCGAAACATCGCTCGACGGAACGGTGAACAGGTTGATGTTGCGCGCTGTGAGGGGGTAAGCTGTCGTTCCCTGCGGTACGGCCGAAACGTGGCGATGTTTGACGGCCGAGAGGGTGAGATACGGCGGCGCGCCGTCGACGCTGAGGTTCACAGGTTCACCGGGGCCAGCCGTCGGAAGGGGGTGACGGGACGGCGACGTGACGTTCTTCCGGGCGGCGAGGATTCGTCGAATCCGGTCGAGTGGGACGCCAGTTGCGTCCGTCACCGCCTTCCCGAACCCTTTCTGCTCCTGTCGGGTGCGACCGGCCCTGCTATCGAGTCGGTCGATAACCGAATCGAGATACGTGGCACGAACCGCATACTGTGCTCGTTCGGCGGCGCTGTCGTACCGCCGCGGCGCGTCGATGAGGTCGTTCCGTCGCGCACGGAGGTCCGTTTCGAGTTTCGCCGCCGGGTTCGTCTTCCCTCCCGCGAGGCTCCCGCTGGAAACCGTCACCGAGAGGTTTCGAACCCGATTCCGAAGGTTTCGAACGTCGCGGTAGGTCCACGACCGAACTCGGTGGGGGTACCGTCCCTGTATCGGCACTGGTCGCGTGTCCAGCGTCCCGGAAACCGCACGTCGTGCGAGTTCGTCCGCCCCACCACGGCCGGTGACGAGTCGGTCGACCGCCTTTCCTCGAACGTCCGCGAGGTTCGGTCCCGAAAACGGCCCGCCGGGGTCGTGTGCCGTCGAAAGCGGTCGAACTGGCGCTCGGTCGGTCGTTCGATGGTCGCCGGCGATACCGAGCGAGACGACGAACTCGTCCGTCCAATGCTGGGTCGTCGTGGTTCGATTGGTCCCGTTTGCTCGATACCGACCGCTCGACTCGCTCTTTCGTTGCCAGCGTCGAATCACCGTGTGCTGCTGCACGACGTGACGCGTGCCCGTCCAGAGGAGATGCCATCCGTTGGGTGTTCCGGGCGGGGTAGACGGCACGTCGGCCTTCTCCACTGATGTGCTCGTTTTCACCCGTTGACTTTGGAGCGTCCAGTTCTCCCCGGGAGAATGAGGGTACGGTTTGCGTTCGTCGCGGAGGGGTCGAACGGTTACGACGGGCCGCACGGAAACGCGATATGCGGACGCGATGGCCGAATCCAGTTCGCTCGACGTTCCGCCGTCGATGAGGTCCAACAGCGCCCGATTCGCCGACCGGTTTACCCCGATTTTCGTGTCCGTCTCGGGGGAGTACGACGAATTACTCGGCGCGGGAACCGTTCGAAAGTCGCCGCTCCCGCTCGTCGCCGTGTCCGCCGTGTCGAGAACCACGTTCGTCCATAGCTCCCCGTGCTGTGTCGTCGGCACGAGTAGGTCGGTCAGACCGACTCGTGCGGTGGCCCGCCGCAGGCTTTGCCGTCCGCGCGGGTCGCTCACCCCGAACGATTGCCGTTGTTCTTCGAGAATCGCGTCGTTCGTCATCAGTTCGATGTGACGGTTGCCGAGCACGTTCGCGATCGGCGCACCGCCGTACTGGGCGTATCCCCGCGCCCACGTTACGGCGTACAACCGCGCGGTCAACCGGCGGCCGAGTCCGGGGTCCAGCGCCCCGGAATTCAGTCGTCGTTCGAATCGCTGGACGCGTTCGTGCAGGGCGAGGACGGGAGTTTCCACGACGAGGGTCATATCCTTCCTCGCGCTGGCGACGACCGCACCGTCACGAGTCGCTTGGAGCGACACGTTTTCGATTCGAACGCGGAGACCCGACTTCGTCGGCTTTCCGACCGGTTCGATGTGGACGCGCCGTTTCGCGTATCGAAGCGCGGTCGCGTTCGGCGTCGGCCGAAGTGACGCGCTCGCACGAACGTCGCCGACGTGTGCCGAGATGGAACGCAATCGCCGTCGGGCAGTGAGATAGATTCGAAGGCGGAGATAGTCCCGGAACGGGTTGGAGTCGTTGACGACTTGCCCCGTCGTCGTGTTCGCCGGACGGACGAGCGGTTGGGCGGCCGCGTCCCTCCCGGCCTGTTTCACCGCCCCGCGGAGTGCGGTGTGACTTTCGGCAGTCACGCTCCGCATACTTCGGCCGACGTTCTCGTTCGTTCGTGCCGTCGGCCGGGTGACCAACGCACCCGCGAAGGTGACGCTCCCGACCAACAGCAGGACGCCGACGAGCGCGAACGGAACTCGGCCCCGGGTGTCGTCCGCGAACCTCATTCGGACCACGTCCTGACTATCAGTTCTGTTTGCCCGACGGCGACGGAACGCGCGGCGTCGGTCGGCGTGTCGAACGTGGTTCGGAGGTCCGTTTCGATTTGCCCTGCCATGGCATCGATAAGCGCCCGTCTCGTTCGCTCGCTATCGAGTCGAGCGGACGCCGGACCCGTCGCGCCGTACGAACGAATCAACCGTCGGAGTCGTCCAGCGACGACGATTCCCGTTTCGTGGTCGTGAAGCGCCAGCGACGTGGCTTCCCTCGGAACCAGTCCGGCGACGATTCCGGTCGCAATGGCCCGGGCAACGCCGTGATAACCGTCGCGAGCGGCGGCGTCGAGTGTGCGGCCTCGAACCCGTGGCATGCCGCTCGGAACCGAGCGAACCGCCGCGTGAACGTCCGCGTGTGCGGGTGGCGATCGGCCGAGTGCGAAGCGACCGCCGAGTCTGGAGCCCTGATACGGCTCCCACCGGACGAGGATTTGTCCGTGAGTGGGGTATCCGAGTCGTTCCCGCACTCGATGACGGACCGCGTGCTCGAACGAATCGCTCGTCCGCGACAGTTCGGTTCCACGGAGGGTCGCCTCGGCGAGAGCGGCCTGTCCGAGCAGTTCGGCGAGCGTGCCGTGTGTCGTCGGGTCGACCGTTCCGGACTTCGACGAAATCGTGTACTCTACGTTCGTCGTGCTGGTTACGAGGACGTTCGCCGTCGATTCGGCGCTCCGTGTTCGGGTGGTCGGATGGGACGGTTTCGCGCCGACGAGGACGAAGGCGCTGGCGCTGACCAGCAGGAGACACAGCGTCACGTCGAGGACGGTGCTGATGGCCCTCATGTCCAGACCACCACCCGTACCGTACCCGGACGAACGTCGCCGGGAGCGATTCGCACGCTCACAGTCGCCGTCGCGGCGTCAGTATCCGCCGCCGGATTTGCGGCGGCGTCGGTCCCTCGTGCCACGTCCGCGACCCAGTCGAGAGAGTGACGTTGAGTCGGTAGCCGTCGGGGGTCGCGGAAGCGCCGTCCGCGAGACGGTCGGGATGGACGATTCCGTTCGAAGCGACGTTCCGCTGGACTGTCGAGAGCGTCGTCGGAGCGAGCGTTCGCTCCGACCCTGGCATCGCGCTCCCGAGGATGCCGGTGTAGAGGAGCAATCCGAGACACACGGCGAAGACGGCGACGATGGCCGCGACGGGTTCGGTCTGTGCCCTATCCGGAGACCAGCGTCGCATCGACTCCCTCCCACGAAACACAGCGCACGGACAGCCTGCTCCCCGCCCGTTTCCACACTCGCTGGCGATTCCGCGCATCTCGAATCACCCGACGAAACTCCCTCGTCGAGTTGAACACCGTCGACGGCGGCGTGCCGGACAGTACGCGGGCCAATCTCCCGTCGGAATTGTCGTCACCCACGGCCACGGGCACGACCGGCCCGTATCGAAACGTCGCGTGTGCGGTTCCGCCGTCGTCGCGTAAACCGAGACGATGCGGACCGAGTTTGATTTCCCGTGCCGAAAGCGGATGTTCTGCGGTTGCGGTGTACGTACAGCCAGCGACGGAATCGACCGTGTCGGCGACGCTGACGGCGTTGGGCGGTGGCGATGTCGGCAGTTCGATGGCGACGCCGAAGACGGCGACACTCACCATCGCTACGCCCAGCCATACGTACCACGCGTCGAGGGGTGCGTCGAACATGGACCGGAATCGTCCCGTTCTGATACTTAAACGCTCGTGCTGAGCGGTGTCCGTGGAGAACTATTCCGGAGAAAACACAGTCATCCATCACGTTCGTTCATCAGCGTATGAGCGACGTTCGGACGACGCGGAGGCGTACGCTTCCGGTGAGCGCGTTCCTCGTACGGGACCGCCGTCGATTCCGGATGCGGAGACACGAATAACGACTGTTCCGGTACCAATAGTCTCCGAAGGTACCGATAGTCCCCGAACTACGTCAGCGCCCCCGCGCCCACGAACGCGAGGAGATAGATGCCGGTTGCGGACAACAGCGACTGTCCGACGCGATAGCCGACCAGCGTTCGGTCGAGACCGTGTTCGAGTCCGACCGAGAGCGTCGTGATGATGGCCGAAAGGCAGAGTACGTACGCGCCGACGGCGAGTCCCAGCGTGCCGACCGGAAACGCGCTTCCGAACGAACTCCCGGCGCTCGCCATTCCGCCCGCGAGTGCGACTGTCGCACCCGAAACCAGCGGCCCGAATATCGACGCCGTGTGGCGGAGCGTTTCGGTGACTTGCGCGAGTTCACGCCGCGCCTCGCGCTCGACCTGTTGGAGGTCGTCCATGTGGTCGGCCATCGCCACCACAGCACTTCCAGCGGGCCGCCCTTCGCGGCCAGCGAGCGCGAGGAGCGCGACTGCGCTCCTTGTACGGGGGCTTGGCACCGTCGAAAGTGCCCCGTATTCGCCGAGAAACGACTCTCTGACGCCGATTCGGAGCTGTCGTTGAATCCGTGTCGCCCGTTCGAAGACGGCACCGGTTTCCCCGGAAAGCTCGTCCACTGCGGCGATGATGGCGGTCTCCACGGCCCGCCCTTCGTTCACCCGCCGACCGATGAGGTAGAGGGCATCCGTGAGGTCGGCTTCGACCGCTCGAACGCGATTTCTGACGCGGACGGTCGGCCGCGTCAGCCCGAGCAACAGCGTCCCGACGAAACAGCCACCGCATGCGACCCAGCGCGTCCAGTTCGGAAATAGCAGGGTCGTAACGACCGCCGCAGCAGCGGCCGCGACGAGACCGAACGCGACGACCGGCCACCGTTCGTCGGGAACGTCCGGATGCGAGCGCGACACGTCCGGCGGCGGAAACGCGACGGGCCGACGGGTGAGCAACCAAACGCTCGCGCCCAGCAACGATGTGGGAAGGAGAACGTCGTAGCCGACGACCAGTGCGGCGGGTGATACATGGATTAACGGTGGTGGTGGCCGATCGCTTTGAGTTACCTTATGAATTTGAGCGGAAAACCGCCGGATTGGCGTTGGGTTCGGCACTGTTGGTGGGGGTGGGTGCGGGGTTTTTGCCTGCAATGCAAGCAAGCAAGTTAGACCCGGTACAAGCTTTGCGATCGCGCTAGGATTGGGGACAGAAAGCTAAGTTTAGAAAAGGGAGCAGCATGATGAGTTTAAGTCCATTCAATCTAATCAGAATTAGTTGGGATTCTCTGCGGGGAAATCGCTTGCGATCGGCCTTGACCACCTTGGGAGTATTTATGGGGGTAACGGCAGTGAGTGCGACAATGCAAGTGAGGACAATTAGCACCTCAGTGATTTCTGCGGAAATGGAAAAGCGCGAAGCACCGCAAGTCTGGACATTTCTATTCTCTCAAGATGGCAGGGAATTGCGCGCAGACGATGTGGATTATTTAAAGAGTCGCTTAACTGGGGTACAAGAGATAGGAACAAGAGCCTGGATAACTCAAGATTCGACGGTTGTTTTTGACCAAAAAGAAGCGGATGCGAGTATTAATGCCGTGTCTCAGGAACACTTAGAAGTTTCCGGTCGTTCCCTCTTACAAGGACGATTTTTCAGTTTGGCTGATTTTATCAATTATCGGTCGGTCGTTGTGATTGATCGTTTTCTGGCGGAAAACCTTTTTGAGGAGAAAAATCCGATTGGGGAAAAGGTTTATTGGAATGGTCGTCTATACATTGTAGTGGGTATGGTAGATACAAAAATGCGGAGTCAACATGATGAACCGAGTGGGGAAATGTTGATTCCAATGTCTTTATATTCGGCTCTCACAGGTCGATCTAACGTGGGATTAATTCTTATCCGACCGGAACGGGTTACAGAAATGGAACGGTTGAAAGAACAGGTAAAAACCCTGTTACAGCAGCGATACCCTGATGGTGAAATTTTGGTAAGGGCTAATATGGAGGATATTTTAGAGCAGAAAAAAACCCTAGATATGGTTTCGAGAGCGTTGTTGGCGGTGGGAGCAATTGCCTTGTTGGTGGGGGGAGTGGGAATTGCTAATATTACGATCGCAGCAGTGATGCAACGGACGCCGGAAATTGGGTTGCGTCGTGCGATCGGTGCGACGGAAGGGGATATTATGTTCCAGTTTATTTTAGAAGCAGCAATTTTGAGTTTGTTGGGGGGTGTATTGGCAATTTCAACCGTACATGGATTAACGGTGGTGGTGGCCGCTCGCTTTGAGTTGCCTTATGAATTTGAGCGGAAAACCGCCGGATTGGCGTTGGGTTCGGCACTGTTGGTGGGGGTGGGTGCGGGGTTTTTGCCTGCAATGCAAGCAAGCAAGTTAGACCCGGTACAAGCCTTGCGATCGCGTTAGGATGTGATACATAAAGCTAGTGTTAGAACAGGGAGCAGCATGATGAGTTTAAGTCCATTCAATCTAATCAGAATCAGTTGTCATTCTCTGCGGGGAAATCCCTTGCGATCGGCCTTGACAACCTTGGGAGTGTTTATGATGGGGGTATAGCGCGATCGCAATTCCTCCAATGAGGGGAACTCCACCGGCACTTCTGGCGGAAATTTCCACAAAATTTGCCACCGATCGCCATCGACGACCTGCAAAATCCGTGCAGGTCCTGGTCCGAGCAACTCATACCCTCGCGTCAAATTTAGGCATCCTGTCCCCCTAACACCTGTGCCAAATCGATCGCCGTATCCTGCACCGTCCAATCATCTCTCACCGATATCCGTAATCACATCAACCGTCCGTATGGCAGATCATTCAGCACTTCTGGCTGTTCTAACTCACTTTGCCCGAATGGCTCATATTCCTGACGCTGCACCGCTAGGGCTTATACTAGCAATCCTCAATGATTTGGAACATCTGTACTCTCCCGTTCGGGGCCGCCAACGGTTGGGGGCCACCGACGTCTTCCACAACTGATTTAGGACTGCTATAATATTAAAAATTGCGTAAGTCCCATCAGATAAAAACAGTACAAGATAAATGAGGAGAAGACAATGGCTTTAGCATTACAAACACGGGCGATTGGTGTATTTGAAGATAGCCAAACCACAGAAAATGCCTTGAATGCCCTCCGTGAGGCAGGGTTCTCAATGGACAACATCTTAGTGGCTACACAAGATAATATCCCCGATGAAATGGAGAGTCCCGATAGTGAATTTTTGGAGAATCGCACCGTAGAAGGCTTGTCCAAGGGGGTGATAAATGGAACAGTTTTCGGGGCGATCGCCGGTTTATTTAGTGGCCTGACTACCTTATTTCTTCCTGGACTTGGCCCGATCGCCGTCGTCGGTCCCGTTGCCACCATCGCCGGTTTGACCGCCGCAGGCAGCTTTTATGGCGCGCTAGGGGGGGCGATAGTCGGGACGGTTGCTGGAGACAAATTTACCGAAGGTCAAGCCAATATTTATCATCAACATTTGACCCAAGGACATTATTTAGTCCGGCTAGAAGGGAGCGAGGAACAAATCGCCCAAGCCGAATCTATCTTAAGCGCTCACGGCATTCAAGAATGGCAACTGTATCAAAACACAGAGAATTACTAAGCCATCACTACCTTAACTGGGCAATGAAAACGGCGTTTAACAGCGCATTTTTCATTGCCACACCCTAAAAGATAGGCTACTTACCACTTATTTTTAACTCATCCTAAGCCTAACAGTCCTGTCAAAAGGAAGAGAATTTATTTTCACAATCTACCTCACATGATAGAGGATAGAGGTAAAAAAATATTTTACTATAAACATAACTGAAGATAGCTCAAGAGGAGGATATCCAATGAGCGTGATAAATAATTTAAAAAAACTTCTGGGAGTAAGCGCCGCAGTGTCCTTGGGCGCAACCATGATTCCCGCCAGTTCTATTGCTGCCCCAAAAGATGCATCTTTTGAGATGGCACAAGCCCCCATTGCACAAGCCCCGGCCTGCCGCGAAGTTGAGGCAGAACCTGGTTTAAACATTCGCACCCAGCCCTGGGGAGAGGTGATCGGAAGTGTGCGAACTAATGAATATGTCTATCTGGAAAACCCTTCCCCTCCCGATCAGGATTGGGTACAAATTCAATCCCCAATGAATGGCTATGTCGCGGCTAGTTATCTTAGCTACTGTACAGAAGCAGCCGCCCAGCAGCAACCTGTGGCTAGATATGACCAGCCCCTAATGACGACGGAACCCGGGCTGATGGACCAACCGATCGCCCAATCTGGAAGCTGTCGTGAAATCAGCGCCCCTAGAGGGTTGAGTGTGCGATGGCAACCTGAAACTGACAGTGAGACCAAGGTAGTCTTACCGGATAATACCCGAGTTGAGATTGAAAGCCTCGGCCAGAATGGATGGGTCCCCATCTCCGAACCCGTTCAAGGGTATGTTGATGCAGAAGAACTTGCAATGTGCGGTCAATAGATGGTAAGTAATCGAAGAGAGCTTAACATTTAGCAGAAGGAGAATATTCCATGAGCAGCACCACACTCAATCAGATGAAGAAAATCTTCGGCGTGGGTGCTGCCGTATCCTTAGGCGCAGCGTTACTTCCCGCGACTTCTATCGCTGCTCCAGAGGGTACGTCAGCAGTAGCTCAACAGCAACCCCTAACTGGAGTTGACCCACAAGGACTGATCGCTCACCAATCGGGACAAACTCAACCGGGTCAGCGTGAACAACCGATGACGCAACCGGGTTACATGATGCAACCGGGTTACATGATGCCACAGTGTCCCATGATGCAACCGGGTCAGATGATGCAACCGGGTCAGATGATGCAACCGGGTCAAATGCAACCGGGTCAGATGATGCAACCGGGTCAGATGATGCAACCGGGTCAGATGATGCAACCGGGTCAGATGCAACCGGGTCAGAGGGAAGGTGACGAGATATAACTAAACTTGCCGAAAGAACGAGTATAAATCCCAAATGTGATTTCATCCTTTCCCCTCTATAAGGGTATGGCTGATCGCTCATATCGCGATCGCCTCAAGGGGATTGCAAAATATAAATCCTCCAAACGTTCAACTGAAAGAAAGGTATCTGTAGGGGCGCAATGTGCAGGCCCTCTAGAGGGCCTGCACATTGCGCCCCTACATTGACGGTGCTATTCCGTTGAGCATTCACTACGAACGTTTTGGAGATTTTATTTTTTGGAGTTCCCCAAAGCAAAATGCCCCTTTCTGTTTCCAGAAGGGGGTAATTTGCCGTCATTGCAGAGAGCTTTCAACAAAGGGCCAAAAACCCCGTTTCTTGCCCCTAAAAGCTCAAACAATCCCCGCATCCTAGTTCAGAAGGAGCAAACAGCCTACTATAGTTAAGAACCGTTAAGCCAATCTGAACCTAAACCTTATGAAAATTGCGATCGCCGGTGCAACCGGATTCGTGGGCAGTCGATTAGTAGAGAGACTGCAACAAGCGGGTGATCAAGTCTTAATCTTAACCCGCAATCCCACCAAAGCCAAGCGCGTCTTTCCCGATGCCGCCTTCCCCAATTTAGAAATCGTTGCCTATACCCCCACGGAATCCGGTCCCTGGCAACAAGCACTTAGCGGGTGTGATGGGGTGGTGAATCTTGCCGGGGCTCCCATCGCCGACGAACGCTGGACTCCCGAACGCAAACAGGAGATTCTCAACAGTCGCAAACTCGGAACCCGCAAAATTGTCGAGGCGATCGCCACCGCCAATCCCAAACCCTCCGTCCTCGTCAATTCTTCCGCCATTGGATACTACGGTAGCAGCGAAACCGCCACCTTTGACGAAACCAGCGCCTCCGGTAACGATTTTCTCGCCCAAGTCTGTCAGGAGTGGGAAAACGAGGCGCAGCAGGTGAAGCAATCCGGGACCCGCTTGGCGATTATTCGGAGTGGCATCGTCGTCGGCAACGGAGGGGCGATCGCCAAAATGCTCACCCCCTTTCGACTCCTCGCCGGAGGCCCTCTAGGAAGCGGCCATCAATGGTTTTCCTGGATTCATCGCGAAGACCTAGTAACCCTGATTCTCTTAGCCTTACACAGGTCCGAGATCCAAGGCATCCTCAACGGCACCGCCCCCAACCCCGTCCGCATGAACGAATTATGCCAAATTCTCGGACAAGTTCTCCATCGACCCTCCTGGTTACCCGTCCCCGATTTTGCCCTCCAGCTTATCCTCGGTGAAGCCGCACAAGTCGTCCTAGAAGGACAACAAGTGTTACCCAAACGCCCCCTAGAATACGGCTTCGACTACCGCTATCCCACCATCAAACCCGCTCTAGAAGAAGTGGTATCTCACGGATAACAGGAAGGACCTAGCAAAACCCCATGTTGTTTTTATCGGGGGTTGTTTTTATCGGGGGTGGACTCACCACACTGGATTTACTGGAAACTTTTTGGCGATCGCTGGGTCCTGGCGATCGCCCCGTTACCAATCCTCTCACAGTCAAGAGCGAACAAATGCTATTCCAGTGCCAAGGCAAGCAGGTAGGAACCCTGACCCGCCTGGCGATTCACCGGGCAGAAGCCAGCCGTCGGCATATTCCCCGGATGTAAAGTAATAGCAGCCGTTACCCAGTGGGTTGGGGTAAAGAAATCAATAACAAACCTTAAAATATCTGGAAGAACTCTGCCTATCCCCCTCTAGCGGGGTATTATGAAAATTGTGCATAAAAAGGAAATTTTGCGTTTTATGCCGAATTACTCTATCTATTCCATCCCAAATTGGGATCTTAAGCAGAAAGTGTCAGTCTAATAAATAGTTAACCTGTACTGAGGCTGCTTGAGAAAGAGTTCTATTATAACCTACCTACACAGAGTTTTGGTATTTTTACTGATATGAGTGATTCTCAAAATCCTGAAAATTCCGGTATCGTCCCGCAACAATCAGGTAGGGTCGTGTCTGTTGACGAATTTAAGTCATTATTCTATCAACTTAATGCAAAGCCTGATACTCAAATCCGGTTGCTGCCCGGAAAGAAAAACTTAGAATTGGCAGATATCAGAAGTATTAACGAACAGATATCTGCTAAACTTCGTAATCATGAGTTAGTCTCAGACATTGCATCCATTAATTTTGTTCTTTCTCAGAGAAAAATTAAGGATTACTGTACTTGGGCTGAATTTGAAAGGGAAAATTGGGACACAGTTAATGAAAAAGTCTTGGCAATTACTCTCCAATGGGATGTCGCAATTAAATTACCTCAGTATCAATTGCCTCAAAGACATTCCTTAAAGATTAGAATGGGGACTGCAATTCCCCCCAAAGATATGTTTCAGCTAATTCTTACAAGTGATGATATTGGAGAGTTGATGGAGGCAAGAACACCGAGTATATGTAAAGTGGATTTTGTGAATAATATTCTTGCCGACGAGTTGATGAACATTATAGCTAATTGGCATGAAGGATTGGGCGATTTGCCAGAAACAAATCTTTTAACCAGTTTTCTGGCTAAACACGGTAAATTTTTAAGTGCAATAATTCGATATTTTCTACCCATTGTCTTATTGATAATTTTTTATCAGTATCAGGATTTTTTGCTGCCTTGGATGGCTATACCAGCGCAAATCACAATTAAAAGCTTAGAGGCATTACTAATCTGGTTAGCCGCGATTTTTGTAACTGGTACTCTTTTAGGAAATAAGGTTGAAAGATGTATAGACGAACGAATTGATAGATTTGAGGAATATCCTCAATTTTCTATTACAAGGGGTGATAAAAAAGCCGTTGAGGAATTTGAAAGGACAAACAAGAAACTGACGTATCAAATCGTAGCTCGTTTCTTATGGGTAGTGTTCGGTTTGGTGGTGACTTCTTCAATTAAGTTCGTAATTCAATACTTCATTTTAATGGGAAACAGGTGAACAATTGGGGTGCAGCGAATTAGCCGAAACCGCTTTGGTAAGTTACAAATATCTCAGAAACCGCTCATAAGAGTTAATTTTCCTTGTCTTAAAAAACAAGAAAAAACAGCCACTAAATGCGATTCATTGCAAAATCCAAACCCTCTGCCGCCCAATGGGGCAAAGCGCAATATTCACCAAAGGCTTACTCCAAAACCCGTTTGTTTAGGTACTAAAATCAAGGCAAAATCTATGGAAAAAGTCATTCACAAAACTACCAAAAAACAGCAAACTAGCGATTTTCACTACTGGCAAAATCAGCCTCCCCTTAAACGCCTAGAAGCCCTAGAACAAATCCGCCGAGAATACCATCAATATAAATACAATGCTGAACCCAGATTTCAAAGAGTTTATACAATTATTAAACGCCAATCAAGTTAACTATCTGATTATTGGGGGTTATGCCGTTGCTATTCATGGACACCCTCGCTACACCAAAGATATAGATATTTGGGTGGAAATGTCATCAGAAAATGCCGATAAAATCATAACTGCCCTTGAGCAATTCGGCTTTGGCAGCCTTGGCTTATCTGCCCAAGACTTTCAAACCCCTGACCAAATTATTCAACTGGGTTATCCTCCCAATCGCATTGATCTAATTACCACCCCTGACGGCATTGATTTTGAAACTTGCTATCGTTCAAAAACCGAGGTTATTGTTGATGATATTCCGGTTCAATTTATCGATCTGGACAATCTAAAAAGAAATAAAAAAGCATCTGGCAGACTGCAAGATCTAGCCGATCTAAAAATCTGGAATAATGCCGTATTACGACGGTGTAGAAGCCATTATTGAGGGAGTCAAGGATACAGCTAAAAACGGCTATATCTGGCATATCATTGACTCAGCCAAAACCCTTAACCTCTTTCTCCCCAACTCCCACCCCTTCATCTAGCCCGATCGCCCTTACTCCAGGGCAAACATTCCTATAACCCCCAACAAAGAGTTATTTTTCCCCAAAAAAATGTGGCTGTACCTGAATTCAGGACAGCCGCCCAAGCTTATTCTGTGTAGAATGTGAAGTTTTTTAAACTTCAAACTAATCTAGGGCGTCCCCTAATTCGGGGTCCGCTTCCAAATTATCCGGATCGACATAGTGACAGGAATTTTCGACGCAAATCAGCGCCCAGCCTGAATCTTCAATGCCCATCAGCTTATAAGAGGCTTCTTGAACGAAAAATCCTTTATGATTACGGGTCTCGGGTTTGACAGTAACGTTATCCATAGTCATTTCTACTCAACTCCTTGTTTAAAAATGCAGATTTGCGATTAACCTGTTTCTAAAGTTTATCGCTAAGTTCATCAAATCTTATCATTAAAATAACCTTTTTTTTATTAAGTTTTTCAAAAAAATATGAACAAATATAAATACTCATCGATTCTGGGGTTTAGATGACTTCAGGTGGTTAACCCAAACTTAGGGATATAGAACAAAAATGCTCAATTGCAGTGACATTTCCGTTCCAGTCTGGGCCAGTCGCCGGGGCTTCTCGGAAATCTTAAAACATTGTTAAAACTTGAATGAGAATGGTCCAGGGGCTGGACCCATCAAGGGTTGTCACCGTTCTTGGGGTCACCGCCTTCCCAGGAGTGGTCCTCAATTTGTTCCGAGAAAATCGCAGTGGGAATGAGTCGCAAGGCGGTGGAGTTGGGAACGATCCAGAGTGGGAACTATTGGAGTCACATCCGTGATCACGGACTTGAGTCACAAGACTATCATTTCATGTTAAACCTAAAATTAAGATCGTGCAGGAGAGGGGATGCCGTAACCGATGAAGAGGCCATTATTAACAGCAGTAATCCGAAGGAATAAGGTCGGGGCGATCGCACCGTTGCAAACCCTGACCACTCAAGTATTAATACCTGTAATCCGAGGGAGTCAAGTCGGGGCGATCGCACTCTTGCAGACCCTGACTGCGACCCTGACCCTAGCACAACCTCAACCCCCCGTAGAAACTACCCGCTTTTTCTGCGGGACCGTTGAGGGAATTCTCGCAACGATGGCACGAACCCCTAACGGGGAAATGCCAATGGTGATTTGGGATAAAAATGCCATCAAAGACCCGGAGATTAACGCCGAACAACAGTGCGAGGAAGTCTCCACTCGCTTTCAAACCTACTATGACAACGGGACTCTCAACTATATCACCAGTGGGATTATGAACGGTCAACTGGTTGCCTGTGTTGCACCCGGAGAAAATGAACCCTGTAGCGGGATGTTGTTTCCCCTCAGTGGGGGTAGCAATCCCCGAGGAATGTTGCAACGAATGTTCCGAATTCGGGTGGCATCCGCAGGACCGATCGCCGAAACGACCGAACGCCTGTACATCAGCTTTGATAGGTATTTAAACGGGGAATATCCCCAACTCCCCGGGTTAGGAAGTCGGACTCCCCCAGTCCCTCGTCGAGATGTTCCCCAATAACCGGGAGGCAAAACAGTATGCAATGGTCTAAGGCGGGTTTATCAGCGGCGATCCTTGGGGTAGGGGCCGTCATTTTAGTAGCACAGGCCCCGATTTCCTTACCTCAAACCCAGGGAATTGAAGAACAGGCGATTTCCGCTATGGGTCGAGAGGTTTCGGTGGTGATTAATGGACAAAATCCTGGTTCTGGGGTGATTATTGCCCGCAATGGCAATACTTACACCGTCCTGACGGCCAAACACGCGATCGCCACCCCGGATGAGTATGCCATTCTCACCACCGATGCTCAAACCCATCCGGTCGATTATTCCCGGGTCAAAAAACTGCCCGGGGTGGATTTAGCGGTGGTGGAATTCACCAGTCCCAACCGCTACCGCGTCGCTCATTTCGGCAACTCTGATGACGCAATGGAAGGGGCGACAATTTATGTCTCCGGTTGGCCCCATCCGGGACGAGTGATTACGGAACGGATTTATCAGGTGGCCAAAGGAACGATTTCCGGTCGCCCTCTCACTGCATTAGAGGATGGGTATGGGTTGATTTATACCAATATCACCCGTTCGGGAATGAGTGGCGGTCCGGTATTTGACAATCAGGGCCGGTTAATTGGCATTCACGGAAGGGCCGAAGGGGAACCGATTTACAATCCCGATACCGGAGATACGGTGGATGTCAAATCCGGGTTTAATGTCGGTATGCCCATTAACACCTTTGTGAGTCTGGCGGCGGAAGCGGGGATAAATTTACCTCGCTTAGGGGATAATTTGGCTGCTGCGAGTCTGACTCTCCCGGGCCATTCGGCCTTGGTGTTGGCAGTGGCGGTGGCCCCGGACAATCAGACGATCGCCAGTGGGAGTAAAGATGGCATCATCAAACTTTCTAATGGGAATACCGGCCAAGAAATTCACACCCTCACCGGCCATACGGATGCGGTAACTGCCCTCACTTTTAGTCCCGATGGGCAAACGTTAGTGAGTGGCAGTGAGGATGGGACGGTCAAACTCTGGAACCGGCAATCTGGGGAATTGGTGAGAAGTATTAAGGGCGATCGCTCCTTTGTGAGGGCGGTTGCCTTTAGTCCTGATGGTACTCTCCTGGCCTCCGGCAGTGCGGAAGATACAGACATTAAACTCTGGAATCCCCAAACTGGAGACTTAGTTCGTACCCTCACCGGACATCGAGACTATGTGAATAGCGTGGCCTTTACAAGCGATGGCAAACTCTTGGTGAGTGGCAGTACCGATCAAACCATCAAACTCTGGAATCCCGAATCGGGCGAAACCATCCAGACCCTCACCGGGAATGCCAACCGGATTACATCTGTTGCCACGTCTCCTTATGGCAACCTCCTCGCTGCCGCCAGTGCAGACGATGGACTGGTGAAAGTGTGGAATCTTCGCACCGGGGAATTGCTGCATACCTTAACAGGTCATCGGGGAACTGTTTATAGTATTGCTATTGACCCTTACGGACATATTTTGGCAAGTGGCGGAATGGATGGGACAATCCAGATTTGGAACCTCTATACGGGGAATCGGGTGCGAAATTTGGACGTGATCAATTCAGGAAGCGGCAATCAAATTTCCGTGTTTTCCCTCGCCTTTTCTAGCGAGGGTCACACCCTGGTCAGTGGTGCAGAGAATGGCCGGGTTCAATTGTGGCAAATTCCCCAACGTTAACTGTATTTTAGAGTTCATTTAATCTCATGTTTCAGAAGTGGTATTCTGGCATTTCCACGGTTTTAGTGAGCGCTACAATTGTAGCGTTTTCTTCCTCCTCCGCTCATCCCCAAACCGTCGATGAGCGAGTGATTGCGGCCCTCGCCAAATCCATGACCGTGATTATTCAGGGTCAAAACCCCGGTTCGGGAATTATTATTGCCAAACAGGGAAACACTTACAGCGTTTTAACGGCAAAGCACGTTCTGGCGACCGAGGATACTTATCAAATTGTCACCCCCGAGGGGACGGTATATCCGCTCAACTATAACCAGGTCACTAAACTGCCGAATTTAGACCTTGCCTTGGCCCAATTTACCAGTTCTGAATATTATCCCGTGGCGATAATGGGGAACTCGGATACGACGACAGAAGGCACGGGAGTTTATATTTCTGGATGGCCGCATCCTGGAGAGGCAATTACCCAACGAATCTTTCAAATTACCTCGGGAAAACTTTCAGGTCGAGCGATGGGGGCAGCAGAGGATGGATATGAATTAGTGTACACCAATGTGACGCGATCGGGCATGAGTGGCGGTCCAGTTTTTGATGAAACTGGGGTGCTGATTGGCATTCACGGACGGGCCGAAGGGGAACCGATTTATAATCCCGAAACCGGGGATACAGTGGCGGTTAAATCCGGGTTTAATTTAGGGATTCCCCTGAATCTCTTTTTAGAAACTGCTGCCGAAGTTGGGGTGAATTTACCCTATGCTCGATTTAATTTCTTTTCCGTAGAGGATTTGAAAGTCGATGACAAGTTTTTTGTGACTTCTGGCGCGATCGCACCGGATAATCGGACGGTGATTGCGGGGTATGGAGATGGGATAATTCGCTTGTGGGATTTGTCTACCGGGGAGTTAAAACAAACCTGGGATCAAGGCAGTCGCCATCTCACCAAAAAAGTCCACATCACCCCCGATGGACAATTTTTAGTCAGTTTACATCGTCCAGATGCCGAACCGGATATCATTCACGTTTGGGACTTAAGAACGGGTGAAATTAAACATACCTTTAATGGCAATTTTTTCACCGCAATGAGTCCCGACGGTCAACTGATTGCCACAGGAAATCATGGCGAAAATGTGGTTAATTTCTGGGAGGTAAAAACCGGAACCCTAAAAACTGCGATCGCCTTCGAGGAGGCAGTTACTGATGTGGCCTTTAGTGCCGATGGACAATGGATTGCCGTCGCGAATGCTTATCACGGCAGACTTTTGAATTTAGCGACCCAAGACCCTATTCAAACGGTGCAATATCCCTTCGATACTCCCGCGAAACAAACCGTGCGATGTGTTGCCCTTAGTCCCGATGGAAAAACCTTGGTCACCGCCTTAATGCCTAGAGCAATAAGTGCCTATAGTAGTACATCGGGTCGAGTGATTGTTTGGGATATTCAAACCGGGGAAATTTCCCAAAACTGGACGATTCCCAACACTCATATTAAATTTAACTGTTCTTTATTTTTTGACCCTTCAGGACAAAGATTAGTGTTAGCAGGAGGGTCGGTTGAGGATGAAGACTCTGTTTTGATGTGGAATATGCAAACCGGCAATCAACTGTTTTTTCCCGAAGGGAAAACCGTGGCGGCCTTCAGTCCGGATGGTCAAACTTTTGTGACAGGCCGTTACGATAAAAATGGTATGGGTGCTGGGGCAGAATTTATGACGATTTGGCGACCTAAACCTTAGAAAAACTGGTGAAATATGAGGCAAAATTTTGTTAATTTTAACCCAATGGTCGTGACGATCGCCATTGCGGGGATGGTGGGGGTTTCGATGCCAGTGGCGATCGCACAACTGAACCAGCAGCAGGTGTCGGCAATGGCAGAACAGGTAACCGTCCTGATTCAGGGACAAAATCCCGGATCCGGGGTGATTATCGGCCAATCCGGGGATTCCTACTTTGTTCTCACGGCCAAGCACGTTGTCGCTACGCCGGATGAATATTACATTGTGACCCCGGATCAACAAACAATACCCCCTCAACTATCAACTCGTCCATAAGATACCGGAACGCTGATTTAGCGGTGGTTCAGTTTACCAGCGATCGCAGCTATGACATGGCCCAGATTGGAAATTCGGATCAAGTTATTCAAGGGGATATCGTATATATTGCTGGATGGCCGCATCCGGGGGAAGCAATCACGGACCGGATTTTTCAATTCACAACCGGGACGGTTTCAGGGCGATCGCCCTCAGAAACTTCCGATGGGTATGAATTAGTTTATACCAACATTACCCGGTCCGGGATGAGTGGCGGTCCTCTATTTAACACGGATGGTGAATTAATTGGCATTCATGGACAATCGGAGGGACAAAATATTTATAATCCTGATACCGGGGATATGGTGTCTGTTAAGGCCGGATTTAATTTAGGAATTCCCTTAGCGACTTTCATGCAATTGAACGAACCAAACCCATTGCCACCCAATCCCAGCTTTGCCAACCCCCTGACCCATGCGGCAATCCAGGCATTAGGAGAAAACCGCGTGGCCGATGCCATCAGTTTATACAAGCGGGCGACGCAGGTGAATCCGGAGTATTTAGAGGCAATCTTTGGACTCGGACAGGCGTATTATGAATCCGGCGATCGCAACATGGCGTTGAGTCAGTTTGAAAAGGCAGTAGAATTAACTCGCGCTGAAATGGAACGACTCCGATCGCTGGGTACAATCGAAGTTCTAGCCTATAATAATCAGGTGAATGCAGAATTGGCCTTGGGGACGCTGTTGTTTACATCCGGCGATCGCCTTGAGGGATTAAATCTGCTCGTGGGTCTTTTGCAATATAATAACCAAATGGTGAGAACCAAACTCTTTCAACCGGATTTTGCCAGTAGTCGCCTGCGGAGTGATGCAGTCCCCCTGCAACAATATGCTGAAAAAATCCTATCCACCGCAGCGGGTGAATTACCTCCAGAATTCAATCAGGGACAGGTTCTCTACGAATTGGGACAAGTTCAGGCAGCGATTCCCTACTTTCAAATCATCCTGGATAAATATAAAAATGACCCCCGAGTGATGTTAGCACTCGCAGTCGCCTTACAGGAAACCGGCCAAAGCGATCGGGCCGATGTCTTACTCCAGGAGATCCAAACCGAACAATCCCAGGACATGGTGACGGGGGAACCTGGAGGATGGTTGGGCATTTTTTGGAGCGATCGCCTGATTGAAAAAGCTCGACCATTGATTCCTCCGCAAACGTGAAACCCCTCGGTGCATCTAAATTTTACCGCCCTTCTTCTCGTCAAAACTCAGTCCACTTATCCCCTTTGATAACCGTGATAATTCAGCGCACTTTGACCCTTTTTTCCCTTTGGACTGCCGCCATCCTCACCCTAGAATTAGCGGGGTTCACCCAACCGGCACATTTACAACCCCTCCCCCAGTCTTCTCTCTCCCAGATTCAAGTGACTCAAGCTGACATTGCCACCCTCACGCAGCAAGTGACGGTGGTCATCAACGGCCAAAATCCCGGTTCAGGAGTAATTATTGGCAAGCAAGGGAATACCTATACGGTGTTAACCGCCAATCATGTGGTTGCCAGTCCTGATGAGTATCAAATTGTCACAGCAGATGGGGTACAACATCCGCTCGATTATACCACAGTTCGGCGATTACCGAATTTAGATTTAGCCTTGGTTCAGTTTACCAGTAACCAACCCTACGCGATCGCCCAGATGGGAGATTCTGATATCGCCCAACCGGGAACCTTGGTGTATATTGCGGGATGGCCCCATCCGGGACTTGCGATTACAGAACGGATCTTTCAAATCACACAGGGTCAAATTTCCGGGCGATCGCAGTCCGGAACCGAGTCCGGATATGAACTGATTTATACCAATATCACGCGATCGGGAATGAGTGGCGGTCCAGTTGTAGATAGCTTTGGTCGTCTAATTGGGATTCATGGACGCGCTGAGGGACAAGGGATTTATAATCCCGATACGGGAGATACGGTAGATATCAAATCCGGGTTTAATTTAGGCATTCCCCTGGATACTTTTATAGAATCCATTGAAGCAATGGACTCAACGGTTTTATCCACCAATCCTTCCTTTGCTTATCCCCTTTCAAAACAGGCCGATCGCCAGTTAATTGCTAACCAAATTCAACCGGCAATCGCCCAATATCAAAGAGTTTTAGCCATAGACCCCAATTATCTACCGGCAGTATTTGGCATGGGACAAGCGCAGTATCAAGCGGGAGACACATCAGCGGCAATTTCCCAATTTCGGAAAGCCATTAATTTAGCAACCGAGGCGATTTCGCAAGCTCAATCCAATCCCAACTCCTCCCCCCAACAGCAACTCTTATTAGTCGAACTCAACGAAGTCCAAGGGAACGCCCAAGTCGCCCTCGCCAGTGCCTTATATGCCAATGGTGAAGGCAAAACAGCCCTTTCCCTCGTCTTTGAACTCTTACAAAACGCAGAAAATTGGCGGGGGAGATTAACCTTATTGGAACCTAATTTTCCCTCTCCTCGCCTCCAAGCTGATGCCCAAACTGTTGCCGCTGTAGGACAAGAAATCATCACCCAAGGGGTAGACTATTTACCCACAGAATTCAACCTCGCTCAAGCGCTTTATGACCGGGGCCAAGTGCAAGAGGCGATTCCTTATTTAGAAACCTTGTTTCAGGAAAATCCCCAAGACCCGCCTCGAAAAATTGCCTTGGCAGCCGCATTAAATGCAACCGGAAATCGCGAACGGGCAAACCGTTTAGTGTCCGAGTTACAGTCGGACTATTTGGGTCAATTTGGAGATGAGAATTTTGATTTTTTGTTGATGGGACTGTGGAGTAGTCGTCTGCGGGACGATGTTACAGAAATTTTAGCTTATTATCGCCCCAGTGGAACTCGCACAACTTCGCCCGAATTTTCTAACAGTACCCTGTTACATTCTGCCGAAGATAGCGATCGCGCTTATATCGAGTTTTTGTCTCTCTCTCGCGATGGCAAAATCCTCGTCAGTACCAATGGCGAAGGGACAATTAAAGTTTGGGATATAGAGAAAGGAACCGTTCGTCATACCTTCTCCTGGACAGGTAACCTCCGGGATGCGATCGCCCTGAGTCCCGATGGACGATTGCTTGCCGCAGGCATCTGGGATGATACCGATAATACCGCCAAAGTTCAACTCTGGGATACTCAAACCGGCGAAGCACTGCGAACCCTCACTCACGTCAGTGATGGAATTACCGCAGTCGCCTTCAGTCCCAATGGTCAAACCCTTGCCAGTAGCGCTAAAAACATCATCCTCTGGAATGTGAATACCGGACAAGTCCTAAACACCTTGGCGGGGAACGCACCTTTTTCCACTTATTCCCTCGCCTTCAGTCCCGATGGCGATCGTCTCGCCAGCAGCAGCGTAGAACTGATCCAACTCTGGAATTCCAGCAGTGGCGAACAGGTGAACCGAATCGAACTCTCCGGGGAACATATCGTCAATGGACTGATATTTAGTCCCCAGGGGAATCTCCTCCTCAGTCAAACCGATAACGGTATTCAGTTTTGGAATCCCACCAACGGGAGTGCCGTCAGTCGCATCCCCAGGGGTCAAAAATACGCTTTGAGTCCCGATGGTCAAACCTTGGCCCTTTGTGCGGGAACCGAAATTTCTCTCGTCGATGTCGCCTCAACCCAAGTGGTTCGGACCCTGCCGGTCCCCTCAAGTTGTTACCAGTTGGTGTTTTTACCCGACGGTAAAACCCTTGTTAGTGGGGGAAATGGCGGTAAAATTGAGCTATGGGATATCAATACTCCTATAACCTGGAACCCCTCCTTGACCCTCCCCTAAGAGGAGAGGGAGAATCAGGAACTTGTTTTTAGGGCGGGAGGAAATTACAGGTGAGACTAACTTTTAAATAAAATTTCAATCGACTTGAGGTATAATGATTAGTCATGAGAGGGAAAGTGAAACCACAATTATTTGCTGTGACAATTCTGTTCCTATCCCTGGGGTGGGTGGGACTGACTCGCGCCGAAAATGCGACTCACCTCCAGCAATTGCGGCAAACCAATCAATGTCCGAACTGTGATTTGCGCGGAGTCAATTTGTCTCGTATTCAACTCAGAGGGGTGAATCTGACGGGAAGTAATCTCACCGGGGCCGATTTCAGCTATGCTGATTTGGAAAATAGCGACTTGCGCGGGGCGAATCTCACCGGGGTTAATTTTAACGGGACCATTCTCTCTGGTGCGCGTTTAGATAGCACAACCCAAATCGATCGCAAATGGCGAATGGTTTGGGAAATCGTCTCTCAAGGGGCGCGGGGACGGGATATTTCTGGGGCTGACTTATCTTATGCTTATCTCCAAAATGTCAATTTCAGTGGGGCAAATTTGGCGGGGTCTAACTTAACTCAGGCTGAATTAAATGGCTGTAACTTAAATAGTGCGAATTTAACCCGTGCAACTCTCACGAGTACCAACTTAAGTCGTGCGAATCTCACGAATGCCGACCTTAAAAGGGGCAAATTTACGGGAGGCTAATTTGCAGGGGGCGGATCTAAGTGCGGCAGACTTAAGAGAGGCGGATTTGCGGGGGGCTGATTTAACTCGGGCGGACTTGCGAATGGATTCGGTTTGGGGATATACTCGTTTACGCGGGGCTAATCTGGATGGGGTGAATGTCTGTGATGCGGTGATGGATGAGGGATTAAAAGTGGAATTGAATTGTCGGTGAGGTCATTGAGGGGCGATCGACGCTATAACAGAATAACAGAATAACAGAAATAGAATCCCCCAGTCCGGGGGTACAGGATTGGTTAGAAAGCGAGTTTTTTTACAAAAATTTCTGCCAATCTCCAGTCAATGAAAGGGCCAAAAACCCGGTTTTTTGTCCCTGGGATCTCATCCAATCTCGATGCTTTAGTCATGTTAACCCCAAGGTATAGGTAGTCTTATGCATTTCCCTTTCAGTCGTCTTACCCTCATTCCAGCGATCGCCTTGCTGTCGGTCCCGGCATCCGCATTCTCTGCGCCTCCCTTGGCGCAAATCCCTGCGGTGAACAGGTCCGAACCCTCCAGTGAACTGCTTAATGATACCCCTCGTCTCCTGGAACAAGGAATTGAGCAATTTCGCCAGGGAGACTTTCAAACCGCCTTGCAAATCTATCAACAAGTCTTACAGCAACATTCCCTCCAAGGCGATCGCCTCCAGATGGCGGTTGCCATGACCCAGATTGGCGAAGTTTATACTGCCCTGAGTGATTATACCAAAGCCCTTGAACAATTAGAAGCCGCCTTAGCGCTTCGCGAGGAATTGAACGATCGCCCGGGTGTGGGAGAAACCCTCAATCATATTGGGTTTGTCTACAGTCGCTTAGGAGACTATCCCCAAGCGCGGCAACACCATGAACAAGCCTTAGAAATTGCCCGAACCTTGAACAATCGCCCCATTGAAGGGGAAGCCTTACATCACATTGCCGCAGTGTATGCCGCCACTGGAGAGTACCAAAAAGCGGTGCAATTGTATCAAGAAGCCCTGGTCATTCGTCGGGAAGTGGGGGATAAACAAGATGAAGGACGGACCTTAAATAATCTCGGGGGCGTGTATTATAGTCTGGGAGAAGCACAACAGGCTTTAGACTTGTATGAACAAGCGCTAAAATTGCGAGAAGAAATTGGCGATCGCGCAGGAGTTGCTCGGTTATTAAGTAATATTGGGTTGTTATATCGCCAATTCGGTCAAGGCGATCGGGCGTTGTCTTACTATGAACAAGCCTTACCTATTTTAGCAGAAATTGGAGACAAATCTAGCTTAGGCAGTACCTTAAATGGATTAGGGGTCCTCTATGAAGAACGAGGAGACTATCAACAAGCCTTATCCATTTACAATCAATCCTTAGCTATTGCCGAAGAAATTGGCGATCGCCCCGGCATGAGTAAAACCCTCGACAATGTAGGGGGAATTTATTATAGCCTCGGGCAGTATCCCCAGGCCCTGACCTTTTATGAACAGTCCTTAAGCCTCCGCCAAAGCCTTGGCGATCGTCCCGGGATGGGAACCGTCCTCAATAATTTAGGTGGTCTTTATTATAGTTTAGGCGAGTATCCCAAAGCCTTAGAAGTTTTACAACAAGCCTTAGCCATTCGCCAAGAAATTGGCGACAAATCGGGAGAAACCCGTAACCTAAATTCCCTGGCGATCGTCTATGAAAAGCTCGGTCAATATCCCGAAGCCTTAGACAGCCATCAACAAGCCTTAGCAATTGCCAACGCCATTGGCGACCCCACCGCCCAAGGGAATGCCCTCGAACATATTGGCTGGGTTTACCTCAGTTTAGGGCAAACCGCTCAATCCTTAGACTTTTTACAACAAGCCCTCCAAACCTTTCAACGCATTGGCGATTTAGTCTCCGTCGGACGGACTCTTAATGGCATTGCTTCCGTCTATTATCGCCTCAAACAATATCCCCAAGCCTTAGAATTTCTCCAACAAAGTATCAAGATTTTAAGAGAAACGGGAGACAAAGCCGGAGAAGCGATCGCCTTGGCTAATTTAGGCAGAATTTTCCAAGAGCAAGAAGATATTGTCTTAGCCACTGCCTTTTATAAACAAGCCGTCAACCTTCATGAATCCATCCGCCAAGACCTCAGAGTTTTATCAATGGAACGGCAGCAATCCTTTACCGAAACTGTTGCCGATACTTATCGTCACTTATCGGATTTATTGCTCCGACAAAATCGGGTTTTAGAGGCGCAACAAGTCCTAGACTTATTGAAAATTCAAGAACTCGATGAATACCTGCAAAATGTTCAAGGCAACGAACAAACTGCCTCCGGAGTCCAGTTTTTACCCGAAGAAGAAAAACTCGCCGAAGAATATCTCACCCTTCAAGAACAGGCGATCGAACTGGGGCAAGAATTAAGCCAATTACAAAGCATTCCGGAAACCGACCGAACCCCAGAACAGCAAGCACGGATTACTGAACTAGAAAGTATCCTGCAAACCCTGCGCCAAAAGTTTGACCGTTTCCTCGAAAGTCCTGAAATCATCGAAATTGCCGCTGAAATTGCCCGTAAAACCAGTGGAGAAAACCTAGATTTAAGCAATATAGCCCAATTACAAGCGTCATTGCAACAGTTAAATCAAAAGGCCGTCTTGCTCTATCCCCTAATTTTAGAAGACCGCATCGAACTGATTTTAATTACCCCAGACAGTCCGCCGATTCATCGGTCAGTTGCCGTAAATAAAGCCCATTTAAGTCAGGGCATTACGGAGTTTAGAACCGCCCTTACCGTTCCCTCCAAACGAGCCAATGCTGATATTCCTAAAGTTGCAGGGAGGCAGTTATATAATTGGTTGATTCAACCGTTTCAAAGTGAACTGGACCGGCTAGAAGTCGAGACCATTATTTATGCTCCTGATGGAATTTTACGTTATATTCCTTTAGCTGCCTTATATGATGGAGAAAATTGGCTGGCCCAGCGGTATCAAATTAATAATATTACGGCGGCTTCATTAACTAACTTTAATGTTGCTCCTTCAGAAGAACTCAAAATTTTAGCCGGTGCCTTTACCCAAGGGACTTATAGCGTGGAAGTGGGAACGCGACAATTAGCGTTTTCCGGGTTACCTTTTGCGGGAAAAGAAGTAGAAAATTTGGCCGCGACTATCCCCGGAACCATGAAACTCATTGATTTGGACTTTAACCGTAGCGCCACTACTTCGGGAATCAGCGATCGCAATGTGATTCATTTAGCTACTCACGCCGCCTTTGTCAGTGGTCAACCGGAAGATTCATTTATCATGTTAGGCGATGGCGATCGCATCACCTTACGCGACTTAGAAGACTGGTCCTTACCCAATATCGATTTAATCGTCCTCAGCGCTTGTCAAACCGCAATGGGGGGACAAATGGGGAACGGAACCGAAATCCTCGGATTTGGCTATCAAATGCAAAAAGTCGGGGCCAAAGCCGCAGTCGCCTCTTTGTGGTCCGTAGATGATGGGGCACTCAAGCCCTCATGACGGCTTTTTATAATAGCTTAAAAACTGGCACTAACACAACTGCCGCCCTCCAAACCGCTCAATTAGCCTTACTAGAAAGCGAGTACAATCACCCCTATTATTGGGCTTCTTTTATCCTCATTGGCAATGGGTTTTAAGAGGAAGAAATCACCACTATTCTATGTTACCATCATTCAAATGATAGCATCATAAAATCAAGGAGTGAGAGCTTTCTCTCTCTAGCCATGCCCTCCAAAGTGTAAAGGTGTCGGTTTTTACAGACAGAATGACTAGAGGATTTGGTATAATTAGCTAAAAATTAGGGTTCAAAACCCAGTTTTTCGTCATTATTGGAGACTAGGCCAATGCGTTAGACTCGATGTAGATTACACTGACTGAATCAGACTTTAACCTGAGAGAAATCTATGACAACTGCCTTAGAAACTTGGACTCACAACACGATCGCCGTGAATGGAATCACCCTGCATTATGTGACCCAAGGGGAAGGACCCTTGATGCTAATGCTTCACGGCTTTCCCGAATTTTGGTATTCCTGGCGACATCAAATTCCCGAATTTGCCCAAGATTATAAAGTCGTTGCCGTGGATATGCGCGGGTACAACGATAGCGATAAACCGCAAGATCCATCAGCATACCGAATTCAAGAATTAATCAAAGATATTCAGGGAATTATTACCGGATTGGGGTATGAAAGCTGCATCTTAGTGGGTCATGATTGGGGAGGAGCGATCGCCTGGTATTTTGCCTACAGTTATCCCCAGTTCGTGGAAAAACTAATTGTCCTCAATATTCCCCATCCCGCCAAATTTGCCGAAGGACTCCGCAGCAACCCCCAGCAAATCCTCAAAAGTTCCTATACCTTTTTCTTTCAGCTTCCCGTTGTCCCCGAGTTGCTCTTTCAACTCAATGATTATCAAGCCATTGAAATGGTATTTCAAACCCAGGCTGTGAATAAAAATGCCTTTTCCCCGGCTGATATTACCGCCTATAAAAACGCTGCCGCCAAACGGGGTGCGCTGACTGCCATGCTCAACTATTACCGCAAAACCCTATGGGAATTAGTCTTTGACAAAGAGTGGAACGTCTTAGAAGTTCCCACCCTGATCATTTGGGGAGAAAATGATACCGCCCTCGGGAAAGAATTAACCTACGGAACTGAATCCTACGTTCGGAATTTACAGATTCATTATATTCCCAATTGTAGCCATTGGGTACAACAAGAACAACCTGAACGGGTGAATCAATATATGCGGGAATTTTTATCTGCAAGCCCGGAAACATAACAATTTCCCCAACTCCAATGTTTTGGGGTTATATCAAGTCCGATGGATTCACCTCAAAAACTATCTTCTTTCTCTTCCCCCCTTCCAGCAATAAAAAAATTTCCTTATTCTCCCTCTCCCGGAAAGACATTCATTCCTTATACCTCCCTCTCCTCTTCGGGGAGGGCTGGGGAGGGGTGGAGAGGGCCACCTTCAGAGGTGGGAAGGGGGTTGGGGGGTTAGGTCTCTGTGGGTGAGCGAGCAAAGGTCGAAGTCTGAATTTAAAAAGGCATCGGCATCAATTGTAAGGTTCCGAGATTGATATCTTTTGGGGAGAGGGATCGCACCTCAAACAAGGCCAACATATCCTTCTTTTGAGGATTGCCACGGCTGGCTCCCGTCAACCCCATTGCAATCACCAACCCACAATATCCCTTCGTTTTCTTACAGCGGCCATCCCACTTTTTACGCGCCGCAACGTGAACCGGGTCATCTTCCATAAACTCCCCAAACAGAAAAAGTTCACCATTTTCTGCTTTTAAAATGCCCAAATCAAAGCGATTACCGCCGAGGGGGTCTTCACCGGGATTAAAACCAATTCCAGTTACTCCCCCGGCTTCTTTTAAGGTTTCAATCATCGCTTTTGCCTTAGGTCGAGAGGTTTGAATCAAAATAATGGGCAACCCATCGCCACTGGCATGAACTTGAGCCGATTGATAATAAGAAGCTGACGCCTCTAGGTCTTTCAAAACTTCCCAAGGAACCACCCCGAGACTGAGAAACGAGTTCGGTGGCACCAAATCATCGCGCAACAAGGGTTCATCATCGTCATCCTCGTCATCCTCGTCGTCAGGGGCACTGACACTCATTTCAAACAGTTTGGCCGCTATTTCCGGCATCGTACTCACCGTCACCGCCACAGTATCTGGACCCTGGCGATCGCCCCCTGGGGGAACCGGAATTTGATAGCGTTGACTTAAGTTGGGGAACTTCCCACCCGTCAGCTTGCGGCGAACACTGCGGAAGAAACGCGCAAACGCATCCAGAGCCAGAATCGTCAGCAGGGCCTCCTCATCATAGAGAATCGCTCGCATTCCTTCTAAGGGATGCAGATTGCCAAAAGTCGGCTTAATCTCGCTCGGGGGGAGGTCCGAGAGGTCGATATCGTCATCTTCCTCAGCACTTTCAAAGGTAATAAATAGACAATCTTGGGATAAAAAGGCTTCTTCTAACCGTTCCGGGGATTCATTGGCAATCACCCGCTTTCTAAACTGAGTCAGGGATTCCAGGGACCGATATAACAGAATCCCATAATCCAATCCCAGCATACCCATGACACAGGCATACAGGGTTCCCATATCCAACCCTTCCAGTTCAATGGAGATAATTTGATGATCCGCCAGACATTCCCAGGGACCTGCTTGCCAGACTTGATAGGCTTTTTCTTCTAAACTCTCCACATACTGCGGGGGTAACAGAGGCGGTTTGCGATCGACCACATCCTGAAACCCGCGAAACAGTTCATCGATCAGGGGGAGGTCCGGCACATACTCGATGGAAATGCCCAGGTCCTGAAGGACACCCCGGAGAAAAAACTGGATTTCCCGGTCCTTGACCACGATTTTTTGGGGCCGACCGGGAAGGGCTGGACTGTGAGGGTGTTCCATTGCTCTGAGCAAGGTGCGAACCACCGCTTCGGGACCCGTATCTGGGGAGACTACATCCATTGAACGGACGATTCCTTGGGACCCATCCACCCACATAATGCAGTCCCCGCCGTTTTCTGAATCATAATCCGATAAAGCCGAGGAGCCTATAGGCAGAGGTTCGGACATCGGACGGCGATCGCCTTCCCAGACCGACGGAATTTGTTGGAGTTGTTGTAAGCGACGAAAGGTAGAGCGGTTTAAACCTGCCATAAACAATTCAGTATAGGGTGTACACACAGAGGGTTAAAATAGCCAGTTAACAGGTCAATCAGTGAATCTAAATCAATTTAAAATGAGATCAAATTCCCTAATCCCCTCCCCAAGGGCTGCGATCGAGTATTCCAGAAAATCGGACAAGAAACCGGGTGGCTGGCTCTAATTTGCTGCTAAATTCTACAGTAGAGGTCAAGAAACCCTGTTGTCTTCCCTCTACTGTCCCGACATCCTCAGATAGGGGAAGCATGAGCAATTCCCCCTCCCAGTCAAGATATTTATTCCTGATTTCCCTCCCCGGTAAGGGAGAGGTGGGGAGGGGGCTATGGGGGTTAAGTCCATCTGATGGTTAATTCTCGTCACTGACTTACTATCACTCAAAACCATTCAAAACAACAATAAAAACGCTCCGAATCTTTACAAGATCCCATAGAAATTGGGTCGGAGTTGTGGAGGAATTCAGGACTTGGCAATCTTGATGAATTCACACCACATTGAGAACAGTTCCAACCGGGTTATGAACAGGCTGATTTGGTGTTCTTTATCCTTGATCATTTCTCAAGGGTGTCATCGGATGGTTACCCTATTCCTAGGTTCCCCTACTGCCGTGCTGCATTCCTCGCTACAATGAACCCAGAAGAGACTAAAGCCCTCTCAGTATAGAACAGCAACACAGACAACAGCATAGCTAGAACAGCACCGTTAGAACCGGAATAAGGAGACCAGTAAACTCATGACACAAGCAACACAGCCTCAACAACGCGGAATTATCGTCACCGATTCTGCCATCAAGCACATTAAGTCCCTGCAAAGCCAACAAGGGGGGGAAAACCTTTGTCTGCGAGTTGGCGTGCGCGGGGGTGGCTGCTCAGGGATGTCCTACACAATGGATTTTGAACAGATTGAGAATATTCAACCCAACGATGAAGTCTTCGAGTATGAAGAAGGCTTCAAAGTGGTTTGCGATCCCAAGAGCTTGCTTTATATCTATGGCATGGCCCTTGACTACAGCAATGCCCTGATCGGTGGTGGTTTCCAATTCACCAACCCCAACGCCACTCAAACCTGTGGCTGCGGCAAGTCATTTTCTGCCTAACTGGCACCTCCCATTTTAACTTCTTTTGCAATCGCCACCGTCCCTCCTGATTCTCGTAGACTCTAATCACCCAGGTCAGCCTTCTGACCTGGGTTTACTATTTTGGGGCTTCAGCAGTCTCCTTGTCAAAGGCAGAATCAACCCAGAACCCAGAAACGACTGAAGTCGTTACTACAAACTGTCTCCCCCATCTCCCCCATCTCCCCCATCTCCCCCATCTCCCCAACCCCCCCAATTCTCCCCCAATCTCCTCAATCTCCCCTGAATTGAAAAACCGGGCGGCCTTTTGGATACAATCGAACAACTGCATGAAAAGAACCGCTTATGACTGAAACCGTTGAATCTCAATTTACCAGTGGCGTGGAACGCTACAAAGCTGGTGAAGGCCCAGACACCCTGATTCCGGTGTTCCGGGATATCTGCGATCGCGCCCCAAAAAATAGTCCCGCTTGGACTTGTTTGGCTTGGCTGTATTTATTGGCCGATAAACCAACTCCCGCCTATAAAGCAGCTCAAAAAGCGGTCAAACTCAATCCCCAAGATGCTCAAGCTCAGGTTAACCTGGCGGTAGCAATGCTCGATAGCGGTCAAAAAGGCGTCCGTACTCACATCGAAATCGTCCAACAACTGATGATGGTTGCCGCAGAATTGCGCGATGAAGTGAAGGACAATATCGATGAGGGATTGAACCGAAAACCCGATTGGAAGAGTTTACAACGGGTCAAAAACTGGCTGTTTGAATAAGCTTCCCCTTTGGACTCTGTGCTAGAGGCGATCGCACTTTCCTAGACCCTTCATTTAATTTTTAACCTTCAATGCCTGCATGAGAACCCTCTCCAATCTTCATGCAGGCTTATTTTATTTATTTTTACCCCACTCCTCTCGCCGGAGACGACGGAGCTCGTCACTACGAACAAAAGAAGTCGCTTCTTCCCCTCTTACGTTCAACGTCACGACTTCAGTCGTTTCTTAACCGTTGTTTGCACAACTAACTCAAACTTGATGGTGCTTCAGTCCAGTCAAAAATCAACCCTCCCCCACATCCTCCTCAAGGGACCTGGCTTATTTTCCCTCTCTGCCACCTCAAGAACTGTCCACTCCCAACCATTTTAACCGGATATATTTCTCTTCAGAGAGTACATCGTTGTTAACCCTAAACAAACTCTAACTTTTAGGCCAAAGAATCACATAAACTGATTCTTTTAATTTCCCTCTTAAATCTCATTGAGTTTGTAAGCTATTTCTTGAATCCTAGGCTAATTCAAGAAAATTTTACCGTGCTTCATCTCCTTCAAAATGCCCTAAATTAATCAATCGATCACCACTTCATAAGCATTTACCCCCTTTTATCTTATGATTCTTTCTCGCCAATATGCTGATTTGCCATTAACTTGGGATACCAAATCACTAGAAACCCTACAAAATGACTGTCAATGGCTGGAATCCATTGTTAAAAATTCCGCTCCTTTTTCCGATGGATGGGTGAAAGCCCGAATCGTGCAGCTTGCCTATAATTGCCCGAACTCTCTCGATTTTCCCCTGCCGAATAACCGGGAAAAATCTGCCAAGCGAAAGACCCTGACAACGGCTCAACTGTTGGCTTATGGCGGCAAGCTTTCGGAAAAAGAAATTGTCGAGGCGTTACAGTGGGAGTGTCTTCAATACTGCCAAAGTCACCCCGTCGCTGACTTTCCTTGCTTTCGCGAAACGGTGGATGAAAACTATGTGATTGCCACCCTCAATAGCTGGTGCAGCCGCCATTTTTCGGAAAAGTCTGCTCGTAATTTTGAAATCTACCAAGACCTCCATTATCCGAACGTCTTTTTAGTCATTAGTACGGCTCCCATTTCTCTGTATGTAGACCGTCAATTACCTCCTCCTGACCGATTTCGTGCCTTATTTAATGTAGATGAATTCGCGGAAATTGTGGGAGAAGGATTTTGCGATCGCATCACCCTGCGTACCCACGGCTATGCCACCTCTGCCGCCACCTTTTATGATTTATTCATGAAGGAGGCCAAAGCCCTAAATCGCGAAGAGTCTTCCCAGGATAGTCGATTAAAAGACAATCATTTTTATATCGGATATCATTGGCCCAGTGAACAACCCTTTACCAGTCCCGGATTATGGAGTGATTTCTCTAATAATTGGGGCGTTATTTTCAAATTCTCCTTTGTGCTTTCCGGATTTGCTGGCATTATTGGTACCGGATTGTATGGGATGGTAAAACTGCTAGGAATTCCCCTGTTCAAAGGGTTAGAATTTCTCCCCCTAATTGGTCCAATTTGGAAGTGGATTCAGTTGAGTGCGGTGGGTCTGCAATGGTATTGGGTGGTTCCGCCCCTGTTTATTCTCTGGGTGCTTTTGATGCAGTGTTTGCGGGTGTTGGTTTATCAGCGCGATCGCTACCGGGCGATTCACTATGGTGCACCGGATTTAGCCGAATTCTTTTGGCGCTTAGACCGCGCTCTGAATCGGAGGGCTGAAAAAACAAACCAAAAACACAAAACAGAAGTATCCACGCCGGTTTTAGGCTCGATTAAAGCCGAAAATCAGGGTTCTCTCTCCCTGCCGAATTCTGCCGTTTCGGGGTCTAACTCAGAGATTGCGGTGAACTTGGTGGGTCACAGTATGGGGGGACTCCTGCTGGTCAATACTCTGCGAATTTTGTCCGATCGCTTTGGCAAGGATGATGGAGACATTGAGGATCCAAATGGGTTGGAGTCCAGTAAGATTGGCGATCGCCTGCGACTGGATAAATTAATTTTGGCCTCCCCAGATATCCCCCTAGAGTTCCTCCGGGAGGGTCGCAACAATTACGTGCGGTCCGCCATGCGTCGTTGCCGTCAAATTTACCTGATGTCCAGCGATCGCGATATTATCCTGCGCTATATGCCGACCCTCGGCAACTGGTTTAGTGAACCCAGTATCGAAATGTCCGCCTATCGTCTCGGAAATGTCTACCTCAAACCCTTAGACGATCGCTATCCCAACGCCAATTACCGCCCTTACATTCGCAATGTCTTGGTCTCCCAAGCAGCGGCGAGTCCCACCTCTGCTTATGACCTGTTTGAGCGCTTTAACTATATCGACTGTTCCGAGACCCTGGGCGTCAATGGCATCTTTTGGTCCCTGAAGTCCCATCGCGGGTTGGCGATCGACCTGATCAATACCCTGATGTATGTCCTGAGTCTGACTTATAGTCGTCTCTTCGGCCAACTGGATTTACATGGGGGCTACTTTTTAACCCACACCGCCACCTTCAAGATTTTGAAGTTGCTGATCAGTCTCAATGGCGAGTCTGAAGCAGAAATCGAAGCAGGGATTGAGGAGTTAATTCAAGGAACCCGCATCCGATTTTTACCCCGTCAACCCTTTTTGACGAAGGATTAATAGGGTATCCGGTTGCGATAGACCTATAAAACCCGCACCCTCAAGGGTGCGGGTTTCTGTGTTAGGGGATTGCAAAATATAAATCATCCAACCGTTTAACTGAAAGTGTAGGGGCGCAATGCTTGCGCCCTCCGGAGGGCCTGCACATTGCGCCCCTACATTGACTCCGTTGATCCGTCACTACGAACGAACGTTTGGGCGATTTTATTTTTTGGAGTTCCCTTATTTGAGTTCAGGGCGTTGTTGACGCAGGATAAACTCGGCGATCGCCAAATCCATTGGGGTGGTCACTTTCAAATTAGTCTCTTCCCCGGGGACAATTTGCACCGGCAAGTCACATTTTTCAAATAATGCCGCATCGTCGGTGACTTCCCATCCCAGGGATTTTCCGCGATCGTGGCACTGTTTTAATAAGGCGACTTCAAATCCCTGGGGGGTTTGGGCGGCCCAGAGTTGCTGGCGATCGGGGGTTTGTTCAATGGTTTGGGAGTCCCGGGCGACAATTTTAATGGTGTCTTTGACGGGAATCGCGGCAATTAACCCGGGACAATGGCGGAGGGACTCGGCACAGCGATCGAACAGGTCCGGGGTTGCCAGACACCTGGCCCCATCATGAATGAGCACATGGGTCGCGTCTGGCGGGAGTCCCTGTAACCCGTTGTAAACCGATTCCTGGCGGGTACTGCCGCCTTGGATGAATTGGACAGGTTTGCTGGGGGGATTGGCGGCTAAAATTGCTTCAAAGTCGGGCCAGTCTTCCGGTTGACCGATTAACCCAATCCAACGAATTTCGCGGGAGGCATCCGCCGCCTCTAGGGTCCAGGCAATCAAGGGGCGATCGAGCAATGACAGGAGTAGTTTATTGCGGTTGCTGCCCATTCGTCGCCCCATGCCAGCGGCGGGTATCAATAAATGCACGGTGGTTCCTCTAAAGCGTTTGGTTACAAAAATGGCGCGTGAATAATAATAACTAGAGTAGAGGCGTAGGGGCGATCGCGACGGTTTTTTAGCGAATTTCTGGCGGGTGGTTGGTGTCGAGTCAGAAGATTCCGGATCGGATTAGGTCTCTCATCGCTTAGAATGAGTCTGTTTAGTAAGCTCCATCAATTGAGATGCGAATACTGGCCCTTGTCCCAGGCGGAATCGGCGACCAAATTTTATTTTTCCCGACGTTGGATAGCCTGAAACGGTTATATCCCAACGCTTACATAGATGTTGTTGTGGAGCCTCGGTCGAAAGGTGCCTACCGGGTATCCAAGTTTTTTCATGACAAGTCCCTCCAGGTGCTGCCGTTTGATTTTAAGGATCGCAACGGGTTGGCGGATTGGGGGAATTTGTTGGGGATCATGCGCGATCGCGAATATGATGCGGTGATTTCCCTTGGACAGCGCTGGGTGGTGGGGTTATTGCTCTGGTTAACAGGCATCCCCATCCGGATTAGCTACTCGGATTTGGGCAACTCCTGGTTGCTCACCAACCCAGTCCCGCTGAAAACTGAGCAATATGCTGCCGGTATGTACCACGACTTGTTGCAGGGTTTTGGGGCATCCATGCCTTGTCCGGAACTCTCTGTGACCCTACTCAAGGAGGATTTACGCTGGTCCGATGACGAACAGCAAAGATTGGGCGTCAAAGATAGCGGTTACATTCTGATTCATGGGGGTGCGAGTCAACTCTCCCAAATCAAAGGACTGGATAAAATTTATCCCGTTGAAAAATGGCAGCAGATTATCCAGGACCTGCAAACCCGTCAACCTCTGCCGGTGGTGTTGATCCAAGGGCCTGAGGATAAACCCTTATGCGACCAGTTGGTTAGGTCCTGTCCAGGCATTAAGGTGACTTCCCCTCCGGATGTGGGTAAGTTGGCGGCAACGATCGCCGCTGCGAATTTGATGCTTTGTACGGACAGTGCGCCGATGCATCTGGCGGTGGCGGTCCAAACCTATACGATTGCGTTGTTTGGCCCGACGGACCCGGCGAAGTTGCTCCCCTCGGGCGATCGCTATATCGGCATTCAATCTTCTACGGGCAGAATTGCCGATATTTCACCGCAGACGGTCCTAGAAAAAGTTTGGGGAGGCTAAACCGCAGATTCGGAATTGGGAATTAAGAATTAACCATAACCGCAGAGGGTAGGGGCACTTCATGAACTTGCCTCTACCCTCTGCGGTTACATCCCCCTCCTCCAGCCTCAATCCTGATCAAATTTGGACTGATTAATTTTTAATTTTTGTTGAGTCTCCTTAAAAATCCCTGATGAAACCCGCAGTATTCCTGGACCGAGATGGCGTTTTAAACCAAGAAGTTGGATATATTCACCGTGTTGAAGACCTGAATTTGATTCCTGGTGTGGCCGCTGCGGTCCGCCGCTTAAATGACCGCAATCTCTTCTGTTGTCTGGTTTCCAACCAATCAGGTCCGGCGCGAGGATATTACCCTGCTAGTCATGTGGATGCCTTACACCAGCGCCTCTGTGACTTATTGGACCAGGAAGCGGGGGCCCGGTTGGATGCGCTTTATTATTGTCCCTATCTGAGTCCTCCGGAAGGGGGGACGGACCCCGAGTTTACTCGGTGGACCACCTGGCGTAAACCCAATACGGGAATGTTAGTGGCAGCAGCGTGGGAGCATGATTTAGACCTGAGTCAGAGTTTTATGGTGGGAGATAAGGCAACCGATGTGGACATGGCCCATAATGCCGGTTGTACGGGGATTTTGGTGAAAACGGGCTATGGCGATCGCGTGTTGGGGGGGAAATACCAACATCACACCCATCCGGATTTCATCGCCTCAGATTTAGCCGAGGCGGTGGATTGGATGACTCAGCAGGGGTCCAAATCTGGAAAGAGCTAGAGGCGATCGGTTTCCTAATAGGCCCCCTCTTTTGCAAACACCACCTTCACCGTCTGGAATAAAATCTGGAAATCCAGAGACACGGACCAATTTTGAATGTAAGTCATATCCAGGCGGAAGACTTCCTCAAAATCGACAATATCCGATCGCCCAGAAACCTGCCATAATCCCGTAATTCCCGGCAGGACTTCATGGCGCATAAAGTGATGTTCGGAAAAGCGTTCCACATCTCGCAGGGGGAACGGACGAGGACCGACTAAACTCATCTCCCCATTTAAAACATTAATAATTTGGGGCAGTTCGTCCAAACTGTATCGCCGAATAAACTTGCCAACTCGCGTGATCCGGGGGTCATCCTTCATTTTGAACATAATTCCCCCAGCCATTTCATTCTTCGCTTCCAAATCTTTTTGTAACTGTTCGGCATTCGTCACCATTGTCCGAAACTTCCAAACCTTAAAGTGACGGCCTTTTAATCCCACCCGGACTTGTTTGTAAAAAATCGGACCGGGGGAATCCACCTTAATCAGCAGTGCTAACAACAGCAACCCGGGACTAATTAACAAGATAATGATCCCAGCGGCAACTAAATCAAATCCCCGTTTAATCCAGTAATCCCCGCCCACAATTGGCGGCGATCTAAATCTCATACTCGGGATGCCGTTGACCATCTTAATCTCAGACCACTGAATCGGCAACTCCAGTCCCAAGGGGAGAATTCTCAGGTGAATTCCGGCGCGTTTCAACTCCCAATAGAGGTAAATTTGGTCTCGGACTGAGAGTTCAGAACAGACAAACACTTCGCTGACTGCTTTTTCCCGGAGTCTTTGAATCATCTCCGACCAGTCGTGGTTTTTTTCTCGGGTCGAGAGGTCTTCTAAATCGCAAATCTTATATCGTCTACTTTTAACAATAAATCGTTTAGCGGTTTCAATATCTTTGGGTTTACAAATTAAGCCAATGCGCTGACGGATTGCGCCTTTCTGCCGCAAATAAACAATGGTTAAATGCAGGATTAACCGCTCACTCAGAACAAAGGCTATGGCAAATACCCAAGACAACAAGAATGTCGAGCGAGAAACGACGGCTTCGGGTTCGTAGAGATAGCCAATAAATAATAAAACACACTGAGCAAAGCTGAGGGATTTGATGAGATTAAAAAAATCTCGCCGCCGATCATCGGTGCCATAGAGTCCCGCTGACGCGACAATCCCTAATGTGATCACCAGAATGGGGATTAAAAATCCGGGGTTTTCATTCTGAGTAGCTATCAAGCTAAAGGAGCCAACTGGGGTCCCTAACTTGTCTGCCAGTAGCCATGCATAGCTCAACATCAAACTATCCAGGACAATTAACAGGATAATTCGGAGTGAGCCAATGCCAGTCCCGCGACTTAGCTTGGCAATGAGTGGAGCACGTATATCAAGTTTTCTTTTATCCATTGTCTTGTCGGATGCACCGAACCGAGGTTAATACTCTTTGTTTTAGGATGTCTATTCTTGACCCGATATTCTTCAGAGTAGATGCCCCCCTCGACGAGGCAATTTTTGAATTTGCCATCGCTAAGACTCAAATAAATAGACCCGTTAGTCTGTCGTCTGCACCGACTTGATTCCTGGCTTTGTTAACATAAATTGACACCCTGTATTTTTGAACGACTTGATCAAAAGCCTAGGGAATATTCGGGGTAATTCATGGACTCTATTATAATCATCTCTGGAGTCGCCCAGGTTGATCTCGGCAAAAGAGTTCAGCTTGTCATTTTTTCCTGAGTTGAATGATACCCCTAATTGGCAATTTCGTTAGAGCAGCTAGAAGGTGGACAGAACCCTGGGGGTTGTAGGAGTGGGTTAGATGCTCCCCTCCTTTTCTTCATCAACAGTGTAACGGTGTCTAGTAATTTGGGTATTATTTACCATTAGAACGTAATTTAGGTCGATCGCACCACAGGAGTGCTGATGGGGTCAGTAGAAGATAGACCTATCCACTTGATTATCTCAGAGCTGATTCATACCGAACATGGGAATTTAGACTCACTTTATAAAAGCATTGATAGTCAAGGTTGCCAAGGTTAAAAAAAGGTGCAAACCCAGAGCATTCCTATCATAACTCGCTCTTTTTGTCAAGCCTAAAATGCCCGGGGTGAATGTTCCCTTGATTTCTGTCTTAGGGGTTTTGCGCCGGTTCAACGCGGGAGGGGCCAACCTAGGTGGCCCCAAGGGTATGGGGCGCAAAACCAGCAGATGGGGTCGTCACTCCCAGGGTCCCTACAGTTCCCGGTGGCGGGATTAGCGAGAGAGTTCGACACTCACCTCATTCGGGGCACGCCGTTTGAGTTCAACTGATTCCGATCGCGGCAGCAAGTCATAAACTTGACGCAACACATCATCAATGGACTCATAAGAAACTTGTCCTTTGCCGTCATAAACGACTTTACCCTCTAAATCGAGGACAAGGGTTTGAGGAACCACCCCAGAATAATAGTACCCCGGTTCGGTGGGTGCATATTCATCCTTGACAGGAATCGCATCCACATTCAGGGGTAAAATATCGGCGGCCCTTCCGTAGAATGCCTGAATCTGCGAGACAACGGCGGTGTATTGCTTACAATCGCTGCTGTCATCGAGAAAAAACACGAGCACCGTGGCGCGATCGTCCCGGGAAAGGGACTGTTCTAGGGAGACTCTCGGCGGTACTAACGAACCATTGCCGCCATAGAGGGCGAAAATGTTGCCATCAAAGTTATCATCGTTGAGACCGGCGATCGCCCCTGGGGTGAGCATCAACCACAGACAACTCACCATCGCGATCGCCACCACCAGTCGTTTCGCCATCACTCGACATAAGTCAACGGCTAAATTTAGAGATTTCTTGACACGGATGCTACCAGTACGCAACCCAGAATAAAACATAGAATACAACATCAACTCTCGGGGAGACTCCTGCAATTGACTCTATCAAGTTTTGCCGGTCCTTGACGCACTTGATTCAATCTAATCTTGGCAATTGGCAATTCCCAACTCGGGAATCCTCTGGCGACTCATCCGGTGACCTTTGAACCGAAGCGGAGAAAATGTTCCTCAACCCCCTGACACCCACAATCAAAGGATGCCTCAGTTTCCCCCAATCTGCCGGGGACTGTAAACCGTGATTATACGGCGATCGCCTCCCATCTCGATCACCAAGTCCACCTCGGAACCCGGATGCAACAGGGGCCTAACAAACAACTCCGGATGCAACGCCTTCCAAAAATATTCCACAAATTCCTCGATTTCCCCATCACTCATTCCCGCCTTACCCAGGGCCTTCATTTCCTTTTCTGCCTGCATCCGCCACTGCAAACTGAGGCGATAATCCTGGGGATACAACACCATCAATCCATCTAATCGGTCCCACAACGGCAAATAATCCCGCAATCGCTGATTCATATCTCGGGCAAAACTGCGGTCTGCTTGCGTCATAATCGGCCAAGGGGGATGGTCAAACACTGCCGGATCCACGGGACGCACCCCCACAAACCATCCTTCCAGTAACAGGATATCGACAGTCTGAACGAGTAAGGGTTCTGTGCGATCGCCTTGTCCCTCCCACAATGATTTATCAAATTGAGGAACAGCAATGGTTTGTCCATCGGGATTTCGCAAGCGATCGAGGAGGTTAATCCCTAACTCCACATCGTGAGTGCCTGGAGGTCCTCGCCAAATCAGACGCGGGTCCTCTTTTCGCAACTGCTGCCGTTCTGAATAGGTTTTATAAAGGTCATCGATAGAAAGGGCCAAAGTAGAATAGCCCAGATGGGTCAAAATCCAGGTTAAAATTCTCCCCAGGGTGGTTTTCCCCGTTCCCTGTCCCCCTAAAATCCCTTGAATCCAGGGTCGTCCTAATTGCTGGTGAGAGGCGATCAGTTTGATTGCCAAGGGTAACCATAATTGCCATAACGGTTCGAGTATTTTGTCTCCCGGGAAGGGAAATTGCTCCAGGTGGGGTAAAATCACCGCTAATGCCTGCGATCGCGCCCTGAGTTGGGAATCGACCGTTTCAAGGGAAATCCCATACCCCTGGGCCGAAGCGGGTCAGCGAGTTCTTGTTGGATTAATGCTTTCCAAGTGGACCCGGTGGGGGGAACTCCCTGCTGCCACTCCTCCAGAATCGAGGCGATCGCCCACTCTTGTTGCATGAATCAATCTCCTTGGAATTCGGTGAAAATGGCGTTTGATCTGATTAACAATCCGTTAAGAACCGAGGGTAAAGGCGAGGACGAATAAACTGTAAATCAGGCCAATTTTAAAAGAATTGATTCCTTGGGCCAACAGCGATCGTTTCATTTGCTCGTGAATCCGATAGAAAAAATAACTATAGAGTTCTGTTGATACAATTAAAACAGCCGCTACCACCACATCTAAGTTGGCATTTTGTCCGGCGATCGTACTAATTGCCGTCCCCACGAAATTACCCATTAAAAAGCTAATCACCAGTACGGATATCCGTCGCCACGGATTGCGTAAGGATTGCCTCAGTTCAGAAACGGCACCATCAAACAGACTGTTCAGACGGGTATTCTGCATAGCTTATATCATTTTCAATCAAACATTGAACTCGAACCCTGACCCGTTTAGTCAGCGACCCGATTCTGACATCAGCGATCGCGCCGCCCGATGGCGACCCTCAGAAAGTCCTCTCCCTGCCACATTTCCATCCAGGAAGCAGCATCCGCCAGTTTGTTAGATACAATAGCATATTCCAGCCCCATCCCCCATCAACCCCATCAACCTCATCTCCCCCATCAACCCAGGACAAATGACCCAGGACAAATGACCCAGGACCAATGACCCAGGACCAATGACCATAACAGACCCTAGATACACAAACAACTGATGAAACTTCAAATGAATCGCTTTTGGGATACTCAAAGTCAAATAAGCGTACCCCCTAAGTTCGCTCTAATCTTATCAATTTTGGGGCTACTAGGGATTGGCTGGATTGCATTTTTATGGAAATTAGGCAGTGTCGGATTAGTAGATGAAACCGAACCCTTGTTTGCAGAAGCTGCCCGACAAATGGTGGTCACCGGGGATTGGATTACGCCCTATTTTAATCAAGAAACCCGATTTGATAAGCCCCCGTTGATTTATTGGTTGATGGCGATCGCCTACAAAATTTTTGGCGTAAATGAATGGGCGGTGCGTTTACCGTCCGCTTTATCGGCCATTGTTTTAATGCTTGTCGTCTTTTTTACCCTGCTCTATTTTACTGTTCCCCACTCTTCCAGTTCTTCAGAAATTCCAGAACCGGAATTTAACCGCAATATCCCTCGAAAAGCCTGGTTTTGTGCCGGACTCGGGGGGGCGATCGCTGCTGTGAATTTCCAAACTATTGCTTGGGGAAGAATCGGGGTTTCCGATATGTTATTGAGTGCTTGCATGGGAACCGCCCTCCTTGCTTTTTTTTGGGGATATGCCAGTTCCCAGTCTTTACAAACCCGCGAAAATCAAGTCAAAACTTCTCTGACATCTACTGTCTTAACTGCTGATGTTTGGTATATCATTTTTTACATTTTTATCGCCTTAGCCATTCTCGCTAAAGGACCCGTGGGGATTGTTTTACCGGGATTAATTATTGGGTCTTTTGCAATCTATCTGGGAAAAGTGAAAGAACTATGGCGAGAAATAAAACCTTGGCGCGGGATTTTAATCATCACCACTATCGCCCTACCTTGGTATATTTTAGTCATTTTAGCCAATGGTCAAACCTATATCGATACATTTTTTGGGTATCATAATTTTGAACGCTTTACTCAGGTTGTCAACAATCACAGTGAAGCCTGGTATTTTTACTTTTTAGTCCTGTTAGCAGGATTTGCTCCTTGGTCGATTTATTTACCCATTGCTATCACCCGGTTACGCTTTTGGAAATGCAGTCGGTGGCGGAATCAACCCCGGGCAAATCATCTGAGTTTATTTGCTTTCTTTTGGTTAAGCGGTATCTTTATTTTCTTTACCGTTGCCGTCACTAAACTCCCCAGTTACATTCTTCCCGCACTCCCCGCTGCTGCCATATTAGTCGCATTGTTTTGGAGTGAAGAAAGCTTTAAAACTAACCCCACTGGTAAACCCCATCGCTTTAGTTTATTTGGGGGAGTTTCCATCATAGCCAACTTAATCTTATTCTTACTCATGGCGACTGCCATTCTCTATGTTCCCCGACTGTTAAATCAAGACCCAGCCATGCCGGAATTCCCAAGCGTTTTGGCCGATTCTGGATTAATTGAGCGAGGCGCTTTAATTTTCATGGCAAGTGCCTTCATGGGGGTGATTTTGGTCTTAAAACGCCAGTGGCGATGGATGATGGCTGTCAATCTGGCTGGATTTTTGGCGTTTTTCATCTGGGCAGTGATGCCGGTTTATTTTATCTTTGATAGTGAACGACAATTGCCGGTCCGTCAAATGGCTGAAATTATTGAACAGGTGAAACAACCGGAACAACAGGTGGTAATGGTTGCTTTTGAAAAACCCAGCTTAGTGTTTTACAGTCATCAACCGATTCAGTTTTTTAGGCGTTCCAATCATGCCCGAGAATATTTACAAGAATTAGCTGCCAAAAATCCCAATTTGCTGCCGTTTTTAGTGTTGGGATATCCTGATAAAATTAAGGGGTTGGAAATTCCCGATCCGGAAGCTTATCAACTGATTGCGGAACGGGGGAATTATTGGCTAGTGGAAATGCCAAAACAGTTGTTTTTGCCAGAGGGAACAGGGATGAAGGATGAGGGAAGATAACGACTGAAGTCGTTACTACAAATGGGGGATAAAGATAACGACTGAAGTCGTTACTACGAACGGGGGATAAAGATAACGACTGAAGTCGTTACTACGAACTCCCAATTCTCCCCCAACTCACCCAAATCCCCCATCTGAGATTCAAATTTTCAATGCTTGGTTAATCGAATCGAGTAACTCCTCCATTGATAGGGAAGGGGGTAAGAGTTGGGTGGCGATCGCCTTTAAACTGGACCGGAATTCTCCATTGGTGGCTGCTTCGGAGGTTTCCAAGGAGCGATCGACGATTAAAATGGCGGGGCGATCGGGAAGTTGTTCTAACACTTTCAGCGCCTCCATTGGGAACTGAGTGGGGACTGAATCGGGAACATAAATTAACAGCAAATCCACACTCTGATGTTGCAATTGCTGCCAAACTTCTGACCAAGAACGACCCATCCAACATCTAAACCCAGCGGTTTGGATATATTGAATCGAAGCTTGTAACCACTCGTGTTTGGTCGAGGTGGAATCCACCGGAAAACGGCCTGATTCCGCAATCCCTGACCGCTTGGATACCCCTGGGGTGACGGCCTCGCATCGGTCGGAAAACTGGCATAAAATCGAGATATCAATGGCTAAAATTGCCGGTTTAGAACTCATTCCCACGGCGATTTCTACCGCTTGTAATAATGCGGTGACATTGGGCCATTGAGCCTCATCCGCCTTGTCGCTACCCTGAACGGGTTGGAGATAGGGAAACACGGTCAATCCGGGCACTTGGGAGGCGGATAGGGCAATTTGGCGATCGAGGGTCACCAGGGGGACCGCAGCGAGGGCGGGATATTGGCTGAATTGTTGGATAAACAGACTGGGGTTGGGGAGGTGATGGGCGGGATCCAGCAAGATGGCGTCCAGATGCCAGACTCGGGCCAATAATTCAGCTTGTTCGAGATCATCGGCTTCTAAAACCCGATAATGATAGGAGGCAGAGGGGTTTAACCCGGAAGTGAGCAGTCCGTTGAGTTGATTGCTTAACCCGTTGCTGTCATCCTCTGGCGATCGCCCCTCAAGGTCCCGATATTCCGGGTCAAAGGGACTCAAGCGCAACACTGTCAGGGTCGTGGGTGGGGTTGCCAAATTCTCCTGTTCCGGGTCCTGCATTAACCCCTCTAAGGTTTTTTCCAGGGAGTTTCCCTTCACCGGCAGGGTTAAAAACCCATTACACTGGGCCCGAATCGCCCGTTCCTTGTCCACCTCCGTTGCCATGACGATCGCCGGGATATGTCGCGTTTGGGGGTCAGATTTGAGCAGGGTCAGCACATCCCAACCGGAGAGCATCGGTAGGAATAAATTCAAAAAAATAGCCCGAGGTTGTAAGCGTCGAGCCTTTTCCACTGCCTCAGTCCCTGCACGGGCGATCGCCACGCGATAACCCAACTCATTAAATCGTTCCGTCAAATCATCAATATATCGAGGGACCGCTTCCACAATTAAAATTAAGCGGTTCTTCGTGGGGTCTACTCGTTCCGTCAGGGTCGTCGTCTGTTGGGGAGGACAAGGGGGTAACAGCAGGGTAAATTCACTCCCCACCCCTTCTTTGGAAATAAACGTCACATCCCCCCCATGAGCACGCGCAAGGCGCTGGGTTAAGGCTAATCCCAAACCCGTTCCCTCAAATTGCCGGGTCATTGGGTTTTCCAATTGTTGGAATTTTTGAAAAATCAAGTGCTGTTTTTGGGCCGGGAATGCCAATCCCTGTATCCCAGACAGTGAAGGCCAGCCAGCCTTCCCAGCGATTCACTCGCAGGCCAATTTCTCCACCATTGGCGGTAAATTTAATGGCGTTGGAGATGAGATTGTACAGCATTTGCCGCAGGCGCAATTCATCCGCCACCGGGCTCGGTAAACCGGGTTCGAGTTCCAGGGTAAAGGGGATTTCTAGTTCGGTAATGGCGGCATTGCTGCTACTGCCATGAACTGGGGAATCTGAGGGGTGATGGGACTGTTTGGCTTGGTCAAAGGCGCGATCGCAGACTTCGGGAATGCTCACAGGTTCGAGAATCAGTTCCATTTGGCCGCTTTCGATCCGGGTGAGGTCCAGGATGTCATTGACCACATTCATCAAATGTCGCCCACTGGTGTAGATCATTTGAGCATAGCGAGCTTGGCGATCGGTCAAGGGGCCAAGGGTCCGTTCCTTGAGCAGACTGGATAACCCCAAAACGGCGGTGAGGGGGGTTTTGAGTTCGTGACTGATACAGGCCAGAAATTCATCTTTGAGCCGGTTCATTTGCATCAAATCGGCATTTTTGGCCGCGAGTTCTTTGGCGACTTGCTGCTGAACTGTGACATCTTGCGCGAGAACCAACCACAGGGATTCGGTCTGGGACCCATCGGATTCGATAGAGGCCGAAACTGGCGGGTGATCTCCGGTGGAGTTGGGGTCCGCAAATTCTGGCCCTTGCGAAGGGTTAAAGGGGGAATCCTGCCAGGACAGATTAGGCGATCGCTCGGATAAAGCAAGGCCGATCGGGATTTTCACAAACTGCCACACCCGGTCCGACCCTTTCGGGATGGGACATAAACCCATGCTCAGAGACTCTGAGTCTGGGTGTTCTAAGTGGTCCGGTTCCCGATTCGAGGTCGGTTGTGATGGGGTGTGGACTTCGCCGGAGGGGTCAGTCTCCGGTTCCGAGAAGGCGTCAAAGTAGGTCCGCCATGCTTGGTTGTAAATGGCTACTTTCCCGGCTGAAGTTTGCAACTTCATCGGCAAGGGGATTTCTTCGAGGAGTTCCCCCAAGGGACGAACCGCGCCAAAGGGCCAAGCTTTGACCCCACTGAGGGACTCGGGACCCCCGGACGGTTGTTCTGGGACTGCAGGGGTTCGGGGGACGAGAGTGGTATTTTGGGCCAAAGCGGCGATCGCCCGGGGAAAATCCAACAACCCTAAGCATTTGTCCTCGGCATCCACCACCACCCACGCCGTTGCCTAGGTTGGTCCGGGTCTTGGGTTTGGAGTCTCTCCCAGAACTGGGTTAAGCTCATATGAGCCGAAACCCTCTCCACCGAGGCGACTGCGTCGGGACTTAATCCGGCCACAGGTTGCTGCCAGATGTCTAAATCATGGGGAGTCGGTGCATCGGGAACCCCCATCCCGATTCTGGCTGCAATTCCCCACCAGGGACACAGAAGTGGGCCATCAAGGTGGGTAAATCCGTGATGAGGCAGGCCATTTTCTGCGTTCGGTTAATCCCCACTCTGGATTTGTGGTTTCCCCTTGTAATAAATTCAGCAGCAAACAGCCCACATCGAGGACCCCCATCGGCGCTTGCGCTTCATTGACGAAGATGAGGTGCTCAAATGCAGACATCCGCCCCGCGCTGATGCTCAAGCGATGCCATAACTCTGCTATACTTACCGTCTGCGGGCATACAGGGGTAGGGAGTGTAAATTCTTCTAAGAGTAGGGGGGTCTTTAACATAGGGAACTGGGGATGAAGATCTTGCAAAAATCAGAATGGAGTGTTGAGCTAACGGTAACACCCAGCAGTGGGGGTTTGGCCTCACCGGATGCCATTCCATCGGGCTTTTACTCTAACGCCTACGGCATCTGGGTAGCGATCGGATAAATCAGACAAGAAACCGGGTTTCCGACCCACCTTGGTCCTAGTCACTAAAGATTTTGTGAAAAAATCCGGTTTGTCTTCCCTCTACTGTACCGACTTCTTAGGACATCCTGCTTCGCTGTCTAAGTCATTCGGGATCACCGATACAGAATAATTACCCGGGAATCAGAGGGTTGGCTGTTGGAGACAACCGCTCATGACTCCAGGGATAGATCAACTAAACCAGCAGGAGTCCCGCGCTCTAATCTTTGATTGAGCGTCGGGAGGAATGCTGGGTAGAAAAAGGGGTTCGATACCCCTTGTTCTGCCAAATGGTTTATCATCAGAATATCGATAAAGTTCACTACTTGAAAAATGACTCAGGTACTTACGGTCTCTTGTAAATTGATGGCTACACCACAGCAGGTTGAAAAACTTGATGCGGTGCTTGCTGCTTTTGCCAGTTGCTGTGAGTTCGTAAATGACAAGACTCCTGAGAAACTGACCAATCAGATGGCTGTCCAATCCTTAATTTACAAGGAAGCTAGAGCGCATTCTGGTCTGTCTGCCCAGATGACCATTCATGCCATCCGGCGAGTTTGTGCGAATCGCAAGACGGCAAAGCAAAAGGGTAGACCCGTCAAAGGGTTCGCTCCTACCTCTGCTACATACGACGTTCGCACCTTCACTTTTAAGGAAGCGGATTGGATGGTTAGCTTGACCATGCTCAAAGGTCGGGAGAAATTCAATCTCCACATCGGTAATTACCAGAAACAGTTACTGGAAGGGCCAACACCCAAATCGGCAACCCTGGTAAAGCGCAATGATGGCAGTTTTTACTTAAACATTCAGCTAGAGTCTGAACCACCAGCTATCCCCGACACGAATGATGTGTTGGGAATTGATTTGGGACGCACAGACATTATCTGCACATCCAAGGGAGAAAAATTCAGCGGCAAACAAATCACTAAAACTAGAGACAGATACAGCCGTGTAAGGGCTTCGTTACAGAAGAAAGCTTCCAAAGGCACAAGGTCTACTCGTCGTAGGGCGAGACAGATTTTGCAACGGTTGAGTGGACGTGAACGAAGATTCCAAACATGGCTGAACCATACCATCAGCTATCGACTCACTCGTACCGCTAAAGCCTCAAACCAGGCGATTGCACTTGAGGATTTGACGGGCATCAGGGAACGTACCAATGAGATGCCACGCTCTAAGACAGAGCGGAGACGGTCTAACAGTTGGGCGTTCTATCAACTCCGACAGTTCTTGATTTACAAAGGGGTGAAATTTGGAGTAGATGTCCGGATAGTAGACCCTCGCTACACCTCGAAAACTTGTCATGGCTGCAAAGTAATTGGCAACCGACAAGGTAAGAAATTTGAGTGCCTAAACCTCAAGTGTGGATGGGTCGGTGATGCTGATGAGAATGGAGCGAACAATATCGCTACTTTGGGGGTTATTGTAAACAATCCCAGAGGCTCCGAGGTAATGTCTTGTTCTTTACAAGATGTTGTCTTGAGGGCTACCAAAAGCCCGCATCGTACCGCTATAGCGGTCGGTGTCGGGTAGTTTACTTATGGATCTGAATGGGGTGTGACCCCGGGCAACCCATTACAATTTAGCTACAGTGTTTGTTGAATGTTTAACATCAACCTTGAGCCACCAGTCATGGAGGCGGGGCAATTGAACGTTGCGGCTGCACGATTCGTCAATTGGAACATCGATTTTCTAATAACGTTTTGCAAAACAAACTGTCTATTTGTACTTTTGGACCATCGGATATCCTGGCGCAATCGCTCACCCAGTTTTTGGAGAGCGATCGCTATGCGCTTACCTATTTTCAAGGGACTGATGAGTTTCTCGCCTTTGTCGAACGAGAAAAACAACAGCTTGACTGTTTAATTTTACAAGCTCATCCCCACTTAAAGGGCCTCACCCATCAACTCCATCAACAATCCACACTCTTGCCAGCAGTGATTGTCCATCTGGGTTCCCATCAAGCCAGTGAATCAGCCGAAGCCCCAGCTTCTGACCTCAACGACATCCTCCTCACTGCCGTCAAATCTCCGGAAAATGGGGAGTTTGTCTCCTCCAAAGTGGTCTACCATACCGCTGAAAGCCACATTTGGGTGCCTCAACTCCCGGATATTGGTCGTTTTGTCGAAAAAGCGATTACCCAGTTTATTAACTTTTCCCCAGTCTCCTGGGAAAGCGATCGCAGCAAATCCACTCCCAATTCCTCTCCAGACACCTCCACTCAAAACTTTCTCGGCCCTCAGCAGCGGATGCTCGCCGAGAAATTGAGGGAGCGATTAGGATACCTTGGTGTGTACTACAAACGCAATCCCAAACGTTTTCTGCGGAACCTCCCTCCCGCCGAACGACAACATTTTTTAGATGAACTCCAAGCCGAATATCGTGATATTGTTTTGAATTATTTCTCAACCGATGGCTCCCTCAATCAAAAAATTGATGAGATGGTCAGTACCGCTTTTTTGGCTGATATTTCAGTCACGCAAATTGTGGAAATACACATGGATTTAATGGATGATTTTTCTAAACAACTTAAACTCGAAGGGCGCAGTGAAGAAATTCTCTTGGACTACCGATTAACTCTGATTGATATTATCGCTCATTTATGTGAAATGTATCGTCGCTCAATTCCCAGAGATGCTTAATCAATCTTCAGTCCCTATCCCCCATTTTTCTTCTCGGCTCAATTTTCACCCAGTGAATCCATGATTAACCCCAAGAAAACCTACGTTCTCAAGCTTTACGTTGCGGGGAACACCCCCAACTCGGTTCGCGCTTTAAAAACCCTCAAAGATATTTTAGAGCAAGAATTTGAAGGGGTTTATGCCCTCAAAGTGATTGATGTCTTGAAAAATCCTCAACTCGCCGAAGAGGATAAAATATTGGCAACCCCCACCCTCTCGAAAATCCTGCCCCCTCCGGTCCGCAAAATCATCGGAGACCTCTCGGACCGCGAAAAAGTCTTGATCGGGTTAGACCTCCTCTATGAAGAATTACGAGAAGAGCGAGAATTCGAGTAAAATCACTCGGTTCAATCCTGTCCAAACTTCTCTTAATTAATTTATAATCCTAGGTCCATCGTCCCTCACCCCTAGCCTTCTTGTCATTTTAAACTCACCCTATGAATCTTACTAAGCCATCTGGAGAAAGCGAAGAACGTATGCCCCTAGGCGTCCATAAAATCCGCACCATGATTGAGGGCTTTGATGACATCAGTCATGGCGGAATGCCGGTCGGTAGAACGACCTTAGTTAGCGGCACCTCCGGCACCGGGAAAACCCTGTTCGCCGTCCAGTTCCTCTATAACGGCATCACCTTTTTCGAGGAACCCGGGGTCTTCGTCACCTTTGAAGAATCTCCGAGCGATATTATCAAAAACGCCTATAGTTTTGGCTGGGACCTGCAAGGCTTAATTGACCAAGGTAAACTCTTTATTCTCGATGCTTCCCCGGATCCAGAAGGACAAGATGTGGTCGGAAATTTTGACCTATCTGCCTTGATTGAGCGGATTCAGTATGCCATTCGCAAATACAAAGCCAAACGAGTCTCCATTGACTCCGTAACCGCTGTCTTTCAACAATATGATGCCGCCTCAGTAGTCCGTCGGGAAATCTTCCGCCTAGTCGCCCGTCTCAAACAAGTGGGCGCAACCACCATTATGACGACAGAACGAGTCGAAGAATATGGACCCGTGGCGCGATTTGGGGTGGAAGAATTTGTCTCCGATAATGTGGTCATTGTTCGCAATGTCTTAGAAGGGGAACGGCGTCGCCGGACCCTGGAAATTTTGAAATTGCGCGGCACGACCCACATGAAAGGGGAATATCCTTTCACCATCACCAATGAAGGGATTAATATCTTCCCCCTTGGGGCAATGCGCCTCACCCAACGCTCCTCCAATGTCCGGGTTTCTTCCGGAGTCAAAACCCTCGATACCATGTGTGGCGGGGGATTTTTCAAGGATTCTATTATTCTGGCAACCGGCGCAACCGGCACCGGAAAAACCCTCCTGGTCAGCAAATTCTTGGAGGATGCCTGTAAGAGTGGGCAACGGGCGATGATGTTTGCCTACGAAGAATCCCGCGCTCAACTGCTCAGAAATGCTTACTCCTGGGGGATTGATTTTGAAGAACTTGAAGAGAAGGGATTGCTGAGAATTCTCTGTGCTTATCCCGAATCTGCTGGGTTGGAAGACCATTTACAAATCATTAAAACTGATATCTCGGAATTTAAACCGGCTCGGATTGCGATCGACTCCCTTTCGGCTTTAGCTCGCGGTGTCAGTAACAATGCCTTTCGTCAATTCGTGATTGGGGTAACCGGCTATGCTAAACAAGAGGAAATCACGGGATTTTTCACCAATACCACGGACCAATTCATGGGCGCTCATTCGATTACCGAATCCCATATTTCTACCATTACCGATACCATTTTGATGTTGCAGTATGTGGAAATTCGCGGGGAAATGTCCCGGGCGATTAACGTCTTTAAAATGCGCGGTTCTTGGCATGATAAAGGCATTCGGGAATACTCGATTAGTCAGAAGGGACCGGATATTAAAGATTCGTTCCGCAACTATGAACGGATTATCAGTGGTTCTCCCTCTCGGATTTCCGTAGACGAAAAAACCGAACTCTCCCGCATTGTCAAAGGGGTCCAGGGCAAAACAGGGGACGAACTTTAACGGGAAGCATCAAAAAAGGGGGACAGTTTAAAACTGTCCCCCTTTTTTATGAAGTGTCAATCACCCAACGAGCACGGAGGGATTTGAACCCCCGACACCCAGAACCGGAATCTGGTGCTCTATCCCCTGAGCTACGTGCCCTAACGATCTCCAACTATATCACCTGTTTGCTAAAATAGCTATAAGTAAAAATACTTGTTTTCTGGGGACTAGGTTGATCGCAGGGGCCTGGGCCCAAAGGATTAACCCATTTCAGGGTGGGGCTATAGAGAAGACAGAGAGAGTAAAACCGGATGGGGTATGAAGCTCATTCCGGTCCCCGCCTCTGGCTCCCCCCTCGGCGAGATGCCTGAATCTCTCGGCGTTTCCAGGGAAGGTAGAGAGAAAACTTAAAAAAAGTTAAAATTTTAAGGAAATGTTTAAGATTTGACCTCTCCTATCTCGGATCTAACCGAGCCATAGATTTACAACATTTAACTTGCCACTTTAAATTGACCCCTGCCCAATTCCCAAGATAGTCAAACTAATGAATAAACCGATCGCAGGACGTTATGCTCGTTATATTCGATGGCCTTCCGAGACCGAGGTGGCCCCGGTAACATCGTTCGCACAAGAATGGGCGAAGCGGTATGTGCAGAAGCTACAGTTGGAGTCCCAAGCGGAAGAAAACTGGGACGATCGCACGGGAGTGGATGAGTCTGAGTTAATCACGCGGGAACGGGTGGGGGATTCCCTGCGCCAGTCGTTACGCTTATGTATCGCGCAAGGGTGGTCAAAAACTGAAATTCTCTTAGCACCCACTTTAAAACAGCATTCCATTGACTCCCAACATCTCAATTCCTGGGAGATTGCGGCGAAAACTCATCAAATTTATGACCAAGCGCTGGAACTGTATATCCAAGGGAAATCTCCTCAACAACTAGCAGGGGCCATGTCTCCAATTTTGGGCAAATTCCGCCAAGTGCAAGCCACCTCGGAACCACTGACTCTAGCGTTTGTCAATCTTCAATTTTACTATACTGGGCAGTTGCTGTTGCAGCAGGTTTCCCCAACTGAGCGATCGCAACTGGAAGGGTATTTTAGGGTGATTCAGGAATACTTAAATTTACCTCTGCAACGGGTTTATGAAGCGGCAGCAAACTTGGAGTGGGATGACTCTCCCTTGCAGGCGGTGAGAAAACTGCTGCCGGTGAGTTCGCAGATTGCCACAGAAATTTGCGATCGCATTCGGCAACTGTATCCCCGCTACCGCAGTAACAGCGGTTCCCTGACTGATGAACGCATCTACAAATCCAGCCTGCGCGATGTTGAAATGTTTCAAGTCTATCTCTGGGCTTGTGTGCTAGAACAAAGTATTGCATCGGTACAACAGGAGCTATTTCCTCTCTGTGTGATGCTCTATCCCGCCTTGGGGGTGAAGTGGGAATTGGTGAGGCAAATGCTCAACTTGTTAGGACGACAATTGCGCGATCGGCTCACATCCGAAGAGTATGATTTATTTGTGCCTTACTTACGAACCATGTGGGAGATGTTTTCTCCGGCAGTCTTCTCCCCCACCACGAAATCGGACCAATCGGGCAAATCGGAGGCGATCGCTGTTGAATTCGAGGACTTTTTTGATTCCAGTGAATCTCTCGGGAATTGGGTTGTGGGGTAGTCGGTTGGTCGTCCGGACTTCCGGAAACGACTGAAGTCGTTACTACGAACATCTGAGAAATTTCCCTTTCCGGCCTCATCTGATCCTGACTCCGAATTGGGAGAGAATCGCTAAAATGGGAAAAGATGGGGATATTTTTGGAAATTCCCCGTCATTTTGAATCCACACTAGAGGTTAATAAACACATGGCATTACAACAAGGTGATACAGGTTCGCAAGTCGAACAATTACAGATGCAATTAGAAAAGTTAGGATATAACGTCGGGCGGTTTAACCCAAACTTTGGCCCTCTTCTTGAGGAGATTGTGAAAGCCTTTCAAGCGGAATCCGGACTCCTTGTCGATGGAGTTGTGGGAGAGCAAACCCAAACTGCGATCGATCGCGCCGTCGCCGGAATTACCCTACCTACCCGAGTTTCTCCACCTCCGGTCAGTCCTGCTGGGGATTTTACCACGGGCAATTGGCCGGAATGGCGGATTCTCACCCAAGGCGGATTAAATACCCGGAGCGGCCCGGGATTTGAATTTCCCGTAGAAAGTACCCTCACAGGCGGCAGTATCGTCACCCGTCATCCTGATTATACGAATCCGGTACAAGGCGATCGCACCGGCAAACCCTGGTTAGTGATTACCAATCAAGGTACCGCCCAATTTATCCGCGCCAATAATAAATTTATAGAACCGGATATTCAGTCTTAATTTAGACAAAATAGGACAAGGGATTGCCTTTTTCTGATGGGGGGAGAAGCAGTAGCCCTGTCAAGGGGTATTGGTTGCTAGGGGCGTATTGCATACGCCCAGGGAGCAAGCATGCTCCCCTACAAGAAACAATGATTTTTCGTCATCAAATTTACCACCTTGACAGGGCTAGTGGAGAAGCAGTTATATTATGTTTGCTTCTCCACCCAGAGTGACCTAACCCCCCAGCCCCCTTCCCTAAGAGGGAAGGGGAGAAGAGGAGGAAGAAGATGATATTATTATACCAAATCCAGTTGTTAAAAGTCGATTTTCTGTATTAGCCCGCGCAGGCGGGCTTCGTCCGTATAGCCCCACCCTTTAGGGTGTGGATTTTCAATCTATTTCACTCACCTTCCCGCCGAAAAATCACGGATAAATTATTAGCAGGCATTTCCACAATTTCCAGTAAACTCAATCCATTTTCCAGAGCAACTGCCTCCACATCCTCTAAATTTCTAACCCCCCATTCTGGGTTTTGCTGTTGCAGCATTTCATCAAAACTTTGCATTCGATGGGGCCGTATGTTTTCCCCCTCGTTTATAAGGACCATACAGGTACAAAATTCCCCCAACAGGTAGAATTCGACCCGCCCCCGCCATCAATCCTAAAGTCGCAGTAAACGGAGAAATATGAATTAAATTAATGGCAACAATTGCCGTAATCTCCGATACATTCACCTGAGAATTATCAGGAGATTCAATTGACCAAACCGACTCGGCAACATTCAGGGGAATCGGAGGGAAAAGATTGTCTGATGGAACCTCTTTCATCCAGGCGAGAATACTCTCCCGCAACATCGCTTCGGGTTCACTCGGTTGCCAGAATCGCGGTTTGAGACGAGGTGCAAAAAAGATGGCGTGTTCACCGCTGCCACTGGCAACTTCTAACACCGTTCCCGTTGGTGGGAGAACCCGACGCAATACCTTTAAAATCGGTTCACGGTTGCGTTGAGTTGCCGGGGCGAATCGTCTTGCATCATTGGGATGGTTCATTTCTTTTTTAAATTTTGCCCATTCAGGGGATTAACATTCTAAAATTAGAATAGCAAACAGTCGGACAATCATCGAGCCAACCTAACTGAAATCATAATGATAGCAAACGAGGCGATCGCCTTAGAAACCGCACCCTCTTTCAACACTGAACCCGGAGGCAACGACCCCCATCGCTTTGACGTTCGGGAAGTCTGGTATCCCGTCTATTATCTCCAAGATTTGGACCAATCCAAAATCATGAGATTTACCCTATTGGGAGTAGACTTAGCCATTTGGTGGGATAAAACCGGGCAATCTTGGCGGGCATTTGAAGATAAATGTCCCCACCGTCTCGCACCTCTATCCGAGGGCAGAATTAATGAACAAGGTTGGATAGAATGTCCCTATCATGGATGGGCATTTTCCGCAACGGGCAAGTGCGAAACGATTCCCCAGCAGAATGAAGGCGGCAAAGCAGAACAGTCAGAACGAGCCTGCGTGAGAAACTTTCCCACCGCAGAACATCAGGGATTGTTATTCGTATATGCTGGGAATCCGGAGAATGCAAAACAGACCAAAGTTCCCCTGATTGACCCTTTGGAAGAGTCGCCAGAAAAGTGGGTTTGTTTGAACACCTTTCGAGACTTGCCCTATGATGCCCTCACCCTATTAGAAAATGTTCTCGATGCCAGTCATATCCCCTATACCCATCATCGCACCGTCGGCAACCGTTCCACTGCGAGCAAAGTTGACTTGGAAGTGATTGCTTCTGGAAAACAAGGATTTGAAGGATTCTGGGAAGAAGGACCGCGCAAAGGCACTTTAGGCAGTCAATCCACCCATTTCATCGCCCCGGGACTGATGTGGCATGACCTCACTTCCAAGCAATTTGGCAGAACGATGACAGTGGTTTATGCAACGCCAATTCGCAAAGGAGAATGTCGATTATTTGCCCGATTTCCCTTCCAATTTGCCTCAAAAGTTCCAGCAACTTTTATTAAATTAACGCCCGCAGTGGTATTCTCATATTGGACAGAATGCCATCTTGGAAGATGACCAGATTTTTCTATACCATCAAGAGCGATATTTAGAAGCAGCCGGAGGGAGTGAGAAAATTGCTAAAGCGTTTTATCTGCCGACAAAAGCGGATTTGTTTGTGTTGGCATTTCGGAAGTGGGTGAATGAGTATGACGCCGATCCCTTTCCTGGGGAATCCTTTCCACCGTTGCGATCGCGCCAAGAGTTACTCGATCGCTATCATTCCCACACCATCCATTGCCGCAGTTGTTCCACCGCCTTGAGGAGAATCCAGAAACTGCGGGAAATAGCCGGGATTTTGGCTGCGATCGCCTGGATAACTGCGCCATTATTAGCCGTCATCGCCACCGAAAACACCGTTCCGACGGTTGCCCTTTCCACCGGAATTACCCTGGTTTTAAGTGCGCTATGGTGGGGATTAGGTAAGTTAGAACGCCGGTTCTACGAGGGCCGAGATATCCCACCTAGAAACCTACCGGAGAAGAAGTAAGAGACCCGAAATTTCGGGTCTCTACAGTTGTTTCTTCCTCTTGCGGTGTCACGACTTCAGTCGTTATCCCCGGTTACCTGTAAGGGCGATGCCTCAATCGCCCCTACAGCAATCCCTAATTTCTCCCCATCTGGGTCATTTTATGCTATACAGAGACTAGGCAAAAAATCCCCTATGCCTCCCCTATTGCTATGCAAAACCCCCGCGATTTCGTCAAGACCCACAAACGGCTCATCGGTGGCACTGCGATATTATCATTAGCTGCCTTGGGTTCCGGTCATGCTGCGCTGGAATTTTAGCCGGAAAATATGCCATGATGCGATCGCCGTTTCCAACCTCCTCGCCAATGTACTATCGGGAATGATCGCCAATAATGTTGGCGCATTAATCGATAAATTACGCAGCAATCCCGATATTTTAAAGAATCAAGACTTAGGCAAAGCAACGGGACTGGCGATCGCCCTGGGAATTCGCAGCGTTGCCGATAGGAATGAGTTTCCGGAATGGCGGGATATCTTGCGCGGGTTGGCAGATAAAACCGTTGAGTATTGGCTGAAAATTGACCCCAGCGAACTTGCCGAAGAAGAATTATCCCCCCTAGACGAGAGTCAGATTCGCTATGCTTTTTCTGCCAATGCCGGAGACTATGACAAACTGCGGGTATTAGACGAAACCCAGTGGCAAATTCTCGTGCGAGGGTTGATGCAGCAGCATCAGAAACACTTGCGGGCAGATGTGGAAGAGTATGAACCGGCAATTGAGGCGATCGCCCGTCACCTGAACGAGGCATTTCCCACAAACCTGCGGGAAGTCTTGACAAATGACGCAGTGGGGAAACAGGCATTTAAAAAGATGCTGTTGGACTTACAGACGGGAAACCGTGGGGATGTTGGGGCAAATCTGCGATCGCCTCGACGAAATGCCCAATAAAGCCGAACTCACCACCCTATTGAGGGAACTCGAAACCCGCCTCCTCAAACAAATACTCGGCACTCTTGCAACAATCTCCCCCATCCCCCAAACCTCAATTATGCGACTCCCAGGGAAATCCGATTGCCCGCCTCTACAATCTCCCCAATCTACCCCCTAAATTCCTACCTCGCCCCGAAGAACTTGCCGGAATCAAGCAGAAATTACTCGGAGACGAGAGTCAGAAACTTGTGAGGATAGGGGTTTCCCCGCCCGTGCTGGTGCATGGGATGGGAGGCATCGGCAAAACCGTCTTAGCTGCTGCCGTCGGGCAAGAAGAGGAAGTGCGGCGACGATTTCCTGATGGGGTGGTGTGGGTAACCCTGGGTAAACCCACGGAGGGTAAAACTCTGAATCTTATCAGGCGACAAATCGACATTGCCGGTTACCTCCTGGGAAATCGCCCCGTTTTTGGTTTTGAAGATACCCAACAGGGGAAAGCAGCAACTCCGGCAACTGTTGGCGGATAAAGCCTGTTTGTTGATTTTAGATGATGTTTGGGAGATGGACCACGCCGCAGCATTTGACGTTTTAGGGTCCCAATGTCAGCTTTTGCTGACCGCTCAAGATGCCGAATCGCTCACCGGATTGGGGGCGCAGAGGCATGAAGTCAGGTTCCTGTCGGAACCCCAAGCATTAGGATTACTGGCACAGTGGGCGGGGGAACCTCTGGAAACCTTGCCCCCAGAAGCGGCAGCAGTGGCGCGGGAGTGCGGGTATTTGCCCTTAGCGGTGGCGATTTCCGGGGCGATGGTATCTGGGAAAGCCGCGAATCGCTGGCAAAATGTCTTACATAAATTGCAAACAGCGGATTTAGAGAAACTTCGCCAGCAGTTCCCGGATTATCCTCATCCCAATTTACTCAAAGCGATACAAGTCAGCGTCGAGGCACTTCCCCAGGAGGAGGCAGAACGATATCTGGATTTCGCCATTTTTCCTGAAGATACCCCCATCCCGGAAGCGGTGTTAGTCGGATTTTGGGCAGCGGAATATGGTGTGCAGGATGTAGTCGATACCCTGGTGCAACGGTCCCTCGCCTTCCGCGACCCCCAGGGGCGGATCACCCTCCATGACTTGCAGTTTGACTATGTGCGAAAACAGGTGGGGGACATTTCCCAGGTACAGGAACGGTTTTTAAATAGTTATCGCCAGCGCTATCCCCAGGGATATCACACCGTTGAGGATGATGGCTATTTTTTCCGGCATCTCATCACCCATCACCTGCAACACCGCCCAGAGGAAATCCGCCAACTGCTGTTAGACTTTCGCTGGTTGCAAGCGAAACTGGATGCAACGGATGTCAAGGCATTGCTGTGGGATTTTGAGTCAGTTCAGGGGGGAGAGGCCGGAACCCGAGACCCCCTGAGATTGGTGGAAAGTGCCATTCGGATGTCGGCACATATATTAGTGGAGGATAAGACGCAACTGGCCGGACAACTGCTAGGGCGGTTGCTGTCATTTGTCTCGCCTCCTGCTGTGGGACTGTCAGAGTATCGCTATTTCTGGGAAAAAATTCCGCTTCTGGGGCCGTATTTACCGAAATATTCCCAAACCCCGACCAAAAAAGCCACCTCGGAATCGGTAACCCTCCCTGAACTTGAGTTCCTGCTGACTCAGGCAAAACAGTATCAGCGAAAACCCTGGTTTCGTCCGCTCACACCCAGTTTCAACTCAGCAAACGGGGCGCTGCTGCGTACCCTCACCGGGCATCGTGACTCAGTAAATGCAGTCGCCATTACCCCCGACGGCAAACAAGCGGTTTCCGCATCCGGGGATAACACCCTGAAACTGTGGGATTTGGCAACAGGAGAGGAACTGGCCACCCTCACCGGGCATAGTGACTCAGTAAATGCAGTCGCCATTACCCCGGACGGCAAACAAGCGGTTTCCGCATCCGGGGATAACACCCTGAAACTGGGTGGCGATTTTGGCAACAGGAGAGCGTGGCACCACGCTAGTCTCAGTAATGCGTTGTGTTCCCGTAATTAATTCATCGTTATTCTAAAAACAAGCCATTTATCTAGCTTAGATAGTACCAAAGGAAACAAAATAACCTCTTCATGGGTTCGGTGATTTAGCAAGCGAGAGAGGCGTTTATTGGACTTTTATTGAGCATGCAGGGGCCAGCAACTCGCCGGTCAAAAGCCCTTCCTCCGATATCGGTGATTAAACGTTGTAGAATTATCGTCGTTGGAGACGGTGAAGTCATAGCGGAACTGGCCAAGTGGCTCCAGTCAACGGAAGCGCATCGTGCACTCAGTCAAAAATGCAGTCGCTGATTACCCCGAGACGGCAAACAAGCGGGTTTAAGCTAAATAATCTGGGGTTTCACCGGGGATGAAACTTTATTTACCCTGGTACAGTACACAAAGAGAGAGGATTTGGCCGCTATGCGTTAGCCGCTTACTGGAAACGTAAATGTGGGGCCAATAAGTCGAGTGAACCTTGGTATATCTTGACCAACCTTCCGGAGGTAAAAAGTGCTTTAAAGGCGTATCAGATGCGGATCGGCATTGAAGCGATGTTCAGAGATTGTGAAACTGGAGGGTATAATTTAGAAGGAACAGGAGCCACCGGGAGCGGTTGACTCGTCTAGTTCTTATAAATGCTCTGGCGCATACGTCCGCAGCTAAACAAGGCGTGCCAATCAAGCAACAAGGACTGCAAACTAAGCGGTTTCCGCATCCGGGGATTAACACCCTGAAACTGTGGGATTTGGCAACAGGAGAGGAAGTGGCCACCCTCACCGGGCATAGTGACTCGGTAAATGCAGTCGCCATCACCCCGGACGGCAAACAAGCGGTTTCCGCATCCGGGGATAACACCCTGAAACTGTGGGATTTGGCAACAGGAGAGGAACTGGCCACCCTCACCGGGCATAGTTCCTCGGTAAAAGCAGTCGCCATCACCCCCGACGGCAAACAAGCGGTTTCCGCATCCGAGGATAAGACCCTGAAACTGTGGAATTTGGCAACGGGAGATGACTGACTACCCTCACCGGGCATAGTTACTGGGTAACCGCAGTCGCCATCACCCCCGACGGCAAACAAGCGGTTTCCGCATCCTGGGATGACACCCTGAAACTGTGGGATTTGGCAACGGGATCATACCTGGCCACCCTCACCGGGCATAGTTCCTGGGTAAACGCAGTCGCCATCACCCCTGACGGCAAACAAGCGGTTTCCGCATCATAGGATAAGACCCTGAAACTGTGGGATTTGGCAACCGGCACGGAAGTGGCCACCCTCACCGGGCATAGTGACTCGGTAAATGCAGTCGCCATCACCCCGGACGGCAAACAAGCGGTTTCCGCATCCTCGGATAACACCCTGAAACTGTGGGATTTGGCAACGGGAGAGGACTGACTACTCTGACCGGGCATAGTGAATCGGTAAATGCAGTCGCCATCACCCCCGACGGCAAACAAGCGATTTCCGCATCATGCGATAAAACCCTGAAACTGTGGGATTTGGCAACGGGAGAGGAGCGTCGCTACCCTGACTGGGCATAGTGACTGGGTATATGCAGTTGCCATCACACCCGACGGCAAACAAGCGATTTCCGCATCATGGGATAAGACCCTGAAACTGTGGGATTTGGCAACAGGGTTGGGCGTGGCCACCCTCACCGGGCATAGTGACTCGGTAAATGCAGTCGCCATCACCCCCGACGGCAAACAAGCGGTTTCTGCATCCAGGGATAAGACCCTGAAACTATGGGATTTGGCAACGGGACATGAAGTGCCTACCCTTACTGGGCATAGTTCCTGGGTATATGCAGTCGCTATTACCCCCGACGGCAAACAAGCGGTTTCCGCATCCTGGGATAAAACCCTGAAACTGTGGGATTTGGCAACGGGAGAAGTAGTCGCGAGTTTTAGTGGTGACAGTGCATTCCTATGCTGTGCCATTGCACCGGATGGGGTGACGGTGGTGGCGGGTGAGGAGTCGGGGCGGGTGCATTTTTTGCGGTTGGAGGGGTTGGAGAAAGGGGGGAGGTGAGAAACCGGGTTTCTGTTCCACATCTGGGTTAGGTGGCAAAAGTTAGGGCAGAAACCCGGTTTCTGGTTGCTGAATGGGGGTGGAATGGGTTGTGCTGCCCTAACTTAGAATAAACTCGGTTGAATAATCGTTTCATCGAGTCTTTTTTGCGCCATTTCCTGGTATTTTTTCACCAATTCGCAGCCGATAAAATTTCTTTCATGCTTGAGTGCTACCACCCCGGTTGTCCCGGATCCGGTAAATGGATCGAGGACAATATCGCCTTTTTGAGTGGAGGCGAATAGGCAGATTTCCACTAAGGGTTCTGGATAGACGGCAAAATGGGTATCCCTGAATTTCCCCAGGGGAATTTCCCAAACCGTTCTCTTGTTTCTGCCTTTCGGGTGAAACGCTTGATCCCATCGACTATCATGGAGGTTCTGATTTCCGGAGTTTTTGCCATGTTCTGGGGTGCTATTTCGTTTGCCAAAGTGATTCCTGCCGCCTTTCATTTTGGACTGTTCCGAAAAGGTGACATGGGGTTCCCGAATGGCATCGGCGTCGTAATAGTAGTCACTGGTTTTAGAAAACAGAAAGATGTATTCATGTTCCGTGGTGGGTCGATTTTTAACGGATGAAGGCATGGCATTGGGCTTTTTCCAAATGATATCGCTACGGAGAATCCATCCGCTATCTTTCAAGGCAAATGCCACCCGCCAAGGAACGCCGATGAGTTGTTTGTTTCTGTAGGTGTCGCCTAAGTTGACCCAGAGTAGTCCATTCTCTTTCAGTTTGGGCTTTAATCGGTCAAAGCAAGTGACCAGGTTTTGAATATAATCGGTGAGGTTTTGTTCTCTGCCAATTTCATGGGGACAGTCTTGTTGTCCGGTATAGTTTCTATGGCCGAAATAGGGAGGGCTAGTAATGATGGTTTGGATGCAATTATCGGGAATGATTGGAGAGGCTGTGCGGATATCTCCGTGAATAACTTGTGTTGAGGAGGGGGGTTAGATTAGGCATGATTTAAATTCCTTGAATATATTTGTTTAATACAATTGGGTGGCTGTAAAAGCTTGAGAAACCGGGTTTCTGAAAGCGACAATTTGTGTGAGGTGAGCAACAGTTAAATGCAGAAACCCGGTTTCTGTGCTATAAGATTACTCGCAATAATAACTTGATAGCTGTAATCATCGCTTTTAGCTTACTTACCGCCGCCATTATATCTCGGGTAAATAGATGTGCATGGCACCCCCTTCCGTTTTCTCGTTTTGATGGAACAGGATTGTTTCTGTTGAGTTGCCCTTACGGGGTCAGGACCGCAACTCATCACGGTATGGTTAGCAATTAATTGGTTATCGTCTATGGTAATTTACTGGAAGTTGCCAAAGTTGCCATAGATTGCAAAATAGTTTTGGAAGGCTGTAATTAAAGCGGTTCTGACACTTGCCTCTAGGTGATGACCTTTGATGCTTCGCCGTGAACCTTCTAGGCTATCAATGACCACTTCTCGGACTGTCAGCCAATCAAAACTGCGGACGCATGACCTATATTCCAGTATTAATTCAACCAGTGTATCTGTTTCTGCAACCGTTTTCTCCAGAATTTCTAGTTTATTCATTTGGCAAAATTAAGGGCAGGCTTTGCCGAGAAAAATTTTCGTAATATCCAGGCAAAGAAGTAGAAATAAGCTTTGTAGTGAGGGTAAACTCGGCCAATTCCATAAAAGAGCAAAGGGCGTTTTTCTTCAGATTCTAAATAGCAAGCAGAAATAATAGATTTTATTTGCGCTCTATTGGCGGAAATCAAAATGCATTAATTCTGGATAGAGGTTGTTATATTTTGGCAGTCATTTGGACCCAATCATAAAAGGGTTTAGCCTGGTAAGCAAGTTACACTCGATTAAGCGGAAGTGGCAAGTATCGAGGTTGTTCGCGTTATTATTTCACTCATAATTAGGCTTTGGGGATTTCAGGATACTGATTATAACCTCATTCGTTGTGGGGATTAACCCCTCGGAAATAGCCGATTTTTGCAAGCCATCGGTTTTCAGCTTCACCATAGTAACACGAAATGGTTTTTCGCCCTCAAGTAATTTTTTAACAACGATTGAAATCGTTATTTTGAGCTAAAGAAATGGCGTCTGAACGGGAGGGGAGTTCTAGTTGTTTAATAATTACAGAGAGACAACGGATTCGTCGGGAATAATAACTTGATTAACATCCGCAATTCATAAAGGCTGTGGCGCTAACAACCGGAAACGACTGAAGTCGTTACTACGAACAAAGAGACGAACTGGACAGTGAAAAGTTCTGTGAGATAATTAACTAGGGGCCTTCAACTATCCAGATCGTCTCTGTATGGCCATAAGCATGAATGACTCTTTGGCGTGAAGGAATTTTGTCAAAAGTAAGCTGGGTGGACATCCGACTAAAATAGAGGGACCCGATTGGAGCAGAGTAAGCCGAACAACTTGTTCACTGGGATTAACCACTGCTTAGGCGGGGGTTTGAACCCCCGGAAAAACTGTTGCAAATGGTCTGGGCATTTCTAAACTCAAGACTTGTAAAATCCCTAAAACTAAAGCATTGAAATTGACAAATCGTTCAAAGGCGTCTATTTTCTCCATGATTTTGAACTGCTGAGGCTCAGAGTAGTCCTTGATATTAATATTTTTAGGGCTTCGGGAAGAACGAAGCATACTCTTCATCCAGAACCGATAACAAAGCCTGATAAAGGCGTTACTACGAAGTGGGAAGAATTATTAATATTTTAAACCGCCAACTATAAGCTATTATGATTTCAGCGCCGGACAAATTTAAGTCCGTTGACAACAGAATAATTGGCTTCCCATTTGACCACAAAACGAGGACAAATCGGACTAAAATTTCATGGATTAGCCCCAAGGCGGAATCTACAGTTCGATAACTGAAGCTCTGTTTTTTACCATAAAGGGATAACGATTCAGTTGTTAAAGAATCAGAGTCATTAAATAAGGTGCTTAATGACAGGCGCTTTCCCCATTTAGCCGGTTTACCGGGACCTCTTTTCAGGGGGGATGGTGGTAAAGGTAATCTGGCCACCATATTAATCTTGACCCGAGTAATCAAATGAATTGAATGTAGACCCCAGCCTTTAATTAGGCTGTAGAGGCGAAAGAACCCGGAAATGACTGAAGTCGGCCTTTATATAATAAAGGAAGAATCACGACATTGTAGTCGTTACTAGAACTGGGGAGAATTATATCAACTAGTTTAATACAATATTGAATCTCAAACGTAACGGGGACGGCGAGTAAAGAAGGACCGGATTGCAATAAAAGACTTATAGCCCCAAAATAATGACCCCTAATCCATTCAGGTTTAGTTACATTATCTGATTCTTGGTGTAATTTTTTGACCAGGGGCATTTTTCTTCCTTCTTTGGGGATTTTAATGCCATCCGCGACATAAACTGGCGGGTCCTTTAAGCGTTTGACATTGTTATGAACACTCAACCATTGATGCCATTGGTGTGATAATGTTTTGACACTCCAACTTGTGGCGTGAAACCAATGGAGAACATGATTATAGTAAAATTCACCCAGCCCACGGCATTTAGATAACTGGTGATAGGCGAGGACCCGGTTGCATAACACGATCCCCCAGACGATAATCATTAACCATACGAAGGAAGAGTACGACTGAAGGGCGTTAGACTACTAATGATTTCCTCAATTCGCTCTTGAATGTGCATAATGGTAATACTGGTTAAGCTTAGACTCTTTACCAGTATGACTTATGGACTGGTTTTATGCCGGTCCATTTTTTTTAGGCCATAGAGCGACACTCGAGGGGTCATACAGAATTTGAACGACTGAAGTCGTTACTAGAACAGGGGAGAATTATTAATAGTTTGAACAGAATTTCATGGATTGCCCGCGCAGGCGGGCTTTGTTTGTGTAGCCCCAGCCTTTAGGCTGCGGTTCCCCTGATATTCGGTTAATTTTTCCTCTGGACGATGGGGATTTGGATGATGAATTCGGTGCCTTTGCCCGGGGCGGTGATGCAGTCTAAAATGCCGTTATGTTTTTCTACTACGATTTGATAGCTGATGGCTAATCCGAGTCCTGTTCCTTTGCCTACGGGTTTGGTGGTGAAGAAGGGGTCGAAGAGGCGGGCTTTGGTTTGTTCGGTCATGCCGGGTCCGTTGTCGGCGATGTGGATGATGGCCCGATCGCCTCGAACTTCGGTGCTAATCCGAATGGTGGGTAAGGTTTCTGATGGGTGGCTTTCTAAGGCATCGATCGCATTGTTAATGATGTTCATCAAAACTTGATTCATCTGGGACGCATAGCACTCAATTAAGGGCAATTTCCCATACTCTTTGATGAGTTCTATGCTATGGCGCTCGCCTTTGGTTTTAAACCGATTCTGCAAAATTAAGAGCGTATTCTCTATCCCTTCATGCAGGTCCACTTCTTTCATGTCCGCTTCGTCTAGGCGGGAGAAATTGCGTAAACTTAAGACAATTTTGCGGATGCGATCGGTTCCCATTTTCATGGAAGCGAGAATTTTGGGCAAATCTTCGGTAATATAGTCCAGTTCTAGGTCAGCAATTGCCTCTTCCAGTTCTGCATCAGGGGTGGGATAGGTTTCCTGATACAAGTTAATGATACTCAGCAAGTCTTCTGTATAGTTGCTCAGATGGGTGAGGTTGCCGTGGATGAAATTAACGGGATTATTAATTTCATGGGCGACTCCCGCAACTAATTGACCTAAACTGGACATTTTTTCCGTTTGAATCAGTTGGGATTGGGTTTGTTGTAACTCCTGTAAGGTATTCTGTACTTGTTCGGCTTGTTCTTGGGCTTGGCGGGCACTCTCTTGGGCTTGGCGGTATAAGTCCGCTTGGTATAGGGCGATCGCCAACCGTTCGGCTACCGCTTGCAACAGTTCTACTTCCCACTCGTTCCAAGTTCGGGGGTGGTTGTGGGTTCCGCAAACTAGGCAACCGATATCTCCCGATGAGGTTTGAATGGGAACAATGACAACTGCTTGATACCCCCACACCGTATAAAGTAACTGAAGATCTTGATCGGGTTCGCGGTGCAAATCCTCGGACCGAATCAGTTTCCCGGTGGCAATTTTAGCTTCGATGGGATTCCCATCCACTGGATAGCGCCCGATGCGATTGTTGAGTTCAGGGTTTTTCACTTCGGTGACGATTTCCCAGAAAGCGGGGGTACTACAGCAGCGATACCACAGAAAACTACAGCGTTCGAGGTCTAATAACTGGTAGATCTGTTCAACTACCGTTTCCAGGATGGTATTCACCTCTAGGGAGTTGCGAATATCACTAGAGATTCGGTTAATCAAGAGTTCCCGATTGGCGAGTTGTCGGGATTCGGCTTCGGATTGGCGCAGGGCATTTTCGGCTTGTTTGCGATCGCTCACATCGACGCCAATCCCCCAGCCGGACCAACCGGGAATCGGAAATTGTTTAGAAATATTAGACCAAGCAATGGTTCTAGTTGTCCCATCTTTGGCCGTGAGATCCAGTTCCCAATTCCGGTAATGATTGTCTAATTCAACCATCTCAGTCAGCATCGCTGCTCTTTCTTCCGGGATGGGATACAACATTTCCACCGCCAGAGGATTGCCGACGATTTCATCGACACTATATCCGGTGACTCGTTCACATTCGCGGTTCCAGGCAGCAAATTGTCCCTCGGCATTGAAGGCATTCATCATCACGGGCATATTTTCTAGGATGCCGCGCAGGTATTCTTCTCGCTGTTTGAGGGCAGTTTCTGCATCTTTGAGGGCGGTGATATTTTGAGCGACTAACATTCCGGCAAAGATTTCCCCCGTGGTATGGGTCACGGGTAGCAGGTGGACCAAATAAATTCTCTCTTGAAAGGGGAATTCAAAGACGACTGTCTCACCGGCAAGGGCGGATCGATAGATGGGTTCTAACATGGCAACGGTTTCCGGAGGCCAAAATTCCCAGAGGGTTTTGCCTTCCATATCGGTTTTAGAAAAGCCAATTTCGTCGAGTTCCCGTCCATCCACGAGGGTATAGCGCAAGTCTTGATCAAAGAGGCAGATGCCACCGTTGGGGAAGTTGCGGGCGATCGCCCGATAGAGTTCTTCGCTACGGCGCAGGGCTTCTTCAGCTTTGTGACTTGCGGTGATATCATGGGCTGTACCAATGAGTTTAATCAGTTCGCCCTCGGCATTAAAAATCGGTTGGCCTTTGGAGGAGATAAATTTGATAGAACCATCGGGAAACAGCATCCGGTGTTTCCGTTCATAAGGTTGCTGTTGTGCGATCGCCTCCTCAATTATAGTTTTGAGGGATTCACGGTCCTCGGGATGTACCAGTTGCAAAAACCCTTCATAACTCGGGACCCATTCTGCTTCCTCCATTTTATAAATGCGTAAGAGTTCATCGGACCAATCCACCTGATAAGTTGTCAAATCGAATTCCCAGGACCCGATATGAGCCACTTGTTGAGCTTGCGCCAGTTGCAAAGCATTACGCCGCAGGCTTTCTTCTGCTTGTTTGCGATCGGTGATGTCCCGAATGATAGTGGAAAAATATTCCACGGTGCCGCTTTCGGACCGATGGCTCATAATTACCTGCAAAACGGGGATTTCCCGACCATCATGGGCCAGAAAACCCGTTTCACCACTCCAAACCCCGTCTTGGATGGCGGTAGGCAAGGCTTCATTAAACATGAAGGACTGCCATGATTCGGGAACAAATCCTGAGATGTGTTGAGTTGTGACATCATCGTTCTCGGCTAAACCCACGACCCGTCGCGCTGTTTGGTTGAGGTAGAGGACGCCTCCGTTGGCATCGGAAACGCCGACGAAATCGGGGGTGGCTTCCAAAATGGTGATCAGTCGTTCCCGCTCTTTTTCGGCTTCTTTACGATCGCTGATATCCGTGACAATTCCATCCATGCGGAGGATGTGACCCTTGGCGTCATAAATCAGCCGAGTGCGCGCTTGGATGGTGCGAATGCTGCCATCGGTGCGGATGAAGCGATATTCGACTTCGCTGCTGCCGGTTGCCATAAGTTCTGCACTGTAGCGATCGACCCGATCGCCATCTTCTGGATGAACCATCTCTCGCCAAATCAGGGGATTTTCATAGAAATCTTGGAGAGGACGTCCGTAGAGGATTTCTGTGGCGGGGTTTAAAAACAGCACCTCGGAGGTATTGGGATTAATGGACCAAACCATATCATCCAGGGAGTTGAGGATACTGTTGAGGCGGGATTGGCTTTCCTGGAGTGCCGCTTCGGCTTCTTTGCGATCGGTAATGTCCCGCATGGCGATGACGGCCCCCATCTTGTTTCCACAAGCATCTACGATCGGTTGACCACTGACGAGGAGGGTGCGCTTCTTCTGATGTTTCGGTGCGATGATCACTTCTACATTTTGGATGGTTTCCCCAGAAAAGGCCCGAAACAAGGGAACTTCTTCCATTGGCATGGCGGTTCCGTCTGGGCGGTATAAATTGTAATATTCACTCCACTGTGAGGCGGGGATGGGGCTTTCTGGGAGTCCACAATATTCTCGGGTAGCGCGATTAAAGAGGGTGATCACGCCGTTGGCGTCACAACTGGCAATGCCATCGGCTAAGTTATTGAGCAGGGCTTTGAGGAATTCCCGTTCTTTCTGTAAGGCTGCCTCTGCCTCGGTCCGGGAGGTGATTTCGCCTTGTAACTGGGCGATCGCCCCTTGGAGTTCAGTGGTGCGATCGCTGACGCGGCTTTCCAGGTCTTCGTTGGCCTGTTTCAGGGCCTCTTCTATCTGTTTGCGATCGCTGATATTGACGACTGCGCCGACAAACCCAGTAACTTCTCCCTGTTCGCCGGTTTGGATGACGGCTTGGACGAGTACCCAAATGATGCTTCCATCATCGCGAAGCATTCGGCATTCTAGGCAAAATTTGACGGGGTTTTCAATGAATTGAGTCCATTGTTCAAAGACGAAAGAACTGTCTTCCGGATGAATGATCCGGGTCCATCCGTACCCCATTGCTTCTTCTGGGGAGATCCCTGCAATTTCGCACCAATTTTTGTTGACGTACAAACAGTTTCCGTCGATGTTGGACTGGAAAATGCCGACGGGGGAGAGGTGGGCGATCGCTTGATACCGGCGCAAACGGTCTTGTAGGGATTGGATGCTGTGGCGGTTGTGCGGGGTTTGTGGCGGTTCTAAATCAGGGCGATCGCTAGGGTCCGGGATTTTTCGACCCAACCCATACATCACCCCCTCTGGGATGGACTGGCTGATTTTCCACTCCACCCACTGATAAGTGCCATCTTTTCTCTGATAGCGATTTTGAACCGTAATCCGCTCAATTTCCCCAGATAGAGTGGCCATTTCTGCGACCGTTTGCTCTCGGTCTTCCGGATGTACCCCGGCGATAAAGGGGCGATTCACCAGTTCTTCTGGGGTGAATCCGAGGGTTCCTTCCCATGCGGGATTAATCTGTTGAAAATTCCCCTCTAACCCGAGTAGACAGAGTAAATCCTCGGATCGGCTAAAAAATCCAGCATAATGGGCTGAATTAGCTAGATTCGATGACTTTTTTGCTGATTGTTTTGGAGGTTTGATAGACATAGATTAGGGTCGGTCACTAGAGTTTGAATTGAGGGGTTTTTCAGGGGATTAAAGGGGGACCTTCTTCCTGGGTTTTTGAGGTCTGGGTTCAAAAATCAGTCTATCCTTTTTTCCCATTCTGTGCTTAAATCTCCGATGGGTTAGAGTTTCCCTCCCACGGTTCTGTGGATCGCGGGGGTCTCATCCAAGCTGGAGTTCGGGATCGGGGTCTTTCTCAAAGGGCAGTCCATTAACAGGACCTGCGATCCGGGGTGAAATCCCCAGCATTTCAATCCGTGGGGATCGGCAGGAGAAATATCTGGTCTTCAGGCAACTCCACCCTTTCCCCTTTAAAATAGGCACAGACTTCTCCTTTCTTGATCATTTATTTTTTAATCCAAATGCGTTATTGGGTAGTTAATCTATTTCTGGCGATCGCCCTGAATGCTTGCGCGACTCTTCCGGTGTCAAACCCTAGCATTGCATCCCGAGAACAGGTCAACCAATGGACCAACGCACAAAAAGAAGAACTGCGCGAAAGAAGCACCCAGACCCAACGCCTTTCTCCCCATTCCAGTTTAGATACAACGGAAGTGGCATTTCAACGCCGGAGTTTATTAATTCGGCAAAGAATAGCCCGTCAAAATCTCGAAGAACGCGATCGCTGGTGGCGCAGGAACGAGATTGACGACCCTCATAAATTCTTGCTCCCTATTATTTTAGCCCGCCTCAGTTTACCGGAGGATTATGACCCTCAACCCAATTGGGATATGTTATTAAAATTGGAACGGGAACGCCCGGACCTTTATCATTTCCGCAGTATGCTAGATGTGCGAATTTTCTTCCTCTATCGCAACCGTCTCCCGGACCCGGTAAAGGCGTCTTACCAAAGTATGTTGACCCGTTCTCGGGTAGAGGAGTGGAGTGAAGGGGGTACGGAAAATCATGGGTTTATGCAGCGGGTGTCCGGTTTGGCCCTGATGGATGGCAGCGGGTTTCCGGTGGAACTCCCCCATGTGGCAGAAACCAATGAGGCTTGGGTGCGATCGCAACTGGACAAGTTTCTCACAATTGGTCAAGGCGAATTTCATTCCTCGACTTACTACGGCTACAGCATCGCCGGATTACTCAATCTGTATGATTTTGCCGCAACGCCGGAACTGCGGGAATTAGCAACGGCCTTGTTAGACTGGTATGCTACAAATATGGCCTTGCGTCTGAGTTGGGGAACCTCGGGTGGGGCGGAAAGTCGCGGGTTCGATCGCAATACTTGGAATAGTGGATTGAGTGCGGTGGCCTGGATCTGGTGGGGAAGTCCGAATCGCACCCATGATCAGGCGATCGCTGAGGGAATGCAGCTCAACTTTGCTAGACTGGCCCTGGCCCCGAGTCTGAGTTCCTATCGTCCCCCGGAACATTTACGGGCGATCGCTCACAAGCAAGTTCCCCTCCCGTTCTCGGTCCAAGCCAGTCATCCCGTCTATTACAGCTACCATGCCGATAATCACCTCTGGGAAACCTTCTACGTCACCCCCGATTATACCGTCGGTACTTTGTTGGAAGGGTCTCGGAATTATCAAGTTGAAGGCACAATCCAGGCCCAGTATGCCACCTATAAACTCGTGATTCGCGACCCCAACGGGGTGAATAATCCCGTAATCAGCCTGGGAGGAACCTATCATTCGCCAATGGCAACGGGAAAAACCCCGGGAGACCAATATCTCCAGGAACGCAGTGCGGTCATTTATCAGCAGATTCTCACCGAGTCCGATGTGGAGGCAGGAATCCCCGCCCAGTCGCACCTGGTCTTACCAATGGGGTATGGAGAACCTCGCCGACATGAAAATTGGTATATCTGGCGCATTCAAGAAACTTGGGTCGTGGCCCAGGTTTGGGGAGATGAGATTGCCTTGAAAATCCCGGTTGATGAGAAACACGCCGCCTATCAAGCCTTAGCGGCGATCGGCAGTCAAACCGCCTGGATTGTTGATGTGGCCGAAGTTAGCGAGTATCCCACCTTCGATAGTTTGATTCGCGCCTTGGAACAAACCGAAGTGAGGGATGACGCTTGGGAAACCGAGGGCAGGTTAGAGTATAAAAGTCTGGCTGGGGACGAACTGACCATGACCTACCAACGCCAAGGTGCGATCGCGATCGCCTCGATTAATGGGAAACCCCGTCAACTGGAAAATTGGCCGGTATTAGAGAGTCCTTATGTTCGGCAACCCCTAAATAGTGGCGTCTTAGAAGTGAAGGAACCCCACCTCGGCATCTGGCGCTTACAGTCCACCCCAACGGGACCCAAATGGGAAGCCAAACCCTAAATGCCATCCGGACTCAACTTCAGAATCAACGCGATCGCCCTTCCAAGAGTAGTTTTTTACGGTCAAAGGAAGTTGCCTCACATTTAAGCTCACTTCCGGTCCCCTCCCCTTACCAAGGGGAAGGAACCGGAGGTGCAGTTAATAACAAGGCAAATCACCATGAGCGTAAAAAACCTACCGTTGGAAGCCCCCATTTTCCCCTTCACTTCGATTCCTCGATCACCTTAGCCGATACCTCGACTGCATCAATATCAATGGTCCCCGGGGGGGTCAACCGCACGAAGTGATCCCCTTCTCCCATCAGCGGTTCCCCACAACTGGGACATTGAAATTGGGTCTGATTCAGTCCCGTCAGTTCATAACTGCACACCGGACACTGATCCACAATCAGGTTCCGACTCAACCACCACCGCAAGCCAAAAAAGGCCACCACCGGCAGCAGGGTGACGGCCACGATTAAGATTAAAATCGACTTCACGACCCATCCCAACCCGATCGAAATTAACACCCAGACGATAAACACCGGCATCAACCACCGACTCAGGTCCGATAGGTTCAGCAGCAAGGATTTGTAACTGTTTTGATTCACAATTGACTCCCACAGAAAATCACCAATACCTCTATCCTACTCACTCAACTCTATCAGTTGTTTGACGCGCTCGGTAAAGGCATCCGTACCAAACCCCCCTACCGTTTCCTGGCGCAACCAGTCCCCATCACAGCGACGGTCCTCTCCCCGCAAGATTTCAATACAGGCAGCCGCCACCGCCTGGGGGTCCCGATGGTGGCACTTGCCAGCCCAATTTGCCATCCTGCAAGGGGTCCGCTGACCCATCGGCATTCCCAGACAGCACAGGTTTTCCGCAAGCCATTGCCTCCAGGTACACGATGCCAAATCCCTCCTGAGAGGGCATAATATAGGCATCGGCGACTCGATAATGCAGCGCTAACTCCTCCGTCGGCACAAACCCGGCAAACACCACGCGATCGCTCACCCCCAACTCCTGCGCCAACCCCTGTAACCTCGGCTGATCGTCCCCTCGCCCAATCACTAAATACTTGACATTAGGCTCGGTTTGTGCTATCTCTGGTAACGCCCGAATCGTCACATCCACCCCCTTATAGATATCCCCAGACCACAATCGCGCCACCGTCATCAACACCTTACAACCCGCTAACCCATAGCGTTCAATCAATTCCGGCGGTTTAGGACCCGGAGTAAACAGCCGTTCATCCACCGCACAAGGCAGTAACGCAAAGCGACTGGGCTGTAATCCATTCGCCTCACAAGCGCGATCGCGACTGTATCGGCTAATCGTCCATAAGCAACTCGCCCGTTGTAACCCTCCTTGTGCCAGCTTCGGCAGGGGTTCCCACACCTCCTTCCCATAAGTCAACACCGTATAAGGAATCCCCAACGGTTGACAGAACCCCTGCACCAACGGCACCAAATTAATATGACCACAAAACACCCGCCTCGGACGGTGGAAAAGTAGCTGATTTCCCAACGCCACAGCCAACTTCACCCGTCCCCCGATCGGCGACAAGGTTTTGAAATACTGAAATCGCAACCCCGGATTCCCTTCAAATGGATTCTCACAATCCGGACCATCCCGCAACAACAACACCTCCGCCACCCGCCCCTCACCGGACGCCCAATCCCCATACCCCCTCAAAATATCCTTCACATAAGATTGAATTCCCCCCTCCCGGGAAAAAATCTCCAAAAACACAAACAGATCCGTCTCTTCCCGCATCCCCAACACCTCCGTAAAAATCCCTCTGCGTGAAAATCAGTGAAATCAGTGGTTCAACGCCCCAAAGACTGCGCCGCCAACCAGCTAGTCGTCCAAGCACTTTGAAAATTAAACCCTCCCGTCACCCCATCAATATCCAACACTTCCCCCGCAAAATATAACCCCGGACAACAACGACTCTCCATCGTCTTAAAATTCACCTCTTTCAGAGAAACCCCGCCACAAGTGACAAATTCCTCCTTAAACACCCCTTTCCCCTGAATTTGATACTCCCCTCGGATTAATTCTTCCACCACCTGATTGATGGCTTTTTTAGAAATTTCCGCCCAACGAGTTTCTGTATCAATTCCCCTGGATGCTAACAACCTCTCCCACAACCGGCGAGGAATCGGAAACGGACAACTCGTCGCCACTGCCTTGCGCGGTAACTGGGATTTCACCGCCTGTAACTGTTCTCGCAACAGTTCCGGATTATACTGCGGTAACCAATCAATCGTTAAAGTCGCCCGATACTTGTGGTTATACAAATACCGCGCCCCCCATGCGGAAAGTTTCAGAATCGCGGGACCACTCAGACCCCAATGGGTAATCAGAACGGGTCCAGTTTGGGTTAATTTCGCATCCCGTAATTGGACTCGCGCCATTTTCACCGCCACTCCCGCTAAATCCTGGAGACGCGGGTCAGTAATATTAAAAGTAAACAGGGAGGGAACCGGAGGTTGTATCTGATGTCCCAGGGATTGGGCAATTTTATACCCGAGGGGATTGCTACCCGTTGTCAACAGCAGGCGATCGCAACTCAGGGTTTCCCCAGATTTCAAGACAATCTCAAATCCGCCCCCGTCCTCACCTTCCTCCGGGGACCGGCGACGCACATCCACCACCGAAACCCCCGTCCGCAGTCTCACTCCCGATTCTCGCACTTGCTGCATCAAACAATGAATAATCGTTTCAGAATCATCCGTCGTCGGGAACATCCGCCCATCTTCCTCCGTTTTCAGCTTCACCCCGCGACTTTCAAACCAGTTCACCGTATCCTGTGCCTGAAACCGGGAAAATGCCCCCCGCAACGCCTTACCCCCTCGGGGATAATGGGTGACTAAAATCCCCGGATCAAAACAAGCATGGGTCACATTACATCGTCCCCCCCCGGAAATTTTCACCTTCGCCAGGGGTTGCCGTCCCGCTTCTAACAGGGTTACCTCAGTCTGAGCATGGTTTTGAGCGCAATTAATCGCCCCAAAAAACCCTGCTGCACCGCCACCAATTACCACCACCTTAACCGGGCGATCGTTCACCACCTTAAATCCTTGCATTCCCATTAAAAAAATCTATTATCCCACAGTCTGTCCTCTTTTTCCAGAGGTTCACGAAAGCAGACCCCAATTGAGAAAGTCAGAAACCCGGTTGCTTGTCCTTTCCCTCAACCCAAACCACCCCCATCAAACCCGTCCCAATAATGCCAACAATTGTGAGCGCAACGGTAACGGATTATATCCCAAACTAAAGGCTTTAGAACTATCCAAAGACACATCTGGGGGTCTCGGGGCCGACATTTTTACATCTTCTTGCCGACATTGTTTAATCCGTCCCTGCTTAACCTCCAAAACCTCAATTACTTGCTCAAAAAAACCATATCGCGAAACCCGTTCTTTTCCGCCTAAATGCAGCAACTTTTCATCTTGTTTTAAGGCTAATAATAACCCTTGGGCCGCAGTTTTTCCACTCACCGGCGTCCGAAATTCATCGGTGAATAAGGCTAATTCTTGTCCCGATCGCAAAGTCTGCAACATCGGCTGAAGAAAACTCTGGGCAGCGGGTCCACCCTCGCCAAACATCAGCGGCATTCGACAGACAATCGTTTGGGGATTGCGATCGCGCATTTCCACCTCCGCCTGCACCTTTTGCTCTCCATACCGACTCACCGGACAAACTGCATCGGTTTCCACATAAGGCGGATTTAACCCATCAAAAACTAAATCCGTAGAAGTAAAAACACAGGGAATCTCCGCCTCCCCACATAATCCCGCCAAATCCCTCGCAGCCGTGACATTAATCTTGTAGGATTCTTCGGGATAAGTTTGACAAACATTCGGCTGAGATTGGGCTGCCGCATGAATCACAGCATCGGGACGAATGTCATCAAATAGAGATTTCAGGGCTGGAAAATCCGTTAAATCAACCGACAGCAACTGACAACCGGGAATAGTTATTTCATGAGAGCAATAGGTCCCAAAAACCTGCCACTCTGCTTGAGCCACTTGACAGAGATTCCAGCCCAGAAATCCACTCGACCCGGTAATTAAAAGTTTTTTCATCAATGGGAAATACCTAGCAGCAAGTAACGGTTAAGTGAGTTCAAAATCTTCTTTAGATACTCCGCAAACTGGACAAACCCAATCATCAGGGATATCTTCAAATGCAGTACCCGGTGGGATGCCTGAGTCCGGGTCTCCCATCTCGGGATTATAAACATAGCCGCAGGCAGTACAGACATATTGTTTCATGGGTTTCCTCCTGAAGGAAAGTTGGTTAATCTGATTTAATCATATAAATGAAAAGTTATCTCAATTCATTACAAAAATTTAACAATGCTTACGCCATAGTTAATATTAAACCCTAAATGTAGAGGCGCTTCGCTTTCTCGCCTCTACATTTAGGGTAGATTCTCTAACATTTTGGAGTGCCGCACCGCTTTCCCCCGGGCGCAGTCCTTATCCCTGGCAATATCCTAGACAGTTACCTTAGATTTAGACCAAACCCCATTTTCATCTTCTTCATACTCCCGATGAATGGTTTCCCATGCTGCTTGTTCAGCTTTCATCGAATCGGCAGTTTCGGCAATAACCGCATTATAGCGTTGAATAAACGTGGTTTGAGCATCAGGAGACAAATGGTTCCGGACTTCTGGTGATAAATCTTCCGGACTGTTGCAAGAACCGGCACAAGGACGAGGTAAAGTCATGGAATTAACCGCAATTTCTTGTCCTCCAGCACTTTCTAGCAGGAGTTGAATTTCTCCACCTTTTCCTTCAGGAACTTCTGCCATGACGAGAAATTCCCCCGCTTCTAAACGAGTTTGATAAACTGCTGCTTTTTCTTCCGGCATTCCCAAGGCAACAAAGACGGAAACTAATCCCGCCCCCGCACTTCCGGCGATCGCCCCCGAAGCTGCCCCTAATAACACCGCAGAGAGGGGTCCAGCCGCCACCACGGGACCGAGAAAGGGAATAAATAACACCCCTACACCCGTGAGTAAGCTCAAAAATGAACCAAACAGCGACCCAAAGATTGCCCCAGTTCTTAATCCGCCTAAAATCACATCTTTTTTAGTAATAAATCCGGTGATGCGAGTATTGGATTGAAAATTTTTCCCCATCACCGAAATATGGTCCTGGGGAATCCCGCGATCGATGAGACGGCGGATAGCATTATCAATTTGCTGTTGTTCTTGAAAGATAGCAGAAACCGTGCGTTGTGCTTTATAGTCTTCTGGCATTTTTAATGTCCTAATTTAGGGTTTATATCGGCTGATTCACCACCTGGAGGATAGCAAAATCCCCCCGGGCGCTGTAATCTACCGAGAGGGTGATTCTCTGGGGGTGATGCGATCGCCTCCCCGATTCTCCACTGCCGCATTCCTCAGTAAAATCGCTGGATTTCTATACAAAATAGGCATAGTCACTGCAATCAGATCCTCTGGGTATTTCTTCCTGGGCGGCGATCGGGCAACTCAGTCGCCCCTTTCTTCCGTCATAATTGGAAATCAGTTACCGACCCCCTATTTATCCTCGCCCATGATTACTCCAACGGACCCAAAACTCAAAACCCTCAAACGCCTGCGCCGCCTCAGTCATCTCCTCGATAGCGCCATTCGCATCCCCGGAACCCGCTTTCGCTTTGGACTCGACCCCCTCCTCGGACTCCTCCCCGCAGGAGGCGATATTGCCGGTGCATTACTCTCCGCTTACATTGTATTCAGCGCTGCCCAGATAGGAGTCCCCCGTGAAAGTTTAGTGCAAATGGTTTCCAACATCCTCCTAGAAACCCTGATTGGAACCGTCCCCGTCGTCGGAGATTTATTTGATGCTGCATGGAAAGCCAATGTCCGCAATATGGAACTGTTAGAAACTCACTTAGATGCCCCCACCTCGGACAAAAAAGAAAAAGCCGACACTCTATTTATTGTGCTGCTGTTGGTGGGGTTAATGGTTGCCGTGTTTGCGATCGTGGGGGTAGGCATCTGGATCCTCAGTTCCATCATCAGCGCCATCCTCCAGTAGGCAGATTTTTTGATTGGAGATGACGGTATCAAGCACTGCCTAAACCCTACAAATTCGCTAGGTTTATTTTTTTAAATCGGGCATCTATTGTGCTAATTAACTTCTACCCAAATCAGGAATTTACCCTATGTTGACAAAAACATCAACATGGGATAGAATGAGACTATAAGGGCGTAGAAACCGGGTAAAGACACAGCCCTATCTGGTCCTTACCCGGAACCGAATCTCTAGGGCAACCGACTATCAACTCGCCTCTAACTCCAACTCTAATGACTATAGGAGAAACCCGAATGAGCGTTAAAACCATTGATGTCGTTTTCAGTTTTGACACTACAGGGAGTATGTACCCTTGCCTCACCCAAGTCCGCCGAAACCTCAAACAAAGCATCACCCGATTATTAGATGAAATCCCCGGAATTCGCATCGGAATTATTGCCCACGGTGACTACTGTGATGCGGGAAGAACCTACGTTACCAAACACTTAGACTTATCGGGAGATGTGGATAAAATTTGCGACTTTGTGCAAAATGTTGAAGCAACTGGCGGAGGAGATGCCCCGGAATGTTATGAATTAGTCTTGCATGAAGCGCAAGCTTTATCTTGGAGTTCTGCCAGTACCAAATCCCTAGTTTTAATTGGGGATGATATTCCCCATGCACCGGCTCAAAATCCTCAAAAATTGAACTGGCGCAAGGAAGTGGATAAATTAGCCGAAATGGGAATTCCGGTTTACGGCGTCCAAGCCCTCAATCGCTCCCATGCCAAGCTTTTTTATAAAGAATTAGCGGAAAAATCGGGCGGTTTTCACATTAATTTAGACCAGTTTGCCTATATTACTGACCTTTTTTTAGCGGTTTGTTATCAGCAATCTTCTGATGACCAACTGCAAGCGTATGAAGCGGAAGTCACGGAACAGGGTCGGATGAGTCGTGGGTTAAACAAAATGTTTAATACCATGCTCAATCGGGAGGGAGAATTCTATCATGAATCTGCCGATTTGCGGGCGGTGACTCCGGGGCGATTTCAAGTGTTAGATATTGATAAAAATTGTGCGATTAAAGATTTTGTGGTTGAAAATGGACTAACGTTTCAACGAGGGCGCGGCTTTTATGAGTTTACGAAAACTGAAACGATTCAAGGGAAGAAAGAAATTATTTTGATGGATCGGGCGACAGGGGATTTGTTTGAGGGAGAATCGGCGCGAGAGATGTTAGGATTACCTCCGGGGGAAACGGTGCGAATTAAACCGGCTAATTTAGAGAAGTATCTGGTTTTTGTGCAAAGTACCTCTTATAATCGCAAGTTGCTTGGGGGTACGAAGTTTTTGTATGAAGTAGCAGATTGGGATCGGTAGGCATTTTTGTTTTGTTGGGGATAAGAAACCGGGTTTCTGCAATAACTTTTGGGAATTAGCCCAGGTTTTTGGAAGAAACTTGGTTTCTTGTTTTTGTTGGGGGAGTTAAGATTATAAAGAGAACGACTGAAGTCGGGACGTTGAACTAAGGGAACTCCAAAAAATAAAATCTCTAAAACGTTCGTTTGTAGTAACGGATCAACGGAATAGTCCCGTCAATGTAGGGGCGCAATGCTTGCGCCCCAAGGGCGCAAGCATTGCGCCCCTACAGATACCTTCCTTTCAGTTGAATGGTTGGATGATTTATATTTTGCAATCCCCCTAAGAGTAAGACTGAAGTCGTTACTACGAACAAACGAGGGAAGGGGTAAAATGTGAAGTTTTGTTACAAGGGGTAGACTCTCCAGTTGGGGGGAAGGTTTATGCTGAAGGGAGGAAGTTTGAATAACCCTTGTAACGAGAGAGTTTGAATGATGGAAACAATTAATTTGAGATTAAAAGGGATGAGTTGCGCCTCTTGTGCAACCCGCATCGAACAGGTGATCCAAGGGGTTCCTGGGGTGGAAGAATGTAGCGTCAACTTTAGTGCGGAACAAGCGCAGGTGAAGTATAATCCCCGAAGGACGGCACTCGATCGCATCCAAACTGCTGTCTCTGATGCGGGATATACCTCTGAACCCCTGGAAGAATTGGGGATGCGGGACATTGATGCGGAACAACAATCCCGACAGGCGGAACAACAAGAATTACAACGTAAGGTAATTTTTGGGGGAATCATTAGCACAATTTTAGTGGTGGGTTCCCTGCCGATGATGACGGGAATTGATTTTCCCTTTATTCCCGCTTGGTTGCATCATCCTTGGGTGCAATTTGCCCTAACGACTCCGGTTTTTATCTGGTGTGGCAAGTCCTTTTTTGTGGGGGCCTGGAAATCCTTTAAACATCATCATGCGGATATGAATACCCTGGTGGCGTTGGGGACTGGTTCTGCTTATCTCTATTCCTTGGTTCTGTCAATTTTTCCAGGATTTTTTACCATTCAAGGGGTAATGCCGGAAGTTTATTATGAAATTGCGGCAGTGATTATTACCCTAATTTTGCTGGGATTGTTGTTTGAAAATAGAGCAAAAGGGCAAACTTCTGAAGCAATTAGAAAATTAATGGGATTGCAGGCGAAAACAGCGCGAGTGATTCGCGAGGGTCAAGAAATTGATATTCCCATTCAAGAGGTAGGGGTCGGGGATGTGATTTTAGTTCGTCCCGGGGAAAAAATTCCGGTGGATGGGACAGTTTTGGAGGGGTCTTCCTTAATTGATGAGTCAATGGTGACGGGAGAATCGGTGCCGGTGAAGAAAGAAACCGGAGATGAAGTGATTGGCGCGACGATGAATAAAACCGGGAGTTTTAAGTTGAAAGCGTTGCGTGTTGGCAAAGATACAGTGTTGGCGCAAATTGTCAAGTTGGTGCAAGATGCACAGGGGAGTAAAGCGCCGATTCAACGGTTAGCCGATCGCGTGACTGGATTTTTTGTGCCGGTAGTGATTGCGATTGCGATCGCCACTTTTGTAACCTGGTTCGCCATCATGGGAAATTTCACCCTCGCCATTATTACAACGGTGGGCGTTTTAATTATTGCCTGTCCTTGTGCATTAGGATTAGCAACACCCACTTCTATCATGGTGGGAACCGGAAAAGGTGCAGAAAATGGCATTTTAATTAAAAGTGCCGACAGTTTAGAACTCGCTCATAAAATCCAAACCATTGTCTTAGATAAAACCGGCACTTTGACCCAAGGTAAACCCACAGTAACCGATTATGTCACTGTTGGCTGGAACTGCTCATAGTAATGAGATTAAATTGTTACGATTAGCCGCAGCAGTAGAAAGCAATTCTGAGCATCCCTTAGCCGAAGCAGTGGTAGACTATGCCAAAGCGCAAGGGGTAGAAATGCCGCTGCCAGCCGTTACGAATTTTGAAGCCGTTGCCGGGATGGGAGTGCAGGCAATGGTCAGCAGCCGCCTCGTCCAAATCGGCACTCCACGCTGGATGCAGGAATTAGGCATTGATACCAAAGCCTTACAAACCTATCAAGAAAAATGGGAATCTGAAGCCAAAACTAGCCCTTGGATTGCCGTGGATGGACAAATTGAAGGAGTCTTCGGAATAGCAGATGCTTTAAAACCTTCTTCAGCTACAGCCATTCGAGGATTGCGCCGCCTGGGATTAGAGGTGGTGATGTTAACGGGAGATAACCAACAAACCGCCCAAGCGATTGCTCAGGAAGTGGGAATTCATCGCGTGTTTGCGGAAGTTCGTCCCGGGCAGAAAGCGGATAAAGTTAAAGAATTACAAGCTGAGGGAAAAATTGTGGCAATGGTGGGAGATGGGATTAACGATGCTCCCGCCTTGGCGCAAGCGGATGTGGGAATTGCCATTGGGACTGGAACAGATGTTGCGATTGCCGCCAGTGATATTACCCTAATTTCAGGGGATTTACAAAGCATTGTCACCGCGATTCAACTCAGTAAAGCCACGATTCAAAATATCCGCCAAAATCTGTTCTTTGCCTTTATTTACAATACCGCCAGTATCCCCATTGCGGCGGGTATTCTCTATCCCTTAACTGGATGGTTACTCAATCCCATCCTCGCCGGTGCTGCAATGGCAATGAGTTCAGTTTCCGTCGTCACCAATGCCTTGCGCTTACGCAAATTTAACGCCCATCATTCCTAGGTGAAACACTCCGGAATGCAACCGTGAAAATTTTCTTGACAACCGGCTAATACTATGCTAAAACAACTCAAAATTGGGATACCTTTACTAACCGTTGCCACCATCTTGGCCACGGGGACAACTGCAAGAGTCCAAGCCATCTCAGAAATGCCCGGACACCAAGCCAAACCCATCTCCAGGAATTCAAAAAATTGAACAACCCTTACCTGTAAAACTTGGGGTAATTGTAGGCGGCGTCAGCCTTAATTGGATTAGAACTCTGGTGGTTTTTATTCAGTAAAAAGAAAACCCAACCAGCAATCGAAGAACAAGAAAGTTCCTAATCCCCCATCAATCCAGCACCCATATCTTCCCTCTGGACACAGCACCCCCGTGTCCTTTTTTATCTCAACCCCAAACCCCCCGCAATCCTTTACAATAAAAGACCTATTCTAAGTACGATTCATCTTCCCAACTCCCCTTAAGAAGGGGGGCTTTAAAGAATTTCGCAAGAAGTCTAACGACTTCAATCGTTCTCTTAAGTTCGTAGTAACGACTTCAGTCGTTCTCTTAAGTTCGTAGTAACGACTTCAGTCGTTCCCCACCCCATCCCTCTCTCAATCCCTGAACAATCATGCCGATCAATAAAATCCGATTACGGAAACTGCACCGAATCCTGGCCCCGATCGCCATTTTACCCCTGCTCTTGACCGCCAGTACCGGAATTTTGTATCAAAGGGCTGTAGTTGCCGGAAACCGAGCCCAATTTATGGGCTTACAGACCTCCATCCGGGTATATTTGGGCCCGTAAACTTAGCCCCCGTTTATCCCCTTTTAAACGGATGAGGATTAATCACCCTTGCGGTTACTGAAATTAAGATAGGCTTTCAAGCTCATCTAAAACGACAAAACTGAGCCTAAACAACTCAGCATCATCCCTTAAAATGATAAAAGAAAAATTAAAATAGGAAACCAGCTAGACATAAATCAAACTTAATCAACCCAAAAACCCGATTAACAAATGAGACAAACCTAAAAATTAAAACAACTCCACTCGAATCCTTGAAAAAACTCCGCTAAAATTAAACGTGCAACTCAGGAACCCGATTGTGCGTCAATCACCGGAATATCAGGAGCGCAGGGGAAAATAAAACCACTTATCTTTGCCAGCGCAGCCTTGATCCCCAGATTGCGATCGCCCGAGCCAATTCCAATCCGGTGCATCTTCAGCCGTTTAGTCATGTCGATGAAATTTCATCCCAAAGATCGCGATCTGCTATACCTTAAAAAATGGTGACCTGAACCTGGAAGTCTTATTAAATTGCACGCCGAATCAAAAACTTATGGGAACTTTTCGATATCTGATGACTGTGGGTATGGGAACGCTAATCGCCTTAAGCGATATCGGCGCAAGTCTTGGACAGACTGAAGCATCAGGCGATCGCCTCCCCAGTCCAACCCCAGAAACCGCCTCTTCCTCCGGGGAAACCCAGGACAAAACTGCCCCCAGAGCGGATTTACAAGCCCAGGGAGTAACCCCCACCGTAGAAAACGTACCGGAGTACCTAACGCCCAACCCCAACCCCCTCCAGTTTCCGACAGAATCCGATGAAGTTGAGATTGTCAGCACCCAACCCATAACCTTAGAACAGGCCCTGCAAATTGCCGAACAGAACAGCCAGCAATTGCAAGAAGCCCTGTTAACCGTGGAACGAAATCGCGCCGCCTTACGAGAAGCTCGTGCCGCCTTGTATCCCAACTTGAGCGTGCAATCGAGCCTATCGCGATCGAACTCCACCGGGGCCGATTTAGCCAATCAGCGACAAAGACAACAGTTAGGAGACAATGCCCCACCCCCAGAAGGCGGGCAGCACCAGCTTAGATGGCGGCGTGGAATTAAGCTATAACCTGTACAATTCCGGTCGGCAATCGGGTCAGATTGGCTTGGCCGAAACTCAGTTGCTCGTGAGTGAATTAGACCTAGAACGGGTGCTTGCGGACTTGCGCTTAGAGGTTCGCGAGGCTTATTACAACCTCCAAGAAGCGGATGACCAAATTGACATTAGCCTCTCGGCAGTGCAAAGCTCTGAACAAAGCTTACGAGACGCCGAAGCCTTGGAAAGAGCGGGATTGGGAACGCGGTTTGATGTGTTGCGGGCTAGGGTCCAGTTAGCTGATGCCGCCCAATCCCTCACCCAGGCGCGGGCGCAGCAGCGGATCCGTCGCCGGGAAATTGCGCGGATTTTAAACGTTTCGCAAGTGGTGGATATTTCTGCTGCTGAACCTGTGGAAATTTCGGGGCTGTGGAATTTGTCTTTGGAAGATAGCATCGTCCTGGCGTTGAGAAATCGAGCCGAGTTAGAGCAGTTGTTGTTACAGCGTGAACTCACGGATTATCAGCGTCAGATTGCTCTGTCTGCCCTGGGTCCTCAAGTCAATTTGTTTGCCAGTTATAACGCGGTGGAAGTCTTTGGGGATGATTTGAATTTCGCTGATGGCTACAACTTGGGGGGTCGGGTGCAGTGGAATTTATATGATGGGGGGGCCGCTAGAGCGCGGGCGGTTCAAGAGGAACGGAATATTGAGATTGCGGAAACGCGATTTGGGCAGTTTCGCAACCAAGTTCGCTTACAGGTGGAGCAAGCCTTTTTTAACTTGCGATCGAACTTCGAGAATATCCAAACCTCGAATATTGCCGTGGATCAGGCGCGGGAAAGTTTGCGTCTGGCGCGGTTGCGATTTCAAGCTGGGGTAGGGACTCAAACCGACGTGCTGACAGCGGAAACGGAACTGACTCGGGCTCAGAATAACCGCCTGCGGGCGATCGTGACCTACAATCGGGCATTAGCTTCGATGGAACGGGCGATCGGGAATGTGAATGAGGGACTGATTTCTACGCCCTAACTTCCCGGAATCGGCGTAGGGGCGCAATGCTTGCGCCCTCCGGAGGGCGCAAGCATTGCGCCCCTACAGATACCTTCCTTTCCGTTGAACGTTTGGAGGATTTATATTGTGCAATCCCCTAGAATCATGTAGAGGCGATTCGCGAATCGCCTCTACATGATTGAGCGTTTAATTTTATGGATTGCGTAAGTCCTGGGCTAGTCTTTACAGAAGTTAACATTACGGTCTAAAATTTGAGAGGACCTAACATCGGCCCTGAGTCAGGGGAAAGGCTTGGCCTAATCCTGGATGATTCATCGGCCCCAATCGGTATCGCTCGATCGCAACTATGGAGAAGAGAAGTGCCTAATATCAAATTTGTGGATGAAAACAAGGAAGTCGTCGCGGCAGATGGAGCCAACTTGCGGCTTAAAGCCTTAGAAAATGGAATCGAACTCTACAAGTTTGTCGGGAAATTGATGAACTGTGGCGGTTACGGTCAATGTGGCACCTGCATTGTCGAAGTCGTCGAAGGCATGGAAAATCTCTCCGATCGCACTCCAGCAGAAAATCAAAAACTTAAGAAAAAGCCCCCCAGCTATCGTTTGGCTTGTCAAACCCTGGTGAATGGGCCGGTGAGCGTCAAAACCAAGCCCTAACCCCCAAGTTGAATAGAGGGTCCCCTCACCGAGGAGGTGGGTTTAAAGAATTTAGGCAAATCACCCTCACCGTAATCAAGCAATAATGATATTCTGATCTTATTGAATTTTAAGATTGAAAAAATAGTGGGGTTCTATGCAAGTTAACGACCTAGGATTTGTGGCCAGCCTTCTGTTTGTGCTCGTCCCAGCCGTGTTTCTGTTGATCCTCTACATTCAAACCGCCAGCAAAGGCAAACAGAGCTAAATTAACCGACGGCTTTGTCTGGCACGAGGAACCGTTCCGGGTGGTTTCTTCAGGTTCTAACTCCGACCTTTGCCGGAAAGGGATGCGATCGCATCCCTTCCCGGGGAGAGTCTCCTTATTAAAAGGTGTCAAACATTGCGTTTTGGCACTTTTTTTCGTCCGAATCTCATAAAAAAACCCGCACCCTCAAGGGTGGGGCTATACAAACAAAGCCTGCCTCCGCAGGCTATCGAGAAAACGGACTGTTTTTAACCGGATTGGGGATTAGGTCGAAGTCCGGCCTAATAACACCGGACAGTTGGCATAAACCCGTACATAGTCGGAGAGAGACCCTCCTAAGAGGCGATCGAGGTCCACAAAGCTCTTGGCAATGTTCGGACGGCGATCGGGAGACCCCAACATCACCAGGTCCGCATTCACCTCATCCGCCAAGCGACAGATTTCTTCTCCTGCTTTTCCTTTCGGCGTGTGGCAGCGATAGGAAACGCCATATTTTTTCGCCTCCGCCACTGCTGCAATTAATACGGGGTCTTGTTCCGGGTTGTCCACAGGTTTTGAGCTGACATGGACCAACTCCAACTGGCCCCCATCGATATCTTTGACCATCGTCAGGGCCAAATCCAGACATTGTTTTGCGGAGTCGGATTTGTCCACGGCTAAGAGAATCCGCCGGATTTTCTTAACGTAAACATCATCTTTGACCAGCAACATCGGACGGGAAGCAAGCTGGAAGACATACTGACTCACGGAGCCTTCTAAAATAGCTTGCAAACGTCCCAAAGTCCCGGGAACCCATAATGATCAGGTCAGAATTTTCTTCCTCTGCCACTTCACAAACCACGCTTTTTGGGTCTCCCTGCTTCAAACGGGGATTGACTTTGCTTGGGTCGATGTTCAAAAATTTGACCGCATCAGCGAGGATTTTGCCACCTTCTGCCAACTTATCCGACATGGCATCAGCGGTGACTTCTGGGGCCACCACGTGCAGGACCGTCACTGAGGCCGTTTGAAATGAGGGGATGTCCATCAACATCTTAACCATCTCTTCACAGAGTCCTCGTCCGGCCACTGCCACTAATATTTTTTGGATCATAAGTTTAGCTCCTGGCTACAACAGCATAATATGTAGGGATGAATCCCTGAATGGATTCCGTTTCGGGGAACGCTCTATCGGTCGCAATAAACGACCTCAGAGATTGCTCGATTTAGGTATTTCATCTTTAATAATGTAAGACTTATTACCTACTGAAAATTTGTAGAAATGTAGAGTTTTGGATCGATTTGTAACATGGCTGAGGAAAAAGAGACACAACCCCAACTCCCCCCCACCCAGGCGATCGCCCGCCTTGGGGAAAAATCCCCGGAGGGATGGTTTGAGTACCCCGTCCGGGCTTATCCCCATCATACCGACTATGCGGGGATCGTTTGGCATGGTATCTACTTAACCTGGATGGAAGAGGCACGAGTCGAATCCTTGCGGGCGATCGGGGTCAATTTTGCCGATTTAGTCGCCCTGGGGTGCGATTTACCCGTGGTGGAGTTAGCCTTGCGCTACCACAAACCCATGAAACTCGGCACCGAGGCGATCGTCAGAACCCGGATGCTAGAAATGGATGGGGTCCGCCTCAATTGGGAATATCAGATTCAGTCCCTCGATGGACAAGAGTTGTACCTCACTGGAGTAGTTACTCTCGTTACCGTGGATATCGAAAAAGGCCGCATTATGCGCCGGTTACCTGAATCCGTCAAAGATGCCTTAGTTAAATTATCCCGGTAGGGGAGATGGGGGAGATGGAGGATAGGGGAGATAGTTTGTAGTAACGACTTCAGTCGTTGCTCTCGTGTCACGGAGGAAGCCGTGACACGCACAATTGGCGGCTGAAGTGCTTGCTTGGGGACTCGCAGCACAGCATCCAAATGGGCGTGACGTAAGCTGCCGCTTACGTCACGCGGTAACGACTGAAGTCGTTACTACGAACATCTCCCCTATTTCCCCCATCTCCCCATCCTCCCCAATCCTCCCCATCTCCCCCAACCTCCCCAAGGTGATAAAATTTGGGTTAGCCAATCCGACTAAACCCAACCGACTGACCCCAACATCATGACTCGTTTACTTTACGAATATTCGATCGCCGATTGCGGTCACTTGATTATCCCTTATGTGTTTGGTACCGTTGATACGGACCGAATCTATTCCTATCACTTACTCTCCGAATTAGGACATCGGGGGAACCTCCATAAAGCCCATAATCCCGCCGGAATTCATTCCAGTAGCCTCGAAGGGATTATTGCGATCGCCAAAGAACATCTGGATATTCATTCGGATGTCGAAGAAAGTCTGGATGCCTTTAAACGTCGCTATACTTATCGCGAAAATTTAATTATTATTTATCAAATGGCCGACAAGTTTTTTTACGACCATTATAAGCCTGATAATTTACAAAATGTTGCGGCCCCTAAAATATTTAAGTCAGAACAAGCCTGTATTCAATGGGTCAAATCAGGACTTGATCGCCCCAATCAAGGCTCTAATGTTTTAGATTTTAGACGGTAGAAAATATCATTATAATTATCATCATTCAAGGGGGAAAACGACTGAAGTCGTTACTACAAACGGGGGAAATAAACTCTTTATCCCCTGTTTGTAGTAACGACTTCAGTCGTTTCTTGCATACTAAGCGTCCGGTGTGAGACCTAACTAAATCCCGCAATAACCCCTAAACTCATTCCGACAAACTTCTTCCTTTCTCTTTCCCAAAATCCGGTTCAAACACCATTTTCGGCACTAACACCCAATCGTCATCGGATGATTCAATCTCGCTAATCCCCAAAAAAGTGCCATCTTCTCCATAAATCCGCAGGGGGGGTACAATTTCCCCTAACTCCACCCGGGGAATCCGTTGACCTTGGCACCAGCGACGGCCATCGCTAAAATTTAAAAGCATCTGGCTTAAATGGGCTAACACCGTCTCCGGTGGGATGAGTTGAAAGGTCCCCTGACTGGTTTGAGTTTCGATGTCCTCAAAGGTTAAACTCTCCTGCAGGGGTAACCCACAGCTTTCGGTCCGGGTGAGATGTGCGAGGGTACCGCCAGTTTCCAAAACTGCACCCAGGTCCCGGGCGATCGCCCGGATATAGGTCCCGGGTCCACAGGCGATCGCCAGGTCAATTTCTGGAAAATCCCCCTCTCGCCACTCCAACACCTGGATATTATGGACCTCTACTACGCGACTCGGGACTTCGATGGTTTCCCCTGCTCTTGCTAAGTCATACAACCGCTTCCCTTGCACCTGAATCGCACTGTAGGCAGGGGGAATTTGGGTAATTTTCCCCAGAAATTGCGGTAATTGCGCCGCTACCTGTTCCCGGGTGAGTTGAGGAACTGCTGCCGAGGTGACGGTTTCCCCTTCTAAATCATCGGTGGTGGTGGTGACCCCCAGGCGCACGGTTGCGTGATAGGCTTTATCTTGGCGCAGGTATTGCAGCAGGCGCGTTGCCTTACCCACGGCGATCGGTAAGACTCCCGTTGCTGCTGGATCTGAGGTGCCACCATGTCCCACGCGCTTGGTTCGCAACAGTCTTCGGATCCGGGATACGCAGTCATGAGAGGTCATGCCTGGGGGTTTGTTGAGATTCAGAAATCCTTCCACAGTACCTTTAAAACATTCGGGAGTTCTGTTGCATTTTAGCCAGAGAATGACTCATTTTTGAGCCTTTATTCCAAATGTTCTGCTGCTACCGAGGGTTTCGGGGTGAGCAGTAAATATAATGCAGGAACCACCAGTAAAGCGATCGCTGTAGATGCAGTTAATCCAAACCCGATCGCCGCGCAAAGAGGGAAACCACACCGGGTCACTAAATGCCAAGGGAACAACTCCGCCAATGGTGGTTAAACTGGTGGATAAGACCGGACGAAGGCGATCGGCAGCACCTTGAACCGCTGCCATTTGAATGGTCATGCCGCGATCGCGATAGGTATTCATGGTTTCCACCATGACGATCGCATTATTCACCACAATTCCCACTAAGGAAATAATCCCAATCACTGCCGGAAACGAAATCGGAATCCACGCTAGGAAAAACCCGCCAAAGGTGCCAATTAACCCAAAGGGAATCGTCAGCATAATAATAAACGGTTGGGTAAATGATCCAAACTGAATCACCAACACCGCAAACACTAGGAAAAGCGCGACTCCGGCCATTTGTTGCGCTGAACCAAAGGTCTCACTCTGAGTCTGTGCTTCTCCAGCGAACGTATAGTCATATCCTTGGGGCCATTGACGGCGCATTTCATCAATTTTCGGCTGTAAATCTCCTAAAATTTCTCCCACAGTCCGGTTGTCTGTCTTCGCCAAAACCGTGACTGTGCGCTGAGTATCTTGGTGTACAATGGATAACGGTGCTTCCCCAAATTCCGATTCTAGCACTTGCGCGGCAGACAAGGTGCGATCGCCTGCAAATAAGCGAATCGTCTGGAGTTCGTCCTGGCGCGTCGGACCACCGACGGCACCCCCACGCGAGGGCCAAGCCATACTCAGCCTGATTTCCAGGTCTTCCTCACCGCCGCCAATGGGGAAACTGCCGATTTCGTTGTCGGTCATGGTATAGCGGCCTTGCATCGCTAAATCATCGGGATTTAGGCCATAGAAATTCATCGCTTCCCGTCGGGGTCGAAACTTGATATCCGGACGCAAGGCCCCGAGGTCATCTCGCACATCGGTTGTACCAGTAATTTGGCGCAGTGCCAGTTGCACTTCCCCCGAAATCCGGCGCAATTCGGTCATATCCCGTCCCTGAATTTGAATGGCGATCGGGTTCCCCCCCTTCCCCGGTACTTTCGGTATTGACGACCAGAGAGGCCCCGGGATATTTGCGAATCAGTTGGTCTAATTCCTGCCGCAATAGGCGATCGTATTCAAAGGAATAAAGTTCGCGTTCAGTTTTCGGGGTGAACATGGCTGAAAACCCAACTAAATAATTCCCTTGATTCGGTTTCATCCCACTTTCCGTCACCAAATTACTCCGCTGTCCCACGAATTTAATCGTGTTGCTGAGGTAGTCTTTTTGGCGCAATACTTCTCCGATTTCGTCTGCCACCTGTTGGGACGTATCCAGGGTTGTGGTAGGCGGTAGTTCCACATTGATACTCATTTTCAGATTGTCCGAGTTAGGAAATAAGGTCCCCGGAACATTTCCCACTAAAATTAGAGTACAGACAAATAAACTGACTGCACCCAAAACCCACAATCGGGCGGTAGTTTTGTTACGAACTGTGGTTTTTAAACTCCATTTTGCATAGCGTTGGGCGGTGGATTCGTTGAGGCGGTCAATAAAGGTTTTTTTGCCATGACTTTTGACATTTCCGAGTAAGAATCGCGATAGGGGAACGTCAATGAGTAAGGCAATAATATAGCTCAGGACCAGACAAGTAATAGCACTAATGGGAATAAATCTAATAAATTTCCCCATTGTCCCGCTAATTGCCATTAACGGGGCCATTGCTAAAATGGTGGTCAACTGGCCGGAAAAGGCGGGTAAAGCGTAGGTTTTGACCGTGGAGAGGGCGGCTTGATTAAAGGTCAGTCCGCGCACGAAAATACCTTCGTGCATTCCTTCCATCATCAAAATGTAAACATCGACGAGCAATCCCAAGGCGAGAATCATGCCGATGGTGACCATTGTATTTAGGGTTTGTCCGCCGATCCAAAGAATGGCAGTCGCCCCCATAAAAGTCAGAGGAATCGACAATCCAGCAATTAACGCTTCTCGCCAACTTAGGGCGAAAAATAGGATAACAAACACCACGAGAATCCCCTGCCAGCAGTTATTAAACAGGCGCAGTAAGTCTTCTGTGATGATTTCGGCGTCGGAGTTGATGACGCGGTATTCTAGGCCATAAGGCCAGAGATTGGGGTTCTGTTGAGCTAGATCTAAAGCAGCAATGGAGTCTTGGACGACTTTAATCGTATCGGACCCAGGAACTTTGACCACATCAACGTTAATCACGGGTTCAAATTCCCCGCCATTCCAACTAAGAAAAGCGCGATTTTTTTCTCGTTCTAAATCCCGTCGCACTTCGGCAATTTCTTTAAGGCGAACCACTCGACCATCGGACCCACCTAACCGCGCTACTGGCAAATCTTGGAGGTCTTCCACGGAGCGAAATCGGCCATATAAGCGCACTTGCGTCCCAATGCGATCGCTCTCCACTTGTTCCCAAGGCATATCAATATTACCTTGTTGAATCGCGCTGCTGACTTGGGTAGGTGAAATCCCCAGAGTTGTCAGGCGTGAGGGGGTTAACTGCACATGAATAACTTCTTTGCGTTCTCCTCCAAGTTCCACTTTTCGCACGTTGGGAACTTTTTCTAAAATATCTTTAATATCTTCCCCAGCGCGACTCAGAACCGCCATATCAAGATTCCCAAATAAGCCAATCGTGAGAACAGGCGTATCTTGGACGGAGATTTGTTCGACTTTCGGCTGTTCCGCATCCCGGGGGAGTTCCGGTTTTGCTTCATCGACTTGAGCACGCAGCAGGGCGATCGACTCATTAACGGGCGCTTCTGCGCGAAATTCCACCACAATTCGCGATCGCCCGTCATAGGAGGCACTACTAATTTCTTTTAACCCCTTCAGGGATTTAAGCTCTTTTTCAATTTTGTCCGTAATCTGATTTTCAATGGTTTCAGGGTCTGGCACCGGGCCATATTGTTTCAATACTGGCGATCGCCACATTAATATCCGGATCCCCTTCTTTCACCATCGAAGCAGCACCAATCAACCCGCCAATCAACAGCAGAAAACACAGTAAAATCCCAAATACAGGTCTTAAAAAAAAGAATTTGGTCACCGGAGATGCTTTGCGAACATCAGGAATCTCAAATCGTTGTGAGTCGTCCTCATCTTGAGGCGGTGGCGGTGGTAAAATAGTGTCAGTCATGATATTTTTTATACTTAAATGGGTTAGTCTGTCATTTCAATCCGTCCAGTCCCCTCCCCTTAGCAAGGGGAGGGTTAGGGTGAGGTTCCGCTATCCAAAAGTGAGAACTTTCTGCAATCCCTCCAGTCCCCTCCCCTTAGCTAAGGGGAGGGTTAGGGTGGGGTTCCGGCACCCAAAAGCGAAAACCGAATTCAATCCAAAACCTCCACAATCTCCACCGGCGCACCATCCACCAACCGATTACTCCCCTCCGTTACCAGTAACTCTCCGGGATTAACCCCTTCAACAATTTCCCGGGTAGAAATTCCTTCAATACCGAGGGTAATTTCCCGTTGTTCCACTCTTCCCGTTTCCGGGTTAACCACAAAAACATGAGGTTGGCGATCGCGAAATACAAACGCTTCAAACGGTGCAGTAGTGGCATTGAGATTTTCCTCCACCGCAATCCATGCCGACACTCGGGACCCATGCCGCAGATTCTCACTTCCTTGCTTAATTCGCATCGTAACAGACATCGCCCGCCCTCCCGGTGTCACCGAAGGACTGACGGAAAACACCTGTCCCTCTGCTCTAGCGAGTTTCGTCAGTTGATCACTGGTCATTTGTCCCGCCGATGCCGCACTCATATCTTCATCTAAAACAATATAAACCCGTTGTCCGGGTCTCACTCTGTCCCCTTCAAAGGCGGGGAGTTCTACATTGACCTCAAATTCCCCTGGATCAATCACAATCATCGGCACCTGTTGGACAATATTCTCATACTCCCCACTCGGTTGTACCCGCTGGGGTGACCAATAATCTCCCTCGGTGATATTCAAATAGGCCAAAACGCCGTCAAATGGGGCATAAATCGCACTATCTTCTAAGTTGACATCCGCCCGGGTAACCTGAGTTTGAGCCGAGGCAATCCCCGCATCTGCTGCATAAATTTGGGCTTGTGCGGACTGAACTTGTCCTGCCACTGCCTTGACTTGGCTTTCTGCGGCGCTGATTTGACTATTAGCCACAGTGACTTGACTTTGAGCCACAGCAATTTCTTGTTCCCCAGCAGTGACTTGGCTTTTCGCCACTTCTACATCCTGGAGTGCGGCGCTCACTTGGCTTTTGGCGGCTTCCACTTCTTTTTGAGCAGCGAGAATTTGACTATTGGCGGCTTCGACTTCTTGCTCGGCGGCTTTCACTTCATTTTCGGCGGCATTTAACCCTGATTCGGCGTTTTGTCGTCGATTGGTATAAACATCCAAATCGCTTTGAGAAATTACCCCTTCTTGATATAATGTTAGACGTCGCTCCTGTTCTTTGATAGCGAGGTCGCGATTGGCTTGGGCTTTTTGGAGATTGGCCTGGGAACGGGCTAAATTAGCGAGGCTTTGTCCCTGTCGCGCTTGAGTTTGGGCGACGTTGGCTTGAGCTTGTTCCACTTTGGCTTCGGCTTGTTGCACCCCCACTTGGGCTTGTTGCACTCGGGATTGGATTTGTGCCAGATTCGCTCGCGCTTGTTCTACTTTAGAGCGGGACTGTTCTAACAAGGCTTGGTTTTGTTCGACTCCGGCTTTTGCCTGTTGGAGATTGGCTCTAGCTTGTTCGAGGTTAGCCACGGCAACACTTCGCTGGGTTTGGGCTTCAGCAGTTCCGGCTTGAGCTTGGGTGATGTCTGCCGCGAGTTTGCGATCGTCTACTTTGGCGAGTAATTCCCCTTCCCGCACCCGATCGCCTTCTCGCAAATCTCGCCCTTCTATTTTTTTAATATAAGTAATCGTTCCCGGCACTTCAAAAGTGAGGTGCTTACTTCGCACGGCAGAGGCAAACCCATCACTAAAAACCCAGGCTTGAATGGGGGCCGACTGCGCCGGAACCACTCGCACGGGTAGTCCCGCTGGTTGCACCTCAGTCGGGGTGGCTTCTTCGGCTTCGGCTTGAGTATTCAACCGCATGGCTCCCACGGTCCCAATCCCTGCGATCGCTGCGAACAACATCATGAATCCTACACTTTTTTTAAGCCAAGATAGCGGTAATTTTCGTCTGGATTTATCCGACTTCTTGCGAGTGGGTTGGGCAATGGCTCCGGACTGAGTAACGGGGAGGGACAAGTTCAGCCCGTCCATGTTTTCTAAGCGATCAATCATCCTGAGTTCTCCATTAAATGGGTGTAATTTTCTTAAGCTTGTTCCTAAAAAAAGGCAAATCTTGGCGTTTATAATTTTGATTTGCAGCGGGTTAAATTGAATAGTTTAGGGGTAATATTTGGAATCTTACAGATCTGATTTTTTGAAAATTTCCTGGAGAATCTTACAGATTCAGTGGGGCTAGAATAAGTCGCCTTTCTCGGAAATTTTATAAGACGGGGTAAAGTTGAGTCCGAGTTATCGAGATATGAGGTAAACTCAATCCGGTTAATTGTTATATCCGTGAGCAATTCAAGCGTTTGTTCTTTAAAATGGCAACCGCAAAAATTACTCAGGTTTGGGAAAGCCAGTATCTGGACAGATGCCGACTCTAACTCCTGGGTCACTTGCTGCGCGATCGCCTGGGGTGAAATCCCTCTCGGGTAGGGGTTCCTGCCACGGGTTGGCGATGCCGGTGAACACGCGAGTTAATGCTCATGTTTATAATATACGAGTAACCGCTCATGTTTGTCAATGCTCTAGGGGGAAAAAATGGAAGAAGAATTTTCAAAGGTAGAGGGGATGAGGCGGAAACCGCAGCAGATGCGGGCGATTAAGCGCGTGAATCAGATCCTAGATGCGGCAGAGGGGTTATTTGCCGAAGTCGGATATGAGGGGGCCACCACCAATGCGATCGCCGCCCGCGCCGGAACCTCGATCGGATCCCTTTATCGTTTTTTTCCCGATAAAGAATCCATTCTCAAAGCACTCGCCACGCGCTATCTGGAGCAAATGCATGAAATGTTTTTTCAGTTACATTCGCCCGAAATGGCAACCTTACCCCTAGAGGTTTATATTGACCGAGTAATGAACGCATTTGATGAATTAATCACCGCACATCCCGGGTATCGAGCCGTTTTTTTCACCTCCCGCGCCGCTTGTCAAGAAGTGCAAGAAATGGATTCCGATTTATGTGCTCAATTTGCCGGTAAATTAGCAGAGTTTTATCGATTGAAAACGCCTAACCTCGACCCATCCACCTGCGAACTTATCGCACTGGTTGTCGTAGAAGCAGTCCGAAATTTGCGGAGACTCTCCCTGAGCCGAGATGAAATATTTCAGTATCGAGTCACTCAGGAAATTAAAAAACTATTATTGGCGTATTTGCAGCCTTATTTAAGTTAAAAGATAGGGGAGATGGGGTCCATGTTTGTAGTAACGACTTCAGTCGTTGCTTTCTGTCATGGCGATCCGCCATGACAGTTACCCTTCTGGGATTCAGCACCTGTTTGGAGACTTACGCGATCGCCTCCTTTGAGTGCGTGACTTGGCATCCGCCAAGTCACGCGGATAACGACTGAAGTCGTTACTACAAACATGGACCCCATTCTCCCCATCTCCCCCATCCCGTTTCCTTAAGAAAAATTTTCAACTCAGGGGATCCCAAACGGAGCGATCGCGATTAAAATCTTGGTAGATCTACCCGAGGAGTTAACGCAATGGAGTCTCTTGCATACATCCATCTTGCTGAAGCCTATAATCAACCCTTAGAAATCCCCTCAGTCCAGGTAAACTGGCCTAAAAAAGGCTGGGGAAAACGGATGGGCGCACTTGCCTTGGGTGCTGTCACCTCCTTCCTGGCGATGGGTTCTCCCGCAGTTGCACTGATTCGTCATGGAGATGCGGGTTCAGAAATTACCCAACTGCAATATCGTTTGCAGGAACTGGGCTATTTTACCCCGGAAAAATCCGGTTACTATGGCGACTTTACCAAACGTGCCGTCATGGAGTTTCAAGAAAAAAATGGATTAACTCCCGATGGAATTGTCGGTCCGCAAACGAAAGCTGCCCTTGAAAAAGACTATCCCCAAACTCCAGAACCGACCACTCAGCCAACCGTCCGACTCGGAACTACTGGCGGAACCGTGTTAAGAGTTCAGCGGCAGTTAAGCTCATTAAAATACTTCGATTATCAGAAAATGAATGGGGTTTTTAATGAAGAAACTGAAGCGGCTATCAAACAGTTTCAAAAAGACTACGGTTTAGAAGCTGATGGTGTTGTGGGGTTAAAAACTCACACAGCTCTGCGGAACTATACTGGGTTATAAATTAGTTTGGAGGAGGGTTTGGAGACCAAACCCCTACATTCAGGGAGGGTTTGGAGACCAAACCCCTACCTGAAACGGTGATGGCGCACGCCTCTGTGCGCCCCATTTTTCATGGATGAAAGTCGGCCTAATTTTAAGCGGAAGGGCCGTGAAAACCGGAGGGACTGTAATACCCACAGCGTCTTTGAATCGAGGCGATCGCCTCCAATAAATATAAATCTCCAGTGGTGAATAAATCCTCCCACAACAGCGGCACAATTTCTCCTGCACCGACCTGGGCTAACACTTCTGCGACCTGTTGACGCACCAAGCTATTTCCTGCATTCAAGGTATAGATTAACGCTTCGACTGCTACAGAAGTTCCCAGGTTTCCTAATGCTTCTATTGCCGTTTTTCGCACGGAATAAGTATTATCAGTTAAAGCGACATTCAGCAAAGATTCTACCGCAAGGTCAGACCCAATTTGACCTAATATTTTAGCCGCTTTCTCCCGAACAAAGCTCGAATTATCGGAGAGATTTTCGAGGATTTCATTGAGAGGTTTAGATAGCTCGATCGCTGAGTTTTGGTCATTCCCACAGGCGGGAGCAATCATCGCGGCATGGATTCGATCTAACCCTTGTTGGGCCCGAAGTTTCACCCATTCATTTGGGTCCGTTAAGGCGGTTGTGAGGGCATTTTCCGCCGCAGTTGTGCCAATTTCCCCTAGGGCAATCACCGCACTTTCTCGAACTAAATATCGGGGATGATTTAATGCCAAAATCAGTTGCTCAACAACTGAATCCTGAGCAATTTTAGCTAATCCGAATGCGGCGCGAGTGCGAACAAATTCGTGAGAGTCGCCTAGCGTATTCAGCAATGCCGCAATGGTTTCTTCATTGCCAATTTCTCCTAAGGCATCCGCTGCTGCAATCCGAGTATTGGTGGCAGAATGATTTAAGGCAGCCAAAAGAGTATCAATGGCTCGCCGATCGCCCAGTTTCCCCAAGGCGATCGCCACACTCCACCAGGTGGGGGAATAATCTTGCTTATAAAACACCCGTTTGAGGGCAGTAATCGCCACCGGCGTAGCAATTTTTCCCAGAGCTTCCGCAGCACTTAAGGGCACCGTGCGATCCGAGTCTTCTAAGGCTAAAATCAGCGCATCAATTCCCGTGTTGTACCCCAAAGTCCCCAGAATTTCTGCGGATTTTTGGCGAATGCTGGGCATTTTATCCTGCATCCCTTGAATCAAGGGAAATACCACCGCTAATGAGGCGATCGCCCCTAACGCTTCTACCGCATTTTCTCTGATCCGATAATCCGGCTCATTTAAAGCTTGTTCTAAATAGGGAATTGCAGAATTAGAACCACTGATTCCAAACATTCGTATCTTGAGCTTGGGTGGCAATACCTGGCGATCGAGCAATTCTAATCCTTCCTCCTGAAACCGAGTTTGAACCGACCCCGCTAGTTTTGTCCCCAGTTTCAAATCAATTTCAAAGCCTAATTTCACCATCCGAATGGCTGCCGCGCGATCGGTCACCTTTGCCAGCATATTCTCAATGGAATCAGTCCATTGCAAACGGTTGAGATAGTCGCGTTTCAGAGTCTCATCACTCAAATACGGGAGCTGGCTTAGGAGGGTTTGAGCAGATGGCATATTTGTCAACACTGATGGTGGGGCCTGGAGTGAATGGAAAAGAATAAGAGAAGACTGCAAAAAAAGTGATTAAAGTTAGCTGATTAAGTCTATCCTTTTTTCGGCTCTAACCGCCGCTAAATAGAACACAAAATGGGTTAATTAAGCCGAACGTTTTAAGCATAGGGCATCCGGGTAGGGAGCATCTCAATTTGGCTCATAGACCTAACCCCCCAGCCCCCTTCCCTACGAGGGAAGGGGGAGCAAGACTTGTCAATTCCCCTTTGAGGCCAAATTGAGATGCTCCCTTTGGGTATCTATTAAATAATCAGACAAGCCGCCGGGTTTGGGCACCCGAATGGTTGCTAATTGGGTATTTTTTGGTGAAGAAACCCGGGTTTTAACCTTGAAGGGACTGACCTTTTAGGGATAAACAGAAAAGACTCCCACCTTAAACTTGAGCGTGAAAGCCTTGGGCTGCAATTGCAGGTATCCTAGAAAGTTGATGGCGATCGCCGCGCTGGAAACGAACCCGAGGAAAAAATTAATGACCCTGATTTTAACCAACGACGATGGAATAGACGCCCCTGGTATTCAGGCCCTTCTGAATGCCGTGGGCGATCGCAAAACCATGATGGTGGCCCCCCGAGAGGGATTATCGGGATGTGGTCATCAGGTGATTACCGATCGCCCCATTCACGTCGATCGCCGGTCCGCCACTGAATATGCGATCGGCGGAACGCCTGCGGATTGTACCCGAATCGCCCTGTCTTGTCTCTGTCCCGATGCCGCTTGGGTCCTCTCTGGGATCAACAATGGCGGTAATCTCGGCATCGATGTTTACCTCTCCGGAACCGTTGCCGCAGTCCGAGAAGCTGCCATCCACGGCATTCCCGCCGTCGCCATTTCCCAATATCGCAAAGGCGGACGTCTAGTGCAGTGGGAACGGACCACCCAATTGGCGATCGCCGTCTTGCAGGAATTATTCGATCGCCCGCTTGAACCCGGCACCTTTTGGAACGTGAATTTACCCTTTCTCGAACCCGACGAACCGGACCCAAAAATTGTATTTTGTCAACCCTCAACTCAACCCTTGCCGATTAAATATCGCATCGAAGACGAGTATTACTATTATGAAGGGGTTTACGGATTGCGCGATCGCACCCCCGGTACCGATGTCGATGTCTGCTTTTCCGGGAATATTGCCGTTACCCTTTTGGGATTGTAGAACAACCTGGAGACAAAAAAGGGCAGTCTCCTTCTACGGTACAATAAGCCTTGACCACAAAAAAGAGTAACAATCATGCGGATATTAATGATGGGCGGGACCCGGTTTATCGGGGTTTATCTCACTAAAATTTTAGTTGAACAAGGGCATTCTGTTGTTCTTTTCAATCGCGGCAATAAACCCGCCCCCGTGGAAGGAGTCGAGCAAATTCACGGCGATCGCACCGATGAATCTCAACTCAAAGAAAACTCGCCTCCGAACAATTTGATGCCATTTTCGACAATAACGGACGGGAACTCAGCGACACCAAACCCCTGGCTGATTTGTTTAACGGCAAAGTTAAACAGTTTGTATATATGAGTTCCGCAGGGGTCTATCTCAAGTCGGACCAAATGCCCCATCGAGAAGGGGATGCCGTTGACCCGAAGAGTCGGCATAAAGGCAAAAACGATACGGAAACCTATCTATCCCAGCAGGGATTGCCGTTTACATCCATTCGTCCCACCTATATTTATGGGCCACAGAATTATAATCCCTTAGAAGGGTGGTTTTTTGACCGGATCGTGCGCGATCGCCCCATCCCGATTCCTGGAAATGGGTTTCACATTACCCAACTCGGTCACTGTTACGATTTAGCCAACGCAATGGCAGCAGTCCTGGGTAATGAAAAGGCGATCGGGCAGATTTATAATATTTCTGGCGATCGATATGTCACCTTTGACGGATTAGCCCGCGCCTGTGCAGAAGCCGCCGGAAAATCCGATGTAAAACTCATCCATTACGACCCCAAACAATTTGATTTTGGCAAACGCAAAGCCTTTCCCATGCGGGTCCAACACTTCTTCGCTGATGTCCATAAAGCCATGCAAGACTTGAATTGGCAACCCAAGTTTGACCTAGTTTCCGGGTTAAAAGATTCTTTTCAAAATGATTATTTAGCCAAAGGTTCAGACAAAGCAGAAACAGACTTTTCGGTAGATGATGAAATTATCAAAACCCTCGCTTAATTCTTAGTTTCTGAGGTTCGTAGTAACGACTTCAGTCGTTTCTTTCTTAAGTTCGTAGTAACGACTTCAGTCGTTATTTTCTTAAGTTCGTAGTAACGACTTCAGTCGTTTCTTTCTTAAGTTCGTAGTAACGACTTCAGTCGTTTCCGGGTTCGGAGTATCGAGTAAACTGTAAACTGGGGGAGCATCTCAATTTGGCAAAGAGACCTAACCCCCCAGCCCCCTTCCCTACGAGGGAAGGGGGAGCAAGACGTATAAATTCCCCTTTGAGGCGAAATTGATACCAAATCCGCTTGTCAAAAGTCTGTTTTCTCTTCAGCCCGCGCAGGCGGGCTTCGTCTGTGTAGCCCCACCCTTAAGGGTGTGGGTTTTTATAGACCTTTTAGAACCGGATTCCGTATGAGATGCTCCCGTAAACTGGCGAGAATTTAAAGGAGTTTTTAACAATGCCGGTTGTGGCTACTGGAAGTAACGACTGAAGTTGTTACTACGAACACCGGAAATAACGACTGAAGTCGTTACTACGAACACCGGAGATAACGACTTAAGTCGTTACTAAGAACGGGGAATAAATAAAAAAATAGAGGTGTAACAAATACACCTCTCTTACCGAATTATTAATCATAACTCAGTCATATACCCCGAGCATTTTATGGTTCCATGAGTTGTTCTAAGCGAGTTCTGACTTCTTGTTGAAGTTGGGGATTTTGTTGAATAGCACTCCCGATTTCATTCAGACGGTCCATATTGAGTCCGAGACTGGCGATCGCCTGCTCTTGTCTTGCCTGAGACTCCTCTTGAATTTGCTTTCCTTCTTCCATAATTTGAGCAAATTTTTGCTGTTCTTCTGGAGAAATATTGAGATCCGCTTGAGCAGCAGGATTCTCTTGTGCTTGAACGGTTGCTTGATAAATTTCTGCAAACCGTTCTTGACTAAACCCTTGACCTTCGATGGTTTGTACTATTCTTTCTTGAAACTGTTGCTCAATCGTCAACATTTGGAAAATAGCCTGAGAAAACTTATCCAGTTCCTCGTCACTAATTTGAGCTTGAGCCAAAATTTCAATCGGACTCTGTTGCGTTCTTTCCTGGGTTTGTGCGATCGCTGCCGGTGTCATTCCGATCAGCAGCAATACCAGTACGGAACTCGCGGTTAAAAGTCGTTTTAACATTTAAAATTTCTCCATTATCACTCTTGCTTGTACTGTGTCAGGGGGATTCAGGCTTTACAAAGCTAGACCTGTCACAGGTTAAGGTGTTGAGTTCGGTCTCAACTACTGGGTGCGGCCAACTTAGGACAGCCCTAAAAAACAGGAATACGAACAGATTGTAAATATCTGCTGCTGTAGTATAAGCGGAAATCGGGGCTTGCAGGGTATGGCGAGCTTAATGGGGTCAAGTTCCCAGACGTGGGGAATCACGCAAACGAGCCGACCCTCAAAGAAGCGAATGAAATACCCAAACAACACAAGATACCAGCTTAAATAGGTTGCCTTTTTAACGCGCTCAACCAGTACAGGTTAAACTTTATTTTGGGAAACTGTCAAGTCTATCCTCACGGGGTTAGAAATCGATGACAGAACACACATCCAAACGCCCAGTCCCCTGCATATCTTAGATAGCATCCCCTGTGGGGGAGCAACTTTCAAGGGATGTTGTACCGTGCCATTGCAGGAAGCGTTGGGTCATTCGATGGGAGGAAAATATCGAACTGCCACTTGCATCGGCTGAATTTATTCCTTAGTTTAGCGATGATCAAAATAAAGCTAATCCCTCTCTCGATAGATCGTTTCCCTATCCGATGGATCAGGTTTCGATCGCCCTGGACTCGTTTGAACAGAGTTGAACAGATTGATGGAATCAGGGCAGACCTTGTTCCATTTTTGCTCACTGGATCTATATCTATAGGAATAAAATTCGTCCGAATTAAACCTTGATTAAAGATTAAGAGTCACTCGATTGAGGCCAGAGATAAATTACGCCGGAAATCCAGGTCAGGGCCACAGAAATCCAGAAGGCAACTAAGGCGATCGCGGACCATTCCCCAGGCAGAGGCGAAATCAACAGAGCGATCGCCAGGATTTGACTGACGGTTTTTAACTTCCCCCATAGATTGGCACCAGCGATCGCTGCATTCCCCGTTAAAGCGGGATTGATGCGCCATCCGGCGATCGCCAATTCCCGAAACAAAATCAAAAATACCCCCCAAGCAGGCAACTGTCCCAGTTCCACCAGGGACATCAAGGGAGCCAAAACCAATAACTTATCAACTAACGGATCGAGAAACTTCCCCAACTCCGTCACTTGATCCAGTTTTCGAGCTAAATAGCCATCTAACCAATCCGTTCCTGCCGCCACCAAAAAAATCACCAAGGAGATCCATCGCAACCTCGGCGTGGGGTCTGACAGGAAATACAGTAAAAAAGGCACCCCCAATAAACGGGAGAAAGTAATCCAAGTTGAGAGCGTCATAAATGGCTCACGAGAACAGAATAAAAAAACCTAGGGCCGACCAAAGGATTGGCCCTAGATTAACATAATTTTGATCTGAATGTTTTGCTCTATCCCCGGAAACTACTTTTAGCAGGCTCCTTTTTGGTTGAAAATAACCTGGAACGTTTTCACAATCAGCAGGAGGTCATAAAGAATCGACCACTTGCGCTGATACTCCAGATCCAGGTGAATCACTTGTTCAAAATCTTTAATACTAGAGCGTCCATGAGTCTGCCATTCTCCAGTTAGACCGGGTTTAACGTTCAAACGGTCTAAATGGTGAGGTTGGTAATCTTTCACTTCCCCGGGAGTAGGAGGACGAGTGCCGACTAAGCTCATTTCCCCGCGCAGAACGTTCCAAAATTGAGGCAGTTCATCCAGACTGGTGCGACGTAGAAACCGCCCAACTCGGGTGATGCGAGGGTCATTTTCGTTTTTAAATAGATGTCCTTGGACCTCGTTTTTGACCAGATGCTGGAGATGTTCTGCATTGACGACCATCGAGCGGAATTTCCACATCCGGAAATGACGGCCCTTATAGCCGCAGCGGATTTGGCTATACAGTAGGGGTCCGGGATTGTCCAACTGCATGGCGATGACGAGGGGAATCGCAATCACTGCGGTGAGCGCCAACCCGACTAATGCTCCGACAATATCAATAAGCCGCTTTGTCTTACTCTCAAGGGAAGGATGACATTCTTGCCGAATCGTTGGATCAGAATAAGTCTCTTGAATAGTGGATTTAGTGGCTTGATGAAGTGTAAAGGGAATAGATATATCCATTTTATTAGCAGTTAACACGATCTTCTCCCGTGGGCTTTTGGGGTGGTTATCCTGATTCTTTACTGACTCTAGTCAATTTTAGGAAAATTGGGGATGGGGATCTCCGGATATTTACTTAAACTTTGAAATGTTGGTTAGTTTTGTAAAGTTTTCGTGTTGTTTAAAATGAAGCCCAAGTTTCCACCAACCCCTGTGCCCTGCTGTGTAACTGCCTAAACTGATTTTGAGAGAGCAAGCTCAACTGGTGTAACCCCACTACTATCGAGCGATCGCTCCATTCAGATGGGGTCGAGGCTCAATTCTGTGTTCACGCTTCCCTCAACTATCCAATGTTTTAAAACTTTTCTGTATTTTTCAATACAGTTATCCGAAATTTATACCGAAAAATTTTCGGAATGATGGCGTGGAGGCGTTAAAAATTCACTTAAATAAAGAAGTAGAGGGTCTTCAAAATGTTGATGAGTCGTGGTGGCGATCGCCTGCAAATACTGTAATAACCGCCCAGACTGTTCAAGATTCAGCCGATAAGTGCCATCAACCTGCTCAAACAGAGGGATGTCCGGCATCAGAGGATATTCCGTCGTCGCCGCCACTTCCGGCATGGGGACTGCCGAGTTCCCGTTGAACTCAACCCTGGAGGCAAATCCCCCTCCAGGAACCCTTGAATCCGACTCCCCAGCGATCGCCCGTGAATTCCGCGACGTTCCACCAATGCCACAATTTCCCCCAAGGACCGGGGGCCTCATCCGTAATTGCACGTAGCAACTCCGCCAATAAAAAATAATCCCCATACTGCTGCCGGTTCAAGTCCAGAACCCGAGGATACAAAGGCAACGCCGCCAACCCAAAGGCAATCCGACTCGAACCCGACCCCCGATTTCCTCGGGGTGGATCAGCAATTAACGTTGCATTCGGGAGTTTTTGCCGCATCCAACCCCTTAACGAGAGGGATTGTGCCGTCCCCCCGGTACAAACCGCGCGCTCAATGGCGATCGCTGATAAACCTGTTTCAATCAACAACGTATTCAGTGCTTGATTCAAAAAGTTGAGAAATGGCTCAACCACTAACGTTTGTAACTCCCGGTGAGCGATCGTCCAACGAAACTCCCCCACCGTAACCGGATATACATCTCGCTCTTGCAGCGCTAACTTGACCTCTTCCGCTGCCGCTAACAGTTCTCTTCCGGCGGGATGTTCAAGTAATCGCTGCTGTAACTGCATTCGTCGCACCCCATCAGGTTCTCCCGGACGGGGTAACTCCAAATCGCACCCCAGATACCAATATCCCCGATTCTCTCGCCGGACTGCTTCCGTCCAAAATAACTGACAAATGATATCTTGATCTAATCCGTGACCTGCATAAGGAAAACTGCGAGTTTTAAAGTGAGATTGACTGAGTTCCTCCAGATTTTCTGGTACTGCAACTAACGCCAACTCTGTCATCGTGGCACCGGAATCGATCGCCAATCCATAGCGCGTCCCCACCGCCCGAGAGCGATGCCAACTGGCTCCCGGTCCTTCCTGGGGGTGAAATTGGCGAGATAAGACCGAAGGAATCGTTACCCGTTCCCCACCGACACCCGGAAGGACCGAGAGCCATGCGGCGACTGCATTTTCTACAAATAAAACTTGAGCCGGTTCTTGAACCAGTTTCGCACTTAATATAGATTCGCGAATATTAAAACAATAACTATCCGGCCAACTGCCAGGAAAACTCACAATTGCCCCGCGCAACTGAGCGATCGCCTGGGGAAACAGGTCCGGTTCTAACCCCGCAGCGCCACCAATCGCAGCAGAAGGCGTTGCCATCGTCAGGGCCGAGGACAGGGTAGCAACGGCGTGACTGCGATCAGAGGAAGCAGAGGGAAACCTCAGCGATCGCCCAGAACCCGATGCCACTTCCACCACCGGCAACCCATCCGCCTGAGCATAAGGAGCCACCCCAGCAGCAGCGATCGTCGCCAACAGCGCACTCAAGGCATCAAGCAAGTCGCTTAATCCGAGGGACCGTCCATGCGACTGTAACACCACCTCGCGTTTTGCCCGCTTGCGATTCAGCAACTCCAAGGGGACAACCGTCGGGTGCATTCCCGAGTCCCAAAGCTTGTCCTTCCCTTTCGTTCCTGCAATCCCCGGCAACAACAGGGGTTTAAACTGATGTAACCACCATCCCTGGGACCGGAGATAAACTTGGGAAGGCAAACGAAACGTCGGATCAGCACCTTGAGAACCGAGGGGATGCCAATAGAGCGGATATAACTGACAGGTGAGGCGATCGAACAAAGCTGCCGAAAGGTGAGTCGTCCCGAGATCAATACCCAAATACCAAAACCCTGCCGATCCGTTTGGCACTGCCATTCTCCTGTTTCCCCCTTAGCTGGTTGCCGTCCCAAAATGAGTTTAACTGTTTACTATCCTAAACGCGCAGGTGTTTCCAGGAAAAACTCAGCGGTTGAATCAGATACTGGGAGCATCGGACCAACTCTCAAAGAAATTATCCAGGGTGGGATTGGCGAGGTCATCATCGGGGGAGATGGGGACCTCGGGCTGCTCTGGCTCAGGTTCGGAATCCGCAGGTGTCATGGCTTCCTCTTCATCATCCATGAAGTCAGCGAAAAAGTCTTCGACTGTTTCATGGTTGACATCTTCCTCCGCTGTGACTTTGACCACCGGAGGAGGATTGGTTGCCATTAGTTCGGCAAAAATATCATCTAAGGTGGGCAAAACATTGTTCGATCGCCCCGTTACCTCGGATTTACTGTCACCGTTGGGACTAGAAGACCCAGGGGTTGGTCTAGAGACGGTTTTCTGGGAGTTGAGGGAGTTTGACTGAGTTTTAGAAGGTGGAACGGCTTTTTTTGGAGGTTTTCCCGGCGGTTTCCGCCCGGTTTCAGTCCGGGAGGGGGGTTCCCTCTCCGGGGTCAAGTCGGATTCGAGTCCGATCGCATTCTGGTCCAGGTCCCCTGCCTCTAAGAGAAAGTCTCCCCCATCGGCATCTAACGGGTCTGTTGGTGAATCGGTGGAAGAGACCTCTCCCCAAACCCCTCCCCTACGAGGGGAGGGGCTTTGATGCTCTGCGGGTTGGGGGGTTAGGTCCGATTGACCGGCAAAATCATCTAAGGAAGCTTCTCCACTTTCTTCCCAAGGCAGGGTGCTATCCAACTCCTCTAAGCTGCTTGACTCGGATAACGGGGGTTCAGCAGCGAGGTCCTCTAGCCATTGTTCGGCGCTTAACTCGGTCCCCGGCAAGTCCGAGGGGTCTGGACTTGCGCCCTGGGCTTCTGCTTCCTCTAATTTAGAGAGGTCCTCATCTAAGCGTTTGATGCCGGTATTACTCAGCCAAAGATTATCGAGGTCCTCCTCTAGGTCCTCGTCGGGGAGTAAATCTTCTTGAGGGGAAGCCTGGATATAGGCGTTTTCGTCCCAGTCTCCTTCTAAATCTAGGTCCGAGGCAGATCGCCCCCTCCTCAAATTCGGGCAGCCAATCCTCCATCAAGGAAGCGGCTGTATCCTCGACCATTTCCGGGTCTGGGTCCGGTAACGCTGCCGGTTCTGGGGAGACTGCGGTTGCCTCGGAAACCGTTTCAAAATCAGCAAATAAATCGTCTGTGGGTTCCTCGTTTGAGGTGGCTGGGGGTTCGGGTTCCTTGGGGGGTTCGGTCTTCTGAGGTGGGGGAGAGGACTGGGTTTCTGACGCCGATCGCCCTTTAGTGATTTCTGCTGGAATGGCAGGGTCCGACTCTGTGAGTAGGGACTCTAGGCGATCGCCAAACAGAAACTCATCCATATAGTCTTCTGAATACTCGCCCCCCATTCCTGGGGCATCTGTGCGACTCTCCAATTCTGCAAATAAGTCATCCTCGCCATAGGGGGAACTCTCCTGAGTCTCATCTCCTATTCGGTTCTTCCGTGAGGGCAAATAAATCCCCATCCCCCGACTCCGGGATCAAATCCGATGGGGGAGGGAGATTTTCTTCGAGTTCCAAACCCTCGGACAACTCCCAATTTTCGGGCAAGTCATCATCGGGCGTAACCCACCCCTCCAGATCTAATTCCGGCAGGTCCTCGAAGTCCAGAATCCGACGTAGCATTTGGGGGATTTTCCGGGGCGATCGCCTCGGACAACTCCTCCTCCTCAGAACTGTCGGCCCATTGTGCAGCCAGTTCAAAGTTGTCTTGAGACATTTCCAACCGAGACTTAGGGACTATTTGAGGGGCTGTCTCCGTTGCCTGCTCCGGTTCCGGGGATGCTTCTGGGGTTTCATCCTTTGCTACCTCCATTGGCGGGGTTAATTCTGCTCCAGCAAAGGGGAAGGTAAGCAGTTCAGGGTTCTCTTCCAGGGAGAGTTCAGATGCTGAGGGTGGGGCAGAAACTTGGGGGGTTTGAGGCGGCTTTTGGCGGGGAGATCCAGGCTGGGTTTTACTCTGAGGTTCGGGTTGGACAGAGGGTTTAGAGTCTGATTTTGGAGGGTTCGGTGGAGTAGGAGGGGATGCGATGCGATCGCCCGCAGAGTCTAGGTTAGAGGGTTCGGGGTCTGATTTCGGGGGGGAATCCTGCTCCTTTGCGATCGCCGCTTGAGTCGAAGAAAGCAGTCGCAGGGATGATTTTAAATAGGAGGAGGTCTCTTGACCTAAGAGTTGGGCCAGGTGATTGACCAAGGCACTAAACATCAGTTCCCCTTGCTGTCCGAGGCGATGCATCTTGTCTAAGCCTTGACCCAGGGAGTCATTGTAACTGTTAACGTTGCGTTCGAGGGCTTCAAATACAACGCGCAGAGTAGAGTCAAGGGACATCAACAGGCGATCGGATTCCCCCTGTAACCGCTGCAACTGTTCTAATCGCGCTTCCGGGGATAACAGTCCAGAATTCTCTATGGTGAAGGCGTTGAGTTCTTCACGGAACTTAGATTCGAGAGCGTCCGGTTCGAGGCGATCGCCAGTCCCCTCCGTTAAGAGTTGGGTTTCTATCTGGCCGATCGCCTGAGAAACCTGTTGGGAAAGGCGGTCTTGGAGGGGGCCGAGTAAGGCTTGGAGAAACTCGGCGATCGCCTGTTGTTGATGAGCCTGTTGTCCTGCCAGGGTCTGGTAATGCCGTTGTCTTTGCTCCAACTGCCGGACTTCTTCCATCAGGGAATATCGCTCTTGTCGTAACGTGGCGATTTCTTCCTGTAAGGGTTGCATCAGGCTAGTCCGTAACCCGCTTAAATCTTGCATCAGCGCTTGCAAAACCGCTTGAGCTTCAGCCGCTTCGCTGACCGCGCCTGGGGCGATCGCATAAGGCGGCATCGCACTTATCGCCCCCCCCGAGTTGCCCCCCGAGGTTAGCTGGGAATCCAGATAGAGACGAACTCGCTCCAAAACCCGACGAGTCTCTCCCGAACTCCACCACGCGAGGCGGGAGTTCATTTTTCGCAGAATTCCATCAATGTCTGCAATCAGTGCTTGTAGTTGATCCCGATTAGAACTCACCATAGAACCTCTGGCAATAAGAACAGCACAGACTTCCCCCCTGCCCCGAAAATGCTGATACTTTTAACGTATCGTAGCTTGTGGCGAGGCAATTTTTTGATTGATTTTCGGACGATTCCAATGGATGGGCCTCGAATCCAGCCCCGGGCGACTCAGTGGGGTTGTTGCTACTAGAGTAGGGGTACAGTTTGAGATTCCTGGGACAAGAAACCGAGTTGTTGGCCCCAATTGGTTGCTGTCTAAAGCCAAGATTTTGTCACCAACCCAGTTGGTTTTCCCAATTTTTCCCAATACTGTACGGGCATCCTCAAAGCCGAAACCGATTAGGCTTGATTGCTAACGGTTTCGGCTCAATTGATTTTTGGGCGGAGGCTTCACTTACAACAGATCTGAGGCATGGGTTAGCCTATGGCAGATCCCGAGTTGGGGACAAATTAATCCCGGCTAGAAGCACGAAGAAACGGTCAGAAACACCGTTAGAGATTGCTGCCCCCTTTTATCAGGATGCCCTAAGCACATTTTATTACAAATACAACGACAAACCGGACCAAGGGACGCGCTAACCCCGACAGGAGTCAGATGAAGAAACCGCGTTTCTCCGAAAAGGGGCAGGGCTTGAGCAAAGATATGGAAAAACCCAGTTTTTCGGTTAGGGTGAGTCAGTCCTCCAGGACTGAGGCATGGTCTTGAGCGGTGTAGGGGCGCTTCGAGAATTGCCCCTACAGATAGGTATAGGGTGCTGTCTCCAAAGTAACCGTCAGTGCTGTTCTGAACTCGATGGGGGTAAAAGAGCAGACCCCCAAGGATCTTGTCAAGGGTCTGTGGGGTCAGACTCGCGAATAGGTTATTATGGCTAAGTGTTTTCTGGGATCTTATTAAAAAAGGATGTTTCTAGTCGAGTCTGGCTCGATGGTTATCTGGGAGCCTTAAAACTAGGGTTCCTAAATTGGGGATGCCTACCTTCGTCATTCCTGAGTCCACTAGGTGGGTGGGAGCTGAAACTGCGCCGAATCACTCTGAGAAACGGCTTAAAATTCCTGTAGTAGAGGCCCCCAATCCAGATATAGTTAAAGTAGTCAGTACACTACTTTGAACAGACAAGGCGATCGCCCTGTGATGTTTACAGTTGCGAACCCCGATTGTCCGTTGAGGACCTAACCTACCCCGGCACAAGGACTTCAGGAATCAAACCCTTGTCCAGGCCAGTGAGCGAGAGGCGATAAATTAGGGGGAGAAAACACCCAGTCTACTCTCAGTGCAACATCGGTGGCGGTTTATCCCAGAGTTCCGCATAATTTCAGCAGGAAAAGGCGCAGGTTCTCCTCCTTTGCCCATTGACAACAACAGCCAACCCCTAAACTTCTAAACTTCTAAAAGTACAAATTGGTTTATGTTTTATGTTGTCTCTAAATATGGTTTCAGACAGTATCCAGGCAATGCCGACGGTCTGGTCTATCTGTAACGAGTCCCTAAAAGAGTCCCTAAAAGAATGTAATCGGTCATCTCTTGGTTCAATACAACCCGATTTATGAAAAACATCGATCTACCCCTGGCGCGTTTATAAGAGGATGGCCTAATGGATGAAAGATTTACCTCTCGCGATTCTGTACCCAACGTTGAAGAATTAATTCGCGCAACGCCATTTTTTAATGGATTACCGGACTCCGTTGTAGAACGGGCAACGGCGCATATTGTGAGCCGCACCCATCCCCCGAATCAAGTCATTTTGTTGGAAAATGACTGGGGAAGTTCTGTTTATTTTTTATTAGAGGGATGGGTTAAAATTCGCACCTACAACCTGGATGGCAAGGAAGTTACTCTGAATATTTTAGGCTCCGGTGAAATCTTTGGCGAAATGGCCGCCTTGGATGAAGTGCCGCGATCGACTGATGTGATTACCTTGGCCCCCACCACGATTGGCAATCTCCCCGCCCAGGATTTTGTGCAGTTAATTCATACCGAACCCTTAGCTGGCATTCGGTTAGCCCAGTTGATGGCACGACGCCTGCGCCAAGTCAACCGTCGATTGCGGTTGCGAGAATCCGATAGCACCTCTCGGGTGGCGGATATTATCTTATTTTTAGCCGAGGGACAAGGAAAAGAATCTCCTGAAGGGATCGAAATTCCGAATTTACCCCATCGGGAATTAAGCAGTCTGAGTGGATTGGCTCGCGAAACGGTCACTCGGGTATTGAGTAAACTAGAAAAGAAGGGTTTGATCAAGCGCGATCGCGAGACCCTCTGTATCCCAGATGTCAACGCTCTGGAACGTCTCATGGTCTAGGACCCTTAAGCGCGATCGCCCTGGACTTTCCAAAGGGGCGATCGCAGTCTTGACCCCTTTTCCCAGACCCAAATTCAACAGTTAATGCTTCTTTTCTAAATCATTAACTGTTAACTGATTGGACAAAATTTGATGGTTGATTTTGCAGATAGTAACCCGAATTCCTCTTCCCCGTCTCCTAATGCCGGTCGCCATTCAGAACCCCTCGGTCCTCCCGATTCTTCTCCAGTACCGGACTCCCTGAATGCGGATCTTCGGGAACCCTCAGCCCCTCTGGACACCTCTGCTCCCTCGGTTGCCCCAGGCCGACTCCCAAATAATGCCTTAATTCTGGTGGAAACTGCCTTTTTTGCCAGTACCGCCAGCTTGATTTGGCTGATCAATTATTACTTCCCCCTCGGTCCCGTGCTGCGGATTTTTTTTCCAGTCCCGATCGCCCTGCTGTACCTGCGCTGGGGGAATCGTGCCGCTTGGATGGGTGCGGTAGTCTCGGGTTTGTTACTCTCGGTTCTCATGGGACCCACGCGCAGCATTCTCTTTGTGGTCCCGTTTGGTCTTCTCGGGGTCTTGCTCGGATGTCTCTGGAAGCGTCGCGCCAGTTGGGAAGTCGCTATTCTTCTCGGTTCTCTCCTCGGTGCTTTTGGCTTCTTCTTTCGCCTCTGGCTGTTAGGAATTCTCGTCGGGGAAGATCTTTGGGTTTACCTAACGATTCAAATTACCGAAATTGCCGACTGGCTATTTCTCAGATTGGGATTGCTGGTTGAGCCAAGTCTCTATGTCATTCAAGCCTTAGCCGCAATTTTAGTCTGGGTTCAGAATCTCATCTACCTATTTGCCGTCCATTTAGCTGCCTCTCTCCTCCTAGAAAAGATTGGCAATCCCATTCCACCTCCGCCACCTTGGGTACAAGTATTACTCGATGAAGATTAAACTGGCGATCGCCGGGTCTTCAATTCAGCCTCAACTCCACCCCAATCCCTGAATTCTTCCCCTCTTTTGCCGCTCGTGATCCGAATTTACACCCAACTTCAACAGGGACAACAGTGGCTCGATCGCTATCGCGCACAGCAACCCCACTTTGCCTGCATTCTCGGCTTTACTGACACCGGGTTAATCCCCGGAATTTCCGCTGCCGGTGCGACCCCGCGCGATCGCCAATATACCGCGATCGCCGATGCGGAATTTCTCTACTCCGGTCCCCGTCCCCATCCTCAATACCCCCTCCCCCCGCTCCAAGCTGGAGCCTCTCCAGTCCTGATTTCTCGTGCTGTTTTAGAAGCTCAAGGCATTCCCCTCTCGGTTTTTAATGCCGGTTTACCCTACCCCCCAGCGGTTCCAGCAGTGGACCTGGGGGGGACTCCTGCACGCTGTCTGAGTACCGGCAAGGCTTTAGAATTATCAACAGTGCAACGGTTATTTGAAGCGGGACTCCATTGGGGTCAGAAACTCGCCGAGGCGCATCCAGAGGGCTATTTGATTGTGGCGGAATGTGTCGTGGGCGGGACCACCACGGCCCTCTCGGTGTTGATGGATTTAGGAATTGATGCCAACGGTAAGGTGAATAGTTCTCATCCCCTGTGCAATCATCAGCAAAAGTTGGCCTTGGTACAGGCGGGTTTGGCAGCGGCGCATCGGAATCGCACCCCTTTGACGCCGGTTGGTCGGGGAATCACTGGCTTAGATTTAGACCCGTTGATGACGATCGCAGCGGTGGGAGACCCCGATGCAAGCCGTAGCAGCAGGCATGGCGATCGCCGCCAGTCGTCTCTGTGGTGTCCTGTTGGCCGGGGGACGCAAATGCTGGCGGTCTATGCTTTAATTCGGGCGGTGGCTTCTTATCATGCCCTCCCTTGGAATGGCGATCGCATTGTGGTCGGAACGACCCGCTGGGTTGCTGAAGACCCGACTGGAGACACGGTGGGACTCGCTCAAGCGGTCGGCCCTGTCCCTTTATTGGCCACTCAACTCAGTTTTGCCGATTCTCGTTATCCTCAACTGAGTGCTTATGAGCGCGGATTTGTCAAGGAAGGAGTCGGTGCCGGAGGCTGCGCGATCGCTGCACATCTTTACCAAAACTGGAATCAATCTCAACTCTTACAAGCCATTGAAGCGCTCACCATGCGGTATGCTCGCCTGAGTCTTTAACGGTTTGCCTCTACTTACGCGCTAAGAATGCACTCTTTTAGCCATCAACTGTTCTTCTAACTCCGCTATCCGCTGATAGGCAGCGGTTAATTGTGCCGTCAATCGCCGGATTTGAATTTCTGGGGTTAATTCTGACTGAATATTATTTTGAACGGGTTTCTCCGGTTCAGGGTGGTCATTTTTCTCCTTAAGTACATCTTTATGCTCTAACTCTTCCGACTCTTCTAAGGTCGTTGAGACCAAATTCCCGATCGCGTAGGCATACCGCTTTCTGAGGAGGGCTTCCGGGGACTCACTGGCCGGAGGCGGAACGTTTAAACTCTGCTGTCCCCAACACAGAGAGATTTTTCTATGAAGTTGTTCGATGGTTTGATATAAGTCTTCGACTTTATGGTTTAAGACATACACCTGCTGTTCTAATGATTCCATATTTAGATCCCTATTTTTAGGGCGGCTTTTTTCTCCTCAATCTTAGATAAGGTTTGACTCAACATCGGAATTCTTTTTAGATTATTTAAGGTTTCAAGATATTAGTCTCAAAACCTGATGAAAATTTAGGTTTTGTGACCTTGATCTGAATTTTACCTTTGCCCCTTATGGACCGTTGATCGGGTTGGGGCGCGATGGAACAAAGGGCCGTTTGATTTTTAATCTCTCCCCGGTGGAAAATCCATCCCCGGTTTGAGGGCATTGGCAAATTGTAAAGTTATCTTAAGAAAAGTAACAAAATTGACAACAACTTTCCGGGTCAGATTGATAGGCTATCAATCTATAACCGGAGGAGGTAAAAACGCTGATGACTTCGATAAACCTAGCCCAATCGGCCCAGAAATCGCTAATTGCTGATTTTTTCCAAAAATCCCAGGGCCGATGGCATTCCGATCGCCGGTACTATACCTTACCCGAGGGGAACACCCAGGAAATGGTGAGCTTAATTACCGTGCGGTTTTTAGAACCCGGGAGTCCAGAACTTATAGAATTGGCAAAACGCCATCAACTGCCGGAACAGAATGCGCTCACCTGCGGCAGTGAAGTCTCTTGGGAAAGTAGAGACTCGGTTTCAGGCAAAAAGAAATCGGCAGGGAGTACCCTGTTTGGCGCAAGCGGAAATATCCTCTATCGCGATCGCGGCTTTTTAACTCGTGACCCCGTACAAGCAACCTTCTACTTTGCCAATCCTCAAACTTTGTGCTTGAAAACCGAATATAATGGATCCGTCTTTGAGGAAGAATTAAAACTGATTGGCGATCGCTACCGGACCCGACAAACCATTATCTCTCGCGCCGGAGAACAACAAACCATCGGTCAGTATTTAGAAACGCGCATCGAGGAATAGGATGTGACCGCTAAAATAGGAGAGCATCGGGAAACGGGAAGGGCTTAATTTCTAACCCTTCCCTCAGATGAGAGTCGTCCAGTTTCCCCCAGGGACAAGTTTGATGGCACAAAATCCTATTATTAAGCGCGTGAATCGAAGATCTTTTTTAATGAGTCTCAGTACCCTCGCCCTTGCTCAAGTGTTGAGCGGATGTGGGACTGTTGATCGAGAAACTCTCAAAGTTCTGCTGTTGAAAAGTTCCATTCCCGCCCAAGTGATGGGAGTATTTCGTAAGCAACTGGATAACCGGGCCGTTTTAAACTTTTCCCCAGCGGCGCAGTTAGACGAGTTGTTTCGACTCCTGCAACAGTGGAAAAAACCCTCATCCAACAACTCGGGTCGCCGATGGAATCTCCCTGGGATTAGTCAGGATGCTGAACCCTCAAACTTGGCGGATTTGGTGACGTTAGGCAATTACTGGTTAGAACGGGCGATCGCCCAAGACCTGATTCTCCCCCTGGACCCCACCCCCCTGGAACAATGGGACAACCTTCCCTCCCAATGGCAAACCTTGGTCCGACGAAATGCCGAGGGAAAACTGGACCCCGAGGGACAGGTTTGGGGCGCACCCTATCGTTGGGGAACCACAGTGATTGCCTATCGGGCGGATAAATTCAGCGATTTAGGCTGGACCCCCAAAAATTGGAGAGATTTGTGGAGTCCACAATTACAGGGTCGAGTCTCGTTACTGGATAGTCCCCGGGAAGTGATTGGTTTAACCCTCAAAACCCTCGGACTCTCCTACAATCGCGATCGCGTCGATGATCTACCCGAACTCAAAGAAAAACTCCTCGCACTCCATCGCCAAGCTAGACTCTATAGTTCTGATGCCTATCTCCAACCCTTAGTGCTCGGGGATACTTGGGTTGCTGTGGGATGGTCCACCGATATCCTGGCAACCATGCAGCGCAATCCTAAAATTCGCGCCGTGGTTCCTTCTGCTGGGACCGCGTTATGGTCGGAATTGTGGGTTCGACCGGCGGGACCCAATCCGGTGAATATAGAAACCCCACCCCCCGCCTCCGCTTTAGCAAACCAATGGATTAATTTTTGCTGGGACCCGGAAATAGCGGTTCAACTGTCCCAATTGAGTAAAGCTGCCTCTCCCCTGTTATTGACCCGGGACCGAGGGGAGTTACCCAATGCCTTGCAAACGGATGGGATACTCTTACCGACTGCCGAGGCGATCGCCAATAGCGAATTTATCGAACCCCTCACCCCTGAGAGTGCAGAAACTTATGAGGCCCTCTGGCGGGAAATTCGGCTGAGTTAAGGGTTGGAATGACCCAAAGTTTACGGCGCTTGACTCTCTAATCCTTGGGAATCCAACCACAAATTACAGGCGACGGGTTGCGAGGTACAGGTATAACTCCCTAAGAGTCTTTGCTGACGAGTAAACACCCGGATGTTGTACCCATAATCCCTCGCTACTTGCCCGAAATGATTTAGAAACTCATACCGTTGTAGATAATCCAACAAACTCCAGGTTTGACGATTGACAATTAGATCCACCGTCCCTGTATCTGCTCCATTTCGGGGGTAGGCTAACCAGTTTTCCACCACTCTATACCCAAACTGTTCATTAACCCACCATAAAGAAGGAACCGTTACCCCGGTTTGAGAAATCGTGTAATTCGTGGTGATATTAAATTCTGCTGGATCGATTTCCGGTGGGATGGTTAAAAACTGTAATGGGGGTTTTTCCGGAGGCATCTGCTGAAGTTCTAAAGCCGGAAGTTCGCGATCGTCTGGGGTACCAGATCCTCCACGGCTTCTAATGCGGGCGCGGGAGTTTGAGTCAACCCGACTCTCGCGCAAAGTGGAATTAACCCAAGTAGGAGCAAACAGAGGTAAAAACCCGCACTCGTCAACGGTGGGTTACTTGCGGAGGAACGGACTAGGCACTGTCGCGCAGGCTTGCGCCAAACGCAGGCTAAGAGAGAATATCGACTTTTAACAATCGGATTGGGTATTAGATGATTTTTATTGCATTTAAAAGTCATAATTTTAATTTTAAATTCCTTCCAGGGTGGTCGAAATAGTAACGGTTAAAAACCGGGGTTTTTCACAACATTTTGGCTTTTTTAAGACAATTGGGTAGAAGGAGAGCCGGATTCAAAGTCCCTCTCCCAAAATGGGAGAGGGATTTAGGGTGAGGGCAACAATCTCCACCGGATTACTCCCATAACCGCCGACCGGATTTACCTTTGAGGCGATCGTGAGTATCTGCTAAGAGTGCAGGGATATTCAGTTGTTCCGGACATCGGGGTAAACAATCTCCACAATCGGTACATCGATTTCCTTTCATGCCGGGAAACCAATGTCCGGCATTTTCAAACATGGAATATCGGTATTGAGCTATAATCGGTCATGGAGTAAGCAACCGCGAGATTTCTTAAGCGTAAAATTTCGGGAATATGAATAGTTTCCGGACAAGGCAAACAGGCATAACATTGACTGCATTGATCTGAACCTAAAACCTGGGTGGCATGGGTTTCTAGTCGGTTGAGAGTTTCTTCGGGCAGGGGGATAGCGGTGCTGTTGTTTGGGTCTATGGGATTGTTCAGAAGGGACAGGCGATCGAGGAGGGTGAGTTCTTCGGGATTGGCGGCCCCAAAACTTAAGGTAGTAAGACGCGGGTCACTTAACAAAAACTGATAGTTAAATTCTAGGGGGGTTAAGGGATGACAGAGTTGGGAAAGTTGTTCGGGTGGGGTATGTAGTTTTCCCCCTTTGTCTGCCGGAGAGATAATAAAAATGCCTAAATCTTTTTGATGCGCTAAGGCGATCGCCTCGGCATTGCGTTGGAAGAAATAGTAATAATGCAGATTGATAAATTCAAATAAATCGGTGTTAAGGGTGGCTAAAATTAAGTCTAAACTGCCATGAGTAGAAAATCCCAGATGTCGAACTCGACCATCGCGCAGCGCTTGGTTAATTCCCTGCATTCCCCCCTGAGCATCTAACACCCATTCTAAATGTTGGCGAGTATTGATTCCATGAAGGGTCAACCCATCCAGATAATTCACTTTGAGCCGGTCTAATGATTCATCAATGCACCGTTCCACTTCTTTCGCATTCCCTGTCGGGGGGAGTTTAGTGGTGATGTACAATTGTTCTCGCTCAACAGGAGAGTTCCCCTGCAACAATTCTAGGAGAGCTTGACCGAGGTATTCTTCACTGTTGCCATATCCTCGGGCGGTTTCGAGATGATTGATTCCCCGCTTCACCGCTGCTTGCACTGTGGCGATCGCATTTTCCGGGGAAGCCAAATATCGCATCGCTGCCCAGGGAAAAAACAGACAGATGCAAATTGGTTTTTCCAAATCGGCGGTAGTACACGATTTACATTTTTTCCTCAGATTTTGTTACGGGGAGGAAGGCTGGGAATTGAGGAATTAGAATGCACAGAACATCTAGGGTTTCTCCTGATTCTAAATTCTTGATTCCCCTTGCTTCCGAGTCCCCAAGAACGCGCTACGACTCTTGAACTTCTCCACTACCCGGACCAAATTCCTTACGCTGAATGAAATCTTCCGGGCTAATGTTAGAAACAAAATCACGGAACGCTTGCCGTTCTGCTTCATCCGCTTCTCGATCCACGGGAATCGAGGCATCCGCCACCACTTCTTCCATTACCCAGATCGGGCTGTTGGTCCGTAGTGCTAAGGCGATCGCATCGGAAGGCCGAGCGTCAATTTCCTTGAGCACTTCTCCGTGACGAAGCTTCAGGACGGCATAGAAGGTATTGTCTTGTAAAGTATGAATAATAATCCGGTCTAAACTGATCTCATATTCTTCTAGGATATTGACCATGAGATCATGGGTCAAAGGTCTAGGGGGTTTTTGGCTTTCAAGGGCGCTAATAATTGACCTAGCTTGGTCTTGGCCTATATAGATCGGCAGAGCTCGTCGATCTCCGGCGTCTCTGAGCAGCACTATGGGACTCCTTGTTGCTGCATCCAATGCAATTCCAGCGACTTTCATCTCAATCATCGGCTCGGCCTCTTTAGAACACGCTATGGGGGATAATGAACTCGGCACCTCTTTTGTAAGTCTCGTTCTCCGGTTTCAGACAGGTCCATGCTTCACTATAACGTTAAGGCAAAACGGTTCGGTTCAACCACAAGTGCAGTCGCATGGTACCTCCCTTTGATCAGCCACGGTGCTTTTTTACCTTTATAAAGTCCAGTATGCCTTCTTCTTTGGTCGCTTAGATCCCTCTTTTGCCAGGAATTTAATAAAAAATTTGACAAGGGACTGGCAGAAATGGTAACGAACTGTCGAGAATTTATGCAATTTCAAGGAAAAAGCCATGTTTACCGGATTAATTCAGGGGTTAGGTACGATTGAGGCGACTGGGACAGAAAATCTCAAAATTTCCTGTCATTCTGGCGCTGAGGCGGTGCTGCACGGATCTAGAATTAGGGGATAGCGTCGCGGTCGATGGGGTCTGTTTGACTGTCATCGAGATTCTGCCGCGAGGTTTTGTGGCGATCGCCTCCCCGGAAACCCTCGATCGCACCACCCTCGGCAGGGTCTCCCATACCTACGTCAATCTCGAAACCTCTCTGCGCGTTGGCAGCAAATTAGGCGGTCATTTTGTCACAGGTCATGTGGATGCGATCGGATGTCTGCAACAGTCTATCCAAACCGCCAGTTCCTGGGAAATGACCTTTACTGCACCCCCCGCTTCCCAACTGCTCTGGCAGCGCCAAATTGCCCCCTATATCGTTCCAAAAGGGAGCATTGCTGTCAATGGCATCAGTCTCACCATCGCCGATTGTGATGAACAAGGCACTTACTTTACTGCTGCTGTCATCCCCCACAGCTATGCCGAAACCAATCTGCGCTATCTCCAACTCGGTCACTGGGTTAACCTAGAAGCCGATATCTTAGGCAAATATGTCGGTAAATTCATCCGTTCCAGTTTCGGTTCGGCTCTCTCGGACATCCCCTCTGATGATGTCACTCCCTCGGTTTCCAGTCTTGACCAGATTTCTCCCTCTTTTCTGGCAGAACATGGCTATTATTAATTTTTTTTAAGTCCAATATCACCCCGGCGCATTTTTTTTCACTGAGGGGTTGCATTTGTTTCTAGTGTTTGATATATTATGTTATAATGGAAATATAATCAAAAATTTTATTTAACTCAAGCCTCCCATTATCACATAATACGGCATCGGGTGCAACAACACAAGCCCTGATGCCTATTTTTTAAGCCGCCGCAGTAAAGAATTATTAAGCAAAACCCAGCCTTTCCAAAGTTTGTTTGTTTAAAGTTTGTTTGTAGTAACAACTTCAGTCGTTCTCATCCGGTGTTCGTAGTAAGACTTCAGTCGTTTCCCCCCAGTGCGATCGCATTCCCTCGTTTGTAGTAACGACTTCAGTCGTTTCCGGGATTTCTCCCGCAGAACATTCGAGATTCTGATGGGGCGATCGCCTTTGAATAGATAACGACTGAAGTCGTTACTACGAACATCGGAAAAGAAACGACTGAAGTCGTTACTACGAACACTGGAGGGTTACTCCGTTGCTGGGATGGTGATCTCTAAGGTGACTGGAACCGGAGGTAACGGGAGAGGGGGTGGAGTGGGAACATCTAGTAAGGTTGTTGAAGCCGTTTCTAGATTGACGGGAGGGTTCACGAATGCCAGGGGGGGAGGGGGTGCTGGCATCTCTAAAGAGGGGAGAGTCGTCAGGGTGGAATTATCCGAGGTGGGAGTGGCAATTTGGGGGGCCGTTTCTAGGGACCGAATGAATTGGGCGAGGGCATATTCCATTTGAGTGCCTGGATCCATTGCCATCCAGCCTTCTGGAGTTAACTCACGCAGTTCAAAGTGGAGGTGAGGTCCCGTAGAGTTGCCGGTACTGCCGACTTCTCCAATAACTTGACCCTGTTCCACAACTTCTCCGGGTTGGACAAAGATATTGGAGAGGTGAGCATAGAGGGTTTCCAGGGTGGAATTCTGGTGTTGCAGGACTACGGTTTGACCATAGCCTCCCATCCAATCGGCGATCGAGACAGTACCGCTATAGGCAGCAACAACGGGAGTTCCAGTCGGTGCACCGAAGTCCATACCGGAGTGAAAGCGGCTGTCCCCAAAAATCGGATGGGTCCGCCAGCCAAATAAGGAGGTAATTTCAGCAGGAATTGCCAGGGGGAAAATCATGCTGGTGTTGCCGTTCCCGGGACGATTGGACCGTCTTAGACGATTCCAGTCAAAGTTGCGCGCAGCGGTTTTGGTGCGATAGTGGATGCCGTCAATGTCAGCTTTTGCTGACGCTTGCGGGTAGGTAGGAGCAGTCCTAACGGGGACTTGCGGCAGTGCGGCGTAGGAGGGTTCGGGTTCTGCATAGTAAACGGGTTCAGCGGGTGCGGAGGCAGCGCCTACAGGGGCGGCGATCGCCGGGGGTTCCAGGGGTTGCAAGGCGGGACTGTAGAGATTCGCCTGTTGTGCTTGCTGAATGGATGCCGGAACCGGCAGGCGGTCCTCTGCGTAACGATGCTGTTCTATCTCCTGAGATGCTTCTGGGATGGGGGGTGTAACCCACTCCGCCTGTTCCACGACTTCCGGTGGAGGGGGTGCAGTGGCAGTGAAGGAGTCCGACTCTGCCGGTGTTGGTGTAGCTACGGCACTCGCTTCGGCAACGGGGGAGTCTTCGGGGGTGGGGAGACTATAATCCGTGGGATCGACGTAAAGATTGCTTTGGTGGATATTTTGGAGGGTGGGTTCGGCGCTGGCGGTTTCCGGGGTCGGGTAATCTTCCGGAGGGGCGATCGCCTCGCGGTTGTAGTCTCCAATGGGGTCCGGTTGCGCCATCAGGGTCTCAGGGGCGGAGTCCGATTCAGGAGACCAGGGGGTCACTCCAGCCGTATCTAAGGGGTCTGGAGAGGCATCCTCAGCAAACCAAGGGTCAGCAGGGGTTTCCTCAATGAATCCCGAGACTGGATAATCAGCACCTTCTAAGGGTTGTAAGAGTTCGGCGCTGGTGGAGACTTCCGGTTCTGAGGGAAGCGATTCAACCGGCGGGGGAGCCATTTCAGCTTGACCAAAAGGGTCTGCTGCATCCGATGGGGTCTGTGCATTCGCATCTGCATCTCCACCGAGTAAGCTGAGGGAGGGCATCAAAGCGAGTCCCTGCAACAGGAGAGAAACCTGACAAATAATACTTAAAGGAGTGCGGGAAAGTGGATTTCGCTGGCTCATTTTAATTCGCTCTTCGCTATAGATTCCTAGAAGGATTAACGGTTTCAAAGCAGGGTTCTACACAGCAAACACCGCGCAGTTAGGCCCTGAGAATGGGATACCCCTGGTTAATTGTACCGGGCATCAACTCAATTTCTTCGGTCGTAGAAGCACTTGTGAAAGGAGAGTTTGGATCCGATGCCGAGGATGGGTTCAGACGAACGCGCAGTTCTCCGGTATTGCTGACGCCGAGGACAACCCCTGCCGAACCTTCGACAGCAAGGGGTTGACCGATGCCAACCATCAGGTTTTGGTAGGATGGCAGCAAAGTCCCTACTCCTTTCTGATCAAACGTTTGATATCCGGAGGCGACTGCCCACAGGGTGAGGGCCGCCAACATTTCCAGAGATGTTATCTCAGGATGAGGGCGATCGCCTAGGAAGGTTTGGAGGTTAATCCCGGTTTCGGGGACTGGGTTGGACCAATTAATGCCCACTCCGACGACAGCTTTGGTAATTTGTCCCTGATAGATTTTGGTTTCCGTGAGGATACCCCCCAATTTGTAGCCGTCGAGAATCAGGTCGTTAGGCCATTTTAGGCTGACCGGGATATTGTAGGCGCGGAACGTGGTTGCTAGTCCCCAGGCGCTACAGAGGGTCAGCAGTAGTGCATCCCGGGCGTTGAGGTTGGGGGTTAGGGCCAGGGAGAGATAAAGACCTCCAAGGGATGATTCCCACTGACGTCCCCGCTGTCCTTTTCCCGCCGTTTGACGAGAGGCGATGACCACCGTTCCTGGGGGCGCACCGGCAGCTAGGAGGGTCCAAAGGGTTTCATTGGTGGAGGCGACTTGATCCAAGATTTGGATAGAAAAGTCCAGGGATGACGGCGACAAGGACGATAATGAGGCGAAGCCCCCGTCAGTCATTCCAGGATTAACGGTGTGCTGCGATCGCAGACCCCGCAGAATATTTTCTATGCTGTCTTGATTCAGGCCCACAGGAGCGGTTCAGGTAAAGAGTCCGTGGTCTAAGGTAGCATAAAATGCGAATTCAGACTGAAAAATTTTGGGATTTCTTCCAGTTGGGATTGTAGTCTGAGGCGGTCGCTCCTCCCCTGAATCATTCCTTGATGAATTATTTATCTTCAAACCAAAGATGCATACTTGGCACTGGCGGAATTGGAACGGACTGCCCTATTTGACTTGTAGTTTACTGGAACCTTGGCCTCATGGCTTTTTTACTCAGCAATTTTGGCCGCGATCGCCCGAGGAGTTGGTGGAGGTGTTGCAACCCACAGCATCGGTGTATCGGGTTAAACAGGTGCATGGGAATGTGGTGTTGAGTACGCAGATGTTGACCCCCCAGGTTCGGGAAGAAGAATTAGAAGAAGGGGATGCGCCACAGAAACCCGAGGCAGATGGGTTGATGAGTGCAGGGTCCCAGGAAGCAATCTGGGTTTGTAGTGCAGATTGTTCGCCGGTATTGATTGGGGATATGCAGACGGGACAGGTGGCGGCGTTGCATTCCGGATGGCGAGGGACTGCGGCCAATATTGTAGCGGTGGCGATCGCCCAAATGGTGAACCAAGGGAGTCAGTTGGAGCAATTACGAGTGGCGATTGGCCCGCCATTTCCGGCCCAGTGTATCAAGTCAACACCGAAGTCGCCATCCAAACCTGTGCCAGTCTAGTGAATTTAGACAATCCAGATGACATTTTTAAAACCGTTCAAGACTTCGATAATTCCCCCATCTTACCCGATTCCGAACCCGGAAAAGCAAGGCTAGATGTCCGAAGAACCATTGAGTTACAGTTAGAGCAATTGGGAATAACTTCCGAACAAGTTGCCATTTCCCCCCATTGCACCTATCAAGACCCGGAAAACTTCTTTTCCTACCGTCGAGACGGACTCAAAAAAGTCCAATGGTCAGGAATTGTTGCTCGGTAATTCAGTTGTTTTTGACTTGTGATCTAGGATTGTACTCCTCCAAAGCCTACAAAAAACTGTCCCAGAACTGACGCTTTCTTGGGAGAGGCAACCCGAAAGGGAGGGGCATCCTTCGCGAATCGCCCCTCCAGAGATAGAGGTCCTGGGTAAACCCTGAACCTCAATCCATAGAATAATTCTTCCCAAAAGTGTCAGCCTCTCCCTCCCGACTCGACCGAATCCAACGACTCGACAGGCTTCCACTCTTAGATTTTAGGGAATAAAATTTTTACTCTATGCTATAATTTTGATTTTCAAACCTGAGATTGCAAAGCAATGAGAATTGATGAATTAACTATCTATAATTTTAAAAAATTTTCCGATTATAGTTTACAACTTCATCCAAAATTCACCCTACTCATTGGCGACAATGGGACGGGTAAAACGAGCCTACTAGATGCTTTGGCAATTGCGGCTGGGGTATGGCTGGTCAATCCACCGGATACCACACTCTCTAATAGCAAACGAAATATATTGCCCAATGAAATTCGCTTAAAAGCTATTAAACACGCTGGAATTACCAGACTTGTTGAACATAAGCCTGTGATTATTCAAGCCATAGGAATGATTCACGAGGATTTCAATTATTATTATTCCAATAATTGGTGTAGAAAAATTAACCCAAACGGTTCTCGGACCTCGAATACCGATGCTAAAAAAGTCATTGATTCGATTAGCATCCTGTTTCAAAAGAGACCAATTTGGAGAAATGATTTGGTTTCCGGTGATTGGTTATTATGGAGCGGGTCGAACTTGGCTGCCTTCTAACGCCAGTCGCAAAACTGCTAAATTGGAACAAGAGATTTCTCGCAGATGGGATGCTTTTTATGATTGCTTTGAGGAACGCATCCGACTGGCTGACTTGCAAACTTGGTTCCAGAAAGAGGCGATCGCAGCTTTACAACGTAATGGAAAAATGCGCCCCAGCTACGATGTCGTGAAATGGGCCATTTTACGCTGTATTCCGGGTGCAGATGACCTGTGGTTTGATGGCGATCGGGCTGAAATTGTTGTCTCTTTGGAACATCAACCCATCCCCTTCAGCAACCTCAGTTCAGGGCAAAAAATGATGGTGGCTCTAATTGCTGATATTGCCATTAAAGTTGTCAACCAAAATACTAAATTTTTGCCCGAAGTTATTGACCTCAATCCCGAAATTATCCCCCCTATTCTGCAACAAACACCGGGGTTAGTCCTGATTGATGAGATTGATGTCCATCTCCACCCTAAATGGCAGCGGCGTGTCGTCAATGACCTCAGAACCACCTTTCCTTCTATTCAATTTGTTTGCACCACCCACTCCCCCCAAGTCATTGGTCAAATTGAGCCCGAATGCTTGCGAATTCTCTATGAAGATAATTCAGGAAAAATCTGTACTATTACTCCTAAGCAAGGGTTAGGAATGGATAGCTCATGGATTTTACAAAATTTAATGGGAGCATCAGCTAGAGATATTAAAATAGAAGAAGATTTAGAGCAAATATTTGATACAATTGATGCCGAAAACTATTCCCAAGCTAGAGAACTGATTCAAACCCTCAACCAAAAAGTGGGGGACTTTCCGGAACTGCAAGAAGCGACTTCATTTCTAGATAGACTCGAACTGTTACAAAATCATGAAACGGATTAGAAAAACCCATCCCCCCAGAGAATTTTTAGAGTGGCTCAAGGACAATGAAGGGCTAGACTGTAGTTATGCAGCACTCCAAGGAAAAGAAGCACATACGGTTTTAAAAAATCATCTGTTAAAAGAACAGGGATTTCTTTGTGCTTATACGGGGGTAAGCATATCCGAGGAAGAGTGTCATATTGAACATATTAAGCCTCAATCATTTTGTAGAACAGTCCCCAATCCGGGAAAGACCTATTTAGAGGATGTTGAATACCGCAATATGGTTGCTTGCTTCCCCCAAGATGGCGGGGATATCTCTCATGGTTATGGTGCGCCAATCAAAGGAGGATGGTGGAATGAGGAGCAATTTATTTCACCCTGCCAAGAAGATTGTGAAAGAAGATTTATCTATGGATGGCGTGGGAAAGTTTCTCCCACTCAGGAGAATGACACGGCTGCTAATACAACGATTGATATCCTAGAATTAAATGCCAAAAGTTTACAAGATAGACGTTATCGAGCCATTGTGGGTTTCTTTGGCTTTAGCAGTAAACGCAAAACGAAGGAACTAAGCCAGCGAGATGCTAAAGTGCTGTTAGCAATGATTGATAAACCCAATTCAACGGGAAAACTTCAGGAATTTTGCTTTGTTTTTGAGCAACTGTTGCCCAAATATATTAAGTAAGAAATTGCCACTTGTGCTGTGCCGTAAAACCAATAGATTATCACTTCACCAAGGCAAGCGAGTTCCGTCCCAGGAGAAAAACTCCCCTGTATCGGTTGCTTCTAGGTTCTCTAAAACAGTCCAGAGTTGAGAGACGGTTTTTTCTATGGGGAATAATTTTTCTGGGGGGACGTTGCGCTGGAAGGGTTTGGATAAGCGGGTGTCGGTGGTGCTGGGATGGAGGGTGACAACGATCGCCTTTGCACCTTTGCGCGGGTATTCGACTGCCACAGTTTTCATAAACATATTTAAGGCGGCTTTTGAGGCACGATATCCATACCAACCGCCGAGTTGATTGTCGCCGATACTGCCGACTTTGGCGGAAATGGTGGCGAAAATACTGCGCTGATTATGTTGGAATAGGGGAAGTAAGTGTTTGGCTAATAAGACGGCACCGATGCTATTGACTTGAAAATAACGCATTAAGTTTTCTGGGTTGATTTGTCGCAGGCTTTTTTCCGGTTGCAGGGTGGAATCATGTAACAGTCCGACGCAATTAATGACGAAATGGAGGGAATCGGTGTGATGTTTAATTTGTCCAATCGCCTCTTGAATTTGCGTTTCGTCGGTGATATCCATTGGTAGGCAAATTAGCCGATCGCCATGTTGGCGACTCAGGGTTAATAATTCGGTGGCAGAGTCGGGATGGCGATAGCTGGCAAATAAGGTAGAAATACTTGGCGTTTCTAAGCATTTTTTCACAAATCCGAGTCCGATTCCTTGACTGGCACCAATGATAAAAGCTTTCTGGGATTGATTCATAGTTAAGCTCACGAGATGGGTATTATTAAATTAAACCGCAACTACTGGGGGAATTTTTTCGGGATTGGGGTCCAAATGCAGGTTTGATAACTCCTTGTGGTCACCGGAAAGGATCTCTGTCCTGGGGGGACAGTAGCGGTAGGAAACCGGGTTGTTTCACCAAATTTCTGTCAATCTGGGCAAAATTTGACCTAGAAATCCGGGTTCGGGTCCTTTAAATCTACTCCTGTACTGACCCTCTGTTACTAAAAGCTCAGGGACTCATTCAGGAGGCATGATGGCCCTTTCAAGATGGAGGAATTATCAGTGTGTCTTGACAATCAGGGTCTTGACTTTGAACCGACTTTGAGAAGGCAGGACCTCGATCGCAGTAGGACGGTTCAAGAGTGCAAGGGGAGGAGAGGAAGGGATCGCCTCCTGGAGAGGTCCGCAAGATAAACTAAAGAGGAACGCCCAATATCTCGGGGTTTGGGTTAGAGTTGAGACACCTTTGGGTGGTTGTCAACCCCATGCCAGCGATCGCTTCAGTAAAGAGGCGAAAGCTGTCGGGTTATTCTGGTAATTAGTCCAAGGGAACACCAATTTTTCGATGAGGACTCGATTTGACAGAGGGACTCTTTGCAACGCCCCAGTTCATCCCCGATTTTGCCACGCAATCTCGGAAAAAATATAATCATGATTGGGTCTACAAGTCGTTATTTTAATTAGCTTGACCTGGGTTTGGGTGATTAAAACGAGGGACTTGTGGATAGGTGACCGTTAATGGTAGTTTAAATAAGAGGTGGAAAAAAAATCAGATGAGCGAATTAAGTTGCTACGAACAGTTAGGAGTCTCAGAAAACGCTTCGTTTGAGGAAATCCAAGAAGCCCGTACTCGCATGAGCGAACTACATAGTGGCGATCGCAAACAAGTCGATCTCATTGAAGCGGCTTATGATCAAATTTTGATGGAGCGTCTGCGGCAGCGTCAAGAGGGCAAAATTAAAGTCCCAGAACGAATTCGCTTTGCTGAACGGGAAGTCCGCACCATGCCGAGTGCACCCCCCTCTCCGACAAAAGAGGCTCCAGCGTGGTTACAAGGACTGTTAGATACACCCTCTCGGTCTGATATTATCTGGCCAGCAGGCGGTTTTTTTGCCTTGAGTCTTTTGAGTTTATTGCAACCGGCTTCTGCACCTTTAGCATTAGCGTTGGGTGTTGGCGTCGGTCTTTATTTTCTCAATCGTAAAGAAAAGAAATTCGGTCGGGCTTTGGTGATCACGGTCCTTGCCTTACTGGGAGGGTTATTATTAGGTGCGCCCCTAGGCACTTGGTTAACCAGTGTAGGTGTGCTGTTTCCCGCTGATGGTTTAGCGGCTAGTTTTACCTTTTTTGTCTTGTGGTTGGTAAGCAGTTTTTTACGGTAATCGGCTCACGATTAATCCCGAAATAAAAAAGGGTAGAGAATTAATTCTCTACCCTTTTTTTGAGGCTTTAAGAAGCGATTAGGAGCAGTCATCTAACCGATGATGGCAGTGACTGCTACTGGGTTCAGCCTTTACCTATTCCGCAGCTTGGGGTAGGAGTTCACGCTGTTCCCCGGGTCGGACAACTACTTGACCTTCCTCCCCGATGTCTACGATCGCCGTCTCGCCGTCTTTCACTCGACCCGAGAGGATTTCTTCGGCTAAAACGTCTTCTAACAGACGCATAATGGCACGGCGCAGAGGACGCGCACCATAAGCCGGATTGTAACCTTCTTCAATCAACCGTTCTTTAAAGCGATCGGTGACTTGTAAGGTAATTCCTTTCTCGGTTAAGCGGCTGAAGACTTCTTTCAGCATAATTTCCGAGATTAACTTCACTTCGTCCTTGACCAACTGACGGAAGACGATAATCTCATCCAGACGGTTGAGGAATTCCGGACGGAAGTAGTTTTTGAGTTCTTCGTTGACCAAGCTGCGAATGCGGTTGTACTGAGCATCGGCTTGGTTTTCCGAGAATTCAAATCCGAGTCCACCGCCACCTTTTTCAATCACCTTAGACCCAATATTAGAGGTCATGATCAGCAAGGTATTTTTGAAGTCTACCGTGCGACCTTTGGCATCGGTGAGGCGTCCGTCTTCAAGGATTTGCAGGAGCATATTGAAGACATCGGGGTGGGCTTTTTCGATTTCATCGAACAGAACCACGGTGTAGGGACGACGACGAACCGCTTCGGTAAGTTGTCCGCCTTCGTTATACCCGACATAACCCGGAGGTGACCCGATTAGCTTGGACACCGTGTGGCGTTCCATGTATTCGGACATATCCAAGCGAATCATGGCTTCTTCGGACCCGAAGAAGTAGGACGCTAGGGCTTTGGTTAGTTCGGTTTTACCGACGCCGGTAGGACCGGAGAAGATAAAGCTGGCGATCGGGCGGTTGGGGTTTTTCAGGCCGACCCGGGCACGACGAATGGCGCGGGAGACGGCTTTAACGGCTTCTTCTTGACCGATTAAACGTTGATGCAGGGTGTCTTCCATGTGCATCAGTTTCTCGGATTCGGATTCGGTGAGTTTGTTCACCGGAACGCCGGTCCAACTGGCAACGATTTGGGCGATGTCTTCTTCGGTGACGACGGGGGAGAGTTCGCTGTCGGTGACGCCGGTTTTTTTGTTACTGGCGATCGAGCGGATTTCGGCTTTGATCTCCATTTCGCGATCGCGCAGTTCTCCAGCGCGGTCAAAGTCCTGAGAACGGACGGCATCGTCTTTTTCTTTGAGCACTTGCCGCAGTTCTTTATCCAGTTCTTTGGCGGCAGGAGGCAGTTGAGAGTTAATCAACCGCACCCGAGAACCGGCTTCATCTACCAAGTCGATCGCCTTATCGGGTAAGAAGCGATCGCTGATGTAGCGATCGGACAGTTTGGCTGCCGCATCCAGGGCTTCATCGGAGATTTTCAGTTTGTGGTGTTGCTCGTAGCGATCGCGCAAACCAAACAGAATCTCAATGGTTTCATCCACGGTCGGTTCACCCACCATCACCGGCTGGAATCGGCGTTCTAAGGCCGCATCCCGCTCGATATGCTTGCGATACTCATCTAAGGTGGTCGCCCCGATACATTGCAATTCACCCCGGGCTAAGGCCGGTTTAAGGATGTTTGCCGCATCGATCGCCCCTTCAGCAGCACCCGCCCCAATCAGGGTATGGACTTCATCAATCACCAGGATGACGTTCCGCGCCGAGCGGATTTCATCCATAATTTTCTTCAGGCGTTCTTCAAATTCACCCCGATATTTGGTCCCGGCAACCAGTAACCCGATATCTAAGGTGACCACCCGCTTATCTTCGAGGATATCCGGCACGTCATTGTTGGCAATCCGTTGGGCCAATCCTTCGGCGATCGCGGTTTTACCGACCCCAGGTTCCCCAATCAGCACCGGGTTATTTTTCGTCCGGCGACCCAGAATCTGGATCACCCGTTCAATTTCTTTCTGACGCCCCACCACCGGATCCAGCTTCCCTTCCGCCGCCATTTGGGTCAAATTCGCCCCAAACTCATCCAGGGTGGGAGTCTTGGTCCGGGCATTGCTCGCCCCAGAGGTCACCTCAGCGGTTTCTCCAAGCATCCTAATCACTTGAGTCCGGACTTTCGAGAGGTCCACCCCGAGGTTTTCTAGGACCCTAGCTGCGACGCCTTCGCCTTCGCGAATTAATCCCAGTAGCAGGTGTTCAGTGCCGATGTAGTTATGGCCGAGTTGACGCGCTTCTTCTAGTGAAAGCTCCAGAACCCGCTTGGCTCTAGGCGTAAACGGAATTTCCACTGCCACGAAACCGGAACCGCGACCAATAATTTTTTCGACTTCAATGCGGGCATCTTTGAGATTAACCCCCATTGACTTGAGCACTTTTGCTGCAACCCCGGTACCTTCTCCGATGAGACCCAGGAGGATCTGTTCGGTACCGACGAAGTTATGTCCCAGGCGGCGTGCTTCCTCCTGGGCCAGCATAATCACTTTAATAGCTTTTTCTGTGAAGCGTTCAAACATGGCTTAATCCCTTTACCGACACATTTGGCGCGTAAGAACCTGCTTTCTACCCTAACTGAGATCAAACGACAAGCACCTCGCCCTTTAAGAGTATTCTTTTCAGTGGCTTCAGTCCCTGGTCATTTCTCCACAGTTATGGTTTGAATAGCACCTTCAGAAGCATTCCACCATCTCTGAACCCTTTAATCTCTCTATCCTAGAGGATTTGCCCTAGTTACGAGTTTTGAGTTATACTGTGCGTTTGGGTATCGCAATCGTTCACTCTCGACTCCTGAGAAAAGCAGGGGATTCGGAAGGGGATCGGAAGGAGGTTTTGAAGGCCGAAGCCAGTTGGCTGGGGCTCAATTCCCGCCATCCCTTTGGTACTTTGACCTTTAGCATAGCAAAAGTCTTCGTTTTCGTGCTACCGCTTTTGGACTGGGCCAACTTTTGGTTCTCTAGGATGGGTGGGTCATGGGTCCTTGGTCATGGGTCCTTGGTGCTTGGGCCTTGGTCATTGGGCCTTGGTTCTGGGTCGAGTGACTAATGACAAATAACAAATGACCAATGACAAATAGCCAATGACAAATGACATTTGTCCCGTTTTTCCGCAAGATTACGCAATGGCGATCGCCGTTTCATAGAAGCGATCGGATAGAATTACTGTTATTTCGTTCGTTAATTCTGTAATGATATGGAAAAATTAGCGGATTTGAAGAGGGGTTTTATACCATTAGAAATGCTCTGTATTTCCCCGTGAATGCGGGATAGAGTCCGGTCCCAACATAGGAACGACTTAGGATGATCGCCCCCTCAGATCATCGGGTCATTTTTGGGTCATAATCATTTGATATTGTCAAAAGGAGTAGAAAACAATATCAATCCCCAAGAACTACAAACGAGGTTTGTGATGCGAATTTTATTAGTTGAAGATGACCCAGAACAACTCGAACCCCTGCATAATGCTTTGACTCGTTCGGGACATATTGTAGATGGGGTGGCGGAGGGAACTGATGCGCGATGGTTAATTGGGGAAAAGGACTATGATTTACTGATTTTAGATTGGATGTTACCGGGAGAAGATGGGGTTTCTATTTGTGAATTCTATCGAGAAGGGGGGAAAACTTCGCCGATTTTAATGTTGACGGCAAAAGATACGACAGCGGATAAAGTGAGGGGATTAGATGCGGGGGCCGATGATTATTTGGTTAAACCCGTAGATGTGGAGGAATTGTTAGCAAGAGTCCGCGCCTTACGCAGGCGATCGCCCCTGTGGATTGGGGATATTCTCGAAGTGGGGGATTTATCTTTAAATCTGGATACCATGCGCTTAACCCGAGGAGAATGCAGTATTAAACTCGCGAGTCGGGACTTTCAACTATTGGAATATTTGATGCGAAATCCGGGTAAGGTAATCAGTCGCGATCGCCTAGAACAAGCCCTCTGGGAATGGGGGGAAGAACCGGAAAGTAATGCCGTCGCTTCTCGGGTGAAACGCCTGCGAAAGCGATTGCAAGAATTGGAAATAGAAACCTGGATTGAAACCGCTTATGGAGTGGGTTATCGGTTTGAACCTCAAAATAATTAATCAATGAATGGGCTTAAAATATCTCTAAATTTCTGGAATCACCTGCCGATTCGCATTCGCGGTACTCTCATTATTGCCATTCCCGTAACTTGTTTATTTACCACTTTGTCTGCATTTACCTGGTTGAAACTTAGCTTAATTGAAGATGAAGAATGGGTTCAACATACACAAATTGTCCGACTAGAAACTAAACGCCTTTTAAATTCTCTAGTTGATGCCGAAACCGGAGTGCGGGGGTATGGCTTGACATTTAGGGAAGAATTTTTAAACCCTTATAACCAAGCTATTACGATAATTCCTGACTCTTTAGAACGCTTGCAATATTTAGTCACAGACAACCCAGAACAGACCCTGCTTCTCCAAGAAATCAAGAGTATTACCCAGGAAAACCTAGAAATATTCAATCAAAAAGTTACTCTTCAATCCGACATTAAACAACTGCGAGATTCTCCGGAAATTTGGGTTCCGGCTGATGCACTGTATGAATGGTTGGAAGAAGGTAAAGCGACAATGGATGAAGCCCGCTTATTAATTGACCGCTTTGCTGAAGCTGAGGAAAATTTATTAGAAAAACGCCAAGTTCATCAAAAATTTTATCGCCAAGTCACTTGGAATATTTTATGTATTTCTGCCGGAGTGGGTGTCTTGGGGTTTTTCTTGTCTATTCATTTGTTTTACAAACTTGAGCAAGAATTAGCTACCCGAGAAGTGAACTTACAATCTAGCAATCAACGCTTAGAAATGGTTTGTGAACAACTTCAGCGGTTTACTGCCAATGCTTCTCATGAATTACGAACCCCCTTAGCGGCAGTCTTGAGTAATGCTCAGGTAGGGTTAATGGATCTCGCGGATTTGGAAGAGTTACAAGACAATGGGGAAGATTACATCCCCTTGAAGAATCGCTTACAAAAGATTGTTGAAACCACCAAGAAAATGAGCGATCTAGTCGGTCAATTGTTATTTTTAGCTCGCCATGAAGGTGGAATAAATTCTGAGTCTTTAAAGTCCGTGGATTTAGCCCCAATTTTGAAGCAATTAGTCGCTGATTTTTTCCCAGAAGCTCAAGCCAAATCCCTGGACTTAACCTATCATTCCACCCCGACTGTTATTCCCATCAAAGCGGATATGAGTTTGCTCCCACAAGCGGTTATCAATCTCTTGAGTAACGCTTGTCGCTATACTCCAGCCGGAGGAAACATTGAGGTTTTTGTATCGACAGCAGAAAATTGGGCTATCATTGAGGTCAAAGATACGGGAGTTGGGATTCCGCCTGATGCGCTCTCTCATATTTTTGAACGGTTTTACCGGGTGGATAAAAAACGCTATGAAACCGCAAAAGGCTTTGGACTGGGATTGGCGATCGCCCAGCAAATTGTGCAAATTCATGGCGGCAAGCTGGAGGTATCTAGTATCCTGAATCAGGGCTCAATTTTTATCATTCGTTTACCGTTAAGCCATTAACCCTTTATTCATAATCAAGTTAACATCTATGACTAAAATTATCCCTCGTGGTCACTTTTTTCCAATGGATAAAGAGGGTTTTATTCTCAATGATTGTGACTGGAATAAAATACTCCCACCCTGGACCTCTTTAGTTGAGGAACTACGCCAAAGTTGTCTACAAATTTGGCCTTCGCGCTTACAAGCACTTTATCTGCGCGGTTCGGTCCCGCGCGGTTTGGCAATTTTGAACGGTTCTGATTTAGATAGTTTTGCCTTATTATCCGAGGAAATTACCCCAGAAGATATTGCACAGTCCCGGCAACTTTGCCAAACTCTGAACAGACGGTATTTGTTTTGCAAAAAAGTAGAGTTAATCCTCTTTGAAGATAAATCAATCCAAAAAACTGATTCCATTTGGCCGGTGATTATTCAAACCCAAAGCTTGCAAATTGCTGGTGATTTTCTCCCAGAAACCCTGAACGTTAAGCCCGGTCCTGACTTGATTAGCTATAGTTATACTTGGCAGGCAGATTTAGCCACCACCTTAAAGGGTTTAGAACATTTATCTCCAAGGGCCTTAGCTTATTCAAAGCAAGTCAAAAAACAATGTGCTTGGATTGCTCGACGCATGATTAGAGTGGGATTTGAATTAGTAATGGAACAAAACCAATGTTATACTCCCGATTTATATCAGTGCTATGAACGATTTTCCGCTTACTTCCCCGACCAACAGAGTGCCATGAAAAAAGCGCTGGAATTAGCAATTAACCCTTCTGGAAATCGGGCCGGTTTAATCTTGTTTTTACGAGGATTTGGGCGGTGGTTAGAAGAGGAAGTTGAGCGAACATTTTATCCTTTAATTAAGGCGGAACCGTCTACAAATAAAATTCCCTGAGTGACTAACCGAGTCAAGAGGGGAATCACTCCGGTTTCTACATCCAAGGAGGGACACCAGTCGGCTAAATCTAAGAGACTAAATCCTCCGGGACGAAATAGTTTTTCGACGATATCGGTAGGAATTCCTTTAATTGTCGCTTGTTTAGCACCGATAATCACTTGAGTTTGATGGTCCTCAAGGGAAATGATTTGCACGGGATGTAAGGCAGAGGGAATAAATCGAGTTTCTAGTCCGAAGTCGAAAATTTGGCTACCTAGTTGATGGGGGAAGGCAAAGGGAAGTGGGGTGCGATCGCGATAGTTTAAATCATCTAAGTAGCGCGGGATGGTTTCGGGATTTTGCAGGAACTCAACCAGGCGATCGCGCAACTGTTCCAGATAGGGTTGCACTGCGGTTCTATCTCCTGACGGAATAACCGGCAAACTCGCTCTCCATTGAGTATTTTCCTGCAATTCTTTCCCCAACCACTTCATCAAATCTAACCCTGTTTGACAATCAATTCCTAAAGTCAAATGCAAGGATGGGGAATAGTCATCTCGGGACGGATTAGAACTGGCGATCGCATAATGCCAATGTCCGCGAGGAATATACAGTAAATCTCCCGGTTGCAAGGTACATTCCAAATAAGGCGGCACATCTGGCGGAATCTGGTCCTTAGAACGCATCCCGGTGACGGGAAAAGGAACAGTTTCCGGAAAAACAAACCAGTCTTTCTCCCCCTCAATTTGCAAAATTAGCACATCATGGGTATCATAATGACAGTTAAATCCTTGTTGGTCACTCGGGGAACAATACAGGTTAATTTGGCTGCGGTATCCGGTTTGTTGCCGAACATCAGCCACCAATTTTTCCAGTTCCGGAACCCGTTCATGAACGCTATCGATAATTAAAGTGGCTCCTTGATGCAGTCGTTCCAGCCATTGATGGGATGGGGTCGCCGGTAACGATTCTCCATCCAAGGAAAACCGCAAATTCGGATACGGAATGAAGTGATAATTCAATAAATGATTCAATTGATTCCACCCAAATAAACCCGCAAATTTATCCTGACTTTTTCCAGGAATAAATAGAGCTATTTCAGTCCAGTTTTCCGCAAAAAACTGTGAAGTTGTATAGGGAGATAATAGAAAGTCAAAAATATCCATAAATCAGTCGGTCTGACGAATTATCAATAATTTACCTGGGTTGAAAATCAAGCTGGGAGTGTAAACCGGGAAAAACTTAATTGGATGACACTCCCAGTCCTCGGTCAATCGGCTGTTAAAGCAACCTAGAGATTATACCTGACGAATAAAGGAAGTCTGACCGGCTTGATTGCGATCGACATCCTGATTGACATCCTGGTTGAGATCTTGATTTTGATCCACATCAGCATCGCCAAATAACCAGGATGATTCGGTGCTTTCCGTAGAATTGTTAGTTAAGTTAACCACTTCAACTTCTACGGAAGAATTGCCTGAGAGATCGACCGGAGAACTGCTAAGTGCAGATTGAGATGGTGCAACTAATAGTAAGCTGGCTTTGGCACTCAAAAGACAGGCCATAATTAGATTGGAAGACTTTAAATCAAATATCATACAAGATTCCTCCGTTAATGAATCGGTTGTTGTTGAACTTAAATTAACCTTACCTGAATATTATGACCAAAATATGACCGAGAGAAGCCTTTTTCGTTTCTGAACCCTGAATTTTGGTCATTTTCTGGTCATCTTTATTTTTTACCGTAGAGGCCAAGTTGAGGTAAAACGACATGAAATCAATCTTTAAAGCGGTTTTGACGGCTACGATGTTTGTCATAGGGATTAATCCAGTCAGCGCACAAATTCCGATTCGAGAATTGCATCGCACTTCGGGACTAACCATCGCGGGGGAGATTAGAAGTGTAGTCGGTAATGAGTTTATACTGGATGACGGGACGGGTCAAGTCATCGTAGATTGTGGACCCCGTTGGTATCATCAACTAGATTTCCGCGAAGGGGAGCGCGTAACAGTGATAGGAAAATATGAAGGTTATGATTTGGATGCCTTCACGATTACTCGGGAGAATGGGGAAGTTTTGCAGATTCGAGACTCGGAAGGTCCTCCGCCTTGGTCCGGAGGTCGTCGGAACCGCAACCGGAATCGATAATTACACCAACCCGGTTTCTAACGGTCTAAAATTTCTGCGGCTGAGGAGTCCCAGGGTCTGGGAGGGCAAAAGATAGCACAAAGTGCGAAAAATGGCCGGATCACTTCCGGATTGCCCCTGATGTTACAACGCCGAAATTGGCGGTTATTTTACGGGCGATCGCCCTGACTGGGGAAACCGATTGATAGCATAAGCAATAAGACTATCTTGTAGGAAGGGATAAAGATGAACCCAGATAATAGCCGACCCGATCGCGACAACCCCATTCCAGGAGAACCATTAACACCGCCAAATCCGGGCATTTCCAGAGGCGATCGCCCGTATAGTGCCTCTGAACCCTTCCCAAACCCTGCCCCTGATGAACTGCGACGGGAACAAGAACGTCACATTCAAAACCTCGGGGAACTGCGACAAGAAGAGGCGCGATTAAGCCGACAGCTTCAGGAATTACGACAACAAGAAGAACATCTCCACCGGCGAATTGAAGGAATCCAATTGGAAGAAGAGGAACGGCGCATTGCTGAAGTTAGACGCAGACTGGCCTTAAGCAAGACTAATCAAGTGATTTACTATCTGATGGGAGCATTGGGCGTTTTATTAATTTTGCGGGTCCTGTTGCGGCTATTAGGCGCAAACCCAGACAACCAGTTTGCCGGATTTATTTATGCCTTATCCTCTCCCTTTGTTACGCCGTTTGAAACCTTGTTTACAACCCCAACCTTTGGAAATTCTGCTTTTGAATTTAACGCTTTGATTGCGATTGCCGTCTATGGATTACTAACTTGGCTGGTGATTCGGCTACTGGAATTAATTTGGAATTAACCTAAATTGATACCCCACTTGATCGCACCCCCTAAAAAAAGGAGAGAGGCAACCCCATCGGGATTGCCTCTAAAAAATATTACCGTTAACAATTTACACGGCTTTTATTAAGGGGTGTTGGCAGCATCCAAGTCCGCCGGACTGGTTAACGTTGCAACGGGGACAGTTTTCCCCATAGAGGCTTGCAACATTGAGGTCCGAGAAACAGAATTATTCGCCAAAGTAAACAGGGGATTAGACAGAATCCCAGCCAGGGAAGTGGCAATCACCGTGAGGATTAAACCCACTTGGAGCGATCGCATTCCCCGTAAATTCCAGCGAATTTCTGGATAATTTCTGACCGCCTCGGACATTTCTTGCGGTTCCTTAACCACCATCATCTTAACCACGCGGATGTAGTAGTAAATCGAAACCACACTGGTTAATAAACCGAGCAAGACTAAGCCATAAAGACCCGCTTGCCAACCAGCCCAGAACAGATAAATCTTTCCGAAAAATCCAGCCAGGGGAGGAATCCCACCCAGAGAGAGCAAACAAATACTTAACCCCAGGGTTAACAACGGGTCTTTTTGATACAGCCCCGCATATTCGCTAATTTGATCCGTTCCCGTTCGCAGGGTGAAGAGAATCAAACAGGTGAATGCACCCAAGTTCATGAACAGATAAACCAGCAGATAAAAAATCATGCTGGCATATCCGGCATCGGTATTGGCAATCAAACCAATCATCACAAAACCCGCTTGTCCGATGGAGGAATAGGCAAGCATCCGTTTGAGACTGGTTTGAGCGAGGGCCACCACATTACCCAAAACCATACTGAGGATGGCGAGGGCAGTAAACACAAAATGCCACTCTTCTTGGACGAGGGGGAATGCCGTCGTCAGCAGACGAATCGCCAGGGCAAACCCTGCCGCTTTAGAACCCACCGAGAGGAACGCCACAACCGGGGTGGGAGAGCCTTCGTAAACGTCGGGAGTCCATTGGTGGAAGGGAACCGCCGAGATTTTGAACGAAATACCGGCAATCACGAATACCAGGGAAATCACCAGACCAATTGAGGGGCCTGTGCCAGAAGCGGTTATGCCAGCAGCGATCGCACTTAAGCGAGTTTCTCCGCCCGAAAGTCCATACAGCAGAGACATTCCATAGAGAAACACTGCCGAAGAGGCAGCGCCAATCAGCAGATATTTTAAAGCCGCCTCATTGGAACGAGGATCCAGCTTCATATAACCCGTGAGCAGATACGATGAAATACTCAGGGTTTCCAAAGACACAAAAATCATCACCAACTCATCTGCCCCAGAGAGGAACATTCCCCCCAGGGTTGCGGTGAGCAAAATCATCAGAAACTCGCCCATTGCGGTGCCGGAGTTTTCCACATAGCGGATCGACATCAAAACGGTAACCACCGCAGACAAGGCGATAATCCCGCGAAAGATCACACTCATGGAGTCCCCATTGAACCCACCGAGGAACGAAATCGGGTCACTGGCATCCCATTGATAAACCAGCGCCACCAGGGCCGCTAGTAGACCGGCGATCGCCATGTAGGGGGTCACTTTCAGCGACTCCCGTCCTACGATCAGGTCATAAACCAGGACCACCAGGAGGGTGACGATCACAATTCCCTCTGGCAAAATTATTCCAGCATTAAGCTGGGCGGCAAGATTAGCAAAGTTCATAGCAAGTTATGGGCAGATACAATACAATCACTCAGCAGCAAGTTGGTGCAGGGTGTGCATTAGCAATTCTTTACATCTTGCATCTTACCTTGATATCCGCCCGAACCCCTCGAATCACCCCGACTCCTCTGGTTGAAACCCGGTGATATCCCACCGGATTGATTCATCGCAACCAACGGGTTTTTGTTGAGGGTAACGCCTAAAACCCATTGCAACTGGGGAGAAAGCGCCAGTCCCATCCGCGATTTCTTCACGCCCTTCCCCATTTTTGCCTCCGGTTTCCTCTGCTTGTGTTAGGGTCAATTTAGGGAGCTTCTCCCCAACTCTATGGACCTCAGATAGAAAAAACTCTGATCCGAGTGGGATGTTAAGTTGCCCTTGATCACCCCCATCTATAGATATAAAGGAGATCGGGAACCCTGGCGATCCAGAACCGAGGCGATCGCCTCGTTCAACTCCTGCGGGTAGAAGTCAGTCTCAGCCTCCGGCCTCAAGTCCCCAGCACCGAACGGCCCATGCACCGATACCGCAACTCGCTCAGTTTTGCGAAATCGGATATCAATCGCGATCGGCACGGATCGACCGGCAGCCATCAACGGCAAAAACCGGGCAGCCATCCTCATTCAATCAGAGGCAGCTACATTCCCGCTAGACTGATGCCCCCTTTCCCGATGCCCCCTTGACATTTCCCCCAAAAAGCTCTAAAGCTGACGTTCTACAAAGCTGCTATCCCCAAAAGGTGCCATGTCAACCCTCGTCATCGTCGAATCTCCAACCAAAGCCCGCACGATTCGGAACTTCTTGCCGAACGACTATCGCGTAGAGGCATCGATGGGTCACGTGCGCGATCTGCCCTCCTCTGCCGATGAAATTCCCGAACAAGTCAAAGGGGAAAAATGGGCGCAGCTTGGGGTCAATGTAGAAGCCGATTTTGAGCCTCTCTACGTCATCCCCAAAACCAAGCAAAAAGTCGTCAAAACCCTCAGAGATGCCCTTAAACAGGCCGATGAGCTGATTCTGGCAACGGACGAAGACCGGGAAGGAGAAAGTATTAGTTGGCATCTGCAAGAAGTGCTCAAACCCAAGGTGCCCATTAAGCGCATGGTGTTTCACGAAATCACCCGGGAGGCGATTCGTGATGCCCTCAACAATTGCCGCACGATTGATTACCAACTGGTCCATGCCCAAGAAACCAGGCGGATTTTAGACCGCTTGGTGGGTTATACCCTCTCGCCCCTGTTATGGAAAAAAATCGCCTCGGGACTCTCTGCCGGTCGGGTGCAGTCTGTGGCGGTGCGCCTGTTGGTGCAACGCGAACGGCAGCGTCGTGCCTTCCGTCAAGGGTCCTATTGGGATTTAAAAGCCCGTTTAGTTCAGGCCAAAACTCCGTTTGAAACCAAACTGGTCACCTTGGGCGATCGCAAAGTTGCCACCGGCAGCGACTTTGATGAATCCACCGGCCAAATTATCGCCGGTCGCAACTGTCGTCCTCCTCAACGAAGAACAAGCCCGGGCCTTGGTTACCCAACTCACGGGCAAACCTTGGCAAGTCGCTAAAGTTGAGGAACGTCCCACCACTCGCAAACCCTCGCCCCCCTTTACCACCTCCACCCTCCAACAGGAGGCCAACCGCAAACTGCGGTTATCGGCCAGGGATACGATGAAAATTGCCCAAAGTCTCTACGAAAATGGGTACATCACCTACATGAGAACCGACTCGGTGCATCTGTCAGAACAGGCCCTCACCGCAGCGCGGACCTGTGTGGCAGAAATGTATGGGAAAGAGTATCTCAGCCCCAAACCTAGGCAATATGCCACCAAGAGCAAAGGGGCCCAGGAAGCCCATGAAGCGATTCGTCCGGCGGGAAGCAGTTTCCGCACTCCCCAACAAACCCCCCTCTCGGGACGGGAATTACAACTCTATGATTTGATTTGGAAACGCACCGTCGCCAGCCAAATGGCCGATGCCCGTCAAACCATCGTGGTGGTAGATTTGCGGGTAGAGAATGCCGGATTTCGGTCCAGTGGCAAGCGGATTGATTTCCCGGGATTTTTGCGCGCTTATGTGGAAGGGTCGGATGATCCGGATGCGGCGTTAGAGGACCAAGAGGTGATTTTACCGGCTTTAAAAGTTGGCGATCGCCCAGAGTGCAAAAATATTGAGGCAGTGGGCCATGAAACCCAACCCCCCGCCCGCTATACGGAAGCCTCCCTGGTCAAAACCCTAGAAAGCGAAGGAATTGGGCGTCCGAGTACCTACGCCAGTATTATCAGTACCATCATCGATCGCGGCTATTCCATCCTCAAAGGCAATGCCTTAGTGCCAACCTTTACCGCCTTTGCCGTCACCGATTTGTTGGAAAAATACTTCCCCGAATTGGTAGACCCCGGCTTTACTGCGAAAATGGAACGCACCTTGGATGATATTTCCACCGGAGAAGCGGCATGGTTGCCCTATCTTCAGAAATTTTATCTCGGGGAAACCGGCCTAGAAACCCAAGTCAAGCAACAGGAAAGTGCGATCGACCCCAACCAAGCCCGTAGCGTCGAATTGGAGAACCTCGATGCCAAAGTTCGCATCGGGCGCTATGGACCCTATATCGAAGCCGACAATGGCGATGGCGTCGTTACCGCCTCCATTCCCAAGGACCTCACCCCCTCGGACCTGGACCCGGAACAAGTCCAACAGATTCTCAAGCAAAAAACCGAAGGACCGGAACAACTCGGCACCGACCCCAACACCGGGCTGCCAATTTATATCATGATTGGTAAATACGGCCCTTACGTCCAACTGGGAGAAACCACGGAAGAGAATAAAAAACCCAAACGGGCTTCTTTTCCGAAAGGCGTCACCGCTGAAAACTTAACCTTAGATCAAGCGGTGGGACTGTTAGCCTTGCCGCGCACCTTGGGAGTGCATCCCGAAAATGGCGGCAAAATCCAAGCCAGTTTAGGGCGATTTGGACCTTATGTGGTGTGCGATCGCGGGAAAGAAGAGGGCAAAGAATATCGGTCCTTGAAAGCCGGAGATGATGTCCTCAGCATCACCCTCCCTCGCGCCTTAGAGTTACTCGCCGAACCGAAAAAGGGACGCAGTAGCAAAACCAGCAAAGCCAAAGAACCCCTGCGCGAACTCGGCAAACATCCCGCAGATGACGAACCCGTGAACGTTTACGACGGACCCTACGGACCCTACGTCAAACATGGCAAAACCAATGCCTCAGTACCCGAAGGCACCACCGTAGAAGATGTCACCTTGGCACAAGCGGTGGAACTGCTGGCGGCTAAAGCATCTACTTCTAAAAGTAAGAGTAAGAGTAGTAGCAGCAAATCCAAAACCAGTAGTACCAAGTCCAAAACGGGGACAACGAAGAAAAAATCCACAACTTCCACAGCGAAGAAAAAAAGTTAATCCCTGAATTAAGGGTGCGTGAAGAGGAAGATAACGCACCCTTTTTTAATAGCTTATGGGGTCAATAGGACCAAACCCCTCTAAATTTGGGATATAATCAAACCAAACCTAACCTGCGAGTTGCTATGACTTCTACCCTCAGCCAACGCACCTATACGGTTGATGAATATTTAGCCCAAGAAATTGCCTCTCAGGATCGTCATGAATATCGTAATGGAACCCTTGTTCTGATGGCCGGTGGTACTCCCAATCATAATCAAATTACATTAAATTTAGCTGGGTCCTTAAATTTTGGTTTGCGACGCCAAACTTATCGGGTGTTTATCGCGGATCAACGGCTTTGGATTCCGGATCGGCGAATTTATACTTATCCTGATGTCATGGTGGTCGGTCAGCCGATAGAATTGCAGGAAGGACGCAAAGATACGATTACCAATCCGATTGTTATTGCGGAAGTGTTATCTCAGTCAACTCGCAGTTACGATAAAGATGAAAAATTTGCAGCCTATCGGACTATCGCCAGTTTTCGGGAGTATTTGTTGATTGACCAATACACCGCTCATGTGGAACATTACACCAAAACTGAGGACCAGGCTTGGCTGTTTCGCGAGTATGATAGTTTAGAAGCCACGGTTCCATTTCAATCCTTTGATTTCTCCCTATCCTTGGCGGATTTGTATGATAAAGTCGATTTTGCCGAGGAAGAGGTGAAGGTTGAGTCGGATTTAGAACCGAGTTAATTTCCGGTTTGATGGGGAATAGTATCGCCTTGAAACAAGGCGTTAGACTAAGGGAGTTTTTGGATTCAGTTTGGTTCTGATTTAGATTTCGGACATTAGGGAAGGGAAATGGTAAATTCTGTACCTTGGCTTAATGTAGAATTGACCGCTAGGGTTCCTGAGTGTTTTTCGACGATAATCTGACGGGCGATCGCAAACCCTATTCCGGTCCCTTCGCGGACCGCTTGGGTGGTAAATAAATGCTCAAAAATTTTAGTTTTCAGCGCTTCATTCCTCCCTATTCCCATGTATTTAACCTAAATCATCACTAAAATTGCTTTTATTATCCTGATTTAATGGTCACTTGTAACCCAAAAACCGAGAAAACTCTACTTATAAATGCTTTCCTAAATTGATTGTTGAAGTGCTGTATCCCAGTACCGAAATTTGACCGAGAGGACAAGTTCAACGATTACAAACCTTAAATAGTCTGGAATAGTATGTTTTGGTCAATACCCAACATCAACGAGTGGAAGTTTTCCGGAAGACTGAGGAAGAAAGATGGGTTTTTCAAAATTATACTTACGCTCAAACAATATTTACTTTAAGTAATTTCAATTTAACAGTTTCTTTTTTTGAAATTTATGAAGATTTTACCTTTGGAATAGACTCAAAAAATAGGCCACAAAACTAGAGGCAAGTCAGGCAACTCCAGAATTTGTTATTTCATAAATTACCGATAAAATAGGTGTTAAGTCATGAGTCTTTGATGATAAGATCCCCTACGGAGTGTCAGATGAAGAGAAGATTAGGTCAGGTTCAGTTACGGCAAAATGTTCTATTAATTGCGGCGATCGCCCTTTTTTACTGTGTTTTGGGCATCCTTGGACTCAAATTAGCCGTTCTCCCCGGTGATGTCACAGCAGTTTGGATTCCGGCAGGGGTGGGTTTGGGGGCAGTTCTGATCTGGGGAAACCGAATTTGGCCCGGTATTGCTTTGGGTTCCTTTGGTATTTCAGTGTTGTTAAGTCCCAGCCCCCTCAGTCTGGCAATCGGGGCAGTGACTGCGGTGGGAAATACCCTGACACCGCTGTGGGGGGCCGCTTTGATTCAACGCTTTACTCACACCCGCTATCCGTTCCATCGGGCGAATGAGGTGTTTATCTTTGTCGCCTGTGGGGCGATCGCCTCTCAAATTATCAGTGCCACCGTGGGCATTCTCGCCCTTTGTGTGGCGCAATGGGTAGAGTGGTCGAATTTTGCACAGTCGTGGGTGACTTGGTGGGTGTCTAATGTAGCGGGTGTGTTGATTTTCACCCCGGTTTTGTTGACTTGGCATCGCTTTTTAAGCCAGAGTTGGCAACCGAAAAAGGGGTCTCGAATTTTCTCTCACGTGGGAAAATTTATCTGGACAGAATTGCGGTCCCTAAGTCTGGAAAGTTGGAGTTGGTTTTTACTTTTTGATGGAGTGGTGAGTTTAGCTTTTTGGTATGGATATCCTGTGGAATATTTAATAATTCCCTTGTTGGGGTGGGCGGCATTTCGGTTTTCGGAACGCTGGACCACTTTAGCGATCGCCCTGACGGGATTAATGGCGATCGGCGGAACCATTCTCAATCGCAGTTCCTTCGTCAGAGACAATCTCAACGCCTCTCTGCTTTTCTTAGAATCCTTTATTGGCGTCATCTCCATCACCACCCTGGTTCTAATTGCTGTCCTCAAAGAACGCCGTCACGCTTTAGAAGGCTTAAAACAAGCCAAAGCCGAACTAGAATATAGGGTCATCGAACGGACTCAGGAACTCTCCCAAGCGAACGAACAACTCATAAGGCAAGAAGTTCATTTAAAAGAAAAAGCCGAGTCTCTAGCAACTGCTTTACGGCAACTCAAGCAAACTCAAGGTCAATTAATTCATAATGAAAAAATGACCAGTTTGGGGCAGTTAGTCGCGGGAATTGCTCATGAAATTAATAATCCCGTAAGTTTTATTTACAGCAATCTCTCCCCTGCTACCGATTATTTTCAAGACATCCTGGATTTTTTATCCCTATATCAGGAAAAATATCCTGAACCCGACCCCGAAATTGTAGAAATGGAAACTCAAATTGACTTACCCTTTGTTAAAAAAGATTTGTTTAAACTCTTGAATTCTATGAAATCCGGGGCCGATCGCATCCAGCGGATTGTCTTGAGTCTTCGGAATTTTTCCCGGTTAGATGAATCTCAGTTAAAAGCGGTCGATATTCACGAAGGATTGGAAAGTACCTTGCTGATTCTACAACATCGAATCCAAGGGTCTGAGTCTTCAGATCACCCGATTGAAGTGATCAAAGATTATGGTACAGTCCCTCCCGTAGAATGTTTGGCGGGGGAGATTAATCAAGTGTTTATGAACCTTCTGAGCAATGCTGTTGATGCGATCGCAGCCCAAGTCCCCTCTGATTCGGGAACAATTCACATCCAGACCCGGGAACTAGAAGGCGAGCAAATTCAAATTACCATTACTGATAATGGCAAGGGCATTGACCCCGCAGTTCAAAGTAAAATTTTTGACCCCTTTTTTACCACAAAACCCGTAGGTCAAGGCACCGGATTAGGGCTTTATACCAGTTATGAGACTATTGTTAAAAAGCATCACGGCAGTCTAATTTGTAGTTCAGAACCGGGAGTTGGTACGACCTTTGAAATAATCCTTCCCCTCCGCACTACCTCCAACCCAAACCGGGAGTAAGGTGTTTTATCTCTTTCTCCGCCTAGGTCTAATCCGGGCTGAATGGCTAGGATGTGTAAATGATAGCCCCCGGTATTTGCTGCATCTTTTTTTGGAGTTTTTTATCTTTATTTAGAGCAATAATCAAGGTTTGTTCCGGTAATTCCATCTCCCCATAGAGTTGATGGACTATCTTGATATCCGCTAGGTCTGACTCATACCCCCAAGGACGGCGACGAACGACTCCTAAAATATACAAAGGTATTTCTGGCAAATTTTGCACCTTTTTCTGCAAAAAATAGGCCATTTTAATCGCCCGATACTGTGTCAGTTGTTCGACGATATATTGGATTTGACTGTCTTGCAATCCGTGGGATAAAAACTCGTCACGGTCTTTAACGGTATTTCGTTCTTCTGCTAATAAAATAGCCTCTTCATGAGGCAAAATTGCCGCCGCATCTTCTGGGTTTTTCAACGATTGAGGATGAGACCATTCTATAAACTGTTGAGCTTGACGCTGAGTGATCATGCCGACTTTAATCGGTTTGACGGTCAATCCCCCCTGAGCATCTAACCCAACTCGGCTTAATTTCATCACCACATCGCTGGTTTGACAACCGGGACAACGCTGGAATTCTACTTCTATACTGGGACTGTAAAGGTGGGTATTTGCCTTCACTAATTCTGCTGCTTTAAAATAGTTTTCATCCTGAATCAATGTCAAAAAATTTGGATAAAACCGACCCTTGACATTCCCGATTCGTTCGGGTTGACTATACCATACATCGCACGCTTCACAGAAAGGTTTTTTGGCGGCAGAATAGGAGAATGTAATAATAATTCCCTCAATAATACTCAACTCCACCAGCCAATACAGCCAATTTAATGTTTCGTTGAAAGCAAAATCACCTTTGACTGCCTCTCGAATCACCACGGCTTCTTGAGCGCTATATTTAACATATCCTAAAAACCCAGTTCTTCCGGTTTTGTCTTGCAAATATTCATCAATACTTTTACCGGAACTGTAAATACTTTCCTGTTCTAGGGGGGATAACAATTGGGGAAATCTTTGCTGGAATCGCCAGTAAGCTCCCCAAAATAAAGAACCATAAATTGCCAATCCGCTCACTCCAGCAAATAGACTGGACAGGAGGGGATTTCTCACCTTGCCTTTTTGGATGGCATAAGTCATAACTTTGCCACCTATAGTCCCCATTGCGATAGGAAATATAAAGGCGAAATAAATCAAATAAGTGAGTAAAAAAGTAATGGCTCCAATGGTTATTCCTCCCAATAAGGAGGCCCCGATGAGCCACTGAAGACCGGAAAAGGGAACTTTATTAGTGGGTCGATATAATTTCATAGTTGTCCAGAAAATTCACAGGGTAAACTTTCACACGTGAATTAATAATGCCTGGAACTGAGCTAAGTTTTGATTATTCTCTGGGTAAAAATTGAAAGTTATCACACCCATATTTGAGAATCAGCCGTTCCTCGGGTTGTTTTAATGCCGGTAACTGCTCAGGCTTTAAGTGATAATCACATTCAAATTGTAACCCGACTTTTTCCATGACTCGAATAGAGGCTTGATTGGCTTGTAATGCCCAAGCGATGATTCTCTTGACCCCCCATTCATTAAACCCTTTATCCCGGAGCGATCGCCCTCCTTCGGTGCCATATCCTTTCCCCCAACTCGACTGCCGCAATCGATACCCTAAAGCAATCTCCCCCTCTCGGACGAGATTCGCCGCTACCCCAAAGCTACTGGTGATGGCAGGGTAAAAGTGAAACCAGCCGATAAACTCTCCGGAGACTTTTTCATGAGTGGCCCAAAACCCAAAATTTTCATACTTTTGATAATAGTCTAAAATTCGGTCTAGCCATGCCTCAATATCGGCTAAACTACTGGTAAGCCCGCCATTAATGTAGCGCATCACCGTCGGGTCACTGTCTAATTCTAAAAGGTGATCAACATCGTTTTCGTTAAAATACCGCAGGATTAAACGGTCAGTTTCCAGAAAAATTTTCATTCTTTTTCTCCTTTTTCGTCTCAGTTTTACAAACCTTCGGCTAGAGGAGTCTCTCAACATCCTCTAGCTTTTTCTAATTTTTAAGGGACTAAATCAGGGAAACCATGCTGAACATCTGGATGCAACAGTTGATGGTTTTTCACATTCAGCCCCTTGGCTAAAGCGGCATCAAGTTCTAAGGCTTTGATGCCATACTTGGCTAATTTCACCACATAAGGTAAGGTACTATTATTAAGGGCTTGGGTTGCAGTCCAAGGGACCGCACCGGGCATATTGGGTACGCCATAATGCACAACTCCGGCTTCAATATAAGTAGGATTTGTATGGGAAGTGGGGTGCAATGTTTCCACACAACCACCTTGATCCACAGCAACATCAATAATCACTGAACCGGGACGCATGGTTTCCACTAACTGACGCGGGACCAAAATCGGAGCACGACGTCCGGGAACGAGGACTGCACCAATGAGTAAGTCGGCATCGGGAACGGCTGCCTCGATTTGTAACGACTCACTATACAGGAGTTCGACCCGGGACCCAAACAAGGTTTCCAGATAGGCGAGGCGATCGATGTTGATATCCAAAATTTGCACTCGCGCCCCCATGCCGACTGCCATCCGGGCCGCTTCTGTGCCGACGATACCTCCGCCTAAGATCACCACATGGCCCGGTTTGACGCCAGGAACGCCTCCCAACAGCACTCCCCGTCCCCCTTGTTGCCGTTCCAGGTATCTCGCGCCAAACTGCACGGAGAGACGACCGGCGATAATGCTCATGGGGGTGAGGAGGGGGAGTCGTTTATCCGGGAGTTCGACGGTTTCATAAGCGATCGCACAGACGCCGGATTCCATCAGGGTCTCAGTTAATTCGCGATGGGCGGCTAAATGGAGATAGGTAAACAACAGTTGCTCTTTGTGCAAATACCCATATTCCCCCGGTAAGGGTTCTTTTACCTTCACCACCAATTCCCGACTCCAGGCATCTTTCGCCGTGGGGACAATTTTCCCCCCACTATGCAGATACTCTTGATCGCTGAATCCCGAACCGACCCCCGCATGAGTTTCGATAAATACAGAATGTCCATGTTCCGTAAGGACTCTAACGCTACTCGGACTCAACCCCACCCGATATTCCCGATCTTTTGTTTCTTTTGGGACGCCAATTTCCATGAATAACCTCTTGTAGTTCCGTTGTGATACCTTAATTTAGGAAATTTTAGGAGGATTGTTGTTGACGAATGAGTCCGCCTCCCTACAATAGAAGATGATAATCGTTAAGAATTGTAAATTAACTGACTCACCATGACAGAACCCCAACCTACCGGACCTACCGTTACCCCGAAGCTGGAAGAACCCAAATTTGGCTTCAATAAGTATGCTGAACGCTTGAATGGTCGGGCGGCGATGATTGGTTTTGCCCTGACTCTGCTGATCGAATACCTCACGGGACAAGGACTGCTGTCCTGGTTGGGCCTCAATTAGGTCATTTTCGGGGCGGGTGGGTAATCCCCATCCGCCCCCTGGACTTACACCCGGGATATCTACTAGGGTTTAAAACCTCACGGGGGAATTGAAAGAACTCCGGAATCTAAGCAAAAGGGGCAGAAACCATCTGTAAGGTGACCCGATTGGACTGCGAGTTCAACAGATTACCTTGGGAGGCGATCGCCCTTTTGAGCTAAACCCCCAAACGGTACAGTACAATCAACCCTTGAAACGTTACAATGAAAAGGGGAAAGGCCCTTGCCCTGGTCCAAAACTTGGGGGGTCAACTTTAAATCTTAACCATAGAGAAAAATTACCCGAAGAGAAAAAACCCTAACTTATGATGAATCCTGGATTGATTAGATTTCTAAAGTCGGCCTACCGTCAAGAACCTATTACTAGCTTTATCGTGATTGTCGGCGCTGTCGATGCAGCCCTCGGCGGAATTGACCAAAGCGTTTCTCTGTTTAGTTTTGGCATCGTCCTGGTAACCGTCGCCTTGGCTTTACGATGGTGGCAACTCCAACGCAGTCAGCCGTTAGATCTCGAACGAGTGCCGGAACATTATCTCCCTCCGGCTTCTTCTCGTCAACCCCTCCCCTTATTGATGACTTCTAAAAAATATCCCCCGCAATAACCCTTCGGGGGTCGTAATACCGTTCACCTCAACCGCAAGATGATGGAAACTCTGGTGGGTGAAAAATCCCTAAAAATTGGCGAAGTGTCTGCAACTTCGGGATTGCCGGTGAAGACGATTCGCTACTATGAAGAAATTGGTCTGTTGGAACCCACCGTAGAACGGGCAGATTCGGGTTATAGAATCTTTGACCCTACGGTGTTGAATCGGCTGGCTTTTATTAAGCGATCGCAATCTTTGGGATTAAGTTTGACGGAAATCAAAGATATTTTGCAGGTTCACGATCGCGGCGAATTGCCTTGTGGAGAAGTTCGACATCATTTAGAAGCCAAAGTTGCTGCTATTGATGAACAAATTCGGTCTTTAAAAACCCTGCGTTCGGAGTTGCAAGGTATTCTCCAAGGCTGGCAAGAACAACCCCCCGAGGACCAAATTGCTCATACAATTTGCCCGAATATTCAACAAGACTGCCATCATCATCGGGACTAACTTCTAGTCTGAATTTCGAGGAGATGACCTGGGTGCAGTTTGAATTATATAGTGTTAAGTCGTAAGTTCTGAATCGATTAGTGGTGAACTGAATGGAGAGATTCAGATTTAAAAAGCCTGTCCTCAACCCGGGTTTAATTGCTGGATTACGAGCTTATCTTCCCGCCCTTCCCTTACTGCTGGGAACTGCCCTGTTTTCCCTCGGGGAGATGACTCTGGCGACTCCTCAAACCCGGATGCCTGACCCTGCTGTGCAGTCCCCCTTATCCCGGGATACAGCCTCTAATCCCCAATTCTCAGGGCAAGGCGATCGCCCCATCGCCCCGACTTGGAACAATCCCGAATTATTTCTGGCGATCGAAGGAGAATCCGCTACGATTCAATCCCTGGCCTTTAGTCCCGATGGCCGATTTATTGCCTTGGGCGGAGGCAGAAATGATCCGAGAATTGAAATCTGGGATTTACAAAAAGAAAAACGGATTCGCCACTGGAAAACCTATCAAAATCGAGTCCTTGCCCTGGCTTTTTCTCCCGATGGAAATACCCTCGTGAGTTCGGGAGATGGCGGGGCGATCGAAGTTTGGGATGTCCAAGAAGGTAAATTATTACATCAATTTTTAGAACATAGAAGTAATGTACTTTCCTTGGCAATTTCCCCTGATGGCCGCAATTTAGTTAGTGGCGGTTTAGATGGAATTCGCTTCTGGGATTTGCGCGATCGCCAACTGATCCGGGTCTTATTAAATTTACAACCGATTTATTCTGTAGCCTTTCGCGGAGATGGACAACTGATCGCCGCAGGAACTCATCAGGGTAATATTATTTTATGGCCGGTGATTCCCGGGGAAGGAGCCGCCATTGTCGGCAATCCCCTCCCCACTTCATTTCAACACGATCGCGGAATTACCACCTTAGATTTTACCCCCGATGGCAATCGTTTAATTTCCGGTAGTTTTGATACCACGATTAAATGTTGGGATTTAGTTAACCGAGAACTGCTTTACACCTTGGTGGATCATCCCAGTTGGATTAAATCGCTGAAAATTAACCCGAATGGTCAACTGTTTGCCAGTGCATCTCGGGATGGAATTCGCTTCTGGAATCTGGAGACAGGAGAGGGAGTCGGGTTTATTTCGTCCGAGTCAGATTGGGCACAGGCGATCGCCTGGTATCCCAATGGACTGACCCTCGCCACCGGGGGATTAGACCGAATCGTCAACTTGTGGCGGGGTGGCATGGGTGCAAATGACGATGCGATCGCCTACCCCAGTCCCTGATTTGATCCGGCTTGTAGATTGACCCTGATTGAATCCAGGGGACAAAAAACCGGGTTTCTGACCCTTTCTTTGTCAGGAATTGGCAAAGATTTCCTCAAGAAACCTGGTTTGTCTTGCTTTGAGGATATCCCTACCCTAGACAGCAGAGAACAGATGGGTTTCAATAGAGAAACATAGCGAAAATAAACCGATACTGATCCAACTGGGGGAAATATGTCAAGTGACGACCACAAGTACCGATTAGTAACCCGTAGTGATTTTGATGGGTTGGTCTGTGCTGTTCTGTTAAAGGAACTCAATCTCATCGATGAGATTAAATTCGTGCATCCGAAAGATATGCAGGATGGCAAAATTGAAATCAGCGATCGCGATATTACCACCAATTTACCCTACGTCAAAACCGCGCATTTAGTCTTCGATCACCACGAAAGCGAAACCATCCGCAATCAAGACGCTCACGATAACTATATTATCGATCCAAAGGCTCCTTCTGCCGCCCGTGTAGTCTATAACTACTTTGGCGGACCGGAAAAATTTCCCACCATCTCCACCGAAATGATGGAAGCGGTGGATAAGTCAGATTCGGCTCAATTTGAGCGGTCCGAGATTTTAGAACCCCAAGGATGGGTGCTTTTGAGCTTTCTGATGGATGCTCGCACCGGCTTAGGGAGATTTAAGGAGTTCCGAATTTCTAACTATCAATTAATGATGGAATTAATTGATTACTGTAGAAATCATAGTATTGAGGAAATTTTGCAGCTTCCTGATGTCAAAGAACGGTCTGACCTGTACTTTGAACACCAAGATAAATTTAATCAGCAACTTAAAGACTGTGCGAAGGTTTATAACAGTTTAGTGGTCCTGGATTTGCGGAATGAAGAGACCATTTATGCGGGGAATCGGTTTACCATTTATGCCCTTTATCCCACTTGCAATATCTCCATGCACGTTCTTTGGGGACTCAAGCAACAAAATACGGTGTTTGCCGTGGGTAAGTCAATTTTAAACCGCAGCTCAAATCTGAATATTGGAGCATTGATGTTGGAATATGGCGGTGGGGGTCATGCCAATGCAGGTACTTGCCAAGTTGAGAATGAAAATGCGGAACAGGTGAAGCAAGCTTTAATCGATCGCATTACGGCCCAGGGTTAAAAGCTGGGATAAAATTAGAAGGAGCGATCGCTGTTGAGGCGATCGCTCCTTCTATGGGAAGATTCTGAATTCATGAATTTGGGTTTAAGCCAGTACCATTGGAGTGGTTAGAAAGCGATCGCTCTGTTGCTTCACTTTCCCAATCTGAGTTGCCGAACTTTCTTGCGCCGGAACTAACATGAAATCCGTGGAACGGACCACCAAATCCCCTTCATCCAGAGACTGCCGCAACTGCCGTCCCATTTTCCAGGCCCGATATTTGATCACATTCCATCGGGGGTTTGCCGGATATCCAGCAAATCCTGATCGCAGTGCGGGGAGGTTATCTTTGGGCATAAGAGAACCAACTAAAACTCCCTCAGCCAGATCAACAACCATGAAGTTTCCCTTGGAATTGTGTTGTGCATTTAACATGGGATCAACCTCCTCGCCGCTAGACGAATAATGTTTATTGGGTTTGTATTTTACAGATGATGTGCAGTCATTACAATCATTCCAAAAAAATTAAATTCTTCTGGAATGAAGATATGGGAAACGTTAAAAAAGTAATTGCCCAAGCTCAGAGCATTTGGATCCAGAGTCAGCCCAAACAGTTGGCTGATGCTTTTGACTCCGTTACCGGGTGAATTTATTCTCCAACTTGTATGAGTCTAGCATGAGTCGTCCGATTATTGTATCAATGAATTCATTTTTTATAAATTTACGGACATAAAATGCCTAGATGTCCCGGGTCAGCAAGCCACCAAATTCAGACCTGGAGCAATTTTTGGGAGGATAGGGTGCAACGGGTCGGGAAAATTCTCTCTCTTATGCCTTTGGCAAGATGCGTGGGATTAAAGGAATTATGGTAAAATAAATGACCCCCTGTTCACCGAAAGCCTTTCCAGTCCAGTCTCGGTGAATGAATGAGTTCATTTCGAGGCAATCTAGGGACAAAACAGGGGAGTGCGATTTCCAGACTTACGGATTACCGCTCAATCTGCGTAGGGCCATCCTAACCTTAAAATCCTAAAAATCCTACGTTGATGTAGGGGCAATTGATGAATTGCCCCTACTCAGTAGTATCAACCGGGTTGTATTAGAGACCCCTTAACGGGATGCGGCAGCAGCCTCCGCGAGTAGGCGATCGCTGACTTGATTTCGGCGATAATTGCGCTTGACCAGACTCCCAGATAAAGGGGAAGCCATCAAGAGCATTTTATCCAACAGCCAGGGCGCAATCCGTTGGCACAACACGGCTAAATGACTCTGCCATCCCACTAAGATCTCTGAGGAGTCTCTATTGAGTCCGGATACCAGTGCCTTTGCCACCTGCTGCGGTGTCATCGGCACAACCCAGCGAAACAATTGTAAGTTTTTCGCCATGTCGGTATCGGTCAAGGTGGGCAGAAGTGCGACCACTTTGATATTATGTTCCGCGAGTTCCCCCCGCAAGGCTTGGGTGAAGCCGAGGATGGCGAACTTGGTTGCTGAATAGGTGGACATCGTGGGTGCAGCCACTTTGCCCATTAAGCTGGAAACGTTGACGATTGTACCTTCCTGCCTTGCTGCCATGCGTTTGGCAACCATGCGCGTGATTTCGTACATTCCCATAATATTGAGGGAAAGTTCTTCCTGAATTTTCGGGAATTTCGATTGCAAAAATGGGGTCTGATGTGCGACACCGGCACAATTGACCAAGAGGTGAATGGGACCATGATGCTTCCACGCTTTGGCGATCGCAATGTCCACTTCCACAGGTTGCGTGAGATCTAAAGGGAGACTCACGACCTCTACCCCTAGGATGGCAATCTCGGCTTCCACTTCCGCTAATTTATCGCGATCGCGGGCCACGATAATGATCCGTTTCATGCCTTGATGGGCCAACTCCAGGGCGATCGCCCGCCCAATTCCACGGGACGCGCCAGTAATCAGTGCAGTCTTGTCTTGAATGTTCATAAATGAAGCCTCCATAGTTGAGGTCTTATCCCTCTACTCATTCCATGCCAAGTCTGTTGATATTTTTGGCACTTCACAGAGTCACCCGTTTTGGCGATTACGAAGGATAAGTTAAATGCAATCAGTAGCAGCAGCGATTTTGATGAAGGGGATTCAGAATTGTGATGTTATACAATTGCTGATCCCTTCAACAAAATGCCAGTTGAAAATACTTCAAAGCTTAATCAGGGTGATGGGGTCAACGCCTCAGATGTCAATTCTTCTTGGGAAACCCAATCCACAAGTGTTATTGAAATTGACAATCCGCCCTCGCGCATTTTGATGTTGAATGTTACGCGGTAGCACGCTTCCATTTTCCCCTCGGTCCTATTCTTAGTCCCGAACTGTATCCGTTGGGTTCTTGTACATGGTGGGCTGGCCTCCTAGATACGAGTATGGACTTCAGTCGCCCTTGAGCATACTTTAACAGTTAAATCAAGCAACTGCAATATTTCTTCATAAACTTTTGGATGGCTTCCGTAACAAATTTTTAAATGACTGTCCTCTAAGGGTTATAACGTTTGAGTTCTGACCATAGGTGTGATACAAATCACAAGAAGACAATCTCCCCTTATAGGAATAGCGGCTTAACGCACAAGTCCTCCGACTCTACCTCACGCGGCAGAGTAAAAGGGGACGCCCCCACAAAAAACCGATAAAAATTCTCTCCTCCGGGGAATTTCACCGGACGAGAACAGGACGGGAAAAGTTGCCAACCCAGGCCCTGATGTAGAACTCCACAACAGAAATCGCCATCGTTATTTAAACCTGGGAAAAGAAGCGGCTAGTGTAGCGCCCTAGCCGGAAATGATTCAGACGAAGGCGATCGCCGGGATTGATCCTCACTCCCGATCAGCGATCCCCACAAACAACTGTATCAGTATCTGTAGGCATAATATATCACACTTCTGCTCAAGAGGCGATCGCTGAACCCCCGCTATTTTTTACCCAGGGAAAAATATCTCTCCCTCTAGCGTCGTCAAAGCATCCCACTGTATGCTGAGTAAACTTCTTTCACAAAACTCTAATTGATAAAAAATCATGAACAATGAAAACCGTCACGCTTATTGGCGGGCCAACAAAGCTTTAATTCGCAACCTGCTGATCGTCTGGGGAATTGTCTCCATTGGGTGCAGCATTTTATTTGTGCAACCCCTCAACCTGATTCGGATTGGAGGGTTACCCTTTGGCTTTTGGATGGCCCAGCAAGGATCCATTTATATCTTCGTGGTCCTTATTTTTATTTATGCCATTCAAATGGATAAACTCGATCGCAAATACAACGACAACAATCGGAGAGACTAACTGATGTCAGTAGAAGCCTGGACAACGATACTGGTCATTCTCTCCTTTATTCTGTACACCTATATCGGCTGGCGATCGCGGGTGCGAGATAGTAAAGGATTCTTCGTCGCCGGACAGGGCATTCCTGCCATCGCCAATGGGGCCGCCACCGCTGCCGACTGGATGTCTGCCGCCTCCTTTATCTCAATGGCGGGACTGATCTCCGTCCTCGGGTATGACGGATCCATTTATCTGATGGGATGGACCGGGGGGTATGTCCTCCTGGCCCTCCTCCTCGCCCCCTACCTGCGGAAATTTGGAAAATACACCGTCCCGGATTTTGTCGGCGATCGCTACTACTCCACCACCGCCCGCCTCGTCGCCGTCGTCGCCGCCATCTTCATTTCCCTGACTTATGTTGCCGGACAGATGCGCGGCGTCGGCATCGTCTTCAGCCGATTCCTGCAAGTCGATATCAACCAAGGCGTCGTCATCGGCATGATTATTGTCGGCTTTTTTGCCGTCTTGGGGGGCATGAAAGGGATTACCTGGACCCAAGTCGCCCAATATACCGTATTAATTCTCGCCTACCTGATCCCGGCAGTCGCCCTGTCCTTTCAACTCACCGGCAACCCCTTCCCCCAACTCGCCTTTACCTTCAGCGACATCGTTCCCCAACTCAACCAGCTTCAGCTAGACCTCGGATTTGCCGAATATACCCAACCCTTTACCGAAAAGTCCATGCTGGATGTCCTGTTCATCACCATCGCCCTGATGGTGGGAACTGCCGGGTTGCCTCATGTCATCGTCCGATTTTATACCGTCACCAATATTCGCGCTGCCCGTTACTCCGCCGGTTGGGCCCTCCTGTTTATCGCCATTCTCTATACCACCGCCCCCGCCTTGTCCACCTTTGCCCGCTATAACTTGATCAACAACTTAAACGGGCAAACCATCGAACAGGTCCGCCAACTCGATTGGGCAACCAAATGGGAAAACACCGGACTCTTAACCTTTGAGGATAAAAACGCTGATGGAGTCTTGGAACTGACACCGGACCCAGACACCAATGAAATTAACATTGACCGGGATATCATCGTCTTATCCACTCCAGAAGTGGCGAGTCTGGCCCCCTGGGTCGTGGCCCTGGTTGCTGCGGGAGGATTAGCCGCTGCCTTGTCTACCGCATCAGGCTTATTGCTGGTGATTTCCAGTTCCGTTGCTCATGATATTTATTACCGCCTGATCAATCCCCAGGCGTCAGAAGCCAAGCGGGTGATGGTGGGCCGGATCATGGTGGGATTTGCCATTGCCATTGCCGGATACTTCGGGATCAACCCGCCGGGATTTGTCGCCCAGGTGGTGGCGTTTGCCTTTGGGTTAGCCGCAGCCAGCTTTTTCCCGGTGATTATTTTAGGCATCTTTGATGGCCGCACCAATCGAGAAGGGGCCATTGCGGGTATGGTTGCGGGGTTAGCATTCACGGCCTACTATATTATTGCTGTGAATTTCTACGGGATGGAACCCTGGTTATTTGGCATTTCCGCTGAAGGGATTGGGACCATTGGCATGATGATTAATTTTGCGGTGACTTTGATTGTCTCTCGCCTAACGCCGCCCCCGCCCCTAGAAATCCAAATGATGTTGGAGAATCTTCGCACTCCGGGGAATGAACCCCTAGCCCTAGAGGAGATGGATGAGGAGCATTTAGATTAGGGACTCCCTAGAAAAATTTGCGTGGTTTGATTCTCAGACAGACCATTTCTCGAAATCGGGTTTCTTGACATTCATCTCGGTTAAGATCCAAGATTGAAGTCAGAAACCCGGTTTTTTGGTATAGATTTTATAGTTTAGATTGGATTTAAGCGAGAAAGTTATCCGTTAAAGATCTACGGTGGGTGATTGTGGGTTCATATTTTTAGGGTGCTTTGTTTCCGAGGCGATCGCCACTCTGAACCAGGGCAGCCATCGCAGCGCCCCTGGGCAGTCGCCAAAGGTCCACTGAGACAATCTATGTACAATCTTGGGAAAAACGATAACAGCAACCAATGGACTGGACGACACCCCTCAAATTTCAACAGGCGGATTTTATTAAACGGCTCAATTACAAAAGGGCCGCACTGCTGCATTGCCAGTCGCCCGGTTTGCATGGCGAACAGGTGACGATCGCCGGTGAACGCTTCAGAGCAATTCACGCCGCCTGTGAACAAAGACTTTCCTCAGCTCAATCGCAGACCCCTACAGAGGCACTCTTTCGCGATCGCCTACGCCATCAGCTTGGAGTCGAAGCCGTCGCCACCTATTTAGATCACCGGGTCACTCGAATTAACCCCAATCATCCGCCACAATCCCCAAGTCCGGACGATTTTACTCTCAAAGCCAATCCTGCGATCGCCCTTTCCGTTGAAGCCCTTTGTAGCTCCACTTCTCCCTTAGTCTGGGACCTGGAACTCTCCCAAATTAAGCACCAAGCTGCCATCATTTTTGTCTTGATTCCAGAAGCAATTCACCCCTCCCGGTCAGACTATCACCCAATTTTAGCTGGATTTTTACCCACCCATTTAATCGCCCTGAGCGAGGGTCGCGCCCGCCTCTGCCTTGATGACCTCTTTTATATGGGCGGACTAAATCTCTATTTGGAATCCCTCACCTCTATCCCGGTTTCTACAGAATGGTTGCGGATCCTAACTGGATCTTCAAACTATGTCTATCCCGTTGCCATCAGTGCTGATGGGGGTCTAGTAGCCAGCAGCAGTTACGATGGCACGATTAAACTCTGGAAACTGCGCGATCGCGAAATTACTAAAGCCCTCTGTGGACATTCCTGGTCCTTTTATCCCATCGCTGGGGGTCAGGCGGGACAATCTCTCGCCAGTGGCAGTACGGAAAAAAAATTGAATCTATGGCAACGGGGTCGCGGGGATTTTATTCGCACCTTCGCCGGACATACCAGCGGAGTCAGTGCCATTGCCATTAGTGAAGATAGCAAAATTTTGGTCAGTGGCGGCTACGATGGCACCATCGATATTTGGGATCTCGTCCAAGGGCAACGCTTGCGGACCCTGAGTGGGCATTCTGGAACCGTTCGCCCGATTTCCCTGAGTCCCGATGGCACCATCCTCGCCACCGGAGGCATTGATAAAAAGCTCAATCTCTGGAATCTCCAAACCGGGGCCTTAATTCGCTCGTTTAATATTGATACCGATGTGGCGATTTCTCTGGCAATTAGTCCTAACGGTCAATTGTTAGTCAGTGGTTCTCAGGATGGGACGATTAAAATTTGGAATTTAGAATCCGGGCGGTTGATTCGGGCGATCGCCGCTCATTCGGGGATCGTTCGCGGCGTTACCCTGAGTCACGATGGCAAAACCCTCGCCAGTGGCAGTCTGGAAAAGACGATTAAACTCTGGAATGTGGAAACCGGCGACCTGTTGCGAACCCTGACAGGTCATCCCGACCCCACCATTACCTTCGCGATCGACTCAGAAGGACCCACTCTGGATACCAGCTTATGGCGTCACTACCAGCCCGGTTGGGAAGAACCCAGACAATGGCAGTAAATTAATCGACCAATCAGCCGAGTGCCACTGGACTCCAGAAATACAGGACCGGGAAGACAAACCGGGTTTCTTGAAAAAATCTGTAGCAATTCGCCGCAAAAAAGCGCCAGAAACCCGGTTTCTTGTCCTAGGAATTCCTAAGTTTCAGAGGTTGAGGACCCATTGATAATCGGCGTTAAATAAGCAACCAGCGCACCCAGGAGAAACCCCAGGATATTCCGCAGTAAGGGTAAAAAATCGCTGGTCCTCGAAATCACCGGGCCCAAACCAAAGGCAATAAATAAAATTCCCCACAGGGGTGAAAACATTAAGGCCCATTGCCAGGAAAATGCTTGTCGATCTTTTCTGGGATGTGCGGCAAATCCAAAGATGATGCCCCCCACCGTTGAAGTAATCAGGGTAAGGATCCATTGCTCCCTCGGCAACCCGGGGACCACCAGGCATCCCCCTTGGCGCAAACAATTTTCCACGGTATTTAATGAGTTGAGAATCGCCTGGTCCTCTCCGTTGTCTCGAACAAAAAATTGATTGCCGTAGCGGGTTTGTAATTCGATCCAGAAGGTTCTCGGGAGTAAGGGGTAGAGCTCATCCCCGACATTGAATCCCAAGAGGTTGCCTCCGCGAGGGTCCGCAATCAGTAGGACGCTCTTATCGTTGAGGTCCCAATAATCCTTAACGGCCCGACCTGGGGTGCGATCGTATTGGGTCAGGACCCTCAGTTTCCAGCCGGTTTCTGCTTCAAAATTCTCTAACTCTTGGATTAAGTTCTCTTCCTGGATGCTCGTTAGGGAGTTGGCAAGGTCAATAATTGGGGTTTGGATTTCCGGCAGTAACTCGGGATTGTCATAAGCTTGAGCCGAAATCGGGGCGATCGCCCAAGCTGATACCGCCAGGAAAAAGGCCGCCACGGATATGAGAAGTCTTTTCGGAAATGTTGATTGCATTGCAGTCTCTATAGGAGTTTTCATTCTTTCATCCAACCAGGGTGGCATCACAGAAGGCTCCACCCCCGAGCCATTCATAATCTTAATATTTGTTTACAGTTTTTACCTTCCCTTAATATTAAGCATCTCTCCCCAATGCCGTCAATCAGAATTCTGGCAGATTTAGCCCCGGTGTAATTTTATCTTTTAACAGGTTGACAACTTGTAATCTGTAGGGTAAAATTATCAAACCTCAATCCGGTGGGCTTGAGGGAAAAACTGCCCCTTACTAAACATCAATCCTAAATCAACAGGTTAACCGAAATAGCCAGAGAAAGACTGGACGCCTCCCCCATCAGGGTTGAGATTCTAAATAACTTAATAACCAATTCGCCATCGTAGCGCGACGGGTTAAGCGGGGAATCAACTCACCCACCTTGTAACCTGAAAACCCCAACTTTTCCTTCAGCAGTTGCTTATTTTCTTTAGGAATAGAACGAGTCAATTTCACCGTCGCCGGTCGGCTGGCGATAAAATCGGGAGGTTCGGGATACTCTTCTCGCCACAGTGTATCCACCGCATCCGTATTCCAAACTTGAGCTATTTCCTCATAGCGATACCCTAAACAATGCCAAACCAAGCGATTAACCGTCAAATCATCAATCTTGTCATTGAGGATATCCCAAATCGTATCAGAGTTAAGGGGTGGTAATTCAGACATAAACCTGGAGAGAACGACAATAACTAACCAGATTACTTCAAATCCGTGACAATCAGTGTAATCAGTGGTTCACCCCTCCCCCATTCTTATTATATTATCGAGACCGGCTCAACCGTTGTAAATAAGGAACGCGAGACTTAGGAAATCGTTGTTCCTTAATCGCTTCCTCGCAAAGCGCCCGATCGCCATCGCTGATATTTTTAGAATACTTAAAATAATCATGGAGCCAAGTACAAGCGCGGCGAGTCAAATCATCTAAATCCAAATTCCACAAAATCACCGTATTATCATCTCCCGCCGAGGCAATAATTTCTCCATCGGGACTAAACTCCACATCTAAAACCCCGGAAGTATGACCTTGGAGCGTTTTTAATAACGTCCCATCTTTGAGACTCCAAAGCTTAACCGTGCCATCCCAACTGGCGGAAACCAACAGCCGACCATCAGGAGAGAAGCGAACACTTTCCACACTATCGCTATAGCCTTGCAGCAGAGTTTTTTCGAGAGTGCCATCCAGATGCCAAATTTTCACCGTATTATCCCAACTAGCCGAAGCAATCCGCTGACCGTCTGGAGAAAAGGTCACACTGGTGACATAGGACTGATGAGGATAGCGACCGGAGAGAGTTTGAAGCAGTTCACCTTCCTTGTTCCAGAGTTTGACCATTCTATCATCAGAACCGGAAGCAATCAGACGACCATCGGGGGAAAAGGCCACACTATTGACCCGTTCGGCGTGACCTTCTAAAACCCCCAATAACGTGCCATCGATCCGCCAAATTTTGACCGTTTTATCCCGAGAACCCGAGGCAATTAATTGACCATCGGGGGAAAAACTGACCGAATAAGCGCGATCGCTGTGACTACTTTCCACCGGACAATCGGAATGTTTAGATGGGTCTGCGGTCAAACTCGGATCCACTAAAGTTTTGAGAAGCGTGCCATTGGTGGCATTCCAAATTTTGACCGTACAATCTTGAGAGACCGAGGCGATCGCCCGACCATCCGGAGAGAAACTCACGCCAAACACGCGATCGCCATGTCCATCGGGACCTTGTAACGTCGTCACCGCTTCCGTCGTGCGACCCGGTTCCAGACTCCAAATTTTCACCGTTTTGTCCCAACTGGCCGATGCCAACTGTTTTCCGGTAGGAGACAAACTGATACTAGATACTCTCCCCTTGTGACCCACCTCCCCAGCTAACACCTTCAAAAACGTATCTTTCAGAGTCCAAAGGCGAATCGTTTTGTCCCAACTCGCCGAGGCTAAAGTCATGCCATCGGGACTAAAATTCACACTGGTGACTCGACCACTATGACCCTTGAGGGTTTTAATCGGCGTCCCATCTAATTTCCAAATTTTAATCGCATTATCATCCCCTGCCGATGCAAACCAGCGACCATCAGGACTAAAACTCAGGCTAAACACAATATCATCATGCGCCTTCCAGGTTTGGGTAGAATTCTCCTCCAGATTCGTCACCGAAATCATATGGTCTACCCCAGCAGAAACCAGATGGCGACCATCGGGACTAAACGCCAATGCCGTCACCCAATCCGTATGAACCCTTAATGTCTTCCGGAGGGTCCCATCCAGGGTCCAGAGTTTAACCGTTTTGTCATCAGAAGCCGAAGCGAGAGTTTGACCATCAGGACTGAAAGTCACCCAATTCACCGAATCCGTATGACCTTGAAACGTGCGGACTAAACTGCCATCGGAGACCCGCCATAACTTGACCGTTTGATCGTGACTCGCTGTGGCTAAAAATTGACTATCCGGGGAAAAACTGGCGCTATAAATGCTATTGGTATGGCCGTTGAGGGTTTTATAGAGACTGCCATCTCGCTTCCAGAGTTTAACCGTGCGGTCCCTAGAAGTTGAGGCAATAAAATGACCATCGGGAGAGAAGGCAACGCTAGTGACCTCATCGGCATGACTGACCCCAGTCACATCCAGACTATAATCCACCAATTTTTTATGGAGACTGCCGTTGCGGTTCCAAAGCAACACCTGAGTGTCATTGCTTCCCGAGGCTAATAACTGACCATCGGGAGAGAAGGCGACACTCCAGACTTCTGCACCATGTTCTTCGAGACGGTTACGTTCTCGCACCCCATAAACGGCTTGTTGTAAGGCTGTTGCCACCCGCAGTTTAGTTTCCGAGTCCGGGTTTTTAGCGCTTGAGAGTTTTCGCCATGCTCTTAAACTTTCCACCAAGGCATCAAATTCGCGATCGGCGACATAGAGGGCTTCACTGGAAGCACTAATGGCGGTAATTTGAGCATTTTCCACCCCGATGGAAGCTTGTTCTTTTTGAGCGAGAGCGAACACACTGGCAAACGCGAGTAAACCGGCTAGGAAGCCTAAAAAACCCCGCTGACGTTTGAGCTTTTTATTGCTTTTTTCCAGTTGCGCTTGGGTCATTTTTTTGGCTTCTTCAGCCTTGACTAACCGAGCCTCGGGACCAAAATCGGTTTCGTATTTTTGGCGGACGGGGTGAACGAGATAGTCATGGACGAGTTGATAGCGATCGCCGGATTCTTCCCGGTGAATAAAGACTAAACCCGCTCCTTCGAGAATTTTTAAAATTAAGTCCAGTTGTGTCGGGGTGACCTCTCCGGATGCAGCTAATTCTTCTTGGGTGCGAAGGGGTCGGGTATTGTTGGGATTGGTCAGACGGTACAGGACTTCCCAAGCGGGTTTTTCGTTGTCGGGACCACAGTCGCGAATCACTTGGACGAGCGATCGCGCAATCAGGATCTCCTTGGGGCGATCGCCAAGCTTTTGGTACTGTTCTAACGTGGTGATTTTTTCTTCATCATCTTGCAGTTGAGCGCCCACAAGCTGCAATTCAATCGGGCGCACCTGACCCGTTTCATTCGCCAAATCCCGAACTAACGCCTCAATCAGTTCAGTTTCCAGGTAAAATTGCGATCGTTCGGTTAAGCGCTGAATCACCTCCACGGCCTGAGCGGCGGAAAAATCACTGAGTTGATAACGAATTTCTTTACTGAGAATATCGTTATTAATCGCATCGAGATAGCATAACCTTTCGCAGTCTAATAAATAATGTAAGAAATCCGTTCTCAGGGAGAGGATCACTTTAACAAAGGGAATATCCAGGCAGATTTGTAAAAAGCGATAGAATTCTTGCCGACTTTCCTGAGTTTTATGAACAAAGAAAAACTCTTCAAATTGGTCAAAAACAATCACCGTTAGGAGATTGCGATTGACATTAGACCGCAGCATGGATAAGGCCGCTTCTCCCGGGGAAGGGTCAGCGGACTTCGGTCCGGTTAGGCTTTGCCTCTTTTCTAGGCCCCCATTGAATTCGGCCCACTCGGAATTGGGTTCTGGGGGAATTCCCAAGGTTTGGCTAATGGTTTCATTCAGGCGTTTGGAGAGGGTGGCTATCCAATCGGTATAGGACCGCAGCACCACAGGCAATGCAAGGCGATCGCCAACTGCCCGTCCCGCTAATGCCGGAACGAATCCAGCATTCACCAAGGAGGATTTGCCAACCCCAGAGTCGCCATAGAGAATGGTGAGTTTTTTATCGGCGCGAGTCATGCGTTCTAGCAAACATTCAATATGTTGCTGACGACCGGCAGCGGCGATCTCTTGGGGAAGGCCCACAGTTTCGGAATGCTTGGGGGCCAGTCCACTTAAGGCAGTCTGGTTTAAGGGTTGGGAATGCGCCTTGGTTTGGGGTTGCAGCAATCCGGCCCCCACAAAAGCCCGGAATCCATAGAGGGTTTCAATCGAGCGTTGTTCTTGTTTGAGGCGAAAGGCTTCGACATACTCCCGATGCTCAAAATAGAGCGATCGCAGCAGTTTTAAAATTGAAATATAAAGTTGGGGGTCCCGTTCGGGTTTACTAACTTGTTGGGCTAAATTGAGAATTTCGATCGCCGCTTGGGACTGTTGATACCAGGAGGGGGCCGAATCCTTTAACTTGCTGGGGGCCGGGGTTGCTTCAGGACTCAACTCAGGGACCGTGGCCCGGGCTAATAAGTACAAGTACAATCCCTGTTCTTGGCGCTCAGGCACAGGGGCCAAAGCTAAAGCGGCGATCGCCTTTTGGGCGTAATCTTTCGACTGTTCCCACTCTTCGCGCGCTAGGGCGACTTCCGCCATAAATCCATAATCCCGGGCCAATTGCACCGGGTGTTTTTCATGGAGATCCACTGTTTTTTCCACTTGAACCTGCAAGCGATCCCAGCGCTGTAGTCTGGCTAGGACCTCTCCTAAGAGGGGGCTGAGTTGCGCCACAAAATCTAATCGACCTCCGGACTCAAACAGAGTCAAGGCGCGATCGAGATAGGATTCAGCTTCCGTGAGGTGTTGCTGACTTTGAGCCTGGTAGAGTTCGGCTTTGCGGCAATACAACAATCCCAAGTGAAACCACAGCAGACCCAAGCGTTCAAGATCTGGGGAAGAAATCGCAAGGGGCGTGATTTCTCGCCCCGGCTGTTTGGGGTCCGTCAGGGGTGAACCCGGACCGATATGCTGCCATAATGTCAAACTTTCGTGATAATGCGCTTCCGCCAGATCCAGGCGATCGCGGCAGAACTCATCTCGACCCAGGACAAACTGGACGCTGGCAGAGAGTTCCGCATCCAAAGTCACCCCGCGATTCTGCAAATCCTTCACTGCCGACTCCAGTTCCTTGCGCCGGTTCGACTTCAGGGGACTCGGGATGCACCATTCATATCCGCTTTTCTTTGCACCCCGCGCTAATAGCTGGGGAATCAGACTCCCCGCCTCTTGGTGCAGCAGGTCCAGCAAGCTAGGAGTTTCCATCTCAAATTTAATCGAAGTTGCCGCCCAACTTTTCAAATCCGGTGCAAACCGGATCAGACAAGCGAGTACCTCTTCCGTCACCCACCAAATCAGGGGAAAAGGAAAACTGTTGCGAAACTCATCCCGCACCTGATTTGCCGATACCAGCAACTGTTCCAAACCCTTGGTGCAATCCAACCCAAAAATCATCACCGCCAGGGGTTGCTTCTGATCCAGAGCGTCCACCAAGGTGCTGTAAAGGGTGCTGACCGTTTTGGGGAGAACCAGAGAATGTACAGAACGTCCTTCCTCTGAAATTTCTGGACAGAGGGATTCGAGACGTTGGAGCATACTCTGCTGCAATGTCACATAATTGCACCGGACTAAAATTAAAGAAAAATTTCCTTCGGACAGGGCGATCGCTCTGACCAACGTCTGTAAGGAACGCTCATTATAGAGGGAACATTCAATGGGTGGGTCGAGGTCAGTCATAACTTTCGTCGTTGTGCTCTATTCAAAAGCCAAATCAATACCATAGTGACCACCCCAAACTATCATTTTCCTATTTTCTTATCCCCTGATTCAGCGGTTTGGGTTGGTTTCCTAATCTCCTAGTCACCTACTTTTTGCCTTGAAGCAGTCAAGCTCATCCCCGATCCCCTGATTTGATCCGGGGCAACTTCGCCTCCCAGATCCGGTTCTTATTGTACAGATAAAAGACTCTCTCTTTTTTCTGAATTTAGGAGTGTTCCAGATCACCTCCTCACCTAGATTCCATCACAGGCGATCGGGGATGAACAGACCCAAAATTTTCTCGGGTTGGATAATAATCTTCCCATTCTGGCCAGGAGGAATGCCAGGGGGAGATAACTTAATCCTAATTTTGGTTTTTAATGATCATTCTGTTCCGATTGGTCTGCTCTTTCTATGATATAGTCCCTCTAAATCATTTACAGCAAGAGGGGAGGGAGTAACCCCTTGGGGGGATAGACCCTATAGTAATGAGCGAACAGGGTTAGATTCGCTCTATCAGTTTTGTTACACATAAAAATCACAACAGCTTACAGGTTCGGAATGACCCTTGAACTCCGTTTCCGTCCTAGGAAGGGTGAATGGAGTTGGCGCTTTCCGGGGGATGAGTCATCGTTTTAAGAGGACTCGGGTCTTTATCATAAACGTTTCTTGGCTGCTGTCAAATTCAAAAATTTGACTAAAAACCCAGGTAGAAAAAATTCCAGGAAAATATCAGCAACCGATTCCCTCTAGGTGGGATACCCGTCAATCCGATAAAATAGAGCGCTTAACCAATGGGAATAAACTAGGCTAGTGTCCATCCAGCTTTTTTAAGTCGGTCTCCAGATGGGAGAGAGAGTGAAAGACTCACTCCTCTCTTGACAAATCTCGTTCCATCTGTATTAAATCGAGGATCAATGACTTGCTGATATCCCAGGCTTTTGTGGCGACGGTCTTAAGCTCAACCTTAGGTACAATTCGTCCCTTTTTATCGAATTCAACCGATCTGCCAGCGCGGGGAGGGTGGGATAGTAGCAGGGCGATCGCCTGCATTTGCGGGAATTTTTTCCATCACCCAATCCACTTCCCCCTCAGCCATCACAGTGTTCAGAGAAAGACAAAAAAGATCGGGACAAAGGCAGACAACCCGGATTTAGGCTGGATATTCTGACATCCATTCCTTAAATTTAGGGGCTTCGGCTAAAGCCGGATTAATCCAATACCACCGTCCATCGCGATCGCGATACTCAAACAGAAACATACTTCTCAACAACAGTTGATAATCCTCATCCCCTTGGACGTGCTTCTGTTCCAACGCTTGAAATAACAACTCCCACTCCTCATCGGTAATTGCCGCAATCAAATCATCCCGATATTCTTTAATCACATTTTCCAGACATTGACGGGAAAACGGAGGGTCTTGTAACTGAAGACAGCTATAAAGCAATCCCAGTAAATTCCGAACATGACCCCCACTCACGCTGCACAAGCGATTTAAGGTTTCCGAACAATCAAAGACTGAGGCAATCATCTCTTCTCGTTGGGATGCCGGAATGTGGGGAAATGCCCGGGCGAGGACCATATTTCTGAGTAACTTCATCCCCTCCGCATAGACACTCCCATCCCGTTCCCGGACGGGAACCATCGGTAAAACTTTTGGTTTCACCCCAAATCGCGAACTCAAGCGGCCTAAGTCATTGGAAAAAATTAAAGACAAGGGAATGGTATAAACTACATGACAATTTAGCTTCCGCAATTGCTCACCGCGATCGACAAATAAATATTCCGGTTGCGTGCGTCCCGAAGGTTTTCTGACGCTATCCACCCGGTCTAAATTATCCACGATCGCCACTAATCCTTTTTTACCCCGCTGATTCAAAATCTCCGTTGCAGGATGAAGCAATTCACTATTAATTGCTTCCAAAATATTATTAGTCCGGGGTTCTAAATATTGGCGCAACTGTTGCCGTAATCGCGGGCTATGTCGAGCTTTTGCCGTAATTGAACCAATCCCCCCAGGCAAGGAAAAGCCCAGTTCTCCCTCACTGCTGGCACTAAACGTTCCAATCCCGGGAAGGGAGGCTTCCCCGCTCAATTCTATGGGAGTTTGCAACAGATCTGCCGCGCCCTTCAGTAAATCCCGGAACCCCCGTTTGGGTTCGACACAGAGGTTAATCTTCTCTAAACTTTCGGAAACTTGGCGGGCAATGCTCAAGAGAATTTCGGTAATATCTACGTCAGCCATATCCAAATCATGAGAAGACTCGAAATAGACCACGTGATATCCTTCCGCTTCTAAGTCTTTTTTAAGTCGGAATAATTCAGTGGATTTTCCACAGCCAATATGTCCAGTAAAAAGTTGGCAGGTCGGTTCGTCTCCGGAGAGTAAACTAATCGTTCTCCCCAGTTCTCGGATAATATTACCGCCTCGAACTGAAGAAAAATCAATATAGTATTCTCGATCCTCATCATTTGCCATATCCAAGACTTTACTAGGATTACAAGCTTTATAAAATCTCGGTAAATCTAGTTTCATGTTAATTAACTCTCCCCAATAGCTGATCCCTTCTCCAGATATTTCTCTGGGATAGGTTGTCCTTCCGTAACAATTTTCATGACTTAAGGTGACTTATGATGATTAACCGAGGATTGCCAGAGTGATCTTTACTTACCATCCACCGACTCAGGATCAAAAGGAGGGGAAAAAAGCGGATTAATAATTGAGCGATCAATATCCCCACCTGTAGAATGTTTGCAGGATTGCAGCCTTTTGGTTTAGAGACGATCAATCTTAGATAAAAGGGCGATCGCCTGCAAAGGTTGAGAAGTTAGGAGTCTATCACACCCCGACAAGGGTCCCAATTTGAGGACGCCGCAAGTGGCATTCCAGAAAATCTCCCTTATAACAAAGAAGTTACGCTGTCGAGCCCGATATAACCTGATAGGTGGGGGCAGTCTATGAATTGTCCCGACTCTGTACCCTAATCTGTCATAGAAGTGATGGGTTACTCCGGCGACTTCTACAGCCTAGAAAGAAGTGGGGGACTCAAGTTTCCGATTTTGAATCCGAATTGAATCCCACCAGAGGAGGGGAGTGGGGGATGGGACAAAGCCAAGCTTGCATAGCCTCGATTAAAAAGCCGAATCGGGAGGTTAAAATAAGTGAACAAACACCGGATCAAGCGTCGTTATCCATACCGAAACCTGCTAATTTTAGAGTCCTAGGGGGAATACGAAGTCTGGATTTCATCACAAACCTAATTCCCCAGTGGGTTCACTGAATGGGAATCGTGAAGGTGTTCAGTGCAAGATCTCAAGGTTATTTCTTGACAAGAGGTAAAGTTTGGATGTATGTAGTTGTGTCCCAGTGAGCTTAAACGGTTAGGATGGATACCATTGGAACAGTCTCGCAGTCCGAGTTAGCGCGTCGCCGTCGTCAACTGAGGCGATCGCGGCGTCAGAAAGGGTTCCAAGCCTGTTGGCAACTGTTAGCGGTCAGTTCCCTGGCCGGATTTTTATTATGGACGACCACCTCACCGGCTTTAGTGATTGACACCCCCGAACAAGTCGAAATCGACGGAAATGAATTTCTCTCCGATCAGGCGATTCGCTCCCTGTTGCCGCTTTCGTATCCCCAATCCATGCTGCAAGTTCGACCACAAGAACTCGCCCGAGAATTGGAATCCCAAGGTCCGATCGCCAAAGCAACTGTTTCCCGAGAACTTTTTCCCCGGGGACTGAAGGTGACAGTCCAGGAACGCTATCCGGTGGCAATTGCTAACGAAGGAAGTGCGATCGCCCCAGGGGTCCCCACCTCTACTCCCCTCGGACTCAGCCCCAATCCGGCAGCAGGGTCCCCCGGAATGCCATCAGTGGGCTTGCTTGATGAACGGGGAATGTGGATGCCCTTGGAAAGCTACACCGACCTAGACCCCACCGCTCAACTGCCCCAACTCCGGGTAATCGGCCCCCTGGAGCAATACCGTTCCGCTTGGGAGTCTGTCTATCAATCCATTCGTCGCAGTCCCATCAAAATTTATGAAATCAATTGGCAGGACCCGGCGAATTTGATTTTAAAAACCGAACTGGGCGTCGTTCATTGTGGCCCTTACAGCCCTCGGTTTCAGGAACAAATGACCCGGTTGGGACAGATGGGGGATTTACCCAACCAAATTGATTTAGCCCAAATTGCTTATATTGACCTGACCAATCCCGATCGCCCCTCCCTTCAACGCCTAGGTGTAACTCCCCCTCAAACCGTCCCCACCCCTGAAAATCCTTGAAAAAACCCCCACTCAAAACCATGACCAGTCGGCTTCAAGTTTGGGTTCATGAGGGGGTCAGTATGATTACCCTTGACAGATTGGCAAAACTAATCAGTGCTAAAGTTGGTAATCTTGGGCAACATAGCCTATAGTTGACTTTGATCTGCCCTTATTTCAGAAGTTGTATCTCTACCGTTCCCAATACTAATGACACTTAATAGTAAACTAGGGGTTGGAAATGAAAGCCCTCATTCTGAAGAACCGACAGGTTTTCCCGTGGCAGTGGACAACTCCAATCCTTTTAACAACACAGGGTTAATATTGGGTCAAAATCGCGATAACCGGCTCCCCGGGGAAGAAACCAGGAGTAACGATATTGTGCCGAGTAGCATAGCCAAAATTAAAGTCATTGGCGTAGGCGGCGGTGGATGCAATGCTGTCAACCGCATGATTGCAAGTGAAGTCTCGGGAGTAGAATTTTGGGCGGTGAATACCGATGCCCAAGCTCTAGTCCAATCCACCGCAACCAAACGCCTACAAGTCGGACAAAAACTGACCAGAGGTCTCGGCGCAGGTGGCAATCCCGCCATCGGTCAAAAAGCCGCAGAGGAGTCTCGCGATGAGATTGCTCATGCCTTAGAACATTCTGACCTCGTTTTCATTACCGCAGGCATGGGGGGTGGGACCGGCACCGGAGCCGCCCCCATCGTTGCCGAAGCTGCCAAGGAAGTCGGGGCCCTGACTGTAGGGGTCGTCACCCGTCCGTTTATGTTCGAGGGCCGTCGGCGCACGAACCAAGCGGAAGAAGGGATCGCCGCCCTCCAAAGTCGGGTGGATACTCTAATTGTCATCCCGAACGATAAATTGCTCTCGGTGATTTCTGAACAAACCCCAGTCCAAGAAGCCTTTCGAGTGGCTGATGATATCCTCCGCCAAGGGGTTCAGGGGATTTCAGATATTATTACGATTCCCGGTCTAGTGAATGTGGACTTTGCCGACGTGCGTGCGGTAATGGCCGATGCTGGGTCAGCGTTAATGGGAATTGGTGTCGGTTCGGGTAAATCCCGGGCCAGAGAAGCGGCCCTCAGTGCCATTTCTTCTCCTTTACTCGAATCCTCGATTGAAGGGGCCAAGGGCGTCGTCTTGAATATTACCGGCGGCACCGATTTGACCTTGCATGAGGTGAATGCAGCAGCAGAAACGGTGTACGAAGTGGTTGATCCCAATGCCAATATTATTTTTGGTGCGGTGATTGACGAACGCCTCCAAGGGGAAATTCGGATTACCGTGATTGCAACGGGCTTTTCCTCAGAACCCCCCCAACCGGGAACGCAGGTTGCCAGGGTCGCACCGCAACCGCAACGGTTCATTCCCAAACCCCAAGCAGCGCCTCCACCACCGCCACCGCCTTCAGACCCTTCCCGAGGTAAACCCCCGGGACTGGATATTCCCGATTTCCTGCAAAAGCGTCGCCCTCCGCGATAAACAGTTAGGACAAATCTGTTGGGATTAATCACTGCTGACCCTGCTTCCTGGGTGAGCAGTTGATTCTTTTTGGCAATGTTAATGGTAAAAGGCGGAAAGATTTCTGATATGCAAGCAATTTCCCAGTTGCCGGTGGTACCCGTCGCCTTGACGATCGCCGGTTCTGATAGTGGTGGAGGGGCCGGGATTCAAGCGGATTTGAAAACCTTTGCGTTTCATGGGGTTCATGGCACCAGCGCCCTCACCTGCGTCACGGCTCAAAATACGATGGGGGTAACCCGGGTGGATGGGTTGCCGGTGGAGGCGATCGCTGCTCAAATTGAGGCGGTGGTTCAGGATATGAGGGTGCAAGCGGTCAAAACTGGAATGCTGCTCAATCAGGAGATTATTGCAGCAGTGGTGGAACGGGTTAAATCTCTGGAACTCAAGAATTTAGTCGTGGATCCGGTGATGGTGTCTCGGACCGGCGCACAACTGATTGATGATGAAGCGGTGACATTGCTGCGGGATGTGTTGGTGCCGTTAGGGGCGATCGTCACCCCCAATCGCTATGAGGCCCAAATTCTCAGCGGGTTACCAATTAATACCTTGGATGATATGCGCGCTGCGGCTCAGAGAATCTATAAATGTGGAGTTTCTGGCGTCTTGGTCAAAGGAGGCGGCATGACGGGAGAATTGCGCGGGGTAGATGTCTGGTTTGATGGGGACTGCCTAGAAACCTTGAGAACGGTAACGGTAGAAACTCGCAATACTCATGGGACTGGATGCACGTTGTCAGCGGCGATCGCTGCCAATTTAGCATTAGGTCAAGAGGCTCTGACAGCGGTCAAAAATGCTAAGAACTATGTCACCGAAGCTTTACAATTTGCCTTAGAGATTGGCCAAGGTCCCGGTCCAGTCGGTCACTTTTTCTCCCTTATTTAGCGGAACATCGCCGAGAAGAATGACAAATCAAGTCCATGATCAATTGCTTTAAGTCAGGACGGTGATGCTTTCTTACTATGCCACAGGGGTCAATATCCTCTCCAATAATGCTGGCTCCTATGTCGGTCATGGTTTGAGACTATTCAATACTTTCCTATT
>CAWGFK010000011.1:0-353583 GCA_963821735.1 uncultured cyanobacterium
ATATTTAGTGGTTATCGTATCTCCGAAATGAAAGGGTTTATTCTCCATCCCGGCTTTGCAAGCATATTCCCATTCTGCTTCACTGGGTAGTCTATAGTTGAGTTGAGTCAGATGAGATAGGCGATCACAAAATTCTTGGGCTTGAAACCAGGAAACTTGCTCTACGGGATTATTTTCATCCTGTTTAAACTGAGAACAATCCGGATTTAAGTCAATCTGAACTTTGGGTAAATGAGCGATAAATTTCCAGATAGCTTGAGTGATTGGAAATCTACTCATAAAAAACGCATCAATGCTGACCTTGCGTTGTGGGCGCTCGGTGAGGTTACTTGGCTGATATTGACTTTTGACCATTTCAACATCAGGTGACCCCATCAAGTAAGTCCCCGCTTGGAATCTTCACCATTTCTAAATTTAAAACTGGATTGTCACCTAAAACCTGTTCAAATAATTCAGCTTTACGTTGCTCTCGATTTCGTTCTTGTCCCCTGACATCGAGATAGACTACTTCAAAATTAAAAGGAGGGGAAGGGGGGGGGGGGGGGGGTAAGGGGTATAACCTTTCGGGAGCATTTCTAACCATTCTTGAACCGAACTAGGACGCTCTGTGGGTTCGACTTTCAGTCCCTCAAGAATAGCCTCATTCGGTCTGGTCGCTAATATCAGGATTACGGTGTTTGGGAGGCACTAACTTTTCAGGTTTTCTCACCCAAGCCAAAGGAGGAGGGTCTCCTACCAATAAGTAATACAGTGTTGCTGACGATGTGCATAGATATCAGTATAGCGTCCTTGAACTCTGTCGTTATCATATTGCTCAATGGGCGAAAATCCATCGGTACTCTGGCAAGGATACGGCCAGCCGGAATATTTAGCTACCTATCACAATATCAAAATAAATAATTACACATCATCAATAAGGCGCAGGATGATATTATTGGGTTTAACATTTTTATGCACTAGCCCTTTTTCATGAATAAAATGTACAGCATTGGCTATTTGTTTGATATAAATCAAAGCATCTTTTTCTGGCAAAACTCTTTGATTTTTAACGACATCCCATAATGTTTGACCTTCTATATATTCCATGACGATACAAGGCAGAGAATCTTCAGAAAATACGGTTTCTATTTTAACAATATGGGATGCGGCATAAAGCTAGTTTGAGCTTCTTCTCAAATCCTTCTTTGTATTTTTGTTTTTCATCATCAGTACTGAAGCTTGTTCAGATATTTCTAATCTGTGGGGTTTTAATAACAACTCTTTATTCAAGGGACTTTTTAGGGCTATGCAAGTAATCTCAAAACAATCTTACTCCAGCTCTTATTCAATTACATATTTTCCGTTTTGCAAGATATGTCTCGAGTTCCACTCCATCGTATTTCCTCTTAACTTTGAATCAAATAGTTGTATATAGTTAAATTCATGAAATAATAATTTAAGACTTTTAAAATTAAGGGTTAAGCTGATGATTGGCTTTTATTTCTTGAACATAAGGTGAAAGTTCGGGATTAGACAACTCCCAAAACTCCAAAATCATCCCTCCAATTCCGACTATAACGCCACACAAATTTAATAACCGATAAGAGGTTCATTTTATCGAACTTGGATGAGGTATTATTAAATAAGTTCTGTGAATTTTTTGGGCAGGTAATGCCGGATGCCTAAAATTCCAGCAAAACTTCCATCGAAGGATAATGGGTCTTGGGCCTCAATTGCCATGCCTTTTATAATGACCCTGATGAACCTGAGTTTTACTTATGGTTGTAAACGATTTCCTTGGTGTTCTCTTAGCTCATTTGGATCTCGGTTATCTTCGCGGAATAAAGTATTTTTGTAAGTATATCAGTCTATCTGGGGCTGAAAGGGGCATTTCTTCGTCAACAAAAAATAAAATAAGTGGCGGATAAAGAATAAACATCGGTAAATGGCCTTTTTCATCCTTTTGCCAAAATAACGCTTTCGGGGTAGAAACTTATCCGTATTATCACTCTTGAGATTGTTAAATTATATTAAAGAATCGGGCTAAACTAAACCCAATTAACACCATTTTACCCAAAGGACCATTTTGCAACTAATATTAAAGGCTTGACATTGCGGTGAATAATACCTTGTCTGATGAAGATAGGTTAAGCATCGCCAATTTGCTTGATATATTTTAAAGCCTCTTTCTGTGACCATATTTTCGATAACTTTCTAAGGTTTGGCCATCAACATACTCCATGATAATATAAATTAAATCAGTTTGTTTATCATGAAATATATCTAAAAACTGAACGATATTACTATGATTGCATCTGGATAAATTAACAGCTTCTTGCAAAAACTTAAGTTTTAAGTCTTTAATTTCTCAGTCTTAATTGATTCAACAATTCCGGCTTAATGGTTTTAACGCACCACTTTCATTGGCTTTGTCATCAAAGGCAAGATAGGTAATGGCAATAGAGCCACGACCTAGTATTCTAAGGATGTGGTATCTATGGCCTATCAATGTGGCCTTTTCTCCCCTTCGTTGCCATGCTTTCATAAAATAACCGTGATCTCCAGTTTATCGAAAAAGTGTTGGTTTCTGGACTGTCTGAGCAGACTTTACCCAAAGGGTCCAGAAACTGATTGAGTGGACATTCTAGGTAATTTTTTACAGATATAGTCCCACATTAAGTTAGCAGAATCTTGAACAACGGGTTTGCCGAAGTGCATTCGGCTTGCAATAACCCCCGACATTTAAGGTATTGATTTCCGACAAACTCGATTCCCGTATCATCGACCAATGTGTCAAACCCGAAAATAACTACACCTTGCTCGACAATGCTGGGCTGATTGTATCTGCAATTTTTATTTCATTCTGATCCGGTTCAGCAAAATTGGAAGATCCACCCGCAGAAAGATTACAGATCCAAGAGCCTTCCTTCGGAATTCTGAGGGTGGCTCCCATGATTTTTCCATTGACCACGATAACTCTCTTATCGCCTTGCGCCTACATTTTTAGATACTTCATGGCTAAGTATTGGCCTTGATTTTTTAAATTAGTTTCAAGGACAGACTGATATTCAGTCAAGGCATATTGAGTCTCATTTTCCCAGACTGTATCATCCATGATTCTGATAATGCCTTTGCCTCCATAGCTCCGCAGCGGTTTTAACACCACAGGAAACTGACTGTAAAAGTCTAAAATATCGCTGAGGCTACTACAAAGCTTGATGGGAGGACAAAGTTCAGGAAAGTTTAGCAGAAAGTCTTTAGAGCCGGTAGCTCGGATTCCCTCCGGACGATTGATCACGCGATGTTCTGGGATATGAGTGGTGATGAAATCCAAAAATTCATCAGGAACGGGTCTATCAAGTCTGATAAAGACTACATCATAATCCTCTAGTTTAGCTTTGATGTCAGATTTTAAAAAATCTTCGCCGGTTTCTTGATACTCAAAATTATCGTCAACTCTTAAGCTGGTGATGGCGGTTGAGTCATAATCATAGAAAAATCCTTGATTCTCTGGCTTGCCCCGACTCGCCACTTCAATCGAGAGAAACAAACGGGGTTGTTGCTCATTGCTTTTAATAAAGGATAAATTGATTCTCCTTTCCCATGAGTTTTATGATCGGTAATCACCAGCATACGATATTGCTTGCTCATCACTTTAATTCTCCTAAAAAACTGTTGACACCTTAAGCTAAAACTTGGGATTGATTAATTTCAGCTTTCAGGATTTGCGAATTTTCATACAAATAATGGAAGTCAGGGTCCTTAACGAGCTTAGGAATATGCTCTCCTTCGGGGTCCAAACTTTTGATATGCCGAATATACGGAATCACTTTTTGAGCCAGTTCTTCAATGCCGTCTAATTTATTTAATCCCTGCTCTTTGCTTTCCCATGCCCCTTTTAAGGAATAAGCACAACATCCGTTAAAGGAAAAGGTTCTTTTAAAAGGGGCGGGAATTTTTTCGGCTTCCGGGTGTTGACAAATCTCAAAACCTTCGGTAATCACTTTAAAAGATTCCTGTAAGGCTTCGGGCCAGTCAAAGAAGGGGAGGGTTGAACCCTCAGTGGAAGTCGGGACTTCATGTCCTTTTTCAATTAATTTAGCAATCCCAATACAAAGACCAGATTTTCTTCTTAAGGCTTTCACTTTTAGTTCTATGGGAAGATTCTGGGTCATGGCTTCTTCTAAAAGTGCATAACCGTCTACAAAAAATTGTAAGGCAGCTTCTTCATATCCTTGGGCTCTTTGACTTGCGCCGAGTTCCCACTTCAACTCGGCTTTGATGATAGAATACTCAGGAGTCCTAATTTTTTCTAAGGATTCTACAAAGTCGTAAAGGTACTGCCTCATTTGGTCACTTAAAATTTCACTACTCCCGCCTCTGACCGATTCATAAAATTCGACGACTAGATTATGAGGATGGGGTTGTACCAAAACATGAGGAAGTTGACTTCTGCATTCTAAATGCACTTCTTCCATGAGCTTGTCAAAGCTTTCTATTTCATACAGATGAACTTGATTGGGATAATTCTGTTTAAGCTCAATCAATTTAGGCGGTATTTCTACGGACTGCTCAGATTTACGGGGTTTATGCAAGCACCAATGTAATCCATAGGTTAAATATTCTGGATTTTTGAGCAAATCACTAATGGCGCTCATAATCGAGCCATCGTTTCCAGAATACCCGGCGACGATTAACCCATAGCCTCTCGTCATTTCCTTCATTTTGTCTTCAATATTTTCTTGCATACTTTTGGGGAAATACGATTGCATTCTGGCGCTATTCCGCAAGTCATCAAATCGGCGGATGTCGTCATACAAAAAATCCCCATGTAATTTAATAATTTTAGGTTTTTGCTTGGAAACAGCTATTTCGGAAATGCTGGCATCAAAAGGACAGTCTATCGATTTTATTCCATAATATTTAACCAGAGCTTCGCTGGCTAAATCATCAAAATTTAGGGTTAAAACTCGATTTAACCGCTTGGCGGCAATTAGACTGGCTAAATAAACATATCCAAAAGCCGGTTGTTTCCCTTCAATAAGCTGCTCAAGGTAGTTTTTTCGCTCTAAAGGTTGCTGATAACGATAGGTAAACAAAAGAGAATAATCGCTTTGGTTATACTCTTTCGCCTTTTGTTCGCGCCAATTTGGATATTCTGCACTTAACCAATGTTCAAAATTCTCTTCAGCGACATACTTGGGCCTTTTTAATGACTTGTATAAAGATTTTTGCCATTCTCTAACCATGCCATTTGCTGAGGGAATACCTGAAGAGACTGAAGCACCTGCACCTAAGAATAGGGTATAAGGGCAATCCCCTATGGGCGGAGTGGCAATTAATTGCGCTAAATCAATTTCATTTTTTAAGGGGCCGAAATTTTTGCCTTGCATTATATTACCTCAATTAGTTGACTCAATTGCAAATTTGGTGACTGGATTAGTGACAAATTTATTAGGTTTTGATTAATCTCGGTGATGAATTATATGCTTTTGGTTTGAAACGCAGAATTTTTGCCAAAAAGTTATTATACGAGCTTGAAACTTTTTTGTATTTCTTTAAAACCATAAACATTTATGGTGGTATTGTAAAGTCAATTTAAGGCTAGATTGGTGTAGACTTGCGTTGACTTTTTAAAGCCCTATAGTCTTGTGAAAGTAACAATTAGCTGTAAAAGGTTGCAAAAAGACAAAAAAAGTAGTAAAATTGTTAAAACTTACTATGTATGTTGCCTATGGATGTCCAAGAAGTCCTGCAATGGGCCGATGAGTTACTGCTCACCAAAACAGGGTCCCACTTAAATAGTTTGCAACAGGCAGTATTAGCAGGGGTCTGGAATAGTCAAAAATATAGGGAAATCGCGGATGAATATCACTGTACTGAAGCGAATGTTAAAAGGGTAGCTGGCACTTTATGGCAACTGTTCTCAGAAGAATTAGAGGAAAAAGTTAATAAATCTAACTTCCGCGCTACGATGGAACGGTATTATATTTCTAATAATAATGTTGGAAATAATTTTGCACAAAGTAAATTTTATGGAAGTAGCATCAATCTTTGTGGAGAGAATAGGCACTCTGGGGAAGCCAACCAAAACCGATCGCCCTCGACAACCTCGAACCAAAAAGCCGAAAAACGCTACGACTTGACCGAAGCGCCGGAACCCGATCGCCTCCATAACCGCAACGATGAACTGACGACCCTCAAAAACTGGATACTCTACGACAAAATCCGCATTGTCAATCTCTGTGGTTTGCCGGGAATGGGTAAAACTGCCCTTGCTAGAGAAATGGTGGAACAGATTAAAGAGAATTTTGACTGTATTCTCTGGCGCAACTGTACCAACACTCTGACGCTGCAATGCTTAAAAAGTCAATTAACTGAGTTTTTATCGGCAAATGGAGAAATCCAACTGCCTTCTTTGATTGATTATCTGCGATCGCACTCTTGCCTGATTATCCTGGATGAGCTTCAAGAACTCTTTGCCAGTGGGGAATTAGCCGGGACCTATCTTCCTGATTGTCAAAACTACAGCAAATTTTGGGAACAAATTGCCCGATCGCCTCATAATAGTTGCTTCCTTCTACTGAGTTGGGAAACCCCTACAGAAATCGTCAGCTTAGAAAGAGAAAATCGTCACTGTCGGAGTTTAAATTTGGGCGGATTAGGAGAGTCTGCCGTAGATATTTTGAACTCTAAAGGATTAACTGATTGCGATAAATGGGGGGAACTGATCCGGATTTATGGCGGTAACCCTTCCTGGTTAAATATCATTGCCTCTACGATTCAAGATTTATTTGATGGCAGTGTCGATCGCTTCTTATCCTATCCCAGTCTCTTTCTAGGAGACTTAGAATCCCGATTGCAAGGGTATTATCAACGGTTGTCAGAGTCTGAAAAACTTGTGATTCGGTGGTTGGCGAACCAGGAAGCATCGGATATTTTTCAAAACCCGGCTGAGTTGGCTTTGTCTGATACTGAGTTTTTGAAGGCGGTACAGTCTTTGAAGAAGCGGGGGTTAATTGAAAAAGTGACCTGGAATGGATTGTCTCTGTTTGCAGTGCAGTTTTTATTTAAAGCGTATTTAATAGGGGGAGGGAACGACTGAAGTCGTTACTACGAACAATTGAAGAGAACGACTGAAGTCGTTACTACAAACAATTGAAGAGAACGACTGAAGTCGTTACTACGAACTGCGGTTAAAAATCAAAGTAGATATAAGGTAATCCGCCTTCTGGGGCGAAAATCCAAACGGCATAGAGGCAAAGGGGAACCAAGGCAACTTTAATGGGCCAGTTTAGTTGCAATTTTAAGCCGCGATTCATGGCGTAACTTAGGGTCATGATTAGCCAAATTAACACCAATAATAAGGTGACTTCAATGCGCTGTAACCCGAGGGTTTCCAGATAGACTTTTTGGGTGAATTGGATGTCTCCGGTATGTCCCCAGAAGTGCTGTATCACCCATCCTGCTTCTGTGAGGTTGGGGAGGCGGAAGGGAATCCAGGCTAAAAAGACTAGGGTTTGAGTGAGAAACCAACTGAAGAGAATGCCGGGGATGCTTTTCCAGAGGAGTTTTAACCCCTCAACTCGTTTGGAGAGGATGTCTGTGAGGCGATGGACTGCTAAGGCGATGCCGTGGATTGCACCCCAGAGGATGAATCCCCAGGCGGCACCATGCCAAATTCCGGCGATTAACATCACAATGATTAAGTTGAGGCAGGTGCGCGCTAATCCAACTCGGGACCCGCCTAGGGGGAAATAGAGATAGTTTCTTAACCAATCTCCCAAGGTGATGTGCCAGCGTCGCCAAAAGTCGGCGATGCTGGTGCTGAAGTAGGGGAAGTTGAAGTTTTTGGGGAGGTTGAATCCGAGGAGGATGGCGCTGCCTCGGGCGATATCGACGTAACCGCTAAAGTCGAGAAACAGTTGTAAGCTATATGCTATGGTAGCAAGCCAGAGGTCACCGCTGCCAGCGCGTTGGACGTTTTCAAAGCTGAGGGTGACGAAGATTCCTAGGCGATCGGCTACGACGCCTTTTTTGAATGCGCCACAGGCAATCAACCAGAGTCCCTCTACCCAGTCATGGGAGGAGGGGAAAATTAGGGTTTTGAGTTGTCGTTGGAAGTGATGATACCGGGTGATGGGTTCGGAGATGAGTTTGGGAAAGAAGAGTTTATAGGAGGCAAAGCGCAGAAATTGGGCGGAGGCGGGGGAACCGCGATAAACGTCGATGAGGTAGGCGATGCATTCAAAGACGAAAAAACTCAGTCCCAATGGGGGGAGAATGTTCATTTGAAACCAGGTGGCGGTTTCTTGGGCGGCGGGTAAGCCAAACCAGGTCCCTAGGGTGTTGAAGATGAAGGGAATGTATTTGAATCCGGCGAGTACCAGGATGTTGAAGAGGATGCCACCCCATAATCCCATGAGGCGGCGACGTTCCCAGGCGGCAAATTGGGTTTGCCAGTCGTCGGTGGCAAGTTGCCAGGTTTGGGGGTTGGGTTGACGTTCGGAGGTTTTGGCGATCGCCCGTCCGATGCGGTAGTTAATCCAAGTCCCTAACAGCAGCAGGGGAATGTACTCCACCTGGAGGGAGGTGTAAAAGACTAAGCTGGCGATTAACAGAATCCACAGGCGCGATCGCTGTTTATTAACGGTCCAGTAGATACCCAGGATGCTTAGGAGAAAGAGGGCGTAGACAATCGAGATAAATGTCATGTGCCAGTCTGTTAGAAGAAAGGGTCAGGAGGAAGTTCGGGGAACGGAGGATTCACCAAAAGCACTGGAATTCCAGATGCTTTTAGAGAATTGTACTTCATTGGCTCTACTCGGGGAGGGGGGAACGACTGAAGTCGTTACTACGAACAGGAAGAGGAACGACTGAAGTCGTTACTACAAACAGGAAGAAGCAATTTCAGTCGAAATCTCCCCCATCTCCCCCATCCTCCCTATCTCCTCAATCTCAACCCGATTGGAACTGTGCCTCTAGGGTTTTATCGATGCGATCGCGGGTTTCCTCTAGGTGGGCTTTACTCGCAGTATCCAGATGCCGTCCTTGCCGTTTTAGGGTATTGTCCACTTCCTCTCGGAGTTGCCGTAAGTTATACCGGGCGAGGGTTCGGGCTTCATCGGGAACATTGGAGTTCCTCAAAACCATTGCGATTAACATCCCGAGATGTTCCCGTTGCAGACTTCGGCGAACACTGGAAATCACTTTTAGGTCATCGGGACGATTAACAACTTCGGTCCAAATTCCTCCTTCTAGAGTGTCAAATAATTCCTGCATGGTCAAGGCTTGACCCGGTTCTGTTTTTAATTCTAAATCCTGTAAGCGGATTAGCCTTGGATAGGAGAACAACTCCCGCAGAACGATTCGTTGCAGTAAATTAATCCGTTGATGAATCGGATAATCTAGGGGATAAACCACAGGAACTACACCCCAGTGATACCAGCGATCGGGGGCTAATTTATTCAGAAGTTGCGGAGGAAATTGTAATGCCGTTTCATCGAAAATGTACTTTTGCAGCAATGCCAAACTCTGACGCTGTTTCTCCACGGATATAGGTTCAAAGGGTAAGCGTCCGTTGGCGTCGGCATGATTGCGATTAAACCATTGACCCCCAATATAAAGGGTGGCATTCATTGCCTGTCGGAAATAATAGGAAAACACGGTATCAAACATCCGCCGGACTTCGGTGAAACTTTCGCCGCTGACGGGATAGCGTGTATCTAGGCGTTCCCACATTTCCCGGGCATTTTCCAACTGCCACTCGGAGTATTGCAACATATCTCCACTCAGGTCAAACGTATTTGCCGCTGGGTTGAGAATATCCATCGAATCCTCATCGGGGGCATAAGCCAAATCAGGGTTCGTGCTACTTTCATCGGCAATTCGTTCTAGTTCCCGCTGTTCTTGTTGAGGCAGCATCCCAGGCATGGGTTTATACCCGTATTCGATCGCCCATTCATCATAAGGACCAACTAACATCGGGAAAAAGTCACCCTGTTGCTGGTCACTAGGTGCCAAGTTCACGGGTACATAGTCCATAACAGAGGCAACCATACCTTCTGTGCGAGTAATCGCTGTATTCTGCAAATCCTCCGGTGATAACATGGTACTGCCGTGGAAGTTATGGCGCAGTCCCAAGGTATGACCGACTTCGTGGGCAGTGAGGAATGTTAGATACTGATTGATATATTGTGTCATTTCCTCGCCACTGGGAAAGGCATTATGAAGCATCGACAAACCCATTGCCCCGATCGCCAACTGTTGTGGCGCTTCCATGCCATAACACAAGTCGTATCTTTCCATCATCTTGCGGACGAAGCTGTGCACCTGGGGCGGTTGCTGTACCGGCAAACTGGAATTCCCCGTCATCGCTTCCCCGTTACCCATGCCGGAGTTGCCACTCATCCCGGGAAAACAGGAAGTCCCCTGTAACATTTTCCCCAAGAAGGTCATTTCTGAGGCATTGGGTTGTTGTTGAACCAGGGTGCGATATTCATTTTTGATACTTCGCACGATATTCCCATCAATGAGAATATCCGCATCTAAAATTTCCCCGGTGAGGGGGTTGACGCGAGAGGGACCAACTCCGGCAAACCAGGATTCAAAGGAACTGGACCAGCGAATGGTGTTGTAGCGCACATCTGACGGATCCCAAACCGCATTATCGGGCATCTGTCGGGCTTCGATCGCATTAATAAACCCAGCTTTCTCAAATGCCTGATTCCAGACTTCGATGCCTTCGCGAACCGCATCCCGATATTCTAAGGGAACGTTATTTTCAATCCAGAAAACAATCGGTTGTTTTGGAGGCGAAAGTGGGGCATCGGGGTTTTCTTTTTCCAAATGCCAGCGGTTAATATAACGCTGGAAGGGTTCTTTGCTGCGACTGTCGGACAAATCTTGATAAGCGGTGATAAAATAGCCGACTCGGTTATCTGCTAATCGAGGGCGAAAGCCATTGTTAACCGGCAGGGCAGAGAAGCTATAATTCACGTTTAGGGAAAATCCCCGACTATCGGGCAAACTCTCGACATTGGCGAATAAATCATCCCCACCCGTGAACCCATAGACGGACTCAATTTCTACATTGGCCGGGAAGGTTTGAACTCGTCCAAAATAGGATTTATCGGTATCTCGAATGTAGGCACTTCCTAATAACCAGGGTAAAATTGACGTTAACCCACTAATATCCTGGCGCTCAATTAGAAATTTATTCAGGTCAATCAGCAGGCTTTCCCGGTCGGGATGAATGCTTTCGATGGGTAAAGAAGCTAGAACAGAATCACTAAAGGAACGGTTGAGCGATCGCTCAATGGGATCTCCAGGACTGGCACGGAAATAAACATTCCTGACCCCAAAATGGATGTTTTTATTCACCCGTTTAAAGAAAAAGAGAAAATCTTGGAGAGGCATCCCCCGGAATAATCCCCCTTCTCCAATCCCGGATGCTAACGTCATCACGCATAAGAAGTTTGTATCCAATTGTTCCGGCTGAATTTCCAGGTAAACTTGCCCAGTTTTGTTATTGCGGTAAAGGGTAAAAAGTCCTGGGAGTTTTTCAGCATCTTTTACGACTTCATCAAATTTTTGAAGTCCATCGCTGTCGTCGTCTTCCTCACTCTCCTCGCTGTTGTCAGTGTCCTCGTTGTCACCGTTTTCATCTTCCAACTCATCCGGTGTAGGAACGGGTATGTTTTGGCTGTAATATCTCGGTTCCGGCATTTGGCTATTTGCCTGACCCGAAAACAGTCCGAAGGTTACCGGCAAAATGAAAAATGCCAAAAACAAAATCAATAACCGTTTGGCTTTTGACATTTTCTGCTTCCCGGTTGACTGGAAGTACAGCGAAACAAATGTCTTGACACTCTGGCTAATTTTCACGAAGAACCGCTTTAGGAAATTCCTCTCGGACGCGAATTTTCTCATCAGACGATGCATTAATATTTAAGGTGTGTTTTGAGTTACGACTACATTCACAGCGGGAATGGTTGACCATTAACAGGCGACTCAGGACAATGGTGCATAAACTGTGTTGTTCCGGGTTAACATGAATTCCCCTCTCTCTAATTGAAACAAGCACTAACAGCGCGGAGCAATCCTTACGGAGCGATATCGATCGCAGGAATGCTCCAAACTAAGTGGTGCTTCATTATTCTAGAGTAGCGGTTGCGCCTCAAAATGGCGATAGATTTAGGCCCAGAGCACTCCTCTCAACCGGAATGGCGATCGCCCTTCAGTTTGCCCTCTGCCACCCCTGAGTTCCCGTGGGGGAGGACCGTCCTCGCCACCGCCGAACTAAACTGCTGCATCCGCTTTCGTTCTTCCCGCTGAATCTGTTCTTCTATTATCCGGGATGAATTTCATTCGCGCAGACAACCGAGAGGCAACCTTCCTTGGAAAAGCCCCATTCCGTAATTATCCCACTGCTGCAACATCAGCGATCTCCCCCTAATCTGGACTAGATAGATTTCTCTTTCTGTATCACCACCGGAAGCACCCCTAATTTTTATATCGCCAAACTTGCAGGCTTTCTAACTCATTCAACCTGTGGCATTATGATGTTAAGGTGAGATTTTAGCCGTGAATTTTTCGTCTATAATCTTATTATTATACCCTACTTTGTGGGTGTGCCTCTCATTTTTCTTGTTAAGAATTTTTAAAGCCCCGGAAACGACCGCCGAATCTTAAGGATAAAAAGAGTAGCCCTATCAAGGAGGTAAATTTAATGACGAAAAATCGTTGTTTCATGTAGGGGTTTGGTCTCCAAACCCTCTTCATGCTTAAAATTGAACAGATCCCCCCAGAATCCTGGCCCGTTGAGGTTTTGTACAAATCGCCGGATTCAATCCCCTCCCCTGAATCTTGGGGAGAGGAGCAGCAGTGGCCCCAGCCTAAAGAATGAATTACTCAATCCCTTCAATTAGGGAGGGAGGCTCAGAATCCCTCCCCACTCCCTGAATGGGATCGATGGGCGTAGTCGGCGCAGAAGTGGCCGGGAGGGGAGGTGGGGTCGGTGTGGGTGTGGGTGTGGGTTCCGAGGGGGAGACGGGCGGATTTACTGATTCTGTGGAGGTTTCTTGGGGGAAGGGGGTCGGAGTGGGACTGGGTTCGATCGCCGCTGGACTCGGTTCCCGGACTTGCACCGGAGGCGGATTCAGAATGGTTTCCCATGCCTCAACTTCTCGCCGTGCCTGATTATACAGATTGGAATAAAATGGAATCATCCGAGCCAGTTCGATCGCTTGAGGAAGATTCTCCAAAGAGCGTTGTTGGGCCTGGGCCAAAATCCGTTGACTCCAGTCTTGAATCGCCGCATCGGCGCTAAAGCGCAAATTAGACTGAGAAGAGACTTGATTAGCCAAATCCATTGCCTGAACCAACCGTTCGGGGCTTTGAGAAATATCTCCAAGCTGATAGGCGCGGTCTAGGAGTTGGCGATCGCGACCTTCCTGCTGCCAGGTTTGAATCGCAGACTGGGCCTCACTGTAAAGCAACCGACCGGGACGAATACCTTGGGCTGTAGCGATCGCCCCATTCAGATTTCCCCATTGCGCCAAATTCCAGGCTCGGTCTAAGATAGGCTGGTCTTCCAGTCGTTGAATTTCCTGATTCCACTCCTGAATTTTTTCCTGGGCCTCGGTGTACAAGGCTCGCCCTGAACCCACATTTCTCGCCGTATCAATCGCCGCTTGCAACGAAGCGCGATCGCGGTAACTCGCCAGTTGTTCAGCCTGTCGCAGATAGGGCCGGTCTTCGGTCTCCTCAATCTTACTTTGCCATTCGTTAATTTCTTCCTGGGCTCTATCCCAGACCAGATTGGTGCGACTGACCAGTTGAGCTTGAGCGATCGCCGAGCGCAAATTGTTAACATTCCCCGCCATCGCCAGATTCCTGGCCTGTTCTAAGTAGGCCACATCTTTGATGCTATCCTGCCACTGAGAGATTAACCGTTTAGCTTCCAGGTACAGGGGGCGATCGGGGCCAATCACTTTGGCTTTGGCGATCGCATCTTCCAAAGAGCGGACCGTTACCCGAGTGGCAATGGATTTCGCCCGAGTCAGTTCGATGAAATCCTCCGCCTCTTTTTTAACCGAACTGTTACCCGGAACTTGACGCGCAATGTAAATGGCATCTTCCCACTTCTGGTCCTCACCATTTTTGCGGGCTAATGCGAGGATTTGCTTGGAAAAGTCAGTGGCTAAAGACCGAGATTTTTTATATAACTTGCTCTGGGGTTCAATTTTATCGACCAGGGCGATCGCTTCGGTGATATTTTTGAGTTCTCCTTGTTCCGCTAAACTGCGGGCTTTTTCCAAGGTTTGACCTTCTTGCTGAGTGACCCGGATCAGTTGACTGAGGCTATCATAGCGAACCGTTTCCCAGTAAGTATTTTCCACGGAAAGCAATTGTCGCATATAGCCCAGAGCTTGGTTCCAGTTTTCCTTTTCTAACTCGGACTCAGCATTTTTATATAGTTTTTCCGCCTCATTCCAGATAGACTGCCAGCGAGTAATCCGTTCTTGGACTAAACCGGCAGCGGTCGTATTGCTGGGAATCTGACGGGCGGAGGCGATCGCTTCGGTGAGCTTGCCTTCATTAAATATTTTCTCAGCCAAATCCAGCAGTTGTCCTGCCCATTTTTCAATCTGACGATTGATTTCCGGACGTAGGGGGTGGTCTTCAGGAAGTTGATGCACCTCAGCGATCGCCCGCAACAACCCATCTACTGTTTGCTCGTTCGCCGCTTGTTGAGCACAGTACAGATGTTCCGAACCCGAAGTCCAGGCACTTTCTCCACAATTGGGCGTTTCGGGAAGGCGCAATAACGTCAGTAACGCTGTGCTCCCCAGTCCTCCGGTCAACAGAAAGGTGACCAGCGCCCAGAGTTGCCAATTGGTCAGCCATTTCAGCCGCCCATGCAGACGGCGATCGGAGGACCCACGGTCTCGATAGCGTTGACTTGACTCTAGTTGACTCCTCGTCGTCTGTCCGAAGCGCTTCCGGTTCCCAGACCGGGTGCGATCGGTAGCGTCTCCTGGGGAAGATACATCTGAACTCGAAGGCGGCAGGTGCAGATAAGAACCCTGGGGAGAACCCGCCCCAGCAGCACTCCCCCGGAACCCAGACAGGGACGATGCAGGCATTTTCGCCCCCGAGTCCGGTTGTCCCGACTCCGACGGCTGGGCTTTAGGCCACTGCTCTGGAAATTTACGATCTTTAGTCATAGCCCACCCGAAAACACTCTTGCGTCAGTCTTGCTTGGCTGTTTTAGAAAGACAGGTTTTACGATTCGGCCACAGTTCCAAAACCTAAATATTAGGTTCGATAAAAGCCGGTGATATTTTTCTCAATCTAGCACCAAGAATTGTTTAGGTTAAGAGTGCTAGAGCTTTTTTTGGCAACGCCGTTCGCTGATCTACCTTTTCCTTCTAGGCGGATCTACATCTGCACCCCCCGCCTTTCCGGTTTTCTCTATCCTTCTTGTCCTTGACCATCTGTAGAGTACCCGCACCCAGATACCTTAACGCAGTAGATCGAATCCTGGAAAACAGCTTATTCCAGGTTTGGAGAGTTAGCGCATCCGACACAGAAGGACAATTAATTCTACCGTTGAGTAGTCACACCGATTGATTCATTGCTTCCTATCTTCTCATGTTATTTTCAGTTGCGATCCCCACTTTTCAAAAAACTTCCACCTAGGACTGCACTCTCTAGAGGGTAGAACCGAGGTTAGAAACCGGGTTTCTGTACAGAATTTATACCAATGAGTAGCAAATCTGGACTATAAACCCGGTTTTTAACCGTTGCTGGACCCCCATACTCGGGATGAATGTGATGGATGGGGGTTCAGGAACTGTGAGGCGATCGCCCCCTTTAAGACTCCGCTTGCAAGGTCCCAATCAGTTCCGTGAGTTGATCGCTACTGGCAGTGTAAACTTCCCCACAGAAGTGACAAATCGCCTCGGCACCATCATCTTTCTCGATCATGTCCAGCAGTTCGTCTTCCCCGAGCAACTTCAACGCCCCTAACATCCGTTGATGAGAGCATCCGCAGTGGAAGCGCACCAGTTGTCTCTCCGGTAAAATATTCAACCCCATATCTCCCAGCAGTTGCTCGAAAATATCCGGCAGGGATTTACCCGCTTGTAATAACGGTGTAAATCCCGACAAACTGGCAACCCGCGATTCCAACAGGGCCACAAGTTCCTCATCCGTTGCCGCTTTCGGCATCACCTGCAACAAAATTCCTCCGGACGCTTGCACCCCTGCCGCCTCTACAAATACCCCCACCACCAGGGCCGAAGGCGTTTGCTCTGAAGTCACCAGATAATGGCAATATCATCCCCGATTTCCCCAGAAACCAGTTCCACGGTACTCGAATAGGGATAACCATATCCCACATCTCGGACGATGTAGAGATAGCCATCATTCCCGACAGCACCCCCCACATCCAGTTTCCCGATCGCATTCGGCGGTAATTCTATCTCGGGATTCTCCACATATCCGCGCACGGTTCCATCTAACCCCGCATCCACTAAAATGCCGCCCAATGGTCCATTCCCTTTCACCCGAATATTCACCCGCGATCCCGGTCGCTTCATACTCGAAGCTAGGAGCAATCCCGAGGATAAAGTCCGTCCTAGGGCCGCCGTTGCCACATAGGACAGACCATGCCGCTGACGCGCCTCTTCCGTCAACCGCGTCGTAATCACCCCAACTGCTCGAATCCCTCCATCCGCTGCTGTTGCTCTAATCAGTTGATCTACCATGCCAAAACCTTACAATTCTTCACAAGTCATCTCAACTTTATTGTAAAAGGGAGATGGGGTGGATGGGGGAGATGGGGTGGATGGGGGAGATGGGGTGGATGGGGGAGATGTTCGTAGTAACGCCTTCAGGCGTTATCCTTCTTATGTTCGTAGTAACGACTTCAGTCGTTCTCCTCGTGAGGGAACTGCTGCCACGTCACGAGGAATGGGGGAGATGGGGTATTGCTGAGGACAAATGACATAAGACCAAGGACATAAGACCAAGGACATAAGACCCCAACTGGTCTGCCATACTAAAAGGGAAAACCACCACAGGCACTCAACCTCAACTATGTTAGGCAGTTTTCAACAAGCTCATCTGAGAATCGAAGTCGATGCACCAGAAACCGTGATTCGCGACAGTCTTCTGCGTCGCGATCGCCTGGAACAATGGTTATGGACCCAACGCTTCTCCACACCCCTGCCGGAAGAGTTGCATTCCGGTGCAACCTTTACCATTTCTCTGGGTCCCTTGGCGGTTCGACATCAAGTAGAACGTGCTGACCCAAATTGTCTGCGACTCTTATTGAGTGGCAGCATTGATGGATTCCACGAATGGTACTGGGGGGACGGGTGGGTACAGTCCCGCCTAGAAGGGGTCTCTTTACTCCCGCTGAATTTAAGCCATACGATGAATTTACTGCGTCTGCGAGAGTTTGTCACGCAGACTAAGGCCGTTGCCCACTAAAGCCTCGTTTCAGTCATCCCAGAAACCGGGTTTCTGGGCAAGAAATCCGGTTTCTTATTTTACTGTAGCGGGTAAGACTGGCTTAACAACTAGAACAGAACAAGAGGCATCCGTTACCACTTGAGAACTCACGGAACCCTGTAAAATTCGCTTCATTCCGGTTAAACCTCGGCTGCCAATTAAAATTAAATCAGCCTGATAAATATTAGCCAAGCGGACAATTTCTTCGGCAGGATCTCCGGTGACAATTTCGAGTTCTGTTTTACAAGGAATTTTTTCTTGATAGGATTGAAGTTTTTTTTCAATAGCCCGATACGGGATATCTTCAGTCTCGACTTGGGGTCTATCCGCCACCACATCTAAATCTGATGTGGGTTTGGATATGACATGAGCCAGAATGACTTGAGTCATGGTTTCGAGCTTCAGGTTATGCAAGGTGGCAATCACTTGCTCTGACAAATCCGCACCATCAAGTGCTACAAGAATGGTATTAATCACAATGCCGATCTCCTAATTCGCTATTCGCAGCCTTCAAGTTTGGGCAACTGGCTTCAATCCTCCGGGAAAAAATATTTCCTGGAGAAAATGGCCTCAACGCTCAGTTTAGCGGCATTAGAGTGGCAATGCTTAGTCCGAAACCATTGGAATTTTTTTAAAGAGCCCGCTCATCTGGGGAGGGTTGCGCGATCGCCTAAACCCGAGGACCGATCGCCTCGGGTTCGGGGGGTTCATCCCATAAAAAAGCCGCCCTGTGACGGTCGGCAGAAAATGATCTAAAGAATCTATAAAGCGATAGAGTCGATGGTTCTCTTGGTCCAGAGGCGACTGCCCCTGGGGTTTGGGTGAAAACCATCGACGAGAAAAATTAGGGGCCATCTTTGATGCGCTTGCGGACCGAATCCCCATGAGAGGGTAAACCTTCAGCTTTCGTGAGCACATCAATCGCACCGGCCACCTTTTGCAGTGCCTTGGGAGAATATTGAATCAAACTGGAGTGTTTCATAAAGGTTTCCACCCCCAAAGCTGAGGCATAACGAGCCGATCCCGAAGTGGGAAGGGTATGGTTAGGGCCTGCGAGGTAATCGCCGACAGCTTCAGGGGTGGAGTTCCCGAGGAAGATGGCACCAGCATGACGAATCGACTCCAGTAAATCCCAAGGGTCGCTGACTTCGAGTTCTAGGTGTTCTGGGGCAAATTCGTTGGAGAGTTCGGCGGCAATTTGCAGGGAATCAACCACAATGACCACACCGTAATGGGCGATCGCCTTTTCGGTGAGGGTCCGGCGTGGGTGATCAATCAGTTGGTCCTCGACTTGCGCGACGACCTTGCGAGCAATCTGAGCATCGGTGGTAATCAGAATGGCGGCGGCGAGGGGGTCATGTTCAGCTTGCGCCAGTAAATCCGTGGCGATATGAACCGGATTGCCTTGGGAATCGGCAATAATCAGGACTTCCGAGGGACCGGCTAAGGAGTCAATTCCCACGGTGCCAAAGACCTGCTTTTTCGCCAGAGTAACGTAGATGTTACCCGGGCCGGTAATCACATCCACTTTTGGGATGGTTTCCGTACCATAAGCTAAGGCGGCGATCGCCTGAGCGCCCCCCACCCGATAAATTTCCTGGATTCCCGCTTCCTGGGCCGCCACCAGGACCGCTGGGTTCACGGTTTTTTCCGGTCCCGGAGGGGTACAAATCACAATCCGGGGGACCCCAGCCACCTGAGCCGGAATTGCATTCATCAGCACGGTACTGGGGTAGGCGGCCCGCCCCCCCGGAACGTAAAGCCCCGCTCGATCAACGGGGGTATAACGTTTACCCAGTACCACCTCATCATCCCCAAATTGAACCCAAGATTTGGGGACGCGCTGACGATGGAACGCTTCAATGTTCTGCTTTGCCAAAATAATGGCGTCTAGGAGTTCTTTTGACACCTGCTGATAGGCGGCATCCAATTCAGAGCCGCTCACGCGCAGGTCTTCGGGCTTTAAGGATTGCCCGTCGAACTCAGCCGTATAATGCAAGAGAGAGCGATCGCCTTGGCGTTTGACCGCTTGGAGCACTTCCCGAACCGTTGCCTCTTTATGGACAACTTGGTCGTCGTGGGTGCGATCGCAGATGCGCCGGAGTTCAGCTTGTGCCTCAGCCCGCTGTGTAATAATTCGCAGCATGGAGTTAGGAGATAATCGACAGGTATTGCCCTTGAGGAGAACGGGTCGCTCGCCACATCAACCGCGACTACCGATGCTTTTGCTTTGGCTTACCCGTCCCCGTCCTCTCTAGCTTAACCTGGATTTTATTCAACGGAAATGCATTTTCCCCTTGATTCGATGGTATAGTGTTTTCTCAAAAACATGACGCTGGAAAACTCTCATTTTTCTAAGATGAGCCTAACTCTTGCGCCTTAGCTTGCTTTATGTGTTAAAATTCCTTTCTGTGTTAAAATCTATTGGGTCGCTGACCAGCCAAGCCGCGAGGAAACAGGGTTAACGTCCTAATTCCGCAACTTGGAAAGCCGAACCGTCACTATCCGTAAAAAACTTGGAGACCCTGCGGTCAGCACGGAAAAAATCCACTAGCGTGGGGCGCACGCGAAGTCAAGCTTGGGGAGTAGCCTTTAATTGGACGATGTGAAAACATCTGTTCTGGCTAGACATGAACGGGTCAGACCGAAACTGGATCTCTCAGTGGAGGCCCCATTCAGCCCAAGAATCTCCCCTGCTTTAGGGTGGAGAATCGTCCAAATTGTTCCCGTATTGAGTTCTGGGCTTATCGACTGTGGCTAACATTAAGTCTGCTATCAAGCGCGTCCAAATCGCCGAACGCAATCGCTTGCGTAACAAATCTTACAAATCAGCGGTTAAAACCCTGATCAAGAAATGTGTAACCTCTGCCGAGCAATACGGCAGCAATCCCACACCTGAGTTGAAGGAAGAGATCCATAATCGGCTCAATGCCGCTTACAGCAAGATCGACAAAGCAGTAAAATGCGGCGTTCTTCATCCTAACAACGGCGCTCGCAAAAAATCCAATTTAGCCAAAGTTGTTAAACAACAAGTATTGGCTCAATCGGCTGCCTCCTAGGGATGACCAACAATGCAGGGTTGCGATCCTGGACGACATCGGGAAACCGAGGGCGTCCTTGTCGGTTGGACTAAAAGCCCTCAAAGCCCTAGTCCAACCCCATTCTCCCTGCTTATTTTTTCAACCGTTTTCCGTCCCTTATTTAAAGACGCGAACCCTCGCGGCTTTGATCGGGTAAATCTTTCCATCCCAAGAGCGCGTCGATTCCGATGCAATTGATAGATACCCACGTTCACATTAATTTTGAGCGGTTTGACGCGCGATTTAGAGGCGGTCCGCGAACGTTGGCATGAAGCCGGGGTCGTGCATCTTGTGCATTCCTGCGTCACGCCTGAAGAATTTGGCACCATTCAAGGACTTGCCAATCGGTTTGGGGAAATTTCCTTCGCCGTCGGTTTGCATCCTCTGGAGGCCCATCAATGGTCCTCCCAGCTTGGCGATCGCATTGAAGAATTAGCCGCATCCGAGGCGCGAGTGGTCGCCATTGGAGAAACTGGGCTAGACTTTTATAAGGCCGAAAATCAACAGCAGCAACAAGAAGCCTTTATTGCCCAGCTAGAAATAGCCCAGCGGCTGAATAAGGCGGTGATCATCCATTGTCGGGATGCGTCCGAGGCGATGGCTGAACTATTGCAGAGTTTCTGGCGCGATCGCGGTCCCGTTCCCGGGGTCATGCATTGTTGGGGCGGAACTCCCGAAGAGACCATAAGGTTTCTCGACTTAGGCTTCTATATTAGCTTTAGCGGGATTGTCACCTTCAAGAATGCTCAAACCATTCAAGAGTCCGCTCGTCTCGTTCCCAGCGATCGCCTCCTGGTTGAAACTGACTGCCCGTTTTTGGCCCCGGTTCCCAAACGCGGCAAACGCAATGAACCCGCCTACGTTCGCTACGTGGCGGAACAAGTGGCGACCCTGCGCGGGGTTTCCTTAGAAACCTTAGCCGCCCAAACCACAGAAAATGCCTGTCGCCTCTTTCAACTCACCCTAGGATGAGTTGACCCTTAGACTACAACACCCCCACAAAGCAAGGGTGGGGCTGTTCTCACCCACTCTGCGATCGCACCCGAAAACTAGACCATTCCTTGACGCTAAAAACGAACGAAGCTATAATAATGGGTTACCTGAAAAAAATGCAAAAATTGCCTAAATCTGAATTTCACCGCAGTAGCTATCCCTTAATGGATAGCTTAAATCGTTGATTGGGAGAGCCATAAAGTTGCTAGAAAAAAACCTATCTTTCTTTGACTGGAGAACAGTGCCAAGCCACAACGGGAGTTTAAACCAAACTGCGTCACCAAAAAGCACTCATTGAAACAAAAGCACCCGAGGAGACGAAGCATGAAAGGTGAATATATATCCCTTCATTTCTTCCGTCACAGGTCTTTATTTTCTCCTTCCCTAAACTTGCGTAGAATTCACAGCGTAGAGGCGATCGACACAAATGAATAATCCGACCTACCCAGCAGCAACGGCATTTACCCTTCCCGATCTCGTCGAGATTCAAAGGGCAAGTTTCCGTTGGTTTCTTGAATTAGGACTGATTGAAGAACTCGACAGCTTTTCCCCCATCACTGACTATACGGGAAAACTAGAATTACATTTTATAGGGAAGGACTACAAACTTAAGCGCCCGAAATATGATGTCGATGACGCAAAACGCCGGGACAGTACCTACGCGGTGCAAATGTATGTGCCAACCCGACTGATCAACAAAGAAACCGGCGAAATCAAAGAGCAAGAAGTCTTCATCGGCGACTTGCCCTTAATGACCGAACGGGGAACCTTTATCATTAACGGGGCCGAACGAGTCATCGTTAACCAAATTGTTCGTTCTCCCGGAGTTTACTACAAATCCGAGACCGACAAAAATGGCCGACGGACCTACAATGCCAGCCTGATCCCCAACCGGGGCGCATGGCTGAAATTTGAGACGGACAAAAATGATTTAGTCTGGGTCCGCATTGACAAAACCCGGAAATTGAGCGCCCAAGTGCTGCTTAAGGCCCTGGGACTGAGCAATAACGAGATTTTCGATGCCCTGCGCCACCCCGAATATTTTCAAAAAACCATTGAAAAAGAAGGGGAATTCACGGAAGAAGAAGCCCTGATGGAGCTTTACAAGAAGCTGCGTCCCGGGGAACCTCCTACCGTATCCGGAGGCAGCCAACTCCTGGATTCGCGCTTCTTTGACCCGAAACGGTACGACTTGGGACGGGTGGGCCGCTATAAGCTGAATAAAAAATTGCGCTTGTCGGTACCGGATAACGTCCGGGTATTAACGCCCCAGGATATTCTGACGGCGATCGACTACCTGATTAACCTGGAATTCGACGTGGGACAAAGCGACGACATTGACCACTTAGGCAATCGTCGGGTGCGATCGGTTGGCGAACTCTTGCAAAACCAAGTCCGAGTCGGACTCAACCGCTTAGAACGAATCATCCGGGAACGGATGACCGTTTCTGATGCCGATTCCCTCACCCCCGCCTCCTTGGTCAACCCCAAACCCCTCGTCGCCGCCATCAAGGAATTCTTCGGGTCCTCCCAGCTTTCCCAGTTTATGGATCAGACCAACCCCTTAGCGGAACTGACCCACAAACGCCGCTTGAGCGCCCTCGGTCCAGGCGGTTTAACCCGGGAACGGGCTGGATTTGCCGTCCGGGATATTCACCCCTCCCACTACGGACGGATCTGCCCGATCGAAACTCCAGAAGGTCCCAACGCCGGATTAATTGGTTCCTTAGCGACTCACGCCCGCGTCAACCCCTACGGATTTATCGAGACCCCATTTTATCCCGTAGAAAATGGTCGCGTCTTGCGGGAACGGGGAGCACTGTTTATGACTGCCGATGAGGAAGATGACCTGCGGGTTGCTCCTGGGGATATTACCGTGGATGAAGGCGGCTATATCCAGGGTGAAACCGTCCCCGTGCGCTATCGCCAAGACTTCACCACCACCACACCAGATCAGGTGGACTATGTGGCGGTTTCTCCCGTGCAGATTATCTCCGTTGCAACATCCCTGATTCCCTTCCTAGAACATGATGACGCTAACCGCGCCCTGATGGGTTCTAATATGCAGCGGCAAGCCGTGCCGCTGTTACTGCCAGAGCGCCCCTTAGTCGGGACCGGCCTGGAAGCCCAAGCGGCCCGGGACTCCGGTATGGTCGTCGTTTCCCGGACCGAGGGCATCGTCACCTTTGTGGATGCCACCAAGATTCGCGTCCAGGACTCCAGCGGTCGGGAAATGGAGTATCAGTTACAGAAATATCAGCGGTCCAACCAAGACACCTGCTTGAACCAGCGTCCCCTCGTGTTTGAAGGGGATGATGTGGTCGCCGGACAGGTCTTGGCTGATGGGTCCTCCACCGAAGGCGGCGAGTTGGCCCTGGGTCAGAATATTATCGTGGCCTATATGCCTTGGGAAGGCTATAACTACGAAGACGCCATCTTGATTAGTGAGCGTCTGGTTTATGACGACCTCTACACCTCAATTCACATTGAAAAATATGAAATTGAGGCACGGCAAACCAAGCTGGGACCGGAAGAAATTACCCGAGAAATTCCTAACGTCGGGGAAGATTCCCTGCGTCAGTTAGATGAAGGGGGAATTATCCGGATTGGGGCCTGGGTTGAATCCGGGGATATCCTGGTGGGTAAAGTTACGCCCAAAGGGGAGTCCGACCAACCCCCAGAAGAAAAGCTCTTGCGGGCGATTTTCGGGGAAAAAGCCCGGGATGTGCGGGATAACTCCCTGCGAGTCCCGAACGGTGAAAAAGGCCGGGTTGTGGATGTCCGGGTGTTTACCCGGGAACAAGGGGATGAACTGCCCCCCGGTGCAAACATGGTCGTGCGGGTTTATGTGGCCCAGAAGCGGAAAATCCAGGTCGGAGACAAAATGGCCGGTCGTCACGGGAATAAGGGAATTATTTCTCGGATTTTACCGATCGAAGATATGCCCTATCTGCCCGATGGGACCCCGTTGGATATCGTGTTGAATCCTCTGGGTGTGCCTTCGCGGATGAATGTCGGCCAGGTGTTTGAGTGCCTCCTTGGGTGGGCCGGACAAAACCTCGGGTCCCGGTTCAAAGTCGTACCGTTTGATGAAATGCACGGGCCAGAAAAGTCTCGCGAAAGCGTGCATGGCAAGTTGCAAGAAGCGCGGAATAAGACGGGTAAGGATTGGATATTTAACGAAGACCACCCTGGGAAAACCCTCGTTTATGATGGCCGGACCGGAGAGGCCTTTGACCGTCCGATTACCGTGGGTAAAGCCTATATGCTCAAGCTGGTGCATTTGGTGGATGACAAGATTCACGCCCGTTCGACGGGTCCATATTCTTTGGTCACCCAGCAACCCCTCGGCGGTAAAGCGCAACAAGGGGGCCAGCGATTTGGAGAAATGGAAGTTTGGGCATTGGAGGCATTTGGGGCCGCTTATACCTTGCAGGAATTGCTGACGGTTAAATCCGATGATATGCAGGGACGGAATGAAGCGTTGAATGCGATCGTCAAAGGAAAAGCGATTCCTCGTCCGGGAACTCCAGAGTCTTTCAAAGTGCTGATGCGAGAGTTGCAGTCGCTTTGTTTGGATATTGCGGTGCATAAAGTGCAGACCCAGGAGGATGGCACTTCTCGGGATGTAGAAGTGGACTTAATGGCGGATGTGGCCAATCGTCGCACCCCTTCTCGGCCAACTTATGAGTCTGTCTCTCGGGAAGCGTTAGAGGAGGAAGAGGAAGAGTAACTTTTGCTGATTGAGATGGGGGAGATAGGGGAGATGGGGAAGATAGGGGAGATGGGGGAGATAGGGGATGATGGGTCGATACTATAATCTTCCCACCTTCCCCATCCTCCCCACCTTCCCCATCCTCCCCACCTTCCCCACCTCCGAATCCAAATGACCAACGACCAAGGACAAAGTTTACAAGGGGATATCATCGAATGCCAAAGATTGAGCAACGCTTTGATTATGTAAAGATTGCGATCGCCTCCCCAGACCGAATTCGGCAATGGGGTGAACGAACTCTGCCGAATGGTCAAATTGTCGGCGAGGTCACTAAACCAGAAACCATTAATTACCGCACCTTAAAACCGGAAATGGACGGTTTATTTTGTGAGCGGATTTTTGGTCCTGCGAAAGATTGGGAATGTCATTGCGGTAAATATAAGCGAGTTCGCCATCGCGGCATTGTTTGTGAGAGATGTGGCGTAGAAGTTACTGAGTCTCGCGTCCGTCGCCATCGCATGGGCTTTATTCGGTTAGCTGCACCCGTTGCTCATGTTTGGTATCTCAAAGGGATTCCCAGCTATATCGCCATTCTCCTCGATATGCCACTGCGGGATGTAGAACAAATTGTCTACTTCAATGCCTATTGTGTTCTCAGTCCCGGAAATGCAGAAAATCTCCAATACAAGCAACTGCTGAGTGAAGATGCTTGGATGGAAATCGAGGACCAACTCTACAGTGAGGATACAGAACTCATTGGCATTGAAGTTGGGATTGGTGCCGAAGCGTTGCAACGGTTATTACAAGACCTCGACTTAGAAACCGAAGCGGAAAAGTTACGCGAAGAAATCGCCAATTCTAAAGGACAAAAGCGGGCCAAACTGATTAAACGCCTCCGGGTGATTGATAACTTTATCGCCACCGGGTCGCAACCGGATTGGATGGTTCTGGAATACATTCCCGTGATTCCCCCGGACTTGCGCCCGATGGTGCAGTTGGATGGGGGACGGTTTGCCACCAGTGACTTAAATGATTTGTACCGACGGGTGATTAACCGGAATAATCGATTGGCGCGCCTTCCAGGAGATTTTGGCCCCGGAAATCATCATTCGGAATGAAAAACGGATGTTGCAGGAGGCGGTGGATGCCTTAATTGATAATGGTCGTCGGGGACGGACTGTGGTGGGTGCGAATAACCGCCCGCTGAAATCTTTGTCCGATATTATTGAAGGGAAACAAGGTCGATTCCGGCAAAACTTACTCGGAAAACGGGTGGACTATTCCGGACGTTCGGTCATTGTCGTCGGTCCGAAACTGAAGATTCATCAGTGCGGATTGCCACGGGAAATGGCGATCGAACTCTTCCAACCCTTTGTTATTCACCGCCTGATTCGTCAGGGTTTAGTGAACAATATTAAAGCGGCCAAAAAGCTGATTCAACGAGCCGATCCGAGTGTTTGGGATGTGTTGGAAGAGGTGATTGAATCCCATCCCGTCCTCTTAAACCGCGCACCAACGCTTCACCGTTTGGGGATTCAAGCGTTTGAGCCGATTTTAGTAGATGGACGAGCCATTCAGTTGCATCCGTTAGTTTGTCCGGCATTTAATGCTGACTTTGATGGAGACCAAATGGCGGTCCACGTTCCTCTGGGTTTAGAGGCCCAAGCCGAAGCCCGGTTGTTGATGTTGGCTTCTAACAATATCATGTCTCCGGCAACGGGACGGCCTATTGTTACGCCCTCTCAGGATATGGTGTTGGGTTGTTATTATTTGACCGCCCATAATCCCAAAGCTCATAAAGGTGCAGGGGGTTATTTTTCCTCATTGCAGGATGCCATTATTGCCTATGAGCAAGGGTTGATTGAGTTACACGCTTTGATTTGGGTGCGCCTAGGTTTGGACTGGGATATCGATTCAGAAACGAAAGAAACCGAACCCGAAATCACGCAGCATTCCGATGGAACCGTGACCAAACTCTATGCCGATCGCCGGATTCGAGAAGATGCCAATGGTAATCTCCTGTCCCAATATATTCACACCACCGCAGGCCGAATTATCTTTAATAAAACGATTGCTGATGTGTTGAGTTAAAGCAAGAGGAAATAGGGAAGCTTCCGGAAGCTAGGATTGAGGCCATTGTTTGTAGTAACGACTTCAGGCGTTATCCGGAAGACGACTAAAGTCGTCACTACGAACAAAAAGAACAAAAAACTTAAGGCAATTGTTTGTAGTAACGACTTCAGTCGTTATCTGAAACGAACAAAAAACTTAAGGCAATGGTTTGAGGCAGGGGAAGATAGGGAAACAGGGGAAGATAGGGAAGAATAATCCCCTCCATTCCCTCTCATCAGTCAAAGGACAAAGGACTAAAGTCAAAGGACAAAGGACAAAGGACTAATGACTAAAAAGAAGTTCACTTTCTACAACCGAGTTATTAATAAAGGCCAAATTAAAAGCCTAATTTCCCGAACTTTTGTGCAGCATGGGACAGCCCGGAGTGCACAAATTGCCGATCGCCTCAAAGACCTGGGATTTCGCTATGCCACAAAAGCCGGGGTCTCCATTAGTGTGGATGACTTGATGATTCCGCCCTCGAAGCGCGAGTTATTGGTAGGGGCGGAACGGGAAATTACCTTAACTGAAAGCCGCTATGCCCGAGGAGAAATCACCGAAGTCGAGCGTTTCCAGAAAGTTATTGATACTTGGAATAGTACCAGTGAATCCCTCAAGGATGAAGTGGTGCGTCACTTCAAAGAAACCGACCCCCTGAACTCCGTCTATATGATGGCCTTCTCTGGGGCGCGGGGGAACGTCTCTCAGGTGCGGCAGTTGGTGGGGATGCGGGGGTTGATGGCAAATCCCCAGGGGGAAATTATTGACTTACCCATTAAAACCAATTTCCGCGAAGGTCTGACCGTTACCGAATATATCATCTCCTCCTACGGGGCGCGCAAAGGCTTAGTCGATACGGCGCTACGGACGGCAGATTCCGGCTATCTGACTCGTCGTCTGGTGGATGTCTCCCAAGATGTGATTGTCCGGGAAGTGGACTGCGGCACGACTCGCGGGATTCCGATGGAGTCGATGAAAGATGAGGACCGGATTCTGATTCCTTTGAGCGATCGCCTGTTTGGTCGAGTCGCCGCAGAAGACGTGATTTCCCCCAAAACCGGCGAAGTGATTGCCGCGCGCAATCAGCCAATGGATGATGATATCTCCGAAAACATCATGAAACATGGGGTGGAACGAGTGATGGTGCGATCGCCCCTCACCTGTGAAGCCTCCCGGAGTGTCTGTCAGCTTTGCTATGGCTGGAGTCTAGCTCATGGCAAACTCGTAGACATGGGCGAAGCGGTCGGGATTATCGCCGCCCAATCCATTGGGGAACCCGGTACCCAGCTCACCATGCGGACCTTCCACACCGGGGGGGTCTTCACTGCTGAAGTTGCCCGGACTGTAACCGCCACCTTCTCCGGCACCGTCCATTATTCCCCAACCATGCGGGCGCGGGCATTCCGGACTCGTCATGGGGAAGATGCCTTCGTGGTGGAAAATGCCAAATCAGAAATTACCCTGCAAGCTGAGGGCCGCAAGGAAGTCTTTGATGTCTTCCAAGGTACGGTCGCTCCTAGTTCCCGATGGCGCTGTAGTGGAACGGTTGACCCTGTTGGCCGAAGTCCCCCTACCTGGACGCACTCGCCGAACCACGGAGAAAGCCACCAAAGACGTGGCCACCGACTTAGCTGGGGAAGTCGTCTTTGCCGATTTGATGCCCGAAGAGAAGAAGGACCGCCAAGGCAATGCCACCCGCACGGCCACCCGGGGGGGTCTAGTCTGGATTTTGTCCGGGGAGGTCTATAACCTACCCCCAGGGGCTGAACCTGTGGTTAAGAACGGCGATCGCATCCAACCCGGTGGCGTCCTTGCCGAAACCAAGCTCGTCACGGACAATGGCGGGATAGTCCGTCTGCCGGAAGAAATGGAAAACCGCCCCTCTTCCATGCCTCGGGAAGTCGAGATTATCACCGCGTCGGTGACTCTGGACCGCGCCACCGTCTATGCCACCTCCACCGGAGGTCGCGACCATTACACCATTGAAACCGTTGGCAAACAGTTATTCTCCCTGAAAGCTACCCCGGGAACCAAGGTGTTGAATCATCAAGTGGTGGCTGAATTAATTGATGAAACCTACCGCACCCACAGCGGGGGGATTATCAAATATGCCGGAGTGGAAGTCCAGAAACGAGGCAAAGCCAAACAAGGCTATGAAGTCGTCAAAGGCGGCACCTTGCTGTGGATTCCCGAAGAATGCCACGAAATCAACAAGGATATTTCCTTGTTGCTGGTGGAAGACGGCCAATTTGTGGAAGCGGCGACGGAAATCGTTAAAGACATCAAATGCGCCAGCAGTGGGGTGGTAGAAGTCACCCAGAAAAATGACATTCTCCGGGAAGTGACCATCAAGCCCGGGGAGTTGATTATGATTGAGGACCCCGAGGAAGTGGCGATCGCCAATGGCAGTCTCGTCAATCCCGGTCAAGAGATTATCCCCGGAGTCGTCGCCCAGGAATTGCGCTATGTCGAAATCCTGGAAACTCCCGAAGGTCCGGCCTTGTTGCTGCGTCCTGCGGTGGAATATCCCGTATTGGATGAGCCCGCCATTCCCTCTCAGGAATCCCTGAACAATGGGGAAGAGGCCATGATTCAACTGCGCGCCGTCCAGCGCTTGCCCTATAAAGATGGGGAACGGGTCAAATCCGTAGAAGGGTTGGAATTGCTGCGGACCCAGTTAGTCCTGGAAATTGATAAAGATGCACCTGGATTAGCCGCAGACATCGAATTAGTGCCCGTCGAGGAAGAAGAACTGCTCTCCTCCGAGGAGTTAGACCCCTCGAAAGGTGCGCCCATGCGCTTACAGTTGGTGATCCTCGAATCCTTAGTGATTCGCCGGGATGTCGTGGCAGATACCACCCAAGGCAGTACCCAAACTCGCCTGTTGGTGAAAGATGGAGACCGGATTCCCCCTGGGGCCGTCGTTGCCCGCACGGAAATTCTCGGCAAAGAAGCGGGTGAAATTCGCGGGATTCGCGAAGGGGCAGAAGCCATTCGCCGGGTGCTGGTGGTCCGGGATGATGATGTGATGACCGTGGATACGGCGGAAGAACCCACCGTCAAGGTGGGGGATTTTGTGGTGGAAAACACCGAAGTCGCCCCCGGGTTGCGGATACCGGATTCAGGTCAGGTCGTCGAAGTGACTGCCCTGGAGCCTTCCGATGACTCCGCCTTGTCCCAGGGGAATTACCGCATGAAGTTGCGACTGGCGCGTCCTTACCGGGTGTCCCCAGGGGCCGTGCTTCATGTGGATGATGGCTCCTTGGTGCAGCGGGGGGATAACCTGGTGCTGCTGGTGTTTGAGCGCACCAAGACTGGGGATATTATTCAAGGGTTGCCTCGGATTGAGGAATTGCTGGAGGCCCGTAAGCCGAAAGAGGGTTGCATTTTGGCCGCGTTGCCCGGGGTGGCCCAGGTGGTTTATGGGGATGATGATACGGTCATTTTGAAGGTGGTGGAAGAGGACGGGGCGGTTACGGATTATGAGCTTGGCCCTGGTCAGACCCTGCTGGTGAGTGATGGTCAACGGGTAAAAGCCGGGGAACCGCTCACCGATGGACCGAGCAATCCTCATGAGATTTTGGAGATTTTCTTCAATCTGCCCGGGGAACGGAATTATGAGCATACGCTGTTGAGTTTCCAGCAGGTGCAAACGTTCTTAGTGAGTGAGGTACAGTCTGTATATCTGTCCCAAGGGATTGATATTAGTGATAAGCACATTGAAGTGATTGTGCGTCAGATGACGAACAAGGTGCGAATCGATGATGGCGGAGATACAACCATGTTGCCTGGGGAGTTGATTGAACTACAACAGGTGGAACGGGTGAATGAGGCGATGTCGATTACCGGCGGTGCGCCTGCGAAATATACTCCGCTGTTGTTGGGGATTACTAAGGCGTCGTTGAATACGGACAGCTTTATTTCGGCGGCTTCTTTCCAGGAGACGACTCGGGTGCTGACTGAAGCGGCGATCGAGGGTAAGTCTGACTGGTTGCGCGGCTTGAAGGAGAATGTGATTATCGGACGTCTGATTCCTGCCGGGACTGGGTTTAATGCTTATGAGGATATGATGCTGCTTCCGGATGATAGCGCTTATGATGGGGTGCTAGAGGAGGAAGAGGAGGAGTTTCCTGATGTGGTCCTGGATGACCATACCGCCCGGGCTTACCGGAATACGGGGATGGAGTTAGAGGAGGAGATTTTGACTCCTGATGATGAAGAGACGGACGATGAGTTTGCTCTCCCGGATTTGGGGGTGAAGGCAAGCAAAGATGTGCGATCGATTTCTATCCTTGAGGAAGATTTCGAGGATGATGACGATTTTGATGATGATGATGACATTGATGATGATTTTGAGTAGGGGAGACTTCTCCCCCCTTTCCTAAGAGGCGAGGGGGGGACCGGAGGTTTTGACCCCCCTGGAAAGGCGATTCTCGAATCGTCCCTACAGGGGGGTTTTTTCAGGTCAAGGGAGAACCGCGATTTCGGGCGATTATCGCCTCTACAGGGGGGTTTGATTGAAGAAGCGAAATCTAGTCTTGCTGCCTTGAAAATAGGAGCAAGATGCTCCGACGGACAAGAATGATAAATGGTCAGTGCGGACAGTTTAGGCAAAAAAATCACCGCATTGCCGGTGATTTCAGCATTTTATAGACGGTAATAATCCCTTAATTCTTCAGAAAGGAGCGATTTGTCATGGAGAATTTTGGCGATCGCTCTCCTGACGTCTTCTTGCCAGTTTTCCTGTTGCTTGAGAGCCTTAAGAACCGAAGGCTCGATCCGGATTGAAAGTTTAGAAACAAGCGGCTCAGGGCGATCGGTGGTGTAGTGATATTGACTTAATTCAGGGTTTCCGCCCGGTCTGCCTGACCCCATATTCTAAACCTCATGATATAAACGGCTTGATTATACCATGACGGAGGTGCAAAATATTGGTGAGGAAGCTGGCAGGTATGGATGCGTTACTTTGCCGCCAGTCGCCAACAAGTCTCGGAACGAGTGGTTGATCCATATATCCTAGATTTGTATCGCGGCACGAATACTTATTTGATAGGGTTTTGTCATTTGCGAGAGGAAATCCGGTCTTTTCGGGTCGATCGCATTCAGGAGTTAAAGCTAGTATTGGAGGAAACCTTGGAAAAGGGCGTTCCCAGAGGGGAGTTGCTGTAAACTAGGGAGGTAGTCTCTCCTCCTGTCATATGGTTTGGCAACGGGGTACGAAAATTTTTGGAAACCGCTACACTATTCAAAAGAAGCTCAAACGGGCGGTTTTGGCATCACCTACTTGGTCAAAGACCGTCAGGGTCAACAGTGGGTGCTGAAAACCCTGAACGATAAGGTGATGACCGACCCGGAGAAGATCCCCTATCGGGATAAGTTTATGCGGGACTTTGACCGGGAAACCGCTAAAATCGCCATTTGTCGCCATCGCCATATTGTCAAGGTGGAGAATCACTTCTCCCATGAAGGGCAGCCTTGTATGGTCATGGAATATATTCAGGGGCAGGATTTAAAAGACCTGGTGGTGCACCGGGGGGCCTTGTCTGAGGCTGTGGCGTTGCGCTATATCCGGCAGGTGGGGGAAGCGTTGAGCATCCTGCATGATAAGGGTTTGCTCCATCGGGATATTAAGCCCGATAACATTATGGTCCGGTTGCCTGCGGATGAGGCGGTGCTCATTGATTTTGGCATTGCGCGGGAGTTTATCCCCGATTTGACCCAAACCCACACCTCTACCCTTACGCACCATTATGCGCCGGTTGAGCAGTACGACGAACGGGAACACCGGGGGGAATTTACCGATGTGTATGCCTTGGCGGCGACCCTGTACTATCTGCTCACGGGGACTGCACCGCCGATTTCCTGGATGCGGGTGTTGCGCGAGAGCCTGAATATTCCCAGCCATTGGTCCCCAGACCTACAAAACGCGATTAAGCAGGGGATGGCAGTGAAGCCAGAAGACCGCCCCCAAACCGTTGCGGATTGGTTGGCACTGTTGCCTAATAGTGGAGGGGGTTTACCATCCTTTAGTTTTGAAACCGTGCGGGTCAACCGTCAGGGGAAAATTATTCAGAAAATCCCGGGTCAGGCGCGGTTTTATCCCCAGGACTTGGGTCAGGGGGTGCGGTTGGACATGGTGCAAATCCCCGGTGGAACATTTTGGATGGGGACAGAGGAGGCGGAAATTGAGCGCCTGTGTAAAAAGTATGATGAGTGAATGGTTTAGGCGGGAAAGTCCTCAGCATTCTGTGCAGGTTTCCCCCTTTTTCCTGGGAAAAACCCCCGTCACCCAAGACCAATGGCGCACTGTGGTGACGCAAGTGGGGACAATCGTCCGAGATCTGGACCCCGACCCCTCTAACTTCAAAGGCGGGAATCGTCCCGTTGAACAGGTATCTTGGTATGATGCAGTGGAGTGGTGCGCTCGACTGAGCAAGCTGACGGGCAAGGAATATCGCCTCCCCAGCGAAGCAGAATGGGAATATGCTTGCCGTGCGGGACGACGACCCCCTTTGCCTTTGGGGAAGCTATCACGACCGACCTGGCCAATTATGATGGGAACTACACCGTTGCTGAGGAAGCTAAGGGGCAATATCGAGAAGAAACCACCCCAGTGGCGAGCTTTCCCCCCAATGGCTTTGGGTTGTATGATTTACATGGTAATGTTTGGGAATGGTGTTTCGACCCCTTCCATGAGAATTATCAGGGTGCGCCTAGGGATGGTAGCGTATGGGATGAGACGATAAAAGAGAATGAGAATCGTTATCAAAATCCTTCGGCAAATCTGAAGGTTTTGTTAGAAGAAAGCGATAAAAGCTATGTGCTGCGAGGCGGTTCTTGGGGCCGCGACCCGATTTACTGCCGTTCGGCCTTCCGCGTCGACTACGCGCGCGTACAGCTTCGACTACGCCTGGGGTTTCGGGTCTGTCTCGTTGGCGCAGGACTCTTATAGCCCTTTACCCTTTAGCACTCTTGCACTCTGCTCTTTTTCCCCTTTACCCTCTTAAAAGCGATCGCAGGGAGCTTTTTTTTATTTTTTTTGATGAAAGAACTACCGATTATCCAGAAAACCTACGACTTGATTCAGTGGTATGTCCCCATTTTGAACCGATTGCCCAAAACACATAAATTTTTTAGGATGGGGTTAAGAAACCGGATTTCTCGGAGGGAGGAGATTGGGTAGGAGAGATGCAAGAAACCCTGTTTCTAGGGATTAGGCGAGATTCCATCTGGAATAAACAGGGATAGTTTAGCTTAACTCGGATTCCATAAAATCTATAAACTGTAAGATATTTCGGGATTGCCCAGGTTTTACGTTGATTTCTGAACCGATATGAACATGATGCGGGAAATTGGGTAAATCAGGAAAATGCTTGACACTATCCCATCGTTTTTTAAGGACTTGTTTTGATGAATCCATCCATTGATAACGATAATCTAAGGTTAAAATTTGATTATTTTCAATGGTGAAGGCTTCAGCAACTTCTAAAAAATCCGTGTTAATCAGAGTCAGACGAACCCGAAAGTAGCCACGATTGAGTAAAACTTTCTCATCAATAATCTCAATTTCATTAATAATTGGGCTGGCAGAGAGTTTTTTCTTGATGGCGATGATATACTGCTCTAATTCCATCAGTTTTAAGATGCTGTAATTTTTGCGTTGGCAAGCATTTCATGATAAGTATTCCACTCAAAAAAATCCATAGAATCTCCTAGCTCTCCTGCTTGAAAACGCCGATAAAACTCCTCAGATTGCATTTGATATTTTTGCTCAAAATATTGGAGTTTCTGTTCTATTTTGGCGATTTCTTGGGTGATGGAATGTTTACTGATTTCCTGTTGTAGATATTCCTGCTCTTCATCAGATAATGAAAGAATGACTTGCACTAAGGATTGGACTAATTTTTGATTCATCAGAAACCTCTGTTTTCCCAATTGGCTGGGGTTAGGAGAGATGCGAGTTAAGCGTGGGAATGAATGTTTTGGGTTAGAGCGAATCTGGAATTCGGAGGGGAATTTGTTGATGTTGGTGTTTGCGATAGATGTGGAAGTCACTATCTAACGTGAGGATTTGAGCGTATGGTTTGGGTCATTTGCCAAAGTCTTGAAAGTATTGGGGATTGGTTGAGAAGTCTGGGGGGCCATTCAGGCAGCCAGCTAAATCACTAGCTAGGTCGAAGGCAGAGGGAGACGGGTTTGGGGCGGGATGGTCCGTGGGGGTTAGGAGTTCTTGGAGTTGCGGGGTGAGATGAGTTGGATCGGTACGGAGGGGAGGAATCAGTTGGAGTAAAAGGTTCACCAATGAATCAGGGGCCAGAAGAATTTCTTGAATGAGTTGTTCGCGGGGGGTCATGGTTGGTGGAGGGGGGTAAGGTTTTGTTTTTATTGTAGCGGTGGGTGAGTGGGCGTTTGGAAAATCTACCAATTCCTTGGGGTCATTCCCACGGCTCACCAATTCACGGCTTTGACAAATCATTTGTTGTAAATTAACATGAAATTTAATGATTTAGTGTAGATTCTGCCATGACAGTCAATCTTCGGCATATCCATCCTCTCTCAGAGTTTCAGCGTGGGGCCAAGGCATTTTTAACGACACTCAAGGAAACAGGCGCACCGATGGTGTTAACCGTCAACGGGAAAGCGGCGGTTGTGGTGCAGGATGCGGAAAGCTATCAAAATTTGCTCGATCGCGTGGCACTTTTGGAGTCTATGGCAGGGATTCGGAAGAGTGTAGCGGAGTTTGAACAGGGGCAAGGGATGCCACTCGATGAGGCGTTTACTCAGTTGCGATCGAAGCATGAGCTACCGGATTGAGATTTCTCCAACAGCGATCGCAGATGTTGAGGCAATTTTTTTATGGCTCAAAGCGTATTCGGCTGATCGGGCTTACCGATGGGTGAGGTTTTGTATTTTGAGATGCTATAGAGGTTTTGCCTTTTTAGCCGTCCCCCTTTTTTTGCCATTGGCACGGGCCGCCCGCCGCTTCGCCACGGTAGATTTTTGCCCCCCTTTGCTGTGGCTTAGTTCAGCCATCCGAAGATTTTGTGCCAAAAATTCCTTGAATCAAGCCGGCGAATACTAAAATCAGCATCGAGACTTTCCCAATGAATGCTCAAACCATCAGCCCCCAACCACACATCTTCAACTCACTAGGGCGAAGCATCCCCCAATCTCTCTGAACTAGATGGGGAGGAAAGGCAAAAATCGCCCCATTTTTAAGCTGAATTTCGATTAACTTGCGTTCGAAATTATATTGAATGTTCAGGAAAAGGCTGCTTCAACGAGGTCAGTCGCTTTGGCTTAGCTTGGGCAATTTCTGCATCTAAAGCCGCATCATCACTAAAATCAAAACTCCACCGTTGTTCCCACTGTTTAGTCATGGATTTCCTGCCATCTCCTTAAAAACTCCTCTTGATGCTCTGCAACCAGCTTGAGAGCGGCGATCGCCCTTCTACTGACGAGAAATTTGAGCTGGTTTGGCAATCAGCCTCAAGGTCTTTGGAACTCATCACCAATGGCGATTTTTATGTTAGGTCGATCCCGTTGACGTTTACGACCCGCAAAGACATGGACATGGGCTGGCTCATGGTCATTAAAATAAATGTAGATGTGAGATTTTGGGTTTGGTCGGTAAAAATCTTCGGCATTGGTAAAATTTAGTCATAATGTAATGGTCTAGCTACAGTGATTGGTCCTCAGTTACTATCTGGGGCATTTTATGATCCTCGAAGCCTTGACACTAAGGCTTTTACAGTCTCAAAGCACCGCTCTCCATAGAGGTGTCGATGCCGTTGATGCTTCCCATATTCCTATAATAATAACCCATCGATTGGGTTTTGGGCAAAAGAGTTTAGAGATTAGGGTTCTGCATTTTCCTCCACTCCCGGCGACGAGAACCAATTGATAATACTTGTGCGGATATCTTGGCCAAAAATCGTCACAATAATCGTCACAATAATCGCCAGAATCGCTACATAGAGCATATAGAGATTTACCTAAAATTTGGATCACGAGGGGGCTGCGGTGGCAAGGGTTTAACCCCTTGGGGAACCGGCAACAAGGCTAAAAACTCCTCAATAGTTTGGGGGCGATTGCCATAATCCAACTCCATCCCCTCACGAATTGCCCGATTCGTTTCAGCACTCACCCCGGGGATGTCCGGGCAACTTCTGATCCTTTCGCTAGCAAATTCACCCGCTTTTGGGCATTAGGGGGGACAGTCCCCCTATAACAGAGTGTAGAGAGTCGCCGCCAAAGCATAGACATCGGAATAAGGTTGCGCCCGCTCATTGGGATCATAAAGCTCTGGTGGGGTAAACCCATCGGTATTGCTGGAATCAATGGAGGTGAGCGTCTCATCAAACCCTTTCGTCACGCCAAAATCAATCAGCACTGTCTCGGATTTTCCCGCCCGCAGCATGATATTGGCGGGCTTAATATCACGATGCACCAACCCCTCCCGATGCACCACGGTTAACGCCTCTCCCACCTGGCGGATATAGGTCAATACCTCCTCCTCCGGTAGGGTGTTCGTGGGCAAACTCGCTAAATCATCCCCCGCCACAAACGCCATGACAATAAACGCCTGATCCCGTTCCAGAAATGAGTCCAAACACTGGACAATATTGGGATGATGGCAACGCGCCAACCGCACCGCTTCCTTAATCAGCTTATTATTTAACTTGTCCCGTTGCTCCTGGGTCAGTTGCGCCAAAACGTCATCCCGCAGGGTCTTGAGCACAACGCGATCGCGAAGCGTCTCGGAACGAGAATCGCCTCCTTTGCGCTGCGCCAGATAACTAATTCCCACCCGCCCTTGATTGAGCGATCGCAGCACTTGATAGTCTCCCCCATGCAGAGTCTCACCCACTTGCAAACTCATGAATTCTCCTCGACCTGACTCACCTCCTCTATGGTAATCGGAAGTTGGAGCATCGGAGCCAATCGATTCATAGCAAGAAATCTTGCTGCCAGTTTAGGGGTGGATTTGGCGGCTGATTCGTTTCAACTTTGTGAGGAGTTGAATCGGGGATGAAGTCGTTGCATGGGAAGAATATTGTATAAGTTGCCTAAGATGAAGCTGTGTTTTTTATGTAGACAACAATGTGGCTAATTTAATATACTTTACACCTATCTGATGGCCTGAGTTTCAACTCATCTCATGCGGACATCAGGTGTTCCATCGCCTCGATTTGAATTTTGACGCCGGTTTCTCCGTCGGGGATGTGCCGCCAACTGCCGAAGGGAATCTGTTTGAGGCTGTCGGAGGAGAAGATTCCGGCACTGACTAAGGCATCGCACACACTGCCGATCGCATTATCGCCATCTCCTCTATGTTTACCCCGTAAGATAATCCGCACGGCTGCTCGTTCAAGGGGTAACTGCGGTAACGGATTCATCTGATGCACTTGCATGATGATCTCCCCTTCCGCACGCAGTCTCCATTCCCGATATCGTTTGGGTAAATATGTGCCGTTGGCAGTTACCCGAGGACGGGCTTTGGGAATGACGGGCCCGGGAATCCACAAGGTCAAGGTTTTCCGGATATTTACACTCTCCGGTTGCGTCTCTTTCTGGACTTCACTGGGTTTGGCTTTTCTCGGTTCGGTTCGCAAAATTCGCGATCGCCCTTCCGGTTTGGAGCGTTGAAGGAGGGACACAAAAGTGAGCCGCTGTGCTGTCTCTGACATCAGTTGAGCATTCACGATTAAAGGCGGTTCTAACTCTTCTTGCCTGAATTCGCCCCGGGTTTGCGAATCTTCAGTTTCCTGGGTTTCCTCTCCGATCGCGTCAATTTCCCGTCTGGGAGCGATCGCCGGGTCGTCTTTCACCGAGGGCCATCCCTGAGCCATTTCCATATAGGTTTGTGCGGTGGCCTCTGGAACGTTACAATAACCGGCTAACCAGACCTGCCATTTTTGCGCGGGGACCCGAAGTTTGGCCTGGATCAGCAGTTGTCCAGCGGTGCAAGCGTGCAAAAGTCCGATCTGCCACCGACTGTTGACAGCGTTCGTGTTCGCGATTAATTTGGGCCGCTAGTTCTCTCAAGGGGACCATTCCTGGGGTGGATTGTCCCTGGCGATCGCCTTCTAAGGGCAGCGGTTGGCGGGTTTGCGAATCGATTCGGTGGGAGATGGAGCTTGTCGGTGGCATGAGAGAATCGCTTGGGGGGTTAGGGGCATGGGTTTCCAGAGGCATCCGGATATCTTAACCTAGAGTTGAGATTCCTTCCAGAATTTAACCTCTGGAATAGGCGCGATCGCCCAGGGAACACTAAACGGTTGACCGGATAGACTCCCTTTTGGACTGAGCCGTTCCAGACCAGTTTTCCCCCACTCATCCCCGGAATCCGTACAGTCTCATCAATTGCATCATGCTTCACAGAATCTCGATAAACCGCCACTCGGGTGGCGGTTTATCGGGATGATTCGACATCGATCGCCCTTTCCAGGAGACAGGCTGCTGTGCTGGGGTCCCTGCCAACGGTTAGGGTTTTAACTCCTCCACGAAGGCGATCGCCTCTGCATTGGCATTCGCCCAGGATTCGCGATCGCGCCGGATCTCGACTAAGTGTTCCTCGACATTTTCTGGGGTCAGCAGGGGTCCGAAATCCGAGGGAACTGAGGCGGGTTCATAGTCAAACAGGCGATTGAGGATGAGATTGCCGACTTCTTGTCGATAATGGGAACTGTCCCAATAATAAGTCATCTTTTCGCTGATGGGTTCCGTGGAAATGGAATGATAGCCGGAAAAATCCCAAACTGGAGCAATGGCAACCAGTTCCCGTTTCCACTGTTCAAACTCCTCCCAATGTCCCGCCAGTCGTAAGGCTTCCCATTGGGTGGCATGAGAGGGGGAAATAAATATTTTTAAGTCGATATTTCGGCTTTGACAAATGGCGACTAACTCTCGCAAGTCATTTAAAAACCCTTGGGATAATTTGAACTGAGGATAATATCCTTCTTCTCGGAAAAATCCATGAATCATGTTTTTAAATTCCTGGGGCAGGGGATTGTCCGGTTCGTTATTATGAACGTAGCGAAAGCCATTGTCATGGTAGAGAAAATTCGCTTGCGATCGCCAGCTATTTTTGATCGTGCCTAAACTCGACCGGGTTACCCCTAAAGATAGGGTAACATTCAGCCATTCTTGGGGGGTGAGGGTATCTCGTTCTAACCGAGCTTCTTCAAAGTCCGCCGGATTGGTTTTATATTCATTGAACATAAAGAAATCCACCCCGAGGACGACGGTTTGTAAGTTGGGCTGGTTGGCGATCGCATGGTCAAAATAGCGTTTAACTTCATACATATTGGGACCGACCAGTCCTAAGTTATAGGCGGGTTTACCGTCAGCCAAGGCGGGATGTTTCGGGTCCAGTCCTAAATCGGTGCGGGATGAGCCTAATAAAACCGTTTTCGGGGCGATGCGCTTGACTGAAGTTGCTTTAAACAGGCGAACATGATTAAATTGTTCGGTTTTTAAGCGATTCAGTCGCCATTCAGGGCTATTCATCACCCCGTAGGGATCAATGCCAACATTGAATAAGCCAACGGCTAATAATCCGGGTATGGTGAGGCCAAAAAAGGCGCGGTTAAATCGACGATAGGTTTTCATGAGAAGCCCCCTGGATTAAAACTGGAAGTAGAGAAATTCAGAAATTCGGTTCAGGGAAAGTAGACAGGCGATCGCCACTGCACTGAGTCCCATAGCCCAGGCGGTAGTTGGTTTAAATCGTTCAACTATTTGTTGGGTATTGGGTAACAAAACCGCTCCCATTAATACTACTGCCAAAATTACAAAGCTTTGGCGGTAATTGGGTGGGAGTGCAGGGAGTTGCGCGACTTCCCGAAACTGGACAACGGATTGAGGTAACCAGCCTAAGAGGGGTTGAAAATCTGGGGTTAAAACAATTCCTTTTAAGCCCACGGCGGCTTGGATAAGTTGTCCAGCTTGGGTGATATTTTCAGCCCGAAATACGACCCAACTCAACACCACGGCGATAAAGGTAATTGCCCAGGCGATCGCCCCGGGCATTTTCAGTCCTAAGCGTCGCCACCCGTGATTGATGACGAGGAAACTGCCATGCAACCAGCCCCAGAGAATATAGGTCCATCCCGCCCCATGCCACAATCCACCGAGTAGCATGGTGAGCAGCAGATTGATATATCGGCGCACTTCTCCTCGACGACTGCCCCCGAGAGAAATGTAGAGGTAATCTCGCAGGAAGAAAGATAAGGTAATGTGCCACCGTCGCCAAAAGTCTACGATGGAGGTGGATTTATAGGGAGAATCAAAGTTGATCGGGAGGCGGAAGTTGAACATCCATCCTAATCCGATCGCCATATCGGAATAGCCCGAAAAATCAAAATACAGTTGGAGAGTATAGGCGATCGCCCCCACCCAAGCTTCGATAAAGGTGACTGAATCCGCTTGAGCAAACACGGTTCCCACCCAAGGGGATACGGTATCGGCAATCAGCACTTTTTTACCCAATCCTAGGATGAAAAAGCTTAAGCCAATGGCAAAATTTTTATGAGAAAATACAAATTTGCGGAGTTTTTTAAATTGTGGAATGAGTTCGTTATGTCGTAAAATCGGCCCCGCAATCAGTTGGGGAAAGAAAGTGACAAATAGGCTATAGGATACCAAGTCATATTGATAATCTTTGGTTTGTCCCCGATACGCATCGACGATATAGGCAATTTGAGTGAAGCTGTAGAAGGAAATTCCTAACGGCAATTCAATGTCAGGAACGGGAAACTGGGTTTGAAAGAGTCCATTGATAGAAGCTATCAAAAACCCTGCATATTTGTAATATCCCAGAATTCCTAAATTAAAGAGAATTCCCCCCCATAATAAGGCTTTAGCCTTTGGAGTTCCAGGTTGTACCCCATCTATCCACCGCCCAAAGTAATAGTTACCCAGGACAGAAATCACCAATAGGGGAATGTAATTGATTCGCCAGTATCCATAAAACACGAGGGAGGCTAAGAGGAGCCAGAGGGTTGCAGCCTTGACCTGACGATAGGCGCTTAAACCGAAGAAAACAATCAGAGCAAGGGGTAAAAAGATAAAAATGAATTCGTAAGAGTTGAATAACAAGGTTTTTTTCCGATGTTTTTTTTCAACAGGTTTATTGTGTCTGAAACTATTTAGATCGTCATCCGCTCTCAGGGGTTGTGTGGTTGGAAAATTTGGAGTAAACTATTACTTTTGGGGCTTTAACCTGATCTAGCAAGTCTTGCAGCAGTCTGACTACAGAATTGAGGAGTGGGAGCATCTTACTCCCACTCTGCCATGAGGAATTGTCCAATTGATTTAGATTTGCGATTGTTTGTCGCTAACGCTACAAAACACCAGGGGATTGATTAAACGAGGATGAAATCATCAGCGTTAATCATACTAGAATCGATGCCGAGGAGGATTGCTAGAGATTCCCCGGTATCGGCGATCGCAATCTGAGTCTGATTGGCATCACTCCCGGGAGAAATCAGAAGCTGCTCAAACTCTAATCCGTCCGATAGTCCGATGCGATCGATGCCGGTTTCAAAATCAGCGATCGTATTCGTTCCTTCCCCGGACGCTAAAATAAAGGTATCTTCACCAGCATCCCCGAGCAGCCAGTCATTCCCCTCACCACCTCGGATGACATTGGATTGGTTATCGCCGATGAGGGTATCATCATAAGCGGAACCGATGATATTTTGAACATCGGTGAGGGTCTCTTCAGCGCTCGGTAACATCCGAATCTCGGAATACCATTCATCCGCTAGTTTATCATACCCACTGGCTTTTAGGTGAATGCCATCATTGGCATAGTCTCCGGCAACAAACGGCAGATTAAACATATCTACAAACCGGATGTTCGGGTTAGTATTGGCTCGGGGTGCCACAACAATTTCTTCCACTTGTTCACTAAACTCGGTGGTTCGTTGTTGTCGAGCTACATTACTAGACGTATTGGGAATAATCGAACTAACCAGCACTTGTGTATCCGGCATAGTTGCAACAATCCGATCTACCAAAATTCCCAAATTGGTGAGGGCGGTTTCTACAGGTTTATTCTGTAGAATATCATTAGTCCCCGCCATCAATAAAACGGCATCGGGTTGAGCATAATTTAATACATCTTCTATGGTCGTGTAAAGGGGTGCTGTAGGCTGATTATACCCGGAAAATTTTTCGCTATTATCAATGAGTTCCGTGATGGTAAAGCCACCTCTGCCTTCATGATCTCTATCAATATCTCCCGGTCCACTTTTAGCTTGACCTACAAAGTCAATATTAAACCCATTATCTTCCACTAATCTTTCCCACAACCGGGTTCGATATCCTCCAATACTCGCCTGATTCGGAAAACCCCTGGTATTGGAATCTCCTAAAGGCAAAATCTTAAAAGGAACATCCGCATCGGTGGTAAATAAACGGGTCACACTCCCTTCTGACAGGTTGGCAATAATCCCACTCGTAGCATCAGAATAATTCACGGTGACGCTGATTTGACTGTCATCGCCACTATTATCTTCCCCGTCATCATCCAGCGGTTCATCTTCTATTTCACCACTATTATCATCCCCCTGTTCATCTTCAATAGGGGGAGTTTCATCCTCGTCAGGGATGGGTTCATCTGCATCTTCCTCCTCTTCTTCTGTTTCTGATTCTGAGGGAACATCCGGTTCCAAATCCGAAGGTTCCTCTTCTTCTGTTTCCGGAGGAACATCCGGTTCCAAATCCGAAGGTTCCTCTTCTTCTGTTTCCGGAGGAACATCCGGTTCCAACAAATCTGAGGGTTCCTCTTCTTCTGTTTCTGGAGGAACATCCGGTTCACAAATCCGAAGGTTCCTCTTCTTCTGTTTCTGACTTCTTCTGTTTCTGAGGGAACATCCGGTTCCAACAAATCTGAGGGTTCCTCTTCTTCTGTTTCCGGAGGAACATCCGGTTCCAAATCCGAGGGTTCCTCTTCTTCTGTTTCCGGAGGAACATCCGGTTCAACAAATCTGAGGGTTCCTCTTCTTCTGTTTCTGAGGGAACATCCGGTTCCAACAAATCTGAGGGTTCCTCTTCTTCTGTTTCTGAGGGAACATCCGGTTCCAACAAATCTGAGGGTTCCTCTTCTTCTGTTTCTGAGGGAACATCCGGTTCCAACAAATCTGAGGGTTCCTCTTCTTCTGTTTCTATTTCTATTTCTATTTTTGAAGGAAAATCCGGTTGCAACAAATCTGAGGGTTCCTCTTCTGTTGTCTCTGTTTCTGGAGGAACATCCGGTTGCAACAAATCCGAGGGTTCCTCTTCTGTTGTTTCTGTTTCTATTTCTATTTCTATTTTTGAAGGAAAATCCGGTTGCAAATCCGAGTGTTCCTCTTCTGTTGTCTCTGTTTCTGGAGGAACATCCGGTTGCAACAAATCCGAGGGTTGTTGTTCTGCTGTTTCTGTTTCTATTTCTATTTCTATTTTTGAAGGAAAATCCGGTTGCAAATCCGAGGGTTCCTCTTCTTCTATTTCTATTTTTGAAGGAACATCCGCTTGCAAATTCGAGGGTTCATTTTCTTCTGTTTCTGCTGTTGAGGGAGCATCCGGTTGCAAATCCGAGGGTTTCTCTTCTTCTGTTTCACTCAAGTTGTCGTCAGGGAAGATAATCGAGTCGGGTTTTTGCTGTTTTGGGAGGGTGCCAAAAATGGGATGATTTAAAGCAATTTGAACCCGAGAAACTTGTTCTTGAAACGGAGAAGTATCCTCCACTGTTGCAGGCGGGTTAATCGGCGGATTCGGAGGGGGTACTGAGGGGAGGGGGGGTTGAGAAGTTGGCCAAAAATTATCTCGGACGATCGCCTCGGGAGCGATATTTTTGACAATGGCTAAATACTCTTGAGTAATTGTATCTTGAATGATAGTATCCCCGGCGTTTTCTCCGGTTCCGGCGAAAATATTCAATTCATCAAAGCTGAGTCCCCCCTGCAGTCCAATTAAGTCTTGACCCGGGGTAAAATCCATAATCCAGTCTGCATCAGCTAGGGTCGGTCCTCCGGTACTGAGAAATCCAGGAACAGCGAAACGTCTGCCGATCTGAAAGCGATTTTGTCCTTCACCTCCCCAGAGGGTATCGCTTCCTAAGTCACCAAAGAGGACATCATTTCCGCCATTGCCAGATAAGAAATCGCTATCTTTACCGCCATACAGAGTATCTTCTCCATCACCGCCATAGAGGGTATCATCCGCTTGATTTCCAAAGATTAAATCATCTCCCGAACCCCCTACTAAAAAGTCCTGCCCTTCCCAGTCTACGGCGATTATATGACCTGTTCCTCCAAACAGGGTGTTATTTCCTGCTCCCCCATAAATGGTATCGTTGCCGATATCACCAATTAATAGGTCATTCTCGGGACCTCCCAATAGCAAATCATGGCTTGAGTCACCGCCGATCGCCTCTTGGGTTTCCACTCCGATTTGGATAGACTTCCCGACTAGCGATCGCAAGATATCTGCTTGAGACAGTCCCGCTAGAATTTGATAAATTGATGAATCGAGGCTCCATACCATCCTAATTGTCTCCCGGTTATTTCAAGTAGTGGTTTTCATAGATAACTGTAAAATTTAATAATCAGTCATTTTTTATAACAGACTATCAAGTTTAAGGGGCTAAAATTGATTCATTTAAAGGGAAATTAGATTTCCCGGCTTAGTCGCCACTCTATTCTTTCCTATGTAAACCTATATCCCACTAGACTGTATCTATCTATCGAAAGATTGCTAAAAATTTCCTAACAACAGTTTCCCCGTGAAGTCGGATAAAGCCAATTGGTCCAATCAGAAAGAAAGATGGCTATGAATCAACCGACTAGCATGAGATACGTTTTTTTAATTATTTATCAACCAGGAAAAATTTTATATAAATTTTTGATAAAGCTTAAGATAAATTTCTTAAATTTTTTGTAAATGGAGGAAAATCGGCCCGGTATGGCGAAAAAATAGTTTCTGTTTACAGCATTTATCAACAACCGGCGGCAATTCAAGAAAATGGAATGAAGAGAGGGGATCCGGTTAAAACCTAGAGAATTCGAGGGTTTTGGCCCGATCGCAAGGGATAAATTCCTCCAAATCCCCGGGATTGCATCAATCAAAAGGAGTAAAATCCTGAAAAATTGCGGCGATCGCCCCTGGGTCACAAACCCCAAAGCGTCACCCTCGGATATTGCCTCCCTGTTTTTACGTCCATAATAGGGAGTCAAGATTGAGAAAAATCATAACTTTTAGCAATGATACCTATTGATGATAATCTCCCTAATCGTTATCCCCCCTTGGCAACCTACGGCCTGATTGGGTTAAATGTGGCCCTGTTTGTGATGGAACTCAAATTAGAGGCAACGGACCAACTCGGGGCTTTTTTGCAAAGTTGGGGGGTCGTCAGCGATCGCATGACTTCGGTTGTCACTGATGCGATTCGCAATCCTAGTCCTGCCGCCTGGGTTGCCTTAATTGTCATGTCTGCCGGTCCCTTACTCTTCTCCATGTTTCTCCACAGCAGTTTTAGTCAAATTTTGGGGAATATGCTGTTCTTGTGGGTGTTTGGCAAGCGGATTGAAGAGATTCTCGGACATGGCCGGTTTTTCCTGTTTTACCTCGTCTGTGGCATTCTCACGGCGATCGCTCAGGTGGCGATCGCCCCGAACTTAGGGGTCCCCGTTATCGGGGCCAATGGCGCTATTTCTGCCATTCTGGGCGCTTATTTGTTGAACTTTCCCAAAGCTAAAATTGAAACCCTCTTACCCTTACTCATCCTATTTATTCCCATCGAAGTTCCCGCCTTGTTTTATCTGATGTGGTGGTTTATTCAACAGGCATTTTATGGAATTGGTCAACTCACTGTACTGAGAATGGTCAATCCCACCAGCTTGAGTTATTGGGCGAATGGAGTCGGATTATTCATCGGGGCGGGATTAGTTTCTCTGTTGGTCAAATATAAACCCAAGACCGCTATTTATTAAGCAAAAAATTGACTAAACTGACCGGGAATGCCGGAAAACAAAAGGAGGATGGGCAATCCCTATCCTCCTTTGAGATATAAAACCATTTAAAAGTTGGAGAATTTATGGCTTTTTAAAGTTGGCTGATTCAAAGGTTTTGTCTGAAGATTTAACCGGAAATCTGGGCAATTTTCCGAATTGGGACCTTGGGGATGAACGGCACAGAGTAAGTGGGGATCTCCCGAGTAAAAGTGACAGCGATCGCACGCTGTCAGTTGTTCGGATAAGTCCCCTTGTTGGAACTGCCAAGACTTACCCCGATAGGTTCCGGAAATTTCCCCCGGTGGTGTTTTCACCGGAGGCGTTAAATCATAGCTGACACCACGATAATAAAGTTTCATCAATCTCACCTGTTAGCGATCGAGCATTTCATGAATTCCTAGGCAAATGATTCTTCAACCCAACTCTACCCAATGGTAGATGTCAAAAAATTGGAATTGAGGTAGACTGCCTAAATCTGCAACTCATTTCTTCATATCCTCGATCCTGACATCAGGAAACTGGCGATCGCACCGATCCCCAGTATGAGTTTCAGTCAACTTTTTGGAAAAATTGCCACCAATCCCGGAATTTTTGCTCATCCCGGGTGCGACTGGTCCCGAAGTCAGTGCATTCTCAATCCAGAATGCACCGAATGACCCAAAACCCTCAAAATAGCACCGTCATTAAATTCCGTCGATAAACCTTCGTCAGAGGATGGTCATTTCCCAATAAGTCAAAAATAGACAGCATCGCCTTTCTCCCGCCATCCTTTTTATAACTGCGATCGCTTTCCACAATTTTGAGGAAAAGTTGCAACGCCTCCTCATAATTCCCCGCTACTGCCAAACAAGATGCCTGAGTAAACATTTGGTCCAATTCACCCTCTCCTGAAGGATGATTGCATTCCCTCTTAAACTCAAGTAACGCCTTCACCGCTTGCGCTTCGGCAAAAAATTCCGGTTCATCGGCTTGAATGACCCCTAAAAGTTCCTCAACTTTTGCTAATTCATCCTCACTGATATAAAACTTGGCCGCTTCTAATCGCAACCGTCTATTCTCTGGATATTTTGTTAGTAGGGATGCAAACATCGCCTCAGCTTCGGTGCGCTTTTCCCCTAAAAGTGCCTGACGAATTGCCTCCAATCCTTCATCTAAACCGGACTTAATATCACAATTTGCCAAAAATTCTCGCAGTTGCGGTTCGGGTAACACCCCCACAAACCCATCCAATACTTCCCCATTCCGGATAATTTTCACATCCGGAACTCCCTCAACCCGAAATGCTTGTGCTAAATATTGATTTTCATCAATATTCACCTTCGCCACGACACAATCATATTCTAGGGCGACCTTTTCCAACATCGGTTTTAACATCTGACAAGGACCGCACCACACTGCATAAAAGTCCACAATCGCCGGAATTTCATAAGACTTTTCTAAGACTTCTTGCTCAAAGTTGTGGTCATAGACCTCAATCGAATATCCCATCGTCTCTTCTGTATTGCTAAACTGCCAACTTCCCATTGTAGTGAAACCCGGGAAAGCAGCAAAGCAACTCGCCACCCTCGGCGCAAGTCCTAACATTCAACCAAACAAAAAGCGGGCGATGGGACTCGAACCCACGACGTCCAGCTTGGGAAGCTGACATTCTACCACTGAATTACGCCCGCATCTCAGTCCTCGTTACAACCTGTGCTCTTCAGCAGTTAACGGATAACGATGAGACTAGAGAACTATTATATAACTCCTGTCCCGGGGTTTGTCAAGGGGTCAGTGAAATTTTTCCGCCCAGATACCGTCCAGTCCAACCCGAGGCCCTCCCCTGTTCACCGTCCCGACTGAAGTCGTTCCCCAATGTTTGTAGTAACGACTTCAGTCGTTCCCCCCACTTCGCCGTTTTAAAGTTCATCCAACATCAGAATTAGGGAACTCCAAAAAATAAAATCTCCAAAACGTTCGTTCGTAGTGAATGCTCAACGGAATAGCACCGTCAATGTAGGGGCGTATTGCATACGCCCCAGGGCGCAAGCATTCGCTCCGACAGATACCTTTCTTTCAGTTGAACGGTTGGATGATTTATATTTTGCAATCCCCTTATAACTGTCATCAACTGAACACCTTAATCCGCTCTAATCCCCTCAGCATAATCGGCATCATTTGAAACCCTGATTGCCTAATTATATCGGTATTCAAACTCTGAATTTTTATCACAAATAGGGCCTATGTGGGCGCAAAGTTTTTATTATTTATACTGTAGGGCAAATCCCAGGAAAAGTTAAGAGCAATCGCGTTTTTTTTTACAAAGTTAGAGAACAATGATGAAAGGGGACTGCCTCTGATGCCTACCCTTTCCCTAACTCAATTTCCAGGGAAAATAGGGCCAGGACTGTCCATTTTGGGGACCTCTACAGGAACGGCCATCCCTTGATAGATTCTGTTATCTCCGCTCACCGATCGCCCCTGAGTGTTAATCAAACCGGGAGTAAGAACCCGTCGTCATCAAGCCGATATTTTACGGGGTTAGTCAGCAGTTAAAACCTAAAAGTTATAGACTGAACCCCTCAATATCCAGTTTTCCAATCTCTCGCATTTATAGGCGCTGCAGTCGCCCCTCTGGAGGCCAAGGAGGGATGAAGGGGGTTGATGCCGATCGCCCACCCTAGATGATGGCGAAATTTATTGCAAAAAAAAACGACAAGTCAACAAATCAAATCAAGGCAGGGAATCCCTTGTCAATAGCGAATCCTTCCTTTGGTAGATGTAAACTTCCCCAAAAAAATGTACACCCAAGATTAGCAGATCAACGACGATTAGCAAGTGAGCGAGTCTGAACACCCAAACCACCAGGACCTCTGTAAATGATGGAACAGCAACCAGCCAAGCGGAAGAACAAGACAGAACAATTGGGATGGACAGGTAGCGCGGATCTGGACCGCCTCAAAAAGGTTCGTGACTGGTCCAGCACAGTTCTGGGTGCAATGGAGACTTGGGAACCCAGTTGGCGTACAGCGGTGAGTTTGGGTCTAGCTTCCCAATTTCCAACCCTGCTCTGGTGGGGTCCAGAACTGCTCCTCATTTACAACGAGGCGGCCCTCGGGTGGGTGGGTGACGCCAATTATCCCAATTCCCTGGGTCAACCGGGACGAGAGGTCCTCAACCGGGAAACCTGGGAGGTCCTCTCTCCAATGTTAGAAGCAGTGTTCAGCAGTGGAGAAGGCAGAGGGATAGAGAATTGTCGGTTAGTGTTCGATCGCCTGGGGTCGGAGGTGGTGGGGTGGTTTAATCTGTCTCACAGTCCCATATATACTGAAGACAATCAAGTTTGTGGGGTCTTGACGACAGCGATCGCCCTGCCTACACCCAGGAATGACCCTCCTGAACAAGAGGAACAACTCCCCGAATCATTAAAGGTGCGCGAGAGGGAGTCTGCACCCCCGGCGCGGATCTTGCTGGTGGATGATAACTCGGTCCGCCGGGATTATGTCGAGTCTCAACTGATCCGCCGGGGATATCAAGTCAAAACGGCTGGCGATCGCACAACTGCCTTAGATGCCGCCCAGGATTTCTCCCCCTCGGCGATTCTCACCGATGCGATCGCCCCAGAAATCGAGGACTTAGAGTGGGTACAGCAATTAAGGGCGAAAGTGAATGGAAAAGATATCCCGGTGATCCGGTTTCCCAACCCAGTCATCGAAGGGGACTCGGTGGAAGTGAGGGCAGAAAGCGACTGGGACCCAGAGTTTTTCCACCACTCATCCTCTATCCATGAATTGCTGACTCGGGTCAGCACTCACTTAGAGATTGCTGAACTGACGGAAGAACCCGAACTCCGGAAACAGACCCGACCCCAATTAACCACAACGCCTCCAGAGGAAACCCTAACCCTCCTCGACAGCATCAGCGATGGGTTGGCCTGTTTTGACCGCCAGGGTCGCTATACTTATATTAATCCAGCCGGGGCGAAACTACTCAATCACCGGGTGGAAAATCTGGTGGGACAGTATCTGTGGGATGTCTTTCCCGAAAGCGTGGGGAGTTCTTTTTATCGCGGGTATCATCGAGCCTTGGTAGAGGGAAGAACCATCGGACTGGAAGCAGATTATCCCCCGTTACAGAAACGGTTTGAAGTGCGATTTTATCCTCACGCAGAAGGGCTTTGTGCTTATTTTCGAGACCGGAGTGAGAGTGCGGAATCAGCGAGAATGGAACTTCATCAAGAACGAGATTTTTTGGCGGCAGTGGTGAATGCCATTCCCAATTTAGTGGTGATTCTCGATCGCCAAGGTCGGATTGTGAGTTTTAACCAAGCGTGCGAAACCACCACGGGTTATTCCTTTGCGGAAGTGCAGGGTCTGTATGTTTGGGAGCGGTTGGTGGTTCCCGAGGAAATCGAATCCATCAAAGGAGTGCTTGAGAACCTGCGCTCAACGGCGACGCCCAATGGAGTATATCAACGACTGGGTAACCAAAGAGGGGGCCCGACGATCGATCGCCTGGTCGAATACGGTCCTGCGCGATGCTCAAGGGGAGATGGAGTATATCATCGGCACCGGCATTGATATCAGCGATCGCTATGCTGCCGAAGCGGCCTTACGCCAATCCACGGAACGGTTTCGGATTGCGGCGGAAAACACCAGCGATCTGATCTATGAATGGGAGATTGCCACGGGACGAGTGGAATGGTTTGGGAACATTGACGAACAACTCGGATATCAGGAGGGAGGATTTGCCCGCACTCGCCAAGCTTGGCTCGATCGCCTCCATCCGAGCGATCGCGAGCGAGTCGAAAATGCCATAGACCGGCATTTGCAGACGAGAGAACCTTTTGATGAAGAGTACCAAATCCAGCGTGCCGATGGGATTTATCTTTATTGGAGCGATCGGGGAACTGCCCTATGGGATGACCAGGGACGACCCTATAAATGGATCGGGGCTACAACGGATATCACCTTGCGTCAGTGGGCGCAGAGCGAAATTATCAAGCTAAATCGCACCTTGAAGCGCCGGGTTAAAGAGTTACAAACCCTCCTCAAGTTTATCCCAATTGGCATTGCCATTTCCGAAGATCCGCACTGTGAAAGGATCCGGTTTAATTCGGTTTTGGCTCACAATTTGGGGATTTCCTCCCCGGTTCTGCCCCATTTTAATCCGCTACCTGAAGCTAGGGCCGATGGATTTAAGCTTTATCACAATGACCGGGAACTCGCTCCCGAAGAGTTCCCCATGCGCTATGCAGCTACACATCAGGTAGAAGTGCTAGAGTTTGAAGTGGATGCTATCCATGAAGATGGGAGAACGATCGAGTTCCTGACTTATGCTGCGCCAATCCTTGATGAAGAGGGACAAACCCGAGGCGCGGTGGGAGCTTTTGTGGATATTACCCACCGCAAACAGATCGAAGAAGCCCTCCGCCACAGCGAAGAACTGTATCGATCGCTGGCGGAAGCGCTCCCCCAAATGATATTTTTATGTACCCGTGGGGGAAAGCTGGAATATTGCAATCCCAGCGCGGTGAATTATATTGGGCTGAATTTAGAGCAAATTTTACGCCGATCGCCCCTAGAGTGGATTCATCCCAGCGATCGCTCAGAAGCGCTCGTCCATTGGCGCAACGCCATCGCCACGGAAACCGCCTACGAAATCGAGGTGCGCTTGCAAAGGTCCGATGGACTCTACCGTTGGCACACTCTGCGTATGAATCCGATCGCCGGAATGGGCGATCGCCTGCTCAAGTGGTTAGGAACAGCTACAGATATTGATGACCGCAAGCGATCGCGACAGCAAGAGCGGTTTTTAGCCAGGGCGAGTAGTGTTCTGGCCAATTCCCTCGACTACCAAACCACCCTGGATAGTCTGGCTCATCTCACAGTTCCAGGTATAGCAGAGTGGTGTGCGATCGATGTGGTGGAAAAAGATGGGACAATTGAGCGGCTGGCGGTGGCTCACACTGACCCGGCCAAAGAAGAACTCGCCCAAGAACTCCATCGCCGCTATCCTCCGAAAAAAGAGGCGACAATGGGACAAGCTAATGTTCTTCGCACGGGACAATCGGAACTCTATCCTCATATCCCTGACTCGGTATTGGTGGAGGCGGCCTCCAATGCAGAACATTTGCAAATTTTGCGCGACTTGCGCTTAAATAGCGGAATGTGTGTACCGCTCAAAGCCCGAGGACGAACCTTGGGGACGATTACGTTTGTGCGAGAGGTAGGCAGTCGTTGCTATGATCGCACTGACCTGATCATGGCAGAAAAGCTGGCTCATCGGGCGGGGATCGCTTTAGATAATGCCCGTCTCTATCGGGAAGCGCAAGATGCCAACCGGCTCAAGGATGAGTTTCTGGCGACCCTTTCTCACGAGTTGCGAACCCCCCTCAATTCCATTCTGGGATGGGCGCAGATTTTACGCAATCGCAGACTGTCTGATGAAAAAATGGGATTAGCCCTGGAAACCATCGAACGCAACTCCCGATTACAATTTCAACTGATCGAGGACCTGCTGGATGTATCCCGGATCATTACAGGTAAATTACGCCTGAATGTGACGTCGGTTTCCCTGCTCAAGGCGATCGAAGAGGCGATCGAGTCGGTTCGTCCTGCTGCGGAGGCTAAACATATTCAACTGAAGACTGAACTGGATCGCCATGCGGGTCCTGTTTCTGGCGATCGCGATCGCTTGCAGCAAATCGTCTGGAACTTACTCTCCAATGCCATTAAATTTACCTCCCCGGAAGGCTGTGTCACAGTGATTTTGGAGCAGTTCCAGACTTCTATACAAATTCGAATTATAGATACAGGTCAAGGGATTAAACCGGAATTTCTGCCCTATGTTTTTGACCGCTTCCGGCAGGCGGATAGTTCTAGCACCCGCGCCTATAATGGACTCGGACTCGGACTGGCGATCGTGCGCCATCTCACGGAACTCCACGGGGGTGACCGTGTCGGCGGACAGCCCCGGATTGGGGCAAGGTGCGATATTTACGGTGGAACTGCCTCTGATGCCTCGGTGTGAGCTTCCGGAGCGGACCGAATCTCATCTCCTCAGTTTAGAGCCTTTCCCGGAGTTAAACCCGATGACTTCTCTGGAGGGAGTGAGAGTGCTAGTGGTGGATGATGAAGCCGATACTCGGAGTTTACTCTCTCTTGTCCTGGAAGAGTGCGGTGCACAGGTCCAGGCAGCAGCGTCGGTGCGCGAAGCCCTGATTGCCATTCCCCAATTTTACCCCCAAGTGCTGATTTCCGACATTGCGATGCCGGAAGAAGATGGATATACCCTGATCCGTCACATTAGGAGGATGGAATTATCCGAAGGGGGATATTTACCTGCTGCTGCCGTCACCGCTTATGCACGCTCAGAAGACCGCACCCGCGCCCTCAAAGCCGGATATGATATCCACCTCCCGAAACCTGTGGATACAGCGGAGTTAATCGCTGTAGTCGAACGTCTGGCAGCGCGATCGCGTCAGACCCCCTAATCCGGGTTAGACTTACCGATAGCAGGCTAATCGCTGTTGCACTTGGGTTTGCAGGGTCGGACTTTCCAGCGATCGGACCACCTGCATCGCTAACTCATTTTCTCCCAATTTTCCATACCGGATGGCGATTTCTTCATACAAACTCCCCCGGTCCATCGGGTCCTCGACTTCGGTGTAACCAAACCAATTCCCCTCAGCGTCCATCTGTCCCCCAAATCTCATGACCGTTGATTCTTCCCCGGGAACTGTCCGTGCTATATCAAAGGCTTTGCCTAAGGCTTCCCGGGCAACCTCTCGATCTCCCGTGTTCAGATTCTTATCAGTTAGGACGAGTAAATTCCTGACTTTTTCCGCCCGGGATTTCAACAACTCTATCACCTGATAGGCTTGAGCAATTTCTCCCCGTTGGGTGAACGTCTCCACCAGCCGATTAATGAATGAAGTTTGGAAATGTTCCTCCTTCATGGTGCGGACTAGCTGCAAGGCTAAGTCATAACGTCCACTCTCCAAAACCCGATTAAATACCGTCTCCCAGGCATAAGAGTTCTCTTGAACCTGGTTGCTGATTAAGAGGACTTGGGTAAATAACTCTTCAGCCTTAGCCTGTTGTCCAGCTTTGGCATATTCCACCGCAAGAGAGGCCAGGGTTTCAAATTTTAGCTCGTTACTTTCGAGGGATTCAACGGATTTCATCACTCGGTTTAAGAGGTCAGTTGCTCGTTCAGTTTGGCCGAGATTTTGATAGACAAAAGCGACGGCCACTAAGTTGGTCGGTACGATTTCAGCAGCCTTCACCGCTATTTCATCATCCCCTCGGGTTGCGGCTTCTGTTGCCAAGGTTAACAAAAGAGCCTGTTTTTTTTCTGAATAAGAAATTTGTTGGGCCGCTTGAATTGCCACCTCATACAGTCCCACCCGGGTATAATCTCTAACCATATCCGGCAGGAGAAATTCTTGTTCATAGGTGTCTGGAATTGTCCTGACGGTTTCCAAAGCTTGTTTGGCAATGATGGAGGCTTGCTCCCGTTGTCCTTGGGTGGCATATTCAACCGCAATGGCACTGAGGACTTTAGCTTTGAGTTCCGGCATTGTTAGGGAGGCAATTTCCTGCAAAGCTCGGTCCGGATATCCAGCTTCCGCATACTGGATTAAAATAGGGGAAAGGGCGACCATGCGACCGTTTGGATCCGAGATTAAATTGGCATTACGCAAAGCCTCTGTAAATAAGGGAACCACGCGATCGCTTTGTCCTTGTTTGGCCGATCGCAACCCAATTTCTGCTAAACCCCGAGCTTTAAATTCTGTGTCACTGACGTGATCCAAAACAATTTTATGGGCGCGTTCAATGTCCCCTTGATCCGCCAAATCTTTAGCAATTTCAGCAAAGGTCTGACTGCGATAATAAGCCTCGGGAATCGTCTTTGCAATCTCTAAAGCTTTATCCAATTGGCCTACTTGACCATAATAAATGGCGAGGGGTTGGAAATCCCAAGCTTGATTGTAGGCATCCTCATAGACAATGGATTGGGCATGATGAAGCGATCGCCCCAGGATTTGTGAGGCTTGAATGGTATCTCCTAGGGCAATATAAGTGCGGGCAATTTCAGTTAATCCCTTAGTTTTAAAGGCCGCACCTCGGATCCCCGTTTCTGCTAAAATAGCACGGGCGAGGGTTGTCCGGGCGCGATCGCGCTGACCCGTTTGGATATACATCCGCGCAATGGCTGCCAAAGTCCGGGTTTTGCCATAGCTATATCCGCTATCCAAACTATTACTCACTCCCCCTGCCGCATCCAGAACTGACTCCGCCTGAGTACCCTTGGACTGTTCTACCAGGCCATTAACCAGGGTTTCCAACATCCCCTCTTGTCCCTGAGTACCATTGACGATTTCAATCAAGGATAGGACTCTATCTCGACTAGGACTGACCCCTTCCATTGCTTGGAATAGCTCAATCATGTCCTCTGCTGCCCGATCCAGTTTGCCGGATCGGATATTATTTTGAGCGCGATCGCGTAATTGAAACAAGCTCCCGTCAGTGACTTGATTCTGTTCATCCTGACAAGTCACCCCCTGGGCGATCGCCAACGGTTCCAACAGCTTACAACCACTCATCAACAACATCATCCCTAACCCCAATCCCACGGTCCCAACGACTGATTTTTTCATAGATTTATCTAGGCTAGTTATCGCTTTCTTCGTCTGATTCAGAACGATTTTCAGGGAACTCGTTCTCTGGATAGTCTTGACTCGAAACTGTTCAAATAAATGTTCGGACGACTTCGGTTGTTTCTCCCCCCATTTCAAAGCCCGTTCCGCTGCTTTTTTCCTCGATGCTTTACCCACCCCATAAATTGGTGTAGGTGCGGGAGAGGGCTGCGAGGGACCCGGTAGGAGTTCTAACTGCTGGGGTTTTGACCCCGGCGGTTCCGGTCGAGTTTGAGGGTTTTGGGGCCTGGTTTTGCCAAGGCCGCGCCGCCGTTGAGAGGTCCCTTCCTCCGCTGTATCTTCTGCCACCACTTCATACAAAATTGCTCGTTTATTTTTCTGGGTTCCTTTGCGTAAAATTCGACCTAATCGTTGAATATACTCCCTCGTTGAACCCGTTCCCGATAGCAAGATTGCCACTCTTGCATCTGGCACATCTACTCCTTCATTTAAAACATGAGATGCGATAATCGTTTTATAAATTCCTTCTTTAAATCGGGTCAGAATTTCATGACGTTCTTTCACCGGAGTTTGATGGGTCAAGGCGGGAATTAAAAAATCCTGAGAAATGCGATAAACTGTAGCATTATCTGCGGTAAAAATCAGGATACGTTCAGGGGAATGTTGGGCCAATAAATCCGCGAGAATCCGCATTTTTCCATCGGTTCCTAGGGCGATTTCCTTGGCTTCCCGGTGCGCTAACATGGCCCGACGTCCCGCAGGCGATCGCGCTGAAGCTTGGACAAAGTGCTGCCATCCTTGGAGACTCCCCAGGGAAATGTGAGATTGTGCCAAGAACTCATTGCGAGTTTTAATTAACCGATCGTAGCGATCGCGTTCCAACTTGGAGAGTTTCACTTTTATTTGAACAATTTCATGTTCCGCTAAAGCACCCCCGGCTAAATCTTCCGCCGTTTTGCGATAAACTTCCGGACCGATTAACTGGGTCAAATCCGCGTGTTTGCCATCCGATCGCTCAGGAGTCGCCGTTAATCCCAACCGATAAGGCGCAATAGAATATTCGGCGATCGCCCGATTAAAATCCGTCGGCAAGTGATGACACTCATCAAATACAATCGACGCATAGCGATTCCCCAACGCCTCCGCATGGATCGCCGCACTGTCATACGTTGCCACCAAAATCGGACTTTTATCCCGAGAACCACCCCCCAATAACCCCACCTCCACATCAGGAAATGCTGCTGCCAGATGCGCGTACCACTGATGCATCAAATCCAACGTCGGCACCACAATCAGGGTCGTGCGCGGAGTCGCCTGCATCGCCAACTGCGCCAAATACGTCTTCCCTGCCGCAGTCGGCAACACCACCACTCCCCATCGTCCCGCCTGTTTCCATGCCGTCAGCGCCTCTTCCTGATGTTGATAAGGCGGCATCTCAAAGCTGGGGACCAACTCCAGAGGTCCAAACCCTTTCGCCTCATCAATAAATTCCGTCCCCTCCGCTTTGAGCGCCTCAATCAAAGGACGATAGTCGATCGCACGCACGCGAAACTTTTCCACCCGTTCATCCCAAGCAGCAAAATCAATCCACCCTTTCCCTCGCGGTGGTGGATGCAGCAACAAAGTTCCCCGGTCAAACGTAATCGTTGGTATGCGGCCCATCAGTTCATCACTTGTTCAATCCCTTACCTATTGTACTAGAGCGTCGGTCTCCGATGAAATCCCCGGGACAAAATTACAGATTCACCTCTAAATGTAGGGGTGAATCTGTAAGCAAGGGGTAAGTCCTGGAATGGAATGCTGTCTTGATGCTCTAATCTTCTAATTTATACCCCAATTCAGCCAATTGAATGCGAGATTGCCGCCAATTCGGTTGGACTTTGACAAAAATTTCTAAATAAACTTTACCCTCAATGAGTTTTTGCATTTGTTCTCGGGCTGCGGATCCAATCGCTTTGAGCATTTGTCCACCTTTGCCGATAATAATTCCTTTTTGAGAGGGACGTTCTACATAAATGGTTGCTAAAATTCGGGTTAAATCCTTTGTTTCTTCCATGAGATCCAGGCTAATGGCAACGGAATGGGGGACTTCTTCTCGGGTTAAATAGAGAATTTGCTCCCGAATCAGTTCGCCAATGATAAAGCGTTCTGGGCGATCGGTGACTAAATCTGGGGGATAGTAATAAGGGCCGGGTTCTAAGCGATCGCCTAGTAAGGTTAATAAATCCGGCAGTCCTTCCCCAGTTGTGGCTGAGAATCTGGCGACTGGCCACTTGAGATTTTCTGCGAGTTCCTGATAGCTGCGATCAATGACCTCTACATCTCGCGGACGGGATAAACTCGACCGTAAGTCGATTTTATTTAGACCTAGAATAACCGGCGTTTTGGTTTGGGTGAGCATTTCCGTAATAAAGCGATCGCCACCCCCCGCCTCCACCGAACCATCTACCATCAAGAGTAGGATATCTACGGTAGAAATGGCCCCGATCGCATTTTTTACCAATACCTTTCCTAGTTGGTGATGGGGTTTGTGAATCCCGGGAGTATCCACAAAAATAAATTGTGCCTCCGGGGTTGTTAAAATTCCCCGTAAACGGTTTCGGGTCGTCTGTGCCACCGGGGAAGTAATCGCAATTTTTTGTCCCACCAGGTGATTCATCAGGGTAGACTTGCCTACATTGGGCCGTCCAATAATCCCGATAAATCCGGATTTAAACCCGGCAGGGGGTTCGGGAATAACAGAAAAATCTGAGGGATTCAGGGTCTTACCTCCTAAAAAAATAAACCAGTTTCTTTCTATTTTAATTCATTTTCAGAAAACCTTGACAATTTTTTTGTAGTTTATGTACAGTTCAACAGCCAATCTCCTGGTTTAGCGGGTAAGCAACCCCAGGCGATCGCCTCACCTGACTTCGTTACTTTTTGCAAACGACTGTTAAGAAGTCGCAATAATCCCTGACAATCCAGACCCTCAATGCTAAAATCCCAAAAGAAAAGCCCAAGCCTTACCTGACAGGAAGTATCATGAATTACTTTTCAGTGCTGGTTAAACTGCTTCAAGATCGCCAATCCTTTTTGGAAGAAATCCACAAAGGCATAAAGCTCAACAACAAAATCGTTGCCTTACTGATATCCAGTGCCGTCTTTTTTGGAATCTATGGGGCCATTATCGGGGCCTCTCATAGTTGGATGCAAGTCATTTCTTCATTCTTTAAATTACCGGCGCTTTATCTGCTGACCCTGCTGATTTGCTTTCCTACGTTATACATTTTCAGTATTATTTTTGGGTCAAAACGGAGCTTTACCCAGTATTTAACCTTACTGATGACTGCGGAAGCGATTATGAGCGCCATCCTCTTTGGATTTGCCCCCATTACCCTATTTTTCCTGATTAGTACCCAAAGTTATGAATTTTTTCTGTTGCTGAATGTCGCCATTTTAGGGTTAGCCGGATTTCTAGGTATCAAATTCTTTTATGAAGGGATGCAGTTACTCAGCGAACCGGAAATAACCGGGCAGAATACCCGAACTAAACTGCTCCAATTTTGGTTATTGCTCTATGCCTTTGTTGGGACCCAAATGGCTTGGACTCTAAGACCTTTTTTTGGATCGGCGGGAGATTTTCAACTGTTTAGAGATTTAGAAGGAAACTTTTACGTCAATGTCTTGCAACTATTGGGGCGCTTATTGGGTTATTAAAACAAGGGCGATCGCCGGGGACAAACTTTGACCAAATTAGGAGAAACTAGGAGGATTAAATAGCTTATGCGCCCCGATTTAGAAAATGCCATCGTCACCGAAAGCGAACTAGAGGCGATCGCTGGGGTGGATGTGAACGATATTGGGTTAAGTCTAGCTTTCCGCCTGTCTTTCCTCCAAAATTTGAACAAACTGATATCCTTTGCGATCGCCCAGTTGTTTATGTTGGGTCTCTTCTTCATTTTACTCACCCCACTTGGCATCTTAATGGTTCGCAATTCCGGACTCTCTGGGCAAGAAATGGCGACAACCTTTTATTTTCTACTATTCACCGTAGGAATCGCTGGAGTCGCCTCCCTTTCCCTCAACTTTTATTTATGGAAGCGCGCCCAAAAATTCCAGACCTTTTTAACCCTACTTGATGAAATTCAAAAATATAACGAAGTGGTGCGATCGCTCGATATTTTAGATAAAATAGAAGCAGCCGGGGCCGAAATCCAACTCAGCGATCGCCAGGAAGTTATCGAAGCCCTCAACATTACCCGGGAGAGTTTACTCGGTAGCTTGCGAACCGATAGAATCCTCCGAGAAAATCAAAACCTCATCGACCGTCGCTATGAATTATTTGCTAAAATAGAAAATAATTTAGCCACCTTAAACCACTTAAAAATCAGCGACGAAGCTACCGAATATGGGCGATTGCTCAATCAAGCCCTCAAAATCGGCGTCAGCGTCGATCGCGAAATTCGCCGCCTTCAAAATCGTACCTTAAATTAATCAGGCTGCGTGCCTATAGTCCCCAAAATTGCATCAAATCCTGTTTTTTTTAAAAGAAAATAGGGGCAATTCATCAATCGCCCCTACATCGAATTTATTGAAATTTCATGAGTCTAATTATAGGGATTCTAAATCGATTCCCTTCTCCCGGAGTCGGGCTTTAAGTGCCTCCAATTCAGAGCGAGCTTCCTCAGCCCGTTGTGCTTCATTTTCAGCTCGCTGGCGTTCAATTTTAGCCAGTTCTTCGGGCAACAGAATTAAATTGCCATCGGCATCAAAAAACCTTAACCAAGTGGCTGTTTCCTGTTGCAATGTTCCCTCCCAAGTTCCCAACCAGAACCCGAGAGAATCGCACCATAACCAACCGCGATCGTCCTTGGTTAACTCCTCATACACTTGTCTTGTTAGCCGCCATCCCCGTAATGAATCTGGGGCAAAGGGGTCATAGACAAAATACTCAGGAAGTCTAAATGTTTGTTCATAAAAGTCCTTTTTGTTTCCGAGGTCCTCGCGGGCTGTAGAGGGGGACAGGAACTCTACAATCACATTAGGATACCGTCCTCCTTCGTCCCAAGCGACCCAACCTTGCCGTTCTTTTGTCCCATCAACATTGAGGGCGACAAAGAAATCCGGGCCTTGAAAATCCCGATTTTCGACTTGTTTACTACTAAAATAAACGAACATATTGCCCCCCGTAAAATAGTCTTGCCGCCCAGCAAAGGCTTCATGTACTGCGGCAATCAGCACATTCATGGCAATTCGGTGACGATTACTTTCCAAGGGTTCTCCATCATCAAAAATTAAATCCGTAGGCGGCATCGGAGGAGTCCATTCATCCTCCACTCCATAGGAGTTTGCAGTTCGGGGGTGAGTTCAGCTTTAGTCATAAAATTCCCCACCAATTCCTAAATTATGATGTTTTTCAATGACCCGAGGGACAGGTTAGGGACAAGGCACTGCCCTATCTTCCCCCCTTGTCCCTTGGCTAGTTCTATTCTAACAGCGATCGCCTCAAAAATTTCCCTAGAAATTGGGACCGTTCGCTTTTTATGATTTCCCCTAAAATCCTCCTCAATCCACTCAAATGTTTCTTAAATCAGAAACAGAATTGTCTAAATCAGATTGCCATTTTAAAACAGCTTCCTTGAATTCGGATAAAGCAAGGGTTTCAATAGGTTCTGTTTCCACCAATAGATTCTCTATCGTCACAGTTTGAGGTGAAAAAATTAAATAGTAGGCATTTCCCGATCGCGTCCATTCACAAATTTGACCCGTTTCCAGCGCTGCTATTTTGTCCAGTAACTCTTGCACCCATTCCTGGCTATTTTGAATATCCAGAGTCAGGAACTCTAAAACCCGGCGATGAGCATTACTTTGCTCAAACCATGCCGCTTCATTCCACGCTTGTTCGGTCATAATCTTGATTACCTTAAGGGAAAGCCTGTATTAATTTTACCATCTCGATGGGTTGCCCCTGCAATCCGATAAGAACTGCCATTATTCGCGGTACAAAACCGACTTTGCTGGCTGCTATCTGTTGGTGCATTTAATCCACACCAGGCCCAATTCGGTGCACCGTCCGGACATTGCACTCGATTGGCTGCTGCATAAGCAATGGAATTGATCACTTGTTCTGCGCTACAGCGATCGGGAAACATGGTTGAAAATTTACGTCCACCCCCGGAGGTATGAACCCATTGTCCCCCGTAAATCCCCTGATTGTTCACTGATTGGGTGACTCTAAATTCTCGGACTGTAGAGGGATTTTGTCCCCGGGGTCGCGCATGAAATCCCACCACACGCCCCTCTCGATTCACCTCTCCACAAAAAATGTGAGCATGATTCACCTGCTGATTATTATAAGCCGTTACCCAATGGGATGAACTCCCACAATTGATGCTTTGGCCTTGTGCTATACCCTGGAAAAAAGCCACTAGCAAACAGACGATTGCGCCTATGCCGATTTGACGGATGGTTTTCCAATTCAACAGTTGTCCAACTCTGCGGTTCATTGGTGCGTCTAGCCTCCGGATTTTACCCATAACTTAAAATTGCATCTCACCTTATCATACCGGCTCTCTCCAGGCAATCCGCAAATTTGCTAGAGATGCATGGGCAAAAGATTGATGGAAGGTGAGAGTTCTGAAGTGAGAAGTCATTGGTCATTGGTTGTGGGTCATGGGCCACCGGCTGCTAATAGTCTGAGGATTTGATAGGATGAATCTTCAAGGCTTATGTTATCCTCTCTGTCGAAACCTGCACCGACTTCATGCCTCCCTATGCTAAGAACTCCCCGTTTGACTGCTGCTGTATTGGTCACCCTCTCGGCACTCATGACTGCCTGCAATCCTTCAGAAACCGCCCAAACTGAAGTCCCCCCGGCAGAAGCTTCAGTTACAGAAATTCAGACTCCCGAACCCCCACAAACTCCAGCGATCGCCCCCTTAGATAATCCCGACCCCACGGTTACTGCTGCGATCGCCCAATATATCAACAGCCTCTCCTCCCAAGGATTTGCCTCGGAAAATCAAGGCATCTGGATGCAAACTGGGGACACCCTCCTCGCCCAACATCAAGGCACTACCCCCCTCCCTGCTGCTTCTCTCACTAAAATCGCCACCTCCCTGGTTGCCTTGCAAACCTACGGTCCCGATCGCGAATTCATCACCGAAATTGGGGCAACAGGACCCATCGAAAATGGCGAATTACAGGGGGATTTAGTCATCCAAGGAGAAGGCGACCCCCTGTTTGTTTGGGAAGAAGCAATGGCGATCGGCAACCGCCTCAACGAAATGGGAATTCAACGGGTGACAGGGGATCTGGTGATTCTGGACAAATTTTATATGAACTTCGAGACCGACTCGACCATCGCCGGGAACCTCTTCTTTGAAGGCATCAATGCACAAATTTGGCCCGGGGAAGCGGAAACCCAATATCAAACCTTACCCCCAGGCACTCCCAGACCCCAAGTGGCGATCGCCGGTACAGTCCGAGTCGCTGCTGCACCCCCTCCGGAACTCCAACCCCTGATCCGCCATTATTCCCTTCCCGTGGTGGAACTCCTCAAACGGATGAATCAGTACAGCAACAACCCAATGGCGGAAATGTTTGCCGATGCCGTGGGAGGCCCCCAAGTCGTCGCCCAAAAAGCGGCAGTTGCTGCCGGAGTTCCCCCAGAAGAAATCCAACTGATCAACGGGTCCGGATTAGGGGAAGAAAATATCATGTCCCCTCGCGCCGCCTGTGGTCTATTTTTGGCCTTAGAACGGGAATTGCAACCCCATAACCTAACCATTGGAGATGCGATCGCCATTGTCGGACAAGATGAAGGCATCCTCAACCAACGGCAAATTCCCCGCTTCTCCGTCGTCAAATCCGGCAGTCTCAACGAGGTGAGTGCCCTAGCGGGTGCATTACCCACCCAAACCCAGGGTTCCGTCTGGTTTGTGATTATGAATGGCGGCAGTAACCTAGAGGGATTCCGCGTTCAACAAGAAGCGCTACTCACTCAATTTGTCAGTCAATGGGGTTCCGTCACCGCCCTCCCTCCGGAATTAAGTCCGAATCCCCTGCGAAAAACCAAAACCTCCCGCAGTGAAATTGTTAAACAATAGGGGAAGTTTAACAGTAATCACTAGAATAAAACACCGATTTTCTGGGCGGAATAGATTGCGAATGAGCAAAAATTTTGTCCAGAAACATAGTTTTTCTTACCCGATTTACTGCTGGGGGTAAAACTGGGTACAGCTTCAGCCTCCTCACTCAAATGTGAGTTATTAGAGCCAATTCAGGCTTTGTTAAATCTCCCTGACTTTTTCTAACCTTCCTGGGAAAAATGCGCCAATTGACTGATGTTTCGATCCAGTCAACGCGGTAAGATAAAGTCTGGAGCCAAGCTAACCACTTGGGCAAAGTTTGGGGCGATTCACACAGGATACCACTCCATTTAGCGGGAATGCAATCAGCCCTCTATACTCTCGCCTGACTTATTTCTAGCGATACCCCACCTCGAACTTGGAGAGGAGACTATTCCTATGAGTTACCGCATCTCTCGGGTCGCCACTGCATTCGTCATCCTCATGGGGGCCATCCATTTGGTGGGTTGGCATTTTCATCCGGAATGGTTCATCAACGGTTTGGTTGAGAACCCCCACCCGATGAAACCCAATACTGCTTTGTGCTTTGTGTTTTCGGGCATCGCCCTGGGATTGTTACAACGCCAAAGACTCCCTCGAAGGTGGCAATTTGGGGTCCGGGGATTGGCTGGGGTGGTGATGGCGATCGCCGTCTCTCACCTTACTCCAGTATATTTTTGGCTGGAACTTCGGCATCGATGAACTACTGGTTCCTCATCTAAGCGCCTCCCCGATCACGCCCTATCCCAACCGGATGGGAGAAAGCGTTGCCTTAAATTTTATCTTCATTGCTACATCCCTGTTGCTGTTGGCACAGCAGACCCCTCGCCATGACCAACTCGCTGAGATCTTGAGTTTGGTGGTGGCATCGATCGCATTGGTGCCTCTAGTGGGTCACCTGTTTGGTTCTGCGTTGTTGTATGAGTTATTCATCTCTACCACTAGCACCGCTTTCAATAGCGCAGTCACGTTTCTCTTCCTGTCTATGGGGATCTTATTGACCCGGCCAGAACAGGGACTGATGCGGACGATCCACAGTCTTCTGGTGGGGGGAATGATGGCGCGGCGACTGTTGCCTTGGGCAGTTGCCTTGCCTTTGGCCCTGAGTTGGTTGATCTTTCAGGGTTATCAACGGGAGTGGTATGACCCACAAACCGCCTATGCGGGTCTGATCCTCAGCGAGATTTTTCTCTACTCCATCGGAATTTATCTCCTGGCACAAGTGATCAATCGCATCGAGGGCGATCGCCGGGAGTCACAGCGCTGGTTCCAATCTGCCATTATGAATTCCCCAGTCCCCATCATGCTGCACGCCGAAGATGGAGAAGTGCTGCAATTGAATACCGCTTGGTCCAGGATCAGTGGGTATCAGCTTGCGGATATTCCCACCCTCCACCACTGGACAGAAAAAGCCTATCCAGAAACAACTAAAACCCTCAGAAAACCGCTCCATAACCTTGACGCCTTAGCACCAGGCCAGGTCCAGGAAAAAGAGCAACCCGTTCGCACCAAAACCGGCGAAAACCGCGTTTGGTACTTCTATGCGGTGACTTTAGGAAAAACCGGCGATGGGAGAAGAATTACCCTGAATACCGCCGTTGATATCACCGATCGCAAACAAGCCGAGCAAGTCCTTCGGGAATTCAATCAAACCTTAGAAAATCGCATTGCCGAACGAACGGTTGAACTCGAACAAGAATTGCACCAGCGACAGCAAATCGAGGGAAACCTGCGAGAGAGCCAAGCGCTGTTAAAGAGTTTGATAGAAAGTACCCCCGACATCATTACCGCCCTGGATACGGACTTCACCTGTCTCGTGGCGAATGAGACTGCTAAAAGCGAATTTAGAAAACTGTTTGGCTGCCGCTTAGAAGTGGGAGATAACCTCATTGAATCTTTATCCCATTTCCCCAGAGAACAGGCCACTATTAGAGACCTTTGGAATCGAGCATTTCGCGGAGAAAACTTTAGAATTACCCTGGAATTTGGAGCGCTAACTCCAGACCGTCACTATTATGAACTGAACTACAGTTCAATGCGAGATACCAGCGGAAAAATTTTGGGTGCATCTTTGATTTGTCGAGACGTGAATGATCGGATGAAAGCCGATCAAGCTTTGCATGAAAGCGAAGCCAGATTTCAGGCATTTATGAACTACAGTCCGGCCATTACCTGGATTACCGATCGCGATGGTAAAGTCGTTTATTGCAATCAGAACCTGGCGAATTTATTCCGTCAGTCTTTGGATGAGTTGCGGGGTAAAACCCCCTTCGACCTCCACCCCAGGGAGATAGCCGAACAGCACGTAGCTAATAATCGCTTAGTGGCTGATGGCGGTCAAGTCGTCGAGGCGATCGAATCAGCATTTCGTTCCGATGGTTCCCTCGGTGAGTTTTTGGTGTATAAATTCCCCATAGAAATTGACGGAGGAGAGCATCTAGTTGGAGGAGTTGGCCTCGACATTACTAAGCAAATTCACACCGAGAAAGCGTTGCGAGAAAGTGAAGCGAAGCTAAAAGCCATTTTAGATAATGCGCCAGCGGGAATTTATTTGAAAGACCTGGAAGGTAAATTTTTATTAGTCAATCAGTATTTCCTGGATTTGTTACAGGTTTCAGAACAGCAGTGTCTCGGTAAAACCTTTGCCGAATTCTTCCCCGGAGAGTTTGCCGAGCAAGTTGAGGCCAATGAACGAAACCTGGTCGAAAACGGCGTGCCTTATTATTTTGAAGAAGATATCCCCCTGCCCGATGGCATTCATCCTTTTTATACGGTCAAGTTAATCCTCCAGGATTTGAATTCTAAACCCTACGCTTTATGTGGAATTACCACGGATATCAGCGATCGCAAGCGGGCTGAAACAGCCTTATGGGAAGCGAAAGAAGCAGCGGAAGCAGCCAACATGACTAAAAGCGCCTTTCTCGCCAATATGAGCCATGAACTGCGAACCCCTCTGAATGCGATTCTGGGCTTTACCCAAATTTTGGCTAAGGATTCCTCTTTAAATCCCCAACAACAAGAACAAATTACCATTATCAATAGTAGTGGTGAGCATCTGCTGAATTTGATTAACGATGTCCTGGAAATCTCCAAAATCGAAGCGGGGCGATCGGCCCTTCATCTCAGCAACTTTGACTTTTATGCTCTACTCACCGCCTTAGAAGCCATGTTCCAACTCAAAGCGGCTTCTAAAGGGTTACAGATGATTTTTGACCCAGATAAGGTCCCCCAATATATCACCACCGATGAGAGCAAATTGCGCCAAGTTTTGACCAATTTGGTGGGAAATGCCATCAAATTTACCCGGGAAGGTGGGGTATCTCTGCGAGTCAGAGCAACGGCGATCGAAGCGGCCAATTTAGAACCCGCCTCTCGGTTCTGTTTCTACTTTGAAATCGAAGATACAGGCATGGGGATCGCTGAGGAAGAGTTGCCGGGATTATTTACCCCCTTTCATCAAACCGCCACCGGCCAAACCGCCTCAGAAGGAACAGGGTTAGGATTGAGCATTAGCCGTAAATTCGTCCAAATGATGGGCGGTGATATTCAGGTGAACAGTCGCCTGGATGTGGGGACCTTGGTTAAATTTACCATTCAAGTCTCCGTTGCTCAAGCGAGTGACCTCACAACCGCCCGACAGGTTCAGCGCATTATCGGATTAGAACCCGATCAGCCCACCTATCGGATTCTGGTAGCGGACGATCGCCCTGAAAGTCGCCGCTTAATTCGCTGCTACCTCGAACCCCTGGGATTTGAGGTCCGGGAAGCCGAAAATGGGCAACAAGCCTTAGAAATATGGGAAAATTGGGAACCCCATCTCATCGTGATGGATATGCAAATGCCCGTGATGAATGGTTACGAAGCCACTCGACAGATTAGGTCTCATGTAAAGGGTCAAGCGACGGTGGTGATTGCCTTAACCGCCAGTGTTTTTGAGGAAAATCGCAACTTAATTTTATCCGCTGGTTGCAATAAGTTCCTGCGAAAGCCCTGCCGACAAGAGGTCCTCTTGGAAACCTTGGCTCAACACTTAGGGGTGCGCTATCGATACGAAGATCCCGAGTCGGAAATAGAACGTAACAGTGATTCAAACGATGGCGCGTTTATGCTAGACTCTGAGGCATTACAAGGGATGCCAGTCCCCTGGATGCGGAGACTGCACAATGCTGCTCTCGCTGCGGATAGTGAAGCTATTGAGGAACTCATTGAGGAAATTCCCGAAGGTTCGGCAGCGATCGCTCACGGTCTCCAAAACTGGACCGACAATTTTCGATTTGACAAAATTAGCGGATTGACCCAGCAGGTTCTTGATGGATATCAATAGAGATCAACCTCTCGGGACTTTAGCCGATATTTTAATTGTGGACGATGAACCGAATAATTTGCGGGTGTTGTCGAATTTGCTAAAACAACAAGGCTATAAAGTCCGAGCCGTCCTCTCGGGAGAGATGGCTTTATCGGCTGCCAAACTAACGCCACCGGATTTAATTTTGCTAGATATCATGATGCCTGATATGGATGGGTATCAAGTTTGTCATCACTTAAAAAATGAGTCGGATACTTGTCAAATTCCGGTAATTTTTGTGAGTGCCAAAGACCAAGGATTTGACAAAATAAAGGCTTTTGCCGTTGGCGGAGTAGACTATATTACTAAACCCTTTCAAGTCGAAGAGGTCTTTGCTCGCATCGAATCTCATCTAAAATTGAATTGTTTGCAAATGAAGTTAGAGGAACAAAACTATCAATTGCAAGCGGAAATTTGTCAGCGCAACGCTGCTGAAAAAGCCCTACAGGATCAGAATGAACAGCTAAGGCAAGAAATTGAACGACGGCAAATGACAGAACTAGCCCTGCAAAAAGCTAACCAAGAACTCGCTCGCTCTAATGCCGATTTAGAACAATTTGCCGGAATTGCCTCTCACGACTTACGCTCACCTTTAGCCACCATCAATGGCTATGCCCAAGTCTTGAAAATGCGCGGAAAGGAACAACTGGATGATAAATGTAACGATTTTGTGGATAAAATTTTAAAGCTTTGCGATCGCACCGATTTATTAATAGGAGAGTTACTCTCCTATGCTCGTTTGAATCAGGTGCAGGAGCCGTTACAACTCCTATCGTGCGATCGGCTTGTCCAGCAGGCTCTGGAAAATCTAGGGACGGAGATTTTTCAAAATCAAGCTCAGGTGACTTATGACCCATTACCGGAAATCATCGGCACTGAATCCCAATTCGTCCAACTCTTCCAAAATTTAATCGGAAATGCCATTAAATACCGTCGAGAAGAATCGCCCAGAATTCATCTGAGTGCGGTACTCCAAGACAATTGCTATTTATTTTCGATTCAAGATAACGGCATTGGCATTGACGAAAAATATTCCGACCATATTTTTCAAATCTTTAAACGCTTACACGCTCAAAACTATCCTGGGACCGGCATCGGATTAGCCACTTGCCGCAAAATTGTCGAACGGCATGGGGGTTCCATCTGGATCAAATCTCAAGTCGGTCAGGGGTCCACATTTTATTTTACGATACCCAACAGAGCAGAGGGTAGTGGAGCGACAGATGATAGAGGCGATCGCTCATCCCAACTGAACCACTCCCGCAAAAAAATAAGCCCACGGCTGTGGACTTATCCGGTAGAGTGGCAAAATATTATATTCTGCCACTCCTGTATGAATTTCCCAAGGGAAAATCTTACTTGATGCTGACTTTTCCGCCTGCTTCTTCCAGTTGCTTCTTAGCATCTTCCGCTGCATCTTTGGTGATGCCTTCTTTAATCGGTTTCGGTGCAGATTCCACCATATCTTTGGCTTCTTTCAGACCTAATCCGGTTAAAGCACGCACAACTTTGAGAACCGCAATTTTCTTGTCTGCGGGAACTTCTTCGAGAATGACATCAAATTCAGTCTTCTCTTCGACTTCTTCAGCAGCAGCCGCCGCGCCAGGAGCCATCATCATCATGCCGCCAGCCGGTGCAGCAGCACTCACGCCAAAGGCTTCTTCAATTTGTTTGACCAGTTCAGAAGCTTCCAACAAGGTCAGGGATTTTAGCTTTTCGAGAATTTCATCAGTTGCTGCAGACATGGATTGACTCCTATTAGATATGTAAATGGAATAGTCAGTGGTCCGGGGTCACTAGACAAATGACCCATGAGAGTGAAGATCCTTAAATCCTTTATCCGAGGACAAATGACAAAGGACAAATGCCAGAGCGATCAACAACCAACGCTTACGCAGCTTGGTCTTCGTCGCTGCTGCTGCCGTCTTTGTCGGCGTAGGCTTGGAGACCTCGGGCCAGACCCGAAGGAACTTCTTTGATACCCACAGCAATCTTGGTGGCCACTGCATTGAGGGCACCAGCGATTTGCGCCATGAGTTCTTCCTTGGAGGGAAGATCTCCGATCGCCTTCACTTGCTCGAAAGTCAGCGCTTTTCCTTCTAATACACCACCACGAAGTTCACTCTTCTTGGTCGCTTTTTGGAAGTCTTGATACGCCTTAATCGGACCATTGAGGTCATCTTTCAGGAACAAAAAGGCAGAGGAATCTTTAAGGAATTCCCCTAAAGATTGCCAGTTTTCGTCGCCATCAACAGCCCGTCGCATCAGGGTGTTTTTAGCAACGGCACAGGTTGCACCGCTTTCGCGTAGACGCCGACGTAAATCGGTAATCTCCGCCACGGTTAACCCTTTGTAATCAATCACAAGCGTCATTTGGGACTTGCTCAACTCTTGTTTGAGCTCCGTCACCATCGCTTGTTTATCGGCTAGCGTTTTACCCACTCGTTTTCACCTCCTGATTGGGATGAAGATTAAGAATTTAGAGACATTTGGGAGCATTCATCCCCTGGGAATAGGATACGGAATCCGATTGTAAACAGTCAGTTTTCCCTCTTAGCCCGCGCAGGCGGGCTTTGTCCGTGTAGCCCCAGGCTTTAGCCTGTGGGTTTTTGTTCCCACTGCTCCCCTATCCCCGACCCAATCAAAAACCCCAGCAGGGCAGCCGGGGTTTTGTCAGATCCCGATGGCAATCTTGTCAACTCATGACAAGATCAGCACAAGGGGAACGATAACGCAAACCTAGGTAGGAAATTAAGCCCTGTTGGACACCTACTGTCTCCGGCTACTGTGCTATTTAATTGTGGGGTTTGAAGGGATGAATTTTGAGGTTCCTCAAAATTTTAACTCGCCCTTAGGCGATTTCCGTCAGCTTGAGGTCTCGCAAGGCGCTGATATCAACTTCAATGGAGGGTCCCATCGTCGAAGTGACATACATACTGCGCCAGTAGCGGCCTTTAGCACCGGAAGGACGGTTGCGGTCAATGCTTTCTTGCAACGCCTTCAGGTTAACGAGAAGATCTTCAGTTGGGAAAGCTGCTTTCCCAAACATGACATGGACGATGCCTGTGCGATCGGCCCGAAATTCTAGTTTACCGGCTTTGAACTCGTTAATTGCTTGAGCGAGGTCAAAGGTTACAGTACCACCTTTTGGCGAAGGCATCAACCCCCGGGGACCGAGGAGTTTACCTAATTTGGCCACTTGGGGCATCATGTCCGGGGTGGCAATCAGTTTATCGAAGTCCATCCGGCCTTGTTGGATTTCGGCAATCAAGTCTTCAGACCCGGCCAAATCTGCACCGCCATTGGTGGCTTCGGTCACTTTTTCCCCCCGAGCAATTACCGCCACGCGGACGGTTTGACCCGTTCCTTTGGGGAGGGCTACGGTGGTCCGCAGTTGTTGGTCGGTGTACTTGGGATCGATGCCTAAGCGAATATGGGCTTCGGCGGATTCAGGAAATTTGGCTGTAGCGGTCTCTTTTAAAAGGTTGAGCGCCTCTAAGGGTTGATAAGGCCGCTCTTCAACCTTTTTAGTGAGTTCTTGTAATCTACGCGAGATTTTTTTGGGCATTTTTCTCTCCTGGGGTCATAGCGAGGCGATGCCTCTGCCCCTTGTATGGGTCACTCGGTTGAGATTTTCAGGAGAAGGAAAGCACGAGAATGCGATCGCTCTCTCTTGGAAATCCCATTTAGATCAATCCAGAGATTTCAAACCCCAGTTCCTAGAATCTTTAAGAGAATTCTAAAAATCTAAACTCTAAAATCTCCAATCGGTTCCTAGTCGCCGACGGTCACACCCATATTCCGGGCGGTCCCTTCGACAATTTTCATGGCTGCTTCAATGTCATTGGCATTGAGGTCAGGCATTTTCGTTTGGGCGATCTCGCGGAGTTGATCCCGGGAGATTTCGGCCACTTTCTTGCGATTGGGTTCCCCTGAACCTCTTTCAATCCCTGCTGCCTTGCGAATCAAGACAGAGGCGGGAGGGGTTTTGAGAATGAAGGTGAAACTGCGGTCTTCAAAGACGGAGATTTCTACCGGCACCACGAGACCCGCTTGATCGGCAGTTCTGGCGTTGTATTCTTTACAGAACATCATGATGTTCACGCCATGCTGACCGAGGGCAGGCCCGATCGGGGGTGCGGGGTTGGCTTTTCCGGCATTAATCGCCAACTTAATCACCGCAACTACTTTTTTTGCCATTTGCTGTGTTAGCTGCTTTAACTCAATTTGCGGACTTGATTAAACTCCAGTTCGACGGGCGTATCTCGTCCGAAGATAGACAGGAGTGCCTTGAGCTTACTGCGCTCTGGGCTCACTTCTATGACTTCCCCATCAAAATCTTTAAAGGGTCCTGAGACCACTTCAATTTTTTCTCCGGGAGTCAGATAAGTTTTGACTACTGGTTCTGCTTCATCCCGTTGCCTGAATATTCGTTGAACTTCCGAATAACTCAGGGGCATGGGTTTGACGTGACCGCGTCCGCGTCCGTAACGGCGTTTTTGTTCTGCCCCCACAAAGTTAATCACATGGGGGGTGTTTTTGACAACCTGCCAGCTTTCATCGTCCATATCCATTTGGACGAGGACGTAACCGGGGAAGATTTTTTCATCCGTTTGCTGTCTGCTTCCATCCTTGCGAATTTTAAATGCAGCAGCTTGGGGAATCTCTACCTGAAAAATCCGGTCACCCATATCAAGGGTTTGAATTCGCTGTTCTAGGGTCGCTTTAACGCGCTTTTCACAGCCCGAGGCAACTTGAACGGCAAACCAACGGCCCGTTGATTTGGTTTCTTCCGCTTCGTCGGTTTCTGACGGTTGAGTTGGATATTGAGAGTCGTCGTCCGATGCAAACATCATCCGAACACCTGTGTAGCTGCCCAACCAAAAAATTTATCGATGAAATAGATTAAGCTGGCAATTAAGGCGACCATCGAGAGGACGGCCAACGATTCACTAATTACCTGCTGCCGAGATGGCCAAACTACCTTAGCCAGTTCTTCTTTTGTTTCCTGGAAAAACTCTGCGGGATTGAAACCGCTTGCTGTTTCTTGGTCTGCTTCGTTTTTCTTTGCCACAATTGCTTTTCTTCTCCCACTGAACGCAACAACAGGCAGTTCTTTCTTGGCAACAGCTTTTCATGCGATCGCCAGTGAATTACGCCACTCCAGATTAGGTGGCTGCACTCGTCGCCGTTCTAGCTTAAACTTTTTCTTGTTCTTGCAATACTTGGTACGAACCACCCAGATAATAATTCTACCCGAAAGTTTTTAGGTTGTTTGCTGTTTTTGCAGCAGACATACTTTCGGGCAGATATCTTTCGGAAGATGGTTCAGCGCGCCCTGGAGGACTTGAACCCCCGACATCAGGTTTTGGAGACCTGCGTTCTACCAACTGAACTAAGAGCGCACGGGTTGAATCTGCTGGTTAGAGCGATTCACCCATTTCCTATCCTATACCTAAGATTGCGATCGCGTCAACCCACCCGGGGCAATTTTTTTGGATCGGTGTTAGATAGGGCGGTCAAACCGTTGTTTGATACGGGTGGCTTTACCCACGCGATCGCGCAGATAGTACAGCTTCGCCCGTCGCGCTTTACCCCGACGCAATATTTTAATGCTTTCAATCCGGGGGGAGTGCAGCAAAAAGACTCGTTCCACCCCGACCCCTTGGAAAACGCGGCGCACGGTAATGGTTTCGTTAATCCCACCATTCCGCATGGCAATCACCACGCCCTCGTAAGGCTGGGTTCTTTCTTTGCCCGCTTCTCTAATTCTGACGCCCACTCTTACGCTGTCACCAACGTAAATCTGCGGCAGGTCCGTTTTTAACTGTTCCGCCTCAATGGCACGGATAATCTGTTCAGCCTTCATAGTTATGGTTTTTAACTCACAATCTCCCATCATACCCCTCAATTGGCATTTCAGTCTAGCCAAATCTCTAGGAGTTTTTTTCCCCTCTCTTGCCCGGGATTTGTCCGCGAATTCTACCTAGATAAGCGGGCCCAGCAGCATCTCAAAACTGAATCCCGCCTCATCCCTATTTCTTGTAGGGGCGCAATGCTTGCGCCCTCTTTATCCGGCAAAGGAATCCCGCCTCATCCTCAGTTTCTTGTAGGGGCGCAATGCTTGCGCCCTCTTTATCCGGCAATGGAATCCCGCCTCATCCTCAGTTTCTTGTAGGGGCGCAATGCTTGCGCCCAAGAGGGCGTATGCAATACGCCCCTACAAGAAACAATGATTTTTCGTCATCAAATTTACCACCTTGACCGGGTTAATGCTTAAACATCCAAGATTGTTTGAGGTGGCGATCGCCTAAGAACCCCACCCTAGCCCTCCCCTTGCCAAGGGGAGGGGACCGGAGGTGGCGTTACCCTTAACAAACCTACTCTTGTAAGTCCCTGCCATTGTCCTGCCTCCATTTCAGCCCTTCCCATCCGCTCTGGGTTGAGTCCTACTGCTCAAGAGAGAGCTTTAAGCCGATGAAAAGCCGAAAAAATGCAAAAAAAGGAGATAACCCTCTGTGATCTAAGCCTAAAGGCAGAAATTCGCTAAAAAAACTCAATTTCCAGATTTCAGCCCTGGAATTTTAGTGCTAGAGTATAGTGAAAATGTTGTCTTCTCAAGAGAGGTTGCATAACAACGTTGAAACTCTTTGCTCTAACTGGCTACCCTTGGCGTGGCCTTTGGTATCTGGATATGCAGTTGAAGCGTAAACGGCATTGCGACCCGGCGCTGTCCTGGACTGATCGATGTGAAGCGCCGAGTATGGTCCGATCGGCCTGTTAGATAAGGTTTGCGCTTGGTACTACTGTGGCTTGTTTCAAGCTGCTGTCAAGGCCCTACGTCTCGACGGGTCCGCAAACTAGGTCGATCGGGGTTTATAAACCCACAAAATTTTGACTAAGGAGACGGCGTTCCGATAACCGTCTCTAAACAAGCTGGATTTGTCCGGCCCTAGCTCTATCAAAAAGGGAGCGGATTCATGACAGAGAAACTCGCATCAGATGAACGAAACATCTGTCAGATCCACTCATTAAGCATCATGCTTGCGCGATAGAGCGTCCGGTTGAGATCTTCAGCTACTGCCTAGGGATGAGGTAGGTTCCCACGAACCTGACCCAATCCTTCACCTCCGGCAGCGATGTCAATCAACTTAAATATTCATGATTGAACATAGTCAATCGCCTTAGTGGCTTGGTCTGCTAAGGCTACTATGCCCTGTATTTCAACCGTTTGGAGTGGAAAAATGTCTCAAATGATAGATCGCAAAATTGCCCCCGCCCCCATGACCGAGAACGTGAGCGTCGTGGACTTAATTGATAGTTACTTCACCGCTTATAATTCCGCTCGGTTGCGGGAAATCTGTCACCTGCTGACCCAAAAGGTGATGCGGGAGGGTGTGACTGTGGGACTGAGCCTATCTGGGGCCATGACTCCGGCGGGATTTGGGGTATCAGCCTTAGCACCGCTGATCCGCAATGGCTTTATTGATTACATCATCAGTACCGGCGCAAATCTGTATCACGATATCCATTACGGACTGGGATTAAACCTCTATGCGGGAAATCCGTTCGTGGATGACATCAAACTGCGCGAAGAAGGTCATATTCGGATCTATGACATCATTTTTGACTACGATGTGTTGTTAGAAACCGATGCCTTTATTCGGACCATTTTGCGCGCAGAACCCTTTCAGAAGCGGATGGGAACGGCAGAATTTCACTATCTGCTGGGCAAATATGTCCGGGAAATCGAGAAGCAGCGCGGGGTAGAGCATTCCTGCTTGCTGGCAACTGCTTATGAGTGCGGGGTGCCGATTTATACCTCGTCGCCAGGAGATAGCTCGATCGGGATGAATGTGGCGGCGCTTGCTCTCGAAGGGTCGGAATTAATCATTGATCCGGCGATCGATGTCAACGAAACAGCGGCGATCGCTTATGCGTGCCCGAGACCCCAACCAAGACTTCCCTGGAGAAAGTGCCGCCTTTATTCTCGGTGGCGGTTCTCCCAAAAACTTCCTCCTGCAAACCCAACCCCAAATTCACGAGGTCCTGGGTTTAGAAGAACGGGGACATGACTATTTCATCCAAATTACTGATGCCCGTCCCGATACCGGCGGTTTATCTGGGGCTACCCCTGCTGAAGCGGTAAGCTGGGGCAAAGTCGACCCCAATGAACTGCCCAATACCGTGGTTTGCTACACCGACAGCACGATCGCCCTGCCGATTCTCACCGCTTATGTGATGAATCAATGTCCCCCGCGTTCCCTGAAACGCTTGTACGATCGCCGTCAGGAAATGTTGACCAAACTGCAATTAGACTACCAATTGGCGCAAGCGAAAAAATCCGAACGCACCGCCCCCCCCGTTTCTGAAAGACCCGAACCTGTTGCCACTTATCCTTGTGGTACGCCCATCCGCAACGGGCGTGGTTAGCGACTAAGACTCTATCCGGTTGCGATCGGGTTGTAAAATCCCGCAGGCTGTAGCCCGGAGGCTATACGGACAAAGCCCGCCTGCGCGGGCTAAGGGAACTCCAAAAAATAAAATCTCCAAAACGTTCGTTCGTATTGACTACTCAACGGAGTAGCCCCGTCAATGTAGGGGCGCAATGCTTGCGCCCTGGGGCGCAAGCATTGCGCCCCTACACCTACCTACCTTTCAGTTGAACGTTTGGAGGATTTATATTTTGCAATCCCCTAATCGAGAAAGACCCCTGAAAAAACCGGATTTGCTATAAATTAGTCTTCCCCGGATTTAAACCCTCCGAGTTTCTGAAACTCGGAGGGTTTTGTATTGCCTATTTTCTACCAAATCTGATTGTTAAAAGTCGATTTTCTCCATTAGCCCGCACAGGCGGGCTTTGTCTGTATAGCCTCCGGGCTAAAGCCTGCGGGCTTAAAGCAGACCTGATTATTTCCATCAACATCCAGGGTAGATTTTGTCGGCAAATACAACAGTCTGCTTACGGTTTGCCCCCCTGAGCGGAACCCTAGATTTTCCTATCCTAGAGTCATGGTCAAACCGGAAAGAGGATTTAAAACTTTTCGCCCATCGGCGGCAAATACAACAGTTTTCTTACGGTTTACCCCCTGGTTAATAGAGTGTTCAGTTAGCCTACATTAGAGAGAAGTAACCCCTCGAAATATGCAACATAATTACCCTAAAAATAGGGAGGAAACACTTTAGTTTCCCGAGGTTACATAAAAAATTATCGGTGTTTTAATCGCCCACTGGTTCGATAAAACCCGATTCTGCCCACTCTACCGATTTCAGAATTCACTCTTGTTTTGGAGAGGAAACACGATGAGAACATCAATGAATTTGGACCTATTACGCGAAGTCGATGCCTGGGGACGTCAATTTGAACAACTCTTAAATCAACAAACCCCATGCCAACGTCCCGAAATGGGTAGAGTGTGGCAACCGGCGATCGAACTGGAAGAAACTGAGAATAGCTTTGTATTGCGGGTGGAAGTACCCGGTTTAACCGCAGAGGAGATTGACGTGCAAGCGAGTCGCTTTCAAGTGGCGATCGCCGCCCACCGTCAGCCACCCCAGAACGTGAGTCAGAACAGCGGTTATCTCCGTTCTGAACTCCGTTACGGCAAGTTGCGTCGGGTCGTTCCCTTGACAAAACCCATTGTGCCGGACCGCATTGCAGCCCAGTTAAACAATGGCATTCTCACCTTAACCTTGCCGAAATTTTCCGCTCAACAACCCCAAGTGGTTAAGGTGCGGTTGGATGAATTCAAATCCGAGGGTAACCCCGTGATGCCGGTAGAGCAGAAACCGGATTTAACCGCCCAAAAAATGGAGGAGAAAATTGCTTCCAGCGAGGGTGAACTGTTAAAGGACTTATGGGCTGCTCCTGCATAAATTGACTCACCGCAGAGGGGAGGTGGAATGGATGCAGAGGCAGTGGGAGGAAAAATGGCCGATCGCCAACCCGATGGATAGACCGAAAAATCACCGGCGATCGGCCATCAAAACACCGCGCACAGCCTACTTTCTCGGTAAACCGTCCCTAACGAGGTTCGGTAACCTCCCCTTCAATAGAAGCCCAACCGCCCACACCATATAGATTGGTAGGCTTAAAAAATATTCAATCTGGAAAAACTGCTCTCGTGCAGTTGTGCCGATCGCCCAAATAAACCGGGCTAAATCAGCCCAAACCCTTTGTTAGTAGTAAATTAGGAGTAAAACATCCATAATGGGTAAAGTAGTTGGAATTGACTTAGGAACCACAAACTCTTGCGTTGCCGTGATGGAAGGGGGTAAACCCACCGTGATCGCGAACGCAGAAGGCTTCCGCACCACCCCTTCAGTCGTCGCTTACACGAAAAACAGCGATCGCCTCGTCGGTCAAATCGCCAAGCGTCAAGCGGTGATGAACCCGGAAAACACCTTCTATTCCGTTAAACGGTTCATCGGACGCAAACATACCGAAGTCACTCACGAAACCACCGAGGTTTCCTATAAAGTCCTCAATATCAATGGCAACGTTAAGCTCGATTGTCCTGCCTTAAGCAAGCAATATGCTCCCGAAGAAATTTCCGCTCAAGTGCTGCGGAAACTGGTGGATGATGCCAGCACCTACCTTGGGGAAAAAGTCACCCAAGCCGTGATTACCGTTCCCGCCTATTTTAACGATTCTCAGCGTCAAGCAACGAAAGACGCCGGGAAAATTGCCGGGATTGAAGTATTGCGGATTATCAACGAACCCACTGCCGCTTCTCTGGCTTATGGGTTAGACAAGAAGAGTAATGAAACGATTCTGGTGTTTGACTTAGGGGGTGGGACCTTCGACGTTTCCATCTTAGAAGTCGGCGACGGTGTATTTGAAGTGCTCGCCACCTCTGGAGATACCCACTTGGGTGGGGATGACTTTGATAAGAAAATTGTGGACTTCTTAGCTGAAGAATTCCGCAAAGCCGAAGGAATCGACCTGCGGAAGGATAAGCAAGCCCTGCAACGGTTGACTGAGGCGGCTGAAAAGGCCAAAATTGAGCTCTCTAGCGTGACTCAAACGGAAATCAACCTGCCCTTTATTACCGCTACCCAAGAAGGTCCGAAGCACTTAGATACCACCTTGACGCGGGCTAAGTTTGAGGAACTGACAGCAGATTTAATTGACCGTTGCGGCATTCCCGTGGAAAATGCGGTTCGTGATGCGAAGTTGGATAAGAGTGCGATCGATGAGGTGGTCCTCGTCGGGGGTTCTACTCGGATTCCCGCAGTGAAAGAACTGGTGAAAAAGGTTCTGGGTAAAGAACCGAACCAAACGGTGAACCCGGATGAAGTGGTAGCTGTGGGTGCTGCAATTCAAGCGGGTGTGCTGGCAGGGGAAGTTAAAGACATTCTGCTGCTTGACGTGACTCCCCTCTCCCTGGGTGTAGAAACCTTGGGTGGCGTGATGACGAAGATTATTCCTCGCAACACCACGATTCCGACGAAGAAATCGGAAGTGTTCTCCACGGCAGTGGATGGTCAAACGAATGTGGAAATCCACATTTTGCAAGGGGAACGCGAGATGGCGAACGATAACAAGAGTTTGGGAACGTTCCGCTTAGATGGTATTCCTCCGGCACAACGTGGGGTTCCTCAAATTGAAGTGACCTTTGATATTGATGCGAACGGGATCCTGAATGTCCATGCGAAGGATAAGGGGACTGGGAAGGAACAGTCGATCAGTATCACGGGTGCGAGTACCTTGCCTGGGGATGAAGTGGATCGGATGGTCCGAGAAGCGGAATCGAATGCCGCAGCGGATAAGGAACGTCGCGAGAAGATTGATCTGAAGAACCAAGCGGATTCGTTGACTTATCAAGCTGAGAAGCAAATTGCTGAGTTGGGAGATAAGGTCCCGGCGGATGAGAAGACGAAGATTACGGATTTGATTCAGTCGCTTAAGGATGCGATCGCCAAGGATGACTTTGACCTGATGAAGTCACAAATGACTGAGTTGCAACAAGCTCTGTATGCGATCGGCAGCAAGATTTATGAGCAATCTGGCGGCGCTGAAGGTGGCCCCCCGAATGATAATGACGGCGGCGCTGGTACTCCTCCCTCCGGCGGTTCTGATGAAGATGTCATCGACGCTGAGTTCTCTGAAACGAAGTAGGTTAGCATTATTATGTATAGGAAGAGAGGTGGGGTTAATCCTGCCTCTTCCAGAAAGCCCGTTGAGTCGGGCTATTTTTTTTGACCAGGGTTGGGTTGGGCGATCGGCAATCAACCGTAGATACGATGTGAGCAAAATAGAGGAACTTAAAACAGGGGTAATCGATGAATTACCCCTGACGATCGCCGTTTAATTGCGCGATCGAATATCAGCGGCGATCGCCGCTTCCACTAAATCCGATAAGATAGCTCGAATCATCACCAACTCAATCGGTGGATTTTCCAAAAATTCTGGACTACTCGCCTCAATAAACGCATTATACGCATTAATCGCCGCCCATAACCGTCTGGGGTCAACCTTCCCATCTTTGAGCAGTCCGAGCAAGCTTCTCACTAATTGTTCGGCGACCTCCCGGGATGGCGCACCTAGTATTTGTAGCAACCCTTGAACCAAGATGTTCAAGTTGGCACTATCTATCGAAGAGCCGGTTAATATATTTTGTATGTTTTGTACGGCTGATTCACCCCCTCCTCCGTCCGCACCGGAGTCTCCTACACTGATACCGACATCTCCCGGGGGTGAGGAGAGTTGCTCGATAATATCTCCGGCTGTCTCATTGACTGCATTGAGTCACTTCCGCAGAGAATATAAATTCCCCAGAGGGAGAGTCTATTGGGGGATTTACGGCAGGTCCCGACATACTGGGTTCCCCATCTCCAGGCGTTTCCTCCGTTGTTGTCGGTGTAGTTTCCTGACCCGGTTCTTCGGGGATTTCTACGGGGGTTTCTCCTTCTGTTTCTGCCGCATTTTCCTGTAAGTTGGGTTGATTAATATCGGGACCGGCTTCAATTGTAGGGGGAGGTGCGACGGGGTTAGTTGTTTCCGTTCCTTCTGTGGGTTCTTCTATTTCTCCAAGGGGGGTTCATTGTCCGGTTCCTGGCCCTCGGTTTCTGGTGGCCTTATATTGTCGGGTTGGTCAATGGGTGTTTCCGCTTCCTCATCTGGATCATCCGTTTCAGTTTCATTAGTTGGGGGTGGCTCATCACTTATAGTCGAACAGGTGGGACTTCATCACTAAAAGCGTGAACTGAATTTGGGATGAGAGCCTAAAATTAGAAAAGCCCCAATGAATAAGCGAAGATTGTGACGCCATGAAAAGATTTTAATAGCCATAAATTTAGTGAGTTGCTCTGACTTAAAACCTGAAAAAGTGACTATACCCGAATCCCAATCGGAATCGAACACCATCTCCCGCACTTCCGGTAATATCAGCAATGGCGGGAGTGAGAACGAGGGGAATATTTTTGAAAGGAACAATCGAAGCAGCCAGGGTTAAATCTTGACCACTCCAGTCGGCGATCGCCGAAACTTGTTGGTGAACTCGCACCCCCACACTTCCAAATACATTCACCGTATTGACATCATTATTGAAGTCATCTTCAAAGCGAAATCGACCATTCCCCACGCCGAGAGAAACCGTCACTCGACTAAATGGTTCTGCTGTACTCTCCCGCAGGTTAAAGATTTTACTCACTACCCCATAAGTGCTGGTTCCCGCATCAGTAAATCCCCAAACAATGGCATTCTCAACCCCCACTGCGACTGCAAAATTATTAGGCAGTAGGCGATGGAGTTTGAAACTGATGCTACCTCGTTTCATAAAGCCATCATCGTAGCTTCTATTGGACATCAAATCCAGGACCGTAACTGTGGTTTGTAACCCCACAGTTCGGCGGGGATTTCCTAATCCAAATCCGGTAGAAATTGTGCCATCGGCGGAGTCCGTAAATCGGGTTCTATGTTGCAATCCAGCCCCCCAGAAAAATTGTCCAAATCCCGGACCAAAGGCAGTGGGGGAAATGGAACTGGAACCCGGTGCAACCCGAGTCGTACCTCCCCGTCGGATCGTAGCGGTTGGGGGTTCGATGGGAACGAAGGTTGTGGGAGGTAAAGGCAATTGCCACTGTTGCCGCAACTCTTCTGTTTCGTCGGAACTTTCAGTGGTTCCTGATGAGTTGGGTTCGGGTAGGGGAGGGTCTTGGGCCGTTAACGGTAGAGTTTCAGCAAATAAAGAGGGATTAAATGGGTTGTCAATTGGCAGGGTTTCGCTGATAGAATTCTCCGCTAAGGGAATCATCGGTAAAACAGGCCGAGTTGTGATATTGGGGGGGAGATTTTTATCGGTTTTGACATCCGAATCCATCTCCAGGATAGGTGATAAAGCAGAAATGTTTTCCAGGGAATTGGCAAGGAGAGGGGGATGATTGACCCAGGTACTGCTGAATAGAAATAAGGCGATCGCCATGCAGCACCTCTGGGTAAATGGGCGTTGATGGGAAATTAGATCGGTACGGATTTTTAGCGGTTTCAAGAGTTCACTCCTCACAGGTTTGTAGGAAATAATGGAGAGAATATTTATCCCAACATGGAACTTCTGTTGTTACCCAAATTTGTGGGTTTATAAATCTTCAAAGCCGCCTGACCATTTGCGGACTAGGGATTCCATAATCGGGTAAAACTTAGGGCTTTTGAACAGTAACTATAGCGCGGCTAAATAAACTGGACGATTCCTTAAGGGAGTGAGAGCATTTTGCACCTTGGTTGTACTAGGAAACCCGATGCTCCCACTCCTAAATTGTGTTGTCAGAAGAATTTAGACTCACTATGTTGGAACTTGGTAACCCGGGGGCTTCCAACGTTTCTAATAAGTGGGAATAAATTAAAGGAAGCAACCCAGTTCTTGGGGCTTTTTATTTCCACTTCAACTCCTGTTTTAAGAGGGAGTTAGGGATTATTTTCTAAGTCAGAGAGGACATCACGAACTTCCTGGAGGTAAGTGTTATTGGGGTCAAGTTCGTGGGCTTTTGCAAAAGCATCTGCGGCTTCGTCATAGCGGTTTTCCATCAATAAAGTCATCCCTTTTGCGGTCCAAGCGGCAGCATCTTCAGGATTGCTAACGATCGCCTGATCAAAAGCTGCGATCGCATCACCATGATTTTGCAAACTTAATTGTCCCCACCCCCGCCGATGCCATGCATAAGGTTCATCGGGCTGAATTGCCAGGGCGCGATCCAAAGCCGAGGGGTCATCTTGATTTTGCTGCAAAAATTCATTAATTAGAGTCGCCCGACTCATCCAAGCTTGATAGGTATTCGGCTGAATTTGAATACCCCGATTGTAAGCTTGAATCGCCTCTTCCAGATTATTCAGCCCCCCTAAAGCAAGACCTCGATGAATCCAAGCATGAGAATATTCATCCGGATTAATCAGCAGGGCGCGATCAAAGGATTCCAAAGCTGCCTCATTATCCCCTAAAGCTAATAAAGACATCCCCCGCAAATCCCAGGAAATGTAATCAAAATCCTGGATTTCATTGACTTTATCAAAAGCTTGCACTGCTTCTTCATGGCGTTTTAGCTTGGACAAAATGATTCCTTTGTACCGCCATAAAGTTGCATAAAAGCCTAATTCAGCATTCAGCGAATTTAAAACTTTTTGTTCTTCTTCGTTGGTTGGCTTACCCAAGCTTTGGAGTTCTTGCTGCTTTTCCTCATAGGGGAAAATTTCAATGGCACGACTGTAAGAACTGAGTGCATCATTCAACTCTCCCAATTCAAACAAAAGATTACCCCGACCATACCAGGCTTGATAAAAATTGGGGCTAAGTTCCACGGCTTTATTATAAGCCTGAAATGCGCGCTGTTTCAGTTGCTCGGATTGGGAATCTCCGTAATATTGATACAAATTAGCTAATCGCCAGAGTTTATTGCCATGATTGACCCATTCTCGGGAATCCGAGAGTCCCGACTTGGGTATAAACAAGGATTCTAGGGAGGCTACATCTTGTTGTTCGAGGGGAGTTGGAGCAGACGATTCTAGGGTCAATTGCGATCGCGTCATACCAACTTCATCTACAAAATCCAAAAATACCGAAATCGGAATGCCTTGGCTAAACCCAGCTTTTACCCGAAAGTCACTGCTTCCGGATTCTTGTTCAGCGAGTGTTTCTCCTTCCGATCGCCCATGAACGCCAATCACTCGTCCATTGGAATCTAAAACCGGCCCACCACTCATTCCGGGATAGGTATCACTGGTATAAAACAGTTGATACCCTTCTTCAATGGATTGTTTGGCTAATCCCGAAGCCATATCTAATGGCATTCTCAGCCCCGGACTCAACAGGCGATCGCCTTCTACCGGCGCTTGTTCCACTTCTTGTCCCTCAACGGGAGTACCGGAAACAAACACCAAATCAGTTCTACCCGCGAGGACATTTTCCCGTCTTTGCAAATCATAATTCCCCAATCGGGCGGTTTGATAATCGCGATCGCTCGTAAACTGCAAGACGGCTAAATCTTTCTCATAAATTTTACGAACCTTCGTAGTATAGTCCTCCACCGCTAACGTATGTCTCTCTCCATCAGCGGTCATAATTTGATATTCATCGTTTTGTTGCACCACGTGCCATGCCGTTAGCACATAGTAAGTATTCCCTTCCCGAGCAATAATAAACCCTGAACCGGGAGGTGCACCAGACTCAATTCTCACCGTAATCTGTTGGGCAATGGTCTGGACCTCTTCTCGGGTTAAAGCATTGGCTATGGGCTGCATAATCACCAGTGCAGCAGTAGTCCCGAACAAGGCGGCCTGAAGTGCATATTCAAATCTCATGGTTACACCTATTCACTACACCACATCAACTGTACTTTTCTGGAGGAGGAATGCAGTCACTATCCACCCATGCTTTAGGCTGATTTTCACCTGAATTGCCAACACCCGATTGTTTCTACTGGCCTAAAGTAGGCTCTCAAAATGACTGCAACCCTGAATTTATAATTCCTCTCTTACAGAGGCTTTACCAGAGTCTTCCGGGCTGGTAATTTCCCTCAATTGGCGCTAAATCCGATTGTTCCAATGTCGGGGAAATTGGGTGAGAGGGGAATGACTCCGGCTCATGGAAAGGCATCTGCGATCGCACCGGATTTCTCCTTTCCCAGTTGTCCAAAGGAACCACTTCACCCAACTGAGTAGACCACCGAGAACCGGGGGCCACAGGGGCAGCAGGCAGATTTTCTTCATGGAAATTGTCCAAGGGGACTAAATCTCCCATACCAAAGCTTTCCGGGGAAGAATCTAACCCCAAAGGAGGCAAAAATGGGTTAAGTTTAGCGGTTTGCGTTTCCAAGGGAAATGACAATCCCATTGCACCTTGTCTAAAGGTCTCAATTGGAATCGCCAAACTCGATCGCGTCATGATTTCGCGGATGGCTGCATCGGGTCTTGTCCCATCCAGAAAGACATACGGATCTCCCCAGATCGGATAGGCGTGCATTCCATTGATTGCCACCACCTGACCTTGCCGATTTAAAACCGGACCGCCACTCATGCCTTTTTGAATGTCATTGGTATATCCAATCTGATATCCACCATTGACGGCGCGATCGCTTAACAGGGTGATTTGGCCCTGGGTGAAGACAAAACCCAGACGGCGATCGGGATTCGCGCCAAAGGGAAATCCCGCTGCAAACACATCATCGCCCACATTTAAACTGGAAGAGTTGGCAAGGGATGCTACGGCATAGTCCGCATTCGCACTAAACTGCAACACAGCCAAATCTTGGCCATTGAAATTAAACCCTCGGGCGACTGTCGCCTCATGAAAGCGACCATCTGGCGTTTGAATCCGGTAGGGGGTTCCCAGGGTTAAAACGTGTTCATTGGTGACCACGCTATACTGTTGTCCTTGCCGTTGAATGACAATCCCCGAACCATTATTGCGATCGCCCGAGAAGATTTTGACCGTAATCGATTGGGCCAACTGTTGTAGTTGTTCCGTGGAGAGTCTATTGGAAACAGATTCCGGTAAGACGCTGGGGGTGAAATTCAATCTCACAGTTCCCTCAGAAAATGCCGGTACTGGCAGTAAGGTAAACAAACTGCCAATACAAGCACTCAGCGTCACTAAACGCCAATCATTCATCAGATTTACCAAGCCATCCCGCCACTAGGTTGGGTTGTTGCCGGTGGAGTGGCTCCGGGCGAGCTGGTAGGGCCACTATTTGCCGTTCCGAGATCCAAATCACTCGGGGCAACAGAGGGGGCTTCACTCAGGAAGCGGTTGATATCCAGGTAGGGACGAGACTCGGATTCATAGAGCGGTCCAGCCCCAGCACGACCCATTTGGATGTCAAACAGTTGTTGCAACGTTTGACTGGCATTAGCACCCGGTTTCAGGGTGTAGAGAATATCGCTACAAGGACCCCCCGACGCACTGGAAGTACAAATCACGGGTTGACCGTTCCTCATGCCCGTAGTGACGAAATTGAGCTGCCCACTCACATAAGCGGATTGGAACCGCGACGAGACTTCCTGACACCGGCGTTCCGGAGTATAGCCCGAAGCATCGAAATAGTCAGAAACCCAGTTAATCACAGGAATGGCTCGACCCGTTTGGTCATTGACTGCTGCTGTAACAGGTCTGCCGGTGAGGGGACCGTTAATGTACCGCGCACACACAAACCTTGTACTCGCTTGAGCAGGTTGCTGGAGGGTGAAGGTTGCCGCGATCGCAACTGCCGCAGCCGTCAACATGGACGTAATGGCGAATTTTGCTTTCATAATGTATGATGAAATACGGAACAGTGGAATCAAGAGCTTGCATCTCTTATTTCACGCTCAGGAATATCCTGGCTTTTTTATATTAACAAAAAAAGTCAGGATATTTTTTATCTTTACAAAACTTAATAATTTTAATTCTTTGAATTTAAAGCGCTTTGTATTAATTTTAAAAGCTCAAAAAAATGATGCCTAAACTCTTAAAACTTTTTGTACTTTTAGTTACATCTGAAAATGTTACTTGCCATTAATGCCCTGTTAAAAATTTGGTTTTATTAAAGTCTGTAAGACCCACGCTCTATCAGTTCAAGCCAAAATTATGTTTGCTCCAGGCAAACGCTCCCCCTCTCATTCATGGGTGAGGGGGGGTCAGGAATAAAGAGGAAGTAATTTCAAAAGGGAACAAAAATTGCTAATAAACACCCCAGTTTAATCACTTCATCCGAGGTTTTTTGGTCGGGTCTTATTAAGAGTAATTCGTCAAGAGGCACTAATAGACTACCATGACTCTTGTGCTGGCAACGTCCCACTCGGCGAGACCACTTCACTCGTCCCACAAGAGTTAGCATTGAACGTTGTTGAAAACCCTTACTATTCAAACGATTTCCACAATGTGGACAAGAAGGCCATTGGGTCGGTAATACGGCTCTTCTAGTCAACTCCATCTCTACCACTCGCCTTGCCAATTCTAATCCAATCCCCCATGCTACCCACACTATGGCCACTAGACTCGATGCTGTTTCTAGTTTTGAACAGTGGCTCGGACAGTTGAGGTGTTCAGCTATCAATCCATCCTTGCGTGTTATCATATTATAAGTTTAAATTTTTAGTGAGCCGGGAATGTGTGCAAGCACGTTCCCTCTTTTTATTCTACTCCTTCCTCGACGTCTCCACCATCCAAAACCTGTGAAGGCCCCTCCCCTAACTGCTGGATGCGCCCGTATGATAGTTTATTTAAACCTAGCCAATCTAGTTTAAACTTAATTGAGATATCCAGTTTTACAAACTAACGTTCAAAAAAATTGGCAAAGAAATCATGGGGTGATTGATTGCCAATCTCCCCCAGCGAATTAAGATTAAATTTTAACGATAACCGTTTGACTGTAACCCCCGACTTATTCAATCCGGTTCTGTGATAAGTTGTTTGAGTTCGGTGAGTAAAGACTCCATTTTATAGCGCTTATCTGGGTTCTCCCATGCCTTAAATTGGGTAAATTGTTGCAGAAGCCCTTCCACCTCGCGTTTTTGTTGTGCTGAGTCTCTGGGGGTTTTTTGAGTCCGGACGATTTTTTGAATGGTTCGCAGACTCAGAGACTGGGCGATCGCCCGGTCCAAAAGTGCCAACCGCTCAGACTCTGACTCTAACTTGGCAATTTCCTTCGCTTTGGTCCACTCAATCCGTCCATAGCGCAGTGCTTCAAACAACTCCGGAGGCAGTTTCAGCAACGGCAGGCGATGAGTTCGGAACGATTCGGGAGTGATCCTCCTGCCGATGGTGGCAAAAACCTCTTGCATCAACTGTTGTTCTCGATTACGGACAGCGCTGTGCGTAAGTCCCCGTTTGCCATTCGCCATATAGTTGAGCAGGGAGATAATCCAGTCCCGGTCCTTTTGCAGGCGCATCTCCAGCAGTTGCAAAATGCCTTCGGTTTCTTCAACGGGATTCAAATCCTCCCGTTGTAAGTTTTCGACCAAGGCGTACTGTAGCACTTCCGGATCGGTCATTTCCCGGACTGTCACTGGGACGTCCTTTAATCCCAGGGCTTGAGCGGCTTTATAGCGACGTTCTCCAGCGACTAACTCATATTGATTCCCGGCGATCGGGCGCACGAGTAGGGGTTGCAGGATACCATGTTCTTTGATACTAGCGGCGAGTTCCTCCATTGCCACTTCGTTAAAGTAGTTTCGCGGTTGAAACTGGGAAGGGCAAATTTGCTCAAGTCGCAGGGTCTTTGACGAAAGGAACGTGGGGATAATATGTTGAGTATTTTGGGTGTCCATCTGCTTTTTAAGTGGTGAGTGGGAAGCGATTAAAGGAGGCGATCGCTGTAGTGCGATCGGGCTGGGTACATCGGGTCAGGGCTAAAAGCAGGGTGGACTCGATGAAAAAACGCTTCCCTGAATAGGGGTGGGATGTATTCTCCTGGAAGTTGTAAGGACATGAGCACAATATCTTAATAGGATTCTATATCTATCTCTAGGAGTAGACTCGGGTTTTTATGCGTTTTTTTGACTTTTTTATGAAAATTTCACAGAATTAATGCTCAGGGGCCACTGAAACCCCGCAGATTTTTTATAAAAATTTAGCCCGGTTTTGGAGTCGGATTCTTTTCAAATCAAGGGTTTGAGAGGAATTTCTGGAATCATCCGCCCAAATAGAGAAGCGCTTTTTGACCGGGAAATTTTTATCGGGAGTCTCGGTGCCGAGAGTCCAGAATCACTCATCATATAGAAGCGCTTATCCTCAGCGCATTGAAAATTCTTGCAGCGCTTCGCCCTAAATTTTCAGCTTGCTCGGTGAGGCTACTGTTTCTGATTTAATTTTGTTCTTATTTTTCAATTTAAAAAATATATCCCGCCAGTCTAAAGTGTTTCTCACAGTTATGAGTATATTTGGGGGAGTGAAGAAAGCAATAGCCTGTGCTTGGTGCGCTTCCATCTTGCTCGCTATTAACCATAAGCCGATCGCCCTTGTCACCCAGGCTAGAAGGACTGGGATAATGCGGGCTACAGTGAGGGGTTCGAGTCCCAGTTGGGCGGAACTCCAATAGAAGGCGCGATCGCCTGGGGGAGGGAGGGATTGGCAGTAGTCGGGGATGCGATCGTTGGGAAACAAGCCCCCATCCAGGAATCGTCCCATCCAGAATAGAGGTTAGGGATACAGGATAGAGTACCCATCCCGAAGATGACAGAACAGGGTAGTTAATCAAGACGACCCCATCGGGAGCTAATCTATAGGGTTTTGCTTCAGCCAGAGAACGAGTCTTCCGGGTTTGGGGTCACCCGGAAGACTGGTGTACCGCCCAGTAAAGGCTTCAGCGTTAGGAAACCGGGATGGGTGACAACTTAAGAAGATGGGACAAAAGTCAAGCGCGGAAAAGGAGAGAGGTCTAGCTCTTGAGAACCCTTGGCTTTGCGTAAAATTTTGACAATGCCAAGGTCCCGGTTTTTAGGGTCACAAAAATATTCGACGAGGGACTGCTTATTGCCCTTCGTCGAGGCAACGGTGAAATGATAGAACCCCCGAAATAGCATCTCTAAAGAAATCCGTTCGGTGGGTAATTCGAGAGAATCAGCTACATCATCAGCCAGGTCAAGCAACACAGCATAAAACAGCCATGTCGCCCAAATTTGGAGCTTAACGCCATTAATAGAACCTGTCCAGATATAGGCCAGATTTAGCAACCGTTTAACCAAAAAAAACGCGGTCTCAATCTCCCAACGACGAGCATACAAATCAGCCACCACATAAGGTGGTAAGTCCCCAGGCTCAAGCACCGAGGTAATATAGCGTTTGCCAGCTCTTACCATGACGCACCTGTACTAGACGCACTGTAATCGGTTTATTCTTTCCTCTTTTATGCCCGAGCAGAACTAATTGGTCAACCAGATTAGCACTCTGGCTAAAAGTTTTCTGGACCTGATAAGTGCCTTTCTTCAGCCTAGTAATCCAAGCGCTACCCGCTTGGACTAGGGCCGAAAATTCACTAAAATCGTAAAAGCCCCGATCAAAAATCAATAAACCCCCTTTCGGCAAAGTTGAATGCAACCACTCCCATTGATTCCGATCTGCCGCATTCGGATTTTCTTCAAATCGGATGGCTACCGGCAAATGGCTCGCCATATCGACTATCGTGTAGATTTTTCCAGCTAAAGCTATGGGGTGTTCTTGTAAGCTTTTAAGTTTACGAAACAGGGCCTCTAAGGTTGAACCATCCACGATCCAAATGTGTTCAAACCGTTTTTTTGTCCAAGCAACGCTCGGTGGCAACGGGCGAACAACACGATTGGTCCACCGTCGCTTTAATTCCTCCACCAAAGCCCACAGAACTTGCTCAAACATGGATGCCGGAAATTCTAAAAATCTCGTAGAGAGAGCTTGCTGGGATACCTTCACCGCTCGAGCACCAGAGTAAATCTTCCCTGGCTAAAGTCCGTCCAAGTTCTCGAACGCTCGGGATTTGACGCCATAACAGGCTCAACACTGCTGCCACCATTAGAGGAAGCCCCAAAATTCGCTGGCGCAGCCCCAACTGGCGATAGTATTTCAATTGCTCGTGAACCACAGGCTTCAACAAGTCGCTCAGGTGGGCCTCAATCGCCTCGCTACTTGGCGCGGGCATATTGTGGCGGCGAGTATGATCTGGGTTGTTTTTGCGAGGACGACTCATTCCATCTAACTCAGGCGCGAAACTGGCTTGACAATTACACTCTAGCCTTAAGTTGTCACCCATCAAACCGGACATTATGCATCATGCTCTACATCGAGCGCCTTCGCCATCACAGGTAAGACAGTTCGTTCAGACTTGGCCTTAGATCAGGTCAAACTGGTGTCATGTTCAGTCGGGCTGTTGCTAAGGCCCCTCGAATCCGTTCGACCCCAGAAAACCCAGCTTCATAAAGAAAAAACGGTCGATGGCAGTCGCCAGAACTTTGACCCCCGGAAAGGGCTGTTTTTTCGACGGTGCAAAGCCAATCAGTTTAGTCAAAGCTAAGATCGCTTCCCCGATGGAGACAATTTTTTTAGAAGAAACTTTTTGTAACAACATCACCTCAGACTCATCAAACACTACCCGTGCACTTTGCTCAGAGTTTTCTCTAACCGCATGAGTCAGAGCGAAAAGCTGCCAACCCACCACCGAATAAAAAGCCAACGCATTCACCAAAGTATGAATGTCATCAAATTGTAGTTTTTCCACCTGTAAAGCCCCGGACTTAAGGGTGTAATGAAAGCGTTCGACTTGCCATCTCAGGGCATAAAATCGAGTCACCCTGATCACTTGTTCTTCTGTGTCAATGGGTAGAGAAGTCAGTAAATACCAGGTGGCGGCTTCTTCAGGACATTCAAGCTCTTCTTGTGTTTTGGGATTCAACAACTGATTTCCTCGGCAACAACCAAAGATAAACCTTGGGTTTTATGCTTAGAGGGACTCAAATCTTTCTCTGGATAAACATTAACAGCTCCGGCTCGCAAGCGAAGGGTTAACTCCACTTCTCGGTTGTGACGATAAATCCGTACCCGGTGGGTACCATAATCTTTCAAATGAGATGAAACCTCGGGTAATTTACAGATGACTTGGCTGCCAACGACTTCCAAGTTACGAGCTTGATAGACTCTTACAAGTAGCTCTACATTCGGCTGTCGGGGGGCCTTGAAAAAACTGAAAACGTCTCCCTCTCTATCTTCTACGGCCACAAAGCATTTGCTCGATTGACTAGCTTGCTGATTGATGGCATCCAACCCCTTGAGCCATTTACTACTTTCTTTTTCACCTTTTGGCCAATCCAATCCCCCCTTTCGAGTCCAGTATTGTTGTCCTAATAGTCCTAAGGGTAGCCCCGAGGAGTTAACCAGTAGGACATTATGTTGCATGACCCCTCGTACTTTCCCTTGGATTACCCCTAACCCGGACATTTTTTTCTGTCCTGAGTAGTTGTAATAGGTGGTGTCTTGTGCGGCAATCACATAGTCCCCTTCTGTCGTTTCAGCTCGTTCCCTTGTGGCTTGAATATGTCCTGACAACATGACGTATGGGTTCATTTTGCTGTGGGCGAATAGACTCGCGACGGTTTGACGGAAACTGTTGCCCATACATTGGGAAAATGATAGATTCGGCTTGCTTACTGCCAAGTTATAAGCTTGAGCTAGGCTTTTTTGGACTTGGGGTCGGAAGGTTCCTTGGGTAATAAATTCGCTCATGGGATGATTACCTCTAGTTACGTCAGCCACCTGGTCATTTTGTCAAACGTTAGGCGCTTTTATCAACCCACTTAGATCATCAGGATGACCTAAGTGCCCAAAGTTCAAGCTAAAACAGGGGACCCTCTGCTCTAGCAGTAGTCTCAGAACGGAGGTAAGATGAGTGGTCACGACTCGGCCTGTCGTCGGGTTACTCTCTTTAAGTCTGGCTACTGCTAGTGCCAGTCAATCGCCCCCTACAGGTCCCGATTTGCTTAAGATCCTAAGTCTGCGCGAGCAAACCCCTACAAGATTAGCATCGGGAGAGGGGGTGGGGGTGAGGGGATTTTTGGGTCCGCCAATCGTGAGGGCAAATGTCTCAGACTAAAGTGGAATGACTATCACTCTAATTACCCTTCCGGCAACCTCAGACCTAAAAGGAGATAGGATTAACCTTGCTTAAGTTCGGCGATTGGTAATAGCAAAGTATCCTCAATTTCTTGTCGGACTTCTCGACTGACATAGCGAGATTGTTGCAAACATTGGACTAGCAACAGATTTGTATTGTAGTAATCCTTTAATAGCTGGTATTGGGCCTCGCTGAATTGCCAACTCTGACCGACATTGCGATACTGAATTATCACCATTCTTAACTGTTCTGTCCGGGCGCATCTAGGAGTTGGGGGAGGAGGTAGAAGGCTCAAAACAACTCCCGTCTGAAAACAAGTCATCAAAGCGACTATTTACCCAAGCCAGACGTAAATGTAAAAGGTGATTAAATCCCTCACTACTCCACCGCATACCGACCCCCTTAAAGCGCTGTTGTATCAACCATTTACAAGCACTCTCGACCATGCCAGAGCCTCTGGGTATTCCTTGTTCTTCAAAGGCTTGATAAGTAATGTGTTCAACGTGCGCCTTAAAATAATCATGTACTCGTCGGATGCTCTGGCGTTGACCGACTTTTAAAGAGAGAGAATTAGCCTGAGTATTTAGCTCATTCACTACTCCAATTGAATTGCCATGCCTCAATTCATGCCGCCAATGTTTAAACCATTCCTTGGCATCGCGAGTCCGGCCATCTTTATATGCAGCCGCCGCTGACCATAAATGTCCCGCCGCATGATAGAAATCTAAAACCCCTACTACGTTTAACGGCTCTAAAAATTGCTCATATAAATTCCAGAATCCTACGGCTCCGTCAGATAGCCAGACTACCTTAGAGGCATCCTGAAGTCCGGAGCGGAGGGCTTCTGCCATCAGTCGGGGAGCTAGTGCAGAAGTGCAAAAGAACATAACCAGCTATAATAAGAGAAAGAGGCAGAGGGACCCCTATCAGGGGCCACGCCCAAGTTCTATCTCGACTTAATCAATCATGCCTACTCCAAAAGCCAAAGTCTGTACAGTATCTCCAAGGCAACATCAGTTACTAGAACAAATATCGCGCAAAGCAACTAATCCACATCGATTAGTACAAAGGGCCAAATTAGTTTTGTTGGCGGCTGATGGAATTAATAACAGCGAAATTTCTGACCAATTGCAAATGAACCGGAATCAAGTTCGGATGTGGCGCTCCCGATGGGCTGACGCCTCAGCTACACTAGAGATAGCAGAAACCACAGAAATTAGCGATCAAAAATTAATTCAACTGATTATAGATATTTTAAGTGATCAACCCCGTCCAGGTAAGCCCCCCACATTTACCGTAGATGATATTGTCCAAATTGTTGCAGTTGCCTGTGAACATCCTTCCCTAAGTCAGCGCCCAATCAATGAATGGACCCACCAAGAACTGGCATCCGAAGTCGTTAAAAGAGGAATAGTCAAAGAAATTTCCCGCTATAGCGTGGGTCGTTTTTTAAAATGAGGCGGATCTTCAACCTCACCGCTCTCAATACTGGCTAAATACAACCCCTAAAGATAGAGAAGCATTTCAAGAGCAGGTAAAAAACGTTTGTGAACTACACCATAATGCATCAGAATTGGCCGAAAACGGCATCCATTTGATTAGTACCGATGAAATGACGGGAATTCAAGCATTAGAAAGAGCTTACCCGACTAAATCGATGATTCCCGGACAAGTAAAACGGATAGAGTTCGAGTACATCCGACATGGAACATTAACTTTAATAGCTAATTGGGATATTGCTAAAGGACAAGTTATAGAACCCTCCATTGGTCCGAGGCGTACTGAGATAGATTTTGTCAACCATATCGAGCAGACAATTGATACGGATCCCGAAGCGGGCTGGATTTTTATTGTTGACCAACTGAATACTCATAGGAGTGAATCTTTAGTTCAATTGGTAGCCGAGCGCTGTCAGATAAATACCGACTTGGGTGTTAAAGGGAAAAAAGGAATTTTGGCATCGATGAAAACTCGTTCAGCTTTTTTAAGCGACCCCACCCATCGAATTCGCTTTGTGTATTTGCCCAAACACACATCCTGGTTAAACCAGATTGAATGTTGGTTCAGTATCTTGACCCGTCGCCTTTTAAAACGCGGAGAATTCACTTCGACCTTTGACCTATCTGAGCAAATTCTTAAGTTTATCGATTACTTCAACCGAACGAGCGCCAAACCATTCTTATGGAAATTTGAAGGCTTCAAGGAGTCTAAATAGACTGGCTATTTATTTTTGCACGTCTGTACTAGGTCATGAATATTTCCTAGAACCCCGACTAGACGACGGTTATGTAGCCTGGTTGCGGGTTTACCCTCGCGGGTAACATACGCTCCTAATCTCGCGATTATCCCAACTTTTACTTCTCTCCATTGCGTGGCTCCAGACGGACTTTTTTCCTGGGGTCTAAAAGGCACCATCACCCCATCACCCGCTATAGCTAAAGCCATTGACTGTAACTCATCCGATAGTTGTTCAGGACTGGGGCTTTCTCCTTGGGAAAAAGCCGTGAGTTCTTCCGCTCGTTGGGACGTTGCCAGCCGTCCCTTGAGCTTCACCCAATTGGCTATTGTTTGAGCACAAACTTTAATGCCAGTTAATTGTAAAAGTAAATGAGAAGTAATTTCAAAGGGAACAAAAATTGCTAATAAACACCCCAGTTTAATCACTTCATCCGAGGTTTTTTGGTCGGGTCTTATTAAGAGTAATTCGTCAAGAGGCACTAATAGACTACCATGACTCTTGTGCTGGCAACGTCCCACTCGGCGAGACCACTTCACTCGTCCCACAAGAGTTAGCATTGAACGTTGTTGAAAACCCTTACTATTCAAACGATTTCCACAATGTGGACAAGAAGGCCATTGGGTCGGTAATACGGCCCTTCTAGTCAACTCCATCTCTACCACTCGCCTTGCCAATTCTAATCCAATCCCCCATGCTACCCACACTATGGCCACTAGACTCGATGCTGTTTCTAGTTTTGAACAGTGGCTCGGACAGTTGAGGTGTTCAGCTATCAATCCATCCTTGCGTGTTATCATATTATAAGTTTAAATTTTTAGTGAGCCGGGAATGTGTGCAAGCACGTTCCCTCTTTTTATTCTACTCCTTCCTCGACGTCTCCCCATCCAAAACCTGTGAAGGCCCCTCCCCTAACTGCTGGATGCGCCCGTTCTGTCCAAACCTTACCTTCATCTTTGTGGAACCATTGGTCAATAGCTGCTGGGTCAGGGTCTGACGGTAATTGACTTTTTAACTTTTGCAGTGCTTCTTTGAGTTCAGGGTCGCGGCCACTTTTCTCTAAAAAAGCTAAGGATTCATTGAGAACTGTTGAGCGATCTCGATTTTTGGCATTAGCAAAAAAATTGTTTCGATCTTCAAGCTGACCTGGTTTAAACGGAAAATAAAAATCCCGATCCAATTTTTCATCAATGGCGCGATCCAGTCCATAGTCTAATCCCTCAAATTTCTTGATGACGCTGGGATCTTGGAGATTTTGATTTAAAGCGGTCCCCAAATCTACTTTTAGCCATACATCGATAGATATGTCGTAGGGCAAGCCGCGATCTTCACATAAACAATGGGGCAAATAACCATCTAAAGCTGGTTCAATATAATCGGCTCGAACCGCAGCCGGTTTATAAGGATGCTCAATTGAATCAGTTTTTTCCTTTAACCAGACCAGCAGTTTTTGGATGTCTTCATCCCCAGCCGCAATCGCATCAACTTTTTGCTTCATTAACTTTAGCAAATAATCGGCATTTGGCAACATTTCCACAGTGAGCAGGAACACCTCACGCCATTGCTTATTCCCTATCTGATTAACCAAGGTGTCAAAAGCCTTTTCCAAAGCATCAGGACTGGGACTATTGACAATTTGACGAGCGGTAAAATATTCTTGAAACGTCAAGTGAGAAAACGAGTAAATATGTTGGTCTATTTCTACTAAAATCCCATGCTGGGCTTCAATTCCTTTCAGCACTTCTGTACCATCCAAGCGCAACTGCTTGGCATCAGTTTGAGCATCCGGTAAACTGCGGATATACTCAACAATATGCCCTTCAATTTCCTCTTGTTCAAAGAAAAGACGACCTTGGGTGAAAGTAGTATAAGCCAAATAACTCAGTAAATCCTCCTTTTGCGGACTGTCTAAATTTTTGTAAAGTTCGGGTCGCTCAATATTGCGCTTACTATCCCACTTTTTTAGAAGTAACTTTAATCCATCTTTGTAGAGTTGCGAACGTTTCCGGGGAAACTCTTTCACATCCTCAAATACCACACACAAAAGCGTTAAAAGCAGCGGATTGGTTGCCAGTTCCTTGCTCGGTTGATTAGCATTTAGCTTCTGATGAAATTTTGATATCAAGTCGTGGGCTGGATCGGGAGATTTTTTGGTAAACCATTTTTGGACAAAACTGCTAATCTGTTCCTTGGTAAAATCGGCTACCTCCACCTCGGTGAATTCAGAAAAAGTATATTCCTGCGCCGCAATTCGGCAGGTCATCACACAGCGATTGTCGGGAAACATTTGCAGAAATTCGCGAGTTGTATCAATCAGACGCCGACTTTCTTCGTGTTTGACTTCATCCAACCCATCCAATAGCAGAAAAGCCTTCCCCTGAAGTAACAATGCTTTGACTTGTTGGGGGGTCACGCCTTCAAGCTGCATCCGCTTTAGGATGTAAGTAAGTAAACTAGGTTGACCTTCAGCCACCGCTAACTCTCTCAAGGTAATAAATACTGGCACCAGTTCCGGCTTAAATTTACCGCGATCGCACTGATTAGCCAAATGCTTTAAAAAGGTGGTTTTTCCCGCGCCCGGTTTCCCTAAAACAAATAATTTTTCATGGTCTTCAACGGCTTTTAGTGCGGAAACTCGCGATTTTGGAATGGCTTCATAGCCCAAACGGTAAAAATCATCTTTCCGCTGACAATTTTGGATCAAGGTTTTTAATTCTTTCCGGATGTTAGAGGTCCGGTTTTTCAGGAAATTTACCTCCGTATAAATATCATCCAGTTCAATAGGGTGGCACATATCCAAAACTCGCATTGTGCCGCATTCTCGTCGAATACGCTTTGCGCCTTTTGAGCGGACAGTTTTCACCAAAGCTTCAATATCAGGTTCTTTTTGAGCGCGAGCATAAGCTTGGTTGATGGCACCTTTAAGTGTACTTGCCACGACTTTTTCTCCTGTGGCTTCGGACAAAAACTTATAGAGTTTCGGAGCCACATTACGTTGGAGATGTTCTAATCCTGCTTTTCGGTAAGCTTGGGCGATTTCTTTGAATCTTTTGCCTTCCCAAATCCCCTGAAAAATAGCTCTTTCTCCGTCGCTCAGTCCTTGTCCCTCTCGATGCTGACGAGACAAGGTTTCTACGAAGCCTAAAGCGGTGTCCAGATTAATATCAGCCATTGGTTTGCCTCTATATTTGTGCAAGTGAAGCAGGATCTTTAAAATATCCGGGGTGATTATGCTAGTGGCTACAGCCGCGATCGCACCTGTAATGCCTCCAGTCAGAGGAGAGAGCAGCGTCGTCGGAATGATAACTACGATGCCCAGAAACAGTCTAGTGCTAGGTTTTCTGAAGTCTAACATAGCTGGAACCATCACCAATGTATGTGGCTCTTAATATCTTAAATGCTTGAGTGAAATTTGGCTACCCCATTAGAAAAAGACTGTAATTTGCTGTAAATTGACTTTATTCAATAAAAAGCTGTACTTAGCTGTACTTGGCTGAAATTTTATTTTTTCAATAAAAAGCTGTATTTTACTGTAATTTTAGGTCTACCCATTCTCTCAAAACTTTGCCATGCTTTAGTTAATTATGATTTCAGCTAAACCTATGAACAAAATTGTGGTAATTGCTTTAGCGACTCAATTGATTTTTCTCTTGGGAGAAGTGCCTGCCGCTGGCTACCTGAGCCAAAAGGGAATTGATGGCAGTTTTTTTCATCCCTGGTTTTTACTGTTCTCAATTACGCGGATTATTGGCATGGCTGGACAGCTTTATCTTTGGTCGAGCGCCCAGTTAGGCTTCGTTGCCGCTTTAATGGGAAGTTGTGGCTTAGTCTTGAATAACTTACTGGGAACTTTTGTCTTACACCAACCGCCTTTATCTTCCCAGGGGTATGTAGGGTTATGTTTGGCTGTGGTGAGTATCTTTTTGCTGACGGCTAAGTAGCTAGAGTTATTTCAATTCAGCTTGCTACAATTCTGAGGGGCGATCGCTGTGGCGGGGATGATAAACCGGGTCGTCATCAATCGGGTTTTCAGGTAATAACAATAGCTGGGAGTCTATCCTAGGGATTTCCGCTTGTGCGTGAGCAACCAGGAGGATGGGTCTGGGTTTTCTCGGGCTGAAGTGTCTCACGTTGGGACTTTTGGTCAAGGGGGAATCAGCGATGGGGCGAATGAATTGAGGGGGTTAAATCTCATCCGATTCGGCGGCAAGAGACCCTGGCTAGGATGAGCATTTTAATCAGAGGGAGGGAGCTGGTTGACTGACAAAAGTTAGGAATGTGGGCTGAAAGCTTTACAGGTAGGGATTTTCAGCCCTGGGGTTGAAAAAGGGGGAGCCAGCGTTCTAAGCTTAGATACCACTCAAAACCCAGAACGCCATGAATAAAAGCTCCCCTCTCTATAATGCCTTGCACAGTTGGTTAAGTCAATCGGTCCCCTGGGCTCATAAAGCTCATCTGACAACTTGCCTGTGGATGGTGGTAGCCTTGCTCCAACGGGGCGAAGTCAGTCTCACTCGTTGGTTGCCGATGCCTTCCCTGTCGCGGGGAGCAGGCACAGAGTAAACAACGCCGGGTCAGCTTCGGGTTGCACAACAGCCGCATCAATGTCCATCGGCTCTACAAACCGCTAATCTTAGCCGCCTTAGCCAACTGGGAGGAGGAGTGTCTGTATTTGACCCTAGATACCTCAATGTATTGGGAGGAGTATTGCCTGATTCGCATAGCAGTGGTGTATCGTGGTCGAGCCTTGCCTTTAGTGTGGCGAGTCTTGAAACACAAGAGTGCCTCGGTTGCCTTTAACGAATATAGAGAAATGCTCTATCAAGCGGCCAATCTATTACCCAAGGGAGTCAGGTCGTCTTGCTGGCGGACCGAGGCTTTATTCACGTTAAGGCGATGGCAGCCCTCAGCAATGACTTGGGCTGGAACTACCGCATTCGCCTCAAGAGCAATACCTGGATTTGGCGACGCGGTTCAGGCTGGCGGCAACTGAAGACATTCCCTCTCAAGCGTGGCGAGGCTTTGTGCTTGCACAACGTTAAACTCCACAAAATAGAGTGTTATGGACCCGTAAATGTGGCCATCGGCTACAACAATGTCAACGGTGAGTTTTGGGCCATTGTCAGCGATGAACCCACCACCTTACAAACCTTTCAAGAATATGGATTACGCTTCGATATCGAAGAAGCCTTTCTTGATGACCAGTCCAATGGCTGGAATCTTCAGAAATCTGAGATTCGCTCCGTCTGTGCCCTGTCTCGCCTATTTTTTATCCTAGCGGTGGCTACTCTCTATGTAACTGCCCAGGGTACACAGGTAGTAGCTGAAGGGTTGCGTCGCCGAGTTGACCCTCACTGGTTCCGGGGTAACAGCTATTTCCGAATGGGTTGGGACTGGATTAAAACCGCCTTAGAACAAGGTTGGCACCTCATTCACTCCGTCTGCTTTACTCGCTCTAGTGACCCAGAACCGGCTATGGCTTCTCGAAAACAACATGACAAGCGTACTTACCGTATTGAGTTCAAAATACATACTTACAAGTATCAGCCTTACTAAGTTTTGTCAGTCAACCAGGGGAGGGAGTGTCGGTCTGAAACTTTGGAGATATTTTAAAAAATATGACGAAAATGGAACTGCGCGCAATAAATATGAGAAAATTAGGATAGAAAAACCAACAATTGTTGCCGACAATGAGAGGGATAATCGGGTTGAATTTAGCTTGAATTTTGCCCCTTCTCTCCTGTAACTGATTCGTTGGGTTTCTCGCGATCGCCCTCAAATTAGGACCCAAAAACCTTCTAATTGTTCAGCAGCGTCGCGAGTCTTTCATCACAACCTCCCTAACCGTTTCTGCTTAAAACTATGGTTCAGTACACGATCGCCCAATCTCCCGAAATTATCTTGACCGTTTCGGGCAGAGATTCAGCCAAAGCCCGTGACAAAGCAATGGATCAACTCCTTGAAATGATGGATGAGGGGAAACTGCCTACTAAACTCTCCAACAAACTCTCCGAGGGTTTTAGTCCCGATGAATTTATTGAAGTGAAAGAACCCGAAGGTTTAGATGAAAACAGCGATGATGCCCTCACAGAAGCGGTGCAAATTCTCAGCAGTTTGGTCACTCTCAAGGAAAAAGTGGATAAGTCCCATGCCGAGGCGCTGAAAGTGCGTGAGCAAATTGATATTCTCTTTCAGGACCGCCCGGTTACGGAAGAGGAAATTGCTAATCTCAAGGAAGGGTTTAAAACTCTAAAAACCTTTGCCCAAGCCAATCAGCGCTATCAAGCGGCGAGAGAACAAGCGGAAGAAGCGCGGATTATTCTCGATCGCGTCTTAAAATCCACCACTGCCGAGTAACCTCAGATGCAATGGATGCGACTGCACCGGATATCCTCGGCAGTCGCATCCACTATTGCTCTATTAAGAAAGGGTTCAATGTTGGAGTGCAGATTGTATCAAGTCCAAAAAGTTGATAGGATGAACGACACAGATTGTTGTCAAGCATGAGAGGGCGATCGCCTTGTTGCAGACTATCCAAGCTAACTTACCGATTTTATACTTCTTAGCAGTCGGGCATTGTATCATGGGGTTCCTCGCCGCAGGGGTTGCCCAACGCAAAGGATATCCTCGGGTTTTCTGGTTGATTTGGGGACTGATTGGCGGCACCGTCGCCTTTGTCACCGCTTCCCGCTTAAAACCCAAAACTGATATATTCTAGCCCGCGCAGGCGGGCTTCGTCCGTATAGCCCCACCCTTGAGGACTCTGTTGGCTAATCACATAGGGGGTCATACCCCCTGCTTACCTAGGAGAGTCAAGCCCGTTAAAATAGTAGCCACAAAAAACTCAGGGGGGTTTAGGGACTGGACCTCTTTCTGGCCTAATTTAAGGAGTGAATCATGACCCTTCATCCTCAAGAACAATGGATTATTCCTGAACAAACCGCTGCCGTGGCAAGGGCCTCGTTCCCGAAAGGGAACGTTTATATGCTCATGTATGAAGAACTAGGAAGACTCTACACGGATCAAGACTTTCTTGCGCTTTACCCTAACTGTGGAAAATTAGCCTGGTCTCCTGCCGCTCTAGCTTTGGTGACCTTGATGCAGTTTTCTGAAGGACTAACCGATAGACAAGCAGCCGATTCAGTAAAGGGCTCGGATTGATTGGAAATATTCCTTGGGGCTAGAATTAACCGACCCAGGTTTTGACCACACCATCTTAAAGGAATGGAGAGACCGCCTAGTTAAAAAAGAGGCCGAATCAATTCTGCTGGACAAAATGTTAGCCCGATTTAAAGAAAAAAAACTATTAAAAGGGCGAGGAATCCAGCGCACTGATTCAACCCAAGTTTTAGGGGCTATCCGAATGCTCAACCGTTTAGAGTTGGTTGGAGAAACATTACGTCAGGCCTTAAATGACCTGTCTATTCACGCTCCCAATTATTTGTGTTCTTTGGTCGAAGAAGATTGGTTTGACCGTTATAGTTGTAGAGTGGATGCTTATCGGTTACCTAAAGATAAAAGCGAACGTGAACGCTTGGCTTTGACCATAGGAGCCGATGGACATCACTTGCTCGCCGCCATTTACGAGGGGGGAGAGGCATTTGATTTATGTGAATTACCCAGCGTAGAAATTCTCCGACAAGTTTGGGTTCAGCAGTATGTTTTTATTAATTCTGAACTCAAGTGGCGAGACCCCAAAGAACTGGGCCTACCCCCGAATTCTATTCAAATTGAAAGCCCTTATGATATTGAAGCTCGTAACGCGACCAAACGGGAGAAAAATTGGACTGGATATCAAGTTCATTTGACGGAAACTTGTGATGAAGATTATCCTAATTTAATTGTGAACGTAGAGACCACTCCTGCCACCACAGTAGATGGGGAGATGACTCAAGTTATTCATGAGAAGTTATCGGAGAAAGAATTACTCCCTCAACAGCATTTGGTTGATAGTGCCTATGTTGATTCTCATCACTTAGTCACGTTACGTTCAAACTATGAAGTTGACCTAGTTGGTAAAATAAGAACCGACACCTCTTGGCAGTCGCTCAATCAAACTGGATTTGATTTATCCTGCTTTACGATTGATTGGGACCAAGAGCAAGTTCACTGTCCCCTAGGAAAAATCAGTCAAACTTGGCGTAACCGAACGGATAAATCTAATAAACCCGTGATTGAGGTTCATTTCTCTAAAACTGATTGTGCCGATTGCCAAAAGCGAGAGCTTTGTACTCATTCCATAAAAGAACCCCGATTACTCAAGCTCCGACCCCGTGAGCAACACGAGGCTTTACAAGAAGCAAGGCATCGTCAAACCACCGAGGCATTTAAACAAGATTACGCCCTTCGTGCGGGTTGTGAAGCCACCATCAGCCAAGCGGTGAGGGCATTTGATTTACGTCGCTCGCGTTATTCGGGTCTAGCCAAAACCCATTTACAGCATATAGCAATAGCCACAGCTATGAATGTCAGTCGTTTATTTGAGTGGTGGACAAAACCATCGAAGGTTCTGCGTCGCCCGAGCGCTTTTGCTGCTCTTAAAGCTCAATATCCACATATCTACCGCCCCACTTTTTCTGATTCTAGTCGAATATTGGTTGGGGGGTAACACCCCCCATGTGATTAGCCAACAGAATCCTTGAGGGTGTCGGGTTTTTGCCCCATAAAAATAGCCCGCCGAAGCGGGCATTTATGAGTCATAACGTAATCTTGAATCAGTTTTGAAAGATTGACAGGGGGTCAAATACCTGACCCGTCGAGAAACTCCTGAATCGCTTTATTATTAAGGTTACAATTCGGCGGGAGTTGCTCTAAACAGAACTCTTCAGAACGGCCACCGACGAACACATAAGAAGGTTTCTGGGGTTTCATATCTTGAACTTGCTGTTCAAGGGCTTCAATGCGATCGAGTAAACTGCGAATCGCTGATGCTTCTGAATCAGGCAATTGACCATGTTCCAAAGGGTTGACTCGCACCCCGGAACGATAGAGAATTCGACCGGGAACGCCGACTACGGTACAATCCGAGGGAACATCCCGCAGCACCACAGAACCGGCCCCAATGCGGACATTATTGCCAATTTGGATATTGCCGAGTACCTTGGCACCGGCACCCACGACAACATTTTCCCCGAGGGTGGGGTGACGCTTGCCGGATTCTTTCCCGGTACCGCCGAGGGTGACCCCTTGATAAATCAAGCTATAATCGCCGACGATCGCAGTTTCGCCAATCACCACTCCCATGCCATGATCGATGAAAACTCCCCTGCCGATCGCCGCGCCGGGGTGAATTTCAATCCCGGTGAAAAAGCGACCCAGATGAGAAATCAGGCGAGGAATGAAGGGAATGCCGACTTGGTGTAACCAGTGGGCGACACGGTGAAACAGCAGCGCTTGCAAACCTGGATAGCAAAACAAAACTTCTAGCCAGTTGCGTGCGGCTGGGTCACGCTCAAAGATAATTTGGAAGTCAGCTACAAGGGTATTTAGCACGCTTCGTTAGCACTCTCGGCAAATAAGACCATTTTTAATTGTACCGTGCTTCGACAGATCCGACCGATCGCCCCTGGGTCCGACGGAGGTTTAAGTTGGAAATGTTACGGTTTCGGCACATTTGCGAGGTAATTTTCCCCTCAAGGCGCTGCACCCGCCCTTTATTCGCTAACGGAAAGCCGATAGCGGCGGCGAACTCCCATTTCTTTAGTCCCTACCCAAACCTGATAAGTCCCTTGGGGCCAATCCGTATCGCTGACTCGGGCATCCTGACTTAACTCGGTATTATCTCCACAGCGAAAGGTATTATCAGGTCCTCGGATAATTAACGTCGTATCCACCCCGCGACTGTTTAGTTCTACGGTTAATCGGGGAAAGTCAGCGCGCAGTTCCATGATATGATCCGGAGTCGGATCTCCGAATCCCAGACAGAGTTGGTTCTGGCGATCGCGGACGGTGGTGACGGCAGGAAGCGAAATCGAACCCCCTGTAAAACCCGAGACGACTCCACGACTGGGTTGAAATCCCCGGGATAAAATTAAAGGTTCAAAATTGGCAGAGTTGGCGAATGCGGGAATGACATTGAAGGCAACAGTTAAGGCGATCGCGCTGGTACATTTCCAGGGATTGATGCCATTTGTTAACATAGTTTTAGGCTCCTCTTGCATAATTGAGGAATTCAGCTTGCAGTTCTCTAGGGCTTCTGGTTAGGGATTAGAGAAATAGGACAAGAACCGAGGTTTGGGGTACCTTTCTTTTTGACAAAGCAGACCGAGATTGGGTCAAAGAACCCCGTTTCTCACCCCTACTGTACCGACGCCGCCCTAGGTCTTCAGTGCCAAGAATAGGTGAATCGATATGGCTGATTTCTATGTTAACGAATGCCCCAGTCCGATAGCCCTCTCGGTTATTTTCCTAGAGTTGTCATTATGTCTGTAATTGTCATGTTGGTGGTCAGTTACTTAGCTTGGTTGCTGACTTCATTGTTAGTGAGTATCCCGATCTTTTTCCTAGGGTCGATCCGCTTGCCTTTACAGGTGGGGTTGTTTGTCCTTTTTCTGCTAATTTTATGGACAGTGGATGATTGAGGGGGACAACAGATTTCGCCACTGTTGAGGCCACAGGTAAGCAATCTCGGCCCCGATCGCCCGTGCTGATGCTTCTTTCGGTCTATTATTTTCGATGCTTTAAACCGTAAAAACCTAAAAAATACGATGAACTGGTGGAAAAAGTTAAAAAAGAATCCCTTGGCTCGCTTAGGAGCTATTTTGTTATTGGTATTTTACTTAGGGGCGATCGCAGCGGAATTTGTCGCCCCTTATGATGCCTATATTTCCCAGCCGAATGGGGCGCTATTGCCACCGACGCAGATTTACTGGCGGAATCAAACCACCGGGGATTTTATCGGTCCTCATGTTTATCCCACCACTCAAGGGGCGATCGATTTAGAGACAGGCGATCGCGAATTGCTGGTCGATTTTGAACAACCTTCCCGAATCGGACTGTTTGTCAAAGGACCCGCCTATAAACTTTTTGGACTCATTCCCGGAGACATTCATCTGTTTGGCACCACGGGACCTGCACCCTTAAACCTGATCGGCACCGACGATCAAGCGCGGGATCAATTCAGCCGCCTGGTCCTAGGGGCGAGAATCAGCTTATTTATTGGGTTAGTCGGGATTTCAATTTCCTTTCCCTTGGGGCTGATTGTGGGGGGAATTTCAGGGTATTTTGGCGGCACATTGGATAGCATCTTAATGCGCCTCGTCGAAGTGTTGATGACCATTCCCAGTATCTATCTCTTGGTCACCCTCACCCTAATTTTACCGGCGGGCATCAGCAGCGCCCAACGGTTTATCTTAATTGTGGTGATTACCTCCTTCGTCAGTTGGTCCGGACTGGCGCGGGTGATTCGAGGTCAAGTTTTGTCCATTAAAGAGCGCGAATTTGTCCAGTCTGCCAAAGCAATGGGAGCCAAACCGTTCTATATTATTCTCCGGCACGTCATCCCCCAGACGGCTACCTATACGATTATTGCGGCAACCCTCTCGATTCCCGGGTTTATTGTGGCTGAATCGGTGCTGAGTCTGATTGGGTTAGGGATTCAGCAGCCGGATCCTTCCTGGGGGAATATGCTCTCCCTGTCTACCAATGCCTCAATTTTGTTGTTACAACCTTGGTTAGTTTGGCCCCCGGCCCTGTTAATTATTTTGACCGTACTGGCGTTTAATCTCCTGGGGGATGGGTTGCGCGATGCCCTTGACCCTCGGAGTGTGCAACGGTAAGGGGAGTTAAGGATTGGGGGAATCGGGGAGGCGATCGCCCTCAGAAATCCCAGTTTCTGCCGGTAACGCTTGGGGGGGTTTCTGACTGAGGATATTGTTGAAGAAACTCCCAGTTTGCGGGGGTAGGGTGGGGTCGATCGCAATTTCTACAATACTTTTGATTACCCCAGTCAGAGGAATTGCTAGGATAATCCCCAAAAATCCCCCCACTTTGCCTCCTAAAAGCAGGGAGGTAAAAATAATCACCGGAGACAATCCGGTGAGACTGCCCATAATCCGAGGTCCAATAATATTATCCTTGACCTGTTGCAAGGCGATCGCCACGGCTAAAACTTGCAGGGCCAACCACCAATCAATAAACGCCACAATCACGAATACCGCACCAATGCCTAGGGTGGCTCCCACAAAGGGAATCACTTCCATGATGCCGATAAACACGGCAAATAACAGAAAAAACGGCACTCGTAATGCCCAAAATGCCGGAGTCAGGGTGACTGCCATAAATAACCCCAGCAGCAATTGTCCAGAGACAAATTTTTGAAGATTTCGCTGCAACGAGGTGGTGAGTTGGTCCCGAATATTTGGGGCGAAAATCCAGGTGAGGGTCCGCCATAAACGGTCCCCATCCACGAGCATATAAAATGAGATGACCAGAATCAGGACGCCATCTAAGAACCAACTGACGGTTCCCAGGACCAATCCAAACCCTCGGGAGGCGATCGCCTGCACCTGTCCCTGCATCCGTTCCCCGATTTGTTGCTCCACCAACCCCACATCAAAGGGTAAATTGCGTTGCTCACTCCAAGTTTGAAATCCGGCGAGTTGGTCCTGTGCCGACTTGACTAAGTTCGGAAAGTTGTCAATTAATTGCCGACCCTGATTAAAAACCGGCGGCACCACGGTCAATCCCACCACCAGCACGAGTAAACCCGCCAGCAAATAGACCCCAACCGCCGCAACCCCACGAGGGAGAAATTTTTGCAATCGACTCACTGCATAGTTGAGCAAAAAGGCAATCAACCCGGCAGTAATCAGAATTCCGACGGCTTCCCCGACATAACTCAGCGCATTCAGGGTCGCCCAACCCACCGCTAACATCAGCAGCCAAGTCAATAAAAACTGTTGGAAGGGTGAAAAGACTTGTTTCATGAATCGATAGGGGCTTTCAATAGACTTGTTTCATGAATATTTTAAGGGGATGAGGCGAAACCTCGTGGACAATCCACCTCATTCCATCACGCGATCGACCCCTAAGACTGGCTCCACCCCTCCGCCACTGCAATCCTGGTCAGAGGGGTTGTTTTGTGCGAATTTCACCTATTGCGCTGGCTGCTCTTGGGCACTCTCATGTTCGACGACAAACACATTAGAGTAGAGATTGGCAACCACCTGTTTTCCTTGCTGGGTGAGCGTCAGATATTCTAAGGCTTCTTTAACGTAGGGAAACACCCCATTCCAATAAAACTTGGGATAGTTCTTCCGTAAATCTCCTGGATGTTTATAGCCGAGCACTTTATTCGTGCCGGTTTCTTCAAATTCATAGAACAAAGCCCCGATTTTCTTCAAATAGCGCGGATCGCTGAGTTGCCCGATTAAATCTGCCGCCCGAACCATCCCAGGATAGTTAATTGTATCTTGATGATCCTCGGCTTTCGGGACTGGAAACCGGGTGAGTTCGATGTTGTACTTGATCTCTTCGGCATCAATCAGTTTATGACCCCCAAACCGTTCGTCAATGAACAGTTTGGCGCGATCGACGTGATACGGCGTCAGTCCCGCATCGCTCGACCCCGGTGGAAGCTGAATCATTTCCCCATTTCGTCCTGTGGCATACCATCCATTGTTGTCCTGTCGGCATACGCCCTTGACATAGCCAATATCATGACAGACCAGGGAAATAATGAAATGAAGCCATCCTTCACAAGAGATACCCCCTTCTCGGATGTGCTTGCCTCGCATAATCTCCTGCCCCACCAAGGTCACTAAAATGGTGTGTTCGACATTGTGGTACAGGGCGTCACTGTTGGCAATATTTTCGAGCGCCATGCTCCCCGCCCAGGCAATAATATCCTCGTAGTCCGGTTTATATCCTCCGTAGGTTCGGTGGTAGCCTTCCCTCAGCTTTTGCACAAAGTTGTCGATCAGTATTTCAGTGGTATTGAGCATAGTTGGTACTCGCGCTTTGCAGAGTTCTATTTTCCCGGGTTTGCAGGAGTTACAGATGGTTCTTCTTTTTATTTACCCCATCTTTGCCTATCTTGTCATCAAAAGTTGGGCGGGTTTTGTCAGAGTTCGGGTCCTAATTCCTCTTCTCCTGATCCTCAGAGGGGCAGGGTTGGGATCCACGCTTCCCCGGATGACGATTCTCCAAGAGCAGTTCTTCTCCCCATTTCTCCGGTAGGTTCCGATGGTTTTGGCCTGGACTATTCTATTCCCTAGTTTAGGGTGATATTGCCCTTCTGCTTCGCTTCCAGAATTTTTAGAGGGGAAGCCGCTTTTTCCCCTGCCCCAAATCAGGGTCACAGAGCCATATAGAAAGTCAAACTTATCATTATAATTCAATTGTGTTTAAAAACCTAGGATGCTTTCAGTGGTTTTAGTGGGAATTGATTCTCAATTCTGGCATTTTCAATAAATTGAAAATTGCTGATAGATAATTTGCAATAGAGTAGCATGGGAAAATGGGGATTTGTAGTAAAAATGACTTCCCTAAAGAGAACAAATTCTATTAAAATTTAAGAAACGAAACAAATTGCAATGTTTCTTTGCAAACGCTTAAAATTATTACAGTAGAGACTTGGGGGGAAAATGAGGAAAGGGGCTTTCTCACAAGCGGAGACTGAGGACACAATGGAAAACCCAGATATTCAAGACTCAGGGAGGCTGCCTCAAGAGTCTGGTCTTGAATTGGAGACGGTAGAGGATTCGGAGGAGTCCACCGGGACGACTCGCCTTGCCGCCCCCCCAAGAACAAGCGACTGGAAAAAATTAATAGTGGGGGTAGGGATTGGGGTGGCGATCGCCGTCGTTGGAATGCAGATCTTGAATCGACCCCAGGAGGAAACAGCAGCGAATTCTTCGGGAGTAGCAGCAGAAGATCCCAATGCCCAACCCGTTGCCAATCAAACGGTTACCGTGGCGATCGCAGAAAGCGCCCGAGTAGAAAGGTCCCTCAATGCCACCGGGACCGTCCAAGCCTACGACCTTTTGCCTGTACTCCCCCAAGCCTCTGGCTTGCAAATTCAGCAAGTCTTAGTGGATGAGGGAGATGTGGTGGAAGCGGGGCAGGTTTTAGCAATCCTCGATGATGCCGTAGAGCGATCGCAAATCACCGAAGCCGAGGCTCAAATCGACTCAGCTAGGTCCGCTGTAGCAGACCGACAAGCGGCGATCGCCATTGCCGAAGCTGCCGTATCCCAAGCCCTCGCCACCCAATCCGAAGCCGAAGCCGCTGTTGCCACAGCCATCGCCGCCAAAGCCGAAGTGGAAGCCGGGGAAGGACAGGTTTTAGCAGCCCTAGACGAAGCCAAATCAGAGGTTTCTCAGGCAGTCGCCGCCAAAGCTGAAGCCGAAGCGGGATTGGAACAAACCCGCGCCAGTCTCGCCCAAGCCCAAGCCGAACTCGCCCAAGCCGAACGAGAACGCGATCGCTATCAACAATTAGCCGAAGCCGGGGCCGTTTCCACCCAAGAACTGGAAATCCGCAGCACTGCCGCTGAAAACGCCCGAGAACGGGTGCGCGTCGCCCAGGCCAATATTAAAAGTGCCGAAGCCCGGATTGACAGCAGTCAGGCCAATATTGACAGCATGAGGTCCCGAGTGGTCAGCGCCAACTCCAACATTGAGATTGCCAAGGCAAGGGTGCAAAGTGCTGAATCCAACGTCAGCAGCGCTCAAGCCCGACTAGAAAGCGCTATTGCCAATGTCCGAATCGCGCGATCGCAACTCGACAGCGCCCGCGCCAATGCCAACAGTTCCGCCGCCAGCCTCCGCAGTACCCAAGCCCGGGCGCAACAGGTGGAAACCCAACAAGAACGCACCGTAGTCCGCGCACCGAAAGCGGGGATTATTGCCGAACGAGTCGCCCGAGTTGGGGATGTGACCAGCAATACGAAACAACTGTTTTCAATTATTGCCAATGGTCAACTCGAACTCCAAGTCAAAATTCCGGAAACTCAATTATCCCAGATTAAAATTGGTGCACCTGTTGAGGTTACTTCTGATGCGGATAGCCGGATTAATGTAGCCGGGACTGTGCGAGAAATTGCCCCGTTGGTCGATGAAGAAAGCCGTCAGGCAACGGTTAAAGTCAGTTTGCCCTCGGATTCAATTTTAAGACCGGGGATGTTTTTACGGGCTGGAATTACCACCAGTGCCAGTCAAGCGATTACGATTCCCGGGAAAGCGGTGTTACCGCAAGCCAATGGGGAGGCGATCGTCTATCGATTGGTTGGGGAAGATATGGTGCAGGCACAGCCGGTAGAAATGGGAGAGGTGGCATCGGGTTCCCCCACGGACTTGAGTAGCACCCGAGTGGAAATCACAAGCGGTTTGTCCCTAGGCGATCGCGTGGTAGTCGAGGGCGCAGCCTATCTCAAAGATGGCGATCGGATTCGCATTGCTGACGAACTCACTCCGACTCCCCAGGTTGAGCTTTAGATCTGTCATTGGTCATTGGTCATTTGTCATTTGTCCTTGGTGGATGGGGAGGATGGGGTGGATAGGGTTCATGTTTGTAGTAACGACTTCAGTCGTTGCTCTCGTGTCATGGCGGACGCCATGACACCCACTATGAGCGGCTTAAGTGCTTGTTTGGGGACTGGAACTTAAGCTTCCAAAGGGGCATGACCAAAGCGATCGCCCAGTAACATGGAAACGACTGAAGTCGTTACTACAAACATGACCCCCATTTCCCCCATCTCCCCTATCCCCCATCAAACTACACCTTAGATCCGCTCATGTCTTTTCATATCTCCACTTGGTCTATCAAAAGCCCCGTTCCCACCTTAGTCATGTTTCTCATTTTGACCGTGGTGGGTTGGATGAGCTTTGGTCAGTTGGGTATTGATGAAAATCCCAACATTGATATTCCCATCGTGAGTATTACCGTCACCCAAACGGGTGCAGGACCGACGGAACTCGAAACCCAGGTGACTCGAAAAGTTGAAGATGCCGTTGCCGGGTTAGGGAATATTGACGAACTGATCTCCACCGTTACCGATGGGATCTCCACAACCACCATTAACTTCATCTTGGGAACCGACAGCGATCGCGCCACCAACGATGTTAGAAATGCCATCTCCCAAATTCGCCAAGACTTACCCGCAGATATTAACGACCCTGTGGTGAGCCGTCTCGACTTTGCCGGGGGACCCATTCTCACCTACGCCCTGCGGTCCGATCGCCGCAGTGTGGAAGAATTGAGCGATTTAGTCGATCGCCCCATTGCGCGCGCTATCCTCGCCGTTCCAGGAGTGGCTCAAATCAATCGGATTGGGGGGGTGGACCGCGAAATCCTCATCGAACTCGACCCGGTTCGCATCAAAGCCCTCGGGATTACCGCCACCCAAATCAACGACCAAATTCGCAGTTTAAATATTAACCTCCCCGGGGGTCGTTCCCAAGTCGGTGGCAGTGAAAACACCATTCGCACCCTCGGTTCAGCTCAAACCGTCGAAGCTTTACGACAAAACCGCATCGTCCTCCCTTCCGGGGAAGCGGTTCCCCTGGAAAGTGTCGCGAACGTCATTGATGGATTCGCCGAACCCCAACAAAGCGCCCGATTTTGGTCTATAGAAGAGAGTGCCAGTTCCCAACCCCAAGCAACCAACTCGGGAGAAATTGCCACCCCCGTGGTTGCCTTTTCCGTGTTGCGGAGTACCGGCAGTACCCTGGTTACCGTCGAGGAAGGGGTCCGCCAAAGTATCCAGGAACTGCAAAAAACCCTCCCGGATGATATCGAATTTGAACTCATCTTTACCCGCGCCAACGAGATTCGGGACTCCTATCAAGCGTCAATTGATGCCTTGGTAATGGGATGTTTGCTAACAGTTGCTGTGGTCGGTTTATTCTTATGGGATTGGCGGGCCACTTTGATTACGGCAGTTGCTTTACCCCTATCCATTATTCCCACCTTTATGGTCATGGGACTGCTGGATTATACCCTGAATGGAATGACGTTGTTGGCGCTATCTCTGGCGGTGGGAAATTTAGTCGATGATGCAATCTGTATGATTGAAAATATCGACCAACATTTAAAAATGGGGAAAAGACCCTATCAAGCTGCAATGGATGCAGCCCAAGAAATTGGGTTGGCGGTGTTAGCCACAACTGCAACAATTGTGGCGGTCTTTTTGCCCGTGGCATTTATGGGAGGAATTCCTGGTCAGTTTTTCCAACCCTTTGGGGTGACGGTTTCAGTTTCCACCCTGTTTTCAACCTTGGTGGCAACTACAATGACGCCGATGTTAAGTGCCTATTTGCTCAAAGATAAGCACTCATCGGGGCAAAAACGCAGAAGTAAGAAGAACCAGATGGGAACGGCATCGGAGGAAATGCCCAACTCCTCCCGGCGAAAAATTACGCCCTATCGCACGGCTCTCACTTGGGCGCTGAAACATCGCGTGATTACGTTGATCATTGCCTTTGCTTTCTTTATTGGCAGTTTGCAGCTAGTGCCTTATATTCCCACGGGTTTGTTTAATAGTGGGGATACTGGGTTGAGTACGGTTAATTTGGAACTGCCTCCGGGTTCTACTCTGCGGGAGAGCGATCGCACCGCCCAACGCACCATTGCTTTGTTACAAGAACATCCAGCGGTGGAAAGTGTGTTAGCAACGGTGGGCAGTGGCGGTGCATCCCGCGATTTGAATAAAGCAACATTATATATTAATTTGTTGCCAAAGGAGGAACGTGAGGTTTCTCAACAAATGTTTGAGCAGCAAATGCGAGAAGAGTTTATCAAAATTCCTGGTGCAAGGATTAGTTTCCAGTCGGCTGGGGCGGGGGGAAGTAGCAAGGATTTATCAATCGTGCTAAAAAGTGAGAATCCTGCCGCTTTGCAAGAGGCGGCGGATACTTTAGAACGGCAGATGCGCGAACTCCCGGGATTGGTAGAGGTATCCTCTAGTGCATCAGTGGTGAAACCGGAGATTTTGATTAAACCAGACCCCAAACGGGCAGCGGATTTGGGGGTATCGGTCCAGGCGATCGCTCGGACGGCATCTCTAGCAACTCTGGGGGATAATGAGGCAAATTTGGCGAAATTTGATTTAAGCGATCGCCAAATTCCGATCCGAGTCTGGTTATCGGAAAGCTATCGTAATAACCTCAAGGCGATCGGAAATCTGGAAATTCCCAGTCAATCCGGACGCTTAGTCCCCTTATCTGCGGTTGCCAACATCATCCTCGGTAGTGGTCCCGCCCAAATCGATCGCTATGATCGCGCCCGTCAAGTCTCCATTGAAGCCAATTTACAAGGGATTTCCCTCGGCGATGCTCTCGAACAAGTCGAAGCGCTACCGGGGATGACACTCCCGCCCGGAGTTGAACAACAATCCTCGGGAGATGCCAAAATTATGCAAGAAATTTTCGGACGCTTCCTCGGTGCATTAGGACTAGCGGTCCTTTCGATTTTTGCCATCTTAGTCCTGTTGTATAACAACTTCTTACATCCCGTCACGATTATGGCAGCCCTCCCGCTTTCTATTGGTGGCGCACTTCTCGGACTGATGGTGACCCAAAAAGAATTAGGACTATTTGCCCTAATTGGGATTGTCATGCTAATGGGATTAGTCACCAAAAACGCCATCCTCTTAGTCGATTGTACCCTCGCCAATCAACAAAATGGAATGCGACAAGTTCCAGCCATTATAGAAGCCGGAGTATCCCGATTACGACCGATTTTCATGACTGCCCTTTCTACCATCGCTGGCATGATGCCGATCGCCCTGGAAATTGGGGCCGGAGGCGAAGTCCGTTCTCCAATGGCGATCGCAGTCATTGGCGGATTTTCCACCTCCACCCTCTTAACCTTAATCGTCGTCCCCGTCTTATTTACCTACGTTGATGGATTCCAAAGTTTCCTGAAAAACCTCATCAACGGCAAATCTCGTCACCGTCGCAAGTTAAAAGCCCTCCAAGGCAAAAAGGATAAAATCAAGGTTCTGGGCTTAAAATAACATCCCATTCAGGGGTAGCAAAGAAAGCTAAAAACTTCCCAAGTAATATCCAATGCTTGTAGTAACGACTTCAGTCGTTTCTTAAGTTCGTAGTAACGACTTCAGTCGTTTCTTAAGTTCGTAGTAACGACTTCAGTGGTTCTCTTAAGTTTAATGTCACAACTGAAATCATGTTGTGAACTGCGTAGCAATGACTGAATTAGTTGTAAAATCAACCCCATTGGCAAACACACCGAACTCATGACCCGAGTAATTGGCTTAATTAGTGGCACTTCCGTCGATGGCATTGATGCGGCGATGGTGGACATCACCGGAACCGAATCTGATATTCATGTGGATTGGGTAGCAGGCACAACCTATCCCTATCCCGAACCCCTGCGACAAAAAATTTTAGCGGTTTGTGCGGGGGATGCGATGTCAATGGCGGAATTTGCCGAACTTGATGATGCGATCGCCCAAACTTTTGCTCATGCTGCCTTAACTCTGCAAGGGGACCACCCGGTAGAGTTAATCGGTTCTCATGGACAAACCGTTTACCATCGTCCCCCTCAGACGCCACAACTCGGGTATAGTCTGCAATTGGGACGAGGTGCAGTGATTGCTCAACTCACGGGAATTCCCACGATTACCAATTTTAGGGCCGGGGATATCGCCGCAGGAGGACAAGGTGCGCCTCTGGTGCCTAAAGTGGACCTCTACCTTCTGGGCGATCGCCACCATTATCAATGTGTTCAAAATATTGGCGGCATCGGCAATGTGGCATTTATTCCCCCGCAAGAGAATTCCCCCGCTACGGGTTCTGATTCTCCCCAGATGCTGGGATGGGATACGGGTCCTGGGAATAGCCTGATTGATTTAGCCGTGGAATACCTCACCAATGGGGAAGCCACCTACGACCGTGATGGGGCTTGGGCTGCCCGGGGAGTCCCCTGTCAACCGTTACTGGATCATTGGCTTCAACATCCATTTTTCCACGAACCGCCCCCGAAGTCTACGGGACGAGAATTATTTGGATGGGACTATTTTCGGGATTGTTTATCCGATGCGGAACCCTATTCCCTCAGTCCCGAGGATTTGCTGGCAACGCTGACGGAACTGACTGTGGAGGCGATCGCCCTCAACTATCGTTCTTTCTTACCCCTCCCCCCCAGTCGGGTCCTGTTATGTGGCGGTGGCAGTCACAACAGTTATTTAAAACAACGATTACAGAAGCGCTTACAGGAAATCTACTCTCAATCCGTGGCGGTGTTAACCACTGATGACATGGGGGTGAATGCAGATTTTAAAGAGGCGATCGCCTTTGCCGTGTTAGCCTATTGGCGTCAACAAGGAGTTCCCGGCAATCTACCTGAATGTACGGGCGCGAAAGTCCCTGCCCTTTTGGGAGAAATTCACACTCCTATTTTATGACATTTTTGAGCCAAACAAATCGATGATTTATCCGGTTTTACCGGGGTAATTTTAATCAAAGATTCCGCCCTATTTTTTCAAAATTAGTCATTTTAATCGTTTATTTCTTAACAATAACGATAAATGATTAAAATGACTAATCGCAACCTCAAATAAACTTATACATCCCTCAAGCCCTTTTAAATATAGGGGTTGTGGACAGCTTTCGGATGCCGCAGGCTTGGCCTCCGGTGCAAGCTCTCTTTTTTTTGCAGGGCATTTGGGCTATAACTCCAGTTTCTGGCCACCGGGGATTGAATACTGTTTTGATGTTGTAAGAGCCTCTATGAATCCCCTTTAAAAGTAGAGAGAAATTATAGAACTTATACTCAAAAAACAAACTTGTTATAAAATCAAACATTCAAAATACTTGTTTATCTCGGGTCTTCTTCTCGTTTTCTGCTAAAAATTCCCCAAAATTTTCTCTCTCATAAAAACTACGCCCCAAAAAACCTGGTACCATATAAAGGCTATAGGGGCAGACTGCAATTCAAGCAAGGATATGGTGCCGTGAATCATATATTTTTACTGCAACCGGGTCGCTGGACCCTTGAAGGCACTTGGTTAGAACGCCATGTTCCAACCATTCCCGTCACCGGGAAAATTTTAGTCGCATGGACTCGGGAAGATTGGTTTAACATGGTGACCAAGCTGACATTTCCCGGAAGCGATCGCTCAGAAATTACCCTGCAATACCGGGGACATTTTGACGTGGGGGACCGCCAATACACCTTTGTCCTCCAACATAGCGAACTCGGACGAGTGGAGGGAGAAGGATGGATCGCGCCGGAAACGATTATTCAGCGCTATTGGGTTCTCGGGGATGAAAAAAAGCGACGCAGTGGGTTTGAAACCTTGCATCGCCTCAATCACAATACCTACTACCACTCAAGCGGCATTTTAGCAGGCCACTACTTAGCCAGTGCAATGGAAGCTACCCTGACTCGACTGGGAGAGTAAACTGACTCACTCAAAGCTGTTAGCGCTGGGAGGGGAAAAAGATGACAGGTTCACAACTGCGCCGCAGAACCTCTGCCGCAAAGCTGGGGAACCAATCCAAAATTTTACCTAAGCTATTGGAAGCTAGTGCCACTGCACAGATGTCGGACATCTGTGCTAAATCTAAAATATCCAGCAGTGGCTCCCCTAAGCGGACTTCCACATCCACCTGCAAGCCGATCGCTTCTAACTCGGCTTGGATCGGGGCTAATTTCTCATGAGCTTCCTTGAGTTTGTAGTCCTTCGGGACCTTTCGGAGGACCCCTGCATCAATCACCCACGCTAACATACAGCGTTCTAATGAATTGGGGGGCCGTTTCTGCGCGTAGCGCTTAAACTCTTTGAGTAATACCCCCGATGCTTGGGTATCCGCATAAGGAAGCAGAATGTAGCGGAACAGATGCCGACAACGCAAATCCAACTCCTCAGAGGTTAAAGGAGACAGCAGTGCAGTCGGAATCGTCATCATGGGAATATTGGTTCGTCCCGATAACTCCAGGGTTGTACTCCCAAAGAGCTTTTCACTGAGTAAATTGCGGTTGGACGCCCCTAAAATCATCACCTCGCTTTTGTGCCGTTCCACTGCCTTGAGAATGTTCTCCGTCGGATTACCGGAGAGCACCTCAACCTCAACCTGCAAGCCCTCGGGGACCTGAGTCAAAATGGCATTGAGGCGATCGCGTGCCAAACTAATTTTTTCCGTATCTTCCCGAGGAATTTGCCCTTTTGTCCACAGGGGCACGCTATGGACAAATACAATATGCTCCATCCCTCCGGCAGCTAAACTGGGTAAGAATTTTCCCAAGCGCAGCATACCATCCGACAAATCCGTACTAATTAAAACACGCTTAAACATTTAAACAAATCATTCGGTTATCATTGACCGCCCAAAAACTGGGAAATTCTGCGACTGGCTCAGGTTTTGGACTCTTTGCCATCGCCGCGATCGCTCCCCCAATTTTTTTCCTGCTCAAATTTTAGCAGTTTGCCGCCCCGTTGGTTATTATCAATCCCACTTCCCCTTGTTCAACATCACGACTTGCTGTCGTTATCTGATGTTCAACGCTACAACTTCAGGGATCATCCCATGTCGGAGGTATTTAATGGGAATTCATGATTACTTGCCACTCTATGCTATACTAGATGCGCCGATACAAATCACACATATCAGGCATAAGTAGATTTAATTGGGATTAACCCGATCGCCAGCTCAACCCACTTAGCCTAGCGATCGCTTTCTTCCCTCCCTGACTGAATTTGAAGAGTAAAAGCATGACGACTTTATTTGATAAACTAGGCGGCAAAGACGCCATTGACCTGGCAGTAGATAAGTTTTATGAACGGGTCTTAAATGACGATCGCATCAAGCATTTTTTTGCCAATACCGATATGGATAAACAGCGAATGCACCAGAAAGCATTTCTGACTTATGCTTTGGGTGGCAGCAGTCACTATGATGGGCGCTATATGCGAGAAGCCCATAAAGCTTTGGTAGAAGAACAAGGTCTGAGCAGTGAACATTTTGATGCGGTGGCAGAAGACTTGATGGAAACTCTCAAAGAAATGGGGGTTCCGGATGATTTATTGGCACAAGTAGCGGCGATCGCTGCTGCGCCGCAACACAAAAAAGATGTATTAAACCAATAATCAACAACTCCAACCTACTGCCATCCCCTGTTTGTAGTAACGACTTCAGTCGTTGCCACTTAACGCTCATCCCCTGTTTGTAGTAACGACTGAAGTCGTTATCATAAGTTTGTAGTAACGACTGAAGTCGTTATCATAAGTTTGTAGTAACGACTTCAGTCGTTTCCACTTAACGGCCATCCCCTGTTTGTATTAACGACTTCAGTCGTTATCTGATGTTCGTTCTTGCAATACCACCCACTACTTCTTGGAGCTTACTCAGAAGGGTGCAAGATTTAACTGACGACGGACATCGGAAAGAGAACGACTAATACCAAATCCGGTTAGTAAGGGAACTCCAAAAAATAAAATCTCCAAAACGTTCGTTTGCAGTGACTGCTCAATGGAGTAGTCAATGTAGGGGCGCAATGCTGCAGGCCCTCCGGAGGGCCTGCAAGCATTGCGCCCCTACAGATACCTTCCTTTCAGTTGAGCGTTTGAAGGATTTATATTTTGCAATCCCCTAAAAGTCGGTTTTCGCTTTGACGCCGCGCTTCTCGGGCTTTGTCCTGTGAGCCTCCACCGTTAACGGGTGTGGGTTTTTATAGACTTTAACAACCGAATTCCGTATGAAGTCGTTACTGCGAACAAAGATAAGATAACGACTGATGAGATTAGTATGCATAAAACTTGTGCCTGAGCAGTTGCTCAGGCACGAGTTGAAGGACAATAAGTTTGAGTAAGATTTGAACTACAAGAAAGGTTTGTGCTGTCCTTTTTTGGACAAGACACGATAAATTTCATGAACGAACTTTACTAAGGGTTTATCTAATCAAATAAGGTTGGAGAATATCTGGGAGATAGTCTCTTTTGTTGGGAATGAAATAAAGTTGACGCCCCAGCATCCCCAGCTTTTCTCCCCATTGGGAACTAAGCAAGAGACGGAGGTCGCCCACTGTTGGGACTTGGGTAAAATTTAGCACGGTTATTAAAACTCACTGCTAAAACGAGGTCCTTGGTCTAAACCCCATTCATGTTTCAGGAATTGCTGATACATGGTTTCCCTCACCATCATTTGTTTGTAAAGTTCTTTGAGAAAATGCTGAGACTGTTCAAGGCTCATTTTCTCAACCTGGGTTTCAAAGGCGCGGACGTTAAATTGTTGTTCCAAAGATAGCTCGATAGGTTGGCTCATTGTAAAACTCCTAATGTTTGATAGTCACACGGGCTGGAAGGAGAGTTGTAAAGCGGGTAACCCCGTCTTTATCTGCTGTCTCTTTCTGCCTTTGCTGGGGGCGGTCAGGATTTCCTTGTTGCCTCCTGTTAAGAAATATAACAAAGATTTGACAAAATGACAAACTTGCCCTTGGGCTTTTATGTGGAAACGATGACTTAGCAGGTTTCACGGGCGGAAGCCTGGGTCTAAAGTGGTTTTATCAAATCAAATCTTTGAAAATTGCTCAGTTTGAACCAAATAGGTATTTCTTCTGATTGAGAGACCGATTGTGGCTCTTACTGTATCTCTACTATGACGGATACGAAGCCCGGTTGCCCTCTGTCGCGAGATACGTTTCAGGAGGCTTTCTAGCCCTCCAAGCGATTAGTTTTGGTAAAAAATGGATCAAAACGTAAAAAAACCGCTTCTGAATGGCAGAAGCGGGTCTATCCGATGGATGATCGACAGGTGAATTTTTCTGTCTGGCTATTACCCGCTCTCTAGAGCATCGGCACTGTAGAAGAGGATGGGAAGCGCAAAACCCGAAGGGAGAAGCAGTTTGGGATTAAAAAGCCGGTTTCGGGTCAGTGTTGGTCAGGGTTTATGGGGTCAGGAAACGGTTATGTCTGGAATCCCTGACTTGGACAGATTTGGGGATCACCTTACTCCAGGGTGACAATCACGACGGTAATGTTATCCCGTCCGCCTTGATCTTTAGCGGCATTCACCAGTTTCTTCGCCGCTTCGTCACCGGAGAGTTCCAATTGCAGATTAGGGCCGATCGCCTCGGCAGAGAGTTCCTCGGTTAATCCATCACTACAGAGCAACAGGCGATCGCCCGATTGGACCTCGAACTCTTGCAAATCAATCTGTTGTAAATCCTGGCGTCCCAAACATTGAGCCAGAACGTGCCGCCAGGGATGCTTGCGGGCTTCCTCCACCGTCAGGTGTCCAGCTTTGAGGGCTCGTCCTACCCAGGTATGATCTTCCGTAATTTGAGTCAATTCCGAACCGCGCAGGCGGTACAACCGAGAATCCCCCACATGAGCACACCAGGGATGATTGCGATCGCGAAATACGACCGCTACCGCAGTCGTTCCCATGTCTGAGCGCTCAGGATGGTCTAATTGATCGTCAACAATGGCTTGATTGGCCTTCAAAAAAGCTTCTTTCAACAGATCGGGAGTCTTCTGGGAAGACTTCCAGCGTTCTACTAAATATTTTTCAATGGTTTCAGTAGCGATTCGACTGGCCTCTTGGCCTCCCGCATGGCCTCCCATACCATCGGCTACGATAAAAAATCGCCCCTCCGGGTCATCTATATAGAAGGCGTCCTGATTCACAGAACGAACGAGTCCCGTATCCGTCAGACCCGCGAAAGATCGTTTCATAACTCAACGCTTACTATGACAACTTTTACAGGGGGAATAGAAAATTGGGCTTAGATTGGATAGGCGAGCGCGCCCAATTTCAAATCTAAGGGTTCCAAGTTACAAGATTACATCATTTTATCTGACCGCTCGATCCGCATAATCAGGCGGATCAAACTTCCCGCCAGCAATAGTGCCACAGCCCCGACAATTAGGGCCAGCCAGATTTTATCGTTCACCAATAAAATCGTTGCCGAGAGGGTAAATGCACTCACCAGTAAGGCTAAGTTGGTCCCCATTTGAACGTTACCAATGCGCCGCAGCACCCGATCGGTTTCAATGGATCGGACGCGGATGCGAATGTCCCCACGTTCTAGTTTCTCTATAGTATCCTCAATTCGGCCCGGTAAACCCAACGCCGTTGAGCCAACTTGCGCGGCTTGCCGCCCAATTTCATTGAAGAACGTATTGCGATCGAGCGAGTTACCATTCGTCATAATCTGCATTGCAAAAGGTTTTGCAACCTCCATAAAGTTAAACTCGGGATCCAAACCCTTCCCCACACCTTCCAGGGTTGAAAAGGCACGCATCACGAAGGTAAATGTAGCGGGAAAGCGGAAGGGTTGATCGTAGGCGATCGCATAAAGGTCATCACTAATCGCCGCCACGGACTGCTCCTCAAAGGGCTGATCCATCAAATTATCCAGAATATACTGGATCGATCGCCGCACAGGTCCCATATCATCCGTGGGAGCCAGGGCCTCCAACTCAATCAGGCACTCCACCACGTCCTCTGCATTTTTTTTGGCAATCCCAAAAAACAGGTCCAGGAGTTTGACCCGAACATCGGCGCGGATCCGCCCCATCATGCCAAAGTCGTAAAAAATTAACGCCCCATCAGGACTCACAGCCAGATTCCCCGGATGGGGGTCTGCATGGAAAAACCCATGATTGAGGAGTTGTCTCAAATACGCTTCTGCTCCCAGTTTCGCCAGAATTTTACGGTCGAGTCCAGCCGCTTCTAGGGCTTCATAATGGCTAATCTTAATCCCCGGAAGGTATTCTAAAGTCAACACCCGAGGGGAAGAATAGCGCCAGTAAACCCGAGGCACTCGCACCCATTCTTTATCGCGAAAATTGCGGCGAAAGGTATCCGCATTGCGACCTTCATTAATATAATCAACCTCTTCGTAGAGGATCTTGTAGCATTCGTCATAGATTCCCAACCAATCCCGACCTCGACCCCAACGGGGGTGATTTTGGAAATAGTGGGCAATCGTTTTGGCGATCGCTAAATCAATGCCAAATAGGCGTTTGAGTCCCGGACGCTGGACCTTGACCACAATTTCTTCTCCAGAATGGAGTTGTGCTTTGTGGACTTGACCCAAACTGGCTGCTGCGATCGGGACCGGATCAAAACTGCGGAACAGGTCCTCAACTTTGCGGCCAAAATCTTCTTCAATAATGGCTTGAGCCTGTTCATAGCTAAAAGCCGGAACGCGATCTTGGAGTTTAGCCAACTCCTCCACATATTCACTGGGAAACAGATCTGAGCGCGTGGAAAATAACTGGCCCAACTTAATAAACGTTGGACCTAGTTCTAATAAGGTCTCGCGAATCCAACTGGCTTGTTTTCGCCGTCTGGCGATTTGTTTGGCTTCTGTGAACCCCCCTTTATAGGTCCAGGGTTTATTCAGGGACCACAGACTCGCCAAAAACTGTAAAACAAAATTCCAAATTTCGATCCGCCGCCGATTGGGGGAGTAATTGGGACGACTCCAGCGGTATGCCTTGGGAGGATAGGGAACAGTTCCCCCTTTCCCTCGAATGGCGAGAGAACCTCCCGATCGCCTCATTAATTTAGGACCTTCTGGAGTTTCAGGACTTGGGATAGGATCGTTTAAGAGTTCAGACACTCGGGTTTGCGACTGCTATATCTAATCGGTCGATAATTTAATGATGACAAGGATTGCTGCGGATCTAGGATCCGGAATCCAGCTTCAGGTTGCAGACAACGCGGCGATCGCGGCATAGTCTGTCAGTCTCTTGACTCAAGAACGGCTCCGGTAAAGCTGTAACTGAGCGCGAACTTGGGCAATTTCTGCACGCAACTCATCAATGGTCGCTTGCAGATCCCCTGGTTCAGGAATCGGGCTTCCGATGGGACCCGACATCCCTGAGTTCGTCGGCGCGTTCATTACGAACCCGGATTCGCGACTGGCTCGTTCCATCACCTCTTGGGTGAATAAGCGCAGACGCTCTCGCTGTTCCGCATCAAATTTACCCAAATCGCTCAGGGCATTGGTTAGAGTTTTTTCTAGCTCGTGGTAAAGCGCTTGGGATAAGGCTCTCCCCACAAAAAAGGCATCGACTACAGGTTTACTCATCTAAATTATTATACGCAGGCTTCCGTAAAGAATTATAACGTTGATGAGTCCGATGGCGCAGGCTCTAATGGGTTGTCTTAGGGCTAAAAACCACCTCTAGCCGACATTTGCCTTTAATTTCTTGCATCAAAACGTTAAAAAGACCCCCGGATTCAGGGGGCTTCGGGCGATCGCCTCAGACTATTACAACGGTTCTAATACAGTTTGAACCCAATTTGACCGTTAATCCCTCGGAGGTTGTGGTATCCCGCCCCAAAGAAAAAGTTACCATCGGGCAAGATTTGCACCCCTGCCGAATAAGCAAACTCTTGTCCAGAATCGGGGTCGTTATAAAGCCCCACCCCGACATAGCCGGAAATCTGACTAATCAATGGGGGGCTGATAAATTTCATCACGTCAATCCCCACCGCACTCTCATCGGTCAAACCCAATTCTAGCCCTAAGCCCAATCCCCGGACTCCTACAGAAAAGGTGGGTTCACTATCTTGCACTCCGACGGAAACCCAGGGTTGCGGTAACAGTTGCGCCCTGGCGCTAGGGGAAAAAAGCAGGGTTGATAATCCCAGCAGGGTTGAATAGAGCAGGGTATTGTTCATAACTTTTTTTCTCGGGTTTCCCAGAATTGTTAGGAAGTCTTGATTTTTTACGCTTCATCATAACTTGGGTTTCCTCGTGGCAACACCCGACGGGGGTTTTAACCCTAGCCCTGTCAAGGTGTATTTGTAGGGGCGTATTGCATACGCCCTCTCATACCCAATCCGGGTATGAAAAGTCGTTTTTATGGAGTAGCCTGCGTAGGCAGGCTTTGTCCGTATAGCCCCAGCCTTGAGCCTGCGGGTTTTTATAGACTTGACAACCGGATTCCGTATCATGTATGCAATACGCCCCTACAAGAAACAGGGATGAGGTCGGATTCCATTGACGGATAAAGAGGGCGTATGCAATACGCCCCTACAAGAAACCCGGATGAGGCGGGATTCCATTGACGGATAAAGAGGGCGTATGCAATACGCCCCTACAAGAAACCCGGATGAGGCGGGATTCCATTGACCACCTTGACAGGGGTAGGGTTTTAACCCCCGCCGGTTGTCTGGATCAGCCCCAGAATAATCTGTGCCGCCCGATCGCAAACTCCTGGTTCCCCCAAGGCATCTCGCATTTGCTGATAGTCTTGCTGCATCTGCTCTCGGCGATCGCGATTTTCCAGTAAATCCAGCGCTTCTTGAACGATGTTCGTTGCGGTTGCTTGCTCTTGCAGCAATTCTGGAACGATGGATTTCATTAACACCAGATTGGGGGCGGACATGAAGGGGATGGAAAATTTGAGAAGATGACGAGCAACCCAAGCGGTGAGAGGATTGACCCGGTAGATGACGACTTGGGGGATGTTTAACAGGGCAATTTCTAAATTGACCGTACCGGATTTGGTAATGGCTAAGTCAGCAGCAGCGATCGCCATGCGACTTTGACTCGCTTCCACCAATTTAGCCCGCAATCCATAACGCTGAATCTCGGTTTCTAGGGTGGGGCGATATTTTTCCCAGGATAAGGGGATATAAAACTGGACCGACGGATGATGAGTTTGGATTTGCTGTGCCGCCTCAAACATCACAGGTAAGAGATAGCGGAGTTCTTGTTGTCGGGAGGCAGGCAGGAGGGCGATCGCCAGTTCATCGGCATCAATTCCCAAGGTTTGACGGGCCTTTTCTCGGGTGGGAGCATTTTCAAGGACATCAATGAACGGATGACCCACCCAGTCAACCGTTGCACCATGTTCTTGGTAGTAACGCGCTTCTATGGGAAAAATGGCGAGGAGGCGATCGCAGAGTCCCACAATCTGAGTTGTGGTGCGATCGCCCAAAGACCAAGCCCACTCCTGGGGGGCAATATAATAAATTCGTGGCACCTGGGGCAGGTGCGTCTTGGCAAAATTCCCAATCCCCAGATTTGGACCGATATAGTCAATCAGGATAATCGCATCCGGGGGGGAGTTTCGCAGATAGGCTTTAGCACAGCGCTGGATTTGCAGAGTGGGCCAAATATAGGGCAAGGATTCGAGAATCCCGATGGAACCAATCCCCGTCGTATCGCCCAGGAGGACGGCACCGGCTTGGGCCATTTTTGCCCCACCCAAGGCCATAATTTCTAAGGGAATCCCGGCGGATTGAGCCTGACGATAGAGGGCTTCTACCAACATTGCCCCTTGCATATCCCCAGACACCTCCCCGGTGCTGATAAAAATTGTTGCCATTGGCGACCCCTTATTCTGGACTCGAACCGCGTTGCCGTCCGGGAATCGGACCCCGGCGATCGCCCGTGATGGACTGACGCAGAAACTCAGACAGATGGAGGAGATAGGGGGTCTGGGGCAGTTCCGTTAACTGTTCCAGGGCTTGTTTAAACGTTTCTTCAGAGCGATAAATCAGGCGAAAGGCTTTTTTGAGCAGAGACAGGTCATCCGGGGAGATTCCGGCGCGTTTGAGACCGATCTGGTTGAGCGATCGCACCCGAGAGGGATTGCCCTCGACCAACATATAGGGCGGGACATCGCGATCGATCCGCGTCATCCCCCCCACCATTGCCAGTTCCCCAATATGCACGAACTGATGAATGCCCAAAACACCGCCAATTCTGGCGTGATTTTCAATGCGAACATGACCGGCGAGTTGCACCGTATTGGTAATTACCACGCGATCGCCGATTTCACAATTGTGGGCGATATGCACATAAGCCATCAACAAATTATCATTGCCGATCGCCGTCGCCTCGCCCTCTCCCGTGGCTCGATTAATCGTCACATACTCGCGAATCGTGTTCCCATCGCCAATTTTCGTAAGACTTGCAGCCCCAGAATACTTCAAATCCTGGGGTTCAAACCCGATCGATGCCCCTGGAAAAATGCGATTGCGCGCCCCGATTTCCGTGCAACCCTCGATGGCAACATGAGGACCAATGGTCGTATCTGGGCCTACTTTCACTTGCGCCCCAATCACGGCATAAGCTCCGACTTCAACAGTCGGGTGCAGTTCTGCATCCGGATGGATGACTGCCGTCGGATGAATCAGAGTTTTCATAAAATTTCTTGAAGAAGGAAAAAGGAAGAAAAAAGAATCACCTGGAAACAATTAATAGTCAACAATTACCCAGGACTTAATTCTCAATTCTCAATTCTCAATTCTTCCCACTTACTCCTCACTGATAATTTCCCGTTTAGTCCACTCGGGAGAACAGCAGTTCCCCTTCCGTCACCAATTGACCGTCTACTTCAGCCCGCGCTTGCATCTTAGCGATTCGCCGTTGGGACACGCGCAGCACTTCAGCGGTCATCACCAGTTGGTCCCCGGGAATGACTTGACGCCGGAAACGGACTTTATCAATGCCTGCAAATAAAAACAGACTCCCCTCCATCCCCGGAAACTGAGTCAGCACCACCCCGCCGACTTGCGCCATTGCTTCGACAATTAACACCCCAGGCATAATCGGACGCCCGGGAAAGTGTCCTTGAAAATGAGGCTCGTTAAAGGTGACATTTTTAATCCCAACCGCTCGTTGTGCCGGAACATAGTCGATAATCCGGTCCACTAAGGCAAAGGGATAACGGTGAGGAAGCAGTTGCTGGACTTCTTCCAGGGTAAAGGTGGTTTTTACAGCAGTCCCGGTCCCATTCGGGGAGGTGCTTTCGCTCTGACTGGGGGTAGACTCGGTAGATTGAACGGAATTAACTTCAATAGAAGTGGTCATGACTCGCTTAGGTCGATAGGGTCTGGATCGAGAGTGGAGAGAGTTATTATAAGGCCCCGCCCGCCTCGTTAAATCTGGACCCGTGATTCTGCCAGGGCGCGCACAAGCTGGATATGCAGCTTATGACTCGCTTTGTAAGCAATAAAATGAGCCAGGGGCAGAGGGCCGAGTAAACTCAGATCTCCTACTAAGTCTAAGATTTTATGACGCACTGGTTCATTTGGAAATCGTAGAGGGGGATTTATCCACCCGGTTTCCCCGCAAACCAGGGCATTGTCTAAGCTACCCCCTTTGATTAAACCGGCTGCCCGCAGTTGTTCGATTTGACGGGCTAGACCAAAGGTGCGGGCGGGGGCGATGTCGGTGGCAAAACTGGATTGACTGGGAGACCAACTGTGCCACTGGTTGCCGATCGCCGGTTCGGGAAAATCAATTCCATAACTAAATCGCAGTTCCTGCGGAGGGGAGGGCCGAAACAAATGCATCCCCTTCATAGACGGAAATCGGTAAGGATAGGGGAGAGATTTCTAGCTGGTTCTCGGAGGTTGTGGGGACTAGGCCAACTTGGGCGATCGCCTCCACCCAAGCCAGGGCGGACCCATCCAGTAGGGGCAGTTCTGGTCCATCCACTTCAATGCGCGCATCCTCTATCCCCATTGCCATTAAAGCAGCTAACAGATGCTCGACGGTTCGCACCGATGCCTCGGCGATCGCCAGTTCCGTGGAAAGGGTCGTCTGATGGACCGCCTCAAATCTGGCTGGAATCACCGGACAGCCGGGAAGATCCACCCGCACAAAGCAGCGTCCTTCCCCAGGTGTACCGGGCAGTATTTTCACCCGAGTCAAGCTCCCCGTATGCAATCCCACCCCAGAACGTTCAACAGGTGCAACTAAACGTTGTGGAGGCTGAGATGTTACAGAAAGCTGATGGGATGAGGGATTCATCAACAAAGTTAGCCTCCTAGAAGCGTTCGCCAAGACCAAAGTGGAAGCGACTGCCTCCATCATCATTCAGGGCGAAATCCACCCGAATCGGCCCTAGGGGAGACTGGACTCGCAGCCCCAACCCATAGCCAAATCCACTCCCGGGTTTGTTGCGGACCTCTGCCGGTTGTCCGGGAACGTCGTCCCCAGTTCCGAAGTCCGTCGCTGCATCAAAGAACAGTGCACCGCCCACCACGGAATAAATCGGGAAGCGATACTCGGCACTCCCTTGAACAAAACTGCGCCCGGTTCCCACGGCCCCTTCATCGTAACCGCGCACGGTGGTGGTCCCGCCGAAGGAAAAAGCTTCGTAGGGGGGTAAATCCCCAAGGACGGTTCCCCCTTGAACGCTTAAAGCAAAGGTTTGAGGTCCTTCAGAAAAGCGAATTAAGTTGATGGGGATGTAGTAGTTATAACTGGCTCTCAACCGATTGAAGAAGATACTTCCTAAGCCAATGGGAACCGATTGTTCCGTACTGACGCGCAGGACACTCCCGGAGGTCGGCTGCAAAGCACTATCGCGTAAATCTCGGGTGCCACTGAGTTGGAAGGTAAACAAATCATCTTTACCGTCACCACTAAAGCTCAAATCATTTCCGGCTTCGTCAGTTCGGGCGATATCCCCATCATCATCTCGGGTACTGATGCGTTGATACTGGGTGCCTAAGGAGGCTCTCCAGCCATTATCCAGGGGACGGGAAAAGGTCACTCCCCCGCCAAAGCGCAGAATGCGCGGACGCCCGCCGTCATCCGGGAGTTCGATTTCCGGATCGCCCCCATCAAAAATAAAGGAGATGGATCGCCGTCGGAATAGATTGACGGTATAAGAGGTGCGACTCTCAAAACCAGCAATCCAGGGGTCGGTAAAGTTGACATCAAACAGCACCTCGCGCTGTCCAATTTGCAACTCGGTCCCTAATTTGAGGTTTCTCCCCAATAGGTTTTGCTCTTGGACGCTGAGGGTGCCAAATAACCCACTGGCGGAACTAATCCCGGCACCTGCGGCGATCGACCCGGTACTTCTTTCTAAGACATTGACGACAACGACTACGTTGCGAGGATTTTGACCGGGGTTGAGGGAAATTTGGACATCTTCAAAAATGCCCAGTCCAAAGACTCGCTGTAAATCCCGTTCGATGGTTTGGCGGTTAAAGACTTCTCCGGGTTCGAGTTCGAGTTCTCGGGTGACGATGTATTCTTTAGTGCGGCCTCGAATGGGTTGCCCTTCGGCATCGACGAGTTCCCCTTCTTCGTTGATGAACTGGATTTCAATACTCTCGACGACCCCTTCGGCGACTTCCAAAATGACGGTGCCATCATCGGCGACTTGGGGGGTGTCAATGACTTGGGCCAGGACATAGCCATTTTCTTGATACCATTCGTTTAACTGTTGGATGCCTTCCTGGAAGTCGCGCAGGTTGAGGATATCCCCATACTGTTGGGCGAAAATTTCATCAATCACTTCTTGGGGAAGGACTTGGTTTCCTCTGACTTCTACCCGGTTTAAAACTGGGTTGGATTCGACGACAAAGGTGACTCGGACACCGAGGGGGGTGTCTTGAGGTTCGGCCCGGACGTTGGAAAAATAGCCGGTGGCAAAAATGGCGTTGATGTCCTGTTGCAGTTGGGACCGGGTGGTTGTCTGTCCTGGACGCAGGGAAATCACGCGATACACTTCGTCTTCGAGTCGTCCTTCTACGCCACTGACGACGACTTCGGCGACTAAGACTTGAGGTTCCGCTGGGGGGGCCGGTTGGGACCGGGGTGGAATTAAAGGAGGCGGTGTTGTGGGTTGTGGGGTGGGTTGTAGGGTGGGTTCGGGAGTGGCTTCGTCCGTGGGTTCGGGAGTGGCTTCGTCCGTGGGTTCGGGAGTGGCTTCGTCCGTGGGTTCGGGAGTGGCTTCGTCCGTGGGTTCGGGAGTGGCTTCGTCCGTGGGTTCGGGAGTGGCTTCGTCCGTGGGTTCGGGTATGACTGGACGAGTGGAGGGTTCGGTTTCTATGGCATCAGGTTCGCCCGGTTCTGTTGGGGTGGGGTCTTGGGCGATCGCCCGGTTCCAGTCCCCTGCGCGATCGCTCAGGTCCGGTTGTTGTAAGGGTGGGGTGATCAGCAGTTCGGCAGGGGATGGACTGGGCCGATCGCTCTGTTGAATAATGGCGGTGATTGCTTCTTCTGGAGGAGTCGCTGCTTCTGGGGCGATCGCGGAAACGAAGGGGTCTTCCTCAACTGCCAGTTCCGATGCTGTGACATCCCCCTCGCTCAATAATTCTACTCTCGCTTGATCTGCCTGTGTAAAGGGAACAACATCCGCTTCAGGGGAGATCTCCTCCCCTTGTCCCGGAGTCACAGCTAAACTGGCGGCATCCCCATTCTCAATCCTCTCAATACTTTTAATCCCCTCAATTAAGGAAGATCCCGCCCAGTCTGCCGGTCCATCGGGCGATCGCTCGGCAGGGTCGGTTGTCGTAGGGTCCTCTACTTCCATTGAAGGGTCGGTTGGGGATTGGGCCAACGGAGTCGAAGTCTCTCCCCGACTGGGGTTGGCAATACTGAGAATGGCACAAGTAGCAAGAACGGCTGACAAGACAGGAGATAAGCGCATGGGTTTAGTCGTTATTTGGCACGTCCAGAGAAACCAAAAGAAAGGATACAAGAGTAAGTCACCACAATTCCTGAAGGAAATAAATTCTCCTCCTTTCTTTCTGAGTAGTTAGGGCTAATTAATCCCACTGACTCTTAAATGGATAGATGAGAAAGCACCCGTTCAAGGACTTGCTGGTAGGCATTTTCTACGTTGCCCAAATCCTGCCGGAATCGGTCTTTATCTAGGATTCGGGCAGTGGGATCGCTCTGGGATTCATCCCAGAGTCTGCAAGTATCAGGACTGATTTCATCGGCAAGAATTAGGTTCCCCTTGCCATCGAATCCGAACTCCAGTTTAAAGTCAACGAGGATGATTTGACACTGATGGAAAAATTCTGAGAGAATTTGGTTGATTTCCAATGCCATTGTCCGCAGTTGCTCTAGTTGTTCTGGGGTGGCGAGTTCTAATAATAGCAGGCGATCGCGGGTTAACAATGGATCCCCTAGTTCATCGTTTTTATAGAAAAATTCCACCAGGGGCTGTTTGAGGACGGTTCCCTGGGGGATGCCGGTTTGCTTACACAAACTTCCAGCAGCAATATTGCGGACCACCACCTCTAACGGGACAATCTGCACCCGCTTGACTCGCATTTCGTTGGGACTGGTTTGCTCGATAAAATGGGTGGGGATTCCTTTGGATTCCAGCAGGTTAAACAGGGCCGTGCCGATCGCACAGTTCATCTGCCCTTTACCGACGATGGTCCCCCGTTTGAGTGCATTAAAGGCGGTGGCATCATCTTTAAACTGGGAGATCACGACTTCGGGGTCTTCGGTGCTATATAGGATTTTCGCTTTGCCTTCATAGAGTTTTTCCATCGCCGCCATAACCGTTTTTGCTTTCTGATTGAGTGAACTTAGCATCCCCAACGGGGTTACCAATTCGCTTCCCGTGAGGTCGCTCAATCATTTTATCGTTGTGTGGCGAGAATGATAGCAGGATCCTGATGGGCGATCGCATTACGGCTGAAAATGACCGGGAGATCATGGGCAGCGCTGGCCCTAAGTTACACTCTGCTGGGGTCCTAGTAAAGTTTTACAACAACATTTTGCCGGGGGAGGGATGAGTTCTCTCGGTTTGGGGTAGGATAGTTTGGCCCTGGGTTTCCGTGGGACTGACAATCGGGAAAAATCTCCAAGATTGGGAGATAAACCAGGGATTGACGTTTGGTACAACATGGACAAATCTGTAGAACAAAGAGACACGATCGCCATTACGGGACTGCGCTATTACGGTTACACGGGCTACTTGGCTGAGGAAAGAATGCTCGGTCAATGGTTTGAAGTGGATTTAACCCTGTGGGTGGATTTAGTAGCAGTGGGAAACAGCGATCGCCTAGAAGACACCTTAGATTATCGAGAATTGGTTGAGCGGGTTCGCCATCAAATTGAAACCGCTAAGGTTAATACAATGGAACATTTGGCAAGCCAAATTGCACGCTCCATTCTTGCATGGGATCAAGCTCAAAAAATTAAAGTTCGCTTGACGAAGGTTTCTGCTCCAATTCCCGACTTTTCAGGGAAAATTTCCGTAGAAATTACCCGGTCTCCCTCGGATTTTTTTAATTCATAAACCTGAATTAAATTTCTGATTGGAAACCCAAAAGATTGCGTAGAGTTTCAGAGAAATGCTAAAGTACCAAAGCGGTTCATTTTGGATTGATTGACAACATTAAGGAGAATGAAAAACATGGATGATTGGCAATTAACAACGCCGGTTGCCTTGCTCATCTTTAACCGACCCGATACCACCGCACAGGTCTTTGAGTCGATTCGTCAAGCGAAACCGTCTCAGTTGTTAGTCATTGCCGATGGGCCGCGTGGCGATCGGCCCGGGGAAGCCGAAAAATGTGCAGCAACTCGGCAGATCATCGATCGCGTAGACTGGGATTGTCAAGTTATCAAGCATTATTCCGACATTAATTTAGGCTGCAAATTACGGGTTTCCAGTGGCATTGATTGGGTCTTCGATACTGTGGAAGAAGCCATCATCCTAGAAGATGACTGTGTACCCAATCAGAGTTTCTTTCGGTATTGTCAAGCACTTTTGACTCAGTATCGAGATGATTCCAGAGTCATGCATATTGCCGGAAGCAATGAAGGAATTCCCGGGCAGAATCTCCATGAAAGTTACTATTTTTCCCGCCGAACTCATATTTGGGGCTGGGCAACTTGGCGCAGAGCATGGCAAACTTACTACGATGTAAATCTTAAATTATGGCCCGAACTCAAACAGGCCAATAAACTAGCCGAACTCATCGGAAATAAACAAGAAGCAGCGGTCAAAGCCCAACTTTTTGATTTGGTCTATGAAAACCAACTCGACACCTGGGACCATCAATGGAATTTTGCCTGTCTTTATCACCAACAGTCTTCGATTTTACCCAATAAAAACTTAGTGTCTAATATTGGGTTTGGACATCAAGAAGCAACCCACACCATCAATCCCAGTAGTTTTGCAGACTTACCCAGAGAAGAACTCGATTTTCCCCTGATTCATCCTCAAAATTTCCAGCAAGATGTGGCCACAGATGACCAGTATTTCGAGGCAAGGCAAAACAATCAAGTCAAAAGTATGACCAATTCTGACCAGTTGGCAGAATGGGTATAACCCATCTCAATCATCACCAGGATAGCCTGGGACGGACGGAGGTTGTTACACTAATCTCTACCGGAGATCATCAAAACCTTCCCTCCGTCTGTTTATCGATTACCCCAGGGATTACAAGTCATGCCCGATCCATCATTGGTTTCACCCAGATCCATCATTCAAACCTTTCCGTTAAGTACCGTAGGGGCGCTGGTGTGTGGCCCTAGCAGTCGGGTTTTGATTGCCAAAACCACGAAATGGCGCGGGTTGTGGGGGGTCCCCGGTGGTAAAGTCGATTGGGGAGAAACCCTGGAAGCGGCCTTATTACGGGAGTTTCGGGAAGAAGTGGGACTGGACCTGGTGGAGATCCGCTGGGCACTGTTGCAAGAGGCAGTCTTAGACCCGCAATTTTGTCGGGAAGCTCACTTTATTATGATGAACTATTATGCCCGTTCCACCACAGAAGCGGTGATTCCTAATGATGAAATTGAGGAATGGGTTTGGGTTACACCACAAGAGGCACTCAACTATTCTTTGAATACTTACACCCGCGTTCTGGTTGAACATTATCTCAACTGGATTGACGATTGAACGGGTCAACCAACCCAGTTACTTCGCCTCTCTATCTCATCTCTAATCCGGTCCCGATCCCCTAAAAAAATCTGTCCTTTACCATTAATGACTAACCATGACTAATTTTAATCATCTCAAACGTCGCCAATTTCTGAAAATGAGTTCCTTGGCTATAGGAACCAGTCTCTTGACCAGTTGTACGAATCGCAGGTCACCACTTTCCACCTCCACCTCCAATGGAAAACTGGACAAAGTTAAAGTGGGGTTAAGCTGGAAAGCTGAAGCAGAGTACGGCGGATTTTATCAGGCCCTGGCGACGGGGATTTATCGCGACTATGGATTCGATGTAGAAATTAGACCCCTGCCGCCCCAAGGGAATGTGACTCAATTGTTGATGGGGGATTTAGTTGATTTTAGCATCGGACAAGCAGTGAATGCGCTCCAAGCATCGGATCAAGGGATTCCCAAAGTTACCATCGCTGCTATTTTTCAAAATGAAATTCAAGCGTTTTTAGCTCATCCCGGTGTCGGCAATGATTCCTTGGCGCAACTGAAGGGAAAACGGGTGTTTATTGTTCCGGGATTGAGTAATATTTATTGGCCTTTCCTGGAAAAACAGTACGGTTATACTCAAGACCAGCAACGCCCTTATAATTTCAATGTTACGCCATTTTTGCTGGACAAAGATTCGGTTCAACAGGGATTGCTGACTTCGGAACCTTTTTTGATTGAAAAAGAAGGCGGGTTTAAACCGGTGGTTTTACTGTTAAGTGAAACGGGATTGAATCCTTATAATTTTACTCTGGAAACGACCCATAAATTAATTGAATCTAAACCGGAGTTGGTTCATCGTTTTGTCGATGCTTCTATCAAAGGATGGTACAGTTATCTGGATAATCCCGCCCTGGGAAATGAGTTAATTCAGCAGGACAATCCAGAAATGTCTGATGAGTTGCTGGCTTTTGCCCTGGGTAAAATAGCGGATTATGATCTGATTAAGTCGGGAGATGCTCAAACCCTCGGCATTGGGGCGATGACTGATGAACGTTGGAAAACTTTGTTTGACCAGTTGGTAACTGCTGGGGTTTTAGAGGACAAACCCAGCTATAATGATGCCTATACCTTGGAGTTTATTAATAAGGGGGTAGATTATTACCTCTCTTAAAAAATGAAAGCGAATCACCCCTACAGGGTGGGGTAAAAAACCCGCACCCTCAAGGGTGGGGCTATACGAGACAAAGCCTGCCTCCGCAGGCTACAAATAAAAACTTTTTTGAGTAACCAGAAAATATGATGAACCCGGAACCGGCGATTACTATCAGCCATGTGAGTAAGGTTTTTAATAATGGGGTGGTGGCTTTAAATGATGTTAATCTGAAGGTGAATCGGGAAGATTTTGTTAGTTTGGTTGGCCCTTCTGGATGCGGAAAAAGTACGATTTTAAGAATTATTGCGGGCTTGAGTGAGAGCAGTGGGGGAAAAATTGAATGGGCCGATCGCACCTTAAAACAACAGATTGCGTTTGTGTTCCAAGAACCGGCTTTGATGCCTTGGAATACGGTCAAAAATAATATTCGCTTACCCCTCAAACTGATGGGGATGCCCAAAAGAATGGCGGATGCTTCTATCGCCAAGACGTTGGAATTAGTGGGACTGGAAAACTTTGCTAATGCCTATCCCCGGCAGCTTTCTGGTGGGATGAAAATGCGGGTTTCCATTGCTCGGGCGATCGTGACCGAACCCCGGGTTTTACTGATGGATGAACCATTCGGGGCTTTGGATGATATCACCCGCACTAACCTCAATGATGAGTTACTTTCGTTATGGAATCACCAACGGCAAACCATCCTATTTGTGACTCATAATATTTATGAAGCGGTTTATCTCTCCAAGCGAGTAGTGGTGATGGGGGCGAATCCAGGACGGGCGATCGCTGAGATTCCCATCGATGAACCGTTACCCCGCACCGAAGCATTTCGCACTTCTGAGCGTTATCTCAACTATTGTCAACAAGTCTATGCGGCTTTATCTGAAGCAATGGACCCGCAATCCCACGAATCCCCCCGGCAATTTTTCTCGGTCTAATTCTGCTATCAAAGACCAGAAGGATTCAAGGCATCTCCATGATAAAGATCAGGAGTTTATCGGCAGACTAAGCCCTCAATAAATCCCGGCGATTTCCCCCCTCTATCTGGTTCAATCTCCCGGGGATTCAAGAGGTTTGGTGGAATAGAGCGTTTTCAATTGAGGAGCAGGATGATTGGATTATTTTGGATCATAAGGGTCAAGATTTTGCTATAATTAATCCCTGGTTCTTAGTTACGGTTTCCTTGAGGTAGGGTCAATCAACCAGCGTTCTAGCGCCGTTTTCTATAGAATCTTGCCCCTACGAGAAGGAGATGCTGAATCATTTGGAGAAATCTTTAACGGGACGAGTTGCGATTGTCACGGGAGCCGGTCGGGGAATGGTGCCGCAACTGCTCGGCAGTTGGCACAGCTTGGCGCTTCTGTTGTCCTTGTCAGTCGGAATGCGGAGCAACTGGAGGGGGTGAGAAAGGCGATCGCCACTGAATGTTCGCCGGAGCAAGTGTTGGTTTATCCGGCAGATGTCAGTTCAGAGGCACAGACTCAGGCGGTTTTTGACCAGGCGATCGCCACTTTCGGTCGGGTTGATATCTTGATTAACAATGCCGGAATGGTGCAAGTGACCGATTTTACCCAAATTGAACTGGCGGACTGGGAACGGGTCATGGCGGTGAATGTCACCGGGATATTTTTGTATTGCCGGGAGTTTTTTCGCCGTGCGATCGCTCAATCTCATGGCGGGGCGATCGTCAATATCGCATCCCTCTCCGGTGTTCGCGGTCCCGACAAATTTCCGGGATTCACCAGTTACATTACCAGTAAATATGGAGTAATTGGCATCACCGATTCCCTCGCGGTGGAAGGTAAACCCCACGGAATTCGCGTGAATAGCGTTTCTCCCGGTGCAGTGGATACCGCTCTTCTCAAACAAGCTGCGCCTTTTTTAAAAACCCAAACCACCCCCGATGACGTGGCGCGCACCATCGTCTTTTTAGCGGACGATTATCAAGCGAAATGTCTCACCGGCGCTAACCTTGAAATTTTTAGTAATGCTTAGGAGTTTTCTGTATGTCGATGATTTATATCACCCGTCGAGTCACTTTTTCGGCCTCCCATCGTCTCCACAGCGATGCCTTATCCGATGAAGAAAATCGCCGAGTCTTTGGCAAATGTAACAATCCCAATGGTCATGGTCATAATTATGCCTTAAAAGTGACAGTCCGGGGTGAAGTTAATCCAGAAACGGGGATTGTCCTGAATTTCTTTGACCTTCAAGATGCCATTGATGCCGCCATTTTGGAGGAGGTCGATCACAAGCATATTAATTTAGATGTCCCCGCTTTCAAAGGCATTAATCCTACCGCTGAAAATATGGTGGTGGTCTTTTGGAATATGCTAGAACCCAAGCTACCCCCTGGAATGCTCTATGAAATGCAGTTGTATGAAACCGACAACAATCATGTGACCTATCGAGGAACCTAGAAGCTGCTACTGTCCGCCCTGACTAGAGGATTGCTATAGTTTACCCCAGGGACAAGAAACCGGGTTTCTCACCCAAATTTATGATAAATTGCCCAAATTTTTGGCAGAAACCCGGTTTTTCACCCATTTTTTACGGATGCTCTTTGGGTCGATTGATGTATCTATCCTCTCAAATCCGGACGGTTTCACCCCTTGCAGACAGGACCAATTCACCGATTACTGCTACCGATAAAATGAACAAAGATATCGCATTAATTTTAGCTAAACTTAAAAAAAACAAGTTATTGTCTCTGGATACCCTTGCCCCACTTCTGGTCGGAATTCTAGTGCTATCCGCTTGGGAAATTGGGGTGGAAGTCACAGAAACTCCTGTTTATTTATTGCCCAAACCTTCGGTCATCTTCCAGGCTTTAATTCGGGATTGGCCGATTCTGTTTCCGGCCTTGCTCATTACTTTAAAAATTACGGTAGTGGCTTTTATAACTGCTGCAATTTCGGGGTTAATGATTGCGGTTTTGATGTCTCAAAGTAAGTGGATTGAGAAAAGTCTGTATCCTTATGCGATTGTTTTACAGACCACTCCCATCGTGGCGATCGCACCTTTAATTATTATCTGGTTTAAAGACTATACCTTTGGCGCTTTGGTGACTTGTGCCTGGATTGTCGCCTTTTTCCCGATTATTTCTAATACCACCTTTGGCTTAAACAGCCTCGACCCCAATTTACGGGATTTATTTATCCTCTACAAAGCATCACGCTGGCAAACCCTCTGGTATTTGAGACTCCCGAGTGCCTTACCTTATTTTTTATCGGGATTGCGAATTAGCGGGGGATTGTCCTTAATTGGTGCCGTAGTTGCAGAATTTGTCGCCGGGACTGGCGGGACCGATTCCGGGATTGCCTATCAAATGCTGATTGCCGGGTACAATCTGCAAATTCCCAGAATGTTTGCCGCCTTATTGTTGGTGACGATTCTGGGAATTCTGATTTTTACCTTGTTATCCAGGATATCAGATTGGGTCTTAGGTGAATGGCATGAAAGTTCCTTAAAATGAGTTCAATTCGAGAAAAATTTGCATTTTGGATGAAAGGGAGAAACTCTAAATCCTACTTTTTATAAAAATAAAACCCAGATATTCGGGTCTCAAATCTTTAGGATTTAAGCCGGTTTAATGGTTTAATTGCCCGGTAATAAGTTGGGTAAGCTATCTGCCTCCTCCAGCATAGCCCAAAGCTCGCCAGCCTCTTCACTAACCTTGACTTCTGCACTCGATCGCAAACCTCGAATGGTCTTTTCGTCCAGCAAATGAAAATATCTGTCATCGAGTTCGCACAAGTCAATCGCGGCATAAATACCCGCCAGATTTTCTTCCGATGACTCGGCCCTCATTTGACTGTGAATGACCGGAAGTAAAACAGGGTCGAGTTGCTGCAATAATGGGGAATAGCTTTCATCCAATTGGCAGAACCGAATCACAGAAAGAAGACCCGCCCGTTGTTCTTCTGATGAACTCGCCATGATCTCGGAGATGGCAGCAACCAAGACTTCATCGGGAGGGGCAATCTCTGGAACCAGTCTGACGGCTTTCTGCCTAACGATCTCATGATCATCTCCCAGACGGAGGAACATCCACTCTAATAACGTGCGATCGCCCTCTGGAAATTTCTGATGTCGGAGATTTGCTAAGACTTTAAGTGCTATTGAACGCACATCCCATTCCGGATCGGCTAACAGAGTCCCCAACAGAGGCGCAACGACGGGTTTATCTAACTCTCCTAGGGCGATCGCCGCATCGTATCGAGTATCATTCCGTTCAGATAGAGTTTGGTTTGCTGCTGTTGCCACTTCTAAAGGCCATTTTGGGATGGGATGACGCGGATCCCAGTCCGCTACTCTCAAATCGTCACCCCAAAAAGGATCCGTAAGCCTTTCGGATCTGAGAAATGAATATGGGAGTTGATCACGGAAATACCTTCTATAATCGCATCCCTAAACTCTGTTGCTGGCCCTTCATCGGAAGAGAAACATCCGATGAATCGGGCTCCTCGCAGGGTGGTTCCTCGAAAGGATGTCCCATTCAAACGGCAACCGAAAAACTCAACTCCTGATAGATCCAAGCCCTCTAATTGAGTATTTCTGAGATCACAACAGATCAAAGCATCATGAGGTTTGAGGGAGACTGGACATGACATTCCTTGCCAGTTCGCCCCTCTATATCGAATTGTTTTTTTGTTATTGTGCTGAATAAGAGTCATCGCTTATTTTCCTAGCTGATGTTGCCAAGGTCTAGCCCATTTAGGAATCTTGGGGTCTTCGTCATTCTGGTACTGTTGCGCCCATGCCAACGCTTCTTGCATTTTTTGAATTTCCCGTTGAATTCTTGCTTGGGCTTCAGGGGGTAAATTGGGGAAATGTTCGTCCCATGCGCTCATATGCTCCCTACATTTTTGCCCGTGAAGAGTAGGATTGTCTTCAATCGGCGACTTGGGAGGATTCCCGACTCCGCCTTCAAATTGTTCCTTCATTACCATGAAAGCGCAACTGCCATCTCCGTACTTTGCATTTTTGCGGTATAACTGATTTATAATTCTCTGAGCGTCATCTACCCACATCGCCTGTTCACGGGGAAAGCGAGTCTCTGGGTTTTCAATCAGTCTAGCATATGGAGTTGTTGCACTCGTTCTCAGCTTTCGGAGATTTCGGTCTTTCTTATTCTGGGGAGTCATGTCACCTTACTAAGCGTTCTGTTCGTATCATCCTCCTTTCAATCACCATTTCCAACCCCTATCGCTATTTTCAATCATTCCTGTAGCCTTGGTATGGGGCCAGGGTCGATGAAGGGATACCTAAAAAAACACTTACTTCGTCGTCATCGTATGGACGCCATCCCAGTCCTCTGGCGGTGGCATTTTAATATAATCTTGCGCTCTTTGAATGTGAATTTTTACCGCTTGGTCTTCGGGGTAAATTGCGCCTGCGGATTGAAAAAGGGTAATCGATTCTAAGAACTTTCTGGAGATATATGCGGCACGTCCGGCGCTATAAAAGTCTAAGAATTTCTGTTTTTCGGCATCTAGGGGAGTCTGCCGATCGCCAATTAATTCATAAATCCCCACTGCCTGATTTTTCCCCTTCACCCGAATCTTATCTAACTCCCTAACCCATATCCGATCGCTACAGAGTTGATAAGTAAATTCGCTAATAATAATATCACATTTATATTCCTTGGTCACGCTTTCTAACCGCGCACTTAAATTCACCCCATCCCCTATCACGGTATAATCCATCCGCTTTTGACTGCCAATATTTCCGGACACTACTTCCCCGGAACTAATCCCAATGCCGATGCGAATGGTATGCTCTTTTTGATGACGATTAAATTCATCTAAACGCCGACGCATATCTAAGGCCGATTGCACCGCCTTCCAAGCATGGTCTTTCAGGGGTAATGGTGCACCAAATACTGCCATTAACGCATCCCCAATAAATTTATCCAACGTTCCATCGCAGTTAAAAACTGCTTCTACCATTGTCTCGAAATAGTTATTTAAAAGCGAGACGACTTCTGCCGCTTCTAGGTTTTCCGTCAGGGTTGTATAACCGCGAATATCCGAGAATAAAATCGTCACTTCTTTGCGTTCCCCCACCATTAAGGCATCTTCCCCTAATGCCATCACTCGTTCTGCCACCCCAGGGGTCATGTAGCGATACATGGTGGTTTTCATCCGTTTTTCGCGACTGATATCTTCCAACACCACTAACCCACCCCGGACTCCCCCTTCTGGGTTGGTTAAAGGATTCACCGTGAGGTTGAGACTGCGTTCGATTTCTTTAACTTGACTTTTGGGGTATTTTATGGCATTTTCCCCCGTTTCATTCCACGCGATATAAGACTCAGGATTGTGGCGATCGCCTATCACCAAAATCGCACTTTCCATATTCGTTTCATCCAATTTAACTAACCCAATGGTTAGACTTTGTTCCGGGACAAAATGCCTTGCTGCATTTTGTAACGCATCCTGTAAGCGAAATCTCAGATTGTCAATCGGGACCACTTCCCAAACATAACGGCCTTGTAACTTTTGCTGCCACAACAGCAGTTTTTGCTTATTTTCCCGCTGGATCTGAAACTGGCGATCGCTCTGGTTGCGGTCATCCTTCTGAATCGGACATCCCAGCAACTCTAACGCCGCCTCATTAATCGTGACAATTTTCCCGTCCATATTGGTGGAAATCACCGCATCGGAAAGGCTTTCTAAAATATCCTTTTGATATTGCTTCTCCAGCAACACACTCTCAAACAATTGCGCGTTTTGCAAGGCAATTCCCGCCTGAGCATTAAAAGCGCGCAAAAACGCTTCATCGGAAGAATTAAAACTCCCTTTATGTTTATTAATCAGTTGCGTCACCCCGATTAACTCCCCCGACGCATTATAAACCGGCATACAAAGAATCGTAGCGGTTTGATAACCCGTTTTTCGGTCCGTCGTCGGGTCAAATCGGGGGTCAAGATAGGCATCATGAATATTCAGAGTTTGACCCGTGGAGGCAACATAACCGGCAATGCCACGATTGGCCGGAATCCGGATTTCCACCATTGTTTTGCCATCTGCTTTGGCGACTTTCGTCCAGAGTTCGTCAGTTTCCTTGCTGAGTAAAAATAAGGTACTGCGATCGGCCTGCATTAAATCCTTGGCGCGGTCCATCACAGCGCGTAACGTCGTTTCTAGGTCCAGACTTTGACCTAAAGTCGTCGTTGCTTCCAGTAACGCACTAACCCCGCGTTGATTTCTCGCCGCCACATAAAAAGACTGACAACTTTCTAAAATAATCGCGATCGAAGAAGCAAACCCGGCAAATTGAAGCTGATCCTCGCGATCAAAGGGAACCTCAGCCATTTTGTTGAGGACCTGAACCACCGCGACTACGCGATCGGTGTCTTTGCTGCTAAAAATCGGTTCACAGAGCAGATTTCGCGGGTCACATCCCGGGGGTTCGTCTACTTCCGGTTGAAATAAAGGATGATTGCGAACATCGGCAATATTGACACTTTCTCCATTGCAGGCAACATGACCGAGAATGCCGATATGGATGGGTAATCGGATTTCGGTACTTTTCCCGGTTTCATCTTGGCTAATTTTTGACCAAAGTTGCTCTTTTTCTTGGTCAATTAAAAAAATAGTCGTCTTTTCTGCTTGGAGGATTTGACTAATTTTGAGGGTGAAGGCATCGAGGAGTTGTTCTAACAGAATTTCGAGCGCTTCATTATTAATCAGATCGATCGCCAGCAGACATTGTTGAAATTCTGCCGTAATAAAATCAAGGATGCAGACAAATTCGCCAACCTGCATATCCTTGACCCGCCGGGTCAACTCCCCCATGCGACCCACCCGAGTTAAAGCCGCTAGAACGCTACCAGTGCCTGAAAATGTCATGTTTTATCAACGCTTACCGGCTCAGATTTGCCTGATCTCTATGGTACGCTACCCCTGGGAAATGTGGGGAGATTGGGGAGATGGGGAGGTTGGGGAGGTTGGGGGAGATGGGGGAGATGGGGAGGATGGGGGAGGATGGGGAGGATGTTTGTAGTAACGACTGAAGTCGTTCTCTTATGTTCGTAGTAACGACTTCAGTCGTTCTCTTTTGTTCGTAGTAACGACTTCAGTCGTTTCCGGCTGAAGCCGTGACACCCACCTTGCGGCTTAAGCGCCTGTGAAGGAACTGGAGGATCCGGACATGGCTGCGTTACTTGGCTTCAGCCAAGTACGCGGTAACGACTGAAGTCGTTACTACAAACATCTCCCCTATCTCCCCTATCTCCCCCATCCTCCCCATCCTCCCCCCATCTCCCCCATCCCCATCAGGCAGCCAGAGGCAAACTACCCGACTTTAGGATGGTTTGATAATAGCGCCGGAGTTGTGCTGTTGCCGCTTGCCATCCCCATTGTTCGGCTTCTTTGCGAGCATTTTGGCGGAGGGATTGGCGTTCGATTTGGTTGGCGAGGAGGCGTTGGGTGGCGGCGATCGCACCATTCTCCTCATCGGGATCAAACAGGTATCCGTTGACTCCATCGGTGACGATATCCAGAATCCCTCCTCTGGCGGCAGCAACGACGGGACAACCGGCTGCCATTGCTTCTAACAGCACTAACCCCAGGGTTTCTGTTCTTGATGGGAAAATAAAGGCATCGGCAGAGGCGAAGGCGCTGGCTAATTCTTCTCCATGTAAATAGCCGACAAAATGGGTGGGGGTTCCGGCAAAGTGTTGTTCCAGTTGTTGCCGGGTGGGTCCATCACCGACTAAGGCTAATCTGGCATCGGGAATGGCTTCTAGGACGGGTTTAATGCGATCGATTTCTTTCTCGGCACCGAGTCGTCCCACATACAGCAGCAGGGGACTGTCGGGATTCCCTTGACTGAGGCGATCGCGCATTTCTCGACTGGCTAAATGAGGTTGAAATAACTCCGTATCCACCCCACGCTGCCACAAATCTACCCGTTCAATGTCATGATTTCGCAATTCTTCCACCATTGCCATTGAAGTGCATAGGTTCAATTCCGCTTGATTATGAGCCGCTTTCAGCAGTTCCCAAAGCAGGGGTTCTAGCACACCTAACCCATAATGGTGCAAATATTTGGGGAGGTGGGTATGGTAGGAGGCGACTAAGGGAATTTTCAGACTTTTGGCGTAGTAAATTCCCCCGACTCCTAACACAGCAGGGTTAACCACATGAATTAAATCCGGGTCAAAGGCTTCGAGTTTGCGCCGTAAGAGAGGGAGTGGGAAAGGCTAATTTCAGTTCCGGATAGAGGGGTAAGGGATACCCAGTAACGCCGTAAACTTCGGCTCCTTTGTATTCAGTAATGCCGTAGTCTGGAGAAAAGACGAGTACGCGATCGCCAGCACGTTGCAGTTGTTCGACAGTGCGGCAAAGTCGGGTGACAATGCCATCAACTTTGGGATAAAAGGTTTCGGTAAAAAGTGCGATTCTCATATCAAATTTTAGTTACACAAGGGTTTTAGGTCAGCCTATGAGCAACTTCAGCATTTTCAATGGATAAATGATAGTGCGAGTTGATATAGCTGTGTTGACTTGGCCGAGCAGAGGGCTCGTCTGAGCTCCACCTTTAAGAGATGTAGGCCTTTATAGACTAGCGGTTACCGAACTCCATGAGGTACGAGATGCTAGCTTAATTATTAGGAGTGCGAGAATCTTGCGCACTACTTTATAGAAAGCGAGCAAGATACTCAGCACTCCAACAAAATTTAGTCTCATAACAGTAATGCCGCTAAACACTCAGGGTTTAACGTCGCCAAGATACTTTGGGTAGAATCTGGTTTTTGTCGATTCGGGTCTGGTATTTGACGGCGAAATTCAGCAGAGAATCGAGTAGGGAATCAGATAGATAATGGGGTTGTAACCCTAAATCCAGCAGTTTGGTATTTTTGGCATTGAAATAATGTTCTTCGAGTTCGACTCTGGGGTTTTCCAGGTGGTCAATCTCAATTTTCAGTCCCATTGCCATCCCTGCTTGTTGCACCTTCGTTGCCAGTTCACCGATGTTGAATAGTTCGGTAAATTGGTTAAAGACACGGAATTGTCCGGGTTCTGCTGGGTTGGCGATCGCCAGTTCCATGCAGCGTACCGTGTCCCGAATATCCAAAAATCCTCGGGTTTGTCCGCCTTTGCCATACACCGTCAGGGGATGTCCCACTGCTGCTTGAATGCAGAAGCGATTGAGTGCCGTCCCAAACACGCCATCGTAATCGAGGCGGTTGATTAGCATCTCATCCATGCCGGTTTCTTCCGTCAGGACCCCATAAACCACCCCTTGGTTCAAATCCGTGGCACGCAGACCCCAAATTTTGCAAGCAAACTGGATATTGTGACTATCGTGAACCTTACTTAAGTGATAGAAACTTCCCGGTTGCTTCGGATAGGGGAGGGTATCTTTGCGCCCGTTATGCTCAATGGTGATATAGCCTTCTTCAATATCGATATTTGGCGTGCCATATTCGCCCATTGTGCCTAACTTCACCAGATGGCAGTCAGGGAAATCTTCCTTCATGGCATAAAGCAGATTCAGAGTTCCCACGACGTTATTCACTTGAGTGAGAACCGCATGGTCGCGATCAATCATCGAGAAGGGGGCCGATCGCTGCTCACCAAAGTGAACAATCGTATCCGGTTCAAACTGATGGAGGGCCTTACTTAAGAAAGCGTAATCAGTGATATCCCCAACGAACAGATCAATAGACTTGCCAGTTAGATCGCGCCAACGCTGCAACCGTTGCTGAATCGGGGCGATCGGTGTTAGGGTTTCAACGCAAAGTTGTGCATCCCAATGCCGACGCACCAAACTATCTAAAATTGCGACATCGTAACCGTGATTGGATAGGTAAAGCGCAGTTGCCCAACCGCAATAGCCGTCACCGCCAATAACCAGGACTCTCATAGGTAGATGAATCTTGCTTGCCAATACTCGGTAACTCTACCAGGTTTGTGCCACCTGTGGGATATTTCCCCCCAGCGACTTGACAGAATTCCGCAAAAAATCTGCATTAAGGAATACCAGACTACAAAATGCCTCATTTAACTTTAGCCCGCAGGCTGAAGCCTGGGGCTATACGGACGAAGCCTGCCTCCGCAGGCTAAGACAGAAAAAGGAATACTAGACTAGAAATACCACCTTTAACTTTAACCCGCAGGCTGTAGCCCGGAGGCTATACGGACGAAGCCTGCCTCCGCAGGCTACTCTATAGAATTGACTGGAAAAACCCAGATTTTGGAGAAATTCTACCCCTCATCCCAAATCAGGTTGTCAACAGTCGGTTTTCTGACATCTTGTGCGCGTTGCAACAACCGGCGGGGGTTCAAACCCCCGCCTAACAACTTAAGTCGGTTGAAACCGACTGAAAATGCTCTTAATATAAGGTTTCTAGTCGGTTTTTAACCGACTTTAGCTATGAGGCGGGGGATTGATCCCCCGCCGGAGTTGAGCAGGGTGCAAGATCTCGGTTTTCTCTCTTAGCCTGCGGAGGCAGGCTTTGTCCGTGTAGCCCCAGGCTTCAGCCTGCGGGTTGAGTATCAATTCACAACCACCTCATCCGCAAAACTCGCTATCCGCTTGTTAAACACAAAAGGACCCGCAACGGAACCCCAAACCATCTCATCAGTCTCGGGGTCCAGTCCGCGATCGTGACTGATAAAGACATTTTCATCAATTTCAAAGGTGCTATCCAGATAAGTGGTGCGACCCTTGCGAACCACAATGCAATTTTTGCCCGGTTCTACTTCGCCCTTGAAACTGGATCCAGTCCATTCGGTGATGAAACTGGAACCGGGAATTTTTTCTAGCTTGTCTGGGGTGAGGGATTGCAGGAGCTGGCGATCGCGGGCGGATCCGTAGAAAGAGGCTTCATCCTGGACTTTGTAGTTTTCGATTTCAATGCGATCGCCCTTCGGCACCAACTTCAACACCCGCACGCGATAGGGCTGATCCAGCATATAATCATAAGCCTGCTCTAAATAGAGACTGACCCCATCCAGGAACTCATAAGGCAGGGGCCGCATACAGACCCGAATATGGGCAAAAAACGGCGGATTCTCGATCGCCTGGTCAAAATTGCTAAAATCTGACGCCATCCAACGCGCCAAAGTCAGAATATCAGTGGAATGAGTCATGGAAATTTTACGTTCTTAGAGTCTGGAGAGTTCAGCCTATTTTACGACAGCAGCGAAAGTTCCGCGCCACCCCTTCACTCATTCTCCCCAGTTCGTAGTAACGCCTTCACTCATTCTCCCCCGTTCAACGTCCCGACTTCAGTCGTTCTCCCCCCACAAATAACCAAACCCACCCCCTTCATAAAAACCCGACCCTATCCCAGACTCACCCAATCGACAGCAAATCATCAGGCGGTAGAGTCTCAATACTAGAAACTGGAACCGTGACAACGGCGATCGCTTCTCCCCCCCCATTAAACACTTCTAAAATAGCCCCATCTTCGCCCCCAGTCGGTGAAGGTACATAATCAATTAATGTCGCAATATCCCCCCGATGCAGATTAAATTCCTCCCAATCTTGTGTCAAGGCAATTTCTTGATAAAGTTCAGGTTTCATCCAATTAACTCCTGTTGAGAAATCCCAGCAATTCATTAAAGTTTAGGGTCTATTTTTGGTGTAACAAAACCATCACAATATCAACAGTCACCTAACCCACTTATTCTTGATTTCCCTCCTCTGCAAGCTGCTTCGCTTTAGCTTCTGGATCAAAATCTAACCCTGCATTCCACTCCAACGCCTTGCGGAATGTCGCCACTGCCGCATCGACTTGACCGGCTCTGGCTTCCTCCTCTCCTTCTTTGACTAAAAACGGGCAGCTTCTGCCAAATTGGATGGCGTTTGACAAGTCTCTAACTTTTCCAATTCCGTGGGATGGGTAACCAGATAATCCGCAAGCCAATCACACCCCCACTCCAGCAAGTCATCCAAACTTCCCACACGCCAGACCCAGGCGGTGTAGTCCTCAGAGGCGGTGAGGATGCGCTCCCCGTCTGGGCTGAAACTGGCATCTAGACCCCACCCTGATGGCCGTTGAGTTCGGCAATCAGCTTGCCACGGAGGTCCCAGACCCGGGCGGTTTTGTCCCAGGAGGCGGTGAGGATGCTCTCCCCGTCTGGGCTGAAACTGGCGCTGATGACCCCACCCTGATGGCCCTTGAGTTCGGCAATCATCTGGCCACGGCGGTCCCAGACCCGGGCGGTGTTGTCCCTAAGAGGCGGTGAGGATGCTCTCCCCGTCCGGGCTGAAACTGGCGCATGCTAGACCGCACCCTGATGGCCGGTGAGTTCGGCAATCATCTGGCCACGGCGGTCCCAGACCCGGGCGGTCTTGTCCTCTGAGGCGGTGAGGATGCTCTCCCCGTCTGGGCTGAAACTGGCGCTGTTGACCCCACCCTGATGGCCCTTGAGTTCGGCAATCATCTGGCCACGGCGGTCCCAGACCCGGGCGGTTTTGTCATCTGAGGCGGTGAGGATGCTCTTCCCGTCTGGGCTGAAACTGGCGCTGTAGACCGCACCCTGATGGCCCTTGAGTTCGGCAATCATCTGGCCACGGCGGTCCCAGACCCGGGCGGTCTTGTCATATGAGGCGGTAAGGATGCTCTCCCCGTCCGGGCTGAAACTGGCGCTGATGACCGCACCCTGATGGCCCTTGAGTTCGGCAATCATCTGGCCACGGCGGTCCCACACCCGGGCGGTGTTGTCCTATGAGGCGGTGAGGATGCTCTCCCCGTCCGGGCTGAAACTGGCGCTGATGACCCAACCCTGATGGCCCTTGAGTTCCGCCAATCATCTGGCCACGGCGGTCCCAGACCCGGGCGGTGTTGTCCCAGGAGGCGGTGAGGATGCTCTCCCCGTCCGGGCTGAAACTGGCGCTGTTGACCGGACCCTGATGGCCCTTGAGTTCGGCAATCGTCTGGCCACGGCGGTCCCAGACCCGGGCGGTCTTGTCCTCAGGAGGCGGTGAGGATGCTCTCCCCATCTGGGCTGAAACTGGCGCTGGTGACCCAACCCTGATGGCCGGTGAGTTCGGCAATCTAGCTGGCCACGGAGGTCCCAGACCCGGGCGGTGTTGTCCCAGGAGGCGGTGAGGATGCGCTCCCCGTCTGGGCTGAAACTGGCGCTGTTGACCCCACCCTGATGGCCGGTGAGTTCCGCAATTAGCTGGCCACGGCGGTCCCAGACCCGGGCGGTCTTGTCCTCTGAGGCGGTGAGGATGCGCTCCTCGTCTGGGCTGAAACTGGCGCTGTTGACCCCACCCTGATGGCCGGTGAGTTCCGCAATTAGCTGGCCACGGCGGTCCCACACCCGGGCGGTGTTGTCCTCTGAGGCGGTGAGGATGCTCTCCCCGTCCGGGCTGAAACTGGCGCTGATGACCCCACCCTGATGGCCCTTGAGTTCCGCAATCATCTGGCCACGGCGGTCCCAGACCCGGGCGGTCTTGTCCTCTGAGGCGGTGAGGATGCGCTCCCCGTCTGGGCTGAAACTGGCGCTGTTGACCGCACCCTGATGGCCCTTGAGTTCCGCAATCATCTGGCCACGGCGGTCCCATACCCGGGCGGTTTTGTCCTCTGAGGCGGTGAGGATGCGCTCCCCGTCCGGGCTGAAACTGGCGCTGTTGACCGCACCCTGATGGCCCGTGAGTTCCGCCAATCATCTGGCCACGGCGGTCCCAGACCCGGGCGGTTTTGTCCTCTGAGGCAGTGAGGATGCGCTCCCCGTCCGGGCTGAAACTGGCGCTGTTGACCGCACCCTGATGGCCCTTGAGTTCCGCCATCATCTGGCCACGGCGGTCCCAGACCCGGGCGGTCTTGTCCTCTGAGGCGGTGAGGATGCTCTCCCCGTCCGGGCTGAAACTGGCGCTGTTGACCGCACCCTGATGCTGAAGTTGATTGCGTTCTGAGATCTGGTTGATGATGGTGTGCAAGGCCAGCATCGGGGTTAGAGTGGGATAATCTAGAGAGGGAACGCTTGTCCCTTACCAGAGCTTTTAACTCTTGCCCCGCGCTCATCGCTGAGACTAATCCATCGATTTGGTACACTTCAAATTGTCGTAAGGCATTTAACCCTTGGCGTTCGAGTCGCGTCACCTCTCGGGCTTCCTTCAGGGTTTGAGTCGCTTTGAGGGCAAATCCTCCGGTGATGGCTGCGGCAATTAAGGATGCGGCAAAAATTCCTGTTCCCAGGCGAATTCGCTGTGTTTGCTTTCTGATTGGCTTCTGCTAAGATTTGCTTGGCCTTTCTTTCCTGTTCTAACTCTTCTTCGGTCTTTTGACGTTGGCTTCGGTAATTTCCGTTGGGTTCTTTCTTGTTCCAGTTCAGCCCTTAACCGTTCTAACTGAGGCTGTTGTTGCTTGCGAATAAACTCGGCTAAATAATCATGAACCAGTTGATAGCGTTCTGCTGGCTTTTCCTGGATTAGCAACACTAAACCGGAGTCTACAAAAATTTTCAACACCAAATCTAATTGGCTAACCTCTCCCGTCAAATCGGCGGCGATTTCCTGTAACTCCCCCGCTATTTCCTCCCGCGTTTTCAGGGGACGAGTGCCTTTTTCATCGGTCAGCAAGTACAGAACAAATTCACCCATCTGCTGATTTTCCGGTCCACAGTCTTTCACCACGTCGTCTAAGTAGCGCTTGACGAATTCGGTTTTTGGTCCCCGTTCTTGATACTCGGCTAAGGTGGTAATATTTTCCGCTTGCAGTTGTGCGCCGACGATTTGCAATTCAATGGGACGCACGGCATCGAGTTCATCGGCTAAGTCCTGAACTAATGCCTGAGTTAACTCATCGGACAAGCAAAATTGGGTTTTTTCCGTTAAACTTTGGATGATTTTTTCTGCATCTGGGGGGGAAAAGTTGCCGAGGGGATAGCGGACTTTGCGGGCTAGGATATCATTGTTGATAGTCTTCATGCTTTCTAGGCGATCGCACTCTAGCAATTCATGCAAATAATCCTCTCGCAGGGATAGGATAACTTTGAGACTCGGAATCCTCAAGCAATCCCCTAAAAAATCAAAAAATTGCCGCCGTTCTCTGGGGGTGGCACAGGCAAAAAAGAACTCTTCAAATTGGTCAAAAATTAGGATAGAACGCCTATTTCGGCTTTCATTCTCCTGCAACTGTTCCAGGAACCATGCGAATTGCCCTTCTCCCGGGACAGACCTAATTTTTACCCCTTTTTCTGCCAACGCCTCTGCCAAGCTACTGGCAAATTCTTCCCTCCAGTTCGTATAAACTCGCACCGGAATCGGTAAATATTCCTGATATCCACTCAGTTGTTCCTTTAACTTGGGAATGATTCCCCCATTCACCAGGGAGCTTTTTCCCACACCGGATTGTCCATGAATCACCAGGATTCGGGAATCATTCTTGCCAATTTCTTCGACAATTTTTTCCACATCCCACATCCGCCCAGAAGCCGCTATTTCCGGGGCCACAGATTGCCGTTTATCCACAGGAGTTAGACCAAAATTCTCCTGCCGTTGCGGTTGAATCCAACAAGCCCCGACAAAGGCTCTTAATCCATATTGTTGCTCAATGGAGTAGCGGTTGAGTTTGAGTTCAAAGGCTTCTAAATATTGTTTTTGTTGAAAATACAAGTCTTGTAACTGACAGAGAATCTCCAGATAAAGCTGGGTATCATGCTCAGGACTACCTATTTGTTTTGCTGCCTCTAAATGACCGATCGCCACTTCTGGATGATTTAAGTTCTGCTCGGCTTGGGCTAGAATAAAATAATAGCGACTAGCATCAAAACCCAGGGCGATTTCTCCCGGCGGTTCGTCCATCTCCATCGGACGATTTGAATCGGAAAATCCCGGAACTGCGGCTAAAATCTCTAGGGCTTTTTCCGCTAATTCTTGAGCCTCGGTCCAATTGGATTGGGATAAAGCCACTTCCGCTAAAAACCCATAATCTCGGGCCGTTTCTATGGGCTGATTTTCCGCTTCATGGATGGATAAGGCATCGGTTGCCAGGGTTTGGAGGGTCTCCCACTCTCCCAACTGTCGTAAGATTTGGCCGATACTTTCTAGGGAATTTGCGATTAAATCAGGGTTTTGGGTTTGTTCAAAGGTTGCTAAACAGTGGGCGACTGCTTCCCGAGTCGGTTGCCAATCCGAGGGGTTTAAATTGCGTTGTTGTCGGGCTTTGATATAATGGCAAACGGCAATTTGATGATAAACTTTCCCCAGGGGTTCTAACTGCTGAGATTTATCCCACCATTTCGCCGCTAGTTGATAATGGACGAGGGCCAAATCCGGTTGACCGAGGATGAATTGAACCGCCCCAAATAGAGTTTCTAAATGGGCATTCAGTTCTTCATCTAATCCCCCTTGGCTGATTAAATCCTGTTGCGCTGCTGCTAATTCTCCTTGCAATTTTTGAGCAGATTGGCGGTTGAGTTGCAGTGGATTGGCAAACCAATCTTGGGCGGTGGCGGTGACAAAAGAGGCGATCGCCTCTCGATTCATCGTCAATTGCACCGGAATCGCCCAACTCTCGAAATCCGGCGCAATTTGGCGGATTTTTTGCTGCACTTCATCATTCACCCACAGCACTAAGGGAAAATGAAACTGTTTCTGAAACTCCTCCCGGACTTGATTCGCCGAACTCAACAGGGGATTAATCTCCGTCACCGTTTCTAACCCAAAAACCATCAGCGCATCCGGTTGTTCTGTCCCCCAATTCAGCCCGAATTCGGCTATGCAGCAATCGGTCCGCTGCTTTGACCTCAATGCAGCGAATTTCCACCTCACAAAGCTGTTGCAATCTCTGAACCAGACGCTACCGCAATTGGATATAATTACAGCGGGCAATAAATAGTTTAAACTCCCCGCGAGATGCCTCCAATGCCCAAGCCAATCGGGTTAAAGCCTGCTCATTTTCCGCGCTGATGGGTTCCAGATTAACCGGGTCAGTCATGGCTACAGTACCCCCGATTCCGCTATCATCGGATTCACATCAAACCACACTTGACCATTATCGCGATACTCAAACACAAAGCGACTTCTAATCAACTGTTGATAGCCGTTATCATCGTTAACTTTTTGGCGAATTTTCACCTGACGCAATAACTCCCATTCCTGGTCAGAAATGGGCATGGTCATATCCTGTTGACAGGACTGAATCAGTTTTTCTAAAGTTTGGCGATGGAGGGGAAATTGCATTTCTTCCATAATCCAGAGTATTCAGCAATTTGAGTAAATCCCGAACATGACCCCCACTAATCTGGCAGAGGCGATCTAAGGTGTCGGGACTGTCAAAAATCAGGGGAATGGCATCTAACCGTTGTTGTTCATCTAAATCAGGAAAAGCTCGGGCGAGGACCATTTGCCGCAAGAGTGCCATCCCCGCTTGATGTTCCTTGCCATCCTGCGATCGCACCGGCACCATTGGCAACACTTTCGGGTCTTCAAATCGCTGAGTCAACATTCCATAACTATTGGAAAATTTCAGCGCCAAAGGCAGAGTATAAACCAGATGACAATTGAGCTTACTTAAATATTCCCCCTGGTCCACAAATAGATATTCTTGTTGCGGTTTTCCCCAGGGTTTCGGACTGTTATCCAGGCGGTCTAAGTTGTCCACAATGGCAACTAAACCCTGTTTCCCCTGGGCTTTGAGTTTCATAATAGCCGGTTCAATCAACTCCTGATTAATCGCATCCAGCAGTTGTTGTTTTTGGGGACCTAAAAACTGATTCAACTTTTGCCGCAAGGACGAATCTTGTTTGACTTTGGCCGTAATTTCCCCAATTCCCAAGGACAAAGTAAAGTTGTCTCCTTGTCCGCTGATTCCCACATCGCCAATGTTGGGAATTTTGGCTTTGATTCCCTGAATATCCGCATTCAGAACCCGTGATGCCTCTTGCAGCAAATCTTTGAGTTTGCTGGTTTGGTTGAGTTGAATCGTCTCTAAACTTTGGGAGATGCGAGAGGCGATCGCCAGCAACACATCTACAATATCCACATCGGTCAGTTCCAAGTCTTCACTGGAGGCAAAATACACCACATGAAACCCGGCTTTTTCCAGTTCCATTTTCAGCCGCAAGAGTTCCGTAGATTTCCCGCATCCAATATGGCCCGTAAACAAGGCACAAGTGGGGCGATCGGGTTCAAAAAAGGTGATTTTTTGTCTTAAGTTTATCAATAATTTCCCCGCCGCGAACCGTGGAAAAATCAATGTAATACTTCCGGTCCTGGGGGTCGGCACAAACCAGGGCGCGATCGGGTTTAGTTGCCCGATAAAAGTCACGGATATCAGGGGTCATGGTCATGATGGTGGTGGTTTTGCTGTGGGATGGGAGGGGAGGATGTAGGGAGTTTTGGGCGATCGGCTCATCATCGCCCGGACTCCGGGGGAACTGTTGTGTCTATTATCTAACAAAACCGCTAGATTGGGTAGGTTGTGGACTCGGTTGCTTGCGGGCGAAGGAGTCAAGATTTCATAATGATTGGAAAATACTATAGCGACCCTAAATGACTTGTAAGAAAAATAGCGAGCAAGATGCGGTCACTCCCAAGGCTCTCAGGTCTGGCTCCATAACACAAGTGAGTTAGGACAGCTATCTCCCTTTTGTGTCATTGCCAACAGATAGCGATCGCCGCATCTCTGATCGGGAGAGACCTAGGCGAATCGGACTGTATTTTTGAGTTGCTATTAGGAAAAACCGTGGCGATCGCCCTTCCCTGTAAGAGTCCTAGAATTCAGTCAAGAAAAGGGTTTTCCTGGAGGAACAGAAGAGAAATATGCTAAACTATTACCAGGAAGAAACTAATCCAGAGGTGACAAATAAAATGTCGCAAAATATTATTCGGCTGAGTAAAGTAGTCCTGCTGGGCTTCGGGGTCGTTCTTTTATTAATGATTAGCATCGGACTGGCAACTAAGTTGAGCATGGATAATTTAGCAGAAGCTATTAATTGGCAAACGCACACCTATGTAGTCAAGAGACATTTGCAAAGTATAGAAAAAGATTTACTGAACGCTGAAACAGGACAGCGAGGGTTTATCTTCACGGGTCAAGAAGATTTTTTAGAACCTTACAAATATGGGACGATTGGCCTCAATCAATCATTCAATGATACAAAAAATTTAATTCAAGATAACCCAGAGCAGGTTAAGAGGCTGGAGGAAGTTGAAAGAAATGCCGAAGAAAAACTAGATGAATTAGCGGAAACTATCTCCCTGAAAAGGGCTGGCAAAGAAGCAGAGCTAAGAGCTTTAGTCATGTCAGGCAAAGGCAAGATATTGATGGATAAAATCAGAGTTGAACTTACAGAAATGCTGAATGTAGAAGAGGCGCTACTGAGTCAACGAACAAAAATAGCAAAACAGTCGGAGCAATTATCGGCAGTTATTTCTATAGGAGGTACAGTTATTGCCGTAGTATTAAGTTCATTTATTGTCTTATTTATTTCCAATAAAGTTGTCCGACCCATCAATCAGGTAGCCAATACGCTCGCCAGTTGTTCTAGAGAGATTGCTGCGACGGTTGAACAGCAGGAGCGCACCGTCATACAACAATCTACTTCTGTCAATCAAACTACTATCATAATGGATGACTTGCGTGATTCTTTCCAGCAATTAGTCCATCAATCCCAATCTGCTGCTGAAGCCGCAGGACAAGCTTTAAGTATAAGTGAAGTCGGAAGCCTAGCAGTGGAGGAAACCCTGGAATCAATGACAATATTGAAAGAAAAAGTCAGGGGGATCGCTGAACAAATTATGCGATTAAGCACAGAAATTAATCAGATTGGCAATATTTCTGGTGTGGTGACAAATTTAGCAACTCAAACGAATATGCTGGCGCTCAATGCATCAGTAGAAGCTGTGCGAGCCGGAGAAAATGGCAAAGGTTTTGCTGTAATCGCCATAGAAATTCGTAAATTGGCCGATCAAAGTCAGAAATCTGCTGAGAAGATTAACAACCTTGTCATTGAGATTAAAAATGCCCTCGATTCCACCGTGACGGTGACAAATGAAGGCAATAGGACAGTAGAAGAAGGAAACAAAATTAGTCAAAAAACAGCAGCAGCTTTCCTTGAAGTGGCAAATGCTTTTAATAATGTGGTATTGAACACTCAACAAATTTCTCTGACGGCCCACCAACAAGCCGTTGCCATTCAACAAGTCGTTGATGCTATGAACATCCTCAACCAATCGGCGCAAGAAACCGCTAGTGGCATTACTCAAATGAAATTAGGCATTCAACAATTAAACCAATCTGCCCAAAATCTCAAGTTAATCGTTTAAAGAGAATATTTTCTGGAATCATATTTCATTAAGAGAGTCCCAAAAAATACAATCGTCATACTTTAACCAGGATTATAGAGGATATCTACCAACCATTTGCCTAAGTGGGTTCGTTCTGGGGACTTAATCTCAGGGGTGAAGATGCTTTATAATAGTCAGGTTGCACCTAAACGGAGAAGCTGTAACAAGGGAACCGGATCAAACCCTTGTTCAATTATTGTAGTCCGGGGGATTCAGGTATTGCCCCAAAGCATCACAGTCGGCAGAAAAAGGAGCTTTAACGGTGACCATTGTTATCATCATGGGAGTATCGGGTTCGGGTAAAACCACTGTCGGGAAGCGTCTGGCAGAGGCGTTAGACTGGCAGTTTCAAGATGCCGATGATTTACATTCCCCGGAAAATGTGGAGAAAATGAGTCGGGGAATCCCTTTGGATGAGAGCGATCGCCTCCCTTGGTTAATGGCAATGCGTCAACAAATCTCCGCCTGGTTACAGCAAGATAAAAATGTGGTGTTAGCTTGTTCGGCTTTGAAGCAATCCTATCGCGAAATTTTGGATTGTTCTTTGGAACCAATTAAGTTGGTTTATTTGAAGGGTTCCCAGGCAGTAATTGAGGAACGAATGCAGTCGCGAACCGACCATTTTATGCCAGCGGATTTGCTAAATAGTCAGTTTGAGGCATTAGAAGAACCCACTCCCGAGGATGCGATTCATTTGGATGTGTCTTTACCCGTTCCTGAGTTGGTGGAACGGATTTCTAGGGTGGTGAAGGGGTCGGGATGAGGGATTTGGCTGGGGGATTTTGGGGACTTTATTAGTTTTTTGAGTTAGCCGGAGGCAGAGCCTCCAATGTGGCATTCCCTGGCAGAGCCAGGGAACGAGTTGCGTTGTCTCAATTGGGTTTTATGTATTAGCCTGCGTAGGCAGGCTTCGTCTGTATAGCCCCACCCTTTAGGGTGCGGGGTTTTTTCATTTTCTATCAAAAGAAAGAGGGCAAATCTCCATAATTTTGCTTCTATAGAAATAGACTTCGGGGTAATCCTACCTAAAAGTTTGACAATTTTTTTGGAGACTCAATTTATGGATTTTTTATCTAAAAGTGACCTTAAAACTTTATTAGAGCATCACGAACAACCTTCTGTTTCCCTTTATATGCCCACAGTGAAGGCGGGTTCGGAAACTCAGCAAAATCCGATTCGCTTTAAGAATTTAATGAAAGAGGTAGAATCCAAGCTGGAAGAGATGGGGATTCGTCTCTCGGATGCGTCGGAATGGTTGGAACAAGCCAAAAAGCTGGATAGTTCCCAGTTTTGGGAACACCAAGAACTGGGTTTGGCAATTTTCATCTCTCCGACGGCGTTTCACTATTATTGCCTCCCGATTGAGGTGGATGAAATTGTCGTGGTGAGCGATCGCTTCCACCTGAAACCGCTACTCCCCTTGGTTAACAAAAATGGCCGCTATTTTATCTTAGCCCTCAGTCAAGAGAATGTCCGCCTGATTGAGGCGACCCAATTCACTGCGCGGGAAATTCATGTAGAAAATATCCCCGAGAATATTGACCAAGCCGTGATGTATGATGACTTCAGTAACACCCAATTCCGAATTTTCACCTCTCGCGGTGGAACCAACAACCGGGCACCGGAAGTGGGGGCTTATCACGGACAGGGTAGCCCCGATGTGGATAAGATTTACCTGGATATTTTGCAATATTTTCATCAGGTGGATAAGGGGATTTTCGATCGCCTCAAGGATGAGGATGCACCCCTAGTTTTGGCCGGAGTGGAATATCTGATGCCGCTGTATCATCAGGCCAACTCTTATCCCCATTTGCTCCCCGATGGCATGACAGGCAATCCGAAAATGCTCAAACCGGAAGAATTGCAAACCCTCACTTGGGAGATTGTTCAGCCGTATTTTGAGCAGTCCTATACAGAGGCGGTACAACGCTACCAAGACCTCAGTGGTGCTCAACCGGACAAAACTGTGACTAAGCTGGAGGAGATTGTTTCTGCCGCCTATTATCAACGGTTGGATTCCCTGTTTGTGGCCTTGGATCAGCATCAATGGGGACAGTTTAATCCGGAAACAAATCAGGTAGAAATTCATGAAGAAGCTCAACCGGATGATGAGGATTTATTAGACTTTGCGGCAGTTTATACGGCGATGAATGGGGGGACGGTGTATGTGGAACCCCAGGAGAAAATGCCAGCAGAGGGTGCGGTTGCAGCGATCGCCCGCTTTTAAGCGACCCCCACCCAATCAGAATGGCGATCGGGGACGATACCCAATCCCGAAAAGATGAGATGCCTCAGATCCGCAGTCTGATTGGAGAATCCCGGTAAAGTCAATCAGAACTTCCAGGGGGTGAATCCAGTGTCTCCATTGCCTAGATAATAGAATGGTCCTTCCCTATCCGTGCAATGGAGACGAGAAACCCTTATGAATCGCCCTCTGAAGTTTTATGATCCTGAACAGCGTCCTTGGCCGAATTCACCCTTAGAGCAAACCAGTATGATCGGTCATACCACCCCCACCACAGTGCGCCTGTGGTTCCGGGTTTCTGAACGGGGGGAATACTGGTTGGTGGTGTCTTCTCGTCCCATTCCGACTCAGGGGATTCCTTTGTTGAGCTTAGGCGATCGCCGTGAGTACCAGTTACGCTTGACCACTCCGTCTCATACGGAAGAATTTTCCCCGGAAATTGTTCTCCCCATCTCACTTACCCCGGAAACCGACCTCACCGGCGTCATGGAACTGATGAATCTCACGCCGAATACTCGCTATTACTATGCGTTATTTGACCCCAACCGGGATTCTCCCTGGGAGTTGGGACATGAGGAACTCCTGTGGTTTCAGACTTTTCCGGAACATCCGAAAACCATCAATTTTGGCATTTATAGTTGTCATATGCCTTATGAAGGGCGGCGTCTGGCCAATGTGGAAATGTGGGACCGATTTAACGAGGAACTCTCCAAGGTGAATGCGCGATTTGTGTTAGCAACGGGTGATCAAGTTTATGTGGATGGCAACTCTGACTTGAGTATCTGGGAATGGTTGCGGAAGGTCAAATCCCAGAATCCGACTCGCGAGGATATGATTACCTGGTATCGGGATATTTATCGAGGATATTGGGGAATTCCCGAAGTGCAGCGCATTTATCGGAGATTTCCCACTTATATGATCTGGGATGATCATGAAATTGTCGATGGATGGGGGTCTTATACTCCCGATGAACTAGCGGGATTGCTAGATACCTCCTGGCAACTGCGAAATAAGTCGCAACAATTGCAGTTTGCTGAGGAAATGTTTGAGGCGGCCCGACAGGTTTATTGGGAATATGAACATTCTCATAATCCTGAGACTGATTTTGTCAATAATCAGTTTGACTATGGATTTGATTGCGGACGTTGTGGGTTTTATGTCCTAGATATGCGCGGAAATCGCAATTATAATCGCGAACATCATCGGTCGTTAGGATTAAAACAGTGGAGTCGATTTGAAGCGTGGATGGCCAATGAGTATCAATCCGAGGCCGAGGTTTTATTTATTGTCTCTCCAGTCCCTGTGGTTCATTTAAGTAGTTTTGTGATTAACAAAATTGACTTAAGTTTATTTGGATATCAAGATGACCAACGGGACCATTGGGAACATCAAAGCAATTGGGATGAGCGAAATCGTTTATTAAAGTTAGTCTTTCAGCTTTCCCAAGAGACGCAGCGGCGCGTTATTTTTATTAGTGGGGATGTTCATATTGGGGCGGCGTTTAAACTGTCTCATCCCGATTTTCCTGGGGCCAAGGTTTTTCAGGTGACTTCCAGTGGGATTGCTTACGCCCATTTGAAGGGAATGGAACGGCGGATTTTAGAAATGTTAGTTAAATCGGAAGGAGATTTAGGCGATCGCCCGGAAAATCAACCCTATCATTTTGAAAATTTAGCAGTCTGTCGTTATAACAATTTTGGCATTCTTCGGGTTACGGAAGAGGACTCGGGAGGGATGGAAGTCTGCTTTGATTTATATGGCGGAAATCGGGAAGAGAGTGGGGAACTATCTTTGTTGAAGACGAGTATAAATTTGGCATAAATGGGGAACCCCACCCTAACCCTCCCCTTGCCAAGGGGAGGGGACCGGAGGTGGATTAAAACGAGTATAAATCTGGCATAAATGGGGGACCCCACCCTAACCCTCCCCTTGCCAAGGGGAGGGGACCGGAGGTGGATTCAAGTGAAGGAAATCAGGAGATATTGTCAAAAATATGTTCAAAATTCTATTCATTTTGAGCCATTCTGACCACTTTAATATCTCACTAAAGGCTATCTAAATCGGGTTCCCTCCCCGATGTCATGGGGAGGGTTAGGGTGGGGTTCTTCTCCTAACATCCGAACCTTGTTTAAAAATCAAACATATCTAATTGTTCCGTCGATTCCGAAGAATTCACTCCCTCTTTCTTCGCCCCTTTGCGGAGTCCGACGGCAATTTTACTATGCTTTTCAATCTGACTCATCACCTCTTTTGCTCGTTGAATCACCACTGGAGGTAACCCCGCTAACCGTCCTGCTTCAATGCCATAAGAACGGTCCGCACCTCCGGGTTGGACTTGATGTAAAAACACGATTTCATCGGCTAATTCCCGAACAGTGACTTGATAATTGGCAACATTCGGAAGAATGGATGCGAGTTCATTCATTTCATGGTAATGGGTGGCGAAAATGGTGCGGGAGCGAATTTCTGTGGCTAAATATTCGGCAACGGACCACGCAATGGATAATCCATCAAAGGTAGCGGTTCCTCGGCCAATTTCATCGAGTAAAACTAGGGATTTAGGGGAGGCATGATTGAGAATATTGGCGGTTTCATTCATTTCTACCATGAAGGTGGATTGACCTGTTGCTAAGTCATCCACTGCGCCAACTCGGGTAAAGATGCGATCGCAAATTCCTAAAGTGGCGGAAGTTGCTGGAATAAAACTCCCCGTTTGTGCCAATAACTGAATTAATCCCACCTGCCGTAAATAGCAACTCTTGCCACTGGCATTCGGTCCAGTTAAAATAATTAAATCCGGTGCAAGGCGATGATCACCTTCAGATTTGTCCGGTTCTTCGGCATTCCCCAATCGCGTGGAATTCGGCACAAATAACCCTGCTGGAATCGAATATTCTACTACAGGATGACGACCATTGGTAATTCTTAATTCTCGATTTTCTACCATTTGCGGACGGCAATATCCCCGGTCGATCGCAATTTCAGCGAATCCACATAAAACATCGATCGCCGCCACTGCTTTGGCAACATTGCGAATCATTGCTGCATATTCTCCCACCTGCGATCGCAACTGGACGAAAATCTCATATTCTAATTTATTCAAATCCTCCTGTGCCGTCAGAATCCTTGATTCCCTTTCTTTCAACTCCGGCGTAATATACCGTTCTTCATTGGTCAACGTTTGCCGACGCACATAATCCGCAGGCGCTTGTTCACTTTTTGAACGAGAAATGCTGATATAATATCCAAAAGTCTTATTATACCCCACTTTTAACGTTGAAATTCCCGTGCGTTCTCGTTCTCGCACTTCCAAATTTGCCAACCATTGTTGATCGCCTTCAACCAGCGATCGCATCTCATCCAACGCCTCATAAACATTCGGACGAATCAACCCTCCATCGGTTAAATGTAGCGGCGGTGATTCCACAATCGCCCGTTTTAAGCGAACCGCCAATGTTTCTAGTTCTGAGGACACTTGTTGTAAGGGTTTCAAATAGGGAGAATTCCCTTGTTGTGCCAAGGTGGAGAGTTCCGGCAATTTCGCCAAAGAATCCGCCAATGCAATTAAATCCCGAGCATTTGCTGTACCCGAACCTGCGCGAACCGTGAGGCGTTCGATGTCATAGATTTCTGATAACAACTTTTGAATTTCTTCGCGCAGTTCCGTTTTTTGGACTAATTCCTCCACCGTATCCTGTCGCGCTTGAATGCCTTTAATCTTCAGCAAAGGTTGCAAAATCCACCGCCGTAATGCTCTCCCACCCATTGCGGTTTTTGTGCAGTCGATCGCCCATAACAACGACCCATAAAATGTGCCATCCCGCACAGTTTGCGTAATTTCTAAATTGCGGCGAGTTTGAGCATCGACAATTAAATAATCCGCTAAGGTATAACTTCTAACCAATTGCAGGGGAATCCGATTTTCCTTTTGCGTTGCTTCCAGATATTCCAATAATCCCCCTGCTGCACGCACCGCTAAGGGGAGATTTTCACATCCCACCCCTTCCAAACTGCGGAGTTTGAAATATTGGAAAATCCGCTGACGTGCTTCGACTAAGGTAAAAGGTTTTTGCGATCGCAGAGAATAGCAAAAGCAGGAAGGGAGATACTCCGAGAGATGTTGGGATTTTTCCCCGGGGCGTAACAATGTACCAATATCCGGCGCATTCGTCGGGACCAACACTTCCGACGGTTGCAGACGCATGAGTTCTTGTGCGAGATGTTCTAAATCTTCCGCTTGGGTGGTGAAGAATTCCCCAGTGGAAATATCTGTATAAGCCAATCCCCACTGATTTCCCGCCATGACGACTGCCGCTAAAAAGTTATTGGTGCGCGCTTTGAGCATTCCATCTTCCAGGATTGTACCCGGGGTAATCACCCGAGTCACTTCGCGCCGGACTAACCCTTTTGCTTCCGCAGCATCTTCAACTTGATCGCACACGGCGACGGAGTAGCCTTTTTCCACCAATTGCATGGCATACCGTTCTAAGGCATGATGGGGGACTCCCGTCATGGGGACTCGTCCCACATCTCCCCCTTGTTTACTGGTGAGGACTAATTCCAATTCTCGCGCCACAACGATCGCATCCTGGAAAAAGGTTTCAAAGAAATCTCCCACCCGATACAACAGCAGGGAATGGGGATATTGATCCTTGACTTCTGCATAATGCCGATACATCGCCGAGAGGCGACTGCGATCGAGTTCGCGATAGTCAGCATTGGTAATATGGGTCTGGGTCGTTTTAATCCCAGTCATATCTGTTGGGGTAGATGCAGAGGGACGATCGCTCATGGGTTTATCCAGAATCCAAACACAGGGCAAGCCATTCGGCTGTTTATAGATAATAAACTGCCGCTATCCCCGATGTTCTAAAAACTTGCGGAAATCTCCCATCGGTTAGCGGGAGAGGCGATCGCCACAGGTGGGAGTCTCCCTCAGTTGCATTGGGTCCCCAATTCCTCTATAATCCAGATTCTCTATGACTAATACCCAATGCGGTTATAACAAAGTCGGTTATGTGAATTAGCCCGCGCAGGCGGGCTTTGTCCGTGTAGCCCCACCCTTGAGGGTGTGGGTTTTTAATACCGTATTCCGGATAAGAAGCATCCCCACCCCGATCATTCCCACCATGAGTCAAAGCGCATTAGCCAGAATTCGGATCGTGCTGGTAGAACCGGCTGGCCCCTTAAACGTGGGTTCAGTGGCGCGAGTGATGAAAAATATGGGCTTGTCTCAGTTAGTCTTGGTGAATCCCCAGTGCGATCGCCAGGATGAATGGGCGATTAAAATGGCCGTACATGGGGCAGATATTTTAGAATCCGCCCAAATTGTCAACGAACTCCCACAGGCCCTGGTGGGATGTCAACGGGCGATCGCAACCACCGGGCGTTCCAGGTCCTTACCCACAGACTTAGAAACCCCCCGAGTCGCCCTCCCTTGGCTATTAGAAACCCCCTCCGCCTTAATTTTTGGCCGGGAAGACAGAGGATTGAGCAACGATGAGCTCAACTACGCCCAGCGATTCGTGCAAATTCCCGCCAGTCCCGAGTATCCTTCCTTAAACTTGGCCCAATCCGTCGCCGTTTGCGCCACCGAACTGTACCAACAGGCGACTGGACTCGCAGAAGACCACTCCAGCAACCCGTCCCCCTTCATCAGCGCCAGTTCTAGCCTTCCCACCGCCTCCCTAGAGGAATTAGAAGGATATTATCAACACTTAGAACGATTGCTCTTAGAAATTGGGTATCTTTATCCTCATACTGCGCCCCGGAGACTGGAAAAATTCCGACGGTTGTACAATCGAGCGCAATTATCCAGTCAAGAAGTCGCCATGTTGCGGGGAATCTTGACACAAATGGAGTGGGCATTGTCCCAAGGATCTGAGGTTGGTGATACGCTATAAGCGTTATAGCCTTTGATTAGAGAAATTCTCAAGCAACCCGGTTTCTGCCCCGGAGTTTCTGCCCAGGGTTGTCTACGCGATCGCCAAAAGAGTGCCTGAAGGGGTTACGATTGACGATGCTGCGGGCAAAACTGAGCCTAAGAAATGGGACTTAGGGAGTGGGTGAGCCTAACAAGCAGCAAGAACGAAACAAGAGGAGTGTGGTGTGGCTCAAAGGTCTCCAATTCGGTCATTTTTGTCGGTGGTGCCTTCGGAAAAAGCGGAGTCTGGCGAACCGACAAAGCGGGTAAAAAAAACAAAAACCAAGACATCGGGGAAAAAAGCAACCCAATCCGCTTCCCGTAAATCGGCCCCCGGGACCCGTGGCGATCGCCAGGGAGGGCCAACCCGGGACCCCAGAACAACCGGGTCCCCAATTCCACCCTTTTATGAGGGAGAAAATGGACCCCTGCCATCCTCGGGATCGCCCGCAGGCAGACAACAGCAACAATCTCAACAGTTAGCTGAACAATTGCGAATGGGCCGGGTCCCTCGTTCCCGGAACCAACCCGATTATGCCAGTTCGGACAATCCCCGCCCTCCTCGGGGCTCCAAATCCCTCGATCGCCTCGCCGAACAACGCCCCTCAACCTTTACTCGTTCTACCCCCCTGAGTCGTCAGCTTGCCAAAGACGGATCCGACTCTCCCCGGGAACGAGTTTCGGGACGAAAACCCTCAGATTCGGGAAATAAACCCCCGCGCAAGCGGACCCCGAAAGCGCAATCTAAACGCCCTGCCGGGACTTCCTCCAAAGCGAGTTCTCCCCAAACCAGAACCCGGAAAACCCCCGAGAAGAAACCAAAACGGACCAAAATTTCGCCCCTGATTTATGGGGCGCGGTTGCTGATTCTCGGGGTGGGACTCGGAGTCCTCGCGGGCACCCTCTTATCGATATGGAATCCGGCGGATAACTACACCGTGGGGGCATCTGGAAACACTGAAACCCAAGAAGAACAGCAGGAACAGACTGCTGCTGCCTATAATCTCCAGGCCCTGCCTATCAGCCAGGAAATCACAACCCTCAAACAAAAATTGCAGGAAATGGCGGCAGAACATCCGGAATTGACCCCAGGGGTTTATGCCATTGAATTGGATACAGGAGCCTATCTGGACTTGAATGGAACCCAGAGATTTTCCGCTGCCAGTACGATTAAAGTGCCGATTTTAATTGCATTTTTCCAAGACGTGGATGCGGGAAAAATTACCCTGGATGAAATGCTGACCATGAAAGAGGAGCATATTGCCGAAGGGTCCGGGGATATGCAGTTCACCGAACCGGGGACGAGGTACAGCGCCCTAGAGACGGCGACTAAAATGAGCCAGATTAGCGATAATACGGCGACCAATATGCTAATTGAGCGGTTGGGGGGTGCTGCGGCCCTGAATCAGCGCTTTGCCTCCTGGGGATTGAGCAACACAGCGATCGCCAACCCGCTTCCGGATTTAGAGGGGACCAACACCACCAGTCCCCAAGATTTGGTACAGGTGATGGGACTGGTAGAACGGGGACAGGTGCTGTCTTTGAGAAGTCGCGATCGCCTGTTGAAGATTATGCAAAGCACAGTGAATAATTCCCTACTCCCCCAAGGATTGGGTGACGGCGCAGTGATTGCCCACAAAACCGGGGATATTGGGACCGCCATTTCCGATGCGGGATTGGTGGATATGCCCAATGGCAGGCGTTATTTAATCGCGGCGATCGTCAAACGTCCCCACAACGACCCAGCAGCAGAAGAGTTAATCCGGCAAATGTCCCAAGTGGTTTACCAATCCTTTAGTGGAGAACTCTAACCAGGAGACCCTGACCCCTTACCTCCGGTCCCCTCCCCTTGGCAAGGGGAGGGTTAGGGTGGGGTCCTCCTGACGTAGCGAGATCCAAGTCAGGAAGAAATAGGGTGGACCAGCCTCCATACAGGCGCGATCGCCTCATGAAAGTGGGTGACGGGGCGATCGCCCAAGAAGAACCCCACCCTAACCCTCCCCTTGCCAAGGGGAGGGGACAAGAAAGAGTGCTTTAAGTGTAAAAAATGTATTTGGTAAGGAACTTGGCCCCCAGGGTTCTCCATTTTCCGAGGGATTCTCCCGGCAACATTAGCGGTGTCGATAGCGGATGTGCCAAAATCCAGATAGGTGAACTACCCGGATTCAGGACAACCCATCGGGACTGCTTTTTTGTTTGCTAGGAGAAAATTTAATGAAAGTTTCTATCCATCCAGCCCTAAGTGATGCCAATATAGACGCGGGTCAACCCAGTTCTCAGCGTCAACTTTCCCTATCCATTTCCGCGATCGCCGCCGGTTTAGAAACCGCTGTCCCCCTGAACCTCTGCCTGATTTTGGACCATAGCGGATCCATGACTGGACGTCCGTTAACCACGGTGAAAGAGGCTGCCTATCGCCTGATTGATCGACTCAAACCCGGCGATCGCCTCAGCATTGTCGCCTTCGATCATCGCGCCAAAGTGATTGTTTCCAATCAGGCGATCGAAGATACCAGTCGCATCAAAAAACAAATCGACAAACTCAAAGCCGATGGCGGGACTGCGATCGATGAAGGCATGAAAAAAGGCATGGAAGAACTCAAAAAAGGCGCAAACGGCACCGTCTCCCAAGCTTTCATCCTCACTGATGGCGAAAACGAACATGGCAGCAACGATCGCTGTCTGAAATTAGCCTCCGAAGCAGCAGACGCCAACCTCACTCTCAATACCCTCGGCTTTGGGGATCACTGGAACTTAGATGTGCTCGAATCCATTGCCACTGCCGCCCGAGGTGCATTGTCTCATATCGAACGCCCGGAACAAGCCGTCGAAGAGTTTAGCCGCTTATTCAGTCGGATTCAATCCGTTGCCTTAACCAATGCTTACCTGCAACTGAAGCTAATGCCGAAAGTTCGCCTTGCGGAACTCAAACCCATCGCCCAAGTCTCACCAGAAACCATCGAACTCCCGGTGGAAGCCAAGAATGGACTGTTTGAGGTGCGCTTAGGGGATATTATGACCACCGAACGGGTGATTTTAGCCAACTTATATATTGGCAAATTTAATGAAGGCAAACAAACCCTCGCGGAATTGCAAATTCGGTATGATGACCCTTCCGCAGGACGGAAACAGATACTCAGTGATCCGGTCCTGATCGATGCCAATGTATTGAGTGCCTATCACCCGGCGATCGACCCCACGGTACAGCAGCATACCCTCGCCTTAGCCAAATATCGGCAAACTCAAATTGCCGAACAGAAAATCCAACAAGGCGATCGGGCAGGTGCCGCCACCATGCTGCAAACTGCTGCCAAAACTGCCTTACAAATGGGCGACAAAGGCGGAGCAACCGTCCTTCAAACCAGTGCTACCCGCCTCCAAGAGGGACAAGAACTCTCCGAAGCCGATCGCAAAAAAACCCGCATCGTCTCCAAAACCATTTTGCAATAATATTCAAAACAAAAGCGGCAGATGCCCATTTCTGCCGCTTTTCCACTCCATCCCCTTCCCTCAATTTTGGATCAAGCCTTCAGGCTTTCTCCGTCGTTCGTAGTAACGACTTCAGTCGTACTCTTTCTGGGTTCGTAGTAACGACTTCAGTCGTTAACCCTCTTAGTTCAGAGATTTTAATTTTTGGCTCCCCCTAAATATTAAACCTCCCCTGATCCAAATCAGAGGAGGTCAAAAAATGATGCAGTTCAAACGGGCAATTTTAATCAATCCCTTGCGAATCAAAATTGAATCTATCCTTCAACTGCGATCGCCTGACCTTTTTTCCGGGACCGACTGCCTGCAAAAGTCAACCCTAAAGCCAATAACCCCAGCATAGTAGAAGGTTCCGGCACTGAAACGTCCCCGTCATCCGGAACACTTGCTACAGCAAACTCACCCAATAATGCCACCCCATCATTCGCACATTCTGCGAACAAAGTCGCCACAAATTCACCCACCGGCATTAAAGACTTATCAAAACTAAACCCGAAGGTATGAGTTCCCGTCGCCGAGAAGTTACCGAAATCCAACCCTAACCCGGTGAAATCACTGATGAGATTAATTCCACCCAACAAATTCCCTGTCTTAATCGAGTTCAGAACCGTATGAGTTCCAGTAATTTGACCTGCAAAGTAGGAGTCATTGTAAGCCAAGTCACCCATAGAAGCGCTGCCACCTAGATTATTAACTGTGTTCCTGTGGTGTGTTAAATTGTTAAATCCAGAGTTTGTACTCGTCACATTTTTGAGCGTCACATTATCATAAACCCCAACGCTGCTCACCCCAGAATCGCTATCTTCAGTAAACCGGATGCCAAATAGATTGCCACTGGCATTGGCGGTTTGCAAATTCTGACCGGAAAAGTTGAAAATTAAATCACCCCAACCAATATGACCATCTGCTGCACCACCAGACGTGGCTCCCGTAATCGGCAGATTGGCGTTAATCGCTACAAAAATACTATTGTTTTGGGTATCCTCTTTAACAGCCATCCCATACATTTCGTATGTACTGTCTAGCCCCAACAGTATTCCCGTTTTGCACCCCATCGTTAAACGAATCAATGGCGTAGTTCCAGCCATTATGAAGCGTCCCGGCATTGGCTTGGGTTGCAGTAACCCCCATCAAACAAACGGTAGCAGTAGCGGTTCCTAAGATTGTGTTGAATAGAGTTGCTTTCATCATGGTCCCCTCGTCACTGGTGTGAAACTTTTATTCTGATACTCCCAATCGTATGAACTTTTTTGGGGAAAGACAAGTCTTTTTTTTAAAGCTTGAGTAAAGAAAGTTCCTACAATATCCCCCCATAGGGGTTATTTGAAGACTGGGGGATTAGGTCACTCTAATTCATTAAGTTTAAATAGTCCGTATATTCACGTAAAGATTCACCAACCGAGGTGAGTTAGGGGGGTAAATCTTTTTTATTTCCAGAGCTTGATTAAGTGAGGATACGCAACAACTCAGTGAGTAGAAACTTTATAAATCATTTGAATTAGGCAGGAAACAGAGGGGCTCTCTTCCCCGATTTTTGAGATTACCTTACAAGTTGATAGAGGTTCCGACTGTGTAGTTATAAAACAAATTCAGGATTTCAAGTTGATTGAATCTTGAGAAGTCAGGGCTTTTAAAAGATATAAATCGGGATTAATTCGCAAAATTCTCAGGATAGGGCCGGGGGAATCCGGGTGAAGCAGCGGCGATCGGGGGCCAGGTGAAGCGGAAACACCCCAAGCAAGGTACAATGCACAATTTGACGTCGCGCAGCTACTGGATGAAATGCAAATCAACTGGCAAACCGCTAAAACTTACGAAGATATCCTCTATGAAAAAACCGATGGGATTGCCAAAATTACCATCAACCGGCCCCACAAGCGGAATGCCTTCCGTCCGAAAACGGTGTTTGAACTGTATGATGCCTTTTCTAATGCGCGGGAAGATAGTCGCATTGGGGTAGTGTTACTTACCGGCGCGGGACCTCATACCGATGGCAAATATGCGTTTTGTTCCGGTGGGGACCAAAGTGTGCGGGGGGAAGCGGGATATATCGATGAGGCGGGAGTTCCCCGTTTAAATGTCCTGGACTTACAGCGGTTAATTCGGTCCATGCCGAAAGTGGTGATTGCCTTAGTTGCCGGATATGCCATCGGGGGGGGTCATGTTTTGCACCTGATTTGTGATTTAACCCTAGCAGCAGAGAATGCCATTTTTGGGCAAACGGGACCAAAAGTGGGCAGTTTTGATGGGGGTTTTGGGGCCAGTTATCTGGCGCGAATCGTGGGTCAAAAGAAGGCGCGGGAAATCTGGTTTCTCTGTCGGCAATATAATGCCACCCAAGCGTTGGAGATGGGGTTGGTGAATGCGGTGGTGCCGGTGGAACAACTGGAGGCGGAGGGGGTGACTTGGGCGAATGAAATTTTAGAGAAAAGCCCGATCGCCATTCGCTGTCTGAAAGCTGCCTTTAATGCCGATTGCGATGGTCAAGCTGGGTTACAGGAACTGGCGGGGAATGCCACGATGTTGTACTACATGACCGAGGAAGGAGCGGAAGGAAAACAAGCCTTTTTAGAAAAAAGGCAACCGGATTTTCGTCAGTATCCCTGGTTGCCATAATTTTTAAATTGCCTCAGATCATTCACTGCCCTTGAATCATGCAACCCGGTTGGATTTCCAAGCCGGGTTTTTACCCCTGATGTTTAAAAGTTGCGATCGCGATCGCTTGTGGAGTTTAACCCCAGAAACGAGATTTGCTGAGTAATTCTACTGAGCGATTTAACCCAATAATGCGGTCGTTTAACTTTTATTAAATGAACGTGAATGTCAAATTTTTTGTAACTTTAGCTCACTGAGAGAAAATGCTCTCCGTTATCCGGTTGATTGAGGTGGGTAGAGACAACCACCGAGTCGGTTTCAGCCTTGTGTCGCTCTGCTGAAGGCTGGTGGAATGCCCGTTCTAGGGATAAAGTCCCTTCCACCCGGAGTCGTTGGTCTTCCAAGACGATCTGATCGGGTTTAATATCTTCCCACGAAGGAGCAAAGGGAGGTAAAGCTAACGAACAAGCTTTCCAGCCTCCACGAACCAGTACACCGAGTTGTTGGCAGTTTCCACCCCGGCGGCCTTCAGGGGTAAAGAACCGACAATGGCGACAGGCTGACGATTGGCAATTTGAGGTCTTCATTATGGGTGCTTGGGGGACAATCAAATGATGCTTCTATTATGATGTAAGGTGATTTTACCCAAGAAAGGCATCAAGCCTTTATCCCGTATAGGTTTAAGCGATCCCCAAGGAAAATTCACCTTAATAATTTCTTTATTATTCTGTAAGAAATAGCAACAATTCAGTTAAGTAACAACTCATCTTGAAACGGGCTAACTGGATGACTTCAAGTCGAAAATTTATGGGGATCAACATTTTAACCAGTCATTCCCCTCCCTGACAAGGGGAGATTTCGCAGAAGATAGCCTCCATAAATGCCGAGAGTTTGCCTTGTAAGTCAGTATTTGGTGGTCCCAAATCGAAATCAGTCACGGCACTCCAGACAGAGATTTCAGGGAGATGTTTGCAATGGAGGTGGGGGGATGGGTAATCCCGAAAGGCGATGCTGAGGGGTTGGGCTGGCTCCTCTAAAACTCTGGAAAACCCTCAAGGAGGATTTGGATTGCCTTCAGGAAAGACCACCGATCGCCCCTACCCTGACCACTGTTTCGCAGCACACAGAGCGCAAACCGACCAGCGATCGAGTTCCCCGGGAGGCGTGGGACAACCACAATGAGGACAAAGGGGCAATCCCAGCGACTGGGCTTGCACCCCGGCAGCCCAACGCTCAAAAGTTCCTTGAGCATTCTCAACCTTAGAACCCTTCGCAGTTACGGTATCAGCACTCAACTCAGCCAGCCGAGAAGGATGATCCTGCCAAAGGATTTCTTGATCCGCCAAATCTGGACATTTCACATCAGATTTAGACCAATCCTTGGGAGAAAAGCGAATATCGGCGATCGCCTCAGAGCGCCCCACATTTAACCGTTGCAAAATCCGTCGGCGCTCAAACATCAGGTTTTGCGCCAAGCCGCGCTCGAAGTCGCCACCCGCAGCACCCCCCGTTCCACCGCCAAAGGACGGGTATGTTGATTAATTTTCGGTCCGACGGCGATCGCCCAAGATTCAACCAACTGCTGATATTCCCGTTGCTGTTGTCCCAGGGTCTGAGCCGCCAGAGCGCCTAAAATATGATCCAGAGAGTTAAAAGCCATCGAGTCAAACTCAACATTGAAGTGAAACATTTAAAATAGGGTGCAACAGTACAGTCTGTGACTCTTGCCATGCCTCCTATTATAGGGATGGGTATCAGGCAGAGTCAGACAAACTCCCTATCGTCAGGGAGCCACCCACAAGGCGAAATCATCACGAAATCACACAGGAGAGACGGCATGAGCGAACGGTCCCCCCAGGCGAGTCGAGCCCCAGTTTCCCCAGATCAGGGATTAAAACCGGCATTAGCCGCAGTGTTAGAAAGTTTAGACGTCAAACTAGAGTCAGAATTAACCCGCTATCGACGACAAAAACGGGGTGATGCCGTGCAACCGTCCTACTCCGGGAATGGGTTGACCCCCCCTCAAAAAACCGCAGTGGATTTAATTACCCTGTCCCCCAGTAGCACGCCACCCCAGCAGTCTCCCGCCTTAGAACTGCCCAGCGCTCAGACATTGAAATTCGAGGCCCTCAAACCGATGCCCGGACCTGATGCGCCAAAAACGCCAAGTGCTGCGGTTAACGGGAGTCAGAATCAGCCTTTGAATATTCCAGCGATCGCCACCTCTGGGGATAACGGTAACGGAGCCTCCACAGACGATCCCGGAACCGCCAATGGCACCGGCTTATCTACAGAAAGCCCCGGTGCGATCGTCGGACCGACTCAGGGAACTAACCCCCAGGATCCCAATGAATATCTCGACTCTTCAGAAAAATTAGTCAGTAGTTTAGATCGAGAAAATGCCAAAAAGCTGGCTGAACTGCGGGCTAGACGAAAAACTCGGTCCCAAAATAGCTTCCTGAGTCCCTTGGGAATTGGGTCAATGCTGTTATTTGTGGCAGCAAGTGCCACCTTAGTTTATGTCGTGACTCAGATGGGAGAGGGTGAAAACCCAGGCACTCGGCAACAAGCCAATAGCGGCAGAAATGCGAATAGTCAGGTATCTGAGCCTCCCTTGAGCAATGAAGGCGGGAGAATTACCCCGGATTTAACCAATTCCCAGTTTAAACCCTTGGATTTAGGGAATCTGGGAACCCTGGAGGAAAAACCGCCGGTTGCAGTTCCAGCCCCCAGTCCTCAAGGGTCAGTCCCGGCACAGACAGGGGCAGTCGCCCCAACGGTGACTCCCAACCCCGCCCCCGGTACTCCGGCCCCAACTTCCCCCGGATTGAGCAATCTGACCACCGATTATCTGGCGGGATCCGGACAGCCTACTGTGACTCCACCGGCCACCGGAACCGCCCCCACGGTCACTCCGAATGCAGGGACGGGAGCGCACCGGCAGCACCGGCAGGCCACCGGCAGCACCGGCAGCACCGGCAGCACCGGGCAGCACCGGCAGCACCGGGAACACCGGGAGCAACGGCAGCAACGGGAACACCGGCGACGACTACCGGGGTGAGTCCGGCGTCATTCCCCGGGTTTTACTATGTGGTGATGGATTATCAGAATGATGAGAGCCTCTGGAAAGCCAGAGAAGTCGTCCCCGATGCCTACCTGCGGGAGTATCCCATTGGGGTGAAGATTCAGGTTGCAGCCTTTGAAGATCAAGCCTCAGCTCAAGCAATGGTGGAACAAATGAAGAAGCAAGGGATAACCGGACAAATTTATAAGCCTTAAGGGATAGACTCCACAGGGTTAGAGACTGCGATAGCATAGGATTAGGGTTCGTACCCGGTCCGCACCAGGCAGGATGTGAGCACTAGACTCTAGGCGATCGCCCCTTGGGGGAAGGTGGGTTTAAAAAATTACCAGCCCTCAGTCACGGGATAAACAGCGATCGCCTTCTTGGGAAAACCCTGACATTTTAGCCTGAGACCTGGGGCGAGCTTAAACGCACGATGCAACTGATATGGAGTCCGTTATGGGATTGTTTGACCGAATCATGAGGGTGATTCGCGCCAATATTAATAGTCTAATTAATAAAGCTGAAGACCCTGAAAAGATTCTCGAACAGACGATGATTGAGATGCAGGAGGATTTGATCCAACTGCGACAAGCTGTAGCGGTGGCGATCGCCACCCAAAAACGCACCGAGCGTCAGTACAGCCAAGCTCAGTCCACCGCTGACGAATGGTATCGACGGGCGCAGTTGGCCTTGCAGAAGGGGGATGAAAACCTCGCCCGCGAAGCCCTGACCCGTCGTAAATCCTACCAAGATACGGCGACGGGCATGAAAGCACAGATCGACCAACAAACCGGAGTGGTGGAACAGCTCAAGCAAAATATGCGGGCTTTAGAAGGTAAAATCGTCGAAGCGAGGACAAAAAAAGACCTTTATATTGCCCGTGCGCGCTCCGCCCAGGCATCCGAGCGACTCAATGAGATGCTCGGGAACGTCGGGACTGGGAATGCAATGGCAGCTTTTGAGCGCATGGAAGAAAAAGTCATGCAACTCGAAGCGCGATCGGAGGCAGTCGCCTCTCTCGGTGGCGATGACCTAGAAAAAAAATTTGCTTCCCTAGAATCCGGGGGTGAGGTAGACGAGGAATTAACGGCACTGAAAGCGCAAATCAGCGGGAGCAACCCCGCTCGTCCTGAACTTCAGCCCGTCTATGCTCCCTCAGATCCCGAAATAGAAGGAGAACTCCAAAAACTCCGCGATCGCATGGAGGAGTAACCCGGGGGATGGGGTTTCTTCTCCATTGCTCCTTAAGGAGCAACCTCCCACTAAGCTGCCTCCGGTTAAGCCCTCAATTTAGGGTGAATGTGCCAGAAATCCGTTCCGTTGCTTCCCGTCAAAATTGATAATTCTGTGAATTGGCAAGTGCTCATGAGCGAGCAAAACTTTAAGCCTTACCCTTTAAAATAGGAATAGGAATTAAACCCACTTACAAAAACTTCCCTGAATCAGTGCCTTCGGAGTCAATATTCCAGGGGGTCCATCCACCCAAAAATATATCGGGATGTAGCGAGAAAGCGGATGAAGTTTTTACACTAGATTCATCAAGTGAGTCTTTGGTATTCGATCGCCGCAGTCACCTTCTGTCTCCGGCTGACACCGAGTACCATCAAAGGAGATGGAATGGGTGAGGACCGTTGCCACCCAATCAATCAACAGCGAGGATCTCAGGCCAGCAGCCTGTCCATAACAACCTACCTTGTAAACCCGAAAAGGAAAAATAGCATCATGGGATTGTTCGATCGCATTAGCCGAGTTGTCAGAGCCAATCTTAACGATATAGTCAGCAAAGCGGAAGACCCAGAAAAAGTCCTAGAGCAATCTATTATCGATATGCAGGAAGACTTGGTGCAGTTGCGCCAAGCCGTCGCTAGTTCCATTGCTAACCAAAAACGCACTCAGAAACAGTACGAGCAGGCCAACAACGAAGCCAATACCTGGCAAAGTCGCGCCCAACTCGCCCTCCAAAAAGGGGATGAAAATCTCGCCCGCGAAGCCCTCGTTCGCAAAAAATCCAACGCTGAAACCGCTGCCATGTTAAAAGCCCAACTCGATGGGCAGTTAACTCAGGTGGATAACCTCAAGCGTAATTTAATCGGTTTGGAAAGCAAGATTTCTGAAGCGAAAACCAAGAAAAATATGCTCAAAGCTCGGGCGCAAGCAGCCAAGGCGAACGAACAGCTTCAAAATACCCTCGGTTCCATCAATACGGGTGGCTCAATGGCAGCATTCGAGCGGATGGAAGAAAAGGTGCTGCAAATGGAAGCCCGTTCTCAAGCAGCTTATGAAATTGGTGGCACGAATCTGGAAAGTCAGTTCGCGCAATTGGAGGCGGGAAGTGATGTGGATGATGAACTCTCAGCCATGAAAGCTCAACTCACCGGCGCATCTCCGGCTCAAAGTCAACTCCCCAGCGCCGGAGAAAGCAGCGCTCCCAAATCCGCTGTGGATGATGAATTGGAACAGTTGCGATCGCAACTCAATGACGGTTAACTCACCCCTTTGATTTTCCACAACTCCCTGATGTTCATCAGTTGGCTTGTCTTTCCTTCTTTCTGACTAAGGCGGCCCTCTACCCAGGGAGTTGTGGTTTTTTCTATAAATCCCCCATCCCCCCAATCTCCCCCATCCCCCCAGTGACTACCCTGCTGTAAAATAATCACAGTTTAATAACATTGAGCGATCGCCACTCCGGGACGATCGCCAAGTACCTGATATTTGAAAGCGGTGGGCATGAGTAGCATTATCAAAGTCACAGATACTGAGTTTGGAACCGAAGTAGAACAAGCCACAACCCCAGTATTGGCCTATTTTTGGGCCAGTTGGTGTGGGCCTTGCCGATTGGTCTCTCCCTATATAGACTGGGCAGCATCAGAATATGGCGATCGCCTCAAAGTCCTTAAGCTAGAAGTCGATCCCAATCCTGAATCGGTGAAAAAGTGCGGCGTTGAAGGCGTACCGGCAATCCGAGTGTTTAAAGACGGGGCGATCGTGGAATCCTTTGAGGGAGCCATTACCAAACAGGCATTAGCCACCCTGATCGACGCCCATCTCTAAAAACTGATTGAAATTCCCTAACCGGACTCACCCCTGGAGACCTATTTTATGATGAGAGCCTGCGTAGGCAGGCTTTGTTAGTATAGCCCCACCCTTGAGGGTGCGGGTTTAGCAGATCCAGGTAAACCGGATTCCGTATCCGTTGCACTCCATCAGCTTCTCACCCGTTAACCATCATGCAGTTTGCTAACCGTTTAGAACCCCTGCGTTCCAATGTCTTTGCGGATATGGATAACGCTAAAGCTAAGGCAAAAGCCGCAGGATTGAAGGTCATTGATTTATCCTTGGGGTCCTCGGACCTCCCCCCAGCACCCCATATCGTTGAGGCGATCGCCTCTTCTTTACCCGATCGCAACTCTCACGGCTATGTCCTGTTTCACCGCACCCAAGCTTTTCGCGAAGCTGCCGCCCGGTGGTACCATCAACGCTATGGCATTGCCGTAGACCCCCAAACTGAAGTCCTAGCCTTAATTGGCTCCCAGGAAGGCACCGCTCATTTACCCTTAGCCGTTTTAAATCCGGGAGATTTTGCCCTCCTCATGGATCCGGGCTATCCCTCCCATGCCGGTGGGGTGTACTTAGCCAGTGGTCAAATTTATGGGATGCCTCTGCGGGAAGAAAACGGATTTCTGCCCGTTTTTGAGGAAATTCCCCCAGCGGTTCTCAACCAAGCGCGGATGATGGTTCTCAGCTATCCTCACAACCCCACCACCGCGACTGCTCCCCTGTCGTTTTTCCAAGAAGCGGTTGCCTTTTGTCAGCAGCATCAGTTAGTCCTGGTGCATGACTTTCCCTACGCCGACTTAGTATTTGATGCCCAGATTTCCGTTCCCTCCGTCCTGCAAGCGGACCCGGAAAAAACCGTTTCCATCGAGTTTTTTACCTTGTCCAAATCCTATAATATGGGCGGATTACGGGTGGGGTATGCCATTGGCAATCCCGAACTGATTAAAGCCCTGCGGCAAGTTAAGGCGGCAGTGGATTTCAACCAATATCAAGGCATTCTCAACGGGGCGATCGCTGCCCTCACAGGTCCCCAAGACACCGTAGGCGAAATGACCAGCATCTTCCGCAACCGTCGGGATGCTTTCGTCAACGCCCTCCATCGCATCGGCTGGCAAGTGCCGATGCCCGAGTCTACCATGTATGTCTGGGCCAAACTCCCCGAACAGTGGGCCAACAATTCCATCGGCTTTTGTACCCAAATGGTGGAAAAAACTGGCATCGCCGCTTCTCCCGGTTCCGGGTTTGGCAAAATGGGTGAAGGGTATGTGCGCTTTGCCTTAGTTTGGGATCCGCCCGTGTTAGAAGAAGCAGTGGAACGAATTGCCGAGTTTTTGAATTCATAATTTTACCGAGTCCCACAATCTGGCAAAACAACCGATGAGCGCGTCTTATCGGTTGTTTTTTACAAAAGCCACACCAGGAGAAAACTTGAGTAAAATTTCTGAGCTGAAACCGCCTAAGTTTAGGAACTCTTTACACAAACTTTACGAGACTCCACGATAACTTTATGGAAAGTTAGAGGGGAGGGGGATAAGATCAGGGCAGGTTGTCAGAAATTCTATCTGTTATTAATAAACCTTAAAGTTGAGACCCTCTTAAGGTATAGAGGGCGGCAGCCAGACCTAACCCTGGGGCAATATATGGACTCAACAAGTTCTAAATGATCGTGCCTTTAACGTGATAGCGATCGCACCATCTCAGGAAATTCCGAGATTTAATGAGACATCCGCAACACTCAGCGGATTCACAAACCTAAACCCACTTGCACATTCTTACGGAGACCCCAATCATGACTGGATTCGTCAACAAACTCGCACTCGCGACTTCTCTTGCCCTCGGTATGACTGCGATCGGTAGCGCCCCCGCCTTTGCCGGGACTTTAACCAACCCCCAATTTGGTGGAACCGCTGCCAGCGACTACTTATCATACTGCTCCAATGGCAGTAGCACCTTCGCCGGAGACACCTGCACCGATTCCTTATCCACCATTCTCTCCGGCAATAGCAGCGCCCCAGGTGGCAACATTGAACTAGCAAAAAGCAGCGAACAAGCTGGGTTTGATTTTACCAAAAACACCACCTTAACAGGAACCATTGGCGGCAAAGATATTGTCATCAGCAGCTTAACCCAAGCCGACTGGATGACCGATATGGGGAATGGCAAAACTTTACTGTCTCAATGGTTAGATGATGCGTTTCTCGCCAACAATGTCCCCTCTATCGTCAAACCAGCTGGTTAAGGCGGCTTTTGTAAACAATAATGGAATGCAGCGCTTCAGTGACCCCAATATTTCCTATGTCAATCAGGATAACGCCACTGGGGAAATCAGTATTGGACTGGCAGGACACTACAATGCCTCTGATATGTTGAAAGAGGCGATCGGAAACGCCTCACTGCCTTTCTAGGGATACCTCTAGCCAGCTTTGTACCCACCACAGTAAAAGCCAGCGAACTGGTTAAAGTAATCTATGACAATGGCCCCGCTAAATTCCTCTATAGCTTCACTGCCACCGAGTCGGGTCAAGCCAACAACAGTGGCGTCGGTGCAGATGGAGTATCTCATAATGGCAACTATGAAGTTAAACTAGCAGGGGTTCCAGTCACCTCAGTTCCCGAACCCTCCACAATGCTTGCGCTCATGGCAGTTGGCGGTTTAGTTGCCACCAAGAAGCGCAAATCCGTGAAAAGTGCCTAAGTCTATCTCGTATATAAGTTTAACACCCTCCTAGAAAAAGGAAGCCTTAAGGCTTCCTTTTTTTTTACCCAAAACGTCAGGGAAAGGAGAAAGGGGAAGTTTTCCCCATTGATCATAACGACTCCAGTCGTCTGCTGCTGTTCAACTTCAAGACTGGAGTCGTTACCCGGTAACGACTCCAGTCTTTATCCCCATTACAAACTCGCCTGCAACTTATCTAATAAGCCCTCAATATAATCTAATGCACTGGCGATCGTCTGGGGATTTTCGATATCCACATCCACATACTTCCGCAACGCCTCCACCTGATTGAGACTCCCTCCGGCAGCCAATAACTCCAGATACCCGGGAATAAAATCTTTACCTGTTTCCAGATACTTCTGATAACAGGCTAAACTTACAATATTAGAAGCAGCGTACTGGTAGCAATAAAAAGGCTTAAAGTAAATATGCCCAATCCGTGCCCAATCATACTGGTGTTCCGGTAATAATTCCACGGAATTTCCACAGAGATTGCGATACAACTCCATCCACTTTTCATTGACGAACTTGGCATCAAAACTGCCTTCTTTGGCGCGATCGTGAATCGCCAATTCCAACCGACTAATCGTACTTTGTCGGAATAGCAAATTGAACTGGTCCTCCAACTGCCGCGTCAGCAACGACTTCATCAGCGCCTTATTGTCTGCCGAAGTTTTCAGCAGGTAATCCAGCAACAGCAACTCATTAAAGGTCGAAGCAATCTCGGCGAGAACCAAAGGCGGATTGCTATTATAATAGGACTGAGCATCATCAATCCAAGCAAAATGCAACCCATGACCCATTTCATGAGCCAGGGTAAACAAAGAATTATAATCGTCCGTGTAAGAGAGCAATAAATAACTGTGTTTACCGTGAGAGTAGGCACAAAATGCCCCACCCCGTTTGCCCGGACGGACCTTGGCATCAATCCAATTTTTCAGGAAAAACTCTTCTGCACGCCGCGCATAATTGACATCAAACTCTTGTAAGGCATTGAGTAAAGTTTCTACCCCGGTTTGATAGGTTAACGGAGGTAAAGGTTCCTCCTCCTGAGTTGTCCAAGGTGCATAAAGGTCACAAATCCGGATTTTTTGACCGAGTGCTTTTCCTTTGAGTTGATAGTAGCGCTCAAACAGTTCAAACCGACTCGCCGTCCCGTCCATAATGGCACGGAAAACAGGTTCAGAAACCTCATCGGCCAACAATTGCTTATGCAAAGTAGAGGAATACCGGCGCATCTGACTTTCGATGCGATGATCCTGAGTGACGGTATTCAGAATGAACCCATAAAGGGAGTTGTGCTGTTTGAGGACATTTCGCACGGAGAGATAGGTATTGTACCGCACTTCCGGCGAGGGATGAAACAACAAGGCACTTAATTCTGCCTCATTGCTGGCACTTTTGCCATCGGGGGTCGTTACGGGTTCATATTCTTGTTCTCCCAAATGCACCGATCGCAATTGGATAAACGCTTGCCGACCCGTGAGACTGTCTTGATTGCGCGTTTGTTCGATTTCTTCGGAAAGGGTGTGAGGACGAAACTCCGCAATGCGATGGAGATAATGGGTGTAACTTGCTAGTTCCGTAGCAGCGAGTAATTGGTTAAAATTATCTTCAGAAATCTGCTGTAATTCTAGGTCGAAAAACAGTAATTGATTCTCGATCGCTGTTAGCGCTTCCATCACCTGATCCAGCAGTTGCTTCGCTTCCGTATTGCGCGTATCTGCTGAAAAGGTCAGAGAAGGATAGGCATAAACATAACCGGAGATTTGACCGATTTCTTCCAATTCTTGTAAACAATCGGCGATTTGTTCCGGGGTGAGTGCAGCAACATTGCCGCGATAGGTGCGACGAAACCCCGCAGCACGATGCTGAAGGACTTCTAAATCATGCTCAATCTGCGGGTCGTCAAACCCTTGATACAGGTCTGACAAGTCCCACTCCTGGGGATTTTCCAATTGAGCGATCGCCGGGAATTGAGGGGTTTGAACCAAAGTAACACTCCTTTGTCACAGTTTGCTACTTCTATTATGAGGGAAATTTTCCCCATTATCCACATCCGGTCCGGGTACGGCCATCCGAACGGTCTTCTTTATCTTATCAGGCGATCGGATTCCGGTGCCGGTAAATTAATGTAAACTCGGGGAATTATCATGGACCTTTTTATCCTAAACTTAAACATGAAACAGGGCAATTAACCTCAAGGATCATGTCGATTGACAACTTATGTAAATACCTGGCGACGAAATATCCCCAACGCTTTGCCGCGTGGATATTGCGAAGAAGCATTACCTCAACCGTGGAGGTGCTAAAAACCGAATTAACCCTAGAACCTGTGCGAGCTGATTCTGTAATTTTTTTACGGACGGACCAGGAAATTCTACATTTAGAATTTCAGGTAAAAGTCCCGACGGATAGACCGATGCCGTTGCGGATGTTAAACTATTGGGTGCGGCTATATTGGCAATATGGTCTCCCGGTGAGACAGGTGATTATTTGGCTGCAACCCACCAGCAATCCAGCGGTGTTTGAGACAGAATTTATCAGCGAAAATACGCGCCATCGATATGAGGTCATTCGGATTTGGGAGGAATCTCCTGAACTGTTGCTCCAAGACCCAGCATTGCTCCCCTTGGCGGTGTTATCGGCGACTCAAGAACCAAACCAACTCCTGGCACAAGTTGCTCAGGAAGTGGCTAAAATAGAAGAAACTGAACTACGCCAAGAAATCGCCGCTTGTACCCAGATTCTAGCGGGTTTACGGTTTAACAAAGATACGATTGCTAACTTTTTCCGGGAGGAAATTATGCAGGAATCCGTGATTTACCAAGATATTCTTCAAAAGGGACTAGCCAAGGGTCTCGAACAGGGTCTCAATCAAGGGAAAAAGCAGGAGGCGATCGCCATGATTATGCGTCCGATTACCCGACGGTTTGGTTCCCTAACTCCCGATATCCGAGACCGCATTGATGCACTCACAACGGCTCAATTGGAAGACTTGAATGAGGTCTTATTCGATTTTACAGAAGTCGCGGATTTAGTGACTTGGTTGCAGTCCCGTTAAACTCAAGTTTTGGGCCGTTCATGAACGGCCCAAAACTGAATCAGTTGTGGAGTCATTTAAACCCGAATTCAATGGCAATTGACAACCTATGTAAATACCTGGCCGCGAAATATCCCCAACGCTTTGCTGCTTGGATATTGCGAAGAATCATTACCTCACCCGTGGAAGTGTTAAAAACCGAATTAACCCTAGAACCTGTGCGGGCTGATTCCGTGATTTTATTACGAACGGACGAGGAAGTTCTCCATTTAGAATTTCAGGTAAAAGTCCCCAAGGATAGACCGATGCCTTTGCGGATGTTAAACTATTGGTTGCGGCTACATTGGGAATATGGATTCCCGGTGAGACAGGTGATTATTTGGCTGCAACCCACCAGCAATCCAGCGGTGTTTGAGACAGAATTTATCAGCGAAAATACGCGCCATCGATATGAGGTCATTCGGATTTGGGAGGAATCTCCTGAACTGTTGCTCCAAGACCCAGCATTGCTCCCCTTAGCGGTGTTATCGGCGACTCAAGAACCAAACCAACTCCTGGCTCAAGTTGCTCAGGAAGTGGCTAAAATAGAAGAAACTGAACTACGCCAAGAAATCGCCGCTTGTACCCAGATTCTAGCGGGTTTACGGTTTAACAAAGATACGATTGCTAACTTTTTCCGGGAGGAAATTATGCAGGAATCCGTGATTTACCAAGATATCCTTCAAAAGGGACTGAATCAAGGGAAAAAGCAGGAGGCGATCGCCCTACTTCAGGGGATGCTGAACCGTCGTTTTGCTTCCCTGGAACCCAATGTTCAAGAACGCCTTGACGCTCTCACCCTAACTCAATTAGAAGAGTTGAGTTTAGCCTTATTCGATTTTACAGAAGTTACGGATTTAGTGGCTTGGCTGGAGTCTCGTTAGGGGGTTTACCCAATTTTTTGAGAGTAGGGACAAGGCAGTGCTTTGTCCTTTGATGATGTTAAAAAGTCCGCTTTAAGGGGCGATTAAATGCTCCTCAGAACGGCGATATTGAGCTTTGAGACGCGATCGCTTGATGGGCAGCCAGACCATGACTCCAATCACGGGAACGCCGGTGATCGCTGCCGCAGCAATCAGTAACGGGGTCCAGAATCCTAATTGTAAAGCAATGCCGCAACTGATACCGGAGGCAGCAGTTAGGAGGGAGAGTGCAGTGGCGATTTGGAGTCCAAATTCTTTGGTAATCCCCGAGGCTGCTAAGATTAAAGTAACCCCGGTTACGGCTGTGGCGGCTAAGGTGCCAGCGGTGGCCGAGGACCCGATTAGACTGGCCCCGGCAGCCATTCCTAGGGTAAATCCGGCGATCGCCGCGATTAGGGTTGTTGCCACGGCAGTGAGCAGAAATTTTACCACAAATCCTTGCTTTCCCGCCAGTTTAGACAGTCCCGCCCAAGCTAGAAATCCACTCAAAGCGATCGCAATCGGTGTGGCGATCGAATGTAGGGCTAACATTCCTCCTGCACCAGCGGCTAAAAATAACAATCCTAATGAACTGTAGGGTAATTTTTGAGTCGTAATTGGAATGGGAGCGGTGGTAATTTCTAGGGGAATTCTAATCGGATTAGGTATCCCATTATGTTCTAATAAAAGTTCTCTTTGATAGGTTTGATTAGCGCGCAAATGACGGGTATCAATAATAACTTGAGCATCCAACCGATTCTTTTTAAACTGTGCAGGAGAAAAGGAAATCCAGGCATGAGCATCGGGACGATGAGGCGGGTCCTGGGGATGGGTGGCAACCTGCCATTTTCCTCGGAGTCGGGTGTCGGGAACCGGGTTTTTAATCGAGAGGGTGTGGGTAATTTGTTCTCCTAGGGTTGAGGCGGTTGCCGTGATGTGAGTTTTGCTGAGATGAACTTCCGGTGTGCGGACGACATAAATCGGTTCCAATGCGGCCAAGGCCGTTGCTGCATCCGGGAAACGCTCGCCCGGATGGGGTTGGACCATTGTTTCCAACCATTCAATCCAGCGCCAACTGACTTTCGGGGTGAGATGTTTGAATTGGATGCGATAATCGTCATCGACCAACTCGGCGATCGCAACGGATCGAGTCCCCGTCAGTAAACAAATCAACGTAGCACCCAATCCGTAGAGGTCAGACGCCGCAGACAGTTGCCGATTTAGCAGTTGTTCCGGTGGCATAAACCCCATCGTCCCTTTGACCATACTACTCATCGCCACTTCTTCCGAACCGAGTTTAGCAAAGCCAAAATCGACGAGATATAACGTGAGGCGATCGCTTACTAGGATATTTTCCGGTTTAATATCCCGATGAATCACCAACGGCGTCCGAGTTTGCAGATAAACTAAGATGTTTAAAGCAGCGATCGCCAGTGCCTTGACCTCATCCGCCTCAAAACTGCGCGGAACTGCCAGGGATTGAGCATCTTTATACTCCTGGACCATACAAAATCCATCGGCAGTCTCAAACGAATCCAAATATTTGGGAATCCCCGGGTGATTTAACTGTTGCAACACCTCAATTTCCCGTTCCACCGCCCGATAAGCGGACCAGTCGGAACCACTGGTGGCAAATTGGAATTGTTTAATGGCAACGGATTCTTGTCGCTGCTGATCCAGCGCCAAATAAGTCACCCGACCCCCGGCACGATTATGGCCGAGTTCTCGGATAATTTTATAGCCGTTCGCGCTAAAGTCGGGAAAATCATTCATGGTGGAAAATCGCTAGGGGCTGTTTTTATTGTAGGAGATGGGGAGGGTGGGGAGATGGGGGAGATGGGGGAGATGGGGGAGATGGGGGAGATGGGGAGGATGGGGGAGATGTTTGTAGTAACGACTTCAGTCGTTATCCATGTTTGTAGTAACGACTTCAGTCGTTTCCGGGTGAAGCCGTGACAAGCACCATGAGCAGGTTAAGTGCTTGTGAAGGAACTGGAGGATCCGGACATGAGTGCGTGACTTGGCTGACTGACGCCAAGTCACGCGGTAACGACTGAAGTCGTTACTACAAACATCCTTCCCAATCCTCCCCATCTCCCCAATCCTCCCCATCTCCCCCATCTCCCTACGATCGCAACTGTTTCAACAGAGATTTCACCTCCTCGGGAGTCAAATCTCGCCATTGTCCCGGTGGTAACCCTGCTAGGGAGAGGTTGCCGATGCCCGATCGCACCAAGCGGAGGGTGGGAAACCCGACAGCCGCAGTCATGCGTCGGACTTGGCGATTTTTGCCTTCGGTGAGGGTGATTTCTAACCAGGCGGTGGGGACGGTTTTGCGAAAGCGTACCGGGGGATCTCGGGGGGGAAGTTCGGGTTCGTTGGGTAAGAGTTGTACCGTTGCGGGTCGGGTGCGATAATCTTGAATTTGGACCCCGTTGCGGAGGGAGTCGAGGGCCTGTTCATCAGGAATACGTTCCACCTGGACCCAATAGGTCCGGGGATGGGCATATTTAGGAGAGGAGAGGCGATGTTGGATGGCACCGTGATTGGTTAATAGCAACAGTCCCTCGCTGTCTAAATCTAGGCGACCGACGGCATAAATGTCCGGGATATCAATGTAATCTTTTAAGGTCGGGCGTTGAATGCCTGCATTCTTGCCGTCGCGATCGCTAAATTGGCACAGCACGTTATAGGGTTTGTGAAACAAAATATAGTGATAAGACACAGCGCAATTCACTAATAAAACATAACATTCGGTTGTAAGTGAGGGTTTTGCCTCAAAAAGGCGATCCGCCCTGGTCATGGGAGGAACAAGCAGTTGCCTTTTCCCTCCCATGAATCAGAAAATGTTAGGCGTTGGTGTTCCCTGATCCACTGGTTTCTAACCAGTCTAAAATCAAGGGATTTACCACCTCGGGACGTTCATCATGGGGACAGTGGCCGGTATTGGGAATCGACTTGAAGGTCATGGTCCGGTCTGGGTGAGACTCTTGAAAAATCCGACTTCCGGCGATCGGTGTCCAAGGGTCATCTTCCCCCCACAACACCAATAACGGATGGGTAACTTTTGGTAAAATCTCCGAGGGCGGTGTTCCCGGAGGTGCGGTCAAAATTGAGGCAAACACTTTTTGTGCCCCCACATCACAGGAAGGTTCGTATAGCAAATCGACCAACTCATCGGTAATCGCTTCCCGGTTGCGATACACTTGGCGCAAGGTATTGCGAATTCGGTGTTTTTGACGAATGCGGTTAAACAGGAATGTGCCGACAGTGGGGGAACTCACTAATTTACTAAACGTACCCATCACGAACCGCAATGGCGGATTCAGTTCTTCCGGGCGATGATTTAACCCCCCGGCACAATTGATTAACACCCCCCCTGCTGACTTTTCGGGGTGATTGGCAACTAGCATCAGACTGAGTAATGCACCAATGGAATTGCCGATAAATACGGTGGGTTCCTGGATATGTTCCGTCCAGAAATCCGTAATTAGTTCTTCCCAGAGTTCCAGGGTGTAATTCAGGGGGGCTTTATCTGAACCGCCAAACCCCAGCAAATCCAAGGCAAACACGCGATATCCCCCTTCTGCAAGGGCGGGAATGTTCTTACGCCAATGGCCGATGGAGGCCCCGAATCCATGAATCAGGAGGAGGGGACGACCGACCCCTTGAACGGCATACTGAACTTTATGGCCGTTCCAAATCCAGGTTTCCTTGGCGATCGCAGTCGGGAGTCTAAGCTGTTGTGTGGTCACGGTCTCTATTATTAAGTTTAGTAAACTTTCTTTATCATAATCTAGGAGGTGGCTACTTGGGGGGACCCGAAAGCCAAAAACCAGAAACCGGGTTTCTGACCCAGTTTCTGTGATACCCTAAACAGAAGGTTCTAACGGGAAAAAGACAAGGGCGCTATCACCTGTAACCGGCTGGGTCAGTACGAATCTGCTGAAATTGAACGAAATGCCATCAAACTTGTCCAATGTTCTCACTGGAGTTAATTCGATGACGATATCATTAAAGCCTGAACAAGAGCAGTTTGTAGAAGAAAAATTAAAAACCGGAAAATATACCACGGTTGATGAGATTTTAACCGAAGCATTTCGCTTATTGGAAGAACGAGATAGACAGTATGATGAGTGGGTGAAAATAACTCAGGCAAAGCTAGAAACGGGACTCGCTCAACTTGATAGAGGGGAAGGGATTGATGGAGAAGTAGTGATTGCTCAACTCCGAGAAAAATCCCGTAAACTCCGAGAAGAGGGTCATCAATGAGCCGTTATCTAATTTCTCCTGAGGCCAGCCGAGATCTGAACGAAATTTTCGATTATTTTGCCAGCCGGTCTGTTTCTGCGGGAGAACGTTTTGTTGAGGCGTTTGAAAATAAATGCAGGTATCTGATTCAATTCCCCAACTTAGGGCGAAGTTATGCGGACTTCGATCCGTCTCTGAGAGGAGTACCCTTGAATGGATATATTCTTTTTTATCGGGTCATCAATGATGGAATTGAAATAGTCCGGGTGGTGAGTGGGTATCGCGATTTAAGCTCACTGTTTTCTGATGCCGATGAAGGAAACTAATATGTTGTTGATGCCACTTCCCCGTAAAATGGATAGAGTAGCGAGTTGAAAGTTATGGGAGAATGGGTACAGCGTTGCAGTCTCAGCAGAATCGGAGTTATGCCATTATTGGCACCGGGGCGATTGGCGGGTTTTATGGTGCGAAACTCCAGCAGGCGGGGTTTGAGGTGCATTTTTTGCTGCATAGCGATTATCAGTTCGTGCGGCAGCGCGGATTAAGGGTGGATTCAGTTTGGGGGGACTTTACCCTCGACTCCCTGAATGTTTATAACGATGTCCACCAAATGCCTGCTTGTGATGTGGTCATTGTTGCTCTAAAAACCACCCGCAATTCTTTATTAACCAATTTACTGCCGCCGGTTTTGAAAGAATCTGGGGCGGTATTAATGTTACAAAATGGTCTGGGTAACGAAGAGGCAGTCGCCCCGATTGTTGGTCCGGCTCATATTCTGGGCGGATTATGCTTTATTTGTTCTAATAAAGTTGGAGAGGGTCATATTCACCACCTCGATTATGGTACGATTACCCTAGGGGAATATGCACCGGATTATCAACCCTTGGGAATCACCGCTACTCTGCGAAACATTGCCGGAGATTTTGAAACCGCTGGAATTCCTATTCAATTTGCCGAAGATTTACTCTTGGCCCGGTGGAAAAAATTGGTTTGGAATATTCCTTATAATGGCTTGTCCGTGGTTTTAAATGCCCGCACGGATGAAATTATGGGAAATGAATACACCAGCCTGTTATGTGAACAATTAATGGGCGAAGTCGTCGCGGTTGCCGCTGCTTATGGGCGGGAAATTCCTGAAAGCTTTATTCAAAAAATGCTGGACCATACGGCTAATATGAAGCCCTATATTACCAGTATGAAATTGGATTATGACCACCACCGACCCCTAGAAGTAGAATCCATCATTGGCAATCCTTTACAAGCGGCGATCGCCAAACAAATCCCCGTCCCTAAAATAGCAATGCTTTACGCCCAATTAAACTTCATAAACACTCAAATCAAAACAAAATCCCCTCTCCTCCGTTCGTAGTAACGACTTCAGTCGTTCTCTTTCATAAGTTCGTAGTAACGACTGAAGTCGTTCTCTTTCCCCCCAACCCACCCCGCACAATTATGGATGAACGCTTAATCAAACCCGGACTCCCCCAACCCCCCACATTCGATCGCCTCAGCGATGAAAGATTATATCGAAAACAACGATTAGCAGCCGCATTTCGCCTATTCGCTCACTTTGGATTTGATGAAGGAGTGGCGGGTCATATTACAGTCCGGGACCCGGAATTTCCTGACCAATTCTGGGTCAATCCCTTTGGAATGTATTTCGGTCATATTCGCGTCTCGGACCTAATATTAGTCAACCATCAAGGAGACATTTTAGAAGGCGATCGCCCGATTAATGCCGCAGGATTTGCTATTCATTCCCAAATTCATCAAGCGCGTCCTGATGTCATTGCGGCTGTACATACTCATTCCCTCTATGGCAAAACCTGGTCCACCCTGGGACGACTCCTTGACCCTCTCACGCAAGATGCCTGTGCCTTCTACGGGGATCATGCCTTATTTGATGACTATACCGGCGTGGTGTTAGAGGTGAGTGAGGGCGAACGATTAGCGCGGACCTTGGGAAATGCTAAAGCCATTATACTTCGCAATCATGGATTACTCACCGTGGGTCATTCTGTGGATGAGGCAAGCTGGTGGTTTATTACAATGGATCGGTCCTGTCAAAGTCAACTGATGGCAGAAGCAGCAGGAAAACCCATCGCTATTGCACCAGAAATTGCTCAATTGACTTATTCTCAGGTGGGGAGTCATTACATGGGGTGGTTTAGCTTTCAGTCCCTGTATGACATGATTGTTCGTCAGCAGCCGGATTTATTGGAATGAAGGGGGCGATCGCCTGGAAAAAGCTGACTGACTTTTCCCCAGTCAAGCGGACAAATGCAATGTCCCCAGGCGGTTTTGTCTGTATTCTGATTCCCTACTGTCTCCCGTTATCACAACTGAAGGGGTGAGTCAGCAGGTTCCGGGTAGAGAGGCCAAATAGCCCGTCTCTACCCCTTTTTACGGCTAACTGGAGGCGCTAGTATAAAACCGGAGGGCAAACCGCCAAAATGCCATCGAAGCCAAGAAGAGGGCGATCGCCAAGAGGGCAGCCCCTGCAATCCAAGTCAATTCCACCCGTCCCAAAATGGACTCTGCCGGGACCGTAGTGAGAAAAGCGACGGGGACAATGAAGGTGAAGAAAAAGCGATAGGCAGTGGGATAGGCAACCATTGGAAATCGACCCGCTTCCAGTAATCCTCTGAGCACCTGAGTCACATTATAGATTTTTACAAACCAAATACTCAGCGCACCTAGCATAAACCACAGACTATAGAGGCTGATGGCCCCAAAGAGTAGGGGAATTAAACTGATAAGGTAGTTAATCGGGTCTAAATTCAGGGTACTACCTGCATAAAAAATCAGGAGTAAGCCTAAAATAATATCCGGTAGTCCCCAAAGGGAAATCGTCCGTCCCGATAGCCAAAATTGAGAACTGATGGGTTTAAGCAGCACAAAATCCAGAGTGCCTTGCTGAACTTGTTTGACAATGGTATTCAGATTAGGGGCGAGGAAGGTGGAGGAAAAACCTTGGAGAATCGTAAATACTCCTAAAACCACGAGGGATTCTTCCCATTGCCATCCTGCGAAATTGTAGTCCGTGCCGTAAAATAGGGAGAGGGCAAACCAACTCCCTGCGAGGTTTCCGAGGCTGCTGAAGGAGGCGATCGCAAAGTTGACGCGATATTCGAGTTCAGCAGCGATCGCAGTTTTCCAAAATAGCAAGAGTATCGACCAATATAGCACGAATACAGACAAATATCGTTTCATGTTTTTTGGGGATTTTAGAAGATAATAAATTGGGAAGGGACCAAATTAGTCCGTTTTTTATGAGCGTAGCGCAACGATCGCCCCTTGAGGAGAGCCAGCACTCCCGAGGGACCTCCATTCGGCAACAGCAGTTCATCTTCCTAAGCTTTAGGTCATTGAAAGGAGTCATTTTCTAATAAATATCTCCAAAAGTGACGTCAAAAGCCGTGATCCGGCTGAAGTGACGGCCCATTATTGGAGATATTTCATCAATTTAGCAGAGCAAATAAAAAATGAACGACTTTAGCGAATTATTACGAGATAAAAAAGATTTAATTTTGGAGCAATGGATTATCTTGGTTCGCCATGAGCAAGGGATGGTGATAACGGGTGAAGTCCCTTATCAAGCAATCCGGGATACCCTCCCTAAAATCATTGAGGCGATCGCTGCAATCCTGGATCCGTTACAAGAGAATGATCAACGCACTCTATTACAATCGCTTTAGATCATGGATTTATAAACCTGCAACCCGACTACAAAGCTCAAGAAATTGTCCGAGAATATGGGTTAGCCCGAGAGACTATTTTAGATGCGATCGAGGAACAACTCGAACGGAGCAATCCGAAAGAAGTGATTCGGGTCATGCGCCTGATTGAGCAGGCAATGGATGAAGTCATCAGACTCTGCTTCGGCAGTTATACCGAAGAACAATTGCAAGAATTACAGATTTTATACGCACAGCTAAAGCTCACAAATCAAGAACTAGCCCGATTAGTCCGAGCAAGTCAAGAAAATCTGGCCCACCTTGCCCATGAATTGAAAACCCCCCTGACTTCGATTATTGGCTATTCCGATCTCTTTTTACGTCAACACCGAAAACATATAGCCGAATGGGATCAGGCGGTTCCTAATTTAGATCATATTGAAAAAGTGCTCCGCAACGGACGACAGTTACTCCAGTTAATTAACGATGCCTTAGAAATTTCGCGCTATGAATCCGGGAACCTGCCACTTCATTTGATGGAAACCAATGTGCGTAATGTCATTAATTTAACCGTAGAAATGGTTGAGTATATGGCCCATGCTAAAAATATTACAATTGAGGTTGACTGCGATCAATCTTTTAATCTAATCGTGAGTGACCCGTTACGATTACAGCAAGTGCTAACCAATTTAGTCACTAATGCCGTTCGTTATACCGACAAGGGAACAGTCCTGATTCGCTGCCAAGTGATTTCGGAACAGAATTGGTCAATCACCGTGATTGATACCGGGGTTGGAATTGAGGAAAAAGACCAATCTCAGATTTTTGAACCCTATTTTCGAGTAGCCGGTCGGAATAATACATTTTTGTCGAATAGTACGGGATTGGGACTGGCGATCGTGTCTCGTTTGGTTAAGTTGTTGCAAGGCAATATTCAGGTGTTTTCAGAAGTGAATGTGGGTTCTACCTTTACGGTGACTTTGCCCCTCCAAATTCAGCCGTTATCAAGCCAAACAGCAATTTTTTAGAGGGTCAGAACCTGTTTCCATTTCTACCTTGTCTGGGAACTCAAACGTTACGCTCTCGCCTGACCCTGGGTTCCTTTGCTCAGAGGGCTTTTTTTTGACAATTTAGTATTGTTATGATAAAATGTACCCCTATTTTTCGGAGCTTGGACGCCCGGTTAAACCGATGATAGGCAGTGGCTAAACTTCCGCAAAATAGCGGATGTTGGTGGGGTGACTTTTAGTATAAAATAAGAACTAAATCAATAACTTAGGTAACTCAACCCAAACAGGTCAAATTTAGAGGTTCACTACCCTAGTCTCGAAGAATAAAAGTAGCACTAGCATAGAGAATTCTCTATGAATTCAGCTTTTCCCTGCTTGAATTCTGTCATAAATTGCTGTTTGGAAATTGAAACCTCCTACAGAATAATTTAGTGCCTTACGGTAGAGGTGGAGACTCAGATGATTACTCAAATATTCAGTAAATTTCAAAATAAGCTCTTGATTCTACTTTTCTTGAGCACCTTAATTCCGGTGGCAGTCGTCGGGGGATACAGCAACCTATCCTACCGGAAGGTTTTAACCGAGTTACTCTATAACCAAATGGCGCGTCAAGGGACAGATAGTGAATCCAAAATTACTTCTTTTCTAAAAAATGTTAAAGCTGATGTCTTGTATCTCAGCCAAACCCCTCCGGTTCAAGGGATAGTAAGAGCAAGAGAAAATCAAGGAATCGACCCCGAAGATAAGTCTTCCTATCAAGAGTGGAAAAATCGATTAGAAATCATTTTTTATTCTTTCCTAGAATCTAAGCCCTATTACTATCAAATCCGCTATTTGGATGAAAATGGCAATGAGTTGGTCCGCATGGATTTGAAAAATGGAACAATTCAAACTATACCCAATTCCCAACTTCAAAACAAGGCAATTCATGAGTATTTCATCGAAACTATGAAATTAAGTTCCGGTGAAATTTTTGTTTCCGAAGTTAATTTGAATCGAGAAAATGGAGAAATAGAAGTTCCTTATACCCCAGTGATTCGCTACAGCACCCCGATTTATAGTGCAACCGGAGAAAAAAAGGGAATCGTTATTGCCAATGTATTTGCCGATTCTTTTTTAGAAATGGTAGATGAACAAAGGGGAGATGATTCCCAAGAAGCTTTTATCATCAATCAAAACGGCTACTATATTTATCACAGGAATGAAAGCAAAGAATGGGGGTTTGATCTAAATAAACAAGAGACAATAGTCCAAGACTATCCGGAAAACATTAGCCAAAAATTATTGTCCTTTGAGTCTGGATTTATATCGGAACGAAGCGATTGGGTGATGAGCTATAATCCAATTTTTCCAAATAGTCAAAGTCGGACAAATGGGTTTGTTCTGGTCTATGCCACGCCGAAAGACGTCGTTTTTGCCCCGATTAATACTCTGAGCACTGTGGCAATTCTGATTACTGGGGTTGCTTTGGTGATTGTCCTGCAACTCGGGAGTCTGATTTTAAAGAATTTGCTGGGGTCTATTCGAGAGATTACCGGGGTGGTTTCTTCCTTTTCTATCGAACTATTGGCAACCATTGAACAACAAGAACGAATGACGGTGCAACAGTCGGCATCGGTGCAAGAAACCACCGTGGCGATTGATCGGATTAATGCCGCTTCCGCAGAATCGGCTCAACAAGCACAAAATGCGGCTATTGGGGGAAAACACGCTTTAATTCGAGTAGAAGAAGGGAGCAAAGCGGTTTCCCAAACCTTTGAGGAAATGGAAACTTTGAAAGAAAAAGTAGAGGCGATCGCCTCCCGGAGTTTCAGCTTAAATGAGCAGACCAATAAAATTAGCACCATCTCCAATTTAGTCAGCACTTTAGCCACTGAAACCAATATGTTGGCGCTGAATGCAGCCGTGGAAGCGGTTCGTGCAGGAGAGCATGGCAAAGGGTTCGGCGTGGTTGCCTCGGAAATTAGAAAACTCGCCGATCGCAGTAAACAATCCACCCAGAATATTTCTACCTTAGTTCAAGATATTGAACGGGCGGTTAATTCAATGGCCCTGGCTGCTCATGAGGGCCAAACCAATGTAGAAACCGGGGTGAAAATCGCTCAAAATACCGCAGAAGTATTTACCGATATTGCCGGGGGTATGGAACAAATTGTGGAACATACCCAGCAAATTGCCCTCACCGCACAACAACAATCTCTGGCGATCGAACAGGTGATGGCTGCCATGAACGATCTCACCCATGAAGCAGCAGAAACCGCAACAAGTATGACTCACATCAAAACCGGGATTCAAAAACTCAACGAAACCGCCTTAAATTTGAAATCCATGATTTGAGTTCAAATCAAGCCCCCATCCCGGAATATTGGCGCAATCCGCGACGCCATAACCAGCGATTGATGATCCAAAAGATTGCCACCCAACCGCACATAATGGCAAGACTCGGGAGAACATTCACAGGTAATCCCACCAATAACGCCGCTGGAAAGTGAATCATATAGGGAAACGGTGTCCATAAAACCACTTGGCGCACTGATTCCGGGAACACCTCTAACGGAGCAACCATGCCGGAGAAAAACAGATAAAATAGAAACCAAAATTGCTCGATCGCATTCGCCCGTTCTATCCAAAAACACAACAGTGAAAAAGTATATTGAATCAAAAATCGCAGGATAAATCCCAGCAAAACCACCCCAATCCAGAGTAAAAATTGTCCTAAAGTGGGTACCCAAAACGCATCGGGATATAAGGCAAAAAAGACTAAAACTAAGACGCCAATAAAGGGGAGCCGAGCTCCGCGTTCTGCTAAATGGGCGGCAACATGATGCCACACCGGGTCCAACGGTTGTAATAACCGCATGGAGAGTTTTCCTTCCACCACTTCTTTTTCAAACTCCCAAACCACCCACACCACATTGAATTGTCGGACAATAAACGCCGCTAAAAAATACCGAGCAAAATCCACGGATTCCAAGGGAAAATCTCCCCCTTGAGAGGCTTCTAACCAGAGTCCCATTAAAATAAACGGCAAAGTACCCGACAGCGCCCATAGCACAATTTCGGCGCGATATTCGAGCATATAAGCATAATGAACGGAGAATAAAGTTGGAGCAATTCTGAAAAAACGTCTCATGAATTTTCGGGGGTAATGGATTAGGGTATTGGTACAGGAAAAGTCTAAAAATCCGCACCCTAAAGGGTGGAGGCTCACAGGACGAAGCCTGCCTACGCAGGCTACTCTATAAAAACAACTTTTGATACCCGGATTTGGCATCACCGAATGATTTAGCCGATCGCCCCTGCGGTAAAGACTCGTCCAATTACTTCTTCAATCGGGGGTTCAGTCACGGTCAAATCTAAGTATTTCAAAATCGATTAAAATCTGACTCACCGTAGCAGTTAGGGTATCCCGACGCACCAATAATCGCACCGACTGACCCGCAATTTCTTCGACTTCGCCATACTGCGAGATTTGTTGCCGCAATTTCTCCGGGTCAGTAACCGCATGAGCTAACTCTAACTGCACCTCGCGATAGGGAGCAAATCGTTCGACTAAGCCATCTAAACTGCCATCATAAATCAGTTGACCGGCATAAATTAAAATCACGCGATCGCAAAGAGCAGTAATATCCGCCATGTAATGACTGGTTAACAGAATCGTCGCCCCTGTACGCTGATTGTACTCCCGTAAAAACTCCCGGACTGATGCTTGTCCATTGACATCTAATCCTAGGGTCGGTTCATCTAAAAACAGAACATCAGGATTGTGCAACAATGCCGCCATCAATTCCGCTTTCATCCGTTCCCCGAGGGAGAGTTTTCGCACAGGTTGATTCAGTTTTCCTTGCAGAGAAAGCATTTCTGTTAATTCCCCAATGCGTTTTCGACATTCTTTCTCCGGAATCCCATATACCACCCCATTAATTCTTAAGGAATCTAAAGCTGGTAAATCCCAGAGTAACTGTTGCTTTTGTCCCATGACTAAGGTAATTTTTTGCAGAAATGCTTCTTTGCGTTGAAACGGAACATGACCCGCCACTTCTACTCGCCCACTAGAGGGATGAATTAGCCCGGTTAACATTTTTAAAGTCGTGGTTTTCCCCGCCCCATTGGGTCCTAAAAATCCTACCACTTCCCCGGGTTGGATTTGGAACGAGACATCCTTCACCGCTTCGATATTTCGATAGGTGCGGTGAAAAAAGTGATTCAACGTCCCTTTGAGTCCCGGTTGTTTGATGGCAACGGGATAAACTTTACTGAGATTTTCGGCAACAATGATTGACATAACAATTATTTTAACTAAAACCGCAACTTATCCGATGAAATTTTCATCTAACCCCGCCGAGGTAGACTGGGTTGGAGTAGCCCCACGCTTTAGGGGATAAGTTTATTTTAGCTCAGGGGAGCAACTCTTTTAAATCAACAACCCGAACCACGGGATTGCGATGGGTAAAAATCAACCCATTATGACGATAGACGAGAATCAATTGAACAACCAGGCGCTCAAAAATCTCAATGATTCGACCTAAGCAATGGCGACTTTTAAAATGTTCCAGGGGGGAGGGAGTCCGCTGAATCAACCATTCGGTGAATCGGTATTTCCAGGACCGAGTTCCTCGTTTAGAGATTTGCAAAATTGTCCCCGGAATGAAGTCCCCTTGGTTGGCCCAAAATGCGTAACGTTCTCCGAGGGTAAAGTAATGAAATACCGAGGGATGAGGACTAGATTGGGCTAACTTTGCGGGAAACTCCTAAGGGATTAAAGGTGACAACGGAACGAATGCGATCGCGGTATTTAACCCCCAGTTGTTGGGCGATTTTGCCCCCGAGACTTTCGCCAATCACATCCGGGCGATCGCCCTGTTGACATTTTTCCGTAATCCAAGCGATCGCCCCTTGGGTTTCTGCCGCTTTGGATTGCCAATCTAGGTGAGCAATAAACACCTCGGGAGTATCTTGAAGCACCCCATCCAACGGATACCAAGACCCATATCCTCGAATCACTAATACCGGCGGTGCATTCCCCACCAAAGGAACTCGACCCTCCGCATAAAATCCTGTGATTTTATCTTCAAATACTTTTTCTACCTGATAGTTTCCTCGGACAAATTGTCCCTCAGTATGACGGACATAAATCGAGGGTTCGTCTTGTTTTAAAATTAAGTTGAGTTGGGGTTTACTAAACTGTTCATAAATCACATCAAGGGGATGGCGAGGGGGTGGGGAGGGGATAAACTCCGGGAAGTTAACTGAAACAGCGGGTTGTTGACCGAGTTGAGTGTGTTTTGATTTGGTTTTTTGGCGTTTAGATAGCACGAATTTATTCCCCTGGCATACGGAGTAAAAACCCGCAGGCTTAAGCCTGGGGCTACACGGACGAAGCCTGCCTTCGCAGGCTGAAGAGTAAAATAGGTCGAGTACAACGGGATTTGGTATGATACCAAATCCGGGTATAAAAAATTGTTGTAATAGAGTAGCCCGCGCAGGCGGGCTTTGTCCGTGTAGCCCCAGGCTTCAGCCTGCGGGCCCCGGTTTAGGGAAAAATTTCCCCCGCTTTCACCGTGAGAATTTGGGCAGAATTAATCCAATCATGTTCAAATCCGCCTAAATGAGTCGTCGCAATTACCGTTTGAAATCGGTCTTGAATCGCTTCCAAAAGTTGGTTTTGCCGCTTGGGGTCTAACTCAGCGAGAACATCATCCAGGAGTAAAACCGGCGGTTCTCCCACGATTTCTTCAATTAGTTTCAGTTCTGCTAATTTTAAGGCTAAAACTAGGGTGCGTTGTTGACCCTGGGAAGCGAATTGTTTCACCGGGAGTTCGTTGAGGGTGAACTCGATATCATCGCGGTGGGGACCGACCAGCGTTGTCCCTTGAAACGATTCTGCGATCGCCCGGGATTGGAGTTTTTCTAAAAATGCCTGCATCGCCTGTTGTGGATGATCGCGCAAGGATTTATCTTGCATTCCTTCCACATTTGGAGCATAATGAATACATAAAGATTCCACTCGCCCACTAATCGCCGCGTGCCAAGTTTCGGCAATCGGAACCAATCGGTCTAACGCCCGCGATCGCCGCTGCATCACCCGGACTCCAATCGTCGCCAATTGGGCATCCCATAACCCCAATTGCGCCTGATGTTCCGGACCTAGATAAGATTTCTCTCCCCGGGTCTCCGCACTTCTAATTTCCTTTAATAACGCATTTCTTTGTTTTAAAACCTTATTATATTGCTGTAAAATATGAGCATAAATTGGCTCAAGCTGGATCAACAATCCATCTAACCAATTGCGCCTAGTTTCCGGACCGGACCGGACCAATTCCAAATCCAAACTAGAAAACTGAACGACATTTAATAGGCCCAAAAAATCCACATTCCGCCGACAGGTTTCTTCATCTACAGATACCGTTCGCCGTCCACTGCGACGCAGGACGACTCCCAATTTAACTGACCGATATTCCCGCGACACCAGGCCGATAATTTGTCCCTGGGGTTCTCCCTCCCGAACTAAATCGCGATCGCGAGAAACCCGAGAACTCTTCAAAGTCGAAAGTAACCCCAATGCTTCCAAAACATTGGTTTTCCCCTGAGCATTATCCCCCACTAAAATGGTCTTCGGGGCATTCAACTCAATTTCCTGTTCTTGATAATTCCTAAACTGTCTCAAATGCAGTTGTTTTATAAACATAATTAAATCAAGTTTATTAAAATAAAACCAACCCCTACTCGCAATAAAAAAAATTGAATGTTCGTAGTAACGACTTCAGTCGTTCTCTCCAATTGTTCGTAGTAACGAATTCAGTCGTTATCTGGAATGTTTGTAGTAACGACTTCAGTCGTTATCCCCAGTTCCAACAACCGCAGGGGGTTAAAACCCCCTGCTAATAGCTAAAGTCGGATAAATCCGACTAAAAAAACACCACGGGCTCAAACGAGCAGTCGGGTTCAACCGACTTGCTTCGGTTAGGCGGGGGTTTTAACTCCCGCCGGTGCCGGACTTTCTACCTCCATAAAACAACCGAAAAAATACTTTTTCCATCTCCACCCAAATAAACAACAAGGAACTAAATCCTAAACAAATTGCCAATTCAGTCGGGGTCAACCAATGGGTTCCAAAAAATGCCCGTAACGGGGCGACATAAACTAACATAAGCTGGAGAATCGTGGTGATAATCACCGCCCCGAAGACAAACGGATTCGAGAACGGATTTAATTGAATCGTTAGCTGAGTATTGGACCGAACCGCGATCGCATGACCCATCTGAGCAATACACAAGGTTGTAAAAACCATTGTTTTCCAACGGTCCGGAGACAGTCCATCCCCTAGAACATTGTGAGTGTAGGAATAGGCCCACATCATTAAGGCAATGGAAATAATTGCAAAAACAATTCCAATTCGCACCATATACAACCCCAACCCCCGAGCAAAAATATTCTCCCGAGGACTAAAGGGGGGACGATTCATCACATTGGGTTCTGGGGGTTCTACTGCCAATGCTAAAGCGGGAAATCCATCAGTAACCAGATTCATCCAGAGAATTTGTAACGGCGTGAGGGGAACACCGGGTAATCCCAACAGGGGTGCAGCGGCGATCGTCAGCAGTTCTCCAATATTAGACCCGAGAATGTATTTAATAAACCGGCGAATATTGGTATAAACCACCCGCCCTTCTTCCGTCGCGGCGACAATGGTGGCAAAATTATCATCCAGCAGGACCATATCGCTGGCCTCTTTACTCACATCGGTTCCCGTAATCCCCATTGCAATCCCGATATCCGCTTGTTTGAGGGCCGGTGCATCGTTTACCCCGTCCCCGGTCATGGCGACAAATTTACCCCGTTTTTGCAACGCTTGAACAATTCTGAGCTTATGTTCCGGAGAAACGCGGGCATATACACTGACGTGATCCACCTCTCGTTCTAACTCCTCTTGGGGCATTCCTTCCAACTCTTGACCGATGAGAACCCGATCGCCTTCTTGAGCAATTCCCAAATCCTGGGCAATGGCGATCGCCGTGAGTTGATGATCCCCCGTAATCATAATCGGTCGAATCCCGGCCCTGCGACATTTCACCACCGCCTCACGCACTTCCGGTCTGGGTGCATCTAACATTCCCACCATTCCCAACCAGACTAAATCCTGTTCTGTCTGGTCTTCCGAACCCTCGGGCGGTTCTTCCGTTAACGGTTTATAAGCAAATCCCAGAACGCGCAACCCCCTAGCGGCTAAATCATTATTCTGGTCTAAAACCTGCTGTCTTTGGGCCTCAGAAAGGGGTTGAATCTGGTTACCGATGAGAACTTGGCTACAACAGTTTAAGGTTAATTCTGGAGACCCCTTGGTAAACATCACAAATGGGGTTGAATCCTGAGTGATTACCTCGGATTCGGGATTGGAAACTTGACAGATGACACTCATCCGTTTGCGTTCCGAGGAGAAGGGAAACTCACTGATTCGAGGCAGTTGGGGAGAGAGGCGATCGCCGGTGAATTCCAACTTACCCGCTAGAACCAGTAAAGCCCCTTCCGTCGGGTCCCCCACAATTGCCCAGTCATTATCCTCGTACTGCAACACTGCATCATTGCACTGCACACAACTCAACAGCAGGGTTTCCAGTTCGGGATACTCCCCCAACTCACCCACCCCAATTTTTGTCTCATCTGCCCCTAAAAAATCGCCCGTGGGTTCATATCCTTCTCCCGTCACTCTCAAGCTGTGACTGGGAGTTTCCACCCCTTGGACCACCATTTTATTTTGAGTTAACGTGCCGGTTTTATCTGAGCAAATTGTGGTGACACTCCCCAGGGTTTCCACCGCAGGCAGTTTGCGAATCAAGGCGTGACGCTTAACCATGCGTTGGGTCCCCAGGGCCAGAGTCACCGTAATCACTGCCGGTAACCCCTCGGGGACGATCGCCACCGCCATACTCAGGGAAATTTCTAACAGATGACTAAATGCTGACATTCCCTGCACCAGGGTGCCACCAATGACCACAAGCGCCACAAGAATTAAGGCCCCGGTGACCAACACATTCCCGAGTTGAGTCATCCGTTGTTGCAGGGGAGTATCTTCACTTTCCACCCCCTGAATCATGGTGGCAATTTTACCGAGTTCCGTGTGCATTCCGGTGCCAATCACGATCGCCTTGGCCCGTCCCTTGACCACTTCCGTGCCACAAAAGACCAAATTCACGCGATCGCCCAGGGATGTATTCTCCGGCAGATCAATCGGCGCATCCTTTTCCACCGCCTGCGCCTCCCCAGTCAAGGCAGACTCGCGGACTTGCAGGTTAGACTCTTCTAAGAGTCTGCCATCAGCGGCCACCTGCACCCCCGCTTCCAAAAACATAATATCTCCCGGGACCAGATCCGTTGAAGCGACTTCCAGCAGTTTGCCATCCCGCAGAACTCGGACCTGGGGAGAGGCCATACTTTTCAACGCAGCGAGGGCTTTTTCGGCCTTGGTTTCCTGAAGATAGCCCAATACCCCATTCAGAATCACGATCAGCATAATTGCCACCGCATCCTTGGGGAACTCCTCCTGCTGAAGGGATAAAAACCCTGAAATAAAGGCCACTGCAATCAGCATCAACAACATAATGTTCTTGAACTGATCGAGTAAAATAATCCACGGACTGCGACCACCCGTTTCTTCTAGTTCATTAGGGCCATACTGCTGTAAGCGTTCCGATGCCTCCGCAGCGCTTAAACCCGTCGCAGGATCAACCTGGAGTTTTTCCAGGGTGGTATCGATGTCGAATGTATGCCAAGGGACCGGCGGATGTTGCCCAGAAGAATTTGCAGACATGAGTGTAAACCGTAGGTAATCACAGAGGGAAAGTGGCAGCGCAGGACCTAGAGAGGTTGGCATCCTAGTTGATTTAACTGGCCAGTCTCCTGACTCCTAACCCCGCCAAGATTCTACTCGGAATTGGACTATTTTTGAGTGGGATGGGTCTGGGAGTCCATGAGGCGGTCTGATCCGTTGAGAGTCCCCGCAGTCACCAATCTTGCTTCCATCGGTTGGCGGTAGTCCCATCCCCGTTGTACGACCACCGGACGGGCAATCCCTTCCCCTATCCAATCTGCAACGGTGCGACTATTCCACAATCTCCCATTGGGAGGAGGGCCTTGGAGTGCTTCCCATAATTCGGTTTCCGGTTGGGGAGACAGCAAGGGTTTGGCACCGGATTCTCATGACGGCGATCGCCCAGTCCGGCGCTGCCTTCCTTATTATAACGACGCGCCATCTGCCGGATCCAACAGGCAAATAGCATCAACATGAGACCGTATCTGCCCGGATCCAGAACCCTGGCGAATTTCCCTCCAGGAAATTCTTGGGAGAAAAAAGCCTTAAACTGGCATTCCTGGGTCTTCTGTCAGGGAGTCCGGGGGTCCGGTTGTTTGTTCGGTGACGGAATCTCTGGATAATGTCCTGTATGTTAAGACGGTTTATTAAAAAGGAAGGGCAATCATGAACCCAAATCGGGACTTGCAAACGGCAAAACCCCATCAGGTCAACTATCGGGATTGGACCATTTTGGTCTTTCCCGGAACTGATGGATACCGTCCCTTGTGCCTTGCCTCGGAAACCGAGGTCCTCAGCGATATGAAACCCTATCCCACTCCCGAGGTGGCGATCGCTGCGGGGAAGCGTTTCATCGACCGGGCGATCGGTCATCAAGAGGTGGCGTAATTCACCGGATTTTGTCATTTATACCCCCATCATGACCAGACTAAGATGGGAACTGCTCAGTTTTTCTCAAGTTAGGATCGGGTCAACTCAATTAGCCGTTTTTAAGGATATTACAAATCATAAATTCTTGAATGAGTGGGGGCGCAAGTTATGCGCCCTTTCGATTTTCTTGGGGATTAGGGGGTATTAATTGGGGTTGGGGAGATTGGCAATTGATGGATTGGTGGTGAGAACAATCCGGATAACGACTGAAGTCGTTACTACGAACAAAAGAGGATAACGACTGAAGTCGTTACTACGAACAAAAGAGGATAACGACTGAAGTCGTTACTACGAACAAAAGAGGATAACGACTGAAGTCGGGACGTTGAACTGGATTTTGAATTAAGGGTTCGTAGTGTGGGATAATTGTCACCTGGTAGGGTAAATTTCGGAGTGGCCGAAATTCATTGCTCTAACTAGGGGTTATCTTTTTTTGGACAATCATGCAATATCAACGGTTACGTGAGCGGTTAAGTCAATTGGATGGTCGAAGTTATAAGGCGTATAAAGATATCCAGGGTCGCTACGAATTCCCGGATTTTACGCTGTCTATCGATTATGTTCAGGGAGATCCGTTTGCTTCACCGAGTAAACTTTCGGTGCGTGTGCCTCAATCGGTGGCGGGTTTTCCTGGAGAATTATATCAGTCTGCCAGTCGAAATATTGCCCTGGGGGATTATCTCACTCGGGAGTTTTCTCAGGCGGCAAGGCAGGTTTCTACTCGACGAGGGACGGGGAAAAGTGGTCAAATTGCGATCGCCCGGGTGACCCAAGAGGTCCTAGAACGCACTTGTGCTTTCATCAATTCAGATTGGGTAGAAATTCGCTTCACGGTCGGACTTCCGGCCCAAGGACGGCGGATTTTGGGGCATTTGGCCGGGGAAATGCTCTGCGATGATATTCCTCGAATTGTAGAAAAGGCGCTGTTTTATCGCCATCTGAATGCATCGAAAATTCGCGAACAGGTGGAAACCATAGAGGATGCCGACTGGTTGCGCGATCGCCTCCCAGACCAGAATTTAATCGCCTTTATTGCCAATGGTGCCATTTTACCCCGACGCAGTGGGGTAGACGATCGCCCGTTAAGTGCGACGGAAGCAATTCCCTTTGTCTCTCCTGAATCATTACAGGTGGAATTTGATTGTCCCAATCGCGGTAAAATTATCGGCATGGGAATTCCCACGGGCATTACCCTGATTGTCGGAGGCGGTTATCATGGCAAATCTACCTTACTGCGGGCGATCGAATTAGGCGTTTATAATCACATTCCCGGCGATGGACGCGAATTTATCGTCACCGATCCAGGGGCGATGAAAATTCGGGCAGAAGATGGTCGTAGCGTCGTCGGAGTCGATATTTCACCCTTTATCAATCATTTACCCCAAGGTCGTTCTACCCAACAGTTTTCTACGGCAAATGCCAGTGGCAGTACCTCACAAGCTGCTAATATTATGGAAGCCTTAGAAGCGGGAACCACGGTGTTATTGGTGGATGAAGATACGGCAGCGACTAATTTCATGATTCGCGATCGCCGGATGCAAGCGTTAATTGCCAAAGAAAAGGAACCGATTACCCCGTTTATTGATAAAATTAAATCCCTGACGACCCTGGGAGTCTCGACCATTTTAGTCATGGGAGGCAGTGGCGATTATTTTGATGTGGCCGATCGCGCTGTGGCAATGGATAATTTTGTCGCCTACGATGTCACCGATCGCGCCAAGGCAGTCGCTGCGGAATATGCCACGGGTCGGCAATCGGAAGGGGGACAAGAGTTCGGGGCGATCGCCAACCGTGTCCCCATCCCCAACAGTCTTGATCCCAGTTCCGGGAAACGGGATGTGCGTCTGAAGGTGCGCGATGTGGATGAAGTGCGTTTTGGCATGGAAGATATTGATTTAACTGCGGTTGAGCAAATTGTTGACCCGGGACAGTTACGGGCGATCGCTGCGGCAATGGTGTATGGGAAGGACCGCTACATGGATGGCAGGCGATCGTTGCGGGAGATTCTCGATCGGGTGATGGCGGATATTGATCAACAGGGATTAGATGTGTTAACTCGGTTTCCGGAAGGGGATTTAGTGCGGTTTCGTCCTCTGGAACTCGCTGCGGCCCTGAATCGGTTGCGGACTTTACAAGTGCGATGATTAGGGGTTGCGGGTGCTTTGGGGGATAACGACTGAAGTCGTTACTACTAACATGAGAAAGAAACGACTGAAGTTGTTGCTACTAACATGAGAAAGAAACGACTGAAGTCGTTACTACTAACATGAGAAAGAAACGACTGAAGTCGTTACTACTAACATGAGGAAGAAACGACTGAAGTTGTTACTACTAACATGAGAAAGAAACGACTGAAGTCGTTACTACTAACATGAGGAAGAAACGACTGAAGTTGTTTTAGATGCGCTATATTATGGTTTTTTCATGAGATAAAAGACGTACCCAAAAAACTCGCCATACCGATCGCAGATGTCGATTTCTCGTTCAGTTTCGGCGAGGACTTGGGATAATGCTGGGGTGAGATTGCCCGAGGCGCGTAACTGCTGAACGCGATCGCTAACTGGCGTTAGATATTCATCCCACCAGGCCGATCGCGGTAAAATCAAGGTATCCAACACCTCATACCCGGCCTCGGTTGCTGTTTTAAGATTGTCCTCGATTGTCATCATTTCTGGATATTCTGCTTGCCAAAATTCCTTGACTTCCCGAGGCGGATTGTCCTGAATCCAAGTACATTCACTGACCCCCAGCAGTCCACCGTCCCGCAACAAGGGACGCCATAGGCGCAATCCATTGGCAAACCCCAGGAGATAGATGGCCCCTTCTGACCAAATCAGGTCAAAACTGCCTGGAGGGTCCTCTAACGCCCCCATATCTGCTTGTCGAATCGTGATGCGATCGCCCAGTCCCGCTTGTCTCGCCGACTCTTCTAACTGCTGCAAAAACGGTTCATGCAAATCCACCGCTATCACTGCCGCATTCAACTCCTGCGCCAACACCAAACTCTGCCGTCCGGGACCACATCCGAGGTCCAAAACCCGAGGCGATCGCGGCAACGGAGGCAACCGGCGAAGCGCCTCCCGCGTCGCGCTATCACTTCCCGGCCCTTCCCTAGGCAGATTACAGTGCACCGTAAAAAATGCCTCAAAATCCATCCCTTCCCCACCTCCAACGCCCTGAAAATCCGTGAAATCCGTGGTTCCCTTCCCAATCATGCAAAAATCGCATAATCTAAATGTAATCCTATCATTTAAAATCCATTCCGGTAATCAAAGATACGAATTGTCGTCCAGATTACAAATAGCCTAAACTAGAAATTAGAAATGGGTTGGCAATGCCAGGACCCAAATCTTTTTTAGATATTATTGATACATTTTAACGCAATAAACCTAGGTTAATCGGACCGAGTTACAGCAACTAAAGTCAAGGATTAAAGTTGAGTCAATATGGTAGTACAATCTGCAAACTCTAGCGGACCAAAAGCAAGAACATTGGGGAAAGTTTATTTAGTTGGGGCAGGACCGGGAGACCCGGGTTTGCTGACGATTAAGGGCAAAACCCTCTTAGAATGTGCGGATGTGGTGATTTATGATGCGTTAGTCAGTCCGCAAATTCTGGCCTTGATTAATCCTCATGCGGAACAAATTAATGCCGGAAAACGCCGGGGACGGCATTCGTTGAAGCAAGATGAAACGACCCAAATTTTAATCGAACAGGCGCAGATTCATGCGGTTGTGGTGCGGTTAAAAGGTGGGGATCCGTTTGTATTTGGTCGCGGTGGGGAAGAGATGGAGGATTTAATTGCTGCTGGGGTGGCGGTGGAGGTGGTGCCTGGGGTGACTTCAGGAATTGCGGCCCCTGCTTATGCGGGAATTCCCTTAACTCATCGGGGATATAGTTCTTCGGTGACGTTTGTGACGGGACATGAGACGGTGGGGAAATACCGACCCCAGGTGAATTGGCAGGCGATCGCCCAAGGTTCGGAAACCATCGCCGTCTATATGGGCGTGCATAATTTACCCTATATTACCCAGGAACTGCTGAATGCAGGGCTGAGTCCAGAGACCCCGATCGCCTTAATTCGTTGGGGAACCCGCCCGGATCAAGAAGAACTGATTGGTACATTAGCAACCATTGTCCAACGGGTTGAAGAGAGTGGATTTGAGGCCCCGGCGATCGCTGTAATTGGTCAGGTGGTCAATTTACATTCCATCCTCTCCAGCAGTCGTCCCGCTGTTTTTGGGTAAAAAAAAGGCATCGGGTTTCCCCTTTCCTTTGTGGTTTTTAGGGTTAATTTCCGATTCTTAAGGGTAAGGAGTTGCTATGATCTGACCATTCGGGAAGCTCTTGCAACTCCAACTCCATCCAAAAGAGACTCCCTTCCCCGAGGTGACTGATGACATGGAGTTCTCCTCCCATCATTTCCACTAATTTTTTACTAATCGCGAGTCCCAGTCCGGTGCCTTCTGCCATCCGGCTTTTATCTCCAACTTGATGGAAGGGGAGGAAAATTTCGTTGATCATTTCCTCGGGAATGCCGATGCCTGTATCTTGAATTTCAAAGCGAATTTTTTGGGGGGGGCGATGTCCGCTGTTTTGCGATTCTGCCTGGAGTTCCTCAGTTGTCCCCGGGTTACTGGGGAGGGAGTGAGGACCCGAGGGGCGATCGCTATTACACCACTGACCATTCACCGCATAGCCCACTTTAAAAGCAACCCAACCGGAATCGGTAAACTTAATAGCATTACCCAATAAATTAATTAGAATTTGCCGTAATCGTTTCTGATCCGTGTAAATGCCACTGGGTAAGGGGGTAACCCGCTCATAAGTAAACGCGATCCCCTTTTGTTTAGAACGCATATCAAATAAATCGCAAATTCCCTTAAGAAAGAGGGAAAAGTTAAATTCTTGGGCATCGATTTCTAATCGGCAGGCTTCGATTTTGGCAATATCTAGAATATCGGCGATTAAAGTTAAGAGATGTTCGCCGCATTGATAAATTTTAGTTAGGTCAAGTCGTTGTTGTTCCGTGAGGTCTTCTTCTTCTTCCAACATCAGTTGGGCATAGCCTAAAATGCCGTTTAATGGGGTTCGCAATTCATGGCTCATATTAGCTAAAAACTCACTTTTAGCACGGCTGGCCACTTCGGCGACCTCTTTGGCTTTTAATAGCTCGGCTTCAATATTATCGCAATGTTCCGTGGTATTCTCCAGTAGGATTTCCAGGTCATTTTTTTCCTGCTTGAGCATTTCCACATCCCGGCGCAGGGTCTGGACCTCCAAAAGGAGTTGTTCTCTTGTTACTGTCTCTTCCCACATAGACTTAATCTCTTCCTTTGGCGATCGCGTGATATTTGCCGCTTTTATCCCATTGTCCTCGCCTTGTTCAAATCTTATAAAAGTTCTAGTGTTAAAGCTCCGGTTGAGGGTCGCTTAACAGTAGTTGTGAAGACTTGAAAGAGCGCCAGGGATTCAACTGAGAGCAATCAGCCGTTTTAACCCTTGAGCTACCCTTGCTAGAGCAGTCCCCTCTCGCCGACGGAATGGCAAAGGGTGTCATGCTCCTGACGACGGACAACCCACTCCCCGGGATCGCTGCCTATTCCCATACCAGTTCTAAAGACGGCATCAGTCGTTGTAAGTTCTTCAATGATTTTCCCTGCCACAGCAGGTTTTTAGAACCTTTGACAATCAGATTCACATTCTTTTTCTGCCGTACTTTGATTACAAACTTGGAGAGCGACGTCGATCCCCGAGCTATTTAAAAATTCGAGGCCCTTGAGATTGAGAATCATCGTCTCCGGTTCTTGCTCGATCGCACTTTCGAGTAGTTGGATAATGGGATCATATTCATCCATACCATTCAACCGCAGGGAACCCTGGCAGTTTAGTGTCGAGGTTTCATTCTCATACCACAGGCGATAATCGTCAGTCTTAATTTCCATCATCAGTAGTCAGTCGTTAATAAGGGATCTCGGGTTAAGGGTATAAGGAGTAAAAAGGTTAGCTTATCGCTCCTAACCGTAGTTTGCCCAGATTGGATTGCCTCCTCTCTCGCTTTTTTCCGGTTTTAGTCGATGCACTCACCGATTCTGACGGATGCGCGCAGAATCACTCCCTAGTTCATGGTACGGGACAATGCGGGGATAGTGTTCAGTAGAATTACCCCTTCAGTTCATGGAGAACACTGGCCCTGGCCCAGTCAGCGCCTCTGATCACTTGTACTGCGCTGTTCTAGAGTAACTTTCCCACCCCTCAAAGAATAGAATCGGATAGGGGGTCCGAGTATCGCGATATTAATGAGTCTATAATAAGATCTGTACCATTGTGGTTACGGCGATCGCTTTTTGCTCCCCGTTCATATCCTGAAATTTCCAACCGATCTTCGCGCCATAGTCGATAATCATGGTCAGAAAACCCAGTCCCGATGCTGTGTTCATATCCTCTAGGGCATTTTTTTCCAGTCGCTCCATGTAGAGTTTGAGGGGGTCCTCGGTGCTTAACTGGGTTAAAAATGCCTGAAACTCCCCCACTTTTTCCCGACAAATACTATTAGTAGTTACAAAAATAATTCTTTCAAAATTTAAGTGGAGTTGAATACTAATCGGGTATCCCTGTGTCTCCACACTAAACTTCATGGCATTTTCTAGGAGTTCATTGGCAATATAGCTGACTGCAGATTGGATTTCGGCTTTTTTATTCCGATGTGAAGCGGTTTCATCACTACTAGGAAAAAATGTCGTTAAATAGTCCGCCAGAAAATCGGCGGATAATCCATTGTTTCGCCATCGCTGTTTGAGGGGAATCGAAGCGGGAGAAAATCCCAAAATTAAATATTCTGTTCCCTTGGGCAAATCCTCAATGAAGTCTCCAAATATCTCAGTCATAAGTGGGTTCTAGTGGCTAAATCAATGATTCACAATTAGCAATTGGGTGACAGTCAAACCCCAAAATAGAGCGGGGGGATTCTTCAAGGGATCTACTCGGGAAACGGATTCGGTGCATCAAGGGATTCAGACTCGTCTCAACTCCTGAACGTGGGGCAGCTATTTTTTCGCCAGCATCGGGGCGATCGCCATCTCAACCGGAACGGTTGACTCTTGAACCATGACTCTACTCCCTGGGAATCAGCCAGATTGTTGATCTCATACGGGTGAACTCTTGCAGTCGGACCATCCCTCAATCCCGGGATTGTTAGCTTGAGATTTTCCTCTAGTTGGAATACCTGCGCGATCGCTCATTCATCCCGATCATAAACCTTTACGGTCAAGACATCCCGGCCTTGTGATTCACCCAGATACTGTTATTGTATCCACAATCCATCCGGTGCGGCAAGATCCCCCCTGACTGCTCTGTTCCGACAGAATCGGGAGACTCGGATTTCCCCACCCTCAACCCATCCGAGTCTCCCACTCCGATTAATCCGATTAAGCGGCTGATAATTCCCGCACAGGTTCCCCTTCACGCACTCGACGCCCTACTGCGGCTGCCACAGGACCCAAACTCTGCACCAACTCGACCATCTCGGGAAGAGACAGGGCCTGTCTGGCATCGGAAACCGACTGTTCCGGTTCCGGATGACACTCAATAATCAACCCATCGGCCCCTGCTGCCACTGCCGCCCTTGCCAATCCTGCCACCAATTCTCGCTTCCCTGCGGCATGAGACGGGTCCACCATCACCGGCAAATGGGTAATCTGTTTCAGGGCCACCACTGCCCCCAAATCCAGAATATTCCTTGTGAACGAGTCGAAACTGCGGATCCCCCGTTCACAGAGAATCACATCCGGATTCCCATGACTGAGGATATATTCCGCAGCAAATACAAATTCTTCCAGGGTTGCTGCCAGTCCCCGCTTCAACAACACAGGTTTACCCGCTTCCCCTAATGCTTTGAGCAAGTCGAAATTTTGCATATTCCGACTGCCGACTTGTAACAGATCCGCGTGGGCGACAATGCTCTCAATTTGATGAATCGACATCACCTCCGTCACCACGGGAATCCCATAGCGCTGACGCACTGCGGATAAAATAGTTAACCCCGCCTCTCCCATGCCTTGAAACGAGTAAGGGGAGGTGCGGGGTTTGAAGACGCCACCACGTAACAGTTGGACGGGTGCATGGGCGAGGTGACGGGCAACGGTTTCCATTTGTTCGAGACTCTCCACCGCACAGGGACCCCCGATGATTAATAAGTCTTGGCCCCCGATAGTGGTGCGATCGCCAATAGAAATGGCGGTTTGTTGCGTGGGATGAGATTTGTTGACGAGTTTGGCGTTTTTCATGGAATTACTCCTTTTGTACAAATAATCTACAAATAATCAAGATGGACGATAAAAAAGCCCGGAACCTGTTGAAAGTTCCGGGCGGAGGCGATTTGGCATCATGACAAAACCTACCCAGAACTCTTTCTGAGCCAAAAGTAAAAACCAAAAAACCAGTTAGGGAGATGAGATGTCATGGCGATCGCCTTTTTCCTTTGCAAGAGAGTGTTTCAAACCAACAAAAAACCGCAGCGTTGCTTCTGCGGTTCACCAGCGGTTTCCATGTCAAAATGGATTCACTGCCGGTGAACCAAGATAAACCAAAAATAAAAGAAGGGGCTGCGGTTTAACATGATGATTAGAATTGATGTGTCAATTGAATGGATGCCTAGATAGCCTAACCGTAACAAAGCTCAAACCCGATGTCAACCCCCCAGTTGCCATCACTTTTAACCCGGATTTCTACCTAGAGGGAGAGGAGTGCGTTGGTGGAGCCAGCACTTCTATCCTCGTGACGTGGCTGAAGCCGCGTCACGCCGCTTTAGAGGCTCTGCCTCCAGTCCCCGCGCAAGGGTTTAAGCTGCCTATTGTACCTGTCACGGCTTCAAATCCTCATCAAAGGTACAGGCGGCAGAGCCGCCAATTGTGCGTGACGCGGCTTCAGCCACGTCACGAGAAAGCCACGTCACGAGAAATGCACTAAGGGAACTCCAAAAAATAAAATCTCCAAAACGTTCGTTCGTATGACGGATCAACGGAGTAGCCCCCTCACTGTAGGGGCGCAATGTGGAGGAAATTGCGCCCCTACAGATACCTTCCTTTCAATTAAACGGTTGGAGGATTTATATTTTGCAATTCCCTAATCCTGATGATGCAATACTTTCCAACTCCGGGGTTGATAAAACAGACATCGGCTGGTTACTTTATTGGATGTGACAGTAAATCTAAAGGATTCGACGATATCCAAGGATTTCACCCCGGTTCTGATGTAAATCTTGGCACTGTATGCACCGGGAACTAAACCGCAGTGCGGCAACTGCATCTGAATTTCCACTCGTCCGGGAGAGATTTCCAACAACTCATTATCACTGGCGGTAGTCAGATATAACACATACTCGCGATCGCCTCCTAATCCCGTGAGTAAAAACCCCAAATTGGCATTATCAAAATACCCGGAGGATTGACATTCTACGGATAAACAAGCCGGTTCCCCAGAGTTGACATATTCTAAAATATTTCCCGCTTCATCTTTAAAACAAACCTGGGTAATATCTAACCCCATACTTTCCTCGGGGGATTTGGGCGGAAGCACCATTGCGCCGGTTGCCTTATCCGTCCCACTCAAACAGAGGTCCTCCTCATAGTGGCGAATCACCGACTCAGTTTCTCCCGAGGTAATCAGTTGGCCTTTTTTCAAATAAATCGAGCGATCGCAAACATTCAGCAAACTGTGAGAATTATGGGACACTAAAATAAAAGCCGTCCCCGTTTCCCGCAATTCCGCCAACCGGCGATGACACTTAATTTTAAACTTGACATCTCCCACGGCTAACACCTCATCAATCAACAGAATATCTGGATTAATATGAGCCGCACAAGCAAATCCTAAGCGCGCCGCCATCCCAGAACTATAGGTTTGAACCGGCGCATCAATGGCATCAGCAATCTCTGCGAACTCCACCACTTCATCAAAGCGTTCCTCGATTTCTCGGGTGCGTAATCCCAAAATCGACATATTCGCATAAATATTTTCTCGCCCGGTTAAAATCGGATTAAATCCTGCTCCCAAAGCAATTAAAGGCGCAACTCGCCCTCTAATTTTTACCGAGCCGGTATCGGGATGGATTAACCCACTAATAATCCGTAATAGGGTACTTTTTCCGGCTCCATTCGCTCCCACCAATCCCAGGGCTTCCCCCCGTCTGAGTTGGAACTGAATATCCCGCAGCGCCCAAAATTCTCCCTCGCGGAGCACCTCGCTTTTTCGGCCACTTCCGATTAATTCAGCCGCAATATCTCGCACTCCATAGAACAAAGATTTTTTTAAATTTCGGCAAAATTTCTTAGAAAGATTGTCCACCGAAACCAACAAATCAGAATCATCGGAAACGGGAGGGGTAAACTCTTGTTGTTTCAAGTCTTCAACTATCATCAGGAACTCACTCTTTCGATTGCAAATGGCAAGGCAATTCGGAATCCCACCCAAGTTACCACTAATCCTACTAATGTGAACAAGCTGGCAACCCAAAACCCAGTCTGCTGGGATAAAATCCCTGTGGTGGCTAACTCTCGCGTGGTGACGAGTAAGGGCGTCACGGGATTCAGTTTAACAATTGTGGCAAAAGCGCCTTGTTCGGGAACGGGAAAAACCACCGGGGTGACAAATAACCACAATCCCGTAAGCATGGTTAATCCTTTGGAAACATCTTTATATAAAAGACCGAGGGGGGCTAATAAAATGCCGAAAAATGTTCCGAGTAGAATTAAATGAATTAAGGCAACGGGCGCTAAAATCACTGTCCAACTGATGGGAACTCGAAATATCAGAAATAAGGCGACTATTAAAATCAGTTTGATGCCAAAGTTAAACCCGACTTCTCCTAATTTGGCTAAGATTAAGGCTTCGCGGGGAAATTTGACTCGGGCTAACATGGGTCTAGCATCAGTTGAGGCTTGCACAGGACCTTGTAAGGATTCCACAAAAGTTTGCCAGAGGGCGGTACTAAACATGACATAGGCGGGATAGGGAATGTCGGTTTCTCCAATGGAAATGGCTCTCGCATTTCCCGCTAGGGTAAATCCCACTGCCATGACGATCGGGGGAATAAATGCCCAGGCAATTCCTAGAAAGGACTGGCGATATTGAGCGCTAATATCCCGAACCATCAGCCGCCATGCAAGCGATCGCGCTGCCAGCAAATCCCGCCACATTTGTCGGAACATTCGTTTCGGATGTCGGAGTTCGCTTTGGGGAGTATAAATGTATTCGGGTTGCATATTTTCGTTTACCGACTGGAGATTAAGAAAGGAAAAAGAAGGGGAAACGGGTGAGGCAAGCGCACCCTGGAAAATCGCTTTTTTTGCAGGATTCCAGGATGCTCAAAACCGCTTAAGAGCGAGATAACGAGGGCGTGGGGGCGTTCTGTTCCTCCGATTGAGTTTCCGTTGCTATAACGGGTTTAATTTGGATGGGTTCAGATTGCTGTTTGACATAGCGATCGCTCAGGTAACGGTTGAGTAACTTATCCAAAGGAAAGAGAATCCGTTTCTCAAAAAAGCCACTTTTAATCCCAAACGTCAACCGTTCACTTAACGGCAGCAAAATTGACTTTCTGCGCCGCCATCCCATCCGTTTATACTTGATTTGAAAATAAGCATCTTCGTCCAGATTCCATTTATCCCGTAAACGGTGTAAACTATTCAACTGCCACGCATCACTCCAGCGCAGCATATAGAAGGGTAAATCGGTCAATTCTAGGGGAGGACCGGGAACATAAGTCACCAGGGACGCGGGTTCAAAATAGACGGTTTCCCCCGCTTCTCTGACACTCATACAAAAGTCGAGATGTTCTTTTGTATTCAGCATCCCTTCATCCAGGGGTCCGAGGCGATCGAAAATCGCACGGCGCACCAAAACGCAATGAAATTCTGCTAATTCCGTTTCATGTCGCTGGAGTTCGTCGCGCACTTCAGCCACCCGCTTCCCTTGCTTATACATTTTTTCCCGCAGTCGGCGTCGGGGACGTTCCCCATTGTTGTCCGTCCAAATATGGGACTCTCCTCCAGCAAAATGGACGATTTCATGAACGGGTTTATCTTGACACATCAAAGGACCAACAACGGTGGCATTGGTTTCTTCTGCACAGTTGAGCAATCGTTCCAACCATCCGGGACTGACAACAACATCGTTATCCAGAAACGCGACATATTTTGTCGTCACCTGACTCAAGCCAATATTTCGACTTTTATTCGGGGATAAATATCGATTAACTCGAATCAGGTGAAACCCATGTAATTGGGCTTGTTCTTCTAAATACTGGCGCACTCTATCGGGAGAGTTGCCATCCACATAGACTAATTTAAAGGGAATATCCGTGTATTGGTAAATGCTTTCTAGGGATTCACGAGTGCAACTAAATCGTTCCCGAGGAACAACAACAATCGTAACTTGAGGTTCAGTCATGGTTAATTTCTCCTTAAACGGTAGATTGGAAATTCAGTAAATTGTCCAAATTTTGGATAAAAATAAATTCCTGGAGATTATTCGGTTTGGACGGGAATCAACTGAGAGGGTTGGGGCGACTGGGCTATTGAAGGGGCGTTGAGTGCCTGCTGATAAATATCCACTAGGCGATCGTTTAGAGGGTTAATATTGTAGTGGGTTTCTACTTCCATGCGCCCCGCTTGACCCAGTTGCGCCCACCGTTCCGGATGCTCAATTAGAATTTTGATTTTCTCCGCTAATCCTCGGCATCTCGTTCAGGAACTAGAAAGCCGGAAATCCCATCTCGGACTAATTCTGGAATTCCTCCATGATAGGTACTAATCACAGGCAATCCCATCACCATTGCTTCTTTTAAAACATTAATTGGCGCATCGCAGTCGCCATCGGCAGCGGTGACACTCGGGGCCATAAACAGATGAGAGTTTGCTAAAATTTCTTGAATTTCTGGCTGAGTTTTCCAGCCGAGTAATTGAACTGAATCTTTGACGCCCAGTTTTTCAATTAATTGTGCTAATTCGGCTTTTAAAGGACCATCGCCAATAATTTGATAGGTTAAATTAGGATACTCGGGAACCAGTTGAGCTACGGCGCGAATTGCGTACTCAATTCCCTTTTTTTCACTGAGTCGTCCCGTAGTGGCAATACGGATTTTGCCATCGGCAGGAGGACTAGGGGGGGAGAAGGTAAAGTCCCGAGGTTCTAGTCCGGAACGGACCACAGCGAGGCGATTGGGGTCACAGCCAATGCGGATGAGTTCGCGCTTGAAATAGTCGCAGTTGGTCATGAAAAAGTCGCCGTTTTTAAATAGGGGTTCGTAAACGAAGTCGCCCTGTTCTCGCAGGTACAGGCTAATATCAAAGCCGCGAAAGGTGGTGACTAATTTAGCCGAAGGGAAACAGATATCCCGAAAAGAAATTCCCCGTAATCCCAGGTCCCCAAATTGACAGTGAATGATGTCATAAGGTTCTTTGTCCAGGGTGGGGAGGGCGACATGGAGTAACCAGAAGGTGGCTGCTGGGTGCCATATTTAAAAATGTTGAGCGATCGCAACACTACTGCGGGATTTTTGGCGAAATTCGCGGCCAATAATTTCCATCCATTCAGCCAACGGAGGGCATAATTCGAGCTGATTTCCGGTAAGGGATAGGTGCGATCGAGTAGGTGATATTTTTCTACATCCGGATGCACCTTTTCCAGATTTTTTTCTGGGATACCTTCTAGGGGATAAATATCTACCTCATGATTGCGATCAATCAATCCCGTAATTTGATTCAGGATGAAAGTTTGGGATAATACTGGAAAGTGTCGGACAATCAAGGCTATTCTCATCGTTTTTTCTCATCCCGTAATAGTTCAGCTCGATTTTTAAAAAAATTAATGGGCTTTAAGGTTTTGTCAAATTGGACACCTTGGTAAAGTTTTCTAGGGGTCAAGATTTAAAGTTACAATCCTGGGAAAATTATCTCAAATATTGGAACGATGTTCAGTGCGAGATCACCATCTAAAACTTATCAGACAGACTTATCCATTTTCTCTGGATTGGCTAATTTTTGCCTTCATTGGCTGGGAAAATTTAAGTCCAGGTTGGTTCGGTAGAAAGTCAGTAAACAACAGCTTGAGTTTTTCGCCAGCTTTAACCCACTTCATCCAGATTAAAAGGCACATAAAGTTTATTTTGTATCTTAAGTTATTGGGGCGGTTATTCTGTCCAATTCTACACCAGATTCGCAACGGGGGCTTCAAGTCGGCGAGGATAAACTTGAGGAGAACCAACGGAAAATTGGGGCGATGGCGGTTGAGATGGTAGGTGGCCCTTGCCACTCTCGTCACCTTTTTCTGGAGTTGTTTGACTGAATTTCGGGCGGGATGACAGATGGAAGCATCAGAGGCATAACTTTGGGCGTAACCTGCGGCAAAAACGCGCTTTCCCCATTCGCGATCGCCTCCTGATTTCAGGTTAGAGTTAAATAACCCGACCTGCTCAAACACTTGTTTATAAGTAAAAATGTTGGCCGTTGCCGCAAATTGTTGATGTTCCAGATAATATTCTTGCTGCAAAAAGAAAAATTGGTCGTAGAGTTCTGCCGCGTTTGGACGGTGAGGATTTTTAAAGGAAAACTGAACATGACCTCCCACCAATCCACAATTGGGAACCGCTAATAAATGAGCGATTCCCTTCTCCAACCAATCGGGCAGGGGAATACAATCCGCATCCGTAAAGGCTAAAACTTCACCTTTAGCGTGCAAAATTCCCTTATTGCGAGCGGTATAGGAACCCCGGGCCATTTCAACTAGCATTTTCGCTTGGTTAAATTGGCGAACGACTGGCTCAATACTTTCATCTGACCCATTGTCAATCACCAGAACTTCATACAGATGCTTGGGATAAGTTTGGTTTTCTAATGCCTCCAAACAGAGTTGAAGTCGGTGCGGATCATTCAACACGGGAATGATAGTAGAAACAAAGGGTTGAGTTTGCTGAGTCATTTTTTTTCTCTGAGAAAACAAAGAAGCTTGAGGATTGGCAAGTCTAGTTCCCTTTGAGCAAGATATCAAGTTACCCCTACAAAGGATTTTCCGCTAATAGGCAGACGCTCTAACAGTAGCGATTGTCCGCAAGAGTGGAAATCTCCCAATGGGCGATCGCCCAATTCTGCTATTATCTCTCCTCGCTCATCTACTCCCGACGATCAGGATGAACCCTTTCGAGAGTGGCAAAGGAGAAAGAGGCAAAAGGTATCGGAAACTACTTTTAACAGGCAATTGTAATAATTGACCCGGTAAAAGACTTATATTATTTTTATCCCTCACGGTTACCAAACTCCTCTACCTGGGGGATGAGTTGCTAATATTTTGCCGTCAAAATTCTCCGGTTAATATCTCCTGGGAACCTGACCCTATCCCCTGCTAAGACGGGATTTGATGCTTACGAGTTTCTACTAATTTACAGGAATAATCAGTCCTTTTTTGGCAAGCCTCTATCGAGTCCCTCTACCAAATTTGGGAGATAGCGATCGGCAATTGTTGAACTATGGTTTTGCCACAACCTAGAGAGCAACCCTTCTCCACGTTTCCATAGTTTCAAAGATAGGGTTTCTTTAAAGATATCTTAACCCTCATGTACTTTCATCTGTATTCACAGCTTGAGTGGAGAGTCAATCTACCAAAAGAGGTAAACTAAGCTGATTTTTAAATTCATCCAAATCCGTCAACCCTCCTGGGGTAGAGAGGGCTTAATTTCAGATCTGTTTCCGTTTCTGCTTACGTTAAAACCCCCTGGGCGGTGTCGATTTAACCGGACTTGATATCAGCCTTACTTGAGCATTCCTGTAGCAAGGGAGAGCAATTTATTCTTTGGCGAGAGGATAGAGTTTTGTCTCTTTCCTCACTGCCATGATGGCGTTCAATCGATTCGGGTTAGGATATCAGTCATATTCCTCTCTCATCAAAGGGTCAGGGTATTATAATTTATTGTAGATGATTTAGACGGGGTGAGGATGAAGAATAGGAAAGAAACGACTGAAGTCGTTACTACGAACGTTAGAACCGGGTTGGGTTGGGTTCATTAACATTCATTTAGGAAGAAACGACTGAAGTCGTTACTACGAACGTTAGAAACGACTTGGGTTTTGTTTGAAAATAACAAGCAATGGGGTTAAGGTGTATATTCGTCTATGGCTCGATTAGCTTCGGCGTCGGCTAGGGCGTTGTCGGCTCTGCGGACGTGCTGGGGGGGGCGTAGCTTTCAAACTGATTGAGGAGAGATTTTACTTGGTCATAGAGGGGTTTTAATTCGGGTTTTTTGACGCGATATTGGCCGAGGAGTTGTTTGACCATGAGTTCGCTGTCGGCGCGGAGTTGGACGCGGGTTGCTCCCATTTCTAGGGCGGTTTCTAGGCCGAGAATGGCGGCTTGATATTCGGCTTGATTGTTGGTGGTTTCTCCTAAGTATTTACAGACTTTGTTGAGGATATTTCCCTGTTCATCGAGGAGGACTGCACCGGCTCCAGCAGGGCCGGGGTTACGGCGAGAGGCTCCGTCGGAATAGATTGTGATATACATCAAAGATGACTCCTTTAGGGGTGAATGGGTATTGTACTGCAAAAGGGAGAGGCGATCGCAATGATTTGATCGTGATTTGATTGAAAATGAGATGGAGGGGTGGAGATGCGATCGCCGGATGGATTAGGGATATTCAACAATTAAGGGCCCATGTGGTAGCAAGCGGCGATCGGCATGGGCTTTTTTATTGAGGGCATGGAAAGAGGCAATGGGAATCTGTTCACTCACTGGCAATTCACTGAGGTTTTCCACTTCCCAAAATACGGCCCAGGTGCTTTTATCCAGTTGCGCTGAATCGGGGCGAAATCGCTTTTCTCCAGGATATCGACCGCGACGGGAGGGCAGGTGACCTTGATAGATGCCATGCCACGCGACGGACATCAGAAGGGGTTTATCGGAGTCAGGATGGGAGGGGTAGATAAACACTTCTACCGCTTGACCTTTTCTGATTTCATCGGCTTCCCGAAACAGTTCCCAGGCATCACTTCCGAAGACAACTTTCCCCTCGCGATCGCAAGTTTCCTTGCCGGAAATTAAGTGGGGTTCGGGAACGGGGGCCAGAATTGCAAAGGCTTTGGAGATGGTCATTTAATTTAACATCCTTAGATTTTCAGACTCAAAGGTTACCGGGTTGTCGTCCACCGAGTTTTTTCGGGTTCCTCAGATGGGTATTCAAAGGACTGAATTTTCGGCTAATCTCAGTTTACTGGCTTTCTGGAGAAACAATGATATCTGCATTACTTTTTGATTTAGATGGAACCCTGTGCAACACTGACCCCACTCACTTTCAAACTTGGGTGGAACTGTTGCGAGACTATGGGATGGAAATTGATCAAGCCTTTTATCAATCCCGGATTACTGGACGGCTGAATGAGGCAATTATTCAAGATTTATTACCGCAACTTTCACCGTTGGAGGGGAAACAGCTTGCGGATGAAAAGGAAGCGCGTTTCCGCAAACTCGCCGTAAAACTAGAGCGATTGGCTGGGGTGTCCAATATTTTAGCCTGGTCTGAGGAACGGGAATTATTGCGATCGCTCGTCACGAATGCTCCCCCAAAAAATGTAGAATTCATGTTACAAGTGTTAAAATTAACCGAAATGTTTGAATCCGTAATTTTAGCAGAGAATTTACCTGCTGGCAAGCCCGATCCGCTCCCTTATCGAATGGCACTGGAAAAATTAGGGATTTCGCCATCGGAGGCAGTCGCCTTTGAGGATTCTCCTTCGGGGATTCGATCGGCGATGGGGGCCGGTATTTACACCATTGGCATTGCCTCGACTCAATCGCCGCAGCACCTCAAAGATTTGGGCGCGTCAATGGCAGTTTCTGATTTCACCGACCCGGAACTCTGGAAGTTCCTGGAAAGGATTTAGAGGGCCTTCTCTTCCCTACTGGGTTGGGGTTGAATTGCATTGTTTTATCGGTCAAAAACAATGCAATTGTTTCCTCTGATACCATTTAGCCGATACCCTTTGAATGCGCCTCTGAATGCGATGGTATTGTAAACGAATTTACCCCTTAAATCTTCTCTCTTTAGAAAGATGCAACGTTGACCTGTTTGCAGCAATAATCAAGATTGAGTTTATTTGAGACTTGAAGGGTCTATTCTCACTCTAATCAGTAGGTTCTATTAAAACGTATGACGGTTACACTAGGTTCTAATTATTTGGGGAACGATTGCTGTGAGTTTACGGTTTGGCTCCCACGCTTAAGGAAGTGGCGGTGGTGATTGCTGCCGAGGATAAACAACGGGCGATCGGGATGGAACGGCAGACGGAAGGATACTGGAAGGCAACTGCCGAGGGGATTCCACCGGGGACGCGGTATTTCTATCGGTTAGACGGGAACCTGATCAGACCCGACCCCTCCGCTCATTTGCAACCGGATGGGGTGCATGGGGCCTCAGCCGTGGTGGACCCGAAAGCATTTTCCTGGCGCGATCGCAGTTGGTGTAACCTTCCCCTGGAAGAGTATATCATCTATGAACTGCACGTTGGCACATTTACCCCCGAGGGAACATTTGAGGCGATTATTCCCCGTCTTGGGGTCTTAAAAGATTTGGGAATTACCGCCATTGAAATTATGCCCGTCGCCCAATTTCCTGGCGATCGCAACTGGGGATATGATGGGGTGTTTCCTTTTGCTGTCCAGAACTCTTATGGAGGACCCGATAAATTAAAACAATTGGTGGATGCCTGCCATCAACAAGGCATTGCCGTCATCATGGATGTGGTTTATAACCACCTCGGTCCTGAAGGCAATTATCTAGCAGATTTTGGTCCCTATTTTACCAACAAATATCGCCCAATTTGGGGAGAAGCGCTGAATTTTGATGAAGAATACAGCGATGGAGTTCGGAATTTTTTCATTGCAAATGCCATCTATTGGCTGCGAGAATATCACATTGATGCCTTACGCTTAGATGCGATTCAAGCCATTTTTGAAATGGGAGCGCGGCCCTTTTTACAAGAACTTTCCCAAGCGGTGGCGGACTTGTCTGAGCAGGAAGGACGAAAATTTTATATAACTGCGGAAAGCGATTTAAACGATGTTCGGGTGCTGCGTCCCAAAGAATTGGGAGGCTATGGACTCGACTCCCAATGGTGTGATGATTTTCATCACGTTTTGCATAGGTTGCTGACAGGAGAAAATGACCGATATTATCAAGATTTTGGGCAAATTCAACAGTTAGTTAAATCTTTTAAAGAGGGGTTTGTTTATGATGGATTGTATGCCCCTCATCGCAAGCGCAGACATGGAAATTCTGCTAAAGACCAACCGGCTTATCAATTTATTGTTTTTTCTCAGAACCATGACCAAACCGGGAACCGAATTGGGGGCGATTGGCTCTCTCATTTGATTTCGTTTGACGGATTAAAACTAGCAGCAGCCACCGTTTTACTCTCTCCCTTCTTACCCTTTTTATTCATGGGAGAAGAGTATGGAGAAACCGCCCCATTTTTGTATTTTGTCAGTCACTCGGACCCGGACCTCATCGAAGCCATTCGCCAAGACAAAGAAAAAGAATTTACACAGGGTTTAAAGTCGGGAAAATTTAATAATCCTCAAGATGTTAATACCTTTTATCAATGCAAACTTAATTGGGAAAAGCATCAACAAGGTCAACACCAGGTCCTCTGGAACTTTTACCGCCGGTTAATTGAAGTGCGGCGCACCGTTCCCGCCCTGAAAAACCTCAGTAAAGAAACCCTAGACTGTAGCTGCATGGAAGCCGAAAACCTCCTGTGGGTCCGGCGATGGACTGACAATAGTCAAGTCTTCTATGTGATTAATTTCAGCACCAACCGTGTCCAATTTGAACCGAATATTCCCGAAGGAAATTGGCAGAAAATCTTAGACTCCGCTGAAGAAAGTTGGAAAGGTTCAGGGTCCTCCTTACCGCAAGTGATTCAACCCCAAACATCCATCTCAATTTCCCCCTTAACCGTGGCAGTTTATCAAATTTCTGGATAAAAACACCCCCCCCTGTCTCGTTCCCAGGCTCTGCCTGGGAATGCGAAATCGGAGGCTCTGCCTCCTACTCTACTCAAGCCTACTCAATACAAAATAGCTTGACGTTAGAAAAACCCTGCAACCCGTTCATTTACACTTAAATTCGGTCAAACATGAAAATTCCTCAAGCAACCTACCGCATTCAATTTAACGCTAACTTTCAGTTTGCAGATGCCGAAAAAATAGTCGAATATCTAGCAGATTTAGGCATTTCTGATATTTACGCTTCCCCAATTTTTAAAGCCCGTCAAGGCAGTACCCACGGCTATGATGTGGTAGACCCTAATCAACTCAATCCCGAACTAGGAGATCCAGAAGCCTTTGAGTCTTTGATGGAAAAAGTCCAAGGAAAAAGCCTCGGATGGGTGCAGGATATTGTCCCGAACCATACCGCTTATGATAGCGAAAACTCCATGTTGATGGATGTCCTAGAAAACGGGTCAGCCTCGGATTACTTTGACTATTTTGATATTGCCTGGAATGCTCCTTATGGGGATATTAGTGAAGGGGTTCTCGCTCCTTTGTTGGGTAATTTTTATCAAGAATGTCTGGAAAATGGCGAAATTCAGCTTCAATACGATGCCACGGGGTTAACGGTCCAGTATTATAGCCTAAAACTGCCGATTCGGATTGAGTCTTATGTGTCTTTTTTGACCCATAATTTAGGCAAGCTGCGAAGAACTTTGGGGCGAAATCATCCGGAGTTTATCAAACTGCTGGGAATTCTTTACTTGTTAAAAAGTATTCCCGCAGAAACGAAGGGCCGAGAACGGTATGATCAACTCACCTTTGTTAAAGGGTTGTTATGGGAGTTGTATGACCAAAATCCCGATATCTGCCAATTTATCCAGGATAACTTAAAGGAATTTAATGGCACACCGGGAATACCCGAAAGCTTTAATTTACTGGAAGAGTTGCTGCGCGAACAAGTGTATCGCCTCACGTTTTGGAAAGTGGGGGCGGAAGAAATTAACTATCGGCGATTTTTTACGGTGAATGAACTGATTTCCGTGCGGGTGGAAACCCTGCGGGTGTTTCATGATACCCATGATTTAATCGCCAAATTGGTTAAAGCGGGAAAATTTACCGGGGTGCGGATCGATCATATTGATGGACTCTATGACCCTCAGCAATATTTAGAACGATTGCGAGAAAAATTAGGGGATATCTATATTACGGTGGAGAAAATCCTGGAAATGGCCGAAATTATGCCCGCAAATTGGCCCATTCAGGGAACCAGTGGTTATGATTTTATGAATCGGCTGAATGGATTATTTTGCAACGGAAATAATCAAGACCGATTTAGTGAAATTTATGGCAAGTTCACGGGGTTAAATCACGATTACAAAGACTTGTTTTTTGAGAAAAAGCATCTGATTGTCGATCGCAATATGGCAGGAGATGCGGACAATCTGGCTCATTTGCTAAAATCCATCGCTAATCAATCCCGGGAGGGACGAGATTTTACCTTGTATTCCCTGAAACGAGCGCTGGTGGAGGTGCTGGTGGCGTTTCCGGTGTATCGCACCTATATTAATGGGGAGGGGGTCAGCAGTCGCGATCGCCATTATATCAAAGCGGTGATTGCTCAAGCGAAACAGCTTCTGCCCTTGCAAGGAAAAGAGCTTGATTTTATTGAAAAATTAATGTTACTGGAAAATGCCGATTATTTAACAGAAGAAGAACGAGAACAACGTCTCTATTCCGTGATGCGGATTCAGCAGTGGACCGGACCCTTAATGGCAAAAGGGATTGAAGATACCCTGTTTTACGTTTACAATCGGCTAGTTTCTCTCAATGAAGTCGGCGGCGACCCCGCCCAATTTGGCCTAACTTTAACCGAGTTTCATGAGTTTAATACTCAACAAAAAGACACTTGGATTCATAAAATGAATGCCACCTCAACCCATGATACCAAGCGGGGAGAAGATGTCCGCGCCCGCATTAATGTCCTGTCAGAAATTCCGGATGAGTGGGAACAGCAAATCACGTCCTGGCGGAAACTTAATCAAGGACATAAAACCAAACTTCCGGATAAAGTTGTCCCCACTGCCAATGATGAATATTTCTTTTATCAAACCCTGTTGGGAGCATTTCCCTTTGCCGAAAGCGAGTATTCTGAGTTTATTCAGCGTGTTAAAGATTGTTCGATAAAATCCGTGCGAGAGGCGAAAGTTCACACAGCTTGGTTGCGCCCAGATACGGCTTATGAGGAGGGATTTATGGCGTTTATCGATGGGGTGATGCAACGGTCCCCTGAGAATCCATTTTTCCAAAAATTCCAGCCATTCCAACAAAAAATCGCTTCTTATGGGGTTTATAATTCTTTAGCTCAAGTGCTGCTGAAACTGACGACTCCTGGAGTGCCAGATTTTTATCAGGGAACGGAATTGTGGGATTTAAGTTTAGTTGACCCGGATAATCGCCGTCCCGTGGATTTTGAGTACCGAGTCGCCGCTTTACGGGAGATTCGCACCCAAGCCTCGCAGGATATTTTAACTTTGATGAAGGAGTTGCTGGCTCATCCGGAATCGGGCAAGATAAAACTGTTTACGATCGCCCGAATTTTAAAGGCAAAATCTCAGGCGATCGAACTATTTCAAACGGGAGATTATCTACCGTTGACAGGTGCGGGAAAATTTAGCGAAAATGTGGTAGGATTTGCCCGATCGCAGGGGAATAAAGTGGCGATCGCAGTCGCACCCCGTTTTCTGACTCATCTGATCCAACCGGGCACCCTCCCCCTGGGAACAGTTTGGCAAGACACCCATTTAGAACTGCCTTCGGGACTGCCTTCCCTGTGGCAAGATGCCATTTCTGGACAACCTATTCAAACTAATGGCACTTTGTCAATTGCCCAAACTTTAACCCATTTCCCCATCGCTCTATTAATCAGTCAAACCCCATAATTATGCCAGACCCTGGATGAGATTAAATCCGGCAAAACCTCCTAGAGGCGGATTTCTATAGGAATGGGGAACTTGTGGGGAGTGCAAGCATCTTGCTCGCACTCCTTAAATAGAGTCGCATTCCGACAAGTTTTTTACAGGAACGCTACAATGGAAAAAAGTGCGATACCTGAGATGGAGTCGCCTTCTTTTTATACTGTTAATTTAACATCAATTGGTGATAACAATGATAGCCGATGTCTTTCAACCCAACGAATTTCCCAATCCCGAACGCATTGCAGCAATGCGAGGATATATCAAAAAAACCTGGAAAACCCTCTATCGTTCTCATGCTCATATTTTAGAAGCAGCCAAAGATGAAAAAATCGGTCATACCGATGACCACCGCTGGCCGATTTATATTTCTGCAATGGAGGATAAAGCTCGGGTAGAAGCCGAATTTAAAACGGTTTTAAGCCGAGAAGAATTTCAACAAATTGAAATTTTAACTCTCCCCTCAGAAATCGACCAAATTACCGAACATGGATTGCTGTATCTTCCCGGAGATTATGTGGTGCCCGGGGGTCGATTTAATGAAATGTATGGATGGGATAGTTATTTTATTGTTCTGGGATTGTTACGGGATGGGGAGATAGAATTAGCCAAAAGTCAAGTGAATCAGTTAATTTATCAAATTGACCATTATGGAACGATTTTAAATGCGAATCGGAGTTATTTGTTGTCCCGATCGCAACCGCCATTTTTAACGCCGATGATTTTGGCGGTGTATGAGCAGACTCAGGATAAAGACTGGTTGCGATCGCTCTTAGGTGCGGTAGAAAGTCATTACTATTACTGGATTGTCCCTCCGCACTTAAATCAATCCACGGGACTCTCTCGCTATTGTGCTTTAGGAGAAGGACCCGCTCCAGAAGTGCTGGTGTCAGAAACCGATGACTTAGGGCGAACTCACTACGATCGCATCCGAGAATATTATCGCAGATTTGAAGTGATGGCGTATGATGTGAGCTTGTATTACGACAAAGAAACCGATTCCCTCACCGACTTGTTTTATAAAGGCGATCGCTCCATGAGAGAATCAGGATTTGACCCCTCGAACCGTTTTGGTCCTTTTAATATCGATATTATTCATTACGCGCCGGTTTGTTTGAACGCGCTGCTGTATCGCATGGAGCAAGATATTGCCAAAATTCTGAACATTTTAGGCAATCCAAAATTGGCAGAATCATGGGATGAACGCGCTCAAAACCGCCATCAATTAATCGATAAATTCCTCTGGGATGAACCCTCGGGTTTGTACTTAGATTATAACTTCCGCACCAACGAACGCCGCCTCTATGAATTTGCCACTACTTTTTATCCCTTGTGGGTTGGACTCGCCTCAGAAAAACAAGCGCAACGAGTAGTAGAAAACTTGGAGTTATTTGAAGCCCCTGGAGGATTGCTCACCAGTGCTCATGTCACGGGAAATCAATGGGATGCGCCCTTTGGTTGGGCACCTTTAACCTTAATTGCGGTAGAAGGATTGTATCGCTATGGATATCGCACTGAAGGCGATCGCATTGGGGGCAAGTTCATTAATTTAGTCACCCAAGAATTTGAAAAAACCGGCACTCTTTTAGAAAAATATGACGTCCTCTCCTGTTCGTCAGAAGTTTCCAACGAAATTGTTTTTGGGTACAATACCAATGAAATTGGATTTGGTTGGACCAATGGCTCAGTGTTGGAACTGTTAGCTCAAGCGAAAAAGATTTAAAAAAAAACGAGAGCATCTCCTCATGGATAGCCCTAAATCCCTCTCGCATTTGGGGAGAGGGACTTTGAATCCGGCTCCCCTTCTCCCATTTTGGGAGAAGGGGTTGGGGGATGAGGGCCAACTGTCTCAACAGAAAGAGGGGGAATTGATGAATTACCCCTCTTTTTATTTCAGGTGTTCCATAAATCCGGAGTGGATTGGGAATAAAGCAAACCCATTACAAAAATTTAAAAGGCTACCTTAAAAAAGGGGGATTTAGGAATTTTTTATGCCCTTTGATTAAGATATCTAATCCTCTTTTTTCTCAACAACTAAGGTGAGACGAGCGACCATTGCGCCAATTGCCCCAACCGCTGCAACGACGGGAAATAATGCCACCCCAATGGTTCCCCCAACGACCCCAACGGTGAGGGGAATTTCAATTAAAGTATGACCCTCTTCATTTTTAATGACAATCCGTCGGGCATTTCCTTGTTGAATCAGTTCTCTAACTTTTTTGGTCAGGTCGTCTCCATTCAGTTTAAACTCTTCAACCCGAACGTTTGAATTAGTTTGCACTTCCGGGTCAATGGGGATGACAGGTTCTTGTAAGGGAGTTCCGATAGGATTCTTCTGGACGAAAGGGTTCAGTCATGATAACCAGTCCTCTAAATGGAAGTATGCTTATAGTTTATCAAATGGTTTTAGGGATGAGTGGCGATCGCCCCAGGAGAATTGCTCGCTTGGAGGGTACAACCAAGGGAACAGGTATCCCCCTCGTTTCCAGAGGCAGTTGAGTCGAGTTTCTCGGTGACGGGAAAGGGGGATTCCGCAGGAGGAGAGGGTTCGGAACCCAATCAATGGAGACTTGAGCCTATTTTCGCTACAATCATCACAACCGAACTCAACAGAGGAGGGGAGGAATGAGCGAGGAGAATTGATGCAAAAGGAGGACGGATTACCTGGGGTTGCACTCTTGACAACCGGGTGAGGGACAAGGGAGGATTTGAAAACCTCTCCCTGGCATTCTCGGGCGTTAGTACAGTCATGAGTACAGTAAAGGGTAGAAACCGCGTTTCTTGACCGCATCTCTACTTGCATTGCTACCATGAGGATGGAAAATCAGGTTTCTTGTCCCCTTGATTTAATCTTGATCTAAGACTGGACTGACGCCCTCCTGTTCAACAGCGATCGCCATTGATGAGGGGTCAAACCCTCTATCCCGGAAAGGGCAAAACTCTTAGAACTCATTCGGGAGAAACCTGCTACTTGATGCGGAGTAACGGATTGATTTTAAATCTGGATTTAAACTTTTTTAAAAGCATTTTTCTTTAGGTAAATTAATCACTTTAAATGGGTATCATTCCATGTCGAAAAGGGAGCATCTACTCATCCAATTTAGGCAACTTACCAAACCGTATCATTGGTTGGAAATAACCGAACTGCTGTTATTAGTGGGTTCGGTTGCCGGGACGGTGGCAGCAGCGATCGCCAAACAGGCTGCATACGCTGCTGCCCCCGTAACCCTTGCCCTCTGGCTGAATTTTCTGAATCAGAAACGTCGAGAGGGACTCAACCAAGAGAAAATTCCCTCAGTGATTACGGAAATCGAGCTAAAATTGTCAGAATTAGACCAACAGTTAAAAGCCCTCCCTGAACCCGTTACTATTAATTTATCCGAAGTGAATGAAGAACTTTCAAAATTGAATAAATCCGTGACAATGATTGAGGGCAAAGCCGCGTTTATGACCTCAAAAGTTTACGATAATTTAACTTTAAAAATTGAAGCCCTGCACAAACAAATTGCTGAATTTACCGAACCCTTTGATTTAACCCGGTTTGAAGCCAAAATTGCCTCGTTGAATGTAGCCGTCCAATTTTTAGCCCAACGTCCCATTGTTGATTTGCAAGAGTTTGAGAAACTGCATCGTCAAATTTTGCAAGTCGAAGCCGATCGCCGAGAGGTCCTCTCTCCTTACCTTCAGCAATTGGAAGGGGAAATTCAAAAGTTACAACAGACCGATCTGATTCTCTCCCGGAAGGTGGATACCCTGACTCAAAAGTTTAACGCTCGACCGGAAATGGCCCAACTGTCTAAATTAAGCCGCATCGTCGCCCGATTGAGCGATAGTTTAAACCAAATGCAACAGACAGAAGCGATCGCCTCCCTCTATGAAGACATCTCCGGACTCTCCCGCGAGATCAACCAGTTAAAGCAACAATTGAAACCCCAACCCGAACGCACCCCGGTTCAGGAACTCCCCCAAACTCAGCAGAATGATCCCTTCGGGATGGATCGCTAGGGTTATCCCCCTAGATTCACCCCCCAAGACCCTTCTCCCCGGCCTCTATTGCCTTTCCCCCTCCCGGGTGAAGCGCCCCTGCGAGCAGTTTCTGTCGATTTAACCGGGCAGGTTGATGGCAAAATAGAATAGCCGTCTATTTTTATTCTTTTTGGGACTTAAAAGCCACCCAGTTTTCAATTAAAATAGTTTGTTCTATGCCAGACTTAATAGTTTAGCGTCGATCCCCGATCACCCGAGGATGATCCTCAATGTTAACCAATTAAAGAAAAGGATTAGAGGAGGTAAAAAGAAGTGACGATCGATAGTACCACAAAAGAAGTCCGAGCGCAGATCGAAGCCATAAAAATTAAAGTTGAACGCAACGGCCATTTGACCCCGCTTGCCCAGATTGCTCCCATCGAGGTAGAGGGTACTAAAATTGAGTACGCTACCTTCCTTGGCAGCGATCGCTTCATGGAGTTCAACCCCCAAATCGGCGATACCCTCCTTCTGTGTCATGGGGGAACCGACAAAATGGCGGAAGTGGTGGGGATTATTTCAGAAGAACGGTCTTCCGGCAGTCAACCCTTTAAAATGCCCAGCCACTGCCCAGAATGCGGATCTCCGGTCATCCGGACCGCCGATGATGAAATTAGCTGCATTAATTCCTCCTGTCGCTCCCATTCTGCCCTACAGTCTGCTCAATTGGGCCAGTCGAGATGCAATGGAAATTAGTGGCTTGGGAGAAAAACTCGCCCACCAACTGATTGAACATGGCCTGGTGAAATCCATTGCCGACTTGTACGAACTCAATGCTGACCAACTGATCACCCTGGAACGAATGGGGAAAAAATCCGCGAAAAACCTGCTCAAGGCGATCGCTAAATCCAAATCCCTCCCCTGGTCCAGAGTCCTCGCCAGTTTGGGTATCCGCCAAGTCGGTCGCGCCACCGCCCAAATGCTCACCCAAGAGTTCGCCACCGTCGGAGACCTCGCCAAAGCTGAAATCGCCGAACTAGAGGCCATTGAGCGCATCAGTCCCGAAACCGCCCAGTCTGTCTATCACTGGTTCCGGATTCAGGCCAATCAAACCTTAATTGAGCGCTTATCCGCCGCCGGGTTGCAACTCCCTTCCGTGGCATTACCGGAGGTCCTCGATGTCCCCGTCGCCCCAGAAACCGCGACCCAGGAGGTCCAACCCACCCCTGCACCCCTCGACCCAGAACCCGTTGCCATGCCTGCTGCTTCTACCTCAGAAACCGCCTCTGATGTCCAGTCCCAATTGGATGCCACTGCTCAACAATTACAAACCGCCACTGAACGCAACGCTCAATTACAATCAGAATTAGAGCAAGCCACTCAGGATTCGGGTCAATTGCAATCGCAGTTAAATGAGATTCGGACCCACCTCGAACGGGCCGAACAACAAACGGCGCAACTCCAATCAGAACTAGCGGAAAGTCGGCAGCAGTTAACCCAGGCGAATCAATCTGAATCTCTGGAATCGGAACTGGCTCAAAAGAGTACCCAACTCACCCAAGCTGAGGAGCAAACGGCTCAATTAAATGCTCAATTACAGGAAATTCAGTCCGCGTTAGAAGCCTCTACTCGCCAAACTGAAGAACTCCAAACTGAGTTAGAGCAATCGCGTCAACATTCAGGGGAATTAGACTCTCAACTGACTCAGCTACGCACGGAGTTAGAGCAATCCCAACAACATTCCGGGGAATTAGAATCCCAACTGAATCAGCTACGCACGGAGTTAGAGCAATCGCGTCAACATTCCGGGGAATTAGAATCCCAACTGAATCAGCTACGCACGGAGTTAGAGCGATCGCAACAACATTCAGGGGAATTAGACTCTCAACTGAATCAGCTACGCACGGAGTTAGAGCGATCGCATCAACATTCCGGGGAACTCGACTCTCAACTGACTCAACTACGCACGGAGTTAGAGCAATCGCATCAACATTCCGGGGAACTGGACTCTCAACTGACTCAAGTGCAAACCGAGTTAACGCGATCGCATCAACATTCCGGGGAATTAGAATCCCAACTGAATCAGGTGCGAACTGAGTTAGAGCAATCGCGTCAACATTCAGGGGAACTGGATTCTCAACTGAACCAGGTGCGATCGCAGTTAGCGCAAGTGCAACAGCATTCAGGGGAACTGGATTCTCAACTGCATCAAGTGCGAACCGAGTTAACCCAATCGCAACAGCATTCAGGGGAATTAGACTCTCAACTGAATCAGGTGCGAACTGAATTAGGACAACTGCAACAAGAGCGATCGCAACTTCAATCCCACCTAGAGGAACGGGGGGAAAGATTGCAACAACTGGAAGGGGAGAAACAGGACTTGCAACAGCAACTCTCTGAAACCCGGACCCAGTTACTCGGAGTGGAAGAGATGCGATCGCACCTGCAAACCGAACTCGCTCAAATCAAGGCAGAAAACGAGCGAGCCCAACAACAGCGATCGGACTTACAGACTCAACTTGCTAAATCCCAGGCAGCACAGTCCCAACTCCAGGGGGAGTTATCAGAAACCCAAGACAAATTACAGCGCGTCTTGCAGGATCAATCCCACGGCCAATCCCAAGTCAGCCAAGCCAACCGCGAGCGATCGGAGGTCCTATCACAATTGGAAGCTGCCAACCAACAGCGATCGCAGCTAGAATCCCAACTCGCCCTCGTGCGATCGCAAACTCCCCTGTTAAAAGCAGGAGTCGTTCTAGCGTTCCTCTTCGGTTCCCTAATTGCCTGGTTCTCAGCCTTAGCCATTTACTAACATTCTATCCTTCACCAGGAGTCTCAAGCTAAATGTATAAACAGGGATGTAGCACTATTGCCACATCCCTGTTTCTTTTTTGAGCAACCCCACCCATCGTTACTACGAACTGGGACAAGGAGGGGGTTGTACGGAAAAATCAGGGTTTCAGCCACTATTTTCCGTGGTCATGTGAAAAGTGCATTGTTAAAATGCGTAAAAATCATACTTAGAAATATTTTGTAACTTTAGATACGCATCACCCTAGTTTATGCGACTAACTTATAGGGAAATCAAGAGCAAATTAAGGAGGAAATAAATTCAAATAAAAATAAAGTAATCAATGATACGGTTTGGACAATTTTAGAAATTTGCTAGGTTATTATTTTGATTAACAGGCCACAGATAAAACGAGGTTCTCTATGACATTAGCCACAGAAAAGCCCACAACGAGTTTAAATAAATTTGAGAAGCTCAAGGCCGAAAAAGACGGACTTGATGTCAAAAATCAGCTCGAAGATTTTGCTCAAATGGGCTGGGAGGCCATTGATGCGAGCGATCGCGACCATCGGCTGAAATGGCTAGGAGTCTTCTTTCGCCCTGTGACTCCGGGTCAGTTCATGGTGCGGATGCGGATGCCTCATGGAGTCATGAGCAGTCTGCAAATGCGGGTCCTGGCCGAGATAGTCGAGCGATACGGGGACGATGGCAATGCAGATATTACGACTCGGCAAAATCTCCAACTGCGCGGCATCAGAATCGAAGATATTCCCGATATTTTTAACCGATTTAAAGCAGCGGGGATGACCTCGGTGCAGTCGGGGATGGATAACGTTAGAAACATTACTGGCTCTCCAGTTTCTGGGATTGACAAACATGAGTTAATCGATACTCAAGAGTTAGTCCAAAAGGTCCAAGATATGATTACCAATACGGGAGAGGGTAATCCAGCTTTTACCAACTTACCGAGGAAATTTAACATTGCGATCGGTGGATGTCCAGACAACTCCATTCATGCCGAAATCAATGATATTGCCTTCGTTCCGGCTTATAAAAATGGAGAAATTGGCTTTAACGTACTCGTCGGGGGCTTTTTCTCGGCGAAACGGTGTGAAGCGGCGATCCCCCTAAATGTGTGGGTCCCCCCCAATGATGATGTGGTGGAGTTATGCCGTGCTATTTTAGAAATTTACCGAGATAATGGCCCCCGAGCCAATCGGCAGAAGTCTCGTTTAATGTGGCTAATCGATGAATGGGGTTTGGAGAAATTCCGGGCCGAAGTCGAGAAAGAAGTCGGAAAACCCTTGAGCGAAGCTGCCGAGAAAGATGAGATTGTTTGGGAAAAACGGGATCATCTGGGAGTTTTCCCCCAGAAACAACCGGGATTAAACTTTGTGGGATTCAATGTTCCCGTGGGTCGGTTGTTTGCCCCGGATATGTTTGAGTTGGCTAGACTGGCCGAAGTCTATGGCAATGGTGAGATCCGGTTAACGGTGGAACAAAATGTCATCATTCCGAATATTCCCGACTCGCGGTTAGAGGCATTGTTGCAAGAACCGATTTTAGAGAAATTTAGTATCGATCCCGCACCTCTGACGCGATCGCTCGTTTCCTGCACGGGTTCTCAGTTCTGCAACTTCGCCTTAATTGAAACCAAAAATCGCGCTTTAGCCTTAGTTCAAGAACTGGAAGCGGAATTAGAAATCCCCAAAACCGTGCGAATTCACTGGACTGGCTGTCCCAACTCCTGCGGACAACCCCAAGTTGCAGAAATTGGCTTGATGGGAACCAAAACCCGCAAAAATGGCAAAACCGTGGAAGGGGTAGACCTCTACATGGGCGGTAAAGTGGGCAAGGATGCTCACCTGGGTAGCTGTGTTCAAAAAGGGATTCCCTGCGAGGACCTGAAACCCGTATTGCGGCAGTTACTCGTCGAGCAGTTTGAGGCGAAACTGAAACCGGGGATGGCTCAGGCGATCGTAGATACACCTCCGGGTTCAGGGGTGGATTCACCAGAACCTCCAGTCGCCAAAGCCACTCAACCAGCAGTTGTTGCCTTTGTCAAGTCCGGCAAAACCATTGACTGTGACGACTCTGCCCCGATTTTGGAGATTGCTGAACGAGAGGGAATCGAACTCGATAGCAGTTGCCGGGGTGGAACTTGCGGGACTTGCAAGCAAAAACTGATCAGTGGAGAGGTTCGCTATGAAAATGAACCCCAGGCTCTGAGCGAGGGCGATCGCCAGCAAGGATATATTTTGACCTGTAGCGCCCACCCCGTGGGACCCGTGGAAATTGATGCCTAACCCAGGCACTTGTCAAGAAATTTTGACTTAAACCCATCACGTTCTGTCAATCTGCAAATTTATCTAAATTTATCTCAACAGGAGTAACGATTGATGTCTTCTCAAGAATTAGCTTCCAAACCCACTAACTCTGTTTCTTCTAGTGCTGAAGCAGATGAGACCCCCAAAGCTCCCCAGTCCTTGGCCCTGCAACTCATCTGTGCAGTAGGTGTCCTCGGGTTTTCTGGATATATGTTCAGTACCTGGCAACAGACCCTAGCCCAGCATAGTCTCGCCCAACAAGCTCAAGCTGAAACCCCTGTGGTAGAGGAAGCCCCAGCAATGGCTCCTGTGGAGGCTCAAGTGCAATCCTCGGTGACTCAACCGGAAATGACTGCAACGACTGGGGCGATCGCCCCAGAAGTCGCCCCCACCGTCCCTGCTGCTGTCCCGATGGTCACCGAACCCACAACGACCCCAGCGATTACGGATCCGACAACCTTGACCACCCTGGGTCAAAAGCTGTACGAGCAAATTGATGGCAGTTGGAAGAGTTATCCCACCTTTACCAGCAATTTAGTCTATCAAGTCCAGGTGCAACGGGATGGGGCGATCGCTGGGTACGACTCCCTGAATAAACCCGCTCAAGATTACCTCGGGGAAACCCCCCTGCCGGAATTGACCTCGAATAGCGCGAGTCTCGCTGAAACTTCAACCCAGCCCCAGGCTAAGTTTTTAGTCTTGCTCATGCCCAGCGGGACCTTAGAAATCAGTCCCTGGGTTGGGAACTAGCACCGAGACGCTGAAAGCCGCATGGGGCATGAGTGAAGAATGGCAAGGCGGGCTATCCCCCTTCCAGCCATCCAGAGAGAACCCACGGAAAAGACTAAAGGGTAAACCCAATTGTTCGAGATTGACCGTTTTTCAAACTCGGTTATGCTACTTGTACCATCAAGACTAGGGCAATATTGATTGATAGATTCCAGTCGGAAACTCTATACTTGACTTTCCGAACCCATTTATCAAAAATTGCTCTCTTGGGGCAACTACAATGAGGACTGACTATGAGTTTTAACGAATTTTCTTCCGAACCCAAACGCCATATTCCCACCGATGCCATCATCGTTTTAGGCGCAACCCTTTCAGTTTTTCTCCTCGGGGGCATCCTGCACGTGCTTTCCGCAGGCGCTCGGGTTCAGGAAGACCCTGTACCCACGACCATGACGGAAGAATCCGTGGTGGTAGAGAGTGCCACCCCTAGTCCCGAGACTGAAACTCAGCTCGAAACCCGGGTAGACGAGACGCAAATTATTACCCAAGCGCCTCCGGTGACTCAGGCGCAACCTGGGGCCGTTCAAACCCCTCCGGCTGAGATGAATAATGAGCCCTTTGTGGCGAGTCCTCCTCCCGTGGCGCAACAGCCCCCGGTAGTCACGGAACAGCCTGTTGTTCCCCCGACGACTCCGGCCCCTATGGATCAGCCTCCTGGGGTAACGACTTCCCCCGCGCCAATGGGTGAGGCTCCGGCCCCGACTCTGGGTGAGGCCCCAATGGGTGAGGCCCCGACTCTGGGTGAAACCCCAATGGGTGAGGCCCCGACTCTGGGTGAAACCCCAATGGGTGAGGCCCCGACTCTGGGTGAAACCCCAATGGGTGAAACTCCAGGGATGATGGGTGAAACCCCAATGGGTGAAACTCCAGGGATGATGGGTGAGGCTCCCGCACCCACCGCCCAACCCCAAGCGATCGCCAATCCAGCCGTCATTGAGACTTTGAATCAGAGTCTTTATGAGAAGCTGGACAGTAACTGGACTACTTATCCGACCTTTACTCAAGATTTAGCCTATCGCGTCCAAATCAACGAACAAGGGGAAATCGTATCTTATGAGCCAGTCGATCCTGTGGCTCAACAATATACCGCCGAGGTTCCACTCCCAAACTTGAGTGAGACTCCACCGGCAGGAAGCGCAACCGCGCAACCTTTGGCGAACTTCCGCGTTGTCTTTACCCCTGATGGCAGACTCCAGGTTGATCCCTGGCAAAATGACATTGCCCAGTAAGAACAACGCTTAAAGTAATGGGATAATGATGGCTGGTGATCACAACGGTATGTGGGCTATAAATTATATAGTCATCCCTCTTCCCACCGCTCACAAGGTGGGAAGAGGGGAAACTACCAGCCAAGGATCGACAAAAGACTAAACCCCTTCACGAACGGATTTCTGGACAACTGCCCTCGATAGGTAAACAGAGTGAGGCTTGGGTGCGATCGCATCACATCTAAACCCTTCCCCAAACACTGCGGCTGATGATGACTAGGCAAGGCGATGGAGAACGCTGAACCTGTTGCGACTAACCCAGTCAACAAGATTTACAAACATTCAAGAGAAAGATACTTCAACCCCGTAGAGGAATCATGCTAACAGAACTCTGGTCATTTCGCGGACGATACCGCATCCTACACTTAACCTGGTTTGCCTTCTTTCTTTCCTTTGTCGTCTGGTTTAACTTTGCCCCCTTTGCCACAGCGGTACAAGAATCATTAGGGTTAGAATCAGGACAACTTAGAACCCTGGCGATTTGTAACGTTGCCCTCACCGTTCCGGCCCGAGTTATTATCGGCATGGTCCTGGATAAATATGGACCGCGCATTACTTATTCTGTATTACTGATTTATGCATCCATTCCCTGTTTGATGTTTGCGTTCGCGCAAAACTTTGGGCAGTTGGTGGTTTCTCGCTTACTCTTATCCATTGTCGGTGCCGGATTCGTAATTGGTATCCGCATGGTGGCTGAGTGGTTCCCCCCGAAAGAAATTGGATTAGCCGAAGGGATTTATGGAGGATGGGGTAACTTTGGTTCTGCTGCTGCTGCCTTTACCCTGCCGACTTTGGGAACCATTGCGGCGATTATGTCCGCAGGTGAGATTAACTGGCGCTTTGCGATCGGCCTCACTGGAGTTTTAGCTGCTATTTACGGAGTCATCTATTTCTTTAATGTCCAAGATACCCCACCGGGTAAAGTTTATCAGCGTCCTGCTCGTCACGGTGGACTCGAAGTAACCAGCCGTCGGGACTTCTGGTTTATGATGGTGATGAATGTTCCCCTCAGTGCGATCCTCGGGTTACTCGCTTGGCGTCTCAATCAAGTCGGGTTTTTAAATAACGCTCAACTCTGGCTCGCTTGGCTGTTCTTAGTGGGATTGTATTCTTTCCAAGCCTATAAGTGCTGGATTGTTAACAAAGAGTTGGTTTTGGGTCAGAGACGGTATCCGGCCAGCGATCGCTATGAATTTTCCCAAGTTGCCCTCTTAGAACTCACTTATGTGGTTAACTTCGGGTCTGAACTGGCTGTGGTGTCCATGCTGCCTGCCTTCTTCGAGAATACTTTTGGACTGACTAAAGTGCTGGCCGGGATGATTGCTGCAAGTTATGCCTTTATGAACTTAGCTGCACGTCCAGGGGGTGGGTTAATTTCTGACACCCTCGGGAGTCGGAAGCTCACAATGGTTGTCCTCACCGGCGGGATGGGAGTCGCCTATATGATTATGAGTGGTGTTCAGGGGACCTGGTGGTTACCCCTGGCGATCGTCCTCACAATGATGTGTTCCTTCTTCGTGCAAGCGGGAGAAGGGTCAACCTTCGCAATGGTTCCCCTGATCAAACGTCGCGTCACTGGACAAATTGCCGGAAATGTCGGCGCTTATGGTAACGTCGGTGCAGTCGCTTATCTCACTTTATTTAGCTTTCTCCCCGAGGGTGATATCGGGAACAAGATCTTTTTCCAAGTGTTAGGGGTAACAGCTATTATCGTTACCTTCCTTTGTGCCTTCTACCTGAAAGAACCTAAAGGATCGTTCTCTGCTCATCATGAAGGAGAGGAGGTACATCCTGAAACCGCTGTAGGACAAACCGTCCCCCATTTCGTGGAAGAAGGCCGAGAAGCCTAAACGCCCGAGGAGGAGCGATCGCACCTAAAAGCGATCGCCCCTCTCCCCCTTTAATCTTTGATAATTGGTTACACTTAATCCTGACTAGGGAACTCCAAAAAATAAACAAAACCCGCACCCTCAAGGGTGGGTCTATACGGACGAAGCCCGCCTGCGCGGGCTAGTAGCAATAATTGTAGGTTGGGCACGGCCCACCTGAATGTAGGTGGGCACTGCCCACCCTACAATGGCTCTCAATGTAGCCAATCCGTCCTTCCTGATACTCTAAACTCTAAAAAACTTTAACCGTACAAGCTAACTAAACTTTTATGTCTACTCAACCCACCAAAACCCTGTGTCCTTACTGCGGAGTTGGCTGCGGATTAGAAGTTTCCCCTCCGGCACAACCGGGAAAAGCAACCCATCGGGACAGTCAAGGTAAACCGATATGGAAAGTCCAGGGCGATCGCACTCATCCCTCCTCACAAGGCATGGTTTGCGTCAAAGGGGCCACCATCGCCGAATCCTTAGACAAAGACCGCCTCAAATATCCCATGATCCGCGCTTCCCTAGACGAACCCTTTCGCCGCGCCACCTGGGAAGAAGCCTTTACCTTAATCGTCGATCGCATTCACACCGTCCAATCCACCCTCGGCAGCGACGGCATCTGTATGTATGGGTCTGGACAATTCCAAACCGAAGACTACTACATCGCCCAAAAACTCATGAAAGGCTGTCTCGGCACCAATAACTTTGATGCCAACTCCCGCCTTTGTATGTCCTCCGCCGTTGCCGGATACATTCAGAGTCTCGGGTCCGATGGTCCTCCCACCTGTTACGACGACCTCGAACAAACCGACTGTGCCTTTCTCATCGGCACCAACGCCGCCGAATGTCATCCCATCGCCTTCAATCGACTCCGCAAGTATCATAAAAAGAATAAAAACGTCAAACTAATCGTCGTCGATCCTCGTCGGACCACCACCGCTGACGCTGCCGACCTCTATTTAGGCATTCGCCCGGGAACCGATATTGACCTCCTCAACGGCATCGCCTACTTACTCATGCAATGGGGACATCTCAATACCATCTTTATTGATGAATGTACCTCCGCCTTTGCCGACTATGCCGAAGTGATTCGCCACTATCCCCCGCAAATTGTCGCCGAACGTTGTGGCATCCGCATCGATGAACTGGAAACCGCCGCCCGCTACTGGGGCGAATCTGAGCGCGTTTTGTCCCTGTGGTCAATGGGGATGAATCAGTCCTCGGAAGGCACTGCCAAAGTCCGCAGTTTGATTAATCTGCACCTGATGACGGCCCAAATTGGTAAACCCGGTGCCGGTCCGTTTTCTCTCACAGGACAACCCAACGCAATGGGAGGCAGAGAAGCGGGAGGATTAGCGAATCTCCTCCCAGGATATCGCCTGGTCAAAAATCCCGAACATCGCCGGGATATCGAACAATTTTGGGGACTGCCCGGAAGGCCGAATCGCCCCAGAAGTGGGTCTGACTGCCTGGGACATGATTACTGGATTAGAAACCGGAAACGTCGGATTATTGTGGGTGGCAGCAACGAATCCAGCGGTAAGTATGCCGGATATTGAACGGACCAAAGCGGCCTTAAGGCGATCGCCCTTTACGGTATATCAAGACGCCTACTATCCCACGGAAACTGCTGCCTACGCCCATGTTCTGTTACCGGCAGCGCAATGGGGGGAAAAAACCGGGGCGATGACCAATTCTGAACGGGTGGTGACTCTCTGTCCCGCCTTTAGGGAACCCCCCGGACAAGCTAAACCTGATTGGGAAATCTTTGCGGAAGTCGGACGCAGATTGGGTTTTGCGGAACAGTTTCCCTTTGAGAATTCGGCCCAAGTTTATGCAGAATTTGTGCAAATTACCCGCGATCGCGTCTGTGATATGACCGGGTTAAGTCACGATCGCCTCGCCGAACAAGGACCGACCCAGTGGCCCTGTCCAGCAGGACAACCCCTCCCGCAAATCAACAAACGCCTCTACACCGACTGGAGATTTCCCACTCCCGACGGACGCGCCCGCTTTGGGGCCCATCATGCCAAAGGACTGGCAGAACCCCCGGACCCCAATTATCCCTTTGTTCTCACAACAGGCCGCCTTTACGGACATTGGCATACCTTAACTCGGACCGGCAGAATCGATAAAATTGTCAAAATGCACCCCAATCCCTTTATCGAGATTCATCCCCGGGATGCCAAGAAATTGGACATCGTGGAGGGGATGAGAATCGAAGTGCGATCGCGCCGAGGCATGGCCCGATTTCCCGCCAAAGTCACCCAGGCGATCGCCCCGGGTACAGTCTTCGTCCCCATGCACTGGGGGCGACTGCTGGGGGGACCAAACCGAAGCCAACGCCCTCACCCACCCAGAAGCCTGTCCCTCCTCCCTACAACCGGAATTAAAAGCTTGTGCAGTCCAACTGATTCCTCTCCCAGAAGACAGCACTCTCAGCGAAACCGAATCCATAGAACAAAGTGACTCCATTGCGATCGCTTTTGCACCGAGATCGGCGATCGCCACCCGTTCCTAATCCAAAAAACCCAAACTTTCCCCTGTTCGTAGTAACGACTTCAGTCGTTCTCTTATGTTTTTCTCGTGACGTGGCTTAAGCGCGTCACGCACAATCTGCGGCTTAAGCGCCTATACCTCTGATGACGAATTGAAGCCGTGACAGGTACAATAGGCAGCGATTAGCCCTTGCTTGAGGACTGGAGGCAGAGCCTCCTTAAGAGCGTGACGCGCTTAAGCTACGTCACGAGGATATGTAGGCGTTCAATTGTCATCTACTTGAGACATTTATTTCTAAGTAACAAATTAGAGTCGATGTTGATAAAAAATTATCTAAATTATTCAAAAATCTTATCAATCAGTGCCATCGTTGCTTAATTTTTTCCGGAGTATTGATTTAAAGCTTTGTCGCTCTAAAAGTTGCTTTAGTCTATTCATTTCAACTTTTGTCCCTTCTATCGCTTTCCCCGGCATAGTTTTTTTTATTTTCATAGCATCATACAGAGACAAATTCAATGCTTTTCGTAAAATTTTCAGTACAAGAATTACACGCTCTCCTGTTTCTTCAATATCTAGTAACCAGGTTCCTTCTTGTTCTAAAATTGCTTTTTGTATTTCAGCGGGGGTTATATCATTCCCATCTTCTTCAATCTGAGTACCACAATAAGGGCACAACTGTAGGATTTGTACCAGGTAAGCCGCAAAGTCGCACTGAGAACGTGCTGCCCAACATACATTTTAATCGGATGTTTGCACTTTAAACAGGATTGAACAATTACTGCCATATTTAATATTTCTTCCAACCTCTTATTCTTTCATATCGTTCTACAGTTTCATAAAACTTTTCGTGAGGAATGAATTCCCTTGAGTGATGAGGGCTAGGAATATCTCGATATTAATATTATGGCTACTGGTAAAGTTAACAGTAGTTGTTATCGTCTCATCAATTATGTCAGTGCGGCAAGCATTATGAACGAGAATCTCAAGGTTAGAGACAAAATAGGTATAGGTATGGAACTCCTCAACCTCAAAGTTGTAACCTAAAGGTCTGTAAAAACCCCAAGCTGTTCGCGTAGCGTTCCGTAAGGAAAGCCTGGAGTAACGGACGAAGCCCGCCTGCGCGGGCTAAAAGCGAAAACCGACTTTGGAACTTTGGCTTGTTCGTAGTAACGACTTCAGTCGTTTCCGGATTGTTCGGTTTTATATCCTATATTCAATAATCGTTTCATCACTTCTTTGGGAGCCATATTGTAAAGAATTGGGGGTTTCTCCAGGTCAATTTTTGCGATTAATTCAGCGGTATAAGTATTCATTTAATTAACTTTTTAACGTGTTGGAGCAGTATTATTATAGGCTGGACTGCTCTGGACCTATTGGAAATGAATGGATGCCATCTCCAATGACATACTCCGTCCTGACATAGACTCCAGACAACGCGAGGCAGGTCAATACTCCACCCAAATCGAGTGTCTCGGTAAGGGCTGACCACAGTTTGGACAGGGACAAATTGGATATTTTCCAGCAGCTTTCATAAGTTGAAACCTTTTTTCTGAAACCCCTTCTCCCATGTATGAATCTGATAATACAGGATTGGCAGAGCGACCTCTCCAACCACAAAAATCACACGTTAAGGTTTCTAAATGAATTCGTTGGACTGTAGATTTTATGTGAAGAAAAATATACGGTCTCCACTCTCGCCATGTGGTTGATATCTGGTTGACTGACAAAACTTAGTAAGGCTGATACTTGTAAGTATGTATTTTGAACTCAATACGGTAAGTACGCTTGTCATGTTGTTTTCGAGAAGCCATAGCCGGTTCTGGGTCACTAGAGCGAGTAAAGCAGACGGAGTGAATGAGGTGCCAACCTTGTTCTAAGGCGGTTTTAATCCAGTCCCAACCCATTCGGAAATAGCTGTTACCCCGGAACCAGTGAGGGTCAACTCGGCGACGCAACCCTTCAGCTACTACCTGTGTACCCTGGGCAGTTACATAGAGAGTAGCCACCGCTAGGATAAAAAATAGGCGAGACAGGGCACAGACGGAGCGAATCTCAGATTTCTGAAGATTCCAGCCATTGGACTGGTCATCAAGAAAGGCTTCTTCGATATCGAAGCGTAATCCATATTCTTGAAAGGTTTGTAAGGTGGTGGGTTCATCGCTGACAATGGCCCAAAACTCACCGTTGACATTGTTGTAGCCGATGGCCACATTTACGGGTCCATAACACTCTATTTTGTGGAGTTTAACGTTGTGCAAGCACAAAGCCTCGCCACGCTTGAGAGGGAATGTCTTCAGTTGCCGCCAGCCTGAACCGCGTCGCCAAATCCAGGTATTGCTCTTGAGGCGAATGCGGTAGTTCCAGCCCAAGTCATTGCTGAGGGCTGCCATCGCCTTAACGTGAATAAAGCCTCGGTCCGCCAGCAAGACGACCTTGACTCCCTTGGGTAATAGATTGGCCGCTTGATAGAGCATTTCTCTATATTCGTTAAAGGCAACCGAGGCACTCTTGTGTTTCAAGACTCGCCACACTAAAGGCAAGGCTCGACCACGATACACCACTGCTATGCGAATCAGGCAATACTCCTCCCAATACATTGAGGTATCTAGGGTCAAATACAGACACTCCTCCTCCCAGTTGGCTAAGGCGGCTAAGATTAGCGGTTTGTAGAGCCGATGGACATTGATGCGGCTGTTGTGCAACCATCGGCTGACCCGGCGTTGTTTACTCTGTGCCTGCTCCCCGCGACAGGGTAGGTAAGGCAACCAACGAGTGAGACTGACTTCGCCCCGTTGGAGCAAGGCTACCACCATCCACAGGCAAGTTGTCAGATGAGCTTTATGAGCCCCAGGGGACCGATTGACTTAACCAACTGTGCAAGGCATTATAGAGAGGGGAGCTTTTATTCATGGCGTTCTGGGTTTTGAGTGGTATCTAAGCTTAGAACGCTGGCTCCCCCTTTTTCAACCCCAGGGCTGAAAATCCCTACCTGTAAAGCTTTCAGCCCACATTCCTAACTTTTGTCAGTCAACCAGGGTTGATATATATCCTAATCCAATTTGCAGTTCAGGGTATTGATTTATGAATTCTAAAGTAGACCCGAACCAGGGTACATCAATTCCAGTTACTCGATTTTCATCAAGGACAGGCTCCGTTTTTAAATACTTCCAGTCGTCTAAACTGGGAATGACGATCAATTTGGCCGTCAATCCAGCAATATTTCAGGATTTCTTTCGATGAGTTCATGACAGTCGGATAACTTCATTATTTTTTCCACAAGTTGAAACCATGCCGAATTAAAAATTCATGTTCCCCAGCATCGGGTAAGGTTTGAGAAGTAGGATATAGTCTGGAACATCAGCTTGAAATATATTTCCCCCCAAACCTATCTACAATTGTAGCTCAATTGAAGTTGAAATTAAAGTTATCTCAAGTCCAAAGGGTTTACGAATTTCCTGTGCAAATGCTCCATGTGCTTGAACAAAATCATTTTCATGGCCCCAAATTTCTAACCATCTTTGATGCTCGCCCTCTGAGAATTTTAGCGCATCTTCAAGATTCCTACCATTTTCACTCGCTCTTGGCGGCTTAAGCGCCTATACCTCTGATGACAAGTTGAAGCCGTGACAGATACAATAGGCAGCGATTAGCCTTTGCTTGGGGACTGGAGGCAGAGCCTCCAAAGTGCGTGACGCGGCAGAGCCACGTCACGAGGAAAAGTTTCCTAGTAACGCCTTCAGTCGTTTCTTCAGTTCGAGTTATGCCATCCCCAAACCCACCCAATCCCCCACAATGCCATGTTAAAATTGAGCCAATGGATTGCGAGGAAAACCAATGGACTGGCAAGAACTCCGGAAAGAAGCCTACAACTTATCCGTCAGTGATAGATTAGCCCTCGTTGAGGCGATCGTCCGTTCTGTGCATGAGGAAATCAGACCCCGGCCCCCAGTGCCCCCGGGGGTGGTAAACCGATTACGGGGAATTCTCAAAACCGACGGTCCACCTCCCACGGATGAAGAAATTGAAGCCATTAAGGAAGAACGATTGAATGGAGAAATACTTAAAATGAGGGTGTTACTGGATACCAATATTATTCTGGATTATTTCCTAGAACGAAAACCCCTTCATGAATGATGCGAAGGCTTATTTACTCAATTGAAGCAAGCAAATTGAAGGGTATATCACGGCAACAACCTTAACTGATATCTTTTATATTGCTCAAAGTCAAAGGAGTAAGGGGAACCAAGTGCAAAACAAGCGGATTTCTAAGTGTTGAAGTGGCTAATATCTGCCAAGTCGATCGCCTGATTCTTGAATCCGCCCTGGCTTTAGAGTTGAATGATTTTGAAGATGCCGTGCAAATTGCCTGTGCGATCGCCTCTAATCTCGAAGCAGTGATTTCGCGCGATCGCCAGGGATTTGCTCAAGCACCCATGCCCACTTACTCCCCCCGAGATATCATCCACCAACTAGGGTAATTGAACAGCGATAGAATGATAAACGGGGTGTCTATTCCCAACTTTTGATATTTTTTATAACCTGAAATAAAAAGAGTAGGGTGGGCATTGCCCACCCTACAATTGCTGCCTAAACTGCTCTGCTCACTTTATTACTTCAAATCACGCTTTAGCGGGAGATGAAATGAACCCAGCAATCGCCATCAGCCTTACAGGTCTGATAAACCAGGTCATAAGAATAGCTTAACCCCGCACCTCGTGCAGAAGTATTGTATCCATGAGACCAATATTCACCATAAGGGTCATGAACAATAAAGCCATGAGAATTGTAGCCAATCAAGCAAACAATATGACCGAAACTGGTAAAATAACCGTGGATAACAATCGGGTTACCTTGAATCAGCCATTCCTTGATTTCATTAAAAGTTGCTTTTTCAGTAAAGCGGTCTTTTGCTCCATAAGCTTCGGCAGCTTGAGCCAAATGATAGGGGTCATGACGACTTAAACCCCGGGCTTCTAACCACTCTTGGAGTTCATCTTCTAACTGTTTATGTGGCTGATTGCCTTTAATCCCCAGGTAAGCCAAACACATGGCAATGCTGGTGGTGTTGCAACTGCCGTAAGGATTTTTGGCATTATCCAGTTGGGATTTGTAGGGAACCGCCAGTTTAATGCGATCGGGAAAAGCCACCGACCCTTTGTGCAGAATTACCCCATGTTTATAATAAACGTACCAGGTGTTGCGACCTTGGAAACTTTCCTCGGCAAAACAAACCTTAACGTGATCGCTTTCGGGGGCGTAAGACTGGACTTTTAACACCGTTCCCGCTGGAATTGCTTGTTTTTCAGAGTCGCTCAACTCTGAGGAGGGAACGGGTTTCTGTTTGAGAATGGTATCGGAAAGAATTTTTAGTTCAGTGGACTGGTTTCCGGAGGCGGTAGATGGAGTCGAATAGGATTGTGCTACGGTCATAATTTCTAACCCAAAAACAAGTAAAGATGCTGATACCAGTTGTCTGAGTCGGGACTGGCAGTCAGCCAGAGGGTTGCCTATCCTTGCCCTGGTGTTTAGGCTGCCCGACTTTCATGCACAGTTTGTAACCCTCACTACATAGGCCGCATCCCAAGCGGTCAGAAACCAGTATAGTGAGGAAGAAGTCCGGGTTGGGACAACTCATCCTTGTGCCAACTTAGACTGAAATTGCTGATGAGTGGATGAGTTATACCCATGTCTCAAATCGTTTGGATTGCAAGACACGCGAACCGTTTAGACTTCGTAAACCCTGAATGGTTTAATACAGCAGAACGTCGGTACGATCCGCCCTTGTCGGCAGATGGTTTTGTGCAAGCGCAAGAACTGGCCGAACGTCTCAAGGGAGAACGTATAAGTCACATATTCACCTCTCCTTTTCTGCGAACCGTACAAACTGCAAATCAGGTGGCAGAAATTTTAGACTTACCCCTAAAACTGGAGTGGGGACTCTGTGAATGGTTAAATCCAGAGTGGATGACGCAAATGCCGGAAACCCTCCCCCGGGAGGTGTTAGCCCAAGAATTTCCCCGAATTGATTTAAGTTATCACTCTCGGGTGATGCCGAAGTATCCAGAATCTGATGAGGATTGTGTGCAACGCGCGGGAGAAACGGCGCGACAGCTTGCGGATGAGTTTTCCGAGGAGATTCTGTTGGTGGGGCATGGGGCCTCGGTGATTGGGGCGACGATGGGTCTAGCGGTAGATGCGGCGGAAACGGAGTTGAGTGCGGGATTGTGCTGTTTGTACAAGCTGGTCCGGCAAGGGAAGAAATGGGACATGGAACTGAAGGGCGATCGCTCTCATTTGCGAGAAATTGAGGCGGAAATCCGATTTTTTTAGGAAGATGAAAAAGAAACCGGATTTAATCCAACAGTCCATACGCTCAGAATCAACAAGATGACCTTACTATTAGCCGGAGATATCGGTGGTACCAAATCCCTTTTGCGCTTGGTGGAAATGCCGACTGCAACAGATACGACTTCAGGGGCATTTCAGATTGACACCCTCTATGAGGGGATCTACTCCAGTCAGGAGTATCCCGACTTAGTACCCATTGTGGGACAGTTTCTCAAGGAGGCGAGTCAGAAATTAGGAGAGGTTCCCTCACCCAAGGGGGCCTGTTTTGCGATCGCCGGTCCCGTGGTTGGACATAAATCTGTCCTGACTAATCTGAGTTGGACCCTGACAACGGACCGATTAGAAAAAGAACTCAATATTCCCCATGTCAAGTTAATTAATGACTTTGTAGCGGTGGGTTACGGCGTGTTGGGGATGACTCAAGCGGACCTCCATACCTTGCAACCCGGGGAACCGCAAACTGCGGCCCCGATCGCGGTGATTGGCGCAGGAACGGGACTGGGACAAGGGTTTTTAATCCGGCATTTGGATGAATATTTTGTCTATGCCTCCGAAGGGGGTCATGCAGATTTTGCACCTCGTACTGCAGTCGAGTTTGAATTGTTGCAAGACTTACGGCAACGGGAAAACATCGATCGCGTTTCCGTCGAACGAGTGGTATCGGGGATGGGGATTGCGTCAATTTATCAATTTTTGCGCGATCGGGCGATCGCCGAGGGAAAAGATATTTCCCCCGCAGACAAAGACCCCTCAGAGATTTCCCAAGGGGCCGTAGAAAAATCTGACCCGATTTGCGAACAAACCTTACAAATTTTTGTGGAAGCTTATGGGGCGGAAGCGGGAAATCTGGCGTTAAAATTACTACCCTATGGGGGATTGTATCTGGCGGGGGGAATTGCGGCTAAAGTTCTGCCCTTAATTACAGAAGGCGATCGGTTTATCAATAGCTTTAACCATAAAGGTCGAGTCAGTCCCTTGGTAGAAAAAGTCCCGGTTCATATCGTTCTCAATCCCCAAGTGGGATTAATCGGTGCCGCCATCTGTGCTGCCCGATTATAGTCGCGACAACCCGGGTTTTTACAAAAATTCGGGAATTTAGCAGCTAAACGAGACAATAAACCTGGTTTATCGTCTCGTTTAGCTTAGGGGATACCGACCCCTTAAAACATCGTTTGTACTCCCAAGGTGTTGAAAACCCGGGAAGCGATGATGGCAATCAAAACAAATAGACCTAATGCCCGACGAAAATAGTTCACGCCGTCAAAAATCTCCAACCATGCCCAAGTAAACCAAGAACCAAAGGCGATCGCATCTAACCCCGTATGCAGCGTCCCCCGGGGAACCACTAATGTGAGTAGCGTGGTTGTAGTTGCCACCAGGACCGGCAGATTGGGGGGTTGAACAATGACAATATTGCCCTCGTCGTCTCGAAACGTTTGATTAAATAAGCTATTTTCCATGAATGTATCCCTTAAAATGACTCATTTCAGTTTAGTTTGTATTAAGCTTTTCCAGTCTCTTCCTAAAGAGAGGGAATTTTATAGCAATTCCCAGACTCATTCTGTACCATTCAAAGCCCCTCTCCCGTTCGGGGAGAGGGGTTTGGGGTGAGGGCGGTATTTGATAGAGAAAAGCAGCGCTATCACTTGGCACTTGCACCCTTTCTCTGCCTCACAACTGTTGTAAAAACTGGTTTTGATATTCTTGTTCCGTGACAATATCCAGCATACTCTCCACTCGGTCTAAAAAGACTTTCCCCTCTAAATGGTCATATTCATGCTGGAAAATCCGGGCTACAAACCCGGTAAATTCTTGATGGTGTAATTTCCCATGCTGGTCCATATATTTGACCTCGATCGCCTGATGTCTCGGCACTAATCCGCGAATTCCTGGCACGCTCAAACAGCCTTCCCAATCTTTGACTTTTTCCTCAGAATAGGCGATAATCTGCGGGTCAATGATGGCGATCGCCTCCATTGTCGGAGCCTGGGGATAGCGCAAGGTGGGACGGGACGCTAAGATAAAAACCCGATAGGATTCGCCAATCTGGGGAGCCGCAATTCCGACTCCATTGGACGGTTTCAAGGTTGCCATCAACTCCTCAATCAGAGATTGGATGGAGTCGAGGTGAACGTTAGTCACAGGTTGGGCTTTTTCCCGTAAGACAGGATTGCCTAATTGCACAATATCTCGAAGGTTATTCATCGTTCTACTTTATGAGTATATTACAATTATATACAAAACCCCGGCGGGAGTTTTAACCCTCGCCCTGTCAAAGTGGTCAATTTAATCCTGTAGGGGTTTGGTCCCCAAACCCTCTTCGTCTGCGATCGCTTAAAAACTGGGATTAACCGGCATTTCCCCAGGTTCTACGGTGATATTTAAAGTTTGTCCATCGCGGTTAATTTGCAATTCCAAGGCATTTCCGACTTGCGACCCTTGAACAATTTGCTGGACCTGATCGGACTGGGCGATCGCCTGATTTTCCATGCGCTGAATCACATCCCCTGCGCGTAATCCGGCACGTTCTGCCGGAGAATCGGCAGAGACTCGCACAATTAATACACCACTATCCACAGATAATTGCATCGGACTATTGGGGTCGGTATTCAACTCTTGCTGTAATTCTGGGGTGATTGTCACCATTTCAATCCCTAGGAAGGGATGTTGGACTTTGCCTGTGGTAATTAATTGCTGGGCGATCGCTTGTGCGGTTTGAATCGGAATGGCAAATCCCAACCCTTGTGCACCACTAATAATCGCCGTATTCATGCCAATCACTTCCCCTCGGGAATTTAGCAACGGACCCCCTGAATTACCGGGATTAATTGCCGCATCGGTTTGGATAAACCCCACTCGCTTATCGGGAACCCCTACATCTCGACTCGATCGCCCGGTGGCGCTGACAATCCCTGCCGTCACACTATTATCTAACCCTAGGGGATTTCCAATGGCGATCGCCCATTCTCCCGGTTGCAGTTGTTCTGAATTCCCCAGAGTCGCCTTCGGTAGTGCCGTCGCCTCAATCTTCACCACCGCCACATCAGAAATCGGGTCCTCTCCCAATACCGTTCCCTCAAAAGTTCGCCCATCCTTGAGCACCACACTCACGGTATCGGCACCATTAATCACATGAGCATTGGTTAAAATCTGACCATCATCACTAATAATAAATCCCGAACCCGTACCCCGTTCCACCCGTTCTTGTGGCTCCATCGGTGCTTGTCCAAAAAACCGCCGAAAGAACGGATCCCGAAAAGCATCCGGGATATCCTGGGTAACCGTTCGTGCGGCATCAATTCGCACCACTGCCGGACCCACTTTTTCTACCGCCTCGACAATAAAATTAGAATTTACCGGCAACGATAAGATTCCGCGAGGGAGAGGAGCATCATCGGGAGTCGTCACTGAGGGACTTCTGGGATCCAATGAATCTAAAGATAAAGGTCCATTGGCGCGCAACCAGCGATCGCCCATAAATGCGGCACCGGCTCCTATCCCCACCAACAACAGATAAAGCACCACCTGGGTCCCGGAAAAATAACCTCGTTTATGCTCCCGATCTGAATTTTTCATAGCCTCTGTTCCTAATGCTCCTTGGTAAAACTCTTAAACAATCTTCGTTTCTAAAAAAAGACTTAAAATTTAGTCTTTAACCCCTTTGATTATAGACAATTCCTGAATCCAAACCGCGATCGCCTCCGGAACCCAACCCTCGGAAACAACCGATTGTTAGCGTAGATACAAGTATCATCCGGCGATCGCCTGCTCAGGGCAGAATTTTTTGCTACAGTCATAAGGCATCAGAGATTAGTGCTTGCGAGGTCAGTTGTGGAGATTCCTCTCGAAAGTCTTTGGGATCGGGTACTGGAACGGTTACAGGTACAATTGAGCCGTCCCACCTTTGAAACCTGGATCAAAACCGCCACTGCCGTGCAGCTAGAAAACAACTGCTTGGTGATTGATACCCCCAATCCCTTTGCCCGCAACTGGTTACAGAAGTATTACATTAAAACCATTGCTGATGTCGTCACCGATATCCTGGGACATCCCGTAGATATTTACATCACCACCAGTGGCAGCGAAGCCACCCAGGGGAGCGATCGCGGCGACTATATGTGGCCCTCTCCCGTTGTCTCCCAGATTCCCGAACCCAGTCCCACCCATCCCCACCGTCCTCCAGAACTCAATTCCAAATATGTCTTTTCCCGATTTGTGGTGGGTGCAAACAACCGGATGGCTCATGCTGCCTCCCTCGCCGTTGCCGAATCTCCAGGACGGGAGTTTAATCCGTTGTTTCTCTGTGGCGGGGTCGGATTGGGAAAAACTCACCTGATGCAGGCGATCGGTCATTATCGCTTAGAAATCTCTCCCGATTGTAAGATATTTTATGTCTCGACGGAACAATTCACCAACGATTTAATTGCTGCAATTCGCAAGGATAGTATGCAGAGTTTCCGGGAACATTATCGAGCGGCAGATGTGTTATTAGTCGATGACATTCAATTTATTGAAGGCAAAGAATACACCCAGGAAGAATTTTTTTATACCTTTAATACCCTCCATGAAGCCGGGAAGCAAGTGGTCTTAGCCTCAGACCGACCGCCTAATCAAATCCCCCGGTTGCAAGAGCGCTTATGTTCGCGGTTTTCAATGGGATTAATTGCGGATGTTCAAACCCCGGATTTAGAAACTCGCATGGCAATTTTGCAAAAAAAAGCCGAGTATGAAAAAATGCGCTTGCCTCGGGATGTGATTGAATATATTGCCTCTCATTTTACCTCGAATATTCGAGAATTAGAAGGGGCATTAATTCGGGTGGTGGCTTATTTGTCCATTTCGGGATTACCGATGACAGTGGAAAATATTGCCCCAATTTTAAATCCCCAAACCGAGCCAGTCAAGGCCACAGTAGAATCGGTGATGGCGGCGGTAGTAGAGATATTGGGAATTTCCCTAGAGGATTTAAAGGGGAATTCGCGACGGCGAGAAATTAGCCAAGCGCGTCAAATTGCCATGTATCTGATCCGTCAGCATACGGATTTGAGTTTACCGAAGATTGGGGAGGAGTTTGGGGGAAAAGACCATACTACGGTGATGTACAGTTGCGAAAAAATTGCGGCGCTCAAGGATAATGATGTGGAAATGCGGAATTTGCTCAGGCAGTTGAGCGATCGCATTCACTTTGCGAGTAAATCACCGGGGTAAGGAGTGGCAGACGTTCCCTCCCTTGGGTTCAGTGGTGAGTGAGACCCTCGCACTCCTGGCATTCCTTTTCCTTGGGCGATCGCCTGGAGAACATTCCCTGGAATTGTGGAAAAAACTGGGGAAAACTCAGGGAAAAACTCGGACTCCTGGGGCAAAATTACGGAACAAGTAAAAATACTTTGTGGAAAAATCTGTAAAGTTTTCCACAAGTTTTCCACAGGGGGAGAGGAGGGGAAATTAAGATGCAGGAAAAAAGGCGATCGCGCCTTTGCCACTGGATAGAAGAAAGAACCAGTGGTAGGATGGGCGATCGGGCTAAAATTGCGCCGATCGCTGTACTGACTCCAAACAAGGCACCTCTGAAGACTCATGAAATTTATTTGCGCTCAAAACCAACTCGCCACCAACCTATCCCTGATCAGTCGTGCAGTCCCCTCTCGTCCGACTCATCCGGTACTCGCCAACGTGCTCCTCAGTGCCGATGAGGAACAGCAGCAAGTCAGCTTAACCGCCTTTGATTTATCCCTGGGGATCAAAACCAGCTTTGCCGCCAAAGTCGAAACCAGCGGCACCCTCACCCTCCCCGCCAAACTCTTCAACGACATCATCTCTCGCCTCCCCGATGGAGAAGTCACTCTCGACGATGAAAGACCCTCCACCGGAGAAGATTCTGCTGCTGAAGCAGGAATTTTAGCCACCATCACCTCCACTTCCGGACGTTATGAAGTCCGAGGAATGAGTGCCGAAGAATTTCCTGCACTGCCGACAATTTCCGAAGGACAAACCGTGCAACTGCCTGCTGAGGCCCTAATGCAAGGATTGCACGGACCCTATTCGCCACCTCTGCCGATGAAACCAAGCAAGTGTTAACCGGCGTTCATTTAATCGTCCATGCTGATAGCTTAGAATTTGCCGCCACCGATGGACATCGCTTGGCGATCGTGGAAACCATCAACGAAACAGAAGACAGCGACGACGAAGCAGAACCTGATGAAAATGCCGAAGAATTAGAAGTCACCGTCCCAGCGCGGGCCCTACGGGAACTCGATCGCATCGTGGGAATGCATGAAGGACATGAACCCATTTCCCTCAACTTCGACCCCGGACAAATCGTCTTAGAACTGGGAGGATTTCGCCTCACCAGTCGCACCCTAGAAGGTCAATATCCCGCCTATAGTCAATTAGTCCCCCGGTCCTTTGAGCGCCAAGTCACCGTAGAACGCCGCCAACTTCTAAGCGCCTTAGAACGCATTGGCGTCTTAGCCGATCGCAAAAATAACATCGTCAAATTTTCCATCGACCAAGAAAAACAAATGCTCTCTCTCTCCGTCGAAGCTGCCGACGTAGGCAGTGGACGAGAATCCATGTCCGCTCAAATTACTGGAGAGAGTTTAGACATTGCATTTAACGTCAAATATGCAATGGAATCCTTGAAAAACATCAGCGCCACCGAGATTATCATCAAGCTCAATTCAGCTACATCTCCCGTAGTCTTATCTCCCCTAACTGGCGTAAAAATGACCCATTTAATCATGCCAGTTCAAATGCGGGGTTAATTTTCATGGCGCGATTAGGTTGACTTGTTCTCTGAGGTGAATTGCGAGGATTAAGAGAAGAAACGACTAAAGTCGTTACTACAAACGGGGAAAACTTTCTTCTGTTCGTAGTGACGACTTCAGTCGTCTCCGGGCCATAAAGCAAAAGGGGTTACAACATGAATGCTGTAACCCCTTTTCAGATTTAATGCGGATGGCGAGACTCGAACTCGCAAGGCAAAGCCACACGCCCCTCAAACGTGCGCGTATACCAATTCCGCCACATCCGCAGGCAATGAACTATCTTAGCTCATCTCTAGTTAACTTACCATACTTTTTTCAAAAATGTTCACAAATTTGAAAGATTTTTTTCAAAATGTCCAAATTCCCCTAATAACAAGCGTTTCAGCCTCTTAATGCTTTCGAGTGCAAACTCGTATTATCCGATACATGATAGGATTTGGAGTTGGCATATCTATGCGGCTGAATCCGGGACACCCACCAGGATTCGGTCATCCTTTATTGATTTTTACGAGTTGAGCAACCGCAGGCCCATGCAATTCTCCAAAGTTCTCATTGCCAATCGCGGCGAAATCGCCCTTCGGATTCTCCGGACCTGTGAGGAGATGGGGATTGCCACGGTTGCGGTACACTCCACCATAGACCGTCATGCCCTCCATGTCCAACTGGCAGATGAAGCAGTCTGCATTGGCGAACCCCCCAGTGCCAAAAGCTATCTAAATATTCCCAATATTATCTCTGCTGCTTTAACCATGAACGCCACGGCAATTCACCCGGGTTATGGGTTCTTGTCGGAAAATGCTCGGTTTGCCGAAATCTGTGCGGATCATCAGATTAGTTTTATTGGACCGACTCCCGAGGCGATGCGCGCAATGGGGGATAAGTCTACGGCGAAGGAAACCATGCAAAAGGCGGGGGTGCTGACGGTCCCGGGAAGCGATGGGTTAATTACTAATGAAAAGGATGCCCGGGAAATTGCCCGGAAAATCGGCTATCCGGTGATGATTAAGGCAACCGCTGGGGGTGGCGGACGGGGGATGCGTCTCGTCCGAGAAGACAGCGAACTCCCGAAACTGTTTGCGGCAGCGCAAGGGGAAGCAGAAGCGGCGTTTGGGAATCCCGGAGTTTATTTAGAAAAATTTATCGAACGCCCTCGCCACATCGAGTTCCAAATTCTGGCGGATGCTCATGGCAATGTGATCCATTTGGGGGAACGGGAATGCTCGATTCAGCGCCGTCACCAAAAATTGTTAGAAGAAGCCCCCAGTCCGGCCATAACGCCCAGCTTGCGCCAAAAAATGGGTAAGGCGGCGGTGAAGGCGGCGAAGTCGATTAATTATACGGGTGCTGGAACGATTGAGTTTCTGCTGGATCACACGGGTCACTTCTATTTTATGGAAATGAATACTCGGATTCAGGTGGAACACCCGGTGACGGAGATGATTACGGGGTTGGATTTGATTGCGGAACAGATTCGGATTGCTCAAGGGGAAAAACTGCGGTTGAGTCAGGACCAAGTGCAGTTAAGGGGTCATGCGATCGAATGTCGGATTAATGCGGAAGACCCCGATCGCAATTTTCGCCCCTGTCCCGGACGGATTAATGGATTTTTACCCCCAGGCGGTCCCGGTGTGCGGATGGATTCCCATGTGTACACGGATTATGATATTCCGGCTTATTATGATTCGCTGATTGGTAAGTTGATTGTCTGGGGTTGCGATCGCCCTTCGGCCCTCAAGCGCATGAGACGAGCACTGCGTGAATGCGCGATTACCGGGGTGCTGACTACGATTCCTTTCCATCAGAAGATTTTAGAACATCCCGATTTTATTCAAGGGGATGTTTATACCAATTTTGTCGAACAGATGATGTCTAAGGATTGAGGATGGGGAAGATGGGGAGGATTGGGAAGATGGGGAAGATGGGGAGGAAACGACTGAAGTCGTTACTACGAACATCGGAGAAGAACGACTGAAGTCGTTACTACGAACATCTCCCCCATCTCCCCTATCTCCCCCATCTCCCCTATCTCCCCTATCTCCCCTATCTCCCCCATCTCCCCCATCTCCCCCATCTCCCCTACATCATCATCCTCAACAACCCTTGCTGACCCAAGAGGATTTCTCGCAGGAGACTGATAATGCCGACCCAGATAATGGGGGTGATGTCTACACCGCCTAGGGGGGGGGATGAGTTTGCGGGTGGGGGCTAGGAAGGGTTCGGTGGGGAGGGCAATCAGGATCCAGGGAAATTTAGTCAGTTCGATTTGGGGATACCAGGTTAGGATAATCCGGAAAATGAAGGATAAGGTCATTATGACTAAGAGGGGGCCAATGATCCAACTGGCGATCGCAACCGATGTCATCATGAGTAAAAATTTAAGTTTTGTTACAGCCTTGTTCACTCTATTGTATTTCAATCCCGGCCCCTTGGTGTAGTCCCTTGCTGTTGGTTCTACCTCTGAGTCCCTGAGTCATGGAGTTTTGGAATTGGAATAAACTGGACTTCTCAACGCGGTAACGGTTTAATAAAATGATAGAAATGTAAATCTTGTTTAAGGAGACACTATGACGCCATCACTCGCCAACCTGTTTTGGAGCCTCTTCTGGGGTGCGTTCCTGATCGTGATCCCCGCCACTGCTGCTCTCATCTTCATCAGCCAGAAAGATAAAGTGCAACGGTTCTAAAGCGGCGAACTGGATGGAAACCTCAGCGCAGGGCGATCGCCAACCCATCGATGAAGGTGAGGGGTTCTCTCTAAGCTGAGGTTTCTTCACTAACCCTGAAGGGCAATTGACGAAGGACAAAAGCCCAACTTATGCTGATCACAATCCAAGCGAATCAGGAGCAGGTGGAGATTTAGCGGGATACTCGCTAACATAAAAAAGATGAAGGAGAGAGCAGATGGTAAATTTTAGTCTCAACTTAGCGAGTATCGTCGGAATCGCGATCGCCATCGGTGGGGCCGGACTCTATGCCGTCCGCTCATGGCGTCCCGAACTATCGCGAGATACCGATCTGTTTTTTGCAGCAGTCGGGTTACTTTGTGGCGGCATTCTGTTCTTTTACGGATGGCGCTTTGACCCAATTATGCAGTTTGGTCAGATTCTGCTTGGGGGGTCGGCAATCTACTTTGCCTTTGACAATATTCGCTTGCGCGGTGTCACCACCAATCAGGCGAAGCGCCAATCTGGGCGAATTGTAGATGATGAGCGTCCGGTGAGTAGTGTCTACCGAGTGGATGCGGAACTCGACGAAATCGAATCCGACTACGAGGCAAATCCCACCCGACGCCGAATCAAAGGGACTCAGGACCCCAGAGCGGCTCGCAATCCCTATTATGCGGATGAGGCCCCCAGACGGCCACCCAGTCGCAGGTCCCCTGCCGATCGCACCAATCCCAGTACCCGGACCCGTCGTCCCCGCTCAACGGAACGCCCCCCCACAGGTCCCTCCTATCCAGAATGGGAGGCCACGGTGGATACAACGGAGGAACGGACCTCTCGGCGTCCGCCATCAAGTGCGGGAAGTTCGGGGAGTAGAAGACCCCCAGGTGCAAGACCCTCGCGGACTCCTCCCCCAGAGGAACGGACCCGCAGACCCCCTGCACCGGAAGACGAACCGGCACCGAGTGATTATGTAGATTATCAGCCGATCGACTCCGTAGAAGATGACGATCGCGAGCAAGATAATTCGGGGAATTTCGATTATTAAACAATCGGGGACAGAAATGGGCGATCGGGGGCAATGGATGGCGATCGCCCCTTTGTTAATTGCCCCTTTATTAATTTGATATCATTTGATTCCGTCCGTGCCATTCCCCCCCAAATTGTGGCGTCCCTGTCCTCAACTGGGAAAAACCAAGGTGAACAGATTCGCTCCAAAAAACCTCCTCCGCCAGGGCCTAACCTTAGTTTTTGGGTTAAGTTTTGGCAGCTTTTTAGTCGGATGCAACCCCACCAATATCCCGATCGGGCCAACTTCTATCAATAGTCGCTACACCGACGAACAGCCGTCCTTGAGTGCCAATGGGCGCTTTTTAGCGTTTGTCTCCAATCGCGACGGCAGCCGAAATATTTTGCTGTATGATTTACAAAATCGACAGTTCGCCGATTTACCGGGGTTGAATCGACAAAATGCGATCGCCGATAGTCCCAGCATCAGCAACACCGCCCGTTATATCGTCTACCTCACCAACAACCAAGGTCGCGCCTCGGTGATTTTGTACGATCGCATCACCGGAGGTTCTCAAGTCATTTACCAACCCTATCAAGGGTGGATTCGCAATCCCAAAATTAGCCCCGACGGTCGTTATATCGTCTTTGAAAGTGGCGGTCGTGGTCAATGGGATATCGAAGTCCTCGATCGCGGACCCAGTATTGAATTAGACCTCATTGATGGCGTTCCCTCGGGTTTCTCCCTCACCGGACCGCAGTAAAATTGCAGAAACCCGCACAGAAACCCGCAGGCTAAAGCCTGGGGCTATACGAACGAAGCCCGCCTGCGCGGGCTGAAGAGTAAAATAGGTCTTTGAGAATCGGATTTGGTATCAGGGTCATTCCCCTTAAAAAACCGTGAAATGGTGAAGCGCTTTCTGTTAATTCCAATGGTTTCCCTGGTCAGTCTTTTGAGTAGCTGCACCACCTATCCGCGTTTGTTGAACTTTCCTTTTGATGCTTCAGGACGGAGTTTAAATAGTCCAAGTGATGATATCACCCCGCAAATCTCGGGACGTTTTATCACCTTTGTTTCCGATCGCCAGGGACGACAAGATGTCTACCTCTTCGATGGCAACAATCGCCGCCTCGTGGATATTCCTGGATTAAACCAACTGGATATCCTCGCCTCCCACCCAGGCATCTCCGAAGATGGGCGTTATATCGTCTTTGCTGGAACCCGTCAGGGACAATCCAATATTTACCTCCACGATCGCGAAACCCGACAGTTACGCAACCTCACGGAAAACTTCAAAGCAGAAGTTCGCAATCCCGTCATCAGCGCCGATGGCAGTACCATCGCCTTTGAATCCAGCGCCAACGGACAATGGGATCTGATGATTCTGAATGCGCGATCGGGTCAACCCCTAGACATCCCGATCGCCCCCCGTTAAACGAAATCATTCGCTTCCGGGTTATTCGTAATCGTCAACCCAACCGTATTGGTTCAACCCCCCGCGAGTTGTTGCAATCCTTCAAACAACAACTCATCTAAAGACTGACTAACTTTCAACAAAATCCCACGCACCAGACGATGTTCATTCTCAATCCACCAGGAAGCATTATCCACCTCTGCAATCACAGCATCTAAGTGCGATCGCAAGAACGGTGACCAATCCCTGCACAACTCCGACCCCTGAAAATAACCAACTGCCCGGTCCCGAATTTCCCTGCCTCTTTTAAGTTCATCTTTTTTTCCCACCAACTGCGGCAACGGTACAGCTTCCTGGATGTGACTCTCCACAACTTCCAACAATTGCCGTTCTTTGGTCAAAATCATCTCCGATAATAAAACCGAGTTCACCTGTTCTATCCCAGTCCAGACGGGTTCTAACTTCCGAATCGTGGTCTGGATATCCTTTAATTCCACATAAACTTCTTGAACAAATAAAGTCGCCGATTGATTAAACCCATGAAACGGGTCGATTTTAAAATTTTTCGTCGGTAACTGATTCACCTCCCCCTCAAACCGTTGCCAAAACTGTTTGAACAGTAAGGTGAGTCCGACCAGATTTTTATCTAAAATAAAGGATTTACTTAGCTTCATCACCTCATCGATATTCACCATATCCACGGACATTTCTAAATAAGACCCGAGGGAATTCGTCGGGTCCCACTTAAATTTTTTAATCGGCAATCGGCTAATTTTTTGTTCTAGCAGTTCGATGCCGGGAAGGGCCGGATTGGGATGGTGTAAGTCAGACATGGTAAATCGAGACAGGCAGATTGAGACTGTGATTAAAATTTTACGGCTATTTAATCCCGAAATCCTATTTTAATCTCAGGTTTTGAAGGTAAAAGCAATTCACTGACTGCGCCTATCAGCGAACTCCAAAAAATAAACTATTCTGCGGTAGTCAATAGTAAGTTTTTTACGTTAAGGGTGGATTTGCCTCACATTTAAGATGATCTCCGGTCCCCTCCCCTTGGCAAGGGGAGGGTTAGGGTGGGGTTCTTCTGACGTGGCGATTCCCTACGGGATAGCTACGCTTACCGCCCATCAAGATGAATGAGTGGGTGGAGAGTTCTCGTATAGGCGCGATCGCCACGTCATGAAGAAAGAGGTTTTTTCAGTCGCTATACAGGTGCGATCGCCTGCAAGAGTTGGGTGAGGTGGCGATCGCCCAAGAAGAACCCCACCCTAACCCTCCCCTTGCCAAGGGGAGGGGACCGGAGGTTTTTATATACTTTTGACAGGCGCATTCCGTATCAACTGTCTTTTTTGACCCTAAAACCTGGAGAAACTCACACTCTCCGAATGCCCTTATTTGCGATTCCAGTGTAACAACTTCCAAGCTAGGATGCTCATCAATCCGCCTACTATCAAACTGCCCACAATTGTGGTGATTTGAAACTCTAGTTGATGGCGATTTGGGGGCGGTGTAGCTACTATTACTGTTGCCACTACTGCACTGGTTGCTACCCCTACACTGGCAATGGTGAGGGTGGTATTCAGACGCCGATCGCTGCGGGTTTGTTCTATCTGATTCAGACTTTCAACCGCTTTAATTGAATTTTCAACTAACAATAACCCCGGACTTAAACTGCTATAATCTCGCTCAATTTGCCGTAAATACTTGTTCTCTGCAAACTGACTAAATTTCTCAAACAGCAAGGAACTCCCTTGACCTTGCCATCCCCCAACCTTTTCGCCTGGGGTTTTTGGACTATCTTGCGCCGATAATCCAGCTAATTTGAGAACCCGTTGGCGATAATTCTCTAAATTAATTTCAATGGTATGGCGTTGTTCCTGCAAATAATTAAGCTGGGTTGCATACACCGCCAATAGATTCAAACTTTGGCGCAAATGGTCTTGTAACTCGGTCAAATTCACCGCATGACTGTTCCAGGCGGGCTAAACTCTGATTGGTCACCTGGGGGACGAGACGGGATGGCTGTTGTAACGACTCCCGCAAGCGGCGACTTTGTTGAAATGCCCAGACTACTTTATGGCGGTATAAAAACAAATATTGGCACTGGTTCAAAAGATTTCCCACGCGCTTTTGTAGGGCTTCTTTTCGCCAGTGACTCTCAAATAAACAAATTAACAGATGATAGCTGTCTCCCTCCCCTTGTGCTTGGGGTGGACACCACAGTTCATACAGGGTCGCCCCCAACAGAGGACCGTGGGCAATTAAATCCACTTGCCAATTGGGAGAAGTTCCCTCAAACTGTAATTGAGTACAAATCTCTTGAGCCAGCCTCACTGGGGATTCTTCCTCGGACATTAATTGTCCCCAAACCAGCCAACTTGACCCCAGGTTTCCCAGGGAGGTTTTCTGCGGTTTCTTACTATAGTTAATAACCGTTTGTTGGATGTTTCCTAATTCCTGAAGCGATTTGACCTCCGACTTGTCCCAGGAACAGTCAATTTGAACCATCTGAGTGTCTTGAATTTTCTGATGTCTAATATAACCATCGAGGGGATAGGGGAGGTCTCCGGCAGGGGGGAACTCCTTAGAGGTGACGGTTTCTGAAGACTCTTCCGACAAATCGTAGAGAAACCAGTCGAGGGTGAGAAATCTCAGAGAATCCTGTTCATCCATACAACATGAGTCCAAATCCGGTTGTTAAAAATCGATGTTCTGTATTAGCCCGCGCAGGCGGGCTTCGTCCGTGTAGCCCCAGGCTTTAGCCTACGGGGTTGTTATAACCGGAGTCCGGCATCAAAGTTAAGCTAAAGGACGATAAGGAAACAGTTGGCGGGCGATCGCAAAACAGTCCTCAGCCGTCAGAATCTGCTCAATCTTCTCCGGAACCTCTGACCCATTGGCGTTATTTCTCGTCATTTCCGCCTCAATCTTGTCCAATAACTCCTGCATATCCTTGAACCCATCAATATTGCGAGCGAAATTCTCCGTTTCCGTATTGAAGGGTTCAGGCGTGTTATCCGGGCGAAAATCCTTGCCCTTGTTGCGTTCCTGACTGGGGCGATTTAAGGCTTGGCGGGCTTGAATATAGGTGGTTTTCAACTGTGGACAGTTGCGGGCGATCGCATCCAAGCGGCCATACTCCCCCGTTTGACCCACCGTCCGAATCTCCACCTGAACCGCATCCGGAAGAGACTCCTCCAGAGAACAAACCGCCGCCAGAAACGCCTTGAGAGTGACGCGAGTGAGAGGTGTGATCATTTTGTATCTCCAGTTAATATAAATGCGGCCCAATAATAAGGATGAGCATAGAGTTGCGCTTGGGGGTCCTTTCCCTCAAGGGAATCCAGTTGGTCCAGGAGGGAAGGACGAACCACCCCATCATCCGCTTCATACCGTTCCAGTTCTGCCTCGTAAAACTGCCGTAACCCAGCCACATCACAGTGGGATAACCACCGTTTCGCCTCGGCCAGGGCCAGGGGTTCCGGGACTCCCTCCAGCACCTGGTCATAGAACTTCAGGGTCAACACCATACTCGCTGCGGATTCCACGGTCCAGAGGGTACTCAACAGCAAGGACACCCCCGCCATCGGCCAGCCACTGCTGAGACCCACATAGTCGGTGGTAATCGATTTCTGGCCGGTCATGGCTGTTTCACAAGCCGCCAAACTGACTAAACGATAGCCCGACAGGGGCAGATTCAGCAACTCCCTCACCCGCAAAAACTCCTCCCCGGATAAGGCTAACCAGGATTGATCCGGCGCGTCAAAATCGTAGCCCCCATGTCCCGTAAAGTGCATCAGCCGATACTCCTCCCGGTGCAGTTCGTCCTTGAGGGACTGTTGACGGACTTGGGGACCACACAGAGGTTGCACCCGCTGAAACCGCCGCCCCAGGCTTTCTGTCTCCAACTCCGCAAATTCCAGAGGCGGGAGTCCCTGACTGTCGGGATATCCCACCAACAGCAGGGGAGCCTCGGAGGTGATGGGGGGAACCGGCTGTTGCGCCAGGGTCATGCCCACCTGAGCGCTGGGAAGGCGGAGGAGACTGTAGTGGGGGGGGAATAAGGCTTCCAGGGGGAACAGGTGCAAGTCCCGGTGGGGCAGTAAAATCAGATGGTCAATCTCCTCATCGGCCAACTCCGCCAGCAGGGCCTCAATCCGCAAAATCTCCCCCAACTGTTCCAGGCGAGACTCCATCTGCTGACGCCAGGGATGGTCTCGGTTGGGAGAATCGGACTTCGATTTACCGCTGCGATAGTCTTGATAGTCCTGTTTCCAGGTATCGACCCACTTCTCCCATGCCAGTAATTGTCGCAGTCTGGGGAAAGGCGCATCGCTCTCCTCTGAAGCTAGGAAGGGGATGGGGTCTTGGTTGGGTTTGAGCAGAAATATGGTCAGGGCGGCAGGACTGATGTGCCAGTAAACCGCTGCGGTCTTCTCACGGCAGAGATACTGTTGCAGACTCGGGAACTCAGGACTGGGAATCTCCTCCATCCAACCGGACAACCACCAGCGCAAACAGCTATTTTTGCCTTGTTCCGCCAGCATCAAGGCGGCTCACAAAATGTCCGGCTTGGCATTCCAGGTCAACAGTCAACTGTTGCAAGTCTGATAAACTCCAGGGCCAGTAGTCGTTGTTTCCCGGGACTGGGGGATTGTTGAATCAAGCGGCGCAACGAGGTCTGACCCCTGACGCCGGACTTCTGCCGCTTCCTCAAGTTGACCCAGTTCAAAGAGGACGCGGCTCAAGTCTCGCAGGGCTTTGAGTCGGCCGTTCGGGGGAGTGGGTTTCGCTGAGGGTGTTGAGGGCGGCGTTGTAGCAAATGACGCTTTTCGCCAGAAGGGATAAGGGTTCGCGTCCCTGGCGACTCGGGAATAATGGGCAAGACCAATATCGGAATTCAACAATCCCGCCCCTTCTGGGTCACGGTCGGGGGGACAATGTTTCAACCCTTCTTCATAGCTGGCTAACGCTCCCTCATACCCCCGTTGGTCGAGGGCGGGGTTTTGCAGGTGAGGGGGGAGGGTGAGGGTGACGGAATAGAAGCATCCTTGGGACTTTCCGGCAGCATCGCCTCGGTTATCCAGGCTTCTGCATAGTTAGGATTGAGGTCAAGGACGCGGTCATAACTGGCAACAGCCTCCTCATGGCGACCTAAGTTAGTCAGCACATTGCCCCGGTTACACCAGGCTTTGCATAGTTAGGATTGAGGTCAAGGGCGCGGTCAAAACTGGCAACAGCCTCCTCAGAGAGACCTAATTCATCCAGCGCAAACTGCCCCGGTTAGTACCAGGCTTGCTGCATAGTTAGGATTGAGGTCAAGGGCGCGGTCATAACTGGCAACAGCCTCCTCATAGCGACCTAAGTTAGACAGCGCAACGCCCCGGTTAGTCCAGGCTTTTGCTAAGTTAGGATTGAGTACAAGGGCGCGGTCATAACTGGCAACAGCCTCCTCATAGCGACCTAAGTGAACCAGCGCAACGCCCCGGTTAGTGCCAGGCTGTGTGCCAAGTTAGGATTGAGGACAAGGGCGCGGTCATAACTGGCAATAGCCTCCTCATAGCGACCTAACTGTACACAGAGCACTCGCCATGAACCCCCCACAACGCCCACTCATCTGGAAAGGATTCAATTGCCTCATTGAATAACATCACAGCCGCCTCATCATCACCAGCATTATATAGCTCAAATATCCGTCCAAATGCCTCTACTGCTTCCGGATTCTCAAATGTCAAACTCCTGACTCTCCCAGTCTCTCCTGAACTGCCCCCAGTCTCCCCTTGAGGTGCCACTGGAGATGTCATTCCCCCAGTCCCCGACGGCGACGGAGGAGGCGAACTAACCCTCAAATGCTCCTGCAATTGTTGTCCCCAATCCCCCACCCGTTGCGCCAGGGGGAACGCTCCCAGATTGCCAAACTCCTGCAACGCCTGAACAAACCGCGCCTCTGGGGGGTTCGCCAACCAAGTCTCCCCCGCCTTCTCCAACCAGTCCAACCAATCCTTCTCCTGCGCCCGAGGTTCCAACTCCTGCAACCACTCCAGCACCGCCTCACATCCCTGGTGTCGCTGTTGCAACAACTCAGGGAACAATGACTCAAACTCCGCCTCCGTCAGGGGGGACAACGGTTGAGCCAATTTCTGCGCCCCATACTGATGAGCCAACTCGCCGATTTTCCCACAGCCGAGTTCCCCCAACCGCACCATCCGCGAGGCGAGTTCCCGGTGAGGACGGGGGGAACGCGAGAAGGCGATCGCGGCCAAAGCGCATCAGCCAATTGTGAAAAAAGCGGTCATCAACTCGCTCTCCCAGATAGTCCAACACCCGTCCCGAGTCCCATCCCTGAGCCACTCCATCCAGCAGTTTCAGAAAGACTTGTTCATATTGAGTATCACTGAGGGGATTCATCGGCGGTGGCGGTGGCGGGGCGGCTGTTCGTCCCCCTCCCAACCACCGAGCCACTGTGGATTTCAACCAACGCCAAAGTCTACCTAACATCCTAGTAGCCATGAACTATGAGTGAACTACCATGAGGAAAGCCGTTGGGGCGACTCTCTCTTACTGTAGCGCAGGTGTGCCCCTCTGGCTAATTCACTACTGAATTGTTAGCGGTCCTCCGGTCCCCTCCCCTTGGCAAGGGGAGGGCTAGGGTGGGGTCCTCTTGATGCGCTTAAGCGCGTCAAGATGAATGAGTGGGTGGAGAGTTCTCGTGAGGTGGCGATTGGGCTTCACGGAGAAAGGGGTTGGACCAGTTTTTATAGAGGTGATTAAGCTTTTAAGAGTGGGTGAGGTGGCGATTGGTGAAAAGAACCCCACCCTAGCCCTCCCCTTGCTAAGGGGAGGGGACCGGAGGTGGAGTTAAGGGTGGGTTATGTGGCGATCGCGAAAAGAACCCCACCCTAGCCCTCCCCTTGCTAAGGGGAGGGGACCGGAGGTGGAGTTAACAGGTGGGTGTATGTGGCGATCGCCTAAGAAGAACCCCACCCTGACCCCTCCCCTTGGCAAGGGGAGGGGACAAGAGGTATGAGAAATTCCGGTCCCCCCCCTTAGCAAGGGGGGGCTAGGGGGGGTTCCCATCGCGTCCAATATTCAGCCAACAAATTGACGCTTTTTACCCAAATCCCCTACTCAAGAGGACCCCACCCTAACCCTCCCCTTGCCAAGGGGAGCGGTACAAGGAAGAAGAACCTCACCCTGGCAAGGGGAGGGGACCGGAGAAAGATGGGAGTTTTTGTTGGGTATCCTAACGGATAAAGTCGAGTGATTGGCGGTGGATTGATGACCGAACTCTACAACAAAACCTCAGAAAAGGAAAAACGGCGATCGCTGCGTCATAATATGCCCCCTGCTGAAAAGTTGGTCTGGGGTAGATTGCGCGATCGCCAGGTTGAGGGCTGCAAATTTCGGCGGCAGTATAGCATTAGTATATATGTGGTGGATTTTTATGCACCTGAACTGAAGTTGGCCATTGAGATTGATGGAGAGAGTCATTTTGGGGATGAGGCGAGAATTTATGACGTTGAACGACAGTCTTTTTTAGAAGCTACAGGGGTTTGTTTTTTAAGGTTTACGAATCAGGAAGTATATCAGGAGTTGGATGGTGTGATTGAGGCGATCGGTCAGATGATTTGCCGATTGCGGGAAGAACCCCACCCTAACCCTCCCCTTGCCAAGGGGAGGGGACCGGAGAGAAGAAGCTCACTTGACGCCTCCCCTTGATACCGGAAGAACCCCACCCTAACCCTCCCCTTGGCAAGGGGATGGGACCGGAGGTGCCGTTAGAGTAGGAAGCGTAACTGCCGATCGCCTCCGTCATCCATGAAGCGCTGTTCCCCAAATCCTAGGACTTCAATCACTACCTCTCGGGGGGGTGGGGTCCAATTTCCTGTGCGGGCGGAGATATTGAAGACCAGTTCTCGTGCAGATTGCTGTAATGTATAGGTGGTCATCGCTTGACTGCCGGTTTCATAGTCCAAAGCTCTGCCCATCATCTTCATAGAGGACAAAGGTTTTGTGCAAAGTTTCTAAACCTGTCACCGGCCAGACTCGGACCGTGAGAGCATCTAGGGGACGTTCGTCGGTATATTGCATCACTGGACCCATTGGTATAATCGCCCCGGCAGGAACAAACATCGGCATTCGTTCTAAGGGTGCATCGGCTAAAATATATCCCGGTCCTTGGTGTTGCTCTCCGGTCCACCAATTATACCAAACCCCCGAAGGCAAATAAACCGCCCGACATTGGACGCCGGGGCGATACACTGGGGCGGCCATTAGGGAGGGACCGAGCATCACTTGGTCTTGTATTTGATAGGTTTGGGGTTCGTTGGGGAAATGATACAGTAAAGGCCGTAAAATCGGGGCTCCGGTGGTGGCGGATTCCCAGAATAAGCTATACAAGTAGGGAAGTAATTGATAGCGTAGTTCGATGTAGTCGCGGCAGATGCGTTCGACGCGATCGCCAAACACCCAAGGTTCATGACGGGCGGTATTTAAGGCTGAATGCGCCCGCATCAGGGGATAGAGCATTCCCACCTGCATCCATCGGGCAAACAGTTCTGCGGTGGCATTTCCGGCAAATCCGCCGATATCACAGCCGACAAAGGCGACGCCGGATAAGCCCATGTTACATAACATCGGCAGGGACATCTCCAAATGTTCCCAGAGGGATTGATTGTCTCCCATCCAGACGGAGGACCAGCGTTGGATTCCGGCAAATCCCGATCGCGTTAGCACAAACGATCGCTGATTCGGTCGATGTTGTCGCAACCCTTGATAGCAGGATTTCGCCATCTTATGACCATAGAGATTATGCACTTCTAAATGGGTGGCGCGGTCTTCTGGCGGTCCTTGGAGTGCATCTAAGGGAAACCAAATTTTATGGCCGTCATCTCCAAAGGGCCGGTTTTCGATCGCCGGTTCGTTCATATCATTCCAAATTCCGGCTACGCCGATATCCGTGAGGGTTTTGTGCCAGTCTCCCCACCACTGTTGGACATCAGGATTTAAAAAATCCGGGAACACTGCTTTATCGGGCCACACATACCCGTGAAAGATTGATCCATCGGGGTTGCGAACGAAATAGTCCCGGTTTTGCCCTTCATCGAAGACGGGGTAATCTCCCTCGGGTTCATATTTCACCCCCGGATCGATAATGGTGACGGTTTTGAACCCATTCTCACGCAATTCGGCAATCAGTTGGGCCGCGTCTGGGAAGCGTTTCGGACTCCAGGTAAAGACGCGATATCCGCGCATATAGTCGATATCTAAGTGAATGACATCGCAGGGAATCCGGCGATCGCGAAAGGTTTGGGCCAATTCTCGCACTTCGGTTTCTGAGTCGTAACTCCAGCGGCATTGGTGATAACCCAGCGCCCATTTGGGCGGCATCGGCATCCGTCCCGTAAGCTGAGTATAAGTTGCCAGAATTTCTGCGGGTTCAGGACCATAGATGATATAATAGTCCAGCTCACCGCCTCGGGTTTCCATACTCCAGACCCCCGGATGGGATGCGCCTAAATCAAATTGACTCCAAAAGGTGGTGTTGAAAAAGATGCCATAGCCGAGGCCGGGACGCAGGGCCATGAAGAAGGGAATGGCCTGATACATTTCATCGGTGAGGATATCATAATCCAGGGCATCCGTGGTCCAGTTGGTCCGCACTTGCGATCGCTGGTCTAACAGTCCCGTGCGTTCCCCAAACCCATAGAAATGTTCCCCCGCTTCGATTTTTTTCCAGTTGGCAACGGCCCCTTGCCGCCAGCTTATGCCCGGATCGCTATCTCGGGCAAAGGGTTGGTCCTGGGGGTCAAAACAAGTGAGACGACAGGGATGGTGAGCGACTGCCACCCGCATCCGGTCCGTGATGATTTCTGTAGAGTCGGGATGTTGTCGTACACTCAATTCCACCGCAGGCCAATTCTCTCCCTGTGTTACGGCCCACGATCGCGGGTGAGAAAGTGTTCCCGTTGGGGACATTCGCACTCGGATTAGATTGGGGGCGAGGGCGTTAATCACCAGGGTTTGACTTCCGCAATTGAAGTAAATGTGGTTCTCACGTTCTTTGACCGATTGCACCGATTGGAGGCGGGTCCAAGGCTGTTCTGTTGTGGGAAGTTTTCCAAAATATTGTGGCATATTAATTTTATTTGAAATTCAATGAATGAACCAAGCTCTACTAGGGCGTCTTTCCTTATTATTCTATAATAAAATTTTTTTAATGTTGCTTGTTTGAACTGAGGGCGGTTTAAATCTATTCATTTTTGTGGCAATACATTTAAACCAAATTCCCACCTCCCGTGGAATGCGGTGAGTTATGCTTTGCTCAGTTTAGTACCTAATTGGATAGAGGGTAAAATTGCCCTCTGGGTAGAGGTAAGCGCCCGGTTATTTTTCTTATTATGAACTTACATAAAAAACCAATAGTAGTCAGTGCAGGCCCTCAAAGAGAGAATTGCGAGAAATTAATTTCAGCCATTTCTTCGGTGAGAGGGTCATTCAGTAAATTAGGAGCAAAAAAATTTATGATTATTAACGACAAAAAAGGCGGCCTTCGCACCAGTGCTCTAGCTTTGGGACTGTTTGCCCTCTTGCTACCAGCTTGTCAGCAAGATAACCGAGCATTGGATGAGACTGAGTACCAAACCCCCACCACCACGGCCCCCGCACCGGGAAGAGAACCAGTCACAATGACCCCGGACCAACCCATGACGGCAATGCCCGGTCAACAGATGGCGGCCACTACAGAAAATATCTCCTCTAACCCAGAAAACTTTATCGGTCAAACGGTGACGGTGCGTGGAGATGTGCAAGAAATCGATACTTCTAGTGACACCTTCTTAATGGATGATGACCGCTTTTTAACTGGTGAGGGAATTCTGGTTATCAATTCCACTGGTGAGGTCTTTGCGATTCCCAATGCCGATGAGATGCAGGTCCAAGTAACGGGAGAAGTCCGTCAATTCAACCTGGTGGATATCAATACCGCCTACGGATTGGACTTAGATCCGCAGTTATATACCGAGTATGAGAATCAACCGGCGATCGTTGCGGAATCCCTGGCACTGGCTCCCACCCCGGAGCAAGTTTCTGAGAATCCCGACCTCTTCTACAATCGCCCGATCGCGGTCGAGGGCCGATTTAATGAAAAGTTAGCTTCCAATGCTTTTACTTTCAATAATGAAAATGAAGAGATCCTCGTACTCAATGCCGACGAACTGGAAATCCTCCCCGAGAATGAATACCTTGTGGTCACAGGTGAAGTACGTCCCTTTGATCTGGCTGCGTTGCAAAGTGAGTATAATTTGAACTGGGATGCGGCTCTGCAACAACAGATGCAAGATCTGTATAGCAACCGTCTAGTGTTAGTTGCTGATGGAATCTACCCCACGCTTTACTAAGGCATCATCGGGATAATTTAGGGCGATTGATCGCCCCCTGCTGGAAGTTTCAATCCATCCTGAGCCCGCTTCTGGAGGGGTAATTGATATAATTGCCCCTCCACTCAGGAAGAACGCCTCTAAAGATAGAGGTAGAATCAAAATTGTCTCGATAAATTAGAGGGAAGTCTACTTTCATTAAACAGGGCTGACTTTTCCCTGAAGTTGACTGATTTTAAAAGAAAGAATGCCCCGTTTAAAAATATCAGCCTATTATAGGAGGTTAACTCAATATGCTTAAGAATTTCACACCCACCTACAACAAGAACAACCGAATGGGAAACCCAATGGGAGTGGCGATCGCCTTAGCGGTGATGACCGCTGCCTTTGTTCCCGGTTTACCCAGAAAAGCTGAAGCTCAAATGGGAATGTATCCCGATAATTCTCCCGTAATTACCCTTGAAAATGTTGCCGGTTCCCCGGAAGAATATTACGGACAGACGGTGACAATTCGGGGAGATTTCGAGGAAAGCATCGATGAGAATGCGTTTAAACTAACTCGGGGTGGCTTTCTATTCTTTGGCGGTTCAGAAATCGTAGTGGTTAACAATACCGGACAACCGATTGTACCCCCTGAGAATGACGATATCTCCCTTCAGGTCACAGGTCAAGTCCGACAACTGCGAGTGGCGGAACTTGAGAGAGATTTTGGCTGGGATTTTTGGGATCCGGATGTGTATGTCGAATATGACCAGAGACCTGTGATTGTCGCCGAATCCGTTGCCTTAGCCCCGGAACCGAGCCAAATTTCAGACAATCCAGCACAGTTTTACGGGGAAACCATTGCTGTTGAAGGTGAACTCAATGAATATTTTACCTTCAATGCCATGTTATTACAACAGGATAGCTTAATCGGTGGCGGAGATGTTCTGGTATTACTTCCCCCAGAAGCTAACCGGATTAATGCCGGAGAGGATATTGTAGTAACAGGTGAAGTTCGTCCCTTCGTAATGGCAGACATTGAGCGAGATTTCGATATCACAGGGTGGACTCCCGAGATGCAAAGTCTCTTCGCCGAGGAGTATGGAAACACTCCTGTGATGTTGGCTGAAGACGTTTATCAGATTGGTGAGTAAGATTAAGCTCACTTCTAGCTACCTCTAGCTACCTCTAGCTACCTCTAGCTAAACTGAAGTAAATCAGAGAGAGACCTTTTGCAAAATCCTGCAAGAGGTCTCTTAAAATGCTCAGAATTTTTAATGGGTTTAGCTAATTTTCACCTAACTCTGCGGAGGGATTTAAAATGGGCGTTAAATTAATCCAATAGAGAGAACTCAGAACCGAGGCGATCGCTTACAGTGAATATACACTTGATACTCACCGAAAGGTCAACCCCATGAGCGAAGAAGAGTCACTACAGGACCGGGCTATTAATGCCACAGCAAAACTAGCGATTTCCAGTCAATTTGATGATTTTGAAACCCTTGATGTTTCCGTTCATTCTGAGTCTGCTAATTTGGTAAAAGGCGAATTAGAAGCGGTGGAAATCTCCGGAAAAGGGATGGTGATGAAACAAGAGTTAAGAATGGAAAATCTGGATATAAAAACTGGGAAAATATCCATCAACCCGCTTTTAGCCGCTATCGGAAATATTCAATTAGAAGAACCCACGGAAGCCACGGTTACAGTAGTTTTAAATGAACAGGATATTAACGGGGCATTTGATTCAGATTATATTCAGGAAAGACTTCAAAATTTCCCGGTCACCGTCGATGGGAAACCCCTGACTTTGGACGCTCACCAAGTTGATTTTAGTCTTCCCAGTGAGGGAAAAATCCAACTCAGTATCGGAGTATTGTTCCGCGAAACCGGAGAAACTCATCAGGTGGAATTTACTGCCGTACCAAAGGTAAAAACCGATGGAACCGGGGTGCATTTACAGGAAATTGAGTACCTGGATGGCAATGAAATCTCCCCAGAAATGACCGCTGAGTTAGTAAAAAAATCTGAATATCTACTTAATATTTCTAATTTTGAGTTATCCTCGGGGATGTCGGTCCGGTTGCGCGGGTTAAGGATTGTTCCGGGTCAAGTTCACTTAGAGGCTCAAGCTTACATTGAAGAAATTCCCAGCGGTTAAATCTATTCTCTGAGGGAACTCCAAAAAATCAAATATCCACAACCCACGCCCTGTTCTCGAAGCGTTCCGTTAGGAAAGTGCGGGGTTACTACAGGGACAAAGCCCGCCTGCGCGGGCTAAAAATCCGATTTTTACCAACCAGATTGGGTATAAAATGAAGGAGGAAAAGGGGAGCATCTCAATTTGGCCTCAAAGGGGAATTTATACGTCTTGCTCCCCCTGACCTCGTAGGGAAGGGGGCTGGGGGGGTTAGGTCTCTTTGCCTTCTTGAGATGCTCCCAGGAAAAGCATCTTGCTCCCTTTCTAAAATAGGGATAAAGATGCTCCCACTCCTTTCCAGAATTGTCTCCAGAATTGTCCAATTCCGGCAAGAATCGCGATAAAAATTATGGCATTTGAATGGGAATTAAATGGTCCTCGGTGACCCCATCCTGGAATCGACCTCCGTTAGATAAGACCAGCATTAAATGTAGGGTCCAATCCGGATCTGTGGGTAAATCCGCCCAGGGAATAGCGATTTCTAGGCATTTATCTAAGGCAACTTGGGCGCGGCCCTTGCGGGGATGCCATTGATGATGGTCCCGGGCTTCCTGGAACCAGACCGATTGACTGACTAAGTTAATGCCGAGATGGTGATGGAACAGGTAGTTAAAGGGTTCGCGATCGGGGCATTGTGATAATGGCATCGAACTGATACTCATCGTCTGACCGGGATAATACCACAACAAATTCAGTTCTGGAGGGCAATCTTTGCCGATTTCTGTCCCGGTTTTAAAATCAATTCGCAGATAGAAATGCAGGTGATCTACCCCATACCAAACCCGCTGAATGGCGCTGCTGCGATGCATGGTCCCCCGGGCACCGCCAACTTCAATCCGACCGGCTTTGTCCCAGTCCTGTTCGTCTCCGATGCCATCAATAATGGGATGGATGAAACTTTGGGGACGCCGATCGCCTTCTCGTTCATGATCTTCCACCGGACGTAAGACATTCTCCGGAACTGGCTCATCTAATGCCTTATAGATCGCCGCAATATGTTCCCGGAACAACTGGTCAAACATGGCATCCTGGTTAGAAGAATGACCTTCGCCAAACCACCAGAACCAATCCGAACCCTCAGCCGCATACAACGCTTCCCATGCTTCTGGATTGGCTTCTTCCGTGGCTTCCGGATGTTGCGCCAGCGTTTGCCGCGCCGGTTCTAACAAATCCCAGGCTTTATTTTTGGCCGGGTCGCCAATCCAGGTTGTGAGACTGCCATCCACCCAAGACCCGCTATGTAACCGCGCACTCGGCAGAGTTGCTGTGGGAGGAAACTTTTCGATAAACTCCGCCACGGTGACTAACTCAATTTCCCCATGATGACTGAGTTTCTCATAGAGGGAATTTAAGAACGGTTCGCCATCGCGGTTATAAAATTCCCAGCAGTTTTCGCCATCCAGGGCGATCGTCACTAACCAAGGCTGTTCTAACCCACTTTCAGCACTGTCGGCTTGTCGATGTTTCAGGGAATGCCCGATCGCCTCTAAATGGCCCACCAAATCCGCTGCCGCCCGCCTCGGTTCCATCGCACCATAAGTAAAGCCAATCAAATCCGATAAGCGGTGGTCCCGGAATACAATCGATAAATCCCCTTGGGGTGTTTCTAACCGATAAGGACGATACAAATATTCCGGTTCAAACAGATTCCCCGCGCCATCTCGATGGAAAAAGTGCTGCAACGTCCAGCCTAAAACCGCTTCATCGGAACAAATCCATTTAAACCCTTGTGCGGCAATATAGGGTAAAATCTCCGGACTAACCGCCTGTTCCGAAGGCCATAACCCCCGGGGATTCTGGCGGAAACGCTCTTGATACATCGTCCAAGCTTTGCTCAGGTGGCGGGGAATATCTTCCTGCCACTGAAAGCGATGCTGAGGTAATTCCATATTGGGAATCGCCACCCGACCGGCATTGGTATCAGCGAGTAAAGGTAAAATCGGGTGGGTATAAGGGGAAGTAATCACCTCCAACTGTCCCGCTTCCTGCATCTGACGATGTTGGGGGATAATCCGGCTGATAATCTCCCGTTGCTTGGAATAGATGCGCTGGCGATCGCTTAGGGTGAAATTCCGGCCTTGCTTCAACCAAGTTTCAATTTCCGGGTCATCCCAAAAAATCGGATCGATCCAGGCGAGATTGTGCCATGCCAGCAAATCGCCATACTCGCGATCGCCCCAATGTTCCAAACACCATCCCCGGCCCTCATGCTGACGTTGAGCATACAATTCAGCGTACCGGGGATGGGGATCAATTAAGGTGCGATGGTTTCCATCAAAGAAATGCTCGACAATAAAATGTTTTTGTTCCAGGGTAAGCTGGTGTTCTGGGGTGAGGGCGGCAGTCAGGTAGGGATCGAATGCCGTGCCTTCGATATAGTCTTCAAGCTGTAAGATCAAGGACGGTACTAAATTCACCGTTTGACGGAGTTTAGGATACCGACTCAAGATCAGCACTAAGTCTAAATAATCTTTCGTGCCGTGCAGACGAACCCAGGGCAATCGATACTGCCCCCCAATTCGGCTTTTATAGAGGGGCTGATGCTGATGCCAAATAAAAGCAACATAGAGCGGGTGAGGCATAGTAAGAAAAAGTGATGAGGACAAGAGATGGCGATCGCCGGTCAGGGTCGAATCGTTCGTCGCACAAACGGCTTGCTGGTGAACATTCCTAACCGACCCGCGATCGTCATATCCTTCTGAAGTTACAGCACTTGTTCCACTTCAGCAATCTCAGGGATGGATTCGCGCAATTTGCGTTCGATCCCCATTCTTAAAGTCATGGCAGAACTCGGGCAGGATCCGCAAGCGCCTTGGAGTCGCAGCTTGACCACTGGACCATCCACTTCTACGAGTTCGACATTTCCGCCATCGGCCATTAAGTAGGGGCGTAGTTCATCTAAGACCGTTTCGACATTTTCCGACGTGAGTGCCAATGCAGACATAAATTCTCCTGGTGTTAGGTTTATGATCCTATTCAAATTTTAACGGTTCTGGGGCAAGGCGGGGATAGGGATGAGGGCGATCGCCTTGAGGAGGAGGCCGAATGTTGAAGAGTACCCCCGGATTTTACGGATTTTAACGCAGGGGGGCGGTTCACAGAGTCTGGGGGTCCAGGAATCTGGGCCACCCCAGACCCTTTTGGTGCTTTAAACCGTTGCGGGTTCTAAGAGTTTAATGCTAGAGAATGTGAACTCGGTGGTGGTTACCGTGTCGTTTTCTTTGGAGTGGATGACTTGATGGGTCATCAGGTAATAGTCTCCAAATTTTTCGTAGGTGTCCTCAAAGTCGAGTTCTCGGATGAGGTCGTTGGTTTGAGCGTTGCGGAAGACGACATGATAGCGGGTGGCAACATAGCCTTCCCCGGTATCCAGACTTTCTGCGGTATCAATGGTAAACGCCATGCGGCCCATGACTCGGCTGACTTGGCAGATTTCGGTCCCTCGGATTTTGTAGTTGGACCCCATCGCATCCCCTTTGACGAGGATTTCTATGGCGTCGGTTTCGTCGGATTCCCCGGCGCTAAAGCTATTTTTGCCGTGGGCGTCCTCAAATTTGCTCCGTTTGCGGTGGGTGACGATATCCCGCAATTGGGTATAGACGCTTTGTTGCACCTCTTCGTGGTCGATTCCGCTAACTTCTACGGTGAGGTCACCTTTAATGTGGATTTGGCCGGTATAGGTTTCTTCTCCCTGCTTGACTTGGAGTTCGGCACGATATCCTGGAAAGTTCGAGTCCCAGGTGTAACGGTTTTCGTAGGCGGCGCGAAATAAATCCCGGGGGTTCGTTTGTTCTGTCATGTTTGCCCTTGGTTTTGTAATGTTGACCTCCTTTTAGAGTACAAGCTGACTGGGTGGGTTGTGGGATCGCTGTCAAGGGACTCGCCGTCTGGGGTACGCCGAGTCCTAAAGTCGATTTTCTCTTTAGCCTACCTTCCCAGACTTCCGCTGTGTAGTTTTTATAGACCGATCGCAATCGGATTTCGTATCCTGTTTGTAGTAACGACTGCAGTCGTTACCGCGTGTCATGGCGGATCGCCATGACACGCACCATCATCGGGTTCAACCCTGGTTTGCAGACTGGATCTTCCACCTCAAACCGGGCGTGACGACTGAAGTCGTTACTACAAACACTGTAGAACAGCAAAATGGGGCGAAAAACCCGGTTTCTGGTCCCGGGGGTTTAAGACTTAGCCCTGTCAAGGTGGTAAATTGAATGACGAAAAATCGCTGTTTCTGGTAGGGGTTTGGTCACCAAACCCTCTTCTGCCCTAATGTTAGGGGTTTGGTCAGATCTCTTTTTGGGGCGATCGCATTACATCCCTTGAGGGTAATCGAGACCAAACCCCTACATCCCTTGAGGGTTTGGAGACCAAACCCCTACAAATACACCTTGAGGGTTTGGAAACCAAACCCCTACATCCCTTGAGGGTTTGGAGACCAAACCCCTACAAATACACCTTGAGGGTTTGGAGACCAAACCCCTACAATACACCTTGAGGGTTTGCAGACCAAACCCCTACAAATACACCTTGACAGGGCTAGGGTTTAAGACTGTACCCACCCTTGCACTATCCGCGATCTTCTCGCAGCGGAATGATTTTGGGGGTTAGGGATGGACTCATCTCCGGGGAGGATTTAGAACTTAAGCAGGGGGCGGCTAGGGGCAGATTTATGGTTACGGTTGAGCCGAGTCCTTCCCCCATACTATAAAAGTGAATCTCTCCACCCATGCCTTCGATAATTTTTTTGGATAGAGATAGACCTAGACCTGTTCCGGGGTAAGGACTGGTATAGGCTTCATGAACTCGAAAGAACGGTTCAAAGAGTCGGGATTGATATTCGAGGGGAACGCCGATTCCCGTATCGGAAATGCGAATTTCTAACCGATTGGGATGGTCTAGGTCGTCGGTTGTCACTTTGTGAGGTAAGGTTTCGGCTTCAATTATAATGCCGCCTTGATGGGTAAATTTAATCGCATTCCCCACTAGATTTAACATGACTTGAAGGAGCTGTTTTTCATTCCCTTGCAAGAAAATAGTTCGGGAATTAGAGGGTTGGGTAATTTTAAAGGTGAGCTGTTTAGCTTCAATTTGATTGAAGGCACAGCGTTCGATATTTTTTAAAAGATTATGTAAATTAATGGGATTGAGTTTTAGTTCGATGAGGGGATTGGTTTTGGGTTTATTGAAATCCAAAACGTCATTAATCATGTGGAGGAAGTGGAGGGCGCTATGGTGAGCTTCATGGATAAATTCCCGTTGTTCTTCGCTATCGTCTACCATATCATCGAGAATGAGTTGTAGAAATCCGATGATATGGTTGAGGGGAGTGCGGAATTCGTGGGAAATCTTGCCCAAAAAATCATGTTTGAGGCGGGCGGCTTCTTGGGCTTGTTGTCGGGCTTCTTGGAGTTGGTGGTAGAGGGTGGCGGAGGCGATCGCACTGCCTGCTTGCTTGGCAACTTCTTGGACTAATTCGATTTCAGCTTCACTCCAGAGGAGGGGACAATGCTCTTGATGCAGCCTGGATTGATGAACTTGATGATACAAGACGATCGCCCCATTCGGTCGATCTTCATAAGCTGTCGGGACAATCAACGTTGAATACCGTTCGCCATTTTCTTGGGCTAGAGTAGTATCCACTAGAACAGGTTCCAGGCTGGCGATCGCCCTGCCAATTTCTGGACATTCCTCTAGTCTGACTTCCCATCCCAACATCGAAGCCATTGCCTGTCGCTGATACTCTGCCACCACCTTTAAGGGCTGATTCTCCTCCTGATAGGAATAAATAATACAACGGCTTGCACCCAATCCACTCCCTAAATCTCGGGCAGTTTGCTGCCAAATTCGTTCCAAGTTCGAGGTGCGATGAATACTTTTCGCGATTTGTAGTAGTAGCTGTTGTGATTTCTTTGATTGTTTCTCAGACATGACACCCTTCCCCTCATCGGCTGAATTAACCGAACGTTACATACTCTTTCTGATCATCATTAAAGACTCGTCAGTATTGATCCTAATCGCTTTGGGAGGATTATTCAGTCAAATCCAGGAACAAGAAGCGCCGGAGAGTTATCCCGCCAACTGGCTACCCGAAAGCGGTATATATTCAAGTCCACTGGAATTCTTGCATGATTTTTCTCTCCATGACCAGTGTCTTGTAGTCTCTTTATAAAATCTTTAGGAAAGATAATTTAATAATAATCTTCTGTCAACCGTATAATTACGGAATTGAGTAGGGTTGACGCGATTTAACCTCCGGGCAATCATGTAAAGATATCGTGAAGCCTTCCACCTGCCGCTTCAGGCGATCGCCCATCTCGTCATCCACAACCCCGTTCGTCTTGCGGGAGAATATTTCATGCCAACCCGACGAAATGATTGCAAGAATTGAAACTCCTGTTTTTTCCGGGAATCTCGGAATGACCCTTTTAAAGCAATAAATCCAGGGACTCGGAGTTTGGGGTAAAAATCATCACAGGCTTTTGATAAAGCAAGACGGTAAAAGTCACCGTGGAACCGAGTCCCTCCCCCATGCTATAAAAATTCACCTCTCCTCCCATTGATTCGATCAGCCGTTGGGAAATCGCCAGTCCTAATCCGGTCCCTCCATATCGCCGGGTTCGTTCCCCATCGACTTGAGAAAACGATTGAAACAGCTTATCTTGTTGATCCAGAGAAACGCCGATGCCGGTGTCAGCAACCGCAATGGAGACCATCCCGGGAAATTCTTGGTCTTGAAAAAATACCGGGTATTCCATGAGTTCAGCGGTGATGGTGATTCCTCCTTCGTGGGTAAACTTAATGGCATTCCCGACTAAATTGAAGAGAACCTGTAACAACCGTTGATAGTTTCCATAGAGAATAATTTCATCTTCCGTGTGGGGTTTATAAACCTGGAAACTTAAATTTTTTTCCTGTCCGTGAGCGCGAGCATGATTCTCAATTCCGGTTAACAGTTCATCCAGTTTCACCGGAACTAAATCCAGTTCCATTTTGCCTGCTTCAATTTTGGCAATATCCAAAACATCATTAATTAAATTGAGCAGATGGACGGCACTGCGATAGGCTTCTTTAATAAATTCTTGCTTTTCTTCTTCATCTTCTGCCATATCATCCACGATTAACTTGAGGAACCCGATGATGCCATTGAGGGGGGTCCGCAGTTCATGGGAGGTATTGGCGAGAAACTGACTTTTGATTTGGGAAATTTCTTCGGCTTTTTGACGCGCTTCTTCTAATTCTTGATAGAGAGTGGCATGAGCGATCGCCGTGCCGACTTGTTCGGCGAGTTCCTGAACTAACTCAATTTCGGCCATACTCCAGGGACGCAACGGGAGAGTGTTAGCCGATTCAGTCCCATTGGCATTGCCTGCTTGGTCCGCAAGGATGCCTGGGCGATCGAGACAAATTAAGCCATTGGGGCGATCTTGGTAGCTCGTCGCCACCACTAACATCGACTCAGGTCCCGAGGCGATCGCCTCTTCAGCACCCACAATCACCGCCGTTTGAGTCAGCAACACTTGATTCAAACCCGGATGCTCCGCCAGATAGAGGTCCCGACCTTCTAGGGGCGTTAACGGTGGTGTAATGTACTCAGCCACCACCCGCACTTTCGGGCTTCCCGGCTGGTAGGGACAAATAATGCAACGGCTGACCCCTAATGCCAACCCCAAACCTTGGACGGTTTCGTTCCAGATCGTATCCAGGTCCAGGGTGCGCCGGATCTTGCGTGCCATTTCCCCGAGAAGTTTTTGATAGAGTTCCGAGCCCGGAGGCAGAGTCCGGCGAATACTACTGACAATGGTACTGAGGAATTTTTGATGCAGATCTAAGTGATTCGAGGCGACTGCCTGGGGATTGCCCTTTTGCTCCTCCTGACCCCATAGGAGCGCATTAGGCAGTAACCGTCCGATCACCAGCACTTCGAGGGGTTCTCCTTGAGGGGGAAAAATCGGACTGATCGCCAGTTCAAATAAAAAGCATTGATCGCCATAGCGAAACGGATAGTTAAACCGCTCAGGAATCCGGGAGTTTAACACCCGCTCCACCCGTTCTAAATAAGGGGTGATGCTTAAGGGTTTAAAATAATCTCCCACGAAAGTGCCGATGATTTCCTGGGAATTTAACCCGTAATTTTCAGCATTTGACCAATAAAATCCTCGATATAAACCCGAGGCATCTTGAGTAAATGCCAGTTGTGCTCCTAGCGATCGCAACCAACTAGAATCATTGGACGTAGGATAAGCAGGAGGTGTAGAGTCATTCACGGCACGGGAAAAATCATCACCGAATAGGGCATCACCAGGGTTTCAAAACCCACTCTGTTTGCACATCCACAAGCGCAGGCCATTCATAAGTGCCCCGACTAGAACAGGCATGGAGTCTCAATCATTCCACTCTCCACGGGGGGGAACCGGAGGGTTGCGGGTTAAATTGCGCGTCAATTCATCATCGCGAGTGGTGTCCCCGCGTAACCATTGTCGCAGGGCGGTTTCGATGACTTTGCTCGGGTCGTTGGTCAAATGACTGACGCGATCGAGCAGTTCGGGATCGATATGGATCGAAATCTCTACTTTTTCGGGGTTGCGACTATATTGCACAGCCTGATCGTTCATACGGTTCTAAATTTCTAAACTTGGGTATAAGGTTACACGGCTCTGGTGAAAGAGTGCCGGTTCAAAATTCAAGTTCCGCGCACTCAATACGGCTCGGGTGAGTCGGGAGTGAACAACCGCAGGAGAACTCGGGTGCATCAGGACCGGAGCATCCCTGGGAGGTCATCCTATCTATTGTACGATGCTGCTTCCAATCTATCTACTGAGATTGAGCCATCTTGTGGGATCCCGGGATGATTTTCGGGGTTCGTTAGCCTGGGTGCGATCGCCAGCCATCACTCCTACCTAACACCGGGTTTGTAGCAAATTTGAGCAAGGCTTAGACTCTCTTCGAGTCCCGAACCGGCTGCTTGCTGGCTCACCCTGGCGCGGTTGAGTTGGGTTTCAAGCCAACCGGCTGACAATGGGCCGTAGCCGGTTTAGAGCCTCGATGCTATCACAGAATCAAATCCTCTCCATGCTCACGGTGGAAATGCGATCGTCCGATCGCCAAAGGGGAAACTGATCGCCGGGGGACCGTCTGGACCCGAAAAGTATTAAAATGTGTTAAGAAATAGGTTGAGGGCAAGGGAATCACCGGAGTCTGAGTGACCGGGGGTGACGACTCTTGTTAAAACCATATTGCCCATTGCATCCGCCGCCTATCGCACCGATAACTGACAAAAGCGTATGACCGACGTTCCTGTATCTCGCATTCGTAACTTTTCAATCATTGCTCATATCGACCACGGAAAATCCACCTTGGCTGACCGTCTCCTCCAGGTGACGGGCACAGTGGAAAAACGGGCCATGAAGCAACAGTTCCTGGATAACATGGAACTGGAACGGGAGCGCGGCATTACGATCAAGCTGCAAGCGGCCCGGATGAACTATCAGGCAAAAGATGGGGAAAAATACGTCCTCAATTTAATCGATACCCCGGGTCACGTGGATTTTTCCTACGAAGTCTCCCGATCGCTGGCCGCTTGTGAAGGGGCGCTGTTGGTGGTGGATGCTTCCCAAGGGGTCGAGGCTCAAACCCTGGCTAACCTTTACCTGGCCCTGGAATATGATTTAGCGATTATTCCAGTTTTGAATAAAATTGACCTGCCCGGAGCAGAACCGGAACGGGTTAAAAATGAAATTGAACAAATCATTGGTTTAGATTGCTCCAATGCCATTCTCGCTTCCGCGAAAGAAGGGATCGGGGTGGATGAAATTTTGGAGGCGATCGTTAATCGGATCCCCGCCCCTAAAGATACGGTGAATTCCCCCCTGCGGGCGTTGATTTTTGATAGTTATTACGATGCCTATCGCGGGGCGATCGCCTATTTTCGGGTGATGGATGGGACCCTTAAAAAAGGCGATCGGGTCCGCCTTATGGTCGCCGGGAAGGAATATGATGCCGATGAAATCGGCGTCCTCTCCCCTACCCAACAACCCCTAGATGAACTCCACGCCGGGGAAGTGGGCTATCTCGCCGCAGCCATCAAAACCGTCGAAGATGCCCGGGTGGGCGATACTATTACCCTCGCCCAACACCCCGCAGAAACCCCCCTCCCGGGCTACACCGAAGCCAATCCGATGGTCTTCTGTGGCCTCTTTCCCACCGATGCGGACCAGTTTGAGGACCTGCGCGAAGCCCTGCAACGCCTCAAACTCAACGATGCGGCCCTCTCTTATGAACCGGAAACCTCCAGCGCGATGGGGTTTGGCTTCCGCTGCGGATTCCTGGGACTGCTGCACATGGAAATTGTCCAGGAACGCCTAGAACGAGAGTATGACCTGGATTTAATCACCACGGCCCCCTCGGTGATTTATCGGGTGACTAAAATCAACGGAGAAATGGTCTACGTTGATAATCCCAGTCTCCTGCCCCCTCCTCAAGAACGGGATAAAATTGAGGAGCCTTATGTGCGCGTGGAGATGATTACCCCGGAAACCTACGTGGGGGCTTTGATGGAACTCTGCCAGACTCGCCGTGGGGAGTTTACAGATATGAAGTACCTGACCCCGGAACGGACTACGTTGGTGTATGAGTTGCCTTTGGCAGAGGTGGTGACGGACTTTTTTGACCAGATGAAGTCGCGATCGCGCGGGTATGCCAGTATGGAATATCACGTGATTGGCTACCGGGAAAATCCCTTGGTGCGGATGGATATTCTGATTAAAAATGACCTCGTAGATGCCCTGGCGATGATTGTTCACCGGGACAAAGCCTATGTCATGGGTCGCGCCTTGGTGGAAAAACTTAAGGAACTGATCCCCAGGCATCAATTTAAGGTCCCACTCCAAGCCTCCATTGGGTCTCGGGTAATTGCCAGCGAAAATATTCCCGCCCTGCGTAAGGATGTGTTGGCAAAATGTTATGGCGGGGACATTTCCCGGAAGAAGAAACTGCTGAAAAAGCAAGCCAAGGGTAAGAAACGCCTCAAGGCGATCGGCACCGTGGATGTCCCCCAGGAAGCATTTATGGCTGTCCTCAAGCTCGATCGCACTTAAAACCGCCAGTTTAAAGGGTTTTATAACAAAACGTAAAGTTTTAATTAACTTTGCTTCAAAAGCGCCTAAAAGGGCGCTTTTTTTGTTATTTTAAGAAAGAAATTAACGGGATGCCCGGTTTTGCTCCGATGGCTCTGTCCTTTCTAACTCTAAGTAGCTTAAACGTATGAGAATATTGGTTACGGGGGGTGCCGGTTTTATCGGTTCCCATCTCATCGATCGGTTAATGGAACAAGGCCATGAGGTGTTATGCCTTGATAACTTTTTTACGGGCGATAAGCGAAATATCAGTAAATGGTTGGGAAATCCCTATTTTGAACTGATTCGCCACGATGTAACAGAACCGATTCGGTTAGAAGTTGAGCAAATCTATCATTTAGCTTGTCCTGCATCGCCGGTTCACTATCAGTACAACCCGGTAAAAACCATTAAAACCAACGTCATTGGTACAATGAATATGTTGGGGCTTGCCAAGCGAGTCAAGGCGAGAATTTTAATGGCTTCTACCTCGGAAGTTTATGGGGACCCAGACGTGCATCCCCAAACGGAAGACTATCGGGGAAATGTCAATACGATTGGAATTCGGAGTTGTTACGACGAAGGAAAACGAGTGGCCGAAACCCTCTGTTTTGATTACCATCGGCAAAATCATGTAGATATTCGGGTCGCTCGAATTTTTAATACGTTCGGGTCTCGAATGTTAGAAAATGATGGACGAGTGGTAAGTAATTTTGTCGTCCAAGCCTTGCGGGGAATTCCTTTAACCGTCTACGGCGATGGGTCTCAAACTCGGAGTTTCTGCTATGTTTCTGACTTAGTAGAAGGATTAATGCGGTTGATGAATGGAGAACATATCGGTCCCATAAATTTGGGTAATCCGGATGAATACACGATTTTACAACTGGCGGAAAAAATCCAGAAAATGGTGAATCCGGATGCCTCCATCCAATTTAAGCCCCTTCCTCAAGATGATCCGCGCCAACGCCAACCCGATATCACCCTGGCGAAGACTTGGCTGGGATGGGAGCCAAAAATTCATGTGGATGAAGGATTGAAATTGACCATAGAAGATTTTCGCGATCGCCTGATATCTAAGTAACCGAAAGGGGTAATCTCTCCTTATGAGAATCATCTTGCTAAGGAGTGGAGATATTCCCCCAAATGGGATAGAGTATAATCGCGATGACGTTAGGGTGCAGCATACAGAAAATGGACAGGATGAAGGAGCAGGGAAGCCAAAATCAGCGATCGCCTATAATTGAAAGTTAGGATGAAATCACCGGGGGACAAAATTAGGGATTCCCAGGCATTTATCCCCCCATCCATTTCAAAAGATTTTCCCCCTTCTTCATGGGACTGACTTCTATAAATTTGCAGGAGATACCTGATATGCGCGTTTGTGTTATTGGTACCGGATACGTTGGCTTAGTCACTGGAGCTTGTTTAGCATACACAGGTCATCATGTGATCTGTGTGGACAATAATGAAGAAAAAGTCAAATTAATGAAATCCGGACGGTCCCCCATTTATGAACCGGGACTGTCGGAAATCATGCAGGAATCCTCGGAATCCGGACGCTTAGAATTTACCACCGACTTACAATATGGCGTCTCCCACGGTGAGATTTTATTCATTGCGGTGGGTACTCCTCCCCTCCCCACCGGAGAAAGTGATACCCGCTATGTAGAAGCCGTAGCACGAGGTATTGGTGCTCATCTGGATAAAGGGTATAAAGTCATCGTCAATAAATCCACGGTTCCCATCGGTTCCGGTGACTGGGTTCGCATGATTGTCCTTGATGGCGTCACCGAACGGCATCAACAGGAAGGCAGTAAAGATGAAACGGCCAAACAACTCGGTGTAGAATTTGATGTGGTCAGTAATCCCGAATTTCTGCGGGAAGGGTCAGCGGTTTATGACACCTTTAATCCCGATCGCATCGTCCTAGGCAGCAACAACCAACGCGCCTTAAAAATGATGGAAGAACTCTATCAACCCATCATCCAGCGCAAGTTTGCCGAAGATGCTTCCTTACCCCAGGTTCCGGTGGTTTTGACGGACATTAGTTCGGCAGAAATGATTAAATATGCCGCGAATGCATTCCTAGCGACAAAAATTAGCTTTATCAACGAAATCGCCAACGTTTGCGATCGCGTTGGTGCCGATGTGGTGCAAGTCGCCAAAGGCATGGGTCTCGACTCTCGAATTGGCACTAAATTCCTGCAAGCAGGCATCGGTTGGGGGGGTTCCTGTTTTCCCAAAGATGTGTCCGCAATGGTGCATACTGCCGATGACTACGGCTATGATGCTCAATTACTCAAAGCGGCGATCGAAGTCAACAAACGCCAGCGTCAAATTGCCATTGAAAAATTGCAACATGAACTGAAAATTCTCAAAGGCAAAACCGTGGGATTGTTAGGATTAACCTTCAAACCCGATACCGACGATATGCGCGATGCACCGGCTTTGAATTTAATCGAACAACTCAACCGTCTCGGTGCGAAAGTGAAAGCCTATGACCCAATTGTTTCCCAAACAGGGATTGGTCAGGGATTGAGTGGGGTGTTAGTTGAAACCGATCCAGAACGCTTGGCTGATGGTTGCGATGCCTTAGTTTTGGTCACGGATTGGCAACAATTCCTCAGCTTAAATTATGAGAAAATGGCGCAATTGATGAACCATCCGGTGATGATTGATGGTCGCAATTTCCTCAATCGCGAACAACTGCAAAAAGCTGGATTCCGCTATGTAGGAATTGGCCGTTCTTAAGCAACACCAGACCTGGCGGGGGTTTTAACCCCTGCCGTCCGCCTGCCGTCCCCCGTCCGCCTACAAAAGACGATTCACCAGCCAACCGGCGATCGCACCCCCGAAGACTAACCAAGCGGCATTGACGCGCCAAACTAAGGCAAAAATAGCCGAGATAACCGCAATCAAAGCCGCAATCCAATCAATTCCCAGCAGCGCAGTCCCTAGCGGTATTCCGATAAAATTAATCCTGGAGAGTGTTCACCGCTAATTGAATCGTTACCACCGCCATCAGTGCCACAGCGCTAACATTAATCGCATCTAAAAAAGCGGCAGTCCATTTGCTCGATCGCAAGCGCGGAATCCAGGGATTCAGAATTAACACAAACAGAAACGATGGCAACGTAATCCCCAAAGTTGAGACAATTGCACCGGGAAATCCACCAATCACATAACCGATAAAGGTTGCCGTAGTTAGCAAAGGACCCGGAGTGACTTGACCCATTGCCACCGCATCTAATAATTGTTGCTGAGTCAACCAGCCAAATTCATCCACTAATTGTCCCTGTAAAAAGGCAATCAGTACATAACCACTGCCATATAAAACACTCCCAACTTTTAGGAAAAATAACCCCAATTTCCACAAAGGAACGGGTTCGGCAGTCAGTGGGATAACCGGAGAAAAACTGTTAGGAGTTTGAGATAAAGTCAACCCCAAAAGCCATGCGCTTAAAGTGGGTTGATGGCGCAAATTTAGCCAAACTGCACCGAAGAGTCCGCCTAACAACAAGGCGAACCACTTCATTCACGCCTAAACCTACTGCAATCCCAGTGGCGATCGCAATCATCAACAATTCCCGAGACTTAACCGCCTTTTTCCCCAAGCGCCATAAAGCCGTAAAAATCACCGCTAAAACCGCCGGTTTGATGCCATATAAAAAAGGATAAACCTGGGGTAATTCTCCAAATTGGACATATCCCCATGCCAAAGCTGCGGTCATTAACACAGCAGGGACTACAAAACAAGTCCCCGCCACAATTAATCCTAACCCCCCGGCATAAATATAGCCAATATGAATCGCCATTTCTGTGGAATTCGGTCCAGGAATTAAATTGGTAGCGCCTACAAGGTCCAGAAATTGTTCTTGGGTTAACCATTGCCGACGATGGACCACTTCATCTTCCATCATGGCAATATGTGCTGCTGGACCACCAAATCCAATGATGCCAAGTTTGAGGAAGACTTGCGCGAGTTCAAAAAGGGGAGAGAGGGTCATGTTGTCTTGGAGTAACCACAGATTTCAGTGATTTTCACGGAAGAGATGGGGACGGAGATTTGGAGGAATGGATTTTTAAACGGGTTCAGAAGATGCCAGAGGTTCTAGCGTAATTAATTTTTCAATTTCTGGGGTTTGAAATCCCAATGCCATTGGCCGATTGACTCCGGGTAGGACCCCAACATCATAGAGTTCCTCAACTAATCCATCAATCCTCAGCCAATGTAAGGTAGTACCCGTGTTTAAGTCAATGACTAATAATCCACATCGGGGTTCGGCATTTTTTTCGGCTAATCTTTCATCTAATTCTAATCCAGAAAAAGTGCCATCTCCTGTCCGGGGTTTAGAAAGACCAATAATAGCGTAATTTTTCCAAAATGTCAGTCCCCTAGCGTAGCCGGGACAAAAGGTAATGGGTTCAAATTTACCGGCGGATAAATCGACATAGCCGAACTCTCCTTTGCCAGAATTTAAGAGCCATAATTTGTCTTGATACCATCGCGGGGAGTGCGGCATACTTAAGCCACTCAGAATAATTTCATTACTCTGAATATCAATCACAATACCGCCATCGCGACGATGATCTCTCCATCCATCAATGACATCTGACTGACTGCAAGCGGTAACATATCCGGGTTTTTCTCCTCGCATGGCTAACCCATTGAGATGGCAACGGTCTTCGTTAATGACCTTAGAAATAAAAGGCGGTTTCCATAAGGGTTGGCAACTGTGGCGGCTGCTCAAAGTTGCTAAACAATTTAATAAGCTACTGATAAAGAGAGGTTTGCCGGTGCTATCAATGACCATATCATGGACATCTAAATCCCCGGTTGTATAGCCGACACGGGGAATATAAAGGCGATCGTAACCTTGATAAAATTGCTGCGGTGGCAGCACATTATCCAGTTGCCAGATTTGATATTTGGAACTTACATATAACCGTTCTGGCGTACAATATAAACCCATCGCTCGGTTAAATTGACGCTGAAAGGCAGAAAATTGTCCGTTTTCCGGATTGATTCCGAGTAAACACAGCCAACTGGTTTGATAGGTTGTAAAAGCGAGGCTAATTTGTTGCTGTTGCAACCAGGAGACAAACTTGCGATCGCTGCTGAGGGAAGGAGTCGGTTGTTGCATCAGAGTTCAGAACGGGTTTGGTCTTTTTAAAAGGGAAATCGTCCTTTAAACATTCCACAGAGAGGGGAAGAGCAGGAAGGGGACAGCGATCGCTTTGGCGAGACGACTGAAACCCCTACCAGTTTATCATCCCCTCTGGGTAAAATAATGGGAATGGGTCAGATCCTGACGACCCATTCTCCATCGGAGATTAAGTTACCTCAAAGAAATCTTGGGAGTCAACCGCAGCGACATCTACGCCATTAAGAATGGCAAGCAATTCATCACCCGCCAAAATCAAAGCGCCGCTGTTCCCTTGAGTAATCGTTAGGTCACTAAAGGTTAATCCTTCTGCCAACCCGATGAAATCTTCCTCATCGGTAAAATCGACAATCAAATCAATCCCTGTGCCTCGACGGATGACAAAGCGATCGCTTCCCCCACCGCCCATGAGGATATCGTTCCCCAAATCGCCGAACAACCAATCCTCTCCATCATTGCCAATTAACAGATCATCATCTTTTCCGCCATAGAGAACATCATCTTCATCGCCACCAATGAGGGTATCATTTCCTTGATTGCCATAGAGGAAATTGTTCCCGTCCCCGGCACAGATGATATCATTCCCCTGGTCTCCGAATAGCACATCCTCATCAGCGCCACCGACTAGAGAATCATCTCCTTGTCCACCATGTACGAGATTATTTCCGGACCCCGCTAAGATGACGTCATTGCCTTGATTGCCATTGAGAAAATCATTCCCCGTCCCGCCAATCAAAGTATCATCCCCTACATCTCCATAAATCTCGTTATTCCCCTGGGAAGCGACAATGAAATCATTTCCTTGTCCGCCATGAACTAAGTCATCCCCGGCACCGGCATCAATGAAATCATCCCCTTGATTGCCGTGAATAAAATCACTGCCGGTTCCACCGAAAATTTGGTCATTGCCGCCTAACCCTTGTAAGAAATTTTGTCCAGAAATTCCTGAGATAGACTCTGATTCATTACTGCCAATGAGTACATCATCGCCATCAGTACCATTCAAGGAACTGGTCAAGGTTGGCAGAGTGGGGATAGGAATGTTTAGGTCGCAAATGCCTGAAATATCAGCCATAAAAGCCGAGGCATCTATAGCGGAAATGCTCAGATCCAGATTGTCCATAAATGCCTTAAAGGTAGGCGGTCCCAACGGTCCCAAATCTGCAAGCAGTAAGGGATTTCCACCGCCAACGTTGTCCGGTTCTCCCGTAACCGGGTCAACCTCACCATACTACCACCGGGTCAACCTCACCATCTACTGGGTCAACCTCACCATCTACCGGGTCAACCTCACCATCTACCGGGTCAACCTCACCATCTACCGGGTCAACCTCACCATCTACCGGGTCAACTTCCCCATCTACCGGGTCAACTTCACCCTCTACCCTGTAAATTTCCCCAGTATTAAATGCAGCCGTTAATGCGTTGTTGGCACTATCATTAATCGTCGCCGTACCCGGTACATCTAACCGCAGAGTCCCCTCCCCGGTGATGTTGCTAACGGTAACCTCAAGGGTGGTACCACTGGTAGCCGATACTCCAGTGATAATGCCATTGGCCGTGTCTGTGGTGGTGAGGGTGAAGTCACTCACATCCAGGTTCCGAACTTCTTCACTGAAGGTAACGGTGTAGACTACGGCGGTGGCATTGGTCAGTTCATCTTCCCCGGTTTCACGGGTGATACTGGTTACCGTAGCGGGAATGGAGTCAATGATAATGTCTTTGCTGCCACCCAGGGATTCTGGGGAACTTAAAGGAGGCAAAGTTACCACGGCTGCCACATCGAAAATGCTGGCGATGCTACTGCCGTTGAGTTGTAAGGCAGCAGTGGAGAGATACTCTAAATCCTCTGAGTTGTCTCCTTCTTGGACAACATAGTTAAAGATGAGGGTGTCAGTGCCACTGCCTTCAACATAGGTCGCCAATGGGTTAGTGGTATCGCCAGCCAATTGTAAGCTGGGAATGCCTGCACTGGTGTCTACGGTAACTGGGGTACTGAAGGTGACTGCGATCGCAATCTGTGACCCAACACCGTAAGACCCATCGGCAGTGGGAGTAGTAACCGAGACTACCTCGGGTGTAGCGTTGAGGAGGATGGAGACATTGTTCAATGGTAGTTAGTCACCGCCAAGTCCGGGAGGCCATCTCCGTTGAAGTCTCCAATCGCTACAAAATCCGGGGTATTTCCAACTGCAAAGGTAGTCTGAGGTCCAAAGCTGCCGTCCCCCTCTCCCAAAAGGACGGAGACATTGTTGCTATCGAGGTTTACCACTACCAAATCCTGGATCCCATCCCCGTTCAAGTCTCCAACAGCTACATCAGTCGGGAAATTTCCGACTTCAAAGGCAGTCGGGGGTCCAAAGATACCGTCACCCTCTCCCAGGAGGATAGAGACGGTAGAAGCAAGCGGTTTGCTACTGCCAAATCCTGAATACCATCCCCGTTGAAGTCTCCAATAGCTAGGTAAGTTGGAACAGGTCCGGCTTGAAAATTAGTCGGGGGTCCAAAACCTTCTGCCTCGTTTCCCAGGAGGATGGAGAACTGTCGTTGGGGTTGTCAGCTAGAGGAGTTTGTGACAGCCAAGTCCTGGGTGCCATCCCCGTTGAAGTCTCCAACGCTTACATCGAACGGCAGCGCCCCTGCCTCTCCTGTTTCAAAATTAAAGGGGGGTCGTAAAACTGCCATCTCCCCACCCCAGGAAGATAGAAATATCGATGTTGGCCATTGTCGTTCATTCACCGCCAAATCCTGGATCCCATCCCCGTTGAAGTCTCCGATGGCTACATCAATCGAGGGAAAAAAGGCGTCAACGGTAGTCTGAGGTGCCAAAACTGCCATCTCCCGCCCCCAGGAAGATAGAGAGATTGGTATTATTGGGATTTCGGTTTGTCGCCACCAAGTCCTGGATACCATCTCCGTTGAAGTCTCCGATGGCTATACTTCTCGGGTTATCTCCGACGGGCAAGATCATTTCCGGTGCAAAACTGCCGTCTCCCTCTCCTAAGAAGATAGAAATGTCCCCGCTTCCGTTGTTTGTGACTGCCAAGTCTTCGATGCCATCTCCGTTGAAGTCTCCAATGGCTATATCGAATGGGCCAATTCCAGCTTGAAGATTAGTCGGAGGGTCGAATCCCAGGATATGAGGATAGGTGGCTGTGGTTTCTGGAGAGAGTGGACAGGGGACCGGACTGGATAGGTCCCAGGTTCCCCCCAGTGCCGAGTTCCCGGTGGGAAGGGGGTTGGCACTAATTTTAGCGTGGGTGTAATGGTGGAGTTTGTCTAGGAATTCGCTCCCCGGGTCTCCGGCAGCGACGGAACATCCATATAAAATCAGGTGTTCAACGGACCACTGTTGCAGGGAGTGGCGGTATTCTTCGAGGTTGTTCAGTTCTAATGTGCTGTTCCCGAGGTACAGGCATCCTGGAGATCCATGAGAGAGGAGGTGAATGACTTTTATTGGACGAGTCAAGGAGCTGAGAATTGCAGTGATTTGCTCGATGCCATCGTCGTTCGAGTTGATGATATGAACTTCCGTACCGGGGGTGACTCCCTCTGTCAGGAGAGGGTAGTCCTCAACTCCTGAGTCGATGAACAGGATCTGAGCTATTTGGGCTTTACAGCCCTCATTGCTGGTGTGAGCTGTTCCCAAATTGTCCAAAATAGTAGAAGTCATGCTGATTCCTGATATATGGCTGAAATGAACAGTGGAACATTGATTAAATCCGGATCCAATTCCTCTCACCCAGTGCGTTAGCAAAACTTCATGTTTCTCGCTTGCCTTTTAGCCATCCGGTGAGGGGGGTGGCTCTTTTTTCAGTCAATACCAATGTTCGTGATTCTTACTGACTATACAGCGCAAACAAAGCATTGCAATCACATTGATTTGGTGATTTTTACGGTTGACTTTGCTTGCTATTTGTGCATTGCTTTTAAACCCATCAGAAATTCAATAGACATCAAATGCCATAAATTAGGATAGAACTCAATCCAGGTAAGGATTTCAGATTAATTATTGGAGATATCTAATAACAGACTCCCGAATTAGCCAGTTTTTTAGCAGTTTTCTAATAAGAAGATTTGTGAAGCAACCGATCGCCCGTCGCCAATAGGCAACAAATCAAACCTAGACTTAAGTGAGTAACCAGAAAGACTCACATAAGTATGGATTACAAAAAAGTATGTAAAGATAAGTAAAGACTTGTCAGAGGGGTAGAGGCAAATTTTATGAGCGATCGCCTGAGAGTCTTTCTTAATTCTATCCAACCCGGTTGAAAGCCTCATCCCTCGTTATCTAAAACGAAGCCAAATCCTGGTTTAAGTTGGCTGATTTAATGATGCTGGGTTTTAAGAAGGGTTTTTTAACCACTGATTTCACGGATTTTCAGGAAGAGATGGGGGAGAGATTATTTTAGATAGATTAGCAGGTTTAAGCCGGGGATGGTTCGGGAGAGAGTCCAGAGTAAGAGGCTGAGATAGAGGAGGCCGAGGGTCCATTGATACCAGACTAAACTGGAGATGATGCCGGGGAGATGTTCGTCTCGCAGGCGGATGTCATTGAAGCCGAATTTTAGGAGGTTATTTAGGCTGAAATCATAGTAATTTAGCCAGTTCCATCGGCGATTCCAGAGGAGGGGGAGGTAGCGTTCTCTCATGGCGGGAAAGCGGGGAATAATGGGTAAGCGTCCGATCGCCAAGCGGAGTTGCCGCATTCCGGTATCTTCTACGAAATAGCTGGAGTCGATCAGGTTATGATAGCGGCCTTTTTTGTAAAGAATTGCTATTAAAATAGTGGGGATGGGGATAATTAGAATTCCTAAGCAGGTTAGGGTTAATAAGGGTTCGCTACTGGTGCGAATAATGGCGAATAGTCCGATACTGGCTAATCCTAGGCAAGTGGATAGCATCCAAGGGGTTTCAAAGGCGGTGGGAATGATGGGTTTGGGAAGGATGCGCCGATAGCGATCGACAAACCAAAATAAGAGGCTGAAATAGGCGATCGCCACTAATCCTACACCGAAAATGAGCCAAAAGCTGGTTCCGTAGCGCGTCAGTAGCAGGAGTACACTTAATCCTAACCAATGGATGGCGGTTCGCAACCAACCGGGGAAAGAAAGGGGTTCACCGGCAACAGCGCGATCGCGTAATTGGATATAAGTTGCCAGGTCAATTTCTGGTAAATTTAGGACTTCGCTGAGACTGCCAAAAATGCGCTCATCTTGACTGCGGACAATGGCATTGGCTTGATTTTCTGACAATCCGAGTTTGATTAACTGTCTTCGAGAGGCGGTATTAATATTAATTCCAATTAATTTGTGAAATAGATTCTCTTGGCGGAGGTGTTCGGTGAGGTATTCTATCTGATTGGCATCGGCAATTTGTTCTTGTTGACGGAAATTTCGGACTAACTGACGCAGGAGGGTTTCATTTCCTGGAAGACTGGGGAGGGAGAGTTTTTTGCCAATTTGTCCGGGGTCGCCAGTAATTCTAGCGGATTCTGAATCAAAGCGCAATCCGGCGACATTGATAGAAGCTGAATTGGCAAAAGTTGTATCACTAAAGGCGACGCGATCGCGCAGACTCGCTTCCCGCAAGTTGATAGACTGATTAAACGCAGTTTCTCGAAAACTGGCTAAATTGCTGAAATTTGTTTCGGTTAAAAATAGAGATTCAGCAAACTTAGCGCGGTCAAATAGCGCCGGATTTTCCCATTGGCAACCACTAAAATCCGCATTGCGATTCCACTGCGATCGGGTAAAATTAGACCCCTCTTTAAACCGGACTTGATTAAAATTGCCAGACTCTTCAAACCGAGTCGCTTTAAAATTAGCTGTCCCTTGAAACAATCCTTGATTAAATCCGATGTCTTGAAAAAAGATACTTCCCTGAAATCGTGCTTCTGCCACAAAATTTGCTCCAGCAAAACTGCTGAGTTTACTAAAGCGAGTTTCGGACCAATCGGCTAATTTATCAAAAATTGCTCCCATTGCTTCCACGCGATTCAAGAAGAAACTATGGTTAAAATGAACTTCTCCTCGGAAATGAGTGTGAACCAGTTTAATCGGTTCTTGGAAGAGGGTAATTTCCACTTGATCCGGAGGAACTCCCAGCAGCGATCGCGAGAGTTGACTCAACCTTGCCAACCGGGTGCGATCGCGTTGCAGTTGCGATCGTTCTTGTTCTGAAAATAAGGGTAAAAACGCCTCTCCATAAAGCGGTGCTCTTAATCCCAACTCATTTCCATCAAAGTCTCCCTGAATGAGGGAATAGGATAAATCCAAGGCAATGGGAGTTCCGGACCGATTCAGTTGATTTTGTAGCAAAGGGTAAAATCGGTCTCTAAATTCTGCATTACTCGGGGTTAAATCAATCAGGAATTTCCGCAAGTCAATGGTCCGCACTCCTTCAGAAATAATCGGAGAGTTAATCCGTTGTTGTAATTGGTCTAGGGTGAGTCGTTCTAAAGTTTTTGGGGTAGGATTTACGGGGTTAGTTTCTGCATAAGCGGGGAGGTAAATGATGGAGTTAAAGATTAAATTTATAAGAATTATCAAAAATAAAATTATTCGCTTTTTCATGTAATTTTTGATGAATATGAAAAATAATTTATAAAGAAATTTTCTAAGTTTGTAGTAACGAATTCATTCGTTTCCAAGTTCGTAGTAACGAATTCATTCGTTATCCCCATTTTAAGATAAGAACGACTTAAGTCGTTACTACGAACATGAAAAGTACGACTTAAGTTGTTACTACGAGCGGATTAATTGTTCATGGTTAGGACAATTTTGCCTTGCATAGAGCCAGTTTCTAATAACTCATGTGCAGCTACTGCTTGTTCTAGGGGGAAGGTTTTACCCACATGAATCTTTAACTTGCCTTCATCAAATAGGCGCGCACATTGTTGTAACATTTTGGCTTGGTCTTGTTGTTCCGCTATCCGATTTTGTAACATCGGAGTCAGCATCAATTCAAAACTGATGCGCTGATTACGGAGTCGCGAGGTTTTTAAGTTGCCATGCTCCGGATTGGGTTCTAAAATAGTGACCACATCCCCATATAAGCGGACCGCTTCAGCGGTTTCAAAGAAGGTTTTGTCACCGACGGTATCAAATCCGATGTCTGCACCTTCGCCATTGGTCCAGTTCATCACAGTCTCAATGACATTTTGTTCTTTATATAAAATCACTAAATCAGCACCCAATTGGCGGACAAATTCGGCTTTTTCTGGGGTACTGACGGTGGTGGCGACTTCGGCACCTTTGAGTTTGGCCAGTTGGATGGCGACATGGCCGACACCCCCTGCACCGGCCTGAATTAGCACTTTTTGGCCCGGTTGTAGGCGGCGCGGTCGTAGAGTGCTTCCCAGGCGGTAATCAGGACTAGGGGTGCTGCTGCCGCTTCTACAAAGCTCAGAGAGGTGGGTTTTTTGGCGACAAATCGTTCATCGATCGCTATATATTCGGCATAGTTGCCGTGAGGTCCACCCAATCCGCCATTAGAAAAATATACTTCATCTCCCACGTTGAGGGTTTGCACCCCAGAGGCGATCGCCTCGACGACTCCGGCACCATCACATCCGAGGATATCCGGGTTCATGTCCGGATGAAAGGTTCCGCGTTTGCGAATTTTAGTATCAATGGGATTGACACCGGCAGCATGAAGGCGGACTAAAATATCCCGATCGCCTTCTAATTGCGGACCCGGAATATCCTGCACTTTCAAGACATCCGCTGCTGCACCTAATCCGGTCATAACAACTGCTTTCATAGTCTTTCCTCAAGAGTTTGTTTTATCAAATGACTGACATTTTCAGGACTTACGCAATCTTTAACCTCTAACCCTCAATGTAGAGGCGAATCGCGAATCACCTCTACATCCTGAATTCAGGTTATGGGTCCCGCCACAAGGCAATTCCCCCTAATAACCCGCTGATATTAGGAACAACGGTAACATTGGGGGGTAAATCAAAGGTGATTTTTTTCGCTTCACCACCACCAATGTAGAGGCGATCGTAATTAAACAAATGTTCTAAATTGGCGATCGCTTTTTCTAAGCGGCGATTCCAGCGTTTGTCCCCGATTTTATCCAATGCCGCACGTCCCAATTGTTCCTCGTAGGTATCACCTTTGCGGAATGGATGATGGCCGAGTTCCAAATTCGGCACCAGTGATCCATTCACAAATAACCCACTGCCAAACCCAGTCCCCAGGGTGATCGTGAGTTCGACCCCTTTCCCGGAAATTGCGCCTAAACCCTGGATATCGGCATCATTGCAAACCCGAACAGGTTTTTCCAAAACCTTCGTCAGCGCTTCGGCGAGATTAAACTCCACCCAATCCGGGTCCAGGTTTACGGCAGTGTAGACGATTCCATGACGAATCACCCCAGGAAAACCGACCGAAACCCGATCAAACTCACCTTGTTCTTTTGCTAAAGAGGCGATCGCCTCAATCACAGGTTCCGGTTTAGCAGGATTCGGAGTCGGAACGCGGTTACGTTTGGTCACCGCTTCCCCTGCTGCATCTAAAACAATAGTCTTCGTGCCACTGCCACCAATATCAACCGCTAGAGTTTTTATGGATTCCACTTGATTCACCATTACACTATAGGATGAGGACTGAATAAGGATGAAGGATAAATCCATTGTCAGTATCCCCCTTCATCCTTCCGATTACAGCATACTGTGCGTCAACTTACTGAAGAGACCCCTCCCCGGCCCTCCCCTAAGAGGAGAGGGAGGTATAATGAGTCCAGGTTTGTACTTGCAGCAAAGTATAATGCCTTATCAAGGAGCATATATCCTTCCGGCTCCCCCTTCCCTGCCAGGGAAGGGGGCGGGGGGGGTTAGGTCTCTTTCCCCCTAATCCCTACATCGTGAGAGACTGAGTATTGCTTTCAATCAACTTCGCTAAATCTTGCAAGAATGCCGCAGCATCCGCACCATAGATAATCCGGTGGTCACAGGTAATATTCACCCGCATTTGTCGCCGGACCCCCATCATGCCATCGTCCGTGGCAACCACTTGATTTTTCGCTCCACCAATAGCGAGAATCGACCCCTGACCCGGAGGCAGAATCGCATCAAAGCTATCAACCCCATACATTCCCAAATTGGACAGGGTAAAAGTCCCGCTATTATACTCCGCTGGTTGCAACTGTTTGACTCGGGCGCGTTCCACCAAATCCTTCCAAGTGCGAGACAGGGAGTAAATATCCATTTGGTCGGCATTTTGCAGAACCGGCGTAATTAACCCGCCATCTCCCATTGCCACCGCTACGGCAATATTGATATTGCCATGATGTTGAATCCCTCCATCCACACAACTGGCATTGAGTAAAGGATGTTTCTGTAACGTGAGGGCCACTGCTTTTGCCAGTAGGGCAGTCATGGTCACCCCTTTGGACTTAATCTGTTTGTAGAGCTTGTCTAACTGATCCGTGGTAATCGTATAGCCAACATGGAAAATCGGCACCTGTAATGACGCCACCATATTCCGGACGACCGCATTTTGCAGGGTATTGAAGGGGACCACATCTCCCGAGGCTGCGGGGGGGACTGCCTGGGTGGGAATTCTCGGGGGTGCTGCTACCGTCGGTTGTGCTGGGGTGGCAGTCGCGGCTGGGGCCTTACCTGCTGCCGCTTCTACATCTTCCGCCACAATCCGCCCAAAAGGACCACTGCCGGAGAGGGTTGCCAAGTCCACTTTGTATTCCTTCGCCAATTTTTTGGCCCGAGGAGAGGCAACCGTGCGACCATTTTGACGACTGGTGGGGGCTCCAGCCGTAGCCATTGCCGGTTCCGGTGCAGGGGATGGGCTAGACTGGGGAGCGGCAGCCGGTTGAGCCGATTTATTGCTGAGGTTCGCCCCTTGCTGCTTCGCCTGTTCGATTTCGGCTTCCGTTTCAGCTAACAAGGCGATCGGCGCACCAACAGGGGCCGCTTCTCCCGCTTGGACGAGGATCGTAGCGAGATACCCTTCATAGAAGGACTCTACGTCCATGTCTGCTTTGTCAGACTCCACCACCACCACCGTTTCGCCCTTCTCCACTTTGTCCCCCGGCGCTTTTTCCCAAGAGACAATTTTGCCTTCGGTCATCGTGGAACTCAGAGCAGGCATGAACACTTCGTTAATCATAGGTAGCTTCTTTTCGACGCTCAAAACTAAAATAAAGCAAGTTTTTATTCTACCTTGATCCGTCCCCCGAGAAAATCCACCCTGATTTGCACCCCAGAGGATACAGCATCAACGATATCCCCATCTTGCCAGAGTAGGTTTTTTACGCTCATTAATGATTTGCCTCAAATTTAAGTACGCCTCCGGTCCCCTCCCCTTGGCAAGGGGAGGGTTAGGGTGGGGTCCTCTTGATGCGCGATCGCCAAGTCACGCACTCATAAGGAGGCGATTCCCTACGGGATAGCTCCGCTTACCGCCCCTGTATGGAGACTGGGGAAACCTAATTTCTACGCGCACGGGCGATCGTGCGTGGACCCTGCACCCACCCATTCTTGGTGACTTGAGATCGCGTGTGGACCCCACCCTAACCCTCCCCTTGCCAAGGGGAGAACCCTCCCCTTGCCAAGGGGAGGGGACCGGAAGTGCCGTTAAATGTGAGACAAATCCCCCTGAGCGTAAAAAATCTACTCTTGCAAGTCCTCCCCATCTCCTCTACCCTCGCAACTACAAATCGCCGCGAATTTCCTCAACGACGCCATCGCGCAAGACGACTTCTACCTGCATTTTTTTGATTAAATCATCGCCCCGTTCCAAATAGAAAAAACTATCCATTTGTCCACTGGCGACTTCTTGTCCCATTTCCAAAGTCTGGACTTGTTGCAGATTTTGGAGGATTTGATTTTTCTGATCCAGCATTTCTCTTTGCCGTTGATTGGCCTGCATTTTCACCGACTCCATTTGTTGCTGGATTTGCGGCCCCGGGGGTTGAATGCTCTGCTTTTGCAGTTCGCCAATCATTTGCTGTGCTTGCATTTCAAGCTGTTGGAGTTGCATATCAATTTGATTGATTTGTCCTTGGAGTTGCTGCTGAACTTCTTCTTTCCAGCGCGGGGTAACGATCGCTTTGATAATGGTATTGCGCTTCAGAAGTAATTTCGAGTTAGAGACATCCATATTAGCTGACCTAGATTAAGGGTTAAGTGGAAAATTGGCCTAAAATTAGCCCCGTTATGCTACCATGCCACGGGGCTAATCGAGATCAAACGAACATTTTATCAATGCGATCGCCGTAACGTTCGGTAATCACGGGCCGTTTCATTTTCAGGGTTTGGGTGAGCATTCCATTCTCCATCGTAAAGGGTTCGCTCAACAGGGAGAAGGGTCCAATGCGGTCATCGGGACGATATCCCGGACGGTTTTTCACCTCCCGATTCAACTCCTGGCGGAACAGGTTGTCAATTTCGGGACTAGAGAGGTCGATTTCTCGGGTTCCCGATGCTGGGGGAGGATTCCCTTGAGAAACATTCTCCGGCAGACGCAGGGAGAAGTTTTGGGACAAGGCCCACTGTTGCAGGGCTTCAAAATTCGGCACAATCAAGGCCCCGAGGCACTTTTGGTCCTGACCCACTAGCATCATTTGGTCAATATAAGCACTGCGAATACAGGCATCCTCAATCGGTTGGGGTTCGATATTTTCCCCGTTGGTCAAAACAATGGTATCTTTGGCGCGACCCGTCAGGACTAAATCATTGCCGGGAGTCAACCACCCCAAATCCCCGGTATCAAACCATCCGTCAGGGTCGATCGCCTTGGTTGTCGCTTCGGGATTTTGGTAGTACCCCTGCATAATTTGAGGACCCCGCGCCAAGACTAATCCCCGTTCCCCGGTTTGGAGAGGTTTGCGGGTTTCGGGGTGGACGATTCGCAGTTCGGTGTAGGGAATGGGACGACCCGCAGAACCTCGCAGATTATGCCAATACCGGCGCGCTGTCAAGACTGGCGTGGTTTCGGTTAATCCATACCCCACGAGGACATCAATGCCGATAATTTCAAAGAAATTTTCGATATGCATAGCGAGGGACCCACCGCCACTAATCACATATTGAAGTTGGCCCCCGGTTGCTTGGCGGACCTTCTGATATACTAGGCGATCGCCCAAGATATGTAGGGGCCAGAATACCGCCCGTTTGATTGCTGCCAGGAGTTTTTCACTCCCAGAAGCGGGTTCGAGTTGCAACTGCAATCCATGCAAAATCCGACCCGCTTCTATATAACTTTGAGAGAAACCAAAAAAGGTTTTGACCAGTTTTTGACGATTGGCGGGTTGTTCCCGAAATTGCTTTTGTACCCCTTCATAAATCGATTCCCAGAGGCGGGGAACACCGAAAGTATATTTGGGGTGATATTCTTTTAAATCGGCTTTGAGATAACGGATATTGGTGTAAAACTGACTGCAACCTCGGGAGAGGAGAAAGTATTGACCCATGCGCCCAAAACTATGCCAGGTGGGGAGAATGGTAATGATGCGATCGCCTGGTTCCGGTTGCATAATCGTCGGCAGGGTCTCGATTTGATGCAATAGGTTACCGTGACTCAGCATCACTCCTTTGGGTTTACCCGTGGTCCCGGAGGTGTAGATTAAGGTTGCCAGAGTCTCTCGGGTGAGGGTGACGGGTTGCAATGTAGAAGCGGCCCCTTTTGCCATCACCTGTTGATAGGATAAAATTTGTACCGGCAGGGTATCATCGGTGGGCAGGGGTTCATCGGAGAGATAGATAATCCACTGGATGGGTAAGTCATCGAGTTGAGGGCGGAGTTTTTTGAGTAAGGCGAGGTTTTCCACCACCAGACCCATACTGCCGCTATTTTGGAGAATAAACAGCAACTCCTCGCGATCGGCATCGGAACCGCGCACCACATCCGCTGCACCTGCCGTCAGCAGTCCTTGGTCCGCAATCATCCAGCGGGGACTATCGTTAGAAAAGAGGGCGACTCGGGGGGGGAGATTTTCGGCGATCGCCGGTAATCCCAAGGATTGCACCCCAGCGGCAAACTGCTGAATTTGCTCGCATAATTGACCAAACGTCAACTCAACCACGGGTTTAGCATGGGGGTCACACAATGCCAGAGTATTGCCAAACTGCGATCGGGCCAGGGGCCACACTTCCGGCATGGATTGAATCGCCGTATAATCCGGGGGAAGCTGTAAATACCCCCGTTCGCGATCGCTGATAGTGGTATCGGTTGAATAAGCAATCTGACTCATCGCTCTTAACCTCTAAAAATAAAGATGTCTCTAAGAGTTTAGTATTTCCGAGTCCGTTTGATCTGGTATGGGTCCAGGGGGACAGTTTGCCAACTGGAACACCCCAGAAATTAGAACAGATGTGGGAACAGTGGGGCGCTTTTACAGAATTCGACTAAAATCACCAAAATCCGAAACCGGGTTTTTGCCCAAATTTAATGCAACTTCTCAAAGACTTGGCAAAAAACCCGGTTTCTAACCCCTACTGCTACCAAACGGGTTTCCATACGCAATACAACAACCGTAAAAAACCCGATTTCTGCCACAATCCAACTCCAAGCTATACTCAATCAAGAAATTACTCCAACTTTTTAGGAGGAGGTCCAAATGTCTGAAGAGAATCAAAACAACATGGAGAAAAGTTTTTGCCACTCTCACAATTATCAATCGTGCCGACCAAATTCGAGCCGACTATGGAGTAATTCCTACAGACCAAATTCGGTCCATCACTCTGCCCAATGTCTTAGTAGACACGGGCGCAACCACCTTATGTTTACCCCCAGATGCTATTGCCAAACTCGGACTAAAACTCCTCAAAGAAGTAGACGTAGCTACCGCAATCAGACATTCGCAAAGCCCAAATTTTTCAAGATGCCACCCTCTTAATATTTGACAGAGAAGGAACTTTTGACTGTTTAGAGTTACCCGCAGGAAGAGACGCCATTTTAGGCAGAATTCCCTTAGAATCTTTAGGATTAGAAATAGACTTAAAAAATCAAACCCTCAAACCCTTGCCAATTAGCCCTACCGAAACCTATTTAACAATTTTGTAGGAGCAATAACAGGCAGTATTTTTGCACCACCGCATAGAGCATCAAGACAAAATTAAATCCAAGCCACCAAAAACCCGGTTTTTGCCCAAATTTAACGCTCCACATTGCCGATACCCGGTTTAGATATGGGGGTAGCATATTTTAAAATACTGCCTAACCGCTGAAGGAGGTTTTCCCCACACCCCCCTCACCAAGCGCGATGAGTTGAAAGACTCATTCGCGTTATTGGGTGTGGAGTTGTTCGCGCAGGTAGGCTAAGGTGGCATCGATGCCTTGGTTTAAGATTTCGGGAGGTGGTGAGGCGAGGGGGTTGCCGCCGAGGTAGAGGCCATCATACCGACCATTTTTCCGGGTTTTCCTCAAGGATGATGGCTGCCAACATCCTGAGATGTCCGATTTCCGGCGGTAGCGCACTCAGTTCATTGCCGACGAGGTTTAGCTCGTCAGATGGATGAGTTCCCCAATTTCCGGCGGCAGCACACTCAGTTGATTGTTATCGAGGTATAGCTCTGTCAGATGAGTGAGGCCCCCAATTTCCGGCGGCAGCGCACTCAGTTCATTGCCCCCGAGGTTTAACTCGCTCAGATGAGTGAGTTCCCCAATTTCCGGCGGCAGCACACTCAGTTGATTATTCTGGAGGTATAGCTCGGTCAGATGAGTGAGTTCCCCAATTTCCGGCGGCAGCACACTTAGTTGATTGTCCCCGAGGTATAGCTTGGTCAGATTGGAGAGTTGTCCAATTTCTGGCGGCAGCGCACTCAGTTGATTGCCCCCGAGGTATAACTCATGTCAGATTGGAGAGTTGCCCAATTTCCGGGGGCAGCACACTTAGTTGATTGTCCCTGAGGTATAACCATGTCAGATTGGAGAGTTGCCCAATTTCCGGGGGCAGCACACTTAGTTGATTGTCCCTGATGTATAGCGTTCTCAGATTTGTAAGTTGCCCAATTTCCGGCGGCAACGCCCTCAATTGATTGTTCGGGAGGTATAGCAAAGTCAGATTGGTGAGTTCCGCAATTTCCGACGGCAGCGTACTCAGTTGATTGCTCCCGAGGTCTAGCCTTGTTAAATGGGAGAGTTGCCCAATTTCAGACGGCAGCGCACTCAGTTGATTGCTCCCGAGGTCTAGCCTTGTCAGATGGGAGAGTTGCCCAATTTCCGGGGGCAGCGCACTCAGTTGATTGTCGCTGAGGTTTAGCCATGTCAGATGGGAGAGTTGCCCAATTTCCGGGGGCAGCACACTCAGTTGATTCCCCCCAAGGAATAGCCCTGTCAGATTAGTGAGTTGCCCAATTTCTGGCGGCAGCGCACTCAGTTGATTGTCGCTGAGGTAGAGCGTTTTCAGATTGGTAAGTTGCCTAATTTCCGGTGGCAGCTTTGTCAGTCCTTTTCCCTGACAGATTGAGGTATGTTACCTGCTCCTCGGCAGCTTGTTTGGATAATTTGCAGCAGTTTTTCTTCTCGTCATCACTCAACTTCAGCGTTGCTTATTGGGCTTTTTTTGACTCAGGCGGATGGGGTAGGGGGGTGGCGCTTGGTTTGCCGGGGGAGGGGTAGCATTCGGGGGGTGCATTTTCGGTCAATTGCCGATTCATGGGGGAATGCTTCGCCTCTACTTGGATTCACCAATCGCAGATATCCGCTGCTGTCTAGTTTTTATTGTAGGGTAACGTATTTTGGGCCGTTGGCTTGGTACAGCGGTCAAATTTAGGAGAGGACTGGGGGATACTGGTTTTCTTACCGGAGTCAGTTTTTTATTAAAAGTGCGATAAATCTTAATGAGTCGTCTGGACAGCCTAGAGTGAACAACTCGCCCCAAATGCTTATCCGTTCTGGGTTTTGAAGGTGGAGTCAATTTAAAAAAAAGTAGCATCGGTGTAAACTCCTCCCGTTGTAAGGTTGGGTGAGTTTTACGCCGATGCTGATTTGAGCTAAACTTTTAAGGTGTAAGATTGAGCGGGTTTATCCGGCGAGGGGAATTTCTGCTAATGCTCCCCGAAGTAAGCCCATGATGTGATATTTATAGTCTTGGAATTTGGCCGATCGCCGAATTTGATAGGTGCGTTCTTTCGGCAAGGAAATTTTTACTTCTTCTTGAATTTTCCCCGGTCGTGCCGTTAAAATATAAATCCGTTGGGATAAAAATACGGCTTCTTCGACATCATGGGTAATCATTAAAATGGTGGTGCGGGTTTGTTCCCAAATTTGTAATAAAAATTGTTGCATTACTTCTTTGGTTTGAACATCTAAAGCCCCAAAAGGTTCGTCCATTAACAGAATTTTGGGTTGGCAGGCTAATGCCCGGGCGATCGCCACCCGTTGTTTCATCCCACCGGATAGTTCTTTCGGTAATGCGCGAGCAAATTGAGATAAACCAACGATTTCTAAATAATAGGCAGCCTGTTGTCGTCGTTGCGATCGCGAAAATCCGTGGAGTTTTAAGCCAAAGGTGACATTTTCCAAGACATTCATCCAGGGATACAGGGTGTAATGTTGAAACACCATGCCGCGATCGGGTCCCGGACCCATGACGGGGATTCCATCGACTAAAATTTCCCCGGAGGTGGGGATATCTAATCCGGCGATCGCCCGCAATAAAGTCGATTTACCGGAACCCGAAGCGCCGACAGCACAGACAAATTCGCCCTCTTCAATATGCAAGTTGATATTGTCTAAGGCAGTGGTTGAACCGCGTCGGGTGGGGAATTCTTTATAAAGGTTGGAAACTTGTAAGTGCATGATTTTTTCCTCAATCAAGAATTAAATAAAAAATGTTGTTTCAGGAGACTCAGCCGGGATAATATTACTGGATTGACCATCGGCAGGATAGGCGCAGTAATAACCTAAATAACAGGTCGATCGCCAACCCAATTAAGCCAATCACGATTAACCCGGCAAAAATTTCATCGGTTCTGAGAAATCTCTGGGCGACACTGATTCTCCGTCCTAATCCTTCCGTTGCCGCGACTAATTCCGAGACAATAACTAAGTTCCAGGATGCCGCCATATTCACCCGAGAGGCATCGATAATGTTGGGGAGAATAAAGGGGAAAATCACTTGTAAAATCACCTGGTGGCGGCTTCCTCCTAGGGTGTATGACGTTTCGATTAATTCTTTGGGTACGAACTTGACGGCATCCATAACCATCAAGGTATTGAAAAACAAAGTGCCGATAAAAATGAGTAATATTTTAGTGGTTTCTCCCACACCGCAGTATAAAATGAGTAAGGGAATAAAGGCGGGGGCTGGCATATAGCGGACGATGCCAATAATCGGTTCCAGTAGCGATCGCAAGCTGGCAAAGGTTCCCATCAGGGTTCCTAATGGAATGGAGATAGCGGCAGCTAAGGTAAACCCACTCAAAACGCGAAACAAGCTATAAAAGATATCTTTCGGCAGTTCCCCGGTTCCCCACAAATGGGCGATCGCCTTAAGCACTCGTTCTGGGGTGGGTAAAAATAAGGGTTTAACGATTCCCGAATGGGAAATCACCCACCACAGCATCATCGGAATGGCGATCGACAGCGCCATCAAACTCCAACTGAGGGATTTAGGAATATCATCAGCAATCCGCCAAAATAGGCTGGGTTGCAAGATTCTTCCGCCTTTGGGGTTTAACTTTGAGTCATTGGGTTCTGTATAGTTTTCATCAATTTTCATGAATTTTGAACTTCAAAAGTAACAGCAATGAATGAGGGCAAATTTAGACTGTATTTTCAGATTATTTCTGGGTGTCTGCATAAGATTTCACAAATTGATCATCAAAAATTTGATTGAGGTCCGGCTTGGCTTTTGATAAACCGCTTTCAAACAAGAAATTGCTCGTTCTTTCCGCTGCATAATATAAGGAACTCATGTCATTGCCCGGGGTAAAGGCTTTGAGGTTATCCGCTAAGGTGAAAATCTGAGTTCCCTCGGCATAGCTTTGATACTCTTCCACAGAAACCCCCGCCCGTTGTGCCATAATTTGTTGCGCGGCTGCTGGATTTTCTTCCATAAACCTGACGGTATCAAACCAGGTATTGATTAGGGCTTGTACCGCTTCTGGACGGTCCTGAATCAGTTGTCGGCTGACCACTAAATGATCAGGAATCGCCCCAGGAAAATCTTTAGAACTAAATAATTCTTTACTGCCAGGACGTTGTAAGGCTTGGGTAGTAAAGGGTGCAAATACCCCCACTGCATCCACTTGTCCAGCAACAAAAGCCGCTGCTGCTGCGCCGGTTTCTAAGGGTTGTAAAGTGATATCATCTTGGGTTAAACCGGCCTGTTCTAACCCCAGTAATAGCAGGAAATGATCCACGGTTCCCTCTTCTACTGCGATGCTTTTGCCTTTGAGGTCGGCAATAGTATTGATACCTTCTCGAACAATAATTTTATCATTGCCGGTTGAGTTATCATTGACTAAAACAATCACTTGATCGGACCCGGCTGCTACGGAGGCGATCGTATCATTTAAGGTTTGAGTATTCGCATCCAATTGACCGGCAGTCATGGCATTAATGGAGTCTAAATAGCCATCAAACCAGGTTAAATTGACGTCAACGTTATGGGCTGCAAAGAGTTGTTCTTGTTGAGCGACTTCCCAAGGCAACCAACCGGGCCATGCACTATATCCCATCCGAATGGGGATGCCATTTCCTGTCTGAGAGGGAGCGCAACTGATATTTATACTTAAACTAAGTAAAAATACCCCAATCAAATATAGAACTTTACGACGTTTCATCGGTCCTCCGGAGGTGATTGTCAGTGGAAAGCTCATGGTTTGAGCTATAGCATTAATCCAATTTAAGAACGGTAATTAATCTTACAAAATTCGGTGAAATTTACTCATTTTGGGTGAGCGTTTGGGTGGACGATCGCCTTTCTTCCCGGTTTGCGATCGCCCCTCCTTTTAATGCCTGACTGCCGCAACATTCACCGGGTCAAGTTCTGAAGCAACTGGGGCAAAACGACCCACTTGCGATCGCACCCAGTCATACCACAACTCTAGTCCTTCCCCAGTTTTTGCCGACACCGGAATGATGGTCACATGAGGATTCATCTGCCGCACATTCTCTTCAATCCGGGAAATTTCAATATCCAAATACGGCGCTAAATCAATTTTGGTAATTAACAAACAATCCGCTTGTTGAAACATCACCGGATATTTCAGGGGTTTGTCTTCCCCTTCCGTCACACTCAGCAGCGCCACTTTGGCGTGTTCTCCCACCTCAAATTCAGCGGGACAAACTAAATTACCGACATTTTCCACCAGCACTAAATCAAATTCTGATGGTTCGTAGGAATAGGCCAGTTGATGAATGCCTCCCGACACCATTTTAGAATCTAAATGACAAGAACGCCCGGTATTAATTGCAATCACTGGCACGCCATACTTTCGCAAGCGTTCTGCATCCAGTTCCGTGGTCATATCCCCTTCAATGACCACCATTTTTACGGTATCATTCAATGCGGCCAACGTGCGCTCTAATAGCACTGTTTTTCCCGCCCCGGGACTGCTCATAATATTTAAACAAGTCAGTCCCCATTCATCGAAATGAGCGCGATTATCATCGGCCCCAGCTTGATTGGCATGGAGTAAATTAATCCCGAGGGCGGCGTCAAAAGTTTGATGCATGAATGGGGGTCTCCTGGGTTTCCAAATGGTACTCGATTCGGTCTATTTTCAACTCTCGTCCTGAGCGAATATCTTCCATCGGCGATCGGCAGGTGGGACAAGCATATTGCAAGCCGATTTCTGGAGCATATTCCTGTTGGCAAGAGTGACAAAAAGCAATCAACGGCGTTTCTTTAATCTTCAGTTTCACCCCCTCTAAAAATGTATTTCGGGTTTGTACCTCAAAAGCAAACTGTAAGCTGACGGGTTCTACACAGGTGAATTTGCCGATAATTAAATGCAAGTCTACAATTTTTGGTGGTTCGGGTTGTGCATCCCACCAATCTTTCACCGTAAAAATCAGCGCCTTGGTTAAATCAGTTTCATGCACGGTTGATTTAGGTTATTGTTGGTCAGGTTTTCCACTCACTCCAGACTGAAGAGATTCATCCTCCCACCACTAATTCCGGTTGGGCTTCTGGATGGATATAAAAGGGCTTTTCTTTCCGAGGCAATTGCCCGGATAACACCAAATGGGCCATCGTATCGCAAATCACCCGAGTTGCCATCAAGGAGGTAATATCGCTGATATCGTAAGGGGGAGAAACTTCCACCACTTCTAGGCCACAAACCGGGGCGCGTTGCACAATTTTTCCTAACAAATAGAGGGCTTCTCGGGGCAGTAAACCGCCGGGTTCCGGCCATCCTGTCCCGGGGACAAAACCGGCATCAATGCAATCAATATCAAAGCTGATATATACGCAGTCTGTGCCATCTAAAGCTCGTTCTAAAGCAAATTCCACCGCTGCATCTAACCCCATTTCGATAATGTCAGTGACGGTTAAAATATTCGTTGCCCTTTCCCGACAAACTTTTACCCCTTGACGCGGAACTTGCCATCCGCCGATGCCAAGTTGGACTAGATTTTGAGGGGGTGCATTTTTGATATTGGTGGCATGAAACCAGGGACAGGTATGCATCCGTTCATCTAAATCGGTTTCCTGGGTATCCACATGGCGATCGAAGTGAATAATCCCAACTTTTTTATCCCCTAAATGACGACAAATTCCCCGTACTGTGGGATATCCAATGGAGTGATCACCCCCAAGAATAATCGGAAATGCACCGGAACTAAAAATATGGGCAATCCCTTTAGAAATTTGGTCGAATGATTTTTCGTTGTTGGCGGGAATGGTAAAGATATCTCCGGCATCACAAATTGTAATTTGTTCGCGCAAATCAACGCCCAGTTCAAAATTGTAAGGGCTATAAAGGGCAGAAATGCGGCGAATTCCTTGGGGACCAAATCGCGTACCGGGACGATAAGTTGTCCCAGAATCGTGAGGAACACCGACGACTGCGACATCATAGTTCCCCACCTGGCGCACATCTTCTAAATAGGGTGCTTTTAAAAAGGTGTTAATCCCGGCATAATGGGGTAATTCTCCCCGAGAAAAAGTCGGAATACTGCGATCGCGGATGCTATCTGCGCCTTCGAGTCCATATTCCAACCCTTTGGAGACTTCCTGCTGCCATCCCGTCATCGGCAACTGTGCCTCTCGTTCCAAGGCGCGACTCGCTTCGGTTTCTCTAACGGGTTGATGATTGTTAGAGGAATGAGAATTTGGGCTTTGAAATGTGGGTTCTTCCGTCATGTTTTAGCACCAATTTTGTTTTATCAGAACGGCAAAAACAACAATGCCCGAGAAGTCATAACAGTTCACCTGTTATAGACCTCCCGGGCTTTTTTCCCGCCGTGTAACCAAACCTTAATTGCTGATACTGAAACCAATTTCAGGCTGGCTTGCTTCTCTCGGACCAGTCATTTAAACCCTGGGATTTAAACCGGAACCCTAGAAGCCCTAATTTTTTGCGCTACTGCAACGAACAGTAGTTAGAGATAGACTCTTGCTGTTCATATCAGACTTATAGCAATGATTGTTAGGATAAACCGTATTAAAAACTACCGTTTATTAAATTTAGGGAACTCCAAAAAATAAAATCTCCAAAACATTCGTTCGTAGTGACGGATCAACGGAGTAGCCCCATCCATGTAGGGGCGCAATGCTTGCGCCCAAAAGAGGGCGCAAGCATTGCGCCCCTACAGATACCTTGAATTGTAAAGAATTTTAACTTTAACAATTCTCCTCTCAACTTAAACAGGCAGTGGGAAACACCCACTGCCTACAGACTCCACAGAACCAGGCGATCGCCCCTCTATTCATTCCCTCAATTTGCCCACTTGTCCACCCATTTCACTGTCCCTTCATCGGCTAATAACCAGCGACGACAGACGATGTTTTCTCGGGTGGGGAGTGCGGCATCGTTACCCTGCTCGTCTTTGTACACGATCGCATATTTATAGGCGATCGCCTTCCCAACACTTTCCTCAAAGGGAATTTCCGCAAACCAAGTATTCGAGTTAATATACTCCAGGGTATAGGCTTTGGTAATATCCCAATTCCCCAATTCTGGACAATCTCCAGTCACCACCACCATTTGACCCACATCGGTCGAAAGTCCATTCAAATGTGCTCGCACTAAAACGGTCCCCTTAATCCGTTCCCCGACATGACTAATCACGACTGCTTCTTTAGCCCCAGTTCTAATTGATGTAACATTCCCTCTTGCACTTCCAATTTGCGCCGCGTTAAAATGCAGCTATGTTCCCCATCGGGTAAGTCAGTATGAACATCAATGGTGGTTGCTTCCCCGCGATTCATGGCGACGAAGCATACCGAATCCCGATACCGGCGCACATAGGCATAAACATCCGCCGTGATATATTTATTCCATTGACTGCCCAGGGAAACAGCCGGATTCAGACGGCGCACCCCGGAAAGTAAGCGAATATCCCGATAAATCGGGGTTTCTGTATCCCAATTTTCCATCATGGGACGGTTGTAGGGGTCATTGTTGCCGTAGGGATTATTATCCCCATTAGTATCATTATGCAGATACTGCTCGGTCCCGTAATAGATACAGGGAATTCCCCGGCAAGTCATAATTAAATTAATCGCCAAGCGCAGGAGATCCGGGTCCGGATTCAAGGTTTGGAACCGATGCATATCGTGATTATCGATAAAAGTAATCAGTTCCGTGGCGGCATTATATCTATAATCCTGGTCAAAAATAGACTGGATCATTTGAAATCCCGGGTTCTGCACCAACTGCCAATACTTCTCGAATCGCTGTAGCTAAACCAAAGTCCAGAATGGTCATTCCCGATTCATTGGCAAAGCTGACCGATCGCTCATCATTGGGGTGGTTATAAATCCATTCCCCAAAGATAAACACATCCGGTTTGTGAGACTGAATATCGGCGTTGAACTCCTGCCAAAACCAGATCGGCATATGTTTGATCGTATCCACGCGCAAGGCATCGACGCCCCGGTCTAGCCATTGTTTAATGGCGGATTTGATGTAGTTTCGATAGGTGATATTATTTTCATTAAAGGTAGCCAAACCCGCTAATTCGCAGTTCTGCACCTGCCATTCATCTTCCCAATTGGTCACTTCCCCATAATGATGATACCAGCTCTCTTTATCATCATTGAAATCGGCAATTTTCACCCCATCATCATAAAGTTCACCCTTAACTCCGCTAAAATCGGGGTTACTATGGTTACATACAATATCGAGAATCAATTTCATATCTCGTTTGTGTAACTCATCAATCAACTTGTCAAAAACTGTATCGCGACTGTCTTGGGTGGTGTTGAGGGAGGGGTTATCATCCGGGGCAATAAAGCGGGGATTGAGGCGTTTAAAATCTCGGGTCCAGTAGCCGTGAATGGCCGCTTGTTCGACAAATAAGGCTTCGACTTGTTCAAACAGGGGAGTTAACCAAATGGCGGTGATGCCGAGGGATTTGAGATAGTCTAATTTGTCAATGATGCCTTGTAAATCACCGCCCCAGTATTTGCCCCAATCTTCTCCAGAGGGGTCGAAGAGTTCGGGATTGGGTCCTTCGCTATTGCTGGGGTCGCCATCATAAAATCGGTCTACGACGATGAAATAAATGGTTTCTTGACGAAATTCAATAGCCCGGGTGAATAGAAACTCAAATTCGTTTCCTTCTTCATCTTTGTGGCTGGCCACTTCAGCCCCGGTAGAGGCGTCAATATTCGAGGGGGAGGAGCCAAACGTGAGAGATTCTTCTTTGGAACTGGAAGTCGGCTGCATAAAGTTTGTGAGGCCACCCTCTGAATAGGTGGAAAATCAAGTGTATAAGATGACTGAATACCACCTGGATTATACCCCCCGAACTTGGGTCAGTCATCTATCTGGAGGAACAAAAACTGACGCCACAAGGATGCCTCGGGGGGCGACTGCCTAGAGTTGATGAAACTTTAGGGTTCTGGGGGGGTTTTGAGGGTGATTTTCCACTCGGTGAGACGGGAAGCGAGTTGGAGATTTTGGTCCTCGGCCGAGGGCGACTGCCAACTGATCCGGAGGAACGACTACCTCAGCAGATTGATTCTCCACATCGAGGGCGATCGCCCCTTCCACTTGTGCTGGCGCTAAGGCATTAGCAATATAGGTCGCAGGGTCCTCGGACCAGGGAATCACTTCGATTTTTTCCCCAGGAATTTCCTGGGCGATCGCCTGGAGATGTTCCCCCAGCTTCCCGATACAAGCGGCGACTGGATCAATTTCCGGATCCAGAGCATGAACTGCGATTTTTGTGCGGGGGGCGATATCGGGTTTTGTGGGGATGGAATCTCGGGCCACCCCTTTGACTTCAACGAGTCCCCTGGCGAATTTCCGGAACGCGATCGCTAAACAACCCCGAAACCAGATAACTCGTAGCGCGAGACACCCGTAACATGGGTTTAGAACTGGGGCGATCGAAGACTTTTTTCAGATAAACCTTAAATTCCGCCCCCTCTTGATAGTCATCATTGGGCAACTTTTCATATTTGGGAAGTTCCGCTTCCACCAGGGGGTGACCCGCACCACCACTGACCCCTAGGACGACCCCCCGCGCATCACTTTTGAGGACCTTACCCAAGAGAACCGTTCCCTTGCGATCGGCGAATGTCTCTTGAATGTATTTGCACTGCTGTTCCTGCAATTTTTGAGTAAGGACCGTTTTGGTTTGTAACGCCGCCAGACGACCGAAATCTCCTTGATTGGGGGTCACATCCACAATCACGCGATCGCCGACTTTGACTTTGGCCCCCTTTTTAATCGCCAAATCTAGGGGAATTTCGCGATCGCTATCCTCCACCGTCTCCACCACCGTCTTCGTCGCCGTCACCCGAAACCCTTCCGCCTTCAGGTCAAGTTTGACCGCAAAATTTTCAAAGTAGTCTTCGGGAAAATCCTCATCATTGCGGACTTGGGTCCGACGATAGCGCTCATATCCTTTCAGTAATGCAGCTTTCAGCGCTGCCTGGACCGCAAGGGGCGGTAAAGAGCGCTGTTGACTCATCGTATCAAGCAGCGATCGGAGTCCGGGAAGACTGACCATCGACATTGAGAACACCTCCTACAACCCTGTTCCAAGTAGCTTTGGGCTTAGGGAATTTTACCTGAAAAGCTCACCCATTTTTTAATCATTCCCTGGGGAGGGTGGGGGAGATTGGGGGGATGGGGGAGATTGGGAAGATGGGGGAGAAGTTTGTATTAACGACTTTAGTCGTTGCTCTCGTGTTATGGCGGATGCCATAACACGAGCAATCTGAGGGTCTACCGCCTTGCCTGCTGGGGAACTAGAGACAGCACCTGAGATTGGGGCGTGACTTGGCAGGAGGCAAGTCACGCGGTAACGACTGAAGTCGGGACGTTGAACAACTCCCCCATCTCCCGTTTCTCCCCATCAACATAAGACCAATGACCAACGACAATTAACCTTAGACAAAATCGCCGGTTGTAATAATCAGGTTGCGGAACTCGGGGTCGATGCCTTCGAGGAGAGCAACAACGACCGAGGTATCCTTAGCTAGGACGATAGTCGTGTCGCTGGGAGACTCTCCAATCGGTGCAGAAATCAGTAACTCACTGACTTTTAGACCCCCGGTGAGAATAAACTTGTCCTGTCCATCTTCAAAATCCGTAATGGTGGCAGTGACTCCGGGACGCAATACGAAGAAGTCCCTGCCTGCGCCTCCGGTATAAAGGACAAATTCCCCGGCACCCCCATCGAGGGTGTCGCTACCATCAGCGCCGAGGATGGTGTCATTTCCGTTTCCTCCCAGGATGAAATCGTTGCCTGCATCTCCGGTGAGGACATCATCCCCATCGCCACCGTTGATCAGATCCTCCCCATCGCCACCGTTGATGGTATCGGTACCGGCACCGCCTAATATACTATCGTTTCCGGCATCGCCGTTGATCACGTTGCTGCCTCCGGTGGCAACAATAGTATCGGAACCTTCTCCACCGTTGATGGTATCGTTACCGACGCCACCGATGAGACTGTCGTTTTCAGCACCACCATCGAGTAAATTCTCCCCTTCCCCAGCAATGAGGGTATCGTTGCCTTCATCGCCGACGAGGGTATCGTTGCCTGCTTCTCCAAATAAAATATCGTTTTCTTCACCCCCACTCATTTGGTCATTGCCATCACCGCCATAGAGGATATCTTCTCCTTCATTCCCTAAAATGGTGTCGTTGCCAATGCCGCCGAGTAAACTATCGTTTTCAGAACCTCCTTCTAGGAAGTCATTGCCCTCATCGCCTAAGAGGGTATCGCTGCCCTCGTTGCCAATTAAGGTATCGTTGCCTGCTTCTCCAAATAATAAATCCTCCCCGTCTGCGCCTAGGAGGGTATCATTTCCGGTGCCACCAAATAGGGTATCGTTTCCTAAGTCTCCGGAGAGGAAATCATCATCGGCTTCCCCAAATAACAGGTCCTCCCCTTTACCGCCATAGAGGGTATCGTTACCTACACCGCCTCGCAGGGTATCGCGGCCCTGGTTGCCAAAAAGGTTGTCATCCCCTTCTTGTCCACTGAGTTGATCGTTCCCTTCGCCGCCATAGATACTATCGTTGCCTGCACCCCCAATCACGGTATCGTTACCGAGGTCTCCAAAGAGCAGATCGTTGTCCCCATCCCCAAAGAGTTGATCGTTGTCTTGTCCTCCATAGATGGTATCAGCACCGTCACCCCCGGCGAGGGTATCATCTCCTTGATTACCAAAGATCACATCGTCCCCATCGTTGCCGAAGACGGTATCGTTGCCTTCACCGCCAAAGAGTTGATCGTTACCATCGCCCCCGAAGAGTTGGTCGTTCTCTTTGTCGCCGTAGAGGAGGTCGTCCCCACTTTCGCCGTAGAGGGTATCATCATTTTGGCCGCCGTAGAGGGTATCGTTAGCGCTACCGCCATTGAGGATGTCATTCCCCACATTGCCAAAGATGATGTCGTTACCGGCTTCCCCGATCACATTATCTTCACCGGCTCCAGCATAGACGAGATCATCGCCGTCGCCACCGGAAATGGTGTCGTTGTTGATGCCGCCACCGATGATATCGTTGCCGCCACCGCCTTCAAAAAGGTTGAATCCGGACTCACTGGCGAGGGTATCGTTGCCCTCATCGCCGGAAAGGAAATCGTTTCCGATTCCAGCATCGAGGAAGTCGTCCCCTTGACCCCCGAAGAGGGAATCGCTTCCTTCTTCCCCAAAGAGTTGATCGTTGCCTGTGTTTCCAAAGAGGATATCTTCTCCAAGGCGGCCAAAGATTTGGTCATTTCCGGCATTGCCAAAAATCGTGTCGTTGCCAACGGATCCAAAAATGGTATCGTCACCCACGCTGCCTTGAAGGGCGTTGGGAAAGTTGAATCCCACAATATTACTACCGGCGGCACGGGCAGCAACGACTAAACTCCAATAATGGTTAGCGTTAAAGGTTCCCGTATCGTTTTCTAGGAAGAAATAGCCAACGCCGATATTATCAACTCCGGGTTTGAGGAGGGTATCTCGCTGTCCGGGATCGTTGAACCAATTTTCGACAACTTGCTCTGGGGTGGGAAGGGCCGCAGCGATATTCTCCTGGAAGTTGCTGAAGCGATATCCGACGGCGGCTAACCGGCTGACTGTTGTGGAGCCATCTGAGCCGGTGAGACTGAAAAAGTCGTTTTCCGCCATATCTTCGGCATGGATTTGGGCCGCTCGAATCAATTGGGAATCCACCGCTACAGGTGGCAAATTGGCGAGGGCGCGTCTTTGATTGACTAGCGCTACAACCTGATTGATAAATTCAGAGTTGGTTGTCATCTCATTTTTCTCCTTTGGGCTGGCTTGCCTTATAATCCATCAAATCATAATGGCGCGTTTTCGATAGAAATGCCAAAGGAGAATGGCTGGAGTGAGTGGGGTTCTAAAAGGACCGACAGAGTTGGGAGTCGCAGGGGACCTCGGGAATAAAAGTGGGATTTGCTAGGGTTTCTAATTTCTGCAAGAGTTCGCTTTCAAGGGGGGCGGTTGCCAAAATTTCAGGTTTGAGATCTCCCCATTTTTTGCCGGATTGGGTCTGATATCGGATTAAAGCGTGGGGGATTTCTTTGGAGATGAAGACGCGGGGAGGGGCGAGTTGTCCTAATAAGCGGGCATGACGATAATGGGGCGATCGCATGAGTGCACGATCTAACTGTTGGGCGATCGCCTCGGGTGGCTCCTGGGCCTCATCCAGTAACAATAGATAATGGGCAACGGGTTGGGTCACTGGGACGAGGGTTTTGAAAAAGGTGCGTTCTAAGGAGATGTCTTCGAGGACGGTTTGGACAAAGGGTTCGGAGAGCTTTTCTCCGACTAAATCGCTGATGCTGCGATCGCGTCCCAGAAATTCTAAACAGGGGGTTTTTTGGTAAAAATGGCTGACTCGAATGCGATCGCCAATCCGATAGCGATACAACCCCCCTTTTTGCGAAATAATCAGGGTATAGTCTTCCCCCTGTTTAATCTCATGGAGTTTATAAATCTTTCCCCTCTCATCCTCAAACTCAAAAAACACTTCATTGAGCAGGGGAACAAATCCCTGGGCGGCAATCAAGGGAATCGTCATCGGCGCTTCAGTTGCCAGCAATCCTTTCCCCTGTACCATCACCCCGGGAAAAAGTTTTCGCAGAAATTCCGCCTGTTCCCGAGAATGACTACTATCCCAACAGGAAATCAGTTTCAGTTTCGGCCAAATTTCAGTCCAGGGAATTGGCGATAACCTCAACTGTTGGGCGCGTTGGCGAGAGATTTTCTGACCTAATTTCTCGATGAGTGACTCGCGATGGGTTTCCATATAATCCAACAGCACTTTCAAAAAGCTGGGACTCCAAATGGAAATGGCTTCTAAGTGGTCTTCGCATAACAGTTCCAAACTTAACTGTTCTTTGAATTCATCGGGGTCTTGCAGGTGTTTCAGTCGAGGCGGGGCGACTAAGACCAAACTGAGTAAGGCCCGCAACCACCCATCTAAATACTCAGAATCATCCGCCAGTCCGCCTGGAATTTCAGTGAGAACTTGGGGGTCTTTCAGTTGCGGAGAAATGCAGAAATAAAATTTGCCGGTCTGAAATTTAGGTCCATTCTGAATTAAATCATGTACCCACACACAAAACATTGAGTTAAAGCTAGAACGCAGGGATTGGGTATAGGGAATCCATTTAGCCGGTCCCCGACTTCCCGAAGTTTTTTCATAAAATAGAATCGGTTCAGGAGTCAGAGACTTTCCCGGCAATGGAGTGTTTTGCAAAGAGTTCTTTAACTCCTGTGGACCGGGCAACTCAGCCGGTTCAATCCAATCTTGAATATCCTCATAGTTGACAACCGGAATCTGATTCCATTGCTCATTTAAAGAGGCATGGGGAGCTGCATTAAAATCCAGGGATTTGCCATAGTCACTGCTTAAGAAATTTCGATAAATTTCTTGCTGGACTGAACGCTGAGACCTGCGGGGATTTTTTAAAGCTTGGGAAAATTTATAGGCATATAGACCGAGGAGAAAAGAAAAGAGCTGAATAATAGGACGCATCATGGTTATCTAAGTTCAATGGACTGAATCAATAATTAGCAGGCATTAAGCAAGCAAACTTGTGGGGTACATTTTGCTTGGTTTTGGAGAATTTTAATGGGCTAGAATCCCGAAAAATCCATCATAATCAACTAATTATTTATACAGCTTAATTTTCCGACTATCCGCATTTTATGTAAATTTAATCAGTGGAATGATTGCGGGGAGTGACTTTCGTATTAGGATAAAGATGGGTGGCAATGGGAAGATAAGCGCCATCAGCGATGGTGACTCCCGGACCGAAATGGGTGCCGGAACCGACAAACACATCATTGCCAATTTTGACGGATTTTACATACAACATTAAGTTGTTATGTTTGGGTTTAATCACATGACTGTAAATCCCGACTCGATGACCAACAATGGTGCGATCGCCTACTTCTATTAATGCGCGATCGGCCAGTTCTAAACTCGGCATCCAATAAATCCCTCGGCCAATTTTTGCCCCCCACAATCTCAACCACAGGGAAAATGCACCAGGAATCAGCCGTAACACGGATTCAATCCCTGGAAATGTAATATAAATCGCCTGAATTTGATGACCTCCCCACCAAGGAGAATAATCGGGTCCTTTTAGGTAGGAAATTCCTTCTTTTATGGGATAAAAATAATCATGAATCCGATAAACCATTACCGGAAATCCATACAGAGAAAACAGTAAGGCGAGAATCCCTAAAATGCTCGGAGAGAAACAAATCCACAGAAAAGATGCTACGGTCATTCCCATGACGATCGCCGGAAAGAAGGAGAGAATCAAACTGAGTAAGGTCATTGAAGTTTACTGTGCCAATTAAATCGGATTAAACAATTAGATTAAAAGGGCCAAATTAATTTTTGAGCTAAGGTTAAATCGCTAGAAATTCCCAAAGCATTCGGTGCGGTTTTATTATCATAATACGTGCCATGCAATCGGTCCCAGAGTTTTAAATTTGCCCCATAATTAACCCCAGCAGACTCCCTCCCATGATGCCATGCATGATCCATCGGTAAAATCAACCAAGGGGAGAGCAAGCGATGCAACATCGTTCCTGGTAGGGGTTCGATTTCACTATGCCGCCATAAATCTAAAATCGCGGTCAAACTTACCCCAATCATATAAGCAGTCGGGTCTTGAAGCAAATAGATAAACAAGGCATGAATCCAAAGATAAATAATTAAAAAACTGGTCCATAATGTATTGCGAGAAGTGCCGAGAACTTGCCGTTCAGTCATGGTATGATGAACCAGATGCAACCGCCACAACCCCCGACTATGGAGCAAGCGATGATTCCAATAATACAGGTAATCAACTCCGACAAAACTTAGGGCAAAGGCAAAAATAGGATGGAGGTTTAAACTTCCACTATTTTCCGGTAACCAATGCTGATAAACCTGATAAATTAGGACAATTTGCAGCAGAGGAATTAAAATTCCTTGAAAGCATAATCCAATTCCATCTAAGAGCCAATCTTGCCAAGATTTTGCCTTGAGATTAGCCCGTTGTTCTGTTCGGGCAAATGTCAAAATGAGCAGCGTCACAAATGCAATAAAAATAGCCATAAATCTCCTGATGCTATGAATAATCCCTAAACCCAAAAGTTAACTGTCACGGATTTGGGGGGAAGTAATCTCGGGTCTTGTCCCGCTGAAATTGCCTTGCGAATGGATTCGACAAAAACATGAATGGTATCCGCTGGAGTATTAGCAAATTGAGTGCCATATTTCTCAATTATCTGTTGCTGAATCCCCAAAATTTCTATGTCTTGCTTAATAATATATTGGGCAGTCCAACGCACAAAAGGACGGGCGAGTTTATTCCAAATGCCATAGTTAAAAGTCACATCGGTATAAACTAAGGTGGAATCTTCTGCCTCGGGAATCGATTGACTGGTAATAAAAAACCGCCGGTTTTCTCCGAATTTATATTCTACACTGGTCACATTCGGCATGGAAAAACGGTCAGTATGGTAAATTTCCCCGCCTTGGGGATTTAAAAACCGGGAATACCATCCTAAATTGGTGGTTTCATTCCGATAGGTGACAAACACCGAACCATCCCGTCGTTCTACGGTCATTTCTAACTGTTTTTGCTGGGATTTGCGAAAGACTCCAGGATGCACCGAGGCAGTGTGGGGAATATCAATAAAGTTTTCGGCACAATTGGTGACATTGTTGCGAAAACGGTTAATCACGCGCACTGTTTCCCATCCCGGTTTGCCGTAATAAGGCATGGGAAACGGGTCAAGATTGAGACTGGAATTCTCTGCTAATCGAACATAAATATAGCCATCTTTTTCTTGGGTTGGATAAGAAGGAGTCCGACGAGAGGCAAGGGTTTTAAACTGTTCTCCTTCCGCAGGAACTGCTACCACTTGACCGGATTTATCATAAACCCATCCATGATAGGGACAATGCAGAGTGCCGTCGCAGACTTTGCCGCGCGAGAGACGACTATTGCGGTGCATACACCGATCGCGTAATGCCACCACATCCCCCTGTTCATCCCGAAAAATTGCCAACCATTCCCCCAAAATTGTGCGCGAAAGCACGGTTTTGGGTTTCAGTTGCTCACTGAGAGCAACCACATACCAAAAGTCTTCAAATCCCATAATTGCTATTCCTCTAAAGGGGCGATCGCAATATCATTCGTCACATCCACCTGACAAGCTAACCGCGCTTGAGGATTTCCCGGTGCTAAAATTTCTAAAACTTCCCGTTCCTCCAAATTAGCCGGGGGAATATCTCCCTCAATCACACACAAACAAGTGCCACAAATTCCCGTTCGACATCCAAACAGAATCGTAGAATTTTGCACGGTTAAATAATTCGCCAAATTGTCATGCTGAGGTAAGGCGATCGCTGGATAATTCGTTCCCGGAAATCTAACAAAACAACGCTTCATAAACCCCCCTAATTTAATTAAATTCTCGTTCCCAGGCTCTGCCTGGGAATGTCCAATTGGAGGCTCTGCCTCCTACTAATAACCCCGTAAACAGACCCCTAATTTTTGACAGTCTATTCCCCTTTAACCGGAACTTTTGACCAAACCGAAGGCGTCAATCGCTCCACATATTTCATATACTCCACCAACGGGCGATCGATACTCAGTAAAGCATTCGGATTGTACCGAATATTGTCATAAATCTTCCCATCTTCCCCCTTCAAAAATAAATAAAGCATCTTCGTACAAAACAATAAAAAGTAGGTAACTACCAACCCCAAAATTCCCGGACGACGGGCGGCTACATAAATATTTTGTACCTTAATTTTCCCCGGTTCGACGGGAATATAAGCATAAATCATGTGCAGGGGCGGAACATATTTAACATTTTTCATCGTAGTTAACAGTCCCAAGCAAGCATTCTGATATCTCATGCTATAAGCATAATTTTGCCCTAAAAATTTCCGCGCTAGTTGTTCTCGCCGGGTGGTATTTGGAAATTCCCCACTGAGGGTAAAATCCATCAGAGTACCGGATTCATTTTCCTGTAACGTCAGATTCATATTAATATTAACTTTATGCACCGTTTGCAGATGTTGAGCATCAATCCCATTCATCATGCAAATGTGATGATGGCAGGTACGTTCAAACGGGCGATCGCGCAGGGCAATCACTGTTTTTCCCTTAAGTTCATCGAATTCTGCCACCCCTTCCGGGGCGGTTGCATCGGGATAAACCCAAATCATGCCATATTTTTCCTCGGTGGCATAAGATTGTAATCGCGCTTTTTCAGGAATGCTGGATTGACAGGGAATATCCTGACAAGTTCCTTCGCCATCAAACGCCCAATGATGGAAATAACAGCGGATTAAATTCCCATCCACTCGCCCAATTCCTAAGTCAGTGCCAAGATGGGGACAATAGGCATCTAAAGCGAAAACTTTGCCATCTTTACCGCGAAATAGAACAATTTGCTGTCCACAGACTTCCAAGGATTTAGGTTTATTTTGAGGCAGTTCTTCACTGGGACAAGCAATGTACCATCCTTTGGTAACCACATCCCAGTTATTAAAAATTTGCATCTCGATTCGAGGTTGGGTGTTTTGATTTTGCTGGGAATTCATAGGATTTTCAGGGGGATGAAATGGATAAACTTTAATCCAAAGCAACTTGCAATAAAGGACGCTGAGGATGGGTAAAAGAGGCTGAGAAATGCCGAGAGAGAGCTTTTTTCTGAGTGGCTAGATAGCGAGGAATCGAACTCCCTGCCATAATGGACATTTCTCGGTTACTTTTCCAGGCATAGTCCACTTTTTCGAGATAGACTTGATAGGATGCCTTCGCTTCTTGATGGGTTTGATAACTGCGATGGAGTCCGGCAGTTTCCTGGGTAAAGCAATCCTGCATCATCTGTTTGGCATCGGCATCACTCATGGCAAAGACGGGCGATCGCAACAGTTGATAAACTGCCGAATAGAGGGCCGGGTCATACCAAAATATCCCATTAATCGCTACGGAAAAATTAGCATGGTCTTGTTGGCATCCGCGCAACCCCAGGTTAGCGACAAATATCTCGAAGGGGCTGGGCTTTTTCAAACAAGTTACCACTTCATGAGATAACAGGGTGGAACTGTTAAAATGAAAGCTCTCATCTAAAAAATGATAATAAGAGATTTTAGCGGGGATTGGAGCATTCTCTTTATCTGGGTGATTTTGGTAATATTGGCTTAATTTATGTTGGACCAATTTCCCGTTTAAGGTTCGCACTCCCCGCACGGTAAAATACTGACAAGCTAGAAATGTATTCCCGGACGAGAGCATTCCAAAGCATCGGAGTTGTAATTGTTTCCACCAGGTTTTTAAGGCGTTGGTATCGGCGTGAACCATTGTTTCGGTGTAGGGTCCGCGCATGGGGTAGGTGAAGATGCGTTTGCCAAATAATGTTGCTTCTACTTGTTCTGAAATGGTTTTAAATGCGTTTATATGCGCCCGTTCTTGGGCGGATTCTAGGTCGAGCATATCGCAGACTAAGCGAAAGTCTTCCTGAGCATACAATCCAGCGGCGCTGGTTTGATTAAACAGGATTGTAGCAATTTCTGCGGAGATGATTTGGGAGTAGTAGGCAACCCAGTAGAGATGATTTAAAATTAGCCTTTGGCTGGGGGTGGATTGGTCCCAGAGTGGGGTTCCGTAGAGGAGGGAAAATTCTTCGGGGTTCCAGTATTCTTGTTGGCAATTGGAATAGTAGAAGGCGCTGGCAGCTTGGTCGATAGATGCGGTTTGGTCCTGTTGTTGATTGCGGTGGTAGTTGAGTTGGAGTTTTCGGTAGATTTTTTCGTGTTCTAGGAGGGTGTTGGGTTTGGGTTCGTTGAAAATGTTGTTCATAATGGGGATGAATTAGGGATGGGGGATAACGACTGAAGTCGTTACTACGAACATAAGAGAAGATAACGACTGAAGTCGTTACTACGAACTGGGGATGGGTTTTATTAAAGGACGCATTTTTCTGGGGGATAGGGGGTGAATGAGCCTTTTTCTTCTAGGTGATTGATGATAGAATGGGTGGGGTCGGAACGGAGGAGCGATCGCAGGAGTTGGAGGCGAGTGGCGCTGTGGGTTTCGGTGTCTAATTCTTGGAAGATTTTGATTTGTTGGGGACGGGATAAATCCCCTTTGACTTGCGCGATCGCCTGAACGACTCGTTGGGGTCCTACCTGCACCATCTGCAAGAATGAGGTGAGGGCTTCTACGATCGCACTCTGGGATTGCGGGGTGATGGGGTGGCGATCGCACAAGGTGACGCCGGTACTGTGATGTCGCGCTTCGGCATCGAGAAATCCGCGAAACATCTGGGTTAATTCGCGATCGCAGCAGTCGTTAGCGAGATGGCGATAATGGCTGAGTCCCCATCCTTCTAACACCACCTGAATCACAAAAACTAAAACACTTTTATCTTCCATCTCCACAATTTCAGCCAGTAATTCTAAAAAGCGATCTCCCGTTGCCACTGGGTCGCGATCGGCTAAAAATGGCCGAATTTGTGCTAAATGAGTGGCTTCATCCGCTGCAAATAACCCATACAGCATCCGTTCTTCGGTAGTTTCTGCCAGCATCACCATTTTCGCCATGTATCCCACTCCCGCTTTTTCTACAAAGTAGGCTTCTTCCAGGAGTGCATTGCTACATAGATGTAAAATTTGCTGCTGTTCTTCCCCGGTGGAATCCTGAAAAATTTTAACCTGATCTAGGCCAAAGTAAGATGAATTCCAATAGGCCGAGGTGAGGGACTGGGGGATTTGAGACGAATTGCTGACTTTGCTTTTTAAAGCAGCAGAAAGAAGGCGATGTAATTTATCGCCTTCTGTAACATGAGGTAAGTCAAACCGCGCGGTAGTAAATAAAGATTGACTCATCGGTGACTCCGTGGCAACCATTCCATTATGGCGTAGTCTAGCCCAGGTTTTTCCCAGAGTCACCCCAATTATGACAGATGCTCAACTGTCTCCCAAGTTTCCCATTTCAGCGGTTTTTGTGTTTCTACTTGTTCGATAAACTGAATAATCGATTGATCCGCTAAAGTCGGGGTTTTTAAATCAAATTTAATCGTTTCAAACAATTTGGTATCCCCTTTGGCAAAGTAATTCCCCACCCGCAAGGTGATCCACAGGACAATTCGATTAAATAACCATCCCCGCAAACCCGGACGTTTCTCCGTAATGGCGATGGTTTGTCCTTCGGCTTTGCCATCGGGTTTGAGACGAATACTAAACATAATGTGGAAGTGCAAAAAGTCTGGCCCTACGGTCACGGTGCCGGTACTGCCATACCAATAACACATTTTATAGGTGATTTCATTTTGATAAAGGGGACGAATCAGCTTAATAAACCAAGATTGGTCTCCCCCTCGGGTGATGTTGCGAAAAATAATGGCGTTGTCGTTGAGGTTTTCTTTCTCGAATTTGACATCAACGGGGAGATTATGAACCGTATTAAAATGATGGGCGTCGATCGCATTAATCATCACAACATTGGGATGACAGTTTTTGCCGAACCCTAACCCAAAACCAGCATCACAATCTTTCCCGGCGAGTTCCGGAACATAAGGCACCGGATGTCGCGGTGTCTCGCCGGTCCAAACCCAGACTAAGCCATAAGTTTCTGATGTCGGCCAGGACCGAACTTTGGCAGGAATCGTTCTATCTAAACCTGGACTTTCGACACACAGACCGCGATCATTATATTTCCAATTATGAAAAAAACAGCGCAATCCATTGCCGTCAACGTTGCCTTCAGTCAAATGAGCGCCCATGTGGGGACAGTAGGCATCTAAGGCGACAACTTTGCCATCAGTTCCTCGATAAATGGCCAAGTCCCGACCTTGGAGAGTGATCGGTTTGACTTGACCAATTTTTAGGTCCTTAGACCGGAGAGCCCAGTACCACCCTTCGATAAATCGTTCGGGATTATTAAAGGTTTTGGCTTGGCGAACAGTCCGCAGACTTTCGGCTAAATCTGAAAGGGGTTGAGATTCAAATTGCAGCACTGAATTTTCTCTCCTTAAATTAGATATACCCAAGTGAATTGAGCTTTAAAATCAATTATATCGAATAGATTTAAACAAGTAATTTCTGGCGGCCAACTCGGGGCAACCTGATTAATTTTTCATCCGGTTTAAAGGGTTTCACGGGGGAAGGGCCTGCCCTCAAATTTCCTAAAATTTGGACAATTTTACTGGGTGTTTGGCTGATAAATTCATTAAACCTCATTCATGGGCCTGCTGCGATCGCCGCCGCAGACAGTTCATAAACTGGCCCAAAACCCAGTCTATTACCCGGTTTCGCTCCTGTTATTGTGAATAAGCATAAACGAAAAGGAACGTCAAACGAGAGGGTCTCTATGGTTCGGATTAGCAAGCGTTTAAACGGGTCGGGAGTTCCCCCAGAACCCACGGCCCTAAGCCAATCCCCCTGGCGGGGTACATTTTCCCTAAGAAAAAATTCCTCATCTCACCCGCTGGTTTGGAGAGATAGGGGAACAATGGATATGGCATTGTATGAACACAAAGCTAAGTTAATAAAGGATTGGCATCCATTGTTTTGTTTTTATTATATTGAAAGCAAAAAATTTCTTCGCGATCGCGCCATACCACGGATTGCACTTGGGACTCGGGAAGGGTAAACCAACCACTGTCCAACAATTTAAACATTCCTTTAACAAAAAGAGGATCGTTCATCGTTGCAGTGTATTCTTGAAAAAGGGCGAGTTCTTGGTCCCAGGTCAACCCGGCGCGGTTCACGCGAAAGGTCCGGTTCGATATCCACCAACTCGCCGGTGCATCCATCATAAATTTCCATGAAATCATCAGGTGTGAAACCAAAGGTAGGCACACCCTGGGGAAACAGTTCTTCAAACTCGTGGTTTGGGACAGTGAGGTAAGCGTAATACATCAGCACCCTCCCAGGTGTACTGTATATGATAGTATCCGCGATCGCCGATACCTTTTATGACCTAGGAAATGCCAAAAAGTCATGAAATCTTGACATTAGGCTCCTGGGACGGCGATCGCTGATGACTTTTTATTACTTTTCCTGACCCAGGAAATCCGGACAGAAAAAAAATTTTTCCAACTCCTCCGGGAGATTCTAGGATTGGTCCTTGGTCCTGGGGCCTTAATTGCTTGTCAGTTGTCAATTACTCATTCGTTACCTTTTACCTCCTTCCGTAAAACTACCCGAAAATTGAGTGTTCTATGTCCCTGACCCTTGGGGGTCCTAGCTTGCCTGAGCAACCTGATATAATACAAATTAATAGCTATTACCCCGGATTTTCCCGTTCTCTTTATTAAAACTTTAAGCTTTATGCAGGAAACTCCTATTAATTTTGAAGAAGCATTCAAAATAGCCGATCAAGTAATTTTTGCCAAGACGGGAAAGCATATCACCGATATCGAGATGATGATTTTTCGGGGTGCTTGGCAAGATAAAACTTACGAAGAAATTGCGGAAAATACGGAATATGCCGCCAACTATTTACACCGGATGGTTGGCAAAGATTTCTGGCAACGCTTATCGGACTCATTAGGGGAGAAAGTCAGTAAGAAAAACTTTAAAACGGCGTTAGAACGACATTGGAAAGCAACCTTAAACCATTCTCAGGAGAGAGTAGAGTCTTTGCTGAAAATCGAGGGTTGGGTCCCCTCAGAAACGCTCAAGGGACCCATCCTAGACTGTTCAGAAGGTTCGGTTCCCTTGGACTCGCGGTTTTATGTTCACCGTCCACCGATAGAAGCGCGATGTCAAGTGGCGATCGCGCAACCGGGGGCATTAATTCGGATTAAAGCCCCCCAACAAATGGGCAAAACCTCCCTCCTCGATCGCATCCTAGAAGTGGCCCGAACTGCCAACTATCACACCGTTACCTTAAGTTTTGACCTAGCCGATAGTACCGTATTTGCGGATCTGCGGACCTTCTTGCAGTGGTTTTGCGCCAGCGTCGGTCAGTTATCTGGATTACCCAATCAATTATCGAACTATTGGGACGATATTTTTGGCTGTAATAACAATTGCACGGTTTATTTTGAGGAGTATATTTTATCACAATTAGCAACCCCGTTAGTTTTAGCTTTAGACAAGGTTGATGTGGTATTTGAACATCCGGAAATTGCTAACGATTTTTGTCGATTATTGCGCGCCTGGTATGATATTGCCAGACGCAGCGATCGCCGGGGGGATATCTGGAAACAACTGCGATTAATTGTGGTGCATTCTACGGAAGTTTATAGCGCCTTGGACATCAATCATTCTCCCCTTGCCAACGTGGGCGCTGTCTTTCCCTTACCGGAATTTACCGCCTTACAGGTGCAGGATTTAGCCCAACGGTATGGCTTAAACTGGGATACCGAGGGAGAAGTTCAGCATTTGATGAGTGCGATCGGGGGACATCCCTATTTAATCCGAAAATCCCTAGATTTTTTATGCCGTCAACCCATGACATTAGAGCAATTTTCCCAGATTGCCGCAACAGAAGCAGGGCCATTTAGTGACCATCTCCGCCAACATTTATGGAATCTCCAACATCATCCCGAATTGGCAGCAGCCTTTCGCGATGTGGTGATGGCAAATAAACCCGTTAAAATTCCTTCTGAACGGGCTTTTAAGTTATATAGTATGGGATTAGTCCAGTTACATGATAATAATGTCACCCCTAGATTTGAGTTATATCGTCAGTATTTTTCGGTGCGTTTGGCGGTGAATTAATAATAGGTTGAACCCATGATTAAAGGTAAAGCTATCCGACCCATAAAATTTTGTTCTAATTCGTCCCCTTGGCAATCGGAGGGAACCCCACCCTAACCCTCCCCTTGCTAAGGGGAGGGGACCGGAAGTGGAGTTAAATAGTAAGGCAAATCATCTTAATCGTGCACTTTAAAAAACTACTTTTGTAAGATTCTAGTCCCCCCCCTTAGCAAGGGGGGGTTAGGGGGGGTCCTCCCCATTTAATCCCAATCTAACCTGGTAAATCAATCATGACAGACTCCTATATTTTCTCCGGAACCTTACCTGAAAATGCGCCAACTTATGTTAAAAGAAAGGCAGATTTTGAGCTATATGAAGGATTAAAATCAGGACAGTTTTGTTATGTATTGAATTCTCGACAAACGGGCAAATCCAGCTTGCGGGTGCAGGTGATGCGGCAGTTAAAACAAGCGGGGGTTGCCTGTAGTGTGATTGATATCTCGATGGACAATATCCAGCAGGGGACTTCAACTCAATGGTATGCGAATATGCTTCGCAGTCTGACCCTGGATTTGCAGCTTGAGGTGAATCTAGGGTCCTGGTGGCGCGATCGCGAGTGGTTATCCCCTTTGGGTCGATTTCGGGAGTTTATCGAAACCGTGGTTTTGGTGCAAATTCCGGGAACAATTGTCATTTTTATCGATGAAATTGATAGTATTCTCAGTTTAAATTTCCCCACCGATGATTTTTTTGCCTTTATTCGCGCTTGTTACAATCAAAGGGTGCATCATCCCCCTTACAATCGCCTCACCTTTTGTTTATTAGGAGTCGCAACCCCCTCAGATTTAATCGCCGACAAACAGCGTACTCCTTTTAATATTGGACAAGCTGTGGCTTTACATGGGTTTACTTTAGCCGAAGCGAAACCGGCCTTACTTCCCGGATTATCTCAGCAGTTTAGGGATCCAGAAACCGTTTTATCAGAAATTTTAGATTGGACGGGTGGACAACCCTTTTTGACTCAAAAATTATGTAAATTATTGGTGGATAAAGCTCATAATTCCCGACCGAATGTAGGGGCATTAGTTCAAGCGTGTCTGTTGGAAAATTGGGAATCCCAGGATGAACCAGACCATTTAAAAACCATTCGCGATCGCCTCCTTTATGATGAAAAACGCACCCCGCGACGATTGGGACTCTATCAAAAGATTTTAACAGCACACCCCGAGGGTTACCCAGCAGATAATAGTCCGGAACAAACCCAACTGCGCCTCTCGGGTTTGGTGGTTAAAAACAATGGCAATTTAACCGTCTTTAACCGAATTTATCAACAGATTTTTAATGCCGATTGGATTGAGAACCAGTTGGCAAATTTGCGTCCCTATTCCGAGGCGATCGCCGCTTGGTGGGAGAGTGGTGGGGAAGATTCCTCCCGGTTATTGCGGGGACAGGCGTTACAGGATGCCCTAAACTGGGCCGCAGATAAAAGTTTAAGCGATCGCGACTACCAGTTTCTCTCCGCCAGTCAAAACAGCGAGAAAAAATCCCTAGAATTAGCCAAAATTGAAACCGAAATCACCTTAGAAGCAGAACGAAAAGCCAAACAAATCCTAGATACCGCCTACAAAAAAGCCCAACGGGTGATTACCTTTGGATTAGTCGGACTCTGTGCCGTTTCCCTCCTTTCCATCACCATTATTGCCTGGGCCAATTCCCAAAAAAGACAAGCCGAAATTGCTGAAATTAAAGCCCTCAATTCTGCCTCAAAAATTCGCAACTCTTCCAACGAAAAACTGGAAGCGTTAGTCAATGCAATTCGGGCCGGTCGAAAATTACAATCCAATTGGGCAACCTCGGAATTAATGACCCCTGCAGTGGTTAATTTAGAAACCATTCTTGCCAACCTTCAAGAACAGAATAGTTTAAATCGCCATCGCGGATGGGTTTGGGATGTTGCTTGGTCTCCCAATGGAGAAACCCTTGCCACCGCCAGCGCTGATGGTACCGCAATTTTGTGGACAGCGCAAGGGGAATTATTGCAAACCTTAGAACATGGCGATCGCGTTTATGGACTTGCTTTTTCCCCAGACGGACAAACCCTTGCTACAGCAAATGCCAATCATAGCGTCAAATTGTGGGGAATGGATGGCACTCTTCTTCATACCCTCAGCGGACATCAAGGGAGTGTTTTTGCCGTGAGTTTCAGTCCTCAAGGTCAGTTACTTGTCACCGGCAGTACCGACAAAACTGCTAAAATTTGGCGCATCGAACCCAACTCCCCAACCCCACCCATCCTGATTCAAACTATCACCGCCCATACGAAAGAAATCTCTGATGTTAGTTTCTCTCCTGATGGTGAAATTCTCGCTACAGCCAGTTATGATAATCAAGTAAAACTATGGAAAATTACTCCCACAGGAACCGCCGAATTATTAACAACCTTAACCGGCCATCAAAGCGGTGTTTCTACGGTGAATTTTGCTCCCAATGGTCAAACTTTGGCAACTGCGAGTGGCGATGGAAGGGTCAAACTCTGGACTCGGGACGGCCAATTAATCAACGCCTTCAAAGCGCATGATAATGTAGTGACTCGGGTAATTTGGTCTCCCGATGGCAATCTGCTGGGAACTGCGAGTGAGGACCACAGCGTTAAACTCTGGAGTGTCTATGATAGGACCCTGCTGAAGCGTTTAACGGCCCATAGTGCTGCCGTCTGGGACATTGCCTGGTCCCCCGATGCCAAAACCTTGGCCTCCGCGAGTGGGGATAATACGACAATGTTATGGAATCCTGAAATTCGGTTAATTGAGGTATTTCAGGGACATCAGGATTTGGTGAATACGGTGAGTTTTTCCCCCGATGGCAAGATTTTGGCCTCGGCAAGTCGGGATAACACGGTGCAATTGTGGCAACAAAACGGGACCTTAGTGCAAACTCTGCGAGGACATAGCGATTGGGTCCAGGGGGTGGCCTTTTCTCCCGATGGCGAAATTTTGGCCTCGGCAAGTCGGGATAAAACGGTCAAACTTTGGGACCGACAGGGAAAGGTTTTGCAGACCCTGCGGGGACATTCGGATTTAGTGCATAGTGTGAATTTTTCTCCCGAGGGCGATCGCCTGGTTTCTGGCAGTTGGGATGGGACTGTCAAAGTTTGGAATCGAAACGGCAGTCTTCTAGCAACTTTAACCGGCCATCAAGGACGAGTGTTTGAGGTGAAATTTAGTCCAAAAGGGAAGTTAATTGCTTCTACCAGTGCAGACAAAACGGTGAAATTGTGGGATAGCAATAGCTTTAATTTATCTGCTACCTTAGAGGGACATTTGGATGAAGTGAATAGCGTGAGTTTTTCTCCCGATGAAGCGGCGATCGCCACCGCCAGCGATGATAATACGGTGAAAATTTGGACTCGTAATGGACAACTATTAAATACACTAGAGGGACATCGGGATAAAGTGTTGTGGGTGAGTTTTTCATCCGATGGCAAAATTTTAGCTTCTGCCAGCGACGATCGCACGGTGAAAATCTGGAGTCGCAACGGTCGCCTATTAACCACCCTAGAAGGACATCAAAACCGGATTGCTGGGGGAAGTTTTAGTCCCGATGGTCAGATTTTAGCCTCCGCCAGTTGGGACCAAACGGTGAAATTATGGACGATCGCCGACATTTCCCGAGAGAGTTTAGACGGTGAAGGCGATCGGTCGAAATTAGATAAACTCTTAACCCTCGCCTGCGATCGGTTACATAATTATGTCACCTACACTCTACAATCTTCCCTATGTCAAGCAGAATAAATTCATCATTCCCCGTTTGTAGTAACGACTGAAGTTGTTACTACAAACGGGGAAGATAACGACTGAAGTCGTTACTACAAATGGGTATTTACTCTTTATAATAAGGGGAGAGCAAAACTTCCCAACTTTGAGACTTTTGAGCATATTCATACTCGCATCCCTCTGCTCGTTCTGCTGGTAAATCTTCATCTTCTACTAAAAATTGATATTTTTCTGGATTGCTGCCATATACTAAACAGGCCATATTATAATACCGTTGAATATCGAGGGAATGTTCTCCCCAATAGGTTAATTCTTCTAGTTCTGCTTCCTCTTCCGCATCCACTGCAAATTGCCAGACTCCTGAGAGGACTGCATTTTCCCCTTCTTCTCCAGCTTGTAATAAGATGATGGCGGCAAATTCATCCACCACATCTTCTTCTCTTCCTGTAATGGGTAACTCTAACTGATCTACCAAGGCGTGTCCGAGTTCATGGAAAAAGGTGAAGAGTCCGGCATTAATCACTTCGGCAATATATTCTTCATCGGTTTCCACGTCTTCGGTAAAAATTTCTTTATACCCTTCGATTAATTCATAACACATCGTGATTTCCACCGATGAAGGGTCGTAATAAGCATTTTCTTCCCCACATTCCATAAAATACACGGGGATATCATTAGGTAAGATTAATACTTCGTTAATGGTTGCAGCAATTTCCTCAAAAATCTGACTTTCTTTGATAATATCGTGGACTTCTTGATAGGTTTCGTCTTCTACGGGAGTATGGAATATTAAAATATCTCCGGTATCTTCGAGTTCATCAGTTTGAGCAGTTTGCTGGGTTGTTGTCGGTGAATTGCTTATCGGAGTGCTTCCGTTTAGATTACCCGATCGCGCTTTGCCAATGGGGGTTGCTGTTACAGCAATTTCCGACTCGGTGGGACTGGATTCTATCTCTATTTCCGTACAACTGATTAAAACCGGCGTGAGTAAAAGCAGACTCATCAAACTGAGATAAATCCGGAGGAGGCGATCGCACGAAATTTTCATAAAATAGCCGCTTAACCAAGGTGATGGATTTTAGACGAGATGCCCCTAAATAGTGTTTTACATTTAATTTGCATAAATTAGGCTCTATCCTGGTGGAGGATAAAAGTTTTACAAATTACGCCTAACAATCTCTATATTTCTAAGATTGCTAGGGTTTAAATCTTGCAAAATAAACGAATAACGCTTGAATTATTTGAAATTCTCGTGATTATAATAGAAGTTGCTAAAATTGTCAACATCCCCAGGATTGGAACAGGGAACTTAGCTATCTGGAGACCCTTTTGAGGGGTATGGATGCCCCAGGAAACCGAATCCCGGGGGAGTGGAGTGGTGCTTATGGCCTAAAAATCGCTACAATCCAAGTAGATAAACTGTTTTTTGTGTCAAATTTTCAGCGGCTTGAGCAATGACCTCATATACTACGACAAAAGCTGACATGATAGAACTCCGACGGCTCAAAGGCTTACTGCCGCCGGAATTGCAAAGCTGGGTCATGGTGGAAAAAGCGATCGAAGTGAATCCACCCCTGGTTCGCAGTGAAGAAATCGGAAGCGATCAGGTGGAAGTCCAAATTGACCTAGTGAAGTGGGAACAACTCGCCCTGGATCAGCGCAACTTGCTGTTTTGGCATGAAGTAGCACGCATCCAAAACGACACCATTTCTAAAGAGGGATGGGAAATGGCGGCGCTGGCGATCGGGTTAGGTGGCGCAGTGGGAGAACTGTGGGTACAGGATGGATTGTTGCTGTTGTTGGCACTGTCTCTGTGCGGCGTGGCGGGATACCGACTCTATCAGAAAAACAATGGAGATCGCACCTTAAAGGAAGCAATGGAGGCAGATGAAAAGGCGATCGCCCTTGCGACTCGCTTTGGCTATTCTCTCCCCAATGCTTACAAAAGTCTCGGTAGCGCCCTAAAAACCCTCGTGGAACTCACCCCGAAAAAACGGCAGCGTAGCAAATACGAAGCCCGGTTGCAAGCCCTCAAACGCAGTGCTGCTAAAGCCAAAGCTAAGGTTAAGGCAGCGCGGGAAACAACAACCAATACCGAAAGCGTGTACTAACCCCCACTGCACCCCACTACAACTGACCCAACATTTTATGGGTTTGTGGGACCACTCGCACGGGTTGCAGCCACCGTTTCATCATCCTTGCCACGCCAGCACCTTTGTGGGTGCTGGTGATTTTATGGCAGTGGGTGGGGCGATCGCCAAAGTTTGCCGTTTCTCCTGCATTCAGCGGCGTCACAGGTTGCAAAAACACCGTCACCTTGGGGTTAATCCCCGCTACCAATTGCGCCGCCTGTTCCAACTCCGCCTCTAGGGTGTCATCGGAAATAATTATTTTGACAAACACCTCCACTCCAGCAGCACAACAGAGGCTCAAAAATTCTTGATGCGCTTGCCAGTGGGTTTCTCCACTGACACTCGGCAATTTAATATCCATCCCCACCAGATCTAAATAAGGCAAAATCCTCTGCAATTGTTGGGGACGATGACCCCCGGTTTCCAAATACAGAGGTAATCCGGTTCGTTGTTTGAGTGGAGGCAGAAATTCCTCCAAAAATGGAGTATGGAGTAAGGGTTCACCGCCGGTTAAACTGATGCTGTCATGTAAACCCGGTTGATTTTGGCGATCGATCCAGTCCAGAAACAGCGACAGGGGGACGGGGTTGGGGTGAATTTCAAAATCGCGATCGCCAGGAGTTTTTTCAATCCGGCAGGTATCCGGTGCCGTCCAAGTATGGGCGCTATCGCAATAGTTACAGCGCAAATCGCATCCGGCAAAGCGAATGAAAATTTGACGAGTCCCCACATTCAATCCTTCGCCTTGAATACCAGAAAATACTTCGATCGCTCTTGTAGTGGGAGGAGCGGCAATGGAATGAGTCATGATCAATCGATGGATTCTTTACGGAATTAACGTTCTGAATTAGGGGTTGCGCTTCGGTGGAAGTTCGCCGAGTTTCTGCAACTGTTGTTGCACCTCTACTTCCACTATAGAAGGGATTCGAGCGATCGCCTGGACAATTTCCCTCTCCAGTTCCGCGATCGGAATTTGTCCCGGTTTCCCCGCAGGCATTCCCTCCAAACACTGTTGTAGCGCCATAATCACTGCCGCCAAACTTTCCACCTGTTCCAATTCTGGGCGCGCTTGAAATTCGCCTCGCAGGCGCTGTACCTGGGTTTTCAGCACTACGAGAGATTGCTCCAACTCAGTTGAGCGCGATCGCAGTTGTCGCACTGCCGCCACCACCGGCTCCATTTCCTGGGCGATCGTCGCCTTCATTACTTCTGGGGCCATTTTCACGTCCTCCACCCCCACGGGCGATCGTCTCATCACTCGTCGCCGATTCACCAAATTCAACCCCAAAGAAACCGTCACCGGCACTGCCGCATAAATTATCTGCCCAGAAATAGCCGCCAGCACTGACCCCACCACTACACCAGCCAGAGAAACATATTCAGCAATATTCAGCCAGTCACGCCGATCCATCAAGTCACCCCAGGTACTGAACATCCCTCATTTTAAGCCTTAACCTGGAAACTCTACCGTTCCTAGAGGAGACTCTCGTCCCAAAACCCTCATGATTCTCCTGCTGAGAGCAAATCTTCTAAACTCACCTCAATTAGATTTTGACGGTTTTTAATGTTTTCTATAGCAGTGATTAATTTAACTTTATTGGCTTCTGAACTTAATAAATATTCAGTTTCATCGAGTTCAGAAACGACTATTTTTATATTTTTACCGGCAAACTTTTCTTTAATTTCCTCTAAAAAACTACCATCAATTTTATTAGCATTGAATCGATAAACTGCTGACATAAATTTTCCCCAATTGAAAGGCCAATCTTAACCACAAGACAATCCTAACCCAGCCACATCTCAACCTTCAACCCAGACCCTCTTGTGAAAACCCAATCCAAAACTCTCCTCAGCGCCTGCTTCTCGCGGTAAAATCGATGTGGTTTAAATCAGCAGCATCCCCAACTGCTTGCCCTGCAATCCAAATTTAACTATGACTGATTCTCCATCGGCAACAGCACAAACCCCCGTCAAAACCCCCTTAGACACTAACTGGTCCGAGTTATTGCAACAATTGCTCGATCGCCAGTCCCTAACTGTAGATCAAGCTAGTCAACTCATGTATGGATGGCTAAGGGAAGAAATCCCCCCAGTGTTATCCGGGGCAATTTTAGCCGCCCTGCAAAGCAAAAGTGTCTCCGCAGAGGAACTGGCAGGGATGGCAAAAGTATTGCAATCCCAGTCTGCCTATATGGAAACCGGCGCAAATAGTGAAACGCGCAAACAGGCGATCGATACCTGTGGCACCGGAGGCGATGGGGCTTCGACCTTTAATATTTCCACCTGTGTTGCCTTTGTCGCCGCAGCAGCCGGGGTGAAAGTTGCCAAACATGGAAATCGGTCGGCATCGAGTAAGGTGGGTTCTGCCGATGTGTTGGAAGCCTTGGGTGTGAATTTGAATGCACCGGGTAATCAGGCGATCGCCGCTTTAGATGAAGTAGGAATCACCTTTCTGTTTGCACCGGGTTGGCATCCGGCGATGAAAGCAGTGGCCCCCCTGCGCCGCACCTTAAAAGTCCGCACCGTGTTTAATCTATTGGGACCTCTGGTCAATCCCGTGCGACCCACTGGACAGGTAATTGGCGTTTGTGACCCCAACTTAGTGGTGCCGATCGCCCATGCGTTACGACAATTGGGGACCGAATTAGCGATCGTGGTGCATGGACGGGAAAAACTCGATGAAGCGGGATTAGCCGATGCTAGTGATTTAGCCATCCTTGCTAATGGAGAGGTCCAACTCAGTGCCATAACACCGGCAGAACTCGGACTGGAACCCGCACCCACCGGGGCATTGCGAGGCGGGGATGTTGCAGAAAATGCCCAGATTTTGCAGTCAGTCCTCCAAGGCGGAGGGACTCAAGCGCAACAGGATGTAGTCGCCTTAAATGCTGCTTTAGCCTTACAAGTCAGCGGTATTATCCCCGTGGGGGAGCATATCCAGGGCATCGCCTTAGCCAAAGAAATTCTCGCCTCCGGTGCCGCTTGGACCAAAGTAGAGCAATTGGTAGCATTTCTGAAGCAGTAAGATAGCAGGGGGTTAGAAACTGGGTTTCTTCAGAAAACTCGTCGGAATTAGTAGCAAATCTGGGCGAGAAACCCGGTTTCTAGTCTTTGGGGTCTAAAACTGGACCTGCATCCTAGCTAGGGTCAAGTTTCACTCCAGCCTCAATTTTGACTCGCATCGGCCCGAGTTCTTAATTCAATGGTAGTTTCCTTGATGGTGATATCGTAACTGCCAAAAAAGTTTTGTCCTAAGAGCCCCATGCCTTGGAGACCCCCCTCAACATCTGCTGGGGCGATCGTGACGAGGAGTTCTTCCAGGGTCGCATCCCCCACTTGGATTTTAGAAACCCGGCCCACCTCCATTTCTACCTCCGAGGAACTCGCAGTCGCAATTCTAGCTTTATCGAAGGGGACGACATTTAAACTGCGGGCCATCGTGGGAGTGATTAAGGTGGCACTCGCCCCAGTATCAAAGAGCATCTCGAATTGCTCTGTGCCATTAAAGAGGACATCGACCACGGGAATGCCTCCCTGACGACGTTTGATAGGAATTTCAAAGACTCCGGACATCTCCCCTGCTGGGACATCTGTGGTTGCATTGGGGCAGAGGCTGCCTAAATCAATGAGGTTGCCATTGGAATCAATGGCGAAACAACCGGGATATTCCTGAGTGAGGGCGGCAGGCCCCATCAATCCTAGACTGGTCACAGCAAATAGAGCAGAGAGAAATTTTTTCATGAAATTTGTTCCTCTTGGCAGTTAGAGCAGGAATGGAAAGGGGGGAAAAGGCTAAATCCAGGCGATCGGCATCAGGGTAGAGTTGGGCAATGCCCAGCCTCCGGTGCAGATGAGTCGAGTCGGGTTATGTCTATTATGCCCGGTTGATTCACAGAAAGCGAAAGTAGCGCGGCCAGACATTGACAGACCCTGAAGCGCAGAGGTAAATTCACCCGAGAATTGAACTTAAGTGAGCAAAGGTGGCGGATGGGGGGAAGGCTAGTGAGTTGCGATCGCTTCTTTACATTACGGCAAAGGGATACGCGCTAAAAAAGCAACTCATGGAATAATGAGATGTTGCGGAAGTCAAACGGCTGGGTCCCTCATAGACTAATGGACCCCTCACCCTTGACTGCCGAAAAATGACCCCTGAAGCTAGTGAGGTTTCTATGTCTCTTTCTGCCGATCGCCCTGCCTTGCTCGTACTGGCAGATGGAACGTCCTATCGCGGTTGGTCCTTTGGAGCCACTGGCACGACCATTGGTGAAGTGGTTTTCAATACCGGCATGACAGGGTATCAAGAGGTATTGACAGATCCCAGCTACTGCGGCCAGATCGTGACGTTCACCTATCCCGAATTAGGCAATACCGGGGTGAATCCCGACGATGAAGAATCCCAACGTCCCCAAGTCCGAGGGGCGATCGCCCGGAATATCTGCAAGCGCCCCAGCAACTGGCGCTCTACCCAGTCCCTACCCGACTACCTGACCCAAAACAATATTCCTGGGATTTACGGCATCGATACCCGGGCACTCACCCGCAAAATTCGCATTGTGGGAGCCATGAATGGGGGAATTTCCTCCGAAATCCTCGACCCCGCAGAATTATTAGCCCAAGTGCAAGCGGCCCCCTCCATGAAGGGCTTAAACCTCGTCCCCGAAGTCTCCACCTCAACGGTTTACGAGTGGACTGAAACCACCGACCCCCATTGGGAATTCAGCCCCCAAGCTCAAGGCATGAACGGCGAAACATTCACCGTCGTTGCCCTAGATTTTGGGATTAAGCGTAATATCCTACGCCGTCTCGCCAGTTACGGATGTCGCGTGATCGTCGTTCCCGCCACTACTTCCGCCGAGGAAATCCTCAAGCACAATCCCGATGGGATTTTTCTGTCCAATGGACCCGGAGACCCAGCTGCGGTGCTCCAAGGGGTCGAAACCACCAAACAATTGCTGAGTTCTGAAAAACCCATGTTTGGGATTTGTTTAGGACACCAGATTTTGGGACTCTCCCTCGGTTCGGATACCTTTAAGCTCAAATTTGGGCATCGCGGGTTAAATCAACCGGCAGGGTTAACGGGTCAAGTCGAAATTACCAGCCAAAATCACAGCTTTGCCTTGAGTGACGATTCTTTAGGCAGCGAGGTGGAAATTACTCATTTGAACCTGAACGATCGCACCATTGCGGGATTGCGTCACAAGTCTCTGCCGGTCTTTTCCGTCCAGTACCACCCAGAAGCGAGTCCGGGTCCCCATGACGCGGACTATATCTTCAAACAGTTTGTCGAGTCCATGCGCGAAGCTCGCACTGCCTCGAAAACTGCCAGTTAGAAGGGCGCTCAATTTAAAACTGGGTAATTTAGCGTAAAATTCCTTGTCAATCCGCAATCGGAGCGATTACAATCTAAAAATCTAAAGGCGCTGCTCATTGACAAACGGCGAGAAATCCTTTAAAATTGAGCGTCGATTTGAGGAGTAAGGATGTAATCCGAGATTTCCCCGGCATCTGCGGATAATCGGGTATAATATCCGACAAGATCTGAACATGGAGCAGCCACTCGCGCCTTCCCTTAGACTTTTCTCCCTACCTTTGAGACTTCCTCTAGGGTATTCCAGGTTGGTGTGGATTCTTGAGTCTAAGAGGGTACGAGTCTAATCATCCTCATCGACCTTAAACCATCAAGCGCTTTTGGAATCTTTCTAAAAGCTTTGCGGGATACCGCCGCTGTCACCTTCAATGGTGATAGTGCCATCGCTGCATTGTCCAGCAATAGCCGGACAAATGTCGCGTAAATGTATCACTATGCAGCTAGGAGGGCGTTATTCCTGAGCCACTAACCCTGACCGTTAGCCTAAGAGGCACGCGCGAAGTCGGGAACGATTACCAACTCTTCCGTCTCACTGGCTTACTCGATGCCTTTTCGGAAGCGACCTTTCGGAAGGCGATCAGTCAGTGTATTGACGAGGGTCCCACGAACATTATTTTGGATTTATCCAAAATAGATTTTGTTGACAGTTCGGGTTTAGGTGCGCTGGTGCAATTGGTAAAAAAAGCTCAAACTGCTGAAGGTACCTTGCAAATTGTCAGCAATCCCCGGGTGACCCAAACGGTCAAACTGGTTCGATTAGAGCAGTTTCTCTCTTTGCAGCCATCGGTGGACGCTGCCCTAGAGAAAATCAAATCCACTTGAGTGTTTCACGCTCTAAATGGCTATCCAGTTCAATTTTGATACTGGATAGCTTGTTTATTGGGAGGATGGGGGAGATAGGGGGAGATTGGGGAGATGGGGGAGATTGGGGAGAAAGTTTGTAGTAACGACTTCAGTCGTTTTCTCGTGACGTAAGCTTCAGCTTACGTCACGCCCCTTTGGATGCTTTGCCTCCAGTCCCCACCCAGGCGCTTCAGCCGCCCATCATGCGTGTCACGGCTTAAGCCGTGACACAAGAGCAACGACTGAAGTCGTTACTACGAACATTTCCCAATCACCCCCATCACCCCCATCACCCCTATCTCCCCTATCTCCCCCATCACCCCCATCTCCCCCATCCGATGAGAACCCGATCGCGAAATGTTATAATCCCCATATCCCTCGGAACGATTCACCGGGTTAAACCCGATCGCCTTGGGTAGTTATGCCCTAGGGCAGAGGGAAACTTCAGGCGATCGGCTGACCTACCCCACTTAATCCGGGGACTAGAATGTGAGGCGAGGGAGTGACCCGGGTAAAATTTTCCCAATCAAGAATTCAGAACATCAAATGGTAACCCAGTTAATCCAGTTAGGGGAGTTTGGACGTGGGATCGGGAATCATTAACTCAAGTGGTTGGGTGCGCTCAGTATGACAGCAACCCCAGAATCAAAAAGCCCAGAAGCCAATCGAGTCGCTGATGTCCCCCCCGGTACTCCGGCCCTTAATTGCCAGGAGTTCTTGTCCCTGATGCTCCCGGTCAAAAAATTATCCGCCCCGGAAATTCAACAGCTATCCCCCATCGCCCTAGCCTATCTTGGAGATGCGGTGTACGAACTGTTTATCCGCGCCTGGTATTTACGACCACCCAAACGCCAGAAGATCTATCATAATTGTGTGGTGTCGCAAGTGCGAGCCGAGACCCAAGCGCGAATGCTGCGATCGCTCGAACCGTTCCTAACCCCTCCTGAACTTGAGATTCTCAAACGCGGGCGCAATGCTGCCACGGGAGGTCCGAAACGAGTGGATGCCGCCATTTATCAACAGGCAACGAGCTTGGAAAGCCTGATGGGATATTTATACCTCACCGATCCCAACCGCTTGATCTACCTATTCACCCAATTAAATCTCGAACCCGTCGAAAGTGGTGGCTCTACTGAATCTTAAACCCAGTTCCACCCCTGACCATCATGCCGATTCCCACTCTTGAGCTTCCCCCACCGGGAAAGAGACTCAACACCACATCGGGATGAAGCCATCTACCCCCCCAATCATAATTGTCATGCCTGGTAAACCCGAAAAATTGAAGCCCTCAGTCCGATCCAAGCGAGAATCTTATCCAAAAAAAGACAGTGGACAGGGATCATCCTATCCGAAAAAAGATTATGGACAGGGATCGTCCTATCCGAAAAAAGATCATGGACAGGGATCGTCCTACCCCAAAAAAGATGGGAAAAGTCGCAAATCCTTTCCCCCTGGTTCTAGCCAATCCGCCCTCGACCCAGATACAGACCTCAAAGATATGATCTACGGTCGCCATACCGTGTTGAGTGCCTTAGAGGGAGAGCGCCAATTGCATCGGATTTGGATTACCGCTCAATTGCGGTATGATCCCCGCTTTCATACGGCGATCGCCTCCGCAAAAGCTACCGGAACTGTCATTGATGAAGTCGATTACCGCCGCCTGGATCTGCTCACCCACGGAGAAAATCACCAAGGGGTGGCCGCCCAGGTTTCTCCCTATACCTATTGGGAACTGCCGGATTTAATTGCCAATGCCTTAAAAGTATCCGATCGCCCCGTCCTCCTCGTCGGTGATGGGATTAACGACCCTCACAATTTAGGTGCAATGATTCGCACTGCCGAGGCGATCGGCGCTCAGGGGCTGGTGATCCCCCAAAGGCGAGCCGTTGGGATCACCTCAACGGTGATGAAAGTTGCCGCTGGTGCATTAGAATTTTTTCCGGTTGCCCGAGTGATCAATCTCAGTCGCGCCTTGGAAGAATTAAAGGATGCGGGATTTTGGATCTATGGCACTGCCGCCAACGCGCCTTCGGCTGTGAGCAGCATCGAATTTAGCCGACCCACGGTTTTGGTTGTGGGATCCGAAGGGGAAGGTTTGAATTTGTTGACACAACGTCACTGTGATGAACTCATTTCTATCCCCCTCCAAGGAAAGATCCCCAGCCTGAATGTCTCAGTAGCAACGGGCATGGCGCTTTATGAGATTTTTCGTCAGCGCTGGACCCAGCGTCCCAACATGGGAAATGTGAAGAAAAATACTGTTGAAAAATTAAATCCAACGGAGTATAAAGAAATGTAAATTAACCCGTCTGCTCGAACCAACACTTAATAGCACCTCGTCGTCATACAACGGTAAATAGGGGAATGATATGAAGGAATTGAAAGAAATCTTGATTAGCTTGCTTAACCTTTTAGGCTGGGCCTGGTGGGTAGAGATTGCCACAGACAATCCTCGGTGTACTTACTACTTTGGACCATTCCTGAGTAAAACAGAAGCCGAAACCGCTAAAAACGGATATATAGAAGACCTTGAACAAGAAAGCGCCCAAGGTATCTCCTTTGCTGTCAAACGCTGCAAACCCAGCGATCTCACGGTTTATGAGGAGCCGGGGGAGATGGGTAGTCGGGGAAACTCCCCGGCATATAGCGGTTAGGTTGAACGGGGAGGCTGCCTAATTATTGGGAAGAAAACTCCGATGATGCAAGCACTTGGGGATGTTGCTCAATCCAGCGATCAATATCTCCGAGGACTTGCGCCGGTATTTCCCAAGGAAACAGGTGAGCGGTATTGGGATAGCAGATGAACTCAGAATTTTTGAGGTGATCAGCGGTTTCCCGGCTTGACTCTGCGGTAATGTGGCGGTCCGCTTCCCCCGCCATGACTAAGGAAGGACAAGTGATTTGTTCTAGCTCAGAGAGACGGTTGTAGCCCGCTCTGAGGGCTGTATTGAGTGCATGACGGGCAGGACGGCTGGTTTGCAGATAGGCAGACATCCCCCGAGAGGCTAGGTATTGGTAGGCCAGGGGAGTATGTTGCTGAATCAGGTAACGATAGAGCGATCGCCGGCCCAAGGTTTCAATATTCCATTGCCAACTGGGGACGACGCGATTAATAATCGAGGAGACTCCGGTAAATGCTAAATCTTGCCAACTAATTGGGGGATGGGAACTGCGGGGACGGGCGGCAGAAGCGACTAACATCAATCCCGTAACGCGATCGGGGTGTCTCAATGCCAGTTCCATTGCCAAAATCCCTCCCAGGGACCACCCTAAGAGTAAAAAGCGATCGACCCCCAGGCGATCGAGCAATGCTTCTATATCCCGAAGATGATCCGTCATTTGAAAACGACCTCGGGTCCGGCTATTCCCATACCCTCGTAAATCTGGAGCAAGGGTTTGGAATCTTTGGCTCAAATGATCTGTAAACACAGACATGGAAGCCCCATGACCCGGATGGCCATGCAAACAGAGAATCGGAAAGCCCGATCCCCGAGAAATCACACTTAAGTGATGAGGGGAATAAGTGAGGGGTGGAGTGGACACCATGTCAAATCGCTAAGGTCAGAGGTTTTCCTTTTCATCCTATCGGGATCGCCTCCCTAGCGGCTACTGATACTCCATACGGTTGTGATATGTCTGTAAAAACCCGCACCGTAAAGGGTGGGGCTACACGGATTGAGCGAAGCCCGGGCTGAAGGGCTATAGCCCTTCGGCCCGGGCTAATAGAGTATTATTAAGTCCTTAAGCATCGGATTTGGATGATTTATTTGTTGGAACACCCTTAAATGACTAAAAATCCTTATTTCTTGTAGGGGCGCTTCTCGACTTACGGTTCACTCATTTTTAATTGAGTTTTTGAGATGGCCTAAGAGTGAATGTGGGTTGTAGACTTCCTGGGGTACTCTTGACAAAAGTCAGTTTATATGAATTTCATCCCTGAGTTACTGGTTTGTTCTCAGCATTCAATTCAAAACGCTATATATAGTGTTTTGAAATTCTCTAAACCCCTAAAAAAAATGAGCGAACGGCAAGACTTTGACAAATAGTTGAGTGATGCCTATTTTATAGAGGTCATCTAGGACTCTACCTAATCGGTCGTCATTGAGCAACTCTGGTGTTATCCCCTCTCCAAGAAGATGTTCTGTGGCTTTGCCGACAAAGAATTGGGGAAAGAAGTAATTTGGGGCGCTCACCAACCCTAAACCATTGAGAATCATTGCTTTGACAATGATTCCCGGACTCACCAGAGTGAGGGGGTGAGGCTCCAGTTCCCGGTTAATCGCGATAGACAAGCCCTCTCTCATCAATGATGCCCGAGACTATACCACAGTGGTCAATATCTTGTACTATGATATCAGATGCTATGTCTGTCATGGTTTTAGAATATTCCGAACTTTCTTATTTTACCTGCGGAATGTAGGTTTGAAGCTAATTTGTTAGGGGTTTAGAATTCAGACAAAACTTCCTCGTTTAGTTTGCTCAGCTTGGCGACGAGATGAACTTTGATTGCGTCTAGTTGCCATGTTTTTTCGACAATTTCTTCGATCTTGCGCTCAACGATTTTGATTTGATCTTGCTTCGAGATTGAACCACTTCCCCACTTATCAAGCAATTGTTTAATTTCATTTAGCGTAAAACCCAGTCCTTTGCCTTGAATAATCATCAGGAGTCGTTCCACTGTTTCTGGATCGTACTCTTTATAAAGCCTTGTTCCTGCACGGCGATCGCTTGAGACAATTAGTCCTATTTTCTCGTAAAAACGAATAGTGTCTTTTGATAATCCTGTTTTCTGAGACAGCTCACCAATCAGCATAGAGTAACCTTAATCTTCTGTAACTATTCAGGGGGTAGAGGGAGGAGAGAGACCGGCTGAGAATGCAAGACCTGAATCAAGAACTCCAAAACCGGACGTTCCTGAAACCGTAAAGAGGTGACCACCGTCAGCAAACGTTCCACAAACTCACTGCCTGAGCGAGACCAGGAACCATAACTCAAGTCACGCCAAATGACCGCCGTGCGTAAAGCGCGTTCGGCGGTATTATTCGTCGGCTCGACCGCGTTCACCTCGACAAACTTCCACAAGGCCGGTTCAATCTTTAAAATCTGCTGGCAGGTGCGTGCAGTTTTAGCCAAAGGCGTTTGCTCTCGGCTCGAATGACAAAGGCTCGCGGCTTCACTCAACAGATGATGAACGCTTTGACGTAGCCGTGCCATAGCAGCTTGGAACAACTCTGTTGATAAGGTTCCATCTCGCACTCGATGCCACCAGTGGAACAGGCGTTTAGTCTGTTTCAGTAGAGCTTCACCAATGTCTTTGGAGACCCCGCTGCGTTCAGCTATCCGTTTGAAATCGCGCTTTAAGTGCGCCCAACATACTTGTCGTTGCTCAACCGCAAATCCGTTGTAGACACTATAGCGGTCGCTAACGACTAGGCCTGTGTAGTTCTTTCCTAATAGAGCTTCGGCACTGCTACGAGCGCGGTTAAGAGTCACTTGATAGACCGCCACGTTATTGCTGACGGCGGTCCACAACCAGGCCGAGGCGTTCTGGGGATTGTTGCCATCACCATTGTTTTGACTCCAACTGGTTTCATCAACGTAAGCCGTTCCACTAGCCATGATGTAACTTCTGGCTTCATTCACCACTTGGCTGAGTTTCTGACTGACTCGTTGACGGATGCGGCTGACTTTTCCCGTACTCAGGTGTACTTGCCACAAGTCCCTGATTAAGGTTTTTACCTGATTGTGGCTGAGACGATAAGCTCCACTCAGCAGAGCCACCAGACTTTGGAGACGCTCTCCATAACCACTGGAGTTTATACCATCGGACAACTGGGCGCGAGTGGTTTGACCACAACAGCCGCAGGTCAGGGCGTGAAGTCGGTGTTCCGTTACCACTGGAGCCACGGGAGGAATTTCTACAATCTGATGCCGGTAAGGCTGTCCGTCTTCTCCTGTTACGAGGGGTTTGGCAATGCTTGCAGGTCTCAGGGTGATGGTCGATAATCTCGCTACACTGACTCGGCTCATATAAGTGTCTTGTAAATCCGGAGTTGTTTGAGGCGTTTAGTCCCAGACGTTCTTCAATGGCGGCAATTCGTTGCTCAAGATTCCTCACCACATTTTTCACGCTTTCTGGGGTCTTTATCCCAGTCCGCGCGAGGAATCTTGATGCCGCCTATCGTGATGCTATCGTCCATATCCCCTAGTTTACACCCTATCCCCTAGTTTACATCCTATCCCCCTCCCCCTGAATGGTTACAATCTTCTAGACGCCACTTGACTGTGGAGTATACTCCATAGTTTATGCTGCTGGGCATCAGCATTTAGGCTCGTGGTAGGGATATCCAAAAATGAGTAAGACTGTTTTGATTACAGGCGCTTCGAGTGGCATTGGCGAGGCAACCGCAAAGTATTTCCTTCAGAATGGCTGGAACGTGTCAGCCACCATGCGATCGCCTATGAATGCAGGGAATTGGACGAAAGCAGAGAAGGTGATTTGCCCGCGTTTGGATGTCACATCTTCTGAGACGATTGAAAGTGCAGTACATGAGACAATCATGCAGTTTGGGCGAATTGATGCACTTGTCAATAACGCAGGATATGCACTCATGGGGCCGCTTGAAGGTGTGATGCCCGAGCAATTAGAACATCAATTTCAAACCAATGTCTTTGGTTTAGTATCTACGATTCAAAAAGTTCTCCCGGTTATGCGCCAACAAGGAGAAGGCACAATTATCAATGTTGCCTCCATTGGAGGCCGCCTCGCGTTTCCGCTTGCATCCTCTTACCATGCGACTAAATGGGCTGTAGAAGGTCTTTCTGAGGCTTTGCGCTATGAATTGCGTCATTTCAATATCCAAGTCAAGATTATTGAGCCAGGTGGAATCAAAACTAACTTTATCAATCATGGTTCAGCTTGGGCAAATCATCCAAGCTATGCCGATCTAGTTAAGCGTGTGAAACAGTTCAGTGAAGGATTAAATGATTCGCTGCCTGGCCCTGAAGGAGTTGCTAGAACCATTTATAGGGCTGCAAATGATCGCTCGAAGAGATTGCGATATTCTCCAAATGGAGAAGCCTTTTTGCTCCTGCACAAGATTCTTCCTGACTCATTGTGGCGATCATTGGTTACACGTATGATGTTTGGAGGCAAGAGGTAAAGCTTGCATGACCAAACGCCGCATAACAACCCGGCTGGAGCAGACTGTTGGGAGATCTTGGTAGCGCCGCAAGGTTTATTTGAAGCTGCTCAGCCGGAACGTTAGGCTTAGGAAACCTCGCCCTGAAACTTCGCGTGACCCTGTCCTCGTTCATGAGAGTGCTTGGTGGAGTTAATCGCCTATGTATTCCCCAATTCCAATACCTTCGCCAAAAAAAGGGAGGGCCAACGTAGTACACTTGTTGTTTACCAAAACTACAAATGGCATCTACATTAGCATAAGAAAGACATCTTACCACTTTTACAATGCCTCAGTCCAGTTATAGGGACCACAAGTGTCCGTCAATTAAGCCGGATTGCTTCTTCCATACTGGCAATGGAGGCCGAGTGACCATGTTGGAGATTTCTCGTTGGACCCCAGTTGGGGGCAGTTATCGCACAGTACAACGATTTTTTTACACGGTTTTACCTTGGGCTACAATGTTGTGGGTATTTTTTCGGGAGCATTTGTTCAACAAAGATGATATTTATTTGCTCGCTGGCGATGACGTTCGTTGTCACCAAAGCTGTCAAAGAAACACACGGGCTTGACCGATTTTTTTCCAGCTTATACGGCAAGCCCGTTCCAGGTTTATCATTTTTTGCTTTGTCTTTAGTGAGCGTTGACCAGAGAAAATCCTTTCCCATTCACATAGAACAAACCCTAAAGACTCCCGAAGAAAAGGCGGCAGCTTTAGAGAAAAAGCAGGCTAAATCCAAGGGAGTAAAACCAGCCAACAATTCTAAGTCGTGTCCACCGGCTGAAACTAGCCTTCAGGATAAGGGGGATAAACTCTAGCCAAAAACAAAGGGGGCCGCCAAAGGGAGCAAAAACAAAGACAAAACGCAAGTAAATTTTACCCGGAGCTATTGCGAATCAAGGCAGCCATTGCCCGGTTGTTATTATGTATAAATCAATTCATTCCTTTGACGTATTTATTACGGAATGGACATTTCGGTAATAATAACGCATTACAAATGGCTCGTCAATTAAAGCTTCATTTAATTTCTAAATTGCGGCAGATTCCGCTTTATATTCTCCTCCAAGACTGTCTAATTTAAACCGAAAAACTAAGGCCAAGTATGGCGACCGCTAAAAATTGGTCAAATCCCCGCTCAGTATTTGAAAAAAAAGACAACGGACCAAAACAAAATCACGACGGAAATTTATCAAGCCACTCTTTTGCACCAAGAATTTGCCCAATCTTTAAATGTTGTGATTCTAGTTAAAACCAACCATCAGACTTCAAGTCAAAGCCAGGTCATTTTATTTTTCAGCGATATTAGAATTAAGTTATGAAAAAATCATCGACTATTATCGCTTGCGGTTTCAAATCGAATTTAACTTTAGAGATGCCAAACAATTTTGGGGATTAGAAGACTTTATGAATATTAAGGAAACCGGAGTGACTAATGCGGCGAATCTGTCATTTTTTATGGTGAATTTATCCCACTATCTGTTAAAAGTTACCCAGAGAGGGCCTCTGTGCAGTGTGCTGGATCTCAAAAGTCAATGGCGAGGGTACCATTATGCTGAAGAAACCATAAAACTACTTACTTACGGTTCGCTCATTTTTGACCCTACTCCCTGAGATGGGAAACCATAACAGAAGGATCACCCGAAGTGGAAGGGGGTGGCCCCTCATCGTCGGCCAAGTTTGTATAAATCTTTAGGGGAATATTTAGACGAATTAAAATTTGTTGGTGAATGGGAGAAAATTTGGTAAGATAGCGATTGCCTCCAAGAGCTATTGGAACCGAAACCAAAGTAATTTCTTTAAAGGCTGCCAACAAGAGTTCGGAACTAGGTCTGGCCGTTTTCCGTTTGGGGTTTCCGGGGTAAATTCCTGAAATTTTTTCATCATTTTTACTCAAACTTCGGCGCATCTCAAATTCTAAAAGTGTTAAGAGGCGTAATCCAATGGATAGCAATCGAATACCCCCCGGTAATATGGTCTTCTCTTTGTAAATACATCGGAGTCAAAGATAAAGGGAATCCTTTCATTCTGCCGAACCCTTTTTCAACTAAATATTCATCCCGATAAACTAGGACTCCATAAGTCACTGACAACTGCTCGGATGGGGAATTACTCGCATAAACTCTCCAAGAACAACTGTTGAGTTTTTGGGTTAAAGCCTCGGACAATACCTGGACACTTAAAGTGACTAAATCTTCTTTAATGATTTGAGCCGGTTGACCTTTGTACGCCCTCCGTTGAGAGATTTTCCTCTCGGTCGCATACTCAATGTTCAACAATCCCTCTACCTGATATTTTTCGATTATTCTTTCGACTTCGTTCTGGTAAGCGGGTAAACCAATCAACCGTTTTTTACCTTTCCTGGGGTGATTTAATTGCTCCAGTTCTAGTTGAGCTTCTTGGACTCGCTCTTTTAACGAGTTTTGGGCCGCATTAGCTATCTTGATTGACCTGAC
>CAWGFK010000012.1:0-759608 GCA_963821735.1 uncultured cyanobacterium
CGTTAATAACAATGGGTTAAATATTTTCCTTTTCCAATTAAAATAATCATGTCCGTCTTATGTTCTTGAACAGGTTGAGATGATGATAAGGGTTTGGGGTCAGGATAGTTAGGTGTAATTAAGTCAAAAACTTCATGTTTGACATCAACATCTGACTGAAGATTTAACCAAGATAGTACATTTTCCATATCAGGAAAGGGACCAAAACATTTAGAGAATTTGGCAGAGTAAGCTTAAAACTGTAAACATTCAAATCCTTTGTGCTAGAGATTTTAACCATTGAATAGAGGGTTCGGGGAGGTCAAACCATTCCCCATGTTGACGAAATAGATTGTAATTGTTGATGAAGTTTTTTCTCAAGAGTGGCAGAATCCCCAGTAGGAATATAACAAATCAATTCTAATTCCCGAGAATTCATAGTTCCGAGTTGACGTAATCGACGCTGTAAATTATTAGTGCGACCGATTTTGACTAAATTACCGCTGCGAACAACATAGACGAATCCATGAACTGAGGAATTTGTAGTAGTCGGGAATTGGCCGGTAGTAATTTTCTGAAGTTTATCCAGATTAAGTTTGATATTGAGTTCACCAGCCAATAGTTGAGAAGGATTAGTGGGATAAGCGATCGCCAATAAATCTTGCTGTTTCAGTAGTTCAAGACTAGATTGGACTTCTTCCCGTGGCGATCGCAATAATTTCTCTAAAACTTTGATACTTGTATTGACTTCACCATTTTGAATTCATTCTGACCAGAGAATATCTAAGAGACAGCAGGCTTGAAAATCTGGATAAATTTCACCTGAATCTAATCTATAAATGTGCCAAAACCAATTTGAACAAACCATGATGAATCATTAGATAAACATCAAAGTTTAAAGCGAGAGCAAAGAGCATTTGCCATCAGTCAGGAGCATAATAATCAAAATCTACTTGAATCCAGCCTTGTTTTTGGAGATGAGTTTGCAGATGTGGGTTATAACAATTTTCCACTCTGACTGGATAAGGACTATTTGCCCGACAGAATTGTAGAAACTGCTTCCCTAATCCTTGAAAGTGATATTTTTCCTCAACCTCAATAGTTGCAATATCCAAAAATTCTTTCATCTCCTGATTATAATTTCTCACTGATTTCCTGAGATAAACTTTCATCTTTTTATCACTTATCCACAACCTCAATACTTTGACCTGTTGAGCTTTAGCCAAAAAATCAATTAATTGGAATTTGATTTCTTCAGAAAGTTTCAGCATAAACTCCTCAAGTTTCAGCATAATTAAAACATTGTTTTGCTCTATCTGTTAAGGATAAAATATCCAAAACTTCAAGTAATTCTTTGGCCTTTTCATTACCCTTTAAAGACCTATATCTCAAATAATGAAGAATTACTGATTCTTCAATAAGTACATAACGAGTATTATCTGTAATATGGGTAAAACGAACTAAATCTTGTTGATTGGAGAGGAATCGTTTGAACATTTTAGGAGTTTCACCCAACAAATTAGTGATATCGGCTACAGCAAAGTAATATTTTCCATTATTACCAACAAATGGATAAATCTGGAGAGTTGCTTCTGCATTCGGTGCTTTGGTGAACATAATTGATCATAAAGTATAGGGGCGGAATAAACCGCCCAAACCAATTAAATCAAATCTTCAAGGATTAGTTGAGTAATCAGTTCTTTTGGCGGAACCCAAAGACCTTGCTTACCTTGACAAGGAATGGGGTCAATTTTCCGTATATTACTTAGTTGCCAAGCATAACGACCTGGCTGCCAATTTCCACAAAGTCTTTCCAATTCTGATTGTTTTTCAATAAATTCCTCAGTCATTAAAATGCAATCAGTCAATTCAGCGATCGCCACTATCTTACCCAAATCCTGAGTAAAGTCAAAATTAGGAAATATTCACTGAAAGGTTCAAGTTCTGATTATAATGGAGTTCGTTTGGCTGAATGAATTAGAATAGTTCCTTTGATAATTAGTTGACCAACTTCTGGTTTCAATTTGTTTGAATTGATTAGCAATTAATCCAGCCCAAGGTTGCCATAAGTGTAATTCCTCGAATTAGTTGTAATTGTTCTATTGTTTGTGACATATTATTCTCCTATTTGAGGAAATAGAGGCAGAACTACCTACCTCTAAGATGCTTAAAACCTTTTTTGGAGTTCATCTTTCCAAACGTTCTCCTTCAAGAAGTCAACAGACTGTTTCACCAACCCAAGTTCTGGGTCAACTAAGAAGCAGTCAGGACAAAAGAGACGATTAAATTTGCCTTGATTCCGGGCTGCTTTTAACTCTTGAACTGAATTACAAACAATTGCATCAGATATAGATAGAGTTCCGCCCTGTAATGAAGAAACGATGTACATTGAAATTCTCCTAAATAGAGGCAGGACAACCTACCTCTAAATCTGGTTAGACTTTATTGATTTTCATCAGATTCTAAATTCTCAGTTGAATCAGTTTCAGTTAGGTTATCAGTTGGTCATCATCAGTCTCATCATTTTTGACTAGGATGCCAAAGTTTAAATCTCCTTCTTCAAAATCATATTCAAAGCCCACGACTTTGGCATTATCGTAAACTTTTTTCAAGAAATCACGAAATTCAGGATGAATCCGAATATATGCGACTTTAATTTTTCTGACAGACACCAAATATTGAAGTTTGGCATCATCTGGAATTGGTTGACCGTCTAATGTAACCAATTTGATATCAAGAGCATCTGGTTCAAATGTTTGCATGGTATGAGTCCAAATTGTGTGTTAGTTTAACCGGGATGATTTATCATCATCATAATCACGACGACCTTGTTCTGGTGCAGCCATCAAGATAGAATCTGGATTGAGGATTGATTATGAGATTAATTGATGGAAACAATAAACTAATCGTGGTGAGCAGAGGGAAAAATCTCATCCTGGTAGATACAATTAAGTTTTTCATGGATATAATCCACTTGATAAGGTTGTAGTCTTAGAACCTTCCCGGTGTGCTGATTGTGTTCACGAAAATCCAAGGTTGGATTATTTTGTTGAAATTCGTAAGCTACTTTAATGAATTCGTTCATCAATCCGGTAAATTCGAGAAACGCATGGCATTGAGTAGCGATCGCCGCTTGATAAAATTCATGTGAGGCTTTCCGCATCAACTCCAGTGATTGTTCTGGAGTTAAATTCAATGATTCAGTTATAGATTTGGTTGATTTAGTGGATTTAGGCATGATTTAATGATGGATTGATGGATTTGATGGATTTGAGGAAAGTTGACTATTACTTTCCTCAATTAGAGTTAGTGTGCATTGCTCTTTAACAACTCATTCTAGAAATTCTTTAGAAGTCAAATAGAACGAACAAGAATTCGCATAAGTTGGGTCTGGGTTTTCCAGAGGTTGGTCAGTCTCACTAACCCCAGGATTTTGACAGTCCCAACCCTTTGCTCAGTTCTTCGGTAGTTTCATTGTGCCATTTATAGCAAGAAACACAATCTAAACATGATTTGGTTGTTGATTTGGTTTGTTCTAATGTTGACATAATCACTCCAAATGTCATCTAGTCTCTCTCCTTCTAATTAAAGGAAGCATTTAAGGGACTTATTCATCTAATATTTCTATTAAATGCTTTAGGGGTCCTTAACTCCAATGGATAGCATGAAACTTAACTCCAGGAGTAGTTAAGTCTAACTCCTCAAAGATTAACTCTGGATTAATCCCTAAGTAGGTGGGTAACTCTCTACGAACATAGAGTTCCGCCAATTCTGGAGAAGAAGCAATTATTATAGCTACTTCTAATTCGTTCCAATTTTTGTTAGCCAAGGTTACCCGATATATATTCATTAAGCCTTCTAAGTAAACTCCACCAATTTAAGCGATAGCGGGTTAATTGGAGGAAACAGTCAATTCCTCCAACTTTCCTCATAGAGATTTAGTCGGGTTGAGAAGCCCTCAAGTCTTCAAAGGCTTTATCAATCAATCATTCATTTTCAGTTCAAATTGGACCATTTAAAGTTCTGCCTGAGCCATAGCTTGAAAGTCAATCATTTGAAAGAATGGACAATTTTGGGCAAATTCTTCGGGGTTTTCATCTTCATATTCATCGGGAATATTTGGATGTTGACATTTCCAACCTTGTTCTGGTGGGTCTTCTAAAGTTCCTGGAATATCCCAGGCTTTACAATTTACACAATCCAAACATGATTTAATTGGGGAAGCTGGTGATTCTTGTTTCATTGTAAGTAAATGTTGTTATGGAATCAATCTGAATTCAATAGTAAATCTCTCAATTCTTCATCGCCTTTTTTAATTAAAGCCTCCATTTTTTCCTCAAACTGGGCTAGAGCTTCATAATCAATTGCTTTAAAGTATGGACAATCTGAAGCAAATCTACAGTCGGGTCTTCCAATATTTCGTGAAAGACATTTGGGTGTTTACATTCCCATCCTGATTCTCCGGGTTGTTCTAAGGTTCTATACCGTGCCATTGATGGCAATGGATACAATTCAGGCAAGATTTTGTTGACATTAGTTTGCTTTTTCAGATTGATAAAGTGTTTTAGCTGGAACCACAATTATATTGTTGCCGACTTTGGCTTTAGACTACAAATAATTCATTTAGAACAATCTCAACTTGATTTTGAGTTAGACCAATTGTTTCCCCATTCCGATGAGCAACAGCGAGAACATTTCCAAATAATCTGATTGAATAACTTTGGTCAACACAAGTTACAGGAAATGATTTATACAAGAAAGAATCATCACAAACCAAATCTATGTTTGGGTCTGAAAACCGATGATAGACGAATTCAATTGAAGCATCATCCCCTTCTTCCCCTACGAGATTCTGCATATTTTTGAGAGTTAGTTCATCATTACGAACTGAAACTTTACCTTGTTGAATTAGTAGAAACATAATTTTGATTAGAAACCTCAACAACTAGAAGCGAGAGCTAGGGAAAAAATCAACTATTTTCAGTTGATTGTTGAATCAGAACTAACCAAATTGATTGATAAACAAACTCAGTAAATTGGTCCAATATTTTGACATCATCTGGATTATTCAAATCAACTTGATAAAGATTGCATTTATTTAGTCTATTGAATTCTGCTACCAATTCTTGATTTGATGCACATTCTTTTAAACATTCTTGAAAATCCATAATAATTCTGATTATTGAATAACGATTATCGAGAAATTATTTGATATTGAGACCAAGAAAGTGTAGAGGAGTGTGGATGTAGTTGTTGGAATTGGGTAACAGAGTTTTGCCAAATCAAATCAGACATATAAGGTTGACGAACCAGAGTAGCGCAATTGCATCCTTCTGAATAACAGGTTAATCTGGGAATATTTTCATTGAAACCGGCATAGTCAAAGACTACTTTGTGGGTATTTTCAACCAACTCAAATCTCCTATTCTGTGAATATTTCGATTGCTGTTGAATAGGCATCACCATCTTTTCTTAGAGCCTTTAACCCTAATTGGAATATTTTTACTCTCAGAGCTACAGACTCCTCATCATCTTTATCAAGGAAATCATTCAATTCTTTTGAATCCTTGAAGTTTGCTAATTCTGGTAATTCATCTTCATCCAAATCAAAATCACTAAACCTGAATGCACAAACTTTTTTCTCAACAACTACATCAGGAACTGGAACATCAGGAACTGGAACATCATCAACAGAATCAACCCCAACTTTCTTGGCAACATCATCAGGAATCTCAACATTTAGGGGAAAAAATTTGCTGAATAATATGCTGAACCCTTTCTTTTTCCAGGAATCCAGATAAGACTTCTGCAACACAAATCTCTAATGATTGATATTCGGGAAACTTACCCTTATCATACAAAATTTCAATCAATTGTACAAAGGCTTCATCGGCAGTAAAGTATGTCATGGGTTTTTGGGAATGTAAATGAACAGGTTTTCGTCGCTAATAGATGTAGACTTATTGATGAAAAGTTGTTGTGGCTTTATCTTGACACCATGCAACAACGGACAACCAATTTTTTGCGGACATATTAGAATTATCGATTTCAGAAACAGATTTTATCATTGGGTCTGCCAATACTCTCTTAAAAATCGCATTTCGTGTTGAAAGTACATGATTATATTCATTGGTTGAACACTCTGCCCATAAAAGAATGGATGCTTGATTTGCAGAAAATTCTATAAGAAGAGTCCAGGATTTCGGTGGAATCTTACTGGCAATTTCTTCTATTTTTGCTAATTCTGGAGGAATTGTATCCAAATAAAATCCTAATGCTTTAGTCATTGGTTTTCCTTTTAATGAACGATTGAAACGATTGAAAAACCCGATTAAACAGTTATCAACTATTTTCAGGTATTTCGACTATGTAAATATCGAATAACTGATAAATAGCATTCAATAAATCATCAATGGACATTTTAGCGATTTGTCCTTCAATATATGATTGGGTATCAATATCATTATCATCAAGAGAGAAATTATCTGATATCATAACCAATTCTTGCAGAGTAATTTCTCCAGTTTTGACATAATCAACCAACCATTGTCTAATTTCATCTGCTTGAACTTGACGTTTTTCAGGATGTCGTAATTGGAGCATTGACCGAATCTCTCTTGAGTTTATGGAGTTGATAGGCCGGAAATAGACCGGCCTGAAAGAGTTATTGGGAATCAGACCCAACCTGCCATTACCAAACGAACCGAACCATCTTCAAGAGTTTCTTGAGATTCAATCTCATACCCCTTTTGTTGAGCATAGTCTTTTACAACATTACTTGCATAAGTTTGATTAATTTGCTGGATAAATTCTTTTTGAAGGTCAACTCCCCAGAAGTCAGCAATCGCCTCATAAACCTCTCCATTTTTGACATAACCAATATCGTAACCATTTTGGCGTTTGATAACATAATCCCCCTTAGTTTGGATTCCTTGATAGCCTCGGACAATGCTATTGGTTTCTACAACATAATTTAGTTGCTGTAGAGTTTGGTGTAAAATCTTTCCATTGCGGATTTGGGTTTTGATTGTTGTAAAGTGTGACATACTTACCTTTTCTCCGTGGATAATTTTGTTTCTGTTTCCGAGAATGTTTCTGATTCTGTTTCCGGTTTTTGGAAATTCAGATAAAGATGGGGTGAAATAACGAAAACTTTGTTGGGGTTGAATAAGCCGGAATCACACCGGCCTAAGTGATTATGAGATATCAGGGAAGCCAAAATGTAGTCGGACAACTTTTGATTTATCCGGTTCTGATGTCGGTTGAGAATCTTGAAAATTATGAGGCTGAGAATTCAATTCCGGGATTTGTTGGAGAAACTTTTTTGAGAAAAGTTTAAGGTTTGTGAGTTCAATGATATTTTGGGCAATATAATCTGAATCATATCCCCCAGCACAACCTTCGTCAGGACATAACATTTCTCCAAAAATCTGGTTCCCTTTATGAAACACAAACAGTTCGTAGTCATCTAATTTTAACTCACTGTTTCCATCGTTTCCAGCCACTAAAGCATCAAGAAGATAATTCCACTCTTCAAAGAAGAATGTTCCTAAACTTGAACAGAGTTTAATTCCGGTTTCAGGGTTCAGATTTAACATAATTTCCTCCAATTATCACAAAGATTCAGCGAGAGCTAGAGAGAGCTAGAGAGAGCTAGAGTAATTTTTTGAAAGTATCTTTTGCCAGTTTCAGAATCTCCAACAATTCTTGTCGTTGTTTATTAGACTTTTCAGCTTCAATCATTTGGAGACCCCTACCATATCTGTAAAAAGGGGCAGGGTTTAGTAGGCATAAGCGTAACCATCCTTTTTGTGAATGTGTTTACAGTATTTGTGGCTAATTCCTTGAACTAATCCATCTTTTGTTGAGATATTGAAACTGCCCGTGGCACGAGTAGCTACTCGACCAACATAAGTTCCAACTTTTTTACCAGAGGTGACAACAGCTTTAACGATGTCGCCTGTCTGGAAACCTTTGTGAAACTTAGTTCGCGAACAGTAGCGAACAGGGAAACCCAACTTGTTGGTGCGACACTGTTGACGGGTTCCATGCTCTTTAGCACTAATCAATAGCGGTTTAATTCCTGATGTGATTAACCGCTCTGGGGTTGATGCACCTACACAAGCAGCATCCCAATAGTGGGTTTTGTCTAAACCTCTAATGGTGCGGTTGTACTTAGTAAACCTCCTGTGCCAACTTCCACAGGTAAGCCCGTTTGTCTCAGGTTATCGTACAGATTCCATCGGGTTGCATTGACGGCGGATGTATCAGCCAGAGGTCTTTTAGCTTGTCCCAAGATTCGTTTGAGCAGGTCAGGCTTACCTTTGAGGAAGTCTTTAATATCCTGGTTACCCTTTTCTCGGTTGCAAGGGACACAAGCTAAACACAGGTTACTGACTCGGTTTGACCCTCCTTTCGACCGAGGCTGGATATGCTCAATCTCAAGTTTGGTGTCTTTTGCACCACAGTAGGCACAGGTTCTATTCCATTTCTCAAGAAGAAACTCACGAATTTCATATCCGGCTAAAGTTCCTTGTTGATAACCAGTGCCGCTAATTTCAGGATTTTCCATCTGCTGGGTATCAAATCTGACCAGTTCTTGAGAAATAGCGTTGATTTGGCATAGAGATGACAACCGCTTAACCCAAGTCAGAATGTTGGCAACTCGACTATTTAGGGAGGGTGGCAACCATCCTTTTGGTCGGGTACGGTTCAGGAAACGAGGCTTGCGGTAACGGGTTTTACGGCTACGACGGAACCGCCTTAACTGACGACGCGAAGTTAAAGCCAACCGAATTTGGAAACCCCGATGTTGTAGTTCAGCGACCCAAACAACTTCACCAGTTTTGTCGTTGACCAGAGCTAATCCAGTTGTTTTGGCTCCTGGGTCAATCTTGATACGGAGTGGCTTTACATCAGGACTTGATACCTCTTCTTTCAAAATTAGGGTAAAGGGGAAGCGGCGGAAAACCGCAGCCTTTCCTTGAGAGAGCAACATTCTAGCCCGACCCGAATGGATGGGATTAAGAGGTTGTTTGTTGGTGTCTAAAACGAAAACTTTACTCACGAGTGAGTCTCCTTACGGGTAATGGTAGCCTTGACAATGTTTTAGAAGTTTGTCGCGCTAACGACACTGGTTTCGACCCGATATACCTGTTTAATCGTTAACCACAGAGCTACAGACTGGCTTCGTATCCGTAGGTGTGATGGCTTCCAAAACGTAGTACGCGAGGTACTTAGTCGGGTAAACTCTAGGCTTCTTTAAAAGCCCCCACTATAGCTGTACTCAGCTTAGTGTCGGGTAGTTTACTTTAAATTCCTCGATTGATGAAGTCAAGTAATCAGGTTAAGGTTTAGTGAATATTTAAAACCTTTTATCGAATTCATTTAGCCAAATATTTTCTTTCAGGAATTGAGTTGATTGTTTGATAAGTTTACCAGAGTTGGCATCAGCATAAAAACAATCTGGACAGAAAAGTCTTCTGAAATCACCTCGGTCACGAGCTTGATGCAATTGTTCAATATCAGTACAAACAACTGCATCAGGAACCGATAAAGTTCCGTTTTTAAAGATTGAGACTATGTACACTTTAATACCTCCTCTATATTTTATTTAAAGTTAGTCAAATGGTAGAACAAGTGATATTTTACCACTTGACTAAAATGAGAGTTAATCGAGTTCTTGCAATTTCTGATTAAGTTGAATTAACTGTTCTTGTAGTTCATGTTTTTGTGCAAGTATCTTTTGTTTTTCAATCAGGTCTAGTTGTTTCTGTTCCCATTCTCGTACTGCAAATTTTTCTTTAGCAATACGAGTTTCTAATTCAGCTTCGTTTTCGAGTCGGTCATAAGAGATTTGGTAGACGTAATCCTCATAAGTAACCGCAACATAATCCAACTGTACATTGGAATATTTAGAATATTCCTCTTTAATTTGGAGGATATATTGAACGACTTCATCCAGAGAACCTATAGGGTCTTCGATTTCAGAACAAACACGAATAATTTGAAATTTGAGGTTCAGTGTTAATTTGTGGTTTGGAGTTGTTAGACATGGTTAAAATGAATAAATATCAACAGAAAAAGCGAAAGCGAATTATTTGGAATTAATTTCATTATTCAAAGATTGAAATTGTTGTTGAAGACTATCAATATCATGTTGAAAGTCAATTAACACCCGAATGACTTTACTGATTAGTTGTTTTTGTCTTTGTTTAGCAGCACTGATATCAGATTCAGATACAGATGGAGTAATGATGGATGATGAAGTAGTTGTAAATTCAGTCATAATATTGGGTTCAGTTGTAGTTGGTTTAGTTGTAGTTGGTTTAGTCATAGTTTTGCCGTTGTATTAGGAGTGGAGTCAAGTAGTTTTTATGCTACTTGACCTAGTTTTTGATTAGTCAAATTCAATCAACTTCAAGCCCACATTGTTCAGTTAAAGTTTGGACAGAATTATCCAAGAAAGAAGCAGGACGAGCGCCAGAACGAGAAGCCCAATCACGGAGATGATTAATTTGATTGGCAGCGATTTGGCTTAAAGGAACAGTAGTGGCGATCGCATTCAATAAATCAGTTTCAGTAAATTCCTCATTCCGAGAAAATCCTAATTGCATCCCATCATAAATAGCTTGTTCAATCTCTGCACCCGAAAAATCTTTAGACCGAGATGCCAATAAATCTAAATCAAACTGGCGTTCGGAACGTAATCGACTCAGATGCACATTGAAAATTGATTTCCGTTCATCATGGCTGGGCAAATCCACCCAGAAAATCTCATTCAGCCGTCCTTTACGAAGAAACTCAGCCGGGAAGCAGTTCCACTTGATTAGCAGTGAGTACGATAAACACCAGGGCAGTTTTTTCTTGCATCCAAGTGAGAAATGTCCCAAACACGCGCTTAGATGTGCCACTGTCACCGTCACCGCCACCATTGCTAAACGCTTTATCAATTTCATCAATCCAAAGGACACATGGAGAGATGGCTTCAGCAATTTGGATAGCTTGCCGGGTACGAGATTCAGATTCCCCAACAATTCCACCAAACAGCCGACCAACATCCAAACGTAATAGAGGCAGCTTCCATTCGTGAGCAATGGTTTTGGCGCTCAGAGATTTCCCAGTTCCCTGAATCCCTGCCAACAGAACACCCTTGGGCATAGGTAAACCATAATCACGGGCTTTTTCCGAAAAACTACCGCTTCTTGACCGGACCCATAGTTTGAGATTGTCTAAGCCCCCAACTGATTCTAAGCCCTTATCAGAACTAATGAATTCGAGAATTTCTGTTTTGCGTATTGTTGAGCGTTTTTCGTCAATGACTTCATCAATAGCGGACGATGTGATTGAATGATGTTTAACCAAACTTTTGGCTAATATCCGCTGGATTCGGATTCGAGTCAATCCCTGACAAGCCTTACCTAATCGTTCCCGGTCATCTGGAGATAGTTTAATTTTTTTCCCAACCAATGTATCAATGATTTGGTGAATATCACTCAGACTGGGCAGACTAAAATCTAGGATTAATGCTTCTTCTTCTAATTCCTTGGGCAAAACTACATCATGAGACAGGAGAATTAGACAGCGCCTATCCCGACTCATTTCCCGAGCCAAATTCTTAATTTCCCGCACTATCGGAATCTGTGGTGTTGTGATTCTTCCATTGATTGGAGCTATAACATTTGCTAAATCCTTCATTACGAACAAAGTTGCTTGTTCTGGTGGTGCGGATGCTATGCGATTTAGTGCTTGCATAGGATTTCCTTTATCTTTTCCTGAATCCAACCAGCCTCTTGAGAAATCCCAAAAATATATTTGTCTTTTTTTCTCAGTTGCTTCTATTAATACCTCTTCCCCCATTTCTTCATCTTTTGTTACTGCATAGACTAATGAATATCTAGCTTGTAAAATTGTCTTCAACTCTGCAATTATTTCCATAATCTTTTCTCCTGATTTAGCTCTTGATTTAGTTGAGAATTTTGAGTTAATTTTCTTTATTCTTTTTCGGGTGTACTTGGAGAGATTGTTGGTAATTCAAAACACCGTTCAAGCATTTGAATCGATTGAGTAGATTTTTTACTTATCTGATTATTGTCCAGATAATTTATCAATTTTTCCAACTGTTGTAATATTTGAATTTTGGTTTGAGCTTTGACAATTTTTTCTTGATAAACCCAATCATTTTGGGGATTTTTCAGCCAGAAATGAAGATTTGACTGGATTTTTTTTAGTTCCGCTAGAATTTCTGCTTTCAAAAACAAGTATTTTTCGGCTTCTTTCATCTTTATCTTGTGATTATGATGTTGATTGGTTTAAAGGGCAGTTTTTTACTGCCCCGATTTTTACTGAATTTTATGCTGTTTGTTTTTCCTTTTTACCTTTTGACCCCTTTGACTCCATTTCTGTAAAATCATCCTCCTCAGAAACAGAATTAATAACAGAATCAGAATCAATAACAGAAACAGAATCAGAATCAATCAGTTGTTGATAATGAGAGATTTGGTCGTTGAGAACTTGGACGAGATGATTGAGTTCTTGATTATCGGCAACAAGTTGGTCAACATCCACATCAACTTCAAGACCCGCAGATTGACGAGATTGGCTTTGAAGTTGAGTAATAGTCTCATGTGCTGTAGCCAATTGTTGTTTGACTTCAGCTAATTGTTGTTCAATCACCTCTTTTTCACCTTGAGACTGTTGCAGGGATTGAATTTGGGATTGTAGTTGACTGACTTCTTGTTCACGAGCGGATAGAGAACCACTAAGTTTAGCCAGAGATAATTCGGTTTCAGTCAATGAATTGAGGCGTTCAGTAGCGATCACCAATTGTTCGACTAAATTATTCCGCTCCGACATCAAACTATCCAAACGTTGAGAGAACTCTTCAGAATCAGCCAATTGCTGTTTATTCAACTGAATATAAACAGACTTAAGTTCACTTTGTTGACGTTCGTACTGTTTTTGATAGAAGTCTAGTTCCATCTGGATTTGGGGAAACTCTTTGAGTTGTTGACGCAGAGTATCATTCTCGATGCTGAGTTGACGTAAGCGCTCACCACTGATATTTGTATCTGCGGTTTGATAAGCCAGCCGGTACGTTGCCTGAGCGATTTGCTTTGAGATAGTCAGGAATTCTTCCGGAATTTCCTCATCAGCCAATAGTCCATCATCTACTGAGTCCAGGATGGCCGTTACTAAATCCTTGTCGTTTTTCCCTTCTTTCAGCGCATCTGTATTTTCCTTCCGCCACTCTTTCAATAAATTGCATACATCGGTGGCGCTCCCCCCGACGCCGTAGATTTCTTTGAGAGCCTGTTGCACTGTGCGGTTGCGGATTGCGATTTTATTCGCTTGGAGTACGTCACAAGCCATATCCACCATTTGCCGGTTGATTCCTTTAGCTGGCACCTGGTCTTGATTTATCTCGAACCCGCTTAAGTCCAGCTTTGTCCATGTCGTTGGTAGTTTAGCCATTTCTTTTTTTTCTCCGTTCTGTTCTTACCACTCTAACACTATCTTACCATAACTAACCATTTCTGGTAAGTAAATTTTTGTAAAGAAAATCATTCAGTTTTTTGATGAATGATTTGGGAGAGGGTCTACAGGTTTGGAGGAGCGAGTTGGGTATTGCACATCTGGATTGCATAAAACTGAAGACTCTGAAGACCTTGCTGAAGACCTTGCTGAAGACCTAAAAGCTAGAGTAGACAAGGAATCTGAAGACTCTGAAGACTATGAGCTATAAAACTTAGCTCAGAAATTAAATGAATAAAAGATTCTGAAAAAATATTCAGAAGGAAAAAAGAGCTTATATTTGAAGTCAAAGGCAGACAAAAAGCCAAAAACCTTGCTGAACAAGAATTAGAGGTGTTCAGCAAGGTGTTCAGCAAGGTATTCAGTTAAGTGTAGGTGTTCAGATTAGGAATTTGAGTTAGGGGGCTGGGGGGGTCCAGCATATCGGCCAGAATCCGGAGGATTCGAGCAATTTGATTAAGGGAATAGGTGGTTTCAAGATTAAAATCAGAACGAAATGAGGTCTCGGTGGGGACCCCCGTGGGGATATTGGGCTCATCCTTCAATATCACAAAGGTTTCAGGGCTGTGATTAGATTGGAGATAGGCTTTTAAATCGCCTAATGTGGCCCCAGATAACTCAGCAATTTTCTGGAGATATTTCTCAGAGGGTTCCCATTGGCAATTTTCCCAAGCAGATATTGTTGGGTGGGATACCCCTATCTTTTTCCCGAATTCCCGCTGGCTTTGGCTTCCCCGAAGATATTTCAATAATTCGCCTAATCGTTGTCGTTCATCTAAATCCACAATTGATACGGCTCTCATCGTTATTCCTCAATACATTACAAAACTTTACTAAAATCTCTCTTACCAGGATTGACAGATAAATGGAAAATTTGGTAAGCTGTGGTTAATATCCAAAAAATAGGTCCTCCACCGGGAGAGAAAGAGGCCCCATGAAACGAAATAGAAGCACTGGAGAAATGCAATTGAAAAAAACGAGCTTCAATATTTCTCCAGAAACCAAACGAAAAATTGAAGTGATTTCAGCATTAGAGCAAACAAGTCAGTCCTTGGTCCTGGCTAACATAGTGGATTTCTACTTGACTAATCAAGAAAATCTATTTGATGGCTTAGTTTCTTAATGGCTTAACACACAATTAAGCGTGTTGACAATGATTCTGATGAAAATATCATCAGAATTTACAACACCAAAATTACACTATCTTGATAAGTGTAGCTACAAATAGAATGACAAAAGAGGAGCCTAAAAGAGAAAGGAGGAGTATTTGACTAACCTCATAAAATGGGCATCCAAAAATCGCCGTCTAGGTAAACAACGATGTAATCAAATCTTAGAGATTCTCAATGACGGCAATTGGCGAACTACTAAAGAAATTGCAGAACAACTTCCTTGTTGTTATCAACAAACAATTTCTCACTTAAATCGTTTAATCAGTGAAGGAAAAATTCTGTGCAGTAGAAAAGCCAAAACTTCACGCTACGGTCAACCTTCAAAAATCTGGAAAATAAACAATGACTTTCAATATCCTGGATTATGCCGAAACCTTGACTCCAACTAAAGGAAAAGGGAAAAACCGCTACCATTGTCCAGTGTGTTCGGGAAACGATTTCACAATCAATCCCAAAACAGGAGCTTATCAATGTTGGCATGGTTGTGATGTAGAAGATATTCGCGAAGTTCTTAGTCCATCAAACATGAGTAAAACAGTCTCCGAACCCAAAAAATATATTAAATCTCGGAAAATTTCAGCCAAAACTACAGTCAAACCTATTGGACAACTAAACTTATTAAAACAACAAGTCTCAGATTATCCAATTCGTCAATCTCCTCCTTTTATTCCAAATGGCATACCAGATGATGCTATCGGAATCCGTTACGATTATGGCAATGGTCGCTGTAATTGGCGTATTCAATGGAATGATGAATCAAACCCAAAAGGTTATAGCAAAACTTTCAGACAATGTTCCCTTAATGAAGATGGTGCTCCAGTTTGGTCAAAAGGTGAGTCTATTTGGCCTGCTTATCGTGAAAATGAAGCAATTGCCGCTATAGAATCAATTCAAGAAAATCCTGATACAGTTCCAGTTATACTTTTCCTTGAAGGTGAAGGATGTGTGGAAATTGCCCGTATCTGAGTTTAGTTGCTATTACTCTGAGTGGTGGCGCTTGGAGTCATGCTTCCATTCTTGATGTGATTTCTCGAATCAAAACTTATAACAAAAATATTCTGGTAGCTATGTTACCAGATAATGATAAAACTGGAGAAACTAAATCTCAAGCCATAAATGATGCTTGTAGAGAAGCCGGTCTTCCTTTTATCAAAATATCTCCGTTAGCAATTGTTCCGGATTTACCAGAAAAAGGAGATATTGCCGAAATTTTAGCAGTTTTGTCTCCTGAAGAATTTATTGAAAAATTAGAAGCAGAAATTCATAATGCTGTGGCGATCGCCAATCAAGAAAACCAAAATTCTTCACCAACTAAACCAACTAAACCAACTCCAGCCTCTGAAATAGCTAAAGAAATAGCAGAGGATTATCGCGACCGTATTCTATGGAACGATGAACATAATACATGGATGATGTATGGCTTAGTTTCTGATGGGGTATGGTCACCCGTTTCAGAAATATTTGTGGAAACATCAATCAATGATATTGTCTGTTCCCGAAATATTATAAATTACACCCCCAAATATATCAAAAATATTGTGGGAATTTTGCGCTATTCATTATTCTCCAGATTATGGAATGAACGCAGTAATAGAGAAATTCTGCCTTTTAGTAATGGAGTTCTGGAATTATCAACAGGCCAATTTACAGAACATTCACCAGGAAATCGCTTAACTTGGGCATTACCTCGCCCTTATTCAGTTGTTTCAACAGATTGGGGGAAAATAGATAATTGGTTAGATATTGCTACAAATACTCCTCAAGCTAAACACCTTCTTCTATGCTATGCCGCAGCAGTATTACGCGGACGTAGTGACCTGCAAAAATTCCTCCACCTCATCGGAGTTGGTGGGACAGGTAAAACAACAATGACAAATTTATTAGCTGCATTAATTGGAGAACAAAATGTGGTTACTTTGTCATTGCCAGATTTAGAAGATAAACACGCAGTCGCTCAAGTATTTGGAAAAAGATTACTGCTGTTACCTGACCAAGATAAGGTACTGGGTAGACTGGGAAACTTTAAAAGACTCACCGGCCAAGACCCACTCAATGCCCGTCGTCTATACAAAGATGGCTTCCAATTTAGGTTTTCAGGTATGGCAGTAGTTACAAGTAATTTTCCTATATTCCATGCAGATGCTGGGTCTTGGTTAACTAGACGGGTATTAATGGCCGAATTTCTCCATAAACCGGCTCCGTCTGAGTTACGGGATTTAGAAGCTGAATTTTCACCTGAATTACCTGCATTTACCAATTATTTACTCAGTATCCCTGAATGTATCATTGAAAGAACTTTACGCGGAATTGGTAATGATAACTTATCCCCAGTGCTTTGGGAATCGAAAATCCGTACTGATTCCATTGCTGCTTGGGTCTCTGAATGGATTATTTCTGATGAAGAAGCCAAAACTCAAATTGGTTCCGATAAAGATGAATGGAAAGATGAATCTTATCATCCTGAATTATCTACATTATTTGGTTCTTATAATTTATTCTGTCGTCAATCGGGTTTACAACCCAAGTCAATTAATAATTTTAGTGCAGATTTAATTGAACTTTGTTCTCAAACTTTGAAATGGGATTGTTCCAGAACCCGAGACTCTAAAGGGCGAAAATCTATTAGCAGAATTAGATTAAGAACTGATGCAGATAAAACTCCTACTATTGACCAACAACTTGATTCAATCAATAATTTATCATCTGATACTGTTCCTAATTCTCAGTCTAATAATGGGTCTGATTCTGGGTTTGATTATGGGTCTGAATCAAGGTCTGATAATCGGTCTGATTCTGGGTCTAATAACGTTTGTTATCAAGAGTCTGATAATTCTTCTACAGAAGTAGGTGAAGAAGTTTTGATGACTACAACCACAACCTTTGCCAAAGATAATACATTAACTATTCCTGAGTGGTGTCAATTACTAATAGATGTAGCTAATTTTGAAGAAGCTGATAATGCGTTATTGGCTGAAATTACTGGTCCTATGCCTGATGATGTTAAACGTCAAGTCTGGCAATCTCTTGATTCATCAATTCGCGCTCGTCTCAAAATTATCTCCTCTATCTCCCCTCAACCCTCTGTTTCTGAAAACATTTCTCAATCTGATTCTGTTTCTGATTCTGTTTCTGAAAACGTTTCTGATTCTGTTTCTGATTCTGAAGGTGAATTAAGAGAATTAAGGAAACAGACGCATGAATTATTTATGGGATTGGCAAATAAAGGAGTATTAAAAGCGGATTTAAGAGCTTTTATGGAGCAGAGATATTCTAAATTATCTCAAGCTCTGATGACCCGAGATGAACTGATTGATTTTGGGAATCAAATGAGATTACATGGAACAGCAATCAGCCAAATAGTGGTAACCAGTTTTCGTAAACAATTCTCCATAGGTGAACAAGTACAGTGGAATAATCAGCTTGGGATTATTCGCTCTTTCTCTGAAAATCAAAACATGGTCTTTCTCTGCATTGGAAACCAACCTCGTAGTGGTGGTAAAAAATGGGAAACTGAAGAAATTATTCAATCCGTTCCCGTTTCAGAATTGAATAAAAAATCGGCTGATGTTGATGTAGAACTGCTTAAAGAAACAACAATTTTAATTAAATCAGTTGTTAGTTTGGGATTTGATGAGACCAAACTAAAACAACTACTGGTTACACGATATGGTGTTAATGACCGTCGTTTAATGAACAATCAACAACTGTCAGATTTAGTTCAATCTTTAACTAAATTGGAAGAAGATTTAAAAAGTTGGTAGTGAGTTATGGAAACCCAAATCACATTAGGACACGCCATTAGAAGCGGTCGCCGAGAATTAGACTTAAGTCAAAAAGAATTGGCGACTCAGTTACAGATTGATTATCGGTGGTTGTCCCAATTAGAAAATAATCGACTTGACCCCCAATCAGATGAAGTGTTGATGATTTTGCCAAAGTTAGCTGAGTTTTTTCAGATTGATATGGAATATCTGGAAGTGCTAAGGTCTCAAACTCAACAACAATCTCTAAACTTGTCTCAAGCTATCTTTCCAGTTTATTTTCAGGAGAAACTTAATGTCTAAAGAATTGACTGATGCACTTGAAACAGTAGCAGAAGTGACTAATGAATTAGTTAAGGCGATCGCTAATTTACAATCATGTTTACAGGAAATTTCTAAGTCAGAACAATCCTCACCCGAATGGATGACTTTGACTGAAGCCTCTCCAAAAGTAGGATTATCGATTCGACAAATGCGCGATCGAATCAATGATGGAAGGTGGAAGCATGGAAAACACTATATCAATGTCAGCGACGGGATGGCTCCCAGATATCGAGTCAATTGCCGAGCCATAGATAATGTTCAAGCACTGCCCCCTGAAAAACGGAGATATCGCTAATGTCAACTACTATTTTGCAGAATATTCGACACCTTGGTTTTCATAAAGGTTTTGATAATTGGAGACAAATCAGAATCGAATTACACAATCTTGAATTACAAGGAGGTTTCAAATCAGTTGGCTATTCATCTTGGCAAGAATTATTTTTGAAGGAATTTGCTCAAGATTATTTTGTTGAATTACGTTCGGCTGAAATTGAACAACTTTTAAATATTCCAGTTTCAACATATTCAGCATTGGAGTTACAAGTTTTGGCTGCTTTCAATAATCGACAAATCAAGAAAATTTGGGCAATTGCTCAAAAAAAAGGAGTTTTACCATCTAAGGATTCAGCTAAAGATGTTCAACTTCTAATTGAAGCTAGTCAAGAATATGTGAAAAGTCTTCAGTCTAAAATAACCAAACTTCAACAAAAACTTAAGAAGTATTCAGAAACTGAAGATGTTATCCCAAAGAATCCAGTTAAATTAAACTCAACCACTCTTGATTTAAGTAGATTACCTAAAGTGGTTCGTCAACAATTTTATCATTTATTATCTCAATGTTCAGTTGAGGTGGCCGTTCGTTATGCTCAACAAGAACTTAAGTTTTTGCCCAATCATCAAAAGAATCAGGCTTATGAATCGACAGCAGTTCATGAAAAAAATAGGACTAAATTCCACTAGCCAAAAAACTAAAATAATAAGTGAACTACCGGCTGCTTTTTGGAGAGAATTCAACTAACTATTAATCTGAAAACCGATAAAGTAGTTAAAATTAGTCCAACTTCTATCAGGGTAAACTATAATGCCAAAACTAATCAATTAGCAGTTGAAGTAAATAAAAAATTTACGGGAAGATAAAAATGCTTGCAAGTCTTGATATAAATGAAGCAAAAACCAGAATGAAGCGTAGAGGGACTAATACAGTTCAATGGACAGGAGCCGATGGAATTGTAGAGTGGAGATATATCAGAGCAACTGAAGCAAGAAATTGGAATGGCTCCTCTAGTTTAAATTGGAATGGAGACCCCCACAAAAAAATTCTCTCCAGAAAAGTGGTAATCGATGGTCGTGCGATGTTCTCTAATTGGTGGTAAAAAAACATGATTACTAAAATAGATAGACAAATAATCCAAATTCAAACCCCAAGTTTTATCATTACAAGTTACCAGTTTCAGGGTTCAGTTTATGCTTATCAAGCCTTATCAGTAGTTCAAGCAATAAATCAAGATTTATCAAGTTTAAAAGAATGTTTATTGAGTTGTGTTTCTGGTAAAATAACATCAGTAGAGGAAGATGATGAAATTTCACCAGAAGTAGCACAATATTATTTGGTTCACTCAATGGCAACAAGGAAATAAATTAGCTAAAGAACTATTGAGAGAATTAGCTGAATTAACTTAATCTGATAGCTGACTTAATCTGATATCATGAGATTTAGCAATAGCAGCAATATATCTTAAAGCTAAAGCTAAATTATTTTGTAAATTATCAGAACTAGCATTCAGATTCTGAGCAAGAATCAATAATTGATACCGACAATCATCAGCAGGTACAGTGGATTGATAATCATCTAAGGAGGGACCCGAAAGAAGGTCAGTTTTAAGATAAGCGGCTGAATCCAAGTATTTCCTCGTAGAGATATTGCTTGGACTTAAAACTCACCAACTTTGACTGGTTGCCCATAAATTTCGATTCCTAACTCCCGACGTTTTTCCATGTCGGCGATTACTTGCTTCAAAACATCATCATAATGTTGCCCATGAATTTTGATTCCTAACTTACGACGTTCTTCCATGTCGGCGATTACTTCCAACCAAACATCATCATAATTTGGAGATGAATTAGATGGATTAGATGAATTTGATGAATTTGATGGATTCGTAGTCATAAAGATTTACCCAACAACTTCTAAAATTTTAGCAGAAATGGACAAATTTCGAGTAGAATTAATTGTCAAAACTCCCAATCCTCAGCAAGTAATTTATGCAGCAATGCACCAAGATTATAGTGAAGGATTTGTCTACGATGAAAAAGATAAATGGCCGTCTGAGGAGAAATGTGGAGAAATTATTGTTAAACGTCTTCTATCTGGTGATAGAGGACACTATGGATGTTTAGAACACGTTGGAATAGTATTAAACTGTGGATTATTTCCTCATTCTGTGATGCAACAAATAAGGACTCACAGGGTGGGAATTTCAATGGATGTTCAATCTGGTAGGTACTCAGGTCGGAGGATTATTGAGGCAGCAAAAGGAATTAAAGATATTGAAGAAGTATTTTATTTACGTCCAGTAGACTATTACACAGACCGACAAGGAAAAACCTATCTATATAGTCCAGAACAACGGAAACAAGATTTAGATTGGTGTCTGGAGGCAGCAAAACGTTATCAAGTGTTGATTGAACAAGGTTATTCAGAAGAACACGCCCGGGGAATTATTCCGTTTGATATTCGACAAAACTTCATTATTTCATTGAACGCCCGAAGTTTTATGCACATACTAGATTTAAGAGCTAAACCTAATGCTCAGTTAGAATGCCAGGAATTTTGTCAGTTGATTTGGCCGCATTTTCGGGAATGGGTTCCGGCTATAGCAGCATGGTACAAGAAAAATCGTCTAGGCAAAGGTCGGTTAGCTCCTTAAAATTTCAGGTCTAATAACTGGAGTAATTGCCATTTGAGCAATTCTCATCCCCTTAAGTACCTGAAATACTTCTTGTCCATGATTGATTAAAATCACCTTGAGTTCTCCTGTGTACCCTTCATCAATTGTTCCTGGCGTATTCAAAACTGTAATCCCATATTTATAAGCTAACCCACTTCTGGGTCTAATTTGTGCTTCAGTCAAGGGAGGGAGTTGAATCGCAATTCCTGTTCCAATCGCTAAATGTTGTCCGGGAGATAGTAAGACTTCTTCGATGGAAGATAAATCCATATTGCAACAGAAGGATCCAGTATCTATGTGACACTGGATCCTTGTCTATCTTGTTTGAAATTAATTATTTCAGCAGGAATTACCGAAATTTATTATGAAACTGAATTAAAAAAGACTGAAGATTCGGTGAGGGACTCATTTAAAAACTTGGTGAAGCTCAGAAAGATTGTTGTCCCCCAAGAAATAAAAGAACAAGTCTCAGAATTTATCGTTCCTTAGAGAAACGCATATTTTCCCAAGCCTGTTGGAAGTGCTTATCCCCAATCCACCGATGGTACAGTTTCGTATGCACATCCAGGGAATGGTCCATCATCCTTGCAGCGATCGCCGGGTCAAGTCCAGCAACAGCAGTTCTCACAGCCCAGGCATGACGCAGATTATATGGCGGGAAAGGAACGTTGTAGCGATTGAAAGCCCGAGAAACCCGATGACCAAGCGCACTGTTATCGGGACCACTACAGTTGGGTAAGTCAGTTTCCCAAAGTTTCCATTTTTCCCACCATTCAGGCAAACAAGGCCAAACTTTATGCCGATTATCGTTTTTAGCCCCAGGAAGGACAATTAGAATCCCAGGGGGTTCATGTAAAAGACTGGTGTCGAGATAGAACAATTCATGACTGCGGATACCATAAGTGGCTATGATTCCATAAGCCCATTTCCATGCTGGATTAGGGATAAGTTCGCGCCATTCTTCAATAAACTCATCACTGGGTAAATCTCTTTCCTGAATAGCGGTATAAGGAGAATATTTCCCTTGATAAGGTTTCAGGTCTATCTGTATTCTAGCAAATTTAGCCAGGGACTTCATTGCCATACAGGTTCGTTTCCGTTTGTGGGAATCTGGTAGAGTTGAACGAACTACCTCTAATATCGTTTCTGGACACAGAGGTATTTACATCCTAAACAGTTCCCAGGTTTTGAGATAATCTTTGAACGTTGTTTCGGTTTTGGCTGTCCTATGCTTCCTTGAAAAATATTCCGATTCAAATTCTTGTAAGAAATCTGCAATATTTTTACAATCAGAGAGGGGTTCAGGGTTCCAACCATTCCGACCAATCAAATTCTTTACAAGCAAGGAGACCAGAGATTCGGAGGGCTTCAGATTTAGCGCGTTTGAAACCGGCGGGGTTGGCGTAGATGCCTAGGGCCAGATATTGTTGATGAGGTTTGGTTTTGGTGCTGTTGGGTTTTGGGGGAAAGGTCCCTCGTAAACTAAGGCGATCGCCACGAAGACAAACAGCTATACCGCATTTAGCTGATTTTAGTTCAGCATTTATCTGTGAAAGCAAGTCTGTGATTGACTTTGGCATTGAACTACTTCTGAACTAGATTTGAGGGTTACATACTGTAAGTTAACGCTACAACCCGCATTCTGTCGAGTGACGTTAAATGACCCCAAAACCCATCAAAAGTAAAAGCGCCGAGCCTGTAAGTGTTAAGGATTTCAGCGCTTTACGTTATGCCAGGAACGAGACTTGAACTCGTGACACGAGGATTTTCAGTCCTCTGCTCTACCAACTGAGCTATCCCGGCTGGTTTTTTCATGCTTAACTAACATAGCAAACATTTTGGTGGTTGGCAAGCCTTTTTTGAAAAAATTTTTTTTGGACGTAATAGACGTTGCTACGATTGATATTACGTCCAAACTTAATTAGATCGGGCGCAGGCGAGTGACTTTGACGTTAAACTGTCCGACGCCCCCTTCGCCAAACGCTCGGACTCGGACGGTATAATTTCCGCCTTCGGTAATGCGGGCAAAGAGGAGGGAGTTGGTGGTCCCATCAGGGCCATCGTCATTCTCGGCTATGGTCATGCCATTGGGTCCGAGTAGGGTCACGATGGTGTCAAAGCTATCGGAAAGTAGATCGATGACAATTTGATCTCCGGCTTGCAAGGTGACAAGATAATCTCGGGCAAATCCACCTTGTCCGGTGGGAATATCTCGTTCAGATAAATTATCTGTAATTTCGTTATTGGATGGCAACTGAATGGGGTTGTACATATTTTGAGCGCCTACGCTAGCGGCACTCATGGCGATCGCCAAGGCGGTGGCGGGAAGAATCGAAACTAGGCGAAAGTTGACCATAAAAGATTTAACCATGAAGAAACGATAACTCAAGCGACTCCATAAAATTTCTGGCAGACTGAGCAGAAATCGGGGAAAGGAAAATTTGATGGTTGGGGTCTGCCATCGGTGATCACCATGATATAAGCGGCAATCTAGCATAAAATCCGGTGAGGATTGCTGCTGAGTGGGAGGGAATTTGGAGTACCCTGGTGTATCTACAGCGTTCCGGGTGGGGATTTCTAATTTTCGAGGAAAATCAGGAGGATTTTTGCGGGTGAAGAACTATCAAAAACGTCACGGTTGGTTGCCGATCGCCGGTTTATGGTTACTAGGGGCATTCTGCGATCGCCTCTGGTTTGCCCTCGATCGTTCAATTCCCTCCTGGGATCAGGCGGATTATTTAACCGGGGCCTTAAACTACTGGCAGGCATTACAAACCCCCGAATGGTTTTCCGGGGATTGGTGGCGCAGTTTATGGTTACTCTCATCGAAAATCCCACCGGGGACTTATATCCTGACGGCATTTTTTCACAATTTATTTGGGATCGAGGCCGATCGCGCCACCCTGGTTTACCTCCTCTTTAGCGCAATTTTACTTCCTTCCGTCTATGGTTTAGGTCGATTGCTGTTTAACCGAAATATAGGCATCTGGGCGGCAGCATTATGTCTGATGTTTCCCGGTTTATATCATGCTCGTCTGGATTTTTTGCTAGATTTTCCTCTGACTGCTGTCGTGACTTTTTCTTTCTATTCCCTCACCCGGTGGAAGATCACCGAACCGTTAAAATTAACATCTTTACCCTCGGAAAATTCCCCTCCCCATACAATTTCCAGTTTTCTAAAGTCTCCTACTTGTCAATGTTGGTTTTGGGCGATTATCTTGGGATTGTCAGTAGGGTTATCTCTGATGATCAAACAAACGGCTTTATTCTTTCTCATCACACCGATTGCCTGGGTCATTGTGAGTACGATAAGAGACCGGCGTTGGGTCAGAGTCCTACAGCTACTGATGGCAGGATTCCTGACCGGGTTGGTGATGTATCCCTGGTATAGCACGAATTGGTTGCTGGTGTTCACGGGGAGTCAACGGGCGGCAATTCAGGCGGCAGTCGTCGAAGGTGACCCGGCCATTTATACGCTTCCCGCTTGGACATTTTATGCCGAACAACTTCCTCATCATGTATCCTGGCCGTTTCTGGTGGTGTCCCTCGCCGGATTTGTGTTTTATGGGTGGCGTTTACGCGGCGATCGCCACTTCACTCCGGTGACAGCAGATTTGGAAAATCCAGTCTGGAAAAGCCATTTTAATTCTCCATTCAAATGGTTAGCCATTTTTGGCATCGGGTCTTATGTGTTCTTATCTTTAATTCTGAATAAAGATTTTCGGTATGTTTTACCCTATCTGCCGGTTGTTTCTCTGGTATTAGCTTATGGATTGATGCTGTTTCCTCGCAATTGGGGAAAATGGGTGCGTTGGGGGACTTGTACTGCGGCGCTGGTGTTGATTTTAGCCGATGTGTGGCCGGTTTATGAGTGGCATCCGGATATTTTGGCCTCTCATCATGCCTATCGGGGACCGGATTGGCCGCATCAAGAGGCGATCGCAGAAATTATGGAAACTACTCCCTATTTGCGATCGACTTTGGGGGTGTTACCTTCGACGCCGATGATTAATCAGCATAATTTGAATTATTATGGGAATTTGCAACAGTTTCAAGTCTATGGTAGGCAGGTGGGAACCAGGCGATCGCACGTTGTCCAAGATGCCCGATCGCTGGATTGGTTTTTGACAAAAACGGGAAATCAGGGTTCGGTCCCGACGGAGGCACAAGGGGCGATCGTCGCACTTGTAGAAACTGGCGGGGAATTTGATTTACAGGCAAGTTGGCCGTTACCCGATGAGAGTACCCTCAATTTGTATCATCATCGTCTGCCAATGGTCACGGTTGAGGCAGTGGAGGCATCTGCAACAGAGGGAATGATTACCCTCGATCGCGTGACGGTTCCGGCGCAATCTCCTCCTGGGGTGCCGGTTCCGGTTACTTATGAATGGACAGGAGATTGGGACTCGTTGCGGGATGGGGTGGTTATCTTAACTTGGCAATTGCAGAATTCAGCAGCATCTCCCTCGTTGCGTGAGTCTTGGTTGCATGATCATGGGATTGGCAAAGGTGAGTTACAAGCAGTGACTCCCCCGTTACAGGCGAGGGTGATAGAACGGATGGCGATGTTACCGCCAACGGATGTGACACCGGGAACTTATACCTTGGCGGCGACTTATTTGAATCGCAAAACTGGGGAAACTCAGGCGATTGATGTGCCTGGGGTGGCGATCGCCATTAATCCCGCAGCAACGGCGACACCGGCACCGGAACTGGATTGGATAACTCAGTTGCGATCGCTGTCTGCCGCATTACCCCAAGGACCGGAGGCGTTGGGATTTATTTTTGATGACATGGGACGAGTGAATCAATATGACCCGATTCAAGATTATCTGATTCAAGCAGAAAAATCCTTGGCATATCGCTTACAACAAGAGCCAAACAATGTAGAATTAGTTTACAATTTAGCCTTTGGTCAGGTTTTGCAGCAGGATGTGGATGGGGCAATTGCGGCGTTTGAACGAGTGGTGCAATTGGATTCAGAAAATCCTTATGCTCATGCTTATTTAGGATTTGTGAATCTCTATGGTTGGCATCCGCGACAAGGGGAACCTGCGATTAAACGGGCGCTTGAATTAGGACCAGATGGGATAGAAGTCCAGTTGCTGTATGGAATTTCAGCCTTGATGCAGGGGAATATTTTCGCCACTTGGTCTCGATTGCGGGGGTTTATTCCGCCTTTTGTGCAATTTTTTGTTTTGTTGATGGGATGGATAATATTGTTTCTATTGGGGGTAATTTTTGTGGGGATTGGGGTTAAGTATCGGAAAGTTTTTAAGAAGGGATTTCAGTAACCCACCTAGAGAGTTAGATGTAAGGTGGTGCGAGGGACACTTACATCTGGCTCTCTCACGTTCTAACTGACAATATTCAGAAGAAAGATGCGGGGCGATCGCCTTGGAAGTGAGTTAGAGTTCTACTTCTTCAATGTCAGAAAAAGCCGGACTGCGATCGCCTTCATTCACCCGGAACCCAGAATCGCCTCCCCGCTGACAGCGAGTGAGAAAGGGACAACCGTAACAAATTCCCTCGGTTACAGCAACTTGGGGAAAAGGCTTTCTGTTTTCATAGTCTGCGGTCCAACGGTTTAATTGATTTAATAACTGAGTGAGATGCTGGGCGGTTTCTTGATGCTTCAGGCGATTGTACTGTAACGTCCAAGATTCGCACTTGGACTGGCGCTCATCCCCGGTTGCGGCAGATTGCACAAACCAATAGGTCATGGTAATGTCTTCCGGTGCATAATCGCTGGTTTCTGCCAACACAAATGGATACAAGCGCGTTTGCCAGTTCTCTTCTAGGGTGCGGTCTTTTTTAGGCAGGGGATAGGTTTTCCAATCCAGGATTTGGGCGCGGGTGTCATCGGCGATAATTAAATCATAAATAACCGTGAATAAATACCCTTGAAAATTCATAATGCGCCGATGTTCTGCTGCCCGAAATTGTTGCTTTCCAGGAGGTTCCGGTTCAAACAGGTTGGGTGCCGCCTCCAGTAACCCCGTATAACACCGTTGCATCTGTTCATCAGCTTGCAGCAACACTTCTACGGGTAACCCGAGTTCGCGTTGCTGCATTAACAGGTGAAACCGACTCCCCCAAGCCATTTTTTCCCGTTGGTCGGGGGTGACGGGGGAAGAGAGATGTTCGAGATAAGTATATTGAAACTTGCGCGGGCAAGTTTGCAGCATATTCAGTTGGCCTTGAGAGAGGCGATTTTGGCTATTGACGGGAAAAATTTCTCGGGTTGCCTGGGGATTCATCATGATTTGGTTAAGACAAAAATACTATCTTTATTTCCTCTTCCAATCCGCAAGTCGCGGTCGAGATAGGTGATATCTAACCACCCTTGTTGTTCTCCGCTGGGAATTTGGAAATCTAGGGCGAGAAATTTTTTGCCGGTTTCGATTTGGTCGATGAAAGCATTGGGGGATTGATAGCCAATCAGACGCTGTAATCCGGCAACGGCTCGCTCAAATTTTACCTCAACTCGTCGTTCAGAAACGACTTCAAATCGAGCCGCTACGCTGACTAAAACATCTAAGTAGGGTAATCCAGAAATTTCGGCAATATTATAAATTTTCCCTTGACTGGGACGCACGCATTGATAAATTTGGCCTAGGGTTGCCAAGGGAAAGCGATCGAGACGGAGGAGTTCGTCGCTGGTGGTGTACAGCAGTCGCCAATTTCCCGCTAACAGGTCCGTTGCTTCCACGGGACGGGGGGTGGGGTTGCGGTCCTCCAGTTGGGAAACCGCTGCGAGAATGGCTTGTTTTTGGGAGGGGGTGGCGAGTATTCCGCGATTTTTCCCGGCGATCGCCTCTAATAATTCCGTTTTGCCAATCATTCAGACTTCCTCAAGTTCAACTCAGCAGCTTCTACCATTATGGAGGGCATTCTGTTGCGAATGCTGGGGATGTTGACTCGATTTCCGGTAAAATTGTCAAGGGGTACTGTTACGGGTCAGCCGGTCGTCCTCTGTTTCCCAGAAGCTGTTGACAGGGGTTGACAAGGGTCTACACCTCCGGAGTCTCCAAACTTCTGAATAGGAAGGGGTCACTCCCAGGGACACCCACTCCCGCCACAGTTTGCCCGATCTCGTTAAGTTTGAGCGACTTTACTTTCAGGAGTTTTAGATGTACAACCCGTCTCTACGCGAAGAATCTCGTTATAAAATTGCTGATGTGATTCCTTTGCAACAAGAAACGTCTATCCTTGATTGGCTAGAATCCAATGGTCGCTTGATTGCCCGGGAAGAAAAAGAGAGTGAGTATGCCATTGATGAAGAAGAAATTGCTGCACTGATGTCTGTGGAAGACAACACCTACGATGACGATGATGATGATAATGAGTTAGTCGAGGAAGACTAAACCGCTGACTTGCCGGATTAACTTATCCCCGGTTTTTTGAGTTTGTAGGCGAAGAGACCTAACCCCCCAACCCCCTTCCCTCGTAGGGAAGGGGGAGCCGGAAAGGCCCTCACAGCAAGAAAAAAGTTCCTGATTCTCCCTCTCCTTGTAGGAGAGGGCCGGGGAGAGGTCTCTTCTTATCTCCCTCTCCTTGTAGGAGAGGGCCGGGGAGAGGTCTATTGGCGTGTAACCCTCCCGCTTGAACCTGTTGTTCGGTTTTGGAGCATTTTATATGGAGATTCACCGGAGAAGCGATCGCCGAGGTTGGAGTTACAGTTTGTGTGGAGTGAGGATATTAAATCAGTGGACGCAAAAATGGGATCGGTTCAGTCGTTGAACCTGTCAGGAACTCGTTTATTTTGGCTCTTAACCGTTGCCGTGACTGGGGCATCCCTCATCCTGGATGGGTTGAATGGGAGAGTCGCCAATCTTGGTGAAACCTTGACCCTCCCTCTGTTTGCCTGTACTTTGGCAACGGTTGCGGTGGGGTACTGGGTGGTTCCCGCCCTGCAACGACTCAAAACTGGACAAGTGATTCGAGAGGATGGTCCTCAAAGTCATTTGAAAAAAGCAGGCACTCCGACAATGGGCGGGGTGTTTTTTATTCCGGTGGCAACTCTGATGGCGCTAATTTGGTCGGGGTTTGCACCGGAGGCGACTGCCGCAATCGCCCTCACCCTCAGTTATGGTTTTATTGGCTGGTTGGATGACTGGCAAATTCTGAGGCGCAAGTCGAATAAAGGCATTTCTCCGAAAATGAAATTGGCCTTACAATTCGGTTTCGGCGCACTCTTTTGTTTGGGATTAGCGTTAACTCAACCCCCAACGATTACCAATATTACGCTCCCCTTTGGCATCGTTTTGCCTTTAGGTTTCTTCTTCTGGGTCCTAGCCGAATTCGTCCTGGTTGCGGAAAGTAATGCCACCAATTTAACCGATGGTGTGGATGGATTGATGGGCGGAACTGGGGCAGTCGCCTTTTTGGGATTAGGTGCGTTAGTCGCCTCCACCCATCCGGGTTTAGCAATTTTCTGTGCCTGCATCAGTGGTAGCTGTCTGGGTTTTGTCGCCTATAATCGCAACCCAGCGCGGGTCTTTATGGGGGATACGGGTTCCCTTGCCTTGGGCGGGGCCTTAGCTGCCGTTGCCCTAACCAGTGATAGTCTTTGGGCGTTATTTATCATTAGTGGATTGTTCTTTGTGGAATCCCTCTCGGTGATTGCCCAAGTGCTTTATTATAAAGCAACCAAAGGACCGGATGGGATTGGTAAACGGTTATTTAAAATGGCTCCAATTCATCATCATTTAGAACTGAGTGGCTGGTCAGAATTGCAAATTGTCGCTGCATTTTATGTGATTTGTGGGGTTCTGGCTATCCTCGGTCTAACTTTAGGTTAATTCGCGTTCAGCTTTGGCGCAATGACTCCCCTCCAATGGCGCACGATTGTGCGCCATTGTCATTTAAAATCAGTTAAAATCATGATTTTATAAATTCTGATGAATCCTGAATCCAGATCTCAACCGATGCCTCCCTCGTTTTTGCCCCAGGTATCCGTCGTGGTGCCAGTTTATAATGGCGAAAAAGATTTACCGGAATTGATAGACTGCCTGCGATCGCAAACTTATCCGCCAGAGAAGGTCGAGTATATTCTGGTGGATAACAATAGCAGCGATCGCACCCCAACCCTCCTCCAAGATGCGGTTCAAAATACCCCAGAAATCACCTTTCGTCCCTTAAGCGAACCGCAAATCCAAAGTTCCTACGCCGCCCGTAACACTGGCATCCGCGCCGCTACGGGGGAATTCATCGCCTTTACCGATGCCGATTGTCGCCCCGAACCCAACTGGTTATTATCGTTAATTCAGCCCTTTATTAACCCCAAAATTGGCATTGTCGTCGGAGAAATTGCCGCCTTACCGGGAAATACCCTCCTAGAACAACATTCCGAACGGGAAGAAACCCTCTCCCAAAAACATACTTTAGCTCATCCCTTTTGTCCCTACGGACAAACTGCGAATTTGGGGATTCGCCGCTCAATTTTTGCCGAAGTTGGGTTATTCCGCAGTTATCTGACAACGGGAGGAGATGCGGATATCTGCTGGCGGATTCTCAGAGAAACCGAATGGAGGTTAGAATTTGCCCCAACTGCGATCGTCAAACATCGCCATCGAACAACCTTGAAAGAATTACAAAGTCAATGGCGCAGATATGGCAAGTCCAATCGCTATTTACATGAATTGCACGGGATTGATTTGATGAGAGAGTTGGATCAACGGGAATATCTTTATCGATTAACTCGATGGGTTTTAAAAGAGTTACCCCTGAATACTTTAAAAGCAATTACCAAAAAAGCCACCCTCGCCGATATCCTTTCGACTCCCATCGGATTAATCTGTGTCCAAGCGCGATCGCAAGGTCAACGAGAAGCTAACCTATCAGAAACTGCCCGAAAAATTGATTCCCTATAAAAACAAATGTAGAGGCGAATTGCGAATCGCCCCTACATTCTTCTCTAATGTTCTCTAATGTTCGTAGTAACGACTTCAGTCGTTTCCGGGTGCAAGTAGTAGTTCCAACAAACCCAACAACTCACCCCCGCTGATGCAACTCTCGCGCCAATGCCAAATCAAAATAAGTTGCCTCACCGGCATCTCCAGATAAAACCGTAAATGGTTCATCCGGTTCCCCAAGAGAATCTATCACCAATTCTGCCTCAGAAAAATCTTGATTGCGGGTATAATTATTAACCGTAATCACCGTTTTTACCCCAGCAGCTTGAGCCGCTAATAATCCTTGATTAGAATCTTCGATCGCCAAGCAATCCTCCGGTTGTAACTTTAAAGCCTGGAGTGCATATTGATAGACATCCGGTTCAGGTTTTTTAACGGGAACCATATCCCCAGCAGCAATCACTTCAAACCAACTCGGACCATCCGGCGAAATTGCACTGGTTAACAACGCCTCTACATTATGGGGATCAGAAGTCGTGGCGATCGCCAGACGCACCCCCTCCCGTTTCGCTTCCTGCATCAACCGCATCACCCCAGGACGTAAAGGGATTCTATCCACCACCAACTGACCAAAATACTTATTTTTAATCTCATGCACATCCACAACAAACTGATCTAAATCTTGATTGGGAATCGGAAAATCTGACTGATACTGCTGCACATAATGGCGGATGCGTTCCTTCCCTCCACCAATTTCCAGTAACTCTCCATAAAACTCGACCGACCATTCCCAATCTAATCCCGCCTCCTTAAATGCCCGGTTAAAGGCGGGACGATGAGCATCTCGCTCAGTTTCAGCCAGAGTCCCATCCACATCAAAAATCAAAGCACGAAGTTCACTCATCACCCATTCATTTAAAAACATTTAACCACAGATTACACGAATTATCACAGAATTAATCAGTGCAAATCAGTATAATCTGTGGTTCCCAAATCATCAGTATTTCAGGTTTTAAATTCGATATATTTTATCGACGAACCCATCGGGCGTTCAGTCTTGGATTTTTTAAACAAAATGCCAAGTTAAACCTGTTTCTATTCATCACAAATCAGGCGATCGCAGGGAATCGTATCCGAGAGAATCGCCCCTGCCGTTCCTCCCGTATGCACTTCTAACAGGGACTGCTTAGGGGCCTTAAACAGCAGCCGTTGTCCGGGAAACATCACCCGTTCAAAATACCAATTGGCAATATTACAGATTCGGATAATCTGAATTTTGCTAGTAATGTTAACGTAGCAACAAAGAATGTCAGTAGCATTACCTATAGCTGTTTCGGGAGCCTGGAGTTGAGCCATTGTTCAGAGCCTCTTTTTTATAAAATTACCGCCGCACTGGGCTGCGCTGAGTGCAACCCTCTCTTTAGATATTAACCTTTTGTTACATTATTGGGGATCAATCTTAATATTGTGTTAATGTTTGAGATTTTCTAGGCTCAAACCCCTATCCTATAAGGGTTTGAGCCTAGAAGGAAGCTAATTAAATATTTAAAATACTGCAATTCATCAATTTTTTATTCGTAATTATAAATTGGCAATAGCTGACTTAGCCCTCAAATTTCTCTCCCGATCACAAGGGTCTTTACTTCTGGGGATCACTCCCGGTGGAGAATTTGCAGCAGTAATCCGTTTGCTGTTACCCTCAAACATGAATCGGCAGGGCGATCGCCCCAGGAGGAAACGGCATGATTCGGATTCAGGGAATCGTCAAAGCAGCACAAATCGCCAGAAATCAGTTACAGGCAGGAATCCCCCCCAGTCGCCTGCTGAGTTTTCAGGAATTCATCCAAGAAACCCTCGGCAAGATTGAAGAAATCTGTGCCAACGCCAATATGAGTCCCGCGCAACTCCCGACGCCCTCGCGCAAAGCGTATGAATTCCTGGCACAAATCGACTTATCCAACCTGCCTGTCGCATCCCAGAATAGTCCGGCAGTATCCGTACAACCGATTCGCCTCAAAAATATTCGCAATCAACAACAACAGGTTTTAGCGGCGATCGCCTCCATTGTTGCTAATCCCCAAAACAGTCATTCACAAAAACAGCAACTGCTCAAGAGTCTTCAAGAAACCGTTGCCACAATCGAAGGAATCTGCACTCAACAGAATGCCACCCCAGCCCAATTAAGTAAAACATCCAGACAGACTTATGCTTGGATGAAGTTTTTAACGGACCCCTTCAATTTAGAACGCCATCTGAGTGCCACCAGACGCACCCAGAAACTGGCCGAAGAAATGCTATGGAGTCAGATGCAGCATCCCTGCAAAACCATTGCCGTTGAGTTTACAAATATCACCCATTTGTACAAAGGAAAGATTGGGCCTTTAGAGGCGAAAGCCCAAATCAACGAAGCCTTTCTCAACGCCACGTGATGAGATTTTAGCCGGCCTGGTTCGATTAGCCTTTCTGGGCAAAAATCAAGCAGATAGTCAAGCCATTAAAGAGTACGCTCTTTCAGAAGAATACAGCGAAGTGGTGTTAGAACTGGATGTTATGGCTGATACAGAAGCTGAGAATCCCCAAGGGAAATGCTACAACCTCGATCGCCTGTTTCACACCGTCAACCGAGAGTATTTTGGGGGCAAAATGGTCAAACCGCGCCTAAGCTGGAATCGGTCCTTTACTACTCGCAAATTCGGCCATTATGAACGGGGACGCGATCGCGTGGTATTGAGTATTAGCTTAGACAGCGATCGAGTGCCGCAATATGTGGTTGAGTTCGTCTTGTATCACGAGTTGCTCCACAAACAGCATGAGGGAAAATGGGTGAATGGGCGCTTGAATGTCCATACCCCAGAATTTCGCCAAGACGAGCAGAAGTTTAGCAAGTATAAAGAGGCGGATCAATGGCTCACCAAGTTGGCGTCTGAGTAGGAGGGTTGGGGGGTAGAGAAAGGCGATCGGACTAAGTTCATTCAAATCCGAGGCATCCGTTGAGATGGCTGATGATTCTCGGGGAAAGCATTCTATTTTTTATCTACGGAGAACAGCACTGGAATTGTGCGTTAGCAGTTACATCACCCCTGGCGCAGGAGAGTTAGAAGAGTGGTATAAAGGAAAATGGTAATTAATCTTAGATGCTATCAATTATGGTGACAGAGAACCCTCCAATAGAGTTTGCGCTATACCTTGATGATTCGGGCAGCCGAAAACCTAACCCGAAAGATCCGGCTCCTTTTTTTGCTCTGGGAGGGGTTTTAATTCAAAGGAGTAACGAATCGATTATAGAAAACCTTTTAAAGGACTTTAAAACCCGTTGGAATATTCCTGAAGACACCCCCTTACATGGCAATGAAATTCGAGCCAGGAAAAAGAAGTTTGCTTGGCTGGAAAAGCTCCCCCAGCAAGAACAAGAGCGGTTTCTTGAAGATCTAACAAGTACCATCGTTCAATGTCCTATTCTGGCTCATGCTTGTGTCGTTTCCCGCCAGGGTTACCTGAACCGTTATTTAGAAATGTATGGTCAAAATACCTGGGAAATGATGAAAAGTGCATTTTGTATCGTGGTTGAACGCGCAGCAAAGTATGCAGCACTTCATAATGGGACAGTAATGGTGTATTTTGAAGCCGCAGGCAAAAAAGAAGACCGACTGTTAAAGCAATACTTTCAAGAGTTGCGATCGCAGGGTAATCCTTTCGATTCAGCCGCTCAGAAAAATACTCCCCCTTGTCTGAAGAGCATTTTTCTAGGTTGCTGCGGGGAATTGATAGTAAAACAAAACAGAGCTTGGTCATGCAACTTGCGGACTTATGCTTATACCCCGTCGTCTACATCAAACAGTACCCGAATTACCGTCCTTTTTTAGCATTACAGGAAGCCCATTTACTGATAGACTGCTGCCTGGGAACCAAGTCAGATTCCAACACTCGGTATTAAATATTACTGCTTTGATAATCTTTAAAAACAACAAAACCGCCTGATCAGCGGTTTTGCTGCGGCAGTCATAAAAGCGACTACCCCTAGGCTGTGCCTAACCTACTATAGCATGAAGAGACGGTAATGTCAAGTTTTCGGGGGTTGCTTAAACCTAGAGGCACTCGGGGAAACAGTAAAGTGTTGTAAATGTAGACACAACCGCTTTTTCCCACGAATAAGTATGCAATGAGGCTAATGCAGCGATAGCGTTTTTAGTCTGCTGAGGTGTCAATTGTTTCGGTCTTCATTGCTTGACAAAGGAATGGCCATTTCGAGGCTTAGACCTCATCAATCCAGGAAATGCTGTAAAAGAGGGTTTATGTTAAAAAAATTGTTTATTGCTTGGCAAGATCCCAGGAGTCGAGCTTGGTTTGCGATCGCCCAATTAACTCACTCGGGAGATTCCTATCAATTTCGTTATCTCCAAGGGGTTAAAGAGGCGCGGGAAAAATCAGGTTTTGCAGGATTGTTCTCTTTTCCAGATTTAGAAAAAGTCTATGAATCTCCTAACCTCTTTCCCTTTTTCTCCAATCGAATTTTAAGAAGATCGCGTCCTGATTATCCCGATTATATGAGTTGGTTAAATCTGCCCGAGTCGGAATACGACCCAATGGCAATGCTTTCTCGCAGTGGAGGGACCAAGGTTACCGATCATTTTGCCCTGTTTCCCTATCCGGAATTAGACGATCGCGGACGGTATCATCTCTACTTTTTTACTCATGGTTTACGATATTTACCGGCTGCCAGTGCCGATCGCATTCTGACTCTGCAAGTGGGCGATCGTTTATTCTTGATGCACGACTTCCAGAATGAATTTGATCGCCTTGCCTTGATGTTACGGACTGAAGATGCTCATTTAGTCGGTTACTGCCCCAGATATTTACGAGAGGATATCTTTGAAGTGTTCCAGCAGAATCCTCATGCGGTAACGATTACCGTAGAGCGCGTTAATCCGCCACCGGCCTTTTTGCAAATGCGGTTATTCTGCCATTTAACTGTTGATTGGGAAGGATTCCAGCCCTTTTCTAGTTCGATGTATCAACCGCTGCCCGAAGCAGTCGCTATTTTAGAATAATCTTGAAATTGTGTGACTTAGGACTGGATTTCACTTGGGTTAAATCTCTAAATTCATCCCCCCTTTTTTCAGATAAAAGAGGGATGAATTTAGGGCAATTAACCCCCATTAATCTTAAGGGCAGGCGGCTAAACTTCCCGCAGAAATATAACCATTAATGGGGAACGTAATTTGCACCCAATCTCGGGGTTCGCCATTGAGATCTCGGATGAGTTGATAATTTTCGACTAAGGTGACTCGTCCTTCCGCATCAACTCCGCCTTTGTAGGCGGAAAGGCGGGAGGGGTTTTCGCGAATGGCTAATCCTCGGGGTGCGCGATCGCTGTTGACTTCTCGGCACAAGTTAACCGGGTTTGCTTCGGTACTCACTACGGGAGTTGTTCCCGCTTGTTCGACACAGTAGCCCAAATTGCTGGCATTGCCATAGCCATTGGATACATATCCGCGCAGGGGGGCAGCAATTTCGACCCACTGGCGTCCCTGGGGTCCTTGGATGCCTTGAAATCCTTGGACGAGGGTCACTTGTTGGTCAAAGGGAACAAATCCGACCTGGGGACTGGTGGGATTCGGTCCTTGACGAATAATCAAACCCGAAGGGGCGAGGGTGCGACGGCAGAAACTCTGGGTTGCTTGTGCCTGTTGCCAGGAGGGAGTTGTGGCGGCAACGGTTTGGGCGGTTCCCGTTAGTAATCCTCCGGCGATCGCCAATAAACTCACAAAGGTAGCCGGTAAGTGTGATTGAGTAAATTTTCTCATGATTTAATCTCCAAATAGCGTAAAAACTGTGGTATTATTATAAGTTAGTTATAACAGAAAACTTTTAACTCCAAATCAGTCCCTAGATAGGTATTGGCTCAATCTCACGGCAACAATCCCCTCTATCATTGCGCTCCATCTCCCTGGGGGAATCCACTCGAAAATCCATCAGATAATCCTATTTTTTGAGTTCTCTTCTAGCCCGCGCAGGCGGGCCTTACTCCGGTAGTCCCAGGCGTTAGCCTTCCGGTGGGGATGAATTAATCTGTGCGGAAATCGAGGGAGGCGAATTGCGGAAAGTTAGGGTATAAATCTCCGTCGGCATTTCGATATTCACTCCGTCCAAAGCCTCTTTAATTCTTTGCGCGCCCTGAGAGGTCATTTCCAGAAACTCTGCTCGTCGCGAATCTACCCAAAAGCGAACTTCTAAATTAATTGTACTGGCAGCCAATTCCTGAACAAGGACTTCGGGTGCTGGACTGGGTTCTACTAAGTCGAGTTCGGATAGGGCTTTTAAAATGGCGGCTTTCGCTTGGTTAATGTCAGATTCATAATCAATGCCAACCATTACCGAAGTGCGTCGCCGAGGTGAGGCGGTATTGTTCGTAATACTGGATGAAAAAACTTCTTGATTGGGGATATAAATCAGCCGCCCATCATAGGTTTTAATCGTGGTGGCGCGGAGTTGAACTTCGGTGACAGTGCCTTCATAGTCACCGATCGCAATCTGGTCTCCAATGCGAAACGGACGAACTGCGAGTAAAATAACTCCAGCAATGTAGTTACTTAAAACATCTTTTAAACTAAAACCAATGGCTACACTGGTAAGTCCTAATGCTCCGAGTAAGGCAGCAAAATCCAGACCTAAAACCCCCAACGCAATCACCCAGCCGATGACCCAAATTGCCCCATAACCCAATCGAGAAATCAACAATTCTGTGCTGCGATCGCCTTCAGTTTTTTGCGCCCAACTATAGGCAATCTGACGGACAGCTAGGGCCACCCCCCAAGTGAATAAAATGACAATCAATGCTCCCACCAATGAGGGTAAGTTACTAATTGCATCTTGAAGTAAATTTCGCACGGTGGCATTGAGGCGTTGGGCGACATCGATCGCCAGGGGAGGACGATCAAGAGCTTCGTTCAATTCCTCCGCCCACTGATTGGCTAAAACTTGAGTATTTTCAACCCCAAAATCCTCAGCATCCTGCTCGATTACGGTCATAATCACGCGGTTGTTGACTTGCAAGGTTGCATAATTTTCGGCCTGATTATACTCAACGGTAATCGAGTCTACGGTTTCAGATTGACCTATCAAACTGGAGAGGCGTCGGTTGATAATCTGTGCGCGCTCTCTTGCCGTCAGATTTCCCACACTGCCAACTTGGAAAATCGGTCTGCCTTGTACAATGACATCGGCAAAAAAGGGGTCAGTCAACCCCCCTGTACTCTCCTCCGTTGCCGGTGAGGGTTGAGGCGTCGGCATCTCCTCTTGTGCGAAAATCGGGGAAGCGATCGCCATCATCGCACCTAAGAGAAACCCCCCTAGGTAAGCCGTCCTCCTTAGTTTTACTTGGATTGGGATTTGTTTTAACATGATTGGATGATCAAAGGTCAAGGATACTGCCTTACATTTTGATCCACAATCGTCCCTCCATTGCTTCCCCCTTATGGCATATCTTCAGGGTCGCTTCACTGCGACGCAAGCGCTTTGCACGAGATTGCTTTATCCTCTTTAATCAGTAAAGAGGCGGGATGTTAGGGCAAATACCTGTTAACCTTATCTTTTTAGAGAACAAAAAATCTTAAATGAGAGACTTAAGACGTAAAAGGGCAAATTTCCCCCTTAAAATTTGATTCATTCATACAGGAGAGCGTTGAATTATGCCTGGGCAAAAGACCCCTCTATCTCTAATTCCCGTTGGGTTCGCCGTCTTGATGGCGATCGCCATCGTCTCTCGCCTGTCAACACCCCTACAGGCAAGCACCCCCACCGGAGAACGCCCCCGTCACACCCGACCCGGGGCACTCCTCACCCAAGGGGACCCTCTGGACCCACCACCGGATCAGCCCTCTCCCTTACAGGGTTCAGCAGGAGGAACCCGCTTTTATCAGCCGCCTCTGCTGGAACCGCCATTGGGCGAAATTCCCATTAATAATGGAATTCGCGGCAAATGTCCGGTTGATCCCGAGATTCCCCCTGAACCCCTGATTGCCTTGATGCCTTCCTCTGGGGTGGGGTTAACCCCGGCAGGAGAGTCCACTACCTTTTTTATTTATTTGCCCTCAACTTCAGCCCTCACTGGGGAATTTGTCCTGCAAGATGAGACGGGGACCGAACAGGTTTATCAGATGATGGTGGAACTCACGAATACCCCCGGGATTATGCGGTTCATCGTTCCTCTCCAGGAGCTAGATTTAAAAAGTGGCGAGTATTATCGATGGTACTTTAGTATCTTGTGCGACCCGAGCGATCGCGCTGCCGATTTGTTCGTCTCGGGATGGATTCAACCGATGGATGTGAGTCCAAGCTTAATGGCGGACCTGGAAAATGCTGCCACTCCCCTGGAACGCGCTGAAATTTACGGAAAAAATGGCTTTTGGTATCCCAACCTGGAACTGTTAGCGGATATCCAACAGTCCCCCACTAATTTTTCCCCAGAAGCAAAAATCGGGTGGGATGAACTGTTAAGCTCTGAGGCGGTTAATCTCGACGCTCTGGTTAACCAACCCTTTATAGAATGCTGTGAAATGGAAAATCAACCCCTACTCACCCCGTAATCAACGAACCTCGGTTCGAGAAACTTCTGGGCGATCCAGGAGCGATCGCCTTATTGAACCTCTCTCCCTGCGCTCATGTTTAATCGAAATGTCCCCAAACCCCGCTTTTTGATCAGACAGTCTCCCGAGGTGACCGCCAAAAAATTGAAACAGGTTTTGTGGGAATGGCGCGGGGTATTCATCACCGCCCCCACCGTGGCACTTTTGACCATCGCCTTGCGAAGTTTAGGCGTCTTGCAACTGCTAGAATGGGCCACCCTTGACCTATTTTTTCGGTGGCGTCCTCTGGAACCCACCGATTCGCGGATTGCCATTATTGCCATCAATGAATTGGACATTCAACGGACTCGAACCTGGCCGATTTCTGACCAAATTTTAGCCCAATTACTGGAAACCCTGAAAAGTCATGAACCTGCCGCCATAGGACTCGATCTTTATCGGGACCTTCCGGTAGAACCGGGACATGAGCAGCTCATGGAGGTATTTGCTTCAACCCCCAATTTAATTGGAATTCAAAAAATAATCGGAGATGCTTATGGGGATTCTGTTGACCCTCCCACTCAATTAAGCGAACTCGGACAGGTGGGAGCCGCCGATATCTTATTAGACAGTGATGGCAAAGTCCGAAGGATTTTACTGTCCCTTAAAGATGGAAATGATAAAACAGTTTATAGTTTTCCGGTAAAATTGGCCTTAGAGTATTTAAAACCCCAGGGAATCGGATTTAAACTACTAGACCGCGAACGCTATAAACTGGGGTTGGGAAAAACTTCGTTTGTCCGCTTGGCTACAAATGATGGCGGGTATGTGGGCGTGGATGCCGGAGGTATTCAAATTTTGTTTAACCCCCGTAATCATGTTTGCCGCAACCGCCTCGCCCAATGTCATGTCTTTGATACCGTGTCCATGACCGCTGTTTTAGAAAACCGCATTCCACCGGATTTTTTTCGCGATCGCGTTGTCTTAATTGGCTCTACCGCAGCGAGTCTTAAAGATAGATTTTTTACATCCTATAGCAATAGCTATCTCACCGCACCAGCCGGAGTAGAAGTTCATGCCGATGCAGTGACCCAGTTATTGAGTGGGGCGTTGGATGGAAGACGCTCGATCGCCGTTTGGTCCGACCCAGTGGAGGGATTCTGGATTTTACTTTGGTCTGGGGTGGGTGCAATATTAGGCTGGAGATTCTTGCGAATTCGCTCCAAAATTATGATCTTAGCCCTAGTCTCTGGGGGGTCGATTGGCGGAGGCTTTTTAGTCTTTTTAACGGGGTGGTGGATACCCGTTGTTCCCCCCTTACTGGCGTTAATCAGTTCAGCAGTGGCAATGGTCGGCTATACTGCCTATATTGAGAGTGAAAACCGCCAAACGGTGATGAATTTGTTGGGTCAGCACGTTTCCCAAAAAATTGCTCAAGCGGTGTGGAATAGTCGCCATGAATTACTCAAACAAGGGCAGATTTTAGGGCAGCAAATGACCGCTACGGTCCTCTTTACCGACCTGCAAGGGTTTACCCGCATTACCGAACAAACCGACGCCCAAACCTTAATGCTGTGGCTGAATGAGTATATGAAAGCCATGTCGGGGATTGTGTTAGATCATGATGGGGTTGTGGATAAATTTATTGGGGATGCCATTATGGCGGTGTTTGGGGTTCCCATTCCCCGGACTCGACCGGATGAAATCGCTGGAGATGCGATCGCCGCTGTAGCTTGTGCAGTCGAGATGGGAAAAAAATTGCGACTGCTCAATCAGCAATGGCAAGCTCAAGGCCGTCCCACCGTTGCTATGCGCGTCGGCATCTCCACCGGCAATGTCTTCGCCGGGAGTCTCGGCTCTCGTCAACGATTAAATTATACAGTATTAGGAGATACAGTCAACATCGCCGCCCGCTTGGAAAGTTACGATAAAACCTTAGATGGGGGGATTTGCCGGATTTTAATCGGAGAAGAAACTTATCACTATATTCAGGGACAATTTCCCACCCAATGTATCGGCAGCGTCCAATTAAAAGGACGAGAACAGCCGGTGAATATCTATCAGGTTTTGACGTAGGGGGAGGGGAAAATAAATATTTTAGAGGAATTTCCATCACCTCACCTCACCTCGTGACTTGGCAAAGCCAAGTCATGCACAATTGGAGGCTCTGCCTCCAGAAACCCAGCAGGTGCTTGCATAAACCATTATTCCAAAATCTCCGTAATTTGCACCTTCACTTGACCTTGAGCCAGTTGCACGACTGCCTCCTCCCCGGGCACTAACTCACTGCTACTGCGTGCGATCGCCCCATCCTCTTTCTTCAACACCGCATATCCCCGTTGTAACACCTTTTGCGGGTCCAACGTTCCTAACTTTTGCCGTAACAACTCACAACGCTGTTGCGCCCGATCGCCCTGCTGTAACGTCGCTTGCACCAGGCGTTTTCGCAACCATTGCAGCGATTGCCAGTCTTCCTTAAGCTGTCGTTCTAACGGTAACCGATACAACCGCGATCGCAACTGATTAATCCCTTCGACTTCCTGCGCCATCTGCTCAACCATCGCCGCTTTCACCCGTTCTACCCGGTACCGATGTTCTGCATACAAACTCGCCAATTCTGGCACCACAATTTCAGCCGCAGCAGTGGGAGTGGACGTTCTCACATCCGCCACTAAATCCGCCAGAGATTCATCTCGTTCATGTCCAATTCCCGTAATCACTGGAATCGAACATTGGGAAATTGCCCTCACCACTCGTTCATCATTAAAACAAGCCAAATCCTCCGAAGCGCCACCACCCCGGGCCAAAATCAGCACCTCCGCGCGATTATCCGCCTCCACCCGGGCGATCGCCGCTGCAATCGAAGCAGGGGCCAATTCCCCCTGAACTGTTGCCGGAGACAGCAACACCCGCAATCCCGGATAACGCTGATTGAGAGTTCGCTGAATATCCCCCCATGCTGCCGCCTGGGGAGACGACACCACCGCGATAATCTGCGGATGACGAGGTAACGGGCGCTTTCTGTCCGCATCAAATAACCCTTCCGCTTCCAAGCGCGATCGCAACTGGCGGTAACGCAGGGCCTGCAACCCTTCCCCTGCCGGAAACCCCTGCCACACCGTTAGCTGATACTCTCCCCGCTTCGGATACATCCGAATACTGCCCAACACCAAAATTTGCTCCCCCCTAGAAGGCATCTGCACCAACTTTTCAAGCTGCGAACTCCAAACCACACAGCGAATCGCCGCACTCCCGTCCGGTTCCTGCAACGTGAAAAACAGCCCACTGCGATGGTGATTGGCACTCGAAACCTCCCCCATCACCCAGACTTGCCGCAGTTGCGTATCCAACTCCAACAATTCTTGGATATAGGCGGTTAATCCAGCCACCGATAGGGCCGTATCCGTCAGCATTTGATAAGCGTTTGACTGATTCATGAACAATTTTTAGGGATTGAGCAGGGACTAAAGAATAAAAGCTATAATCAGCAAGACTTTTACAGCGTTTTGAGCTAGGCGGCCACCCGGGGGAGAAGCCACTCCATTTTTAAAACAATTTTAACCTTTCATGCCCCCCCTCCAGCCTAAGCTGAAGTAATGTAGAATAGATAGTCAACATACCCAATCTGCAAGTCCCAAAATAAGATAATGGCTACAGCAAGCACAGCGAATTCTGAAAAAGACAAGGCCCTAAAAGTGGTGCTTTCCCAAATTGAGCGCAGCTTTGGCAAAGGGGCGATTATGCGCCTGGGAGATGCCACCAAGATGAGGGTCGAAACGATTCCATCAGGGGCGCTTACTCTCGATTTAGCCCTGGGTGGCGGGTTACCAAAAGGCCGCGTCATTGAGATTTACGGACCAGAAAGTGCCGGTAAAACCACCCTGGCACTCCACGCGCTTGCAGAAGTTCAAAAAGCTGGGGGACTAGCTGCTTTTGTGGATGCGGAACACGCCTTAGACCCGAGTTATGCCTCGAAAGTGGGGGTTGATATCGAAAATTTACTCGTGTCTCAACCGGATACGGGAGAAATGGCCCTAGAAATTGCCGACCAGTTAGTGCGATCGGCAGCAGTGGACCTCGTGGTGATTGACTCCGTGGCGGCCCTAGTCCCTCGGGCAGAAATCGAGGGCCAAATGGGCGACCCCACCATCGGGTTACAAGCGCGGTTGATGAGTCATGCCTTGCGGAAGATTACCGGAAATATTGGTAAATCTGGCTGTACGGTGATTTTCCTCAACCAGTTACGGCAAAAAATTGGCGGTTACGGCAACCCGGAAACCACCACCGGGGGAAATGCGCTCAAGTTTTACGCTTCGGTCCGTCTGGATATCCGCCGGATTCAAACCTTGAAAAAAGGCACGGAAGAATACGGAATTCGGGCGAAAGTTAAAGTTGCCAAAAATAAAGTCGCGCCGCCATTCCGGATTGCTGAATTTGATATTTTGTTCGGCAAGGGCATTTCTAATATGGGATGCTTGATTGACCTAGCAGAAGAAACCGGCGTGATTAATCGTAAAGGCGCTTGGTATAGCTACAACGGAGATAATATCGGTCAAGGACGGGACAATTCCCTGAAGTATCTGGAAGAAAATCTCGCCATCACCAACGAAATTGAGAAGAAGGTGCGAGAACAGTTAGAACTCGGCGCGGTGGTTTCTGCCAACTCCGTAGGACGTTCTAATCGCGATGGTGATGATGACATCGATGGTGATGGTTATGAAGTCGAGTATGTGGATGAGGAGGATGCAGATTAAATCCTTAAACAATCTCTAGCAAGGGAACCAGAAAACGGGTTTCTCCTCTACTAAAGGTTGTTGCATTAGTCGGTTAAAACCGACTAATGCTATGAGGCGGGGTTTTGAACCCTAGCCCTATCAAGGTGTGTAGAATGTAGGGGCGTATTGCATACGCCCTCCGGAGGGCGCAAGCATTGCGCCCCTACATTCATCACTCTTTTTCGTCATTAAATTTATCACCTTGACAGGGCTAGGGTTATAACCCTAGCCGTTTTTTTGTTTTATCCTTTAGTCAGCTTCCGGATTTGTTGGTGAATCTTTTTCCAGCGTTTCTTCTCCGCTAATTGAGCAGTTTGGTCCTGTTTTCGGGCCAAATATGCTAACTCGCTTTGCAGCTTTTGATAACTGAAAAATCGTTCAAAATCCAAAGTTCCTTCTGCGATCGCCTCCTGGATGGCACAACCGGGTTCGGAGTCATGTTGACAATCCCGAAATCGGCAGTGTTGCGCCAAATTTTCGATATCCGCAAAGGTTTCCGGTAATCCCTCCTGATTGTTCCAAGTTTGAATTTCCCGCATTCCTGGGGTATCAATCAGCATGGCACCGGAGGGTAATATCATCAATTCTCGCTGGGTGGTGGTATGCCGTCCCCGACTATCGGTTTGGCGCACTTCCTGCACTTTTTGAGTGGCAGTCCCGAGTAATTGATTGGTGAGGGTGGATTTGCCGACCCCGGAGGACCCGAGTAAGGCAACGGTGTTTCCCGGTTGCAGATAGGGAGTTAAGGCATCTAACCCGACTCCGCCGATCGCACTCAGGGGAATAATCGGCACTCCCATCGCCACTGCTTCAACCTCGGCAATGTCGTCTTCCAGGCGATCGCACAAATCCGCCTTATTCAATACAATCGCTGGTTTTGCACCGCTTTCCCAGGCTAAAATCAGATACCGTTCGATGCGTCGCAGGTTAAAATCTCGGTCCATTCCTGACATTAACAGGACTGTATCGATATTAGTCGCGACGATTTGTTCTCGGGTTTTGACTCCCGTCCCTTTCCGGGAAAACTTAGTTTTTCGGGGCAAAATAGCCTGAATTATGGCTTTATTTTCCCCTTCGCGCAATCCCATCGCGACCCAATCTCCCACTGCCGGAAAATCGTTTTCACTGGTGGCGTGATAGCGCATTTTTCCGGTAATGTCCGCTAAGAGTTCTCCGCTTTCGGAGTAAATGACGTAGAGATGTTTATGGGCGATCGCCACCCGTCCCGGGAGATAGCCTTGTTCCCGATAGGGTGCAAATGATTCGTGAAAAAATGGAGTCCAACCCAGTTGTTCTAGGTTCATGATAGATGAGAGTTCCTCGATTTGTCTGGTGTGTCGATTCCCAGGCATCCCGAAAAACCCGCATGGAGGTTTCCAATGCAAAATTCATTGTCAAAGTTTCTCGGTTAATGCCCGGTTATGGGTTTGCATAATTTTTGACTAGAAATGCAGACTAACTCCGACATAGGGTTCCTCCCGATTCGTTCATGGGTGAGTGAATACTCTCTCTTCTCTTTGGGTTAAAGAGAAACAGATTATTCTTCTATTTAACCCTACAGAGAATCAGATGTCAATAGGGGATTTTATACTCCATACGGTATTTAAAGGTCTATAAAAACGGATTGTAGGGGCGCAATGCTTGCGCCCAATTGTGGGCGCAAGCATTGCGCCCCTACAAATACAGATTGACGCGGCTCGTTTTTATAGACTTATCAGTATTGCGGAATTCGGTATTCGTTAAAATTTTAAGATAAAAAAAGCCCCTTAGAAAAGAGGCTTTGTTTCTATATAGCGCATCTAACTCATCTGTGTAGGGGCGATTGTATGGACTGCCCCTACAAAGGAGAGGAGGAATGGGTCAGCCTAGGTTAGTACAGAACCCGTGAAGTCAGAAGCACACCTAAAGCACCAGCACCGGCAGCGGCAATCCCCGAAACCAATGCGGTGAAGAACAGCCACCAAGAGGCGACTTCTGCCGCTTTGCGGGTTTCTTCCACTTGGCGTTCTGCTTCGTGTTTCATCTGTTCGAGACGGCGTTGGGTTTCCAGTTGCATCCGTTCGGCACGACGGAGTATATTATTGCGAACCCCTTCGATTTGAGCCACCATCCGGTTAGCATCCGCTTCGGAGATATCATCGCGAGAACTAATCACGGCGATCAGAGTATCGCGATCGAAGTGACTGAGGCGATCGCGCAATGCATCAAATCCCGCTTGTGGATCATCGAACAAAGTCCGCATATCATGCTTGAGACCTTCGTAGTTGAGTTCCGGACGTTCCAAGGAGTTGAGGTAGTTGCGAATCCGGCCAAAAATGCCATCAACAACCGCTTTAATGCGGTCTTGAACCTTCTGCACCTGGTGCAGGAATTGGTCACGAACCGACATCATCCGATTAACAATTTCCTGGGCTTCTTGTTCCGAAATATCGGAACGTTGTGCCAACAATGCCCGGACTGTCGTGCTATCGATATGGGCAATCCGTTGTCCGAGGTTTTTGGCACCAGACGCGGATCGGCAATCAGTAATTGTAAGTCGCGTTTGATGCCCTCGGGATTGAGTTCGACCTTACCCGTATTTCGCAAGTAATCTTCAAAAGCCTGTTCAAACTCAAATGTTTGTTGTTGAACCCGCGTCGCCAGTCGGCGCGGAGCACGCAGAACCTTGCGAATGTTTTGCTGTAATTCGTCAATAATCCGGTTGACATCTTCTTCGCTCAAGTCTTGGCGTTGTGCCAGCAATTGGACCAACGTATCGCGGTCCATCTGGGCGAGGCGATCGCGAATGGCGAGCGCACCCGCTTGAGGATTATCGAGGAGTTTCTTCAAATCCCGCTGAATTCCTTCGGGGTTCAGTTCCTCTTTCCCCGTGCTTCGCAGGTACTCAGTAATTGCAGAAGTCGCATGATCGTACTGTTCCTTCGCTTGTCCCGCAACCTGTTGCGGTGCATGAGAAACATTGTGCCAAGTATGTTCCACTCGGTCTACGATCTCGTTCACTTCATCTTCATTTAACTCTTGCCGTTGGGAGAGCAACTTCACCAAGGTATCGCGGTCAAAGTGCGATAATCGCGCCCGAATCGCCCACAAACCGGCTTTGGGGTTATCCAATAATGTACCCAAATCCCGCTTGATGCCTTCAGGATTGAGTTCTTCTTTCCCCGTGTTGCGGAGATAATCTTGGACATGATTCCACTGAAGATCCAGATTAGCTTGGGCCGCTTCTTGGAGTCCTTTCGACTCTTCTAAGACCACATCCCGGGTCTGTTCCAACGTCACCAGCATTTCCGCTGCTTCATCCCGAGTCAGATCATTGCGATCGCGCATGGTTTCAATCATCATCGCCCGGTCAATATGCGCCAAGCGATCGCGCATTTCCCGATAACCTGCCGTGGAATCGGAAATCAATTTCTTGAAATCCCGCTCAATATCCGACGGTTTCAACGTTTCCTTGGGACTATGCCGCAAATAGCGTTCCACCCGCTTGCGGAGATCCTGCGCTTTTTGCTCTTCCTCCGTCCGAGTCACGGTGTACAACACTTGTAACCGCACTGCTTCCAAGTGACTGGCGATTTCTTGAATCCGCTTTTGGGTAAACACCCCGCGAGAAGCCAGCATATCGACAAAATTGCCGCGACGGAAGCGTTCCAACTCTTGGCGAATCAGTCCGGGATCGGCTTCGGGATCAAATAGAACATCCCGGAATTCCCGCTCAATATTTTCCGGCGTCATCTGCCAGGAATATTTATTGAGGACGTAATTTTCAATATCCGCACGCAAGGCACTGTAAGGTTCAGCCGGTTTACCCTGAATTTGCCGGGTGACTTTATCCGTTCCCTCAGTCACTTTGTGTTTGGCATCCTGTAACTGAGACAGGATTTTTTCCACATCGAAATCGGACATATCGGTCCGTCCCATCAACATCCCCAAGGCACCATTAAAAGCCAGCATCATCCCCTGCTGCATCATCCCGGGTTGTTGATTGCCTTTGTTCTGTTTGTTCTGACCCTGATTACCGATCGCATCAATCAGGCGATCGAGCTTACTATCCAGGCGATCGGAAATTAAATCCGCCGGTGAAGCGTCCTTAATATAATGCACCAATTCCCCCATCCAATCTGTCTGGGGTTGTAATTTTTGCTTGGTTTTATTCCAGGATGCTTCCAACTCATTCACAATGCGATTGATATCCCGCTTTGATAAATCCGTGCGTGAACTCACCAGAGATACCAAAGACTCCCGGTCCACATCCGGCAGAGTTCCTTGGGTCGCCAATTCATGCAGTTGGGGTTCATTTAGCAAATTTTCAAATTCTTGCCGGATCCCTTTGAGATCCAATTGTGCCGGTTTTAAAGCCTGAATGTAATCTTCTAAATTCTCGCGAATATCCTGGGGATCAAGCGCTTGACCGAATTCGCGGCGCACTGCAGCAGCAGCCGCTTCCGCCGTTGCCACCACCTGATTAGAAGCGGCTTTTGCACCAATGGCGCTCGTCGCCGTTCCCACAATCGACTGAAAGCCGGAAGTCGCCGCATTAACCACAGAACCGACTAACGAGCCAACGGTAGTGGAACTCACCCAAACCAATAGGGAAAAATAGGTCGCCCAAATCACCAATCCCACAATCGCGCCTAACCCAACACTGACCATCAAGCTGAGTTTAACCGCCAGTAATGCCGCACAAAATAAAGCAATACTAACCGTGACCAAAGTCCAGACGCCAACTGCCGTCTCTACTTTCCGAATCGTACCCCCTAGGGTATCTCCCGAGCCAGAATGTGAGTCTGACGACCGGGAAGTATTACCCATGTAGGAAATACCGGCAGCAACTGAAAGATTTGTTAATAAAAGTTGAAAACCAAAGGCTAAGAGGACCCCGGACACTAAAGCCGCAAAAAATTGGGGTCCTGAAAATAAAACGGAAGACTGTTCTGGCGTCGGGACCACAGGTGCCACAGGCACTTGAGCCAGTCCGCCAAACTCTATCATCCTTTGTACAATTTGAAACATGGTAGCTACCTCGAACGTAGTAAATAAAATTGACTCCCACAATTCAATGAATGGGGTGAGCCACTGAGGATGAAGTCTTTTAAAGTTTTTTTTGACACCTCCTTTAGACAGCATTGTTCTATACCCCGGTAAAAACATCCCCCTGAAGGCGGATTTATCAAAAATACTTCGGATCACCTAATATTTCCGTTCCCACATTTGGCGCATTCAAACAACCCAATAGCCCTCCAATCGCCTGCAACACAGGCTTTTATGGTCTGATGAGTCTGGCTCTAGCAAAATGACAACACCACGAGAGCGACTAACGTACCTGCATGAGTGGCATTGTCAAGGTCTGTTGAGATCAAGATAGAGATACTTTGTATGAGTCACTCCCGAGATCTTCCGTTGCGGTATTAGATTCAGGAGACAAACAACCGATTTTCAGATCCTAATATTGGCGGCAACACAGGTTCAGGACTTACCCATCAGCACTCTAAACCAATCTATCCGTTAGAGGTCAATCTCAAGATTTGCGTTAGTCCCGTTTGCTTTCCTGCATCAGCAAGCGCAGGACAAGGCAGTGCCTTGTCCCAACGGTAATAAAATTTAGCTAACGGCTTGCCGATCGCGCTCCAACCGGGCAAATAACCCCCGCCAGTCCCCTGTAGGACTTCCGGCTGAGTCAGCTTTCACCTCAAAGGTCATGTTACAGGCTTCCGGGAGTTCTAACGCCTGCACACACAACTCGGCGATATCCTCTCGACTCACTTTCCCCTTAATGTTATCCCCTTGCTCAAAGATTAATCCGTCGCCTCCCGGTTCTTCCGTGAGCGCACAAGGGCGGATAATCGTATAAGGCAAACCACTAGCCCGAATCGCCTCCTCACCCCGTAATTTCCAGGTTAAAATTCCCCCCAGTTGCTCATTCATTCTCACTGCTGGCGGTTCTGACTCTAAGTCTAATCCCGGACGTCCCGGACGGGTCACCCCCGCCGAACTCACTTGAATAAACCGGGGTAAAGATGGACCGCCATACGCTTTCAGGGATTGAATTTGCAATTGAAACGGTCCAGGGGTAAATTGAGGATTCAACTCACCATCGTACTCAAATTTACTCAGCATGATTTGCACCGAGCGAATTTGAGTGGCATCTAAAGGCGGGCAATCTTTCAAGGTTTTAGCGCGAAAAACCGGGATAAATTCTGAAAACGGAATCCGAACCGTAAATTCGATATTAGCAACAGTATCAAAGGAATAGCAGTAGGAAATACTATCCCATTTCGGGTCTGTACGCAGGATAAATTTATACCGATTGCCATCGCCTTTGACGCGAATATCAATCCCTTGATAGGCGGATAAATCCAACGGGGGTTCAAAATTGCGGGTGCGAATGGAGACAAATCCACCAGAATTTGAGGTGGAAACGTTCCCAGAAAATAAAGCAGTTTCATTAACCAGGCGGACGTTACTTTCACTGACTCCACCCATGACGACATCATCGAGGGCACCCCAAATTTCTTTGAGGTTGTCCGTAGGTTTGCTAAAATCAAAGATGATTTTTTCATGGGGTGCGACCCAGGGTCGCGAGTTGACGACGGGTAGCATCAACTAAATTTTGAATGCCGCGATATTCCACTTGTTCGGGTATATCCAAGACTTCTGGGGTATAAAATTTGATTCCTTGATAATATTTTTCGCGGGTTGGGGTATCCCCTTCCACGGGTTGCACTCGGGTGCCGATGCAGGAAATCACGGCGGTGACATCTTGCAGCAGGCGATCGCTCAAACTATCCGCCAGAGTGATATCTGCATCCACCAAGTCCACTCCGGTCCCCAGCATTTCCCGTCCCCGCTTGAGATCCCGAACTAATCCTCTAACGGAGTAACCCCGCTGTTGAAGTTTTTGCACAACCCGCTTCCCCACGCCTCCCGTGGCACCGGCAACGAGAATGACTCCCGGTTTTTCAGGGGTGCTGATGGTACTTTTCCCGCCAGTGATGAGATTGCGGATCCAGGAAATATTCCCCAAAAACGGGACCACTCCAAAATAGGATAGGGTTTTCCAGAACCTGCCTGCATCCCATTTAGGGCGTTTTTGTTCAGTCATGGTGATTGTTTCTCCAGTCCATTAAGGGTTACTCTCTAGTGGTAGCAAATATTTGCGGATGGGGTGGGGGTGGTTTGCCGCACCGATCGCCCTTCGGAGTTTCTCGATTTTTATCCGGTTCTCTTTTAGCCCAAATTGTAAAGGCTTCCAATCAGAAAGTTACTAATTAGAATGGTCTGATTTGCTATCTTAGGCTATAGATTTCTCGGAATAATTAGGCTAAAAAATGGCCTGTCAAAATCGCCCAAATTATGATTAGGAGTGAGGAATTTGAAGAGTTCAATTTCATGGGTAGCAACGGCTATTTTACTGGGGGTTTTAACCGGGATTTTACCGGCGCAAGCGCACAACCACCCGACTGGTTTTTACCCTTTCCGAGAAACGACGAGGACAAATGAGCAAAATTTTGCCGAATTTGGAGCAAAAATAACCATTGCACAACGAAATCAAACAATAGACAGAATTGCTCAGTCAAATTTGCCGATTTTAGAAGAGGCATTAGAGGTTGTTAATACCCTAGAAGAACCGGAATCCAAGGCCCGATTATTAACTGAAATTGCCTTAAAGTATGGGGCGATCGCCCAAGAAGAACGCGCCCAAATGCTCTTGGCTGATGCCTTAATCGCCGCCAATGATATCGAAGCAGACTCGGTGCGGGTGAGGGCCAAAACTGCGATCGCCCGAGCCTATTTTCAACTCGGACAACCGGAAACCGCTGCGGACTTGCTCTCGGACGCATTAGCAACCGCAAATAGCCTAGATGACCCCGGGGTAAAATCCAGCTTATTAGCCGAGATTGCCCTCTCTTATGACACGATGGGATTCGGCGATCGCTCCTTAGCTATTTTATCCGAAAGTCGTGACATTGCCAGTCGCACGCAATTGGAAGAATCCGCCGCCATCTTTCCCTTTGAACCCACCGGGTGGGAAGGTCAAGTGGGACTGGGTGCTTTCTTCTTTTCCGGGGCCAAAAATCACCAGTCAAACCCACTTTAACTTCGCACTGGAACGCCAATGGCCGACGGATGAAGTAGATTTCGGAATCAGTTTCACCAATGACTATGATGATAGTCGAGTTTCTCCGGAAGACGATAATCAAATCAAGGGTCAAATTGATGCAGAATATCGCCATCATTTAACGGAACGCTATCAATATTTTATCAGTTCCTTAGTCCGTCGGGATGAACCCGATGGGATTGATGTTCGGACCAATTTATATACGGGTCCAGAGATTAACATTTGGCGCGCTGGTCCCGATCGCTCCTTTGATATGCAGTTGGGTTTAGGCATTCGTTATGAAGACTCCAACCGCCGCCGAGGATGATTTGGATTTTCCCGTGGCTCAGTATCAGATGCGCTATAAAGATGTTTACTTTGATTTTCTCACCTTGCGTCAGTTACTCACCTTTGAGCTGCCCTTTGATGATTTTGAGGACTATTATATGGAATCCTCGACTACGTTAGGAATTCCTATTATTCAAGGATGGTCATTTAATAATTCCTTGATTTTGAGATATGCGAGTAACCCCTCTCTGGATAACCCCAATTTTCGGGTCGATTTCGTCACGGGAATTGAGTATCAATTTTAAGGAATGATAGAGGAGGATGGGGGAGATGGGGAGGATGGGAACTGAAGTCGTTTCTTCCCCTGTTTGTAGTAACGACTTCAGTCGTTCCTCGTGACTTGGCGTCAGCCAAGTCACGCACTCTGCGCCTGGATGAGGATTGGGGAAGTTACAGACACTCCCGTGTGATGGCTGAAGCCATCACACGGGCTTCTTGCGACTTAAACACTAGCCCTGTCAATGTGTATTTGTAGGGGCGTATTGCATACGCCCTCTCATGTATGCAATACGCCTTTACAAGAAATAGGGATGAGGCGGGATTCCATTGACGGATAAAGAGGGCGTATGCAATACGCCCCTACAAGAAACTCCGGATGAGGCGGGATTCCATTGACGGATAAAGAGGGCGTATGCAATACGCCCCTACAAGAAACTCCGGATGAGGCGGGATTCCATTTACCACCTTGACAGGGCTCCGACTTAAACACTTGCTTGGGATACTGGATGCTTTGCCTCCACAGACGCATTACTTGGCTTTAGCCAAGTAATGCGGAAACGACTGAAGTCGTTACTACGAACGGGGGAAGAAACTACTGAAGTCGTTATTACGAACATCTCCCCTATCTTCCCTATCTCCCCCATCCTCCCCATCTCCCCTATCTCCCCTATCTCCCCTATCCTCCTCTAGCCTGAAATTGCGATTTGCGGCACAATAATAAGGAAGAGTACCTATCTTTATTTGTTTTGAGAAACCTCGATAACCATGCCCTTACAGCAGCTTACTCGCGAAACACCTGTTACTCCCGGATCGGAATCGGCTTTTGATTATGATGTGGCGATCGCCGGTGGTGGAATTGCTGGGACAACTTTAGCCGCCTCTTTAAAAGATTCCGGTTTAAAAGTTGTGCTAATTGAGGCATTGCCTCCGTCGGTTGCCGCTTCCCGAAATCAAGTCTATGCTTTGTCCCTCTTGTCCGGGGAAATTTTCCAGGCGGTGGGGGTGTGGGAGCAGATTTTACCGAAAATTAGCCCGTTTAATCAAATTAGTCTCTCAGATTCTGGACAAGAAGGGGTGCGCTTTCAGCCGGGAGATTTAGGTCGAGACACCCTGGGTTATGTGGGGGAACATCAGGTATTACTCTCGGCGTTGCAGGATTTTCTCACCGATTGTTCTAATGTCACATGGAACTGTCCGGCGGAGGTTGTAGGGGTGGACTACCAACCTGATGGTGTGGTGGTAGAAGTCCAGTCGCGGGTTGAAGAAAACCCCGAAACCCAACGAATTCGGACCCGGGTGTTAATTGCTGCGGATGGGGCGCGATCGCGGATTCGGGAAGCAGCAGGCATCAAAACTCGCGGTTGGAAATATTGGCAGTCCTGTATTACAGTCCAAGTTAAACCGGAAAAACCTCACGGCAATATTGCTTATGAACGATTTTGGCCCAGCGGACCCTTTGCCATTTTACCCCTGACTGAAAATCGCTGTAATATTGTCTGGACTGCACCCCATGAAGAAGCCAAAGCCTTAGCTGCCTTGGATGAGGCGGAATTTTTAGGGGAACTCCAGAAACGGTATGGCGAACAAATGGGACGAGTCCAACCGATTAGCGATCGCCGGGTGTTTTCCGTGCAACTGATGCAAAGCAGTCGCTATGTGCAACCGCGCCTTGCCTTAATTGGAGATGCGGCCCATTGTTGCCATCCCGTGGGGGGACAAGGGCAAAATTTGGGGATTCGAGATGCAGCAGCGATCGCCGAAATTCTCACCCAAGCCCATCAACGGGGAGAAGATATCGGGTCCCTGGGAGTCCTCAAACGATATGAACGGTGGCGAAAACTGGAAAATCTGACCATTTTAGGATTTACTGACCTGCTCGATCGCCTCTTTTCTAATCAATTCTTACCAGCAGTTATCCTCCGTCATCTTGGATTATGGGGATTGCGAACCCTTCCCCCAGTCAAGCAGTTCGCCCTCCGATTAATGACAGGACAACTGGGAAGACATCCTGAAACCGTGAAAGCGTTATCCGTCCCATCGAGTTCATCCTTGTGAGGGTAAACAAACGAAAGGACACGGCATTGCCGTGTCCTCAATCACCCTGCCACCCTGGAAAAATGCTGATCCCTGACGCTGTTGCCCTTAAAACTTCACCGCGAATAGACCGCTTGTCCCACCGTAGAATCGACCCGCAGCTTCTGACGATCGCCGGGAAGATAGGCTAACGGATCCGCTGCATCAGTACCCGGAGGATAGAGTTCAAAATGTAAGTGAGGACCCGTACTATTGCCCGTACTGCCCATTTCCGCAATCAGTTGACCTTGAATCACTTCCTGACCGGCACTGACCAAAATGCGATGATTGTGAGCGTAGCGAGTGAGACTGCCATCGGGATGCTCAATTTCCACTAAGTTTCCATATCCGCCCGAATTCCAGCCCGCAAAGCTGACAATGCCAGTTGCTGCCGCCATAATCGGTGTGCCAATCGGTCCAGCAATATCAATCCCCTTGTGCATTCGTCCCCAGCGCATTCCGAACCCGGAGGTAAAGACGCCTCTGGCAGGCCACATATAGCCTTGAAAGAGTTCGGCGGGTTCTGGAAGGTAGGAACCGGCTGCGGCTAGGGGGGGCAGTTCTGGAACCGGGGAGGGAGTCGCTTGAATTCTGCCGCGTAAGGTTTCCAAACGGAGGCTGATGCTGTTTTCCAGGGGGTCTGGGGACGCTTCAGACAGGGTAGGGGTGACGGGACGAGGGGGTAACAGGGCGTTGAGGCTTTCCGAGGGGTCGGGTCGGCCTTCCCAAGTGGGTTGAAAGCGATCGCCAACTGTCACCGTCTCATCCGTGGGAACCGCTTGGGAGTCGAGATCCGGGGACGGTTCGAGAGGGGTTTCGGTCATGGCAAATCCCTCTCCCCCAATCCCCCAAAGGTTACTGGGTGGGAAGAATGGGGACTCGACGGCGGGGCGATCGTTCTGATGGAAGTTCTCCAGAGAGTCATCCGGATTCTCATGGGTTTCTGGGGTTTGAGGAAACAGAGTGACCGCGCTTTCTGCGGGTAAGGGGGGAAACAGGGATGCAGTTATTTCCGGACTTTCCCCGGTGGGGGTTAAAGATTGAGACTCAGAAACCGGAGGAACGTCGGTTCCGGAGGATTCTGCCTCGACGATCGCCAGGGCCTGGTAAATAAAAGCGGCGACTTCCCCACGGGTCGCGATGCGATCGGGATTGGAAAACCAGTCATTCGGAGTTGTCCCTCCATAAAGATGCTGATGCTGTTCCAGTTTCTGCAAGAGGAGAATCGCCCCCGCTAGGGGTGCTTGTGCATAGGGGGGAATAGATGCCGATGATGAAAAATAAGTGTCTACATTTCCCAGGATGTCCCTGGGGGGTTTTAAATTTAAGCCCTTGACTAGGGCGACTAACACTTGCAATCGGGGAAGCGGTTGGTTGGGTTCAAACCCTTGGGTTGGATCTCCTCCCATCCATCCCCTGAACGATGCGACGGCGATCGCCCTTTGTGCCCAGTCATCCTCCGAAACCTCTCCATTCAATGACTCATCCTCCCCGAGATAACGGTCTGGGAAGGCTCGTTGCAGCACGGTCGCAAATTGCGCTTGGGTCATCGCTGCATCGGGTTGAAAACTCCCATCGGGGAAGCCGAAAATAATTCCCTGCGCTTGTAGCACTTCGATAAATTCTGGCGCCAGTGACCTTCTAGGTCGGTTAATGGCATTGGAGGCTCCAAAGAGGCCCTCAACGTGCGATCGCCAGGATTGAAGTCAGTTAGGCTCGGATCCAGCGTTTTGTCCCGATCGCCCGGGGTGACTACAGCATAGTGTTGTAATTCATCCTCGCCAGGGTGGTTAGGGTCACGGAATTCGTTACTCGCTGGGGATGCCAGTGCTGGGGACCTTCCACCGGGACTGACACTGGCATCTTGGATTAAATCCGCTGTAACAATGGCCGCTAAAGTGCCAATTGCAAGCTGTTGAATGTTCATGGTTCGCCTCCTCAGTCGGACAAAGCGTTAAATTCAGACCCAATCTGGGCATAAAAAAGCCCCCAGATCGTCCCCTGATAGGGTTCGTCATTGGGAAACGCCTTTGAAAAAAGTCGTACCCTTCAGGTGATCAGGTCCTCTTCTGTGAACAAACCCCCAGGGGTCTAGCAGAAATCACCTCGCTCACCTAAATTAGGGTTATCTCTTGGTCATCAATTCTGCCTATCCCGTGTTTCTACGGAATTTCCTGATCAACTCAGGTTAATCCCTGAAGAATATTGCAATCTAAATGCCGTTTTAGGGAACCGAAATTCTGCAAAACGGGTCTTCTTGCAACATTCCCTCTTTTATGGGAAATGCAGGCGATCTCTCGATCAAACCGGGTACTTATTCAAGCTCTATACTCAGATTCCAACCCCCAATCCGTACAGTTTTATAAATTAATTTTCCTGAAAATCATTTTCGGGGGTGGTTTTGCGGTGAAGATTCAAGGTTTGCTAAATCTTAAGAATTAATTAAACTGCACTTTTTTTAAAAAAAATTATTGCATCTTCAACAGAACAAAAAAGTAGTAGGTCCCAGCATAAAATCAGCTATTTCCTCTAAAAACAAGAGCCGTTACAGCGGTGATCCGACCCTTCTGCTTGAGAACAGTTGTTGCCACAATTACAACCACAACTATCCTGATTTTTTTAAAGGTCCCCCTCGGCGGTGTGAACTTTAAACTACAAAAAGCGAAGGGATAACCCAGTCTGTTTTCCTCTAGGGAATGGCAAAATAAGGACAACTAAAATCGACTTTCGATGTCCGGTGAGTCCAAAATCAAGCCATTGAGCTTCCTCGTGAAACCAAGAAGAACCGTTAATCCCTCCCGAATTGGGAACTTTAAACCCCGGTTCGGGGCAACCATCATCCCCTTGCTTGCCCTGATCGGACTCCTGTGCCTAACTCCGATGGCTAGTGCTGGAGCCACCGGAAACCTTTCCCCTCTGAAGTGGGTTGCGCCAGTGGGACAGTTCCCGGAGGCGATCGCCACGGTCCCACCCGAACCCTACATCGCCCAATTCCGCTCGGAATGGCTCAATCAGGAACTGAAACAAGCACAAGCTGCCGTGAGCTTGGATGGGAGACGCCTGTTCTTTGTCACTCGTGCGGGGGAATATCCCGCCGATGTTCGCGCCACCGTGATTGAAACTCAGCTCCAATCCGTTGCAGATTCGGCCATGCCCTTTGAACTAGAGGTGCGCCAAACCAATCAACTGCCCGCAATTTACCTCAACGATCGCCTCTTAGTCACTGTCACTGCCGGGGATACGGAGGATAGCTTCACCCCCCAAGCGCAAGCTGAAGTTTGGATGCGGGATATTCAAGAGGCCCTAGAACAAGCCAGAAGAGAACGGCAGGGTCGATTTATCCAGCGATCGCTGATTCACGCCATTGCCATTATCATCGCCGTCTTAGTCCTAAATCGCGGCTTAACCCGAATGTGGCGACGGTATCGCCAACCCTTGCGCGATCGCCTTAGAGGTACAAACTCCGATGGAGAACCCGATAACTCCATCGGGGCGATCGATTTATTATTCACCCTCCTGGGGACACTCTTTCGCATCGTCTTGGCAGTGGGGACCCTTCTTTATATTGCCAACCTCTTCCCCTTAACCCGACAATGGAGCTACCAGATCACCACCGTCCTGGTTACCTCCTTTACCACGCCCATTATCACCCTGACCGAACGCTCTTACAGCGTCATCGATCTGCTGATCATCACAGGGATGCTAATTGGGGTAGTCGCCATCTCAGGAATGGCAACCAATGCCTTGCGATCGCGGGTTTTGCGACTCGCGGGACTGAATCGGGGTGCAGAAGAAGCCATCTCCATCGTCACCAAATACTCCCTGATCATCATCGGCAGTGTCGTCCTCCTGCAACTCTGGGGACTGGATATCACCTCCCTCACCATCGTTGCTAGTGCCCTGGGTGTGGGGATTGGTTTCGGGTTTCAGGATATCGCCAAAAACTTTGGTAGTGGCATCGTTCTCGTCTTTGAACGTCGCATTCAAATCGGGGATTTTGTCGAAGTCGGTCAATATGTCGGGACCGTTGAGCGCATTGGGGGTCGTAGTACCACCATCCAAACCTTAGACCGGATTTTTATCATTGTCCCGAATTCCAAGTTTTTGGAAACCGAGGTGATTAACTGGTCCCACCGCAATCCCGTCTCTCGATTGCATCTGCCCGTTGGCGTCGCCTATACTTCTGATGTTCGTCAGGTCGAAAATGCTTTATTAGATGCAGCCAAGGGACATCCGGATGTTTTGCTAGTTCCCCCACCCCGGGTATTTTTTAAAGGGTTTGGCAGCAGTTCTTTAGATTTTGAACTCCTGATTTGGATCTCGGAACCGAGTCAGCAGTTTGGGATTAAAAGTGATTTGTATTTCCGGATTTTCTCCTTGCTGCACCATATCGGGGTGGAAATTCCCTTTGATCAACGAGATTTGCACGTTCGGTCCGGAACCTTGCCCGTGCAACTTTCCCCGGAATTGGAACAGGCATTATTGAAATGGCTCGATCGCAATGGACATCGGAATTAGAGGGAAATGTTGTGAACTCCTTGGGATCACCTCACCTGAGAATACAGGCTATTTTCAGGGTAAAAATGCCAACACCGTAGCGGGAGAACCGGAACCCTGGACCAACTGCAACGGCGCGATCGCCAGGGTTGTTCCCGTGGGAGGCAACTGGTCCAAATTTGTGAGATTTTCCAGGACAATGCGCGGTTGTGCCAACACTTGCCGGTTGGTGGCAAAGGTAAAATCTTGTCCCCCATCGACTCCGTGTGTATCAATTCCTACGCCACCAATTTGACGGCGATCGAGTAAAAATCGGGTAGTTTCTGGTGCAAACCCGGGAAAGTGCTGCTGGTTGATAAAGGCATCGGGGTCGGACCACTTGTGCTGCCAGCCGGTATATAATAAGACGACGGTCCCGGCAGGGATTTCTCCCTGTTGTGCTTCCCAGGCCAAGACATCAGCGCAAGTCAGGGTATAATCGGGATTCTCATCGGCCAGCGCAGAGATATCGATCGCCACAGCTTTGACGATTAAGGATTCAGCAGCATAAGCCTCAATTCCGACTCCTTCCGGATAAAAACTATGGGGTGCATTCAGATGGGTGGCGCTATGTTCTCCCATCGAAAACCGGCGTAAATAATAGCCATCGGTTGTTAAATTGGCGATCGCCTGGAACTCAACAGGAGGGTCTCCCGGCCATTGGGGGATATTCGGGGCGATCGGGTGACTCAAGTGAATTACTTGGGAATAATTAATTGTTTTAGGAGAAAATGGCGGGTTCATGGCGCTGAATGAGGGTCAACTGTTCTCGCTAATCATAAGCCATCAACAAAAATTTTCTTCAGAGTAACCGGATGGAGGGGGATTGTTTGAGATATAGTGACGAGCGATTGCGATCGCCAAAGTCAAAGCTGACCATTCAATGGACCAAAAATGGAGTTTATGCAAATCTCGACTTGGGTTACAGAACAATATGCAGAAACCTACTTGCTGACTTGGTTGCTTAGTCAGGGGGAATTGTGGTGGTGCGAGGGAGAAGTTTACCAAGCCACTATTTTTCCTGATGGCGATCGCCTCCAAGCCTTCGTCCAAAATATCGAAGAGGACGAACTGATTCAACAAATTGCTCAAAAATTGACAGACAACGCCAGTTGGGATAGAATAGCGACTTCATTAAACCGGATTTTCAAAATTTATCGACAAGAATTGATGCACCTCCCCGTGCTTCGTTACCAACAAGAGGCAAAACTAGAAAAAAACTCAGAAAACGGCAAGAGTCCGGCCTTACTCCAACCGGAATTTATTAATCCCTACGCGGATAGTTTAACCGGATTCAATGATTAAAAAAGCTGGATTTAACTCCGAAAAAAAACTCTAAGGCGCTAATCCAGGAGAGGTGAAATCAACCGGGTTTCTCAACAAAAATGCTGATAATTAGCACAAACTTGCGCCAGAAACCCGGTTGATTGTTGTAGCAATTTAATCCTCTCACCTTGATTTCTATTTTTAGCTTCACCTATCTTGCGACCCTAAAATTATGACACTTCTAGCTAGAAACAAGAATGTTTATAATTTAAACAATCAGGAACGCCGACGAGGTAAAATTTCTCGAACACTCATCGGTAAATTGCCCACTATCAATCGCTCGATCGCCTCCTCGTTGCGCTGATATTGAATCCCGGCATAAATCACCAACAGTCCCAACACCATGATAGTTAACGGAAACAACAAAGACCCCTGAAACGTTCGATAAGATAAATCATATAACAAATAGGAAACTCCCAGGGTTCCAAATACGATAAAAACCCGTCGATGCAACAAAACAGATAGCAAAATCAAGCCAATATTAATGAATAAATAGATCAAAGGATTCCCGTAGTAGCCCCTTCCCATAAAGCTCAGACTAAACCAAAACGACATCAAGCCAAATAAATAAAGCCAAAAGGCATAATCTTCTTCAATGCGGCTGGTTTTGACATCCACCCAGTAGGCCACCATCAAACCAATTAATCCAAACCAGAAAAATACCCAATAATCTTGGTAGGACCACCAGGTTTCTCCGGTCGTATAAAAAACAATTACAGCAGTGAGATGGATGGATAAAAATCCTGAAGCTAAGGTAATCGGAGCCATCAAAAAAGGGAATTTTATAAATCTCAGGGTGATAATTCCGGCTAGAATAGTCCCTAATTCCATTAAAATAAAACTACTTTTTTCCTGAATAAAGTAGCTGGATTGACTGTCAAAAACATATTGGAAAAGCCATGATTCTGCCTGGGTTATCAATCCAAAAATAGCCAGGGGAGTCATGCAAACTGCAATGGTAAACAGGAGTCCACCCGGGATTTTTAAATTTTGCTTAAACCAGAGGGTTTGACCGGCCAAGATAAACAAAAAAGCGTAAAAGCAAGCTAAAAATAATAAACCCTTGCCGCCAAACTCCTCCCAAGCTAAACTCATAAACCAAGTCATCCCGGAAAGCACAATGAAGGCCCCAAAATAGTAAGCAACATTAGCGAAATTAAACTGAGGACGGTTGCTTGTCCGCTTTTGGAGTGCATTCCAAAGAGATTCTCCTTGTTCTGAGGAGAGAATTCCTTCCGAGACTGCCCAATCGATGTCCTTTTTTAAAATCTTCATAAAACTTGTGAAAGAAAGGGGTAGATAGGTGGGTTATAACATAGATTCCAAAGAGAGCCATCGGGAGCGGATGAGATGGCAAGATTGCCTTTGTAAAGGGGTGTAAAGTTCTGGCATCCCAACCGAAAAAGAGCCAAGAGTGGAAACATTATCCGGCCAAAAGCGATCGCCTTAAACTTGGGGAGTCAGCGCCAACAGAGGTCCCCATTTGTGGCGATCGCTCCCTAAAATTAAAATAAAGTTTCGCAAGGGAAATCAGGATAGTGATGAAACCGTTAAAAAATCGGACCATTCTAGGGGTAGCACTGGGGCTCTGGGCGATCGCCTCCACGGGATTGCACACCCCTGCCACCACCGCGCAATCCCCCTTACAACTGGCGCAGGCAACCGGCACCCTCTGTCGGCAAGTCACGGAACAACAGGGACTGGCAATCCGTTCCCAACCCAACCCCAACTCGGAGGCGATCGGAGGCGTCGGTTTTAATGAAACCCTCACCCTCGCTCAAGGTGCTCGCCAAATTCCCGGTCCCGATGGACGAGTCTGGTTTGAAATCACGGCACCTGTGCGAGGGTACGTTTCCAACGGCGAACCCGGAAGTTCCGGCAATTTTGTCCCCTGTACCGGCACCGCCCTCACCCCTGGCCCCTCTCCCAACCTCGGTACCACCTCCCTCTGTCGTCGGATTGACCCCAATTTGGCCCCCCAAGGCATCAGCGTTCATGCCGATGCCAACCGATTTGCTACCAATCGCGGTGGATTAGCACCCGGAGCACAAGTTTTACTCGCACCGAATGCTCAACTTCTGCCGGATCAAAATCGTGAACCCCGGACTTGGATTGAAATTTCATCCCCGATCGTCGGATATATCCCCACGGAAAGCTTAATCTACTGCAATGGAGGGGTATCTGTGAATCCCCTCAATCCCACTCCCGTAACCGCCAATCTCTGCCGTGAAGTAGAAGGTCGAGAGGCACCCAATGGATTGATCATTCGCGCTGAACCCACCAGTTCTGCCGCCTATTTAGGTGTCGTTCCCCCCAGAGCCCGGTGGGTATCGGTCCCGAATTATCAAATCCTCCGCGATCGCAACTCAGAAGCAAGAGAGTGGGTCCAAATTACCACCCCGGTATCGGGGTTTGTGTCTACAGATAGTCTAATTATGTGTAAATAGGAGATGGAGGAGATACGGGAGATGGGGAGAAACGGGAGATGGGGTTAGCTCCTTTTGACTAGCCCTGTCAAACTGTATTGATTGTAGGGGCGCAATGCTTGCGCCCATCCTAGGGCGCAAGCATTGCGCCCCTACAAGAAACACTGATTTTCGTCATGAAATTTGCCACTAAAATTAAACCCATAACCTGTTTAAAGAGGAGATAAAATTGAATCCATGAAATTGTTAAATCTGTGGACAATCCCGATCGCCCTCCTGAGTGTCCTAACCAACACCCTTCCCCAGGCGATCGCTACTCCCCTGGCACAAGCAGAACCCCCAGATCTGTGCCGTCGCGTCACCGAACGTCGGGGTCTGGCGGTCCATCGCACTCCAGACCCCAGTCAAACCCAAATTGGCGGCGTAGACCCTGATGCGATCGTGACGTTAGCGCCGGATGCCGAACCCATTGTCGGTTCCGATGGTCGCATCTGGATTAAAATCACGGCCCCTGTTGAAGGGTATATTTCCAATGGTCCCCCGAATAGTGGGGGCAATCTCGCCTACTGTTCCGGAAGTGCCAGACCCTCTGCACCACCCCCTGCAACCCCACCGACTTCTACCACCCCATCCCCGGTTTCCGAGACGCCTGAGATTCCCAATGGTCAGTTTTGCCGCCAAGTGAATGGATTGGTAACCCCCCAGGGTCTGGCGATTCGTTCTGCTGTTTCCGGTCCTTCTCAGTATCTCGGAGGAGTTCCCGCTAATGGGCGAGTTCAATTGATTGAAGATTACGAATATATTCCCGATCCAGGGGGAATCCAACGCTCGTGGGTGGAGATAGAAGCTCCGATTAAAGGGTTTGTTTCTGTTAATAGTTTGATTCGCTGTTTTTAAGCAGGGAATTTAACCATTTTTTCAGGGTATGATATTTAATCGGGGTGCATTTCTAGGAGATTTAATTTAAGATAAAATCGCCAGAAAAACAGAGTTTATTGAGGGAAAACGGAGATAAAATTTTGGTCGTGATCCATTTCGATTTTGGCCAGACCAAATTGTTCAATGACTCCGGCATTGGTGGTTAAATGTAAAGAAATGGCTTGGGCATGATAATAGGTGGGAGAATTGGCTAAGGCGGCGGGTAATAATAATTGGTCCGCGAGATAGACATCAACAGCGGCACCGCTGTCATGAAATTGCAACAAGGCATCACAGGCGCGATCGGCGACTTGATCCGAGGGTAATCCCTGTTTCCCCAGGGCACTAAATCCAGCGATGCTATTGCTATAGTGCGCGGTTAGAAAGAGGCCCGCACCGGGAGCGATTCCTTTTTCTCGGGCGGTTTGGACCTGAACTTTCATTTGGGCCTCGCGCAAGCGATTTTCGGCACGGTTGGCCATGCGTTGGGGGATGTGAGAGGGGAGTTCAGTGACGGCAGCTAATCCTCGGACCTGTTGGAGTTTACCGCGTTCCTGGAGATTGAGTCCGCAGAGGGGCTGGCCCCCGGTGACCCGCAGTTCAATTTCGCCCCCACCTCGGGGATACCAGCCCCACTTGACTAAGGTAACTTCGGCACAGACTCCCATGCGGGCGATCGCCGGTAAATAAACCTCCTGAATGTAGGGAAAAGTGGGACTAAAGGCCACATGGGTCCCTCCGCAGAGGGTAATCCGGGATTCTCCTGGGGTTAAGGCTAACGGGAGCAAAATCGTCTGTAGGACTAAACTCACCGCCCCAGCAGTGGTCACATCAAACCGATAGTGACCCGGTTGAGGAGGGGATTGGGGAATGAATTCTAAAAATTGGGACCCGAGGGAGTCCCCGTAAACTTTGGCATTGCAGAGGGTCGCTGCGGCGCGGACCCCGGTGAGGTGTTGGGCGGCTAAACCAGGTTTGGGGCGTCCAGCGCGAATGCGATCGAGGGTAAGCGGAGTCCCCGTGAGGGTTGCCAGACTCAGGGAAGTCCGGAGGACCTGACCCCCACCTTCTCCAAACGAGCCGTCAATATGAATCATAGATCAACTCCAGTTAATGATACGATCGCTCATAGAGATAGTAGGCTGGGAAAACGGCGCAAAATATCGATGAGCAAAACGTGGGAACTAGATTTTTACTCCAAACCGATTCTCGATGAGAATGGCAAAAAGCGCTGGGAAGTGCTCATCTGTGAGACTCCGACTGATACCTGCTCCACAGAAGAGTTGTTGCGCTTTTCAAAATATTGTTCCAATAGCGAAGTCAATTCGATGTGGTTAGGAAATGCCATCAATGAAGCGATCGCCACTGCGGGCAAACCGCCGACACAGATTCGCTTTTTCCGTCGCCAGATGAACAATATGATCACCAAAGCCTGCAAGGATTTGGGAATTACCTCCAAACCCTCCCGGCGGACTGTCGCGCTATACCGTTGGTTGCAGGAACGGATGGACACGGTTTATCCCCTAGAAGAAGGGTTCCAAGGGGCCGGGTTAACCCCTTCGGTGCAATTTGAAACGCCGAAACCGGAACGCCTTCCCGATGCGCTACAGGGCGATCGCTGGGCATTTGTCTACCTTGGAGGCGAGTAGCTTTGCAGAAATGAACGAATGGGATATTGGCTTTGGAGAAGCCTTCCCCATTTTAGGTGAAAAAAGTTTAGTGCCTCAGCTCACCCCAGAAACTATCATTCCGGGGATGATTGTCTTCTCAAACCGGGCGAAAGCCCTAGCGGGATGGATGTCAGGACTAGAGTTAGGGTTTTTGAAACCCGAACTGGAAGAACCCGGACAGGTGGTTTTAGAAACAGGGTTTAATGAGCGGTGGATTCTGGCGAATTTAACCGATAAAACCACTCGCGCCGAAGCGGCTGGATTTGCGGAAACTAAGGATAAAGCCCAAGGGGTGCATTTTTTAGCCATTCAAACCGACCCCAATTCTGAATCTTTTGCAGGATTTTGGCTATTACAGGAACTCAACTTAGCGTAAAGTTGTGAAGTGTGAAGTCTTGTCGCGTCCGCAACATCGGGTTGCGCTCTACAAGTGTGAACCGTTGGGGAAAGATATTTCTGATTTGACTCTAGCTGTTTCACCCTTCACCCTTCATCCTTCATCCTTGAATTCTCATGGGGTCTGAACATTTGCAAGCAGAGGAACTGCCAGAACAGCTCTTAGATCTGGCAAAGCAAGCGGGGGCCGAGGCGGCAGAGGTGTTTCAGTCGCGATCGCACTCTCGCCCTGTTTATTTTGAGGCAAATCGTCTCAAACAACTCGAAAGTGCTCAATCTGAAGGCACGGCGCTGCGACTCTGGAAGAATGGGCGTCCGGGTTTAGCGGTCGCTTATGGGCCGGTAGACCCGAAATCCTTGGTGGACAAGGCGATCGCCTTGAGTACCTTGGCACAGCCGGAAACCATTGAAATGACGGACAACCGTTCCGCATCCTATCCCGATTTAGGGGAAATGGTGCCGGTGGAACAGTTGCTCGACTGGGGAAAAGAGGCGATCGCCATGATTCGCGATGCCTACCCGGAAATTCTCTGCAATGGAGAATGGGATTGCGATAGCGAAACGACTCGCCTGCTGAACTCCAATGGTCTGGATTGTAGCTATAAAGACACGACTTTAAGTTGCTATCTCTCCGCCGACTGGATTCGCTCAGAAGATTTCCTGAGTGTATCCGACGGCCAAACCCAACGGGGACGCCTAGAACCTAGGGGAGTGGCAGGGCAAATTTTGCAGCGCTTAGGCTGGAGTCGGGAAAATGCTCCGGCAACCAGTGGCCGGATCCCCGTCTTATTTACCGCTAAAGCAGCGGATATGCTGTGGGGAACGGTGCAAGAAGCAATCAATGGCAAGCGAGTCTGGGAGCAATCCTCACCCTGGAGCGATCGCCTCGGGTCGCCAATTGTTTCAGAGTCTCTAACCATTTCCCAAGAACCGGATGCGGGGCCTTATAGTTGTCCCTTTGATGATGAAGGCACCCCCACCCAACGGATTATTTTTATTCAAAATGGGGTGCTCCAGCAGTTCTACAGCGATCGCACCACCGGAGGATTACTGGGAATCGGCACCACCGGCAACGGATTTCGCCCCGGTTTAGGCAGTTATCCCACTCCGGGTCTATTTAACTGGCTGATCCAACCGGGTTCTAAATCTTTAGCTGAACTGATTGCCGGATTAGATGAGGCGATCGTCGTGGATCAAATGCTCGGAGGCGCGACAGGAATTTCTGGGGATTTTTCCATTAATGTAGACCTCGGTTTCCGGGTCAAAAACGGCCAGGTCATCGGGCGTGTCAAGGATACGATGGTAGCTGGAAATGTCTATAGCGCTCTTAAACAAGTCATCGATATCGGGGGGGATGCGGAATGGAATGGCGCTTGCTATACTCCTTCTCTGATTTTAGAGGGCCTCTCGGTTACGGGAAAAACCTATTAGATTTGATTGTTGTTTGTCATTGGTCTTATGTCCTTGATCCTTTGTCCTTTGTTGTTTGTCAATGGTCATTTGTTGTTTGTCCTTTGTCATTAAACGAAAGAACCAATGACAAAGGACAATTGACAATTGTCCTTTGTCAATTATAAATTATCAATTCCTGCCTCCCAATGACCCATGACAAAGGACAGAAGACATAAGACCAATGACGCAAATTCCCTGACTTAAAACTCAGAGCAAACGAGATTATGTGGCTCCAGTCTCTTTCCTCGCATAGTTGGGTAGTGGCAAGGCTTAGAGCGTTTTTCCTGAGACCGAAACAGCTTGCTATGTTTGAAGCCTGTTTAATTGGTTTAGTCTCAGGACTGGCGGCGGTTTTCCTGAAACAAGGGGTGGGATGGTTAGGTGGATGGCGGATCTATGCGTCGTTTAATCTGCCTTCTTGGATTGGATTGCCGATGATTGGACTGATGGGAGGGGCGATCGCCGGATTTCTCGTCGAACGCTTTGCCACGGAAGCATCCGGAAGTGGCATTCCCCAGGTGAAGGCGGCCCTGGCTGGATTTCCGTTATCCCTCGATTTACGAGTCGCCTTCATTAAATTAATCACTACCGTGATCACCGTGGGGTCCGGGTTGACCTTGGGGCGGCAGGGTCCAACAGTGCAAATCGGGGCGGCGATCGCGGCGGAAATTGGCCGCTGGTTTCCCACCTCCCCGGATTACCGACGACAACTGATCGCCGCTGGTGCTGCCGCCGGTTTAGCTGCTGGATTTAATGCCCCCCTCGCAGGCGTTCTGTTTGCGGTTGAAGAACTCCTCCATGATATTTCCGCCTTCTCCCTCGGTCCAGCTATCCTCGCCTCCTTTATTGGGGCCGTTGTCTCCCGCATCCTGGGGGGAAAAAGTCTCGACTTAAATTTAAGCGCCACGGGCTTTGAATCCCAATTCACGGCCCCGGAAATCCCGTTCTACCTGATTTTAGGAATTCTCTCCGGTTTGCTGGGGACCCTCTTCACCCAAGGCATTATCGCGAGTCTGAAATTCAACCGGAAGGTGCTGCAAATACCGCTGCCTTGGCGCATGGGACTGGCGGGATTGATTTGCGGCGTGGTGATCGCCCTGTTGCCCCCGTTATTTCGCAATAATAGCGGCTTGCGGGAGTTCCTGATCACCGGAACTCCCACCGCTGGCGCTTCGGCGATCGCCTTCCTGACTCACTTTTGCCTGACCATCATTGCTGCGGGAACTGGTGCCCCTGGGGGTTTATTCGCCCCTTCTCTGATTCTCGGGTCCGCCTTGGGATATCTAGTGGGCATTTGGGAATTTTCCATCCTCGATACCGGATTGCCCACCACTTACGCCCTAGCAGGCATGGGGGCTTTTTTCTGTGCGGTATCCAAAGCCCCCATTACCGCTGTGGTGATGATTTTTGAAATTACCACGGACTTTAATTTAGTCCTCCCCCTGATGATTGTTTCCGTGGTGTCTTACCTCGTCGCGGAAATGGCGGAAAGCGGTTCTCTCTATGATAAGTTACTCAAACTTAAGGGCATTGACCTCCAAGAAGACGCCACCCCAAATGCAATTCTAAGTGAGATTCGCGCGGCAGATGTCATGCAGCGCCGGGTGGAAACTTTAACCCGCGAAACCTCCATTGAGGAAGTCGTCCAGGCATTCTCTCGCTCTCATCATCGCGGATTTCCGGTCCTAGATGAGGGAAAATTAGTGGGCATGGTGGCCCAGTCGGATTTGGCTAAAATTTCTAAGCTGAATTTACCCCCAGATACCATCCTGGAAAAGATTATGACTCCCCAGGCGGTGAAAGTTTCGCCTCGGGATACCCTGATGGAAGTGCTGTTTCAACTCAACCGCTACAATCTGAGTCGCGTGCCTGTAACGGAAGGCCGAAAGCTGGTGGGGATTATTACGCGCACGGATATCATTCGCGCCGAAAGCGATCGCCTCACGGGAAAACAGGGATTTGGACCGCACCCAGAAGCGTCCTATCTGGTCTATCAGACGCGATCGCCCGCCACAGGTCAAGGTCGCTTACTCGTCCCCCTGTCTAATCCGGAAACCGCCCCAGCATTGCTGCGCTTGGCCGTGGCGATCGCTCATCAGCGCAACTATGAACTGGAATGCTTACAAATCATTGTCATCTCCCGTCACCAATCCCCCGATGAAACCCCCGTCACAACGATTCCCTCTCGTCGGTTATTGCGTCTTGCCGAACGCATGGGTCGGGATTGGAATGTGCCCGTGCATACTCAAGTCCGGGTGGCCCATGATCTGGCCCAGGCCATGCTAGAAACCATTGATGAGCGACATATCGACCTGGTGTTAATGGGATGGAAAGGCAATACCGGCACTCCCGGGCGGATTTTTGGGAATGTGGCGGATACCATGATTCGTCAAGCCCCTTGTGATGCGATTTTGGTGAAAATGGGCAAAACCTCCTTCCCCCCCTGGCGACGCAAGCGGGAAACCCAGCGTCACCGGAAGATTTCGGTCTCTAAGACCGGACTGGACCTCCCCCTCCCCCGTTCTCGGTCGTTTCAACGATGGCTGGTTCCCATTCGGGGTGGGCCAAGTGGTTTAGCTACGGTGAAATTACTGCCCGGATTGGTGTCGATGACTTCTAATCCTGAAATTCGCCTCTGTCAAGTGTTTGGACCCGGAACTTATGGTGCCGATCAAGGGGTCCTTGACCAGGCTGTGGCTTTTCTGGAACGGAAAGTCTCCTGTCCAGTGGTTTCAACGTCCCTCTGCGCCAACTCGGTTGAGGATGCGTTGATTGATTTGGCCCAAAAAGACCAATGTGATGTGATTGTTTTGGGTGCGAGTCGGGAAGGTTTACTGCACTCGGTGGTCAAGGGGAATATCCCCGAGGCGATCGCCCGTAATTGTGATTGTACGGTAATGCTGGTTCGCACCGGAACCGCGAGTTGATAATTGATAATTGATAATTGATAGTTGATAATTATAGCGGTTCGGTGGACTCATGAGGTACGTTTCAAAGCCCCTCTCCCGTTCTGGGAGAGGGGTTTGGGGTGAGGGCTGTACTGTATGGAGATGAGAACCGCAATATCAATTATCAACTATCAAATTTAGAAATCAACCCCGCGCTTGAGTTCTACTCCATGATTAGCATAATGTTTGTGACAGAAGACTTCTGAATGAACACTGGCTAACTCAAAGTAGGCGGGAATATTTTGACAGCGCCCGGTGATAATGATTTCGGTGTCTTTGGGTTTGCGGAGTAAGGCATCAACAATCGGTTGAACTTCCAGCAGTTCTAAGTCAACGGTGGGATTGAGTTCATCTAAGACAATGGTTTTGTAGAGTCCCGAGGCGATCGCCGATCGCGCAATTTCCCACCCCCGTTCTGCCTCCACATAGTCAATTTCTTTCTGTTGACCCCGCCAGACAATGGCATCGCCACCACAGCGCTGATGATCCACCAGATTGGGATAACTATGACGTAACGCGGCGATCGCTGCATCTTCCGTATAGCCACTTCCCCCCTTCAACCACTGCACAATCAGCACCCGATGGGATTGGTCCTGACTGATTCCCTTCCCGATCGCCTGCAACGCCTTACCCAAGGCACTGGTAGACTTACCCTTTCCAGCACCTGTATAAATTTCAATCCCATCAATGCCATTTTCTACCCCACCGGCATGATAGTGGGACTTCATTTCCGAATGTAAATCCGCAATCTCTAATAAAGCCGGGGGTGTCGATCGCCCCGTGGCAATAATTTCCAGATGTTCCGGTTTCTGTTCCAGGGTACGAACCACCTCCTCGGTGGAGAGTAATCCTAAATCCAGAACTGGATTAATTTCGTCCAACACCACCACCGAATAGAGACCCGAGGCGATCGCCCCTTTTGCCACATCCCAACCCCGTTGTGCTTCCAGTCGGTCAAACCGAGTAATTTCATCCGGTCCAAAAAACTCCGCCCTTCCCGTGCGAACCTGATCAATCAGATGCGGAAAACCCCGTTGCAAAGCCTCGATCGCCGCATCTTCCTCATAATGCCGCGCCGGACCCTTGAGAAACCGCAACAGCAGCACTCTGCTTTGCAGGGGGGTATTAATGCCCAAGCCAATCGAACGCAGCACGACTCCAAGGGCCGCCTGGGATTTCCCCTTTCCCGCGCCATCATAAACGTGAATTTGACCTACGATGCGCTCGTGGGAAACCGCCGTGCGAATGCCGATGCCAGTTCTTGTCATAGCTCCTTTGTATTTTATGAATGCCTTCTCCTCTTATTATCAGAGTTCTCGTCCCCTTTTCCCTAATTCACAGCAGATTGGAAGATGAGCGATGGGGGAGATGGGGAGGATGGTCCAAGTTTGTAGTAACGACTTCAGTCGTTTCCGGATCGTTTGTAGTAAGGGGATTGCAAAATATAAATCATCCAACCGTTCAACTGAAAGAAAGGTATCTGTCGGAGTAAATGCTTGCGCCCTGGGGCGTATGCAATACGCCCCTACATTGACGGTGCTATTCCGTTGAGCATTCACTACGAACAAACGTTTTGGAGATTTTATTTTTTGGAGTTCCCTAACGACTTCAGTCGTTGCTATCGTGTCATAGCATAAGCCATGACACGCACACTGAGCGGCTTAAGCGCCTGTGTGGGGACTGGGTGCTTTGCCTATAAGGGGCGTTACTTGGCATCCGCCAAGTAACGCGGTAACGACTGAAGTCGTTACTACAAACATCTCCCCCATCCTCCCCATCTCCCCCATCTCCCCACTCAACCCCCTCCCAGTCAGGTAGAATAGGCAAGATTAGGAGTCAATAGCCACTATGGTTTTTCCTCTGCCGACTATTTTAGTTCAAACTTTTATTTTAACAATTTCAGTCGCCATTGAATCGGCTGTATTTTATGCTCGCTGTCAAGTTAGCCGGAAAACTAGCGTTGAATATGCCCTATCCATTAATTTAATTTCCACTTGTGTGGGGTGGATATTTTTCTTCTATATCGAACCTTTTCTTTCCCCCACTCTCAAAATTAAACTCATTACATACATTTTTTTGAATCAATTAGGAGAGGGCAGTCTTTCTTTGATTTTTGGAATCGGCTTTGTTTTATTCTGGGCTAACTTTGCTATCAAACTCATTAGTTTGAATTTATTCAATAAAATAATTGACTCCGCGTATCCGCTCAAAACAGAAGCTGAAGTTAACTTAGAAGAAGATGCGAGATATTACACTCGTAAAATTAAAAAAGCCCCTGAACGACGACAAGCAATGGCTGTTTTATGGGGTCATTCCTATAGTCATAGCGTGATTTTATTAGTGTTATGGTTAAAAGACCTTTAAAATCTAAGTTCACCTCACACCAGATGGGGTAATAGGCACCTAAAGCCTGGAATGATCACAAAACCGGGCATCAATATCCCCTTCAGGGCTTCTGGCTCCTATCTTCCACCGTTTCATTGGCTAAAATGCTCAAATACTGGATCGATAGATTAAGACCTCCCCGACCCTTTTCTTGGGAAACCTTGATTTTATTAAGCATCTTTTCTTGGTTGCTTTCTGCTTTTTCCTGGCTACTGGTTCCTCCGGCTTTGAATGCCTATCATTTTACCCATACGGGATTCTTGATATTTTTTGTGCTGGGAACCGCTTGGTGGCAATGGGAACGACCGATAACAGTATTGGGCATCAAGATCGGTCCTTGGATTGTGGGATTGCTACTTAGTATTGTCTTGTTGGATGACTTACCCGAGAATTGGCGGCATCAAGCGATGATTGTCACCTGGCCCTTGCTGACTGCTTCGGTGCGGTCCCTGCCTAAATTTTTTAGAGGGCAACTCTTACCCAATTGGCCTCCTATCTCCATGCTGAAAGAATTAACGGTGATGTTTTTATTTCATGTTTTGATTAGTTTATGGTTGCAATTTGGATTTTTACTGAATCAGTGGATGATAAATTATCCGAGCTTATTAACGGAAGATTTAACACGCAGTTCATTCGCAATTTTTACAGGAATTGAAGCGCCGGAAATCCCCCAAGGAAATATCCTGATTAATGAAATGGAGGCTTTCTTGCGGGAACAGATAGAGGGGCAACAGTTGCCCCGAGTGGATCAAGTCATTTCGGGATTGCTAGAAAACCGCATTGAGATTGATAAAACGGTTAAAAAAAGGTTACCGAATATTGAAGAAAATCAATGGTGGGAACTGCGGGGAAACGTGATTCAGCGTCAGGCTGGATATGGTATCACCTTATTCGCGATTTGGACAGGGTTGCCCTTAACCGGGGAGGAATATTACCTGGAAAAATCCTGCGAAATTTCTCGAACCTTTCGGCAACCGGAACCCGCCAGCAGTCGCCCTCCGGCAGAGGCGTTAGATCGGGCACAGATGGAGTGCGGACCCACGAGCGATCGCAAATCCGGACCCATCCCCTTACTCGGACAACGTTTCGATTAAAATAGAAAGAGAGAGGCGATTCTCGGCGGTTAGATTGACTGGGCAAAGTCCCGGGATTTTTCTATTGCATTTTAGCCCCTATGCCTTTAAAATTTGCTCATAGCAAAATCGAGACAAGTTGAAATTGAAGCGAGGAGGTGTCTTGGTGAACCCAGGCAGAACGTTAGCGATCGCAAACAATGTCTTTTGGGAAGTAATTCGCGCTCGCGTCCTCTATTTTATCATGGTGTTTGGGTTATTTTTCATCGGGGCAATGCGCCTTATTCCAGAATATGCCGTCCTCACTGAGGACAAAATTCTTCTGGATTTGGGAATTGCGGCGATCGGCCTTTTGGGATTAATTGTTGCGGCATTTGTCGGAACTGCACCGATCCAAAATGAAATCGAAAATCGCACGGTTCTCGTCTTGCTGGCTAAACCCATTAGTCGCGCTGAATTTATCGTCGGCAAACATCTCGGACTCTGCGGTGTTCTAGCGGTCCTAATTACGGTAACGATGGCGTTATATTTAGGGTTGATGAGTTTATCTCAGATAGATTATCCCCTATTGAGTCTGCTCGTTGCGGCGTTTTATCTATTTTTAGAACTGTCGTTACTCACGGCAGTGGCGATCGCCTTAAGTGTCTTTACCAGTTCATTACTAGCAACCCTCCTGACTTTTGCCGTTTATGTTATGGGACACCTGAGTGAGGATATTGTTCAAGCCGGTGAACTGAGTAAAAGTCCCACGGTTGAAGCGATTACCCGAGGGTTATATTTAATCTTACCTGACTTATCCCGGTTAGACCTCAAAAATCAAGCGGTTTATGGGATATTACCCGATGGCGGGACCTTGCTTCTCAATTTCATTTACGCCTTATTTTACATGGTGTTACTGTTGGCGATCGCCAATTTAATCTTTTCTCGACGGGAATTTTAAACCGGCATCTTTACTCTCCTGTTCTTAGGGGGTCGGTCTTCTTCACAATTCACCCCGTTTTTGTAATGCCGGTATCGACTCCAAATTTGACCCTGTAACTGTTTATTTACTCCAAACTCCTCATGCAACAAACCCAACAACTCCAACAACTTCAACAAATTTTTCAAGAAATGGACCGGGCATTAATTGCCTATTCCGGCGGAATTGATAGTACCTTGGTCGCCAAAATTGCTTACGATACCCTGGGAGACAAAGCGTTAGCTGTTACGGCAGTTTCCCCCTCTCTGCTTCCGGAAGACTTAGAAGATGCCCGGATTCAAGCAGCAGAAATTGGGATTGCTCATGAAGAAGTCACCACCCAAGAAATGGCGAATCCCAATTACACTGCTAATCCCGTGAATCGCTGCTATTTCTGTAAAAGTGAACTCCATGATACCCTCAAACCTTTGGCGATATCTCGGGGATATCCTTATGTGGTAGATGGGGTGAATGGGGATGATTTGCATGACTATCGCCCGGGGATTCAAGCGGCGAAAGAACGCGGGGCGCGATCGCCCCTTGCGGAAGTCGGACTGACCAAAGTCCAAGTGCGTCAACTGGCGAAATTCTTAGACTTGCCTTGGTGGGATAAACCCGCCCAACCCTGTTTAAGTTCTCGCTTTCCTTATGGGGAAGAAATCACTGTAGAAAAGCTCCAAAGAGTGGGTCGCGCCGAGCGTTATTTGCGAAAATTAGGACTCAAAAATCTCCGAGTTCGGTCCGAAGGAGACAGCGCCCGAATTGAATTACCCCCGGAACAAATTAAGGAATTTGTTTTAATCACGGATTTGCCAGCGTTAGTGGCTGCCTTTCAAGAGTTTGGGTTTATTTACGTTAATTTAGACTTAGAAGGGTATCGGAGTGGTAAACTCAATCAGGTCTTAAACCCCGAGGTGTTGGCAAAAGCACCGGCAGGGGTATAGGCGACAACCCGCCATCGGGTCACGGGCGGATTGCCGGTGACTCGATGGCGGGTGGCTGTGCGGAGTTCTTTTATTTGTAAGTTAGACGATGAGACGATTCAGAAGATGGTATTACCGAATTAGCGATGGGTTTAGAGATGAGAATTTTGTTCATATCACCGAACAAATTCAGATTGCGATCGCCAAAGTCTTGTCAATTTTAATGATTCTAATCATTTTAGTTGCGGTGGCTGACTTGATTGTATTTTTAACTCAAGTCTTGCTGACTGAACCTGTGGGCTTTTTAACAAATACATTATTTGAAATATTTGGCTTGTTCCTGAATGTTCTGATTTCTATGGAAATTTTAGAAAATATTACAGCCTATATGAAAAAGCATACGGTGCAAGTGGAACTGGTGATTGTCACCTCCCTAGTTGCTGTTGCCCGAAAAATTATTATTTTTGACCTGGAAAAATATTCAGAATTTGCCTTACTGGGTTTAGCTGTTGCCATTTTTGCCCTATCGATTAGTTACTGGATTGTTCGCAGTCTCAACTCTAGCTCACGAGCCTGAAATCACAAGATACACCCTGGCAGTTTTGCTAAACCATTTTGCTAAACCATTGTCTTTAAACTCCATGCTGCTTGATTGAGTTGCTGCATTCCCAGTTTGGTTTGACTGATGCCATTCACGGTTTCTTTCGCCCCATTGTTGATAGAATCCATTGCTTCAACAACCTGCTCAATCGCGTTCGCTTGTTCCTGTGCACTCAAAGAAATGCGGGCGTTGCGGGTGAAAATTTCATCAATGGCATCGGCAACGGATTGAAAGGCTGCCGTCATCTTCTGGATACTTTCCAAAGATTGTTCTACCTTTTTACTCCCTTCTTGGGTTACCTGTAAGGTGGAACTCATCGCAGTTTGAATATCAGCAACCAACTGTTGAATTTCTTCGGCAGATTTTTTACTGTGGTTGGCAAGCTGACGAATTTCAGCCGCTACAATCGTAAATCCCTTCCCATCAATTCCAGTACGTTTGGCTTCTATGGCTGCATTTAAGGCTAAAAGATTGGTTTGATTTGCCATGCGACTGACTACATTAGAAATGGTTTCAATGCTTCGGGTCCGTTCTTTTAAGTCATGAATTTTATTATAAATTGCACTAGAATTGTTTTGGACAGTTGCCATTTCTTCTAACAGGTCCTGCACGGTTTTACCTCCTTCCACAGCCAAATTCATGACAGCAGAAGCGGCTTTTTTGGCGGCGATCGCCTCCTGGGCGGACTCCGCTGAACTGTGACGAATATGGGTGGTGGTGTTGGTGGTTTGATGGACAGAAGCCGCTTGCATGGAAACCACCAATTCCTGTTGGGTAACGATCGCCGCTATCTCGGTACAAGAGGAGGCGATCGCCACAATCGCTTTTTTGATTTGAGACTGGAGGATATGGGTAACCCAACAAATCCCCACTAATACGGCAAAGTTTAATAAAAACAACGTGATTTGACTGACTTGCGTTAACTGAACTTTCCCCTTGGCAAAATCTTCAGCCGCAAATACAGCAGCATTGGACAATTCAAAAAATAATTCACTCTCTTGCAGGAGAAGCTCGTCTCCCTGGGGTGCATTTCTATGCTCTTGAATGGTGGCTTTTAGGGTAAACCACCCGGTTTGAACAGCCTGCATCTTTTGTAAAAAATTGGGGTCGGTTGCTGGCGGAAGTTTTAAATCGCGATCGCCTTCAATCAATCCCTGGATGATCCGCTCAATTTCATCAATTAAATCATCTTCTTCCGAATCAGCAAGTTCTAACTTAACCAATCTCTGGGTCGCACCTCGGATGATTCCGGCATGATTCACCACTCGACCATCATCACTCATGCGATTAATCAAATAAGAAACCGATGCCACATTAATAAAAGAAGACGTAAATAGAGCAACGGCTGCAACAATTAACTGGGTCGTAGTTTTCATAGTTTCGTGATTTAACGGAGTCTATGGAATGGCTTGGAGCCTCGCGACTCTTCCCTCATCGGGATGAATCGGAGTTCCACCCAATTACTTTGCCAACCGTAACACTTTCTTGAAAAATTCACGAGGGCATTTTTGCGTAGGTAACTCTCCCTAAAATTAACTAAAAAAAAGCCCGGTTTATCAACCGGACGGGTTAAATTTTCAAGAATATAAAAAGCCCGCACCCTTAAGGGTGGGGCTATACGGACAAAGCCCGCCTGCGCGGGGTCCTCTCTAAACATGACTTGAGACAACCCGATTTGGAAGAAGAAAAAGCCCGCACCCTCAAGGGTGGGGCTATACGAACAAAGCCCGCCTGCGCGGGCTCCTCTATAAAAATGACTTTTCATACCCAATCCGGGTGGTAAAGGTCGGTTTTCTCTTCAGCCTGCGTAGGCAGGCTTCGTCCGTGTAGCCCCAGGCTTGAGCCTGCGGGTTTTTATAGACTTATTATGCCTCGACTTCAGCCTGCGTAGGCAGGCTTCGTCCGTGTAGCCCCAGGCTTAAGCCTGCGGGTTTTTATAGACCTTATTATGCCTCGACACTCGTTCCTAAACAGGCGGCTAAATCTTCCTCGGGAGTGCCGATCGCCTTGAGATTATAAGTCTGGGAAAGTAACTTGAACACATTGGGAGAAATAAACGCAGGCAGTGTTGGCCCTAAGCGAATATTTTTAATTCCCAAATGGAACAGCGTCAGCAAAATCGACACTGCTTTTTGTTCATACCATGACAAAATCATCGACAAGGGCAGTTCATTTACTCCCACCCCAAAGGCATTGGCTAAAGCTAAGGTAATTTGCACGGCTGAATAAGCATCATTACATTGACCCACATCCATCAAGCGCGGAATTCCACCAATGTCTCCGAGTTCTTTATCAAAGAACCGGAACTTGCCACAAGCTAGGGTGAGCACAACGCAGTCTTCAGGGACTTTTTCCACGAATTCGGTGTAATAGTTGCGGCTGGGTTTGGCCCCATCGCAACCACCGACGAGGAAGAAGTGGCGAATATCTCCCCGTTTGACGGCAGCGATCACCTCATCGGCAACCCCCAAGACGGCATTCCGGGCAAATCCGGTGGTGACTTGGCGGGGGTCTCCGTTATCGGTAAACCCAGGCATGGATAAGCTACAGGCGATCGCAGGACTAAAGTCGCGGTTTTCAATATGGGTCAGTCCGGGCCAACCTACAGGGCCACAGGTGAACACTCTATTAATATAGGAGTTGTGGGGAGGCATCAGACAGTTGGTAGTCATGACGATCGCCCCTGGGAATTTCGCAAATTCGCGGGTTTGATTTTGCCACGCGGTCCCATAATGACCATACAGATGAGGATATTTCTGCTTGAGTCCCGGATACCCATGCGCGGGCAACATTTCCCCGTGGGTATAGACGTAAATCCCCTGGTTAGCAGTTTGTTTGAGGAGTTCTTCTAAATCCTTGAGATCATGACCCGAGACGAGAATCGCTTTACCGGGTTGGGTCCCCAGAGGAACGCGGGTGGGGACAGGATGACCATAGTTGCCCGTATTTCCGGCATCTAAAAGTTCCATCGCCAAGAGGTTAATTTCCCCGACTTTTAAGGCCATTTGAACCCAGTCTTCCAAGGTCAAATCCACGGCGTCAAGTCCCGCTAAAGCTTCATGACAGAAAGCATAGAGGCGATCGTCTTCCTGTCCCAGTTCTTGGGCATGGTAGGCATAGGCGGCGATGCCTTTGAGTCCATAAATAATGGTCAGTTTGAGGGAGAAAATATCAACATCTTTAGCAGATTTGGAAATAAATCCATATTCGACATCCCGCCCTTGTTGGACTAATGCATCGAGGGTGGAGGCGGGTTCCAAGGTGGCGGGACCTTCGGGAAAACGGACCTCGGGGGCGACAGCTTGCAGTTGCGCTTTCAATCCATCCCGCAGGGCGATCGCCTGATGGATATATTGAACAAAACTTTCGGGGTCGAAGTTGACATTGGTGAGGGTAGAAAAGAGGGTTTCGCAGGTAAAGCGATCGGCTTGGCGGTTAATAATTCCGTATTTCCGGGCGGCGATCGCCACTTGTCCAAGTCCGCGCAATAAATGGGTTAATAAATCTTGGAGGGCATCCACTTCAGGGCTTTTACCACAGGCACCCCATTGATAACAGGCTTCTCCACCGGCAGTTTGTTCGCATTGACTGCAATACATGATGTTACCTCTCGGTCGCTTTCGTCTTGTTATCTCTACTCTAAGTTGGCCCTTGGGGAATGTCTTTGACTTAAGTCAAAGAACGCCAGATTTATACTCGATTCGGTTCTCATTTCAGACTGAGGCGGATTTGAAGCATTGATTCTAATTGGCACAGGCGATTCGAGAATTGCCCCTACAGGAATAGAGAGGTCAGGACTCATATCAAGTTTGCTAGATTAACGTGAAAAACTATTTCCCCCTCTTCTCCCCTCTCCATCTCCCCCATCTCCCCCATCTCCCCCATCTCCCCCATCTCTTCTCCCCCTTCCCTTGTAGGGAAGGGGGTTGGGGGGTTAGGTCCCGTGGGTGTGAGTTTTTCTCAACCCCATTCTGGAACAGCCCGTTTTGCCGGTACAATCAAATCAATGAGTTGATCCAGTCCTGGAAATCCCCTCTTGAAAGACCAATCTTTTGATAAACCCGCATTTCTTGCCCAAACTCCCCTGTTTCAGAGTTTACCCCCAGACCAGCATCAGGCCCTGTCCCAGATTGCGATCGGCCAATCCTATCAAAAAGGAGAGGTTTTGTTTTGGGAGGGCGATGATGAAAGAGTTGGTTTTTTCATCGTGATTTCGGGTCGAGTTAAAGTTTTTAAACAATCTCCCTTAGGCAAAGAACAGATTTTGCAAATCTTTGCTGCGGGTCAGCATTTTGCGGAGGTACCGGCTTTTGATGGTCAACCCTTTCCCGCTTCTGCTGCTGCCCTAGAGTCCACTCAGGTGTTATTCTTTCCCCGGGCTGCATTGGTGGCCTTGATGCAAGCTCATCCCAATATTGCCATAACTTTGTTAGGAATTTTTGCCCGTCATCTGCGTTGGTTGGCTCGTGTTGTGGAAGATTTGTCGTTGAAGGATGTCCCGCAACGCTTGGCTGCTTATCTTCTGTACTTAAGTGATTCACCCCAGGGTACTTTGGAACAAGTGGAATTGGATATTACGAAAGGGCAATTGGCTGCTTTTTTGGGGACGATTCCGGAGACGCTTTCTCGGGTGTTTGCGAAACTCAGCAGTGAGGGGGTTTTGGAGATTGAGGGGGCGCGGATTCGCTTGGTAGATTTGTCCCGGTTGCGGGCGTTGGCAGGAATATCGGAGTGAGGGTGAGGGGGGATGTTGCCCGGAATAGAACCCTTATACCTGGAGTTGGGAGAAACACAAAGCATAGTTCGCCCTCTGGTTTCCGCTGGGGTTGGGGAATTGGGGATGCCTCACGATCGGGCGATCGCAATTGGCGATCGCGAGTTTTGTCACTTTTTGTTACGTGCGTTGATTTTTCCTATCCCTTGTGTTAAAATTTATGCCTTTTGCCTAAGTATATATTCCGTTCTCCATGATGAGTGAAATATCGGGGAGGCACTTGATTTTTTATTCAAAGTGCTGATGCATAACCTATAAAATATTGTCAAGTAGCTAAAGAAATAAACAGCCCGAACAGACGCTCTAGCACCGTCCAAACCAACAGGGGAGAAGGGTTAGAACATTGATCGCCAGGGTGAAAGGGCGATCGCCATCGGTACAAGACTCAATCTGTTAAAAATTTTTGACTCGATCGCCGAAGCGGGCAACAAATCGTTAGAAACACAGTATAATGAAAAACGTTGTATCGTTTGTAAAGATTTAGAAACCTTGACTAACCAAATTCCCCCCGAATTTTTAACCGCAGTCGCGAAAGAACGCGGCGTTTCCGATGCTGAGTTAGAAACCGTCATGATGGCACTTGACGGGAATTCCACCGCCGCGATCGCCACGATCCTAGGGATCAGCAATATTGCGGTTCGCAAACGACTCGGCGAAGTCTACAGAAAATTTAGCATTTACGGGCGCGGTCCGGGCAAATTGGCAGAATTGCGGCATCAGCTATTCTATCAATACCAAGCCCAAGAAACAGAAGCACCAGCACCCACAAAAACCAAAGGGAAAGCCAAAGCCGAACCGGCTACAACTTCCCGCAAAAAAGCTGAACCGGCAGCCGCAGAACCGTCTCCTGAAGTTGTCTCTACCGGAAGTCGCAGCCAAGATTGGGGTGAATCGCCGGATGTATCCCAATTTTACGGACGCACCGAAGAACTTAAAATCCTAGAAGAATTAATTATCGATGAAAGCTCTCGGTTAGTCACCCTTTTAGGCATGACAGGTATTGGCAAAACCGTACTTTCCGTACAAATTGCTAAACAACTCGAAAGCGAGTTTGAGTTCGTGGTGTGGCGGTCCCTTGCTGCAACCCCCAAACTCGAAGACTTGTTAGGGAACCTGCTGCAAACCCTTTCTACCCAAAAGAAACCGGATATTCCCGATGATCTCAGCGGCAGAATCTTACGCCTGCTAGACTTCCTGAAAAAAAATCGCTGCCTGATCATCTTAGACGATATCGATGCCTTGCTCCAAGGGGACGAACTCGCCGGGAATTATCGTCCAGGATTTGAAAACTATCGCGATTTCATCAAACGGATTGCGGAAACCAATCATCAAAGCTGTTTCGTCCTGGTTACCACGGAAGAACCCGCTGAAATTGCTTTGTTGCATGGAGAAAAAGTCCAGACCCTGCAACCGATGGATTCCCACGAAATCGCCCGGGAAATCTTTGCCGATAAAGGAGTGGCTCCCACTGAAAAAGAGTGGGGTGAACTGGTTAAACGCTATGGAGATAATCTCTTAGGGTATAAAGTTGTTGCCACAACCATTAAAGAATTCTTTAATGGAAATACCGCCACTTTCCTCAAAGCTACCGAGTTGTTTATCGAAGATACCCTAACTCAGTTACTAGAGCAGCATTTCGGGCGCTTATCTCCCTCGGAAGAAGAAATCTTGTACTGGTTGGCGATCGCCAAGACTCCGGTTACTCTCTCCGGCTTGCGCGAGGATATGTTATTATCCGTATCCCTCTCGGATATGCTCAAAAACCTCGATTCCTTGGATCGCCGCGCCTTAATCGAAAAACAGGAAACAGCCAGCGACATTTTCTTCACCTTACAACCGTTGATGATGAAGTTTGTCACCACTAAATTAGTGGAAAATGCCTGTGAAGAGATTAAAGAGTTGGTGAAAACTCAAAAACTCTCAAGTTTAAGAATTTTAATCCAACATAATCTCGGCGCAGTGCAGACTACCGGCAAAAAAGGCAAAGCTGCCGCTGCTCAGAAACCCCAAATGGTGCAACAAATTAAAAACCAGTTGCAACTTTTCGTGATGCGAAGTGGGGGATATGATGAGTTGATTACTCAACTCGAAGCCATTGCTGGAAAACTCGAAGATAAAACCCAAATGGATGTGGGATATGCCAGCGCTAACCTTCGTAACTTGCTTGCGATTATGGCGGGTTAAATTGGGTTTTCCCTAGGCGATCGCCTAGAGTTCCCAATCCAATTCGGGGAAATTTGGCTTAAGGTAGACAGCTTTTCACAAAAAAATGCTTTCACCGTTGCAAAAAAGCCAAGTTTCCCCTCGCTCATCTTCGAGCCAATCATATTCTAAAATGGGTTGTGAGTTACTGTATTAATCCCAACTGCATCCACCGGGAAAACCCCGATACCGAGAGTCACTGCGGCAACTGCGGTTCTCCCTTGCTGATTGGCGATCGCTATCGCATCAAAACCCCCTTGCGAGACCCCAATCCCGCTTATCCCTGCGATATCTATGAAGTTCAGGATTGGGGAGAACAGGAATGGGGAACCCCCAAGGTGATGAAAGTCCTTAAATTTACCACTCAACCTGATTTTGTCCGCTTGTTTAAACAAGAGGCACGAGTCTTGATCTGGTTGCGACATCCGGGAATTCCCCAGGTAGAACCGGGGGGATATTTTATCCTCACCCTGGGCGATCGCAAATCCCTCCAGGGGTTTGTCATGGAAAAAAAAGCCGGAAAAACCCTAGAACAACAGATTGAGCACCAGGGACCTATTTCCCAAACCCTTGCTGGCAACTGGTTAGCCCAGTTGATGGAGATCATCAGCACAATTCACCACGAAGGGGTGGTGCATCGAGATATTAAACCCAGCAATCTGATTCTCACACCCGATGGACAATTGCACCTGATTGACTTTGGCAGTGTCGCCGATCGCCACAATCGAAGTACCCGGGTGGGAACCTCGGGTTATGCACCCCCGGAACAACTCCTCGGCAGATACCCAACCCCAATCGGATTTTTTCGCGATCGCCCGGACTTTTTTATATGCCTTAACTGGATTAACCCCCCTCGACTTTCCCGAAACCCCTCAAGGACAGCTCATCTGGCGCAGTCACCTTCCGGACCTCTCTCCTGAGTTCGCACAGTTACTCGATGACTTGATGGCACCGGACTGGCACAGTCGCCCCCAAACGGCACAAGCTATTTTAACCCGTTTAAAGTCATGGGAGATTTCGGCAACCCATCATCCTCCATCTGGGTAAGAGCAATCCCCCAACTGAACATCTTCCTCATATAGGACTATAGGAAGTCCTACATAAGGAATGGGAGCGAAGATTCTACATTGATTTCTGTTTCAGTATTTTGATAACGAGAGGCTATCCTGCCGGTATTGTCGGCTTTCAGCAGTTTTCCGTTTTTCAGTGAGATGGAATGGAATGGTTCGGTTTGAGTTCGCACTGAGGCCAAGGGGGGAATATAGCTCTCACGGTAGCCCAGATCGTACATCAATGATCTCTACTATCTATAAGCGGTGATCCGATGTTCGTGCTGTTAGTTTGTTCGGTTATCTTATATGCAGCATTGATGCAATGTTTATTCTTGAGACTATCCGTCACTTTGATCCTTACACCCGTAAATTTAAGGGTTATTTCTCACCCTTGACTCTTGGATTAAAAAAGCGACTGCAATTCCCGTCGAATCGAGAACTCCCCGAGAGGCTGCACTGGAGCAACCCGCGCTAAACGCAGATTCATACCATCTTTTAAGACATTTTTAAGCAGCATTTGATACCTTTTTAACCTTTAATTTTTTCTTAAACAAAACATAAACCGATTGCATGGGGATAGGATTAGATTCGAGGGACAAGACCCCGTACTCTCTTTCTAAAGCCCGGAGTCAAAGCAGGCTCTTATTGGGTCAAGAAACCTGGGTTTTTGTCCCTGAGTTCTCAAGCTGTACCAGCCTTCTAGGCAAGCGTGTCAAATCCTGTGAACAAACTTGGTAAAATTAGATACCAAAGTCCGGTTATCATGCAATTTACGGATGAGTAGAATTCGATTTAGGTATCACCGGGCCAAAACCAACTAGCACATCTAGCCAAACCGAGGATAAATTGAAAGGGATATAAAGTTAGCGTGGAACCCTTGTAACTTTGGCAACTCTTGCACCCCGCCCCATTCAAAACCTACCCATCAATATGCCCCATACTCTCTCTAATCTGTTAGAACAAGCTAACGAAGCCGCAAAACAAGAAGATTGGCAATTGGTGACCCAATGTTTGGAAAAACTAGCCACAATCCCAGGGACATCTAAAGTTGAATCTTTACCCGTTTCCACGGAGGAACCGAACGAGCGATCGCCACAGCTAAATCCATCCTCTCTACTCGGTTTGGCGGATCAAGTTTTAGAATACGGTGATTTTCAACAACGATGGGAAGTTGCCAAACTATTCCCTCGTCTGGGAACCGAGGCGATCGCCCCTTTGTTGGGGATTCTGGCTGATCCCGATGCCGAAGTGGAATTGCAATGGTTTGCGGGTCGAATCCTGGCGGAGTTTAAGAGGCCAGAGGCGATCGCCGCCTTGATTCAATTACTCCAGAATCCAGAAGAAGAATTAAGCTCAATGGCAGCCACTGCCTTAGCTCAAATGGGTGAACCGGCGATCGCCGCTTTAACTCAGCAGTTAGCCGACTCCACCTCCCGCGCATTAGCGGTGCGCTCTTTAGGGAAAATCCGCAATGCCCAAATTATCGAACCCCTGTTGAGTGTGGTGGGCGATCGCGACCCCCAGGTGCGTTCCGAGGCGATCGCCGCCCTGAATAGCTATGATGACCCGCGCATTCCCCAGGTCCTAGTGGAATCCATCCATGACTTTCATGCCTCCGTCCGTCGGGAAGCCACCATCGGCTTAGGATTATGCGCCATGCGACCCTCTTATAAAAACCAGACGGAAGAGATCTACCGGGCGATCGCCTCGGAAATCGAGGAACTCTTACAGGAGCGTTTGTGGGACTTTAACCCCGGTGTCACCCATCAGGCGGCGATTTCCCTGGGACGGGTGGCAACGCCGAAAGCCGCAACCTGCCTCGATGAAATTCTCCACTCCCCAGCTACCTCCATCCCCTTACAAATTCATGCGGTTCGTGCTTTAGCTTGGATGGGAACTCCGGAAGCCTTGGAGTATTTAGAAAAAGCATTAGTCAGTCGCGAACAGAATGGCTTCAGTCCCGAAGTGATCGCAGAAATTGTTTCCTTACTCGGACGGGTCCAAGTGCCACAGTTGAAGCCGAAAGCGGCGCAGATGCTGATTGAACGGTTAAACAGCAAGTCCAAAGTCAATGGGAAAGACTTGATCCGCAGCAAACAAGCGATCGCCTCGGCATTGGGTTATCTCGGACAAAAAACTAGCATAGAACCCCTGATTCAACTGTTAGCCACCTCGGAGGCGGGGGTCCGGTTTCATGCGATCGCCGCCCTGAAACAGATTGCGCCGGATCAAGCCTATCGGCAACTGCTGGACCTCTCCCATCAACCCACTGCCAATCCCTCTCTCCAAAAAGGGGTGGCGATCGCCCTGGAAGAATGGGTAAAAAGTTAGGGAATTCTGACAAGGGGCGAGCCTCCTGTGTTTGCCCTTGACCCATCCGCTGTAGAACCCTCTGGGCAAGGGATTCCCCCGAGAGTCCCTCTGATCCTTCTCCCCCTCTCCAGGGATTTATTCATGTAAATTTTGCATGAGCTTCAGGAGATTTCAGCATAACCCCCCCGTTTTTTGCAGCGATCGCTACAAAACCCACCGCTTGAGGATGAGATTTGTTGGGAGATTAAGATGCAGTTAACAAAGGCGCGAATCCGAGCAAACACCGGATCTAGTCGGATTCGTTCCTCGAATTTCCTCTGACATTCAGGACTTACATTCAGGACTATCTGCAACCCATGATGTCTCAACTCTCGTCAATCTTCATCCTGACTACCCCACTCCTTTTGGGGTTCAACTTACTGGGCATCCGGGCGGTTGCGGCTGAACCCGTGCCCTTAACTCATCTGGATCCAGAACCTACGGCGATCGCCTCCCCGTCCCTGGAACCTCCTGGGGATGAAGCGACTAACCTCATTCAACAAATTGAATTCTATTCCCAAACCAATCTAGAGTTCGGTCCGTTAGAACAGGTGAACTCGGTTTCTGAACTCACCGACATCAGTCCCACAGACTGGGCCTTCCAAGCCCTCCAAAACCTAGCCTCCCGCTATGAGTGCCTCTTGGGATATGGCGATGGAACGTTTCAGGGCGATCGGGCGATGACCCGCTATGAATTTGCCGCCAGTTTAAACGCCTGTCTCGAAGTCATCACCGATCGCATCAGTGAACTCGACTTCAACACCGGCGATCTCGACCTACTCACTCGCTTAACCCAGGACTTTTCTGCCGAACTTGCCACCCTCCGGGGTCGCGTAGATAACCTGGAACTGCGAACCGCTGAAATTGAAGCCAATCAGTTCTCTCCCACCACAAAACTCGCCGGTGAAGCCGCTTTCATCCTCGCCGATGCCTTCACCGATGATGCCGACGCCGAAACCGTCTTTAGCAATCGTGTTCGCCTCAACTTCGTCACCAGTTTTACCGGACGAGATAACCTCTTTACTCGCCTAGAAATGGGCAATATCGGCCCCTCCTTTCAACCCGTCTTAGGCACAAATGAAGGGCGTTTTGCCTTTGATGGTGCAAACAACAACACCGTTACCCTCAACCGCTTGCACTATTTCTTTCCCGTCGGCGACAACCTCAGCGTGAGGATTTTCGCCAATGCCGGAGGGCATCAATTTTATGCCAATACCCTCAACCCCTTCTTAGAATCCGGGGGCGGTGCCACCGGCGCATTATCCCGCTTCGCCGAACGCAATCCGATTTATCGCTTTACCCTGGGCGGTTCCGGTTTAGGCGTTAAATATACCCTCGGCAATAATTTAGAAATTAATGCCGGTTACTTAGCCAGTGAAGCCAAAACTCCCCTATCAGGGGCTGGTTTATTTGATGGCAACTATTCTACCCTGGGACAGATTGTTTTTGGCAGTCGATTTCAGGTCGGTTTGACCTACATTCATGCTTATGAAGGAACTTCTGCCCCCCGGTTTGGTTACGGTGGAACGGGCACAAATTTAGCGAATCTTTCCCCGGCAGCGCTGAATCCTCTGAGTCCCTCCTTGCGAGCAACTCCCGTCGTTAGCAACTCCTACAGTGTCAATACCTCCTTGCGAATTACTCCGAATTTAATTGTCGGCGGTTGGATTGCCAAAACCAGTGCGCGACTGATTGGATTGGGAGATGCGGATATTTGGAATTATGCCGCTACTGTGGTTTTGCCGGATTTAGGAACTCCGGGTTCTTTTGCCAGCTTAATTGTCGGGGCTGAACCTCATTTGACCGATTTGGATGTACCGGGAAATCCGGAATTTTCTGAAGATACTCCTTTTCATATTGAAGGGTTTTATAAGTATCAAATCACTCCGAATATTTCCCTAACTCCAGGGGTTATTTGGTTGACTGCCCCGAATCAAAATAACGACAATAGCGATATTTTTATCGGGACATTCCGAACCACTTTTACCTTTTGAATGACCCAGATTTTCAAGGATGTAAATTGTTAAAACAAAGCCCGCCCTGGCGGGCTGATTCAACAGGGGCGATTAGTATGGGATTGGGTCGGCGGCTTTTTGCCGATAAACATCTCATCCTTCTATATGCCCTCTTCTCTCATGATTTACGGTGAGGGGAGAGGGTTGGGGTCTCACCCGCTAGAGTTTTTACGGGTCGGTGCGATCGCCCTGGGGTTGTCCCAAACTCCGATGCAATTGAGGCCAATATCCACCCCTGGATAGAGAACACACCTGAAAATCTGGTATCAATTTGTACGAAAAATTTGGAGGTTTTCAGGTAATATAAAAAATGCGAAAAAATCTTATTTGTCTCTCCATATATGCGCCTAGAGCAGTTACAAGCTTTTATGGCAATTGCTGATACGGGTAGCTTCCAACAAGCAGCCCGTCGATGCGGGGTCACCCAATCTACAATTAGCCGTCAAATTCAGTCTCTTGAGTCAGAACTGGGCTTGCAGTTATTTCATCGCAGTGCTCAGGCCAAATTAACCTTGCCCGGAGAGCGATTTTTCCCCCATGCCCGGAAAATTTGTCAGGAATGGCACACCGCCCGAGAGGAACTGAGCAATTTATTAGAAGGAAAACAACCGGAACTCTGTGTCGCTGCAATTCACTCGGTTTGTGCCTATTATTTACCTCCTATTTTAAGAAAATTTTGTCGGCAGTATCCAGAGGTTCAGTTACGGGTGACGGCATTAGGAAGCGATCGCGCTTTAAAAGTCCTCAAAGATGGCCTGGTAGATCTGGCGATCGTTATGAATAACCGCCTCTTAACCTCTAGTGCAGAAATGGTGGTGGATATTCTCTACAATGAGTCAATTCAAGTGTTAATGGCAGCCAATCATCCCCTGGCTGAATATGACCCGGTACCCTGGCAAGAATTAGCGCGCTATCCTCAAGTTGTCTTTAAAGATGGTTATGGAATGCAGCGGTTAGTTCAAGATATCTTTGCTAAATACAACCTAACTTTGCGGGCGGTGTTGGAGTTAAATACTCCCGATGCCTTTCGTGGGGTGGTCCAGGAGGGGGAGATGATCGCGCTGTTGCCGGAATCGGCCTTAGTTGAAGCCCGTTGTGACCCGAAACTTGCCATTCGCTCTCTACCCCCGGTCGCTCAAATGGATTCCCCTAGCACCCCCTCCCCATTGAATGGAATTTACCCCACAGTGGCTGGGGATTTGGGGTGGAATCGGCAAGTGGTGATTGTCACGACGAGCGATCGCCTCCAAATTCCCCCCATCCAACACTTTTGGCAACTGGTTCATGACTTTTTGCCTATCAAAGTGGCATCGGGTTAAAAACTGGAATTGTTACTCTATATTCTGTGATGATTCTGTGTTGTTTATTTGAACTGGTTCCGCACCCCCACCCCAGATTCCCCGGTTTTTTCCCGTTTATTCCCCCTTTATTCCCCCTCTCACTCATGAGTACAGCGTTCAGAGAATTTGTCAAGAAAGTCGGCAGTGGTCCCCACACCAGCCAAAACCTCTCCCGTACAGAAGCCGCCGACGCAATGCGGATGATGCTTGTGGGGGAAGCGACCCCGGCACAAATCGGTGCATTTTTAATCGCTCACCGCATCAAGCGTCCGACGGGGGAAGAATTGGCGGGGATGCTGGATGCTTACGAGGAAATCGGACCAAAACTGGGACCGATCGCCGCTGCGTCCCCCGTGATGGTCTGGGGATGTCCCTACGATGGGCGATCGCGCACGGCACCCGTCACGGTCCTGAGTGCCATCCTCCTCGCCAGTTACGGTCAACCTGTACTCCTCCACGGCGGGGATCAAATGCCGACGAAGTATGGCATTCCTTTTGTGGAAATTTGGGATGCCTTGGGGGTGAGTTGGCGGAACACTGGACCTAAGACAACTCCAGTCCGTCTTGCAAACCACCGGAGTCGGATTCCTCTATCTTCCCAAACAGTTTCCCGAAGCGGCAGGTCTGATTCCCTACCGGGAACAACTGGGGAAACGCCCACCAGTGGCTACCTTAGAACTGATTTGGTCTCCCTATCAAGGCGATCGCCACCTCGTCGCCGGGTTCGTCCATCCCCCCACGGAACTGATGTTTCGCGATGCTTTAGGATTACGCGGGGACTCCCGCTTGACCACGGTCAAAGGATTAGAAGGCAGTTGCGATTTACCTCGGGAACGCACCGCCATTATCGGATATAGCAATCCCTCCGAAACGTCCCCCCCACCTGCTACCTCGGAGTCTGACCCTCCCCATGCCGACCCGTTCCACCGCCTGCTTCTGCATCCTCGGGACTACGGATTTACCCCGGAAAATGTCCCGTTCCAATCCGAAGCATTCCCCGGCCAAATGCAAGGCGTCCTGCGGGGTGAACCTAGTGAATTGATGGAGTCTGCCGTCTGGAGTGGGGGGTTTTACCTCTGGCATTCTGGGGTTGTGGGAGACTTAATCAGCGGCATTAATCAAGCGCGGGAAGGGTTTAAGAGTGGTCGAGTTGCTGCTAAACTCCAGGAAATTACTCAAGCAGTCAGTTCGCGATCGGTTTTGGATTAGTCATTAGTCATTAGTCATTTGTCCTTAAAACCTAGCCCTGTCAAGGTGTGTAGATTGTAGGGGCGCAATGCTTGCGCCCTCCGGAGGGCGCAAGCATTGCGCCCCTACAAAAATAAGGATTTTTCGTGATTAAATTTACGTCCTGAATTGGGCGCAAGCATTGCGCCCCTACAAGAAATAAGGATTTTTCGTGATTAAATTTACGTCCTGAATTGGGCGCAAGCATTGCGCCCCTACAAGAAATAACGATTTTTCGTCATTCAATTTACCCCCTTGACAGGGCTAGTCCTTAAAACCCTAATAAATGATGAGCGAATCCAGTCCCAGCAATCCCCAACTCGCGGCCCTCATCCTCGCTGGAGGCCAGAGTTCTCGCATGGGGGAAGATAAAGCCCAAATCCTCTGGGAGGGGAAGTCTTTACTCCAGCGCGTCTGTGAAGTGGCCTGTCACTGTGCGTCCCAGGTTTATTACATCACCCCTTGGCCGGAACGGTATGAGTCTATGCTGAGTCCGGAACATCTCTCGGGACGGACGATACAGGCGCTGCCCCAGACGGATCACAAAAAGGGTCCGTTAGGGGCCCTTTGGGAAGGGTTGAGTCAGATTGAGGCGGAGTGGGTGTTGGTGTTAGCTTGTGATTTACCGTTATTAGATCCGGCGATCGTCCAACAGTGGGCGGATCAACTGCCTAATCTACCCCCGCAGAGTCTGGCTTTGGTTCCGCAGCAGGGAACGCTTTGGCATCCGATGTGTGGATTTTACCGGCGATCGGGTTTAGGACCGTTGGGGCAGTTTCTGGAGGAAGGGGGGCGATCTTTTCAACGGTGGTTACCCGAGATTGGGGCTACTCCCCTGGAAGTAGGCACTGCGGAATTCCGGATGTTGAGAAATTTTAATACCCCTGGGGATTTACACGCCCCTAGTCCGGAGTAGCGTCCGGATTGTCGCCCTGAGGCGATCGCCGGGAGATTTTGGAAGGATAATCACCGTTACTCCTGGGGAGAACGCCAGAGAATCGGTTTATTTTCTTAAAAATTATCCATTCGATGATAAATTATAGGGCGGATCCGATAGCGGACCCTCCCCCGAATCTCAGCCCTTAAAATCCAGGAATAATTCTTTGGAAAGATTTTAGAATCCTTGCTTATAATTTGTAGAGGAATCTTTACGATTCTCTACATGGTTCTTCATGAACCGTAATCAACCCAGTCTTTCAAAATTTTGAACCATGCCCCGGATACTCGTCATTGACGATGACCCTGCAATCTCAGAATTAGTCGCCGTCAATCTGGAGATGGCTGGCTATGAAGTCAGTCAAGCCGAAGATGGCATCAAAGGTCAAGCGCTTGCGCTGCAACTGATCCCCGATTTAATCATGCTCGATCTGATGCTGCCTCGGGTGGATGGATTCACAGTATGTCAACGGCTTCGTCGTGATGAGCGTACTGCCGATATACCCGTCCTGATGCTGACAGCGTTAGGTCAAACCCATGATAAGGTCGAAGGTTTCAATGCAGGCGCTGATGATTACCTGACTAAACCCTTTGAAGTTGAAGAAATGCTTGCACGGGTGAGAGCCTTGTTGCGACGGACCGATCGCATTCCCCAGGCTGCTAAACACGCGGAGATTCTCAACTATGGACCCCTGACTCTCGTCCCTGAACGCTTTGAAGCCATTTGGTTCAATCGCACGGTCAAGCTGACACACTTGGAATTTGAACTGTTGCACTGCTTGTTGCAACGTCACGGACAAACGGTCTCTCCTAGTGAAATTCTCAAAGAAGTTTGGGGATATGACCCCGATGATGATATCGAAACCATTCGGGTTCATGTTAGACATCTGAGGACGAAACTCGAACCCGACCCTCGACATCCTCGCTACATTAAAACGGTCTATGGTGCCGGTTATTGCTTAGAGTTACCGAGCACTGCACCGGCTAATGAAAACCCCCAAGCCGTATAGTCTCACCCCACAAGGAAGGAAGAACCGGATGGGGAGTTTCGGCTGTTTAAACTCCCTGAAGTTCTACCCTGTGGGGTGATACTACTCTGTGAACCCGGTCGTTTCATGATTCTAAAAACAGAAAAACGCTCCCCCAAACTGCTTAATGTCGCGGGAGAGCGCTCTTTCTAACAAATTCCAGAAAGACTGATCCCAAGGATCAGCTTCTGGATGATTCCCAACAAAATCCAACTTTCCCAATTCCTCGGCTTTAGCTGGATCTTGTGATGGGCGGTTCTAGGGGGCCAAGGCGTTACCCCGCAGCAAGCTGCCAATGGTTTTCGCGGTAATCTTCATCTGCACGAAAGGATTGGCGGGAACGACGGTTTTATACAGATAGCTGTCAAACGTCATACGCTGAACATCCATGTCAGCACACATTTCCACAAAGGCTTCCCTGGTTGCATCGGTGCGATAGAACACCCGTTGCAGGATATCCAATACTGCATAAGTGATGCCGTATTTCTTATCCCAGCGCTTCAGGTAAATTTTCAGTTCCTCTTCGGTGGGAACGCGGGTCCCACCTTCGGAAAACTCGACGATGGTTTCCGCACACATCCGAGCGGATTTCGCTGCAAAATAAATCCCTTCCCCAGATGATTTGGTGACGGTACCAGCAGCATCTCCGACGAGGGCGACGCGACCAACCACTCGACGCGGACGCGGATGTTCCGGAATCGGGTGCGCTTCCACTTTGATGATTTCGCCCCCTTCTAGCCGTTTGGCGGCGCGGGTCCGAATACCAGCTTGCAGCTTTTTGATTAAAGCTTGGTTGACTTTCATGGTGCCGGTTCCCACGGCGACATGATCGTATTTGGGGAAGACCCAGGCATAGAAGTCTGGGGAAACGTCGGTTCCCACATACATTTCTGCGAGGTCATTGTAATAGGCCATTTTGTCTTCCGGGAGGCGAATCCGCTCTTGGAAGGCGATCGCATAGTTATAATCCCCGGCATCAATGGCTTTGGCGACGCGAGAGTTCGCTCCGTCAGCGCCAATGACGAGATCCACTTTTAGGGTTTTTTGGGTCCCTGCTACGGAGCCATCGGAATGGTCCGCATAGTGGAGGACATAAGGATCCGTATTGTTTGTGGGAATATCCAGTTTGTGAACGGTACCGTTAATCAGGTTTGCGCCTAATTTTTCAGCGCGATCGCGCAGGAATCCATCGAGGATTTCCCGGCGACACATCCCAATATATTCTTCTTGTTTTTCTAAATTGATATCGACTTCGATATTAGACGGGGAGATCATTTTCATTTTTCTCACCCGGCGATCAATGATGTGATCGGGCAGATCAAACTCACTCACCATACAAAGGGGTATGGCCCCGCCACAAGGCTTCGCATTATCCAGCTTGCGCTCAAACAGGTAGGTCTCAATCCCTGCTTTTGCAAGCGTTTCGGCAGCAGAGGAACCAGCCGGTCCCGATCCAACAACAGCAACCCGTAGTGCCAAAGAAGTTCTCCCTATCTGTCACGGTTACGGAAAGCAATCGTATCACGGACTATCCCCTTCTGGTCAGCTCACCCCCCTATATGTGACGAAAATGAAACAGAGCTTAATATTTCTACATAATTAGCCCGCTTTGGCGGATGCTGGAATTTAGTCCAGGTAAAAGAATAAACTTCGACTTAAAATAAGGGCCATCTTCCCTGGGGCAACATGAACTCGAATGGACTGGATGCGCGGCTGTTACTGGATTCACGACTGTTGAGGGCGATCGCGATCGCCTCGATTACCGGCTATCAAAAACACCTTTCCCCTCATAAAGGCTTTTCCTGCGCTCATCGCATCCTCTACGGTGGGGACTCCTGTTCTCAATACATCAAAACAGCCGTGGCTCAAAGGGGCTTATCCGAGGCAGTCGCCTTATCTCAACACCGATTTGCCGCCTGCAAGGAAGCGCATCACATTCTGCGGTCCCAAGTTTGTGCCCAGGCTCAACGTCAAAAAAAGCCCAACCGTTCCAGTCCTAACCGGACCCGAGATTGTGCCTGTAGCGAATTAAACCCAGCAGTCGGTTGCGACGCCTGTACGGACAGCTTAGAATGCCTCAACCTGTTGGATTGTTGTGGTGGAATTACTTGCAGCGACTGTAATCCCTTGGAAGATAGCGCCCTGGATTGTTCAAGTGCCGACTGCGACTTTGGCAGTTGTAGTTAAGTGTAGCTACCGCCAACACTCTTAATCCGGGGGAGTGATGCCATTGCTCTAGATCGTGAGTCCATCTTCCTGATAACCGTCACGTCTGTTCCCCGGGGGCCACCCCGGAACCCAACATTCCTGTCTAAAACAGACTTTAAACTTGAGAAATAATGCGTTAGTCCCTCAAGAAAAAGACTTCAAAATCTTTCTCTTGAGGGACTAACTTACCCTAATTTACCTTGTCTTAACTTGGTATTTTTCGGAATGTTTTATACCCCAATCCGGCTTAGAGATTAATCTTTACCCGTGATGTTTTCAACGGCGTTCTTAACCTGCTCAGTAAAGGAAGTTGTACCACTGGCTTTGGCATCTTCTGGGGAAATCATTTTATCTTGATCCGCAGTTCCTTGAACGGCATTCAAACCGGGATTTGTTTCATCAACCTGATCGTTCATGGTATAAGGATCATCTCCGATCGCTTTTAGGGATTTCTCCTCAATCTTCAGCATCTGATCTTCACCTTTCGTCGGGCTGCTACTCGCTGCATAAGCCGGGAAGGCACTGCTGAAAAAGAGTAGGGCAGACACGCAGACGGCGAGCAAAAAGCGTAGGGGACGCAAAGTCGGTAATTTTAAGCTGATAGACGGCATATTATGGTTCTCCTGGTCTAAAATTTCCATTGGATGGGAATTCGGGGGTTGCAGGTCTTGCACCCTCTCGGCTTCCCTTATCTGAGTTAAGGTTATCAAGGGATTGTGCCTACATACATCAGCCTTAAGATATAGATGGAGTAGTAAATTTAAAAGGGCGATCGCTGCTTTTCTCTTCGGACAGGTGACTAGGGGAATTCATCGCACCTGTCCGGTTGTGACTGGGGATTGGCAACTGCAAAGCTATCTCGTCCGGGCTACCCCTAGGTTGCATAATCTCAGCGATCCCTAAGCGATCGCATTCAACTTTGTGCTAGGGGTTGTCCCCTTCAATCTTATTATCCCTAAGATGATTCCCCCTAAGCCGAATCCTTCAAGCTAGGGCTTAAAACTCCGATTGATTGAGTTGAGATTGCCCCATCAATCCCGATGATAATATCTGGAGATGAGTAGTGGCTCGATGGGTTGGATAGGGGAATAAGTTCGGGAAACTCAGTCCCCGACCTCTGGTCCTCCTAAAATCGCAGATAGCGAATAAGTAATCCGTGATAGTCCGAGGGTGGAGAGATGCAATCGAAAGGATTAAAAATTGTACAAATGATTAAAGCGCTCTATAGTACAGTGATATGCAGATATCCTCTGGAAACCACCGACAGAACTTATGATCTTCAGAGGGATGTCAATCCGATATAATAGGAGCCTTTCATGGATTGCCCCTGAGATCGAGACAATGCGTAAATCCGGTGGGAGGAGTAAAATCGCCATGAGCCCTTTTCTCCTGGGGGAGTCACTTCGGATTTGCTCCCTTGGAGTATCGTGGGGCGGAAATTGTTAAACTGGCTAGGTTCGAGAGTGTAAGGATAATTGTTCAAGGGGTTTGACTCCACACCGTCAGGGTCATCTTTTTCAGATTTTAGAAGTCTGGAAAGTAGATTGAATGATTGAAACAACATCTTATTGTAGTAGATACTATGGGCGAACAAGGTGCCTCAGAAATTAACCGGATGAATCTTCAAGATAATTCAGAATATAAAGCTGATATATTAATCGTTGATGATGTACCGAATAATTTAAAACTGTTAGTTAATTTATTAAGGAAGAAATAACTATAACGTTAGAGCCGTAACGAATGGTGTTTTAGCCTTGCAATTTATAGGAGTTAGACAGCCTGACTTAATTTTCCTGGACATCATGATGCCCGAGATGGATGGATATGAAGTTTGCCGAAAATTGAAAGAAAATCCTCAGACTAAGGATATTCCTGTTATATTTTTAAGTGCGCTAACAGAAGGATTCGATAAAGCAAAAGCCTTTAAATCTGGGGGAATTGACTACATCAGCAAACCCTTCCAAATGGAAGAAATTCTGGCGCGGCTCGAAACCCATCTCTCTCAACGGGCGCTCCAAAAGCAACTGGAAGAAAAGACTCACCTCCTCGCTCATCAAAACCTCCAATTCCAAGCAGAAATTAATGAACGAAAATTATTAGAGGAAAAGCTGAGGTCTGCTGAGGAGAAAATGCGGGCAGTTTTTGAGGCGATGACTGATATCATCGCCTTAATTAGTATTCAAGAGGGGAATATTACTAACTTGGATATTTTACCTAGTAATTGGATGCGTTTATATCAGCCCGATTCCGATATTGTAGGGCAAACGATTGAACACTTATTTTCCCCAGATACGGCAGAAAGCTGGTTGAATATTATTGGTCAAGTGTTAGAGACGAGAGAGACCCTGCATTTCGATTACTGTCTGAGCGATCGCGGTCAAGAAATGTGGTTTTCGGCAGCCGTGTCTCCAGTGCGGGAAGATACGGTGATTGTGGTAGCCCGAGATATTAGCGATCGCAAGCAAGCAGAAGAAGCCTTAAGAATAGCAGAAGAACGATATCATAGTATCGTAGAAAATGCCATAGCCGGGATTTTTCAATCCACGGTAGATGGACAGTATTTGAGCGTCAATCCGGCACTAGCGAAGATCTATGGCTATGATTCCGGGGAAGAATTGCAAGAGAGTTTGAAAGATATCAACACGGAACTCTATGTCAATCGCGATCGCCGCCAAGAATTTATAGAGGCAATCGCTGCCAAAAATTCAGTTTCTGGATTTGAATCAATGGTTTATTGTAAAGATAAAAGCATTATTTGGATTTCTGAAACGGCCCGGGCAGTGAGAGATTCCAATGGCAATATTCTCTATTATGAAGGCATTGTTTCCGATATTACTGAACGCAAGTTAGCCCAGGAAGCACTCAAATATCAACAAAATCAAACCGAAACCCTCCTGCTGAATATTTTACCGCAACCGATCGCCACTCGGCTGCAAAAAGGAGAAAATCCCATTGCTGACCACTTTGAAGACGTGAGCGTAATCTTTGCCGATTTAGTTGGATTTACGGAATTTGCCGCCAATCGACCCCCAAAAAAATTATTAGAATTGTTAAATAAGATTTTTTCCCGGTTTGATAAATTAGCCCAATACCATAAATTAGAAAAAATTAAAACCATTGGAGATGCCTATATGGTCGTCGGGGGATTACCTGTTCCCTGTGCCAATGCTATCTTTGAAGTGGCTCAAATGGCCTTGGATATGCAAGAGGAATTAGTCCAGTTAAATCAGCATACTGGACAAACCTTTCAACTGAGAATTGGGATTCATATTGGTCCTGCCATTGCCGGAGTGATTGGCATGAGCAAATTTATTTATGACTTATGGGGGGATACGGTTAACACCGCTTCAAGAATGGAATCCAGCGGATTACCGGGGAAAATTCAGGTGACTGAGGCGGTTTATGAACGGTTAAAAGACCGATTTGAATTTGAACAACGGGGGCTGATTTCTGTAAAAGGCAAAGGAGAAATGCTCACCTATTGGCTAGTCGGGAAGCTGGGTTAATCCAGGGGTCCACAATCTCCCGGGGAAACCGGGATATTTCTTCCAGGCGGTTGCCTGGATTTTTCTTTGGGAGGGGTACTCTAGGGCCAAAAATTGTCCGGCCAGTTTATTGTAAAATCCATGCTAGACTTCAAGTCGATTCACAGGTAAAAACACAAAGGAGAGAGGGTTGGCAGCCAGGAACTTGTCCGGTGACCCCCTAAATCTGACCGAAAGCAAATAAACTAATGGGCGATCGCTTTTGTCACTTTAGAAACTTTCCAATTTAAGCCGATCAATTCTAGGGGAAGAAAAATTGAAGCCGAATCAGACAACTGGAGTAAACTATCGGGGTATCACCGGATCCATTCGCAGGGCGATCGCCGATCGCCACTGGCGCAAACTGGCTAAATTTGTGGGATTGTTTTCGATGTGCGCTTTTCTGGCGATTAGCTGTGGCGATCGCCCCGAAATGAACCAGAGTACCGACCCCACTCGGATCTCCATTGGCACCACCGCCAAAATTAGAACCATCGACCCTGCCGATGCTTATGAAAATGCAGCAGGAATGTTACTGTACAACCTAGGCGATCGCCTCTACACCTACGAAAGCGGCACCACCACCCTCAAACCTCAACTCGCCACGGCACTCCCCGAAATCAGTGCCGATGGAGTCACCTATACCATTCCTCTGCGTTCCGACGTGGTTTATCATGACGGCACTCCCTTCAATGCCGAAACCATGAAATTCTCCCTGGAACGATTCATGGAAAATGGCGGGGCTGCCTCATCCTTATTATCTAATATCGTTGAATCGGTACAAGCCAGCGGTGAATATGAATTAACCCTTCAGCTCAAACAGCCTTTTGCTGCCTTTCCCGATTTATTAACCTTCTCCGGGTTAGTCGCGGTCTCTCCCACCGCCTATCAAATTGGAGCCGGTCAATTTAAACCGGATACATTTGTGGGAACGGGACCTTATAAATTGGTCAGCTATGGAACCGATACGATCAAATTAGATGTATTCGAGGATTACTGGGGAGAAAAACCTGTCAATACCGGCATTGATATTCAGCAGTTCTCTAGTCCGGCTAACGTTTATAACTCCTTCCGTCGGGGGGCCATAGACCTCACCTACGGGACATTAGACCTGGATCAAATTAGCAGTTTACAAAGACAAGCCCCCGGCCAAGGTTGGCAAGTGATTTCTAATCGCAGTAATGGGGTTTATGTCTTAACCCTGAACATGAAAGATGAGGCATTAAAAAAACCGGAAGTGCGACAGGCGATCGCCTCTATCATCGACCGTCCCCTCTTGCAACAGCGGATTTTCCAAGGACAAATGGAACCGCTTTATAGCTTGATTCCCACCACCTTAGAACGGTATTATCAGCCCGTCTTTCTCAATAAATATGGGGATGGGAATTTTGACCAAGCCAAACAACTCCTCGCGCAAGCCGGTTACACTCCCGAGAATCCTTTGCAACTTCAGTTGTGGTATCGGTCCAATCTCCGGACTAATGCTGATGTCGCCACCACGATCGAAGCCTTAGCTGAACAGGAATTAGGGGGAGCGATTCAAATTGAACTGCAAAGCGTTGAAGCTGCCACCGCTTACAATAATTTGGATAAAGGCGTGTATTCCATGTTTATCCTAGATTGGACCCCGGACTTCTTCGACCCGGATAACTATATGCAGCCGTTCCTTTCCTGTGCCACCGGGTCCGTTGAAACGGGATGTGAAGAAGGTGAAAGCAAATTATGGGGTTCTTTTTACTATAGCGATCGCGTCAATCAATTAATTGCTCAAGAACGCCAAGAACAAAACCCTGAAACTCGCCTCCAAATTTTTACCGAACTCCAACAAATTCTCTCCGAAGATGTGCCATTTATTCCCCTCTGGCAAGGGAAAGAATATCTCTTTGCTCGTCCGGGACTCCAAGGCGCGACCCTGGAATCGACTCAAGCCGTGCCATTTTGGACCTTGAAAAAATAAAGTCCATCATGTCCATCATGGGATGCAGGGATGCTGGAGTTTTCCTAAACTTCTCATCCCTCCACCCGTTACTCAACCCTAGCATCTCACTTATCACCCATGTCCCGTTCAAAAGCGCTTCAATCCTATATTCTCCTGCGGTTGCTATTAGCACCCTTGATGCTATGGACGATCGCCACCTTGGTCTTTTTGTTGTTGCGTGCCACTCCTGGCGACCCCATTGATGCGATTTTAGGCCCCAAAGCACCGGAAATTGAAAAAATCCGGTTGCGAGAACAACTCGGCTTAGGCGCACCCTTGTGGTTACAATACATCCGTTTCATGGGAGATTTGCTCAGGTTAGACTTAGGCACATCCCTCACCACCCGAGGACAAACGGTGTGGGAAATCGTCGGTCAATATTTCCCGGCTACGTTAGAAATTGCCTTGGTGAGTATGGCTGTTGCCTTAATTGTCGGCATTGGAGTGGGGGTAATTTCTGCCTCTAATCCCAATACGGGATGGGATGTTGGGGGACGAATGTTTGGCATCATCACCTATTCCCTGCCAGCATTTTGGGTGGGGATGATTATGCAGTTAATTTTTAGCGTGCAACTGGGGTGGTTTCCCGTAGGCGCACGTTTTCCCAGTACCCAAACCCCACCCTCGGGACCGACAGGACTGTATCTGATGGATAGTTTGTTAAGTGGAAATCTGGGGAATTTTTTCACCACTTTGCACTATTTGGCTCTACCTTCTTTGACCCTGGGAATTCTAATTAGTGGGATTTTCGAGCGCATTGTCCGGGTGAATTTGAAACAAACATTACAGGCGGATTATGTAGAAGCAGCTAGAGCCAGAGGGATATCGGAAACTCGAATTGCAATCGCTCATGCCTTAAAAAATGCCATGATTCCGGTGATTACGGTGATGGGATTGACCTTAGCTGCCCTTTTAGGGGGAGCAATTTTAACTGAAGTGACCTTTTCTTGGCCCGGATTAGCCAATCGACTCTATGAGGCGATTTCCTTACGGGATTATCCGACAGTTCAGGGAATTGTTGTCTTTTTTGCGGGGATTGTGGTGATTGCCAGTATTGGAATTGATTTGCTGAATGCTTACATTGATCCGCGCATTCGCTATTAGAGAAAAAGCCACTCCAAAAACCGGGTTTCTGCGACTATTGTTGACAATTGAACCCGATTGAGTAAAGAAACCCGGTTTCTCAACCTTTACCCAGGACTAAGAAACCGGGTTTTTGAATGGCTTACGCTGAAAATCCCCAAATAGGAAATTAATTAGAACCATTACCCAGTTGTTGTAAGAAGCGATCAATGCGGCTCACTGCTGAAAAATTTCCCTGTTTCCGGAATAAATCTCGGGCGGTTTGTAAAACGGGAGTCGCTTCCTGGGGATGGCCTTGTCCCCATAAAACGATTCCTAAATTGCCGTAAGCTTCTGCAAAATTGGGGTTAATTTTAATGGCTTGTTGATAGGCGGATATGGCGTCTGGGATTTCCCCGAGATTGACTAAAATATTGGCCATATTATAATAAGCTTTATCATAGTTCGGCTGGAGACGAATGGCTTCTCGATAGGCAGCGATCGCCGCATCGAACTCCTGTTGTTTTGCCAAGGCATCGGCTAAATTATAATGAGCGGTTGGTAATTGGGAATTTGTAGCAATGGCATTTCGGTAGGCGGCGATCGCCTCGGAAATTCGCCCCAGATTCACTAAGGCAACTCCCAAATTGATTTGCGCTTCGGTAAAATTAGGATTCAGTCGAATCGCTTGCTGATAAGAAACGACTGCCCCCTCTAAATTACCCTCATCCTGAAGTCTTGCGGCTTCGCTGTAATACCGTTCCGCTTCCGGAAATTCCTCCATCCCCTGCGCCACCCAAACGACCCCGGAGATTGAAGCGATCGCGAAATTCTCTCTCAGGGAGGGTGCGATCGCTTGCACCTTGGGGGTTATTCCCAAACTCAGCAAGATTGCTACCCCTAATGTTTGCTTGTAATTCCTGTTACTCCACATAAATCATTCCCCACACCCTCGACAGTAGATCAATCTGTTTGTTTTTTTAAGTTTAGCGAATAAATCCAAGGGTTCTGAAATGCCTGGGTTTGAGGGGATTTATCCCGGAAATCGGGCGATCTCCTGACCCCTAGGCGAGAATCTCTCGGTATGCCGCGAGGGTTTGCTGGGCGATCGCATCCCAATCGTAATGAGTCGCGGCATAAACCTGACCCTTCTCTCCCCGCTTCTGACACTCCTCGGGATTGGCGACTGCCTCGGATAACAACTGCGCCATTTCCTCTACCGTCCCATTTCCCACCCAACCTGCACCCGCTTCCAAAACATCCTCCCAGATATAAACCCCCCGAGAAATACAAACTGCCGTTCCTGCTGCCATTGCCTCCGCCACCGCAATCCCAAAGTTTTCATAATAAGACGGCAGCACAAAAATATCCGCTGCCTGAAGCAACGACACTTTAAATTCTCCCCGCACAAACCCCGGCAACGTCGTACAATCTGCCAAAGGAGAAGCAGCAATTTGCGCTTTAATTTTTTCCTCATACTCTGGATCTTGCGGATTGCTTCCCGCCAACACAAAATCAAACTCTAACCCTTGGGCAAGTAACTTTTCTAATGCCGGTAACAGCACATCCAATCCCTTTTTCGGTTCAATCCGCGACAGAAATAAAACGAGGGGTCGATTACCTGTGATTCCCAATTCCTCCCGAATCTTTTTCCCTCGTTCCTGCCGTTTCCCCGGGGTCAACTCCCCCTCCATCCCGGATAAACTTACCCCCAAAGGAATGATTAAATCCCGGGTTTTTACTCCAAACCGTTCCGAAATCTTCGCCTCTTCTGCACTCGTAAAATGAATCGCTGCTGCCCCCGCTAAATTCCCCCGTTCCCACAATGTCGTATAAACCTGCTTCAGTTGTTTTTTCTTCCGCAAATCTGCCGGATCTAGAGTTCCTAACGGACGCAAAATATAAGGAATCTTCCGCAGTCTCGCCACCGTTGCCGCCCCAGAAATCACTGGAGAAAATAGGGCGTGTAAATGGGCAATATCATACTCATTTCCCTGTCGAGATAACCACTGCAATAAATCCATAGAAAATTTATAACGACGAAAGGGAGAACAGGGAAAATAGCGGATTTTATATCCATCCTGTTCTACTGGGCAATTCAGGGGAACATCCAAAGGCGCTTGTCCCACATCTCCATTAGAATTAGTCGTTAATATCGTCACTTCTGCACCTTGTCTTGCCAGGGCTGCCGACAACCCCAACACCATTTGACTCGGCCCTCCATAAACCAGGGAAATAGACGGAATAATTTGTAAAATTTTCATAAATTACAATAATAATTTACTGTTTTTATTGATAGTTTTGAAAACAATAGAAGTTAAATTATAACTGTAAAAAACGCTACAATTAAAATATATAACCCCTTCTAAATCCTCGTTCCTAGGCTCTGCCTAGGAATGCTCAAAAGGAGGCTCTGCCTCCTAACTTTTACCCATCCAAAATGGTCTGATAAAATTCCAACTGTTGTTGAGCCAGCGCCTGATTGGTATAATGTTCCATTGCCCGTTGATAACCGCGAGTAGCCAATTCCTCCGCAAATAAAGGGTTATCCATCAGTTTAAATAGGCAATTTTGCAACGCTTCCGCATTTCCTTCGGGAAACACTAATCCAGCATCTTGAATCACATTGGGAATTTCCCCGGAATCCGACCCAATCACCGCAACTTGACAAGCCATTGCTTCAATTAAAACATGACCAAATTGTTCTTTCCAGCCCGCTGAAGTTAGGGTTTTAAACTTGTCGGTAGTTTCGGAAGGAAGCACCAAAACATCCATTAAATTAATATAACCCTGGACCCGATCGTGGGGAACACTTTCAATCCAAATTAGCCGATTTTCTAGGTTAAATTCTGTAGCTTTTTGCAGCAGAGTCTCTTTTAAAGGGCCGCGTCCTAATAACAGCAATTTCCAAGGTTTATCGGCTAAATGGGATAAAGATTGGAGTAAAGTGAGTAATCCTTTTTCTTCCACAAATCGACCGACAAAACCGACGACAAATTCCTCCGGTTGAATGGCGAGTTGGGTGCGGAGTTCCGGTTGAGGGTGGGGACGAAAGAGGGTTTCATCAACGCCGAGTTGAGGCATGATTTTGAGGGGACCGGAATAACCGCGATCGCGCAAAATTTCCGCCCCATCTTGATTCCCGACAATAATGCCATCGGTATGACGCAAATTATAGGATTCTAAGAGAGAAACCGGGAATTTTAATTGGTAGGGGAGATTCCACCAAGTAAAGAATAGATTTTTGGCTTTTAATCCCAGCAATCGATTGAGGGTGATAAATTCCGAGTAGGCGATCGCCTTCGCACCCTGTTCCACTTGAATAATATCTGGACGCCACTGCCGCAACAGGGAAATCAAATCCGCCCCAAAAGTCAACAGTCCTTGATTGTTCTGGCTAAAATTGGAAATCGGCACCACTCGAAACGAACCTTCTTCTAGGAATTGGGTTTCGATGAGTCGATTTTGAACGCCACCGGGACGCCATCGCCGGGGAACAACCACGGTGACTTCAATATCGGGAGCAAGTTGAGCCAGTTTTCTTAACTTTTCCCGGTTTAAATCAACAATATAAGTATGGCTGGCAACTAGAATTTTCACAGCATCTACAATCTCTATGATATTTACAATAAATTGATAGGTCAGGTTTTTTGAGAATGAGCTAGTTCATCTTGTTGGCTGTAAATTTGTCCATCCTGAAAGCTTGATTGCAGAACCGTACCCACGGCATTGAAAAATCCCAGGGTATAGAACCACCCGCGCACGAGGGTTTTAATCGGCGAACCACTTTTGTTACAAGGGGGATGACCCAGAACATGGCAGTCGAATAAACGAGCAAAAAATCGCAGACATTGGGAGAGGGTGAGATTTTTTAATCCCAGGAGAAAATGGTTGTGATAGAAGGTGATTTGGTAGCTAATTGAGCGAGTGCTAATATCATGACAGCCGCCGGTTTCTTCTCCTAAATGAATTAAGTGAGCATCCGGTTCATACCAGATTTTGTATCCGGTTTGTCGCAAACGCAAGCAAAAATCCGACTCTTCTCGCACGGCACTGCCTCGGAAGCGTTCGTCAAAGTGCAATCCGTACTTGTCAAAAATCTCGCGACGGAAGGACATATTGCAACCGCGAACGGAGAGGACTTGTTGAGGTTTGACCGTATGCACCAGGTCGATATAATACCAAGCAATTCCCGGGTCCATTGCTTCTGGAGGTAAATCCTCAATGGTTAAACCGCCACCGGAGTCAGCGAGTTTCATGCGATCGAAAACCCGACCGGCGATCGCCCCGATTTCCGGTTGTTCCAGGTAATTGCGAGCATGAGCGTGCAGAAAACCCGGGGGAAGTTGGACATCATCATCCAGAAATAGAATAATGGCTCCCTGCGATCGGCGCACGGCATAGTTGCGCGCACCGGGTAAACTCGCCCAATCCAGGCGCAACCACTGAATCCGATTAGATTCGGCGAGGGATTGGAGATAGGCATCGGTTTCGGGTTCATGGGTGGCGGTTTGATCCACCACCAGCACCTCAAAATCCGGGTAGTCTTGTTGGAGGACATCGGCGAGAGTCTCTCTGAGTACCTTTTCCCGGTTGTAGGTGGGAATAATTACAGAAATCGAGGGCAAAGACATGGAGTTAAGGGTTGAACGTTTAGAGTTTAGAGGAGTGGAAGGCGATCGGCGATGGAACCGGGCGGTTTAGAGGTCGGGTTTATTTCTTTTTCTGTTTCTTTTTAGAGGGCCCTTTATGAGCGAGTAACCCGAGTTCCTCCGCTTCGAGTTTTTCCTGGGCAACCTCTCGATCAAGGTCGGGCAACTTGAACAGCAACCCGGCAAATACCCAATAATAGACCGCAACTGGGTCTACATCCAGAGGATAATAGTAAGTGTTATAGCTGATAAACAAGATAAACACCCAATAGGATGCGCCATAACCTCGGAGATTTTTATCTTTGACAGACCGATAGGTTTTAAAAGCCAGATAGGTCAGAGTCGTCACGAAAATCAGGAAACCCAATTACTCCCACCGGGCCAATTTCATAGAGTAATTTAGGGTAGTAGGTTTCGATTAGCTTAGGATCCCCGAACATCCGAGCGGAGTTGGTCGCTCGCCCTAATCCATTCCCAAAAAAGCCATCCTGTCCTTTAGAGGTAAATTCGGCTTGGTGTGCGATAAAATCCGTAGGCGGAGAAGCATTCCAGCGACTTACAAAACTATCGATCCGTTCAGTAACCACATCTGGGAAGAGTGCCATCGCACCAAATCCTAAGACAGAAAGTCCGATCGCGATGGGAATAAATCGTTTGAGATTGGTGACTTGGCCGGTAACTACCAACAGAATAATAGCAAATACAGGTACAAGCGCCAGGGCAATTCGTTGACCGGAGATCACTGAATTGACAAATACTAAGGCCATTCCCAAAAAGCTAAGAAGCTGCCAGAGTAATGAGGGGTCGTTAAAGGCGGAGGCAAAGGTAAAAAAGAGGTTCGCAATCAGAAACCAAGCCCATTGCCAGGGGGCAACAAAGGTCCCGGGTAAGCGAATCATACTCTGTTCAGGACTAAAAACCAGAGAACCCCCGACGAGACATTTAGCATCAAGGGTGGCTTTAAATAGAGCTTCCCCCGTATAGCCGCGAGTGCCTGCACAGCGACCTGTCAGCAGCAACCAATACTGCAAAACACCCAATCCACAGCAGATCAAGGCCAGAACAACATGGGTGCGGGTCAGCCACAGAAATTCCTTTTTATTACGGATCAGATAATAACTGCACCCGAGCAAGGGAACATAGCCGAGGAAGACTTTCAGACCCAAGAGTCCCATTGGGATGGGCTGTCCTTCGGGTTTGGGGCCAAACTGCTGAGCACCGTTGACAAATACCAGAGTCGTTACGCAGACCAACAACAGAATGTTCATGGCTGGACCCAGTTGGGGGGGAATTAAGAAGGGGAGTTTTTTGCGCTTGATCTCCTGGTACAGGGCGATCGCCCCAGGAATATAAAACCCATCTTTAGCCAGTTGAAAGATGGCATTTCCCCCGCCAACCCAGTAGGTAATGGTCCCGGAGAACGGCATATAGATGAGGAAGCCCCACATCGCCAACCGGGGGTATTTATAGGAGAGTAATAAAACCGCAACCCCACCGCCCCCTGCGATCGCTAATTTGTAGTCGGCGACAAAAAAAAGTAGGATCCCGATCGCCACACCCAGACCTCCATAGGTCTGAAACGATTGAATAATCGCTTTGCGTTCGCGCTCAACTTTCTTTTGTTGGGCAGCTAGTTCTTTTTTACTCACAGAAGGCGCTTGTGCCTCCTGATTGGTTTGGGACTTTTTCTTAGATTTTTGCTTGTTTTTTAACATATTCCGATGGTGAATCTTCCCCAGGAATTAGACCCTCGAACCGCAGGGCCTTTCTACGGACAATCACACAAACCCGACTAATCATTTCTTAGTGATAACATCAAATCCACTCAGGCGGCTATATCTAGCTTCCGGGACTGGCGATCGCCCCCATCCCCAGGCAGCGCTTAGGGCTTCGGTGGACTCATCAGGCCCAATACAGGATGAGAACTGACTCCTATTCGCGATCGGAATCTACCCGGAAACCCTACTCCCTAGACTTTTGGAAAAAACTCATCCATCTCTATAAGGGAGAACATCAATCCCTCGGACAAATAGCTTCACGATTTGGCGTTGCTCAAAGTTTTGTTTAAAAACTCTCTCAACAAATATAAAAAGACGGGTGATTTGACTCCTAAACCTCAAGGGGGAAATTCTGCACCTAAACTCGTCAGCCACAACCCTGATTTAGGGTCGCTATGGGAACTCCAAAAAATAAAATCTCCAAAACGTTCGTTCGTAGATCAACAGAGTAGCCCCGTCAATGTAGGGGCGCAATGTGCAGGCCCTCCGGAGGGCGCAAGCATTTACTCCGACAATCTACACATTTTGACAGGGCTAGTTTTTACAGACCCTTGAATGCCGGATTCCGTATCATGAGTCCACCGAACCTCTATACCTGACCTGAATGGCCCTCCTTAATACCCAATCCGGTTGTTAAAAGTCGATTTTCATCGATCAGCCTGCGGAGGCAGGCTCAATCCGCTTTTTTCCCCACCGTTAACGGGTGTGGGTTTTTACCGACCTATCCCAACCGGATTGGGTATAACTCCATCTTTCCCTCCCAGCTTCAACTTTAGCCCGTTGTGACTAGCATCACCTAACCTCGTGCGTCAAGTCACTGCAACACTTCTTAACATTGCGTTACATTTATTTACATAAGACACCGAGGAAAAACGAAATGTACACCAGCACTGACGAAAACGGAATCCTGAACAACTTTGCCACCGAACCCAAGCTCTACCACGCTGAGTATCCCTCTCCTGAACAACAAAAGCGCTACATTGCTTACGGCGCGGCCTCTGCTTTACTTGTAGCCCTGACGATTTTTACCGCAGTCGCCATCAGCTAATTTAAACCGGCTGACTTTCGTCGGATGTGATTACCATCACGGACTATCCCGCGTCAAGTCACTGCAATACTTCTTAACATTCAGTTACATTTATTTACATAAGCCAGCGAGGAAAAACGAAATGTACACCAGCACTGACGAAAACGGAATCTTAAACAACTTTGCGACTGAACCGAAAATCTATCCTGCCGAGTATCCCTCCCCTGAGCAACAAAAACGCTACATTGCTTACGGTGCGGCCTCAGCTTTACTCGTGGCCCTGACGATTTTTACCGCAGTCGCCATCAGCTAATTCTCAAGTTTCGATTCAACTCTCCTCTATCAAGCGCCCCTACTGGTTAGGGGCCTTTTTTTTGGGCCAGTGGAAATTGTCAGCGATCGCCTGTTCCCGTAAGATGGCAACTAGCGGCACTTACCACAAACCCCCCTTTATGACTGAGACAATTTTTAGTAAAATCATCCGTCGGGAAATCCCGGCAGATATCGTTTATGAGGATAACTTGTGCCTCGCCTTCCGAGATGTCAATCCTCAAGCGCCGGTTCATGTCTTGGTAATTCCCAAGGAACCCCTTGCCAAATTATCCGATGCGGAATCAAACCATCATGCTTTGATGGGTCATTTGCTCTTAACCGTTAAGCGCGTCGCCGAACAACTCGAACTCAAAAATGGCTATCGGGTGGTGATTAATTGCGGTGAGGATGGGGGTCAGACGGTGAATCATTTACACCTGCATCTTCTCGCTGGACGGTCCCTAGGTTGGCCTCCCGGATGAGGCGACGGTAGAGTTCCCTCAATTCTAGGGGCAATTTACCAATTGCCCCGATCGCTAGACAATGGTTTTGAGACTATGGGCCGCTTCATTGAGCTTTTGAATCCCCACTTTGGTTTGGGTAATCCCACTAGCGGTTTGGACTGCGCCTTGATTAAGATTATTCATCGCTTCAACCACTTCTTGAATGGCGATCGCTTGCTGTTTAGCCGTTAACGAAATTTGTTGATTGTTGACCACCACCTCATTAACCGCTGCTAGGGAATTTTGTTGATTTTGTAACACCACCTCATTAATCGCTTGGACCACCCCCTCCGAGGATTTTAAAACGATTTCCTCGATCGCCTCAGTGACCTTAATAAAAGCATCTGCCGTATCTCGGGACAATTCGATGCCGGTTTCGGCAGTTTTGCGCCCTTCATCGGTCACCATCACCGTAGAATTAATCGCACTCTGAATCGCAAACACCAACTGATTAATCTTCTCGGCAGATTTTTTACTTTGGTCTGCCAGCTTTCTAATTTCACTGGCTACCACTCCAAACCCTTTGCCATGTTCTCCGGCGCGGACCGCTTCTACCGCAGCATTCAGAGAGAGCATATTGGTTTGATTAGCCAGATCGCTGACCAGATTGGTAATCGAACCGATTTGATTGGTTTGTTCACTCAAACGGAGGATTTGTTCGGCGATCGCCCCGACTTTTTCTTTTAAGATAGACATTCCCTCTAAAGTCCGGCCTACGGTTTTGTTTCCACCTTCGGCTAAGGTGAGGACCTGACGGGACCCCTGGGCGGAAGACTCGGCTAAGGATAAGACATCTCGCGCACCCACCACCGATGATTCGGCTAATCCTAGGATTTGACGGGCATTTTCCGCAGCCGACTCGGCTTGTTCGACGGTTTGCGCCGAAGAAACCCCAAGTTGATGCATGGTGTTCGTGGTTTGATGGGCAGAAGAGGCTTGATAGCTGGCACTGCGTTCTTGTTGTTCCACCGTGGCCGAGATTTCGTTGGAAGAGGTGACGATCGCATTAACCGTTTCATTAATAGTTCGATTGGTGTTGGCGATCGTTGACCAAATCAAAGAAGCAGCCACCGTCCCTAAACACAACGTTAATAAGGTAGTTACAATTGCCGAGGCAATCAAAAGTTGAATAATCTCCTGGGATTGGTCTGTATAGTTATCCAGGATCCTTTGCTCATTATCATTAAAGGTTTTTCCTAGGTTATCCAACCTTCCCACGAGGGTTTTAGACTCTCGCAAGTAGAGCGTGACGGCTTCATCATGTTTGTTTTCATTTTTTAATTCAATCGTCCTCAGAGACATCTGATAATACTCCTGCCCGGTCAGAATCATCGCTCTAAAAATTTCTTCCTGTTCCGGTTCTTGAATGAGAGGTTCTACTATCCTAGCGGCAGTATCATACCGTTGTTTTTGGTTGCTAAATTCTAATAAAGCATCTTCGCCTTGGATGAGTAAATATCCCCGAACTTGCCGCGCCATCAAGGCCGTACTCAAAACCATCTCATCGGTGTAAGATAAAATTCTTTGTGCTCTATTCACCTCATTAAATTTGTTAGATATTTCACCCATTACAGAATACACAAACCCACTAAATACCACAATCAAGAAGACTGGAATTGAAAAGCCTAAAAAAATGCGGCCTCTTAACTTCAAATCTGTGAACATGGGGAAAGTCTCCTGCAGCCAATGGCTCCTATCTTTTATCATAAAGATATTGTAGCCGACCCCCCGGGGCTTAGACAGGGAGTCGAATCTTTTTGAAGTAAAGAGGAAAAACCATAAACTTAACCCAATAGGTGGACCTACTTAGGGATAAAATAGTGTCAACCCAGGCTGTCTCTCTGTAAAAAAATGATTTCATTTTCCCGGCGAAAATGAAATGAAATATCCGAAATATTACTTAGACCAAAGCATTCAAATTTTGGGCCGTTTCATTTAACTTATGAATGCCAATTTTGGTTTGATTAATGCCGTTGACGGTTTCTGTGGCACCTTGGTTGAGGTCATTCATGGCGGTAACTACCTGGTTAATGGCGACTGCTTGCTGTTTGGTGGTCAGGGAAATTTGCCGAGAGTTGAGGACTACATCATTAATGGCATTGAGCGACGCTTCTTGATTGGTCAAAATCACGTCATTGATCGCTTCGGCAACCTTGGAAAATGCGTCGGCTGTTTCCCGAGATAGGGTGATACTTTCCTCAGCTTTTCTTTTGCCATCTTCCGTAACCGTGACCGTTGAATTAATGGCGGATTCTATATTAACCACGAGGGTACTAATTTTTTGTGCGGAGGTTTTACTTTGGTCTGCCAGTTTACGAATTTCTGTGGCAATGACACTAAATCCCTTGCCATTTTCTCCGGCACGAACCGCTTCTACTGCCGCATTGAGAGCCAACATATTGGTTTGTCCGGCGAGATCGCTGACGAGACTGGTAATGTTGCTAATCTGGTTGGTTTGTTCACTCAATCGGAGAATTTGTAGAGAAATTGCTTCTACTTTGTCGGTTAAGACTAACATTCCTTCTTGAGTGCGTTCCACGGCTTGGATGCCGCGATCGGCGAGGTTTAAGACTTCTTGAGCGCCTTGTACTGAAGATTCTGCAAGCTGTAAGACTTGATTGGCGTTGTTTTCGGAGAATTGGGCTTGCTCGGCGGTGAGGGTGGAGGAGGAGCCTAATTCGGTCATTGTGGCAGTGGTTTCGTTAACTGAGGTGGCTTGTTGAGAGAGGGTGCGTTCATGTTGCTCGACAGTGGAAGCAATTTGGCTAGATGCGGAGGCGATCGCATTGGTTTCTTGGCGGATAACTCGGGAAATACTAGAGGAAATAATGAAGGCCACGATCGCTGCAATTCCTAGTAATATTAAACACCCCACGGTACTCCAGATTAGTAAAGCTTGCAAGGTATGGATTGATTTCTCATTTTCTTCTAGCAGCAAGGCTTTTTGCTTGGCTTCAAACTCTTGAGTGAGTTCCTTGAATCGAATCACTAATTCCATGCCATTTTGGTTGGTCCATTGCTCGATCGCCTCTTCCTTTTTTCCGGCATCGTAAACAGTTCTCACCCCTGTGAAAAACTTGATGTAGTTTCTAGTTAGCTCAATCATCTCCTGAATCACCTTTTCATCTTCAGGAAGCACATAGAGTGTCTTGGTTTCATCCACGAGGTTTTCAAATGTGCTCACAGCGGTATAATATCGGTTGAGATATTCTGGATTCCCATTCACCAGATACCCTCGCGCCTCTCTTACCAGCCCTAAGGAGCTATGGGTGATATCATTTAAGGTCAGCAGTCGGGCTTGAATCAATTCAACATTTTTAAAAGACTGACTGACTTTTTGGGTGGATTCATAAGTAATCACCATAAATCCTGCGATCGCAATGGCGAGCGGCAGGCCATATCCCAATACCATCTGATTTCGGAGCTTTAAATTAGTAAACATAGTCTGTGATTTCCCTTTTTTAATACCACAAAAATGACTTTATGTCAGGGTTTTAGTCATTTTTGTATTTACATAAAAAGTGAAAATGCAGTAGCCAAATACGTTTAGATCTGTGCTGAGTCGAGTGCAGTGCAGCGACATCCCCGGTATCCAGTTATTTCAGGCTAAAAATCACTCTCTCATGAAGCGTGAACCCTTCCGTCAGCCATCCCGCTCATGGTTTCATGATTTTACTGCTGATCATTACTCGATTTCAGACCCCTAATTTTCTAGCGTTCAGCCGACTATAAAACCCCAGTACAATTGGGATAGACTGTCAACTCAATCCGCCTTAATTTCCCGATTTAACCCGCATTTACACTCCATATTAATTATTGCCCAAAATCGGGAAAGATATCCCAACCATTCAGGATAGTTTACAATTCGCATTATCTTTTAACAATTTTTTAGAAAGTTTTTTTGTTTCTACCCACTCAAACCTCGTGACAGTCCGTGTTCCCGAGGAAAGACTCGGTTGGATGCCCCGGATTGTAGGCTCCCTGAATCCGGGGTTCCCCAAGCCCCAGTTTATGCCCTGAAGCGCTTATAATTTATCTCTGATTGGGGATAAATAATTCAGGATTGTTGATACCCCCTTACAGCGTCTGACTTCCGAGGGAATCAACCCCATCTCAACTCGGGGAGAGAATTACCCAGTCCTGTACTTCGATAGGATATTAGCTAAAGCATTCCGAACTGTCCCTGAAACTATAGCCCAATGGCGATCGCAATTGATTTTGGAACAAGCAACACCGTTATCTCGCGCTGGAATAGTGCAACCCAGCAACCGGAAACCCTGAAACTGCCGGGATTATCCTGGCAGTTGGGTCAAAATCCACCCTTAATTCCCAGCTTACTCTACGTCGAAAATGCCACCCGAAAACAAGTGGCGATCGCGCAACAAGTCCGGGACAAGGGCCTAGACCTCAAAACGGACCCCCGGTTCTTCCGCAGCTTTAAACGCGGTATCGGCACCGATATCCAAGGGTTTCTCCCGGAACTTGATGGCGAAATCGTCACCTTTGAAAAAGTCGGGGAATGGTTCCTCACCGGACTCGTGGACTCCCTGCGCCAAATCCCGCTTCCCGTAGACTCCTTAATCCTAACCGTTCCCGTGGATAGCTTTGAAGCCTATCGCCACTGGTTGGGACAAGTCTGCCAATCCCTGCAAGTCGAACAAGTCCGGATCATCGATGAACCCACCGCTGCCGCCTTGGGATATGGACTCACCGACGGCGAAAACTTGCTCGTTGTAGACTTTGGGGGGGGAACCCTGGATTTATCCTTAGTGAAACTGGATAAAACTGCCGGGAAACAACCCCTAGGATTTCTCCTCAAATGGGGGGATAAACTGTTTGCTGAAAGTTCCGGACAAAAAGTTAAAACGGCTCGGGTTTTAGCCAAAGCAGGCAAAAATTTAGGCGGCACTGATTTGGATAATTGGTTGGTCGATTATTTTGCCGAAACTCAAGGCATGGCAAAAACCCCCCTAACCACACGCTTGGCAGAACGCTTAAAAATTCAACTTTCTTTACAAAAACAAGGGAAAGAGGTTTATTTTAATGATGAAACCTTGGAGACTTATTCCTTAGAATTAGACCGCAGTGGTTTTGAGGAAATTTTGGCAAACCATCAGTTTTTTGAGTCCTTGGATGATGCCATGAATCAGGTGAGTCAGCAAGCGCGGCGTCAGGGATTAGATTTTGCTGATATTGATGCGGTGTTGTTGGTAGGGGGAACGGCACTGATTCCGGCGGTTCAGAATTGGGTCAAGCAATATTTTGATGAGACCAAGATTCGGTGCGATCGCCCGTTTGAAGCAGTTGCTCAAGGAGCCTGCAACTGAGTCAAGGGATAGAAATCAAAGATTTTCTCTATCACAGTTACGGCATCCGCTACTGGGACCGGCGCAATCAATGCCATAATTGGCATCCCTTAGTGCGGGAAGGACAACCCTATCCCATGAGTGAACCTGTGGAATTAATGCTCGGTGCATCCTTAGAGAATCAGCCGAGTATTGAGTTAATTATTGGAGAATTAGGGTCAGAAACCGGAGGAATGGAGGTCTATTTTGATGGCGATCGGCTGGTAACTAAGCGATTGGAAACCGGCAAAATAGCCGTGCAACCCCTGAATGATAAAGAGGGAGCTAGAAGCATCGCTAAACTCAATCCTCCGGGACATCCGGGGAGCGATCGGGTCAAGGTGTTATTTCAAGTCGATGAACAGCGCTTTTTGCGAATTACGGTGGAAGATTTATTCACCAATCAAATCCTGTTAGAGGATCAAGCTGTCGTTCAATTGAGTTAAATAATAGAGCGCTTCCCCAACTCATGAGGGACAGATAGGGATCAGGAGTGGGTTGATAAATCCGATGTGGAGCGTGAGCAAGATGCTCACTCTCCAGAAGAACGACTAAAGTCGTTACTACGAACAGAAGAAGGATTTTCTTAGTTTGTAGTAACGACTTCAGTCGTTTCCGAATTCATGAAAGATAAATATTCCCTTAATGATGAACCACAATTGGCGTACCCACCTCGGCCCAATTAAATAACCATTCAGCATGATTGACAGCAACATTGGTACAACCGTGACTCATCGGCGTGCCAAAATTGTTATGCCAATAGGCACCATGAATGGCATAACCGCCGTAATAGTACATGGTAAAAGGAACGTCTGGAACATCGTAGTCATCCCCTTGCATCCGGGTGACTTCATACTTAGTTTGAACAGCAAACGTACCCGGAGGAGTGGCATGGTTTTCCGTTCCCGTGGAAACACTGATGGCATAGACAACTTTATTGCCTTCCCATGCCATTAATTTTTGTTCCGTGAGGTCGATTTGAATCCAGCGGTCCGGAGAGGATTGCAAATCGAGCATCATTCGTGCAATCCGGTCATGTTCTACCGCTTGAGCAACTTGGGGTTGAGAAAACCCACAGAAAGCAGAGAGGGTCAAGGCACTGATTGCGCCCAACACACGGAGGGGACTCCAACGGATATCGCTGATGTTTTTTTTCATAGTTCCTCGCAGTGGAAGTCAATTTATATCTACAACAGACTTGTTGAAAATGGCGTAGTGTGTTAATGAGTGCGTAAGTTCTGGAATTTGAACTTTTATTTAGGGGTTAGCTACAATCCCGAACGGGTTAATTTCCGGAGGAACTGATTTCATTATTATTAAAGTTTTGGATGGAAAGGGTCAAGATCCGCGCTTGGTCCGAGATGGCATCCCAATCTTGCTCGGCAATCAGCTTTTTGGGAAATAAATCCCCGGAGAGTCCGACAGCGATCGCCCCAGCTTTGAGAAAATGGATGGCATTCTGGAGATTGACCCCGCCGGTGGGAATTAAGGGAATGTGACCGAGGGGGCCATGCAGACTGTGGATATAGTGAGGGCCACCCACTGCTGAGATGGGAAAGACTTTCACGCAATTGGCCCCAGCGTGCCAAGCGGTGACGATTTCCGTCGGAGAAAAGGCCCGGGGATGATGGGAATTCCAGAAGCAGCAGCGACTTGAATCAGGGCCGCTTCAGTGTGGGGGGTAAACAGGAATTGAGCACCGGCAGCGATCGCCCGATTCAGATCCACCTGATTTAACAGGCGTGCCCGTCCCAATCGTACATTGGGGTAAATCCGATCGCAGGATATCGATCAGGTCCTCAGCGCGATCGCTATTCCAGGTAATTTCAATCAGGTGAATCCCGCCTCTGGCGACTGCCTGGGCCATTTCATACCCCAATTCAAAGGTCGCAGCACGAATCACCGCGATCGCGCGGTATTGTTGTAGCAATTTTAACCAGGACTTTTCAGACATCATCCGTTTACGTTTTTACAATCTTGCCCCATTCCAAGGGTCAGAAGCGTTGATCTCTGAACCATTCCGTCCCTCCACCTATAATCCTTGCAAGTCAAACCCTTTCCCCCTTTACTGAATACAGCTTGTTATCCTAGTGAAGTTACCTGCCGCTCAGTATGCGCGACGATAGCGTTCGATTCCTAGAATAAGGATAGTTGAACAAATTCACAGTCCCAATTCCAGGCTTCCTGCTTCATCGGCTGGCGATCGCCATCGCCTCCACAGGCAGACAAGATTGGACATACAGTCTTAGAAACGGGGTTTCTCCCCAGAATTGGATCCTAATTGCCTAAATTTTCTCCAAAAACCCGATCGGTCTTCCCGCTACTGTAGCAATACCCGCGTTAACCCAGGCTCAAAACCGCAACCTCTACCCTAAGTTTTCCAGATTCCCGTTCAATTAATTCATCGGGATGATATGAACCCCTTAAAATTCAGTCTAATATTAAAAAGTCCAGGCATCCATAACCAGCCTATAGCCGGGATATTGCAAGCCCGTAGCCATCCATGAGCTACTGTATCAACCCCTCCTGTCCCAGACCCGCAGACCCCTTAAATGCCAAGAATCGCATTTGTCGCCAATGCGGTTCTGAACTTGTTGTGGCAGGACGCTACCGCATCGAGAAACTCCTGGGGACCGGCGGGTTTGGACAAACCTTTGAAGTAGACGATCGCGGGTTTCCCAAGGTTTTGAAAGTCCTCACGGAACAAAATCCCAAGGCCATTACCTTATTTAAACAAGAAGCAGCCGTTTTACAACGCCTCAGACACCCCGGCATTCCAGCGGTGGAACCGGGTGGTTATTTTACCTTTAGCCCGAGATATAGCAAAACCCCCGTCCATTGCCTGGTGATGGAAAAAATCCACGGCCAGAATTTGGAGGACTGGTTAGCTAGTCGTAACCATGAACCCATCACCCAACAACAGGCCATCGGATGGTTATTACAGCTTACCGAAATCTTACATCAAGTTCACAATCAGCAGTATTTTCATCGCGATATTAAACCGGCCAATATTATGCTGCGCGACCCCACGCAAATCAAAGCGTTTGGGACTGAACAATTAACCTTAATTGACTTTGGTTCTGCCCGAGAAGTCAGCGGCACCTATCTGGCGAAAATGGCCGTAGGACAGCAGGGAACGGTGATTTCTTCTAAAGGATATGCCCCTCCAGAACAGGAAAATGGCAAACCCGTTCCTCAGTCGGATTTCTTTGGGTTGGGACGGACATTTGTACAGTTACTCACAGGCAAACATCCCCTGGATTTTTATGACCCGCTTAATGATGAATTGCGTTGGCGACAAGCTGCCCCTCATATTTCCCCGAAATTAGCCGATTTTATCGATGAATTGATGGCGCGCTTACCCGGAAAACGTCCCCAAAGTACCGAGGTGATTTTGCAACGGTTAGCGGAACTGGATTTGATGTTGCATCGCCGGGGGAAATCCCGGGGGCGGTTCATGGTGTTGAATCCCCCAAACCGACTGTTAGATAAGCTGGAACAGTGGAAAATGCAATTGCTCCTGGGGGGCGGGGTGGTGCTGTTTGGGGTGGTTGCTGTCACTCAGGTGAATGTGGAGCGGTTTGGACTCTCTAGCTTAGGGAATGCTGGGGCTGTGGCAGAGCAATCCGCTTTGGAGGTGACTCAGCAGGTTTTGTCTGTTCCCGAGGATGCAGGAACCCATTCTGTTGCCCCGGTTAATTCCCCGGCCAATTCTGCCCCAGTTAAGGTGGATCAAGGGAAAATATCGCCTTCTTCTCCCTTAGAAACCGGGCAGTTATCCCCGGCGATTGCGATTAATGATATCAAGTTGTCCAATACTTTAACGGGACATTCCCAAGACGTGCGATCGGTCGCGGTGAGTCCCGATGGACGGGCGATCGCCTCGGGAAGTTTTGATGGCACGATTAAAATTTGGAACTTAGAAACCGGCGCTTTAATTCGCACCTTGACCGGCCATTCCGATGCCGGAGAAATGGTCTCATCTGTGGCGATCGCCCCCAATGGAACTCTCCTCGCTAGTAGTAGCAATGGGTACGGCGGAACCATTAAAATTTGGAATTTAGCCACAGGAGAATTATTCTATACCATTGCCGGGACATCCTTAGGAATTTCTTCCATTGCCATTAGTCCCGATAGTCAACTGTTAGCCAGTGGTTCGGAAGAGGGGAATATTCAACTGTGGAATTTGGAGTCAGGAGAAGCGATTGGAACATTTTCGGGTCATTTAGGAACCGTCTTTTCGGTGGTGTTCAGTCCCGATGGTCAAACCCTCGCCAGTGCTTCTCAAGATGGGTCGATTAAATTATGGTCAGTGGCCAGTCAACCCACGGAATCGGGATTAGCGCAAACCGAAAACCAGCAACTGTCCGGCCATGTGGGAACTGTGTTTTCTGTGGCGTTTAGTCCCAATGGCAAAATGCTGGCATCAGGCAGTGCAGATAATACGATTAAATTATGGGATTTGAGTAAAGGTCAAGAAATTAGCTCCTTTTCGGGTCATGCGGGAACCATGTTTTCTGTGGCGTTTAGTCCCGATGGCAACACGATCGCGGGAGGCACGTTAACAGGTCGAATTAAACTTTGGAATTTAGCCAGTGGAGAACTGGTAGAAACCTTATCTGGACATTCGCGATGGGTCGAATCCATTGTTTTTAGTCCCGATGGAGGGAGACTCGCTTCCGGCAGTGGCGATCGCACCATTCGGATCTGGGGAATTCGGTAAGCTGCATTGAAGTGAACCGGGAAATTAATGCTCTCTTGTTAATTTTACTGCCATTTCTGTACTGCACCCTTTATGGCAGCCGGACCGATAAAGTAACCAGAATTTTTGTTAAAAATAGACCGGACATCGATTTTGCACCGGCGATGGGGCTTTTATTCTGACCCCCTCTTGACTATCCTCATCAGACTAGATCAGACTAGGAGCGATCGTCGCAGCGACGGCCATCATGAAGACCACAGCGGGACTCATTGGACATTAAAATCTCAGCAGTGCGATCGGACTCAACCCCTTGCAGCGAAGCAGAAGCAAATCCAACCAATTGCACCGCAACCGTAGAAACTACCAGACCAAACAGTAAGACCGAGGTGGATAAACGCATGATTGACTTCCTTCCGTTTTAGATTGACTTTCTATAACGGAGAATAGCGAGACCCACAGGGTGGCGTCTCCCACTGTGGTGTCACTTTCCCAGGCGTCTACCCTCGGATCACTCTGCTTCTAGGGAGATAATCTCTCCCCAAAAGAAAAGGACTGTGCCATTTGGACAACTGGTTGTTGATTCTGCGGAGTTCCCCAGTAGCGATCACTACTCGAACTCTCATTCTGTAACCTAAGACCCCTTCCTTTTGACTTAGGGGTGCTTCTTCTTTTGGGTAGATGACTCCTCAGGGGAGCAGGAGCCAAACTAAAGTGTTAGAAAACCTACAACAGGATTAATTTATGTCTACTAACGGAAAGACAAAGTGCGTCCCTAATTTGGAGTACGATTTGCTGACCGTCATGCACAACAAGTGTGAAGCGGTGAATGCTTACGATACTTATATTGAAGATGCTCAAGCCGCCGGATCGCAGCCTTGCGTGGAACTGTTGCAAAAGCTCAAGGAATCGGAAATGGATCAAGTCAAAGAGATCCGTCAACACCTGCAAAAGGTCATGCAAACTGCGTAAGCGCGATCGCCTTGGAGATGGAATGGATTTTTCCAAGGATCGGACTGCGATTTCTAGGGAATCCGCAGATGCTTTTTCAACAGTAACCATCACAACAAGTCTGGGAAAAGCCATTTAAAACAACTCCAATAAAAAAAGTCGGGGAATTTCTGGAGGTTACTCCAGAAATTCCCCGACTTTTGTGGTGGGAAAAGCTCAATCAGGGTTGAGTTTGAAATGAATCATCAACCCTGGATTGCTCGATAGTCGATTAGGCGATCGCCGCCATTTTCACATCGTTGTTGGCTAACAAATCTTGCAATTCATCAGCATCAACGGTTTCTTTCTCAATCAAGATTTGAGACAATTTATCCAACACCTCACGGTTGGAAACGAGCACCTCTTTAGCGCGTCCGTAGGCTTGTTCCACCAGATTGCGAACTTCATCATCAATCGCTGCGGCGGTTTCTTCGGAGAAATCACGCTCTGCCATGATATCGCGACCGAGGAACATATTGCCTTGCTGACGACCGAGGGCCACTGGACCCAGGCGATCGCTCATTCCAAAGCGAGTGACCATCTGCCGTGCGACTCGTGCCACCTGTTGCAAGTCATTGGAAGCACCCGTGGTGACTTCTTCCTCGCCAAAGACAATTTCTTCCGCAATCCGACCGCCAAGGGCCACTGCCATCTGATTTTGCAGATAGGACCGGCTGTAGAGGCCGGAATCCATGCGTTCTTCACTGGGGGTAAACCAGGTTAACCCACCAGCGCGTCCCCGAGGAATAATGCTGATTTTTTGCACCGGGTCATAATCGGGCATTAAGGCACCGACTAAAGCATGACCCGCTTCATGATAGGCCACCAGGGTTTTGCGTTTCTCGCTCATCACCCGGTCTTTTTTCTCGGGTCCGGCGAGGACGCGATCGATGGCATCATTGATTTCATCCATCGAAATTTCGGTCAAATTGCGACGTGCAGCCAAAATGGCGGCTTCGTTGAGCAGGTTAGACAAGTCAGCACCTGTGAAACCGGGGGTCCGACGGGCAATTTTGTCTAGGTCCACATCCTTCGCCAGGGTCTTACCGCGAGCATGGACGTTGAGGATTTCCCGACGACCGGCATAGTCAGGGCGATCGACCACGACTTGGCGATCGAAACGACCGGGACGCAATAAAGCGGCATCAAGGACATCGGGACGGTTGGTGGCCGCAATAATAATGATGCCGGTGTTGCCTTCAAACCCATCCATTTCGGTCAGGAGTTGGTTGAGGGTTTGTTCCCGTTCATCGTTACCACCGCCTAAACCGGCACCCCGTTGACGACCTACGGCGTCAATTTCATCGATAAAGACGATACAGGGAGCGTTGGATTTGGCTTGTTCAAATAAATCGCGGACGCGAGAGGCACCGACTCCCACAAACATTTCCACGAATTCTGAGCCCGAGATGGAGAAGAAGGGGACACCCGCTTCGCCCGCCACTGCTTTGGCCAGGAGGGTTTTGCCGGTTCCCGGAGGGCCGACTAATAAAACACCTTTGGGAATCTTGGCACCAACAGCAGTAAAGCGATCGGCGTTTTTCAGGAAGTCTACTACTTCGCTCAGTTCTAGCTTGGCTTGCTCAATACCGGCTACATCCCCGAAGGTGACTTGGGTTTGAGGTTCCATTTGCACCCGTGCTTTCGATTTGCCAAAGTTCATCGCTTGAGAACCCGGGCCATTTTGAGCACGACGAAGCAAGAAGACTAAGCCCACTAAGAGGAGAACAGGGAAGAATAAGCTACTGAGTGCCTTGAACCAGAAGCCTTCATCGCCTTGGGGGGAGACTTCAATATTGACTCGGTGGTCAGTAAGGATGTTGAGGAGTTCCGGGTCATTGGGTAAATTGACGACAACCTTTTTGCCATCCTGAGCAGTGACTCTAGCTCGGGAGCGATTGGAGGTAATGACTACCTTATCAATGCGGTTGTTTTGAACTTCCTGGATAAACTGACTGTAGCGCCAGGTTTCCTCGTTTGATGTTTGATTTTCAAAAAATGTCGTTGCCACAAAGATGACAACGATCGCCAGCATTGCGTATAGTCCGGCGTTTCTCCATTTTTTATTCACCAGCGGTCCTCCTAGTTCTGGAATGGGGGGGTGTTTGGGCTATTTTTATTCTACTCTGTTAACTAATGTTAACGTATTATCAGAATTTGCGGGGCGAGTGGTCAAGGAAAAGCTGCCGCAATTGGCTGAAACCTTGATGGGAGTAAGGATAAGCAATCGTTTGGGTTTCTGAGAAAACTTCACATAAAGGAATGACTTCTACCACACTATTACTATAGGCCAAGGCTTCAAACCCGCTCACCACGTCGGCTGTCCAGGGTTCGAGGATGGCAGGATGACCTTGAGTGTTGAGGCAGTTCAGAAGTTGCGATCGCATCACCCCGGGTAAAATCCCTACCTCAATAGGCGGAGTCCACCACCGCCCCTCCCGCCATCCCCACAGATTTCCGGTACTGGTTTCCAACCAATTCCCCTGACCATCAACAAGGATAGCCTCCTGACACCCCTGCCGTTGAGCGGCTTGCAGCGCCAACCAAGAGGAGAGATAGTTGCCGGTTTTATGGGTAGGGAGCGATCGCCTAAACAAAGAATCCTCCGCCACCCAAGCCTTCACCCCAACTTCTTGACGAATCGCCAACTCCGGTGGTAAAATACGCCCTAGAATTAATTCTCTCCCATCCGGGAAAATCGCAATCCGCAATACCGGCCACTATGCCATCATCAACTCCGCCCCCTCCCGCACCCGCTGCCAATCCGGTTCCGGCCACTGAAAGGGTTCCAGCGAAGATTTCAACCGCTCACAGTGCGCCTGCCATGCAGTCAAGGGAGAATCCAAGGACTGCTCATAAACCCGTAGAGTGGTGAATATGGTGGCACCATAGAGGAGAGCAGGGTCCGTAATTGAGAGTTCGATGGTGCTAGAGTCGTGCAGATGGCCGTTGTAGAAGAACATCACATCAATTGAGGCTAAAACTTGAAGTTCACAACCTATCCACCGGCTGTGAAAGCAGGAAATTGATATTACTCTCCCGAAACCGTGGCAGAGGATTTTGTAGCAATCACATTTAAACTAATCAAAGTATTGACGATGCGTAAACTACTACAGTCGTCGAACAGATTAAATTCTGAAACCTGCTCATAGTCTTCAAACCCAACCTCGCCGAGATATATCCCTAAAGTGTCACTGTCAAAGCCGACTTTATGAACATCATACTGGTCTACCTGCCCTCCAAACATAATCCGCATTAAGTGATGGCGTTCTAAAGGCAGTAAATTGGGATGAAGATAAAGCCAGCATAAAATTCTCAAATCTGGAACGCTGACGAGGAGCTTTCCCCGGGCTTTGAAGACCCGATGCCATTCTTTTAAGGTATTAATCAGTTCATTATTCAAGCCATAGTGAAAATGTTCTAGCACATGGCTGGCATAAATGGCTGCAATGGAATTGGTTTCAAACTGACTCAAGTCAGCCGCATCACCGACATAATCTACTTCGGGACGCTCTTCAATATCTAAGATTTTCCAATCCGGGTGAGGTTCTTTCCCTCCGATATGCAATCTAATAGGAGTCATTTGCGGTTAAGTCCTGAGCGATATATAAATAAGGTGTTTATTGTTACCCAAAATCAGCGGATCAGTGAGAATTGCCACAGTTGTATGTAGTCTGAGGAGTTCGCTCCCTAGCCGGATTACAACTGATTCAATATGGCTATAGCCCAATAAATTTCAGTGATAAATTTATGAGGCTAGTCATCCTCTGAGCGTATCATAATATGCCTGGTGTCGGGATAAATGAATCAAGTTTGATGAAACCAAACCCCTGGAGCATTCTCTGGCAACCCATTGAAGATCAAGGGTTTTAGCTTTTAGGGAAGACCAAGCATATCAGTTCGCAGTTTGGAGTCAACAAGATTTACGAAAGACCACTAACATAAGTTTCCCACATTTGGGTATAGGCGTTTTCCATCTCTCGCGTAAATTTTTGTGCATTCCAAAGCGGAGCAGTTTGTCGCGATCGCCGCAGTCGCCAGGATATGTCCTGCCGCAGCTTGGCATCAGTACCTAAACGGACTCCCCATTCTACATACTCCTCATCCGTCCAAGCAATCCCCTCGGTTACACCGACATTCATCATCATTGTATAACTATTGCGTGCTGCAAATTGCTCTCCTACCCGAGTTACTAGGGGAATACCCATCCACAGGGTTTCTAATGTTGTTGTTGCGCCGTTGTAGGGATAGGTATCCAGGACCACATCGGCAATGCCTAAGTTGGCACGATGAATCGCTTCCGAGGGAGTAGGCGGCAAAAATCGCAGGCGATCGCACTCGACTCCTTCTTCTTCTGCCAGAGTAATAAAGAACGTTTGGATGGATTGATTATCCGCAAAACCTTTAATTAAAAAGTAGCTATTTGGCACTTGTTTAATAATTTTCATTTGCAGTCGTGCCGTATCTGGATGACGTTTATAACCCTTCTGTCCACTGAAATACACAATGGCATCACTCGGAATATTCAACTCATCACGACGGAGCGTCGGGACTCCCACCTCAAAACCGTCCACGGCAATATAAGTTTCAGGTAATCGCCAGATTTTTTCCCGGTAATACTCTTGAGCAGATTCAGGCAAAACGTAAGGATCGGCAATAAAATAATCGATCATCGGGATTCCCGAAGCATCCCAGCCGAGCCACGTGACTTGTATAGGAGCAGGTTTCAGTGCCATAACCTCACAGGTCACATCCATTGTAATACTATCAGATGTTCTATTAATATATCAATGTCATCCTGATAAATTTGCTCCGCTATTTCCCAATTATTGCTGCCCAGTTTTCGAGGACATTCTATTTCATTGAGATACCATTCATTTAACGGATCTCCCACCTTCGGATTGGTGACCAGATAACCGTGAACTTTAAACTGTTCCCGATTGTGGTGTTGGATTAACCATCGCACCAACCAACCGACCGAATGAATCTTCAAACAATGAGAAATGTATCCAATGTTTAGTCTTTTTTTTATAACATTAGATTTTGGGGTGGGATGGCCATTAGAGATCTGATAATAGGGTCTGACTTGTTCAAATTGATGATTAGAAAATTGGAAATGCCACTGACAGCGTTCCAATAACTGATTCATAATCGTTCGATTTTCTCGCGCTTGATCTCGAACATAGGGGAAAAAATAGCCGGAAGTCAGTAACCGGGCCACCGTTGCTTGCGGAAGTGGAGTCGGTTCTTGTGCAATCAAAGACGCGAGTAACCGTTCCTGTACCTCGATAGTGGAACAAACGGTTTCCCAGTAACCGCCTGCACTCATTAGGCCCCGCATCAATAAGTGATTCGCAAAAATTTTTTCAGGGAGTGTCTCCACCAGGGAATAGCATTTCATCGCTAATTCTATTCCTTTGGAGTAATCGATTCCATATTGATAAAAAGCCGCTAAATGTCTTAAAACTTCCAGATTTGTTTCATCGGTTTGCAAAGCCATCTCCAACATAGAGATGGCTATTCGGACTTGTCCCAGAGAGTAACCAATTTCCAAAGAAGCGGGCAATAAAATCCCAATCACATCGTAATGCTCCTGGAGATGGGGTAGAGCAGCTTCTATAAACTCTAGGGATGACGGTTGGATGGGATGGTGTGATAAAATTTCTCGGAAGACTTGCAGTAACTTGTCTTGATTGAATTGTCCCTCTTCGGGCTGTTGTAGCAAATCGCTCACTCCCCAGTCTATCAGTTCTTCTCCCCCAAAATAGTCAAGAGAAATCCCCAGGTGAATTAAGGATAAAAGGTTATTCGGATCTTCCGGGTTAATTTCTCTGATATGCCCGCGAATTAACCAAGCTTGTAACGGTTCTGCTCCCGTTTCTTGATATTGTGCTTCTTGTTCCAAAATGTCTAACAACTCTGCCGTCCATGAGTCCACCTGATCTGTTTCTCCATCCAGCATTCCCAAGAGCCAGGTGCTAGTTGCCTCTTCTTCTTTTCGTTGCAATAGCAACATTAATCCCAAATGCCAGTAGTGGGACTTAACCTCCGGTTCGGCTTCTATAGCCTGTTCGTAGAGAGTCGCGGCTTTCCTATAGTCTCCTCTAAGCCTGTATTGCTCAACTTGTTCCAAAAATAAATTTTTATCGCTGGGTTGGTGAGAAAAAAATGTCATAATACAAATCACCCATCAAAACTTCTCAAGTTCGCAGCTTTTCTGTTAAAATAACCCGCTTGTCTTGACGGGTTGAGGGGTCTCGATTAGATTGCCCCTGCGTTAACATTTTCTATTGTATTGTAAAATATTGGGTGGGGTTTTAATCGGGCCTAAACTTCATTTACCTAGTTTTCCACGTCTGAAGCGCTGGGTTGATCCCCGCTCGTTTAAAATGGCTACAGTAAAAGAGCTAATTAAGTAGGAAAATAAATGATGATGTTTTTTGAAAAACCTCATCGCATCATGGATAAAATATGTGGATGTAATTGATGGAACTGATTTGACTGCCTTTTTGATTCTATCTAGAGTTGAAGCAACTCACCCATCAGTGATATGTTTATCGAATTAACCGTGATTTTATATTAACTTTAATGATTTTCCGCTCAGTAGCTCTTAAGAATCCGGTCAGCAATGAGCAGTTTTTATCCGGTGTGATGATGATTGGATATAAATAGGGGGAGGGTATTTTATTACCCCTCCCCCATCAGATCCAATCTGACGATTGGCTATCTAACCCTTGGAAGAATTATCTAGGACAGGTATAGCCTAGCCGATGGAAAATTAGTCACCCAGGTTGAACATGATTAGGGTCGCAGGTTTTTGCCGCACCTGTTACTGAAGGACCAGAAGCTTTTGCTGCCGGTAATTTTTCTTCGCACAATAAAGCACGAGTGGTGGATTGAGAGGTAGTAGCATCTACTTCTGCCCAGACTAAACCAGTATAGGGCTTGAGTCCATTAGTTAGAGTTGAAGCCAAAATAGCAAGTCCAGTATCAGTGGTAGCTGGAGCTTTTGGAGCGAACTCATATTTATAATTAGTTGTTTGAGTCTGGATACCAACACCGAGTTCCTCATAAGCACCAAATCGACCTTTTTCCAAGAAGAAGGCTTGTTGAGCGCGGTTCATGGCACCAACGTTGTTACGGGCTTCAACTTGCTTGGCTTTGTTGGCTTGGCTGAGGAGAGAAGGTAACGCAACAGCCGCAAGAATACCGATAATGATAACCACGACTAGAAGCTCAATTAGGGTGAAACCTTGTTCCTCTTTTTGCTATTGAAGTGTTGCAGGAATTTTGCTTTAAATTCGGTCTTCATAATAGTAATGTCTCCTTGGGGTGTCGGATGGTTGTTTTCTAACTCCTGAAGATAACTTACCCACTTCAGACTGTTTCATATCACCTCCGAAAAAATTTTTCCACTCTCAATCCAAACGTTCCAAAAGCACGTACAGAAAGGTTCTAGGTCACTCAAAAATTCCTTGACGTCCTCAAAAGCCTTGTTCTGGCTGACTGGCTCTAAGGTTACCGGATCAAGGGTCTGATTTTCAGCCAGCGTTCTACTAAGGATGGAACAGGTTGGGGTGCATTCCCATAAGGGGAAGCAGACAAGAACCTATGCTGCTCCGATGAATATAGCGGTATTAGTTGGCGACTGGAAGATAGCGGCTGACTTCAAAAGGTCTGTGAGTATGCAATACAGTCAATCAAATTTTCCTTAACTTGGGTGGTTTTAAGCTGAGGATGCAGATGCACCTGGCTGCTTTGCCAGTCTGATTCGCTCCATTCGTCCACGGGCAGAAATGGTTGGGCAGCACTGGGATGACCACACCAAAAGTCTAATAGCCGATGAACAGGTTGTAACAGTTCAAACAGATGTAACTGTTCTTCTATGTCCAGTTCGGGTAAACTCATGCCCAGGAAAGTCGGTAAATCATCTGGAGCTTGAAACAAATCAGTTAACTCCCAATGCCGCCAATTCACCATATTGATAAATTCTAAGTTAGCTGCTCTCAAGGATGCAAAAAGTTCTGTTATAGTGTAACCTTTATCTCCCTGAAACAAATAATTGGCTAAATAACCATTCTTCGATTGTTTTCATGCTTCAGGCTTCCAGGTTTGTGTTTTAAGAATCAAATTGTCATTTTTAGAGCCTTCATCGTATCTTGAACAATCGCAATTTCCATTTCTCCAGGATTGTTCTTCCATTAAACCCATCATTTTAAATAGTTCTTGCGCGCGATAATAACAGTGCCGTCCAAAGAACTATGAAGATTGCCTCGAATAATTCCTTCGGGCTTAAGCACTAATTTTAAACTTGTAAGCCTAATACTAAATCCGGAAGAAAATATAGGACATCATCGTAATTAATATAGTCAAACGTATGACCTAAGTTTCGGAATTTCTTCAATATTTCAACGGGTGAAATTCGAATTTTGTAATCCATGATAGTCCAGCCGTTTTCGAGCGAGTTTGACTGATTCTTCTGATAAATCGATACAGACAATTTGCGCTCCTGGATTGGCTTCAGCTAAAGCTAAGGCTTTATATCCAGTCCCACATCCCGCATCTAAGAATAACTTTGCATCGCGGGTTGACCACTATGGTTTATTCCAATAAAAAGAAGTAACAAATTATGAATAAATAGAAAATTATAATCAATTTTGGGGAGACGCTTCTAGCGGGGTTCTAGGATAAGGTCCAGTATCAAATTGTTGCCGAATTTTCTCTGGCAATTCTGAATGTTTACTATTCCATGTTGGATGTTCATTGAGTAGACCTCTAGGCGGTATTATATAAGATAGTTGGATGAAGTTTTTCAGAAAGGAGGAGTTGGATTTTTTCACATAGAGCCAATTCCATTTAAGCGGAAGAAATTTATCCGGCAAACCGCCTCCGACTATGACGAAGGTTAATTTCCTTCTCCGGTTCCGCCCATCCCTGGCGCATTGTCCCCGCCGGTTTCAGGAACTAGCAGATTTGGCACTGCTGAACCAGCATCAGGTTGACTACCTCCAGGTAGCTCGAATAGATCCCCAGAACTGGGAATGGTAGCTAGGGCAACCCGATCGCCTCCCACGGACCTCAGCAAATCCAGTACCTGCATCACGTCATTATAACTGGCCATCTTGGATGCCGAAAGCACAATCAAGCCCTCGGGTCTGGCTCTTTTATAAGTCAACAATAACTGATACAGTTGCTCCCGCGTCACTGGCTGTCTATCGACATAGGTTTGTCCGAGTTGGTCCACGCTGACAAACAGTTTCAACTCTTGCATCTGTACTGTCCCTGTCTCCGCTTGCGGCAAATCTACATTCACCGCCTGTTGGCGGGTCAGTTGCAATGCCGCTAGGAGGAAAAAGGTCAAAATACAAAAGATGACGTCGATGAGGGGAATCAGCTCAATCCGAGCTTCTTCCGTTTGTGAATCATACCCGTTAATCTTCATCCGGCGATCGCCTCCCAGAAATTCCAAAGGGGTGAGTGGCAAGCGGTAGGAACTCCCCCCGCTTCATTTAACTTAATTCGACTGGTCCGAGGAATTCAAACCATCAATCTTGTTGGCTCTATCCTGGGGCTGATCCCCGATTTCTGGGTAGCCTTTACTATGATTCACAGGCCCTTCAGGTTTAACGGTGAACCCACTGTCTGGGACCGTTCGGCTTGCCCAAGATGCGGAAGTTTCTGGCGCACCACTGCGATTGTGGTGGATTTGGCTCCAATATTGGCGATACAGCAACTCCAGTTCATTCCCGCATTTGCGGAAAATTTTGACTTGGTTGACGAGCAAACCTTGAAATAGACGATAGAAGGCTAAACTCGTAATCGCCACGATGAGACCGAATGCCGTACTGACTAGGGCTGCACCGATGCCGGTGGTTACTCCAGCGGTAGCTCCTGTGCCGATGTCTCCCAGGCGGATGGATCCGAGGGATTCAATTAACCCCAGAACCGTCCCGAGTAACCCGAGTAACGGTGCTAAAGCAATCACGGCTTCTAATACTTTATCACCCCGGCGCATGGTGGTGATTTCTTCTTCGGCCCCGGCTTCTAATGCTAACCGAAAGACTTCGGGGTCGGCATTTTGCAAGCGCAAGGGGGCATGGAGAAAGCGTCCGATCGGGCGTTTGCTGGCTTGGCGGGCCACTTCCTGGGCGACTCGCCAATCATATCGCGCTGCTTCTAGGACGCGGTTAGCGGTTTCTTTTTCTTTACTGACGACGGTTGCCCAAAACCAACTGCGCTCTAAGATGGTGGCGACGGCTAGGATGGATAAAATCAACAAGGGCCACAAGGGCCACATGGATACGCCGCCTTTCTCAAAAATATCTTGGATGGTGTCTATATTCACGCTTTAGGGGTCCTGATATCAATTGCGATCGCCGGGGGTGGAAACTCCGAGCGATTTAGGATATGGCATCTCTATTGTAGAAATTTAAGATAGTTTACAACCAGTCTGGGAGGATTCGGTAGAATTCCAGAATAGGGTGGGCGCTATGGACGCCTCCGTGAGTTTTCAGCGAAACCTCTGGTCACCCATCTACCATACTAAAAAGATGCCTTCTTTGGGGTTTCAGTATCCCCGGTTCAATGTTCTCATTATGAAAATCAGCGAAACAATGCCTCGATGGTTGACTTTGGGATTCGCCTTCCCCTTAATTTTCCTCAACAGTTGGCTGTTGCTGGTGGCGTTTGATTATTTTGACAAAATCATCAGTATCCTGCTTGCAGCCTCGTTGCTGGCGTTTATTTTGGACTATCCGGTGAATCTCCTAGAGCGATATGGGGCTAAACATACCCCAGCGGTGATTCTCGTGTTTCTGTTGACCTTACTGACTTTGGTGGGGTTGGGGATCACCTTGGTCCCGATCGCCTTGGAGCAATTGACGGAGTTAGCGAATCGATTGCCGGTTTGGATTAAATCCGGTGCGGCGCAACTCCAGACCCTGCAAGAAATCGCGATCGCCCGAAATTGGCCGGTAGATTTGAGTGGATTGACGACTCAACTCACCGAACGCCTTTCGGGTCAGTTACAAAATCTCACGGGTCAAGTCCTGAGTTTTGCCGTGGATACGGTGGGTCGCGTCTTTGATGTGGTGGTGACGGTCATCTTAACGTTCTATATGCTCTGGCGCGGACGTAGCCTTTGGGAGGGCTTATTACAATGGTTGCCTCCCCGTCTGGCAAAAGAGATGCGGTTCTCTCTCGGCAAAAATTTCCATAATTATTTTGTGGGTCAAGTCACGGTTGCTTCTTTAATGGGAGTTTCGATGACTTTGGCGTTTTTGGTGTTGCGGGTCCCGTTTGGTCTGCTATTCGGTTTAGTGGTTGGCGTGTTGAGCCTGATTCCGTTTGGGGCCGGTTTAAGTATTAGTTTGGTGAGTATCTTAGTTGCGTTTAATAATTTTTGGCTGGGGGTGAAAGTTTTAATCGTGTCCGTGGCGATCGAGCAAAGTATCGAAAGTGGAGTGGCACCGCGATTGTTGGGAGGATTTACGGGTCTGAACCCAGTCTGGGTGCTAATTTCGCTGTTGATCGGTGCGAAGTTGGGAGGAGTCTTGGGGGTTCTGATTGCAGTGCCTCTGGCTAGTTTTATCAAAAGCACCGCAGACAGTTTGCGATCGGAGGTGGCAGACAGTCCGCAGCCGGTTGAAGTCTCCAGTGCTCACTGATTTATAGAGTAGCCCGCCTGCGCGGGCTTCGTCCGCAAGTGCCCCACCCTTGAGGGTGCGGGTTTTTTCTGAAGGATAAAACAAGCGATCGCCTTCTTGAAGATTCAGGAGGGCGATCGCTTGTTTTATGGATGGGGTTGGGTGTTAGGGGCGACTGGCCCAACAAACAAGGGGCTTATTCTTCTGCGCCTTGAATTTTGAGTAAGGCGAACCCGAGGACTAAACCGACCATGACTAAAGCAAAGGCTAAAAAGGCTGTCGTGAAAATTTCACCAGTCATCGTTATAATTTCTCCTAAATTGATGGGATGAGGACAAGTCCTAGCCAGACCGCTAAACGGATTACGGTTTAAACCCGCACGGAGTATTGTAGAACACTTCGGACCTGCTTCTGCCTGGAACTGCGTGGTAGTTTTGGGGAGGGCGATCGGTCCTCTACCCTTTCCTTACCTCAGACCCCCTAAAACTAGACCCCCAGACCAAACAGCTTACTCAGAGTCGGTAGATATTTTTCGGCAAATTCAGCCAGCTTGCTGGCATGACCCACGGTGGCGGAGATTCCTTGCAGCGCATCTAAAGCCATTCCCGCAATATCCTGGTCCCGTTCTTCCGGAGGCTTTTTCCCTTCTTTGGCGAGGGTTTCCACAGCTTTGAGCGCCCGTTTCTGCTGATTTTCCCCTAGGGCCGGGTCCGTGGTAATCGATTGTTGCAAATTGGTCAAAATATTGACTAAATCTTGACCATTTTCAGACTTAACGTCGTGGAGTTCCTGAATCGTATTGGTGACTTGACCTGTGAGGTCTCCTAATGTAAGTTGAGCGCCGGTCATGCTCATGTTGTCTCCACCGATCGCAAAATTACCGCCGACGTTGAATCCTTCACTTTTGGTTTCCATGATGTCTCCTGCTTGTTTTAAAATGTAAACTCGATTGCCTTCACCGTGGATGGAGATAGACCGATTGGCCTCGGAGAAAACATTCACAAATTCTCTAAATTCTTGCCATTGCGATCGCAGCAAGTCGCGGATTTCTTCAATTTGGTTATGTTTCGCTTGTAAAAACAAAGGCGCACCGCGATCGAGCATTTCAACCGCCGAGTCATAGTTGTTAACAATTCCCTGATGGATGTCGGCTTTGTTAGCCTCCGAAGTAACCCCAACTTTCACCGCCATCACCCCTTCCCCTTTATGTTCTATCTGATAGCGAGATACATCTACCCCTTCAGTATCGATAGCCGTTTGGGTGATGGCAAAGGCAAAGGCTTTCCAATTTAAACCCTTTTGGAAAATCAAATCTACCGTATCTTGAATCTCAGTGATCCATTTTTCAAATTCCCCCGGTTGAAACGTCCCATGATCCGGCTTAGGTTCCAGATATGAAGGTTCCATTCCTTTGTCGAGAACATTTCAGATAAACTTTTTCGCAAATCACATTATGAAACCGGGTATTATGATTGATATTCCATCCTTGAATACAAGCCCCAGTCAGAGTAGCCCCAGAAAAATCGGCATCTAATGCCTGAACCTCCGTTAAATTTGCCCCAGTCAGATTTGCACCCCGCAAATTTGCTCCATTGAAGTTTGCGCCGGTATAATCTTCCTCAAACCCGATTTTAGAAGTCAGTAATTTTCTAACTTTGGGTTGTTCAAGAATCGTGCCTTGGAGTCGCGACAAATCTAGTCTCGTTACGCCTTCAAAACTAGCGCGAGTCAATTTGGCTTGTCTAAAATCGGTATGAGGTAAGTCTGCACCATCAAAGCAAGCATCCGTAAGGTCACATCCATAGAAAGACGTTCCCCCAGTTGCTGCCCAAAACACAGCTTGATCTCGAATCCAAGCAAATTTAGGGTCACCTTTCAGGGCTTTTTGAGGCGATAATTGCACCATGTAATGAGGACGAGTAATTGCAGCCATTAATAGTTAAATCAGCTTGCAAATGGTAAATGTTTCTGCTATTTAATTGAAAATAATTAGAGACTAATATGTCAAAAATGAACACAAGAACTGCTCCTTTTCATTTCTACAAGAAATTACTAGCATACAAGCAAAACAAGTAATCTCCTATACTCGCCAAACCAGCCGATAATCATGCTCAACATAAAACGATGGCAATCAAAATAGCTATATCGAGGGCTTTACTCAAAACCAATGTAATGGACTAATAGTCCTAATAATGTGAAAATATACAAATGAAATAGAAAATTCCATTAAATCCGTGAATTTGGAGGTAAAATAAATCCTAAATATAAATAAGAATACATTAATAATCCAAATCTCTATTTTCAAAAAAAGATTCTACACAAAATATCTTAACAATTATATGCAAGAAAAATTCCTGATACGAAAAGAATGACACTAGCCAATAGAGACTATAACAATTCCTTAAGGAAATACTCGCTGTTTTAAGGCTAAGTCTGATGTCCTGCCTTACTTCGTTTAAATCTGAGGTATTATAGCCTTAAAATTTTAAGGTAAACTTATCCCTTTAATACCATAAATGCTACGTTTTCTTATTTTCTATTTTTCATCTTTTAACATCCCACATTACCATGATGTCTTTCCAACTGTGTTCCACACCAGAATTTCTCTGGCTTCACTATAACTATATTCACCAGTAGATTTAGAAGAATCACAGCGGTTGAGTGCCTTAGTAATTCTATAAAGTCATCCTGATAAATTACTAAGCATTAGAAATTCTTTTTCATTCAATGCTCTTTACCTTCTATAATTAGCGTCTATATCGAAAACGGATTCAAAACAATTTAATTCGTTACAGACCAACGTCTCGATAACTGCATTGCAAAACATCACATATTCTATTTAATTTCACTTTAATTTTAGGTTCTAATATTTTTGATTTTCGGATAGGTTGGGTGCTGTAAAATACCGATACTGGGATGTTAATCCCGTATTTTTCACTTAAATCATTCTAAGGTAAGTCCTTTTTGTTTTTAAGCTGATAAGTAATTTTAATTGCACGAAAATAGAATTTTCTTTAGGCGATTTAATAAGTGCAGACTGGAGACATTGAAAGTATTTGCAATTTTTTGAATATCCGCAGCATTTTCCTCCTTAATTTCAATCGATTCGGCTGCATATTTACGAATCTTTTCTACTGAAATCCCGCAATCTTGGCTGAGTTGTTCCAGGGTCATTCCTTTGGCTTCGGCTAGTTCTTGAATGCGAAGAGTAACCATTGATTTTAAATTCCTATTCTCAGAGTTAAATCCTCCCTACAAGGTTTTAGCCGAAGAACCGGATGATTTAGGCAAATTTTAAGGAAACTTTACTTTTCTTCACCTTCTGCAATATTGGGGCGAAATTTTCTACCGGAGGTTAGATCCATTTGTCCGCCCACGATTGTAGCATTGTCGGTGGAGGCATAAGAAAATCTATGGAAATTCAAACACCCGATTGGGTAAAACACGCGGTTTTTTATCAAATCTTTCCCGATCGCTTCGCCCGAGGGACTCAGCCTCGTGAGCTACTCTTGAAGCACAGTCGTTGGGAAGATTGGCACGCTATTCCGACTCTGCAAGGATATAAAGGAGGCAATCTCTGGGGCGTTGTAGACAAACTGGACTATTTGCAAGAGTTGGGGATTAATGCTATTTATTTTACCCCCATCTTTCAATCGGCAAGTAACCACCGTTATCACACCCATGATTACTATCAGGTGGACCCGATGTTGGGGAAAACTGGGGCGTTTCGAGAACTGTTGTTAGAGGCGCATAACCGGAATATTAAAGTGGTGCTGGATGGGGTCTTTAATCATGCCAGTCGGGGCTTTTTCTTTTTTCACGATATTTTGGAAAATGGCCCTCATTCTCCCTGGGTAGATTGGTTCAAAATTCATGATTGGCCGGTGTCTCCTTACAATGGGGATTTTCCTGCTAATTATGAAGGGTGGGCGGATAATCGGGCTTTACCAGTGTTCAACCATGATAATCCCGAGGTGCGGGAATACATTATGGAGATTGCGGAATATTGGATTAAGTTTGGAATTGATGGGTGGCGGTTGGATGTGCCCTTTGAGGTGAAAACGGAAGGGTTTTGGCAGGAGTTTCGCGATCGCGTCAAAGCAATTAATCCCGATGCCTACATTGTCGGCGAAGTTTGGGGTGACTCCCGTCCCTGGTTGGATGGGACTCAGTTCGATGGGGTGATGAACTATCTGTTTACCGGACCCACCATTGCCTTTACTGCGGGCGATCGCGTTGATTTGGCTCAAGTCAAGGACCGGGACTACCAAACCACCCCTCCCATGTTTGCCGGAGATTATGCGGAAAAAATCCAGCAGTTGTTGGAAATGTACCCCTGGGAAATCCAACTGACTCAGCTTAACCTTCTAGCTTCTCACGATACGGCACGTCTGCTGTCGATCGCCGGAGATGATAAACCTTCTGTGGAGTTGGCAACGCTCCTATTAATGACCTTCCCCGGTGCTCCAAGTATCTACTATGGGGATGAAGTCGGTTTACCGGGTCGTGTGGACCCCGACTCCCGTCGCGGTTTCCCCAAAGAAGAAGATTGGGACCGGGAAGTGTTCGACTATCACCGCGAACTGATTGCCCTACGTCATGCTCATCCCGCTTTGCGGACCGGCACTTACAAGGTATTATCCGCCCAGGGAACCCTCTATGTCTTCGCAAGGCAGTTACCGGAGGAAGAACTGATTGTCGCCGTTAATGTCGGCACGAATGCCTGTGAGCAAACCGTGGATGTCTCTGGGTTGAACGCTCATCCTGAGAAGTTGTTATATGGGAAAGCTCAGGTGTCTTGGCAGGATGACAAGCTCAGTTTAACGGTTCCCCCTCGCAGTGGGTGCATTTTGGGGTGACATCCTCCCTCGGTGAATCTAAAGATTACACCGAGGGCTTCCCAACCTCACGATTAGGCATTGCTCTTTCATGAGGGGGTTGGGTTGTTTGTGGTTATTCCACTCAACCTCCTCTTTCTCTAATCTGTCAATTCACATCCCTGGCAAGGTTTCAGCTATTCATCACAGATTTTTGTCCCTGTACTGAGGATCTACCTATCTTTTTTCTGTTAAAAAATAAGCAATTGCTGCATCTCCTACACCTTGAGTTGCAGTAACAGAAGCAGCCGAAGAAGCTAAACTACCTGCTCCGGGTAAGAATTTAAGAGCAACATCTGCCAATCCTATTGCTGCTGCATTTGAACCAACAGCTACTCCTCCGGTTACTAAAAAATCTTTGATAGTTTCTTGAGAAAAATCACGACCACTTAACCAACCAATATACATCACCATAAAAGTCTGAATAACCAAAACGGGAGCAATTGACATACCTGGAATAGGATTGGCCGATACTACACCAGCAAGGATCACACAGGCAGTTTTAATTGTTTCAGCAACACCACGTTGAGTGGCTTGAACCTGTGCCATTCTCCCTAAACTTCCGCGTCTATTTTCAGGTGTATATTCCATCATGATTTCAATCAATTTATCAATATTCCAGCGATAGTCTTCATCTGGCAAAATTAAGCCGGAATCTCCTTCTTCATATTCAGCATAAGCACAAATTTCTACGACATTTTTAAGATAATTGCGTAATCCTTCTTTCTGTTGAATATACTTATAAAAATCACTGAACACATTCTTTCAATGTTTTTCCTTTTTCTTTTATCTCTGTCTTGATCGCCAAATAGATCACCCTTGGGAGGTGCTACTTGATCGCACTGTGTTAAAACTCCAATAATCGATAATTTCTCATGAGCATGAGTTTTTTGGATCTCTTGAATAATAGACTCACAAATACTTAAATCTTCTTGACTAGCAGCATGAACTTCGGTAGCTTTGCAAACCAACAAAATAATATCGGGATATTTGTCTTTAATAGCATCTATTATACTCTCAAAAGGATTTTTTGCGCTATCCTGTTGTCGTGGAGCTTTTGCTTCTTGTAATCCTCTAGTATCCAAAATATAAACCAAATCAACCCCATTATGTTCGTAGGTTTTCCATTCTGCTTTACCCGTTTCTGGTCTTAGATGACTTACTTGAGCCACCTTCAATCCACAAATAGCATTAATTAAAGAAGATTTTCCCGACTTCGTTCTTCCCACAACCATAATGCGAGGTGGACGGAGTGATTGTATGCTTGAACGTATATTCTCAATGCTCTCTTGAAGATTGCTTGAAAAAGGAATATTCTTAATAATTTTTGAAACCTGAACTAAAACAGTCTCAGCACGATTTAAAGCACTTTCTTCCATAATCTTAGATTTCAAATAGATAAACAGTGAACATCATACACCATCCAGGGCCAATGCCTACTCTCAACAATTGATCTGCAAACCTCAGTACGGGGACAAAAATTGTAGAGCGTGACGAAACTCGGAGCGGTGGAGGTAGAAATCGAGGCAGAGGCGGCGGGTAAAATCCAAGCCAAGGCGAAACAACCTCTGCTCACGCCGCCCATGAGACTTGCGCTTGAGAGGTTGCTGTGGGTGTAGCCAGAGACTGGCAGTCATCGCCCATGTGAAAGCGATCGCGAGTAATGCCAGCAGCTTGCTCAACTTCTGCGAGTCTCGAAAATGGGTCGTTTCGAGGTTGAAGCCGCGAGTCTTGAGCGCACCGAAAAGCGTCTCAATGCCCCAGCGACGGGCATATAGCTAGTCTAAATCAGTTTGACAATGGATCTAAGACTTTCAGTCTTGGAGTGCGAGCATCTTGCTCGCTATCTTTCCATTCATAACTCTGATTATCCCACGCATTTCCAGAATGATAAAAGTCAATTGAGTGGGGGTTAAATACCCCACTCAATTGATTTGGGAGTCGTTTTTACTCTTAGCCCGCGCAGGCGGGCTTTGTCCGTGTAGCCCCACCCTTGAGGATTCTGTTGGCTAATCACATGGGGGGTGTTACCCCCCAACCAATATTCGACTAGAATCAGAAAAAGTGGGGCGGTAGATATGTGGATATTGAGCTTTAAGAGCAGCAAAAGCGCTCGGGCGACGCAGAACCTTCGATGGTTTTGTCCACCACTCAAATAAACGACTGACATTCATAGCTGTGGCTATTGCTATATGCTGTAAATGGGTTTTGGCTAGACCCGAATAACGCGAGCGACGTAAATCAAATGCCCTCACCGCTTGGCTGATGGTGGCTTCACAACCCGCACGAAGGGCGTAATCTTGTTTAAATGCCTCGGTGGTTTGACGATGCCTTGCTTCTTGTAAAGCCTCGTGTTGCTCACGGGGTCGGAGCTTGAGTAATCGGGGTTCTTTTATGGAATGAGTACAAAGCTCTCGCTTTTGGCAATCGGCACAATCAGTTTTAGAGAAATGAACCTCAATCACGGGTTTATTAGATTTATCCGTTCGGTTACGCCAAGTTTGACTGATTTTTCCTAGGGGACAGTGAACTTGCTCTTGGTCCCAATCAATCGTAAAGCAGGATAAATCAAATCCAGTTTGATTGAGCGACTGCCAAGAGGTGTCGGTTCTTATTTTACCAACTAGGTCAACTTCATAGTTTGAACGTAACGTGACTAAGTGATGAGAATCAACATAGGCACTATCAACCAAATGCTGTTGAGGGAGTAATTCTTTCTCCGATAACTTCTCATGAATAACTTGAGTCATCTCCCCATCTACTGTGGTGGCAGGAGTGGTCTCTACGTTCACAATTAAATTAGGATAATCTTCATCACAAGTTTCCGTCAAATGAACTTGATATCCAGTCCAATTTTTCTCCCGTTTGGTCGCGTTACGAGCTTCAATATCATAAGGGCTTTCAATTTGAATAGAATTCGGGGGTAGGCCCAGTTCTTTGGGGTCTCGCCACTTGAGTTCAGAATTAATAAAAACATACTGCTGAACCCAAACTTGTCGGAGAATTTCTACGCTGGGTAATTCACATAAATCAAATGCCTCTCCCCCCTCGTAAATGGCGGCGAGCAAGTGATGTCCATCGGCTCCTATGGTCAAAGCCAAGCGTTCACGTTCGCTTTTATCTTTAGGTAACCGATAAGCATCCACTCTACAACTATAACGGTCAAACCAATCTTCTTGGACCAAAGAACACAAATAATTGGGAGCGTGAATAGACAGGTCATTTAAGGCCTGACGTAATGTTTCTCCAACCAACTCTAAACGGTTGAGCATTCGGATAGCCCCTAAAACTTGGGTTGAATCAGTGCGCTGGATTCCTCGCCCTTTTAATAGTTTTTTTTCTTTAAATCGGGCTAACATTTTGTCCAGCAGAATTGATTCGGCCTCTTTTTTAACTAGGCGGTCTCTCCATTCCTTTAAGATGGTGTGGTCAAAACCTGGGTCGGTTAATTCTAGCCCCAAGGAATATTTCCAATCAATCCGAGCCCTTACTGAATCGGCTGCTTGTCTATCGGTTAGTCCTTCAGAAAACTGCATCAAGGTCACCAAAGCTAGAGCGGCAGGAAACCAGGCTAATTTTCCACAGTTAGGGTAAAGCGCAAGAAAGTCTTGATCCGTGTAGAGTCTTCCTAGTTCTTCATACATGAGCATATAAACGTTCCCTTTCGGGAACGAGGCCCTTGCCACGGCAGCGGTTTGTTCAGGAATAATCCATTGTTCTTGAGGATGAAGGGTCATGATTCACTCCTTAAATTAGGCCAGAAAGAGGGTCCAGTCCCTAAACCCCCCTGAGTTTTTTGTGGCTACTATTTTAACGGGCTTGACTCTCCTAGGTAAGCAGGGGGTATGACCCCCTATGTGATTAGCCAACAGAGTCCTTGAGGGTGCGGGTTTTTAGAGACTATCTTATACCGAAACCAAACTGGGAATCAGTACCTTGTCGATCGCATGAATCACCCCATTGTCCGTGAGGCAGTCGGCACTCAACACTTTAGCATCATTGATTTTGATTCCATCGGAGGTATCCACCCCCACCACTGAACCTTCCACGGTTTCTGCTGAAGCTAACTCCTCCAAATTATCCGTCCGCACGTCTCCATTCAGAACGTGATAAGAGAGGACTTTCTGCAACTTCGGAATATCTTCCATCAAATTGGCGATGGTATTAGAAGGCAGGGCGGCAAAGGCTTCATCCGTGGGCGCAAAAACGGTATAGGGTCCGGGACTCTTGAGTAGATCCAGGAGATCTGCGGATTCCACTAACGTGAGCAGGGTTTTGAATTGCCCGAGTTCGGTGGCAGTTTCTATCAAGTTAGCCATGAGTGATTTCTCCCTAAAATGAGGATTTCTGGTGATTTCCATTTAGGAATAACATCAGAAATCGACTAAGGTCATCTTTCACAGGGAGGAACTGTCGGGTGAATTTATTGACTGACGGTAATCCCCCGATCGCGCAGTTGTTGGACAAAAAACTCTTCTAGGGAAGCACCCGTTAGGTCAATTGTAATCAGCTTACCCCCCATCAGTTGCAAACTAGCCAGAAAATCCTGGGGCGAACCTTTTAAATGCCCTTGCCAGCGATCGTCTTCTAACTCCAAGTCGGGTAACCACTGTTTGAGCACTTCTAAATTTCCCCCGATACCTTTGACAAAATACAAGTCAGAAGTCCCCAATAATTCCTTGAGGGAACCAGAGCAAATTAATTCCCCTTGGGCGAGGATGGCTACGCGATCGCAAATTTTTTCCACATCAGCCAGGATGTGACTATTAAAGAAAATCGTTTTCCCTTGTTCTTTCAGAGAAACAATAATTTCCCGCATCTGATAGCGTCCCAAAGGGTCTAATCCAGACATGGGTTCATCTAAAAACACCACATCGGGATTGTTAATCAGTGCCTGAGCCATGCCAATTCGCTGTAACATCCCTTTAGAATAGTTACGCAAGATTTTATTACGAGCGGCAGATTTGGCGATGCCAACCAGATCCAATAGATCGGGAATGCGCTGGCGCTGCTCACTAGCGGGAATTTGGAATAAGTTGGCAGTAAAGGACAAAAATTCCCAGCCGGTTAGATATTTATAAAAATAGGGGTTTTCTGGGAGATAACCGATACGTTCTCGAACCGCGCGATCGCCTAAAGGCTGCCCCAGTAATAACCCGCGACCCCCACTCGGACGCAAGATCCCCAATAAAATTTTCAGGATCGTCGTTTTCCCGGCCCCATTGGGACCCAGCAACCCAAAGGTTTCTCCCTCATACACGGTTAGGGTGCAGTTTTTGAGGGTTTCAACTTGTTTGTTCATCCAAAACCCAGTGCGGTAAGCCTTTCGCAATTGAAAGGTCTCGATCGCTGGCACTCGCTCAGTGGTTATCGGTTCGGTAGGCCAATCTACGACAGAATCCATGTCCGTTTCCCAATTTCGTGCAATCTAATCTAGTTCTATCTTGTCCCGAATTTACCCAAGTTGGCCTCATTTTACATCCTTTCAGAGGCCAGATTCTCTGGATTGCGCCGGATGTTAGGACGGATTGGGGCCTGATTTAGGGGGGGGTGGGGTGTTTTTCCTTTGACTTGGGGGATAACGACTGAAGTCGTTACTACGAACTGAGGATGAGGGCGTGATTCAGCGGGGTTTGGGGTGTTTTTTCTTCGACTTGGGGGATAATACCAAATCCGGTTGTTAAAAGTCGGTTTTCTGAATTAGCCCGCGCAGGCGGGCTTCGTCCGTATAGCCCCAGGCTTCAGCCTGCGGGTTTTTACTTTGACAACCGGATTCCGTATAACGACTGAAGTCGTTACTACAAACTATTGCTTTGATGCTTTTGCTGCTCCTGCTGCGACTCGAAATAGAATGGTTTTAGGGAGCAAGAGGAAAAATCCAATGGATCGGTCTAAAGTTATAGCTATCATTACGGGTGCGATTTCCATTTTGCTGGCGATCGCCTACCTCGTTGTTGTTCAGTTACTCGATTTTCGCGGAGAAATGTTACCGGCTCCCATTGATACGGGAACCCTCATTCCGTCTACTCTGGTAACTGTTGCTACTGTTATCACCCGTCTATGCTGATCAAAAATGTAGGAATAATCACGGTTCTGTTCGTCCCCTGGGGGTTGGCTTTACCTGTTGCTGCTGCTAACCCAGCCCACCTACAGCAACTCCTGGATACCAATCGCTGTCCCGGATGCGATTTGCGGGATGCTCAATTAGAAGGGGTTAGCTTACGCGGTGCGGATTTGTCGGAAGCCAATTTACAGGGGGCCAATCTCCGAAATGCGGATTTGCGGTATGCCAATTTTCGCAGTGCGAATTTATCTGAGGCGATTCTGATTGCCGCCGACTTAGAAGCGGCTAATTTTAGTCAGGCGAATTTACAGGAAGTTGATATTCGAGGAGCCAATCTCAAGGATGCGGTGGTGACAGGGGCAAATACCTGCGGTTGGCAGCGTCAAGATGCTCGGTTACAAGGGGTCAATTTACAAGAGGCGGGGTGCATTCGTCCTACCCCGACACCGAATCCGGTACCCAATCCGTCACCGAATCCGGCACCGAATCCGGTACCCAATCCGTCACCAGAGACAGGAGGACTGGATCAGAGGCAAGCAGCGACATTGCTGCGGGACTGGTTAACGGCTAAAGGTAATATTTTTGCCCCTCCATTTGATCGGCAATTGTTGGGAAATTTAACGACGGGAATTTTATATGCAGATTCTCTCAATTCCGTAAGTTGGTTAGAAAATAATAATGCCTTCTATCAATATGGGGTGCAGCGAGTAGAATCTATTGAGCGGTTTGTTACGCAAGGCAGTCGGGTGACGTTAGAAGCCAGGGTGACGGAAGATTATACGTTATATGAAAATGGACGAGTCAATCGCGATCGCGCTAGTTTTGGCACGAGTTTAATCCGGTACAATTTACAACGGGTTAATGGTCAGTGGAAAATTGCCGATTATCAGGTGATTAATTAAAGGCGATCGCACAGGAGAGGAAAATACAGGAGAATTGCTCCCATCGGGGTGTTTGAACTGAATAGGGTTTACGAAGGGAGAGAGCTAGTTAATGACAGGGCAAGAAGCGCAAGAAAATTTGAATTCTCCCTTTAACTCGGGAGAGCAGAACGAAGAAGAGGGTTTGATTGTCATCGAGATGAATAATCCGAAAGCCTGGTACGATCGCGCTGGGTCTCTTTATCGGTTAGGACGCTATGAAGAGGCGTTAGAGAGCTATGAGAAGGCGATCGCCATTGATGAGGACTATGCGGATGCCTGGAATAATCGCGGGATGACCCTGAAGTGTTTGGGACGTCATGAAGAGGCGGTGACGAGTTATGAGAAGGCGATCGCCCTGAAGGCGGATTATTACCAAGGGTGGAACAACCTCGGGAATGCTTTGGTGGAGTTAGGACGCTATGAGCAAGCCGTGGAGAGTTACCAACGGGCGATCTCGATTTCTCCAGACTATTGTCAAGGGTGGCATAACCAAGGGGAAGCGTTAGCCGCGTTAGAACGCTATGAAGAAGCAGTCGCCTGTTACGATCGCGTCTTAGCCCTCAAACCCACCTGGCGCGAAACGAGACGGTTGCGACGAACGGCGATGGCAAAGTTACAAGAGATGCCCTCGCGTCCAAAACCGGCAACCCCAGAACCTGTGGAAACTCCTGTTGATCAGAAAGAGAAAGAGGAGAAAATTGTCCCAGAATCAGTCCCGAGTCCGCCTGTGGTTCCCCTGGACAATCCCAAACTCGTCGCCTGCGATCGCCTGGTGGAAAGGTATCCCGATGATCCAGAAGCTTGGCTGGATCGCGGCAGTGCTTTAGCAGAATTAGGATGCTATGAGGAAGCGGTTACCAGCTATGATCGGACAATTTCCCTGGATCCGGAGAATTGGCAGGGGTGGAAATATCGGGGAGTCTCGCTGAAACAGTTAGGCAGACAGGAAGAAGCCCTCAAAAGTTATGAGCGGGCGTTAGAATTGCAACCCCCGTCCCCTACAATCACGCCAGAACCTGCTGATGCTGCTGTGGAGGTTTTGACTGAGACTACTACGGAGACTCCGGTGGAGGCTCCCTCCCCGGAGATAGTCCCAACCCCCACCCCAGTGCGGCGATCGTCGAGTCCTGTGGGGCGTGTGATCCGTTGGATGCGGCGATGGATTGTCCGCCTATGGCGACGCTGGATCGGATAATTTAGACCTGGAGTGCTTGTTGCACTGGAGATTTAGAACCAATTCACGAGCAGCAGGGTTTAGGTTGCCAAGATCGGGGAATAGCGATCGCAGAATCCCTGGCTCGTCAGTTGGCTCGTTTCTCCAACAATCAGCGCTTTGGTCTGAACTGGGCAGTGCTTCGTGCCTCGATGCTTACAAGTTTCACAGCTTTGCATATCTGAAAAAAATAGAAGAATGTATTTGCTCTATCAAGTTAACAAAGATTTACCAAATTTCCGAAGTTACTTACGCTACCATCCCCGAAATCGTTACATCTTGTAATCTTTTAATCAAAGGGCGATCGTCAACCCCCTATCCCGCAGCAAATTCGTTCTTCAGGCCCCAACTTATCCCGATCACAATAGAGAGGTGTAACGATTTAGTTACACCCCAGTGACACAACAAATGTCTCCATACTCATCCCATCCGTAGGAGATTCTCCCCTTTTCTGCCTTAAAGAGGCGAGTCATGGTCCTCGCGTAGCGGGATTCCCTCCATTCCTCCCTGGGAGTCTCAAATCTCCAAATTATCAGAAATTTTAAAAGATTGAATCGATTATATATAGGGCTTTTCGGAGTAACTGAAGTTGCCTCATTCCGGACTACAAAACGTTTAAAAAATCCCTCTAAATCTCCCTAATCTAGGTTTTCATACCCTCCCTAGCGACTCTGCCAAGCCTATCGCCTCTACCTTTCTTTGAGTTACCTCTTTAGGTAGAGGGACTGTTTAGATTCATCAGACTATCCTATATAGAGTGGGGCAATGCCAAGAATGCTCGGGACCCGGATCAACATTTCTTTGAGTTACCTCTTCAGATAGAGGGACCGTTTAGATTCATCAGATTATCCTAGATAGAGTGGAGCAATGTTAAAAATGCTCTGGCCAGGGATCAACTGAAAATCTCAGGAGTCTGTCTCATGAGTCTGATGGTAAAGTTTAGCCAAATCACCTAGATTTTCAGACTACTTAATTTGATTTCTTTCCCAAGGGCTTGCTCCCTTAAATTCCATCCCTTAAATTAGCCCTTTATCAAATTATTAAATAAAGGGTAAAGCGGACAATTTACTACTCACAAAAACAATAAATCCTCTATGCAAGCTCTTGAGAGTCCTCTAACTTTTTCTAAATCTTCGCTCCCTAAATCTTCAGTTAACCCTCGCTTCCATTATCCTCAGAAACAGCCTAATATTTACGGTTATGAGACTTTACCTCACTCAGATATTGCAGAGTTATTTTTCTCCGTTTGGCACAATCATGAAATAACTGAGGCAAATCGTAAAAGGTTGAAATTTGCTTTGTCAAGTTATCAGGAACTTAACGAATCTGACCATAGACTCATTGATCGCCTATTACACGCGGTCAAACGCGGATGGATTACAATGAAAGACTAAATTCACCTCGAATTCAATAAAACTAGCTGATTTTTCTAAGGGAACTCCAAAAAATAAAATCTCCAAAACCTTCGTTCGTAGATCAACAGAGTAGCCCCGTCAATGTAGGGGCGCAATGCTTGCGCCCGACGGAGGGCGCAAGCATTGCGCCCCTACATGAACGTTTGGAGGATTTATATTTTGCAATCCCCTAACCCTACAGGGTCGGGCTTATCCGGGAAGATCCGGAGATAAGTGGCGTTAAATTGTTGAATTCTTAGGGTTGATTTAAAAATTTAAGATAAATCAAATTAATGATTAATGCCTTCAGACTACTGAGGGCATTAATTTTTTTAGTTCAATGGGTGCGAATTCCGGGGAGAGAAGGTGCTTCAGACTCCTCCATTCTAGCTGCGACAATAACCGATCGCTCTGAAACACCGGACTGAAACTCTGGGGAAACCCGCTAGACTTTTAACCGAAACAATAAAATCTGATTCACTTGATCCGGATTAAAATTATCGTCACTGACCATAATTAAACTTTGACTCCCATCGGAGAAGCGGGGTCCAAGGGTCATCCCTTCCAGATTATCTAACTCAATTCCTAAATCTTGTAAGTTTAAAAGCAATCGCTTCTTAATGGGTTCAACCTTCTTCAGTTCCCCTTTTAAACTGGCAATTCGGGAGGTGTCCGTGGCGCTTCCGGTTTGGATTTCAAAAAGTTTTGCACCGAAACCGAGAAACCCAAAATTGCGCTCTAAACTGAGCAAATGCCCTCCCTGTTCTAACGCTAATAATTCGGGTAACCCGTTGTAGAGACTCCAGCGAACACTATCATCAAGGGGGTAAAGATTTTCAGAAATTAGGATCGGAGGTCCATCGGAGATTAGATAATGAAGTAAGCGGTTTTTGGGGGGGAGTTCGGCATCGAGTTCATCTAAATCTTGAACCAGAGGTGCTTCCGTGGCGGTGAACAGGCGATAGGGATCAACGGTAGCATCTCCAAATCCTCGGGGATTGAGGGTGAGGGACTCTAACCCTAAATTATCTTGAATACCTTGGGTTTGGTCCTCGGCATTATCGGGGATGTAGCGTTTGGGAAGGGTGATATCCCGGACAAACTGCCCGGTTTCTAGGTCAATTTCGTGGATAAAGGGTGCCAACCCTTTGCGCGCAATCCCTTCGCTGGCAATATAAACACTGTTGGGGGAGGCAAAGGCGATGCCTTCTGCATCAATTTCACCGATCGCAACCGTGTTGCCATCTTCCCCTTTGAGAAAGGTGACGGATTCAATGTCAACACTGGCGATTTTAGGTGAATCGGAACTGTTAGAATCCAAATTCAGTTTAAGGGTATAGAAGCGGGGGGGCGCATAATATCCGCGATCGTCGGAGATGGCATAGAAGCGATCGCGTTGGCGATCGTAGGTGATGCCGGATAATCCACCAACGGGCGTATCCTGAAATGGACGTTTCGGCAGTTCATACTCGTCTAAAAATTCTACGGACAAGTCGAGAAATATGCGCTCTTGTGCATTAACTTGAGGCAAGGCACAGGCGGTTAATACCGTCGATAGCACCAGTGCTAATGCCATCACCCAGGGGAAAATTTGAAATTTGCGCCAGTTCACGATCGCCTCCAACCCTTGAAAATCTAAACAGTTCAATTTTCAATGTAACAAATTGACGGCTCCATTGGGAGGGTGCATCTCTCTTGCATCTCTCTTTCATCCGTCCCGAACCCCGGTTATGTAGAGCAATTAAATTGAACCGTTAACCCGTTGAGTGAATTCAAAAATAAACGAGATGAAAATTATAACCGGAGTAAAACCTGGAGGAAATCCTTACCCAATTGCCCCACTTCGACTACACCGAAACCGGGCTTATTTTGGGCTATTTTTTTGGATTTTAGGCTTGACTTTTTTCGGGTTTAATGCTTTAACTGCCCTGGGACAACCGGAAAATTCTGCACCGCCACTGCTGCCTCCCAATCCCTTGGAAGTGCTCATCCCTGACCCATTAGTGCCGAATCCCCCGAAGAAAAATCAGTCCTTAACCCCAGAACAACTGCGGGAGTTAGAGTTGGCTTTAAATATCTTAGATGCAGAAGCCTCAGCCGAGTTAGCGGCTGGAAATAACCCAGAAGCCTTTACGATTTGGTATCGAGAATTGCGGTTATGGCGTTATTTTGGACCCTTGCCGGAGGTGCGCGCTTTAACTCGGGTGGGGGCGACTGCCTGGGAACAATCAGAAATTACCGCCCTGCAAGCAATTGATGCGAGACTCAAAGTCATTTATCAAGAGTATTGTCTCACGCCTCAAGGGTGTGAATTGCCCCTGTTACAAGCCTTAGCGACGGGATTTGAAACCGTGCGATCGCGAGATTTAGCCCTAACAGTTTATCAGCAATTGCTCACCGATGCCCGCGATCGCAACGATGCCTCCGCAGAAGAATCCATCCTCACGACTATGGGTCGCCTCTATCTGGAAAAACTGGATTATGTCAATGCCTCAACTCCCTATCAAGGATTACTCTCCTTTGCAGTTCAACGAGGCGATCGCGTCCAAGAATTGTCCTATCTCGAACAACTCGCTTTTATCTACACTCAGGCGAATGATGCCGAAGGCGCAGTTGCCATCAGGCAACGACTGATTACCCTTTATAGTAACCCCCAAGATATTGGCAAAATCCCTCAACTCAAGTTGGCGATCGCCACGGATTATGAACGTCTCGGACAACTGCAAACCGCCATTGCCACCTACGAACAAGCCTATACCTTCGCCTGGACTCAACAACAATTTTACATCGCCAGCGATGCCCTAGAACGCCTCGCCCGCCTCTATACCACCCTAGAACAATTCGATGCCGCCTTAGAAGTTTATGAAGCTTTATTAATCGTTGAGCGTCGCGCCTACAACTTATATGGGATAATGCATACTTACGATCGCATCGGTCAAATTCATCAGCGACAAAATGCCTATCCCCAGGCGATTCAAGCCTTTCAAAACGGTTTAGAGGTAGCCCGACAACTCAACTATCATGAGGCATATTTCACTGAACAAATTGATCGACTCGTTCGCCGATCGCGTCCATTATTCTAATCCATGTTCCAAGACCACCGTCAAGCCCCTCTATTAGAAACCCTCGCCCGTTGTGCCCGAACACCGGACACGCCCTTCTATGCACCGGGGCACAAACGAGGCCGAGGAATTCCTCAATCTCTGAGCAATCTGTTAGGAAAATCGGTATTTTTAGCCGACTTACCCGAACTCCCGGACCTGGATAATTTATTTGCACCAACCGGGGCGATCGCAGCGGCACAAGAACTGGCAGCCGATGCTTTTGGTGCATCCAAAACCTGGTTTTTAATCAATGGTTCCACCGCTGGAATTATTGCAGCAATCCTGGCAACAGTCCGCCCAGGGGAGAAAATTATTCTGCCGAGAAATGTCCATCAATCGGTCATTTCTGGATTGATTTTATCCGGGGCATTGCCGGTTTTTATCGCCCCGGAATTTGATCCAATCTGGGGTTTAGCCCTGAGTATCACCCCAGCATCGGTTGCTGAAGCATTAACTGCCCATCCCGATGCCAAAGCGGTGATGATGGTTTATCCCACCTATCAGGGGGTCTGTGGGGATATTCAGGCGATCGCCCAGGTGACTCACCAGTTTGGGATTCCCCTGTTGGTGGATGAAGCACATGGGCCGCATTTTGCGTTTCATCCCGATTTACCGACTCCGGCCCTGGTTGCCGGGGCGGACCTATCCGTGCAATCGATTCACAAAGTCCTCGGGGCGATGACCCAGGCATCGATGCTGCATATTCAAGGCGACTGCATTGATGTCAATCGTTTGAGTCAAAGTTTGCAGTTGATGCAATCCACCAGTCCCAGTTATTTACTTCTAGCCTCCTTAGATGCGGCGCGGCAACAAATGGCGCTACAGGGTCAAGAATTGATGACTCAAACCCTGGCCCTCAGCAGTCGCGCCCGGGAGGAGATTGCCCAAATCCCCGGGTTAGCGGTGTTGATGCCGCCTGAACCGAGAAGTCCGGGATTTGTGGCAGGCGATCGCACCCGTCTGACGGTGGGGGTTTGGGAATGGGGACTGAGTGGGTATGAAGTCGATGAAATCCTTCAGGAACGTTTCGGGGTTACCTGTGAGTTACCGTCCCCGGACCATTTAACCTTTATGATTAGCTTGGGGAATACCTCGGCAGATATTGACCAACTGGTGCAAGGGTTCTTGACCCTCTCCCAGGATTATGGAGACAAACAGCGACTGGGTTGCCTTCACCAGATGCCTCCCTCTCCCACCCTTTCCTTATGCCCGAGGGATGCGTTTTTCGCTCTTGTGGAAGCAATCCCCATTACCGAGGCGATCGGGAGGGTCAGTGCTGAGTTAGTATGTCCATATCCCCCGGGAATCCCTATTTTGATGCCCTCAGAGGCGATTACCTTAGAGGCAGTCGCCTATTTGCAACAAGTGCTTGCCCAGGGAGGTATCCTAACCGGATGTAGCGATCCGACTTTAACTACCCTCAAAGTGGTTAGAAGGGGATAACCCGGATAGAAATAATCTAGGAATCGGTTAAATCTATTAGGATTGAATTTTTCATTTAACCCTCTAGTTTTAAAAACTAACCGGCTACCCAGATGAGGGAAAATCAATTTTAAACCAGAAACAAGACTATTTTAACATAATCTTTCTGGACTCTTGAGCTATTAATTTTAATAGAATTCATTAAAATTAAATTCACCCTAAATTTTGATTGGAGATTCCCTAGAGAACCGTTTAAAATCACTTATAAATATATTACATTAATTGGGTTATGAATCCTCCAACTTGGCCTTATATTACCCCGGGTATTGCGGATGAGTTATTCGAGCGGTTGCCGGGAATTCCGATGAGCAAACGGGAAACAAGATTGCTCTTACTTTCCCACCTGCGACTGCAATCTGAATCAGTCTTATGGGATATCGGGGCCGGAACCGGAACGATCCCTGTAGAAGCCGGATTACTCTGTCCGAACGGGCGGATTTTAGCCGTAGAACGTGATGAGGAAGTAGCCGCCTTAATTCGGGCCAACTGCGATCGCTTCGGGGTTCAAAATGTAGAAGTCATCGAAGGCAGTGCGCCGGAATGTCTGTCCCAGTTACCTTATGCCCCGAATCGCGTCTGTATTGAAGGAGGCCGTCCGATTAAAACTATCTTAGAAAAAGTCTGGTCCTACTTACTCCCAGAAGGGCGAGTCGTTGCCACTGCCGCGAGTTTAGAAAATCTGTATGCCATTTCCGAAAGCTTTGCTGAGTTACAAGTCCGCAATGTCGAGGTGGTACAGTCCTCCTTCAACCGCTTAGAAGGAAGGGGAACTCATCAAAGTTTTGTGGCGGTTGACCCCATTTTTATCCTAAGTGGAGAAAAGCTGGATTGAAATTTCGCCCGGTTTACTGGATTTTCTTGAATTAGACCGCTTGCAGAATCACAAACAGAGGCCCCCATCCCCCTTAATTCGTGGCACAGTTTTGTGGGGGCGGCAACATCAGGAAATGCTGACAAGACCGAGGCGTTCGGTGAATGATGCCAGAACTCTATTTTGCTAATACTAGATTAACTATAAAATTGTTCTATGCCTTTGTCTCGAATTCTCAGTACCATTGTTGCTCTCATCCTTGCGCTAGGTACGACCTTCCTAGGAGGTTGGTACTTTACCGTCGGTTTCTCCATTCTGGTCTGTATTGCTCATCGGGAATATTTGGAACTGGTCCGGGCGAAAGGGATTTATCCCGCCGCCAAAACGAGTTTATTTCTAAGTCTGGCTTTGGTCGTGCTTTCGACCCGAGATTCCCACTTGACCGATGCCCTCTTGCCGATCGCCGGAACCTGTATTTGTTTCTATCTGCTATTTAAGCCGAAAATGGCCACGATCGCCGATTTAGCGGCCTCCATTCTCGGCCTATTTTATATCGGTTATTTACCCAGTTTTTGGCTGCGCTTACGCACGTTAGGGTCTGAGGTGGCTAGTAATCTCCCCTTAAATGGCTATTGGCCCCAAACTTGGCCTCAGATCTCCGACCTCCCCACAGGATTGAGTGTGACCTTGCTTTCGTTTATTTGTATTTCTATGGCAGATTCTGCCGCTTATGTCGGTGGCAAGTGGTTGGGACGGACTCATTTTTCCGATATCAGTCCGAAAAAAACCGTGGAAGGGGCGGTATTTGGGGTCCTCGGAAGTGTTATTTTGGCAACCCTCGGGGCGAAGTCTCTCAATTGGCCGTTCTGGGGAGGGACTGGGGTGGCATTTGGGTTACTCCTCGGAATTGCCAGCTTGATGGGAGATTTAATCGAATCCCTGATGAAGCGCGATGCGGGCGTGAAGGATTCGGGTAAGCTGATTCCGGGTCACGGGGGCATCCTAGACCGGGTGGATAGTTATATTTTTACGGCTCCTTTTGTTTATTACTTTATTACGCTGTTGTTGCCCTTGTTATCGCAATGGGTCGGGTCTTAATTGCAGTGGGTCTTCATCATCCCAAACTGCTTAAGGCAGAACTGTCAGTTGACCTTGACAGGTTAACCCCCTTTCGGTGAAAGAAAGTTCTGAAATAGCCACATCGGAACCCAGGGGTAAGATCACGGTTTTTAATGGGATCGCGGCTGAGTCTGAAAGCAGTTGAATCGTGGGATTGACAAAGAGTAATTCTGAGTTGGGACCGAGTTGTAACCCGGTTTGCAGGAGAAAGGGTTGGGCCGCTTGGGAGGGGGCGTGGAAACTTCCGCGTAGGGTGAGGGTTTCCTCCGAGGAGAGGATGGCAGCGCCCTCCCAGGTGAGGGTGGGTTCGGAGTCCCAGGAGAAGGCCCCGGCGAATTGGGGGAAGAATAAGGGAGTGAAGGCATCGGCAATTAAGGGCGATCGCATGGAGGCATTGAGGTCAGCTTCCGTCAGATGTAACCGCGCCACCACGGGAACCGGGTGCTGAAGATGCAAGGATTTCCCGCGCAGAATGTCCCGGAGATTGACTTGAATGCCGGTGCCCTGGAGTTCTAGGGTACTGAGGTGTAGACCTTGATAGATGGCACCGGACCCGCACAGAGAAACCTGGGGAATCACCCCTTGGAGGATTTGGCGATCGCCTCCGTTAATCTGCACCTCTAGTTCCTTAACGGATTCCACCTGCGATCGCAACCACAATTGCACCGCACTGGAGAGGACCCAACCGATGCGAGACCGAGACCTGCGGCTGGGTGGAGTCAGGGGTAAATCTTCTTCGGGTGGGGATAATTCCGGGCGATCGCTGGACACAGAAGCTAATTTTATAATTTCTTTTTCGCGCATAAATATTCTCAATGGGATTCCCCAGGCGCAAGGCCCTAGAATCAGGGAGATCAAGGAGCTAGGGTGAAATGTTGGGGCATCCAGCACCCCTCGCCACCGGACGGACGGGGCATTTGAGTGCTTCTAACCCCTAGTTTTCCGTTCTGAGTGCTTGTATTCTCCCCGATCCTGTAATATTTGTACATAGTTCAGTCTGGCAAGTTGTCAGGTGGACTCAACCCCTAAAAACTTTTAGAAAAAAGCGAGCAAACGCAGCCGTCCAAAACATGGATGCTAGACTGCAAAAAATCCTATCCGAGTGGGGCATTGCCTCACGCCGTCAAGCGGAAAAAATGATTCAACAGGGACGGGTCCAACTGAATGGCGAAATTGCCCACCTTGGGCAGAAAGCCGACCCTGAACGCGATCGCATCCAAGTCGATGGCATCCCCGTCAACCCCGGCGATCGTCCTAGTCCCGTTTACTTGTTATTAAACAAACCCACCGGAGTTGTTTCCACCTGCGCCGATCCCCAAGGTCGGACCACCGTCCTCGACCTCCTGCCTGCTGATTTACGGCATCAAAAAGGCATCCATCCCGTTGGACGGTTGGATTTTGACTCCACCGGCGCATTACTACTGACCAATGACGGAGAACTCACCTTCCAACTCACCCATCCCCGGCATAGCATTGCCAAAACCTACCAGGTGACCATTGCCGGAGAACCCCCGGAATCAACCTTGGAAGCATGGCGTCGCGGTGTCATCCTAGAGGGCAAAAAAACCCGACCGGCTGAGGTTCGCATCCTCGATCGCCCGCATCCGTCCCAAACCCTGCTCGAAGTGATTCTCTGGGAAGGCAGAAATCGCCAAATTCGCCGGGTTGCTGAATTGTTAGGATACCCGGTCATTCACTTACACCGCAGCGCCATCGGCTCGATTCATCTCACCCCCCCTGGGGAAACTTCCTTGCCCCAAGGCTACTATCGCCCCTTGAAACCCTCTGAGATATGTTTCTTACAAAGTCAAGTCTCCCTAAAATCCGTAAATTTGCCAGCAGATACTCAGGAACCGACCCGATGAAGAAGCATAACCCTAAAGCTGTCCTGAAACCACAGCAGGATCCATCGGTCAAGTTGGCCGAAATGGGTGCTTACTTACGGCAAGTGCGGGAGTCTCAGTCGATGACCCTTGAACAAGTCGCGGCGAAAACGATGATTCGAGTGAGTCTGCTGCAAGCCATTGAAGAAGGGCAACTCTATAAACTCCCCGAACCCATTTATGTTCAGGGTTTTCTCTTACGGTTTGCTGAAGCTCTGGGTTTAAATGGCGTTGAGTTTGCTAAAACCTTTCCGATCATTTCGACTTGGCGCAAGCAGAAAGTAGCCCAGTGGTATTTACCCATGCCTAAATTTCGACCGATTCATCTGTACCTGATTTATATTCTGCTGATTATGGGTGCAGTCAAAGGATTATCTGGATTTGTCGAAACCACGGCGATGCAGGAATCCACCGGCCAAAAACCGGAAACCGCTGAAGCGGTAGCGAGTTCTGAATCCGCCACGCCTGAAGAACCCACCCCCCCAACTACTGCCTCTCAAACCCTTGGGGCCAGTCAGTCCAATTCCAACGCCCCGGTTAGGGTGGGATTGATTGTTCAGGATAGTTCTTGGGTTGAAATTACCGCCGATGGCAAAATCGAATTTGAAGGCACGTTACAACAAGGAACGGAACGCACTTGGGAAGCGAAACAACAACTGATTGTTGTCGCGGGTAATGCCGGTGGGGTCCTCATGGCCGTTAATGATGAACAAGCCAAACTCATGGGTAAACCTGGGGTTATCGAAGAGGTGATTGTTCAGGCCGAACCCTAGAGAGTCGGTATCGTAGGGATTAGAAACCGGGGTTCTGGTCTTTTGGCGAAAACCCGCACCCTGGAGGATTCTGTTGGCGAATCATGAAAGAGACCTCTCCCCAAACCCCTCTCCTAAGAGGAGAGGGGCTTTCTAGCTCCCCCTTCCCTCGTAGGGAAGGGGGTTGGGGGGTTAGGTCTCCCCTATAACTAACAGAGTCCTTCAGGGTGCGGGGTTAGCTACTTAGTAGCACCGGCGACCATATGTTTCCGTGAGCATTTTCAGGCGATCGCGCAGGTCCCAAGTCAGCACTTCCCCGCGATAACGCCATCCCCAATTCCCTTCCGCCAATCCGGGCGTATTCATCCGCGCATCGCTGCCGAGTCCCAACAAATCCTGCATGGGAATCAAGGCTTGATTCGCCACGGAAGACAATGCCACTCGAATCAGTTGCCAGTGAATCCCTTCCTCAGAAACGGGTCCTAAATAGGCCAACAGACCCCACCGTTCATGGTCTGAGAGTTTTTCAAACCATCCTACGGTCGTATCATTATCGTGAGTCCCGGTATAAACCACACAGTTGCGCGAGTAATAGTTAAGCGGCAAATAAGGATTCCCCGGTCCAGATCCAAAGGCAAAGTGTAAAATCTTCATCCCCGGAAACTCGAATTCGTCTCGTAGGGCTTCCACTTCCGGGGTAATCACCCCTAAATCTTCCGCAATAATCGGCAGACTGCCTAACCGTTCTTCCACGGTTTTCAGTAAGGCCGAACCCGGTGCCGCAATCCACTTTCCATTCATGGCGGTGGTTTCCCCTTGGCGCACACACCAGAAGGACTCTAGGCCCCGAAAATGGTCGATGCGAATGATATCCACATAACTCAACATGGATTGGAAGCGTTTGACCCACCAATCAAAATCCTGTTTTTCCAGGCGTTTCCAGAGGTAGACCGGGTTACCCCATAATTGCCCCGTGGCGCTGAAATAATCGGGCGGGACTCCGGCCATTCCTGCCGGTTCTCCGGTTTTGACATCCAGACAAAAGATGTCTGGATTGGCCCAAACATCGGCGCTATCATGAGCGACATAGATGGGAATATCGCCGATAATTTGGATGTTTCGTTCGTTGGCGTAGCGTTTGAGGTCGGACCATTGCCGGAAAAATTGGTATTGCAGGAATTTTTGGAAAAAGATTTCTCCGGTTAACTGTCGCCGCCATTTATCTAGGGCCTCGGTTTGGCGCTTGGCAATGTCGGGTTCCCACTGATACCAGCTTTTGCCATCCATTGCGCCTTTAATCGCCATGAATAAGGCATAATCCTCAAGCCAATAGGCTTTTTCATGGCAAAATTCTTGAAATTGCTGTTTCTGCTCCGCAGAAGCCTGGGCCTTGAAGGTTTGGCAGGCTTGTTGTAACAGGGGCATTTTGACGGCGATCGCCTGGTCAAAATCGACCCAATCGGCGGGAAATTCTGGCACTTGGTCAAAGTCCCAATCGGCGAGTAATTGGTCCTCTCGCAGGCGATCGGGACTAATCAACATCGGGTTTCCCGCCATCGCGGAATAGGACAAATAGGGAGAATTGCCAAATCCCGTAGGTCCTAGCGGCAAGATCTGCCAGTAAAGTTGGTAACTCTCTGCTAAAAAGTCTACGAAGCGATAAGCGGCTTCGCCAAGGTCACCGATACCAAACCGACTGGGAAACGAGGTGGGGTGGAGTAGAATACCGCTAGATCTGGGGAAGGGCATGGTGTATGTACCACTGGAAAATAACTTAAGCGTGGTTGCCCAATCTTTCACTGGGCTACCGACTCTCAACTTTATCACGGGATGGGTCACTAGAGAGCGGCGATCGCCTGGTCGAAACTCGATGACAACCCAGCCCCAATCCCCGCTAACACCGATTACGCCGTTAAAAACCCCACTCTAAACCTCTCAACTCTAAAATCTAACTATGACCTATCGCAATCCCACTCCGACTGTTGACATCATTATTGAGTTAGGCGATCGCCCTGCACGTCCCATTATCCTGATTGAGCGTCGCAATGATCCTTTAGGTTGGGCGCTTCCCGGTGGTTTTGTCGATTATGGGGAATCGGTGGAAACTGCGGCGATTCGTGAGGCGAAAGAAGAAATCGGGTTAGATGTGGAACTCATCGAACAATTTCATGTGTATTCTGACCCGAATCGGGACCCGCGTCAGCATACCCTGAGTGTGGTGTTTTTAGCCACGGCGACGGGGGAACCCCAGGCGGCAGATGATGCCAAAAATTTAGACTGTTTTGAGTCTTGGCGCATTCCCACAAATCTCTGTTTTGACCACGATCGCATCCTGAAGGATTATTGGCGCTACCGACATTATGGGATTAGACCCCGGATTTAAGGCGATCGCCACTCCATCTGTAGGAGAACTCCCCAAAATAAAATAGCCCAAACCCGCACCCTGTTCTATGAGCGTTCCGGAAGGAAAGGGTGCGGGTTTTTATCGACTTTGGAAAATTGGATGGAGTATCATACCAAATCCGGTTGTGAAAGACCTATTTTACTCTTCAGCCTGCGTAGGCAGGCTTTGTCTGTGTAGCCCCACCCTTGAGGGTGCGGGTTTTTATAGACCTTTAACAACCGAATTCCGTATCAGAGTGGGTTTCCTACTCCACTGGGTTGGTATCCAACCGATGCGATCGCCTTGCAGTCCCCCGGAAAGAGTCAGTCCGACTGGATCGCGCATCGGGCGTTACTTGATTAGCCAGAACTTCCCTAGCCCCTCGATTTGGGTGTATTAAAAATCTTAACGGTGCGATCGCTCTGTGGCTATTTTTCTTTAAAGACGAAATATTTCAAAACTCCCAAAGCCATATCAATCAAAGTGATTCAGATTTTTATTAATGTCATCATCAACCCTTGGACAATCCCCATTCCTCAATTCGCACCGCCCTTTGCCCCTCCCAACTGCCAATGCGCCCTCAACCTTGACTTAGAATAGAGTTTCTAATCCCCGCTCAACCGGAATGGCATGATAGTTAAGGACAGCCCGTTTCACCCGAGGAACAGGTTGGCTTCCTGCTATTCTAGTTTCCTCCTCCCTTGCCACTCGAACCCCCGACTAGAATTCTAGAGGAAATAGTCTGGATCAAGCTCACCGTCAACCCTTCCCATCCGCCAACCATCCCGGCTTGTTGATTCGCAATAAATAGGTTGTCATTGCCAATGATAAACCCTGTTTAAATTACCCATCGACTTCTTTAAAATTGGTCTGTAAAATCTGAGGAATTTTCTTAATATTTCTGAGGTTAAAACCTGATTTCTGCTGAATCTTTTAATTCGAGTCAAGCCAAGTTAAAAAAATAGTTCAAATCAAATCAGCACATTATGACAGGATAAAGGAAGAATATGATAGCTGGGTTGTAAAGCCGAGATATGAAAGCAAAAGATCGCCTATTAAAGGGTAATAAAATTCGCAGTAAAGAAGGGTAGGGTGTATGAACCTGGATCGCCAATTTAGTCAAACCCATGATTCCGTCAGCCCGGAGGGAACCATTCATGATGAATACTTCCAAATCATAGTTGAACGAGCCGCGATTGGGTTAGCGCTTTGGGACTTGACTGGAAAATTCTTGCAAACCAACCCTTTTTTACAAACCATGCTGGGGTACGAGGCAGAAGAACTATCCCATCTGGAATATCGTCAGATTACTCATCCCGAAGACTTTCAAGCCGAGGATGCTCTCATGCAAGAGTGTATTGCCAGAAAGAGAAAGGGATATGAAATAAATAAAAGATTAATTTGCAAAGATGGAACAGAAATCTGGGTGAAACAAAAATTATCCATGATGCTAGACGGGGCAGAAAATCCCCAATGTGCTGTGGCAACTATTGAGAATTTTTCCCAAGCCCCCTCTCTGGAAAAAACGACTCAAGAACTCGCGGAAAAATACAAAACAATCTTTGATATTTTCCCCCTAGGAATTTCAGTTACAGACTCCGAAGGGAATATTATAGAATCAAATTCTGCTTCATTAAATTACTTAGATGCTCGGGTTATCAGTTCACAAAGAGATTACCCGCTCATTTTGAGGGAAGAAACTCCACTAAATGTCAAAGAATTTTCCAGAAGGCTGGCTTTAACAAAACCTGTTGAAAATCGAGTTATCCAAAGTTTACAAGTTGGAATTTCTCCCTCGGAAGGAGAAGTAGACTGGCTGGATATTACCGCTGTACCGATTCCGTTAGAAAACTATGGATTTGTCATCGCCTATGTCGATATTACCGAATGCAAAAAAATAGAAATAGCATTAACTGAAAGTGAAATGCGGTTTAGAAAAGCTGTGGATTACTTCCCAGATACCTTTGTAATTTATGATGCCGATCGCCGCATTCAATTTATTAATACCCAAGGTATCCACGTTAGTGGCTATACCGAAGAGCAGATTCTCAATCGCCGGGATGAAGAATTATTTCCCCCTACCATCACCGATCACTATCTCCCCTTACTTCAGGAAGCAATTCAAACAAAAACGGCTCAAAAAGGAGAATGTAATATAGCGTTAAATAACGCCCAATTGAGCGCAGCGATCGCTTACATCCCTTTACTCAATGAAAGGGGAGAAATTTATCAAATTTTAGGAATTACCCATGATATCACCGAACGCAAGCGGGCTGAAGAATCTTTAATTAAAAGTGAAACCACCAATCGAGCCTTACTCAATACCATCCCCGACTTAATGTTTCGAGTGAAAGGAGATGGAACTTACCTGGATTTTAAACCGGCTAATTTTAGTAATTTAATCAAACCCCAAATTTTTCAAGGCTTAAAAGTGGTGGATGTCATGCCCCAAAACATCGCCGAAAAATCCATGAGATATATCCAACAAACCTTGGAAACTGGAGAAATACAAGTGTTTGAATATCAACTAGAAATCAGCGGAGAAGTTTCCGTCTATGAAGCGAGACTGATTGCCAGTGGAGATGATGAAGTTTTGGCGATTGTGCGAGACATTACGGCGCGTAAAAATGCGGACCGAGAGAAAAATCAATTAATTGAATCCCTCCAGAAGAGTGAAGCCAATCTCGCCCGCGCCCAAAGAGTGGCTTGTATGGGAAGTTGGGAATATGAGGTGGATTCTAAAAAAGTCACAGTTTCTGAAGAACTTTTAAGAATTTTTGATTGCCCTTTTGATTTAGGATTAAGCTATCTTCACCTGGTGAAACAGCTACACCAAAAAGATAGAAAAAATTGGAGCAAGCTAATTCGAGAAGCTCTCGAACAAGGCAGTGCCAATGAAGTTGAACTGAGAATTTGGCAATGCGATCGCACCCTCCGTTATATTGAAGCCAGAGCCGAGGCAGTCTTTAATGAAACCGGAAAACCCATTAGGCTCTTTGGAACCGCTTTAGATATCACCGAACAGAAAAAAGCCCAAGCTGCCCTCGCAGAATCCGAAGCCAAATATCGCTCCTTAATGAATGATGCCGGAGATGCGATATTACTCACGGATTTGGAGGGTAATTTTTTAGAATCTAATAAAAAAGCCGAGGAACTATTAGGTTATACCAAAGAAGAATTAGTCACCCTTCATACCAGTCAAATTTTGCCCCCCCAAGAACGAGAAAGAGTAAGCGCAGTCTTCGCATTAACGGCCAAAACCGGGGGCGGATGGTTGCCGAATACTCAACTCCGCCAAAAAGATGGGGAAACGCTCTGGGCGGATATTAGTTGCAGTGTGGTCCAATGGGGAGAGGGTTTAAAAGTTCAGCAGGCGATCGTTCGGGATATTACTTATCGGGTTCAAATTGAAGCCTCTTTAAGACAACAAGCTGAACGAGAACGGTTGATATCCGCGATGCAAGAACGGATTCGGCAGTCTTTAGATTTAAAAGAGATTTTACAAACAACCGTGGTCCAGGTGAGGCAATTTTTACAGTGCGATCGCGTGGCAATTTGTCGCTTAGGGGATAATTCCACCGGGGTGATGGTATCGGAATCGGTGAATTCAGAATACTGCTCCATTTTAGGGCTAACCCTTCGCGACCCCTTATTAGGAGAACAGGATTTACCCCCGGAAGAGTTGGGGGGAATTTATCAGCTTGAGGATATTACTCAAGCTTGGGTGAGCGAGTCTCAAGTGAATTTTTTAACGGAGGTAGAAGTCAAGGCGATGTTAATGGTGCCCATTGTCCAAAGTAGTGGGTTATGGGGATTACTGATTGCTCACCACTGTGCCGCACCTCGACGATGGCAACAGTCGGAAATTAAGTTTCTCAGTCAATTGGCAACCCAAGTGGGAATTGCCACCCAACAATCCCAACTGTATGAACAGCTTAAAGAAGCGAATCAACAGTTACAGCAACTGGCAACTCGGGATGGATTAACCCTGTTATCAAACCGGCGTCATTTTAATGAATATTTAGAACGAGAATGGCGACAGATGCAGCGCGATCGCATCCCACTCTCGTTGATTCTGTGCGATATCGACTTTTTCAAACCCTATAATGACACCTACGGCCATCAAGCTGGGGATGAATGTCTCAAACAAGTGGCAGTTGCTATTCAAAAAGCCAGCAAAAGGCCCTTAGATTTTGTGGCGCGCTATGGCGGCGAAGAATTTGCGGTGATTTTACCCGATACCGAGACGGATGGGGCCATCTGCGTCGGGGAAACCATTCGCGAGGCGGTGAAGGCATTACAAGTTCCCCATCGGGCATCTCCCACCTGTGGATACATTACCTTGAGTGTGGGAATTGCGACGGTGATGCCTGGAGTGGAGTCGTCTTTGGAAACCCTGATTCAAGAAGCCGATCGCGCCTTGTATCGAGCGAAGGATCAGGGCCGCGATTGTTCGGTTCATTATGCCCAGATTTAAAGGGGTTCTGTCCATCAGCGATCGCATTCCCCACTTCCCTCTCCTGCTCCTGCTAAAATAGATCGCGATTCCACCCGTCCCCCTTGGGGTAAACTATGGAAGGCTGTTTTTTTTGAAGTCCCTCTGGTTTGGCGAACAGCTTCGATGGCATTGAATTGCGATCGCCAGGGGGCGCAAACAATAGCCCAGTGGAATTAGAGGTCAGGATAATCGACGCGATCGCGCCGTTCCTTACTCAGTTAATGTTCATTCCTGAAGTGGTTTGGGTCAACCGGCAGAACAAGCGCCAGACTCAGGGAGAATGCGAGCATTAATCTAGGTAAAATATCCCTGAACACGGGATTAAAAATGTGTTTTCCATGCCAATTCACAAGCCAGATAAACCGTCCGGGGATAACCCGTTCTTGAAAATCCAATCTCAATGACTAAAAGAATCATTCAAACAGACCAAGCACCCGCACCCGTTGGACCTTACAATCAGGCGATCGTCGCAACGGGTCAGTTAGTCTTTGTTGCCGGTCAAATCTGCCTAGACCCCAAGACCGGGACCCTAGTCGGGGAGGGTGATGTGGTTAAACAAACCATCCAAGTGATGGCGAATCTAAATGCCATCCTCACCGCTGCCGGTGCCACGTTTCACGATGTGGTAAAAACCACGGTTTTTTTGGCAGATATGAATGATTTTGCTGCGATGAATGCCGTTTATGCTAAATATTTCGATGAAGCCACGGCACCAGCCCGCGCAACAGTCCAAGTTTCACGTTTACCTAAAGATGTACTCGTTGAGATTGACTGTATCGCGGTGATTGAAGGAACTGCTGGATAGTCTTAAGATTTAAAAACAGCAAAATCCTGATATCTTAGGGGTTTGGTGGCAAGATACTGGTAAATTTAGGGGAGGTTATAAAATTTAATGACGATCCAACAGCCTACAAATACGGCAGTTACTAGCAAAGCGTCTAGTAATTCCTTTAGAACTTCCATTCTGAGCGTTGATTTGGGCCGCACGGCGACTAAAGCTTGTGTTAGCCGGGATCCCAACCAAGTGGTATTTATTCCGTCCAACGTCGCCCAGGTCCCTGTAGAAAAAGTGCGCGGTGGGGAATTTGAATCTCGGCCTACGGATCCGTTATTGGATATGTGGTTGGAGTATCAAGGGCGGGGTTATGCGATCGGTCAGTTGGCGGCTGACTTTGGCGCAAATCTCGGGGTTGGAGAACGGAAAGTGGAAAATGCCCTGGTGAAAGTCCTCGCCAGCGCCGCTTACTTTGGATTAAAAGATGATTTAGTGGTTGTCCTCGGTCTGCCCTATCATTCTCAAGAAGAGTTTGAGCGGGAAAAAGAGGAAATTACCAATTTGCTGACTTCGCCTCATGTGATGAGCTATCGCGGTGAGCAAGTGACCCTGAATATCACCAAAGTTTGGGTGATGCCGGAAGGATATGGCAGCTTAATCTGGTGCGAAGCTCAAGAGAAAGTGGACAAAAAAGGTATGTCCCCGGATTTTGCCAAGACTTCAGTGGCGATCGTGGATATCGGACATCAAACCGCTGACTTTTTAATGGTCGATAATTTCCGGTTCGCACGCGGGGCCTCCAAGAGCGAACCCTTTGCCATGAGCGAGTTTTACAAGCGAGTCGGAAGCGAAGTAGAAAAGGCATATAGCCAAGCGCCGATTAGCGTGGATAGTCAATCCTTGTCCTTAATCGATGCGGTGAATAAACCCAGGGGTCAACGGTTCTTCCGTCCTCGTGGCGCATCCAAACCCACCAATTTGGATGATTTTCTGCCCAACCTGCGGGAATTATTTGCCCGGGAACTGTCGGATTTGTTAATTAAGTGGTTACCGGAACGGGTCACTGACGTGATTTTGACCGGCGGTGGCGGGGAATTTTTCTCCGATGCTCTGAAACCCTTGGTTGAACAAGCAGGTTTGAAAGTTCATTTGGCGCAACCTTCCCGTCCGGCTAATGCTGTGGGACAATATTTGTATGGAGAGGCGCAACTTGCCTCCTCTTCTTACACTCGCTCCTCTAGGGCCGGAAGTTAATGGTTTTTTGGTTAAGCAAGACAAAGAAACGGGTCGGATTTACCGATGAGGTAGCCGACCAAACCTTGTTAGCGGTTGTGCAGAAAGAGTTACAGAACCAACCGCACAAGAGTTTCGGCGACTTGTGTAAAGAAGCCCTATGGCATTATTTGTATGTACCCGAATCGGTCAAACCGACGCGGAAATCAGCAGATGCCTCGGACACCATTGCGGAGTTACAAGGGCAATTGAGGTCCTTAGAGGAACGGGTAGCGGCGAGGGAGGCGAGTCGATTGGATGCACTGGAACAGCAGATGCAACAATTGAGCTTGCAGGTGGGACAGTTGGCGATCGCCCTCAATAATCAACGGGGAAATTATCAACCGCCTCAACAACCCTATCTGGAACCCCAACCGGAACCCCAACCGGAACCGGAACCAGAACCAGAACCCGTCGCCCCCCCCAAACCCGTGGACCCCTTACTCCAACGACTCAGTTCCTTCATCGATGATTTCTAAGTCGGAACCAATGGGTTAGAAAAAATCAGGATAAATTCTGCAAGTATCAGGAGTCAAAAGTTTTTAAAACCTTTGACTCCTGATTCTTTTTTGGAAGATTATATCAAGAATTTGGAGAGTATCGATACAGTAAAGGGAACTCCAAAAAATAAAATAGAGTGCTACCCTAAACTGCACCTTTAACCCCTGCATTCTCTCCTCACTCTTGCTCCAATTCCTGCAACATTCTTTCCACCGTCACCTTCAACGGAGGCAAATTATTTTGGACAATGGCCCACACTAAATTAAGCGATATACGAAAATACTCATGCACCAAAATATTTCTAAAGGCGATAATCTGAGGCCACGGGACCTGAGAATATTGGTTTCTCAATTCACTCGATAGGCTATTTGCTGCTTCTCCAATAATTTGCAGATGATGAACTATCCAGACTTGAATGAGTTCTTGTTCATCAAATGCTTGGCGTCCTTGACTCGCATATCGTTCAATTGCTGATATCGCCTCCCAAATATCTTGTAGCCGTTCAGTCTCTCGTCTCATAGCCTGACAGCCTCAAGCAAAATGCGATCGCGAATCCGCTCTTTCAACATATCCACTGTCACGATATCCACCTTGCGATTCAATAGCTGTTCTAAATCAAGCAATAACCCCCCTGGAAACCAAGGGGTGATTTTTTCTAAATCATAGTCCACTAAAAAATCAATATCGCTATCTTCCGTCGCTTCACCTCGCGCTACTGAACCAAATACCCGCACGTTATAGGCTCCATGCTTTTCAGCTAGGGCGATAATTTGCGATCGCTGCTGTTTCAATAACTCTTGAATGCTTAATTCAATCTGATTTTTCATACATTTTCAATGCTTGTCAGGTTTCCCAAATCGCTGATTCTAGTTTGCGGTACAGTTTTGATAACCTCATCTTGACTTTCCAATAATGTTATTAGAGCTTCTCTAACGGGTTTGATTCGCTACTAAAGGTTCTGAGTCAGTCCTGTTAGATTTGTTAAATCGGATTGGCTTAAGTTCTGGTAGTTGTTTATCCTGAAGGGGAATAAAATTAACTTCAATGGCATAACCCGCAGCGGCTGCTAGTTTAGCCAAAGTTTCGAGTTTTGGGATTTGCGTACCGGATTCAATTCGAGCAATTTGCGATTGCTTCATTCCCACTCGTTCGGCAAATTCTCGCTGCGTGAGTCCGGTAGAGGCTCGAATGGCGATCGCTCGACTGGCAAGTTCAAATTCAGCCTCTAGTGCATCGTATTCCGCTTTAACTTCTCGATCCGCTAACACGCGAGCGCGAATTGAATCCCAGGACATCGGTTTGTGAGTCATGTTTTCTCCTGCTTTTTCTGACTGTTTGCCGAAGAATAAAACTCAATTTTCCATTGCACCACTGACTTAGTTTTCTTTTATAACATAAATGTTATCATACCAGAATAAGAGTGTCCAGAGGGTCGGTTCATAAAAATTTGCCAGACTTCAGAAACCGGGTTTTAATCCCCCCTTTGGGACAGGAGACATCGTTTTTAAAAAGAAAGCCGACTAATAAACCCGAGGAAGATGCTCAATGCGCCTGTGTACCATAGTTCTCCCCTACAATAGAAAACCGATCGCATCCCCCCTAATATTTCACCCCATGCATATCCTCGCCCTCTTGTCAACTCTGCTAATTGCTCAAGCTCAACCGGCACCAGAACCCCAGGAAATTGTTCAACCCCAGGAGGTTCGTCCCTTACCGGGCGGCCTGGATAATGTGCCGATGTTTAATAGCAATAGTCCCGAAAAAATCGGCAGCGAAGGCATTTTACTCTCCACCTTTCCCCCCGATCGCAAAGCATTTCCCTCGGCCCATCTTAACTTCCCCTTTCAAGGTCGCTTTGACATCTTTGCTCATCATGTCTTTGGCGATCGAGAACTCGATGATTTAACCCCCATGTATGTGGGAATTCTTGTCCATAATCCCACCAATGAACCTGTTACCCTAAATATCCTCCAGGGGGCAAGTTATCTCTCCCAACCCGATGCGCCGTTTGTGCAATTGCCGCCCCTTGTCGCCAATCCTCTGGGAGAGGTTTTCGCGGGACCCGGGGGGCGCGTTACCAGTGAAATCTTGCGAGGACAGCGCCAAGATATCTGGCCCGCGCAACTGGTGATTGAACCCCAGTCGAGTCAAATGTTGATGAATCTTCCCATTCCAGTCCGCACCTTAGAACCGCCTCTGAATGGTCGTTCTACCTTACTGCGGTTGTCGAGTAGTGGGCGAGTCTATGTGGCAAGTTTGGCGATGTATGCAAAGCAGGATGCGAATGGGAATGAGCGCGCACCCACTCTGGAAGAATGGCAGCAGCTTTTAGAAACCGCAGATGTGGCAACTCCGCGCGATCGCACTCCCACTCCCCCAGACCAAACCGAGGGCCAACGAATCTACGGTCGAGTCGCAGGAGTGTCCCAGGGGTCTACTTGGATGGGTCAATTGGTCGATCGCCCGGATATTCAAGGGTTGAGTATTCCTTCCTCGGGAGAAAGCTTTTCCTACGCGATCGGCACCTTACCCGGTGGACAATTGGGAACGGATCAATCCCAAAGTGCGCCCATGTTGGTCCGTTACCCCGATACGGCCTATTCTGCTCATGGGAACTATGCCCTAGAATACCGTTTACGTTTACCCCTAATCAATGAGACGAATGATACAGAAACCGTGACGGTGAGTTTACAGACGGCGTTGAAAGAAGAGACTTTAACGCAACAAGGGTTACGGTTTTTAGAACCCCCAGGACCCCAGGTATTTTTCCGAGGAACAGTGCGGGTTCGCTATACCAATGATTTGGGAGTGCCAACCACGCGCTACTGGCATTTGGTGCAGCGTCGCGGACAAATGGGGGAACCGTTGGCGACTTTGGAAATGCCCCCGGGCAGTCGCCGTCTAGTGGAGGTGGATTTGATTTATCCCCCGGATGCCACCCCACCCCAAGTCCTCACGATTCAGTCTCGCTGAGTCGGGGATCAACGCTTCTGTCTCTGATTGCGGGTGATTAATCATGCACTAAATTGGTGAATTTTATCAGTCAAAAGAGGTGGCGGCGATCGCGCCTCTTTTCCCCTGGACAGGTGGAGTTGACTTGTGATATAAATCACGACCAATCCCGATGGATATCACAGCCTATTTTTCTTTAGATCACTGGATATTCCCGGGTTGGAGTTGATACTTAGAGTATCACTTTTTATTGGTCGTGATACCCGTTCACGCTATGCTTTATCAATCCAGAATTTCAGACGTATTTTTTCAAGCCTGGAAAGCCGGTTATATTACCCGGTATGAACACACCCAACTCATTAATGTTGGATTAGTAACGCGACTGAATGAAGAAGACCGGGCGGCCCTCCATCGCCTATCTCATGCGATTAAGCGGGGATGGCTGGAAGTTATTGATTAATCTCTTCCCGGTAGAGGTCAAGGGGGTATTTAATAATATTTCATTTGTCCAGTTTTACTACAACCCTGCCTTTAAAAATTTTTCTGTGTTTAGTTCAGTCAAACTCTGCCGGTTGTTGGGGCAATTTTTGCCCGATTGAGGTCAAGTTGCGGCAATGAACTGGAAAAATTGATTAAAAAACCGGCATCCTTGAGGATGCCGGTTTTTTACAAACGGTTTCGAGTGGGAACTACACCCTTGATATCCACCCGTTTCAGGTTTGGAGACCATCGGGGTGAATCGGGCGATTAACAATGGGTCACCGGGGGCTCGAACCCCGAACCAACGGATTAAGAGTCCGATGCTCTACCATTGAGCTAGTGACCCAGATTAATCACAATAACATAGTTTTAGGGGTGAAGTCAAGAGGCCAATTCCCATCTCAGGCGACTGCACTGATGGGTTTGGGAGGGGTTAAAAAATCATGGTCTTTGAGGAGTTTGTAAAGATTGACATCGGTTTCGAGTAAACAAGCATGACCGCTATCCGGTAATAAGACTTGTTTGGCGTTGGGAATGGAATAGGTTAAGCGGGTCGCTTCGGAAACCGAGGGTAATAGCCGATCGCCCGTAGCGGCGATCGCCAAGACTGGTTGACGGATGCGGCTTAACTCATGAGAGTCCATTTCAAACTCTCGGAGTAAATTGACCCGCCAAGTGCTAGTAGGCTGGGGAACGGACTGCATCGCTGCTAACAAAGCATTGCGTTCTGAACGGGCGATGCGACCGAGGGCGGCTAAAAAGGGTAATAAACCCATGACCGATAAGGCGTAGATGGGGGGGGGTAACCAGCCGGTCAGGTGGGAGCCAAAATGGAGCCAAGCTTGGCCCATAAAACAAGAGGCGGGATTGATTAATATGAGGCGATCAAACAGTTCTGGGGCATCAATGGCAATTTTCAGGGCCAAGCAACCGCCAAAGGACTCGCCACAGAGATAAACCATATCCGGGCGACTGCGCCGAAATTGAGCGCGCAATAAACCCACAATTTTTTCGGTCAATTGGTCCCAAGAGGATAAATCATGGGCAGGCATGGCGAGACATTGGATATTAAAGGCGTTAGAGAGACCTTTATGGATTTGCGATCGCAGGAGTTCTCCAGTCCCATCCATGCCCGGTAAATAAACGAACAATGGTAAGTCAGGTTGGAGAGTCGAGGGGGTTAAAAAATGAAACCGCTCGTTAAAATTGTGTATCAGTGAACCCATATCTTTCTTCCCTAAAATTCTGCATTTTAAACCCCGTTTAATAACAGCCTTGGCGGAGTAACCCGGCAATTTCTTCCCGGCAGCGATCGGTAATTTCATTCACCAACCGTTTTCCCGATTTACCGGGATAGCCCTGTTTTTGCGCCGGAGTCATCCAATAGGGGCGACCGACGAGGAGATTAACGCGACGATAAATCACCATTGGGTGAAATCCGTCTTGTTGGAAATGAGGTTCAGTGGGGTCAAAGAGACTCAACATCCGAACGGGGAGTACCGGAAAGCACTTGTTCTTCCATCGAGGCGATCGCCACCGGCACGATCGCCAGTTCCGGGACCTTGGCACTCAGGGCTAAATGGGCGAAACCGCGATGAAACTCCCCAACTTCTGAAGGTGGGGTTAACCGGACCATTGGGGTTGCGCCTTCGGGAAAGACGCCGATCGCCGCTTGTTGTTGTAGCAGCTTGCTGCCTTGACGAAAAAAGCGATGCTGTTGTGGCCCGTATGACTCTAAGACCAAGCAGCCCAATTCTGTTACAAATTCTCGTAACAGGGGGACTTGGCCCATATAGTGATGGCAGGCAAAGTGGATCGAGCGTCCTGTTCCGGCCATCAGTAAGGGGGCATCCATAAAGCTGCGATGATTGCTCACGATTAGCGCGGCACCTTCAGAGGGAATGCGATCCCGGTAGTAGAGGAAGGTGCGCGTGCCAAAGGCGGAGAGAAACCCGTGGGAAATTTGCAGTGGCCTATCTGGTAAGGACATTTTTACAGGCGCGATCGATTAACAGCCTTGGGAAATTTTAGAACTTCCCAGCAGCTTTACCTTTTCTGAGAGGTTTTGTAAACAATTATAAAGTAAAAATCAGTTTGATTGGTTTCCAGACCCCCAGAATTCTCAGCCCCAACCCGTCATTCTGAGTCCTGAACGAACCCGCTGGGTCAGGTGGAGGGAAAACAAAGCTTTGGAGTTTTGGGGTCAGGATGCCCTGGAAATTTCCCCCTGAATCAACGGGGTGCGACGGTAGAAGGGTCGCATTACCCGGGGGATCAAGCCAGTTGGGTCCGCTGTTCTAAAACTGGACTGAAACAGGGCAGCATCCCAGCGGTTTGTGGGAGCAATCTTTCTGCTTTTTTGATAAAAAAAGGGTAGAGACCGGCGCAGTTCAAAACCCTTGATCCCCGGAGAACCTATTGCCGAATCGGCCTTATGGGAGTGTCGTTACTTAATCATCTATAGAAAATCTTTAGAAACAGCGGCAATAAAGGTCAACAATTTTTATAAAATCTTTATATTTTAGAGGCATAACTCCGTGTAAATCCCCAAAATTGGGGTAAAATTTTTGTGAAATGTCGAGTAGAATGGAAGTTTGCCGTCCCTCATGTTACCATCGAAATAAAAGAATGGGGGTCGTTTTTAACCGAATCCATGAACTCTACCAAGACCAGTAAGAACACATTTGCTATTACAACACCGCTTTACTATGTGAACGATTTGCCTCACATTGGCAGCGCCTATACCACGATTGCTGCCGATGTTGTGGCGAGGTTTGAGCGACTTCGGGGGAAATCAGTCCTGCTGATTACCGGAACCGATGAACATGGGCAAAAAATAGAGCGGACCGCAGAAGCATTGGGGCGATCGCCCCAAGAACACTGCGATACAATTGCCGCCGGATTTGACCAATTATGGCAAAAACTGAACATTGCCTACGACAGGTTTAGCCGAACGACCAATCCCCGTCATGGAGCGATCGTCAAGGAATTTTTCCAGCGAGTCTGGGACAATGATGACATTTATTTAAGCCAGCAAACGGGTTGGTACTGCGTGGCTTGCGAAGAATTTAAAGACAAACGGGAGTTGCTAGAAGACAACCACTGTCCGATGCATCCCAACCGGCAAGTGGAATGGCGGGATGAGCAGAATTACTTTTTTCGCCTTTCTAAATACCAACCCCAACTAGAGGCCCTTTATCAAGAGCGTCCTGATTTTATTCGGCCCGAAATTCGACGCAACGAAGTTTTGAGCTTTGTCCAACAAGGACTGCAAGATTTCTCCATTTCTCGGGTCAATGTGGCTTGGGGGTTTCCGGTGCCGGTGGATCCAAAACAGACCCTTTATGTGTGGTTTGATGCCCTATTGGGATATGTGACGGCCCTGTTAGACCCGGATCAAGAACCCACCCTGGAAAATGCCTTATCGAAATGGGCACCGATTAATCTGCACTTGATTGGTAAAGATATTTTGCGCTTTCATGCCGTGTATTGGCCTGCCATGCTCATGTCCGCAGGAGTTCCCGTTTCCGGGGGAGTGTTTGGACATGGGTTTTTAACGAAAGACGGTCAGAAAATTAGCAAAACTTTGGGTAATATTATCGATCCATTGGATTTAGTGGAACGGTACGGATCCGATGCGCTGCGTTACTACTTTCTGAAAGAAATTGAATTTGGACGGGACGGGGATTTTAACGAAACTCGATTTATTAATATTCTCAATGCCGATCTCGCCAACGACTTGGGGAATTTATTAAATAGGACCCTAGGGATGGTGAAAAAATATTGTCAAGGTCAGGTGCCGAAGGTGAATCCCGAGGAAATTGGCGATAATAATGGGTTAAAAGCGGCGGGGGTAACGTTAGGCGATCGCGTGACCCGTGCTTATGAGGGCCTGCAATTTAGCCAAGGATGTGAAGAGATTCTATCCTTGGTGCGAGGGTGTAACAAGTACATCGACGAACAGGGCACCCTGGAAACTCTATAAGCAGGGGGAACAGCAGGCCGTTGAGCAAGTGCTCTATGCTGTTTTAGAATCCGTGAGACTCTCGGCGTACTTACTCTCTGCGATCATTCCGAATATCAGCACTGCGATTTATCAGCAACTGGGGTATTCGATTGATTTTAATGATCAAACCTCGATCGTGAGTGCGCTGAACTTTCCGACTCATTCGAGTTGGGGGATTCTCAGCAGCGATCGCGTGCCTCGCAGAAGCCAAACCCGTCTTTGCTCGTCTGGAGTTAAGCAATCAGGCGTCTTCATAAGTTGGGCGATCGCCAATGTCAATCCAAAAAGAACGAGTAGAATTATCCAGTATCGGGGGTGGGGTTACAGAGGGGTCCCCACCCCATTGCCAAAGAAAGGATGATCGGGGCGTTAAGGCACCGTTCCGGGATATCATCAATGGCCTGATGTTCACCGGGTTCAGGTGACAACCGGGCGATTCCCTCTATCATAGATAATATGAAAAATCAATTTTCCGATAAAAAAACTGAGGAATAACAACCATGTTGCATCATCATCCAGAAAACAACAACATATTTACCCCCGAACAGGTTTTAGAAAATCGCGGTCGAGTTGCGATTTTTATTGATGGATCCAATTTGTTTTATGCCGCTTTGCAGTTGGGAATCGAAATCGACTATACCAAGCTGCTGTGTCGCTTAACAGCCGGTTCCCGACTGCTACGCTCTTTTTTCTATACCGGCGTCGATCGCACCAATGAAAAACAACAGGGATTTTTATTATGGATGCGTCGCAATGGGTATCGGGTGATCTCGAAAGATTTAGTTCAGCTTCCTGATGGCTCTAAAAAAGCCAACTTGGATGTAGAAATCGCCGTGGATATGATGGCATTAGTCGGGTCTTATGACACTGCCGTGTTAGTCAGTGGAGATGGAGACCTCGCTTATTCCGTAGATGCGGTCAGCTATCGCGGGGTGAGAGTAGAAGTCGTTAGCCTCCGTTCCATGACCAGCGATAGTTTAATTAACGTCGCCGATCGCTATATTGACCTCGAATCCATCAAGGAAGATATCCAAAAAACCCCCAGACAACCAAACTATACCTACCGTCCCCTTTCCAGTATTGGCATGATGGATGATGTGGAAGACCGCTAAATCCTTGTGGATTCAGACATCAACATTACCTATTTAAAAGTGAAAAATTCTGGTTTTTTCCTTTTGCTTTTATATGCCTTACTGGGACTGGGTTTACCCAGTTGTGCCTTCTTTCAAAAGGGCGATACTCCAGTGGTCACCGAGCCAGAAGAAGGGCAGGATCAAGCATTAACATTTAACGATGTCACCCTCGAACAGGCCAATGCTGAGGGGGAAATCGTATGGAAGGTGCGAGCGCCCTCCGCTCGGTATAATGATGAACAGAAAATTACCTATTTAGAGACACCAACCGGAGAACTGTTCCAGGAAGGTCAACTGGTTTATCAGATCCAGTCCAAAAAGGGTCAGGTGCATGGGGACGGCTCGAAAATTGTCCTCCAGGACGACATTGTGGCCACCGAACTCCAAAATCAAGCCGTAATCCGTGCTCAGGAATTAGAATGGTTACCCGCAGAAGATTTGCTGACTGTTCGGAATAATGTGAACGGCATCCATCCGGACCTGCAAATTACCGCCAATGAAGCCAGATTGCGAAGCAAAGCCCAGCGCATGGAACTGGTGGGGAATGTCGTGGCCACAACCCAGAAAAATCCCGCCTTACAGATGCGTTCTGAGGCGGTGGTGTGGCAGATGGATACGGACCAAGTCATCAGCGATCGCCCGGTGGAAATCGACCGTTATCTGTGTGCAAAGCCCCAAGATTGTCCCGCCAGTGACAAGGGTCGTTGGCGATCGCGGTGAACTGAACTTGGAAACCAATGTGGTGACCCTGGAACAACAAGTTCAGATTACCTTGAGTGAACCCCCGCTCACGATCAACAGTGACTTGATGCGGTGGAATATTGACGCTCAAAAGGTCACCAGCGAACGTCGGGTCACCATCGTCCATCCCAAGCAAACCTTGACCTTAATGGGCGATCGCGGCACCTGGAACTTCAATCTTCCATTATCTCTTTATTCGGAAATGTGACCGGGGTCCGTCAGGTCCCCTCATCAGAGTTTAAAGCCGATCGCATGACTTGGGTGATTCCCACTGAAGAGTTCCAAGCCGAAGGCAATGTCTTTTATCGCCAAGCGGACCCCCCATTTACAGTCACTGGACCCAAGGCAGTGGGCAAACTTCAGGACCAAACTATTGTGGTGACGGGGGGCGATGTGGTCACCGATGTAGTTCCTTAAAGCCTCGTTTCAGTACAAGTGTTCAACCGGATTTCTTCAAAAATATCGGCTCCGGAATAACTTTCTGTGAGCCAGAAATCCGGTTTCTGCTCCCTAAAATCTAAAACTGTCCCCAGTCCTAGGATGCTCCGATCCAAATCCAATGAGGGGGGAATTGTGACATAAGCGGTAAAACGGATCACCTGTAACCAAAACAGGTCTTTCTCTAGTTAGATTTTATATCTTGTTTTTAAACCGATCGGATGCCATGAAAAAAGCAGAAACCGAAAAACCGGAAATCGGTCCAGGCCAGTTAGTCCGTTAATTTTAACCATCCCCGGCGCACAGCGTAGATCAGGCGATTAATCGAGCTTTGTTCTTCTTCGCTGAGACTCTCTTGTAAGAGGATTGCTCTAAGATATTGTCGGTGTTCCTGGGTGAGTCGTCCTGACCAATAAATTTGAAAGAAAAGTTCGGAAAGATTGCTAGGAGGAATCAAAGAGTGAGTATTCATGAGGAAAGATGTTAAATTTTGAAGGGTCTATATCTAATATGACCCGTTTTTAAGACTTTGACTGCGATCGCATCCCGGATGCTCAAGTGATATCGATCGGTCCATTGCGTGATTTGCATCCGCTGATCCCAAGACACACCTTCGGTTCAAAACTATCACCGAGACTTGTCTGTATCCCTCAATTTTACTCAATTTTAGGAGTAGAAATTAGAGGGAGAATTTCAGACAGAGTAAAATTTTAAAAATTTAATTTCATGGGATAAATTTAGGCAAAATCTTGAGCAATTGCCGGTTAACGATGAACTCAAAATCCCTGAAAAAGGCAGAGTTCACAAAGTAACGAGGCGATGGACTATCCGCATCAGGTTGGCCTGGACCAAACGAGAGCTAGGACCGGGACCCTATTGAAACCCAGGAGTCAGGGGCCGAATGAGTCAGTCAAATCGAAGATTGACCCCGAGTCGAGAAAGGTGGAAAGTTTTTGTCACAGAGAATAAAGGTTTGTTAGCCTGAATATTGCGAGTCTAAATGAATTGAACAATTTATCAACAGCATGGGAGCATCTAGCTCCCGATCAGCAGTAGGGAGCAAGATGCTCCCACGGATCAATTCTCGGGTCAGACTGCTGCAAGAGGCGCTATAGAATGATCTGAATTCTATTACCTAAATCGGCTATCATAACCTTGAAGGGGGCGGTTTAAACTCAGCGATGCACATTCATCCGCCCACTTCAGTCTGGCGGCTTTCATCGCTAGTTCTCGTCAGTTAGCGTTTGTTTTTTCAACTCCCCACTCAACCCTTGAATCGAAAACTTATGATTCCGACCCAGGGACGGTTCTGGCAATACTTGACCCCGATAGGCATACTGGCTGCAAGTTACTTGCTCGCGGCGCTTTTAGCCATTTGGATTCCAGGATTGGATCAAAATCTGTTACCGTTTGGGCCACCGGCTGGAGTTGCCTTGGCTGGACTGGTGTTATATGGGGTGAAAGTTTGGCCCGGGGTAGCAGTGGGGGCGTTTTTATATGCCCAATCCCAGGGAATGCCCTACTGGGTAGCGGGTGTTGGGGCGATCGCCTGCGTAGTTCAAGCCATAGTAGGGAAGCGCCTCCTGCAAAGGGTTGAGTTTGACCCGGCCCTGGAACGGCTGCGGGATGTGGGTTCATTCATCGGCATCGGCGCAATCCTCTCGACCATCATTAACGCCAGCGCGTCTGTAGTGCTCGTCACCCTGGCTGGACTGCAAACCTGGACTGAAGCGGCAACCCAATGGGAAATGTGGTGGTTAGAAGATGCAATGGGAGTATTGTTAATCGCCCCAATCCCCTTGACTTGGAGCCGATTCCGCAAGAATGATATCCAATCTAGAGGGTGGGTTTTACTTGCCAAAATCTTAGAAATCATCGTCCTCTCCATCTTGCTCCTCAGCATCAGTTGGGTGGTGTTTTGTTCGCGAACCCGGGTTTATATTGCCGACTATCCCCTAGAATATTTACCCTTTCCCCTGGTGATGTGGGTGGCCCTGCGCTTTGAGTTGCGCGGGACGGTCCTGGCGAACCTGTTAGTAGCGACGATGGCAATTTGGGGGGTAGCCCGAGAAAGTGGACCCTTTCTCAAACACGCCAGTAATGTCGAACAAGCCCTTTTTTCCCTGCAAATCTTTATGGGAGTAGTGGCTGCTACAGCCCTGATCTTTGCCGCAGTCATGGCTAGAAGGCGACAAGCGGAAGAATTGCTCCGCCAGGGGGAAGAACGGCTGAATAATGCTCAACGAATCGCCCAGGTGGGCAACTGGGATTTAGACCGCGATCGCAAATTACTCCATTGGTCCGATGAAATTTATCGGATTCTGGGAGAAGAACCGGATAGCTTTGCACCTAGTCACGAACAGTTTCTGAAATATGTCCATCCGAGCGATCGCTCAGAAGTCCGCAAAGCCTTTAAAAAAGCCATCACAGAAGATCAACCCTACTCCCTGGAATATCGACTCTTACGCCGGGATGGGGAAGATCGCATCGTTCATGAACAGTGCGAAATTAGTCCGTTGCGGATTACAGCAACCGTTCAAGATATCACCCCTCGGATTCGGGCCGAAGCCGCCTTACGCGCCAGTGAGGAACGATTCTCGAAAGCCTTTCAAGCCAGCCCCTTGGGGATCAGCATCAGTACCCGGGCTGAAGGCCGGTTTGTGGATGTGAATCACACTTTTTTGCAGCTACTGGGGTATGCTCCCGCAGAGGCGATCGGCAAAACTTGGGAAGAACTCGATGTCTGGGTCCATCAAGGAGATTACCTCAACCAAGTGCTCAGTAAATTAGAGCAATTTGGCTCAATCCGAGACCTCGAACTCCAATTTCGCACCCAATCTGGAGAAATTCGCGATGCGCTGCTGTCCATTGAACCGATTGATCTCGAAGGAGAACCCTGTCTGCTGACAATGGTCAGTGACAACACCGAACGCAAACGCGCTGACGAATTCCGCAAAGCGAAAGAAGCCGCAGAAGCAGCGAACCTCGCTAAGAGCGCCTTTCTCGCGAATATGAGTCACGAACTGCGAACCCCCCTCAATGCCATCATCGGCTACAGCGAAATTCTCCAAGAAGATGCCGAAGATTTGGGTCAATCCGATTTCATTCCCGACCTGCAAAAAATTCACGGGGCCGGAAAACAGTTACTCTCATTAATTAGTGATATCCTCGACCTCTCCAAGATTGAAGCCGGTCGGATGAGTTTGGAATTAGAAACCTTTGCCATTGATACCCTAATTTGGGAAGTGGTGACGACCATTCAACCCCTAATTGATAAAAATGGCAATCAGTTAGTGATTGAATGCCCGGAAGATATCGGCCCCTTTCATGCTGATATTACTAAGGTGCGGCAAATGCTCCTCAATTTAATGAGCAATGCGGCTAAATTTACGAAACAAGGCAAGATTGAACTGCGGGTAAGGCGCACCCGGGAAAAACCCTTAAAAGGGGAAGATTCTTCTCTAAAAGCCCGTTCCCCTTATGAAGTCGCAGGTCAAGAGTGGATTTTCTTCCGCGTCAAAGATACTGGGATTGGCATGACTCGGGAACAGTTGGAGCAGGTGTTTAAACCCTTTACTCAAGCCGATGCCTCGACGACTCGCAAATATGGAGGGACGGGTTTGGGTTTGACGATTACCCAGAAATTCTGTCAAATGATGGGGGGAGATATTAAAGTCGAAAGCGAGTTAGGTCAGGGGTCGCAATTTACCCTGTGGTTACCGGCGACTGTCGTTGCTCCGATTGTATCTCGGGAAGATGAAGAAGCGATGGTTGAGGGGGATGATCCGTTATCCGTTTGACACCTCAGATCGGTTAAGTGGGTAAGCTGCCGTAGTTCAAATTTGCAAAGAATTGTAGCCACTGGGTCACCCCTGACCCCTTCAGGGGTGTTCCCTTTTTCTTTCTGGCTCAATCCACAAGTCAAAACGGGAGCATCTCAAGAAGGCAAAGAGACCTAACCGCCGGTGCCCCCTTCCCTACGAGGGAAGGGGGAGCAAGACTTGTAAATTCCCCTTTGAGGCCAAATTGAGATGCTTCCCAAGTCAAAACAAACTGTGCGTCGTTACCCCTGAAGAAAGAAACCGGGTTTCTGGTCTTGACTCTTTCATGCTATACCGAGGATCTAAGATCCCCGATCATTACCCGAACAGTTCTACCCGTTGTCGTTGCCGACTTTTTTTGTGATGACACTCCCGATTAATCTGGAAAATCCCTAAAAAATTTAACATTTATTATTGCTCCTTAGAAATACTTAATATTTTATCTTAAAACCTGAGAATAACTGGGATTTGAGAATTATCAAAATTAGCCCATAATTTAGAGTTTTGTTGACGTCATGAAGCAGCAAATCAGGATAAAATATTAGCCTTGATGGAAAAAAAACCGGCAGGCGCGACGGAGCGTCTAATAGGTTTCAGAATTGTTGGAGGACAACAGCAGTAAGATGGTCACATTAACACCCAATTCTAGCTTTAGCGTAACGATTCGCTTGCAACTTCTCAACCGAGCCGGAACCCTGGCCACCGTAACCCAGGCGATCGCCTCCGTTGGGGGGAATCTCGGCCAAATCGACTTGATCGAACAAACCCTTGCTCATACGACTCGGGATATTACCGTCGATGCTTCTAGTAGCGAACACGCCGAAGAGATTGTCCAAAAAATCAAGGGCATCTCAGACATTAAAGTGCTCAACGTTTACGATCGCACCTTTAACCTGCATCGTGGCGGAAAAATTACCATCGAAAATAAAATTGCCCTCAAAACTCAAGCGGATTTAGCGATGGCTTATACCCCGGGAGTTGGGCGAATTTGTATGGAAATCGCTAACAATCCCGAACAACTCTACAATCTGACCATCAAGCAAAATACCGTGGCGATCGTCACTGATGGTTCGGCAGTGTTAGGCTTAGGTAATCTCGGTCCCGGAGGCGCACTCCCAGTCATGGAAGGCAAGGCCATGTTATTTAAAGCCTTTGCCGGAATTGATGCGTTTCCGATTTGTTTGAACACTCAAGATAGTGACGAAATTGTAGAAACCGTCAAACGGATTGCCACAGTATTTGGAGGCGTTAATTTAGAAGATATTAGTTCCCCCCGCTGTTTTGAAATTGAAGCGCGATTGCGCCGGGAATTGGATATTCCGGTGTTTCATGATGACCAACATGGCACGGCGATCGTTACCCTCGCTGCCTCTATTAATGCCTTGAAATTGGTGGGTAAAGCGATGGAAGATATCCGGATTGTCATGAATGGGGCCGGGGCCGCTGGGGTGGCGATCGCCCGCTTATTACGCCAAGCCGGTGCCCGCTATATGACCTTATGCGATTCCAAAGGCATCCTCAGTCACGATCGCACCGATTTAAACGAGGAAAAACGCGAATTTGCTGTAGAAAAAGGCGGCAATTTAGCCGATGCGATTAAAGGAACGGATATGTTTATCGGCGTCAGCGTCCCGGGAGTATTAACGCCGGAAATGGTGCGATCGATGGCACCGAATCCCATCGTCTTTGCAATGGCAAATCCCATCCCGGAAATTCAACCGGAATTAATCATGGATGATGTCGCCGTGATTGCCACGGGACGCAGCGATTATCCTAACCAAATTAACAACGTTTTGGCATTTCCTGGCATCTTCCGGGGGGCGCTGGATTGTCGAGCCCATACGATTACCGAAACTATGTATTTGGAAGCCGCCAAGGCGATCGCCTCCTTAGTCAAACCCTCGGATCTCAGCCGGGAAAATATCATTCCCTCGGTGTTCGACGATCGCGTAGTCACCGCAGTCTCTGCCGCAGTCCAACAGGCAGCGCGTCAAGAAGGTTCCGCCCGCCATTAAGTCATAGGGAATCCGGTTTTCACAATAAAACCCCGCACCCTTCAGGGTGTGGGGTTTTATAGACTAGCCCTGTCAAGGTGTATTTGTAGGGGCGTATTGCATACGCCCTCTCATGCTATGCAATACGCCCCTACAAGAAATAAGGATGAGGCGGTATTCCATTGACCGATAAAGAGGGCGTATGCAATACGCCCCTACGAGAAATAACGATTTTTCGTCATTAAATTTACCACCTTGACAGGGCTAGGTTTTATAGACTTGCCATCACATCGCAACCTGAAGGAGGATGGTGCTGCGATCGCCACTTATATTACAATCTGTAAAGAACCATTACAGGAATAGGCAGAATGCGGGTAGCGATCGCAGGGGCGGGACTAGCCGGAATGTCCACCGCCATTGAGTTAGTTGATGCGGGTCACGAAGTCGAAATCTTCGAGTCTCGTCCCTTTGTCGGCGGGAAAGTCGGCAGTTGGGTAGATGCCGAAGGCAATCACGTGGAAATGGGATTGCACGTCTTTTTCGGCTGCTATTACAACCTCTTCGACTTAATGACCAAAGTAGGGGCAATCGACAGTTTGCGCCTCAAAGACCATACTCATATCTTTATTAACGAGGGTGGCAAAACCGGGGAACTGGATTTTCGGTTTATTACCGGCGCACCTTTCAACGGTTTAAAAGCCTTTTTCACCACCTCTCAACTCTCGGTACAAGATAAACTCACCAATGCGATCGCTCTCGGTACTAGCCCGATTGTCCGGGGTTTAGTGGACTTCGATGGGGCGATGAAGACTATTCGCAACCTCGATCGCATTAGCTTCGCCGACTGGTTCCGCAAACATGGCGGTTCTAATGGCAGTCTCAAGCGGATGTGGAACCCGATCGCCTACGCCTTGGGTTTTATCGACACGGAAAACATTTCCGCCCGCTGTATGCTGACTATTTTCCAGTTTTTTGCTGCAAAAACGGAAGCGTCGGTCCTGCGGATGTTAGAAGGGTCCCCGGATACCTACCTCCATCAACCGATTCTCAAATATTTAGAAGCCAGAGGCGCTAAAATCCATACCCGACGCCGGGTCCGGGAAATTCTCTTTTCTGAAGAGACTGGGGAAACGGCAGTCACGGGATTGATTGTTGCTCAAGGGGAAACGGAAGAAACCATCACTGCGGATGCTTATGTCTTCGCCTGTGATATCCCCGGCATTCAGAAAGTCTTACCCCCGACATGGCGTAAATGGCCGGAGTTCGATAATATCTACAAACTCGACGCGGTGCCCGTTGCCACGGTGCAATTGCGCTTTGATGGCTGGGTGACGGAATTGCATGATGCGAGGAAGCGTCAGCAGGTGGAGGAAGCGGCAGGCATTGACAATCTGCTTTATACCCCGGATGCAGACTTTTCTTGTTTTGCAGATTTGGCATTGACTTCGCCCTCGGATTATTATCGCCAAGGGGAAGGGTCGTTGATGCAGTTGGTATTGACCCCGGGAGACCCGTTTATTAAGCAGAGTAACGAGGCGATCGCCCATCATGTGCTGAATCAAGTGCATGAGCTATTTCCCTCGTCCCGAGACTTGAATATGACCTGGTACAGTGTGGTCAAGTTGGCGCAATCCCTCTATCGAGAAGCCCCAGGGATGGACCCCTATCGGCCTGCTCAACAGACTCCCGTGGGGAATTTCTTCCTCGCCGGAAGCTATACCCAACAGGATTATATTGACAGTATGGAAGGGGCTACTCTTTCGGGACGGCAAGCGGCAAAAGCAATTTTGGGGCGAGTGAATGAATTAACGGGGAGTCCTAAACCCTTGGCGATCGGATAAGGGAAGTAAGCGCTAAACTTTAGAAGTAGGGTGGGCCTGGGTCCACCCTACTGGTTTTAGAAAACACCCGCACCCTAAAGGGTGGGGCTATCCGGACGAAGCCCGCCTGCGCGGGCTAGTCTATAAAAACGACTTTTCATATCAAATCCGGTTGCCAAAGACCTGCTTTATTCTTTAGCCTGCGTAGGCAGGCTTTGTCTGTATAGCCCCACCCTTTAGGGTGCGGGTTGTTGCAGCTTATCACCCTATAAACTATCAATATTAAACTTTAAATTCTGATGACAAACTGGTTAGAACATAGCGTCTTAGTAGAAGTTAATACTCCCATTGATCATGTCTGGAGTCTCTGGTCTGATTTAGAGCAGATGCCGCGCTGGATGAAATGGATTGAATCGGTGCAGATATTAGAGGAAGACCCGGAATTATCGCGGTGGAAATTAGCCTCTGGGGGATTTGAATTTAGTTGGCTGTCTCGGATTTTGAAAATTGTACCGAATCAGATTATTCAGTGGGAATCGGTGGATGGATTGCCGAATCGAGGAGCAATTCGCTTTTCCGATCGCCATCAAGAAGGCAGTGTGGTTAAGCTCACCGTCGCCTATGCCATTCCCGGCATTTTGGGACAGATTATGGATAATTTATTTTTAGGTCGCGTTGTAGAATCTACGATTCAAGCGGATTTAGAACGATTTCGGGACTATGCGATCGCGGACTATTCTCAACCCTAATCAAACGGGAAAACCTCAGCATCCTCCCTCAATCCACCGCTGATTCTGGGGTTAAAGGTAAAGTTACCGTAAAGGTTGTCCCCACATTGACTTCACTCTCTACGGTAATTTGACCGTGATGAGCTTCTACGCAGTTTTTCACAATCGTCAGTCCCAGACCCGTTCCCGGTATTTTCCCTACATTTATCCCCCGGTAGAAGGACTGGAATAAGTGTTTACAGTCCTCTTCCGGAATCCCGATTCCACTATCGCGAATTTTAAAAATAGCCTGATTCTCTTGACAAATTAAATCAAAATAAATGGATTTATTAAAAGGGGAATATTTGCAAGCGTTGGTGAGCAAATTACCGAGAATGTAGCGCAGGAGTTTTTCATCAAGACAGGCATCGTGAGTCGAACCGACTGCCTGAAAAATAATAGAATGATGTTGGATATCGCTAAATTGCCGTTCCTCAACCAAATCCTGACAGAATTTGACTAAATCGATGGGATGCGGTTGATACTCCAATTGTCGATTTTCGACCTGACCTAGAACTAGCAAATCATCAATCATTTGGTCCATATATTCAGCGGTTTTTTGAATCATTTGCAGATAGTTAAACCGTTGTTCTTCCGTGATTTTATCCGCAAATCTTTCCAGTAATTGGGAGGCACATAAAATCGAGGTTAGGGGATTTCTAAATTCGTGAGTCACCATTGAAGTGAAGCTGGATTTCAGTTCATTGAGTTCCTTTTCTTGGGCGAGGGCCAGATTTAATTCTTCCTGAGCTTGTTGACGTTCTAAAATTTCTTTTTGCAAGAGTTCGTTCGTCTCGGTGAGTTCAACGAGCTGTTCTTCAACGGATTGTTGTAATATCTCAATCACCCGATACATTTCCATTGGATCAAAGGCTTGCAGGAGGGTAGATTGGGTGATAATTCCTAACAGTTCGCCCTGTTCAGAGACGACAACCAACCGGCGCACAGACCACTGTTTCATCATCTGATGAGCGTTCCACAGGGAGTCGTCGGGTTGGAGTGAAAATAACGGTTGACTCATGACGATCGCCGCTGAGGTGCTGTTCAAATCCAGATCCAGGGCATGAAATTGCACGAGGTCCCGTTCTGTCACCATCCCGATGGCTACGGGTCCAGTTCCCAGGGGAGTAGGGGATTGGGGGTCCGATTCTGGGGGAGAAATTGGGACGCCGTGAAGGGGACCCTCCGGGAGGTCAGGGTTCAGGGTTTCTGGCATCTGGGTGATCACCACACAGCTAACCTTATGGCGCGACATCAATTCCGCCAGGGACAGCAAGGATGCAGTCGGGGGTGCTGTCACCACTCCGCGAGTCATCACCTCTACTACCGATCGCGCCTTGAGGAGATTGACCGGCTGTAGCACTTTTCGGATACTACCATGACTCAAAATGCCTAACACTTGACCTTGTTCATCGACAATGGGCAAGTGACGAATACAATGTTTCTGCATCAGGGAGAGGACTTGAAACAGGTCCCGAAACTCGGACTCCAGTAAGGTAATTACCTCCCTCGTCATGACTTCGGCAATGGCGATATCTACAATTTTTACCCCTGCCGCACACAGATGCACCACATCGCGTTCGCTAAAAATTCCCCGTAATTGCTTACCCTCCATCACCAATACACAGCCATCTCCCACGTCATCGAGGGGGCTGAATGCCATTGATGCAGTCACATCGGTGAGGGCGCAACTGGCTCTAGCGTGAGCCATTTGGGTAATGACATCAATCAGGCGGGTATCCGGAGAAACGAGCATCGGCGATCGGTTGATCGCTTGTTCTAAGTCTGGGGAATAGAACGGTAAATAATTAGGTTGCAGCATAGTAACTCGACAGAAGGCTGAAGGGGAGCCAGAGAAGGGCGATCGGAGTCCAAGGCATCGGTATCGCCTGGGTTGCTTCTTTTAAGATAAGCTAAAATTTTCTCAAATTTAAAATCTTTAACCCTTTAACCCAAAACCAGGGATTTTCAGTCAATTTACCACAATTCTGTGCTGATGATACCCACCCTTCTGACCCAATGGGAGAAAGACAGCAAAATCCAAGTCTCTCTCCCATTCTGGGAAAGGGATTTAGGGGGAGGATTGCACCGGGTTAGATGTACCTGTTACCAAGTTGGGTCGATATAGACATTAATGGTGACCTGTTCTTGACCCCCAGGCACACCAGAAATACAGGAACAAACGGTGCGATCGCCATCAATTTCGACTTCGCAAGCATGACAAGACCCCATCAAACATCCGGTCGGAATCGTAATCCCGGCCCGTTTTGCCACCTCTAGTAAGGGTTCTCCGACCTCTGCTTTGACTGTAATGCGATCGGGTAAAAAAATAACATCTACGCTCATAATTTTAGCTTAGGTGAAGGGTAATTATTCATTGTTCCCCCAGTCGATCCGCCCCGGACTCCTGTTCTCTTCTCCCCTTGTTCATCCCCCCTTGTTCACCCAGGGTTTCGACCCTCATAACAAGGGAGTTAAATCTAAATGGGCTTCGACAATCGTTGCCAAAGCATCAATAATTTCTTCTCGTTGGTCTCGGTAATTAGCAATCCCTGTGGGTAAAGATTTTAACCCTCTTTGATTGCGGAGACGATTTAACCAAGCCCGCCGCCAAGGTCCATTATCAAATAGCCCATGCAAATAGCAACCCCAAACGGATTGCTCTTTATCTACCAGCCCTAAATTCAAATCATCAAACAGGGGTTTAATATCTGGAGATAACGCGCCATTCACCCGTTCGCTCGGTTGCGTCCGACCCTGATGAATTTCATAACCCGTTACGGGTAAACCTGGGGTGGGATAATTTGAATTAACCACCCGTTGTCGGGAGACTTTATGATTGGTAATCACCGTTTTAATCGGCAAGAGATTCAACCCTTCAAATCGTCCTTCCACGCCTTCCACGCCTTCCGGGATCCGCCACAATTTGGCCCAACATTTGGTATCCGCCACAAATGCCTAAAACCGTTCCGCCTCCAGCCACATAGTTTTGCAACTCCTCCGCCATTCCCGTTTGTTTCAGAACGAGTAAATCGGCAATTGTTGTTTTAGAACCGGGGATAATCACCGCATCAGGATAGCCCAAAGATTGTTTGGGACTGATATATTTGAGCGTCACACTCGGTTCGGCTTCTAAGGGGTCGAAATCCGTAAAGTTAGAAATTCGCGGTAAGCGAATCACCGCAATGGTAATTTCACTCTCAGCTTTGTGAGTGGGAGGATTTAATAAACTGAGGGAGTCTTCTGCGGGAAACATTTCTGAGATCCAAGGAATCACCCCGAGGACGGGAATGCCGGTGTATTCCTCTAACCAGGTAATGCCCGAGTCGAGAAGCGATCGCTGTCCTCTAAATTTATTAATCACCACCCCCCGAATTAAGGCGCGTTCTTCTGGGTCTAATAATGCTAAGGTCCCCACTACATGAGCAAATGCACCGCCTCGGTCAATATCGACCACCAGGACGGTAGGCGCGTTGAGATGTTTGGCAACGCGCATATTCGTTAAATCTCGATGTTTGAGGTTGATTTCTGCGGGACTTCCAGCCCCTTCGCAGACGATGATATCAAATTCTTTGGAAAGGGAATTCAAGGATTCAACGATCGCATTCCAACCCCGATCAAAAAATTGTTCATAATATTCTGCTGCGCCAACTCTGCCTTCGGGTTTTCCTCTGAGGATGACTTGGGACGTCATATCCCCTTGGGGTTTTAATAAAATTGGGTTCATTTCCACTTCCGGGGCAATTCCGGCAGCCCAGGCTTGCACTGCTTGCGCGTAGCCGATTTCTCCGCCTTTGAGGGTAACGTAGGCATTTAAGGCCATGTTTTGTCCTTTAAAAGGGGCGACACGCAGTCCTCGACGATAGAGGATTCGGCAGAGGGCCGTGGCGATCGCAGATTTCCCGGCGTGGGATGTGGTCCCAACAACCATAATGGCTTTCATAATGGCAGAAATTTCTCAGTGGTTTTGCTAAAAGATCGGAAATCGCACCCAACGATTGAGGAAATTATAAAGGCGATCGCCCCAGGATGGCGGTGGAATTTCCCCCGGGGACTGTTCCCATCCCGCCACCAGTTGCCGTCCCAAGGGAGTGAGGCGGAAACTATCGGTAATCCCTTGACCATCGACTTCTCGACGCAATACACCCAGTTGGATCAGCCATAACAGGCTGTTTTCCACCCTGCGTTCGTTGATGGGCGATCGCGTATAGTTGTTTTCGACGCCGACTGCATCGACGATTGCTAATAACGGCACGCTGCGATCGCGCATGGTCACAAATAATTCTAGTTTAAAGGGCAAACACTTCATCCCCCTGGCCGCCCGTTTTAAGGTGCTTTGGGGATATGCAATGGTGTGGGTTTTCTGGGGTTGAACGGCAGTCATGGCGATCGGAAGACTAGGGCCTAGATAGTTTTAGATTAACTCCGATCTTACCCTCTCCAGCCCTTGATTTGAGCATCGTCGAACATAAAATATCCACCGGATTCCCATGAGTCGCCTGATTTTAGAGCCCTTGCCCGGGTCTCATTTAGATTGACAAAATGACCCAAAACTGATAAAGCAAATTCTGCCAAATCGCCCCAGGGACTTTTGACAGGCTTTTGGCCAGCATTTTCAAGAACGTGGCTTCCCACAGAGGCGATCGCCTCCCTCACCCTTTCCCATTTGGATTAGTCATTCCATCTTCAAACAATTGAGTACGGAAATCTCCCCCTTAACTGCATCTTTTTTCATTGTCAAAATCAATCTTTTATGATACAATCACAACACATCAAAGTTAGGAAAAAACAACATTTATGACCTTACCTGTTGGCACAGCAGCCCCGGCATTTACCGCCAGAGATACCAATGGCAACCTCGTTAAACTCTCGGATTTTGCCGGAAAACCCTTAGTATTGTACTTTTACCCCAAAGATGATACTCCGGGCTGTACCAAAGAAGCCTGTAGTTTTCGCGACTCCTATTCGGAATTTAGAAACAAAGATATCGCCGTATTAGGAGTCAGCCGAGATGATGAAGCTTCCCATCAAAAATTTGCCCAAAAATTTAGTCTTCCCTTTCCCCTTTTAGCGGATACCGATCGTGCCATTACCAAAGCTTATGACGTAGAAAAGGGGGAAAAAGCCAAGCGGGTCACCTACATCATTGATGGGATCGGCAAAATCTCCCAAGTTTACGAAGGGGACAATCTCAATACTGAAACACATGGTACCGATATTCTCGCCTCCCTCTATTAGGATTGGCTAAAAAGGGCGATCGCCCGGTTACAATACCCATTAAGTCTTAACATTCAGGAGAATACAGCATCCATGACTTTAGCACTCGGCACCATTGCCCCAGATTTCACGGTCAAAGATACCAACGGCAACACGGTTACACTCTCCCAATTCAAAGGCAAAACCGTTGTCTTGTATTTTTATCCCAAAGATGATACCCCCGGTTGCACGAAAGAAGCCCAAGGTTTCCGGGATAGCTATGCCGAGTATCAAAGCAAAGAAATGGTGGTTTTAGGAGTCAGTCGCGATGATGAAGCATCTCACAAACTCTTTACCGAAAAATATGGGTTGCCCTTCCAACTCCTAGCTGATGTCGATGGTGCCATTACCAAGGCTTATGATGTCGAGAGTGGCAACTATTCTCAGCGAGTCACCTACGTGATTGATAGCGAGGGCAAAATTGCTCAAGTTTACGATCAAGTCAACACCAGCAGTCATGCTCAAGATATTCTCGCCGCAGTCTCTTAGCTTCTAACCCCCAGAGGTTAAAGTAAAGCCTAGAAACCGGGTTTTTGACCCCCTTTTTGGCAAGTTGCAGCAAATTGGGGCAAAAAACCCGGTTTCTTGTCCGTAGGATTCAAGGGTGTAGCAACGTCCTAGGAGTGCAAATGCCCAAACATCAAGACATTTTAGACCTGATTATCTAATGCCACCTCCAGGAAGTCCCCCGGAGGCTTTTTTATGGACCTAACAATTAATCCCCTAAATTCATCAGGATAACTGAGGAAAAAAGATTATTCCGGATAGAATCTAGGCTCACAAGTAACAGGGTCTTATGGGGTAGGCAGGAAGTCTTCCTCCTGTTGATATTACTGTGAGCAGAACCGATGAGTTTAGGCCAATCCTTCACTTTAAAAATTCTCCATGACACTTTTTTAAAAGTGTCCACTGCATCATCTTCGAGCTTAACTGCGACCCAAAAAGTAGCGGTCAAAGCGGGAGAAACTGTTGAAATTAAAAGCTATGAATTGAATGCAGGTCATTTCCGAGTCCAATTAGCTCAGGCAATCTCCCCAGTGGGTGAAACGGGCTACTTTTATGAAAAACACATTGAACTCATTCCCAACCTGGTTAACTGTACCTTCAACAGCAGTAACTCCGTCGAACCCCCGCCCGGTTTTGGGTTGCTAACCATTCTGGAAACCACCAAAATCAAAGCCAAACCGGAAGACTCCTCGCAACTGAGCGATCGCGAACAAGCCGAACTGCAAGCGGGTCAAACCTTTTTAATCACGGGCCATGCTTGCGTTTCTAGCCATTTTCTCGTCTCCCTCTCGGAAGAAATTCCGGGATTTGGCAACCGGGGTTATCTTTATCATCCCCATGTTAGTCTCAAAAAAGATGGCTTGGCGATCGACTACGACCCCAACGCCATTACCCTGACTATTCTCCAAAACAACCCCTTCAAAAAACAACCCATTGACTCTAGCCAACTCCCTCCGGAAGACACAATACTCCCTCAAATCTGGGGAGATTTATGGCGTAGCCAGCTATGCAATGGAAGCGGGACATTTAAAAATTTCCCTGACCGAAAACCTGCCACAATTTGGCAATACCGGCTATCTTTTTCCCGATTTTGTCCAATTAAATCGGGGCAATACCGCAATTAGTACCGGCTTTGGCCTGAGCTATCAAGGTCCGACGGAAGTTTTAGTCGAAAAACCTGTGATTCTCAAAGGCACTTATGAACCTCAGAAAATTGCCACTGTCACCGTATCTGCCGAAGATAAATTTTCTCTGCCGGTGCAATTAAATCCCAGTGCAGGCACTTGGCAAGTTAATCTAACCAACGGATTTAGTGGAGCAGGTGCGCGGTGGTTACGCCTCAAAGGAACCGATACTCGGGGTCAATTGATTGGGTCGGACGTGATTAATATTACGGTGCACCACAGATCCGGCAACTGTGGGAGAAGCTTTAACCTTAACGATTCAGCAGGACACCTTTTTTAAGGTTTCTCCAGTGGATTCGGGTAGTCTGAATACCCAGCAAAAAGTCTTAGTTAAGGCAGGCATGACGGTTAAAGTCAGCCGTTATGGATTGTTAGATGGTCATCTCAAGGTCACCCTAGAGAGTCCGATTCAACCGATTGGTGAGTTTGGCTATTTTTATGAAGGCCATGTGCAACTCAGCAAAGGGAGTAAAGTCTTCAACTTTAATATTGAAGATGTCGAAATTTCGGGAACTCCCGCCCAAATGTTGGTCACAAAAACCACGTTAATTAAGGCGCAACCTGTGGATTCAGCGAATCTGGCTGCGGGTCAAAAAGCCGAGTTGCTGCTGGGTAAAACTTTGGGAATTACTGGATATGCCTGTACCTCTGGTCATTTCCGGGTCACTTTGAGTGAATCGATTCCGGGTTTTGGGAATGTGGGGTATGTGTATTGGCAGCACGTTCAGATTAAGAACCGGAATCAGGTGGTGTCGTATGATTCTGATGCGTTGACGGCCACGATTCGGGAGACGACGGCGTTTAAGAAACAACCCGTGGATGCAGCGCGATTGAGTGCTACAGATAAGGTGACTTTACCCCTGGGACGGGTGTATGGGGTGGCGAGTTATGCGATCGAATCGGGACATTTGAAAGCCTCGTTAACGGAAGAGTTTCCCGGGTTTGGAAATACGGGTTTTCTGTTTCCGGGACATCTACTGATGCAGCGTGGGGGTCGCACCTTTGATCCAGTTCCGAATCAAATCGAACTGAATGTGCCGTATTTTTCCCAACGGGATAATCCTCGCTACTATTGGTCTACCTGCAATGTGACCTCGATCGCGATGGTGTTTCATTACTATGGCATCCGGTCCAAGCGCGGGGGGTCAGTTGGAGGATGAACTGCTGCAATGGTGTTTCAACTATGGCGGAGTGGGGTCCCAAACGGATCACAGTGTTCTGTCGGCGATGGTCCGCGCTTATGGGTTCAAGCATAGCTTTAGCACCACCAGTAACTGGTCCGATGTGAAGAATGAGCTGATTAATCGCCGTCCGGTGGTGATTGCCGGATACTTTACGGCAACGGGGCATATTATCACGATTATCGGCTATAACCGGCAAGGTTTTATTGTTCAAGACCCTTGGGGAGATGCGCTGACGGGTTACAGCCATTTGGAAGGACGCCGGTTGATGTATCCCTACAGCTACATGGACCGGGTTTGTGGTCCTGATGGCAATGTTTGGATCCATTCGATTCAGAAGTAGGTGTAATAACCTCTAAAGAACCGGAGATCTAGGATACAGATGCCTTATCAAGGGTAAAATTTAGGAACGGGAGGGTGCGATCGCCCTCCCGTTTCTCTGTTCATCAGCCCTCAGATGTGTGTTACTGGGGTGGCTATTGTGATGAAGGCACAGGCGATCTCGACTCTAAAATCTCAACTCTCATATCCCCTGCCTGCGTTATCCTGAGCTTAGAGACGATTTAAGTATGCATCATTGACACTCAGGAGATTCAAGCGATGAGTTGGAACAGTGCTACCCCGGTACCCGATCGCATTTTTGCGAGTTTGCCCTACCTACTCCCCCTGATTGTGGGGGTGCAATTTGGCATTTTTTTGTTTAGAGAGTTTCCCTTTCTCTCCATCTTCTTTGTCCCTCTACAACCCTTAATGAGCCTGTATTATGGTATTCCATTTGCAGGACTCATTATCTTTTTCGTCCTGCTGTTTGCTGTAGTTAGAAACGACAATATCAGTCGCTTCATTCGGTTTAATACCATGCAGGCGATTCTGCTGAATATTATCTTAGCCATCACGGGTTTGGTGGTGGAACTGCTCGGGAAGGCCCTCCCTACCTTGGCGGTGCAGACGCTGTTTAATATGCTGTTTTTGGGAACGATCGCAGCGGTGGTTTACTCGGTGGTGCAGTCCTTGTTAGGGCGCTATGCCGAAATTCCGACCATTTCTGAAGCGGTGCATATGCAGGTTCGCTAGAACTGACCAGCAGCCACTGGCTGCTGGTGCAGCAATTTAGGCAGCCGACGAGTGACTGACCGACTATAGAACCAATGGGGTAAGACGTTGCCTGACAGTATTTTCTAAGCTGCCAATGCCTTCGATTTCCACCCGGACGCGATCGCCCACCTGCAATGGCCCTATCCCTTCCGGGGTTCCCGTCAGTACCACATCTCCTGGAAGTAGGGTCATCACTTGAGAAATATAGGAGACCAAGACATCCGGGGGAAACACCATATTATCAATGACGCTCGATTGCACAGGTTCAGGGGCGTCATTGACAAAAGTCTGTAAACCCGCTCCCGGACTGAGTTCTCGGACAATCCAAGGGCCCAGGGGACAAAAGGTATCAAATCCCTTGCCTCGCGTCCATTGACCATCTTTTTTTTGTAAGTCCCTCGCCGTCACATCATTGGCGATGGTGTATCCCCAAATTTTCCCCGTTGCCTCCTCCGGCGTACAATCGACGCACCGTTCTCCAATCACAAGGGCCAATTCTCCCTCATAATCGACCCGCTCAGACTGAGGCGGATAGGCGATCTCGTCTCCATCGGCAATTACGGCTGTCGGGGGTTTCAAAAAGAGAAGGGGTTCTCTAGGAACTGGCGTTCCCATCTCAGCGGCATGATCTGCATAATTTTTGCCGACGGCGACAATTTTTGACGGAACGCAAGGCGCGAGAATCCTGTACGTTTCGGGTTCCAGGAACCGTTCAGTCGGTTGTCCCTTTAACCAGGGGGGCGCATCAAGCAACTGAACGCCTCTACTCAACTGAAGTAATCCATAGTAAATCCGTCCCTCTGGGGTTTGGATTCGGACGTAGCGCTGTGCCATAACGTTGATTTATGCCCTCTGTCGTAGTGTGATGTTTGGCTCTTATGACCCTAGTCTTAGGAGTTTTAGAATTAGTCTTAAGCACTTCTATGCACCCTCTTCATCGCCCCAAATGGTATCCTGTCGTTGGGTTAAAAAGATCTCCTTTTGTCATCACATCTAAAAAACATATCTCATCACTCCACTCCTGTTAAATAAAAAAACTATCACTCTCCCTTGGGGTTGTTGTGACTACAAGAGGGAAATAGCAAATTCGGGAGAGGGAACACACAGGGGTTTCGAGGAGTGATGAGGTGAAGTATCTATGGAAATCAGCACTCCTGCACGCTTACGTCAAACGCGCATAGGCTGTTGCGATCGCGGTAAGCACCCGCTATGCCGTAGGCTTTTCGTTACGCACTCCCAAGTTCTAACCCTCGGGGTCTGTCTGTCCCTCACCGGACTGGCTAAGGCTAGATGCCATCAATGCCACAGGACTTTTTTGAACCCGGGTGCAGAAATCCGAAACCGATATGATAAGATAAAAAATTGCGCGTAAAATCAAGGCGAAAAGGGAGAGACTCCCTGAACCTTGTCATGCCTTGCTTCTTCACAACAATGGCCAAACCAAAGCCAGTTTGACCCGATCTGCGGGGGTTCGCGCCCAGAAGCGAAGAAGCCATTTAGTCCATAAGGAGATTTCCTTCAATGCAGTATATTTACGAAACCATGTACATCCTGCGTCCCGACCTTGGTGAGGAACTCACCGATGCGGCGATCGCCAAATATCAAGGCTTATTACAAGAGAATGGGGTCACCACTGTTGAGACCCAACACCGGGGTAAGCGTCGCCTTGCCTATGAAATCGGTAAGCATCGCGATGGCATTTACATTCAAATGAACTATGAATGTGATGGCAGCCAAGTGGCCCCCTTAGAACGCGCCATGCGGTTGAGTGAAGACGTGATCCGCTATCTCACCATCAAACAACCCGTTCGGGAAGTCGAGGCGGAAGAAGAGGTTGAGGCAACCGCTTAATCTTTTGCAACGGGATCAACCCGACCCTCCAAACTGTTGCATCCCTCGTCCTTGCCAATTCATTGACAGGCTCAAGGCGATCGTGCAACTATAAAAGATTGGCTGTCTATATTAAGCTCGGATCAGGTTCAGCCCTGATAAAAGCGGGGGCGATCGCTCATCTATAGACCGATCAACTCGCTACCTGTACGGCACACTCCACCAGAATTCTATGACTTACGCAATTATCGAAACCGGCGGCAAACAACTGCGAGTAGAACCCGGTCGTTTCTACGACATCGAGTTACTTCCTGTAGATCCCGAAGAAAGCATTACCCTGGAAAATCTCTTACTGATTCAGCATGAGGACCAGGTTCATATCGGTCAACCCTTTGTAGAAGGCGCGACCCTCCAAGCGACCGTCATGCAGCATTACCGGGGTCGCAAGGTGATCGTCTATAAGATGAAACCCAAAAAGAAAACCCGCAAAAAACGCGGACATCGCCAAGAAATCACTCGGCTGATGATCGACTCCATCAGCTTGAATGGGGCGGTGTTAGCATCGGCTGAAAATAACACCCCAGCCTCATCTACCCCCTCAACTGAGGCAGAATAAGAACAGCGGGAATCGAGGAGTCAGTTGGAGGGGCATTAAGCGATGGCGCAGTCCGGACAACGGACTCTCCCATTGGGCCCTTCCTGGTGCTACCCTTTCCCAAGATTCAATCCTGAAATCACTGAAGTAACACAGAGGAACTATGGCTCATAAGAAAGGTACGGGTAGTACACGCAACGGACGTGACTCTAATGCCCAGCGTCTTGGCGTCAAGCGCTACGGGGGTCAAGTCGTCCGCGCCGGAAATATCCTAGTCCGTCAGCGCGGCACCAAGTTTCACCCTGGACAAAATGTCGGGCGTGGCAGTGACGATACTCTGTTTGCCTTGATTGATGGGGTTGTCACTTTTGAACGCAAGGGCAAGAGTGGTAAAAAAATCAGCGTTTATGCAGTGGCAGCAACGGCAGAACCCGTGGCAGTTGAAGCATAAATGGCGTGAGTCCAGTCCAGCGGATTAAAAAAAGGGCAGATGCGATCGCATCTGCCCTTTTTTCCTGCTTTTTTCTGAAATAAAAACCCACACCCGTTAACGGTGGATCACTCGCAGATTGAGTAGACTGATACTGAATCGGTTGTCAAAGGTCTGTAAAAACCCGCGGGCTTAAGCCTGAGACGACTTTAATAACCGGACGGAGACACGAGAAGCCGGCGTCAAAGCGAAAACCGACTTTTAACAACCGGAGATATGGTATGAAGAGTAGAAGTAGGTCGTTTTAGGGAACTCCGATAACAATAGGATCTTGTATGAAGAGTACCCAACAGCCCCTTAAGGGAACTCCAAAAAATAAAATCTCCAAAACGTTCGTTCGTAGATCAACAGAGTAGCCCCGTCAATGTAGGGGCGCAATGCTCGAAGCCCTCCGGAGGGCCTGCAGCATTGCGCCCCTACACATACCTTCCTTTCAGTTGAACGTTTGGAGGATTTATATTTTGCAATCCCCTAAGCTAATCTTGTAGGGGTTTGCTAAACAGACTTAGGATCTTAAGCAAATCGGGACCTGTAGGGGGCGATTGACTGGCACTAGCAGTAGCCAGACTTAAAGAGAGTAACCCGACGAAAGGCGGAGTCGTGACGACTCATCTTACCTCCGTTCGCCCACAGCAATTCGCCCACAGCAAAATGAACAAAGAGGTCATGTTGTCAGGACATATTCAAGCCACAAGGGAACGAGCTGAAACGACAGATGGGGACTATCTGATTGCCGCACAAGACACCCCCTATTACAACTACTCAGGATAGAAAAAAATGTCGGGGTTAGGGGTAATCCAAGGAAAAGTACGAGGGGTCATGCAACGCCCAGACTGGACTGAGGCATTGTAAAAGTGTTAAGATGTCTTTCTTATGCGAATTGCGAATGTAGATCTCATTTGTGGTTGTGGTAAACAACAAGTGTACTACGTTGGCCCTCCCTTTTTTTGGCGAAGGTATTGCCTCGGGAAGGGGGTTGGGGGGTTAGGTCTCCCCAACCCATTCCCGGCTCTTCCAGCTCCCCCTTCCCACCTCTCCCCGGCCCTCTCCTAACAGGAGAGGGAGGTATCCACCTCTCCCCGGCCCTCTCCTAACAGGAGAGGGAGGTATAAGGAATAAATGTCTTTGCTGTACGGGGGTTGGGGGGTTAGGTCTCCCCAGCGAATTCCCGCTGTCTTAGGGAAAAAGAGGTAGGGTTTTTTCCAAATCAAAGGAGGGAAACAGTGCGGTTTTCCCTCCTTGTCTTAACTGCGGATGGATTAGTAAGTTATTCTGAATAGGAATGCTTCAAAATCCTACTAGGATTGACTGCAAAAATTTACGATCGCTGAATTAAAGGAGAGCGCCGTGTCAGTAGAAACCATTGAAAAGACTTCAACGGTTCGGAAAATAGCACCGCGTTATCGAGTTTTACTACATAATGATGACTTTAACTCGATGGAACACGTGGTGCAAACCTTAATGCAGACCGTGCCGAGTTTGACTCAGCCTCAAGCGGTTAGCATTATGATGGAAGCCCACAGCAATGGAATTGCCTTGGTGATTACCTGCGCCCTTGAACACGCCGAGTTTTACTGCGAAACTCTCAAAAATCATGGGTTGACCAGTACCATTGAACCGGACGAATAGGGTAAAGGGAATAGCGTGAAATTGAACTGGATCCGCTTCGGTGACTATCCGGCCCCAGGCAGGTTAGCTATTTTTGTGGCCATGCTTTTGGGGGTTTGGGTTCCAGTCGCGGTGCCGATTTATTGGCTTGTCCAGGACTCCAACTGGGTCAGCATTTTATCAATGGCAGTTTTATATGGAGAGTTTATTCTCTTGGTGCGATTTTGGGGATCAAAGGTCTACGGACAACCCCACATTCTCAAGCACTATGGGTTAGAGTTCTCTCGAAACAACGGCCAAGATCTCCTCGGAGGTCTTGGCTTTGGTTTGCTGAGTTTGTTGGGTTTACTCATAGTTGAGGGCCTGTTGGGGTGGTTGGGATGGCAACTGCCGGACCCGGCTGGATTGCCGAAAATTATTTTAGAAGGACTGGCGATCGCCCTGGGGGTCGGATTTGCTGAGGAGTTGCTCTTTCGCGGTTGGCTGTTGGATGAGTTAAAACGGGATTACCGTCCGCCAGTGGCGATCGCCGCGAATGCGACAATTTTTGCCCTTTTACATTTTATTAAGCCGATTGAGGCGATGATTCGGAATTTACCGGCGTTTCCTGGGTTGCTGTTACTCGGGTTAACCTTGCTTGCGGCCAAAAGAGTGGGTCAAGGTCGCTTGGGTTTACCCATCGGCTTTCATGGGGGTTTAGTTTGCGGCTATTATATTATTAATACAGGCCAATTAGTCCAATATTCCGGGGCGGTCCCGGAGTGGATTACCGGGATGGACCACAATCCGATCGCCGGAATTTCTGGGTTATTTTTATTAAGTGCGATCGCCTTCGGGATGTATCGCGCGGCTGAGTTTAAACTCAAAAGTGAGAAGTAACCGGGCCGGTTCTGAAATTCATCAGCTTGTGCCTTGAATTAAAAACATGAACAGGGGGAAGGGAGAGTGATGCAACCAATCCGAATCGTAACCACTGCATTTTTGGCGATCGCAACTTTGGCGGGTCCTGGGCGATCGCAAAGCGTACCACCCCCATCGGTCTCCCGTGAGGAAATTGTGCAAGCTTGTGTCCAAGACCGAGTAGAAGTTTTACCGCCCCTTTTTAGTGATGTTCCGCCGGATCATTGGGCCTTTTTATCGGTCCAAAAGATTTCTTATTGTGGTCCATTTCGGTCCGCAACCCCTCCAAATTTAATGGAACGATTGATTCAGGAAGATGGCTTATTGCCTAACCCAATGACTTTGCCCGAGAGTCCAGAACCGACACTTTAAAATGGGAAAAGTGCAATTCTAAATGGTATGATAGGAACTGTGATTGCACTGATTTGGGACTCCTTCCATGCGACTAATCCACACCGCAGATTGGCATCTGGGACGACGTTTAAAAGGGATAGACCGGACAAGGGAAATTGCTGGAGTGTTACAGCAAATCCTCGCTTATGCTATTGAATGGGAGGTGGATGCGGTCCTGATTGCCGGGGATATTTTTGATGTTCCCAATCCCCCTGCTTATGCGGAACGAGTGGCTTATGAGTTTTTTTGTGGATTACAAGCTGCCGGGATTCCCGCCGTGGCGATCGCGGGCAATCATGACTCGGCGACGCGCATTGATGGACTGGCGACGTTACTCTCTTTAGCAGGAATTCGGGCATTAGGAAAACCCCGTCGCGGCGATGATGGCGGGGTGATTACTTTAGAGACAAAAAGCGGTAAATTGTGTGTGGGGGCGATGCCGTTTGCGTCAGAACGGAGGATGTTAGATGCTCACGCCCTTTGGACTCAAGATGAAGTGGTCCAACGCCAAGGTTATCGGGAAATTGTGGCGGATTTGTTTGCGGATTTGACCCAAGGATTTCGAGGCGATCGCGTGAATGTCCTCATGGGTCATTTAGCAATGGATGGGGCGCGGTTGGCTCACTCGGAAGTTGCCTATTACACCCGCGATACTTATGCCTTGGGTGAGCAAATTTTCCCCCCAGAAGCGCAATATATCGCCCTGGGACATATTCATGTCCATCAACAAATTAAAGCCAGTTGTCCCACCTACTATTCCGGTTCTTTGATTCAAATTGATTTCGGGGAAGCGGAACAAGAGAAGGGCTTTTGTTTAATTACGGTGGAACCGGGAAGTCCAGCAGAAGTAGAATTTATTCCCGTTGCCTGTCAGAAACCTTTAAAGATGATTTGGTGTCAGGGGGATACCTTGAATGATACTTTGGAATCCTATCAATATTATCCGGGATTTCTCAAGGTGATGGTTAAATTAGACAGTCCTCAATTAGGACTCGCCGATCGCGTCCGGCAAATTTGTCCCCAAGCGTTACAAATTCAACCGATTTATCCCGAGGCAATGGGTCATTCTGGGCAACGGATTCGGGATAGCAATTCATTTGACCCGGTAGAGGAATTTCGTCACTATTACCGAGAACGATTGGAAACCACACCGGATCCGGTGGTAGTTCAGGAATTCCAGAATTTATATCATAAATTGAAAGAGAAAAATCCGGTGTAATAAGGCGTGGGAGCGTCTCGCTCCCTTGTTGTTGTATGATTAAGCAACGAGATGCTCCCACTGCCAAGGAGTTTCCCCCATTTTAATCGATTGTTTAAACCCACTCCAAATTGTCCAAATTTACGATAAAATTACCTCCTTTTTATGCGACCTCTTGAACTGTCTCTGGAAGGATTTACCAGTTTTCGCCGGGAACAAACTTTGGACTTCTCGGAACTAGATTTGTTTGCCATTACTGGGGCAACTGGGGCGGGAAAATCTTCCTTGCTGGATGCCATGACTTATGCCCTTTATGGGACAACTTCGAGGACCTCTCAAGCGGGAGAATTAGTCAGTCAAGGGGCGACGACTTTAAAGGTGCAATTGCGCTTTTCCGTGAGTTTAGGGGAATACCGAATTACCCGAACTTGGCGATATCGTCCCAGTACCCCAGTGACGCAAGTTTTATTAGAGCGATCGCAGGCAGATGGCAGTTGGGAAACCCTGGAAACGAAGGAACGGGAAAGCAAAAAAGCCATTACCGAAATTCTCGGGATGGATTTCGATACGTTTACTCGGGTGATTTTGTTACCCCAAGGCCAATTTGATGAGTTTTTAAAAGGAAATACGGGCAAACGTCGGGAAATTTTGCGGCAATTGGCAGGGTTTGAAATTTTTGAGCGGATGCGGAAGGAAACCAATGATTTAGCCCGATTGTTAAAGCAGGAATTGGCAACCATTGAGCGACAAATTGCAGATTTGGAAGTACCCGATGCGATCGCCATTCAAGAACAGCGATCGCAATTAGCCGCCTTAGAAACCGAGATTCCGGTCCTGAATCAAGGGGTGTTAAATGCCCAAACCTTGTTAGAGGCGGAAGAACGGCTATTTGAGCAACGGGAACGTCTCACGAAGTTTCAGCGCCAATTTGCCGAACTGAACCAAAAACAGCCGGAAATCACCGCCCTGAGTGAACGTTTGGCGCGCTCCCAAGTGGCCGATCGCCTGCAAGGGGATTGGGCATTGGTTCAGGAGGCTCGCACTCAAGATAAATTAGCCACCAAGCAAGCTAAACAAGCCGCCAGTAACTTACTCCAAGCGGAAACCCAATTACAGTCCGAACAGCAAAAACTGGCCCAAGTGAGAGCAGAAGCAGCCGCCCTCGCCCCGCAAATTGCCGCCCGGGAGGAAGCCTTAGCCCAAGCCAAAGCCTACGAGGAACAGCGGCAACAGTTGGAACAGGAGGTGGCGATCGCCGCGACTCAATGCCAGCAAAAGCAGCAACAGCAACAAGCGGCAAAGCAGGAACTTACCCAAGCGGAAGCCCAAGTCAAAGCGGCAACAGTCCAGGTTTCCCTCACAACGGATGCTCTCCAACGGCACAAACCCGGAGGGGACCGATTAGAACGCCTCACAACGGTAGCCCCGTTATTGGTGGAATGGACTCTGGGGGAAAAGCAACGGAAACAGCAAGCCCAAGCCCTGGACAAAGTGAGTCGGGACCGGGCAACTGGCGATCGCACCTATCAAGCCGCCCTGACGGGCTTACAACAGGCACAAACGGCGATCGCTCAACTCACCCAGGAGATTGCTGCCGGGGAAAAGGCGAACGCCGAAGCCACAAAATCTAACCAGGCGGCAGCCTTACGCTTATCCCTGGAGGCGGGAGAGACTTGCCCGGTCTGTGGGGGCATCCATCCCGATTCTGAGGCAGAATTACCCCCTTTACCGGCGATCGCCTGGGTGGATCTCACTCCCTTACAAACCCAAGCAGCAACGGCAAATCAAGCCTTGCAAACGGCCCAACTCAATGCCACGAAAGCCGAAGCTGCCCTAGAAAATCTCACTCAGAAACAGCGAGAAATTCAGGACCAACTCGCTGCTACTACCCAGCAGCAGCAAGGATTACAACAGCAAATTGCTGATATTTTACAACTAAGTGAGGCAACGGAACTGGATGCAGTCGCCCTCCAGCAGGAACGAGAAGCCCTGCAAAAGAGCGATCGGGCATACCGAGAAGCAGCAGAAGCCTCTCAACAGGCAATCACCCGCCTGGAAAGCGCCCAACAAGCCCGAGACTTTAGCAGTCGCACCTATCAGGCAACCGTCACCGATGCCGAATCTGCCACCCAGGAACTCACCCGACGGCAGCAAAATCTCCAAGAAGTGCGAGAGAAACTGACAGCGATGACAGAGGGATTATCCTATCAAGTTCTCGCCCAAACCCTAGCCGAACAAAAACAAACCCTCAGCAATCGCATTTCTGAGGCAGAAACCGCCCATCAAACTGCTGAAAATCGCGTCATCCAAGCCCGAGAAACCGCCCATCAAACGCGGGTTGCTGCTGAAACTGCTCAAGCCAAACAACAGCAATCTCACAGCCGTTGGCAAACCCAATTACAAGCAGTTGATTTAACCGAAGCCACCTTTCTCACCGCCCTTGCCTCCCCGGAAGAACAGGGGAAATGGCAACAGGCAATCACCCATCATCGAGAAAGCAGCATTGAACTCTCCACTCGGATCGCGGACTTACAATCAGAAATAGGCGATCGCACTACCGATGCCCATCAGTTGCAACAGCGAAAACAAGCCAAACAAACCGCCGAACAACAATTAAAACTAGCCCAGGATAAACGAGTTGAATTATCCACCTGGATTCAATCGGCTGAACAGAGACAAGCCCAGTCGGAAAAACTCTTAGATGAACAAGAAACTGTCAGCAAAAACTATGATGTTTATCATGTTTTAGCCCAAAATCTCAAAACCAATGAATTTCAATCCTATATCTTAGAACATTTAGAATCAGAATTAGTTGCCCGGGCGACCTTACTGTTAAAAGAACTCACCGAATCCCGCTACGCCTTGCAAATGCAAGAGGGAGAATATTGGGTAGAAGATAACTGGAATGGCGGGGAATTGCGACGAGTCCGCACCCTCTCCGGGGGAGAAACCTTTGCCACCTCCCTCTCAATGGCGATCGCCCTCTCAGAAAAACTTTCAATGGGGGCAGAATTAGGCAGTTTATTCCTCGATGAAGGATTCGGAACCTTAGATTCAGAAACCCTAGAAAGTGTCACTCAAATCCTAGAATCCTTACGCCAACAAAACCGCACCATCGGCGTGATTACTCATGTCAAATCATTAGGCGAACGACTTCCCACCCAAGTGAAAGTCTTCAAATCTCCCCAAGGGTCTCGCTTGGAAGTGGAGGTGTTGTAATTCAAATCCAGGACAAACCCGGAAACGACTTCAGTCGTTACTACAAACAAAGAAAATTCAGCCTTACTTGTTCGTAGTAACCCCTTCAGGGGTTATCCCTCTAAGTTCGTAGTAACGACTTCAGTCGTTCTCTTCTCTTCCGTTCGTAGTAACGACTTCAGTCGTTATCTTCTCTAAAATTACACTTCATCATAAACCTCAGTCCTTCCGGGTTATCCCAAAATCTTTAGTTTCATTGGATAAACATCCTAAAGGACAATTGGAAATCGCCCGAACATCCACATTCCCCCCAGAAATAATCACCCCAACCCGCCGATTATCGCCCATAGAAACAACACCTTCTAATAAGGCTGCTGCTGCTAATGCACCAGTAGGTTCCACTACAATTTTCATCCGTTCCCAGAGGAAAAACATCGTCTGCAAAATAGCCGATTCTGAGACAGTTACCAAGTCATCCACATAATGCAAAACCAAAGGAAAAGTTAACTCCCCCAACGAGGGAGTACGAGCCCCATCAGCAATCGTATCCGGATTATGAACGCGATGCAATTGTTTACTATGAAACGATCGCGCTGCATCATCGGCATTGGCAGGTTCAACCCCGATTACCCGACATCCAGGGGATAAAGTTTTAGCGGCGATCGCACAACCGGAAAGCAATCCACCCCCGCCACAACAGACCAAAATTGCGTCTAATTCTCCCACCTCTTCTATCAACTCTTTCCCCGTCGTTCCCTGTCCCGCAATCACTTCCGCGCAGTCGTAAGGGGGAATCACCGTCAAGGCGCGATCGCGAGACAGGGTTGCCGCTAATTCCTCTCGGGAAATCTCATGTTTGTTATATAAAATCACCTCGGGCCCATATCCCCGCGTCGCCTGTTGCTTGACTTCCGGCGCATCTTCTGGCATAATAATTGTGGCCGAAATTCCCAATAATTGCGCCGCTAATGCGATCGCCTGGGCATGATTTCCCGAAGAATAAGCCAGTACCCCTTGCTGCTTTTCCTCCGAGGATAACTGCACTAAGGCATTGTATGCACCCCGAAATTTAAAAGACCCCGTGCGTTGGAAATTTTCACACTTAAAAAACACTCGATTTCCGGTCATTTCATCCACAGTTCGGGAGGTCATCACCGGGGTTTTGTGGGCCACCCCATGCAAGTGACTCGCCGCAGTTTCAATCTGGCTATAATTGACCGATAAATCACTCATTATTTCTCCTCATTTGATTCAATCCCAACTTGTTGATATTGCTCATAAGCAATGACAAATTCCTTGGGAATGGCTTTAGGGCGCATCGTCACCGCATCCACCCAAACCCACAACACTTCCGCCGTTACGACTAAATCCGATTCGCCTTTTTTGCGAATTTCATAATGACGAGTGACCCGAGTTCCGCGCAACTTTTCCAACCAAGTTGTAATTGCTAAAACATCCCCGGCAATCGCTGGACGTAAATAATCAATCGTAACTCGCCGCATGATAAAATAACCGCCTAATTCTCGATAGCGATTGAGGGAAAACCCCAGATATTCTGAATGTTGAATTCCCACATCTTCTAAATAATGTTGGTAACTGGCATTATTGACATGACCCAAAGCATCCATTTCATAATGTCGCACCCGAATATCTGTGACAAATTTTTCCATGATTAAGCCAGTTTACCTGAGTGAATATATCTTAATTGTAAACAAATTTGCGCGCTCATTTACGGCGATCGCATCAATTGGGCCAAAGTTGCTTCCATCACTGCTGAAGTTTGCCCAGATACCCCAAAAACTAGGGCTTCTCGATATACCCGTCCCGCCTGAGAGTCCGCCAAATTGGACGCGCCACTACAAACCGTAATCGCACCTTGCGCCGATCGATAGGCTAAATCAATCCCTTGCACCCGCAAAGGTAACGCCTGGGAATACCAAGTATCCAGTTCCTCCCGGGATTGGTGGAACATTAACTGCTGAATGTTGTGCCGACAGGTAATCAGTTCGCGATTAAGAGCATGATACGCAGCAGAAATAAAGGGGAGTGGGTTTTTTCTGGGCGATCGCCTCAATAATATCTAATCCGGCGCGGGCGCATCCTAAGATTAAAGCACTATTATTCAACACATTTTTGCGATCGCTTTCATGAATCCCGAGTGCGGGTTGTATAAATAACACCCGTTCCTCGGGCAAAAACCACTGTTCCAGAACGCCACTCACGGTTTGAGTCGATTGCATTGCCGCCAAAGACATCGGCGCATTCCATGTCATTTTCGCTCCGTTTTCTTGGCAATTCACCAAGGGAATGATTCCATAAACTGCTTTGTGATCGGGCAATTCTGCGGCTAAAACTACCTCAGAAAAAATTCCAAATCCTGTCACCCAAGGGACAGTCCCCGAAAGCAAAAATCCCCCGGGTATGGGTAAGGCTTTCACTAAAGGATTGCCAGGGCGTCGCAAATGAGAAAACCCAATCCCTAACAAGCGATTTCCTGTCGCTAAATGGGGCAAATATTCGGCCTTTAATGCCTCATTCTGACTGCGATTAATCGCGCTTCCGGCACTTTGATGTTGGGTTTGTAAAAACCCTAACGCACCGGAGTACCGGGCAGTCGCCTCCTGAATTTCCCAAGCCATTTGCGGATCCCCAGTTCCCCAGGGTTCGGGCAGTTTTAACCCCAATAAATGACGACTGCCCAATCCTGCTAAGGCAGTTTTCAGGGTCTCCGGGTCCTGGTCCAAAAGAGTCGCATTCGGGGCTACAGCGTCTCGCAAATAAGACTCTGCCACCGCTAACAGGCTGTGCTGGCAATTCATATTTATCTTAGCCTACGAAGGCAGGCTTCGTCCTGTGAGCCTCCACCCTTGAGGGTGCGGGTTTTTACATAGTGAATTATACGATCCCCTCATCTTTAAACACAAGTCCATCGGGATTCAGCAATTTTCGAGCTAATCCGATAAAATAGAGAAGGATAAACTTTTAGGAAATTATATCATGATAACCTCAATTCATCGAATCATCCTAATTTTTGGCTTAACTTTATTGCTGGTATTTGCCGGAACATCGGCACAAGGCTCAATTGCGGATACGAGTCGGATTGCACGCTTAGAATCAGAAATTTTCAGCCTGCGATCGCAAATCAATCGGTTACAATCCGACGTGGCTAGATTGGCAAGACAACCTGCTACTTCTCCCCCGATTTCTCGTCCCCAATCTCCGGAAGAGTCTCCGCCAATTCCCACACCCAGACAACCGGATGACCCCTCTCTCTCCGAACAATTTGATAACCTCGCTATCTTGGCGATCGAACTCAAAGAACGCATCACGACGGTGGAAGAGAGACTCGCGGAAATCGAGGGCCGGATCAGCCCTTAACTGAGGAGGGCAGGGGACGGTTATCATTGAATCAAAAATTGTTGCCAGTAATGCTTTCCCCCTGTCCCCAATTATGTCATAATTTAAAGCGAGATAAAATCAGTCTATTTCTCTGTCAAATAGAGGTTACCCTATGCTATCGCCTTGGCCCAGTTTAGTCACCGTTGCTGCTTTAATTGTTTACTTTGTGGTGACCATTAATGTCGGTCGTGCCCGAGCTAAATACAAAATTATGCCCCCAGCCATGTCAGGAAATCCGGACTTTGAAAGAGTGGTGCGGGTCCATGAAAATACCCTAGAGCAAATGATTGCATTCTTGCCTGCTTTATGGATTTTTTCAGTGTTTGTCAGTCCGATTTGGGCGGCGGCGATCGGGGGAGTTTGGGTGTTGGGACGGATTATTTATGCCTGGGGATATTACCAAGCGGCTGAAAAACGAGTAATCGGCTTTGCCATTAGTTCCTTAACCAACATGATTCTGCTCATCGGTTCCTTAGTCGGAATCATTTTAAATGTGGCTCAATCTGGAATTTTAAGCTAATTTTGAGTCTAAAATCGCTCTCCAAGCGTGTGAGGGTAAAATTTGGGGAGTTCTCCTTGAATTTACCCTCATTTAAAAGTTAAAAAATGTTTAATTGGGTCATAAAATTGTTTTTTTAATCTAAATTCTGTCTCAAATTTTGATACACCATGATAAATCACTGCCCGGTTTGCGATACGGAATATTTAGAAGGAGAACATCAACGCTGTTCTCAGTGTGGATGGGATTTGACCCCAGTTCCCGGCAGTCCATCTAGCAAATTGAGAAAAGCATTTTTAGCCAAACAACAAATCCAGATAGACTGGGCGAAAAAAATGTGGATGCGCCACCAAATGCAAGCGGAATTTAATCATCAGCATCCGGCAGGAAATGCGAGTCAGTCTGAGAAATTTTCCCAATTGGAAAATCAGTTTAATGAACGGTTTAATCAAGTCACGACTCAATTACAAGAAGCCCGAGAAGAACGAGCCTATCTTCAATCTCAGTTAGAATGGATTTCGACTTATTTACAAGGGGTTAATTTCCCGCAGATTGAAACCGTCTTAGGGCAAGTTTCGGACTGGATGCAGGGGAGTGCCGTTCCCCCGACTCCGGAAGAGACTGCGGAACCCTTTTATCCCACTTCTGAGGTGGGAATTGATTATAGTCGGTTAATGAATTTACTCTCCAAAGGGAAATGGAGAAAAGCGGATGAAGAAACTTGGGCGATCGCCCTCAAAGCAGCGGTTCGAGAAGAGGAAGGTTGGTTAAGCGTAGAAGACTTACAAAGGTTTCCAAAAACTGATTTAGCCACCCTCGATTGGATTTGGGATTACTATAGTCATGGTCAGTTTGGATTGAGAGTTCAACAGCAAATTTGGGAAACCGTCCAAGGGGATTACACCGAATTTTGCGATCGCGTCCGTTGGCGAGTCCAGGACAACTGGATTTACTATGATGAACTCGACTTTTCCTTAGACGCTGTAAGAGGTCATCTCCCGGCGATCGCATGGCGGAAACGCGCTTGTTATGGCGTCGGCAAATCCACCGCTCAAGAAGCCTTAATCACCTTATTTGAGTCACTGCAAATGATTCCCTAATTCCGGATTTCCCCTCCCCTGAGAGGAAAGGGGTTCGGGTTTATTGGGATTTAAAAATTAAGAATCACCTTCCACATTCCCAAGATTAAACAGAAAAGGAACGCGGGGAGCATCCTTTCCTAACACCAACACCTTCGGCATTTGAGCGCCTCCTTCTCGCCATGCTTGAATCGCTTCTTTCTGTAGCACCAACTCACCCCCTTGGGCTTTTAAAGTCTCCGCTAACAGTCGTTGTGCTTCCGATCGACCTTGAGCGCGATTAATATCGGCTTGGGCTTCTTGTTCCGCTTCCCGAGCAATATAAACCGCTCTTTGCGCCCGTTGTTCAGCAATTTGCTTCTCTTCAACCGCCTTAGCAAAGTCCGTTGAAAAATTCAAATCAATCACACTGGTATCAATGACAATCACCCCATATTTTTCTAATCGACCGCTGAGAGCATTATCAAAATCTTCCTTCAAAGCACTCCGTTGAGTAATCGATTCTTCTGCGGTTTTTTTAGCCCCTGCTATTTTAAACGATTCCTGAGTTTGAGGTGCAATAATTTTGGCTACAATATTCTCCAAAGACCCTTGAGTTCGGCGAATCGTCACCACCTGAGTGGGGTCCAGACGAAAATTAATCGCAAATCGTCCCGTCAAATCCTGTAAATCGCGGGTGGCACTTTTAGCAGGCACTTCAAACTTTTGCACCGTCACATCATACACATCCACCTTGGAAATCAAGGGCGGTTTGATGTGAATTCCTTCCAGTAAAGCGCCATCGCGAGATTTACCCAGGATACTCAACACCCCTGCCTCCCCAGGGTTGATAATCACAAAAGAACTCGATCCCAGCAACAGGATTAAAGCTAAGACAATTCCAATCACGATCGCTTGGATATTTTGCGCGTACTGATTCTTCAAATCCTTATCTCCTATGATGCCATAATAGGGCTACACCTTATAGATTAGCAGAGTATCTTGGGAGTGGGAAAGTTACCCAGAAGGGATTTTGGCGTTAACGGGTCTTGTAAACTCTCGTGGGGTGGCGATCGGCTAAAATTCTAAAAATTATTTAGACTCGACGTGAAACCAGGTGAAATTGAGGACTCACTCCCTTGTTCATGAAGTAATTCCGCCGAATTTCTTAGAAAAATGAATGGGAAATTGATGGATTTAGACAACTTCTTCAAGCCGGTAAACGCACCGATGCCCGAGGCAATGTTAGAGCCTTTTTAAGCACTTTTTCTCATGGTTATCTTTGATGATTAATGTTGGGCAAATAGAAAAAACCTATTAAGATGCTTGATTTTTCCGTCAATTTGAGATAAAATAAGATTAAACCCTTTAGGGATGGTTGAAAAAATAAGTCGTTGTTTTATTGGACAATAAATTTTATGTCGAGTATTCATACAGGGATAGAGTGGACCGATAGAACCTGGAATCCCACTACAGGCTGCACAAAAATCAGTCCGGGATGCACTCATTGCTATGCAGAAGCCCTCACCAAGCGGTTTCATACCAATTTCCCCAATGGATTTGACTTAACGCTACATCCAGAACGGATAGAAGAACCGAAACGTTGGCGAAAACCGAGTCGAATTTTCGTCAATTCAATGAGTGACTTATTCCATGAAGACGTTCCTCTGGATTTCCTTAAAAATGTCTTCGAGGTGATGGAAAAAACGCCTTGGCATATTTATCAAATTTTGACAAAACGGCATGAACGTTTGCTACAGCTTGTACCCGAATTAAAATGGCCGGAAAATGTTTGGATGGGTGTTTCGGTTGAAAATCAAAACTATGTTCAGCGGGTTGACTATTTGCGCCAAGTTCCGGCAACGGTGAGGTTCCTGTCCTGTGAACCGCTTTTAGGGCCTTTGCAACTTGACCTGACAGACATTCATTGGGTAATTGTTGGCGGCGAATCCGGACCAAAACACCGCCCCATGAAACTAGAATGGGCGCAAAGTATCCGCCAACAATGCCAGGAATCTGGAGTGGCTTTTTTCTTTAAGCAAGTCGGGGGCAGAACCCCTAAAGCAAATGGCAGATTACTAGATGAAAAAATCTGGGATGAAATGCCCTATGCTTGGCATAAGCACCAGCAAAAGTGGGACAGTAATTCGGCTCAGTCAAAGTACCCGTTTGGCAGGCAGGAATTAGTAAGTAAGAAAATTTACTTTGAAATGGTGTGGAAGGAAATGTCACTTTTACTTTATCGCCAAAGGTAATTTCTCCTTTTGGTTTTAGGTCGTTTGTAGCAGGTTTATCAACTAAAATTTTTCCGTCCTTCTCTAGTTTTCTGAGAGCTTCTTTGTAATTTGCCTTTATATAGCGTTTGCCAACATTATGTTGCTCGTAAATCTCGATCCATAGTCATAGTCTGACCGGCAAATTCATCCAATAGACATATCGTCAGAGTCATCTAACGGTCTTGACAGCTCGAAATAGTAAAGGTTGATATTTTGGAGCTACATTGTATTCAAACGATGGCACGCCTTGTTCTGTGCTCGAGCTTTGCTTTGCCATAATTTCTTTGATAATTTTGCAATCCCAGAATGTCTTTGATACAAAAATTAAATGATGGCTAGTCCGGCTTCCTATTGCATCTTTAAAACAAAAGGGTAAAACATAAGCACCCCCGATTGCTTTCAATGCTCTAAAATACCTTCCAGAATAGTCGATTCTCGTTCATTAGGAACAGTTTAGAGTTCCGTTTTTCTCGCAGTAGGTCTGGCTCGTTCTTTACCAAACAGCGAATTCATATGTTCTTGTACCGCAGGGTTACTTAATCCCATATTAATTCGATTGTAGTTAAAGAAAAATAGGCAATCACAACCCCAATTTTGATAACCGATCCAATGAGTTTAAGAGACAAGCCCTTTATACCCCCACGGGTCTATAAAAAAGAGTGTGGGTCCTGACTGAATCGGTTTAATTCTTGATAATTGTTTTCCCCGACTTCCATGTTTAAAATCCGGGGCCGGTGATTTAATTTTTCTATATTTGGTAAAGCATTAATGGCCTGTTGAAGCGATTGGGTATTTTCCGCATCTAAATCATTAAAAACTGTGATTAACTTTTGGCGCATATCATCATCGCCAAGCGCTTGTTTCAAAATGATTAAAGGGGTGGACTTAGAGCCATCCTTATAGCGCCCTGGACCAGAAAACAAATCCACATAAGCCATGTTTATTTTTCTTTTTTTAACCCAAGGTATCATTACCTTTGCCCAAGCCCAAAAGTATTTCGCCACAATTTCAGCTTTGACTAAAGATTGTTCGGCAAACTCATTAAAAAAAGAACTATTGCTCATCAGATTATCTTCCAAATTTTTACGAATTGTGACAAGAGCCTAGTTGATATGGGGTGAGGCCATTCCAGAATGGCCTCACCCTTTTGTAATGATTAGGGTAGTAATTTACTACTCTAATCTAAACTGACTTAATCAGAAGTTGGAACACCATAACCTCCACCTCCTGGGGTTTGAATGGCGAAGATATCTCCGGGATTCATTTGAACCGCACTGGTGCTGCCTAATTCTTCAATTGTCCCATCGGTGCGTTCCACTAAATTATGCCCGATCGCCCCATCACCTCCTTGATTTAATCCCGCTGGAGGAATGCGGCGGTGATTGGATAAAATTGCTGCTGTCATCGGTTCCAGAAAACGTAGGCGGCGAATGACTCCATTTCCTCCGGTATATTGTCCTTTTCCTCCGCTATTTTCGCGAATGGAAAAGCTTTCTAATCGGACGGGAAATCGCCATTCTAAAACTTCTGGATCCGTCAGGCGGGAATTGGTCATGTGGGTTTGAATGGCATCGGTTCCGTGGAAGTTGGGACCGGCACCGGAACCGCCACAAATGGTTTCGTAATATTGATGGCGATCGCTGCCAAAGGTGAAGTTATTCATGCTGCCTTGAGATGCTGCCATCACCCCCAAGGCAAGGTACAAGGCATCCACGATCGCCTGGGAAGTTTCGACATTTCCCGCCACCACTGCTGCTGGATAACAGGGGTTGAGTAAGCTGCCTTTGGGGATAATAATGTCTAGGGGTTTCAGACATCCGGCATTCAGCGGAATGTTATCGTCTACTAAGGTGCGAAACACATACAACACTGCCGCTTTACAAACCGCTGCGGGGGCGTTAAAATTGCTATTGAGTTGTTCCGATGTGCCGGTGAAATCAATGGTGGCACTGCGGCTATTTTTATCAATGCTAATTTTAACGTGAATTTCTCCTCCATCATCCATTGAGTAGGTAAATTCGCCATTTTTTAGCACCGCAATTGCCCGTCGCACGGATTCTTCAGCGTTGTCCTGGACATATCCCATATAGGATTCTACGGTTTTTAGACCATAGTATTCCACCATTTTTTGGAGTTCTTGCACCCCCCGTTCGTTGGCGGCAATTTGCGCTTGTAAATCGGCAATGTTTTGGTCCGTATTTCGCGCTGGATATTCGGCAGTGGTGAGAATTTCTAAGATGTGGGATTCTCGAAATTTTCCAGCTTTGACGATTTGGACGTTATCCAATAATACCCCTTCTTCGACCACAGTTTTGCTATGGGGTGGCATGGAACCGGGGGTAATGCCGCCAATATCTGCATGATGTCCTCGGGAGGCGACATAAAATAAAATGTCCTCTTCCGGCATTATCAAACACTGGGGTAATTACGGTAATATCTGGGAGATGAGTGCCGCCATTATAGGGATTATTGGACACATAAACATCCCCCGGTTTAACGGTTTTCCCTGTGTCGTTCATTAAGGCTTCTACGCTTTCACTCATTGAGCCTAAATGCACGGGAATATGAGGGGCATTTGCCACCAATTGACCGGCGCGATCAAAGATGGCGCAGGAGAAATCTAGGCGTTCTTTGATGTTGACGGAAGAGGAGGTATTTTGTAAGGTAATCCCCATTTGTTCGGCGATGGCGCGGAACAAGTTGTTGAAGATTTCTAGGAGTACCGGGTCCGGATTGGTGGCGGCGATCGCCTGAGTTTCTATCCGAGGCTGTTCGGCAGTGGAGACCCGGTTTAAGACCAAGTAATTCCGGTCAGTAATTTGCACTTGCCAACCGCATGAAATGGCATTCGTGCCGGTTTGTTCTATGATTAAAGCCGGTCCATTAATCGTATCTCCCGGTTGCAATTCTTGACGTTCAAATACCGGGGTTTCCTGCCAGGAACCGCTATCGTACATGGGGACGGTGGCAATCGGGGAGGGAACGGCTGACGATCGCCGGGGAACGGTGGGTTCCTCGGGAGGTGTCATCTGCTGGACTACTTCGACCGAAACCGTTTCTACAATTAAGGATTTGTCTTCTTTGATGAATCCATACCGTTGACGGTGTTCCGCTTCAAATGCCGCTTTTAGGGTGGCTGGATTGTCGGCAAAATCGACAATTAAGGTGGAGTCAGTGCCTTGGTATTTCAAATGCAGTTTGGCAACGGAAATGAGTCCACCTGTCCCCTCGCTATTCTGGCTTAATTCGGCTTTTCCTTCCGCTTCCAGTTGGGATAATTCGCTTTGCAACTGGGTCAGCAATTCAGCGGTTAAGGGCGCTTCTACGGCCCGTTGGCGAATGGTGCGAATATCGGCTAATCCCATGCCATAGGCGGATAAAACCCCAGCAAAGGGATGAATAAATACCCGCTTCATGCCCAAGGTATCGGCAATTTGACAGGCGTGTTGACCTCCGGCTCCGCCAAAGCAACAGAGGGTATATTCGGAGACATCATATCCCCGTTGCAGGGAGATTTTTTTAATGGCATTGGCCATATTTTCAACAGCGATCGCCAGGAATCCGGCAGCGACTTGTTCCGGGAGTCGGTCATCTCCCGTCGCTTGTTTAATCTGTTGGGACATTTGGTTAAATTTGTCCCGAACAATGTCAGAATCTAAGGGTAAATCTCCAGTAATGCCAAACACTTTTGGGAAAAATTGCGGTTGAATTTTCCCTAACATCACATTACAATCGGTGACGGTTAATGGTCCTCCTTTGCGATAGGAAGCCGGTCCGGGATTGGCACCGGCAGACTCAGGACCGACGCGATAGCGCGACCCATCAAAAAATAGGATTGACCCGCCACCCGCAGCAACGGTATGGATGGACATCATCGGAGTTCTTAATCGCACTCCGGCAATTTCTGTTTCAAATTCACGTTCGTATTCGCCATTATAATGGGCCACATCGGTGGAAGTTCCGCCCATATCAAAGCTAATAATTTTCTCAAATCCAGCCTTTTTGCTGGTTTCTACCGCCCCGACAATTCCACCGGCAGGACCGGATAAAATGCTATCTTTGCCTTGAAATTGGCGCGCATTGGTTAACCCGCCATTGGATTGCATGAACATCAACCGCTGATCTAAGGCATCGGGATTGGAAGAGAGTTCTCCGGAAACGCGATCAACATAGCGACGCAAAATTGGGGAAAGATAGGCATCCACAACGGTGGTATCTCCCCGACTTACCAGCTTCATTAATGGACTGACTTCGTGGGAAACGGAGACTTGAGTAAAGCCAATATTTTGGGCGAGTTTAGCAATTTGTTGTTCATGGTAGGGATAGCGATATCCATGCATCAACACAATTGCACAACTTCTAATTCCGCTTTCATACGCCGCTTGTAATGCTTGAATTAAAGGCGGTTCGTTAACGGGTTGTAATTCTTCTCCGTGGGCGCTGTAGCGTTCTTCTACCTCGATGGTTTGTTCATAGAGCATTTCGGGTAACAATATTTCCCGGGCGAAGATATCCGGGCGGTTTTGATAGCCGATTCTCAGGGCATCTTTAAATCCTTTGGTAATCACCAAAACTGTGCGATCGCCTTTGCGTTCTAATAAGGCATTGGTGGCAACGGTTGTTCCCATTTTAATCGCCCCAATTTGGTCAATGGGGATGGGTTCATCCCCGGTAATTCCCATCAGTTCTCGTATCCCTTGGACCGGCGCATCTTTGTAGCGTTCTGGATTTTCTGATAGCACTTTATGTACAATCAATTGCCCATCGGGACGCTTCGCGACTACATCGGTAAAAGTCCCCCCGCGATCAATCCAAAATTCCCAGCGATTGTCAGAATGGAGTAGAGTCATGCTAGTCTTCTTGAAACGTGAAGTAATTTGACTATTTTAAATCAGGTAGAGTAAAATTGGCAAGAGTTAAGAAACCCCTAGGGATTTTTTAGGTTTAACATTTCTGGCAATAAACAGTTTGTGGCAATTCGCACCACGCCTAACTCAAGCAATCTTTCTAAGTCTTTAGGCTTGTCTACGGTCCAAGCCACGATATCGACGCCTTGTTGACGACTGAGGTTAATTAATGCGGGATTTTTAATTAACAGTTTATACTTGCTCATCATCACCGTATTCCCCGCTTGGGCTGCTTTGGTTAATTGTCTGCGGAATGCAGTCCGATTGGCGACCAGATAGGCAAATAAAAAATTTTCACTCCGTTCCCGCACCCGGTCGATAAAAGAAGCATTGAAAGAGGCAATGATACATCGATTTTCAAACTGATGTTTAATCAGCATCTCAATCAATTCATCTATCTTTTCATCAGTCCAATAAGAATGGGTTTTGACTTCAATATAGATAAACTTTTTGATGTCTTGCAAAGCCATTAATGCCTCTTCTAAGGTAGGAATCGGTTCCCCTTTAAAACGCCAATCAAACCACGAACCCGCTTCTCGGTGCTTCATTTGTTCTAAGGTTTTCTTCCTAACTTTGCCTCGAATTCCCGTGGTGCGGGTTAAGGTGGAATCGTGAATCACCATCGGCACTCCATCGGCACTTAACTGCACATCCAACTCGATGGAATCCGCCTGATGTTCGATCGCTGCCAAAAATGCGGCGAGGGTATTTTCTGGGGCGATACTGGAGTATCCGCGATGGGCGATAATTTCTACTGCATAAGCTAAATCCGGTAAAATGAATAACTGTCCTATCTTTAACATAACCTGTTTTGCAAATGGACCGCCATCATAGTGCATCCTGGAATCAGGTCCGGGATAAGTTCCGTGAAATTTGGGGATACGATGATTTTAGAAGTCCCCAGGGAGAAATTGTGCAAACTCTGTTGCAGGGGAAAGATGCGCTGATTGTCTTACCCACGGGTGGGGGGAAGTCGATTTGCTTTCAACTCCCGGCGTTACTGCAAACCGGATTAACCCTAGTGGTGTCGCCATTGGTGGCATTGATGGAAAATCAGGTGCAAGAACTGCGCGATCGCCAGTTAGATGCGGCACTCCTACATGGGGAAGTTCCCACAAAACAGCGCAAAGCTACCCTAAACGCCCTCGAAAACAATCAATTACGGTTATTATATCTCTCCCCGGAAACGTTACTAAGTCCCCCGGTTTGGCAGCGGTTATTAGCACCGGAATTACCGATTAATGGGATGATTTTAGATGAAGCACATTGTTTAGTGCAATGGGGGGATACATTTCGCCCCGCCTATCGGCGTTTGGGTGCAGTTCGTCCCGCCCTTTTGAAATCAAAACCAGCGGGTTCTAAACTGGCGATCGCCGCGTTTACGGCAACCGCTGACCCGACTGCTCAGAAAACGATTCAATCGGTGTTAAAATTACAGAAACCCAACCAATTTTTACTCAGTCCTTATCGGTCCAATCTCAATTTACAGATTCAAATTGCTTGGACTCCCCGAGGACGTCGGCAACGGATGTTACAGTTTATCCAGTCTCAAGGTTTACAGTCGGGTTTAGTCTATGTGAGAACTCGGCGGGATGCGGAAGAATTGGCAGACTTGGTTCCGCCTACAAGGATGCAAAACCTCTGCCTATCATGGCGGTTTGAGTGGGGAGGAACGGCGCAGTCTTGAAAGCAATTGGATTGGCGATTCTCTGCAATTTGTGGTCTGTACTTGTGCTTTTGGTATGGGAGTGAATAAACCCAATGTGCGGTGGGTTTTACATTATCAAACTCCGGCTTTACTATCAGAATATATTCAGGAAGTAGGCCGTGCGGGTCGAGATGGTAAACCCGCAATTGCGCTTTCTTTAATCAGTGAATGTACGGGATGGTTAGACCCTCAAGATGAACATCAGCGACAATTTGTAAAAACGCAACAACAAACGCTCTATCGCCGCGCTCAAAATTTGATGAAAAAGTTACCGATTCAGGGGAATATTAATCAAATTTCCGAACAGTATCCCGATGGAGCGATCGCCTTGTCTTTGTTGCATAGTATGGGTCAGTTACAATGGCGTGATCCGTTTCATTATCGGATTACTCGTTCGGGTGCTTCTCCGGGTTTATCTGCCGCTCATCCGAGCCAACAGATGAAGCAGTTTCTGTTTACCCGGCGCTGTCGGTGGCAGTTTTTATTAGAAGCCTTTGGGTTTAGACAGGAGGCTAAAGGGATGCGATGTGGTCATTGCGATAATTGTTTAGGCAAGCGTTTTTTGGGGTTTATTTAGTTATAATTTCAGGAGAATTTTAGGCGGCAGAGCCGCTGATTTTGCGTGACATGGCTGAAGCCATGTCACGAGGTTTTGGAGAATTCTTAGCCCGCGCAGGCGGGCTTTGTCCGTATAGCCCCACCCTTTAGGGTGCGGGTTTGAGGGAGGTTTAGGAATAGGAATCGGTGAGGGAATTCTTAGCCCGCGCAGGCGGGCTTTGTCCGTATAGCCCCACCCTTTAGGGTGCGGGTTCAGGGGGATTAGAAATGGATTAGGGAATTCTCGGATTAGGGAAAGAACTTTGACCCGTTAAAGAGGGGTGAGTCGGAGTATTAACTGGAGGAACCGTGGGCATGGCAGCAGGATTAACAATCGGTTCGCCAGGAAAATGATAAATACCCCATTCTTGGATACCTCTTCCGGTTAGGATTTCTTCGGCTCGTTCTATTTCATAAACTGAGCCTTCAACGATTAGTAAATAGTGGCCTTGGGAGAGGCGATCGTTATAGATTTTGGCCTGTTCTTCCGGGATACCTAAACCCGCTAATGCCCCGACTAAACCGCCTGCTGCGGCCCCGATCGCACCTCCGGCTAGGGTATTCATCAGAATGGATGCCACGGTCCCTCCGACGAGTACGGGTCCGATTCCGGGAATGGATAAGGCGGCTAGGGCTTGCAGCAAGCCGATAAAGCCCCCGACGGTTCCCCCGGCTACGGCACCTGTGGCAGCCCCTTCTTCGGCAAGGGTGCCGGAGGCGTCGGTGGTGTGGCTAGGGGGTGCGGGATTGGCGGCAGCATCTCCCATTGTGAGGTGAGAGTTCATGTTAGTCTCTCCTGAATTCCGGGACCGGGGGAGGTCCGGCGCAATAATGGAGAGGTGATTCAGGGAAAAGCCTGCTTGTCGGAGTTGGTGAAAAGCGGCTTCAGCATCTTCATAACGCTCGAAAACGCCTACAGCACGTCTAAGTTCATCTACAGTCATAATTGACCTCCATTTGGTGTTAAATACGGGTCAGTGGGCCGATCGCCCTGCCGGATTTCCGACGGATTTTGATCGCACAACTGACCCCGTTGAAAAGTGAGTTAGTCCGAGAGCAGAGTGCTTCTGCTGGGCGATCGCTCGTGGATTTCCCACTCTTGGATACCGCGAGCGTTTAGAATGCGACTGGCGAGGGCAATTTCGCGATCGCTGCCGGTGAGAATCAGCAGGTAATCCCCTTGGATCACTCGTTCCCAATAGCGGTGAGCGCGATCGCTGGACATCCCATCAGCCATCAAACGACCCACGAGACCCCCAGTCGCAGCCACCGATCGCCCCTCCGGCAACCAAAACCGTTCCTGCGGTTGCCACTTCCATCCCCGCCAGGAGGAGCGGTCCAATCCCAGAAAGTGCTAGGATGCTGAGGCTAACCAGCAACCCCAGAACCATCCCTAAACTTCCCCCGGTTAGAGCTCCGGCAAGTCCGGTGGCTGGCAGTGGATGATCAAGGGTTTTTAGTTCCATTGGATTGGGAGTAATCCACCGAATTTGATTCCGTTTTCGGGCGATCGCAGAAATATTTTTCATCGGAAAGCCTGCGGATTTTAGGTCGCACAGAGCGACTGCGGCTTTTTCCATACTAGGGAATAATCCAACCGCTCGTTTCTGTGGATTGAATACCATGCTTCCTCTCTTTACAATTCATTAAAATTGACGTGATTTTGCTGAGAATTGTGGTAAAATAAAGGGGTTAAAAACGGGTTTCTATCCTTCCTAGGATATCCACAATCTCGGAGAAAATCCCTCACCCTTTAGAATGACCTTTCGCTCTATCGGTAGAAAGATAAAAGCTGCATCGCCTTCTCGACTAATGCAGCCTGATTCAGATTCCTAATATCAAGTCGGGTGGATTAACTTAAAAAACTATTTCTTCCTCTTCACCCCCTTGGATTTATCCGTTTGGTTACGCCAAGTTTTACTGATGTTGCCAACGGGACAGCCAACTTGCTGCTGGTCCCAATCAATCTTAAAATAAGATAAATCAAATCCAGTTTGCTGAAGCGATTGCCAAGAACTGTCGGTTCTTATGGGACCAACCAGGTCAACTTCATAGTTTGAACGTAACGTGACTAAGTGATAAGAATTAACATAGGCACTATCAACTAAATGCTGCTGGGGGAGTAATTCTTGCTCCCCCAACTTTTCATGAATAACTTGAGTCATATCCCCTTCTACTGTGGTGGCGGGAGTCGTCTCTACATTCACGATTAAATGAGGATAATCTTCATCACAAGTTTCAGTCAAATGGACTTGATATCCGGTCCAATTTTTCTCCCGTTTGGTAGCGTTACGAGCTTCAATATCGTAAGGGCTTTCAATTTGGATTGAATTGGGGGGAAGCTGAAGGTCTTTCGGGTCTCGCCACTTGAGTTCAGAATTAATAAAAGCATACTGCTGGACCCACACTTGCCGGAGAATTTCTACGCTTGGTAATTCACATAAATCAAAGGCCGTTCCCGAATTGTAAATGACCTCCAATAAGTGGTGTCCATCGGCTCCTATGGTCAAAGCCAAGGATTCGCGTTCGCTTTTATTTTTGGGTAACCGATAAGAATCTAGCCTAGAGTTATAGCGGTCAAACCAATCTTCTTGCACAACAGAACAGAGCCAATTTGGAGCGTTAATAGAGAGGTCATTTAAGGCGTGACGTAATGTTTCTCCAACTAACTCCAAACGGTTGAGCATTCGGATAGCCCCTAAAACTTGGGTTGAATCGGTGCGCTGGATTCCTCGACCTTTTAATAGGTTTTTTTCTTTAAATCGGGCTAACATTTTTTCTAAAAGAATCGATTCCGCCTCTTTTTTAACGAGGCGGTCCCTCCATTCTTTTAAAATAGTGTGGTCAAAACCCTCATCGGTTAATTCTAGCCCCAACGCATATTTCCAATCAATTTCCTAGTTCTTCGTACATGAGCATAAATAAACGTTACCTTATTCTCCCCCTTCCCTCGTAGGGAAGGGGGTTGGGGGGTTAGGTCACTCTGGGCGATCGACCCAACATGATATAATTATCCCGATGTCTGGGAATTTTTTGAGTTTAGCTGTTGGTTTCTTCCACCGGCGGAGGGGGTTGAGTTAGGCCCCAACGATTCAACAGATTAACCACGCCGATCGCCGCTACAACCCCAATACTCAGGCCAATAACGATTAAAATTATATACAGCCGTTTAAAGGCTTGTTTTGTCGCAGAAACGTTAGAGTTGGGGAGATTTTCCGGTTGCTGGGGACTCCCAACTTCTGGATTAGCAACGTCAACTCCATCGGCTGTAGGCGGTGTCAGTTCATGAGAATTTAAAGGTGCAGGAGATGGATCGGTGGGTCGATTCATAATGTAAAATTTATCAGCGTTTTTCTTAATATAGCAGACGGTCTGGATTGGCTGCTTGCTGAAAGATTTTAGAGGCGGTTCACCGGATGCCTCGATTCAAGGGATGGAGATTGCTCAGATGACGAACGTTCCATCCTGACCCTCCCTCGGTGAACCGCGTCACTGAATCAAATCCTGGGGAAACAAACTTTTACCCATCAGGGTTCAACCGCACCCCCTCGGGTTTAAAATTAGGGGAAACTCCGGCCCTTCCTGAATTCCTGGTAACCATGAGTAGAGATTTATTTGCCCAAACTGCGATCGCTCAAATTCCGAAAATCCTGACCCTGTGCGATCGCAACCCCCATAGTCCCACCTATGGCTGTTTTGACCGCAATTTCTGGCATTATAAAATTATCGATTTTCCCAGTGGCATGGCTCAGGAATTTGTTTGGCCCCTGGCTTTAGCCTACCAAACAAACTTACCCGATAACCCATTTTATCAGCAAACCGCACTTCGGGACTGGGTAGAAGCAGGAATCCTTTATGCTGCTCATTCGGCTCATTCTGATGGGTCTTGTGATGATTATTTTCCCTACGAAAGAGCCAGTGGTGCTGCGGCTTTTTCCTTATTGGCTTGTTTGGAAAGTTACACCCTCCTGAATCTGAACAATTTTGAACTGCTGAAATTTTTTGAACATCGCGCTACGGGGTTAGCAAATCATCACGAAAGTGGTCAACTCACAAACCATCAAGCCTTAATTGCTTTATGTTTAGACCTGCTTTCTCGTCTATTAGAAACTGACCGCTGGAATCAGGCTAAAACTGAACGAATTGAACGGGTTTTATCCTGGCAAAGTTCCGAAGGCTGGTTTCAGGAATATGAAGGCTGTGACCCCGGTTATCATACCCTGACTATTGCTTGTTTAGCCCGACTTTATGAATTCTCCCCTGACCCGCGTCTGAAAGAATCCTTGATAAAAGCGGTAGAACTCGCCACTCAATTTATCCATCCTGATGGGTCTTATGGAGGAGAATATGCGAGTCGGAATACTTATAATTTTTTCCCGCATGGCTTTGAATGGGTGGGAAAATGGATGCCTGAAGCATTAGCCATTAATGACTTATTTTTAAAAGGCATAGCAGCCGGTTTAGTTCCCTGTTATGCCGATGACCATATTATCGGCCATCATACTTGGAGTTATTTATTGGCATGGCGCGATTTTGTAGAAAATCGCCCTAGTTTGCCGCCTCGCCCTTCGGGACAAATTTGGTTAAAAGAGGCACAATTATTGATAGACCGTAGAGACAAAATTGAGCTATATTTGGCTTTAAATAAAGGGGGAGTTTTCAAGGTTTTTCGAGAGGGCAAGCGGGTCGCCTCCGACACCCAGTTTTCCCTTCAAGTCTCCCAAGGAAGCCGGATAAAAAATGCTGTAGGACATTTAATTGACCGCTATGATTATCACGTTGAAACCGATGAAATTTTAATCCAAGGTCAATTGGGTTGGGCCAAGCAAAAGCAAATGAACCCGGTGAATTTGTTGATTTTGCGAGTGGTGATGCTCACGGTAGGCCGATTTTTTCCTAATTTGATTCGGAAATTGTTGCAAAAAATGCTGATTACCGGAAAGGAAAAAGCCCCGTTTAAATTTATCCGACGCTTGCGGTGGGAAGACGGAAAATGGCAGATTACGGATGAATTAATAGCCGAGTCTTGGCGGAATGTTCAATCTGTGGGAATTGGGGGAGACCAAACCTCAATTTATGTGGTGATGAGTCGCACTTTTCAGGCGGGTCAATTGCAACCCTGGCTAGATTTAAGCGATCGCCTCCCCACCCTAACTCATCAAGAACCCCTCAAAGTTGAACGCCAGTTCTAATTTTTCGTCTGTTGCTGGGGTCTAATGCCAAATCGGGGTATAATACGGAATCAGGTTTTCAGATGTCTATAAAAACCCGCACCCTAAAGGGTGGGGCTATACAGACGAAGCCTGCCTACGCAGGCTCAAGAGTATTGTTAGGTCTTTCACAACCGGATTTGGTATTATAAAACGTCGATTTTCTCTTTAGCCCGCGCAGGCGGGCTTTGTCCGTATAGCCCCACCCTTTAGGGTGCGGGTTAAAACAAATTTTTTCAGGTCTTATGCCAATTTGTAGACTGTCACAATCTACTAGAAATTGACGGTAACTTGTAGCCATACTAGAGGCGATCGACACAAACAAAGCCGGAGTTTTATGAGATTTAACTTTTTCGGTGGATTTTCCCTCGGGTTGGTGGTCATTTTACTGTTGGCATTTGGGATTTTAAATTGGTTAAATATCCCGGCGGGCAATTTTTTAGATTGGGTGATTGGCGGGGCCAGTTTCTTATGGTTAGTGGTGATTGTGACCGTTCCTTGGAATATTTATTTTCAAGCGAAGGAAGTCGTCGCCGATGCGGAACAATCCCAGGAAAAAAATATCCCGATTGAAGCCAAGCAGTTGGGATATGTTCAGCGAATTGCCAAGCGATCGCTGTGGATTGCTATCGCCCTGCATATCATTTCTGCCCTAGTTTTATATGGGTTAGCCGCCACAGGAATTAGTGCGGTGGGATATATCAGTTCCGTTGCGGCATTGTTGTTAACCGGGTTACGTCCGGTGATTCGGGCTTATGAATATATTGCCACGCGGTTAAGCATGATTCGCCGTGAGTTTAAATATCCCCGGGAAGATGTTTTAGAATTGCGCGATCGCGTCTTTATTTTAGAGGAGCAAATTAAATATATCTCTGATAGTTTAGATGAAAATAAAGCGGATTCCTGGGCCTCCAATAAAAACCGGCAAGCGGCGGCATTGCGCCAAGATTTAAGTCAAATTGCTTCCTCGGTGGAAACCTTGCGTTCAACGAATCAGGCGGAACATGATGCGCTGAAGAAAGAGGCACAGAATGCGATCGCTCAATTAACCACCGATGGACAATTCCTCGATCATGTTCGAGAAATTATTCGCTTTTTCAAAACCGCCTAACGGTACTGCTGCGGTTCTCTTCGCCCCCAGAGGTCAACTTGGGGGTTTTTTTGTGGGAGAAACTCTATCTAAAGATGCGGTCAACTCAAGCTATAATTCACCTCCAGATAGAGTGACGCCGTAAAATAGATCTGTTATTTTCCAAATTATAGAGTTTGGAAACAGCAGTGACGCGGCAACTATTTCGGCTATTAATTGGATTTGTGATTGGGCTAGTGGGGGTCTTGAGTTACTGTACAACCCAAGTGGAAAACCCGATTACGGGAGAACAGCAACGCATCCGCTTATCTCCCACGGAAGAGGTGCAACTCGGATTACAAACCCGAGGACAACTGGCGCAACAATTTGGGGGTTTATACCCAGATACTTCGGTGCAGCAAGCAGTCCAGCAGATGGGTCAGCGAATTGTCGAACAATCGGTGGTTTCCCAATCGGAATATCCCTTTGAATTTCATGTGCTTCAGGATTCAGAAACCGTCAATGCGTTTGCACTTCCAGGCGGGCAAATTTTTATTACCAATGGGTTACTGCAACGGCTGAATTCCCAATCGCAACTAGCGGGAATTTTAGGTCATGAAATTGGTCATGTCGTGGCGCGACATGGTGCAGAACATTTAGCCAAACGGGAACTCGGTTCCACCCTAGTCACCGCAGTGGGAATTGCCACCACCGACGAACAAGGAGGCGGGAGACAAACTGCGGCGATCGCCCGAGTTGCCAATGAAATGATTGCTTTGCAATATGGACGCGAGGCGGAACTAGAAAGCGATCGCCTCGGAGTACAGTTCATGGCAGAAGCGGGTTATGACCCCAGAGGCATGATTGAAGTCATGGAAATCCTGGGTGATGCACAATCGGGTTCACCCTCCCCAGAATTTTTGAGTACACACCCCAATCCCGATAACCGAATTCAACGCTTAGAAGAGGCGATCGCTGAAGATTTTCCCAATGGAGTTCCGCCTCAATTAGAGAGTAAACATCAGAACTTGTCTCCCTTTGCAATTCTGCCCTAAAATGGAAAATAATAGATAAAAAACTGGTAAAATTCTTACTATTTTTTGCTTCTCCATTCTCCGATTACTGATATCCCGCAGCTTGGAGGGTAAATAATTTTGCATAGCGTCCCCCTGCTTGCATTAATTCGGTATGAGTGCCGCTTTCTATCAGTTTTCCTGATTCTAAAACAATAATCGTATCCGCCATACGAACGGTGGAAAATCGATGAGAAATCAATAAAACCATCCGGTCTTTTGCCAAGCGCCGAAACCGTTCAAAAATTTCAAATTCGGCTTCCGCATCCATTGCTGATGTCGGTTCATCTAGGACTAAAATATCCGCTTTGATTCGCATAAAAGCACGAGAAAGACCAATTTTTTGCCATTGTCCTCCGGAGAGTTCGGTTCCCGATTTAAACCAGCGTCCGAGTTGGGTATAAAATCCCTGGGGTAAAGTGGCAATGAACGGTTCCGCCATGCCTTTTTCAGCGGCAGTTTTCCAACGGTTTTCGTCTTCTAAACTATCCACATCACCGACCCCAATATTCTCGCCGACGAGGAACTGATAGCGCACAAAATCTTGGAAAATGACGCCGATGCGCTGTCGTAAGTGGTTGATATCCCATTCGCGCAAGTCTAATCCATCGAGGAGAATTTCACCGGATGAGGGTTCGTAGAGGCGGGTGAGTAATTTGATTAAGGTGGTTTTTCCAGACCCATTTTTGCCGACTAAGGCGAGTTTTTCTCCGGGTTTTAAATGAAAGGTGATGTCGGTTAAGGCGGGTTGGGTGGCGTCGGGATAGGTAAAAGAAACGTTCTGGAATCGGACACCATCTTGGGGAATGGGTCCTCGGTTGGCGTTCCCTTCTGCCTGGGGTATCTCTTGTTCTAAAAATTCATACAAGTTGGATAAATAGAGGTTATCTTCATACATTCCCCCGATCGCACTCAAGGTAGCAGAAAAACTGGATTGTCCCTGGCGAAATACCATTAAATACATGGTCATATCTCCCAGGGTGATGCGTCCAGAAATGGCAGCGATCGCAATCCAGGCGTAGGTTCCATAAAATGCCAAGCTACTCAGCAACCCTAGCACATATCCCCAAAATCCTCGCCGCAAGGTCAAATTTCGGTCTTCCTGATACAAGCGATGAAAGATATTCCGATATCGATTCAAAAACACGGGTCCAAGTTGATACAGTTGCACCTCTTTGGCATAATCTTCTCGCGCAATCAGGGTTTCTAAATAAATTTGTTCCCGGGTTTCTGGCGATCGCCTTTTAAAAACCCGAAAAGCGGCACCAGCAAACTTGGTTTCCGCTAAAAACGGCGGAATCGCAGCGATCGCCAGGACCACAACCACCCATCCGGAAAACTGCAACAACAATCCTCCATACGCCACCAACCCCAAACTTTCTTGCACTAACCCAAAAGTGCGATTCACAAAACTCAGGGGACGACTCGATGCCTCTCGTCGGGCCCGAGTCATTTTGTCATACACTTCAGAATCTTCAAAATGGGATAGGGAAAGGGTCAATGCTTTTTCTAAAATTAATTCATTCACCGTTTGTCCCAGGAGGACGCGCAACAGGGATTGACAAACACTCAACCCACGCTGACAGAGGGTCAACATCATCACAGCGATCGCCTCAAATCCCACATACATCAGCGCCGTTTGGGGTCCCGTCCCGGAACTCGCTGCGGTGACGACGCTATCGATAATTAACTTTCCCAGATAGGCAATTCCTGCCGGTAATAATCCAGCAATTCCAGTGAGAATTGCTACAATTGCTGTTAAAATTGGGCTGGTTTTCCAAACTAATTGAACCGCTCTTTTGCTATACTTAAAAGCGGATAAACCAAAGCGGAAACTCTGCCCGATCCGACTGAATACATTCTGGCGATCGCGCCTTCTCATCGTTATTCTGATTCCCTCTTGCTCATCGGTTACACTGGGGCGGTACAATCCTAAACGGTTGCCGCAGTTCTCGGAGTGACACTTCCGCCACTAGCTTAATTTTACCTTGATTATCCCGAGACCAACCCCGCGCTTCTACCAATTCCGGGGAATTTTCCCCCGAATTGAGTCCCGTTGCACTCCCTTGGCGCGGTAATCTCTCCGTGGAGTTTGATCCGGTTGCGGGGTCAGAGTGACCTAAATCAATTAAGGGAGACTCTGGGGCGATCGCATCATTTGGACTCGGCGGTAAACCCCCTCTGCCTGTCACCACAAAGCTACTCTGGGGAGTATTTTCAGCGGAACAACTCTGCACCACCACATTGCTCAGATCCACCAGATTTTCCGGTAAATCCACTAACCCCGATGTGGGGTCAACTTCCGGTCTATTCACTTCAACAATGCCATCAAATTGTGGACCCTGAGCCGAAGTTGCGGTAATATCACTGGTGTTAGAACTGCCAATTCGGCGCGCCTGAGCACCAAAAATTCCTTGGGTATTAATAATAACTTGACCCCCGGATGCTTGTTCAGAATTGGCGCTGATGTTACTATTATTAATCGCCACAATATTATCGGTATTGAGGATAATATTTCCGCCGGTTCCCGTGCCCGTGGCATTGGTGGTAATTTGACTATTATTGCGTAAAATCAGGTCCGGCGATCGCAGGATAATATTGCCCCGATCGCCACTGGCGGTTTCCGAGGATAACACCGCGCGATCGCTCAACCTCACCCGTTCCCCTGCGGTTAAGGTGATACTCCCTGCCGCACCTGTCCCCGTTGCACTGGTGAGAATTTGGCTATCGTTGCTCAGGTCAATTCGATTCGCCCTCACCGCAATCTCACCACTGGGAAACGCCGTGGTTGAGCGCGCACTCAACAAGGCCCCATCGGATACCTGTAATCGGTCCGTGGCGATCGTTAACCCACCCCCAGAACCCTGCGCTGCCTCCTCCGTACTGCTAAATACCCCCGAAGTAAAACTCCCATCGGGACTTGTGCCACTCACAGTCATTCCCTGGGTAACAGTCAGGCGAATCTCACCGGAGTCTCCCGTTCCTCGGGTGAGGGCCTGAATTCCCGCCCCCCCTGTCACTGCCAGAGTATCGGCATTAATCTGAATATCTCCCGCATTGCCGACTCCACCCGCCTCCACCGTACTCGCCAACCCACTAAACTCTCCCAAGGTATTCACCCCAGTGAACACCGCATTGGAGACTTGAATCTGGATATCTCCAGAATTCCCTCGCCCTCGGGTCAGGGTTTGGATTTGAGCACCTTGGCTCACTTCTAGAGTCCGGGATTGGAGATTAATACTTCCGGCATTTCCCAGAGCATTGGTTTCTACGGTGGTAAAAATTCCGGTCGTCGCACCTTCCTCACTTATATTGGACGGGGGAGGGGGAGTCGGGGCCGGAGGAGTCGGAGGACTCGGGTCTCCCGGGGTCGGAGTCGGGGTCGGGGTTGGGTCAATAATTACGACGGACAGATCTTCGACCAGACTCAGTGGCACTACCGGGGTAACCGCGATAATCGGTGCAGATGGGATGGGATTGCGCTGGGTGTCATTGCCCTGGATGGAAATTTGGTCCGTCATTTGGATCTGAATATTGCCTGCATTACCCGGTTGCGAATCAAAGGTACTGCCGACAATTTGTGCGCCTTCACTCATCACCAGCGATCGCCCCGTCATCTGAACTCCCCCGCTACTTCTTCCCGAGGCGATCGGGGGAACTGTGCTAATCAAGGAAAAGGGAGAACTCTGTATTGACCCGATACTGCTAAAAATTACCGTATTTGCGCCAGTGAGAGTAATATTTTCTCGCACTTGGAGCGAAACGGGACCCGCATTTCCTTCTCCAAAGGTCGCCGCCACCAATTGAGCGCCCTCACTCATCAAGAGCGATCGCGCCTGAATGTCAATTCCCCCACTATTTCCCTCACTCACCCCGGAGGCAACGGTACTCAAAATCCCCGTTCTCACCCCATTGAGGGTAACAGCATCATTGGCGTTAATTTTGACAGGACCGGCATTTCCCAATCCCGAGGCAACGGCCTGGATTTGTGCGCCCCCAGTCATGGACAGGGTTCCAGTATTCACTTCAATCCCAGCGCTGTTCCCGTTCCCGGCACTATTGTTAAACAGACTGGTATTACTGCCCGTCAGGGAAACTCCCTCCCTCACCTTTAAAACGATTGTACCCGCGTTGCCAATCCCCTGAGTTTGGGAAATCACTTGAGCCACCCTCACTCAGAACGAGCGATCGCCCTTCAATCTCAATCCCCTCACTATTGCCAATTCCCGTCTGACCCACCGCATTAAAAATCGCCGTACCTGCACCGGAAAGACTCACCCCATCAGTTGTGCGAATTGCGACCCGTCCCGCATTTCCATCATTTTGGGTGATCGACTGGACTTGTGCGCCATTGGTTAAAGCAACCGTTCCCGCTTGAATCTCAATTCCGCCACTGTTCCCAACCCCTCTGCGTTCCGCTCTTCCCACCCCCAATTCTACTAGACTAAAAATGCCCGTTTCTCTCCCCGTCAGGGTTAATCCCTCGGCCACCTGAATCACCACCTGACCCGCATTTCCCCCGCCATTTTTGACCACTGCACTCAGTTGCGAACCCTCACTCAGGGAGAGAGATTCTCCTCTGAAGGTGACATTTCCGCCATTGCCGGTAGCATCAAACCCGACTTGGTTACCGATCGCACTCTGTTGGGTGAGGGTAATCGCGCCGGTAGCATCCAGGGTAATCTCTCCCCCTTGGGCATTAGGTCCCCCTTGCTGAGTCTCAATCCCGGCAATGATTCGACTCCCTCCAGATAGCTGGATATTGCGTCCCTGAAGGGAAATCTCCCCCCCATCATTGCTAATCACCGAGAGTACACTATTATTGCTCAGAGAAATATCCCCCCTCGGATTCTGGGTTTCTGGGGTGGGAGTCTGGTACAACGTTACTCCGCCATTCTGCCAATTCAAGGCAGTCGATCCTTCCGACCCCACGGCATTTAACGCCACCAGACCCCCGGGTGCGCGTAATTGACCCGAGGCGATCGCCACTTCTCCTGCTGCCAATCCCAACGTTTGACCCGGTTCCACCGTCAAGTTCGCCCCCTGCACCTCAATTCCCCTGGGGTTACTCCCATATTGCAATCCCACCGGCACCGTCACCGACAACAAGGGGGCCTGAACTTCCCCCCCAGTAGCAGTAAACAGACTCCCATCGGCAAACGTAAACCCATTCGCCGTACTCGCCACAAACGACCCCCCTAGATTTAACGTGGCATTGGGCCCAAAAATAATGCCATTGGGATTGAGTAAAAACAAATTGGCAATGCCATTGGCTTGAATTAATCCATCAATTGTGGAACCGCCACCCCCCGTAATTCGGGTGAAGATATTTTGAATTTCTAGGGAATTATTAAACAAAGCAGTCCCACCCGTGGGGAGATTAAACTGCTCAAAACTATGAAATAAATTCCCCCCGGATGCGGTCCCCCCATCAATGGTCAAGATTGCTCCATTGGGGGTAACGACGGAATTAATCGGTAGGGTGGAATCGGGAATGATTTGGGCGTGACTGGGACCCGTGGTAGCAATCTCCCCGAGACAAAGCAGGGCGACTGTAAATCGGCGGATTCCCGGAATACAGGAATGGGAGTTAGAGGTTGGCATAAACCCGGGTCAAATAATTTCGAGAGGAAAGCCGAGCCTTGTTTAATTTATTAAACCTGAGAATGGTTAATTGTGCAATTTGCGGGATTGGGTCCGAGGTAATCAATCCGGTGAGGCGTTGTGGATGCAACCGACAGCCTCGGGGATATTAAGATAGAGGGTGCAAAATATTCAGATAGAAGGAACTCTCCCCTTGTCTTTAGAAGCGATCGCCATTCCCCCGACTAGCGACCAAACCCCGACAGGTATTATTGTCATGCTCCACGGATGGGGGGCTAATAGCCAGGATTTAGCGCCCTTAGCCGCCCAACTTAATTTCCCCGACTTCCTGTTTTTATTTGCCGATGCGCCGTTTCCCCATCCCCAGGTTCTGGAGGGCCGAATGTGGTATGACCTGAACAGCCCAAATTATCAGAAGTTACCGGAAAGTCAAGAAATATTGACAAGTTGGCTGCGATCGCTCGAAGGGAGTACCGGCGTTCCCCTGGAACGAACGGTGTTAAGCGGGTTTTCCCAAGGCGGGGCGATGACGTTAGATGTGGGACTGCGATTACCCTTAGCTGGTTTAGTCTCTATGAGTGGTTACTTACATTGTGAACCCCAACCAATGGGCGATCGCCTCCCCCCCACCTTAATCATGCATGGCACCGAGGACCCCGTAGTTCCCCTGAGCGCGGCTCATCAGGCGAGGGAAGTATTTCAAGCCTTGGGGGTCGCCGTGCAATATCGGGAATGGCGAATGGGTCACTCCATTTTGCCGGAACAAATGGAGGTGATGCAAACTTTTATTGCGGAAATTTTTGAGGAAACTTTTCCGACCTCAGAAGAAACTAATATGAATAAGCCTTAAGATTTAGGTCGCAACCCGGTCAATTAGAGTACAATTTACTCTTGTAGCGGACTTGCTTTGCTAGATCCAAGTGCTCATACATAATGGAGGGGCGAACGATGGGAGCGACGACCATTTCCACTCGGGATATTACTTCGATGACGGAGGCTGATATCGAGAAACTCGCTATCCGTCTTGAACTGGATGATTATACCGATCCGTTTGAGGGCTTGAATGATTGGCATCTGCTACGTGCGATCGCCTTTCGTCGTCCAGAACTCGTTGAACCTTACATCTATTTGTTGGACTTGCAACCTTACGATGAAGGGTAACCTCTGAGGGTCAGTCTGAACCATGAGTGAGGACGTTAATTGGACAGGCATCCAGGGGGGAAACCTCCTCGTGCCTTCTTCATTTGAAAATAGACGGATTCTGCTGGGCATCACCGGGGGAATTGCCGCCTATAAAGTTTGTGATGCCCTCTCAACCCTAGGGAAAGCGGGGGCGCAGGTCCGGGCGATTCTGACTCGTGGTGCCCAGGAATTTATTACCCCCTTGACGGTGACCACCCTTTGTCGTCATCCTGCCTATACCGATGCCAACTTCTGGCAACCCGTCCATTCCCGACCGTTACATATTGAACTGGGGGAATGGGCGGAGGTTTTGGTGATTGCCCCCCTGACGGCGAATACCTTAGCGAAGTTGGCAACGGGAATGGCGGATAATCTGCTCACCAATACGGTTCTAGCTTCTACTTGTCCGATTTTACTGGCCCCGGCGATGAATACGGAAATGTGGAATCAGGCGGTGACTCAACGCAATTGGGAACAGGTGGTTCAGGGGTCGCGATTTCACGGGATTGAACCGGGTTCGGGACTCCTGGCTTGCGATCGCGTCGGCACCGGGCGGATGGCGGAACCGGAGCGAATTTTAGCTCATGTCGAATCGGTCTTGCATACCCAGGGTAAGCAGGATTTAGCCGGTAAGCGGGTGTTAATCGGGGCCGGAAGTACCCGGGAGCATTTTGATCCAGTCCGGTTTATCGGCAATCCCGCCACAGGTAAAATGGGCATTGCTTTAGCACGCTGTGCGCTCCATCGGGGGGCTGAGGTGACTTTTGTGGGGGGAGCGATGTCCCCCGGATTTCAGGAGTTGATACCCGGTGCTCGGATTGTGGCGGTGACTCGGGCGGAAGAAATGCAGCAGGCAATGCTAGAATTTTTTCCCGAGGCGGATATAACGGTGATGGCGGCAGCGGTGGCGGATGTTAGGCCGGTGCAGTTTCATTCGCACAAGTTACCAAAACAGGCGCTGCCGGAGCGTTTGCCCTTGGAGTCGGTGCCGGATATTATCGCACAATTGGGGGAATGCAAGCAACCCCATCAGCGGTTAGTTGGGTTTGCCGCGCAAACCGGGGAGATTGTCACCCCAGCCATTGAGAAGTTGCGGCGCAAGAAGTTAGATGCGATCGTTGCCAATCCGATTGATCGTCCGAATGCGGGGTTTGGGAGTGATAGTAATCAGGCGGTGGTGATTGCTGCCACGGGACGACAACAGGCGATCGCCCCCTGTAGTAAGTTGAAATTGGCCCATCAAGTGTTTGATTTTATTCAGTCTCTGTCCCGGTAAGTCCTGGGATATAGGGCGAGGGGACGCAACGAGGGTAGAATGCTGAGGTAATCTTTCGGCCAAAAGTGTTTATGACGAGCGAAAACAAGGCAGTTGCAGAGAGTACCACCGGCGCAGATGCGATCGATGTGGCGATCGCCAAGGGAATTGATTTTGATGGTTCTCCCATTCCCGAGGCTAAACTCGACCTTTACAATCAGGTGATGGGACTAGAGGCGGGACGGCAGCGCAGTGGCGTGTCCAATACCATGCGATCGCGCATTGTGCGGATTGGGGCCAAACATATCCCTCAAGATGAACTCAACCAGATGCTGATCAAGGCTGACTTTGCGCCTTTAAAAGAGAAAGAAATCGCTTTCTACTATGGCGGCAAATAGTCCGAAAATTTAGGATTGAAAATCCGGATTGTCGGGATATTTTTAGGGGGCGCAGTGAGCGCTCCTTAATTTTTTTTAAAGCCTAATTTCAGTTTAGCATTTTTCAAGGGGGATGGCTACCCTGACTCAAGGAGGGTGTTGTTTTATGCAGGATTTTTTTTGAGCCTCGGGTTTTTTCAAATATTGACTGCTACAAAAGTAGAGATGAAGGCTAGGACAAATTTCCGGTCAAACAAATGAAAAAGCCTTGTGGTACAGGATGTGTAGAGGGATTCAAGGGAGTCTCTTCTTTTCTGTTTGGGGAGATTGTTGTTGGAAATATCGGCAATTTTTTCTTTATGGATATAAAAAAGATGTTCTAAAAAATGAGTTCAATAATTATTTTTTTTGACATTTTAAGCTGATAAAAATTCGAGATTTCGTAAGGAGTAATAGAAGCTCTGAAACGGATCTTGGATATGCGTAGCTACTTTTCGATTATTTTCTGTAGCCTGTTCTTATTGGGTTTGGCGGCAAACTTCTCTGGGCGTGAATCTCACAGTTTAGAGCTGTCGCGTTCCGAGTTCGACATACAGGTATTATCAGCAAGACTAGAGTCGGGTCAAGAAATAACCCCCCATCGTGGGAGTGGACGGTAAGCTTGAGCAGCGATCGCATAGAGTAGATGACCCGATGAAAAACTGTAGCTGTCGGCAGGGAACGGACCGATGGTCATACAGATGAGGAAGGGAATGCATTGCCTTACTGGAGGGGGTGCGATCGCTCAAAAACAGGGAAATCTCCAGGCACCTTGTCCAGGGATCAGACCCATCACAAACAGTCTAGTCCGGTATTGTTACTGGGCTAGACTGTTGCTGATCTTCATTAAGACGGCAACCCCGGACGAGGGAGGCCGAGATGATTGGATGACGAGTGCAAGGAATTGGTTTGGAGGACGCTGACGTAAGACATATTGGGATGATTGTGGGATGCTGGAGGGCGATCGGGCGGGCGCATTCCTACCAGATTGTCCTGGTACAGCCCGATCGCACCATCGAGCTTCGCCTGAGCCAAATTTGCGCCGGTCAAATCAGCACCCGTGAGATTTGCACCATTGAGGTTGGCATTTAATAAATTAGCGTTTCTCAAATTCACCCCAGAGAGATTGGCATCACTCAGGTCCGCTTCCACTAATCGAGCATTACTCAAGTCGGCATTGGATAAATTGGCGTTCCGGATTTGAGCATGGCCCAGATTAGCGCCGGAGAGGTTAATCCCATTCATTTGAGTATTATTGAGATTTGCACCAATTAAATTCGCCCCTTCCAGAGAAGCCCCACTGAGGTTGGCTTCTTCTAGGTTGGTATTGACTAAATTGGCAAATACTAAATCAGCACCGCCCAGTTGGGCGTGATTGAGCTTGGCATCGAGGAAGTTGACGCCTTTAGCGTCAACCCCACTCAGGTCGCTACTAATCAGGTCAGCGGCCACGAAATTGGCAAAACTGAGTTCGGCTCCACTTAAGTTGGCATTACTCAGATTCGTGCCATTGAGGTTGGCAAACATCAACTTAGCACCGCTCAAGTCAGCACCACTGAGATTGAGCCGAGTTAAGTGGGCATCTCGGAGGTCCCCACCTTGACATTGTTTCGTTGCCAACAAGCGTTTGATGTGGGCGTTATTTGCAGACATATATTCTTCCTGTTGATGGTAATCCCTAAAACTCTTGAATACTGACGTTAGGGCCGATAATATTTCGTGAGAATGAAAAGGGAATAAATCCCGAGACCCAGACCTCAAAAACCACTGTTACTTACACCAAAATTTCGTAGGTTTCAGGAAAATCGAGCTTCGTTAAACCCAAACCCGTTTAGGGCCTGAAACCCTTGTTATTCTTCTATTTCAGGCGGTTAATTAATTGGGGCCTCCACTGAAATAAACTATTTTTATGGCCCTCAAAAAAAACTATGTTCCTCCTCAAATTTTCCTTTAAAAAGGAAAAAAATGCGTAATCATCTGTTTGCTTTGTCGCTGGATCAGGCACAGAACTCCGTAATTTCATGCAGGAAAAATGGGCAAAGATAGCGCGATAAAACCTCCACTCACTTGGGCTACGGCCAGAGAGTCGAGGCTTCATCGGGGTATTTTTTGGTAAATCAAGAGCAAGGGGAAAAGATTGGGTTGGCCCCAGTGATCCGGGTTGATGGAGGGGAAAACGCAGAAAAATCCCCCTAGTCCAAAGACTAGGAGGAAACCAGGGTGCAACTGAGAGATCTATTCGGCTCAATTGCACCTGGATCCGGAATGGAGACAGGCGAGAACCCCCGAGGTCCCCCGGCTGCACAGGTCTGTAAAAACCCACACCCTCAAGGGTGGGGCTATACGGACAAAGCCTGCCTAAGCAGGCTACCCAGCCGGTCGGGTATCGGGTTTTGAACAGGCGATCGCCGATCGCCTGTAACCCTGCCAACAGCTTCGAGATCACCGATGGATCGATTAATCCATCATCACTCTGGCCGATCGCATTCAGATTTTGCACAATAAACGGAATCATCAGCATTGGCTTGATAAATTCTGCCCCAACTCTCAACCTATTTGTGCAAATGCCACCCCAAAGTAATCGCGCCCACATCTATACGATGGGTTCGGGAACTCGCCTTGATAATTTTCTATCTCAGTCTTGGGTACTCGAACTCAAGACTTGTCATGGTGCTTGGAATGAGTCTCTCCACACTACATTCCTGATGGAGATTTAGGACCAGCCTGAAAAATCCTCCTCCAAATCAAGCTTGTGCCAAGATTCCTCGAAAATTTTTCTCTACACAGAGAAGAAAATCAAAACCCAGAGACTGTTGCCCTCTGACGTGAGCTAAATCCCCTCGGTTGTTTTTTTGTAGATGCCTCAATGTCTTCCCTGTGCCATCCGCGCAGGAGGGTTACCCAGTCCGTAACCTGCGGGTGTAGATGTAGGCACTCATCGCGATGGAGGTCGCGACAGTTTGATCATTGTACTGATGAGAATGCACGCTAAAGACACAAGATATCCCAATCCGGAGGTGCTGTCAAGGGGGGTACATCGGGGAAATCTCTAGGCGCAATGCGATCGCTCACCTCAAAAACCGGCTTCGGGATCACTCCGTCAATGGCAGATTCTTGAGGCACAGCCGGATAGGCTAGGTCTATTTTTCACCCTTTCCCGGATGCTTACTCTCCAGGCTGGAAATAACGAATTGGATGCACCCTGATTGAGAGTCCCCCTGGCTAGAAGCTAGGGGATTTTTTTTCGCCTCCGAGTCGTCCAATCCCGGGTGAGATTTTTCTCTGTAAAAGGCTGAGAAAAAACGACGGTTTAAGGGCGAACACTGGTTTTTTGCTGGTTTTTTTCGCAGAATAGTCAATCCCGTTTTCAGGCGATCGCCTTCGCTTCAGGCAACAGCTTCCCTCCCTCAAAAGAACTTGCAATATTTTCCGGATAAACCCCCCATAACTAGAATTTAATACTATAGATGCACCCTGATTGACGAACCCTCTAGCTTCGGCTAGGGGGGTTTTTTTTTCTCAACTCAATCCGCCATTCACAGAGGATTGGTGCGGTGGCTGTTCCTGCCGAGACCGAAGGTGCGATCGCCCTTGCTCCCTTTCCCTCCAGCCTTCAATTGCACCCGGGTTTCGCCGTTCTCCCTTCCCAGAACAACCCGTTCATAAAAGACTCAATCCCAGCCGCTTCCCTCTGGATAGCACAGAATCAATCTTCCCGTTAAAAGAGACTATTTTTTTTACCTAAAAAACTTATTACTATCCTGTGATAAGATAAAGAATTGGCTGTTATGACATAGCTCAGACGAATTCGTTCTGAAAAAACCTCCTTTTTATGTAAAAAAGGAGGAGTTTTGTCTTGCTGCTACAGAAATCACTGAATCCCAAATCTGTAACATTACTTACCGAATATAGCGCAAATTATGAATTCTGAGACTCGTATCCTGATGTGTCCCCCCAACCACTACGACGTGGATTATGTGATTAATCCCTGGATGGAGGGCAACATCCACAAATCTTCTCGCGATCGCGCCACAGAGCAGTGGCATAAACTCTTCCACATCATCAAAGAACACGCCCTAGTCGAACTCGTCGATCCCCAACCCGGTTGGCCCGATATGGTTTTTACCGCCAACGCCGGATTAGTTCTGGGTAAAAAAGTCGTCCTCAGTCGCTTCTTCCACAAAGAACGTCAAGGGGAAGAACCCTATTTCAAACAATGGTTTGAAGCCCAAGGATACACCGTCTACGAACTCCCGAAAGATTTACCCTTTGAAGGAGCTGGAGATGCACTGCTCGATCGCGAAGGACGTTGGCTTTGGGCAGGATACGGTTTCCGTTCTGAACTCGACTCCCACTCCTATATTGCCAAATGGCTAGATATCCAAGTCATCTCTCTGCAATTAGCCGATGAACGGTTCTATCACCTAGATACCTGCTTCTGTCCTCTTAATCGCGGCTATTTACTCTATTATCCTCCAGCTTTTGACTTCTACTCCAACCGCATCATCGAAATGCGCGTTCCCCCAGAAAAACGGATTGCCATTGGAGAAGCAGACGCCGTAAACTTTGCCTGCAATGCGGTCAATGTTGAGGATAAAGTAATCATGAACAAGGTCAGCGATGACCTGAAACAACGCCTCAAAGCAGTTGGGTTTGAGGTGTTTGAAACTACCCTCAGCGAATTCCTCAAAGCCGGTGGTGCAGCCAAATGTCTGACCCTGCGAACCACCGAACCTGTGAAGGAGGATGTCCATGCCAACGAACCCGTGGAAAGTCGGACGATTCGCTTAGAAGGACATCTGCTGGATACAGGATTAATCAACCGGGCCCTGGATACCATCGTCGAAGGCGGTGGCAGTTTCCAAGTCTTGAATTTTAACTTGGGAGAGCAACGGCAGAGCACCTCCACTGCCGAGGTGAAAGTCTCAGCGCCTTCTCATGGCGTGATGGAAGAGATTTTAGCCCAGTTGATTGACCTGGGTGCCGTAGACTTGCCCCAAGATGAGCGGGATGCCAAACTCGAACCTGTGCTACAAAAAGGGGTGGCTCCAGATGATTTTTATGTTACTACGATTTATCCCACGGAAGTGCGGATCAAGGGGGAATGGGTCCGGATACTGAATCATCGCATGGATGGCGCGATCGCCGTGGTGCAAACTCCCGAAGGGCCGGTGGCGCGCTGCAAGCTCCTGCGCGATTTGGAACTGGGTGAGTCGGTGGTGGTGGATGTGGCTGGAATCCGTACCGTTCGCAAAACGGGAGCGCGGGAACAACGCAACAACCAGGAATTCAGCTTTATGTCTTCCGGAGTCTCCAGCGAGCGCCGGGTGGAATTGGTGGTGGAACAAGTCGCCTGGGAATTGCGGCAAATTCGCGATCGCGGCGGTAAGGTGGTGGTGACTGCCGGACCCGTGGTGATTCATACCGGCGGTGGGGAACACCTGACCCGGTTGATTCGCGAAGGGTATATCCAAGGGTTACTCGGTGGCAATGCGATCGCCGTTCACGATATGGAACAAGCATTCATGGGAACTTCCCTCGGGGTGGACATGAAGCGCGGCGTCGCCGTCCGGGGCGGACATCGGCATCACCTGAAAACTATTAACACCATTCGCCGCTATGGCAGTATTGCCAAAGCGGTGGAACAAGGTGCGCTCCAGAGCGGGATATTTTATGAATGTGTGAAGCACAATGTACCCTTTGCCCTAGCCGGTTCCATCCGGGATGATGGACCCTTGCCCGATACTCAAATGGATTTAATTAAAGCCCAGGAAGAGTATGCGAAGCTCTTGGAAGGGGCAGAGATGATTTTGATGTTATCCACCATGTTGCACTCGATTGGGGTCGGTAACATGACGCCTGCTGGGGTGAAGATGGTTTGTGTGGATATTAATCCAGCAGTGGTGACCAAACTCAGCGATCGCGGTTCTGTTGAATCCACGGGTGTGGTTACCGATGTCGGCCTATTCCTGAGCTTGTTAACCAAGCATTTAGACCTGTTGACCTCTCCCTATCATGCCGCCTAATTGCTGAAACCCGGGAGTGAGAGGGCGGTTAAACGTTTCAGTCTCTAATCTTTGATTTCCTTAGCCTCCCCTTAGTTTAGGGGGAGGTTCATTTTTGGATGGATCACGCTGAGGCCCCAAAATCTTGAGGCGGATGGGATGCCCCTGAGAGAGGGCGATCGCAACCAGTTCTGAAAACGGCATAATCAAACGGCGATCGCCTGCTGTTCCTTGACCCTCTAAGGCTTTGTCGTCACAACCGGGGGTTGGAATCCCCAGGTTGCAACCTCTTAACATCCCCTTTCGTCTATGACGATTAACAAACCGTCCCTAGCAAAAGAGGGAGTCACCGTAGGGGTGTTTATGATTAAAAGCATAACCAACAAGGGAAATCGCTCAGGGTCCGTTGACTCTTGAGAGCAGTTTGTCAATTTAAAGACAGTTACCCTCTCCGGTTTGATTGTAAATAAAGGTCAGGTTTTTTAAGAATTGCAACGAATTCTGACTTAATTTGCGATTGGGTTGGAACTCCCGGGCATTCTTGGGATAGGGATGATTTTAGGAAAAAGTTGCTGGTGAACTTTTCCTAACTCAAAAAATTGGCATCTACCCTAGGCGATCGCCACTTGTTTCACCAGAATTTTGGGAACGGGTTAAGGTCTCCTTGACCTGATCGCGGGTTAAAAACGGCCCGAATCTAAATCTAGTTTTCCCTCAATTGTTCTGATTGAACCGGGGAACTCCCGTTCAATCCTCGTTACACTCATTTTTTATGTGCATGAAACTGAATCTATTTTTTGATGTGTCTCCAGTAAATTATTCCCAAAAGAGGTACCAATGGATGCGAACAGAAAGCTCACTGCTATGATTGAAGGCGATTCCAATACCGAAGCGATCGGTTTATTGGGTGCGGTCCATCGCCGCAAAGACCTGAATCATTTAGAACGCAGACAGCAGCAAAGGGCTATCAGTAATGCGATGATTACCGTGGCATTAACTTATGGCAAAAAAACCTTCAGCCGAGGCGCGTTGGTTTATACCCTGAACGATCGCAGCTTGGAAAGAACCCCTTATGCGAAGTTCATTGATGTTCTTCGGGTGTCGCGAGTCGTCTGTCTGATCGGTCCTCCGGACCCTAAAATTCTCACCGCCTACTGGCACGAAGAAACCAAACGTAGAGCAAGTAAATCTCGTTGTTACAATTGAAGAATACTGGTAAAAATAAAGCGTGACTCTTGTGCTATTTTCTCACAACGGTCACGCTTTATGATTGAGACTCCCTTCAGGTTGAATTTAGACCGAATTCCAGTGGCGATCGAGAGTGTCGCGCAGGTCAAAAAAATCATGCCACTCCAAATAGGGTTTTTGACGTTCGGCGAGATAGGTAGCAAGGCGATCGCGCGCAAACACCACCCCCGCTTCCATCCCCAAATTCAAATCCGTCACCGAATCCCCGATCGCCACGGTTTCCTGGGCTGAATACCGCCTCATCACCGCCACCTTATTCACCAATTCCGTGCCCGCTTCAAACTCGGAATGGACCCGCAGATACTCGGCACCGAGATCCACTTCTATGGCATGAATCGCCAAAACCCGGTGTTTCAAAGGGCCTAATACCGTTTCTACCATCCCTCGCAACCCGCCAGAAACAATGGCGATCGGCACTCCCTGGGTTTCCAAAAAATCCAGAAACTCCACAAACCCCAGTCGCATCGGTTCCTCCTCCATAAACGCCAAAATATCTGGATATTGGGCCGAGGGAATCGATTCCAGGGTCTGTCGCACTCCATCGCGCAGGGTTAAGCGCAATGCATACATTTCCGGCAGCAGTTCTCGCGCCAGGTTCGGAGTAAACTCCTGCATCATCTTCACGAAAGTATCTTCCGTGGTAATGGTTCCATCAAAATCACACAAGACAATCCGTTTAAAGGAATCCGGTTTCACAGTTTTTTGCTCAGGTTTGAGTAGAAGCCCTAGAAAACAACAAATTTCACAGCCCAGGCCGTTAGAAATATAGAATTAAGACTATTCAACAGATGATCGATCGCCCTTGTCAAGAAGATCTATCCCTTCTGAGTTCTGAGTCTTCTCCTTGTGGGTATAATTTGAACAGCCCGGGGCTTTTAGTCGTGGGATTGTCAATGTTCGGCCCCGATCATCGTTTAGAGTGTTGCTGCCATGATCTTACCCCGTCAAATTGAGTTTCAGTTGTCCCCTCCGGGCGATCGCCAGGACGTAGATTCTGATTCCGTTCACCCCTTTCTCCCCCAAAACAATCAACCATTCCAAGCGCTCTTTGCCTCCGCCTTAGAGGCTATGATGATTATCGATCACCGGGGCTACTACTTGGATGCCAACCCTGCCGCTTGTTCCTTACTGGGGTTACTGCCCCAAGACCTGATCGGATATAACCTCAGAGATTTTACCACACCGGAGTTTGATTTTGACCAATCTTGGCAAACCTGGTTAGCACAAGGTCAAATCTGCGACCAGGTTCTTGTAGTCCGCCCAGACCAAAAAGTGAGAGAAGTGGAATATGTTGCCAAGGCGAATTTTTGGGGTAATTGTCATCTGTTAATTTTCCAAGATATTACGGAACACAAGCGTACACAAGACCCAGTTCAACACCTCCTCCACAATCAGGAAATCTCCCCTTCTTCCTTTGAATTTCACTCAACAAACATCCCACAAAGTGAAGAAGAGTATCGCTTTCAACAGCTTACTCGTCATCTTCCTGGAGTGATCTATCAGTTTCGCCTCCTTCCTGATGGTCAGTCTTATTTCCCCTACGCCAGCAACGGGTTAAGAGACATTTATGGCGTCGCGCCGGAAGCGGTACGCGAGGATTCTACTCCAGTTTTTGAAACAGTCCATCCCGAAGACCTGCCGCGAGTGACTCAGACGATTTTGGAGTCTGGGAAGCAGCTTACCCCTTGGCGTTGTGAGTATCGAATTTGTCATCCAGATGGGCGTTTAATCTGGGTTTTAGGTCACTCGACCCCCCAGGCAGAACCCGATGGTAGTATCACATGGTATGGCTATGTTCGGGATATTACGGAGCTAAAAGCGCGGGAAAAAGCCCTGAAAATGAGCGAAAGTAAGTTTCGCAACCTCATTGACAATCTCAACGATATGGTATTTATCATTGATCCGGATGGGACTTTTAGTTATGTCAGTCCGACATTTGAATCTATCATGGGATATATAGAGTCTGATTTGTTACATCATTCTTTTACAGAGATTGTTCATCGTGAAGACCTAGAAATTTGTACAGATGCGTTTGAGCGATCGCTGCAAAAGGAAAATATCCGGGGACTTGAATATCGAGCATTACATAAAAATGGTCACTATTACTGGCATTCTACTAATGTATCAGCTTTGCTGGATGATCGGGGACAAGTGATTGCCTGTTTAGGAATTGCCCGATATATTCACGATCAGAAACAGTCTGAAATTGCAGCAAGAGAAAGTCATATTCGCTTACAACTGGCTCTGGATACAACCGGAACCGGGACATGGGAATATAATATGCAGACCCATGAGATGGTTTTTTCTAACAATCAGTGGAAGAAATTTTTAGGATATGATGCTGATGAAATCGTTGAGCAAAAACTGCTCTGGGAAAATCGGGTCCATCCTGAAGATAAAGCTCAAATGGATCAAGAAGTAGAAGACCATATCAAAGGGGAAACAGAAATATATAAAAATGAACATCGAATTCGCTGTAAAGATGGTTCATATAAATGGAATTTAGCAATTGGTAAAATCGTGGAGTGGGACGAGGAAAACAACCCGGTGCGGTTTATCGGCATTCATAATGATGTGACCGATCGCAAAGCCAATGAACTAGCGCTGTTTGAACTTACCGAACAACTGCAAAAAGCCCAACAAGTCGCCCATCTGGGCAACTGGTCCATTGATGTGACCACCCAAGAACTCACTTGGTCTGACGAGGTATTCCGCACATTCGGCATGAATCCAGACCAGCCAAAACCAAACTGGACTGAACATTTGGAAAAAATTCATCCTGATGATCGCGCCTTCCTACAAGCGCGGGTCATGGAAGCGCAGGAAGGTATTCCTCAAAACTTTGATATTCGCATCCTCCGTCCGGATGGAGAAGTGCGATATATCAATGTTCGGGCTGAACTGGAGTTTCGAGAAGAATCAAGTAGTGCGGATGTTTGGGACGACAATGGATATTACCGAACGCGCTCAAACAGAAAATGAGCTTTATCAATCCCGGGAACTTTTAAGAACGATTCTGGATGCCTTGCCGCAGTCTGTGGTATGGAAAGATCGTCAAAGTGTGTTGTTAGGCTGTAATCAAGCCTTTGTCAATACGGTTAGGGGAAGCAGTCCAGAGGATTGTGTCGGCAAAACCGATGATGATTTTTCTCTGAGTCCAGAAGAAGCAACCCATTACAAAAATTGCGATCGCCAGGTGATGATGAGCGATCGCCCGCTACTCAAGTTAATCGAAACCGTGCAGAACCCGGATGGCAGTAAAAATTGGGTGGAAACCACAAAGATTCCGCTCCACGATCGCACCGGAGAGGTGATGGGAGTGGTGGCTATCTTTGAGGATATCACAGAGCGCATCCAATCTGAAGCTGCCTTGCGAACCAATGAGGAAAAGCTGCGATCGCTCTTTGAACTCTGTCCCTTGGGGATTATTCTTAATGATATCCAGGGCCAATTTATCGAAGCCAATGCCGCTGCTTCTCAGATCACGGGCTATACTTTGGCAGAATTAAATCAGTTAAGTTACTGGGATTTAACCCCTGAAGAGTATAATGAAGCAGAGGAAGTCCAATTAAACTTGCTTCAAACTACTGGACGATATGGTCCTTATCAAAAAGAGTATATTCATCAGCAAGGATATCGGGTTCCGGTAGAACTGATTGGGTTAAGAATTCAAGGGTCCGATGGGGAAGCCTATATCTGGTCAATTCTTGCGGATATTACGGAACGAAAAGCCGCAGAGAAAGCCTTACAAGACAGTGAAGCACAGACTCGCGCCCTCCTTGAAGCCATTCCTGATATGATGTTGCGCTACAACCGGGATAAAGTCTTTGTCGATTATAAATGCTCGCCACAGATGTCCCCGTTAGTACCCCCAGAACAATTTCTCGGCAAAAATTTATATGAAATTTTACCAGACTTTCTGGCACAACCGACCGGACAGTTGATTGAAGAAACATTAAAAACTCAACAGATGCAGTCATTTGAATATGAGCTAGTGATGCCCGATGGCGTGCGAAACTACGAAGCTCGGTTTTCACTCTGTGGGGAGGATGTGTTCTCAATGATTCGGGATATTACCGATCGCAAACAAGCCGAAGCGCGACTCCAAGCCTTACTCAAGCGCACCCAATTGTTAAATCATATTAGTACAGAAATTCGTAATAGTCTAGACTTGGATACCATTTTGCAGAATGCGGTTAATGCAATTTTTGCTGAAATAGAACTCGATATCTGTACTTTTGTTTGGTATCACCCAGATACCGAACCCCACACCTTAGAAGTCGTTAAAGAACAGAAAAATCCCCAACTAGCCAGTTGGCTAGGTTTCTATCCAATGGATAATTATCCTCAACTTTTTGACCAGATGTTACAGGGCAAAATGTATCGTTTAGATCAGGTGGCTAATTCTAGTGATGAACCGTTAAAAGCCTGGTGTCAACAAGCCGGATTGGGAACCTATTTGATTTTACCGATCCATACGGCAGGAGTGCGAATGGGGGGTTTAGAAATGGGGAGAATTGCCAGCGATCGGCCCTGGCAGGATGACGAACTGGAACTGTTACAGAGTATTGCCACTCAAGTGGCGATCGCCATTTATCAAGCCCAACTGTACCAAGATTCTCAAGCAAAAAGCCAAGAACTCCAACAAGCCTATCGCGAACTTCAAGATACTCAAGTCCAGTTAATTCAAGCCGAAAAAATGTCCAGTCTCGGTCAGTTAGTGGCTGGGGTTGCCCATGAAATTAATAATCCAGTGAGTTTTATTTATGGCAACCTAGCTCACACCTCGGATTACACAGATAATCTGTTGGAACTGATTCAGCTTTACCAAAACTCCTATCCCAATCCCTCCGATGAAATTACCGAATTCATGGAAGAGATTGAATTAGATTTTCTCATCAGTGATTTCCCTAAAATTATCAACTCCATGAAGAATGGAGCGTCCCGGATTCGTGATATTGTCCAGTCTTTGCGGACATTTTCTCGATTAGACGAATCTGATGTTAAAGCCGTAGATCTCCATGAAAATATTGACAGTACCTTAGTGATTTTACACAATCGCTTAAAGGGTCATGGGAGAGTTTCAGAAATTCAGGTCATTAAGCAGTATGGGAATTTACCCCAGGTTGAATGTTATAGCAGCCTGCTGAATCAGGTGTTTATGAATCTGTTAATCAATGCGATCGAGGCGATCGAAGAACGGCGCAATGGTTTGCCTCCCGAGTTACTATCGGATTATGTAGGCTGTATTACCTTGACAACCCGAATTTTACTTGAAAATCAGGTCTCGATTGTCATCCAGGACAATGGGATTGGCATGAACCCCTTGGTTCAGGAAAAGCTATTTAATCCGTTTTTTACGACCAAGGCGATCGGGAAAGGAACCGGGATGGGATTGTCAACCAGCTATCAAATTATCACCGAGAATCACAAAGGAACCCTGCGCTTTTCTTCGACAGAGGGAGTCGGAACTGAATTTGCGATCGAGTTACCCTTGAAATAACGCCAGTAGAACCCTTGAAATTTTCCTCTATGATGGCGATCGGCGCGTCTAAATCATTCTGACCCTGACCCGAAAGAAGCCGTCGTTTCTGTTACTTTGATTTTTTTGAGTTAGAGAAGCTTGACAACTGGGATGGTTCCATGATAAGTTTACCATCTCATAAAACTTCCCAAATTTACTTAAAATTGTGGGAGCAATAAAAATAGAGACCCTCATTGAGTCTCAAATTAAAGCCCCAAAGAAAACATGAGGAGAATACATAATTTTCCACCTCGTTAATCCTAGGAGTCATCTTGATGCAATTATTCACAATTGGCCATTCTAATCACGAAATAGACACCTTTATCCAACTCCTGCAACAGCATCAAATCGATGCCTTAGCAGATGTTCGTTCCCATCCCTACAGTCGATACTTACCCCACTTTAACCGCACCCTACTCAAAGAATCCCTAGAACGCGCAGGCATTAAATATGTTTTTTTAGGCCAAGAATTAGGGGCAAGACCCAGTAACCCGGACTGCTATATTGAGGGAAAAGCCGTTTATGAAAAAATTGCAGCCACCCCAGACTTTCAAGCTGGACTGAATCGAATTCTCACCGGGTTAAACACCCATAAAATTTCCCTGATGTGTGCCGAACAAGACCCCCTCACTTGCCATCGCGCCATCTTAGTCTGTCAACATCTGCGACAGCATAATCTTCAAATTAACCACATTTTGAAAACCGGCCAATTGGAACCGCATCATAACTTAGAAGAAAGAATGCTCGTTAAACAGGGATTAAGCGAATACCAGAACAATCCCAAAAATAAACCCATCCAACTTTCTTTGTTTTCAGAACCCAATAACGACTTGCCTACCCGAGAGGACTGTTTAAAGACAGCCTATCAATTGCAAGGCGACCAAATTGCCTATATCGAAAAAACGACGGAGAATGATGAACAATAACGTGAATTTATTTACCATTGGCTTTACCCAAAAGAGTGCAGAAACTTTTTTTACAACCCTGAAACAAGCAGGCGTAAAACGCATTATCGATACTCGATTAAATAATGTTTCTCAATTAGCTGGATTTGCCAAGAAAAACGACCTGCAATACTTTTTGAAAACTCTTGCTGACATTGAATATCTTCATATTTTAGACTTAGCCCCGACGAAGGATATTCTGGATGAGTATAAAAAGAATAAAGGCGATTGGTCGATTTATGAACAGAAATTTTTGCACCTAATTGAAACTCGGAAAATCGAGAAAAAAGTGACGCCAGAACAGCTTGATGGAGCCTGTTTACTCTGTAGTGAAGCGAAACCGCATCACTGCCATCGCCGCCTCGTGGCAGAATACCTCAATGGAAAATGGGGGAACGTGAAAATATGTCATCTGTGAGGAGAATTATCTGTTTGGCGAACTCCTGGAAACATCAGGAACGCTGTATCGCCGGAATTGACTACGATACCGGCAGATGGATTCGTCCCGTCTGCGATCGGCTATATCCCCAAGATGGGAGAGTTCCTATCTATGTTCGCCTCGTAGAAGGCAGAGAACCGGAATTACTGGATATTTTAGAAATCCCCCTCGATGATACCGGACCTGATTTCGGCTTTGAATGTGAAAACCTTTCCATTTTACCCGGTCAATGGAACTATCTAGGAAAAGCCACCCTCAATGATATTCGCAGGCAGTGTTTAAACTTTAAATATATCCTCCACAATTCCGAGAAATCCGTTAATCCTTCCGACCTAAAAACCCGACCCTTTCATCACCGTCGCACCCTGCAACTGGTAAGAACAAATAAGTTTTACATTCATAAGCATACGAATTACAAAGGACAAATTAAGTGGCGCGGAACAATAGAAACCGCCAATGGATGCAAACTCGAAAAAGCCAAAATTACCGATCCGGTATTCGTCCAAAAATTAGAGTCTGGACATCAACCCTCCCCTAATTGCCTTGTCACCGTCAGTCTCAGTATTCCTTGGCTCTTCAGACTGGGAAGGTGAACCTCCCTGTTGGAAACTCATTGCCGGTGTCATTGAACTGTAAAGGAACTGCCGCCGAAACTGGAGTTCCTGCTTTTAGGATCGGGGAAAACGACAGTTGCCGATCTGCAATATCTGGGGAGAGGTTGGTGTTATGATCCCTGTAGTATTAAAATAGGCGGAGTATCGCTTTGATAGCTAATCGTTTCCAGGGCTGGATCCAGTTAGCCAGACTATAGCGATACCCAGTACAGCGGGGACTTACCCATTTTCCCTATCAACGGTAGGGTCAATTCATTAAAAGGATCTATCATTGAGGGTTCACTCTCAAGATTTGTATCAATCGGGATAGTCAAACTTAGTCAACCTATTTTGGGTTATTTAGACCTTACTTAGGTAATTCAAAACCTTTGTTAATCTCAGGAGTAACTCGGAGGAATTTTCATGGCGATCGCATTTCAGGGTGCTTACATTCAAGATTTTGATTCTCTAGCCAACAATGGGATAAATTATGCCTGGACCAATGATTTTACCTTGCCGGGATGGTATCTATTTCGTCAACCAGAACCGGGAAGCGAAGTGTTCACTTATGACGCAAATCACGGAGGAAGTAATAAAGGGAGTTTTTATAGTTATGGAGTAACCGATGACTCCGATCGCGCTTTAGGAGGACTCGGTTCAGGGGGTGATTATTTTGGGGAGCCAACAACTGGAACTATAGCCGGATGGATTGCTTTTGCTGCAACGAATACCACAGGTTTACCCATTAATAGTATCACCCTAGATTTTGATGGTGAACAATGGCGAACTGGGGCAAATATAACGCCACAAACAATGGTCTTGGAGTATGGATTGGGAGAAACATTTGAGACAGTTCAAACTTGGAATAACCCGGGAGAAAATTTTGATTTTACTTCTCCTTTGGCTTTGGAAACAGGCGGTGCAGTCAATGGAAATATGGAGGGTTCACTTGCTAATCTAGGGGGGACAATCCATGATTTAACTTGGAACAATAATCAAACCCTGTGGATTCGGTGGGTAACCCTCAACGATGTGGGACATGACCACGGATTGGCCATTGATAATTTTAGTTTGGCTTGGTATAGTGCTGCGATTATCACCGAGTCTGACGGCATTACGACGGTGACAGAAGGGGGGACAACCGATACTTATACGATAGTTTTAACCAATCCACCCACTGCTGAAGTAACGATTACGATTAATCCCGATCATCACACCACAACCGGGGTTGATTCTGTGATATTTACTCCTGAGAATTGGGATGAACCTCAAGCCGTCGAAATTGTGGCTGTTGATGATAATCTTGTAGAAGGAAATCAGATCGGAACGATTACTCATACCGCTACATCTACCGATCCGAACTACAATGGAATTAGCATCGATCCAGTCACGGCAAATATCACCGATAACGATAGCGCCAATAATCCTCCGGTGGTTGTGAATGCGATCGCTGATTTAACCGCCACGGTATCCACTCTATTTAACTTTACCCTTCCCGCAGATACCTTCAACGACCCCGATGGCAATCCCCTCAGTTATTCTGCCACTTTAGAAGAGGGTAGCGAGTTACCCCCTTGGTTAATTTTTAACGCCACAACTCGCACTTTCAGCGGAACTCCTCTGGAAAATAATATCGGCAATATCAATATTAAAGTCACCGCCTCCGATGGTAGTCTTTCCGTGAGTGATATTGTTACCCTGGAAATCAGTCCAGTAACATCAAATCCAGAATTTGAAGAAGAAGACTCTCCCGAATCGGAAGCTAACAATCCTCCCGAATTGTCCGAAAATTCTCCAGAATCGGAAACGAATACTCCCGAATTGTCCGAAAATTCTCCAGAATCGGAAACGAATCCTCCTGAATTGTCCGAAAATTCTCCAAAATCGGAAACGAATCCTCCCGAATTGTTAGAAACTCCTCCGGAATCGGAAACAGAATCGGAAACGAATACTCCCGAATTGTCCGAAAATTCTCCAGAATCGGAAACGAATCCTCCTGAATTGTCAGAAAATCCTCCAGAATTGGAAACAGAATCGGAAACGAATTCTCCTGAATTGTTAGAAACTCCTCCGGAATCGGAATCGGAATCGGAAACAGAATCGGAAACGAATCCTCCTGAATTGTTAGAAACTCCTCCGGAATCGGAAACGAATTCTCCTGAATTGTTAGAAACTCCTCCGGAATCGGAAACAAATTCTCTCGAACGGGTAGAAAACAGCCTAGAAATAACCGAGATTGGCAATATTCAATTTCAAGGATTGGGACCCATTGGACCTTCTTATTTCAAAACACTTCTTGCTAATGAAGAAATATCAGATTCTCCCCTCTCCTCTTCACATCTCAGTCAATTAGAATTCCAAGAAGCTGGAAACTCTCCCAACAATTCTTTAACAGAAACTTCCGATTCAGACTTGATTCAAGCTATTGCCGGAGATAACTTTATCCAAGAATTAGGTGGGAATGACTCTCTCTTTGGGGGAGAGGATAATGGTATTATTCAAGGCAATCCAGGGGATGATTTCATTCAAGTGGGTAATGGAACTAACTGGATTCATGGTGGAGAAGGAGAGGATACTCTCGTGGGAGGAACAGGTGTAGATATCCTATATGGAAACGAGGGAAATGATTTAATTTATGCCGGGTCCGGTGATAATTTTTTCTATGGTAATCAAGGAAATGATACCCTGATGGGTGGAGAGGTGAATGATGTGCTGTATGGGGGAAAAGGGGATGATTTATTGATAGGAGGGGATGGAGAAGATTGGTTGTTTGGAGATTTAGGAAATGATATCCTGATGGGTGGGGAGGGACCGGACCGCTTTATTATTCGTAAAAGTGCCGGAGTTGATTTGATTGTTGATTTTACCGAAGGAGAGGATTTAATTGGGTTGTCAGAAGGATTAACCTTTAATGATTTAACCTTTAATCAAGGAAACAACGGCCTATTGATTTATGCTGGGGATGAGTTACTTGCCATTTTGAATGAGATGGATATTTCTGTGATGAATCCAGATAACTTTTTTGAAGTGGGGTAATCTATAAAGGGGTGATGTTCACGGAGTGACGGATGTTGACGGTAGGGGGTTGTGACTCCTGTAGACTCTGAATTTTCGCGGCTCTAAATCCCTTTTAACCATTGAGAAAACATCGATCGCTCGGATTTATCTGACTCGCAGCTTTTATCGGGGGTTTTGAACCCCCGATGGTTGATGCAATTCACTCTTTATGATGCCTTTCTAATCCATCCATTTAGGGTAAATCGGCTATCTAAGAAGTTTCTGGATGGGCAAATTACGGGGCGAACTTCGTGACAACAGCTACTGATAAAGAAGACAATGCTGTTGTTGGTTGGGGGAATATCGGTATAGGATTCGGGCATGGAATATAAGGTATCCGAGAGTTTTAAGGTGTCGTATATTCGCAGTTGTCCGCCGCTAAAGGGTTTGGGTTCTTGGTGGAAGTAGTAAATGTAACTGATGATTCGATTGGCGGTTTCGGAGTCTCCATTATCGTTATGGGCTTTATAATAATGTTGGTGATTATGAGCGGTGATTTGCGCTTCGATTTCGCTAATTTCAAAGGGAGGAAGGCCCAGGTGGTCCCGGACTTCGGGCAGCACTTGTTTGATTCGTTCTTTGATGAGTTCCCCAAAGTCTTGGAAGTAATAAAATATTTTCGATCGCCGATAATTCGGTTCGTCAATGCCGATTCTACTGTCTTCAAATTCTCCCTGATTTTCTATCACGTAGTTGAGGATTCGTTGGTTTTCGGCTTCACTCAAAAAGTTCTGGATTTTCAGGAATTTGGATTCAATGACAATCGGCGCAGAAGCTGCTAACTGCGATTGAGTGGGTTCGGTTTCTGTGGCAATTTCCGGCAGGGAAACGGGCGGATCGGTGGCGATCGCCACGATGGAACGACTGGGAAAGTATAGGGTAGGTCCTCCATCTTCCATCGGAATCTGGAAGAGTTTATTCGGTTGCGATCGCTCAGGGTGAGAACGCAGGGCGATCGCTTCTAGCATATCTTGCAACAATGGCGCATCCGATGGCAGGGACAATTCACACTGATGTCCCCCGGCAATCAGTAGCATTACATGAACGGTTTCTGTCTCAGTGATATTCGATGTCATACGCTGAAATTTATATAAATTGGACTTTAACAGAACAACAACCCACCCAAAAGTGGGGACCTGGTAGCCTTTTCAGCTTAACTCGATCGCCGCATCCACCCTTTCACCCGGAAGCAGCGATCGCCAAATGCGGGGGAGTTCGGATGTACCGGCAGCACTTCGTAAGCATTACTGGTTAAGAAAAACACAATACTATTCTGACGCGGTTCCACGGTTTTATAGGATTGTGCGATACACAGGTTATTATTCACAATCTGACTATCATAAACTCGCACTTCTCCCCCAGTAAAAGGTTTGGGCGTTTGATAGAAAAAGTAACAGAAATTCAACACCCTTAAATCCGTTTCAGGACTATTTCCATCGGTAGAAATCTCCTGTCCCTCAGTGGCATGATTCGGAATCTCCTCTGCTTCCATTTCCGTCAAGGGAAACCCTTCCAATCCCAACTGAATCAGCACATCGGGAAGCATCATTTGCACCCGGTGTAACAGCACTTCTCGCGAAGGTGCAAAGGATTGAGGCGTTGGCAACTGAATCCCACTAGAGGCGGTTGCTTCCTGGGGAAAGATCGTCTCGATGAGTTGCTGATACTCTGCTGGTTTTAGAAAATTATCCAGTTGCACAATACTGGATTCAATCAGTTTCTGCGGGTGTGGGGGAGTGGGTTCCGGTTGGGGAGAGGGCGGTTGTAAGTTGAGGGATTGCAGAGGGATGGGAGGAACTGTGGCGATCGCCGCGATCGCATCCCGAGGAATGTACAGACAGGACCCATCCTCTTCATTGGGAATTTTAAACACCTCTTTTCCCCCATTCTTACCCCGATTGCTTAACGCTTGAAATAATTCTTGCAGCAACGGTGCATCTGCCGTTAAAGACAGTTCATATTGATGACCCCCCGTCATCATCACAATCACTTGTACCAGGTTCGATTCTAATTCCATAGATTCCATTTTTATCAGCAATTACAAGATTATTTCAAGGTTTTCCTCGTGAGGGGACTTCAGCCCCCTCACGAGGAACCCCCCATCCATTCTCCCGCTTTACTCTTCAAAATCATTATGAACCAAAAAGTTCATGAATGAAATTGAAATTGAAACATCCAGAGATTTCACCTGATGCCACCATCCCACGGGCAAAAATAAAACCTCTCCCGGTTCTAACACTACCTCAATGATATCAATCTCCTGCAATTGAGGATACCGTTCATAGTCGAGATGATCTAAATCAATCTCGCTAAAATACTTCCCATAATTTCCCAGCAAATGTTTATGATTAGGAGAAATGAGTCGCAACTGTTTTCGTCCATATACTTGACACAAAAAACTGTTTAAGGCATCAAAATGTAAGGGAGTGATGGCACCGGCAGGTCCAAACCAGAGGACCGTGCGATCGGGGTCGGGAGTTGCGGTTAGATACTCGGGAAACATTCGGATATCATTGAAGAGTCCTTGCAGGGGTTTCCGGCACAAATTGCCATTATAAGAACCCATGTAGTAATCATTGGTTTCCCCCCCTTGGCGGATGATATCTACAAATTCACCCAGAGGAAGCATTTTTTGATGCTTATGGCGTTGTTTCTCATAGGCGGGATTCGAGTTGCGTTTGAATTGTGCGCCCACGGTAACATGACCGTAATTTTCTTTTAAATACTCGGGCGTCCACTGGGAAAGTGCGGGCCAGTTTTGCATCAAGTCGGTGAAAATAACGGGTTGATTGCCGATGTAATAGCGTTCTAAAAATTCAGCATCGGAAACATGGGGAATTCTGGCAATTTTACCATAGTTCGGGGAGAGTTTTTCGAGTTTGCGGTAAATATTGAGTTGCCATTCCAGTTGTTGAACGGGATTGTCTGGTTCTGTCTCTTTTCGTTCTAAATCTAAACTTTCGATCGCAACCGGGGGGTCGGTGGCGATCGCCACTAAAGATTCCCCGGGAAAATACAAGGCGGCATTTCCCCCTTCCATGGGAATCTGAAAGAGTTTACTCTCGGCGCTTTCCGGTTCAGTTGTTAACGCTTGAAACAGTTCCCGTAGCAGGGGTGCATCCGGTAGTAAGGCAATTTCGCACTGATGACCCCCGTCTAACAGCAGCATCACTTGCAGGAGTTGGGAGTCATCCGAGGTGGCGATCGCAGGCTCAATTCCTATTTTTTCAGCTATCATTTTTCCCTAGCAGATTAATGTTAATTTTCGCCAATTATTCCTAAATCTCGTAATAATTAGGAACCCGAAAATTGGTAAACGAAACAGAAATGGCAATATCTAACGACTCCACATGATGCCACCATCCCACAGGTAAAAATATCACCTCTCCCGGTTCTAAAATAACGTCAATCACTTCCACTTCCTTAAACCGGGGATATTTCTCATAATCGGGATTGAGTAAATCCACCTCACTGTAAACCCCCACCTGATTATAAAGTAAGTGTTTTTGATTGGGAGAAATCAACCGGACGCGCTTTTTCCCATACACTTGAGCCAGGAGGACATTGCAGGGGTCGTGATGCAGTGGCGTAATCGTCCCTTCCGGACCAAACCAGAAGAAAATCTGAGTTTGCTGTACAGTCGAATCCAGATAGTCAGGAAAGATTTCGAGGTCGTTGAGTAGGGGTTTAAACTCGGGATTATCAAAGTTGCCATTATAAGGCACCATATAATAATCATTGGTTTTACCGCCGGTGACGACTAAATCTACATAATCTTTCATCCTCATCTGTTGGCGATGTTTGTCCTTTTCTTGCTCAAATAAAGGGTTAGATTCCCGGTTGAACTGCACCCCAACGTTGACCTCTCCGTAATGTTGCTTTAAATACTCTGGATTCCACCGGGACAACGCCTGCCAATTTCCCATGACATCGGTTAAAACAACCGGGGTATTCTGGGCATAATAATGTTCAAAAAACTCCGATTGAGCAAGCCGCCCAACCCGTTTAATCCTGTTATAATCAGGAGATAACTTCTCTAAAGTTCGATAAATCTCCAGTTGGGTTTCCAGTTTTTGAACCTGGATAGATAGGAGGTTTGTATCCGTTTCACCTTGTTGCTTTTGTTCCGCCATCATCGCCCAAGCGGCTTGAAAATAGGGATGCGCTGACACGGCTTTGACTTCGGCGATCGCCATGCGAATATCAACCCCCTGTTGCACCAAAGTATCCACGAGTTGACCATCGGGAATCTGACGTAATTTATTGGTCACAATCCATCGTTTCCACTCATTCGACAGTCCGGAGGGCGAGGGACTCATTAAATTTGCTTGCCAAAGTTTAGTTTGCATCATTCTGTCCAAGTCAATTGTATGGGGGCTAAAAACTATCGAATTTACAACCGCATAAACCCTAAATTTTGTAACTTTTTAGAGCAATCAGGCGGAGGTGTGAACCCCCGCCATTTCCTTAATGATAGAAGTGACGAATGCCGGTACAAACCATCACTAAACCGAGTTCATTAGCTGCGGCAATGGAATCACTATCCCGCAGACTTCCGCCCGGTTGTACCACGGCGATAATGCCTGCTGCTGCTGCGGTTCGCACTGAATCATCAAAGGGGAAAAATCCATCAGAGGCGAGGACCGCACCCTGGGCTTTTTCTCCGGCTTGTTCCAGGGCTATTTTAACAGACCCAACGCGATTCATTTGACCGGCCCCTACGCCTAAAGTCGTGCGATCGCCCGTCACCACAATCGCATTAGATTTAACGTGCTTGACGACCTTCCAGGCAAAGAGAAGTTCCGCGAGTTGGTCTTCCGTGGGCTGTTTTTCCGTGACCACTTTCCACTCCGTCGGTTCCGCGATCGCATCATCGGACTCTTGCACCAAAAATCCTCCGGCGATCGGCTTAATCGTCTTCTTGGGTCCAGTTTGTAAATCCGCTAAGGTTAAAATTCGCAGCTTAGATTTCTTCGTCAAAATTTCTGCTGCTTCCGGTTCACAATCCGGGGCCACTACACATTCCAAAAAGGTTTTAGTCAGTTCCGTTGCCGTTGCTGCATCTAAGGGACGATTGCAAGCAACAATTCCCCCAAAAGCCGACACTGAATCCGCTGCCAAAGCCTTTTGATACGCTTCAACGAGGGTATTTGCCATCGCTACGCCACAGGGATTAGTATGTTTGAGAATGGCGACTGCCGGATCTTCGCGACTGCCAGGAAATTCCGCAATAATTTGACGGGCGGCTTCTAAATCAATTAAGTTGTTGTAACTTAACTCTTTCCCTTGCAGTTTATTTGCGGCTGTCCATCCTGTAGGCGCGATTCCCACCTGATACCAAGCTGCGGCTTGATGGGGGTTTTCCCCATAACGCAGGGATTGAATTTGATGTCCGCTGATGCTAAATGTATCCGGCAGGGTCGGATGTTGGGTTTCGGCATTTCCTGCGGTATCCAGATAAGTGGCGATCGCGCGATCATAAGACGCCGTATGCCAAAAGGCCGTCCTCGCACAAGATAGGCGAAACTCAGCAGAGGCTTTCCCGTTACTCCGCAATTCTTTTAAGTAACTGTCATACTGCCCCGGATTACATAATACGGTCAGATGGGCGTGATTTTTGGCGGCTGCCCGAAGCAGAGTGGGACCACCAATGTCGATATTTTCGATCGCATCCGCAAAAGTTACCCCTTCCTTGGCGATGGTTTGTTCAAAGGGGTAAAGATTGACCACCACTAAATCAATCGGACGAATGTCGTTAGTTTCTAAATCGGCCCGGTCCTCCGCGAGGTCCCGTCTTGCTAAGATGCCACCATGAATCCGGGGATGCAGGGTTTTGACCCGGCCCCCTAAAATTTCTGGGGACCCGGTATAGTCGGAGACTTTGGTCACCGGCAAACCGGCTTCTTTGAGCGTTTTTGCGGTCCCGCCACTGCTGATGAGGTCAAAGCCGAATTCCTCAACTAAGTGGCGGGCGAGGTCGATTAACCCGGTTTTGTCAGATGTGCTCAACAGTGCCAGACGCGCCATGATGAATCATCCTTTGAGAGTGTGGAATTTGGTCTCTACTAGGATAATCCTTCCTTGGATATTTCTGTAAAATTTTTGTCTTGTTTTTTCGGTTTCGAGATTTTTTGGGGCAGGGGTTGAGGGGTTCCGGTTAACCTAGATTGTGAGATGTGGGGAGAAGGTGAGAGAGACCGACGGTTTGCGACAACCCAGATAGAGGGTTGTCGCCACAGCCCCATCGGTTGCCCTTACTTTTTGACTTCTTGGTAAGCTTTTAGGGCTTGCCAGAGGAAAATGCCTGCTACGACTAGGGTAAAGGAAATTTGAGCGATTAAGCCATTAGAAATGGGCAGTTCTAAAGCGAGGATCATATCTGACGCACCTATAAAAACAACTAGGGTTTGAAGGTCTCTAGGGGGAAGGCGATCGCCGTGGGGAGACCGATGATTTATTTATAACTCAAAATGAAGGGGTTTTTATCAATTCAATCCCGTCTTTAAAACCAATCGCTCCTGCAAGTTGAACTTACAGGAGCGATTGTTTGTTGGATGTACCCATGAACAGACCTAATTTCCTCAATCTAGTTGGCCCTCTTTGGAGGTTCATAAATTGACTATCCTCAATGCAGCAGTATTGGTTACTCAAAGAGTCTTGCTCTAGGGTTCACTGAAGTCGAGACGAACTGATTTTTTCAACTTTTACTTCACTTCCGGAATGGTTGAGCCGATAAACCCAAAGTTGTTCTTGACTGGCAATTTTGACTTGAACAGAAGGTGGGGGTGTCAGACTGCAATCGGCGGCGATCGCCTCGCAAATCGCTTCTACCCCTTCTTCCGGTTCGCTCTCCACGATTTGCAGTGCCGATTTGGGTAAACCCGAGTCCGTGGATACCGCTTGCAATACTTGGTCAGCGGCGACTTCCGATAAGAGTTCAACCGTTGCCGGATTCGCATCAGCAACTTGAGGGGGACTGCCCGGATCGCGCCAAGCGATATGAAACCAATATAATAGTCCCGTCACGACTATGGCCAAGAGAATGCGATCGTAGGAGTGGACCACATCATCGACGGGTTGTTCTGGATAGGAATCTGGGGTAAGTTCTTTCACAATTAGCCTCCCGAATCGGTGAAATTGGCATAAGGGTTCTGTTGTAGATGTCAGTTGCACCCCAATTTCGCAAGGCTCCGGAAAATTGCTCCTGTTCTGAGTGGCCGGTGAGTAGAGAGAGTTTATAACAATTAATTCCCCTTCGTCTGGCAGTTGAATGACACAAACGGAATCTTTCAACTCGTTCCTGCCCTCTGCCGCGATCGCCTGAAGATTTTTTTCCCCTATTCTCTATGACTATTCTAACTGAAACTTAGTTTCCTAAAGCGGAGTACCTCGGCTCGAAATTCTCTCAGGGAGCATCCTGGTGGTTTTTATCCAAGGATTTATCTCAGTAAATTCTCTAGGGTAAAACTGCCACTGGCATCCTGAGCGAATTCATTTTATTATCTCATCTTCTTTCATCATCTTTCCCCGATTTTCCTAAATATTTGTGAATTTTTACCGACTCTTCAATCTATTGCCTGAGTCATGGACAGTTTATAACCGATTCCCGGCCTAATTCAGCGTCAAAATTTACAAAATCTTTAAAAACTTAGAGGAAATCCTGTGCCACTTCCTGATCCCCGATGATTACCTATCATGAGTTAATCATAATTAACTGACAATTTAACGTTTCAGCTAATTTTGGGCAGTCACCGACGCGGGTCAGAGGACCCCTTCCCCCCTGTCAGGGAGGGTAATAAAATGGTAAAGTGAACTCCAGTGCGCTTAAGAACGTCAGCTCCAGGCTAATCAAGGATTCTGTTGGGAGCGATCGCCTTCGCTTCACCCACTAACCTAGGGAGGGTAAGGCCAGTTTCTAAAACAGGAGAGTTGGCATGGGATAACCGAGGCTTGGCGCTGATCTGTCGTTGAAAGGCGTGAGGGATACCCGTCCCCTCAGTCATTTTTCCTCCCCGGTCTTAAGACGCGGGGGTTTCCAAATGTCCAAGGAGGCTCAAGTGACAGAAGAACAAAAACAGCAAGAAAAAACACAAACAGAATGGGCAGCGGAGAACTCCGGCGGAGCATCCAATTCCGCTGATGACGCATCCGAGGCAGCCGCCTCCGATGAATGGGGTCATCAAGGGAAAGTGCAGGACGCCCCTGGGGAAGCTGGGGTAGAAGAGAATAGCCCAACCGAAACAGCCGAACCCGCCGCCGCCGCGCCGGAAACCTCGGACGCCAGTCCCGAAGAGTTCATGGCAATGGAAGCCTTAGTCCAGGCTAATCAAGCTTTTACCATTCAGTTAGAAGAATTAAAAAGCCAATATGCCAGATTAGCCGCCGACTTTGACAACTTCCGCAAGCGCACCCAAAAAGAAAAGCTCGAACTCGAAGCGCAAGCCAAATGCGCCACCATCCGCGAATTGTTATCCGTCGTGGATAACTTCGAGCGCGCCAAAGAACAAATCAAACCCCAAAACGATGGGGAAATGAACATTCATAAAAGCTACCTGAGCGTTTATAAGCAGATGGTAGAAAGCCTCAAACGCATCGGCGTCTCCGCCATGTATCCCAAAGGAGAAGAGTTCGACCCGAACTTCCATGAAGCCGTGATGCGCGAACCCACCCGGGAATATGGCGAAGGCATCGTCACCGATGAATTTCGCCGGGGTTATATGCTCGGCGATCGCGTCTTGCGACACGCACTGGTGAAAGTCGCGGCAGCACCCGAGGACGACGAAGAAGAAGTCTCCAACCTCAGAAACTCCGGAGAGTCCTCAAGAATAACCCCACCCTCAATGATCGGCGGCATCCCAGTCGCCTGATCCCCGGTCCGAATCTCTCGCACCAACCCGGTATCCTCAACCCACTCCGTCGCCCTCCCCTGTTGCGACTGGAACCTATCCTTCCCCCAATTGCCACGCACACCTTAATCGCCGAACCGCTATGGGAAAAGTCATCGGAATTGACCTCGGGACCACCAATAGTTGTGTTGCTGTCTTAGAGGGCGGTAAACCCAACGTAATTAGCAACACCGAAGGCGGACGCACCACCCCCAGTATTGTGGGAATTGCCAAAAACGGCTCGCGGGTTGTCGGACAGTTGGCTAAACGCCAAGCCGTCACCAACGCCGAAAACACCGTCTACAGCATCAAACGCTTTATCGGTCGTCGCTGGGAAGATACAGAAGAAGAACGATCCCGAGTTCCCTACACCTGCACCAAAGGCAGAGACGACACCGTAGATGTCAAAATCCGGGGGACCACCTACACTCCCCAGGAAATTTCGGCCATGATCCTGCAAAAGCTCAAAGAGGATGCCGAAGCCTATCTCTCAGAAGAAGTCACCCAAGCGGTGATTACCGTTCCGGCTTACTTTACCGACGCTCAACGCCAAGCCACCAAAGATGCAGGTACGATCGCCGGATTAGAAGTGCTGCGAATTATCAACGAACCCACCGCCGCCGCCCTCTCCTACGGCTTAGACAAACAAGGACAAGACCAAACCATCCTCGTTTTTGACCTCGGAGGCGGCACCTTAGATGTCTCCATTCTCCAACTCGGAGACGGCATTTTTGAAGTCAAATCCACCTCCGGCAACAACCACCTCGGCGGCGATGACTTTGATACCACCCTCGTCAAATGGATGGTGGAACAATTCCGCATCAATGAGGGGATCGACCTCTCCGTCGATAAAATGGCCGTCCAACGGATTCGCGAAGCGGCAGAAAAAGCCAAAATCGAACTCTCCTCTCGGGAAACTTCCGCCATTAACCTCCCCTTTATCAGCGCTGACGAAACCGGACCCAAACACTTGGAAATGGAGTTGACCCGAGAGCAGTTTGAAGAACTCGTCAGCAATTTGGTCAAACTCAGCTTACAACCTGTCGCCCAAGCGATTAAAGATAGCACCCTGAGTATCGAGGAAATCGACCGGATTATCTTAGTCGGCGGTTCGACCCGGATTCCAGCAGTTCAAAAAGCCATCAGTGACTATTTTGGTGGTAAAGAACCCGATCGCACGGTCAATCCTGATGAAGCGGTGGCGATCGGGGCCGGAATTCAAGCCGGGGTTCTCGGGGGCGAAGTCCAAGATGTCCTACTGTTGGACGTGACTCCCCTCTCCCTCGGCATCGAAACCCTCGGCGGCGTTTTCACCAAAATTATCGATCGCAACACGACCATTCCCACCAGCCGCGCCCAAACCTTCTCCACCGCCACCGATGGCCAACGGGAAGTGGAAATCCACGTCCTGCAAGGGGAACGGGCAATGGTCAAAGATAACAAAAGCCTTGGCAACTTCATCCTCGATAAAATACCCCCCGCACCCCGAGGGGTTCCTCAAATCGAAGTCTCCTTTGAAATTGATGCCAATGGCATTCTCAATGTCACCGCCACAGACAAAGGCACCGAACGAGTCCAAAGCATCCAAATCACGAGCACCGGCGGTTTGAGCGACGAAGAAATCGAGAAAATGCGTCAAGATGCGGAAAAATATGCCGACGAAGACCGCTATCGCAAACAAGTCGCAGAAATTAAAAACCAGGCTGAAAGCCTGTTCTATAATTATAAAGCGACTTTAAAAGATAACGTGGCTCTGTTGAGCGATGAGCTCAAGGCAGAACTCAAGGAACGAGGGAAACAGCTCAAAGCTGCCCTCGACAATAAAACCATTGAGGTGGAAGAGCTTAAACAGCGAATGTCCGCATTCCAAGAAACTCTCTTCTCAGTGGGAATTGCCGTTTATCAGCAAACCACCCCACCGGAAGAAGAAGAGGAGAAAGAAGAGGCCAATACATCGGAGTAATTCCCTTGCGGTCCGTAGACTGACGAGGGAATCAGCTGTTGGGTCTTTTTTAGGGAAACCTGCTCCCCTGCGGTGGCGATCGCAATCTGAGGGTTGGGTTGGGGGGAGACCTAACCCCCCAGCCCCCTTCCCTACGAGGGAAGGGGGAGCCGGAACGCTCCTCCCAGTAAGAAAAAAATTGGATTATTCTCCCTACCCTCTTAGGTCTCAAAGCCCCTCCCCTCGTAGGGGAGGGGTTTGGGGAGAGGTCTCCCCCCTGATTCCCAAAACCGAACCTTTCCGGGGTTGTCGCCCCATTAATGACAGTCCATTGCTTGCGTCCCTTTTGTTTTTTATTTTTACCAGAAGCGCTCTATGGCCCGCGATTACTATGAAATTCTAGGTGTTGCTCGCACTGCTGACAAAGAAGAGATCAAACGTGCCTACCGCCGGTTAGCGCGCAAATATCACCCAGATGTCAATAAAGAAGAGGGCGCTGAAGAGCGCTTTAAAGAAATCAATCTCGCTTACGAAGTCCTCAGCGAACCCGAAGTCCGCGCCCGTTATGACCGATTTGGCGAAGCTGGAGTCGGTTCCGCTGCCGGAGGACCCGGATTCGGTGATATGGGCGATATGGGCTTTGCTGACATCTTTGAAAGCTTCTTCAGTGGCTTTGCAGGCGGTGGTGTTCCCGGTCAACAGGGCCGCAGACGAAGCGGTCCGGTGCGCGGGGATGACCTCCGTCTGGATTTGAAACTGGATTTCCGGGAAGCAATCTTTGGCGGCGAAAAAGAAATTCGCATTTCTCATCTGGAAACCTGTGGCGTCTGTGTGGGAACTGGGGCCAAACCCGGAACTCGTCCCCGCACTTGTCCCACCTGTAATGGTGCGGGACAGGTTCGCCGTGCGACTCGTACCCCCTTTGGTAGTTTCACTCAAGTCTCGGTTTGTCCCACCTGTAACGGGACTGGGGAAACCATTGAGGATAAGTGCGAAGCCTGTAGTGGGGCCGGGGTCAAACAAGAGACGAAGAAACTCAAAATTAACGTGCCACCGGGAGTAGATAATGGGACTCGCTTGCGGGTTTCTGCGGAAGGCGATGCCGGGGGCCCGGGGTGGTCCGTCGGGGGATTTGTACGTTTATTTGTTCGTGAATGAAGATGCGGAGTTTCAGCGCGACAATATTAATATCCTCTCGGAAATTAAGATTAGTTATCTCCAGGCGATTTTGGGATGTCGTCTGGATGTGAATACGGTGGATGGACCCACGGAACTCACGATTCCTGCTGGCACTCAACCGAATACGGTGATGAAGTTGGATGGGAAAGGGGTTCCGAAGTTAGGGAATCCGGCAGTGCGTGGGGATCATCTGATTTCTGTGGCGATCGATATTCCGACTAAGTTAACCGCAGAAGAACGGCCCTTGCTGGAACAGTTGGCGAAACTGAAAGGCGATCGCACGGGGAAAGGGGGTAAGGGATTTTTAGGAGATTTGTTTAACAAGTGAGCCAAAATCTAACCTCTGAATCCGATTACCCGACCCTGGATCTGCGCGGAACTCCTTGTCCGATGAATTTCGTGCGGACTAAACTGCGCTTGGATAAAATGAATCCCGGGGAAGTGCTAGAAGTCTGGCTGGACCCGGGAGAACCCATCGAACAGGTTCCCGATAGTCTGGTGATGGATGGACATATCATGGAATTGATTGAGGACCGAGGGGGGTTTTTTGCCCTGCAAGTTCGACGTGCGCCCAAATCTGCATGAGTAACGGCAAACATGAAGCAGAGACCCTGATGGGGGCAAGGACCCAAGGCGATCGCCTCTCGGAAAATGGCGAGTTGGAGACAAGGGGAGGGAATCCCGACTGCGGGAATATGTCCCCCCCAGGCGATCGCCCGGAGTTGCTCTCTCCCGAGACTCCGGATCAGTCGGAATCTCGGATTACCGGGACGGTTGTGGCAGTCCAGGCGAATTATTATCGGGTACAGTTGGATCGAGCAGTTGCTACGGCATCCACTCTGCTTTGTACCCGGCGATCGCGCTTGAAAAAAATCGGGCAGCAGGTGATGGTAGGCGATCGCGTGGTGATAGAAGAACCGGACTGGGAAGGCGGCAGAGGTGCAGTCGCCGAAGTCTTCCCCCGGCAAACGGAACTGGATCGTCCGGCGATCGCCAATGCCAACCAGCGTGCTCCTCGTCTTCGCCATAGAAGAACCCACCCTCGACCCCCATCAACTCACCCGCTTCCTGGTTAAAGCCGAATCCACAGGTTTATCGGTTTTATTATGTTTAAATAAAACCGATTTAGTTTCAGAACAAGAGCGAATTGAGTGGCAAGAACGGTTAGAAAGTTGGGGATATCAACCTTTATTTATTAGTGTAGAAACCGGAGTTGGTATCGATGCCGTGCGCGATCGGCTCAAAGATAAAATCACCTTAATTTCCGGACCCTCCGGAGTCGGCAAATCCAGCTTAATTAACCAACTCATCCCCTTCGCCACCCTGCGCGTCGGCGATGTCTCCGGCAAACTCGGACGCGGACGCCACACCACCCGCCATGTGGAATTATTTGACCTCCCCAGCGGAGGACTCCTAGCAGATTCCCCAGGATTCAATCAACCCAACCTCGACTTTCCCCCGCGAGAGTTAGCCGAATATTTCCCCGAAGCGCGCCAACGCCTGCAAGAGGGAACCTGTCAGTTTAGCGACTGCTTACATCGGGACGAACCCAACTGCGTCGTCAGTGGAGATTGGGAACGGTATGAGGATTATTTAGAGTTTCTGGAAGAGGCGATTATCTATGAAGAAATCCTCTCCCAACAAAGCAATCCCGAATCCAGCATGAAAGTCAAAAGCAAAGGCAAAGGAACCGAACAAAATGAGCCGAAGTTAGAATCTAAAAAATATCGGCGCGTTTCTCGACGGTTTGAACATCAAAATTTAGAACAATTATACCAAGATTTTGAGGAAGAAGAAAATCAGGAATTTTGAAAAATCCCCGCAGGCTAAAGCCTGGGGCTACACGGACAAAGCCTGCCTTCGCAGGCTAACAGAGAAAATGGACTTGTGATGCCCGGATTTGGTATAACACCACGTCATCGGGATAAAATCATCAGCAAATGGCTCAAAACTGTTCATTCTTGAAAAAGATGAACCTATATGCTACTCATAATAAAACCCAATCACCCACCCGTTAAATTCTGCCAAATTCTCTCAATTCTCCGAGCAATTGTATTTTAACAATCCTTTAATTTTCCAAACTGGATCACCTCCGGATACAGGGGAATAAACGGTACTTTTTCCTTGTAATATCGAATGACAAGTATCCTAACTAACTCAAATATCTCCAACTCATAAACATTGATAAGGGGAGAACTGATAATTTGTTTTAAAGTGTCTAATGTGCCAATGTTCCTCAACGCATGTGCCGCATACCTTCTGACATCCCAGTCGGAGTCGCCGAGGGCCTCAATTAAGGCGGTTATTGCTTCTGGCGTGCCAATTTTCCCCAACGTCTCTGCCGCCTTCATTCTGACATCCCAGTTGGAGTCGCGCAGGGCGGCGATTAAGGCTGTTAATGCTTCTGGGGTGCCAATGTTCACCAACGCATCTGCCGCATTCCTTCTGACATCCCAGTTGGAGTCCGGAGGAAGGCTATTAATGCGGTTACGGCTTCTGGAGTGCCAATCTTCCCCGACGCCACTGCCGTATTCCTTCTGACATCCCACTCGGAGTCGCGCAGGGTGGCAATTAAGGCGGGTACGGCTTCTGGGAGCCAATCTTCCCCAACGCCTCTAGCCGCATTCCTTCTGACATCCGGTCGGAGTCGCGGAGGGTGGTCGAGTTAAGGCGTTTACTGCTTCTGGGTGAGCCAATCTTCCCCAGCGCCTGTGCCGCATTCCAAATTCTGACATCCGAGTTAGTAGTCGCCCAGGGCTGGCGATTAATGCGTTTACGGCTTCTTGGGTACCAATGTCCCCCAACGCCTCTGCCGCATTCTATCTGACACCCGAGTTGGAGTCGCGAGGGCAGCGATTAATGCGGTTACGGCTTCTAGGGTTACCAATCTTCCCCAACGCCTCTGCCGCATAATATCTGACAAACGAGTCGGAGTCGTCCAGGGCGGCGATTAATGCGGTTACGGCTTCTGGGGTACCAATTTCCCCAAAGCCTCTGCCCCATTCCGTCTGACATCTGACTCGTAGTCGAGGAGGGTGGCGATTAAGGCGGGTACGGCTTCTGAGGAGCCAATCATCCCCAACGCCTTTGCTGTCTCCGCTTCTGACATACGAGTCGGAGTCGGGAGAGGGCGGCGATTAATGCGGGTACGGCTTCTGGGGAGCCAATCTTCCCCAACGCCTGTGCTGCATTCCTTCTGACATCCGAGTTGGAGTAGGAGAGGGTGGCGATTAAGGCGGGTAGGGCTTCTGGGGTGTCAATCTTCCCCAACGCCTCTGCCGCATTCCTTCTGACATACCAGTCGGAGTCGGGAGAGGGCGGCGATTAAGGCTTCTGGGTTGTCAATCATCCCCAACGCCTCTGCCGCTTTATTCCCAACACCTCTGCCGCATACCTTTGGATATCCGGGTTGAAGTCGGAGTTGGCGGCATTTTGCAACTTCTTGTACATCTGCAAATTATTTTGGACCAGTGTAACCACGGTCGAGGAGATAAAATTGAGACTGGGATAACAGTGCCACAATTGATAAAGCCGATCGCAGATGGCTTCACTCACTGGATGAGAAAGGTTCTGGCATTCCGCCAAACATCGACCTGCTAACAGCAGCAGACTCCCAAAAATATCATCCTTTTCCTGGGTGATCCCTTCCAAAAGTGGAATCGGATTTTTGAGCAATCCCGCCAGCAAGGTTAAGGTTTCGTGCCAGTCATATTCCCAGAAATGCGCTCTAACTAACGCCATTCCCCGCTGTGGATCTCGTGCCATGACTCGGTTTAAATAGGCAGCGGTGAAATACTCCTGAAACGTCCGATGTAGAAACAGATAGTTTTTGCCGTCACGGGTTAACTTTTGGATGATGCCATCTTCCTCAGACAGTTCCGCCATTAATTCCCCCGTCGGATAATTTTGGAGATCGCTGTCAGCGTTCTTCCCTTGCAGGGATCGCCTCGTACAGTTCATCGGCAGTAAAAATCTCTTGCCCTTGGCAGCTAAACCCATAGGCTAAGGTTTCTAAAAAACGCAATTTTGCCTGAATCTTTCCGTCGGATTGTTGCTCTCGGTTGTGACGCCATTCCTTGAGCATATATTCCACGGCTTTTTGATACAGTTGAACGCGCCGGGTCGGGAGAGTTAGTTCTTTGACTTGATAGAGACTGCAAATCAACGACAACAACAAAGGATTTTGGGCTAACCCCTGAATTTGCGGTTTGCGTTGCAACTCCCCAATCAAACGGCTGGCCGAAACCGTTTCATCCTGAATATGTCTCGCTGCATTGACAAACCAGGTTTTAATATACCGTTGCAATTGCCTTTGATTAAACGGGACGATTTCCACCTCTTTGGCATCCGCCACAAACCCCTCGCCATATCCGACAATCCGGGAGGTGACAATCAGGGGGCAGGGATAGGACCGAGCAAAGCGGTCTAACTTATCCCGCAAGCGATTTCGAGCCTCCTTTGGCACTTCATCCAAGGCATCTAACAGCAATAAACACTGGCCCAACTCCAATTTTTTCCGCAAAAAGGGTTCAATCTCTCGCCAGTGTTTGCGATAGTCTCGCTGAATTAACTGGGGAATCGCATCAATGATTTCTGCATTCGTCTCCTGCAATTCCGACAGGCGCAAAAATAGGGGAAACACCACCCGATCAATCGCCTGGGATTGGCCGAGTTTCTGCCGTTCCTGTCGCGCTTGGGAGACCGCTTCCATTTTCAACAAGGTCGATTTTCCCATCCCCGGATCGGCCAACACTATCATCCGTTGATGTTCCATTTTCGCCTTTTCCCAAGGCACTTGCACGGGCCGTGATTCTTCCTCCATGCCTTTGAGAGCATAGGCGCGTTTCTGTTCCACCTCAGATTCCCCATATCCCCAAGTCGTTTCCACCTGGTGGCGATATCGTCGTTTCAGGGTGACCTCAATCGGGATGTATTGGTCTTTTAAAACAATCGGTTGCTGAGTGTGAAACACCCGCAGATACTGGAATTGAGTTTCGATCGCCTCCAGAAACTGAGCGAATCGCATTTTGACCCTGAATGGGTTCATTCCGCGTTGGAGTAGGAGGGTTCCAGTCGTTGGGATCCACAACCTCCTTTACCTCTACACCCAAGGCGGTGCAAATTGTGCTGGCCGTCTTCACTAGAACAGGGTGGCCCCCAAAAAAGCGCTCAACAGTTTTCTCACTAACCCCTGATTCACCTGCAATATCTAAATCAGTCCAGACTTTTCCCTCATAGTTGCGTTTAGCAGCTTTTGCTTCTGCGAGTTTCTGGATCCCTTGTTGATGTGCCTGAACCGTATTTTTTTTGCCCTTTTGCCCCATCTTGATTATTGGCGCGTTTGTGGATATTCCCAGTTTAGTCGAGCTCGGTGATTCCAGGGTAATCCCAATCATTGATGCGGGTTCACCTGCTGAAGGCATTCCCCGAGGGTCAAAAAGGGTCATTTCAATTTGACCTTTAATGTCCAACGCTGTCCCTCACGCCCAAATTAGATTGGTCTCAAATACAGTCCAGATGAGGCATTGAGACCAATGAACAATTCCGAAAAAACCAAAGCGCAACGGTTAAGCGAAGCAGTTAGCGATTTTGATACGGTCCTTGAACAAGACCCCCAGGTGCAGTTGTACCGGATGCAACCGAGTCAACCGGATGTCACGGGTACTGCACCTCCCAGTTTACCCCCGGCTTTTCAGGTGCAATGGCTGTTGCTGCTGTTAGTGCATCTGCTGGTGTTGTTGTGCGGAAAAAATAGGGGGTGAAGCAGGCATCGGATGAGGATGAATGCGATCGCCTCCTGATGCTTCAATTCAACCCTTTTGGGAGTGCGAGAATCTGTACTCGCTAGAGTAATAGCGAGCAAGATGCTCGCACTCCTTTAAGCATCTGTACTCCATGAGTCCGGGAACTGCTATATAAGATAAGGACCAGAAACCGGGTTTCTGCGAGACTTGTTGGTTCATTGCGTAAATTTATGAAAGAAACCCGGTTTCTAACCCCCAGCAATATCAAAGGGTTTGCGATATACCGCTTCAGGGATAGTGATTTGATTGTAGAGTTGAGGCAGAAGTTTTAGGGAGTGAATTGCCGCCAAGTTGGTGATAGCTGAGGTATCACTAATAACAATCACAAGCGTCCCAACTCCCTTAAATTCTTCATATCTAATGCAAAATCTTCCACATCGTATGAGTAAAGCGGGATATCTCGCTGCTTCAGAATTTGGCGAAAAGCAGCGACGGGCATCTCTGCCAATTTACTGGCATAGCCCAACGTCAAACGCCCAGTTTGAAACAGGTGTAATGCCACTTCTTGGCGAAACTCGCTTGGGGTAAGCTCAGATGCTTGCAGGATTTCATCGGAGATAATTACAGTCATAGCCCGTTTACCGTACCTAGCATCATTTGATTATAGTGGTTTGAGGGGCGAGAAACCGGGTTTCTGATCCAGATTTCGGGGAGGAGGCAGAGGTTATGGCAGAAACCCGGTTTCTGAGTCCGGTCGTGGAGGGCGCGAAACCGGGTTTCTTGGGCAAGATTGGGGTGAGGAGGCAGAGGTTATGACAGAAGGTTTCTGGGCTGGTTTGTAGCAAATTCTTTCGTAATGAGGTGTATTTTATGGTTAGAGTAACGATTGAGGAAATTCAACGGGATCCACTGGAATATTTGCGCCGAGTCGAAGGGGGTGAAACTTTAGTGATTGTGCGATCGCATGAGGCGATCGCCGAAATTCGACCCATTACTCCGAGTCAGCAATTGCGACCTTATGGGTTATGTACCGGAGAATTTGTCGTCCCCGATGATTTCGATGCTCCTTTGCCCAACGAAGCGACGGACAAGCAAAAACTGTTCGAGCTTCTCGATCTCGAACTGCACCCAACCCCCTACAAGCCAGACCCAGAAATCCAACCCGAAAACTTTGAAAACGAGGGCCAGTGGCTCATCGCAGTCTTTGAGCGACTCTTTAGCCAGATCGAACCCAGTGAAATACCAATCCAGCCACGGGAATCCATCCGAGTTGACGAAACCTTAGAGGATATGGAATCTGCCATTAGCCAAGGCATTCAGGGGCAATGGCAGGATTGCAGTGGGAATGTGATTGGGGGTGGGGGCAAGAAACCGGGTTTCTAAGCTAGATTGGGGTGAGGATGCCAAGGTTCTGGGTGGAGGGGCAAGAAACCGGGTTTCTAAGCTAGATTTGAGTGAGGATGCACAGACTATGCCAGAAACCCGGTTTCTGTGGGTTGCTGGGATCTGGGTGAGGGGTCAGTGAGGATTTAGGCGTATAGCAATTGATTCTTAATCTCACTTGCAGTCAGTGTATGGACTAAAATGCAAACTCGCCGTGCCACTTCATAAGCATTTTTCTGAGGAACTATAATAATGCCTTCATGTTCTTTGCCCTCCGCCATATACTGAAGATGTAAGCGCTCAAAATCAACCCGATTATGAGTCAGGATACACCGACCCACACCACTGGCAAATTCCAGTTGCTCGCTATCCGTCCTGCCGATCGCCCCTTGTTCTGGAACCGTAGTGATATCCAAACCCCGGGCTTTGAGAAGTGTGGCAACTAAAGCCGACATATCCTCATCGGTGTAAAGTGTTGCAGTAGAGGTCATAATGTACTTAACACCGACTTAACAGATGGATGGACTAATTCATCAGGTACTCGATTTTTTTCGATGTAATCATTAATTTCCCCTTGATTATCGAGATAAAAACTCAAGGCATCAAACACTTGCGCTAAAGTCAGATGAGGCAAATGACTGAGAATTTCTTCTGGCATAATGCCCATCCGCCATAGCCCCACAATGGCGCGAACTGATGTCCGAGTGCCGGTGATAATAGGTTCTCCGCCTAAAATCTCAGGGTTGCGATTAACATACCGTGACAGGGCTTTAGTCGCCATGATGAATTGCTCCATTGAAAGTTAAGAAACCGAGTTTCTGGGACGATTTTATAAAATATCATAACTCAAAAGACGATAACGATGCTAGAAATTACCCTGAATTGGAAACCTGACCCCCAAACCTTGACCCAACTGGTACGGATTGCGATACAAGAACACAAAAGTTTAGAGAGTCTGCTAGATGAGGCGATCGCCCAGTATTTACAAGCGAATTTAGCCCCTAACACCCTTTCTGCATCCCCTACCACCGCTGACCCGTTCCTGGATGGGCTATATGATGGGAGTTCAGAACTCAGCACCGAAGCTGAAGCAATCCTCACCGCAGAAGGTCCCATCTTCTTTACTAGACCCAAACTGACAGATGACATGAGTTATAATTAATTAAAAATCTTTACTCATTTACTGATGGAAATTGCGAAAGTATCAGAAACAGGACAGGTTATTATTCCCACCGAAATGCGGAAAACTTATAGCTTGGAAGTAGGGACAGAAATCATCTTGATTGATACGGGAAAAGGGATTTTGATTCAGCCCAAGCAGCCTTTTTCTCCTACTACCTTAAATGAAGTGGCCGGGTGTTTGAAATATCAAGGTTATCCCAAAACCTTAGAGGATATGGAGGCTGCAATTAGCAAGGGAGTTCAGGAGCAATGGCATGATTGCAGTTGATACAAAGATTGTGGTTAGACTTTTGACTCAAGATGATGAAGTTCAGTATCAAAAAGGAGTCCTCTTGATGCAAAACCTTGAGAGGGCAACCCCTGAAGGGGTTACTACAAATGTTCGTATTATTAAGCTGATAGACCATTGAAATAAAAAGAGTACAGGGCCTTTCCTGTACTCTTTAACTAAAATATTAGGGTTGAATCCGTTTGGCTTTCGATTCATGATACTCCCGGACTTGACGCGATCGCACCCAATGAGGATAAACCATTTTCCCTAATGGAATCGCAGTTCCTCCGATTAACAAACTCACCCAATAATTAGAGAAAATTCCCCCATTCAAAGCAACCCCTAGGCTGATTCCTAATCCCACCGTCAGCAGCGCAATTCCCACTGCAAAATAAGTCGAAACATTGCTGATTTTGAGTTTAACTTTCGGGAGCAACGGGGAGATTTTACCCTGTTCTACTTCATCGAAAACTGCACCGGCAACGATCCCTGTTAAAATACTTAAACCTATCCATCCCAGAAAAGCCCAACTATTAGAGAGAGAACGGGTGGCATCCACAATCGGCCATGCACCACAGATTCCCCCGGCGATCGCCCCGGCAAGGGTTTGGGAGAAGTCTCTAGCGGTTCCCATCGCCCGCAATCGGCTGATTAATTCCTCTGTGCCAATTCCGGCATAGGCACCGATTAACGCACCCAGAATGGAAGAAGCGAGTGCAGCTTCCTGTGCCGCTTGAGTCCAAGGCAGGGAACCAATGCCAAAGGCGATCGCACTTAAAGCCGCAATCACTGCACCACTGATACTCCCGGCGATCGCACCTGTGGCAGCGGGACCCGGATTTTTGGCGATCGCCCGAATGGTATAAAGCACAGTCCCGGGAAACAAAAATAGGAATGCCACCACTCCCCAAACCGTCTCACTAAACCATCCGATCCAATTTCCCACCAGGTTTACGGGTTGAGTCCAGACTGTATTCAGGGCTAAACCTAGCAAAATTCCCAGCAAGGGATAGGGTAATTTTATCTCTTCTACAGGTTCCTGCGCGGTTTTAACTTTAAGGGCGACTCGATATAATTTTTGGTCTGAATTGGCCTGTAATAATAATTCGCGGTCATAAATGCGATCGGCCATCAAATTGCGGGTATCTACCGTGATGGTACATTCAATTTGATTCCCTTTAAACCGAGTGGGGTCAATTTTAATCCAGGGATGATTATTTTTGGAAAAGTAGCCATCTCTGCGATAAGGAGCCACCTTCCATCGCCCCGTCAGCATCGTTCCCGGAACGGGATTTTTAATCGAAATCGTTTGGGTAATCGACTCTCCCAATTTTGTCCCCCGGAACTGCACCAACTGATGACTAGAAATTACTTGCGGCGTGCGACTAATCTCAATCGGCGTCAACACTTCCAAGGCTGTTTCTGCATTGGGGTAACGGTCTTTTGGCTTGGGTTCCACCATTTTTTCCAGCCATTGAATCCAAGCCAGACTAATTTTAGGAAGCCGTTTGCGAAAGTGAATCCGATAACTGGGGTCAATTAACTCCCCAATATCCGGGGATTTTGTCCCCGTCAGTAAACAAATTAAAGTCGCTCCCACTCCATATAAATCCGAAGCCGGAGTCAGTTCCCGATTAAATAATTGCTCCGGTGGCATAAACCCCAGAGTGCCCTTAACAATGCTACTAACTGCAACTTCTCCCTCGCCAATATGAGCAAATCCAAAATCTACTAAATAGACATTCATCTGTTGATCGACCAGAATATTTTCCGGTTTGATATCCCGATGAATCACGGCAGGGAGGCGATTTTGGAGATAAACTAAAATCGACAACAGGGCGACGGCAATCTCTTTGACTTGGATGGGGTGCCAGGTACGCTGTTGCGCTAGGGATTCTGCCGGTTTGTACTCCTGAACCATACAGAATCCCCGGGGACTCTCAAACGAATCCAAATAGCGGGGGATACCGGGATGATTGAGCCCCTGGAGGACTTGAATTTCGCGCTGATATGCATCGTAACCCGCCCACCGCGCATCACTGGTACTGGCAAACTGAAACTGTTTAATTGCCACTAAATCAGCCGGATCGGGAGTGACATCGGGGGTGGGTGCTGCGGTTTTAGTACGACTCGCCAGGTAAGTCACGCGACCCCCAGCGCGGTTATGACCCAATTCTCGGATAACCTGATAGCCGTACTCACCAAAATCTGGAAGATTACTCATCATAATGTTTTCGCAGGGATGCCGGTAGGACTATTGTACTGCGATCGCATTGGTGATGGGGTGAGGGGTTGGGGGGAGATGGGGAGGATGGGGGAGATGGAGGAGATGGGGAGATGGAGGAGATGGGGGAGATGGGGGAGATGGGGGAGATGGGGAGGATGTTCGTAGTAACGACTTCAGTCGTTCTTCTCTTGGTTCGTAGTAACGACTTCAATCGTTCTTCTCTTGGTTCGTAGTAACGACTTCAGTCGTTTCCGGCTTTAGGGGTGATAAGCACTCTTTCCGGCTTAAGTCCCTGTGAAGGAACTGGAAGATCGACAGATGGGTGCGTGAGGAAAGCTCAAGCTTTCCTCACGAGGAAACGACTGAAGTCGTTACTACGAACATCTCCCCCATCCTCCCCATCTCCCCCATCTTCCCTCAAACTGCTGCTGCCTCTCGGCGGGAAGAAATGACTTTAGCGGGAACCCCTACGGCAATGGAATAGGGGGGAATATTTTTAGTTACAATGGCCCCTGCGCCGATGATGCTGCCTTCGCCAATGGTGACGCCATCCATGACTTTGACCCCGGTTCCTAACCAGCAATTGTCTTCAATGGTAATCCCTTCATAACTATTCCCTTGTTGGTTAATATTCTGACCAACGTTAGCAAAAATATGATTGTTAGAATAAATGCTGGAATGAGAAGCAATTAAACAGTCTTTGCCAATTTTGAGTTTGGCCCCGGAGAGGCAGGTGTAGGGTCCAATATAGGTGCGATCGCCGATTTCAATGCCGTTTTGATTGCCATGTGCTTTGATATCCACTCCGCGATCGAAAGAAACACCATCCCCAATTTTAATTTTATCTTTGGGTCCCAGGCTGCGGATTCTAACATCCCGCTCTATTGAGACTTTATGACCGATTTGCATCCGATAGGCACAGAAAAATTCTACGCCGGTTTTGATGCGAACCCCTTTGCCCAATTTCCCGAAAATTGTTTTATAAATCAGTCCCCGTAACCCGGTTCCAATGGAGGAAGGCACCCACTGGAGTAAGGCCATTTCTATTTCTTCTAATAAATGAAAGAACCGCCAACCGAGGGCAAATTTTAAAGCTTTTTTGTTATGAAAATAGGCTGTATAATTTTGAATGGTCATTTTTACTTACTTCTCCCTATATTCTTTCTCGGTGGCGTGAGGTGGATTGGGTTTCAGCAGGCCGCCCCCTGCTATTATCTAATCCCCTCTCTATCCTCAGCGTGAGATTTGCCTCTTCCTATTTTGTACAGCAGAATGGAAGCCCGGTGTCTCATCCTATAGGCGTATTTTTCTCGACGGAAAAAAATTTGTCTATTCCAAGAGGTAGGCGGTGAGATTGACCGGGCGATCGCTGGGTCGGGTTATGAAACTAAAACGGATTTTTCCACTAAGGAAGTGCCATCATAATAGTCAGGAATCGGGGCATTCATCAGATGCAGAAGGGTCGGGGCTAAATCTACCCCATGACCCTCTTGCAGTTGAGTTCCGGGGCGAATTCCCGGCCCTGTAATGTTTAAAAATCCTCGGTTGCGATGACTGCCGGTGCGGCGATAGGGGACGGGACCAATGCGCCCGAATTGACCACAATCTATCACATCGGCGGGGGTGTCGTTCCAAACGACGACTAAATCCGCATCGGGACGGGTGCGAGAGGTGGGGGGGGTGTGAATCACTTTTTTCACCACCGGGCCTCCTGTGCGCGCATTGGTCCACCCATAGAGTTGTGCGGTTAACTCTTGGCATAAGGCGTCATACTCCTCTGGTGAGACGATGCCATTGGGTTCGCGACCCGCTAGGTTAATGCGGATGTATCCTTCGGAATAGCTGGGAATGGCAAAGGCTTTCATTTGCGGCCATAGGGGGCTATACCAAGTAGAGGGTTGCCAGAATAGGGGATTTCCTTGCTGGCGCAACTGTTCCGGTGACCCTAATGGCGCTTCTCCAAAGGTTCCGAAGAGGCGATCGAGCAGGGGATGGACTTGACTGGGGAGTTGCTGCCGGAGGAATTGTTTCAGGGGGTTGGGGCTATATTTGCGTTCCCAAATTTCTCCAGTCCAGGTTTTTCGTTGGGGTGTGCTGACGATCGCCTCGGGTAGGGTTCCGGGTGTTCCCGGTGCGATCGCTACTTTCCCGGGAAAGCTGAATCGGTATAAAAACTCGGGCAGAAACAGCATACTGGGAACATCGGTGGTGTTATTCCCGCTACCATGTGCGGAAAAGACCACGAGATAAGCGTCTTCTGGTACTTCAGCTAACAGAGTGCCTAGAGTGTGATCGACCGCTTCAAAGACGGCCAGCATGGGGTCTTCTGATGCGGTATCCAGCTTGTGTTCATAAAGCGGATGGTCCGGTTGACTGAGATACCACAAGTCATGTCCGGCAGAATGGGTCTCACCAAAGACCGTTAATAAGAGATCCCACCGTTCCTGTTTGAGTAAATTCCGGACGATCGCCCCTCGGCGATCGATGCCTTGATGCAGGGTTTTTTGCAAGCGAGACAGATAGGCTTTGTCCCACCAATCCCCATGATCCCGATGGAGGGCCGGATGTTTCCCATAGTCCCGATTAATCTGATTGAGCAATTCAGGCGGGTGAGAGAGACTGGGGGTTTGCGGCGAATGATGCACCCCAAGCCAAAACTTGCTCCCCATTAACGCGATCGCACAAGCGAGATTGGGGAACATCGAAAACAGCCACTCGATACTCGTCTCCCAAGGCATAAAAAGGCGGATATTCCTGAAAATCATACGCGCCTATTTCAGAAACGTTGTAGCTGCCTTCATGAAATTTTACCGGGGACCAATATCCGGTTTTTTCGGGTAAACAGCCGGTTAAAAATGTGGTCCAAGGGGTTTCGGCTTTGTAATATTCTAAGTTGGTTAATCGACCATAAGCCCCTCGGTCTTTTAACTGCTTGAGATGGGTTAAATATCCCTGGTTCATCCAGGTTTCTAACAGTTCGGGTTCCGCTGCATCAAGGCCGATCGCAATCACTGGATTTTTCATGATAATGTTTCCTCTTTTCTTAAGGAGTTTGGCAAGTTAATCTCGGATTCTCTGGATCAGCGTTGGCTGATTTTTGAGCCCATTGGCTTTGTAAATAGTAAAAAGGACTCAGAAAACTACTCAAAAAGAACTCCAACTCACAGGCGGCAACGGGGTCAGTCTTGACTAAGCCGCGATACTGAATCAGATGGCGCACAATTCGGCGTAAATTTCCGAGTAAGATGCGGGCGATCGCAATGGGTTTCTCTCTCGGGCTGGCATTGAGCAGGCGCAGGTGACAAATGCACAATCCACAGCCTCGAATCAAGGAAATTAACGATGCCTGTTCCAATCTTTGTTGAGGAATTTGATGATAGCTATGGAGGGTCGGACAGTACCAAATTTCCCACCCTGTTTGGTGCAAATACAATAAGGTTTCAAAATCTTCCCCAGCTAAGGTCGAACCATTGACTCGCCCGATTAACTGTAAGCGGCGAGGAACATTTTCATACCAGGCTTGTTTGCGAACCACTAAACCCGCGCCGGGAGGTAAACTTAAGTGTTGGGGTTGATATAAATGGGGTTTTGACCCTCGTTCACGAATGGCTAAAAAGGATTGAATTCGGTGAAAATTTTCTGGGGGAGGAGTTTCAAAACTGCCATGAATTTGTCCTCCAAATGCACCAGCTTTGGGATAAGATTGAGCAAAATTGTAGGCTTCAGCTACCCAATCGGGGGCGGGTAAATTATCATCATCTAAAAATCCCACCCAGATGCCTTGGGCTTCATCAATTGCCCGTTGGCGGGCAAAGGCGAGTCCTTGTTGAGGTTCAAAATAATAGTGTAAGGGATAGGCGGAGGGCCAATCGGTTTGGTATTGGCGAATGACTTCAGCGGTGTTATCCTGACTGTTGTTATCGATGACGACAATTTCCCAGGTGAATTGTTCGGTGCGAATTTGCGATCGCAAGCAGTCCAGGAGTTGCGGTAATCGAGTTCCCCCATTATAGGTCGGGATGGCGATCGTAATGGCAATGGCATTCATTTGATTTATGCAAGTTTCAATTAAAATTTAGAGAATTAACTGGCTTTCTAGGGAAGTTTCAGCTAACAGTTCAGCGAGGTTCGAGAGAGCATCTGGGGATTTTTCAGGCTGAATTGAAAGCTCTGGTTTGAGTAATTGAGGAACCCAATTTGTGGCCATATCTACTTCAAAGGAGAGGGGGTGAGGACGTTCTATTTCATATCCCTGAACGTAATTAACTCCGATTCGTTGAGTTTGCTCCAAAATACCCAAATTTTCCACATGAGATGCAATGGTTTTCATTCCCAGAGTTTTCCCCAGTTGATGGAAGGTTTTTACCGTGTTTAAACTAGCGGAATTTTCATGAATGGATTGAATTAAATTCCCTTCTAATTTGAGGTAATTCATCGGCAATTTCTGGAGGTAATCCCCGGAAGATTGAGTTGCCCCTACTCCATCGAGGGATAATTGACAACCAATGGCACGCAAGCGTTCAATCAGTTCTTGGATGCGCGCTAAATGGCCGATCGCCACGGTTTCAGGAATGCAAAAACACAAGAGTTCAGGGGGAATTTTATAATAGGCTAATTCCCGAACCAAAAAATCAATTAAATTGCGATCGCCTAGACTGGATTCGGACAGATTGATTTCATACAGCCCATTGGGAAACGGGTCCCTGGCTTCAGCAATTTGAGCGCAGAGTTCTCGGATCGTCCAACGGTCGATGGTCCGCATCAGATTATACCGTTTTGCTAAAGGCATAAACTGATTCGGGAGTAACAGTTTGCCGTTGCGATCTTCTAACCGCAATAAAATCTCGGTATGGGGGCGATCGCCTGCGGCACTAATCAGAGGATAAACCCCTTGAGAATGAAGGCGAAACCGTTGTTCTTCAAAGGCTTGGGCTAACTCTTCTAGGGAGGTTTGATTGGATATCCCTGAAGGGCGATCGTCATTGTTTCCGGATGACTTTAACCCTTGGTGTTTCAACAGAAACAGCGGACTCATTAAGGTACTGGTCAAAAACTCTCGTTCACAAGTGGCTGCTGTATCATCTTTAATGGTAATTCCATGTCGAATCCCATGTAACACCAACCGGCGCAAATCATTGGCTAAATAAGCCGGAAAGGCTAAGGGTCTTTGCCAACTCTTTAACGTCATCATCCGCAGGCGATGACGACTCAACCCCACACAACGGACTAACAGCTTTAAATATTCCGGTTCTAACCGCTGGTTGGGGATTTTGTGGTAAACAACCATAGCGGGATTATACCAAATCTCCCACCCGGCTTTTTGAATATGCAATAAAACTTCTAAATCTTCACTGGCTAATCCTGCTTCTTTCCCGGTATGATTTAAAACTAACCGTTTGGGAACCGATTCTAGCCACACTTTTTTCCGAACCACTAATCCCGCCCCTGGGGGCAATATTTTATGTTCGGGGTCGTACTTTCGTGGGCTATTTCCCCGTTCCACAATGGCTAAAAAACAAGCAATTTTTTTAAAGTTTACCGGAAGTTTTTCTTCCGGCTGTTTTTCATAAAACAGCCCGTGAATTTGGCTGCCAAATGCCCCCACTTCTGGATGAAGTTTGCTAAACTGATAAGCAGCCGCTACCCAGTCGGGTTCCGGCAAGTTGTCATCATCCAAAAACCCAATCAACTCCCCCTGAGCTTTTTCTACTGCCCGTTGTCGGGCAAAAGCGGCCCCCTGTTCCGGGGCAAAACAATATCGTAAGGGATAGGCAGTAGGCCAAGTTTTCTGATAGTCTCTCACCACTGCTGCGGTGCGATCGCTGCTATTGTTATCAACGACAATTATTTCCCAGGAAAACCCTTCGGTTCCCACTTGCACTCGCAGGCGATCGAGAACATCACTTAAGCGGCTTTCGCCATTATATGTTGGAATGGCTACTGTTACATCAACCTGATTCATAAGTTGCTGGGGTATAAAATCGAATTAAATTGAATTGGAAATCACCCTGGCATTCTGCCTTTGGGGATTAAAATGAGTCCGTGCGGGATCAATTAAGTCAATCCCTGACAAAAAGTGTTTATAGTTAAAGGAAATGGCTTTTGATTGAGCCGAGTAAACCGCATCCACCCATTCCCCGACACCCTTCTACGTCAACAGCTATCAGAACTGAAAACTGGATTGAGGTAGAAACTGTAAAATTCGCTACCAAAGTATCACCGCAACGCCACGGTAGGTTCGGGCGACGGAGTTACCCTCTCACTGGATAATCTGCCCTCTCCTGAGCGATAGATTATTTTCACGGAGATTTGAATTATCTCTGTATCTTATGGTAGAGCATTTTATTTAATTTGCTTCTCCAAATGGAAAATAGATATAAAGTTTTAATAAAGTTTAAGGCTGATTCTTAAAAAAAGGATAAACCTGGGTAGTAAAAATACTTAGATGGGGCCTATGCGATCATATTTGTTCCTTTTCTGGACGTTTTATGGTTAGTATTATCACATAGAACATTTGACTATCTATACCTTAAGACATACGTCTTAAGATATAGATTTCATACAGCCGAAGCCACTTTATCTGTCGATCGCCTCAAAAATGGTGGCTAAAATTGTATTGGAAAATAAAAATCCTTCCGGATCCGAGAGTCGGATCGCACCGGATGGGGGCAGAGTGGGGCCAACATCTAGCCCTTCCGAGAGAGAGTGAACCTTGACCCAGCCTTGGCGATAATAAGGAAGGAGACAGTGCCAAAGCTGACGGAGGCGATCGCCCCCAAACTGCTGGGTGAAGCGCGCAATATCAATCCCTTCGGCTAACCGCAACCCCAACATCAAGGTTTCCAACAGCACCTCATCCCCAGGGGTTTCCGGGATAGAAAGGACCCCCCCACTGCTTTGCCACTCTTGCACCCAAGCATAATATTCCCGCCTGGTCCGGGGACGAGTGAATCGTTGGCCCCCCACATAACTCGCGGCCCCCATGCCAAATCCATAGCAAGGGCGATTTTCCCAATAGACTCGATTATGGCGACAGTGATAGCCCGATCGCGCATAATTCGAGACTTCATAATGCTCATACCCGGCCCCCGTGAGGGTCTCCACCGCCACCCGATACATTTGAGCACTCATCTCGTCCGTGGGTAACGGCGAAACCCCCGGTTGATAAGTCCGGGAAAAGGCAGTCCCTGCTTCTACAATCAAGTCATAGCTAGAAATATGAGCCGGATTGAGGGCAACTGCCTGATTCAGGGAGTCTTGCCACTGTTCTAAGGTTTGGTGAGGCAATCCTGAAATCAAATCCAGACTAAAATTCTCGATTCCCACCTCGCGAATCACTTCAACGGCAGTAAAAATATCTCTCGTCCGGTGCGATCGCCCACATTCAGCCAACAACTCATCCTGAAACGCCTGCACTCCCATACTCACTCGATTAATTCCGGCATGGTAATATCCGGCAAGGTGGTCCCGGTCAAAAGTCCCCGGATCCATCTCTATCGAAATTTCTGCATCAGCAGCAATCCCAAACCGGCGATCGAGACCATCCAAAATTCGACCCAACTGGGACACGGATAACAGGGACGGCGTACCCCCGCCAAAAAACACCGTGGACAGGGGCTGACCCCAAACTGGACTGCTGTCAATTTCCGCCATCAGCCAATCCACATACTCCACAATCGTGCCAGAGTCTTCCCCCTGCTTGCGATCGCCCACCACAGAAACTGGAAAATCGCAATAAAAGCAGCGACGACGACAAAACGGAATATGCAGATAAGCAGACCGGGGGATCTCCGGGATCGTCGATTCAGTCGAGGGTGTAGCCACTATGGATGCCTTAAATTCGGGTTAAAACTGCATCTCCCTCTTGGGACAGACTTGCGATGAACAGAGTCCAAACGGTAGAACAGCAGAAAACTTAATAGTATAATCAAGATGTCTTTCTACAATCAACTCAATCAGCGGTCTTCAAAAAATGTTGGGAAAACATCCTTAGAAAATGGCTCCCCGGCATGGACAACCTTGAGTTGAAACCTTACTCTTTTGAGTGGCTCAATCATGCTTAATGCAATCATCATTCTCTCATTCATTCTAGCAGCGGCGGGGATCGGTTTCTATAGCACAGAACTGCTTCCCGCGTCGGCGATGGCCCAAGTCACCAATCTCGACGGGTTGCGATCGGTCACCACCGGGTTTGCCGCCTTGGTCGGGGGGGCCGTCGGTCTCGCGGTGCAAACCACTTACCGACGGATGGAAAAGCAAGTTCGGCAAATGCCCATTGATATGCTGATTACCCGGGCGATCGGTCTTGTTATGGGTCTCCTGGTTGCCAACTTAATGCTGGCCCCCGTGTTCTTGCTGCCGATTCCCCATGAATTTGGATTCATCAAACCCCTCGCCGCCATCCTCGGTAGCGTGATGTTTGCCTTTTTGGGCGTCACCCTCGCCGATGCACATGGTCGCGCCTTCCTGCGCCTGATTAATCCCAGCAGTCTCGAATCCATGTTAGTCGCTGAAGGGACTTTAAAGCCTGCGGCGACCAAAATCCTCGATACCAGTTGCATTATCGATGGTCGCGTGGAGACCCTCCTCGCGACGGGGTTTTTAGAAGGACAAATCCTGGTTCCCCAGTTCGTCTTGCAGGAATTGCAAATGGTGGCGGATGCCTCCAACGACCAAAAACGGGTCCGGGGTCGTCGGGGACTCGATGTCCTCAACCGCATCAAGGAAACTTATGCCGAACGCATCGTCATCCATCCCGCAGACTATGAGGACCTGCAAACTGTAGATGCGAAATTGGTCCGGTTGGCCCAAGAAATTAATGCCACCCTGCTCACCAATGACTACAATTTGTCCAAAGTCGCCACGGTGCAAAAGGTGTTAGTGCTGAATATTAACGACTTGACCCAGGCGGTGCGTCCGGTGTATCTCCCCGGAGACAGTCTCGACCTGAAAATTCTCAAAGAAGGCAAGGAAGAGGCCCAGGGAGTTGGATATTTAGACGATGGCACAATGGTGGTTGTCGAAGAAGGCCGCAAATATATCGGTGACCAGTTGCGCGTGGTCGTGACTTCTTCTTTACAAACCGCTGCCGGTCGGATGATTTTTGCCCGTCCTCATGCCTCAATGGTGGCCTAATGGGCTATGACCGAGGGTAACAATTTAAACCGGCGATCGCGCTGTCCCTGTTCTCTATTTTTAGAGATAGATGAATGGGGACAGCTATTTTTATAAATTTCTCTCCCGTCAGGGTCAGGATGAAATTTTGCCCTCAACTTCCAGTCATGAATTCAGCAAAACCCAATGTCGAAACAGGTCTAAACTTTCTTCTTTTAAAACATCTCCGACTAATTCAACATCACTTCCAAACTGCTTCAGTTCTTGACAAGAAAGGTTGAGCTGAGTAAATCCGATCGCACAAGCATCGGCTATCCGAGTTCCAAACACAATTTTATCCAGTTTGGCCCAATAAGCAGCAGTAAAACACATCGGACAAGGTTCGCAAGTGCTATAAATCACACAACCGGATAGGTCCACGGTATTTAATTTTTTAGAGGCAGCCCGAATGGCATGAACTTCGGCATGGGCTGTAACATCGACACTACTGGTACAGATGTTATGCTCACAGCTTATCACTTCACCATCTTTGACAATACAAGAGCCGAAAGGATCTTCCCCGTTGTTGACTCCTTCCATTGCTTTGGCGATCGCCAGTCTCATAAAGTCTTCATCACGTTTGATTTGACTTACCATATTAATCCTTTTTTCTCTATTCTAATCTGTTGAATAACTCTTATTATAACCACAAAGGATAGAATTATCCTGTGCTTTTTTTAATAAAAATCTCTCGGTTCAGAACTTGCCTAATTCTATGCGACTGACTTCTTTAGATGTGTTTCGCGGCATGGCGATCGCCAGTATGATTCTGGTCAATAATCCCGGTAGCTGGCAACAAGTTTATCCCCCCCTCCTCCATGCACCTTGGCATGGGTTCACCCCCACGGACCTGATTTTCCCCGCATTCCTGTTCATCGCGGGGGTGGCAATGGCCTTTTCCTTCGCCAAATACACCACCTCCCCCAATTCCCCCCCTGCTGCTTCCGTTTACTTCAAAATCCTCCGTCGTGCGCTGATTCTCTTCGGTTTAGGCTTATTTTTGAACGGATCTACCCTGGTCCTAAAGACTTTACTGCAAGGTCAACCCCTGGATTTTGGCACTCTGCGGATTATGGGAGTGTTGCAGCGGATTAGTTTAGCCTATCTGCTGGGGGCGATCGCCATCCTCAACCTCTCCCGTCGTCGTCTGGGATTCCTCTGCCTTGCCATTCTCCTCGGATATTGGTTCGCCCTCACCCAAATTCCCGTTCCCGGTTATGGTCCCGGGGACTTATCCCCCAAAGGTGCAGGGACCCTCGTCGCCTATCTCGATCGCCTGATTTTGACACCCCCCCATATTTTGGGCGATGGCAGCTTTGAACCGGAGGGATTACTCAGTACCCTCCCCTCGGTCGTTACCCTCCTCCTAGGCTTTTTTATCGGGGATTGGTTGCAAAAACAACCCATCACCTCCCTCACCAGTCTGCAAATGGCCGGAGTTGCCGTTGCCACAATCGTTACCGGCTCACTCTGGGGCCTAGTTTTCCCGATTAACAAACAACTCTGGACCAGTTCTTTTGTAGTGTTGAGTGCCGGTTGGTCCCTCCTATTATTGGCCGCCTGTTACGAAATGGTGGAGGTCCGCCAATGGCGAAGCTGGGCTTTTCCCTTTAAGGTGATGGGACTCAATGCCATCTTTGTCTTCGTTGCCTCGGGGTTTTTGGCCCGAATTTTGCTTTTTACCCCCGTCAGTACCGCCACCGATGCGCCTAGTCTGTATTCCTGGATGTATCGCAATGGGTTTGTCCCGATTTTAGGCGAACTCCACGGGTCTTTTGCGATCGGCCTCGTGACCCTGCTCTTTTGGACCTGGATTCTCTGGGGCCTCTACCGTCGTCGCTGGTTCTTCAAGCTGTAGCAGCAATATCTAGGGAGGGATAAATCCCTTATAAGGGTAGGTTGTTGGCGTTGATAGTCAGGGAGGGGAACCACCCCGTCCCAAAGGGACACCCCTCCAAAGGAGGGGAACCACCCCGTCCCAAAGGGACACCCCTCCAAAGGAGGGGAACCACCCCGTCCCAAAGGGACACCCCTCCAAAGGAGGGGAACCACCCCGTCCCTAGTCAGATAAAGCGATTGAACAATCCAAAAATGACTTGGGCTTATAGAAGGAAACAACCCTACTCGACAACAAAGAAATAAGGCCCAAAATTCCCCTCCCTTGGAGGGGTGCCCCGGAGGGGCGGGGTGGTCCCTTCCCCTACTATGAGGATAAAAAACCTACCCTTATGAGGCGATAAATCCCCCCTACTCTGTAGAGGGGGGCTTTTTAGTCGGATGTTGCGGGAGATTCCCAAATGCGATCGCCCCAGGGAAAGATTCACAATTATTAACACAAATCTCCCAGATGGCGATCGGCCCAGTAATTTCCTCTGGATCCAGCGCCATCTCCCCCATTTTAATCGAGGCCGGGTAGCGTTCGATCCATATTGGCCACAGTGAAACCTAAGCCCATCCTCGATCCCCACAGGGTAAAATCAGTCCCCGGAATAATCCTAAGCCGATATACTCATTTTTGTTATTGTTACTCTTTTTATAACTAAGTCACCATAAAACTTGATTTAAGAGAATTTATGGACTTAAGAGCAACTCAGAACCGATTAACAATCAAAATAATCTTTCCTAAGTCGTATAGCCCCCGTTAACACCCCCATTGATTCCTTCACCCCCTTTACCTTTGCGGTGGGAGTGAACAATAATTGCCATCAACAGGGAAAAAACCCATTAGAGGGCCAACTCATCGGATCCAACCGGAAAGAAGGCCCAAGCAGAATAAGACACAAACATTTAAGGAGAGCACAAGCGTGAAACTTGCAGTTTACGGAAAAGGTGGTATCGGTAAATCGACGACAAGCTGTAATATCTCCGTGGCCCTCGCCAAGCGCGGTAAAAAAGTTCTACAAATTGGCTGTGACCCCAAACATGACAGCACCTTTACCCTGACCGGGTATCTGATTCCCACCATCATTGACACCCTGCAAGAAAAAGACTTCCACTACGAAGACGTTTGGCCGGAAGATGTCATCTACAAAGGCTATGGCGGCGTGGACTGTGTAGAAGCTGGTGGCCCTCCTGCTGGGGCCGGTTGTGGTGGCTATGTGGTGGGAGAAACCGTCAAACTGCTCAAAGAACTCAACGCCTTTGACGAATATGATGTGATTCTGTTTGACGTGCTTGGGGACGTGGTTTGTGGTGGATTTGCCGCACCGCTTAACTATGCCGACTACTGCGTAATCGTCACCGATAATGGCTTTGATGCCTTATTTGCCGCCAACCGAATTGCTGCATCGGTTCGCGAAAAAGCCCGCACCCATTCCTTGCGCCTTGCCGGGTTAATCGGCAACCGGACCTCGAAGCGGGACCTGATTGATAAATACATCGACACCGTACCGATGCCGGTTTTAGAGATTTTGCCCCTGATTGAAGACATTCGCGTGTCTCGGGTGAAAGGTAAAACCTTGTTTGAAATGGCCGAGAGTGACCCTTCCCTCAACTATGTCTGTGATTACTACCTGAATATCGCGGACCAGTTGCTCTCTTCCCCCGAAGGCGTCGTCCCGAATGATACCCCCGATCGCGAGTTATTCTCCCTGCTGTCTGACTTCTACCTCAATCCCGTCAAGGCTCCCGAACATTCCCCCGACGGCGAACTTGACCTGATGATGGTTTAGAAATCTGCACGAATCATGACGAGAATGGAGGGGGTGTTGAGAAAGTGGGTATGATTCAGTACGAGACAATAGATCTATAAAGAATACAACCTACTTGTTTTCAGCAACCCAGAGGGATAGGCGTTATGGCATTTTTTGAAGAATTCTCTGCCACTTTAAAGAATCAGTGGTTGAAATATTTTGAAGACAACCGTGACTGGCTCAACCTGCATACAAAGTTGGCAGCCGTGAACACTCCGGATGGCGGCAAACGGCCTCCCTCTTACTTCATTCTGGGCGTGATGAATGCCTTAGAACCGAAGTTAGCGCAACTGATGTTGCCTTTTTCGCAGCTTAATCCCGATCCAGATACCTTGATTGAGGTCATTGGGCTCAATTTTGACCCGGATATTGCCCTCGGCAGAGGTCCCACAACTCCGGCATCGGCAACGAAGGGAGTCCAGCAAACAACCTCGGGGGTCACTCAGTCCCCTCCCCCCAGTCCAACCTTCTATCCCGTCTCCAGAAGCAGCCGTTGCTCATGCTGCTGCGGTGGAACAGTCTCCAGAACCGGCAGTGACTCAAGCAGTCGAGAGCGATCGCGAGTATGACGATCCCGCTCTTTCGGTTGCGGCGTCGGTGTTTGGTGACGAGGCGATCGCGGAAGAAGAATCTCTTGATCCCTTCGGAGAAATGGAGTCCCCAGATCTGGAATCCGATGATTTATCAGACTTTGGCGAGACGATCTCGGAGGAAGTCCAGCTAGAAGTCACGGAAGTCTCTATGACGATCTCGGAAGATGTCGATCTCAGTGATCTCTCTTCAGAATCCTCCAGTGATGATGACTTTGGGGATATGGATTTAGGCGGTTTGGATTCAGAATCCTCCAGTGATGATGACTTTGGGGATATGGATTTAGGCGGTTTGGAGACAGAATCCTCCAGTGATGATGACTTGGGAGATATGGATTTAGGCGGTTTGGATTCAGAATCCTCCAGTGATGATGACTTGGGAGATATGGATTTAGGCGGTTTGGATTCAGAATCCTCCAGTGATGATGACTTTGGGGATATGGATTTAGGCGGTTTGGATTCAGAATCCTCCAGTGATGATGACTTTGGGGATATGGATTTAGGCGGTTTGGATTCAGAATCCTCCAGTGATGATGACTTTGGGGATATGGATTTAGGCGGTTTGGATTCAGAATCCTCCAGTGATGATGACTTTGGGGATATGGATTTAGGCGGTTTGGATTCAGAATCCTCCAGTGATGATGACTTTGGGGATATGGATTTAGGCGGTTTGGATTCCGATGCCTCTGAGGATTTAGGGGATATGGACCTCGGCGGATTTGATGAAGAGAGCGACGAGAATGCGATCGCGATGGAGAATCCGTTTGGGGAATCCGTACCGGATGACCTGGGAGACCTAGATTTAGGCGGTTTGGATTCAGAATCCGCTGCCAGCGATGACCTAGGAGACCTGGATTTAGAGGGATTTGGAGAATCAAAATCCGACGATGACCTCGGGGATTTGGATTTAGAGGGATTTGGAGACACAAATTCTGACGATGACCTCGGGGATTTAGACCTCGATGCGTTAGGAGATGATGACTCAGAAGATGCGTTTGGGGATGTCGATTTGGATGCGTTAGCCGATGAAATGGACTCTGAAGATGATTCAGAAATGTCCGATCTTTTGAATGACTTGTAACGACTAATTCAGCACCAACAATTACGAGAGGAGAATCAATTCCATGACTGTTGCTCCATCTGAAGCGCTCACCTTTGAGTGTGAAACCGGCAACTATCATACCTTTTGCCCCATTAGCTGCGTCGCGTGGCTTTACCAGAAGATAGAAGATAGTTTCTTTTTAGTGATTGGCACGAAAACCTGTGGCTATTTCCTCCAAAATGCGATGGGGGTGATGATCTTCGCCGAACCGCGTTATGCGATGGCGGAATTGGAAGAGGCAGATATTTCGGCCCAGTTGAACGATTATGAAGAGTTAAAGCGGTTGTGCTTACAAATTAAGCGCGATCGCAACCCTAGCGTGATCGTCTGGATCGGCACCTGCACCACCGAAATTATCAAAACCGACCTAGAGGGACTCGCACCCAAACTGGAAGCGGACCTCGGCGTTCCCATCGTCGTCGCACGTGCCAATGGGTTAGACTATGCCTTCACCCAAGGCGAAGATACTGTATTGGCGGCAATGGTCCAACGTTGTCCCGATAAAGTGGAAAAAGAGGAAGAAAAACAAGAACGCAACGCCATCCAGAAACTGCTCAACTTCGGTAAGCAAAAAGAAGAAGTGGTGGCAGAAGAAGCGGAATATGCCAATCATCCTCCGTTGGTGCTGTTTGGTTCCTTACCCGACCCCGTAGTAACGCAACTCACCTTAGAACTGAAGAAACAAGGGGTGAAAGTTTCGGGATGGTTGCCATCCAAGCGCTACACCGAACTCCCGGCAGTTGCCGAAGGGGATTATGCCTGTGGCGTTAACCCCTTCCTCAGTCGCACCGCTACGGCGTTCATGCGTCGCCGTAAAGCCAAACTGATTGGCGCACCCTTCCCGATCGGTCCCGACGGCACCCGCGCCTGGATCGAAAAAATCTGTTCCGTCTTCGGCATCGAACCCGTCGGATTAGAAGAACGGGAAGCCCAAATCTGGGCCAGCTTGGAAGATTATATCCAACTGATTCGCGGTAAATCCGTCTTCTTCATGGGAGATAACTTGCTAGAAATCTCCCTAGCGCGGTTCCTAATCCGCTGCGGCATGACTTGCGCGGAAATTGGCATCCCCTATCTGGATAAACGCTACCAAGGGCCCGAACTCGCCTTGTTAGAAAAAACCTGCCACGAGATGGGAGTTCCCTTGCCGAAAATTATCGAAAAGCCCGATAATTACAACCAATTGCAACGGATTCACGAAGTGAGACCGGATCTCGTCATCACCGGAATGGCCCACGCCAACCCCCTAGAAGCACGAGGAATCAGCACCAAATGGTCAGTCGAATTTACCTTCGCCCAAATTCACGGATTCACCAACGCCCGGGATATTTTAGAGTTAGTCACTCGTCCCATGCGTCGGAATAATTCCATGAAAGACCTAGGTTGGGACCGCTTAGTGAAAGAAGAAGCCCAAGTATAATCGAGGGCATCCTTCATTGATTACATAAAAAAAAGGGTGGGCATGTAGTCCACCCTTTTTGTTATTTTTCCGCTCGTTCGTAGTAACGACTTCAGTCGTTTCTTTCTCCTGTTCGTAGTAACGACTTCAGTCGTTTCTTCCCCAGTTCGTAGTAACGACTTCAGTAACAAGCTTGTGATGGCGATACGATTGCCATCGCATCGCATACCCGGCCAAAGAGAAATAGTCCCAAGTTTTTGGATAGTCTTGATGAATCAACTTAACAATAATCTATCCAAATTAATATTTTTTTGGTAAACTATACCTTGACCATCTGGCTTGGTTGATAATGAGTAAAAGTGGCAACAAGCATTCAAGTATCCCCCAGGAACTACCTGGTCAGCATGGTATTTTAAGGCCCCGTAGTAGTTCTCGAACTCTTAAACGCAAACAGCAGTTAGCTAGAAGACGGTTTGTTTTTACTTTTCTGAGTTCTTTGATTTTGACCTTTATCATTGTGTTGGCTGCAATCAATCTCGTTAAAATGATTGCTGGTTCCCCGGCAGTTATGCAAAAATGGGATGTGGCATTTATTACTCTTGATACCGCAAAAATTCCAGAGGATAGCCCCTCTAATTTTAGTCAACCTATTGCTAATGTAGTTGCCCTCGTTCCTCAGACGGATGAAGGTTCATTACTCCGATTTTATGCCGACTCGGAGTCAAAAAATTTCATTCCAAGGCAAGTACAGAAAGAAACTGTTGCTCTGAGGGCTTCTACTCAAACAAAGCTGAAAGCACAAGAAATTTACACATTTGAAAACAAATCGATAGGTCCGGTAGAGTTGGAGATAAAAAATATAAAAACCGGGGAATCTAACCCTTATTTAATTTGGGACGGAGGACAAAAGCGCGATCGCTTCATTGAAGCCGATAAAAAAATATTTTTTGAAGTGAGGGACTCGGGGTTATATGACATTAGTTTTTATTATTTTAGCAATCCAGAGTCGTCTCCAGTTGATGTCACCCTAGAAAATCCACCTATTCCAGATAATTATGATGAATTATATCGATATTATGGAAATCCTCTCGATCCAAATTTTGCCAGGGATTACATTGTTACGATAGGACTCCAGAATCCTAGTGGGGGAGAATGGAAAGTTGAATGCCATAAGGCGATCGCCTACCGTTTGCGCGAAGTCTGGAAAGAGTTAATCAATACCAATAATTTGCACTTGATTCAGACCTATAATGGTTGCCTTAATATTCGGATGAAACGAGGTAAAAATGAGCCATCAGTTCATAGTTGGGGACTGGCGATCGATGTCAATGCACAGGAATATCCAATGGGTTCTCCGGAGCAACAACCCGAAGCAATCACTCAAGCTTTCAAAAATCAAGGGCTTTCATGGGGAGGCTACTGGAAAAGTATTAAAGACCCCATGCATTATGAATTTTCAGTGTCAGGAATTTAGAGCAATTTAATTTTACTGATATTTGACCTACAGAGGTGTTGATAAATTATGGCAAACCGACTTCGGCCCAAACTTTTGTTTCTGGTGATTCGGAAAAAGGATCGACAAAGGTTTTAAGTTTCAAAATAGTAACCTCTTGTCCTGCCATCAAAACACTAATTTCCTCTTGAAGCTTGTAATCCGGCGGCTGCGGATGGTTACGTCTCAAATTTACACCGTTTGAAATAGTGACTTGAGATCCAATTGCCGGGACAACAGGAGGAGAAATCATTACAGGTTGATTAGTAGGAATTAACGGCTCATTGACTAAAGCTGTATCGTTTGTATTGTTCACTGAACCAAGTCTGATCCACCCTAGGGATTGTTTAGATGTAGTGCGTCCCGACTGTGAAACTCTACTGGGTTGATCAGACAAAATCACATTGCGATCGCTGAAAAATAACCCAGCGATTGCAGATGCGGCAATGATAATGACACCGACGACCCCACCCATAATTGCCGCCTTTTGCCAATCTCCCATACCACTACTGCGAGTTGTATCTACGGGTTGTGCGGGAGGAGGAGAAACTACCCTCGGCGGTTGATAATTCGGCGGAGGTGCGGAAACGGCAGTCAGAGGAATTCCATTGGCAACTGGCGGGACCGCTGCAACTGCAACTGCTGGAGAACTAGAATTCCTGCCTTCTAAGGCATCTAACATTTCTCGGGCGCTATGAAAGCGATCGCGCGGATGGGACATAATCGCTTTATCCAAAACCGTTGCCAAACTTGGACTAATTCGCGGCGCATATTGTCGCCAAACAATCTCACCCGTATCGGGAATCAGATCTGCAATTCCTGGGGCCATTTTTCCGTCAATAAAAAAATCGCCGTCAACCCCAAACTATACAAATCACTGGAATACACCGGACGTCCTGCTGCCTGTTCTGATGGCATAAATCCGGGAGTCCCAATCACAATGGAACGGGTCCCGTTCCCCGAGGAATTCATCACCGTTCCCATTGCTTCTTTGACTGCTCCAAAGTCTATCAAAACCGGGATTCCATCGGAGTTTTTTAAAATGATATTATCCGGTTTAATATCCCGATGCACAATCCGTTGACCGTGAACAAATTCTAAAACCCGCAGTAGACTGACGAGGATTTCTCGGACTGAACTTTCGCTCAGTTTGCCGCTATTTTGAACCCGATGAGTCAGGGTTTCTCCTTCTATCCATTCTTGGACGAGATAAAACTGCCCGTCTTCTTCAAAATACGCATATAACCGAGGAATTTGGGTATTTCCTTCTCCCAATTCTTCTAAGATAGCTGCTTCTCGGGCAAAGCGGTCTTGCAGAAGTTGAAAGATTTGGGGATTGGTTGTAACAGGTTTGAGTTGTTTGGCAACGCAGCGCCGTTGGGTCGGCATTTGGGTATCTTCTACCAGAAAGGTTTTCCCAAATCCACCCGCGCCGATGTCTCGAATCACTTGATAGCGGTTGTTAAGCTTAGTGGGGGTCATCATAGCTCGGCTCGCCTCGTCAGACTTTTTCTGAGCATATCATGACTGTTTGATTCAGGTGAATTTTGTTAATTAATCTTTAAGAATGGTTAGGGGTCATGGGTCATTTGTCAGGGTTTTTTAATTAAAGGGATTGCTGGATAATTTTACGGACAGCAGCTAGAAAGATTTATGGGATTAAGTTACAGCGATTTTGTCAGATGTTTCAGTTTACGGACAGCAGGGAAATGGGGGGTGGTCATTGGTCCGGGGTTGTTAGTCCTTGTTTTTTTTGGGAAGGAAGTTGCTTGCTGCTTTGACAATTGACAGTGGATAGTGGACAGTGGATAGTTAACAATGGATAGTAGACCGTAACTCTCCAATAACAAAGTGACAAATAACAAATGACCAATGACCAATTACCCCGGACAACAAACGGTTTTAAATGTCAATCCCTATCTGGAACTGAATAATCATGGCAAGGTGATGCGTCTGGAGTTGACGGAGAGTCGCCATGTATTTGGACGCGATCGCGGTTCGGGGGCGGATTTGCTAGTTCCCCCGGATTGGCAAATTATTGGCCGTGCTCATGCGGTTTTGACTAAGGTGGGGAGTGAGTATCACATCTATGATGGCGATGGACAGCGCCCGAGTACCAATGGGTTATTTATCGATCGCACTCGGATTACCCCGAAGGAAGGGTTCCTGTTGCGCGATGGCACGCAAATTCGCATTGGTCAAAATCCTAAAGACCAAATCTTACTCACTTATATTAATCCGGCCAGTGCCGGTGCGCCTCCGACGGTGCGATCGCTCTCGTTAGCTGGGCGATCGGTGGTGTTGGGACGAGACCCATCCTGTAATCTCCAACTGGATGCACCGATTGTCTCCCGTCGTCATGCAGTGATTGATAATTATACGATAACCGATTATAGCACAAACGGAGTATTTGTCAATGGGCAACGGGTGAAGACTTCCCAACGTCTGACTGATGGCGCAACGATTCGGATTGGTCCATTTACCTTGTTGGTGCGTGAAGATGAGTTACAGGTCCTGGATCAAGGGAGTCAGATTCGCTTGGATGCGGAGGGGTTGGTCCGTGAGGTGAAAGATGGCACAAAAGTCAAGCGCTTGTTAAATCAAGTGACCCTGGCGATCGAACCGGGACAGTTTGTGGCATTGGTGGGGGGGAGTGGTACGGGAAAATCTACCCTGATGCGAACTTTATTGGGAATTGACCCGACGACTCAGGGGCGGGTGTATATTAATGGGGATGATTTGCGGACGACGTTTAATATTTATCGCACTCAAATCGGGTATGTTCCCCAGGATGATATTATTCACGGACAGCTTACGGTGAGAGAAGTGCTGACTTATGCGGCGAAATTACGCTTGCCACCGGATACGGATGTGGATACGGTGGTACACAAGACCCTGGCGGAAATTGAAATGGGCGATCGCGAAACGGTCCCGGTGAATCAACTGAGTGGGGGTCAGCGCAAACGGGTGAGTATTGGGGTGGAATTACTCGCGGACCCGAAATTATTCTTTTTAGATGAACCCACTTCGGGACTTGACCCGGGGTTGGATAAAAAAATGATGCAATTGTTGCGGAAGTTAGCGGATCAAGGGCGGACGATTGTATTAGTCACCCATGCGACGGCGAATATTAAACTCTGCGATCGGGTGGTCTTTATGGGACGGGGAGGATATCCCTGTTATTTTGGTCCACCGGATGAAGCGTTCCAATTTTTCCGCATCAATTCCGGTGATTTCGCCGATATTTACAACGAACTGGAACAAGGGGAAGAACACGCCGCACAATGGGCGAATAGCTTTCGCCAGTCCCCCTATTATCGCAATTATGTAGAAAATCATTTAAGTACAGGCAAAGGGTCGGCAGTTGTCCCTCCGAGTCAAGTCAAACCCTCCGGTTTACAGCAGCTTTCTCTCCTGACTCAACGCTATTTTAAATTGGTGCAACGGGACCCGATTAACTTGGCATTGGTGTTATTAACTGCACCGATTGGCATTAGTTTAATTACTTTAGCAATTCGAGACAAAGACCCGTTAATCGGGGAACCGGAAGCGACATTAGCCCCTTTAGCCCTCCGGGTGCTATTTGTGTTTACCTGTGCCGCAATTTGGATTGGACTCTCGACTTCTTTACAAGAAATTGTCAAAGAATGGGCAATTTATATGCGGGAACGGTTGGTCAATTTAGGGCTATTTCCCTATTTGGGGTCTAAATTGCTGATTTTAGGGGGATTAGCCCTGCTGCAAACTTTGTTAATGGTAGCAGCGATTTTAATTGGATTTAAAAGCCCCCAACCGGAGTTAATTCCCTGGGCGATCGGGGTGGGAATTAGTACAGTTTTGACTTTATTTACCAGTATGAGTCTAGGATTGCTAGTGTCTGCCTTGGTTAAAAATAGTTCTCAGGCGAATAGTTCTTTACCCCTGTTATTGCTGCCGCAAATTATTTTTGCCGGGGTATTATTTAGCATGGAAGGGGTGGGACGAGTGATTTCCTGGGTGATGCTGAGTCGTTGGTCCGTGGGGGCTTATGGGGCGTTGGTAAATGTGAATGCAATGGTCCCGGAAGCGACAATTTTGCCCGATGGAACAACGATGCCCTTGCCTTTTGAACCGACGGCAATTTATGAGCCAACTTGGGCCAATTTGGGGCTAAATTGGGGGATGTTGTTGTTGCACGCCACGGTGTATTTAGGATTGACTTTGTGGGTGCAAAAGCGTAAAGATATTTTTTGAGAACGACTTCAGTCGTTCTCTTAGTTCGTAGTAAATTAGACAAACTCCCTATTCTCAATAACGCCGGTGGGTTGTCGCTATGGTTGGAAGATGTCAGTTACTACGAACATGGAGGGAGAACGACTGAAGTCGTTACTACGAACATGGAGGGAGAACGACTGAAGTCGTTACTACGAACTGGGGAAGGGAGTTATAAGCGACTGGTTTGTTCGATTGCCCATGTGCCGGTTTCCTCATTCCAGATTAGGGACATTCGGATGGTTTCGTCGGAAATTTTGCCATCTTGCATGGTATAGGTTAATGAGGTGTCTACAATAGCAGAAGAAGGGCTACTTGCTACTACATTAACATCCTGAACATTCACTAGCCAAACACTATCCCACCAGCCGGTATAAGTATTATAATCCCCAGATTGATTGGTTTGAAATCGCGGATCGAGTTGGTTCCAGGCTTGGGAATAGTTGCGGTTATTAATATTAGCATAGTAGTCGATTACAGACTCTTCAGGACTCGGGCGATCGCCTATGGGTTCTGTGGGTTCGGGGGTACTATCCGGCAATTCCGGTTCCTCCGTCGGTGTCTGATCCACCGGCGTTTCTGGTTCCTCCGTCGGGATCTCATCCACCGGAGGTTCAGGTTCCGAAGGAGGGACAACCACTGGGGGAGTTTCCGGTTCCTCCGTCGGTATCTCATCCACAGGCGTTTCGGGTTCCGAGGGAGGGATAACTACGGGAGGCGTTTCGGGTTCCGAGGGAGGGATAACGACTGGGGGTGTTTCCGGTGTCGTGGGTTGGGAAATAATGGGTGGAGTTTGTGTGGGCGGTGGGGTATAAGAGGGAGGAGAATCGGGAGGGGGATTGTTGGTAGGGGGTGTCGCGATCGGGGGGTCCGATGAAGTTCTGTCTTGGGCGATGCCAAATCCGATGAGAAAAGATACTGCTAATACTGCCGCAGCAATGCCGACTGCCCGAGGAGAAATCCCCGACGGTTGAGGGGATGATTGTCGGTAGGGGGGAGGGGAGGAAGGGGATACGGGGGCACGATTTGCCGGGGCGACGGGGACCGTAGCGACTTGGGAAGGGGGTACGGGGGCACGATTTGCGGGGGCGACGGGGACCGTAGCGACTTGAGAGTTGATATTCGGTTTTAGGGCCTCTAACATATCTTGTGCGGTGGGAAAGCGATCGCGGGGATTAAACCGAATAGCGCGATCGAGGACCATCGCTAAACCGGGACTCACCGTGGGTGCAAAGGACCGCCACAGGATCTCACCTGTTGCCGGATCTGTGGGAAATTCCTGGGGAATTTTCCCGGTAAGCATATAAATCGCCGTTAGCCCTAAACTATACAAATCACTAGAATACAAGGGTCTCCCCGCAGCTTGTTCCGCCGACATAAACCCGGGACTGCCAATGGCGATCGAGTTGGTTACCCCTCCGGAAGAACTCATCGCCGTTGCCATTGTTTCTTTCACCGCCCCAAAGTCGATCAGGACAGGTATATCCTCACCCGGGGAAAAACCGCCCGGGTTCGAGGGGCGCAACATGATATTATCCGGTTTAATATCCCGATGGACGATGCGGAAACTATGGAGATATGCGAGGACCGGGAGAATTTTTGTTAAGCAGCGATCGCACCTCCACCTCACTCAAGGTCCCCACCGTTTTGACTTTTTTAGTTAACGTCCCCCCCTCAATCCATTCTTGAACCAGATAAAACTGCCCCTCTAATTCAAAATAGGCAAACAACTTGGGAATTTGAGCATTTCCATCCCCCAATTGCTCCAAAACGGCTGCTTCCCGCGCAAATCGTTCTTGGACCATCTGATAAATTGCGGGATTGCCCGTTACGGGTTTAAGCTGCTTAATGACACATCGACGTTTAGAGGGCATTTGAGTATCTTCCGCCAAAAAAGTTTGGCCGAATCCACCCATCCCTAATTCTTGAAGAATACGATAGCGATTATTGAGCAGTACCGAGTTCATGGAATTTGACAGAGTAGGGGTTAGAAGGAAAAACACAGGATTGGGGTAAATAATACCGCACAACCCTGGATTATTTTAAGTCTAGCAAACCACTTTCTTTGAGTTTGGGATTAAAGCGAATTGCCTCTTTAAGTCCCCGGGAGTCCAGGACCGCTAACAAATCCGCTTCTATACGGCGTGACACTTGTTTTAACAGTTTCATCTGGGTGAGTTCGTCGATGGATTTTTCATATTTTTCACGTTCCTCATCGGTCATCAGGGGTTTAACATCGATCGCCTGGGTCCATTGAGCTTCATCTGGGCCATTCCCTGGCGGGGTCTGCCCATTTTCTGCAATCCATGCCGCCCGGATTTCTTCTAAAATGGTTCGACTCGGGCGCTCAATCGTTTGTGCTTTAATCCAATAGCAACAGTCGGGTTTTCGCATCAGGTGTTGTTTCAAACTCAAGACAATATCTCGGGAATATCCAATATATTGTAAGGTTTTTTCCCCATCAAAAATGGCATAAACCCCGACCTTGCCGGTAAAATCGCTGTTGCAGTTTCCCTCATCATCAAGATAGGGTAAAAATTCGAGAGTAGACAGGGATGAAATATCGGTCATAAGTGATATCCAGAAAAAAGTTCTTTGATTTGCGACGATAGGGAACACTGGCAATTCGGTGCTGTGGCGTTCCCCCTCCGGATGATCCCCAGGGTTTAGGGATGATTTTAACTGAGTTTACGATAGACCACACAGATGCGGCTGGGGTTGAAAATTTTGGCTTTAAACATAAAGTTCGGAGGGACATTAATTATAAGGTAATCGTCGGATTCGTGGTAGGGTTCAAACTCACTCGGCATTCCCTTGGGAGTCTCTTCACTATAGGGAACAGGTTGGAACATTAACTCAGTAAACTCTACTTGATGGCATTGGGCGGCCTCAGCAACTTGATGAACAAACTCCGGGCTATTTAATAACTCAAATAGAACCGATTTTGCTTCGGGGTTGAGGGTAAAGCTGCCCCCAAAGTTTTGAACAATTTTAAGACCCATAAGAATTGCTGGTAATGACGACAACTGAATCGGGGTTGAGGGAAACACCGGGGTGGTCCGGGACCCTTGAAAGGGGTTCGATGCCCTTAACCCTTAACCTATCTTATGGCAAGAGTTCCCCTTTGGGCCGGAGTTGTGGAGGGTTGGGAGAGATTGATTGCGGATTAGTGGGGGATTTTGGTGATTCTAACTTTTAGAATAAGAACAGAGATTGAGAGTAGAGAGGTTGTCTAAGGTGAGTGCACCAAAAAGTTGGATCTGTGATGGAGTCCCGAAAAATGGGCAGCATTATCCGAATTGTTCTGGCCCCCACCCTCCCCAGGAAAACTACACCCCGGACTGTATGATCTGTGGGTTACCTCGGGAGGCGATGACGGGGAAAAAGTCTCCCCAGGGCAGTAAAACGGTCCTATCTGGCGGCAGGGGGTCGAATCTGCTGGGATTGGTGGCGATCGCCTTGCTGGTGTTATTACTGGGTGCAAGTGCCTGGTATCTGTTCGGACGAACTCGTGATCCCGAGGTTGTAGAGAGCACTTCCGAGACTGTTGCCGTCTCCCCCGGGGCAGTCGACCCGTTAGCAAAGGTAAGTCAAACCGCAGTGAATGCCGAACTGATTAGTCAAGGAGAAAAGATTCTCTTTAATCCCGGGATTAATTTTAACCAAAAAGCAGCCGGGGCGACTGCATTTAGTCAGGATAATTGGACTGAAGCGATCGTCCAATATCAGCAAGCGGCAGAAACCGACCCCAACGACCCGGAAGCCAAAATTTATTTTAATAATTCTAAGGCTAAACAAGCCGGAAATCCCCTGACCATTGCGGTGGTTGTTCCCATTTCTGCCAGTGAAAATTCTGCAAAAGAAGTGTTACGGGGAGTGGCATTACAACAAGAACGATATAACAATTCTCCGCAATTGCCAGGACGATTGTTAGAAGTGGTGATTGTCAACGAATCCGAACCGGGAAAAGCGCCCTCTCTAGCGGAAGATTTGATTCAATCGCCCAATGTTTTGGGGGTGATGGGACATGGAGTGGATGCGGCATCTCGGGAGGCGATCGCCCGCTATGAACGCGCCCAATTAGCGGTTTTATCCCCCATTAGTACCAGTATTTCCAGTACCGTTCCCGGTGAATCTATCTTGCAAACTATCTCCATCGCTCAAAAAGCAAATGAGTTGTTTGCCAACTATTTAGAAGGGGTCGGCAAAACCCTCGCCACCTACGCAGAACAAAATGTTTCTTCCCCTGCTGTCGTCGTCTTTTATAACTCGGATAGTCCGTACAGTCAGCAATTAAAAGATGCCTTCAAAGCCGCTTTGGTGCAAACTCCGGGAACCGTGGTGAAAGAGGTTGATATTACCCAAGGAGGATTTAATCCGGGAACCGAAGTGAGTGATGCCAGCCAACTCGGGGCCAATGTGGGGGTTTTGGCCCTGAGTAAGAACAAAGTGCAAACCGCCGTGGCGATCGCCCAAGCCAATGCCAACGCCGGAACCCCTCTCACTCTGCTGGGGGGAGATGAATTATATAATCCGAATATCCTCAAAGACGGAGATTCAGCCATCAACGGCTTAGTCCTCGCTGTCCCCTGGCGCTGGCAAGAAGGAGATGCGTTTGCCTCACAAGCGACCAATATTTGGCAAGGGAGAGTCAGTTGGCGGACTGCCACCGCTTATGATACCACCCAAGCCCTAGCCAATGCCATCACCCAACAACCCACAAGGGCAGAAACCTCACAACTGCTGCAAAACGGCATTGCGATCGCCGGAACTGCCACGGATTTTAGCCTATTTGACCGCATTCCCCTAGTCCAAGCTGTTCCCGGGACCAGCGCCGGATTTCGCTATCAATTTGAACCCATTTAAAACAGCAATTTTCGCTAATTTAGGGTTAAAATTATCACTCAATTACCCGCTAATAATACCATGATTCGTTCCCGTCGTCAAATCTGGCAGTACCCCTTATTTCAAATTCCTTTAATCTTCATGGTAGGCTGTGCCATTGTTGCCGCTTTATCCGGGCTATTAGGATTTGGAAGACCTCCCGTTGCCGTGGCGATCGCGATCGACTATAGCGGCAGCACCTCCGGCATCGTCCGTCAACAAGAAATTCAAGCCGTCCAATCCTATATCAATCAAAATCAAACCCTCAAAAAACCCAACGCCATCCAAGTCTTCGGCTTTGCCAGCGACATTCGCGCCCTCACCACCGACTTTACCCCCGATAACGACCAAATCGAAACTCAATTCAACACCTCCAGTCAACAACCAACCCTAGAACAAGAACTCGGAGGCGGAACCAACTTAAACCTAGCCATTCAACAGACAACCCGCGCCCTAAGCAACATTGAAAACCGCTGCCGAGAACTCCTCCTCGTCACCGATGGAATTGCCCCAATTAATGATACCGTCATCCAGAATGCTCAAGCAGAAAATGTTAAAATCAATGCCGTCATTGTCGGCAGTTCAAACTCCGATGAACTGCAAAAAGCCACCCGCTTAACCGATGGACTTTATCTATCCGCAGAAGCGAGTAACCTTGAGCTTTTATTCACCCAAACCTTTTTCCGAGATTTTAACAGTAACTTGCGCTGGGTGATGTTTTGGTTATCTGGGGCTTTCATCTTTTTAATGTGGACCCTCACCCTCCCCTTAGATCGCTGGCTGTTCCAAGGAATCATGGGATTAGACATGACCCTAAGCGGTCAAATTGCCCTCGGTAACGCCTTATTTTGGACCGTAGTCACCCTGATTGCCATTTGGAAAGGATTTGGTATCCCCTTTGGAAACCCTTGCTAATTCGGAGTTTGGGGAGTTGTAGAGAAGCCAACCTGCCAGTTTTAGAAGGGTGTCTGTGAGGGGGATAAGCTCAAGGTGCGATCGCGATCGCCTCTCCGGTTTACTCCCATCACCCCACCCCCTCCATTGCCCTAATACTATAAATACAGAACCAATCAAGAGGTAATTCATCATGGCAACCCAAACCAAACAACTGCGGAAAAACACCTATAGCACCTATCGCGACCCCATCACCGGCCAATGGTTAGTATTGAAAGAAGAACAACAAGCCGCATAAGAGGCGATCGGTCAGAGTTATTTCCTCTAATAACCCTAAAAAATAGACCCAATCAATCTCATGATTCTTTTAATAAATCCATAAAAAACAAAAATTAACCATCACCCCCCAAAACTCGTTTCTAGGCTCTGCCTAGGAATGCCTCTTAGGAGGCTCTGCCTCCTTCTTCATCCTTAAAAAAACTCTCGGAAGAGTCACCCCCCGAGAGTCATTAATCAACCCAAACAGTTAATTTTTATTCCGCACTCGCGCCAACAGTTCCTCCCGAGAAAGTTGGAGAATTAACTGACCCATTTCCAAAGGTGGAATCAACAGCAAGGGTTCAATGATTGCAGATAATTCCGCATCAACCTCCCCAAACTTGGCTTGGAGCATCCCTTCAACCATCAGGCGCTTACCCTGTTGACGGGCATTTTCTAACCGTTCTAAATACAGTGGGGAGAGTTCCATAATTAACGATTGGTCCTCCGTGTCTAAATCTTGACGAACTTTTAAAATAAACTCGTTCCTAGGCTCTGCCTAGGAATGCCTCTGGGGAGGCTCTGCCTCCTTCTTCATCTTTAAAAAACTCTCGGGAGAGTCACCCCCCGAGAGTCATTAATCAACCCAAAGAGTTGTTAATTTTCATTCCGCACTCGCGCCAACAGTTCCTCCCAAGAAAGTTGGTAAATTAACTGACATCATTTCCAAAGGTGGAATCAGTAGCAAGGCGTCAATGATGGCAGGATAATTCCCCATCAACCTCCCTAAACTTGGCTTTGAGCATCTTTTCAACCATCAGGCGTTCACCCTGTTGGATGGCATTTTCTAACCGTTCTAAATACAGCGGTGAAAGTTCCATAACTAGCGATTGGTCCTCCGTCTCTAAATCTTGACGAACTTCTAAAATCGTGAGCAGATTATAGAGTAATTCTAGCGTCTGCACTCGAAAGGGATTGTCTTCGGGGAGTTCCCGCAGTTCAGTAATGGCTTGTTTTTGAACCTTTCCTTTCCCTAACATCCTCAACCACAGGGTTTCGGGGGTCTTGGGTAATTGGTGAATGACGACTATGCCGGTTTTGAAGGACTTCCCTAGAAAATAGATGCCTTCCCCCCAGTTTTCCACATCCAGTTCGGCTTTAAATCCGCTTAACACTGCCTGGGAAACCGTGGGAGATAGGATCCAGAGGTGGGGGAGTTGCGCTTCATTGAGTCGGGTATTTTCCCGGTTGGCTTGTCGGTCAAATTCGTTGTAAAGTTCAAAGAGTTTGCTCAGACAACTGCGAATCTCTCCGGGTTGAACTGCATTGCGAAAGGGTTCAAAGATAGCGGCAGTGGTGGCGAGTCTTCCCAGTAGTCCTAGGATAGCGACTTCCGGGGGGTGGTCCGATGCCGGAGAAAAAATGACATCGACTTCCCGCACTTCCGCTGCGATCGCCCGACTGGCTTCGACTTCTCCAAATGGACTTAACAGTTCAGTTAGATATTGTTTTGCAAATTGGTCGTAAACGAAACGGGTCATTTTTGCGAGGGTTTTACTGATTTTATTGTATCAGAAAATAGCCGGTTTTTGTTCTGATTTGGAGGGAAGTGTCTGTGATGGGAGGAAAGTGGGGAGGCGATCGCGATCGCCTCTCCATCTTCCTCCCATCACCCCACCCCGTGAATCCCCCCGATAGGATAAATACAAACCCAATCAGGAGCTTATACAAATGGCAACTCAACCGAAACAACTCCGGCAAAATCCCTACATCACCTATCGCGACCCTATCACCGGACAATGGGTGGTTATCAAACAACAACAGCAGGCAGCATGAGGGGAATGACTTTTATTCATTCTGTATTATTGATAACAATTTTGACTTTCCCTCAAGCCAGATAGGAATAAACAATCAAGACCTGTGCCATAATTGCAAATGGTAGTGTACCCAAAGCGGCGATCGATGGCGATAAAACTCTGGAAATTTCTCAAGACCGATATTCGCGAGTTGAACTGGGGCGAAACTCTCGAAGATGTGAAAACCGGATCGGAAGCGGGTAAGGCAGTTTTTGAGTTAGCCAAAGTGATTCAGGAACAAGGTAGCAACCTGGAAACCCTGAAACCTTACCTCGACCCACTCTCCTCACTGCTAGATGCATTGAATTCGCCCTTGGGTGAACTGGCTGGGGCCGTGATTCCCTTAGCCCCTATCCCCATCGCCCTGCTCAAAATCATCGCCAAAGCGACGAAAAAAGAGCCGACTCTGGTGCAGTCGGTTGCGTTAGTTAGTCAAGTTGTCTATCTCCAAAGTTTGCAGAAGATTCTCCAGGAAGATGAGGCACTGCTGCAACAAATTGGGGAGTCTCCTGTTTCCAAATCCGTCGCGAGTAACATTCAGAAATTGGGTGACGTAGAATTCGATGAACGGGATGCCAGAGTTGCCGTTTTGTGTTTTCATGAATCGAAACTGGCCCAGGCATTTAATGAGGTTTTAGCACAGCGATTACAGGAGGCGGGATTAGGCGAGGACCGGGCCAAAACTCTCACGGAACAAGTGGCGCGACAGACCCAGGAATTGCTGATTTCTGCCTTAGTCGAAGCGGGAGGGGAGGCGGTAGACCGCTTGGTGAAATGGTATCAACTGGGAGGGGCGGAAAAACTGGAAAAATACCTCAGTATTGAGGAGTATTTAGAGCAACAGATTAAACCCAATCCTGACCAATTCATTTTTGATGAAACCGAAATTACCTTTCGGGATTTGTATGTCTCCTTGGATATCCGCCTGCTGGATAGTGAGGGTAACCGGATTGAGGACAAAGACCCGATGCAACTGGAAGACTGGGTGAAAATGATGCTCCAGGACTCCAACAAAGATAAACAAGTGTTGTTTATCCAGGGGGAAGCGGGACGCGGGAAAAGCGTTTTTTGTCGGATGTTTGCGGACTGGGTGCGACAGAACTGGCATCCCAACTTTACCCCAATTTTGATTCGGTTACGGGAGTTGCGTGCTTTAGCCGGAAATCTCACTGATACTTTAAACACTTACCTGCAAAATTTAGATTTTGTAACGAGCGACTCGGGTTGGCTAACGGATAAAAATACGCGATTTTTGTTCTTGCTGGATGGGTTTGATGAATTGTTGCTCGAAGGACGTGCCAGCGGTGGACTCAAGGAGTTTTTGTTGCAAGTCCAGGACTTTCAACGGCATCTCCACCATCGTTTTTTAATCACTGGGCGTCCTTTGGCACTGCAAGGAATTGAGCGGCAACTGTCCCAAACCCAACAGTTAGAACGAGTGGCAATTTTGCCGATGAATGACGAAATTCGCCACATCTGGTTAGAGAAATGGGCGAATAAAGTTGGAACCCAAGAAGCGGATAACTTCCAGCATTTTTTAGAGGCTTGTCCCTCAGAAATTAAGGATAATTTGGCCCTAGAACCGTTACTTTTGTATCTGCTGGGGCGAATGCACCGGGAACAGGCACTGACTGCCGCGATGTTTGCCGGAACCTCGGACCAAATTACTGCAAAAATCCGTATCTATGATGAAGCTGTAAACTGGGTCATTGAGAAACAGCGCCAGGATGAAAATCTGCGGTTAACGGCACTGGAACCAGAAGATTTGCGGCGATTTCTGGCAGAGGCGGCGTTATGTGTGGTGCAGTCGGGAAATGAATGTGCCCGAGTTGCTATGTTGGAAGCGCGACTCAAGGATACTCATAACCCAGTGGCTGAGTTACTTGAGACCGCCAGAAAAGAAACCCAGCTAGAACAACCGAAAGCGCTGAATAATCTCTTGGCCGCATTCTACATCAAACCCGCCTCTGGGGACCGAGGCGGATCAGTAGAGTTTACTCACAAGAGTTTTGGGGAATTTTTGTTTGCAGAACGACTCATCGAAAGCTGCATCGATTGGACTCGGACCGTAACCCGACATCGCCGAGAGGTAGACGATCTAAATATAGAAACAATGGATAAGCAGATTTACGATTTGCTCGGGTATGGACCATTAACTCCAGAAATCGTGCAGTATCTGCCCGGATTATGGGCAAAGAACCCAGAGGTAAAGCCGATTCGCTTGTTTGAACGATTGCAGGACTTTTATCTGCGCTGGTGTGAAGGCGAGTTTATCGATGCACCACAGACAACCCTGCCTCAAATTAAGATGCGTCTGCTCAAGGAGCAGTTGGGAGAGGTAGAGACTCAATTGGGACAGCGACAGGTGGATCTTTATACCGGACTGAATGTGATGATTCTCCTGCTAGAGTTGCACCGTTACGCAAAAACTCAGGAGGCACTGAAAGATAAAATCTATTTCTATCCCTGTGGTGAACCCAATACAGACCATTTTGTCCCAGAGCGCTTGCTTGAAATTATCGGCTACAGTCATTGTCTCGGTGTGTTCGCTTTTCTCAAAATTATAGGATTCTACCTTAGCGGTGCCGACCTCAGCGGTGCAAACCTCAGGTTACCAACCTCAGCGATGCCAACCTCATCGGTGCTAACCTCATTGGTGCCAACCTTATGGACGCCAACCTCATCGTTACCAACCTTATGGACGCAAACCTCATCGGTGCTAATCTCATCGGTGCCACCCTCATCGGTGCTAACCTCCTCGGGACCAAGGTTAGGGACGCCGACCTCAGCAATGCCAATTTCAGAGACGCCGACCTCAGAGACGCCGAGCTCAGCAATGCCAACCTCAGAGACGCCGACCTCAGCGGTGCTAACCTCAGCAATGCTGACCTGAGCAATGCCGACCTGAGCAGTGCCGACCTCAGCGGTGCCAACCTCAGCTATGCTGCCCTTGCAAAAATTGTCTCAAATACTGGTACAACGTGGGAAAATGCTATCGGATTGCATGAAGCAGTAGGGACATCGCCAGAATTGGAACAACAACCGAGATTTTTGGCTGCGCGTCTTTTGAGTCAGGGTCGGAGTTGGGTACAAGAAGGCAAAGTTACAGAAGCAATTGCAGCTTACGAGAAGGCTCAACAAATTAACCCAAATTTGCAGGTTTCTGCTAACTTTTGGAGCGTTCTGTGCTGGTTTGGCTGTTTATATGGCAATCCTATGATGTCCTTCATGCAGGTGAAAAAGCAGTGAGTCTAGCACCGGATAAGATGGAATCTTACCGAAGCCGTGGACTTGCTAAGGCATTGACTAGGGATATAGGTGGGGCTTTAGCCGATTTTCAGACCATTTTAGATAACAAGACTTCAATATTATCGTTACGATCGACAAACAACAAGTACAGCGATGGGTAGAGGCACTTAAGGCCGGTGAAAATCCCTTTACTCCCGAAGAATTGGAGGCGTTAGGATAAGCCAACAGATAGGAGCGATCGCCCAATAGATAGGAGCGATCGCAAAACTAACCACCCCTTCCTGTAGCCCCATCATTCACGGTATCGGCATCCCTACCTCCTGCCTTTCTTCTGATTCTTCCGCGCTACCTCTAACAGATTCTGCTTCAACAAATACCCAAACCCTGCCTTATCCAACCGCAAGACTAATTCATCCTTACTCTGTCCCAATTCCCGTGCGGTGATTTCTAAATTCCAGTCATGTTTCGCTAACTGACTTAACAAATAGACCCGGCGGGTTTGGGCGGCGGATAAGCGATAGGTTTTTAAATATTGAATCTCTCCGTCTTCTGAAATAATCGCCTCTCCGATATGATTCTCTCCCTTGGGTTCGAGTTCGGTGATAAAGCGTTGAAGTCCAAAGGTTTCTAAGGTGTAAACTCGCTGACTCTTTAACGATCGCCCTAATAAATCCCCTGCCATAAATCCGTGGAATTTTCCCCAGTGCGATCGCATCTCAGCCACCGCCTTCCTTAACTCCTCCAAACTCTGGATTTTATCTGCTTCAATGGCAACATCCATCGGCAATGGGGTATCATAAAGTAACCCATATTGAAATATCAATTCTCCATAAAAATCTTCCAACAAAGTGCTATGTAAGGCGCGATAATCTTGGGGGTTAGGGACGATAAAGGCAGAGGCGAGGGCATCGGCAACAAACACCAACACTCCCACTTGATTCTCGTGAATTTCAAACACCCGCAAGGCGTCGGCAAATCCCCCGACTGCCCGTCCACTGTATGACATCTCCCCCGCGAACCCAATCCCTCCGATAGCGCTTGCCGGGAATACTCCTGCCATGCGATCGCCGGTCCCGAAAAGAACATCCCCAAAAATCCCTCCATTGCTAAATGCATGGGCAGAAATCTCAGGGAATTCTCGCTTTCCCGTTTCGCCATCCGGTGCATCAGTCGCACTTTCGCACAACCATAATCCATCACTTTGCCATCCCGTCCCTGCAATTGCGTCCCGAATGCCACATCCGTTGTCCCCTCGTCCCAGGACAACACCAACCCATGCGGAATATAGGAAATATAGCTCATCTCCGGGTCCTGCATCTTCCCCTCCACTGCCACCGAGGCGAAATCTTCCCGGTAACGGCGCTGTCGCAGGCGTAAATCCGGGCGGAAATGCGATCGCAACAACGGCACCAACCGAATCCCTCCATACACCTGGGATGGGGCAATCTCTAACCCGCGCAAGGATAATTTCTCTAACAATGATATTTTATTGCTCATTCCCCTCCCTCTTCTCCCCCAACAGTTGTCTCACTTTAGCCGCCAGATATGCTTCCAAATCCGCTAATTCCGCAGTCCCCTCGGCAAAGCGGGCAAATCCCAGCAGGGTGGGCAAATCCTCCGCTTCCCGCAATCCCACCGTGGGAATCGCTGGAGTGAGACTGCGTAATAAAAAGTCATCGGAATCAAACACGGGATTACAATGAACAATAGCAGTCCGTCCCTGATTATCTAACTTAGTGCGATAAATTTCCAGCACTTGTGCCGCACCTCGGGGCGGGTCGTTTTCCCAGCCATCGGAGACGATCGCAATTAAATCCGCACCCCATTCCAAGGCATCCAATACCGGCGTTGCTAAGTCCGTTTGTCCCCGAGGAGTCACCAACAGCGCCTCGGTTCCGGGGAATGGTCCAAAATGCCCGATACTCTTGCGCTGCGGCTTTTAGCAGATAATGGGCAGCTAAGGCAATTCCCAGGGGACGCCGCCGTTTTTCTGAGGAACCGGAGGCGGAATAACTGCAATCGAGGACTGTGGCGACTCGTCCCAGGTGCAGGGGAGAGCGTCGTAAGGTGCGACGGGCGGCGCTGTCGAGGGCGTCATCTAGGATAGCAAAGCGATCGCCTCGTTCCGCCCGGGATAACGATAGCACATAAAGTGCTAATTTTGTCAAGGGCATCTGGCCTAAATCCACAGCAATTTCCTGTTTCCCCCGATTGGCTGTTTTTTGCAACCGTAATTTTTCCCCCGGTGTCATCTGTTCCTGAATGCGATCGAGGAAAATCTCACGTTTGATTCCATGTTGAGCCGCAAATCCTTCGGCAACGGTTAAGGGTAAGGCATAAATCGCCTCGCGATCGTACTTCGCTTTCCGAAAATACTCGAAAATCTCCGTTTGATAGGCTTTAATTTTCGTCGGGTCGAATAAAAATGCTGCCAATTCCGTCTCTAATTTGAGATGATTATGAATGGCAACTGCCCGTAATTTTGAGCGATATTTCACCGCTTGAAAGCTGATGTCCCGGCGAGATTGGATATAATCTCTCACAATTGCCCGACTGCGCCGGTTATTGATTCCCTGCGACGAATTTCTGCTAAAACTTTCCACGCCCGTTGGGGGGGCAATTGATTTAAAGCAGCCGCAATTAACGCCCCTTCCTCCTGGCGATGTTCCGGTGAGGTATCCCGTCCCGTTGCCAACAGTTTTAAAATGATTTGGGCGCGATTAAAATGATTGATGCCTGCGGCTAAGGTGCGGGCGTATAATAACCGATAATTGCCTAAGATATAGTCATGCAAAAAATCAATAGAAACACCCTGACTGTTGTGATGACTATAAAATTCGCGCTGTCCCGTACAAGAGAGACAGGCATTAATAAACATGACTAAATCTTGCCGTTCAATTTGGGAAACCTGTTTTGACCACTGGGCGTCCACGTTAAAGCAGTCCTGTTGTAAGAGGCGCTAACAAGGGGAGTCACGGGACGACTTGTAGAGTCTAACTTTACAGGTTATTTCCGGAAGTCGCACCAAAGTCCCGCTTGTTAGCTGATTTTAGGATAACCTGGTCAATAGGGAGTCGTCATCGGTAGAAAATACTTATTTTGCGAGTTTTGTCAGTGTGCCAGGTACCGGAAAGATGCGATCGCGATCGTATCTTAGCCTTTGTCTTATCACTTTCCCCTGCTTATTTCCAGAATAATATAAACATAGAACCAACTGAGGGAGGTTTTTGCAATGGCAACCCAGACCAAACCACTCCGACAGAATCCGTTTATGACCTATCGCGACCCCGACACGGGGAAATGGTTGGTTGTGAAGCAAGAACAACAACAGGCAGCATAAGGCGCAATCGGTTATGACTGTTCTTTGAGGCGGGATGATTCACAGGCGCGCCTTGAGGTGTTACCCAATTTTTTGAGTTGATTTAGAGAAAAAAAATTTAGCGATCGCCTTCCAATCAACAGGCGATCGCTCCAAGAGTGGGTGATGGAACTCCGTGCAACAGGCACAGGTTCGATCAACCCACTGGTTTTTTTGTCCGATTCCGATAAATTTCCGGCACCGGCATTAAGAAATTGGAAACATTTTCGCTTCCAACGACTTGAGAAACTCCGTATTCACCCCAGATTCGCGAGTGAGGGCAATTTTACCTGTGCGGGAAATTTCGCGGATGCCGAATTTGGCGAGGACCTGGACGATCGCCACCATTTTACCCGGATCTCCGACCACTTCAATAATCAGGGAATCTTCCGCCACGTCTACCACTCGTGCCCGGAAAATTTGAGCCAGTTCCACAATTTCTGGGCGGTTATTGCTGTTTGCATTCACCTTCAACAGCATCAACTCCCGTTCTACACAGGGAGTCTCCGTGATATCCTGCACCTTGATCACGTTAATCAGCTTATATAGTTGTTTCGTAAGCTGTTCAATCACGCGATCGTCCCCGGGTACGACCATCGTAATCCGAGAAATGCCTAATTGTTCTGCTGGACCCACCGCCAGACTTTCGATATTGAAACCGCGACGCGCAAACAGTCCGGCGATCCGGCTCAAAACACCGGCTTCATCTTCCACCAAAACAGACAGAGTATGTTTCATAGGACATCCGCGACACCACCAGGGCGATCGCTACTATTTTTTGTATTCCATTCAGTCTATGCCAGATAATTTTATCCTGACCTGCCGGGGTCACCCCAATTTTTTAACAAAATCCTCAACTCTAGCAATTCATCGTTGCGGTGGTTGCCCGCCATCTGGCTTCTCAATAGGCCCTCCCAAACGGTCGATCGCCTTAACCCGCCTTGCTAACCTAGGGTTCTGAGAGCTTCCATCCTTGAGTTTAGAGGGCGGTCATTTTTCCGGATCCCCAGCATCTCCCCCGAAAAATGCCTCAGTCCCTCCACCCAGGGACCTGATTCCCCACCCCTACCCTCATCGGTGCTAGGGTGCTGGGGAGTGAACGACGCTACAATGATAGCGACTATCAAACGATAGGATGGAGGCGAACAAGGATGAACAGCAGCTTGTTCTAACAAGTAACTGAAAAATCCTCCTAGAGATGGAATGGAACCACTCTGAAGTTCGCCTAAAATCTGGAAACCCTTGAAAATTTAGGAGTCAATGACCAATGGGTTTGTTACAAAAATTATTCAATCTCGGAAAACCGGACAAATCTAAAGAGACAACGGTTCAAGCACCCCCAGCCTCAAATCCTTCTGCTCCCGCACAGAGCTATTCGGTTCCTGCTGCCCCCCAACAGCCGGATATTCCCCCAGAACGGTTAGGATTAAATGGGGAATATGATGATAGCGGCCTCGCCAAGCGTGTTGCCCTCGCCATTGATGAAAATCCCAGCACCACCGATTTTGACCGTCTCTGGATCGCCCAAACTGGCAGTACCGTAGTATTCAAAGGAGAAATTCCTTCCCAAGCTGATTTAGATCGAGTCGTGGGAATTGCTCGTGGGGTTTATGGCGCGAAGGATGTCAAAACCACTGAAGTAAAAGTTGGCTAATTTTTCCCATTTGGGAACTCTAAAATAGAACGAATTTCAAATTAGCGAGCTTTCTGGCTCGCACTCCAGGGGTATAGCATTGCTATACCCCTATCTTGTTTTCGTTGCCCCAATATCGGTGTAATGATAATTGCCCACAGCAGTTTTCTCTAAAAAATCATGAAATAACGTATCTAAAATTAATGCTAATTCTTCAGAAGGAGTGGATAGGGTGCGTCAGAACTTCTACATTACAAGGGGTAACCTTTCGCTCTGACGCACCCGACAATCCCGATTCAGAGTGAAAAGCGATCGCTCATTTCGGAGCAGATCCCACACTTTCCGGTTCAGGTACTGGATCTTTAAACACAACTCGTAACAACGGGGGTGCTACAAACGTGGTTAAAATCACCATCATAATAATCGCGGCTTCTAGGGAGGGGGAGAGTGCGCCACTGGCGACTCCAACTCCAGCAAAGACTAATCCAACTTCCCCTCGGGGAATCATGCCGATGCCGATCGCCAGTCGGTTGATGCCCGGTTGACCAAAAACGGCAAACCCAGCCAGGACCTTCCCGATCATCGCCACCACAATCAAAAAGGCTGCAATAATCAGCCCTTCGCGATTGCTGGGAATCGCCGGATTGAGAACCCCCAGATTCGTTTTGGCACCGACTACCACGAAGAAAATCGGCACAAAGAAATCCGCCAGGGGAACCACCTGTTCCTCCAGTTCCTGTTGTTTTTCCGTTTCCCCAAGCACTAACCCGGCAGCAAATGCCCCGAGAATGGCTTCTAATCGAATCGCTGCACCCACATAAGAGAGGACAAAGGCAATAATTAGCGCCGTAATCAGCAAGGGTCCGCGAGTCTTGAGTTCTTTAACAAAGGCCACATAATAGGGACTCAGAAAGCGACCTAAGAGAATCACGCCGATCAGGAAAGCACCGGCACTGACAATCAGATAGGCAATATTGGTGATTTCGATTTCACCCGTTTTGACTAAACTGGCGACGACAGCCAAGACAATAATCCCGAGAATATCATCCAGAACCGCTGCGCCAATAATAATCTGGCCTTCTTTGTCACCCAGACGGCCAATTTCTGCCAGAACCTTAGCGGTAATCCCGATACTGGTGGCAGTCAGGGCCGCCCCTGCAAAAATAGCCGGGATGGTGGCAACGTGAAACAGACTAATTAAGCCCAGGGTTCCCGCGCCAAAGGGTAAAACGACCCCAACGACGGCCACCACTGCTGCTTGGGGTCCATATTTAATCAGTTCTTTGAGTTCTGATTCGAGACCAATTTCAAACAGCAAAATAATCACCCCGAGTTCGGCCAGAATTGCAATCACTTCACTCTGGGCGGTAAAGGTAGCAACGATGGCTTCTGGCTCTAAACTGGTGGTGCTTTGCAGAAAGCTCATAATCGCAGAACTGCTGCCATCTTCCCCGCCTTCGGGGAAAACAATCAGCTTGAGGACGGAAACCCCCACGATGACACCGCCCACAAGGTCACCTAAAACCGGGGGTAGGTTAATCCGGGAACAAATCTCGCCCCCTATTTTGCTGGCGAGGTAAATGACGACTAAACTCAGTAGCACTCCGGCTACGACGATGGCTTCGTCTACTTTCACCGAGTGAGCGGCTGGGGCCGCTTCGGTCCCAGCCGTTGCCAGCAGGGGTAGAGTTTGGTCAAGGAAGGAATTAAAAAGTGTTGTGGTGAGGGAATTCACCCATGTAAGGCTCTCTGCCATTTATTTTGCAGAACTCGTCCTGTCTAATGTACCTGGTTTGTTTACAAGACTGACGCTCTCGACCCCAAAAATCAAGTTTCCAAGTCATGATCAGAATCTTGATCCCGGTGGTAATCCGAAAGGGTCAGTCTTGATTTATTGTCTCCTTATTGTCTTCCCATAAGGAGCGAGTCCGATCGCAAAATATCTTATGGTTACTATAATCAACGAGGAATTTAGGAACTAGAGGACGAGGGACAAAATCGACCCAATGCCTTCTGCAACTTTGGTTACGGCTCCAAAAGACTGCTGAGTTAAATAAATACTCGGTGTTGCAAGGAGGGCATTTGCCGACGGACTTGTTCGAGGCGCGACGGGCTGATTTCGGCGATCGCCACCCCGGGTTTGTCTCCGGCATCGGCTAAAATTGCGCCCCAGGGGTCGATAATCAGGGCGTGACCGTGGGAATGTCTCATGCCATAGTGCCGCCCGGTTTGTGCTGGGGCGATCGCATAACAGGTATTTTCAATCGCCCGCGCTTGCAGCAAAATCTGCCAATGATCTTTGCCGGTATAAGCAGTAAAGGCAGCCGGGATAAATAAAACTTCTGCCCCTTTGTAAGAAAGATGGCGATAGAGTTCCGGGAAGCGCACGTCATAACAGACGGATAATCCCAGAATGCCGAGTTTCTCTGACTGGTAAATCGGTGGGAGGACCTCTCCGGCTTTCACCGTACTGGATTCTTGGTAGGTATTCCCATCGGGAACGTTGACATCAAATAGATGGACTTTTTGATACCGTGCCACTTCCTGTCCATTGGGTTCTACCAGGATGGCGGTGTTGTACACTTGACCTTGATTCACCGGCACTGGAAAGCCACCCCCAAGGATGGTGACTTGATACCGCTGGGCCATTGTTTTGATAAATTTTTCGCTTTCAACGGCGATCGCTTCAGCTTGGTGAACCTTTTCTGATTCCTCTCCCAAAAACGAAAAATTCTCCGGTAACCCGATCAACTCGGCACCCCGGCGCACAGCCAGATCGATCAGTTCTTCTGCCTGAGCCAAGTTTTTGGCAAGGTCCGGCACGCTGGTCATTTGAATCGCGGCAGCTAGGTAAGATTTCATCTATGCAACTCGAAATTTTTAGCAGGCTAGGAGGGTCTGGCTCTAGTGGGTTGGGTAGGCGGTGCGATCGCACAGAGACTGCCTAAATACCGATGGGCTGGCGATCGCCGGACAATCCCCAAAAGCGCGATCGCGCTGACTAGATAGACTTCCTATTTGATCCCCCATTTTATCAGAGATTTAACCCCCCGAAACAAGCTCTCCTCATCGTCTAAACCCTGATCTCCCTCGCCCCCAAGAAGCACCCCTCTTTTTTCTAACCGCTTGCCAATTTTTAGCCATTTTTTCATCATAAAACTGGCTGAATGTCAAGAGCTTTGTCTATCTCCTCTGGAGAATGGGTTAACCTCAACAAGTTCCCTTCTATTTTGACTGTTTAAACCGCCCTTTATTAAAGTAAACCCGCATTAATCACCCCAAATTTTTATCAACTAAACTTTTTAAACCCGAAAATTAATCTCGGATACCATCCATTGTCAAATTAGGTTCAAGGAGTGATTGGGTTATTTAAAATTTCCAACAGAAAATAAATTGGATTAATAGAGGTTTCCACCGTTATCAGGTACATTCTTTATAGGTTCTGTCCCCCCAGAGTCCGGGAGCCGCGATAGTTCTGATCCGCTGTTAATTGAATGCTCCATCCTAGAGCCAATCTGTTGCTGCAATCAGCACCCTAGGTTTAAAAAAACCTCTATCCCGAGGAGGAGCAAGGAAACCCAAGCTGTTATTTCTCAAGATAGATTTCCTTCCGGTTTATGGGCAGTTATGAAACAAGTAAGGAATGATAGGAGTCAAGCATTTAAACGGGATACATTTTAAAGACTGATGAAATTAGGAGTGCATTTTCATGAATGTAATTAGCCAAATCGTCCAACAAGCCTTAGTGACGGGTTATCTGACCGTTGAAGCCGAAGAACGTTTACGTTTGCTCTTACAACAGACGCAATATAACTTTGAAGATTTTCAGGCGTTTATGACTTTGCAAAAGGAGGCGATGAAAGGCCGAGTTAGGCAAGAGTCTCGGGAGTTATGGCAATCTCATCAGCGCATCACCGCAGCGGTTTAACCTCCCCTAAAGCAGTCTGGATGTTTGGATTATTGGCTTCTTCCTCCGGGAGGGGAAGAGAGGAGCAACTGGGGTCCCCATCAGAGGTTTCTCCCCTGCATCCTTCCCCCTTCCCAAAAAAAGTCTTGACTTTTCCCCGGAGGATGATGCTATAATAAAAAAAACTGTCCGGGATGTAGCGCAGCTTGGTAGCGCGCCTGCTTTGGGAGCAGGATGTCGCAGGTTCAAATCCTGTCATCCCGATTGCATCTACTTCGTCAATAAAATCAACCAGGGGTTGAGAGTCTTCCTCAAGAGCGGGCGGATGTCGCACCAGGGGTGCGATCGCCAGCCAACGGCCAGCAAGAGGGGGATAGCTAAAACTACCCCTGGTTTTTTTTGCGGCCATTTTGTCGCCACAGAGAAATAAAACCATCAGAATGAGTATCCCAAAGAGGATGATCAGAGATTGCTAGGCTGCTATAATAGACTGCTATTATAAAGGACTAGATCGCTCGCGGCTGCAACACCCAGGAAGGCAGCTAAACAGGGTTGAAGTTGGTATTTATGATAATTGGGCGATCGCCAAACGCTAAAATAAGTTTAGGGGTTCAAGGGAGATTCGAGCAGGATCCTAGGAGAGAGGGCTACCGCAAATTTTAATCAAGAACGGAACTCTTAAGGATTCAGAATAGTCCTCGAAACTACCAATGGGGTTGCCCATAGAAACGCTACAGATAACAAACCGGATCCTTCGCCCTTCTGTAATTAGGGGAAAATCTGTTGTAGATTGAGCCAGGAGCAACCGATCTCGCAAGCTTGATCATTTAAAGCTTACCGATCGCTCGCAAAAACTGCGAAAGAACAAACCAAATCCCTCAAAAAAATTAACCTAAAACCAATTGAGGTTTGATGTGTTGAATCAAGTAAATCAACTGGTATCTCTATCTGGTGTCAAAATGAAATTATTAGTACGTTGGAGTGCAACGCTCGGTTTAATGGGAAGCGTTCTTCTGGGGCAATTGCTACCGGGGATGAATCGGGCGATCGCATTGCCCGCCGAAGAAATCATGAAAAAGCTAGAATCCGTTCTAGTTTTTACCATTACGAACGCAGAAGGCACGCCCTTAATTGCATCGGTGACCAATGATGAACAAGAAGCTTCGATCGCCAGCTTCTTTATGAGTCAGCAGGATGCCGAGCAGTTTGTTCAAAAAATCGAACAACAAAATCCCGAGTTAGCAGGCAACACCCAAGTTGTTCCCGTTTCTTTGGCCAAGGTTTATGAATTAGAACAAGCCAATGCCAATAATCCCGATCGCTTAGAATTTGCGTTCATTCCCGTTCAACAACAGGTACGATTTGCTGCTGAGGAATTGCAGCAGGAAGGTCAGGAAATTCCCGAATCCAATGGAATGCCTTTATTTAATGGTGTACCGCTCTTTTATGCGACGATTGGCCCAGAACAAGGCTATTTGACCATTGAACAAAACGGGGAGCAACTGATTCCCATCTTTTTCAATCGAGAGCAGTTGGAATCCATGTTAACCCGAGTGCGGGAACAACAACCGGATTTAGCACCGAGCATTGATGTTCGAGTCAGTAATCTGGATAAAGTCATCGAAGAGTTAGAAAATAATGATGACCCAGCGGTGACAAAAATTGTCCTGGTTCCTTCCACGGAAACCTTACAATATATCCAATCCAGACCCCAACCCGAACCGGCACAACCTTAACTCAGGCGGTTGCCCCCTTGACGAAAACACCCAGAACCATTGATGCTAGGGGAAACGATCGCAGATAAAGGACCCAACTATCCATGAGCCGTTCATCTGATCCTGCGGTTTCTGGGTTAGAACTGTGGCAGTGGCGTCAGGAAGCTCGCGCCGCTGCCATAGCCGCCAATGTGCCGGTGGAGGAGCTAGATTGGCTACTGCTATCGGTGAGTGATTTGGATAAATTAGCCCTGCGTCTGGACTCCTACAAAGGGCGAGGGCACATTCCCCTCAATCGCCCCTTGGCTCAACTCAAGGAACAGTGGCAACAACGAATTCAAAATCGAGTTCCAGTCCAATATCTCGCCGGGGTCACCCCCTGGCGAAATTTTTCTTTAGGGGTCAGTCCTGGGGTCCTGATCCCCCGCCCGGAAACCGAGTGGGCTATTGATTTAGCCCTGAATGCAGCCCAATCCGAATCTCGCCCGCACCCAGACACCCCCTTAACTGAGGGCGACTGGGCAGATTTGGGGACCGGCAGTGGGGCGATCGCCCTCGGTTTGGCAGAAGTCTTGCCAAACATCACCCTTCATGCGGTGGACCGATCGCCAGAGGCCCTGGCGATCGCCCGCGAGAATGCCTTAAATCTCGGATACGGCGATCGCATTCACTTTTATTGCGGGTCCTGGTTTGAACCCTTACATCCCTTCCAGGGACTCAACCCACTCCGAGGCATTGTCTCCAACCCCCCCTATATCCCCACGGCCCTAGCTTGGGGAGTTAGAACCGGAAGTCGCCCACCATGAACCGGCGATCGCCCTCGATGGCGGACCCGATGGATTAGACTGCATTCGCCATCTAATTGCGACTGCACCGACTTACTTATGTCCCGGTGGGATTTTGCTCTTGGAAATGATGGCGGGGCAGGCCCCTGCTGTCAGGGAGTTACTCCAAGACCAAGGCAGTTATACCCAAATTGAGATATTCTCAGATTTAGCAGGGATTGAACGATTTGCCCGAGCTTACCGTAGTTAACGTTAAGGGTCCTAAACGCCACGATGACAGCAGTTTCAGAACAAGTCTTGATTGAGGCGGCCCGGGCGGGCCAGGTGGTGAGTTTTCCCACGGATACGGTCCCCGCATTAGCGGTCCTGCCGAATCGCGCTGAGTCCATCTTTGCCGTGAAACAACGCAGTCTGGATAAACCCTTAATTTTGATGGGGGCCACGGAAGCGGACCTCTGGCCTTTTGTCAAAAGTACCGAGACGGAGTTGCACATTTGGCAAGGGGTAGCGAACCGACATTGGCCCGGTGCGTTAACATTGGTTTTACCGGCCTCTGCTGCGGTTCCCTCGGTGATGAATCCGGTTGACCCGAGTACCATCGGGATTCGAGTTCCGGATCAGGCGATCGCCCGCCGAATTTTGGCTCAAACTGGCCCTTTAGCCACGACCAGCGCCAATCTCAGTGGGGAACCCCCGTTGCAAACAATGGCAGAGATTGATTTGCGCTTTCCCCAGGTGGTGACCCTGGAATGGGATCAGTCGGAACCGAACGCCACGGCCAGTGGGGTCCCTTCCACCGTCGCCAAATGGACGGGGCAAAGTTGGGAAATTCTTCGTCAAGGTGTCATTCAGTTAGACTCAAACAGCGAGGATCGGGGAAGATGAGCGGGGATGCCATGTTTCTCCTAACCGCAATCAGCGTTCAGAAATTAGGTTGGAATTTCGGGCAAACTATGGACTGGATCTATTGGATCTCTGCAATCGGTGCCTTGGGGTTTGGGTTTGGCAGTGGATGGCTGATGCGATCGCGCTACCGCCCCGATCAGAGTACCCATTTCCCCTCAAGTCAAGGTAAAAATTTAGGAGACTCTAACCTATCGACTCGCCTCAAACAAACTCAGTTGGATTATCTGCTGACTCGTCAAATGTGTCAGTTTAAAGCGGGTTTTTTGTCTCGGATTTCCCATGAATTGCGATCGCCTTTAAATAGTTTAATCGGCGTTCATCAATTAATTTTAAGCGATTTATGTGATAATCCAGCAGAAGAACGCGAGTTTTTGGTCCAGGCCAATAACTCGGTTCACAAGATGATTCAAATGCTCGATCGCATTATCGAAGTCTCTCGGATTGAGGAAGGTCGTAACCCCCTCAAAATGGAAATTCTGCATCTGGCTGATGTGTTTGAAGAAGTTCATTATTTAACTGAACTCCAAGCGGCTAACCGCAATATCTCGTTGCACATTTCCCAACCGGACCCCAAAATTTCCATTCGGGCGGACCAGCGATGTCTGACTCAGGTGCTGGTTACCTTTATTGATCTGGCGATTAACCCAGTCGGCAATGGTCGCATCGGCATTTCTGCAAAAGTTTCTCCCTTATCTGGATCAAGCAAATCCACCCAGGGTCAAAAACCCCAGGGGGGTGAGGTGATCATCTCTATTGATCTTCCCCTCCCGCCTCATTGTTTTTCCGAACCCCTCGATTTCCTGCAACTCCAACAGAACCGCAAGGAAAGGACCCCGGAAACTGAAGTCGATCTGTCTCCGGGTACAATTTTGATGATGAATCAGAGCATTTTGGAACTGATGGGCGGCCATTTAGAAATGGTTGAAGCCGGTCCGGTGTCGGAGGAGCTTCGAGGGGTAGAGGGTTCAGAAATAACTAGGCTTCAATGCTCGCTTCCATTAGCACTTCGCGAGTCTTCAGTTCTTCCGTGAAGTTTTGGTTATTGTAGAGAACCATTGTCGTGGTTGAGTTTTCCTCGAACCCAATCCGCTCATAGAATCGTTGCTGATGAGTGGTCATGAGGTAAACTCGCTCGACTCGATTCATCCGGGGATGACTTAAGAGGGTTTCGACTAATTTGCGTCCCAATCCGACACCTTGATATTCCGGGTGAATGATCACATCCCAAATCGTAGCTCGATAAATGCCGTCGGAAGTGGCGCGAGCTAACCCAATCAGGCGCTCTCCTTCCCAAACGGTAATCACCGGATCGCTGTTGGCGATCGCGATGGCTAAATCCTCAATTTTTCGCTCTCGCGCCCAAAAAGCGGTGAGTTCAAATAGCCTTTTAAGCTGTTGGATATCTACATCTTCTTTGCGATCGCGAAATTGAATGTGACTGCAATCCATCGTCGTTTTCCTACTCACTTGATGTCTAGGTTTATTGACAAATCGCTCTGGAAATTGAGTGCTTTCTAGTCTTGAACCCTCTCTGGTTTGAATCGACCCCAACTCGGGGTATTGATGGGGAGGTATAAGCTTTTGGGAATGAGCAGTTCGTATAGTTCCGCTCCTGCACTCCACAGAGGTTTCCTTGTTTTTAGGAAAGCTGAGAATAAATTTCTCACTCGGACAACAAGGACGGGCTGTTTTCTGTTACCCTGGGCAGTCGCGTTCTAAAGTCGAAGCCAAAGGGTTCTACTGTTGATTCCTAAAATCCGATAATTTTTAATCGTATAACTATTCTTATAACATAACTGATAAATGGACTACCTTAATTCTGATTTTTTATATCATAATTTCTTGACATTTTGCACCCAAAGCGGTAACAAATAGCCCCACAGTTTTCTAGGGTTCTGTACCCGTCTTGTTCAGTCAATATCACGGATTGCCCAGGGGGAACGATTGGGCTGTTTCTACCAAGTCCGGTTGGTCAAAGTAGGTTTTCGCTTTTAGCCCGCGCAGGCGGGCTTCGTGCGTATAGCCCCAGGCTTAAGCCTGCGGGTTTTTACTTTTAGCCCGCGCAGGCGGGCTTCGTGCGTATAGCCTCCGGGCTTAAGCCTGCGGGTTTTCACAGACCTTTGACAACCGGATTCCGTATGATGAGTTTTCTTTTCAAAGCCCCTCTCCCGTTCTGGGAGAGGGGTTTGGGGTGAGGGGAGTCCCGATGGAGATGAGAAGCGTTATATCCACCCTCAGAATGCGCTTAGGGCTGGGGCTGCAAGAATAAAGCCCGCACAGGCGGGCTAAGGGAACTCCAAAAAATAAAACCTCCAGAACGTTCGTAGTTCCGGATCAACGGAGTAGCCCAGTCAAGTAGGGGCGCAATGCTTGCGCCCTCCGGAGGGCGCAAGCATGCGCCCTACACTTCCTCAGTGAACGGAGGGTATTTTTAGAAACCGATCGCTTAGGACTGGTTTGCCAACCAACGAGCCGCATCTTTGGCATGGTAGGTGAGAATCAGGTCTGCACCAGCGCGTTTGAAGCCGGTTAAGGTTTCTAAAACCACTCGTTCCTCATCAATCCAGCCATTGAGGGCAGCAGCTTTGACCATCGCATATTCCCCAGAGACATTATAAGCGGCAACAGGGAGGTGACTCGCCTGTTTGACGCGCCAGATAATATCCATATAGGCGAGGGCTGGTTTAACCATCAGCATATCCGCCCCTTCCTGGATATCCAGTTCAATTTCAGTCAGGGCCTCGCGACCATTAGCCGGATCCATTTGATAGGTGCGCCGATCGCCAAATTGCGGAGAGGAATCTGCGGCATCTCGGAACGGGCCATAATAGGCGGAGGCATATTTCGCCGCATAAGACAGGATGGGGATATCTTCAAATCCCGCCCCATCTAATCCAGACCGGATTGCCTGAACAAATCCATCCATCATCCCAGACGGGGCGATAATATCGGCACCGGCGTTCGCTTGGGCGATCGCCGTTTTCTTCAGCAACTCCAGGGTGGGATCGTTGAGCACCCGCCCCATTAAGTCCCCCACTTCTAAATAGCCACAATGTCCATGACTGGTGTACTCACACAGACAGGTATCCACGATTACGAGGAGTTCGGGAACCGCTGCTTTCACCGCAGCCGTTGCTTTCTGGACAATTCCGCAATCATGCCATGCGCCGGTTGCCTCGGTATCTTTGTCCTCGGGAATGCCAAACAGAATAATGGCGGGAATGCCCAAGTCATAGACTTCTTTGGCTTCTTCGACAATTTTATCTACCGAGAGTTGATAGACTCCGGGCATGGAGGAGACTTCCTTGGCAACGGATTCCCCTGGGACAGCAAACAGGGGATAGATTAAGTCGCTGGTGGTAAGGAGATTTTCTCGCACCATTCGGCGGAGTTGGGGGTGCTGACGCAAACGGCGAGGGCGATGAGTTGGAAACATAGCTGAATTTAAAGAAGGAATACGCGACAGTTTTAAGACTTTAAGTCTAGAGTTATCTGGCGATCGCTGGCGCATTTAGTTACGTTTTGTAACATCTTGTTTCCTGGGCGATCGGTGAGTTTATTGCGGTGGGGGATATAAAATCCGGTTGTAATACGAAATTCGGTTGTTAAAGGTCTATAAAAACTAGCCCTGTCAAGGTGGTAAATTGAATCCCGCCTCATCCGGAGTTTCTTGTAGGGGCGTATTGCATACGCCCTCTTTATCTGTCAATGGAATCCCGCCTCATCCTTGTTTCTTGTAGGGGCGTATTGCATACATGAGAGAATTTATGCAATACGCCCCTACAAATACACCTTGACAGCGGCAGTCTATAAAAACCCACACCCGTTAACGGTGGGGCGTTTGCGGACAAAGCCCGAGAAGCGCGGCGTCAAACCGAAAACCGACTTTTACCAACCGAATTTGGTATAAGGGATTTCCATAAAAACAGTTCTGCATTAGGGAACTCCAAAAAATAAACTATCCAAAAAACCCGCACCCTGTAAGGGTGGGGCTACACGGACAAAGCCCGCCTGCGCGGGCTAAAAGAGTCTTCTTAGGTGCGATCGCATCAAATTTGGATGATTTATTTGTTGCAATACCCTTAGAAGTTTTGCAGAATTGGAAAAGCCCTAGGGCTGTTTCAGTCTCCCTGCCAAATTAGTTTTGGGGTTGTTCAATCGCTTTATCCGGCGGGGGATACAGCCGTTTTTTCCTACTTTTTAACCTATTATTAGGAAATAAGGCCGAACACCCTTGGGCTGTAACGCTTACGGTGCAAGGAAAATTTTAGAATGAAACAGCCCTACCTTTTAGGGGAGGGCCACCGGAGGGGTCCTTCTAGGGAGTCGCCACTCGTCCTTCCTGTAACCCGAACAGGACAAAATGCTCAAACGCGCTACCGAAGGCCCCGCGATTCAGCGCCTGGGCGACATCAATGTTCCGGAATAAATAAGCTGACTCGCTGAATACCGGGCTCGGTTGACGACCCTGGAGTTCGCCCTGTTCGAGGAAATGTTGGAATCCACTCACGAAACCTCCAGCGGCAACGATCGCCGCTACATCGGGATTTTGAGTCAGATAAAACGTTTCATCAAACGCCGGATTGGGATTACGCCGCTCAAACTGTCCCGATTGCAGATAGTGACTGTAACCACTATTAAAAATCCCTGCGGCCACCGCTTCGGCTACATCGGGATTTTGCCGCAGGTAGAAACTTTCTAAAAACAGCTTCGCATTGCGATCGCGCCCTTCAAAAAATCCCGTCTGCACGAAATGGTCAAACCCACTCGCCACCTGACCCGTTCCGACTGCCACAGCTACATCGGGATTCCGGGCTAAATACTGCCCTTCATTGAAAAACTGAGCGGGCGCAGGACGGCCCTCCTCTCGGCCAAACAGCAAATAATGTTGTAATCCACTGGTCAAAGTCCCAGCGGCAACCGCTTCTGCCACGCCGGGATTTTGAGCCAAATAGGCCGCCTCATTAAAATACAGCGACAGAGGATTGAGACCTCGTTCTGTCACAGACTGAATGAAGTTTTCAAAACGCGGCGGTGGTGGCGGTGGCGGTGGGGGTTCCGTGGGTTCTGGCGCAGGGGGGAAGGGTTCTGCACCCCCAGGGCCAGGTAAACCGGGACTAGGGGCCGGTGCTCCGGGAGGGACAACAATCGGTTGCGTGGGGTCGATGGGTTGGACGATCGCCACCACAAAGGCATCCCCTTGGACTCCCCCTGCCGCATTCGGCAACGGATTCACAATGGGGAAATTCGCCGACGCACTTTGACCCGTGACAAAGGCTGTTCCTGCGGCATTCACCGCGATCGCATTCCCCGACTCAAACCCATTGCCTCCGAGATAGGTTAAGTAATCAATCGTCCTCCCATCAGCGAGAAGTTTCCCCACAAACGCATCCCCATTCCCCCCAAATCCGGGCTGAATCGGCGCAACCTGGGGTAAATCAGAGGAGGTCGTTTCTCCCGTTAAATAGACATTCCCGCGATCGTCGATCGCCATATCATTCCCCTCATCAAACCCACTGCCACCGAGGAAGGTGGAATAAATAAAACTTGAACCATCCGGTGTCAACTTGGTCACAAAGGCGTCGGATAAGCCATTTAACCCTTGGATGGGATTAAGGAGGGGGAAATCTCCCAGGGGAATCACCGCCCGGGGTTGAGCATCTCGGGGGACTCCGGTGCTTCCGGCAATATAAACGTGCCCCGCTGCATCCACGGCGATCGCATTCCCCACATCACTATCTCGTCCCCCTAAATAGGTGGAGTAAATTAACTCACTGCCATCACTACTAATTTTGGTGACAAAGGCATCCCCACCGCCTCGATATCTGCGCTGTAACTCGGACACCAAGGGAAAGTTATCCGTACTCGTTTGTCCCGTGACATAGATATTTTGGTTCGCATCCACAGCGATCGCATTCCCCTCCTCATTCCCAAATCCACCTAGGAACGTGGAGTAAAGCAACCCTCCGAGGGGGTTAAACTTGGCCACAAATACATCGGACCCATTCGCACCAATGGTATTTTGCACCGCACCCACCATCGGAAAATTTTCGGAAAAGGTTTGGCCGGTCACATAAAAATTCCCCTCATTATCCAGGGTAATCCCATTCACCGAATCAAAGCCCCCGCCTCCAAAATAGGTCCCCAATTCGAGAAATCCGCCACCAGGAGTCAGCTTGAGAATAAACCCATCCCCTCCCCCATTTGCTGCTGTCTGGGCGGCCCCTATGGTGACGGGGAAGTTATCCGAACTGGTTTGTCCCACCACAAAGGCGCTGCCGCGACTATCGACAACCAGATCTAAGGCTTGGTCATTGTCTCGGCCCCCTAAATAGGTGGAGTAGAAGGCGCTGGCTCCATCAGCGGCAATCTTGGTAATAAAGGTATCAAATTTGAAGGACTCGGGATTACTAATCGTGGATTGTAGGGGAATTCGGGTGGGAAAGTCTGTGGAGATGGTTCTTCCGGCGATGTAGATATTGCCTTCTGCATCCAGGGCGATCGCATCCCCTTGGTCTTGCAGGGTCCCGCCCAAATAGCTGGAATATTGCAGGGTCGGGTCAATAATTAAGGCATAGTTGGGGTCATAAGTGCCTAACTCAAATCCAACTTGGCCCGAGTCCAGTAATTCATACTGACCCGCCACAGAAACGCGATCGCCTTCGATATCCTGATAAATAATCGGGGCGGCCTCGATTAACTCACCCAAGGCCGTTTGCAGCACCAGCGCCCCTTCCCGCAGGGCGACTGCCTCAATTCCGCTATAGTCCAAGAGAATTTGCCCCGGATCCGCTCCTGGGTCCACCACAAATTCTCGTTTGAGTTCCCCTTCAGTGCCGCGATAAACTAAATCAATACCGTCATAAAGGTCCCGATAGGCAATGCCTTGGTAGGTAGGCACATTCCCCGACCAACTGGACTCATCAGACCCAGATAAGAAATTCGCCAGTCCGGGCAAGGGTTCTATCCCTTCAATCACTGGGTCACCATTGGCCCCGACAAACTCTAGGCGGACCACGGAAGATTGCACTTCCTCGGATTCTGGGTCCGGTTGTGCGGCGACACTGAATACCACCTCGTCTGGGGTAAAGAAAATCCCATGCGAAGCCCCTCGGACCGAGAAATTCACCGTGGGGTCAAATTGCCCCGCATTGGGAATAAAACTTAACGGTAACTGGCCTAAATTGGGGACCTGTGACCCAAGCAAGGGGTCCCCGGGAGTATTCTCGGGGGAAACCGTTTCCAGGGGGGCGACTGGCAAACGTCCTTCCTGCTGACCATAGAGCAGCCAATGTTGCCACCCACTCTCAAACTCGCCGGTGCTAACCGCCTGAGCCACATCGGGATAAGCATTCAAATAGAACTCAGCATCGAATCCGGTGCCTGCCGCTTCAGTGGTCAGAGGCAACAGCCCAGAGGCATCTACCAGACTAGACGGTTCTAGTGGCGATCGCCATTCGATTTCCAACCCCTCGACATCCATGTTGTTTTGCATCGTAAAAGTGTTTTAAATCAGACCAAAGCCGCACGATTCGGCAAGGGTAAGGCGTTCTGCCTGCTGGGAATCTATCGTGCTGGGTGTGATCATAGCCCATCACTTCGTTAGAACTACGGATTTTCCCCTTCCCAGCAGTGCTCGCCCAACGATGTCCACCCTATCTCTCCCAGATTACCCACTGCTGCCCATTTTTCAACCTCAGCCATCTGGGTGGGTGAGGATTATCAACCCAGCCCTGTCAAGGTGTATTTGTAGGGGCGTATTGCATAAATTCTCTCATGTATGCAATACGCCCCTACAAGAAATAGGGATGAGGCGGGATTCTATTGACCGATAAAGAGGGCGTATGCAATACGCCCCTACAAGAAATAGGGATGAGGCGGGATTCCATTGACCGATAAAGAGGGCGTATGCAATACGCCCCTACAAGAAATAGGGATGAGGCGGGATTCCATTGACCGATAAAGAGGGCGTATGCAATACGCCCCTACAAGAAATAGGGATGAGGCGGGATTCCATTGACCGATAAAGAGGGCGTATGCAATACGCCCCTACAAGAAATAGGGATGAGGCGGGATTCTATTGACCACCTTGACAGGGCTAGGATTATCAACCCAGTTGCTGCGACATATCTGGAGCAATTGGCAACAAACAAAGGGCGGTGAAACCCGGGTTCTTGTTCCCGGGCGGGAATGGATCCGGACCCTAGCAGCAAAACTTAACAAAAACTGAGTTAAACGCGATCGCTATGGGTATCCGTCCTCTGATAGACTTTTAGACGGTTGTAGCCAGAGAAAAGGCTGCTGATAGGCAGTTGGGAGGAAAATTCCGTGGATAGTGTAATCGGTTTAGAGATTATTGAAGTCGTCGAACAAGCCGCGATCGCTTCGGCTCGTTGGATGGGTAAAGGCGACAAAAATACCGCTGACCATGTGGCGGTAGAAGCGATGCGCGAACGTATGAACCGCATTCATATGCGCGGCAGAATCGTGATCGGCGAAGGCGAACGCGATGAAGCTCCCATGTTGTACATCGGGGAAGAAGTTGGCATCTGCACCCAGGAGAATGCCAAGGACTTCTGTGACCCCCAACAACTGATCGAAATTGATATCGCCGTTGACCCCTGCGAAGGCACCAACTTGGTTGCTTACGGACAAAACGGTTCGATGGCAGTTCTCGCCATTGCCGAAAAAGGCGGCTTGTTCCGAGCCCCCGACTTCTACATGAAGAAGCTCGCCGCACCCGCCTGTGCCAAAAATCATGTGGACATCAATAAATCTGCCACCGAAAACCTGAAAATCCTCTCGGACTGCATGAGTCGCTCCATTGAGGAATTGGTTGTGGTGGTGATGGATCGTCCCCGTCACAAAGGCTTAATCGAAGAAATCCGCAATGCCGGAGCCCGAGTGCGTCTGATCAGCGATGGAGATGTCTCTGCCGCCATTTCTTGCGCGTTCTCCGGAACCAACATCCACGCCCTGATGGGAATTGGTGCTGCTCCTGAAGGGGTGATCTCCGCTGCTGCAATGCGCTGTTTAGGCGGTCACTTCCAAGGTCAACTGATTTATGACCCCGAAGTCGTGAAAACTGGGCTGATCGGCGAAAGCAAAGAAAGCAATATTGCTCGTTTGCAAGAAATGGGAATCACTGACCCTGACAAGGTTTACAATGCCGAAGAATTAGCCTCTGGTGACACGGTGCTGTTTGCCGCATCAGGGATTACTCCCGGAACGTTAATGCAAGGGGTTCGCTTCTTCAAAGGCGGCGCTCGGACTCACAGTCTGGTTATTTCTAGCCAGTCGAGTACCGCTCGCTTTGTCGATACCATTCATATGTACGACGCTCCGAAGAACCTACAATTGCGCTAATTCAAACTCAGCGCGGTTAAGGAAGGGACGAAAGCAGGATGACCTCACAACGGTGATGTCACCGGGGTGAGAATCCCGCTAGTTTTTAAGCGGAGTCTTTCCCCAGCGATCGCCACGGTGATCCCTTCTGCCGGTGGTGCGGACCCCTCTAAAGTCCGCTCCCTCCCTCTCCTTCCCCAACCCGCTCTTTATGCAGTGATGCCGGAGGTTTTTCCTCCTGTACCCTGTCTCGAACCCTTGCTCAATCCCCCAGGATTGCGCTAACCCACCCGGGTTTCAGTTAGGATAAAAATAAAGACAACCCGATTAATTCAGTTCGCCAGAGATAGAATCTCATCGATACGCTTGTCAAATATCAAGAGGGCGTAAACGACTAAAAAATCCAGGGAGAAATCATGAATATTGCAGTCGTAGGTCTTAGCCATAAGACGGCACCCGTAGAAGTTAGAGAAAAGCTGAGTATTCCCGAACCCCAGATTAAAGAGGCGATCGCTCATTTATGTAGCTATCCTAATATTCGAGAAGTCGCGATTCTCAGCACTTGCAACCGTTTAGAAATTTATATCGTAACGGGTGAAACCGACTCCGGCGTTCGTGAAGCCATCCAATTTCTCTCGGAACGCGGCCAATTAAACGTTCATAAGTTACGACAACATCTGTTTATCTTGTTACAAGAAGATGCGGTTATGCATCTGATGCGGGTTGCAGCCGGTTTGGATAGCTTGGTCCTCGGCGAAGGCCAAATTTTAGCCCAAGTTAAAAATACTCACAAACTCGGTCAGCAACATAATGGGGTCGGACGCATTCTCAATCGTCTCCTCAAACAAGCCATTACCGCAGGCAAACGGGTTCGCACGGAAACTAGCATCGGCACCGGCGCAGTTTCTATCAGTTCCGCAGCGGTGGAACTAGCCCAAATTAAGGTCCAGGACCTCGCACCCTATCGCATTGCGATTCTCGGTGCTGGGAAAATGTCGAAACTCTTGGTTCAACATTTACTCTCCAAAGGTGCTCGCCAAATTACCATTCTCAATCGCACGTTACGTCGCGCTGAAGAACTGGCTAAAAACTTCCCCGATGCGGACTTGAAGCTGCATTTAATCTCAGATATGATGAGCGTAATTGCTGAAACAGATATTGTTTTTACAAGTACCTCTTCTACTGAACCTATCTTAAATCGGTCTAAACTCGAACCGATTTTAACTCCCAGTAGCTCGATCATGCTAATTGATATTTCAGTGCCGCGTAATGTGGATTCTGATGTCAATACGCTCTCCAATGTCCATTCGTTTAATGTGGATGACTTAAAAGCAGTTGTTGCTCAAAACCAAGAAAGCCGTCGTCAAATGGCAATGGAAGCTGAGGGATTACTGGAAGAAGAAGTTGAAGCATTTGATGTTTGGTGGCGCAGTTTAGAAACAGTGCCGACGATTAGCTGTTTACGGGATAAAATCGAAACCATTCGCGAGCAGGAATTGGAAAAAGCTCTGTCTCGTTTAGGGTCGGAATTTGCCGAAAAGCATCAAGAAGTGATTGAGGCACTCACCCGAGGCATTGTTAATAAAATCTTGCATGACCCAATGGTTCAACTGCGGGCACAGCAAGATATTGAGGCGCGTCGTCAAGCGATGGAAACTCTGCGCTTGCTGTTTAATTTGGAGACAGAAACGCGATCGGGCGAACAGTACAGTTAGTCCGGGGTACAGTTAAGGAAAAAAACGGGGGTTTTGGCCTAAATTTATGCGGGTTCTGCATCAAATTTGGGCTAAAACTCTGGTTTCTTGTTTCGGGAATCTGATTCTGGACTGGCTGTTCTAGGATAGATCAAGCGGGTTTATTCTCATTACCCATGCGGGTTAAAGGCATATCAGGAGGATCAGCAGTCGTTTTCTCTGGCGATCTGGGCCAATTCATTTAAGTTGCATAGAGATTTTATTAGAACTATTCGGGTCAGGACTTAGGCAACCTATAAAAATCTAAAACATCGAACCCTAAATGTAGAGGCGATTCGCGAAGCGCCTCTACATTTAGGTTTTGTCCTCCCCGGCGGTTCCTAAATTAGGCGGCAGAGCCGCAAGAGGTGCGGATCACGGCAGAGCCATGATCCGAGGATAATTTAAAAATTATGCAAATTAAGAGTATTAAGGACTGGGTGCGATCGCCATTCCCTGGCTGATGACTCTACAATGACAGCTAGATCTAAACTCTAAACTTTAAAATTCATGCTTAAAGGGTTAGGAAAACAAGCCTTTAAATGGATCGTGGCTGGATTAGCCGTATGGATGGGGATAGAACTCTTTGCTTTTTTGAGTGCCGAAAGTTTCTGGTTTGACGAACTGGGGTACGAACGAGTCTTTTGGGTTCGCCTCCTCACCCGCTTAGTGCTGCTGGCACTAGGACTGGGAATCACTGGCGGTTTAACCTTCAGCAATCTATTTCTGGCGAACCATCTTAAATATGGCAAACTCGATCTCCTCAGCCGGGGACTGACGGAACCCCCAGGAGGGCGCGATCGCTGGAAACGCAATATTAGCCACCCCATCGCCCGCCCTAACATCCTGAGTCCTAATTCCTATACCGCCCTCAACTTAGAATCCCTGCTGGCCCTCGTCATTCTCCTAGCTTTAGGAATCTCCACCCTCCTGGTGTACTATGCTCAGGTTGTGGTGGATTATTGGCATCCCGGTTCCTGGTTACTGTTGAATTCTCCCTCAGTTCCCTTGGGATTTGGACTCAACTCCGGCCAGGAAATGTTACAGCAAATGACAACAGACTGGTGGCAAATTGCCCTGTTGTTGCTGTTTACGGTGGCGATCGTTCTGGAACCTCGCTTACTCTATGCGATCGCCGTTGTCTTAAGCCTGTTCTTCGGTCTCGTCTTTTCGGGTCAGTGGGCAAGAGTGCTGCTGTTTTTCCACCCCACAGCCTTTAATATTACCGAACCCGTTTTTAACCAAGATATTAGCTTTTATATCTTTAACTTGCCCATTTGGGAACTCCTAGACTTTTGGCTATTGGGAGTGCTGTTTTTCCTCTTCGCCGCCGTCACAGTGATTTATTTAGTCTCGGGAAATAGTATCAGCGAAGGGAAGTTTCCCGGATTTTCTGATGGGCAATTGCGTCACCTTTATGGATTGGGTGCGGCACTCACCGGGGCGATCGCCTTGCGCTATTGGCTGTTGCGCTATGAATTGCTCTATACCAGCAATGATGTAATTTATGGTGCAGGCTATACCCAAGCTAATGTAGAAGTCTGGAGCTATGGGGGCTTAACCTTATTATCTGCGGCAGTCGCTATTTTCTTACTCTATCTGACCTTTCGCCCACTCGAACAACAGAACTTTAAACAGCTCAAACAGTCCTTGGGACTCTATGTCGCAACGGTGGCGATCGCCGGGTCACTCGTGCCGTTCGCGGTGCAACGTTTGATCGTCCAACCGAACGAAATCGAACGGGAGCGTCCCTACATTGAGCGCAGTATCGCCTTCACCCGTCAGGGGTTCGACCTCGATCGCATTGATGTCCAACTCTTCAACCCAGAAAATGCCCTCACTTTTGAAGATATCCTCGCCAATGACCTGACCATTAATAATATCCGCCTCTGGGATACTCGCCCTCTCCTGCAAACCAATCGCCAACTCCAACAAATTCGGCTGTACTATAAATTTCCCGATGCGGATATCGATCGCTATACCCTCAGAAAAACTGAACCCGAATCTGAAGAACCCATCACGGAACGGCAACAGGTCCTGATCTCGGCTCGGGAACTGGACTATAGCGCCGTTCCTACAGAAGCTCAAACCTGGGTCAACGAACACTTAGTTTATACCCACGGGTATGGGTTTACCTTGAGTCCCGTGAATACCGTGGGTCCTGGGGGATTGCCAGACTACTTCGTTCGCGATATTGGCATGGAACGCCAAACTGTGAGTGAAACCGTCAACGATGGCATATTAGGAACCGCAAATGAACTGATTCGCGCCAGCATTCCCATCGGACATCCCCGGATTTACTATGGGGAACTGACGGATACAGAGGTGATGGCACCGAGTAATGTCCCGGAGTTAGATTATCCCCAGGGGGATGAAAATGTTTATAATACTTATGAAGGGACGGGGGGCGTTTCGATTGGCTCTTGGTGGCGTCGGTTAATCTTTGCCAAATACCTGAACAACTGGCAGATGTTGTTCACGGACAATTTTACCCCAGAGACGAAAGTTTTATTTCGCCGCAATATTAAGGACCGGATTCGGGCGATCGCCCCGTTTTTGGAATTTGATAGTGACCCGTATCTGGTGGTTGCCAATACCCGATTATATGAGCCGGGAATCACCCCAGTGGAACAACCGTTTCCCGATGATGATAATTATCTCTACTGGATTATTGACGCCTATACTATCAGCGATCGCTATCCCTATTCTGAACCGACTTCTCAGGAATTTAACTACATCCGCAACTCGGTCAAGGTGGTGGTAGATGCCTACAATGGCAAGGTCAAACTTTACATCGCTGACCCGTCGGACCCTCTGGTTCAGAGTTGGCAAGAGATTTTTCCCAACTTGCTCCAACCCCTGGATGCTCTGCCGGTGACCCTCCGCAGCCATATCCGCTATCCCCCGGATTTTTTTGAGGTGCAATCGGAACGGTTGCTGACTTACCACATGACTGATCCGACGGTTTTTTATAATCGGGAAGACCAATGGCGGGTGCCCAATGAAATTTATGGCACTGAGCAGCAAGTGGTTGAGCCTTATTATTTGATTATGAAATTGCCCACGGAAGTCTCAGAAGAATTTATTTTGTTGCACCCATTTACGCCGATGAGTCGCAATAATTTAATTGCTTGGATGGGCGGGCGATCGGATGGGATTCATTATGGGAATTTACTACTGTACCAATTCCCGAAACAACAGTTAGTTTATGGTCCGGAGCAAATTGAAGCCAGAATTAACCAAGATCCGGTGATTTCTCAACAGATTTCCCTGTGGAATCGCCAGGGGTCTCGGGCCATTCAGGGGAATTTGTTGGTGATTCCTATTGAGCGATCGCTGCTGTATGTCGAACCGCTTTATATTGAGGCCGAACAAAATAGTTTGCCCATTTTAGCCCGGGTGATTGTCGCTTATGAGAACCGCATCGTGATGGCAGAAACCCTTGAACTGGCCCTGAATGCTATTTTCCAAGGACAAGGAGAACAACAACCCACGGACCCGATTATTCGTCCGGTGGAAGACTTGACGTTACCCCCGTTGAATTAAGAGGATTAATGGATCTGCTGAAAAATTAGTCTAGTCCGCTACACTGACAAAAATCGCTGACTCAATCCTGGGAGGGATTTATGAAACTGCTCAAAAAAAGAGTTAGAAGTTTGCTGGTGCAACTGTATGAGGAGGTAGAGTTGCTTCCGGATGATGATTTGCAACAGGTCGGTGCTGTGGTAGAAAGTCTTTATTACGATCTGTATGTGCTGCGCTTCATTCAGCAAGCGAACCGCAGCGTTAAGCCTGGAGATAGCTTCACCCGTGAGGAAGCTTTGCGATATTTGCGATCGCTTTGAAGGTGTTGCTGCTACTTATCTCCAAGTCAACCTTTAGATTCAGGGGGAATCGAGCTGTCCTGTGATTCTTGAAGCGCGCTATAGTCGGTCTTTCCTTCTCGATCTTCGGCAGTTAGACCGAGCTAGTTTCGAGCGGGTTTACGAATTCGTCTTTTTCAAAATTATGCAGATTGAACGGATTCAAGAGTTGCCGGAGTTACACCAACTCGGCGCTCATCCTATTTTTTATCGGTTTAGGCTGGATAACTATTTGGTGGCTATACAAGTGATTGGGCATTTTGTCAAGTTTTTACGAATTTTACCTCTGCCAGACATGAACGAGCCTTAAGCCTTCCAGGGAAGTCATCCTGGGATTGGCGTGATATCCCAGCTCAGGTTAACCACTGAAAGGGTCTAATTGTATCCGCATCCTTCGTCTCATTCCACTGATATCGGTACACTTGTGTGTGGTGAAACAAAGATAAGTAGAGAATTGTTATGGATGCTCGATCGCTCTGGAAACGATATCAAGACTGGCTCTATTATCATGAAGGGCTAGGACTGTACCTGGATATCAGTCGAATGAGATTCGATGATGCCTTCGTCGAATCGATGAAACCTAAGTTTGCTCAAGCTTTTGAGGACATGAAGGCCCTAGAAGCCGGGGCAGTCGCCAATCCCGATGAAGGCCGGATGGTGGGTCACTATTGGTTAAGGAATCCGGACATTGCACCCACCCCAGAACTCAAACAAGAAATCCTCGAAAACCTCAGCCATATCCAGGAGTTTGCCCAAAAAGTTCATAACGGGACAGTCCACCCTCCCAGCGCGTCTAAATTTACAGACATTCTCTCCATCGGCATTGGTGGGTCGGCCCTCGGACCGCAATTTGTCTCCACCGCCTTGGCCCCCGAGTCTGCACCCCTGGAAATTCACTTCATTGACAATACCGACCCCGCAGGGATCGATGCCCTGTTAAATCACATTAAAGACCGTCTGGCAACCACCCTGGTCCTGGTGATCTCTAAATCCGGCACCACCCCAGATACCCGCAATGGCATGATTGAGGTCCAAAAAGCCTTTGAAAGCATGAATCTCAACTTTGCCAGTCATGCCGTTGCCATTACCGGCCATGATAGCGCCTTGGAAAAACAAGCCCAGAAAGAAGGCTGGATTGACATTTTCCCCATGCATGACTGGGTGGGAGGACGCACCTCAGAACTCTCTGGAGTGGGATTAGTCCCGGCTGCTTTACAGGGCATTGATATTCAGGGTATGCTGGCTGGGGCCAAAGAAATGGATGATGCCACTCGCCAACCGGACCTCAAGGGCAATCCAGCCGCACTGCTGGCCCTCTCCTGGTACTTTGCAGGCAATGGACGAGGGGAAAAAGATATGGTAGTCCTGCCTTATAAAGACAGTCTGTTGCTGTTTAGCCGCTATCTGCAACAGTTGGTAATGGAATCCCTAGGTAAGGAGAAAGATTTAGCAGGCAATACGGTGTATCAAGGGATTGCCGTGTACGGAAATAAAGGGTCTACGGATCAACACGCTTATGTTCAACAACTGCGCGAGGGGGTCCCGAATTTCTTCCTAACCTTTATTGAGGTTTTAGAAGACCGTCAGGGCCATTCCCCAGATGTAGAACCGGGAATCACTACAGGCGATTATTTGTTAGGGTTTTTGTATGGAACTCGCGAAGCGATTTATGACAATCAGCGCGATTCCATTTCGGTGACGATTCCCCAGGTGAATCCGCGCATCGTGGGGGCGTTGATTGCTCTGTACGATCGCGCCGTGGGGTTATATGCTTCGTTGGTTAACGTCAATGCCTATCATCAACCGGGGGTGGAAGCGGGTAAAAAGGCAGCTTCTGAGATTCTCCACCTCCAAACCCGAATTATGGAGGTGATTGCCGCAGAAGGGAAACCGTTATCCCTAGAGGAGTTGGCCAAGAAAGCCGATGCGGGCGATCGCATTGAAATGATTTACAAAATCCTGCGCCATCTCCATGCCAATGGACGGCAAGTGACTCTATCGGGTAATTTGGCCCAACCTGAAAGCTTAACTGTGTCTACTCGTTAAATCGAGTTGGCCTGACCCTGGATTTGACCTACGCTAGAAGTATAGACGCTACTCGGTGGCGTCTATACTTGTTCAGTTCCCCCTTGAGACCCCATGCCCTTGACGATTCTGATTGTTGATGACGATCCCGCTATTCGTCTGTCTATCTGCCATTATTTGGAGCAGTGTGGTTATTCTGCGATCGCCGCTCAGAATGGTCAAGAGGGTCTATTAAAAGTAGAAGAATTTCAACCTCAGTTACTGGTAACGGATATCATCATGCCGGAGATGGATGGGTATGAATTGGTCAAGCGGGTTCGCAAAAAACCCGCTTTACGGTTGTTACCTGTGATTTTTTTAACCGCACGCACCAGTACCCCGGAACGGATTTTAGGCTATCAACTCGGCTGCGATTTGTATTTACCCAAGCCGTTTGATTTGGAGGAACTCGGCGCAGTGATTCGCAATTTGTTGGAACGCTCTCAACTCATCCAATCCCAATGGCGATTTAAGTCCGATGACTCCCTCTCTCCCCCTGCGGAACCCAACAACAACCCGCCTTCTCCCGACGATTCTCTCCCGGCTAGTTTTAATCCAGGAACTACGGAATTAACGGCACAAGAGTCAGAGTTTACGATTTCTTTAACGCCCCGAGAACGAGATGTTTTAGATTTACTGGCGGAAGGTCTTTCTAATGCCCAAATTGGCGATCGGCTCCACTTGAGTCCGCGCACGGTGGAAAAATATGTGAGTGCGCTGTTGCGAAAAACGGAAACCAGTAATCGCGCTGGACTTTTGCGGTTTGCGATCGAGCATCATTTGGTTTAACGGGTTTTTTGTTCTAAATTAATCTCAGACACATCAACGTGGGGGGATAAAGATACAATCCAGTCAATACAAGAAACCAAATCCTCCAGGGGAATCGCTTCCTGGGGTGGAAATCGTCCCTCTTGAATGTCCGTTAAAACTTCTGCTGTTGCCACATTTCCGGGATTAATGACGGAAAATCCAATATGGCGATCGCGAAGTGCTAATCTCAGGGATTGGATTGCACCTCGGAGGGCAAACTTTGAGGCGGTATTGGCAACTTCTATCGATGCACCCTGTTCCAAACCCGATAGGGAACCGATAAAAATAGCTCTGGGGTTTTGAGCCTGGGACAAGTTATTGACCAGTTTCCGCGTAATTTCAATGGGTGCGATCGCATTCACACTGATCACATACCGAGTTTCTGCATCTGAGCTTTTCATGAAATCATATTGCTCAGTAAAAGCGTTATTTTCCCAAACCCCTCCCATATAGAGCAACCCATCCACTGGCGCATCTCCTACGGCATTGGCGATCGCCTCAATCCCTGCGGGAATAGAAACATCCGCTTTCACCCACTCCCCTGCCACTGGCGCACTTCGGCAAACCGAAATCACCCAGTCTCCTTTAGACACAAAATGCTGGGCTACTGCTGCACCAATTCCCCGACTCGCCCCCACAATCACCCATTTTTTTGCTTCGGGTTTCATCCCTCTAATTCCTCCCGGACTTCCGCAATATTTAAGATTAAATCCTAAATGTAGAGGCGATTCGCTTGTCTCGCCTCTACATTTAGGGTAAATTTTTAGAATCTGTATAAGTCCTTTACTCCTTAATGTCTCTTCTCCATCGCGGGAAACTAATTCGGTAAGTCAAGGGCATTTGAGAACGTTGATGCAACAGAAAGGTGAAATTCATCACCTCTATCTTGCAGTTGAAAATCAACAATAAACCGTTTATGCTTGGCAAATAATTTCAGTTTTCGAGCAATTAGTTCGTCAATAATCTCCCGGGTATCTTGTTGAGCCAACGGGTCGGCCTCGTTCAAGCCCACTTTGATTAACTCATCAATCATGGATGGCCGCTCCTTCTCTGGCATAATGGCTAAGTTCCAGGCAATCACCGCAATGTTGAACAACTTCTCCCGCTCATCGTGATCGTGGATAAAGTCAGATAAGGCTCAACAAATGCCTCCAAAACCTCAGACATCTTGACTTCGCCTTTCGGATTCTTCACCATCCCCGCAAATTTGTCGCCCAAAGGTCCTTTCTTGACCTTCTGCTCCAACTTATCCAGTCCTTTTTGATGACTTTTGTCCGCCCGTTGTTGCTTGAGAAGTTCACCAAAGCCTTTAGATTTTCTCGCCATAAAAATCTCCTCCATTGCTTCAAATTAATTTTAACATCCTACATTCCGCAGGTAAGTGCGAAACGTTTGGGAGTGAAATAAGGCTGAAATGCCTGAAATAACCTCCCAGTGAGACTCTAACCCCCTTGGGTTAGATAAAGGGACTCTTCCCGGATGACCTCATAACTGTCTATGCGTGTCCAAATGAGCTACCAATCTGGGACTCAAGGTAGGACGGCACAGGGTTCTGATGAGTAGTGCAATAATTTGTTGCCAACACGAATCAGGTGCAACGGCGATAGCCACCCCCAGTTTTAGGAGTCACGACCCTAGGATTGAAGCGGGGAACGGAAGGCTCTAAGAGGTAGCCCAACACCACAATAGAGACCACTGCCAATCGCTCATGGCTAAGGAAACTGAATGTCCGGCCTGAACTCTCGTAAAGAATGAGCAGTGAAATGGGATGACACACTGCATCCAAAAAGGATACGTGGAAAGGTAGAGGCTTTTACCTACCTCTACACAAACCCTCAATTCCACCGGGAGATAGGACAAGCCGTCAAGCGAAATGCCCACATAGACGGAACGTTATAACCCCTCAGATGCTCTTAGAAATTGGTCGATTTCCTAAGTAGTGATAAGTGTAAGCGGATGCGCTGAGGGGGTGAGATGTAACCCCAAGCAAAAGCCACCTTGTAATGAAGTGGATAGGCTGACAGGTTACGGTTTAGATGCAAGGAAAGGATAACAGTAGCAATGAATACGGTTAAGACGAGTTTAAAGACTACGGAAACATGGAATGCAATTCCTTGGACAAAAGTTCAAAGAAAAGTATTTAAGTTGCAAAAACGTATTTTCCAAGCGGCTAAATCGGGACAGGATGCCAAAGCAAGAAGGCTGCAAAAACTTCTAACCTCGTCATACTACGCTAGGCTCTTAGCGGTCAGGAAAGTGACCCAAGACAACCAAGGCAAGAAGACGGCAGGGATAGATGGTGTAAAATCCTTAAAACCCGAACAACGTCTCGAACTTGTTAAGGACCTTGGTGAACAATTCTTAGCCAAAGCACTCAGAAGGGTTTGGATTCCCAAACCAGGACGTGATGAAAAGCGCCCATTGGGTATCCCAATCATTAGAGATAGAGCCGAGCAAGCCTTGGTTAAACAAGCCTTAGAACCCGAATGGGAAGCTAGGTTTGAAGGGACGAGCTATGGGTTCCGACCCGGACGCTCTGCTCACGACGCAATAGGCCGTATTTACGCATCAATAAATCAGGGCAGTTATTATGTCCTAGATGCAGATATAACCAAATGCTTCGACAAAATTAACCATGAATACTTACTGTCCAAACTGAGTTGCTGCCAACAACACCGCCGAAAAATCAAAGAATGGTTAAAGGCAGGAGTGGTAGACAACGGCATATTTGAGGAGACTGAAAGCGGGACACCTCAAGGAGGAGTAATAAGTCCACTCCTGGCCAACATTGCATTGGATGGAATGGCTAGGTTAATTGAAGAACTGTATCCTAAAAAGAAAGGTCAAAAATTCAAGGCCACCTTAATCAGATATGCCGATGATTTCGTAGTAATCTCACCCGAGATTGAAATCATCAATCAATGCAAGATAGCTCTGGAAAATTGGCTAAAGCCCGTAGGACTTGAGCTTAAACCTGAAAAGACCAAAATCTGCCATACACTTAGAGAAATCGAAGTAAATGGAGAAAATGTCAGCCCAGGATTTGATTTCCTCGGATTTACCATCAGGCAATATCCAGTAGGTAAATACAAGTCCGGGAAAACAGGAAGTAAGAGTAGCAAACCAATCGGGCATAAAACCCATATCAAGCCAAGCGCCAAAGCAATCAAAGCCCACAGTGAAGCGTTAAAGGGTGTCATCAAAAATCATAAAACTGCACCCCAAGCGGCCCTAATAAGTAGACTAAACCCAATCATTAGAGGTTGGAGTAATTACTACTCCGGGGTAGTTTCAGCGGAAACCTTCAACCAAATGGACTATAACATTTGGCTACAACTTAGGGCATGGACAGTATCAAGATGCGGTCAGGCAAACTTGGAAAAGCTGAGAAAATATTTCCATAAGGGCACGGTGAAAATCGGAAACGGAAAGGAAAGAAATGAGAAATGGCTGTTTCAAGCAAAAGACGGATTAAGTCTAAAGAAACACTCCTATACTCAAATTACAAGGCATAAATTGGTTAAGCCAGAAGCATCCCCGTATGACGGAAATTGGAGTTATTGGGCAACTAGAAGAGGAACCTCATTAGAAGTTCCAACGCGAGTAGCAAAATTGCTCAAAAAGCAAAAAGGTCGGTGTTCACGTTGCAGACAATACTTTGCAATTGAAGACTTGATGGAGGTTGACCACATCCAGCCACTCTCAATGGGAGGTAAAGATGAATACCGAAATCTACAGTTATTGCATCGACACTGTCACGATAAAAAGACGGCTGAAGATATGCAGAACGTCAAGTCGCACCAATGACAATGGGCGTTTAAACTAGGAGCCGGATGAAGTGAAAGTTTCATGTCCGGTTCTGAATGGGAGGGGATGGAGGTGACTCCATTCTCGACCCCTAATAATAGGGGCAATGTTCGATCGCTACTTCCAGACGGGCTCGGTGTTGGGTGCGTTTAGTACGGATTAGCCGATAGAAAGAGGGCATCGGGGAGCCTCTGCTGCCGGAGGACGTGGCGGGGGCGATCGCGTTTGCACTATCTCAACCCCAGGGGGTGAACGTGAATGAGATTTTGTTGCGACCGACTGGGGAGGTGAACGGATGCAGCCAGGGCGATACAACAGCAACTTAGTTGGTCCTCTTCAGCAGGCGATCGGTCTCACACTGACCCAGACCGATCGCCTGGAACAGCCGCTTCAGTGGCGATGAGACCTATTTTTGTGGCAAGAGGTCCAAGGTAATTAGTATCAATTTATCTATCATTTTACATAAGCTCATGGGTAGAGTTCGCTCACAAACCCAAGGGCTATAATTGTTCTTTAAAAGAACCGGGTTGTTCATCGGGGTTTTGAGTGTACCACCAAGCCCAAGCAATCAAGACAGCCTGAAAAGGCAGTCTAACCCAGTAAAGCACAGGATGATGAGGAATGCCTTCAATGGGAATACTATTAAGCGCCTGATTGATATTAGCGGGAAAAACCGCGATAAACAGAGCAATCAGTCCCCAGGCAGCCGCAACACTGACAAATGGAATCAGTAAGCCAATTCCTCCTAAAATCTCGAAAAATCCACTAATATAGACCAACTCAGTCGGGTAAGGTAATTGAGGCGGCACAATTCTGACATATTGAGCGGGGTGAGTAAAGTGGGTAATGCCGACTACGATGATGGCTACCGATAAGAAAACCCGGAGAATCTCTTTAAGCCGATTGGGCGTATTTTTGTTTGAAGTCATAGCGCCAGAGCTTACGGTTCGCTCATTTTTAAAAAAGTAAAAAAGATGGCAATTTAATCCTCTCCTTATGAGGAGAAAACAAAAGAGCGTTCGTTCAAAATGGCACCGGAATTAAAGGGAGAAAGACTTGTATTAAAAACGAAAGATGGAGTTGACCAGCTTTTAGTGTAAACTTACGGATTATTGTAACATCAGGACTCCTCAAGAGCCTGGGTATTGTAGCTCAACCCTTTGTAGTACAAGTAGTACAATCCGGATGAACAACAACGAAGAATTCAACGCCGAAAGAGTAGATGACATACCTGTATTACTAGCCATGTTGGAGCGGATGGGAATCCAAAAGCTACTAGACAAACACTTCATTACTCATGGGAACTGGCAAGGAATAAGTCTGGGAGGGGTAGCTGTAGTATGGTTGAGTTACATTTTATCACAAGGAGACCATCGATTAAGCCACGTTCAGTCCTGGGTAGAAAATCGGATAGAGACCTTAAGTATTTCTACCGGGACTGCTATTAGAGCTTTAGATTTCAGTGATGACCGATTACAAGCTGAATTGCGATACCTAAGTGACACCTCGCGTTGGGAAAAGTTTGAGCAAGAACTGGGGGGCAATCTCCTACAAGTGTATGACTTAAACGCCGATAGAGTCCGCCTAGATACGACAAGCGCATCAACATACTGTGGCGTGAATGAACAAGGATTATTTCAATACGGCTACAGTAAAGACCATCGACCCGATTTAGCTCAAATTAAAGTGATGCTGGCCACCCTAGACCCCTTGGGAATGCCAGTGGCCACGGACATAGTAGCGGGAAATAAAGCCGACGACCCTTTATATTGTCCGGCCATTACCCGAGTCAGAGAGACCCTGAAAAAAACTGGCCTATTGTATGTCGGTGACAGTAAAATGGGGGCAATACAAACCCGACGGTTTATTCATGAAAAGGGAGATTATTATCTAGTTCCCTTGAGTGGCACTCAAATGAAGGAATCCGTTCTCACCAGTTATTTAATGGAGCGAGAACAGACGGAACAAGAATTAACAGCGGTTTATAGAGATTTAGACTCCGGTGAACCGACTAAAATAGCGGAAGCCTTTGAAATAGAAGTCGAGCAGATGGCGGAGTTTGAAGAAAAAAAAATAACCTGGAAAGAGCGACATCTAGTAGTCAGGTCAATCAAGATAGCTAATGCGGCCCAAAACTCGTTAAAAGAGCGAGTCCAAGAAGCTCAACTAGAACTGGAGCAATTAAATCACCCCAGGAAAGGTAAAAAACGGTTGATTGGTTTACCCGCTTACCAGAACGAAGTCGAAAGAATAATCGAAAAATATCAGGTAGAGGGATTGTTGAACATTGAGTATGCGACCGAGAGGAAAATCTCTCAACGGAGGGCGTACAAAGGTCAACCGGCTCAAATCATTAAAGAAGATTTAGTCACTTTAAGTGTCCAGGTATTGTCCGAGGCTTTAACCCAAAAACTCAACAGTTGTTCTTGGAGAGTTTATGCGAGTAATTCACCATCCGAGCAGTTGTCAGTGACTGATGGAGTCCTAGTTTATCGGGATGAATATTTAGTTGAAAAAGGGTTCGGCAGAATGAAAGGATTCCCTTTATCTTTGACTCCGATGTATTTACAAAGAGAAGACCATATTACCGGTGCTATCCGATTGCTGTCCATTGGATTACGCCTCTTAACACTTTTAGAATTTGAGATGCGCCGAAGTTTGAGTAAAAATGATGAAAAAATTTCAGGAATTTACCCCGGAAACCCCAAACGGAAAACGGCCACACCTAGTTCCGAACTCTTGTTGGCAGCCTTTAAAGAAATTACTTTGGTTTCGGTTCCAATAGCTCTTGGAGGCAATCGCTATCTTACCAAATTTTCTCCCATTCACCAACAAATTTTAATTCGTCTAAATATTCCCCTAAAGATTTATACAAACTTGGCCGACGATGAGGGGCCACCCCCTTCCACTTCGGGTGATCCTTCTGTTATGGTTTCCCATCTCAGGGAGTAGGGTCAAAAATGAGCGAACCGTAAGCCAGAGATAGAACTTAACCCAACGGTAGCACTCTTTAGTTTATCGTTACCTCTACCTTGAGTATTATTACAGAGGTCACCCCAATTGTAGAGATGGCTAAGAAACTCGCGACTTATATTTAGAGGCTATGTAAGCAAAATTTAAAATTCATACCCAAACACAATTTGCGTTGGAGTAAAGGCAATGACCATTTGCATCGGCACTTCAGGTTGGAGTTATCAACATTGGGAAGGTGTGCTGTATCCCCACCAGTTACCACCGCGTTCCAGACTGGATTACTATATCCAGCAGTATCAAACCGTCGAAGTTAACAGCACATACTATCGATGGCCCCAAGATGCAGCCTTTACTAACTGGCAACATCGCCTCCCCCCAGGATTTCTGATGACTGTAAAAGCGCCCCGTGGGTTAACGCACTCCCAGCGCCTTTACTCCCCAGAGAACTGGTTGGCACGGATAGGCAAGGGACTCGAATGCCTGGGCGATCGCCAGAGCATTTTGCTGGTCCAACTTCCTCCCCAGTTCGGATGCGACTTGCCCCGCCTCACCTACTTTCTAAAACAATTGCCCTCTTGGATCAGAGTGGCGATCGAATTCCGACACCCAAGCTGGCACATAGAAGAGGTATTTTCCCTCCTGGAACGCTTTGGAGTAGCTTACTGCGTGATGAGCGGAGCAAACCTGCCCTGCATCCTCCGCGCCACAGCACCTTTCGTCTATGTAAGGCTTCACGGTCCCGATCCCCACGCCCTCTACGGCGGTTCCTACTCAGATGAAGATTTGTCCTGGTGGGCTTCGCGCCTTGGCGAGTGGGAAAGTCAGGGGCACAGCGCGTTTGTGTACTTCAACAACGACGGCGATGGAAATGCCGTGAGGAATGCTTCTAAGTTAAAAACTTTTGTGGAGAACCGGACTTTTTGACCCGTTTATATTGAGTTTAAATAAAAAGGGTATTTAACTCGTGGCGATCGCATCTACCGACTCGCTTCTCGGCAAATCCAGATGCTATCGCGATGATTGGTTCATTAGCGGTTGGCAATTTTTAGTATCAAAGGGCTACCCTATGAGCATAAATCTAACAACTTTATAGAAAAATGGCATACTGTTCAGGCTGCACCGGATGTAAATAACTTCCGCAAATAAATTAAAAAACTTAGCAAATTCCGGTTTAGTATGGTTGTTAGCTCTTGCTGATTTGTCCGCTATCTACAATACCAATGAAATAATTAAGTAAATCTAAAGTCTGACAGAGAATCTGGGTAAAGACAACTCGTAAGCTCTGATTTTCACAATTGAAATCCTTGGCAATTTTTCGATAACTACTGCCTTTGCGATGTGCAGCACCAGTAGATCGAAGATTCTGAAGTTTTTTCAGAAAGTCAATATGTTTAGCAACATCGTGAACACCACATTCAGTAAGGGCTATTTGGAGGCGATTGATGCTTCCCGTTTTATTATCTCTTTGTTCTGAAGAAATCAACTTGTTCAGTTGTTTTTCGTTTATTGAGTCAATCAATATTTTTGTAAGACTTAGAACCAAATCATCAAAATCACGTTGCTCATCAGTGGCTGGAACCCGCAGACTTTGGAAGTGGTGTTTATCATCACTATCCAAAGGTAGTAATAACTGCCAGCCCAGGTATTTTTCGCAGCTCTTTTTCAAATCATTATAGCGCTGTTTAAATATATGTTCCGGACGCTCTGAATCCGTAGCCTCAGCTAGAATTTGTCGCTTAAAATAAGTTTCACTTACACTGCCTTGGGGAAGGATATTATGTGTCCGCCAATGTAGTTGTTCTTTATAAGAAAGGTCTCGTCCAAGATCCCCTAACCACACGCATACTTTGTCATCGTGATGATTGTCAATATAAAGATTCCACAGGTTACCACAGCGAAGGATAGAATCTTGTACAGAATACTTACTGGGTTGCTGATAGTATTTCTCCAACACCTGCTTACTGAAATATACAGGAGTGAGGTAATCCGTACCATAACGACTAGCTAAAATTTCATCACCATTATCATCAACACCAATTATAAATTTGACCTCTTCTTTCTTTTTCTCTTCTCCAAATCCCCAAAAACCGCTCTTAGACTTTGGCAATGGAGGGAAAAGTCGTACTCCCAATATCCCACTAAATGCTCGATATTTACTACCAAGATTCAATTCACCATAGTGATGTTTCCAACATATAAGATTTTCGCGCTTATTACTCCCACCTGGTTTGAACCCAAGCTCTTCAAGAGAGTATTTTGAAGACTCTCGGCAATCAAATTGAATTGATAAGTACATCTCTTTAATTGCCAAAAACTGACGAATCTCTTTTAGTCTAATTTTGATGCAATTGGGTTCCATAATAACCACTACCTGTTCATCGCCATCATCATCAATTTTAATATATTTATCTGCTTTTTTATCATGATAAAGACGATGAAAAAGGCGAAATTCTTCAGATATTTCTTGATAGTCATCACGCAGTCCATAGAACTCGCGATCAATTATTAAAGGTTCAATCCCATTGGCAACGCCATACCGCAGATATTCAACGCACTCCTTCCCATCTTCATGATACATAACAGCACCGGGCATACCCTGATTGGGTAAAAAATCCCAAGATGGATTAGAAAGCACTGATTCAACTTGATTGGAGGGAATCAAAGCACAATAAATATTATAATTTTGATCCCCTTGTGTGTCCCACAGGTTTACAGGGACCATCTCGGTCAATTGAGGGGTATCTCGCAACCACTCCAACATTTTGTTTTGTGATAACCGATTCCGATCTACATCAATACTCATAATGTCACTTCCTCTTTAGCTTAATTCTACAGAGCCAATTAATTATTAAGCTATTGTCTTACCACTAAAATAACATTTTTTCTCTCTCAACTGGAGCGGCATTGGTAACCAAACAATCGTTGAGACCCAGAGATCGCCAGCAGGTTTCTCCCCAAAATCAGACGTTGTGAGTCCACCCTCGATAAAATAAATCCGGTTCTGGTAAATCTTTGAGGGCATTTGCAGATACTTTCGCCACAGAGTAGAGATGCAGAGCGCCTAAAGCATTGGCATTGTTGGCAATCTATTTTAGGCGGGTGGGATGTTGTTCAACGCGATCGCCACCAACAACCTGCAATCAGTTTCAGTTTTCTAGCCGGTGTCACGGTCGGTTTCATCCAGACTGGCAACCGCCTGTTGATGCAGCTTTCGTCAAAGATGGAGTGGTCCAGGTTGAGAGCCGATTCTCCTTGATTGAGACGCTTTGCGATCGCATCAGGCGGCAGAATTCCCCAATTGACTCTACCCGCTGCAACTCACCCCAAGCTTCTAAACACAACCTAACGCCTCCGCATGATGGCGGAGATGGTCATCGATGAAACTGGCAATAAAGTAGTAACTATGATCGTACCCTGCTTGCATCCGCAACCGGAGGTCAATACCAGCCTGCTGACAAGCTGTCTCAAACCGTTCCGGTAATAACTGACCTTGGGCCAAAAATGAATCCGCGTCCCCTTGGTCAACCAAAATCGGACGCTGCCAAGCCGAAGTCTTCACTAACTCACTCGCATCATAGGCAGCCCAAGTTTGACGATTCTCCCCCAAATAGCCTCGAAATGCCGTTTCCCCCCAAGGACAAGACATGGGGGCTGTAATGGGGGCGAAGGCGGAGACTGACTGATAACGGGAGGGATTGCGTAAGGCACAGATCAGCGCCCCATGTCCCCCCATCGAATGACCGAAAATACTCTGACGAGTCGGATCCACTGGGAAATTCTCCTCAATCAGGACGGGAAGTTCCTCTGTGACATAGCGGTACATCTGATAATGCTTCGCCCAGGGCAATTCCGTCGCATCGACATAAAAGCTGGCCCCACTCCCGAAATCCGAGCGGTCCTCTTCTCCCGGAAGTCCCAGATTGCGGGGACTGGTATCCGGGGCGACTAACAGCAAGCCATATTGGGCGGCTAGACGTTGCGCCCCAGCTTTAGTGATAAAGTTCTCCTCCGTACAAGTTAGCCCCGATAGCCAATACAGAATGGGAACCGGCTGCTGGGCTGCTTGGGGAGGAATATACACTGAGAACCGCATCGGAGCGTCGCAGCATTGGGAGGAATGCTGATAAAACTGGGTAGTTCCACCAAAGGAACGACTCTGCTGATTTAGGGTAAGGGTCATGATTCGGGGAAGGTGACAACGGTGCGAATGGCTTCCCCGGTATGCATCAGGTCAAAAGCCTCATTGATACGATTGACGGGGATAACATGGGAGACCAGACTATCGATGTCGATTTTACCATCCATGTACCAATCGACGATTTTCGGCACATCCCGGCGACCTTTGGCTCCACCAAAAGCGGTTCCTCGCCAAACCCGACCCGTGACGAGTTGGAAGGGACGGGTCCTAATTTCTTGGCCCGCCCCTGCGACGCCAATGATTACAGATTCGCCCCAGCCTTTATGACAGCATTCGAGGGCCTGACGCATCACATTGACGTTGCCGATACATTCAAAGCTATAGTCCGCACCGCCATCGGTGAGGTCGATAATGGCTGCAACAACATCATCTACCTCGTTGGGATTGATGAAATGAGTCATGCCAAATTTTTCAGCGAGGTCCCGTTTGTCCGGATTGAGGTCAATGCCAATAATTTGGTTGGCTCCCACTAAACGCGCTCCTTGGATGACGTTCAGTCCAATTCCCCCTAACCCAAAGACGGCGACATTTGACCCCGGTTCGACTTTGGCGGTGTTGATGACTGCCCCAATGCCGGTAGTGACGCCACAACCGATTAGACAGACTTTCTCGAACGGGGCGTCATCCCGGATTTTGGCGACGGCGATTTCTGGCAGAACGGTGAAGTTGGCAAAGGTGGAGGTTCCCATGTAGTGATGGATTTTTTCACCGTTGAGGGAGAAGCGACTGGTGCCATCAGGCATGACTCCTTTGCCTTGGGTGGCTCGGATTGCTTGACAGAGGTTGGTTTTATTGCTGAGACAGTATTTGCATTGACGACATTCAGGGGTATAGAGGGGAATGACGCGATCGCCTACTTTCAGACTTTTGACTTCCTCGCCGACTTCCACCACAACTCCAGCCCCTTCATGGCCGAGGATAGCCGGAAACAGTCCCTCCGGGTCTGCTCCAGATAGAGTATAGGCATCGGTATGACAAACGCCGGTAGCCTTGATTTCCACCATAACTTCTCCGGCTTGGGGACCCTCAAGTTGGACGGTTTCTAAACTTAAAGGTTTATCCGGCTTGCCAAGCAACGGCGGCTTGTATGTCCATAATTATCTCGTTTTTGTTTTTTTGTGAGAAGAAGCAGTTTTGTTGATTTTAGCGGAGAATCTGCCCGATAGGGGGGCATACGCATTGACCAGAATCTGTATTTAGGGTGGGATTAGGTAGCGAATCGCGAAATCTTGCCGATACCAAATCCGGTTATCAAAAATCGTTTAACTTTATAAATTAGCCCGCGCAGGCGGGCTTCGTCCGTGTAGTCCCAGGCTTCAGCCTGTCGGGTTTTTGCAGACCCCTGATTGTGCCAGTATTTTAGCAGAATGCCAGTATAATGGCAGGATGCCAACTCCGGTTAAACGCAACAACTATGGGACAACATCGGCGAAAACCGCTCAGGTATATGGTTTATGCCCTACTCACCCTGCTGGTCGCTTGTGGGATATCTACGGGGACCCAGCCGCCTGACTCCTCCTCTGCCCCTGTGACCCTCACGGTTTCCGCCGCAGCAAGTTTGAATCAAGTCTTACCCCCGATCGCCAAACTCTGGGAACAGGAAACGGGGAATAGAGTGATGCTTAACTTGGGTTCCACAGGGCAACTTGCACAACAAATTGAGCGAGGTGCGCCTGTTGATTTATTTGTGGCAGCCGATAAAAAATCTATTGAGGATTTAGACACAAAAGCGCTAGTTTTCTCGGAGACAAAAGCATTATATGGGGTGGGACGAATTACCCTGTGGCATCGGGAAGATAGCTCCCTTCCTATAAAAGAACTCCAGGACTTAACAAGCTCAGAAATTGAACGAATTGCCATTGCCAATCCAGACCATGCACCATACGGGATTGCAGCCAAACAAGCCTTGCAATCTATAGGAATTTGGGAGGAAATTCAGCCCAAGTTAGTCTTAGGGGAAAACATCAGGCAAACTCAGCAATATGCAGAAACTGGCAATGTGGATGTGGCGATCGTTGCCTTATCCCTCAGTCTAAATCGTCCAGGTCAATGGAGCTTAATTTCCGAAGAATTTACATCAACCCATTGAGCAGACATTAGTTGTCCCCAAAACTGCCAATCATCCTGAAATTGCCCAGCAATTTGCTCTGTTTATTAATAGCTCTAAAAGTAGACCTTTAATGCAAAAACATGGATTCATTTTGCCGGGAGAGGATCCTTTAAAATGATTTGGCAACCCTTATTTTTGTCATTACAAGTGATAGGAGTTGCCAGCCTAGCAATCTTAACTTTAGGGTTAGGATTAGGCATTTTCTTGGCAAGAACCCGTTTCCCGGGACAACTGTTGGTTTCGACGGTGTTAAATTTACCCTTGGTCCTGCCTCCGAGTGTGGTGGGTTATGGGTTATTGCTGATATTAGGGCGAGGCAGTCCGATTAAAGAAGTATTCGGAATTAATCTATTATTTACTTGGCAAGCTGCGGCGATCGCCTCGACAGTAGTCTCACTCCCGTTAATGGTGGAATCCACAAGAGTGGCGATCGCCAGCGTTGACCCTGAACTGGAAGCTGCCGCCCGCACTTTAGGCGCATCGGAACTGGAAGTTTTATGGCTGATTAGTTTACCCTTAGCCTATCGTGGAGTATTGGCAGGGTTTGGTTTAAGTATCGCCCGAGGGTTAGGCGAATTTGGGGCAACTCTGATGGTGGCAGGCAGTATTCCCGGGCGCACCCAAACGTTACCTCTGGCTATTTATGATGCGGTCCAAATGCAGGATTATCAACGCGCCAATCAAATGGTGCTGATGATGACTGTCATCGCCTTTACCTTGTTGTGGGGAGTTAGATTGTTGGAAAATGCTCAGGAAAACCAATGAAATCCGATGCTAATCTTTGCAATAGTTTAAAACAAATTCGACAGCGGTTGGGCCTGAGTCAACAAGATTTGGCAGCGATCGCCGGAGTCTCTCGGCAGACGATTAGTGGGGTTGAATCCGGACAATATTCACCCTCAACTACCGTCGCCCTGAGACTGGCAAAAGCCCTCGGCTGCCCAGTGGAAAGTTATTTTGGTTAGAACAGGACCCGAAAGAAATGACGGCTATTCCGGCTCAAAATATGCCCGTTGGTCAACGGTTAAGAGTGAGTTTGGTGTCTGTCGATCGCCGTTGGGTTGCCCATCCTTTAATCGGTGCAGATGCCTTTCGCCTGGAGATGATTCCAGCGGATGGGGAAGGGATACGGGTACCGAACTCGGCAACAATGGCGGTTCAGGGATTCAATCAACCCCAACGATGGCAACAGACTCTGGCGATCGCCGGATGCTCTCCCGCACTTTCTCTCTGGGCGAGGACCGCAGAACATTGGCATCCAGACTTACGGATACATTGTCTCTCTAAAAATAGTACGGAAGCGTTACAGCAACTTTGTCGCCGCGAGATTCACATCGCTGGAATGCATCTCTATGATCCAGAAGCAAACGCACATAATGTATCGTTTGTGACAGCAGCCCTGAAGAAGATGACACCGATTCCGGGAAAGAATCGGGCAGTGGTGTTAATTAATTTAGGAATTTGGGAGGAGGGATTGCTGGTTCGGTCCGATAATCCATTTAATTTAAAAACCGTTGCAGATTTGGCTCAACCTGAAATTACAATTGTCAATCGGGAAGTGGGTGCAGGGAGTCGGCAAGTGTTGGAGAGAGCACTTCAAGCACAAAATATTCCCTTTGCTGCAATTCAAGGATTTGACCAGATGGTGACAGGACATTTAGAGGTGGCAGTCGCTGTGGCATCGGGAAAAGTCGCCGCTGGGGTCAGTACCGCCTCTGTTGCTGCTGCTTTTGGGTTGGGATTTATTCCCCTGCATCAGGCTCGCTATGATTTAGTGGTGTTCAAGACAGATTTAGAAGAGACTGCGGTGCAACAATTGCTCAGTACCTTGGGACATCAGTCGGTGCGGTCTCAATTGCAAGGGTTAGGGGGCTATGATACTCGTCAAACTGGGGAGGCGATCGCCACGGTTGAGTTCCCTTAACGCTTTTTCAACCCAGGTCTCCCTAACTTATACTCCATACTGTACTGAAAAGTCTATAAAAACGAGGCGCGTCAATCTATATTTGTAGGGGCGTATTGCATACGCCCTCCGAAGGGCGCAAGCATTGCGCCCCTACAAGAAATTTTTATAGACCTTTAAATACCGTATGGAGTATTACAAGAGTCGGTTTTTACGCTTAAGAGCACCTCCGGTTCCCTCCCCTTGGCAAGGGGAGGGTTAGGGTGGGGTCCTCTGCCCTCATGGCTTAGGGACTCACCTTGACATTCTGCTGCTCAACGACATAATCCAGAAGCCCTTCACAGGCATCAATGAGCAGATTGATGACATTGTTAAATCCATCGGGACCGCCATAATAGGGGTCAGGAACTTCTTTCTCGGGACGATCGCGACAGAAATCACACATCATGCGGACTTTTTGGCGATATTGACCCTGGGGGTCAAGGGAGATAATATCGGCGTAGTTTTCCCGATCCATCGCTAAAATCAGGTCAAATTTCTGAAAGTCTGCGGGGTGAAAGCGGCGCGCTTCGCCAATAAAGGAGAGTCCCTGTTGTTTGGCTGCGGCTACCATGCGGCGATCGGGGGACTCCCCACATGATAAGCCGAAGTCCCGGCAGAGTCACAAATAATTTGACCCTGGAGATTTCTGCCTGCGATTTGGTGGTTCATAATATTTTCGGCAGCCGGTGAGCGGCAGATATTCCCGAGGCAGACAAATAAGAGTTTATAGGGCATGGGTGAGTTATTCGCAGTAGGAGACTGAGGATAATAAATTTAATACCAAATCCGGTTGTGAAAGACCTATTTTACTCTTCAGCCTGCGTAGGCAGGCTTTGTCTGTGTAGCCCCACCCTTGAGGGTGTGGGTTTTTATAGCCCTTTAACAACCGAATTCCGTATAACAGGCGATCGCCTTCTATCTTACCCAGATTTTAAACAGCATCACTCCAATTCAAACCGGAATTAAAGCCCAAAACAAAATTAGCTGGCTTACTTGACACAGTAGAAAGCCAGCTAGATCTTGATGAAAAGTAGTTGATATGGATTAGACTCGATACAAAGACGACTGCCTGAGCTATAGCAGTTACAGACCGGGCAGATTGAGCCACCTGTTAATTCTTCCATCCGTTCGCGCATGGTTGCGGTGGATTTATTATATGCATCTGTCATCGCAACGGCAACCAGTTCGGAAACCACTTCGGCACCTTCACCGAGAGCATCCGGGGAAATTTCGACCCGACGGGGTTCTTGGTTGCCGCTTAACACGACTTTAACCAAACCGCCACCGGCTTCTCCGATGACTTCGAGTTCATCTAATTCTTCTTGAAGCTTTTTAGCACCTTCTTGTACTTGTTGAGCTTTTTTGAAGGCTTCAGTCAGCTCTTTCATTTTGCCGAGACCGAAACCAAATCCTCCCTGTCCTTTTCCTGCCATAACGGGTTAACTCTGTATGGGTTCAAATCGATGTTGGCATGATTGAGCGGCGCGATCGCTGCTGTGGATTCTTGGTTCTTCCAGGGAACTGACCCTAAAATAGTCTCCTAAAACTAGGAGACTTTTAGGAGACAAGTGCCGCTTTCTCCAAGCATTTTGCCCTTGATGTAAGAGCCAGTTCCGGTGTGCCTCACCGTACTGTTGAGTGCTGAAGCTCTGGCGCTTTAACGTCAGAATCAGACCCTCATGGGCATTACCCTTAGCAATACTACCACGCGATAATTGCAGTATGCCATTGAGCCAGCCGGGGGGATGAGCGGGTGTTATGCCGAACCATCGGGTGCGATCGCCTGTCAATCCGTAAGGTTACAGAGCTTGAAACTCGCCAATCGTGCGAACTTCTGGTTCTAAAAGGACAGCCCACTGTTCCTCGACTCGCGATTGAACATATCGAATCAACTGGAAAATATCGCTGGCTTTTGCGCCGCCACAATTGACAATAAAGTTGGCATGACGTTCGGCAACCTGAGCACTGCCAATCTGATATCCTTTAAGTCCGGCTTGCTCAATTAACCATCCGGCCCCTCGGTATCCGTCAGGATTGCGGAAGACACTGCCACAACTGGGCAGGTGATAGGGTTGGGTGGATTTGCGATGTTCGAGTTGTTCGGAGGTAGTCGCTTGGACCCGAGCGGGGTCTGCTCCGGGTTTGAGTTGAAAAGTGGCCTCTGTGACCAGGCGATCGCCCCCTTGGAGGACCGAGGTGCGATAGCTATAGCCCAACTCTTGCGGGCTCAGGCTGGAGATGCTTCCCTGGCGGGACACCACCTGAGTCTTCACTAAAATCTCAGAGGCACAACTTCCGTGAGCACCAGCATTCATCACGACGGCTCCCCCGACAGTGCCGGGAATCCCGACAGCCCATTCCAGTCCTTCCCATCCCAATTGAGCAGCCTGCCAAGCTAAACGAGGCAGGGACTGACCGGCGGCAACGGTGACTTGCCCGGTTTCGGGATTAAAGCGGCTATAGCGCAGATGGCGGGTAGAAATCGCCAAACCGGGAATGCCGCGATCGCTAACTAACAGATTAGAACCCGCACCCAAGAAGGTGACGGGTAATCCTTCAGCCTTGGCCCATTCTAAACAGGCTTGGACCTCTTCTATCTGTTTAGGTGCAACGTACCATTCAGCAGGACCCCCTACTCGAAAGGAGGTAAAGGTTGATAAGGAAACATTGGACTTAATCTGACAAGCGGTTCCGGCTAAATAAATAGACTGGGAGCGATCCCGATCCCCGTTGACGGGAGTCAGATGTGGATTCTTGGCCGGTTGCTTAACCACGGAAGGGCTGAGGATGCGTACAGTATCGGAGGAAAGAGTCATGATAATCCAGGTGCTTAAATCCCTATAGACCACTGTTTATGAACGTCAATCATCCAGGGTATTTCGAGGAGCGATCGCCCTCCTGTTCCCTAGAAACTTACTGGCGTTCAGGCTCGATGGCGTGCTTCTGCCAGAGCCGTTTGCTCGACCTGTTGATGAAATGCCATGACTTCCGGAATGATCTGATTCAAATTACCAGCCCCCAGAAATAAGGCGAGGTCACCCGGGAGCAAGGCTTCGCTCAGAAACTCGCTCACATCAGACATAGAAGGACTGTAATGCACCCGAGGATGATGAGCGGCGATTTCGTCGGCGACTTGTTGTCCGCTCAGTTGAAATTCATTCGCTTCCCCGGCACTGTAAATGTCGGTCACCACCACTAAATCAGCATCGCTAAATGATTCAGCAAACTCGGCTAAAAATGCCCGAGTTCGGCTGTACCGATGGGGTTGAAAGACGGCGACAACGCGACTGGCACGAGAACGCAATCCTTTGGTTTGCAAACTCGCTGCATGGAGGGTGGCCCGAATTTCACTGGGGTGATGGGCGTAGTCATCTACAAATTGGATGTCATTGTAGGTGCCTCGGGTCTCAAACCGGCGGCAAGCGCCCTCAAATGTCGCAATTTCCCGGGCAATGGTGGCGAAGTCTAAACCGACCAAGCGTCCAACGGCAACCACCGCTAGAGCGTTACTCAGGTTGTGGGAACCGAGGAGGGAAATAGACAGTTGGCCGAGAATTTGACCTCTCTCCCAAACCCTCGCTGTGGTGCCGTCGGCTCTATAAGCAATACAGTCTACGGTGTAGTCGGCACCGGAATCGAGGTTGAGGCTGTAGGAGATGCCCGGTTGAATGCGATCGCGCACGGTGGGGCAATCAATACATCCGACTAATTCGGTGCAGCGCTCTTTAAAGGTTTCAAAAATCTCGATGACTTGATCCAGGCTTTGGTAGTGGTCCGGATGGTCCAGTTCGATGTTGGTCACCACACCAATTTTGGCCGAGAGTTTGGCGAGGGTCCCATCGGATTCGTCCGCTTCTGCCACTAGATAGGGTCCTTCTCCCAGACGAGCGTTCCCTTCCCAAGCTTTGACTTCTCCCCCGACCACAATCGTGGGGTCCAAACCAGCCTTTAACAGGACATAAGCCAGCATTGAACTCGTTGTGGTCTTCCCGTGGGTTCCGGCTACGGCAATGCTTTGATATTCGGATATTAAAGCAGCCAGTAAGTCAGAGCGGTGAAAGATGGGACAACCCGAGTCTAAAGCGGCTTGATATTCGCTATTGGCTCCATCGATCGCCGTTGAGCAAATCACTTGCGGCAAATTAATTGAGGAGGGAATGCCGTTGGCGGCTAATCTGACGGGTTTCGGCGCGATCGCCGGTAAACCTCCCGACCCCTCCTTGTTTGCTGAACTCAAAACTGCCGCTTCATCGGTTGAGGCGTTGGTTTGTCGGTAAAAATCCAGGTTGCTGGCATCTTGACGCCAAAAAATTTGCGCTCCATTTTCTTGCAAGCGCTGAGTGATATGGCTCGATCGAATATCGGATCCAAATACCGGGACCTGCCGCTTTGCTAAAATGTAGGCAAGCGCTGACATTCCGATTCCACCGATTCCGATGAAATGAAAGGGTTTGCCACTTAGATCGATAGAATTGTGCATTGTAAGCTCCTTACACACCACACCACGCCAATAACACGCGATATCATATCAAGAATTGTTTTTGTACGATACAGTCATAACAGAAATTGAGCGCTCTCCCTGAAGAAGCATTTTTCGATTCTAGTGTCGAATACACCTGATCCGTAGTCTTTTCCCGAGATTTTTCTAGGGTTAAACCTTTTTGGTGTGTTTACCATAACCGATGGTCAAGAAAAACGGAAAATCACTCGTGATTCCCAAGGTGAGCCAATAAACTCACTTAAGTTAGGCAGGGAAACGCTCCTGAAACGTCCCAGAACAAAGGGGAAAGCAGTCTTCCCATCGCACAAGTGCCTCCATCGTTTGCTAGGGAATTTCCGGAAAAAATACTCCTAAAAAGCAGGAAGAGGAAATCACAGCGGGTTATGATTGCGATGATTCGTGACCTTCGGACCCTCCAATCCAAGGGAGAATGACCGACCTCAAGTAACAGCCGTCTCCAACAAAGTTTACGGGAAAGAATGCAGCCTGAGCCGATCAAAAAAAGAGCGATTTTAGGCGGAACCTTTGACCCGATTCATTGGGGACATTTGGGAATCGCTTACGCCGCCTTAGAACAGGTGGGATTACACCAGATTATATGGGTTAGCGATCGCCACAAGCGCGATCCCCGTCAGCACTCTCCGGTCGAATTTGAGCATCGGCAGGAAATGGTACGCTTGGCGACTGCCCCAGAACCCGCCTTTTGCCTAGCTCCACCGCCCCCTACTGACCCCAAAGCCGGTTATGCGATCGTCACCGGACAAACCCTCCAACAACGCTATCCAGATAGCCAGTGGTATTGGATTATCGGAACCGATGCCTTTTCCACCCTGCCGAAATGGTATCGCGCTTCTGAACTGGTTGAGGCTTTTGAGTGGTTAGTTGCACCGCGATCGGCATCCCCACCCCAGGTCAATTCCCCGGAAGAAACTCCCTTATTGAAGGAAATCTCCCCCCTAAACCTTCAGGAACGACGGCCTAAATTTAACGCCACTGTAGGTACAAATCCCTCGAACCCCCGGGACAACACCACGCTGATCAAAACTCAGGAGATTTGCCAACAAGTCGAGAGCGCCTTTAAGACCCGACAGATTACTCTACGCTGGCAAATTTTACAATCCCAAACCCTGCCGATGGCTTCAAGCTTACTGCGTCGCCATTGGTGCGACTGGCCCAAAATCCGCACCTGGGTTCCCGAACCCGTCCAAATTTATATCCAAACTCACCACCTTTATCAGAACCCACAGCACCCGCTACCACCGCACTCTAGCTCGATCCCCGGACTTTAAAAAATCTGATCGAAATTGACACCTGTTGCGATATGATTGGGTTCATTACGTTAGGCAGTTTTACATTAAAGAAAGGGGCAAGACGCAGTGATTAGAGTAGCGATTAACGGTTTTGGACGTATCGGACGCAACTTCCTGCGCTGCTGGTTAACCAGATCCAACAGCCAACTCGAACTGGTCGGTGTGAACGACACATCCGACCCAAGCACCAACGCCCATCTACTCAAATATGATTCCATGTTGGGAACGTTGGATGCTGACATTAGTGCCGATGAAAACTCCATTACCGTCAACGGCAAGACCATTAAATGTGTCTCCGATCGCAATCCCTTAAACTTGCCCTGGGCTGCTTGGGGAGTTGATTTGGTTATTGAATCCACCGGGGTCTTCGTAACCGAAGAAGGTGCCTCAAAGCATATTCAAGCAGGTGCAAAAAAGGTGTTGATTACTGCTCCTGGAAAAGGTAGCAAAGTTGGCACTTTTGTCATGGGAGTTAACCATGAAAAGTACGACCCCAACGAGTACAACATCGTCAGTAATGCCAGCTGTACAACGAACTGTTTGGCTCCCATCGTTAAGGTCATTAATGACAACTTTGGCATCATCAAAGGGATGATGACCACAACCCACAGCTACACTGGCGACCAACGGTTGCTGGATGCCAGCCACCGGGATGTCCGTCGGGCGCGTGCTGCGGCACTCAATATCGTCCCGACTTCCACGGGTGCAGCTAAAGCGGTGGCTTTAGTCATTCCCGAGATGGCCGGTAAGTTGAACGGGATCGCGATGCGGGTGCCAACACCGAACGTTTCGGTCGTAGATTTTGTGGCTCAAGTCGAGAAAAATACCTTTGCTGAACAAGTCAATGAAGTCTTAGAAGCAGCCGCTAAAGGTTCGATGAAAGGCATTTTGGAATACAGTGATGAACCTTTAGTTTCCTCTGACTATAAAGGTCATGATGCATCGTCTATTGTCGATGCCAGCTTGACGATGGTCATGGATGGAAACATGGTAAAAGTCATCGGCTGGTACGATAATGAGTGGGGTTACAGTCAGCGTGTGGTTGACTTAGCCGAACTCGTCGCTCAAAAATGGCAAGCATAAAATTAAGCGGGCAATGAGTTTTGATGTCGGACTGATTCGTTCACGGTTCAAAACTCATCACCTTCAGCTTAAAAATGCTGAAAACTCAAACTTTGGGTGATCACTTCGTCAGCATAAGCACCAGTGGAGTCAGTTAGACAAACCCTGGTGCTTTTTGTTAGCGTACCCACAATCGCCGCCCCATTTCCAACTCGTTCTACGAACTCATGCGCTACGGTACGGGGTAAGCACAGCACGAGCTCAAAATCTTCTCCGCCGTACAAGGCCCACTCCACTGCCCGTTCTTCCCCCACTCTCTGCTTCAAACTCCCTGGCACCGGAATTAAACCCCGGTCTAAAGTCGCCCCAACCCCACTCGATCGCGCAATTTGCACGATCGCATCGGCTAACCCATCAGAACTATCCATTCCCGCAATCTCTCCCCCTTCCCCCATCACCTCCCACAAAATCGGCAACACATCCAATCGCGGATTCGGACGTTGATGAGCGCTAATTAATTCCCGAATCTCCTCTTTTAACCAATCCTTTCCAGTTTCCGGATGCAGCAATAATTCTAATCCCGCACGGGAGGCTCCATGCACCCCCGTCACCACGATCGCATCCCCCGGTTTCCCATTCTGCCGCCGAATCGTCCGGTCCGTGGGCACCCACCCAAAAGCCGTAATCGAAATGACATTCACCGGCGCTTTACAAACATCCCCACCGGCGATCGCTGTCTGATAAGCGTCCAAACAACTGACCATCCCGGTATAAACCCCCTCCACCCAAGACACAGGAGTATCCCCCTGCAATCCTAAACTGACCGTGATGGCTAAGGGACTCGCCCCCATTGCGGCTAAATCCGATAAATTCGCCGCTGCCGCCCTCCATCCCACATCTTCAGCGGAGGTGGTGCGATCGCTAAAATGCACCCCATCTACCAACATATCCGTCGTCACCACCAATGACCGATTCGGTTCCGGTGTCATGGCGATCGCTGCTGCATCATCCCCCACCCACTCTGGTGGACAAAATCGATGCAATCGTTTCAACAGTCCCTGTTCCCCCAACTCTCGAACCGAAAGGGAATTTTCTGGATCCTTCTTCACCCGGTTTCTAACCTCCCCAAAATAGTAAAGTCTAGTGGATCTTTCCACTAGACTTCTGCTTTTAAACTGCTGCAAATCGGCAGTTTCTCTCAACCTAGCCCTGTCAAGGTGGTAAATTGCATGACGAAAAATCGTTGTTTATTGTAGGGGCGTATTGCATACGCCCTCTTTAACAGTCAATTGAATCCCTCATCGTTGTGAATTGTAGGGGCGCTTCTCGAAGCGCCCTAGGGCGTATGCAATACGCCCCTACAAATACACCTTGACAGGGCTAGTTCTCTCCACCCTAAACCCTTAGCTGGCTTGGGCGGGAACGAAATTTTCCATGCCTTGGACCACTTTCATCGAGAGAATCTGATCCCCCTGTTTGAGCTTTTCTAAAATCTCCTTCCCTTCAACCACATAGCCAAAGACCGAATAGCGACCATCGAGCAAATTGAGGCCCGCAGGGGTTAATTCCGGTTCAAACAGGAAGAAGAAAAACTGAGAAGAAGCGCCATCGGGGTCATCTTCTGGGCGGGCCATTGCTACAGTTCCAAAGGCGGAGAAGGGGAGGACCGGCTGTTCTCGAAATCGTCCCGCCTCTTCCAAGGTAATCCCATAGGTGGGTTGAATATCTCCACGGACGAGGACTTCCAGGGGAATATTGCGATATTCTCCGGTATCAGGGTCGATAAAGCCTTGGTCGGGTCCTACGGGGTCTCCGGTTTGGAGGACATAGAAATCTTCTGAGCGAATAAATTCTAGGCCATCGTAAAATCCGCGCTGGACGAGATCCACAAAGTTGCCGGAGGTTACTGGGGCGCTATATCCGTCTAGGACTACGGTCAGATTGCCTTTGTCGGTTTCCACAGCGACGGTGGCGCGGCCCAGGAGTTGAGGCAGATGGCTGTATTCTGCGGGGACTTCATAAGGGAATTCAGCGACCATCATTTCTTCGAGTTGGCCGACTAAATCCAGGAGGCGATCGCGTCCTTCCTGAGTGGCGGGTTTATCCTGAACCTCGACGGACGATCGCACGGTGCCAATTTCCTCTTTAATTTGGTCGAGGATAGCACTGGCGTTGGCTTGTTGAGATTCGGGAATATCCTCCAAGATATCCGCCTCGCGATTAGTAAAAATCCCGGCAGCTTTGGTCAGATCACTGGTGATCGGACTCCAGCGTTTCCCGCGCAGTTGCTGGGAAATATCTTCTAAGCTGCTTTGGGCCTCGCGCAGGGCTTGATTGTCAATGGGTAAGGCGTATCGCAACAGGGCTTTACCATCGGTGATGGCATTGCCTTGAGGCAGGACACTGGTGCGATTCGGGGTGGAACTGTTGCCGCCATCCCACCAAGCAGCGCTCAATCCCAGGGAGAGACTGGTCATCAGTACGACCAATAAAGCGGCTTTGAGGCCGCGTTGCCATAAATTTGTAATTTTTTTAGGTGAAGCCAGCATCAATATATCTCTGAATCCTTTTTAATCGGCATGGATCAATCTTCCCATACCGAGGGAAGTTGCACGGGGGCATCCCTAGGGAATTCTGATCGAGGATGGGAGGGGATCGGAAAGTCGCAATTTGATCCAATACCATTGAAGGGGAGAATTCGCGGTAAAATAAAATCCCGATTATTCTCCACGAATAAAGATTCATGATTTCCAGTAATGACTTTCGCACCGGCGTCACAATTGAATTAGATGGGGTTGTGTGGCGGGTGGTTGAATTCCTCCATGTCAAACCCGGTAAAGGCTCGGCCTTTGTTCGCACGAAATTGAAGAATGCTCAGAATGGCAGCGTCATCGAGCGCACGTTTCGTGCGGGAGAGACGGTGCCCCAAGCGACGTTAGAAAAAAACACGATGCAGTACACCTATAGAGAAGGTGAACAGTTAGTGTTGATGGATATGGCAACCTATGAAGAGAGCCGTTTGACTGAGGCGCAGATTGGCGATCGCGTCAAGTATCTCAAGGAAGGAATGGAAGTGAATGTCGTCCGTTGGGGCGAACAAGTGCTGGAAGTCGAGCTGCCTAACTCGGTCGTTTTGGAAGTGACGCAAACCGATCCGGGTATTAAAGGGGATACGGCAACGGGTGGAACTAAACCCGCGACGGTGGAAACTGGGGCTGAAGTGATGGTTCCGTTGTTCATTACCATCGGTGAACGGATTAAAATCGATACCCGTAACGATTCCTATCTGGGCCGAGAATCATAACGTTTCGCGCTTACCGACTAGCGGTCAGTCCTCTTGTGTCTTTGCACTCCGGAGAGTGGTGTTTATTCGCTCTCCTGGGCTGCCTTCGAGGCCGATCGCAGTGGGTCTATCCCGGGGATTTGAGGCGATCGCCCTGGGTTTGGCTGGATGGGGAAAAACTAAAGAATAACGTTGATTTTACGGGGTCAAAGAAACTGTGCAACTGGATTTAAGCCAACTGAGTGAGCTGCTTGGGGCTTTCAATGGAACGGATATTTCTGAGCTGATTTTAAAAAGTGGCGATTTTGAGCTGACCCTACGCAAAGACCGGATGATTGCGGAGCGGGTGGGGATCCCGGTTGATCCGGGGTTGATCCTGGCGACTGAGGGAACTGGGGCGATCGCCCCTTCGGGTCCCCCGGTGGAGCCTGCTATTCCGACACCCCCTCCCTCGTCGGGGACCTCTGGGCCGACGGGGGGGAATGCTCCCGGGCTCCGGCTCCCGCTCCGGTGACGAACGATCGCAAGTTTTTGGAGGTCATTTCCCCAATGGTGGGGACGTTCTATCGCTCTCCCTCTCCGGATGAACCGCCATTTGTGGCGATCGGCGATCGCATCAAACTCGGCCAAACCGTCTGCATCATTGAGGCGATGAAGTTGATGAATGAAATTGAGGCGGAGGTTTCCGGACAAGTGGTGGAAATTTTGGTCGAAAATGGCACTCCCGTGGAATACGGTCAGCCTTTGATGCGGATTAGCCCCGAGTAATGGTTTCGGTCGGTTGGGGTGAGTCGATTGTCTTGAGCGCAAGGCAATCGGCCCAACAGTCAGACCCGTTTAATTACTTAATTGTCATAAACCTGTTTACTGTTACAATGGAAACATAGAAAAATGGGTAATTCTTTAGGACCATTAGCCATGAAACGAGCGCAACCCTTACCCCCAGAGGTATTGCAACAAGTGGCGGAATATTTCAGTATTTTGAGTGAGCCCATGCGCTTGAAGCTCTTAAACTTACTCAGAGATGGTGAAAAATGTGTACAAGAATTAGTGGATGCCACTTCCACCAGTCAGGCCAATGTGTCTAAACATCTGAAAGTCATGCTGCAAGCCGGAATCCTCAGTCGTCGCACGGAAGGCACTTCGGCTTATTATCGGGTCGAAGACCCCCTAATTTTTGAGCTATGTAATCTAGTCTGCGATCGCCTTGCCGAACGGATTGAAGAACAAGCGCGTCAGTTTCGCTCCTTGAGCTTGCATGGAAAACGGTGAGCAAAAACCCACACCCTCAAGGGTGTGGGTTTTTACTTTGAAAACCGGATTCCAGAAAAACCCACACCCTCAAGGGTGGGGCTACAGGGACAAAGCCCTCCTGCGCGGGCTGCGGAGCGAAAACCGACTTTTACCAACCGGATTTGGGATTACAGGGGAAACTCGGACTCAAAAATAGTGCGGGTAATCGGCAGAGGAATCTCTAACCCTTCACCTCCCAATACTTCCAACGGTTCACCGCCTACGGAAATCCAGACGGAGGCATTCGGATCCAAGGTGGTCGCCGTATAAACCACCTGCCCTAATCTAGCGGTCATCGAGCTACTGCCACCCCCGGAGGTAAACTCAGGGGAGAGGTTGACATAGATGCCATTGTCCTTGACCTCGACATTCAGCACTTGGGTGCCGGTGGGAATTTCGCTAAAGCCAGCAGCATTGGGCGGTTGGGTGACCAAGCGATCAAAGGCGGCTTTCAACACAGCATCGGGTTGTTCTGTCGCCTGCACGGAGACGGGGACAGCGGCTAATTCAAATTGGGTCCCGGTATCTTGGACCACATAAATTTGCACCGATTGCTCGATGGGATTGAGCGCCGTAGGCGGAGTTCCACTCGGGTCCTGGGTGACCTCGATGTTTACTCCAGGGTCCCTGGGTTGGGTGGGAGATGGAGTCATGCCATTGAGGTTGACATCCTTTTGAGAATTCACCGCCCACCAAGCGGTGCCACCTCCGGCGGCGACAACGACAGCGGAGAGGGTGGCAATGACACCCAGGGGAATGCGGCGAGTTTGTCCATTTTGCATATCAAAAGTTCTCCTCAACAGTTAAACAATATTGACTAATAAGAAATGCGGATTTGGTGGTTTTGAACTGAGGCTTCCCTTCGTATCCGGTACGGGGGTTCCCCTGTTCTCATCCCTGAATTCTTCCCAGCCCTGAGCCGCTCATCGGGTTAATTGGCGATCGCCAATGCCGTAAGAACAAATAGCTACATCTTGATTAAAGAATTAAAGATGCCGGTAGACCTTGGCAAGAAACTACAAGGGAATCGGCTAAATTTCCAGAAAACTTACTCCGAAGTCAAGACTGACAACGCATCAGGCTGATCGATGCGAATAAAGGCGGCAATTTCTAGGCGATCGCTATCTAGCTCAAATTTTAAAACCCGGGCCAGTAATCCTCGCTCTTCATATTTTCTGAGATCTAGGGCGCGATCGAGGATTCGGGAGAAAAGGGTGATCAACTGAGTGGGGGCCTCTTCATTATTAATCAGGATGGTTGGGTTGACCGCTTGGATTCGGGCCCCGTTAACCGAGGCTAACCCGGTCTCTAATACGATTTGCACGGATTCATTATCCCGGCGATCGGCAATTTCTAACTGGAAGCGCACTCGATTATTGGCTAAAAATTCGACCTCGGGATTGACAATTTGAAAGCGTTGGGGGTCGCTTTGGGCCTCGGGGTCATTGGTGCGGGTGATCCCGATGCCGAGTTCTCGCAAGGGTTCAGCCGCAGCTTGCGATCGCAAGGCACGATTAAGGTCGGCCTCGGTGATGACCACGCGCATCGCCCCTTGTAAGGGTTCTCGCAGAAAGCGCGGGATTGAGGTGGCGTCTTCTTGGTTGAGACGGTTAATATCGACGGCGATCGGGTCGCTTTCGATTTCCACTGTATCGATGCGAAGCTCCGGCGTAACGTACAATCCCCGCCCCGCAAAGCGTAACCGTTGGATATTCCCCCTCAGTAGCGCATAGTTGGGGGCATTATCCAGTCGGACTTCCAACTGTTCGGCATCATGGAGGGCCTCACGAATATCTCCCTCAGCGATATTATCGAATGTCACCCCAACGGGGGAGACTAAGGTGAGAATTCCGGTTAAAACCAGGGTCAATAATTCCATAATTTCTTGTTAACGAATTAGGCTAAGGCTGGGGGGAAACCCGTAATACGGAATACGCTACTGATAAGTCTATAAAAACGAGCCGCGTCAAGCTGTATTTGTAGGGGCGCAAGCATTGCGCCCCTACAATCCGTTTTTATAGACCTTTAAATACCGGATTCCGCAATAAGGAGGATCGGATGGAGTGTCCCGGGTCCTCCCATCGGTCCCCTCCCTGGGGGCAACTCCGGCCTACTTAGGGTTTTTAGTCTCGGTAAACCGGCTTTCTAGGGTGGGGTCGCAGTAGTCTGGCGGGTCACCCCTGACGAGCTTGGGACCCATTAGGGTTAGCCTAATGGGTAAAAGAGGAGTTTTGTCAAGGGGTAAACCAGAAATACTCGCTCTAGTTTTTGCCCGGAGTGGTTAGGACGGATTGAGCAAAGGCCCGCACTTTTTCATCGGGGTCGGATTGAGCCCGATCGCGGAGTAAGGGGAGGGTTTCGGGATAATCCCCATAATACTGGACGATGGCTTCGAGGGCGGTGAGTCGAGGATTAAGTGCACCATCTTTTAACGGCACAAACGGATCATTGACAGCGCGATCGCACAAAATGGCAAATACAGCCGCGTCATCCCATCCCCCCTTGAGTAACTGTTGCAAGGCCGAAAGTCTCACAAATGAATCCGCATCAGTACAAGCCCGGGCTTTGACAATCTCCAAGGTTTCCGGGTTTTCCGGCCAGTGGCTCACTAACTCGATCGCCCCGGCTAGACGCACAGCCCAATTCTCATCCGATTGAGCGCGGCTTTTAACAATCGTCCAAGTTTCCGAGTCCTCCTTCCAACCCGTTGCCAATTCTCGCAAAGCCACAATTCTCACATCCCAGCCTTGATCCGATGTGGCCCGACTTTTCAAAATCGGCAAAGTTTCCGGGTCATCAAACCACCCAGAAGCCAGTTCCCGCAAGGTAGTCATTCTCACATCAGAGGAACCATCATTAATCGCCTGAACCTTGAGAATCGGTAAGGTTTCCGGGTCGTCATACCATCCCGTCGCCAGTTGCTGTAAGGCAGCAACGCGCACTTGCCAATGTTCGTCCTGAGTCGCCCGGGATTTGAGAATCGGTAACAGTTCCGGGTCATCTTTCCAAGTGCGAGTAAACTCGTGCACTGCCGCTTCCCGGACCCGGCGATCGCGGTCAGAGGAGGCGATATCTTTTAAAATCGGTAAGGTTTTCGGGTCTTCAAACCAAGCTGCCGCCAGTTGTAAAGCGGCGACGCGCACTTGCCAAGTGTCATCAGAAACGATGCGATCGCGTAACCAGGCAGACGGTTTCAGGGTGATCAAACCAGCCGGTGGCAATTTGCTGCATGGCGGCAATTCTGACGTGCCAATCGGGGTCAGAAAGGGCCGAGTTCGCAGCCAACCTAGGGTTGAGGCATTGTCATACCAGGCGATCGCAAACTGCTGCATGGCGGCAATTCTGACGTGCCAATCTTCATCGGACTCGGCTAGGGTGCGAATCAGCGCAGCGGTTTCTTTGTCGTGACTCCAACCTTTGGCGAGTTCTTCCACTGCCGCCTCTCTCACATCCGCTTCGGCATCCGATTGGGCGATCGCCGCTATCAGGGTAAATGTCTCCGGGTCATCCTGCCATCCCTCAGCCAACTCTTCCAATGCCGCTTCTCGCACTAGCCAATAGCGATCGCTTTGAGCTAAGGTTTTGAGCAAGGGGAGAATCTCCGGGTCCTGGCGGTAGTGAGTCGCCAGCGATCGCACTGCACTCACCCGGGTAATTTCAGCGACCGAGGATTGTGCTAAGGCTTTGAGCCAGGAGAGAATTTCGGGACGTTCTTTCCAACAGAGGGCGATTTCATCGACAGCACTCATGCGGATGGTTTCAGCCACGGGGAATTCAACCAGGGATTGTAACCAGGGGAGGGTATCCGGGTCGTTTTTCCAAACTCGCGCCAGGGTGGAAATGGCGCGCAGGCGGGTGAGGATGAGTTCATCCACTTCCGGATATTGAGTTAAAGATTGTAGGCGATCGCGCAGTTGATTCGCCGTCGATTTTAAGGCGGTGCGATCGGGCAAAACCGCCAGACATTCTGCCGCTACAAATAAGTGAGTAAAGTTAGAGGGTTCGACTTGGTTTTCTATCAGAGAATCGAGTAACTCTGCCGCCAATTCCGGTGCAATCATCCTGACGATTTGCCGCATCACTTCATGCCACGGTTCATCAAACAGATGTTGCACAAATACATCCCGTTTGATGTCATCCAGGGTGAGGGGATCTTCTCGGTTGGGATTCAGCAGGCGATCGACCAATTCTCTGGCGTGAACAAAGGCTTTAATTTGTTTGAAATAAATTCGCGCTACCGCTTCCCAATTAAACTCCTCCGGGAGGGCCGTCAAATTGAGCTGAGTCCAGGTTTGGGCTAAAGTATCCGTGGAGATAGTTTTGCAGTCTTTGTCAAAAACCCCTAACAGCGTTTCCTGTACCAACGGTTGCGAGACGAATTCCGTTAGGGGTTCGCGGTACGCCTGCACCTGCGACTCCTCTAAGCGAGCATCCTCTAGCTCAAGCTGCATCACGTGCAAAAATTCACTGAGGGCTTTTTCCTCAGCCTCAGAACGAGGTAGATTTTCCGGTAGGGTTACGGTATCTTGTCCCCAATTTTCAGTTTTTTCCACAATTAGCTTAAAAGCAAACCGTTCGGCGTTCATACTGTTCCCCACATCCATAGCATTTTCAATACTCCTCTAGCTCAGTCTATCTGAATATCTGCCCCTTGTCTGGGGAGCCACACCACTAGGATTCCTCCGGTACGGTGGTAACTCACACCGGAGTGCTTTTGTCAGACAAACCCGAGGAGTTCCTGGGAAATTGCGAAAGGGGACTGCGGTGGCAGGTCTTTCTCTCCAGTTTAAGGGTTGACTGCCAAGAATAGGGCAATTTCTGCACCGGCTGGGGTCAGGTTAAATTGCAACACCTGCGATCGCAGTCCCCGAGTTTCTAGTCGCTGTAAATTAAACCTACGGGTTAAATCTAAGAGTCCGGTGACTAATCGTCGAGGTGCAGGGCGATCGTTCACCCAGACGGAGGGAGAAATTAGTTGTAATTGTTGACCCTCAATTACATTGATGCCCGTTTCTACGGTTAAGGTTAGAAAGTCATTATATCCCCGTTCTTGAACTTTTGTTTGGAATCGGACTCGGTTATTGGGTAAAAAAGTGACTTGGCGATCGACCAGGGTATAACGGTTAGCAATTTGTTGAATTAAGGGAGAATCAAATAAGCTCAAGGCTAGAGTTTGCATTTGGTTATAAAGTTCCGGAGACTGCAATGCGGTATTGAGATCTGCCTCGGTTACAGCAACTCGAACTGCTGCCTGTAACGGTTGTTGCAATCCTCGGACTGGCCTATTTCCGGAACCCCTTCCTAATTCTCTTGGATTGACTTCAATGGGGTCGGTTTCTATTTCTAAAATATCCAGTCTTAACCCCGGGATTAATGATAATCCTCGGCCCGCAATTCGCAGGCGATCGACTTTTCCATTGAGTAATTGATAGCTGGGGGTGTTATCAATGCGGACTTCGAGTTCTTCTGCTGCAAAGAGGCGATCGCGAATATTCTGTTCCGCCAGAGTATCTAAGGCAATCCCGGCAGGAGACACTAAAGTAAACAGACTGGTGAGGATAAGAGTGAAAAATTCCATTCAGGTTTGATGAGAGAAAGGGCTATCGGTGATCGCGGTTTCTATCGCAAGTTTAAATCATGATGACAGTAAAATTCAGGAGCGGGTGTATCTTGATCCCTGATTCGGACTCCCGTAAAGGAGTCGGGAACAGGGACAGGACTTACGCATTTGGGGCAGTCCCTGGTAAATTTTGGGGTTTACTCTGATTGGCAATCAAGAATTGATGAATTATCGATTCTTAATTGCGGATACCTGATCCCGAAAACTTAAAAAAAACCTGTTATTTTACGAAATGTTTCGGATTGTATGATATTGCCTCACCACCCGGGCATCCTAAATTGTAGATATTTCAGGCTAAATAGGGCAAGTGGAATATGGATGGGTATGAATTACTAAAGCGATACAGGGCTGGCGATCGCGATTTTCGCGGATGGAATCTCAATTTAGCCAACTTGATCGGCGCAACCCTGCAACAGGTGAACCTGTTCGGTGCAAATCTCATTGACGCATCCTTGGCGCGGGCTAATTTAAGTCGCTCCTTCATGATGGAAGTCCAATTATCCGGTGCATTTCTCTACGCTGCTGATTTAACCTTCGTCAAACTCAAAGGTAGCCAACTGATTGAGGCCGATTTAACCAAAGCGAATCTCCAAGGCGCTCAGTTAGCCAATACTGATTTAACCGGAGCCAAACTCAGTGGGGCTATTTTAAAATGGGTCAATTTTTATCGGTCCAATTTACTCGGGGTCAACCTCTCAGGTGCTAACCTCAATGGAATTAATTTCCGAGGGGCAAATCTGATGAATGCTAACTTGAACTGGAGCAACCTCAGTGGCGCAAGACTTAGTGGCGCTTGTCTTAAAGGCGCACTTTTAAATGGGGTTAAACTCACCGGGGCATTTTTAAATGGTCTCAATTTAGAGGGGATTAATTTTAGCGGGCTTGAACTCAACGAGGCTAAATTAAGCGGAGCAAACCTGCGCGGATCTAACTTTAAGGGTGCAGATTTGCGCGATACTCAAATGCGATTTACCGATTTTGAAGATGGTAATCTCAAACAAGCCAATTTGCATGGCAGTATCCTCCGAGGGGGTCATTTTAGTCGGGCGAATTTGATGAAAACTGACCTGATGGAAGCCGACTTGCGGAATGCCGACCTCCGCGATGCTAACCTCAATTTAGCCAAGTTAATCGGTGCAAATCTCACCAATGCGCAACTTAGAAGGGGCCTATTTATGGGGAGCTGAACCTCGATGGCGCTTGCTTGCGCGGTGCAAATCTCCGGGGAGCCAGTCTGCGGGATGCGGCCCTCGTGGGTGCGGACTTGCAGGATGCGGATTTCACGGGTGCAGTGATGCCCGATGGGACTCTGCATTCCTAAACCGATTGCCAAGAGCATAAAACAGGGTGCTGAACAGCAATGAGATCTAGGGTTTCCCAGAGTGATGAGGTCTATTCTTTTGAAGTGCGAGAGAAATGCGTTTGCGTAGCCTGTGCGTCAACATACGCTACGCGAACCCACTCCTTTAAGTATCTGTTTGGGCGGTGAAACCTGGTGATTCTCCTTATGTGATGCTATACCGACGCTTGAGGCGATCGCACTTTTAACTCATCTCAAAAATATCCGTCTAAAAGTATCTAACCTGATCTGCGCCAATCCCACCTGAAACACTTCGTTTCGGAGCAATCGGGTACAGAAAATACCGAATCGATTTGAGATGCGGCAAAAACCGGAGATAAACAACCAACTGGGTGTAAAAAAAGCGGCTCACTCATTCAATTGCTATTTTCAACTTTTTACCCCCGTTCGCGCACCAAATCCATCGCTTCAGCGTCTTGTTTTTTATCCTTAATAATGATTTAATGGAGATAGGAAGAGTTTATGTCAAAAAAAATCCCATTTTTTCCATAAAAAAAACCGGGACGGCAAGCCCCAGCGATGCCCAAATTTAATTCAGTGCTTAGGGGGCAACGGATTCCAGTAAAGAATAAGGGGCTTTTAAGCCATAAGGAGAGTAACGTAAAATGGATACTAATGAACTCCTCGAACGGTATGCAGCAGGAGAGCGATCGTTTAAAGATGTTAATTTAAACGGAGCTAACCTGGAACGAGCCAACCTAGCCGGATGCGATTTTTCTGGGGCTTATTTTGTCGGGGCCAACTTATCCCGAGCCATCTTGACGGGGGCCAATTTACACCTGGCTTTTTTACATCGCGCTGACTTGAGTTTTGCTAAGTTAAATGAAGTGAGGCTGACTCATGCGGATTTAACCAAAGCGAACTTAAAAGGAGCATATTTGGTTAAGTCGATTCTCACCGCTGCGCGACTGAGTGGGGCAATGTTGTCCGGGGTGAATTTGCGGTTAGCGAATTTAGGCGGGGTGAATTTTTGTGGGGCAGATTTGCGAGGGATTAACTTGCGATCGGCTAACTTAGTGAATGCCAACCTGAATTGGGCCAACCTCAGCGGTGCCCGATTGAGTGGAGCATTGTTGCGCGGAGCATCCTTCACCGGAGTCAATCTCACTCAAGCTTATCTGAATGGGGTAGATCTCAACAGTGTGCAGTTGGAAGGAGTCAACCTCAGTGGGGCAAAACTCAGCGGTGCCAATCTCTCCTTAGCCAATTTAAGCGCTGCAAACTTGAGTTCAGCCCAGATGCGGGTCTCATTTTTGTTTCGGACCAACCTTCATGCCGCATCCTTGAATGGCGCGAATTTGTCTCGCAGTGATTTATGTGAGGCAAATTTGAGTAAAGCAGATTTATCCCATGCCAACTTGCAAAATGCCGATTTGACCGGAGCGATGTTGGTACAATCCAACTTATTTCAAGCCAATTTAACCGAAGTGAGCTTGCAAGGCGCTTGTTTATGTGGTTCAAACTTTAATGTAGCCGAATTGCGAGGAGCCAATTTAAGTGAGGCCGATTTGCGCGGTGCATATTTTGAACCCTCACACTGGGAGGATATGTCTCTGCCCGATACTCAGGAGATGGGGAGTCGGAAAATTTACGAGTAGTCAGAAATTCATCCGAATTAGGCAAAATGCTCGGACAATTTCCCCAAAGCCAATCCAGCCGTAATCCTCGTGACCTGTATCCTCGTGATGTGTATCCTCGTGACGTGGCTCTGCCGCGTCACGCACAATTGGCGGCTCTGCCGCCTGTACCTCTAGTGAGTTGAAACCGTCACAAGTCCAATATGCAGCGATTAGCCCTTGCTGGGGGACTGGAGGCAGAGCCTCCAGAGTGCATGACGCGGCAGCAGCCCGCTCACGAGGGAAATATCTGACCCATAGGCGATCGCCTTCATTACGTCGTTAGAGCAAACATCGGGAAGGATTTATAATACCCCAGGTCAATTTCATGAAAGAATCAGTTCGGTCATTAAAAGCTTTTTTGGGTGTAGTTGGGATACTCAGTATCCTCAACAACCTGGGTGACCTTTATCTATATTTAAAGTGGGATAACCAAAATTTAATCGGCATTCTTTTGACAATCATTGGCTTAGGGCTATCCGGTCTTTTCGTGTATTTGAGTTTTAATTTAAAGCCGTTACTCTTGAATTCATTTCATTTTGTGAGAAGAGTAATTCTAGCGAGTACAGTATTTCACCTATTTTCCTTTGTCTTCTATTGCCTAGTTTACCCAGGAGTTTACAAATTTATTCAGCCCTTTTATGGGATGTTAATGTGTTGGTATCTTTTCGTTACCATTAATCGGTTATCTCGTTCCTTGCAAGAGGAACTTGTACAAGTTGTGAGTGAGAATAACAAGCCATCCGAACGGTAACAAGCGTGGTTTTTAAACCTTACAGAATAGAGGCGATCGGCCTTAACTGACAGCAACAGCGCACCTTCCTCCCCTCCCAGTCCCCTAGTCAGCGCTTCCCCCATCTTCCCCCAACCGCCAAATATTATAGATTTCCCACAATCTGTAAACCCAACCAAACTAGACCAGGGAATGCCTTACAATAAAAACCAGAGCGGATATTCCGCAGCGCCAAACCCAAGTAGAGGCGAAGCATTCCCCCATAAATCGGACAATTGACCGAAAATGCACCCCCCGAATGCCACCCCTCCCCCGCCAAACCAAGCGCCACCCACCCTACCCCATCCGCTAAGTCAAAAAAAGCCCGATAAGCAACACTGAGGTTAAGTGATGACAGACAAAGAACTGCTGCTGCAAATTATCCAACAAGCCGCCGAGGATGAGGTAACATCACTTCACCTGCCACCTCCACAGTATCCATGCATCGCTGCTCCGTATTATGTTTTTCAACCCTCGGAGCAACCTTCGGAGCAACCCTCGAAGCAACTCTCTAAGTTGGAAGTGCTATTATCACAGTGCGCCTATTCTAACCTGAGTGAGCTGCCACCGGAAATCGGGCAACTCTCTAATCTGACATCGCTAGACCTCTCGGAACATCAACTGAGTGAGCTGCCACCGGAAATCGGGCAACTCTCTAATCTGACATCGCTAATCCTCAAGAATAATAGACTGAGAGAGCTGCCCCCGGAAATTGGGCAACTCTCCCATCTGACATCGCTAAACCTTGAACACAATCAGCTGAGTACGCTGCCCCCGGAAATCGGGCAACTCTCTAATCTGACATCGCTAAACCTTGAACACAATCAACTGAGTGCGCTGCCCCCGGAAATATGGCAACTCTCTAATCTGACAAAGCTAAACCTCTCGGGATATTACCTGAGAGAGCTGCCCCCGGAAATATGGCAACTCTCTAATCTGACATCGCTAAACCTTAAACACAATCAGCTAAGTGAGCTGCCCCCGGAAATATGGCAACTCTCTAATCTGACAGAGCTAGACCTCGGATTCAATCAACTAACTGAGCTACCCCCGGAAATTGGTCAACTCTCTAATCTGACTAGGCTAGACCTCGGGGGACATCAACTGAGTGAGCTGCCCCCGGAAATATGGCAACTCTCTAATCTGACAGAGCTAGACCTCGGATTCAATCAACTAACTGAGCTACCCCCGGAAATTGGTCAACTCTCTAATCTGACTAGGCTAGACCTCGGGGGACATCAACTGAGTGAGCTACCCCCGGAAATTGGTCAACTCTCTAATCTGACTGCGCTATACCTTGGACGCACTCAACTGAGTGAGTTGCCCCCGGAAATCGGGCAACTCTCTAATCTGACAGAGCTAAACCTGCATGGGAGTCAACTAAGTGAGCTGCCCCCGGAAATCGGGCAACTCTCTAATCTGACTAGGCTAATCCTCTGCGAAAGTCAACTGAGAGAGTTGCCCCCGGAAATCGGGCAACTCTCTAATCTGACAGAGCTAAACCTGCATGGGAGTCAACTAAGTGAGCTGCCCCCGGAAATCGGGCAACTCTCTAATCTGACAGAGCTAAACCTGCATGGGAGTCAACTAAGTGAGTTGCCCCCGGAAATCGGGCAACTCTCTAATCTGACTAGGCTAATCCTCTGCGAAAGTCAACTGAGTGAGTTGCCTCCGGAAATCGGGCAACTCTCTAATCTGACTAGGCTAGACCTTCGTAACAATCAGCTCAGTGTCTTACCGCCCGAAATTGGCAACCTCACAAACCTTAAAGCCATCAACCTTGCAGAAAAACCTTACTTCTGGGATAATACTCTCTACCTCGGTGGCAATCCCCTCATGTCACTACCCCCCGAAATTTTAAACCAAGGCATCAATGCCACCTTAGCTTACCTGCGCGAACAACTCCGCACCCAACAACCCCAATGGGTGTCTAAACTCATCGTGGTGGGTGAGGGGGGTGTAGGCAAAACCTCCTTATTAAAAGTCCTACGGGGCGAACCTTTCAACCCCCAGGAATCCACCACTCATGGCATCGATATCCGCACCCTAAAACTCCCCCATCCCAGCAAACCCAATGTCACGATGCAACTGAACGCCTGGGATTTTGGCGGACAGCAAATCTATCATGCCACCCATCAATTTTTCCTCACCAACCGCTCCTTGTTCCTCCTCGCCTGGAATGCCCGCTATGGCTATGAACAGGGTAAACTCTATTATTGGCTCGATACCCTCTCCTCCCTCGCCCCCGACTCTCCGATTCTCCTGATTGCCACCCAAATTGACGATCGCCATCCCAGCATTCCCCTGGCCGAACTCCAGGGCAAATATCCCAAAATTGTCGGACAGTGCGAAATCAGCAGCAAAACCGGACAAGGAATCGACAATCTGCGCCAGTGTATCACTAACACTGCCGCCCAACTGCCGTTGATGGGGGAACTTGTGGCCGAAAACTTGGCTTGATGCCGCTAATGACATTCGTTCCCTCTCGGAAAAATACATCACGCCGCAACAATTGACAACCCGGATGACTGCCGCAGGGGTTTCTCAGGATAGCCTTCCCATTCTCGCACAATATCTCCACGAACTAGGCGAAATTCTCTATTTCCAAGATAATCCCGCACTCAATGAAATCGTTATCCTCAAACCGGAATGGGTGACGGAACATATCAGCCGAGTTTTAAGCAGTGAAACCGTCAAACAGCGTCAGGGCATTCTCACTCGCACGGAAATGAACCAACTCTGGCAAGACCTCGACCCCTTCATGCGCCAGCATTTCCTCCGCTTGCTGGAGCAGTTTGACCTCTCCTACTCCATTCGCAACGAGGCAGAATCCCTTTCCGAAGATGCCAGCTTAATCGTGGAATGTTTGCCCCTAGAACCGCCGAACTATCAACCCCAATGGGATGGAATTCTGGCAACCGAGCAACTGTCAGGAAATGTCAATCAAATGGCAACTCAATACCATTCCGGCAGGAATTCCCACCTGGTTTATCGCCCGATCGCACCGCTTTTCCACCGGCATCCACTGGCGCAACGGGGCCTTACTTGCTGATAGCAACCCCGCAAAACATTTAGCCTTAGTCCAGGCATTTCCCCAACAAAACTATCTGCAATTAACCGTGCGCGGTGCCACCCCGCAGAATTTCTTCACCCTCCTGCGCGATGGCATCGAATTAACCTTAAGCCGCTTTAAAGGATTGCAGGTAAAACGCACCATACCCTGTTCCGTTGTCGGCTGTCCACAGGGTTCCCAGGAATTTGATGAGCAGAACTTACAAAAGCGCTGTGAAAAAAATCGCCTGACCCTGGAATGTCCGGACTGTCTGGAAAATCTCTCAGTGGTTAAATTGCTCTATGGGTTAGACATCAACCCCCAATCTGTCCCCGCTTCTCCTGCCAATTCTGACAAACAAACCGCAGTTTTATTATCCCGTCTCAACCAATTAGAGCAAAATATCATTGCCGGACAAACCGAAAAAGCGACGGAAAACCGGGAATTAATCCAACGTGAGTTTACCACATTTTTCCGCATCGAACAAGGAAAAATCGAATCTCACTGTCCCAGTGTATTTGCCTTGCGTCCTTGCGATACTGCCAACTGGAAAAAGAAGCTATTCGGGCAGAAATTTGAGTTACAACTGTATTGTGAAGCACCGGGAGAATGGCATCCTGCACTGGATGGCGGCTTATATGAAATTGAGGTTTCTGCGGAATGGTTTAAAATCATGGCCCCCCACATTCAGCGGTTAGCCTGTATTTTAAAATATGTCACACCCATCATCGGGTCTAAACTGGGTGGCAATGTGGAGAACTATGAGAAATTGCTGAAACGAGATATGCAATTCATGCAAATTTTGGCAGCAGAATTGCCCAAATTACAAGGTGCTGACGCCCTTGATTTGTTGCAAAATACGGGGATAGGAAACTCAAGTCAATTTAAGCCTAGAACAACTCCAAGGGGCTGGTCTACGAGTGTTGCGGCAACTTTTGGACGAAAAAGACCCGCATCAGCATTGGGGTGGCTTGCGGAAAGTTTTGACCCCGGAAGGACATTATTTGTGGTTGTGCGAACATCATGCCAGACAGTATCAGCGGTAATTGGGGGAAAATCGGGTGGGGAGAAGGCAGTGCCTTTTCCCTACTCGCGCCACAATTCGCTAAAATTGCGATCGCACCCCTGCCAATTCTTGCTCCCTAATTTTCAGCTATGGTTTTCCCACCGAAACTTTTGCGCTTTGACCCCACTTTTCTCACTCGTAAACTTCGTAAATCGTACTCCGGGCGAAGTTCATCTGTCATCGGTTCCTCATCCCTCTTCATAAGTTCTCCGTTCCCTCTGGGTTACAACAGTTTTTGCACTAATAATCCGAATCACGTTTCCTCGTTCCGTGTACGCCCCTAGCAACAACCGTCCCTGCTTTGATTCTCCTATAATAATATTGAACAAAACGAAATCAACGGGTTAAAGTAACCTTTACCTTCCGATAAAAGTCTTAGTGAAAAGCAACCCATGAATCAGTTAATCATAGAAAATCTCGATCCAAAGCTGACCGAAAAGCTTCAAAGTCTCGCACAGCAACACGATCGCACTGTAGAAGCGGAAGTGAAAGCAATTTTAGAAGGGGCGATCGAAGCTGAAGCCATCAAACAGCAGGCGATCGCAGGACAAGCCCGGGAAAAACTTGATCGCGCTAGAGCGAAATATGCAGGACGCACCTTTAGCGATAGTGCAGAACTTTTGCGAGAGGACCGAACCCGGTGACCCAATTTGTTGTAGATGCTAACGTAGCCATCAAGTGGATAATACCTGAAATCCATTCCGAAGCAGCACTGCGGTTGCTGAATCTCGATTCCATTCTTCTGGTTCCCGACTTTTTCTTTCCTGAAATTGGAAACATCCTTTGGAAGCGGGTTCGGCGTGGAGAAACAACTCTTGAAAATGCGCTAGAGGATTTAGATGCTTTAATGGGATTGCCGTTACAGGTGCATCCATCTTTTCCGCTGATGTCAGAGGCTTTAGAAATTGCCGTGCGAATTCAGCAAGCGGTTTATGACTGCGTTTACTTAGCTTTGGCTGTTCGCCAGGAATGTCAAATGGTGACGGCAGATAAACGTTTTTTTAATGCACTTCAAAACGACTTTTTAGCTACCCATCTGTTGTGGGTCGAGGATTTACCTTGAATTTTTAGGCTTTCTATACTGATACCAAATCCGGCTGTTAAAAATCGATGCCGCACCCAATTTTACCATCTAGCAATAGACTTAAATCTCCCCCTACCCATCCCCTTGTTTCGTAGGAATAGGGGGTTGATTTTCCTGAGTTACTCTAATCAGAAACCGTAGGGCCTCATTCACCGCTTCTGCATCGGGGAACACCTCCGCTACATCCGGATCGAGTTGAATCGTTTTCCCACCAAAACTTTTGCGCTCTGACCCCATTTTTCTCACCCGTAAACTGCGTAAATCGTACTCCGGGCGAAGTTCATCTGTCATCGGTTCCTCATCCCTCTTCAATCGTAAATTGGTTGATTATAAAAGCGTTTATTGGGTCAATTATAGCCAAGAACTACGCATTTTGGAAGGACCCAACCTAAATGTAGAGGCGATTCGCGAATCGCCTCTACATTCTCTCTTAGGGGATTGCAAAATATAAATCATCCAACCGTTCAACTCAAAGGAAGGTATCTGTAGGGGCGCAATGCTTGCGCCCCAGGGGCGCAAGCATTGCGCCCCTACATTGACGGGGCTACTCCGTTGCGTGACTACGAACGAACCTTTTGGAGATTTTATTTTTTGGAGTTCCCTTAGCCTGCGAAGGCAGGCTTCGTCCGTATAGCCCCAGGCTTTAGCCTGCGGGTTTTTTATCACCTTCCCCCCAAAAACAAAAGGAGGGCAGGCAACAGCCCACCCCCCTTTTATTTCACGGTGCGTTAACTAACCTTTAACGCCACCCATTCAAACCTTAGTAGTCGAAGTCACCGCCGCCCATTCCGGCACCTGCGGGAGCGCCTTCTTTGGGTTCGGGTTTGTCAACCACGATGCACTCGGTGGTTAACACCATACCGGCGATGGAAGCAGCGTTTTGCAGAGCAGAACGAGTCACTTTGGCAGGGTCAACAATACCGGCTTCAAACATATCCACAAATTCATTCGTGGCAGCGTTGTAACCGACGTTGAATTCTTTCTCTTTCACACGCTCGGCAATAACAGCACCGTTTTGTCCGGCGTTTTCAGCAATCCGCTTCAGGGGAGCAGCGATCGCCCGAGCCACGATTAAAGCTCCGGTTAAAGCTTCACCCGTTAAGTTGGCATTGGCCCATTCTTCTAAGGTGGGGGTCAGGTGAGCCAAGGTGGTACCACCGCCAGGAACGATACCTTCTTCAACCGCCGCTTTGGTGGCGTTGATGGCATCTTCTAAGCGGAGTTTGCGGTCTTTCATTTCGGTTTCCGTTGCGGCACCGACTTTGATGACGGCAACACCACCGGCGAGTTTAGCTAACCGTTCTTGCAGCTTTTCTTGGTCGTAGGAAGAATCGCTTTCTTCCATCTGACGGCGGATTTGCTCGCAGCGAGACTTGACGGCTTCTTCGTTACCTTCGGCAACGATAGTGGTGCTGTCTTTGGTGATGGTGATGCGGCGGGCTTTACCGAGCATATCCAGCTTGGTATTGTCCAGTTTCAAACCGGCATCTTCGGTGATCAGTTGACCGCCGGTGAGCACGGAGATATCTTCGAGCATCGCTTTACGGCGATCGCCAAATCCAGGAGCTTTCACAGCAGCCACATTCAGCACACCCCGCAGGCGGTTCACCACCAAGGTTGCTAAGGCTTCTTTCTCGATATCTTCAGCGATAATCACCAAAGGACGACCGGCACGAGCAACTTGCTCTAACACCGGAACCAAGTCTTGCACCAGGTTGATTTTCTTGTCGGTGATCAGGATGAAAGGTTCGTCAAAGACGGCTTCCATGCGCTCGGTGTCGGTGACGAAGTAAGGAGAGATATATCCCTTCTCAAAGCGCATCCCTTCGGTGATTTCCAGTTCGGTGGTCATGGATTTCCCTTCTTCCAAGGAAATCACGCCTTCTTTACCGACTTTATCCATTGCTTCGGCGATCATTCGCCGACTTCTTCATCGTTACCGGCAGAGATGGTTCCGACTTGAGCGATGGATTTGGTATCTTCTACCTGACGAGCATGAGCGGCAATCTTTTCGACTAAGAATGCAGTCGCTTTGTCAATTCCACGTTTGAGGGCGATCGCATTGGCACCAGCGGCGACGTTGCGGAGTCCTTCTTTGACCATTGCATGGGCCAAAACCGTTGCCGTGGTGGTTCCATCACCAGCGGTATCGTTGGTTTTGGAGGCGGCTTGGCGAATTAGAGCTACCCCGGTATTCTCAACGTGGTCCTCTAGTTCGATTTCTTTGGCAATGGTGACCCCATCATTGACGATTTGAGGTGCGCCGAATTTCTTCTCTAGCACCACGTTACGGCCTTTGGGTCCTAGGGTGACGGCAACCGCTTCTGCCAGGATGTCCATGCCTCGTTCCAGAGCGCGACGAGCATTTTCGTTGTAGATAATACGTTTAGCCATTATGTGTCCTTTGCAGTTTGTATGAGGTGTACTATTTGAGATCAAGTTGAAATCAGATGCAAGGGTAAAACTTCTTGAGGGGGTTACCCGTTTTAGCCGACGATCGCCAAGATGTCTTTTTCGGCGAGCAGGACGAACTCATCGGTGCCGAGTTTGATGTCGGTGCCTGCATATTTGGAGTAGAGCACTTTGTCACCGACTTTGACTTCTAATTCTTGGCGAGAACCATCGTCGTTGCGCTTGCCAGGACCAATTGCTGCAATTTCACCAACCTGGGGCTTTTCTTTGGCGGTGTCGGGGAGCAAAATGCCACCGGCAGTTTTTTCTTCAGAAGCACTGACCTTGACAAACACGCGATCGCCCAAGGGTTTAACGGTAGAAACACTTAAAGAAACAGCAGCCATGTAAAATCCTCCTTATCCATATCTATAGTCGATTCGGGTGAAAGCGCTGGCCCTCTGAGCTCAAAAGTCTTGACTGGCTTGAGTTTTATCTCTTTTTAGTCTTCCTTTGAGTCATCGGTTTAGCACTCTCGACTCCTGAGTGCTAATTTAGCGGAATGTTTGTACTGAACGCAACTATTCTTTCTGTACGGGTTCCCGAACTTTTTGGAGGGGACCTTGGGGTAGGGGGTGGGGAAGTTGGGAGGGAACCACGGATTACACAGATTTTCACGGAGAGGAGGAGAGGATGATAGAGAAACCAATTCCGGAGCAAGTTACTTGTAAACCTGGGGATGAGAGTCCTTTGCAGTCTTGTGTTGAGACTTTGGGATTAAAGCAAATTCAACGGCACGTTTTTATCTGCGCGGACCAGACTTTGGCGAAGTGTTGCTCTAAAGAGGAGGGTTTGGCGGCTTGGGATTATTTGAAACAACGGCTGAAAGCGTTAAAGCTCGATCGCGTCACGCCGACTCGTCCCAATTGTGTGTTTCGCACGAAAGCCAACTGTTTGCGGGTTTGCTGTGATGGCCCAATTTTGGTGGTGTATCCCGATGGGGTCTGGTATCGTTCTGCCACGCCCGAGGTGATTGAGCGGATTATCCAAGAGCATTTAATCGGGAACCAGGTGGTGCAGGAGTATGCATTTCTGACTCATCCGTTACCCACTCCCGATACTGAAGGGACGGGGTTGGCAGAATAAATAACAAAACCCCTTCGTTATTTCTCGTAGGGGCGCAATGCTCGAAGCCCACCGGAGGGCGCAAGCATTGCGCCCCTACAAAACTCCGGATTTTTTAACTGCACCTCTTGTCCCCTCCCCTTGCCAAGGGGAGGGTTAGGGTGGGGTCCACTCCCCTGGGGATAAAACCGGATGGGGGGGGTAAAAAGTATCGCGACTCAAGGGTAGAATTGGTCCGAGGGTTTGGGAGAGGCGATCGCCGGGTTCTATCCTAGTTTTTCCCCTTGATTTCTCGGGGTAAAGCTCACCTGCGGGATACCCGGGTTGAAAACCCTTTAAACCGTAGGACAATCCGTTATAATCGATAGCGAGTTCAACCTGTATGGCGAGTAATATTTATTAATACATTAGTTTTGTAGAAACCCACTAACCGGATTACTCTGTGGAGTAAAGCGCTCGCGACGAGTAGTTTCGAGCCAATCGGTTGAGGGCTGAAAATCAGGGCAGGCAGGGAATCAAACTCACGCGATCGCCCACCGAGGAATTTTGTCTCTACCACTCCGATGGGGATTCTCCACCGGATTTCATCAAACTGCCAGCGTAAGGCTCGAACCATCTACATTGAATCCATTCAAACTTTGGTACTGAATAACACATGACTGAATCCAGTATAGGCGCTCAAAAGAGACTTCTGCTGATTGACGATGACCCCAACTTAATCCTGTTAGTTAAAGACTATCTGGAATTTCGGGGGTACGAGGTCACCACCGCAGAAAATGGCCGCGAAGCCCTCGAAATTTTAGAAAAAGAAATGCCCGACATGATTATCTGCGATGTCATGATGCCAGAAATGGATGGCTATGCCTTTGTGGAACAGGTTAGAAAAGACCCCCGCACCAGTTGGATTCCGGTCCTGTTCCTCTCTGCCAAGGGTCAAAGTCAAGATCGGGTCAAAGGCTTGAATACTGGGGCTGATGTTTATATGGTCAAGCCCTTTGAACCGGAAGAACTGGTTTCTCAGGTGGAAGCGTCCCTCAAGCAAGCGGGGAGATTGCTTCAGCATCAACTCAAATTGGGTACGAATGGGCCGAAAATTCAAGTTCCCTTTGATGTGGAACTGACCCCGACGGAAACGAAGGTGGTGCAGTTTGTCGCCCGGGGAATGGCGAATCGGGAAATTGCTGAGGCGATGAAAGTCTCTCAGCGCACCATTGAAAGTCACGTTTCCAATATGCTGGCAAAGACGGGTCTGCATAACCGGACCGAGTTAGCACGGTGGGCCATTGAAAGTAAAATGGCCTAGGGCTTGGGTCCCGATCGCAGAAGACAAACCGGGTTTTTTAACCTCCTCTCTACTCCGCAAGCAACTTTCTTGAGCGCCAGAAACCCAGTTTCTTGTCCCCCGGGTCGAATCCCGAAGCGACAGCCCTAGGGGTTGGTGATTCTTCTGTTTAACGGGTCCGGAGGCATCAGAGGCGACCCCGGTCGTACCCCCATCGATTCTACCAAAATCAGGGTTCGTTCAGACTGCTAGGACGAGTCGGGTTTTCTGCTAATTCCTGACAACTCGAGCAGCCGCTGTTCTTTACCTAGACGCAGCAACAAGGCGGCTACTGGGGTGATAGAGCGGCAGTCGCCCCCTCCTATTTGAAATTGGTCAATCCGGAACTCGGTTTTAGCGGTAAAGTGATAAAGAAGGATTTGGGCCTCCCCGAATTCATCAAGTTGTTAATGAGATACGGACTCCACTCAATCAGTGACCGGAGGTGATAGGGCCACACTCAACCCAGCATATATTTATTTAATCCCACATCAGAAAAAATATCCATATCGCGATTTTATAACGGGCAATGCAGTAGAATGATGCTATTTCCTAAACAGACTTATGATAGAAAAAACTCTAACCTATTCACAACTACTGTCTTAAGCATTCAAACTTCTTAGTTCGACCCGTTTTAACCCTCGATGGGTAGCGCAAAAAATACGGTATTACCTAGATTGGCGTGGGACTCTCATATCGGAATCACTGCTGAAGATTAACAGGAGTACCAAAACTCACCAACCCCCAGCATTCAGGATAAAACGTCCTGAATAGTCAATTACTGGCTCAGGGGATTCCGTCTGGTTCGCTGATGTTAGCTAACCAACGCTCTGCTCTTTTGGTAACCCCATTCAAAGCGGTTTATTTTGATAAACCCGCAGGGATTCACATTTCATGGTTAATTATTTTCTACTAATATTAGGTCTAAGTTTCTATGGGTTTTTTAATGAACCGTCTGTCTATTTTTGTAGACGGGAACAATATGTTCTACGCTCAACAAAAGAATGGTTGGTTTTTCGATCCCAGAAGGGTGCTAGAATATTTTACCCAAGAGCAGCCTGGGATTATGTTAATTAATGCCTTTTGGTACACCGGACTCAAAGATCCGCAAGACCAACGGGGTTTTAGAGATGCACTGATTAGTTTGGGTTATACGGTACGCACCAAAATTCTCAAAGAATATTATGACGACACCTCGGGCCGCTATTCTCAAAAAGCCAATTTAGACATAGAAATTGTCGTCGATATGTTTAATACGGTAGAACAGTATGACCGCGTGGTGCTATTTAGTGGGGATGGAGATTTCGAGCGGGCGATCGAACTATTACGGTCTAAAAATACTCATATCACCGTGGTTTCAACTGAAGGAATGATTGCCCGAGAGTTAAGAAACGCCACCGATCGCTATATTGACTTGAATGATATTCGCGACCACATAGAGAAAATCGATTATTAGAAGTCAGAACTCAAGATGGGCGGTTAGAATAATCAGAATACGGTAGTGCAACAAACGCACCCCTAACCGCCCGCTTTCGTTGTCAACGGACAAACATTAGCTCAACATGGACTAGGAGGTACATTCCATGACAACTCAACCCGATCGCATCATTATTTTTGACACGACCCTTCGCGATGGTGAACAATCGCCAGGGGCCAGTCTGAATGGAGAGGAAAAACTGACCATAGCGCGGCAGTTAGCGCGACTGGGTGTGGATGTCATCGAAGCAGGATTTCCCTACGCCAGTCCCGGAGACTTTGAAGCAGTCCAAAAAATCGCCGAATTGGTCGGGGTCGAAGGCGGCCCCACAATTTGCGGATTAGCGCGGGCGACTCGGGCGGACATTGAGGCGGCAGGAAAGGCCCTCAAACCCGCTGCCAAAGCACGAATTCACACCTTTATCGCCACCTCGGATATTCATTTAGAGTACAAACTCAAAAAGACTCGTCCCGAAGTGGTGGCGATCGCTGAGGAAATGGTCGCCTATGCCAAGTCTTTTGTGGATGATGTGGAATTCTCCCCCGAAGATGCGGGACGTTCGGATCCTGAATTTCTGTATGAGGTTTTGACCAAGGCGATCGCCGCTGGGGCCACCACCATTAATATCCCCGATACCGTCGGTTACACCACCCCAGGCGAATTTGGTGCAATCATTCGCGGCATCAAAGAAAATGTCCCCAACATTGATGATGCTATCATCTCGGTTCATGGTCATAATGACCTCGGTTTGGCCGTTGCCAACTTCCTAGAAGCAGTCAAAAATGGGGCACGACAACTGGAATGTACCATTAATGGGATTGGCGAACGCGCCGGAAATGCGGCCCTAGAAGAATTAGTTATGGCCTTGCACGTCCGTCGTCAGTATTTTAATCCTTTCCTCGGACGTCCGGTGGAGTCTCAAGAATCGTTAACCAATATTGACACGCGACAAATCTACAAAACCTCGCGGTTGGTGTCGAATCTCACCGGGATGTTTGTGCAACCGAATAAAGCAATTGTCGGTGCCAATGCCTTCGCCCATGAGTCGGGAATTCACCAAGATGGGGTGCTTAAGCATAAGCAAACTTATGAGATTATGGATGCCCAATCCATTGGGTTGACCGACAATCAAATTGTGTTAGGTAAATTGTCGGGACGTCATGCTTTTGCCAGTCGCTTGAAAGAGTTAGGATTTGACCTCTCGGATACAGAGTTAAATAATGCCTTTCTCAAGTTTAAGACGGTAGCGGACAAGAAGAAAGAGGTTACGGATTGGGATCTCGAATCGATTGTGAATGCGGAAATCCAGCAACCCCCGGAAATTTTCCGGTTGGAGTTGGTGCAGGTTTCCTGTGGCGATCGCGCCCGTCCGACGGCAACGGTAACCTTACGCACTCCCACCGGAGAAGAACTCACCGACGCGGCGATCGGGACGGGTCCTGTGGATGCGGTGTATAAAGCGATTAATCGGGTGGTGAATGTACCGAATCAGTTAATTGAGTTTTCGGTACAATCGGTAACCGCCGGAATTGATGCTTTGGGAGAGGTGACGATTCGGTTACGTCATGGCGATCGGATTTTCTCCGGTCATTCAGCGAATACCGATATTATTGTCGCCTCCGCTCACGCTTATGTCAATGCTCTAAATCGCTTGTATGCGTTTTTAGAGAAGCAGCAGGAAGCAACTCCAGAACCCGCAACCGCAACACTTTAACCTTGAATTTCAGGAGTGCGAGCATCTTGCTCGCTATTATATTGAGTGATAGAAAAACAGCCTGTAAAAGCAGGCTGTTTTTTTATAAGAATAACATAATTTGGGATAATAAATGGACTGATAGTTCCCTCTAAATTAGTGTTTTAATTCTAGGGAACAAGAACTTTTCTGATGTTTCAATTCGGTTTGTTACTCTTGACTATCCCAATAATTCATCCAAGGTAATCTTAAATCCCTCCAAAACCAATTGAGTGCTAATAGTATCCCCAAATTGAAAGGCGAGGGTCTGATGTTCAGTCAGGATTAAAATTCGCCGTCCTTCGGGGAAAACTAGCCAGACTTCTTGACAAGTTGAGTCTAAATATTCTTGAGCTTTTGCTAACAGCTCTTCTGCGACATCTGTGGGAGAAGCAATCTCCGCCACTAAGGGCGGACTCTGGGGTAAGGTTGGCTCATTTCTATAGCGTTCTAGCAGTTCTGGGGTCAAGTAAGAAACATCGGGTCGGCGTCCCTGTTTTTGGGTGCGGCAAGGCATTTCTACATAAACTTTGCCACCTTTTCCCGATTGGTTGATGTAAGTTCTCCAGTACCAAACCAAGTTTGCCTGAATTTCGCTATGTCTGAGTGTCATGCCTGTTTTCTCCACCAGTTTCTCATCCACCCATTCCATGTTTTCCGGTGGATTTTTCATGAAGTCTTCTAGGGTGAACTGTTCAGTTTCGGTAGTCGTTACCATAAGAACTTCCTAGCTATTAAATGGACCTACTTTATCCGGTTTATAAAACCATTTTTCTCTTCTTAGCCCGCGCAGGCGGGCTTCGTTTGTGTAGCCCCACCCTTTAGGGTGCGGGCTTTTTCGGATTGGGTATTAACTATGATAACATAATTTTCAACAATTGGATTCCCCAGAATCTCAATCTAATCGAATTCATCTAATTTACAGACAGAATGGGTTATAACTTGCGAATAGTGGCAATTAATCCCTGGCAAACTCCCGTTAAAAAGTCTAAGTCTAAGGTTTCTATCGTGTCGCTGGGTTGGTGATAATGGGGATTTCTGAGGTTGGCGGTATCGGTAATCATGATGGCTGGATATCCTAAATCCCAGAAGGGTGCGTGGTCACTGCGTCGGGTATCGGGGACGATGTTGCCTTTTTTACCGGCGGGTAACCATTGGCAAGGGAGGCCAGTTTTTTTGATGATTCTGCTAATTCTAATCAGGTCGATTAGGGTGTAAATGTTGCCGATTAAGGCGATATAATTTCCCTGATGGGGGTAGATATATTGTAATCCTGGGGGATACTGTTGGGAATGGGGTTGAGGATTACAATATCCCAGCATTTCTAGGGAAATCATTAAGCGAATGGGTTCTCGTTTGGCGGCGAGTTCGGTGGCGTAGGCGGTACTGCCACATAAGCCATATTCTTCCATGTCAAAGGCGATCAGGCGGAGGGGATAGCGGGGGGTTTCGGTGGCGAAGATGCGGGCTATTTCTAGTAGGACGGCGATGCCGGTGGCGTTGTCGTCGGCACCGGGGGAACCGGGTACGGCGTCATAATGTGCACCGATTAAGATGGGGGGTTTGGGTTTGGTGGTGCGATCGCCTCCTGGAATATCTAACACTAAGTTTTCATGGGTTCTGCCACTGATTTCAAAGGAGTGAGTTTCTACAATGCCGTATTGTTGGAACTGTTGGCGGATGTATTCTCGGACATAGAAATAGCCGCCGGTGGCAAAGTAAGGGTCGCGACTGCGAACAACTTGGACAAGATGGGATTGTAAGTTCGCTTTCAACTTTTGGGTTGTCTCTTCCGGGGGATAATTCTCCTGCATAATTAGTCTATTCCTTTAAAAATAATCAGCAGTTACCGGATCAAGAGTCCGGTGTTTGTTGGCAACTGCTCTAAGTTACGAGTTTTCTTCAAAAAATACCCCATGAGCAACGATCGCCGCTTGAGTGCGATCGCGCAGATTTAACCGATTTAAAATATGAGTCACATGATTTTTCACCGTTCCCTCGGTAATATACAATTGTTTAGCAATTTCCCGATTACTCGCACCTTGAGCAATGAACCGCAACACTTCCAATTCCCTCGGGGTCAATTCTTGCCATCCCACAGGAATATTCGGTTTGCGAAGGGGCGTTGTCGGGACTTTTGCCATCACTTTGGTGACTAAACCGGGCCCAATTTGAGTATAGCCCTTGTGAACCGTGCGAATGGCATGGGCTAACTCTTCCGATGGGGTATCTTTGAGTAAGTATCCCCGCGCACCGCCTCTTAGCGCCTCCGCCACCGACTCATCATCATCCACCGTGGTGAGCACCAAGACTTTCACCTCGGGAAATTGCTGGCAGATTGCCTGGGTTGCCTGTACCCCATCCATCACTGGCATATAGATATCCATCAGCACCACATCTGGGTGGAGATGCTTCACCTGTTCGATCGCGAGTTGTCCATTTTCCGCTTCTCCCACCACCTGCAAATCCGTTTCTGCTTCCAGCAATGCCATCAACCCCCGACGAATCAGATTCTGATCGTCTACCAATAAAATGCGAATCATTGGGACCCCTTCACAAATGCACATATCAGCCGTAATCCGACAACCCGTCCCTTCCGTTGGAGGCGAAGGACTTCATAAAGGGGGTAGGCGGAAAACAGGCATTTAGCCGATATTACGATGAAATCAGGGATTTCATCGAGGCGATCGCACCCCCGGAATTCTCGCGATCGCCAAAAATATTCCCCTCTCTTCCTCCAGGTAGCACCCTATTCCCCCTGTCGCCTTTCCAGTTTTGATCAAGCCGGGTAAGCACTTGAGTTGACTCATGGCAACAGGCAAAAGGGTGAGTACCTCCGGAGATTATGACTAAAGTCATTGTTTGCCTTCGCACTTTTGTCATAGAAGAAGTTGTGCCTTTTGCCGGATGCTGTTTCTCCCCGGCTTTTTTACAATAGAGAAAACAGTCAATCAGTTGGTTGATTATCTCCCCTTATAGGTTATGATATTACACCCGTGATGCCCTGTTTATCCCCCTATCCTCAATCCGTTCCGGTTTGAGGATGGCGCAAACTCTCAAGCAGCTACTCCCCCGATATAAAAGGGATTTAGGAGAGATGCTTCCCACCTTTGCCAAACCCGTTCGCGTTTCATCTAACCGTCCCTGAATTCGTGAGAAACAGGAAGTCAAGCGGTGCAATTCCCTCGAAAGGAAAGGATGGAGACTTGAAGGGTGGGGTGAGAGGAACTCACTGCCTCGATTCTGCTTCGAGGAAACTTGTAAGATAAAATAGATCGCGTTCCTATTCAGTCAAGGTTTGAAACCCAGCATATAGAAAGGTCATTATGAGTACGGTATTGATTGTGGACGATAGTGCGACAGCGCGGGAAATGCTCTCATCTATCCTCCAAAAGGTCGGGATGAGGGTCATTGAAGCCCGGGATGGGGTCGAGGCTCAACAAAAATTTGTAGATTGTCCTCCGGATATTGTGGTATTAGATATCATTATGCCTCGGATGAATGGGTATGATTTATGTCGGTGGCTGAAAAAAACTCCGAATGGTCAAAATATTCCGGTGTTGATGTGTTCGAGCAAGGCGGAACAGTTTGACCGATATTGGGGGATTAAGCAAGGGGCCGATGCCTATTTGGCTAAACCGTTTCATCCCTCTGAGTTGATTGAAACGGTGAAAAATTTATTGCGTTCTCTGGCTTGATTTGTCAATTGTCATTGGTCATTGGTCATTTGCGGGGTTGAATACTTATGACAAACAAACCACAAATGACACTTGACCAACAACTATTTGGGTTCTTGTTCATCTTTCATTTCCATGAGGATGACGGAATAGGAAATGAGTTCATCGACTCCGGTAAAGGTAACTCCTCCTAAAAACATTAACATTCCTAGGACAAAGAGGGAGAGGGGGAAATCCTGGGATACCGGATTTTCTAACAAATAATCTAAACCGATCGCCAAGGAACTGAGAATAAATAAGGTGGCAGCAATAATATTGCAAAACACTGAGTTTCTAACATATTTAGCGCGGCGAAGCAAGAATCTAAGTTGACTTCTGACACTCATGAGCCGCAATTGCTCTTCCTGTTCTACTTCTTGATTATGGTTGATTTCTCGGGTCAGTTTTCGGCGTTCATCGGTTAGCAGTCGAATTCGACTCAAGAGGGAGGAGTGTCGAGCATTTAATCCCAAAAAAAAGAGAGAACTCGATGAAATCATGACTGCCGGTGCTACAAGTGCTTGGATGGATTCAGTTGCGGTTGATGGCATGAATCGTGACCTCTGGATTGAGTAACAAAGAAAATTTGTTTCTTAGTTTAAGCCGTTAGGGCTAAGATTAATTCGGCTAATTCTGGCGTGGTGCCGATGGGTTCAGCTAACTGGATTTGGAGTTCCGGTTGGCGTTGAGACTGTTCTCGGGCGATTTGGCCGATCGCATCGGTGATTCCTCCCGGAAATAAAAAGTAGGGGAGGATACCCAGATGCCGATGTCCCGCTTGAATTAACTGGTCCATCCTGTCTTCTAAGTTAGGAGAAATGGACCAATAAGCGGGGATTGCCTGGAGTCGATTTGCCATCTCCTCGACTACTTGATTACTCCCTACGCGCCGGGACCCGTGAGATAAGACAATCCACTGTCGATCGCCAGAATTACTGTCCGAAACGGGTTGAATTGCCGATTGTAATAAGTGGCTCAATCCGCTGATTTGACTGCCTAAATGGGGGCGTAAATCTAACTGAATCGTTGTGCCGAGGATTTGGTGAGCTTGGGCAATTTCTGCGGGAATATCTTCCATGACATGAACCCCTTCTAGGAGAAAGAGGGGTAAGATTTGGAGCCGATCGCAACCCACGGCACGGGCGCGACTGGCAAAATCAGTGATTTGTTGGTGTAATGGCAAGGGATGTAATTCTAATTGTGCCGTTCCCACCATTGGTAAACGGGACTGACCCTGCTGTTCCTGCAAGCGATCGCGCAATAAACCGGCTAACCCTTGCATCGCGACTTCTGGACGAGGATCGCGACTGCCGTGGGAAACCAGTAAATAAGCGGAGGGGAATTTCACAATTGTTTTATCCAAAGTATGCGATCGGAACTCGGTGTAAATATCCTCAAATTATCATGACAGGGTTCCTCTGTTGAGCCGATTAACGCCCTGGAAAGCGGGAAGGGAGTCTCCCTTTCCAGGAAACCGGGGGCAAATTAGTACCGGGGCACCGTGGGATCTACCAGTTGGGAATAGGCATCGATGCCGCCACTAATATTTTTAACCTGAGTGAATCCCTGGGTTTGTAACCACTGGCACATCTGAGCCGATCGGATACCGTGATGGCATAAAACTAGGGTTTCCTTCTCCGGATCCAAGTGGGTGTAAATCTCCCCGGACCATTGGGAAAACTCGCTCAGGGGAAGGATGCTAAACCCAGGGAGTGCCGCAATTTCCACCTCGTGGGGTTCGCGGACATCAATCAGTTGCAAATCCGAGGGTGCGCTGGCAAGGCGATCGGCGAGTTCTTGAACCGAAATTTGAGCGAGGGTGGGACGAGGATTCGATTGAGCCATGAGATCTATAGAGTCTGTAACAGACTGACTAAACAACGTTCTCACTCAAATTGTGCCTTGTTTCGGTTGGATTTGGCTAGAATCCCTGAGTTATCCTCGTTCCCAGGCGCTGCCTCCTGTCCGACACCGGAATAACTCTTAACTCAACCACCCCTTATTCCTGGGACGATCCTCTCTCATCGGTGGCATCGCACTGTTCCAATTTAGCCGCGATCGCCCCAGCGTGTCGCCACCATTTGGAACCGGCGGACCAACTGCGGGACGGTAAATGACCAATCGGCGCTTTTAAATTAAATTGAATCCCTTCATAAGGGAGGGTTGGATTGTAGGTTTTCCACCCAATGCGATCGCAAAATGCCCCATAATCTTTCCCCACCCCTTCATAAATTCGCGATTGGATACTAAACCCAAATCTTGCATCACTATAGTTCACCCACAACAGATCAATCATCTGCAAATCTTCACAGGGCATTTTCGCAATATCATCTTCAAATAAATAACCTCTCGGATATTTACCCGCAGCCCGACATAACAAGGTCCGGGTTTCTTCATCGGCTTGTTTCCACTTTTTAGCTGCCAGTAAATCTCGCAATCGGCTATAATCAATGCCGAGGCTTGAAGTGAGAATATCCGGTTCATGCACTGGAGTGGAAGACGGGACTACTCCAGACCACAACTGACCCAAAGCATCCCGCCAACGGGTTGTCCGGGGTGGAACTGGTGCAGCTTGGGACGGAACGGGCGATCGCCTCAAAGGAGGAGTCGGAGATGGGGCGATCGCTGGGGAAGGCGATACCGCAAGTGAGGCTTCTGGAGTTGGATTCAGGTCTCGCAGCACTTCCGCAGCCGACTGATAGCGCTTTGTAAGACCATTTTCCACCAACTTATCCAATACCCGCCCTAAATCTGCACTGACGAGTTTATCGGTCCGGACAAAATCCCGCCACCGCCAACGGTCCTGGTTGGCATCGTATAAATTTCCCGGAGACATTCCTGTGAGTAAATGCAGGCAAGTCACCCCTAAACTATACAAATCCGTGGCCGGAACGACCTTGCCTCGGCTTTGTTCTGGGGCCATATACTCTGGCGACCCAATAATTGTCCCAGTTTGCATCATCGCCGTCGCACTTAAGAGCTTGGCAATGCCAAAATCAATTAGCACAATTTGCCCCGCTTGTTGCTCGGTGAAAGAAGGGCGATCGCTCCCGATGCGGCGAATGATATTAGCCGGTTTGATATCTCGGTGGACAATCTGGCGATCGTGAATAAAACTTAGAATCGGGAGTAAATCATTCAGCAATGCTCGAATTTCGGCTTCCTGATAAGCCCCCTTTTGCTTCAGTTCCGAGGAGAGAGTCGGTCCCTCGATAAACTCTTGAACCAGATACAGCCGTTGATTTTGCTCAAAATGGGCCAAGAGGGAGGGGATTTGGGGATGATGCCCGAGATCGTCTAAGCGCACTGCCTCGTGATAGAAGAGGTCCTTCACCTTATTGATGTGCTGGGTTTCCCCTTTCTGAAAAAACAGTTGTTTGACGACACATTTGGGTTTAGAGGGGATATCTTCATCCACCGCCAAAAAGGTCCGACCAAATCCCCCATGTCCTAGGGCCTGAATCGGTCGGTAGCGAGCTTTTAGGATTAATTTACTGCCACAGCTTTGGCAAGTTTTGGCCGACTCAGGATTTTGGGGTTGGGCGCATCCGGGAATAACGCAGTAGCTCATGACTTTGACCAGGGCGCGATCGGGTAAAGTTTTAGACTCCACAGGGTGTCATTCCCGGTATAACATAGTCTTGTTGGCTTTCCCCCAGATGTGGCTACTGTTTTTTATATTCGTAGGTGTAGAAGCTCTGGAGAGCCCTACGGTTTCAAACTGATAAGCGGGAATTAAGGGCAGGGGCAAAGACAGGTCCGTTTTATAAACGCTCCACAACAGAAAGTTTTGTCGCTGAGTATTGCGCCGGATGATGTCCTCAATGTCACTCTGGACGGATCCAATCGCTGCCACACAGGACCCCTTGGCAATGGGTAATCTGTCACAGGCATTTTCTTGGGCATACTCCATCAGTCGTTGACTGGCATAGTCGTGATAAGACTCAGGACCCGGGTTGGTAGCTGCCATTGCTACCCCCAGCCCGACTAATACTGTACCCGTGACCGCCGCGATCGCATTTATTTTCTTCATCAGAACTCAACGTACCCATTTCTTTGTTTAGACTTCCCCATTCCCCCCCTAACTTCAGCACCCCTTTCCTGCTATTTTTCAAAATTTTTGATTTTTTTTTCAAAAAGGGTAGATCAAATCCAGAAGGGTGTGTTATAGTAAAAAACGTGGTGGCGGGCGTAGCCAAGTGGTTAAGGCAGTGGATTGTGATTCCACCATTCGCCGGTTCGATCCCGGTCGTTCGCCCTTTACAGTCTATCAAACTGTCCTACTTCTGCACTTAAGTAGATCAAAAGTAGGACAGTTTTATAGGCTATGGAATTAGTAGACGAAAAAATCAATCAGGCTAACGGGCGTCTCCGTGCTAGTCGAATGGGGGTTAGAATCTGTCGAAGGGGCAACCGATTGGCCCTTAAAGCAATATTCCCATCAAAGACGGGCGCGGGTAAACCGAGCCAGCAAATAATATCCCTCGGAATTTGGGCTAATTCCGAGGGTATTAAAATTGCTGAGTCAACAGCGCGACGGGTTCGAGTCGAAATTGACTCTGGAAATTTCACCTGGGAAAAATACCGACGCAAGTCAGACGAACCCCCCAAAGCACCCACTAATACCAAATCCGGGTTTCAAACATCTGCTATAATAACTGAAAAATTAGAGGAAAAGATTTATGCCTAAAAAACTAGAGCTAATTCCGCATCTTTCGAGTGAAGAACTCCAGGATAGATACAGGAAAGCAAAGGATCCCGTAGAAGTTAGGCGTTGGCATCTACTGTGGAAAGTGTCTCAGGGTTGGTCGTGCAAAGACAGCGCATGGGCAGTGGGCTTAAATTATGATTATGCCCGACGCTTTATCAGAAAATATAATGAAATAGGAGAAGAAGCGGTTCCAAATCAGCGTCCGAAAAATTCTCAGGGTAAAGGAGGGGGTAACCGCTTATTGAATACAGAACAGCTAAATCGATTAAAAGAAACATTAACACAAAAACCCCAAGACAAAGGGCTGTGGACTGGCCCTAAAGTAGCTCGATGGATGGAAAAAGAAACGGGACGGACAAAAATTCATAATCAAAAGGGGGTGGGAGTATTTAAAAAAGCTCGGGTACTCATGGCAAAAGCCCAGACCAAAACATAAAAAAGGATGTCCAATTCGACAACAAGAATTCAAGGAGGACCTCCCCCTTAAAGTCAAGGCTCTACAAGAAAAATATCCAAATGCTCAAGTGGAAGTTTGGTTTTTTGATGAACATAGAGTGGGGTTAAAACCAATTTTATCTAAGGTTTGGTCTTTGAAGGGTGAAAGACCAATTGCCATCGTTAATCATAGATATGAATGGTTGTATGTTTATGGATTTGTCAAGCCTTCAACCGGCCAAACTTGTTGGTATTTAATTCCTCGGGTTAATGTGGAATGGTTGAACTTAGTATTTGAGGCTTTTGCCGCAGAAGTTGGAGCATCTGAAGACAAGATTATTTTGTTAGTTCAAGATAGAGCCGGATGGCATATGAGTGACAAAGTTTGCTTACCTACAGGTATGGTTGTTGAGCCTCTTCCTCCCTATTCTCCAGAACTGCAACCCGCTGAACGCTTGTGGAAGTTAGTAGATGAGCCATTAGTTAACACTTGTTTTGACAGCCTAGATGATTTAGAAAAAGCCCTGATAGAACGCTGTCAAATTTTGCAAGAAAGTATGCAAGAGGAAATTCGGAATTTAACCAACTATCATTGGCTTACTTTTACCTAATTTGTTTGTGACCTTTGAATCCCGGATTCCGTATAACTCGGATTCCGAGACCCATAAGACGATCGCGCAATGGATCGAGGATTTTGAGGCGTTCTATTTCTCAAGCCGGAAGAGAACCCCCCAAACGGAGCTGACCTGGGAGAAAGATTACCTTTGCAGCTTTCGTAAGCTCAAAAGGGGAATTGCTCTCAGCAGGGGCAATCCTTGAGACCATCAAGGGTACAGAACCATGCAGCAAGACCCGCCGCCGCGTCTGCATGGCGCTTGGTTCACTTGCCAAGTTTGCAGGGATTCAGGCAGAAATTGAAATCCGGGGATTGCCAAGGGGATTATTCACCCAGCAAGGTTAACCCCAGGACTCTTCCCGATGATGATGCGATCGCCACTTACCGGGACCAGATATCTGACGAAAAACTCAGATGGGTTTACGGAATGCTGGCAACCTACGGATTGCGCCCCCACGAAATCTTTTACCTAGATTTCTCTGACCTACCTGTTTTAAATGTATTGGATGGAAAAACAGGCGCTCGCAAAATTTGGCCCTGTTACCCGGAATGGGTTGAGGCGTGGGGTTTGAGCAATACATTTATTCTTGATATTGCCGGGAAAAACAACTCTCAAAAGACTGCTAACCTAGACAAGAAATTCAAGAAAATAATTCCGTTCAATCTCTACGATTTAAGGCATTCGTGGGCAAGACGAACCCTCGAATATGGTTGGTCCCATTCCTTAGCCGCTCAACAGATGGGACACTCAGTCACCATGCATACCCAGACTTATCATGCCTGGATTGGTGAGACTGTTCATCAGAAATCTTTTGAGCTACTCACCAACCGAGAGGATAGGCCGCACGCTCCCACCCCACAAAAAATCCGCCAAAGTTTCAGCTCTGGCAAGCCGGTCGAGAGTGAATCGGTTAATTTTTAGGAATCTTGCCGTTGCCGCGCTAGGGTGCTAGATTAAATCTGAAGGGAAGAAGTAGGGCGCGTGACGCGCTGACAGGCTGGTAACCTGCCAACGACTTCCCCGGTAATCACGATACCGAGGCTCAAACATTATGAACGAATTCGCGACAGCTATCAACGTAGCGGGCTGGCTTCTCATTGGCAGCCTGTGGATTTTCGGCAATCTGAATCACGAATCAACCCAGAGAAAACTAGAATCAGATATCCAATCCCTGCAAGTGGAACGCTCCGAGCTTAAGGCGAAATTGGAAGGGTTGACCATCGGATGCTTAGGGGGGAATAAGTGATGAGTTTATTCCAATATTCCCTTGCTGAAAAGATTGAAGAAATTGAATGGAAAGCATGGCAACAGGCTGAAAACTTTCCCCGTGAGGATTTTGAATCCTGGTTTTATGGGGATTGGATAGTCTGTTACTTTCCCGTGGGATTCTCATCGGTTTTGATTGACCGTTCCATTCAAACCCTCAAAAATCACTAGCGTCATGACGTGCATTACATGACGCTGACGTGTAATGCACGTCATGACGCCATTCCTTCCCCTCAAAATTAGGAAAGCGACACAATGAAAAAAGAACAGTTACAGAATGAATTGAATTTAAAGACCCGGCAATGGCAGAGGTGGTGTAGTGGGTTAGGATTTTCCGCTTCCCTGGAATCCTATTCCGATAATCAAATTTCTCAACTCAGACAACTCAGACAACTTCTAAATGAGAAACAAACTTTTGAGGATGCCATTGCACAAATCACCGGGAAACCTAAGCAATCAGCAGGGGGGATGGGTAGCGCGTTAGCCGGTCGCTATTCAACAGAGATAAATCAGCTTGCACCGGGAATTGCAGAGGCGATGGTAGAGGCGCTTGATAGTGCAGTGATGACAAGTTTTGAGCAAAAACTCAAGACCACAAAACCGAGAATATTTGAGCAATTCGCCAATAATTTCTCGCTGGCAATTAGCGGCGATGACATCATGGACGCAATGTTATTGGAAGGGGGAGACGATGAGAATTAATCTCTTTCTGATTGTCTCTGACTGTTTGCTCTGGTTAACCTTCCCCGCGCTAATAGTTTGCTGGCTAGAAATTACTTTCCCTATCTGGCAATCATTCCCACCTATTGCCATTATCCTGATGGGAATTTTAACTTGTATGACAGCTTGTGTGACAGTGGCGCGACTAATTCCGAAAGCAGCACCCAGACTGATTTACGGGTATCGAGCTATCCAGTTTGCAACAGGCTTAACCCTTGCACTCTACCGGATAATAGGGGGATAGAATGCAATCAAGATATATCCCATTAATTCAATCCCTAGCCGAAAAAACAGCCGGTCAGATTCATCGCTCCTTTGATGCGGAAGTAGTCCGAAGTTTATCCGATAAATTCGCAGATGATGCGGCAATCAGTAGCGAAGCGCGAGACCTGGCCGGATATCTCTCTAATTGGGTAAAGATTGCCAAATTAACCAAGTGGAGTTTATTGGGGTTGTCTACAGGATGTCTAGTAATATCTAGCACCCTATCAGGCATCCCACGGTTAACCCTAGTTCATTCATCCCTAGCCGGATTCTACCTAGCGAAAAAGCAGGACAGAATCGAAAAACAATCAGCACCAATCATCGGAACCATTGCCAGAATTCAAGCTGCTGAGAGTGCAATGGCTCTTACCCAATTGTGGAAAGGGAAGCCATCAGCTCTATCTCCGGTAGAAACCGAGGTGATCGCCGGTCAAGCTGAACCGATTAATTATTTCGATTGGAGTCTTTTGGAACGGGAACCTGACCGCTATCCTCATATCGGAATCGCCGGTGCTACTGGGGATGGGAAAACAACCGTCGCCAATTTCATCACCAAAAAATCAGGAGGGTTAGTAATCGCAGTAGACCCGCACTACCGGCCTGGTAATTATTCCCATTGCACGGCAATTCATGCCAAGGGAAGAAAGTACGGGGAGTGGGAATCAGCCATAACCTGGGAACTCTCTGATTTAATAGATGGCAATTTAGATTATTGCAGCGTCCTAAAAACCCTGGAATCAGAGATGGATCGGCGCTATAAACTCTATGAAGTGGGGGAGACCCAATTCGACAGGATAGAGGTGATTTTGGATGAATTCAATACATTCATTGAAGAGAATCCGAAAGCGCTTGAATGCTATCTCAAATTGTTGAGAGAAGCGCGGAAGGTCGGTATCCGGTTGATATTCCTGCTGCAATCAGACTCAGCTAAAGATATGAAATTAGAGGGGAGGACATCAGCCCGCAAGTGTCTGAAATGGGTCCGGTTGGGAGAGTTCGCCCAAAATTATGCCCGATCTGGGAAAGATGAAGGGGCGATCGCCGTGGTCAGTACCCAGGATTATCCGATGATGATGGATAAACAACCTGCAATGCTGTAACAGTAGCCTAATAAGTCAGAATACCCGGTCACAATCACCGGCCAAACTGTCCGGTGGATTGCGTACTTTAGTTCCCATTCCCATACCAAAAACGGTAGTTTACTTCTAGTAAACTAGATGAAAACGGTAGTTTACTACCGATTTCTATCCGGTAAACCGCCTAAAATCCCACAGTTTGCTGTTAATAACCCACAGTGAACTGTGGACAGGGAGGGGCCTAGAGCGTTTTGCCCGGTCAGAATGCCCGAACACAATCACCGGACAATCTGGCCGGTTTTATTCATTTCTGCATAATCACCACACAAACAAATAACCCGGTAGATGTCTACCGAGTTATTTGCATACTGAGTCTTTAAGAGTTACAATAGCAACATAAAAAAAAGGCGGTCCCCTAGCGCAACCATCATCGAGCGTGTTACTAGCACGTTCTAAGTCTCACCAGTCAACCGACCCAACAAACAAATCTAAACCAAGTTTATCATTTTTGTTGGACCGATTCAATTACTAATTACTAAGGATAGCATTACCAAATTGTAATGTCAAATCCAGGAATTACAGAATAGAGAATTGAGACTAACTGCATAAAGCGCTAGGGGACCTCCTGAGTAGAGGCCCCTATCATGCTGCAAAAAGTTTCCCCCTTGGAAGGTGCAAGGGGGTTGAGCGGATTTAAGGTGCTGGCAACTCCAGGCAAAGTGCGAGTTGTTAGGCACTCTCCCCTAAAGCAGAAATTTGGGGGAGATAAGCAGGCTGAAAAAGATGAATATGAGAATGCCCGGATATCAGACCTGATTCTATTGTTGGATGAGTGTGGCTTGACCGTGCTGATAAGCAGGGCATTATCCGGGATGTACTCCTGACCGAAAAATACCGACTTGTGAGGCACGGTGGGAAGTGGCACCGGGAAGCAATCTTTGATGACTTGCATAAGGAGATAGGCTCCCTCTCCCCGCTGGATGAAAGATGGGACCACGGGATGTTAATCGGTGATTTTGTCGCCTCCGAAGTTTCCTGGCTTAGGGATGAGTTAATTGAATCGCCAGAAAGAGAGCCGATCGAATTTCCGACAAATCCCTACCCCCCCTGAGTGGAAGGAGGATGTTTATATTGGTCCCTCCCTCCCTCCTCCCCCCTTGACAGACCGGGTGAATTTGCGCCAACTCCCGAAAGGAAACGGGCGGGGTTTACAGGTAAAGCCAGAGATACCTTGTATGCAGCAGGGGTGGTATCTGAGATTGAGTGGGGAAAAAACGGGGTTGTTGTAACCGGCACCCTCCCAGGGACCTCCCCGGAAGCCTACCAGTTGTTAGCAGACTCCAGCGGGGAAATTATGTCCCGGATATGGGACCGGGTATCAAAATACTGCAAGCGAAAATTGAACAGACCCAACACCCTGGGATGGTTTTATGTATGGGAAAAGCAGAGTAGGGGCGCGCTTCATGTTCATGCTTACCTAGGTGGTAGCCCTGCTGAGTTTAGTCTGGATGAATTACAGGTGATTGGAGGACTCATAACCGATTGGTGGATTGAGACATTACGCAAAATTGGTGATGAGAATGGCGTCAATATGTTTCTTAATTCTGAATCTGGAGATGACTGGACTAATTGCCCGGAAGTCTATAAAAAGGGTCAAGACGTAAAACCCCTTAAGCATTCAGTCGCAAGATATTTCAGCAAATATGCCAGTAAGAATGCAGCGTCAGAAAGGGGCGCGACTTTTGATGGGGATAAGGACGGGTTCCCGACCCCTAAGCGGTGGTGGGGAAGAAATCAAATAATCTCAAATCTCATAAAAAAATGGTCATGGGAATATAAAATTGATTGTGCTAACCCCTTAGATGTCCCCTTGAATGAATTGGTACATGAATCGCTGCAAGTCTATCAAGACGGGTGTCATACAGACTGTCATACAGATTTATACAAAGGAATCGACAAGGCTAAAACAGATTTTTGGGAAGTAATAAAAGAGGTCAAAGTTTCCACGGGTAAAGGCGAAATAAAAATCAATAAAAGTATTTGCAACGGGATAACTTCTACCTACCTTTACTCACCCCAAAATTACACGGAAGTATTCTCTCAGATTACAGAACTCAATTCAGTAATCACTCAGCTTGCTGAATCATCAACCGAGAGAATGATTCCCTGGGATGAAAGGAAACCGATTGAGAAAAAAGAGGTAGAGAAACCATTTCTCAAATGGGATAAAGATTTATTGCGCGGGATTGACCCGACTGACGGTAAAACCATCTGGGATTTTGAGCGATATTTCCAATATGAAGACTGGAAATTAATGCAAGACCCTTGGTGGCATAACGAAACTTGGCGAATGGCGAATGAAGAAACCGAGTGGATGGTTAAGACCTGGGAGGTTTATCTAAATGACTTACGAACCCTGACAAAACAGAATGAGTATGAGTTGCGATTCGGCAACCAGGGACCTGATAGAGAATTTGGCCTCTGGGAGGAGGTCGCCGCTCGAACCGCCATCCATGAAATGATGATGGCGTACATGGATGAAACCAAAGCGATCCCCGGTGCGTAGCAACAAGGCGCGGGACATTTCCAGGGGTTACCCAGGGTTAAGTACGAATCTAAAACCCCTAGGGGTCTACCTTACTCGTTAAGTAGTCCTGAGTGTTCCCAGAGAGGGTTTAGCGTGTTTGTGAATTGCGAACCTCCTAGGGGTTTCTATAGTCACCCTAGGCAGTCCTGAGAACCCCTCAAACTTACCTGTGTTAACACTCCCCCTATTAGGTAGGAACGGCAGGGGGATGACCTGTCAAGGGGTTATGCCTTAAAACGCTACCCATAGAGTCAAAAGCCTGGAGAAGGTCACCTCTAGCGCTAGGGATTGAGTCTTGATAGATATCAAGGCGATCGCCGCGCTTTCCCAGGGAATCGCATAACCCATCTCTGAGTCGCGCTCTCCCTCAAAAAGGAGTCGTGGGAACTAAGGACCCACACGACGGAGACAGCCCTCAGAAAGCGAGGTATTTTAGCGAGAAACAAATGTACGAAGGCTTAAGGGTTCGTACAAGGCAACGCCTCTCTTTTTGGCGAAAAACAGATTGGCGAACCCAATGGGTTCGCTAAATACAACGACTAATTTCGGCCAAAATCAAAGAACCCTGAAACCCTCTCTCTGACTGGCTTTTCTCTCCTGAAAGTTACTCGTCGTTACTTAGTTACAATACGGCAGAGACAACGCCTTCTCAAAAGAGCAAAAAAGCGTAGCGACAGTTAACAGGACAGAGGGTGGTCCCTCTCGTTTATCCCCCTTAACGAGACTGAACAGGGAAAACACGCTTTACAGAGGGACCACCAGGCAAATGTAGATCAAAGTTAGTACAAAATCTGTTAGAGTAGGCTAGAAACCAGAACTAGAGTAGGAAAAGGGATGGATTGTGATTCCACCATTCGCCGGTTCAATCCCGGTCGTTCGCCCTCAGATTAAGTCAGGTAGGCAGCAGTGCTGTCTGCCTGACTTCTCTTATTTTAGTCGAATTTTAGATCAGGGGTTTTCCAAACCGGGAGAAATTCCCTCAAGAATAGGGACTTAACCTGGAATGATGGCAATTAGAGAAATTAATTTAGAAGTCAATGAGGTGACCGATCGCCTCGATCGCTATTTGGCATCCCACTTACAGGACCTGTCCCGCTCACGAATACAGCAATTGATATCACAAAATTGCGTAAAAGTCAATGGGCAGGTTTGCACCTCGAAAAAGATTATGGTGGAAACCGGCGATCGCCTCTGCATCGAGATTCCCCCGCAGAACCCTTGGAGATTGGCGCAACCGAGATTCCCTTGGATATTCTCTATGAAGATGACTGCCTGATTATCATCAATAAACCCGCCGGTTTAGTGGTTCATCCCGCACCGGGACATTCCGATGATACCTTGGTCAATGCCTTGTTAGCGCACTGTGAGAACTTGTCCGGGATTGGCGGCGTACAGCGTCCGGGGATTGTTCATCGCTTGGATAAAGATACCAGTGGGGCGATCGTCGTCGCTAAAACCGATCGCGCGCATCAACATCTACAAGGTCAAATTCAAGCCAAAACCGCCCGTCGCGACTATCTCGGGATTATTTATGGAGTCCCGAAAACCGAAAGCGGAACCATCGATGCACCGATCGCCAGACATCCCCACGATCGCAAGAAAATGGCGATCGTCCCCGTCGAAAAAGGCGGCAGACTGGCGGTAACCCATTGGCAGATTAAAGAACGCTTGGGGAATTATACGTTAATTCATTTTCAACTCGAAACCGGACGGACTCATCAAATCCGCCTCCATAGTGCATACATCGGACATCCCATCGTCGGTGATCCCGTGTATTCCAGTGGGCGATCGCTGGGGGTGAATTTGCCGGGACAAGCGCTACACGCCTGGAGTTTGACCCTAGAACATCCCGAAACCGGGGAAACCCTTCAGGCGATCGCCCCCTTGCCGGATTATTTTCATAAGTTGTTGGACGTTCTGCGACGGCGATCGAACTAAGGCATCATGCCGCAAAAGGATTCCAGAAACCGAGTTTCTTCATCCTCATAGTGGGTAATATCAAGTCCGGTGGATTAACCTAAAAAATTCTTTCTTCCTCTTCTCCCCCTTCCCTTGCAGGGAAGGGGGTTGGGGGGTTAGGTCATTCTGGGCGATCAAGGGGAAATGATATACTATAATGCCCCAACCTTTTTTAAAGCTGATTCAGCCGCCCGTTTTTCTGCTTCTTTTTTACTGCGTCCTTTACCCACTCCATACACTTCATTTCCCACCTTCACCTCCACCGTAAAATCCGGTGCATGATCCGGTCCAGATTGGGCGATGGTTTCATATTTGGGTTGAGTGGGACCGAGATTTCCTTGGACCCATTCTTGAAAGCGATTTTTAGCATCTAAGAGAATACCAGATTCAGCCGTCAACTTGCGATCGAGCAAACCTTCCGCCGCCGATTCAAATAAAGGTTCCACAAAATTGCGGACCGCATCAATCCCGGAATCTAAGAAATATGCCCCAATAATCGCTTCAAAGGTATCACTCAGCAATGAATCATTTTTGCGAGCTTTATCTTTAATTGCTCCTTTCCCCAACTTCATTTTTTTACCCAACTCCAAATAATTGGCAAAATCAGCGAGTTGGGTTTCATCCACCAGGGCCGATCGCAATCGAGTCAATTGGGATTCATTCAAATTCGGATACAGCCGGTAAAGAAAATGGCTACTCAGAAAATTGAGAACCGAATCGCCTAAAAACTCCAGCGTTTCATTATTCTGACCCACTTCAGGATTTTCATTGGCATAAGAGCGATGAATTAAAGCCAAATTCAGCAAAGCAGGGTCGCGAAAAGCGGGTAACCTGGGGACCTCATCCAAACTTTCAATAATATGAGATTCATCCGCCACATCCAAAAGCTCTGGGCTGAATCCCCCCCGTTGGACAAAGACAATCACCTTTTTTTGTCGGTTTTTTAAAATATGACCTAAACTCGTAAAATCTCCATCTCCTGATACAATAATAAAAATTTCAGCCGAGTCCGGTTCCACCGCATAATTGACACAATCGACAATTAACTTGTGGTCTACACTATTTCTTTCACCGGAAGAAACATCAACCTGTTTAAACCCAATATCAGTCAAATATTTGGCATGAGACTGGCTTTCATGTTTCCAATTAGAATAAGCATGGCACAGCGCCAAATCTCCCTGGTTTGCTGAAAAGTCCACCAAAAAATCGGCTCGTTCTGGACTGATTTTAACATTTTGACAATCCCAATAAAGCGCAATTCGCTGAGAGTTAGCAGGGGTCGTTGATTTTAATAATTCTTTTTTAGGAGGCATAAATGTTCAGATTTTGTCTTGATTATATTTGGAAACAGTCGATAAATCAGGTCCAAAAATTAAAGACTTTTAAGCATTGGATCAATCCTGATTTTTAACTAATTTACGCTGAATTTGTGGTGTAGTTACACAGTCTGACTAGAAAAAATTTTTCTCTATCTGGGTTTGATTTTGATTATGTAACTACAGCACAGATCCAACAAGAGAAACAACACAGTTGCACCGTTGGTTTGGGAATCGATGGGGTCAAATTGAGTGGCAACATCTGACGGGGGATCAATCAAGTGTCTAACAACTTAAGTCGGTTGAAACCGCCTGAAAGTCTTATGGGATAATGCTTTGAGTCGGTTTTTAACCGACTTAAGTTGTTAGGCCGCCAATCGTTTAAACCCCCGCCGGTTGTCGCCTGCGAGGAGGCAGAAGTTTAAACCCCCAACAGACTGCTGGGGATCTGATATCTTAGATGGGGTATTGCTTCCAGTCCAAGGCGCTTCAACCTTTGAGCGATATTCCCCTTGTCTCCTCTGAGGATTCCCCCAATAGAGTTTACCCATAAATCTAAGGACCCCATTATGACAAATCATCTGGCACAGACTCAAAGTTTGTATCTTCGCAAACACGCGGAGAACCCGATTGATTGGTGGCCCTGGTGTGACGAAGCATTAGCAACCGCCAAGGCACAGAATAAACCAATTTTTCTGTCTATAGGTTATTCCAGTTGTCACTGGTGTACCGTCATGGAAGGAGAAGCGTTCTCCAGTGAGGCGATCGCCTCCTATATGAACGCCAACTTTCTGCCGATTAAAGTCGATCGCGAGGAACGACCCGATATCGACAGCATCTATATGCAAGCCTTGCAAATGATGACCGGCCAAGGCGGTTGGCCCTTAAATATTTTTCTCACTCCCGATGACCTTGTACCCTTTTATGGCGGGACTTACTTCCCCGTCGAACCCCGCTATGGTCGTCCCGGTTTCCTAGAATTGCTGCAAGCCATTCGCCGCTACTATGACCTCGAAAAAGGCAAACTCGCAGCCTTCAAAGAAGAAATCATGGGTCATCTCCAACAGGCGGCGACTCTCCCAGGAACTGAGGACCTCCCAGAAGAACTCCTCTGGAAAGGATTGGAAACCAGTGTCACGGTGATTGCCAATCGGGAATATGGCCCCAGCTTTCCGATGATGCCTTATGCTCAATTGGTCCTGCAATCAACTCGTTTTGACCGAGAATCCGAATATGACCAGAGGAGTGCGATCGCCCAACGGGGTTTTGACCTCGCCTCCGGTGGCATCTATGACGCCGTTGCCGGTGGATTTCATCGCTACACCGTCGATCCCACCTGGACGGTCCCCCACTTTGAAAAAATGCTTTACGACAACGGTCAGATTGTCGAATTTTTAGCTAATTTCTGGAGTGAAGGCATCCAAGAACCGGGATTTGAATGGGCCGTGGCTGGAACTATCCAATGGCTGAAACGAGAAATGACCGCCCCGGAAGGCTATTTTTACGCCGCCCAAGATGCCGATAGTTTCACCACTCCCCAGGACAAAGAACCGGAAGAAGGCGCATTTTACGTCTGGACCTATCAGGAATTAGAACGTCTCTTAACCCCAGAAGAATTCACCGCCCTCAATCAACAATTTTTCCTCACCCCCGAGGGGAATTTTGAAGGAAAAATTGTCTTAAAACGGACCAATCTCCAAGCCCTCAGTCCCACCATAGAAACCGCATTAGCCAAGCTATTTCAAGTCCGCTATGGAGCCTTACCCGAAGCGGTTCAAACCTTTCCTCCGGCTTGTAACAATCACGAAGCTAAAACCCACAATTGGCCCGGTCGAATTCCCCCAGTCACTGACCCGAAAATGATTGTCGCTTGGAATAGTTTGATGATTTCGGGGTTGGCAAGAGCAGCGGTAGTGTTTGACAATCGGGAATATGCCACCCTAGCCACCACTGCCGCTAATTTTATTCTGGACCATCAATGGGTTGAGGGTCGTTTTCATCGCCTCAATTATCAGGGTCAAGCCGCAGTGCTCGCCCAATCGGAAGATTACGCTTTGTTTATTAAAGCCTTATTGGATTTAGAACAAATGGAACAGGTTCATGCTTCTAATTCCAATTGGTTAGAGAAAGCGATTCAGGTTCAGGAAGAGTTTGATGAGTTTCTCTGGAGTGTGGAATTGGGGGGATATTTTAATACCGCCAAAGATAGCAGTAGTGATTTGATTGTCCGGGAACGCAGTTATACCGATAATGCGACTCCAGCAGCCAATGGGGTGGCGATCGCCTCCTTGATTCGGTTATCCATGCTCACCGAAGACTTGACCTATCTCGATCGCGCCTTTAATGCCCTCAAATCCTTTGGGGCCATTATGGAAAGCGCACCTTCCGCCTGTCCGAGTCTGTTTGCTGCCTTGGATTGGTATCGTCATCACACCCTAGTCCGCATCGCTAGCAGTCGCATTCCCGGGTTAATGTCCCAATATTTTCCCACCTGTATTTTTCAGCAAAAGTCAGACCTCCCCTCCGGGGCGATCGGCTTAGTCTGTGAGGGCCTCTCCTGTCAAGAACCCGCCACCACTGCCGAACAACTGTTAGAACAGATGCAAGGGGCGAAGTTAGAGCTTCTGAGCGATCGGGCGTTTAGTCTTCCTTTCTCCCTCGTCAAAGTTGTAATACGGAATCCGGTTGGGATAGGTCTATAAAACCCCGCAGGCTGAAGCCTGGGGCTACACGAACGAAGCCCGCCTGCGCGGGCTAATCCAGGAAATCGACTTTTTACAACCGAATTTCGTATAACACCCGTCGGGTGTGACAACTTTACTCTTCAGCCCGCGCAGGCGGGCTTTGTCCGTGTAGCCCCAGGCTTCAGCCTGCGGGTTTTTACAGACCTTTAACCCCCGGATTGGGTATTACTCCCCAGACTCCTCAACCTCGGGGGTTTCAACCTGTGAAGAAGGAGGGATACCCTCAATTTGAATCAAGGATTCCATGATTTCTTTGACAATGGGTGCAGCGACGGTTCCCCCATAGCCACCCACGGGTTCATCTACCGCAGCGAGGACGACGTAGCGGGGGTTCTCTGCGGGTAAAATTGCCACAAAACTGGCGATCCGGGCGTACTCGGAATAACCTGTCCCATCATCGGATGCTTTTTGAGAGGTCCCGGTTTTTCCGGCAATCCGATATCCGGGAATTTGGGCGGCGGTGCCGGTGCCGTCGTCGATGGCATCCTCCATCATTGCCACTACTGCTTGGGTGGTGGAGGGGGAAAAGACTTGGCGCTTGGGACGGAGGTCCGGTTGCCAATACTGGCGTCCTTGACTATCAAAGAGTCCCCGGACAACATGGGGGGTGACGAGATAGCCTTCATTGGCTAAAGCGCCGTGAATTTGGACCAGTTGGAGGGGGGTCAGAGAAAGACCTTGGCCGAAGGAGGCGGTGGCGGCATTGACGGGGGAGGCCATAAATTCGGCACGCGATCGCAGTTGACTGGCGGTTTCAAAGGGTAAGTCTGCGCCGATGATATCGCCGATCCCCAGGCGTTGCAGCCAACTGTAAAAGACCCGCGATCGCATCTGTTCGATAATATGCACCATCCCCACATTACTGGAATAGCGGATGATTTCCGTCACGGTCAGATTGCCTCGACCGGCCCCATCGGAGTTGGAAATCGGCCATTCATCGACGTAAATCCGCCCTTCATCATAAAAGACGCTGTTCGCTTCAATGGCACCGGCTTCTAAGGCGATCGCTACGGTAATCGGTTTAAAGGTCGATCCCGGTTCATATAAATCCGTCAGCGCCCAGTTTTTAAATAACCCCACATCCGCTTTAAAATATTCGTTGGGGTCGTAGGAGGGGTCACAGACTAAGGCTAAGATTTCGCCAGTTTTGGCATCCATGACGATCGCCGTGCCGCGTTTGGCATTCCACTGTTTCCGGTGTTTCTCTAAGGCGACCCGCGCAGCTTGTTGCAACCGCGAATCTAGGGTAATTTGCAAATGCAAATCGTCCAGGCGCATAAATTCCGCCGGTACTGGGTCGGGGATCAGCGAACCCCATAAGCGCCGGTCTAATTCTAATGAGGCTTCCCGGGCGAGTAAGTGCTGGTGGCTGGCTTCGACTCCCGCTTGACCTTTGCCTTCTGTATCCACATATCCGATCACATCTGCGGCTAAGTTTTGCTGGGGATAGTAGCGGGCGCGATTTTGCTCTAGTTCTAGTCCATCGAGGAAGATTTCTCGGATGCGATCGGCATTTTCCTCCGAGATGCCGACTGCCAAGGCAATTCCACTTTCCGCCGCGTTGAATTTTCCGAAGAGTTCCGCACTGGTTTGATTCAAAATCGGGGCGAGGGTTGTCGCCATCTCTTCCTTGGAGATTTTAAACAGTTTGGGATGGGCGTATAGGGTATAAACCGGGCGATCGAGGGCTAAAACATTGCCACTGCGATCGACGATCGCCCGTCGGGGAATAAACGGCTGCAATTTCACATCTTGCTGCTGTCTGGCTTGTTCTTGTAAGTCCTGCCCATTCACAATTTGCAATCGATACAAATTCCCACTCAAGCCCAGCATTCCCGCCATTAAAACCCCCCAGACTACCGCAAATCTAATCCGAGGATTTCCCAATCGCGTCAAAGCGCGGACTCCCCGCCTCATGCGCGGCGAGCTGTTCAAATTCTCTAAAATTAATAATAAAAAGGCCAGGGGTAAGAGTAAGAGCAAGTTTTTACCGCTCTCTTGTCCCCGCTTATTCCGAGCCGTCCCCCGGTTGATTTTTTTCGGGCGTTGAGATTGGGTTTTGCGATGAGAGTTCCGCTGCAAACTTCGCCCAGGGTGTGGAATCCTTGATGCCATATTCCGCTCGTAAAATGTAATCAGGTTGGAGAATTTGAAGGCTTTTGATTCGGGATTGATTCAGGCGATATTCCCCGGTTTAGGTCAGAAAAAAGTCGGGTTTAATCCCGAACTTTTGAAGGTTAATATCCCACGGGTCGGTTATCGGGAGTTGGGGTTTCTTTCCCCCTGATTTCTGCTGATTCTGGGGGGTCTACTGGGGTGGGTTTTAGAAATATCATTTGATTTAAGTTGGGGGGTACTAAACCGCTGCCCGGTTCTGCTGCTTGTTTGGAGAATTGGGTTTTTAAGCTTTCGTTGGTTGAGATCAGTTTGCGCTCTTGGCGGCGCAAACTTTCCAACTCTCGGAAGGATGTACCCCACTGTTGCTGGTAGTAGACGGTACTGCCATAGATGAATAAGGCGGCACCGACGAGGAGGAAGGTGGCGAAGGATGAAACGGTTTGAGCTTTCACGAGCGATCGCAACCAAAAGGGAATCGCCCAAGGATTTGAGGGGGTTTGACTTCTCGTTGCTTTGTTTTTTCTGGATTCGGTTGTCTTGGGGTTAGGGGTTAATCCTGAGCGAACTCGGGGACTGGATTGTGCCGATCGCAATGGGGTGACTTGCGCTGCGGTTCTTGGGGCGATCCCCAGGCTTTCTTGGGCTTTTCTCTGCCTAGTGGCGATCGAGGTTATTTTAGGATTGGATGTTCCTGCCGAAGTTGGACGGGACCTGATTTTTCTCGGAGCATTTGAGGGTCTGAATGCAACTGTCATAACTTTAAGCAATATTAGGCGGTTGGTGTTAATAGCGCTATTTATATCGGTTCCCTTCTCATGGGCAGTGCGGATTGCACCCCTCGGATCAATTGAGTTGAGGATTCCGATGTTCCTAGTCTTGTGGATTTCACTGAGACTCCCCCATCCTAGCACCGGCTTGTCTGTAAGTCTTTTGCAGTTAGGGAACTCTGATTTCAGGAGGGCGATCGTTCCGGTTCCCCCGATTTCCCTCTCCCAGGGGAGTTGTTGAATCGCCTCAATTGAGATAAAGAACACCTCTCCCCCAGTCCATCGGTCAACGGGGAGGACCCATCCGTAGCCACTTTCGCGGTGGATTGTAACAACTAGCACCCCGGTGCAAACTCAGGCTGATTCCCGGAACTTGCTCCCTAGGGTGCAAGATTTTAGGGTCAATCCACCTCGGGATCTTTGCGGGTCTCTCCCCGCTATAAAAATTTTTAAAGATAGATGAAAATTTGTAACTTTTTTCGTAAAAATGCCCTATTCTATACTACTAGCAGATTTTGATGGAGGTTTCCTCTGGACCTTTCCAGGAAAATCATCCTGAAACCCTGCTCTAGATTGGGTTCATTAGCAGTTGTTCATTTTGTAGAAACGACTGAGGCAGTCTGGGTCCTTGGTCATGCCTGATTCATTCACCCCTAAATATCCACAATGAAAAACAAAATCGCTAGTTTAGCTGTTTTACTCGCTTTGTCTACCTCTGTTGTAGCCTGCAATACCAATGAACCGGAAACCCCTGCTACAACTACCCCCACAGAGGAAGTTCCTGTAGAGCAGGCAGCCCCCGAAGCTGTCGAGACCCCGGCAACCGCTCCAGAAGCTATGGAGACCCCGGCAACCGCTCCGGAAGCTATGGAGACCCCGGCAACGACTCCCGAAGCAACTCCGACCACTCCAGAAACTGCTCCGACTGCTCCTTAAAACTGAGCAGCGACGGGTGTAGAAATTGGAATAACAACAACTACAAAAGATGAACTTGCAGTAAGGGCCTGAAACTCACGCCTTTGCTCAACTCATCTGAGTCAAAAACCCTTGACATTTGTCGAGGGTTATTTTTTGAGGATCTAGGAGAATTGAAAATTCTGCACTCTCCTGGAACGGGTGGTGCAGGGTCTTCCGAATCGGGGGAGCAATCAAATCGGTCTACCCCCTCTGTGGTGCTTGAGTTCAACCTGTGATTTGGGTGGAATTCGATTGACTTATTTATGACTTAAGACTGATAGAAAAGGGCTGAAAATATGATAGTAAAAGTTAAGAAGATCATCTATTTATTTGTATGAGCGATCGCCACAAACCCATCGGTCCTAAATTCTCGGGTCACCCCGGTTTAATTTTGTTGATTTTAGTCGGGGGAATGCTGTTGGGGATCACCCCACGCGCTGCCGCTTTACCTCCCGCCTCGGATGTTCCCGAGGAAATCTTGCGAACTGAAATTATTACCCAAGGCCGATCGCCCGTGGATGGAACACCCCTGACCCCGGCTGAATATGCTGCCTTGCTCGAAGACCCCACATTTCGGGGGACGATCGCCCCCTACGATGGCAGTCCAACCACGGCGATCGGGCCAATCCCTCCCGGGCAGATCATGATTAATCGCTTACCCGTGAGAGAATTACTCCGGGTGATTTTTCCGTTTTGAACGTGCCATTTTAGCTTGATTGAACGAGAAGCCCCACGTCCATAATCTCAGATTTGGCGTGGGATGAATCGTTTTTCTTTACTTATGTTATAATTACGTCTCGGATATTTAATTTACTCTAATGTTAAAGGTCGTAAAGGTAAGACTATATCCCAATAGAGAACAGAAGCAGTTGCTAGAGCAGTCCTTTGGCAATTGCCGTTTTCTGTGGAACTACTGTCTTGACTTGATGAATAAAACCTATAAGGAGACAGGTAAAGGATTGTCTGGGTATGAGGTTAAAAAGCAAATACCTTCACTCAAAAAAGAGTATGAATGGTTGAAGCTAACCTACTCCCAATGCCTACAGCAAGTCTGTCTCAATCTGGGTGTAGCCTTCAACAATTTCTTTGAAAGGAGAGCGGGTTATCCTAGCTTTAAGTCGAAGCATGGAAAACAATCTATCCAGTACCCTCAGAATGTTAAGGTGTTGGATGGTTCCTTGAAGTTCCCATCTATTGGAGAAGTAAAAGCAGTTATTCACCGTCCACCCGATGGTAAAGTAAAGACTGTTACTGTCTCCAAAAACCGTTGTGACCAATACTTTGCTTCAGTGTTATTTGAGGATGGTAAAGAAAAGTCTGAATCTAATGCTGAAGGCAAAGCAGTAGGTATAGACCTCGGGTTAACTCATTTTGCTATCACCTCTGATGGTTCAAAGTTTGATAACCCTAGATGGCTAAATAAACACGAACGAAACTTAAAGTGCAAACAACAACAACTTTCTCGTAAGCCCCAAGGCTCAAATAACCGCAATAAGGCTAGAAAGAAAGTAGCTAGAGTTCACAATAAGATCTCCCGATGTCGAGAAGATTTTCATCATAAGCTATCGCTGTCGATAGTTAACGAAAACCAAGTGATTGTGGTTGAAGATCTAGCAGTCAAGAACATGGTCAAGAATCACTGTCTAGCCAAGGCAATCAGCCAGGTTGGATGGGGACAATTCTGTACTATGCTCAAGTACAAGGCTGAACAAGAGGGCAAGGTTTATCAAGAGGTTGATAGGTTTTTCCCGAGTTCAAAAACTTGTCATGTCTGCAAAAACCAAGTTGGGAGTCTACCCTTGGACATAAGACATTGGACTTGTACCAATTGTGGGTCGAAACATGATCGGGATGTCAATGCAGCAATCAACCTCAGAGATGAGGGTCTACGAATATTGACCTCGGAACCGGGGATAAAGCCTATCGCCAGACAGTAAGACGTAGTAATAGAGGACGAAAGAAATCTACTACTACGCTTGTCTCTGGGTAGGAAGCCCACGCTGTAATCTGAGATTCAGCGCTGGGTAGTTCACTTTACAATCCTTAATATTTATGGTGTATTGATAGAACAGGACCGACCCATCACCTGAAGTAGAGAGTAGGTGCTTTTCATCAAAAGCATCAACCCCATCGGGTTCAATCCCTTGAACAAGCGTCAGTCCTGTAAAAGAGTTGCTCCCTCTAAGGAGGCGATCGCCAGGGCATTAGGGATCCGGTGTGTGAACCAACCAGCACCCTTCATCCCAGAGACCCCAAAATCTCTAAAATGAAGCTATTATCAACACCCCCACCCGAGGCGATCGCAATATCTAATACCAAATCCGGTTCTCAAAAATCGCTGTTCTCTCTTAGCCTGCGTTTGGCGTAGCCAGCGCGCCAGCGCTTAGGCAGGCTTCGTCCGTATAGCCCCACCCTTTCCTAGCGGAACGCTGCGCGAACAGGGTGCCGGTTTTTATAGACCTATCACAACCGGATTCCCTATAACCCCTGTGCCTTAACCCTAATCCCGGGTTAATCAACCGCACAGATATCGAAACCCATTCATGAACTGCATTTATTAGGCAACCAAACATGACCATCACAATCGCCCCGGATCAAGTCCATCAGATAGTTGGAAATCAACATCAAGACCCCTTTGAAATCCTCGGCGCTCATCCCATCCAGGACAACGGCAAAATCTCCCATTGGGCCGTGCGCGCTTATCTCCCCAATGCCGACAGCGTTTCCGTCATCGTCCCGGAACAGCGCCAAGAATATCCCATGCAGTCCGTGCATAACCCCCACTTCTTTGAATGCATCATTGAAACCGCTGAACTCGCCAACTACCAATTCCGCATCAAAGAAGGCGAGCACGAACGAGTCATCTACGACCCCTACGCCTTCCGGTCGCCCTAAACTCACCGACCTCGACATCCACCTCTTCGCCGAAGGCAACCACCATCGCATCTACGAAAAACTCGGTGCTCACACCCTAGAAGTCAACGGCGTTAAAGGCGTTTACTTTGCCGTCTGGGCTCCCAACGCCCGCAACATCTCCGTCCTCGGCGACTTCAACCATTGGGATGGACGCAAACATCAAATGGCCAAACGCGGCAACGGCGTCTGGGAACTCTTCATCCCTGACCTGGGAGTAGGCGAACATTACAAATATGAAATCAAAAACTCCGCAGGCCATATTTACGAAAAATCTGACCCCTACGGTTTCCAACAAGAACCCCGGCCCAAAACCGCCTCCATCGTCACCGACCTCGACACCTACACCTGGACCGACCAAGACTGGATGGAAGAACGTCGCAACAGCGACCCCCTCACCAAACCCATCTCCGTCTACGAATGTCATTTAGGCTCCTGGCTCCATGCCTCCGCCTCGGAACCCGCCAAACTCCCCAACGGAGACACCGAACCCGTCGTCATCGTCTCCGAACTCAAACCCGGGGCCAGATTCCTCACCTACCGGGAACTCGCCGAGAAACTGATTCCTTACGTTAAAGAACTCGGCTACACCCATATCGAGTTACTCCCCATCGCTGAACATCCCTTTGATGGGTCCTGGGGTTATCAAGTCACCGGCTACTATGCCCCCACCTCCCGCTTTGGCACCCCGGAAGACTTCATGTACTTTGTGGATTGCTGCCACAAAGAGGGAATTGGCGTCTTGGTAGACTGGGTTCCCGGTCACTTCCCCAAAGATGGACATGGATTGGCCTTCTTTGATGGCACCCACCTCTACGAACACGCTGACCCCCGCAAAGGCGAACACAAGGAATGGGGAACTCTCGTCTTTAACTACAATCGCAACGAAGTCCGCAACTTCCTCGTTGCCAACGTCTTATTCTGGTTTGATAAATTCCACATTGATGGCATCCGCGTCGATGCCGTCGCCTCCATGTTGTATTTAGACTACTGCCGGAAAGATGGGGAATGGGTCACCAACCAATATGGTGGACGGGAAAACCTAGAAGCGGCAGACTTCCTGCGCCAAGCTAATCATCTGCTGTTTTCCTACTATCCGGGAGTGCCTCTCCATTGCTGAAGAGTCTACCTCCTGGCCGATGGTTTCCTGGCCGACTTATGTGGGTGGGTTAGGGTTTAACTTGAAATGGAACATGGGCTGGATGCACGATATGCTGGATTACTTCAGCATGGACCCCTGGTTCCGCCAGTTCCATCAGAACAACATCACCTTTAGTATGTGGTATCACCACAGCGAGAATTTCATGCTGGCCCTGTCCCATGATGAAGTGGTGCATGGTAAGAGCAATATCATCGGTAAAATGCCCGGGGACCGTTGGCAGAAGTTAGCCAATGTCCGCTGTTTGTTTACCTATATGTTTGCTCACCCGGGCAAGAAAACCCTGTTTATGAGCATGGAATTCGGCCAATGGAGTGAGTGGAATGTCTGGGGCGATTTGGAGTGGGAATTGTTGCAATATGAGCCACACCAACAGCTTAAAACCTTCATGGCTGACCTGAATCACCTCTATTGTTCAACGCCAGAACTTTATACCCAAGATTTTGGACAAGAAGGGTTTGAATGGATTGATTGTTCCGACAATCGCCATAGTGTGGTGTCGTTTATCCGCTGGGATAAAAATAAGGAAGATTTTGTGGTGGTGGTTTGTAACTTTACGCCGCAACCGCATAGTCATTATCGCGTTGGGGTTCCGGTTCATGGATTCTACAGCGAAATTTTTAACAGCGACTCCGGCAAATATGGCGGCAGCAACATGGGGAATCTAGGGGGCAAATGGGCCGATGAGTGGTGGTTCCACAGTCATGCTTACTCGTTAGATTTATGCTTGCCTCCGTTATCGGTGTTGGTGTTTAAGTTAGATCAGGAGAAGACTGAAGAAGCGCGGAAGGCTTGGATGTCTCAAACTTGATGGGTTAGGAAAGGGGTACAGAGACATGGAAACTACTCATCTCTATACCCTTTTCCTAACTCTCCCCAATCTCCCTTGTTAATCCAGGACGGATGGACCCCACCCTAACCCTCCCCTTGCCAAGGGGAGGGGACCGGAGGTGAACTGAATGGGAGGCAAATCACCATCTCCCCCATCCTCCCCGCTTCCTCACCCACAGTTTTCCGTTTTCCGCATCGCCCCTAACAGGGTAGAAACAAACACACAACGTTCTTTATTGCTGTTACTATTGCGGAGGGTAACCGTCACCCGTCCCAAGCGACCATTGGAGTTTCCTCTGTAGTTAAATTGCATTCGCCACACCCCATTTGTAGAGTATTGATAAAGGGTGGTTTTATTTGGATCAATGGTGACAAACGAGTTAAGATTTTGCCAGTGTTGGTCTGTGGGCGTAACTGAAGCTGGATGAACCGCCCACTGAGCCACATCACCCAACTCCCGAAAACTGGCTTCATAAGTAATTTTTTGTTGAGTCGCTTTGGATTTAGCTTCTAAGAGAGCGCCATAGATTTCGTTTTGACCAGCAGTGAGGCGCGTATTATTCAACAAACTGAGCCAACTGGGAATCCCTATAGCCGCTAAAACACCGATAATCAAAACAACAATTAAAGTTTCGAGCAAAGTGAATCCAGTCGTCGGGGTGTTGCGAAACCGACTTCTGATTTGATGAATTAATTGCATCATCCAGCACCCTGATTATTATTTTAAAATAAAATAAATCCTCCCCAGAAAAATTCATAGGATTTTTAATATTTTTTTACAATTATGCGGAGGAAGCTGCGATTAACAGATGAGGCAGTAGACTAAAGGGACTGAAAATCAGCAATAACAGCCCAGCTTACTACTCAATGCAAGCAGCCCCTGTTGCTTTTCGTACTGAGCCTAAAAGGGTCGTCACGATTACACACCTTGACTCACCTCCATTTTCAAGAGAAAGCTGAATTCTCCCCGTGTTCTCAGTCTGACCTTTCTCGTCAAATGCAACCGTCCAACTACTCGGACTGATGATTAGACGATCTTGCTCGATATTCTGCTTCTGCTGGGGGGAGGGAGCCGTCCCTTGTGGATGTACAGCCCACCAGACCAGTGATGTGGGCGAGCCTTGCTGGATGGTAACCTGCCATGAACTTTTTCTTTGCGTGGCTTGCCTTTGAGCATCATTGATGGCTAAGGCTACTGCATCTTGTGCTTTACTCAAGCGGGTATTGTTGACCATTGATAACCAACTGGGAATACCCAGGGCGGCTAAAATGCCAACCATAAATACAACCATTAGCACTTCCAGCAGGGTAAATCCTTGCTCAGTAGATGGGGCGAGATGAGAGTTTTTTAGGTGGTGATTGGGCTTAAGCAGGTGTAACCATTTCATATCTTTTTTCCTTAGTTTTTTTGGGTTTTGACCTTTTTTGAGGGGTTAATATAGTCGTCTTTTTACTCTATAAATTGATCCCCGTTTTTCAAGAAAGGGGATCTACGGAGTAACACCTGGGGGGGTCCTATTAAAAACACTGCGAGCTTGGACTCGTCTTTCAATACTGGGTAGATAAGCAGCAGCCCGAGACTGAGGTTGACCGGCTTTTTTAGCGGCATTCCCCCGCAAATAAACGATCGCATCTTGAAAGTTGCCCGATGAAGTGTCGGGTTTGCTGACGCAAGCGTAGAAATTCCACTGTGTCGGTTCAGTGATTGGGGTTCCCGGTTTATGAGGACTTGCACTATAGCCATCGGGACAATTTTGCTGCTCAGGCAGTTGTATATTCGCATCGACTAAGTTAACCAGAGCCGCATCAGAATAAGCGATCGAGTTTAAGGCAGGACAAATAGGATTGCCGCCATTAGCTGGAATGGTACAAGGCCAGTTTGAAAAACCGATCTGCTGGGGATCTATATAACCTTCCGTTTGTTCTAGCTCCGCTAATTCGTCCACCTTGTATTTACGAAGTTCATAGCGAGTAAGGCGTCGGGGTTCATCCCAGATTCCGCCTGGATTATCTTCTCTAACTCCGTAAACCACCAAGGTATAGGTGTGTCCAGTGGTCTTGAGGGCATAGCATTCTTCCCGTTTGTCTTCTGCAACATCAGCACAGGTGCCTGGTAAGGCTTCACTTCCTTGGGGATTGGTCCGATAGGGAACGGCTTCCAGTTTCCAAAAGGCCAAGACTGGGGTTACATCGTCCGCAGGAAACTTGATAAATCTCGCTAAACCCGCACAATAGGGCTTATCCGCTGTAGCAGTACGAGCAACATTCCTCAAACATTCCCCTTCATAAATGTATCGGGCTTGTTGAATTTCTGTTCCAATATAATCCATTGCCTGTGCCATCTGTTGCTGGGTTTGACTTAAAGCTGTTTCGCGCTTTTCCGTACCCAACAGGCTGACCACTAAGCTTAGCATGGCATAGAGAACGATCCCCCCTACTGTGATTGCCATTAACAGTTCTAGCAAGGTAAATCCTGCTGTTTTCTGTTGGCGGACCGTGGTTAGGTAGGTCTTGAGAATAAACTGGATATTTTTTTTAATCATTGCTCTCATAGAAAACTGGATTAAATTTGAAATCATACCGGCCAACCCAATTTTTAGGGGTGACTCTAACTGTTGTAGCCACTTATCAAATAAACCGATACTAACAAGCAATTTCTCCTTTTTAGCAAGAAGTTGATCCAGCTATTTACAGCCACCCACAAGCTGGCAATAAACTCTTCCAGAAGTATCTAAATCGCTTCTAACAATGGGAGTATAAATGACCACCAGGGGGGCCTTTCCTGAACCATTATCTGCGGAAAATCCTAGCCTTGCCGGGTCTTTTCCTACCCCGCCTGCCACCAACGAACCTCTGGTATAAACCCGAACCCCCATATAGAAACCCCCCGTCACATTGGAAGTCCCTAGAGTTTTAGTCTTTGTGCGAAAGGTTTGCACGCCGTAATCCCATTCTCCATCACCATTAACATCCACCTGACACAAGGGGGCATCTTTGGGGAGTATAGTCTTACAATTTTGACCTGTACCTGTGGGTGCGGCCACATCCTTGGGTTCACCATCTCCAGCTTTAGGGGGTAATTGGGCCTCAAATGCGTTGACATTGTTGTAAGCAGTCTCTCCTCGCTCTAGGATGAGGCGTACTCGGTCGATTTCCCCCTGAGCCAATTGCATCGCTTGTTCTGCTCGGTAAGAACGAACCCGAGAAGCCATTGACAACATGATGGGTGGAGTGATGGCAACCACTGCCGTCCCAAAAATGACGATCGCCGCTAGAGATTCGATTAGGGTTAGCCCTTGTTCGGTAGAGTTTGTTTTTGGGATTCGCATTTTGGCCTCCTTTGCTTCTGGGTTCGACAACAAGACTGATGGGTTACCTGGGGGGAAAACCGGGTTGTGGATTAAAAAGCGGTTAAATGCTTTCCTGGTATTGGACCCACCCGGTTTTCTCCTTCAGTCCAGTGGCTTTTATTCGGGGTTTACCGCTAGTTGGTGCACTTAAATTTAATCGCCTCACGCAACTTGCAGATATAGGGGTCATCAGCCCGGGGTTCGCGATAGAATTCACTGCGCTCGGTTCCAGGAATTACCATCCGGCGTAACACTGGCCCTGCTGGGAGATATTGCAATCCCACATCATAACCCCAGTCCCGATCCGGACGGATGTAATGGAAAAATCGGTTTCCACTCCTGTCAGTTTCTCCAGGCTCCCACGAATCGCGATCAAACGGTGCGGTTGCATAGTTACTGAAGTTAAGCTGCATAAACGAACCTCTGATAGACAATTTTTTGTCCGGGCTGCCACTCCAGTTTTCTAGCATTCTCGGGAAGTTAATCAAACCACCATTCCCTTGGTTTTCCTGGGGTGGGACCACACCATTAATCATCACGATATTGACCGTGGTATTTTTGGCTTGGGAGATGTTATCTACGGCAAAAGCTTGCGAGCTGCGATCTGCAAAACTGTAATAGGTTCTGTTGTCTCTGTTGTAGGGTGTGACGGCTTTTGTGGTTGTGTCAACCATCATCGCTTCCGCATTCCGAGAAATGAGAATCGGAGAGGTGGGAGCATCCGGATTTTCTCTAGCCCAGGCTTGTCCAGCTGGCAAGGCATTCTTCGGACGATTCTGGTTGATATAAGAGGTTTGGGTATTACTGACTTGGCATCCATACTTCTTGTTTGCTTCGGAAATGCTGATAGCAGGGCTAGGCGTATTGGGCAACCCATCTTCAATGCTGCCATCACAGAAGTTATCGGAAATTATGGTAATCGCATCTCCGAGAATTTCTGTGGGTCGCCAATAATCCTTGGTCGGTTCGGCAAAGTTGGCATTGACATTTCCATCAATAATTTCCAGCCCAGCAGTGTGCAGGTTAAAATCCCCTTGAATGTAAATGGGGTTATCCGAAACCAAAGTCATCCCCCGCAGAATGGAGGTATCCGCGTCACCCCCTCCCGGTTTACGCCGCAGATCCTGACCATTTTTTAAGCGGAATCCATGAGGACGCCGGTCTGGATCGGCATAGTAATCGATGGATTTGATACTCATGTTATAGGGTTTTAACGCTGGATCCGAGGGGGTAAAGGCATTCATGTTTGCCCCTGAAGGTCGGGCGATCGCATCTTCTCGCACCGCATCTTCCCGGAACGCATAGACAATTCCACTATCCGGCAACCATGTTTCATTCTTTCCAGGAGCATCTTTACTCCTGAGCATATCCATATCCAAGTTCAACACCCGCACGCTCATTTCTTCGCGACCATCAAAGAGTGCAGAATCTTTGATAGCAACTTTATAATAATTAGTCCCATCAAATTTAATTAGCTCTTGCTTGCTATCGTTAGGTGCAGCGACTGTATTCGTGGGAGTCACTCCACTTTGATAAGGCAAAACCCAGTCAGCTAACTTTCGGGGCTGGATTGCGATTTTGGAAATGGCATCATCCGTTAAGGCTTTATACTCAAATCCATTCGTAACATTCTGAATATAGGGTTCAGTCGGCGGTTGTGCATGAATCCCATCTCCATCATGATCATGGTTCACTGTTGGGAAAATATAGTACAGGGATGGGAATTTCGGTTGACTGGAACAGAGACGAGATAAGCCCAACAAGCGCCTGGTCTTGTCTGTATCGGCGACTATATCTGTAAACGCATCGCCAAGCCCAAAAAAGCTGTTGCCCGGTGTCTGTTGTGTCACGTTACAAGCAATGTTAACTTCAGGGGCACTTGCTTTCCAAATGTCTTGTGGATCTAATGCCACACCAATATCGGGTTTAAAAGTAATAGCGTTATTAGCAGGATCTTTCAGCGCACTAACCCGAAACCCATAAGTCCGATCTCGTCCTACCTGCTCTTTAGTCATGACTAAACGAGCAAGTTTAACGAGACGATCCATTTTCTGATACTCTGCATTGGTTGTAGGAGTATAAGAATCTCGCTTTTTTCTAGAGCCGTAATATATGCCTCTGGCGGTAAGGCATAGTCTCCTGCAACTGGTGGGTTGCCTGCATTAGTAACTAACCCCCTATATACAAGTTTCCCCGTAGAGTTGAGTTCCATCACCTCATAATTTTTGGTTGCCAGATTGTAAGTTCCATCTTGTAATTCATAAAGCGCATCCGCTAAGGCATTTAGCCCATTACTCGCGGTTCCATCCAAAGCCTTAGATTGATTATCGGCATCTGTGTAATCGTAACTTTGCAAATAATTGATGTTGTATGCCAACATTCCCAACGTGGCAGCGGCAGTTTGGTTGGTCGTTTGATCTGCCAGAGAGGGAGAAGCATCAGCCAAAGCACGGCGCAAGCTGGAAAAGTTTCCCCACATCGTCAAATAAGGAGCAGGATGCACTTTTCCTGCCTCTTGTTTAGGGGGATATGCACCATCCAGATCCCCTGCAAAATTCGCTAGATTTGTCAGCGCTGTTTGTACTTCCAGTTTAGTGACATCAGGGGCTGCAAATTCCCATCCATTGGTTCCGTATCCATTGAAAAAATCTACCCCGATAATTCCCGTCGTGTCCGTCTCGCCCAGATCGTTAAACCAAGTGTCAGTTTTTTTAACAAACTTAATTGTTTCAAACGTGGCACTATTTTTGAGGGTCTGCTCGGTTCCCGGATGAACGGTGGTAGCAACCACTGCTGCTGGTTCATAGCCTTTGCTCCCCTTATCATCCTTGTGATAAATCAGAGTAGATTGGACTGCGGCTAGGTTATCTCTCTGGGTGCGGCGCTGGCGCAGTTCATGGCTTCTCGTGGCAGCGGCTGTATCCTGTGGATTTAGCGGATCCCTCTCGTAGAGATCGTCATAGTCACCATCGTTATTCCTATCTTTGTTCCACCCAAACGCATTTCCTAACTGCAACCGCTGACCCACCATGACTCGCAACCCTTGACCTCGGGCGCGGCGCTCCCAGTATCCATCTAAGCCGTAGCTATCCGGTTCTAAAATTGGATCCCGAGGTTCATCGCGAATTACATCATCGTCACCTGTCAAATTCCAAGCGGTGCCAATCGAGCATCCCCCACCTATCTTCTGTCCCATATCGCAGATAGGTGTTACAGTCAAATTCCCATTAGCATCGGGTTCGGCCTTACCATATCCAGGTTTTGGTCCGTAGCGATTATCTGCGCGATAAGTATCATCGATATACGGTGGTGCTTGAGAATCTTGTAATACTGCAACCCGACTGGCGACATTGCGAGTATCCCATTGCTGATCCTTACTATCTTTTAAATCTCCGGCCCACGCTTCTGATTTGTTAGACAATAATATCGGTTCAGGTTTCAGGGAAAGATTAAAACCTGAAGCAGTGGTTGAGTCTGTATCATTTTTAACCAGTTCCCGAGTGCCGTCTGGATAAGTATCAAAGTTAACTTTCCCAGACAAGATGGCATCTTTCGACAGCAAGGAATTGACGAGATGTCCCCAAAGGGTTACATCGGAGTTAGATTTGGGATGGAAAAAACAGGATGCGGGGGCGCTAATTAGCTGGCCCACAAAATCCTTTTGACCTGAAATAAATAAACTTCCTTCCGAGTGGATCGCACCATTCCAATTAAAGGGAGCGGCTGGGTTGATTTCGATATCAGTACGGAACCACGCCCCCCACTTGTTAGCGCGTTGGAAGTTTCTATCCTGTTGATATTGGACGGTAGAAATCACCGGGTTGACCGCATTCCCTTGGATAACGCTATTGGGAACGCTCACTGCATAGACTTGAAAGTTTTTCATCAACAGGGCATCGCTGCCACCGACTTGAAACCATCCCTGGACAAATTCATTACTAGCCCCTGTCTCTTCTGCAGTAAATCGGGGCTTACAGGATACAGCATCCGCCTGAGTGATGACAATCGGTCCATTGCGAACCACAAAATAGTCAGCTTTATCTTTGTCTGAATTTAACAAGGTATAAAGGCTAGGATCCGCGTCGGCCAATCGAGGGTCCATTGTCTTGAGACCTGCACCCTCAGGTCGGGAACTTCTTAATACAATGGCATAAGCCGTCGTCGTATCATTAACTCCATCTCCATTGGAGTCAGTCTGAAAACTCCAGGCAGTTTGGGCAGGAGTATTTCCAGGAAGGACTAAATCTAACCTCTCTTCATCCCTAAACGTATAATAAGAATCATTGTCCGCTAAAATTGCTTCTAAAGTCGTTTCTGGGGGAATCCCGGCGGTCTGGGTATAAACACCACCAGGTTGATCGGAAAAGAGGAGCTCCAGCTTGGCTTTAGCACGCTCGATCGCCGGGGTCGCCGCATTTCTAACCTGTTGTTCTTGGTACTGGCCTACCACATCGACCGATCGCTGATAAGATCTAAAAATTAAAGTGCTGACAACCAACATCATCACGATGATGAGTAGCGTAGTCGTTGGCAACACAAAACCCGCCTGCAATCGACGGCGTGATGTTACGAACGCAGTGCGGAGAAAACGATAGGTATCTCGACTGGTCAGCTTTTGAGCAAATCGAACGATTGCTTGCACGAGGTGCGTTAGTGCTTTTTGGATTTTGTGCTTTCTAGCCATAGCTACTCCGTGAGTGCAGGTGCCACTAATTGAGAAATGGAGAGTCTTTTTTCTGTAGTAACTTAAAAATCCCGGAATTGACTATCCGTATATTTCCGGAGATTGTTGTTAAACTATTGTATTATCTAGTTTTTAGGTTACCCAGCTAGAGAGAAAAATCAATCAGCCTAGGGTTAGAAAATTTGTCAAGAGGGGCCACAGGAAATCGGTTTGAGGACCCCAATATGCCAAGAGGCACGGCAATGCCGCGCCTCTTCAGAATAAAGGGTTCCCAGGGGCTGGGGTCTTAGTATTTGGACAGATTGATTCCCGCTTCCTTGGCGTAAGCTTGCAACCCCTTGTTATTGAGGGTTTTGATAGCGGTGGTGGATAAGCGCAGTCTCACCCAGCGGTTTCCTTGGGGCCACCAGACTCGTTTCCATTGCAGGTTGGCTTCTTGCAGCTTATGGGTCCGGCGGTGGGAGTGGGAAACGGCCATTGCGTTATTCGCCTTTTTGCCGGTGAGTTGACATTTGCGGGACATGGTTTCTCCTTGGATAGTTGAGCTATGTTGAAACGCAGTCTCTTATTGTACCGACTTTTGGGGAAGCATGGAGCATGGAGTCGTTCTCTTCAGTTCGTAGTAACGACTTCAGTCGTTCTCCCCAGTTCGTAGTAACGACTTCAGTCGTTTCCGGGAAACCCACTGCCGTGGGTTTAAAGTTTTATTAGTTCAGTAGCTTAAAACCTGACCCCCGCGTCCTGCAACAGGAACGTGGGGGTCGGGTTTAACTTTTAGGCGGGGGTTTGAACCCTAGCCCTGTCAAGGTGGTAAATTTAATAACGAAAAATCGCTGTTTCTGGTAGGGGTTTGGTCACCCAACCCTCTTCTGCCCTAATGTTAGGGGTTGGGTCAGATCTCTTTTTGGGGCGATGCATTACACCAAATCCGGGTATGAAAAGTCGTTTTTATGGAGTAGCCCGGCAGGCGGGCTTTGTCCGTGAGCCTCCACCCTTGAGGGTGCGGGTTTTTATAGACCTTTGACAACCGGATTCCGCATTACATCCTTGAGGGCGATTGGACCAAACCCCTAAACCCCTTGAGGGTTTAGATAAACCCCTACAAATACACCTTGAGGGCTTGGAGACCAAACCCCTACAAATACACCTTGACAAAGCTAGGGTTTGAACCCCTGCCTGTTGTCGCAACGGGTGGATGAGTTTAGGGGACCGTTCGGGAGTAACGACTGAAGTCGTTACTACGAACGGGGGAAAGGTAAATATTTGGCACCAGTCGGTTTCAACCGACTTTAGCTGTTAGGCGGGGGATTGATCCCCCGCCGGTTGTTGACTAGGACCGTTGTTCAGTTAACCGGGTAAGCAAACGATTGGACCGTTCTACGAAAGTAGTCATCCCTTCGGCATCAAAGCCTTTTTGCGCCATCAGTGCTAAATCATAGACATGGTGACAAATCATATCCGCCAGTTCTGCGGAGGGAGATTTGCCTTCCCCTTGGATGATGCCGCTTTGGGAGAGTTCGGTTAGGTGTTGAATTAGGGGATGCGCGGTGTTCACCAGCAAGATATGCTCATCGGGAAATTTCGCGGATTCCTGGGAGACTAAGGCGTTCATATCCTGGAGGCGACGCAGAAACTCCGGGAGGAGGACCATTGCCGGGGGAGTGCCTTGGGGGTCTTCCGATTTGAGGGCCTCGGTGCGGATGGTCAGTTTCGGTTGGTTCAGCGCTTTTTCAAAGATTTCTTTGATTTGTTCGCTACGGGTCTTGTTGGTGCTGGGATCAACGATTTCCGAGGCTTTGTCTTGTTCAATCAGCTTGTCGTCAATCTCGGCATCAACGCGAGAGAATTTCACCTCGGTATGTTCCCGTTCTAGGAAGCTGATGAAGTGGGGGTCAATGAAGGAGTCCATAAATAGGACTTCCAACCCCTGACTCTTGTGCAGTTGCACATAGGTGGCTTGCGCTACGGGGTCAGTACAGTAAAATGCCTGGTTCTCATGGCGCGCTTTGTTGCGTTCGAGATACTCGTCCAGGGTGGTGTAAGAAGGACCCTCGGTTTTGCTATCCGATGAGACTTCTTTCCAGGCGTCTCCAGCTTCAGCTTGGACTTCTACGGCAGGTTGGTCGGATTCTGCCGGTTTGAGGTCCGCTGTGGTGCGGTAGATGATGATATCTTCCAGTTGCTTTTTGAATTTATCATCGTTGAGGCAGCCGAATTTGACGAAGGTGCCAATATCTTGCCAGCTTCGGATATATTCTTGGCGGTTGTTGTTGTACTGTTCTTTGAGTCGGTCCGCAACTTTTTTGGCGATGAAGTCTGCTATCTTGCGAACGGTCCGGTCCATCTGCAAGGCGCTACGGGAGACGTTCAGGGGAATGTCGGGACTATCTAGGACGCCGCGCATGGGGAGGAGGAATTTGGGGATGATTTCCTCGCAGTGGTCCGAGACGAAGACTTGATTGCAGAACAGTTTGATTTGTCCTTTGGTGACATCGACATCGGGACGTGAGTTTGGGGAAGTAGAGGATGCCTTTGACGAGGAAAGGATAGTCGGTGTTGAGGTGGACCCACAACAGGGGTTCTTCTTGGAAGGGGTAGAGGTAGCGGTAGAAGTCGAGGTAATCTTCGTCGGTGAGGCTGCTGGGAGATTCCCGCCAGAGGGCTTTTTGCCGGTTGACTTGTTCGCCATCCATTTTGATGGGAACTGGCATAAAGTCACAGTAGGTTTTGACGAGTTGCTTGATGCGGGAGGCTTCGGCGTATTCTTTTTCTTCGTCTTGGAGGGTGAGGGTGATGGTGGTGCCGTGGGTGGTTCGGCTGGACTCTTCGAGGGTGAAGGAGGGGGACCCATCACAACTCCAATGGACGGCTTGGGCCCCTTCTTTGTAGGAGAGGGTGTCGATTTCGACGGTTTTGGCAACCATGAAGGCGGAGTAAAAGCCGAGTCCGAAGTGACCGATAATTTGGCGATCGCTGGCGGATTGATATTTGGTGATGAATTCTTCAGCGCTGGAAAAGGCGACTTGGTTGATGTATTGTTTAACTTCGTCGGCAGTCATGCCGATGCCGGTGTCGCTGATGGAGAGGGTGTTTTTCTCGGCATCGACTGCGATGGTAATTTCCGGGTTGCTGGTGTCGCCGCTAAATTCTCCGGCATAGGAGACCATTTTGAGTTTTTCAATGGCATCGACGGCATTGGAGACAAGTTCCCGCAAGAAGATTTCATGGTCGGAGTATAGAGACTTCTTGATAATGGGAAAGATATTCTCGGTATGGATCGTGATTTGGCCTTGTTCCAGTACGGTCATAGTGTTCTCAGTTTAAGGGTAAAGTTTAGTTCAGTCTTGATTTTGGGCGATCGCGCGGTGCTTGCAGATCAGGGGAACCCCCCGCAAAGGATTCGGATCTCCCTACTTTTTGAGTTCAAGCTGGGTTTAGGGTTGGGTCACGGTATAGAAGGCGGCTGCTTGTGTTATTCAATTCTTACGTTTTCATTTTCGGGTTTCTCCCGGTCACTCTGTTAGTCTATTTTGGGTTGACGCGGTTGCGCTATCTGAAGGCGGCGATCGTTTGGATGGCGATCGCCTCGTTGTTTTTTTATGGCTACTGGAATCCGCCTTATTTGGTGTTATTCCTGGTTTCCATCGGTCTGAACTATGGATTCGGCAAGGCGATCGCTGCTAGTCCTATAAGGGGCGAACGGTCGAAACTCCTACTGATTGTCGGCATTAGTAGTAATTTAGCCTTAATTGGCTATTACAAATATGCGGAATTTTTCCTGAGTTCCCTCAATCAGGTCTTTCACTGGACTTGGCAGAGTCCCGATATTGTTCTGCCTCTAGCAATTTCATTCTACACCTTTACTCAAATCGCCTATCTGGTGGATGCCTACCGGGGAGAAACCAAGGAATTCAAATTATGATTTAATCACCTACAGTCTGTTTGTCTCGTTTTATCCGCAATTAATCGCCGGTCCCATTCTGCGCCATGATGAACTGATTCCGCAGTTGCGAGCTGTCAAAAATTTTATCTTTTCTGAGAGAAATTTTGCCCTAGGCTTAACCCTGTTTATCCTGGGATTATCCAAAAAAATGCTGATTGCGGATAATTTATCCCCTTGGGTGGCCCAGGTATTTAATCATGCCGATTCGGTGACGTTTTTAGAAGCATGGATTGGGGCATTGAGTTATACGTTTCAACTGTATTTTGATTTTTCGGGATATTCAGATATGGCGATCGGTTTGGGATGGATGGTGAATATCAACCTGCCGATTAATTTTAACTCTCCCTATAAAGCCAGTTCCATTATTGATTTTTGGCGGCGTTGGCATATCACTCTTTCGGCTTTTTTAAGAGATTACCTTTATATTCCTTTAGGAGGTAACCGCAAGGGAGAAACCCGTCGCATTGTTAATTTAATGCTAACGATGCTGTTAGGCGGATTGTGGCATGGTGCTGGATGGACTTATGTGATTTGGGGAGGACTGCATGGTTTATTTTTAGGGATTAATAATGTCTGGCGCAAGCTGGGAATTTCCCTGCCGAAATTTGTAGGGGTGACGGTCACTTTTTTGGCTGTAGTTGCCAGTTGGGTGTTATTTCGGGCTGCTACCTTTCAGGATGCTTTAGAACTGTTACAGGCAATGGCGGGGATGAAGGGTATTATTTTGCCGGATACGTTTCAAGGGGTTTTGGGTTGGATTCCAGTGGGAGGAATTTTTCAGGGATGGCAACCCTTAAGGTACTTGCCTGGTATTGGAGGGGGCTATAGTCTCATCATCTTAGGGATCGTCATGTTGGCTGTGATGAAGTTGCCCAATACGATGCAAATGATTGAGCAGTTTACGCCTAAGATAGGGTGGGGGTTAGGAATAGCAACTTTAGCCACGAGTTGTCTGCTTTCTCTAAATCAAGTCTCAGAATTTCTGTACTTCCAATTTTGAACCGTTATATGAAAAAATATGAACGCTATTTTAAGATAGTTTTAGCTCTGATATTGATGCAAGCTGTTATTATTAGTCTGTTTAATATTGCAGTCGATCCTTACAGGGTTTTCAATAGTCCAACTGGGTTAGGAGTGAATCAAGTCAAGCCGGAAAAAGATAAACAGGTGCGGATGTTTAAAGCTATTGAGGTGATCCGGATTCAACCGAAGATGGTGTTTATTGGGTCCTCTAGAACAGAGTTTGGTCTGGACACTGCTCATCCATCTGTATCCGGGGTAAAACCCGGATATAATTTAGGAATTACGGGAGCGAATATCTATGAAGCAAGGCGATATTTTGAACACGCGATCGCGAATAATCCGCTAAAAAAAGCTGTAATTGGGGTTGATTTTTTTATGTTTGGAAAGCACAAGGAGAATCAAATTGACTTTTCAGAAAAAAGATTATTAATCTCTTATGTTACCCTGCAAGATAAATTAAATTCTATTTTTTCTTGGCGGGTTACTCGTGGAAGTTTGAAAACAATTAAAGTTAATCAAAGCGCCGGTGAGAAAATCGGTCATTTTTACCCAGATGGCCGGAGAAATCCAAATTATTATATCCAAGATATTTATGGAGGTCTGCAAGGAGTAGATATCATGGCAGACCTTTTAAGAAAGAATGATTTTTTTATATCAAAAATGCGAGGAGAAGACTACGAAATTTCTCATTTAGAAGAGGTAAAAAAGATAGTAGAATTATGCAAGGAAAACCAAATTGAATGTCACTTATTTATATCTCCATCTCATGTAACTCAGTGGGAGTCTATTCGGCTATCTGGAGCTTGGGAAGTTTTTGAATCATGGAAACGGAACTTAGCAAAAATTACTCCGGTTTGGGATTTTTCGGGTTATAACAGCATTACGACAGAACCCCTGAGTAGTACCATGAAAAATTATATGGATAGTTCTCATTATCACAAAAAAATCGGCGATTTAGTCCTGAATCGAATTTTTCAATATAATCAAGAGATAGTCCCGGAAGATTTTGGAGTATTATTAACCCCGGAAACGATAGAGAATCACTTAAAACAAATTAGAGAAGACCGGAAAATTTGGGCGAATAATAATCCAGATGTTGTCCAGTTTGTAAAAAATATTTTTAACAATTCAACTCCAAATAATTATTCAAAGCTAAACCCCCATTAATCACCGGGAGATTCAGTCATTAATTCAGGCATGATTGTATCCATAGAAAATGAACGGATGTTGAACCAAGCATCCGCAAACAGATTGCCCAGGGTAAGGATCCCATTGGAGTCAAAATGAAGCAAGTCTGGGTGGAGAGATAAATTGCGGGTTTCGACAGCGCGAGTATGGGGAATAGTAGTTTGGACATTGCCTTGAGCCGACCGCACGATATCCCCGCAACAATTTATCGTATTGTTCGGCTTTTCATGCTGATTTCCAAAGTGAACCATTCCGTAGATAAAGGGCAGGTTTGGACGGTTAAAATCCCGACGAATTGTTTGGATAAAATGGGTGAGATTAGATTCATAGTTTTGAGCCATTTCCGGATGACTGGCATCGCTTTCTCCTTGCATCCAGAAAAACCCAGAAACCTGGACGGTATAACCTAGAGCAGAGAGATCCGCGATCGCCTGCTCAACCCGATGTTTCATGCGAGGATAAAGGGTGTCTTCAGGAACCCCTGTGGCATCCAAACCTGGATGCCACTGAGTTGCAAGATTCGTGCCACTTCTGGAATATTTGACCAACGCGACTGTTTCATTCAACCCATTAGCTAGATTTTGTCCGAGGGAAATTTCCGGTCCAAATCCGACTGAATTTTTCACTTTATGACTATGTTCAGGATGATACCCCTCGAAGGGAGGAACCGGGATAGATGGGTCTGGCTTGAGTACGGGTTCTGTGGGTAATTCCAAAGGAACCCACTCGTCGTTGCGATCGTACCAGAGTACATTTTTTTGGGATTGGCGCAGGCGATCGGGTAAATCATCCAGATTCGACTGGTAACCCACCATATTAGATTGTCCTGCCAAAATAAAAAGTTTTATAAATAATGACTCAGAACGGTTCATAACAACTATTAAAAAACTATAAATTAGAGTTAATTGAATTGTAAATTTTAAATTCATGAGTCTCTTATAATAGCTGAATTTACGGGAAAATCAATAATGATAGTCCTCTATTTTAGGCAAAACACCCAGTTTTAACGCTCTGCCTCTCGGCAGTTTTTAGCAGTGCTATTTATAGGGTTTTAACAAATCCCTCAGCTGTTCGGAGAATCAGGCCATAACTGGGAGGTCTTGGCTGCTTGGTACTTGATATGCTAAATCGTTAGTCACAACTGCTCTGGGGTCATCGATCTGCTGCTTTCGTTGAGGATCAATCCTCTTTAGTTGAGGATCAATCCTCAAAGCCTGATTATGCATGGGCTGTCCGTTTTCGGTTTCCCCGACACCTTCCGTAGATTGGCTCCTATGGGAGCATCTCAATTTTGCCTAAAAACCGATCTGACCTCTCCCCAAACCCCTGCCCACCTCTCCCCGGTTTCCTTCCTACGAGGAAAGGGAGAATAAGAAATAAATGTTTGTTGGCTCAGGGGCTTTGAGGCGTTGAGACTCTCCCTTCCGGCTCCCCCTTCCCTCTCAGGGAAGGGGGCTGGGGGGTTAGGTCTCTTTTCCCAAATGAGATGCTCCCGCTCCTATAAACTCTAAACCTCTTCCAGCTCAGAATGATAGGCATTATCACTAACTAATTTATCCTATCAAGTTCGAGCGGGCCAAAGATGTTTTAATCGATTGAGAAATATTTTGGCTTTTTTAGGAGATACCACAAGCGTAGCAACGATTTTTACAAAGAGAATTGACATGAGGCGCGATCGCCGCCTCAGTAAACCTGGATCGTAGTAAATAGCCAGCCGAAAATATCTCGCTGCTATCATCCCTTTTTGCCTTGTCAAAGGCTTTTGTAGGGCCTTCAACGTCAAATAAAAATACAGGTGGGATAAACTTTGCTTTTTGATAGACTGTAAAGAAGTGGGAGCATTAGAAAAAGCTCTTGAAAGTACAAGCAAACAAGCTGATTCTTGACGTAAGATATTGCTGGAAATTGACTCAGGCGATAGGCGGTACAAGATTTGAACTCGGGGTACAGAAACAAATTTATACCGTGCAGCTAGGCGCAAATATAAATCCCAATCCTGTCCACCTCTTAGGGATTCATCGAATCCTCCGATTTCCGATAAAGCTTGTCGATTAATTAAAGGATTAGATCCATTTTCTAAATAATTTTTTACTAATAAAAATGGATAAATATCACCCTGGGGGCTTCTATGGAAACCCGGGTATAAAACATGACCGGATTCATCAATATAATCGGTCCAGCTATAAGCTACCCCCGCCTCGGGATTATTTTTTAGGGCTTTCCGTTGCAGTTCTAACTTTTCAGGAGTCCATAAATCATCGGCATCGATAAAAGACAGATATTCACCAGTTGCTAAAGAAATTCCTCGGTTTCTGCTTTTTTGAGCGCCAGAATTCGGGAAAGAAAATACTTTGATTCGCGAATCGCTTAGATTAGAAATAATCTCTAATGTTTTATCAGTAGAGCCATCATTAATGATGATCAACTCAAAATCTGGAAAGGTCTGATTTAAAACCGATTCAATCGTTTCCTGAATCGTTTTTTCAGCATTATAGGCGGGAATAATGACTGAAATAGTTGGCATTTTATTTTCCCTCTGCTTTGTCCAAAGTCCCGGATTGAACCCGTTTAAGATGGTTCATCCAATAAAAAGAACTCATCAGACTTCCCCGATAAAACTCCATTTGAAAGGCTGGAATCAGCTCATTTTTGAGCTGGTCCCCATACTTCAACCGCTGCTGAACCATGCGGCGCAGATTCCCCAAAATTGTCCGCACCCAAATCCCTGGCTTGTCCCTTGTTTTAGCATTAATCATCCTTAACGGGCAAATGACTAAACCACAGGAACGCGCTAGGGATAACAAATAGTCTCGTTCCAGTCGCCACTGGGGAATTTGATGATTGATATGCATGGCTGGATTGTACCAAATTTCCCACCCGGCTTTGTGCAAATATAACAAGGAGCCGTAATCATCAAGTCCCCGTGCTAAGGTATTTCCCCGAGTCCCAGAACTTGGGACGCATGAGGTACGGCTTCACACCAAGCTTGTTTGCGAACCACTAATCCGGCACCGGAGGTAATCGTAAGTTGTCGGGATCAAAGAGCAAGGGTTTGGATCCATGTTCACGAATGGCTAAAAAAGCAGAAATCTGTCTAAAGTTGTCTGGCGGTTCTACTTCAAACTCGCCATGAATTTGGCCGCTAAATGCTCCGGCTTGGGGATGTTTGTTCCCAAATTCATAAGCAGCAGCCACCCAGTCAGGTGCTGGTATATTATCATCATCTAAACAAGCCACATAAATTCCCTTGGCTTCTTTGATTCCGCGCTCTCTGGCAAAGGCGGGTCCTTGGCGCTCTTCAAAATAGTATTCTAGGGGATAATTTTGCTGCCAATTCTGTTGATAGTCTTTAATGACTTGAGCGGTGTTGTCCCGACTATTGTTATCGATAATGATAATTTCCCACCTAATCTTTTCCAGATTAACTTGATGACGGAGGGCCTCTAAAACCTGGGATATTCGAGCCGCACTGTTATAGGTTGGGATGGCTACGGTTACGTCTACTAATGCGTCATCCATGACTTTAAAATTGGGTGGTACAATAAAAGACTCAGGATATTCTATCAATTATGGGAAGATGGATTGATAGCAGGCATGACGTTGGTTTGAGCAGATTTTATCGATTTTTCTGGCTTCAAATATCCGTGACTCCACAGATAGAAAAAGCTGTTTAAACTACTGACTAACAACTCCCGTTCGCAAGCGGCGATCGCATCCTTGGGCGGAATCCCATATTTCCAAATGTGCCGAATCAGTTTCCGCAAGTCATTGGCGAAATACCCACAGGTAAAAAGCGGCCTGAATATCGGCTTAATCTTCACCCTCCGCGTCGCATAACGACTCAACCCAATTCCGCGAAAGAACGGAATTAAATACTCCGGTTCCAAGCGGTGACGAGGGATTTTATGCACCACTTGCATCGCGGGATTATACCAAATTTCCCAATCTTGCTTTTGAATATAGGAAAGGGCCTCAATATCTTCTCCCGTGAGCATACTCCCGGGAGTTCGGCCACTGAGAATACACTGTTTGGGAACGCTCTCCCGCCAAGCTTGCGTGCGAACTACCAATCCGGCAGAGGGCGGCAACAAGTTTTTATCAGACTTATAAAGTAAAGGTTTTAAACCCCGTTGAGTAATCGCTAAAAAAGGCATCAACCGCTTAAAATTCGGGGGCGGTTCACTTTCAAACTCTGGAGAAATAAAACTTCCAACAGCCCCTACTTTCGGATTTTCTTGAGCAAATTTGTAGGCAGCAGATACCCAATTTTTGGCCGGGATATTGTCATCATCCAAAAACCCAATTAATGGACTATTCACCTCTGTAACCGCCCGGTGGCGAGCATGAGCAGCCCCCTGTACTGGTTCAAAACAATACTGTAGGGGTGCAATCCTCTCAAATTGCTTTTGATAGCCTTTGACGATTTCAGCCGTGTTGTCGGTACTATTGTTATCAACTAACAAAATTTCCCAAGACAACTCTGCGGTGTTGACTTGAGATAAAAGTGCGTCTAACACTTGTGGAAATCGATTGCCTCCGTTATAGGTGCAAATCACGACTGTTAGATCGACGCCCATATTTCGATCCTCCCTATTCCTTAAAAGATTAAGATTTATCCGACAGTTTTATGAAATCCTCTTACTTTGGATCGGGTTCACCTCATCAATCACACTCTATTGACTCATCTTTCATACTGGACTTCCCCTACGGAATTCACGGGTTTGGAGTGGTTCCGGTGGTTCCAATCTCGAAATTCTGGGCTTTCCTGTAACCGGAACCGGCAGTTGGGTATTAAATACCTATTAAGTCGGTTCTGCGTCAATGTAAATTGTATCCCCTGCCACCACTTGCCCTAGAATTCTGAATAAACGAGGGGCGAGGGGGTTTTCCAATTTTTGTTGAATCGCCCGGTTGAAGGGTCTTGCCCCATATCCTCGATCGTACCCCAATTTGGTAAGATAATCGACCCCTTCAGCAATGAGATTGAGGGAAATTTTTGGCGGGTCCCAGGGTTTATCCAAGGGTTTGACTCGAATTACGACCCTTTCGCTAATGGCCGATCGCCCACCTGAAAGCATCCTATTTCAACCGACTCAGGACTTCCACAATCTGTAACATTAAACCCTAAATGTAGAGGTGATTCGCTCAATATTCCTCTACATTTAGGTTGGTTTCTCAAACTCTGCGGAAGCCCTGAGTTCTAGGGAATTCTCTCCCCCTTCACATCGATCGCCTCATCCACAAATCGACTCAGCAGCGGTTCAGTCTTCACCTCTTCCACCGATTCTTCACTGGCTTCTGGCGCTTCAGATACCGGAATCACTGGCTTTTCTTCCTTTGGAACCGGCGGTTTGGTATCAAATACCAACTTTGTCGGCCCTCGGCTAATGTAAATCGTATCCCCCGCCACAAATTTCCCTTCTAGTAACAGAGTCGCGATCGGGTTTTCCAACTCCCGTTGAATCGCCCGTTTGAGGGGTCTAGCCCCATAAACCGGATCGTACCCAACTTCGGTGACATAATCCAACGCCTCATCCATCAAATTCAGCGAAATTTTTTGCTCTGCCAACAGCTTATCCAAGCGCTTGACTTGAATCTTGACAATTCCGCTCAACTGCGATCGCGTCAAAGCATGGAACAAAATAATCTCATCCACCCGGTTCAGAAACTCCGGACGAAAATGCTTCCGCAGGGCCATCATCACCCGTTTCCGCATTTCCTCATAGCGAGTATCATCCCCCGCCAAATCCAAAATATGGTCACTGCCAATATTGCTCGTCATCACGATGACCGTATTTCTAAAATCCACCAACCGCCCTTGGGAGTCAGTGATTCGACCATCATCGAGCACTTGCAACAAAATATTAAACACATCAGGATGAGCCTTTTCCACCTCATCCAACAACACCACAGAATAAGGATTGCGGCGGACCACTTCCGAGAGTTGGCCCCCTTCGTCATAGCCGACATACCCCGGAGGCGCACCCACTAACCGAGAAACCGAGTGCTTCTCCATGTACTCGGACATATCCAGACGCACCAGGGACTCCTCGGTGTCAAATAGCACCTGAGACAAAGCCCTCGCCAGTTCGGTTTTACCCACCCCAGTGGGTCCCATAAACAGGAACGACCCGATCGGGCGTCCGGGTCCTTCATCCCGGCCCTAGCGCGCCGAATGGCTGCTGAAACCGCCGAAACCGCTTCCTGTTGGCCAATCACGCGCTGATGGAGGAATGATTCCATTTGCAGCAATTTTTGCCGTTCCGATTCCAATAGGCGATTAATCGGAATCCCCGTCCATTTGGCGACAATTTCGGCAATATCGGCTTCCGTGACTTGTTCTCGCAGTAAAGTAGAGCCACTGGCTTGCAACTTCAGCAGTTCCGCTTCCTTGGCTTCGCGATCGCGCTGTAACACCTCCAACTTGCCATATTTCAACTGCGCCGCCTTGTTCAAGTCATAGTTGCGTTCGGCCTTTTCAATCTCCACCCGCAACCCATCTTCCTGTTCCTTGAGCGCATTAATGGCATTGAGCAAATCCTTCTCCATCTGCCATTGATTGCTCAATTGCTGCTGCTTTGCCGTTAGGGTAGCCATCTCCTGGGTAATCCGGCTTAACCGTTCCTGAGAAGCGCGATAAGCACTGGTTCCCACCACCCCCGCGCCTTCTCCTTCCAGGGAGAGTTTTTCCATTTCTAACTGCATCAACCGGCGATCGGCGGCTTCTAATTCCGTGGGTTTGGAGGTAATCTCCATTTTCAACTTGGCTGCTGCTTCATCTACGAGGTCGATCGCCTTATCCGGCAAAAAGCGATCGCTGATATATCGATTCGACAAACTCGCCGCTGCCACTAATGCCGCATCCAGGATTTTCACCCCATGATGCACCTCATAACGCTCCTTCAACCCCCGCAAAATGGAAATCGTGTCATCCACCGTCGGCTGATCCACCATCACCTGCTGGAACCGACGCTCTAACGCGGCATCTTTTTCGATATATTTGCGATATTCATCCAGGGTACTCGCCCCAATACAGCGCAATTCCCCCCGGGCTAACATCGGTTTAAGCAGATTTCCCGCATCCATCGTCCCTTGTCCTGCACCCGTTCCGACCACGGTATGCAATTCATCAATAAACAGGACAATTTGACCATCGGATTGGATGACTTCCCGCAGAACTGCCCGGAGTCGGGCCTCAAATTCCCCGCGAAACTTGGCCCCAGCAATCAGACTGCCCATATCCAGGGAAATCAGTTGCCGATTTTTCAAGGATTCGGGGACATCCCCATTAACAATCCGTTGGGCTAGGGCCTCAGCAATGGCAGTTTTACCCACCCCCGGTTCTCCGATTAACACCGGATTATTCTTGGTCCGGCGGGAGAGGACTTGAATCACCCGGCGAATTTCCTCATCTCGGCCAATTACAGGGTCGAGTTTGCCTTGTTTGGCCTGTTCCGTGAGGTCCCTGCCATAGCGTTCTAAGGCTTCATATTCGTTTTCTGGACTTTGGTCCTTGACTTTGGCACTTCCCCGGATTTCTTTAATGGCTAAATCCAGTTGTTGTTGCTCGAACGGGGTGCGGGCGTCTACCGTAGAGGCTTTCAGGGCGCGACGTCCGAGGCGATCGTCCTCGGCAAAGGCCAGTAAAATATGCTCGATGGAGATAAATTGGTCTTCGAGATTTTGCCTTGCGGTTTCGGCTTTATCTAGTAAGAGATCTAATCCGCGACCGAGGTAAAGTTGACTGGTATTGCCAACTTTGGCTTGGCGCGAGGCAAAGGTACTAATTTGTTGTATGAGTTTTTCTGGCAGGATTCCGGCTTTGGTGAGGATCCGCTGGGCGAGTCCTTCCGGTTGTTCTAAAACGGCGATCGCTAAATGTTCGACTTCGAGTTGCTGATGTTGGTAGCGACGGGCGACATCTTGGGACTTGACAATCCCTTCCCAAGCACGGTCTGTAAATTTGCTGGCGTCAGTAGGCTGCATCTTTTAAGTGCTGTTTGCCTCCAAAGGTAGTCTTTAATTTAAAAGGTTAACCGGGTTTAAATGATATCCGGACTCTATAGCTATGGTATCTTATCGGAGTTTTTAACCCCGGTCACCGTTCCGAGGAAGGGAGGAATGGTTGGAAGATTCAAATTGTGGTTCGCGTTTGTTAAGCTATTGCATCTGAGAGCCCCCTCTATGGGGTGCCTTAGCAAGTTTTGGGAAGAACGGGACCCAAACTCGTTACTACAAACGAAGAGAACGATCTGAGTTACTACGAACGGAAGAGAACGATGAAGTCGTTACTACGAACATTGAAACTGAAGGGGTTGATTAGGCTGTTTTGGTTTGAATCAGTTCGATTTTATAACCGTTGGGGTCTTCCACGAAGGCGATTACGGTGGAACCATGCTTCATGGGTCCCGGTTCGCGGGTGACTTTGCCGCCTTGGGCTTTAATGCGATCGCAGGTAGCATAGATGTCATCGACGCCTAGGGCAATATGACCATACCCTGTCCCGATATCATAATGGTCCGTATCCCAGTTGTAAGTCAGTTCGATCGCCGCTTCTTCCGATTCATCGCGATACCCCACGAATGCCAAGGTGAACTTTCCCCCGGGATAGTCCTTTTGCCGCAATAGCTTCATGTTGAGAACGTTGCAGTAAAAATCTAGGGATTTTTCCAGGTTGCCGACTCGCAACATCGTGTGTAAAATTCTCATGCTTTCTCCAAGTTTCCTGACTTTCTCTTATTGTAAGGGGCCGTTGAGTGAAGGTCCCAAACGAGTTGCTATTCTCTGAGGGTAACGGTTTGCAGACTCTGATGGGGTGGGATAACTGCCTCGGATCCGGATCCGGAAACTTTATTAAATCTGTGCCTCAATCCCGAAGTTGGCTGTATCGTAAAACGTTGAGGCAATGATTTGCTTTTCGGGTTTGACGGTGAGGCCCCACTCAAAAACTCACCGAGGTTCAGCCCAAGGATATCTAACATTTCAGGAAAGACTGAAACATGAACGGAATTGACAGCACAGCAATTGAAGTGATTCGCGCCCGAGAAATCCTCGACTCTCGGGGACGTCCCACGGTGGAAGCGGAAGTTTATTTAGCGAATGGTGCAATGGGTTTGGCCCAGGTCCCCAGTGGAGCCTCGACGGGCAGTTTTGAGGCCCATGAACTCCGGGATGGAGATAAGAAGCGCTACGGTGGCAAAGGGGTGGCGAAGGCGGTTGAGAATGTTGAAAATAAAATCGCCCCCAGTTTGGTGGAAATGGATGCCTTGGATCAAGGGGCGATCGACTACGCCATGATTAAGTTAGATGGTTCCCCCAATAAGTCCAATTTGGGCGCAAATGCCATCCTCGGCGTTTCCCTAGCAACGGCTAAGGCAGGAGCAAATGCCCTTCAAATTCCCCTTTATCGCTATCTAGGCGGTCCTCTGGCGAATTTATTGCCGGTGCCTTTGATGAATGTGATTAATGGCGGTGGCTCACGCGGCCAATAATGTGGATTTTCAGGAGTTTATGATTGTCCCATCCGGGGCCTCTTCGTTTAAGGAAGCCCTGCGCTGGGGTGCGGAAGTATTTGCCTCTCTCAGCAGTGTTTTGGATGAGAAGGGATTGCTGACTGGGGTGGGCGATGAAGGCGGGTTTGCGCCTAATTTGGAGTCGAATCAAGCGGCGTTAGAAATCTTGATGTTGGCGATTAAAAAGGCCGGATACAAACCGGGGGAAGAAGTTTCTCTGGCTATGGATGTGGCTGCCAGTGAGTTCTACAAAGATGGCAAGTATGTTTATGAGGGAAGTGCTCATGAACCCAGCGAGTTAATCGATTATTTGGCGAAGTTAGTAGACGAATATCCGATTGTTTCCATTGAGGATGGATTGCATGAGGATGATTGGGAAAACTGGAAATTGTTGACCCAAAAGTTAGGCGATCGCGTCCAATTAGTCGGGGATGATTTGTTTGTAACGAATCACGTTCGGCTGAAACGTGGAATCGAGATGGGGGCCGGAAATGCAATTTTGATTAAGCTGAATCAAATTGGCACTTTGACGGAAACTTTGGAAACGATTGATATGGCAACTCGCAATGGTTTCCGGTCAATGATTTCCCATCGTTCTGGGGAAACGGAAGATACGACGATCGCCGATTTAGCAGTGGCAACAAGGGCCGGTCAAATTAAGACAGGTTCTCTCTGTCGGAGTGAACGGGTGGCGAAGTACAACCGTTTGTTACGAATTGAGGATGAGTTAGGCGATCGGGCAGTTTATGCCGGAACTGTGGGATTAGGACCAAAGGGTTCTAAGTAATAGTTAATGCAACAAACGCCTGAGTTGTTAATCCGGGGGTTTGTTGGCAGTATGGCTATCTTTTTGATTGTTTTAAATTGAGCTATCAGGCGGGGGTTTGTAACTCCCGTCTATTTTTTTGAAATTGCCTTTTATTGCTGGATATCTTTGACTTGCAAAGAAAGTTGACCTCGACCTAGCATTTCCAAAAGTTCGCTGACACTATGACCTTGCTCTTGGGCGATCGCCACGACTCCTTCCCAACCCGTTTCTGTGACGGTGAGCTTCCGGGTTTTCTTCTTTTCTCCCCATTTTTGCGGACGACCCTCATGGTAGGTCAAATTTTTTAGAGAATTGGGATGCAATTCTTTTTTCTCGTTCATTGCTACTCGTTTCCCTCGGGGATGAAATCGGGGGTTTGACCCCTCTTGACAATCTATTAAACGGCCTCTAATATAGATTTATGGTTTGACGAAACTAAAAAAAACCGGGCTGACAACCCGGTAATTCCAAAAAATTATCTAAACGGAATTATACCATGACTGCCTGCATTCTTGAGGTCGAAACTTACGACGATTTAATTAATGTAGTCGCCTGCGTACTGGAAGATGTTGCCAGCTCGATCGTCAACGTGCGGATGATGCTGCGAAACAAATGCCCTTGGGCGCTGTATGTCTCGAAAGCAACGGGAAGGCGATGGGCCACATTTATTGCCCGGGCCAAGTTTACGGGGTATCATCTCAAATTTGAAGGCGATCGCGTGATTTGCACGAACTTGGAAACTGGCAAGCAGTACCGGGTGAACTTAGACTGGTGTAGCTGTCTGGCGTTCAAATGTACTCAACCGGATGGGTTAGGTCAGAAACCGCCCTGTGAGCATATCAAGCTATTGCGAAATCTAGGAGAAAAGAGGCGCGATGAAGAGGCGATCGCCGACGAAACTCCATTAAAAGACGACCCTATTTCCATCAACCGCCAAGAATGCCCACAAGGATTTTATCTGGAAAAAATCCCTAACTTGGAGGTGGCAGAATATGAGGTTTGGGCCACGTTTCCAACAACAACCGGATTGCACCATCGCTGCATGGGTCGCATTCAGGAAAAGTTAGACGGGAGTGGCATCCTCGCCATGACCCCAAGTTCTTTCGTGGGACGGGAGTTTTCCAACACCCAGGATGCCATTGGATATCTGAGAACGAGAAGCCAGAATTGGAGGAAAAAGGACTAACCCGGAAAGAGTCCCATTAGCCCTTTTGCCTTAATTCCTAGGGATAGAAACCGAGTTCGGGCAAGCCGAGGGTTTCATCCCAACCCATCATAATGTTGAGACATTGGATGGCTTGACCGGCTTGACCTTTGAGGAGGTTATCAATGGCGGAAATCACGATCGCGCGATCGGTGCGTTGGTCAATTTCTACGCCGAGGTAACACATATTACTGTTCATCGCCCACTTGGTTTGAGGGTAGACTCCTGCCGGGAGGACCCGCACCCAAGGACTATTGCGATAAAATGCCGTGTAAATGGTGACCAAATCTTCCCGGACGAGACCGGGGTCCCGCAAGGTGGCGTAGACGGTGGAGAGAATTCCCCGGACCATCGGCATCAGGTGGGGGGTGAACTGGACCAAGATATCCTGTCCGGCGAGATCGCTGCCAATGGCCTCAATTTCTGGGGTGTGGCGATGACGCCCTACCCCATAAGCGGCGACGGAGTTATCCGCTTCGGCGAGGAGGAGATTGGTTTTCGCTTGGCGTCCGGCACCGGAAATCCCTGATTTAGCGTCAATGATGGCACTATTGGGGACAATCATGCCTTGTTTGAGCAGGGGGGCCAAGGCGAGAATGCTGGCGGTGGGATAGCAACCGGCACAGCCGACGAGTTGGGCATCCTTGATGCGATCGCGATATAATTCGGGCAAGCCATAGACAGCCACCGCAGCGGTTTCGGCATCCGCGCGATCGCCACCGTACCAATTTTTATAGGTTTCTAAATTACTAAATCGATAGTCGGCGGAAAGGTCGAGAACCTTACAGCCTTTTTCCAGTAACCGGGGGGCCATTTGGTAGGCTAACCCATTGGGTAACGAGAGAAAAACTGCTTGACAGCGATCGGCGATCGTGTCAACATCCACTGACTCGATGAGCAGGTCAGTGGCCTGAGAAAGATGAGGATACAGATCCGAGAACGGTTTACCCGCACTGCTATCCCCACCTAGGTACACTAAATCTAGTTGGGGATGATCTCTAATCAATCGAACGAGTTGGACGCCACCATATCCTGATGCCCCAACAATGCCAACCCGCATAGTTTCTAATTCACCCATCACCTTACTCCACTCCAAATATAGAGATCTTGATCGCTCTAGCTGTTGCATTCTAGTACCAAACGGTAAAAGCGATCGTACAAATCCCTACAGCTTTTCCACTTTCCAGCGCGGATGCCTGCTGCCCTGGTTCAAAAGAAGGTGAAACCCTCTGCCTTCCTTGATTTTTCCCAGGGGGAATCAGTCAAAATTCCCAGTGAGAAAATCAAGGGCCTGCATCTGGGAATCAAATACTCTACCGGCGGCCTAGGTGGGACTTTCTAACGATTGGGATACCAAAACATTCCTTTAATGCCCTCGGGATCGGACATAAATCCCAAGGTGCGGTAGAACTCGACTACATGAGGGTCGGCAAACAGGGTGATATTGCTAATATCTTCACTTCGCAGACGCTTGATTGTGTAATTCATCAAGGACTTGCCAAACCCTTTGCCTTGGTATTCGGGATGAACCACGACATCCCAGATGGTGGCATTAAAAGCGTGGTCTGAGGTGGCGCGGGAGAAGCCGATCAAGCGACGGGTTTTCCCGCGCATTTCCCACATAGAAACCACGAGAAAGCTGTATTGAATTGCTTTTTTAACTTTACGCAGGGGGCGACGGGACCAGCCGACTGCATCACAGAGTTCTTCTAGTTCATAAAGGTCGATATCTCGATCTGTACTGAAATAGACACGAGGATCGGTGCCAGGGCGATCGCTCGTCCCAGCAGATTGATATCCCTCGATTTGCGCCCCGATCGGCGCAGAAGACGTATCAGAACCGCTAAATAAATTTTTCCAAAAACCCATGAAGGTTTGGTTAGGGTAGGAGAACGGGGTGGACAAGCGCTATCCCCCACCGAGGATAAGCTTATGATGCCAAGAGATCGACCCTATTTAGGGCGATCGCAAGGTTGAACAAACGATAAACTGCTGCCTGACGGTGCAACGGAATGGCGTACCCGTTTATGATTGTACAGTGGCAAGTCGCGACTTACGCCGAATCGCCAGGAAGATGCTAACCCTTCCATCAAGGAAATGGCTACACTGAAATCCCTAGGACTAGGAGGGATAAATGGCCCTAAGTTTCAGGCAAAAGACCGAGAGAATCGCAATCCCCCGTAGCGATCGGCGCAGTGTCCCCCATGATGGCATAGGATTAATATAGCAATCTCCCTCAACCCAGTTGATGCGCCCCTGTCTTGAGCTAGGCCCCTAATTGCGATCGGGCGCTGACAAGACTGGGTACGCGCCCCCTTTGTCCAGATTAGCCGAGGCTCAACCCGTCCCCCGAGATTAGCCTCGGCTTGAACTTGTCAACAGGCCCTCCTGGGGTTGGGGAGATGCAAAATAGCATATCGTTGCGAGTCGTGCATTGGCTCGGATCCCAGGGGATGACAGTTTCAGCTAGGGTTAAACCAGACGAAACTTTAATAGCTTTCGCCGTCTAATCGTTGTTCTATCGTAAAGGACCCTGGGCTGCTGTCTTCCTTTGTGTTTTTGACAGGATCTAGCGAGTTCTCCCACACCCCAATATGGCACCGGGTTTAAAATCATCTACGATGGACCTGCTCAAACGCTTTAACCGAGCGTTTCCGCAGTTCTACGAACAATTTGTCAGCAGTGAAATTCAGCTCCAAAACCTCAAGCTCGCCTACCAGCTTTACCGCACTAAACAAGCGGTCATTGAACTCAGACCCGAAGGGACCAAAAGTGCTCTGCATTTTGCCTACCGCAATCAATCTTTTTTGCTGAGTGACATTTTTGGGGTTCTGGCGGCCTACGGACTCACGATCCACAGTCTGAGTCTTTACGGCCAAATTTATCCACCGATGTTGGTCTTTATCAAGTTGGTGGTGTCTCGGGGGGGTAAAGCACTCACAGATAAGACCGCAGAAAATGTCTGTCGGGCTGTTCGTGAAGCCCTGGCGGGTCACTTTGAAGTGGAAGAGATGCTGGCGGTCGAATTTAATCTGGATGCCGGTTTAGAGGACGTGGAAACCGAGTTCTACGTCGATCCGGTTTTCCATCTTCCCGCCCTTCTGATTGAAGCGGATAACCAGCCGGGATTGTTCTATAAAGTGATGTACGCCATCTGGCAAGAGGATTTGCTGGTCGTGAATGCGAATTTACTGGTTTGGCGGGGCCGCACCCGCCTGATTCTGTATTTACTAGGACCCAATGAAAGTCTGATTCCCGAATACCTCGGACAAAAGATTGCTGAAGGCGTGCGACAGCGATTGCTCGGGAGGCGCTTTTGAGAAGGCACTTTGGCCCTAGCTATCCTCAAGTCCATTCCACCTTCTGATACGGAATCCGGTTCTCAAAGTCTATAAAAACCCACACCCTCAAGGGCGGGGCTACACGGACGAAGCCTGCCTCCGCAGGCTGAAGAGAAAATCGACTTGAGACAACCGGATTGGGTATGAAAACCCAAGGTTTCGATTTTTGAACAGAAGGAGGCTTTATTCTCCTCCCGCTACTGTGGTGGTCCCCTTGGACCGGCTGTGTCGATCGCTGGCTTCTCCCTCGTCTGCGATCGCCCAAGTGATTGTATTCAGACGATTTCTTCGCTCTTGATAACAACATGGAAACGATTGACATCCTGGGGGTTCCTCACGCTTATGAACTCACAGACCCTCGCCCCTCTCCCCATGTTCTGGTCTTTATCCACGGTTGGCTCCTCAGCCGCCGCTATTGGCAACCCCTAATCGATCGCCTGTCGGTCGATTACCAATGCCTCTGTTATGACTTACGCGGATTTGGAGACTCTCAACCCTATCCCCCCCCCAACCCCCCAGTTCCATGCAGGCTACACTCCCAGCGCCTATGCCCGCGATTTGGAAGTCTTGCTGGACAAACTCAATATCTCCACCGCATGGCTGATTGGTCACTCCCTCGGGGGCAGTATCGCCCTGTGGGGCGCTTCTCAACTCCCCGCTAAGGTGAAAGGGGCGCTCTGTGTCAATTCGGGAGGAGGCATTTATCTTAAAGAAGAATTTGAACGCTTCCGGGCGGCAGGTCAGGTGTTTGTGAAAATGCGCCCCCGTTGGCTGTGCCATCTCCCAGGCATTGATTGGTTATTTACTCGCGATAGTGTCGCCCGTCCTCTCCCACGCCACTGGGCAAGGCAACGGTTGCTAGATTTTGTGATGGCTCACCCAGAGGCGGCGATCGGGGCCTTGCTCGATTCCACCACGGAAGTGGAGGTCCACCGCCTTCCTCAACTGGTTTCCCAACTCACCCAGCCGGTTTATTTCATCACCGGCACCAAGGACAAGGTGATGGAACCCAAGTATGTTCGACATTTGGCCAGTTTTCACTCCCTCTTTGAAGATGAGGGGATGAATGTGATTGAAATTCCGGACTGCGGCCATTTATCAATGGTGGAGCAACCGGAGGTGGTGGCGGCGGAAGTTCGCCAGATTCTGGGCAATCATGGTTAGGGCCGATCGCCCTGGGTTGTCGTCTCTATAAATAAAGCTGGTTGGCATCGGTTAGGGCCATGCGGGATTGAGCGCCGAGGGTCAGGGGACTGCGATCGCCTCGGTTGAGGCGATCGGCAGCAGCACAGGCAATCATCGCCGCGTTATCGGTGCAGTATTTCAACGGGGGAAACAGCACGCGCAAGTGATGAGGGGCGGCATCCGCCAGCAGATGTTCTCGCAGGGCGCTATTCGCCGCGACTCCACCCCCAATGACGATGGTATCCCGATGGCGATCGCGGGCGCAGGCAATGGCCCGTTTGCTTAAGGCTCTGGCTACCGTATCCTGAAAACTGGCCGCAATATCATTGACGGGGAGTTCCTCCCCAGTCGCTTTGAGTTTCTCCACCAACCGCAGAACGGCGGTTTTTAACCCACTAAAACTGGTGTCATAAGGATGATACCCCCCTTCGGGCAGTCCAATTTTGCCCTCGGGTAGCTTAAAGGCTTTCGGGTTCCCAGATTTGGCAAGGCGATCGATGATTGGCCCTCCGGGATAACCCAGCTTTAATAATCGCGCTACTTTATCAAAGGCTTCCCCGGCAGCATCATCCCGGGTTTGTCCCAAGGTTTCATAGACACCCCCTGCTTGGACATCAATCAAGCTGGTGTGACCCCCGGAGACTAACAGACAGATAAACGGGGGTTCTAAGGTGGGTTCGGTGAGGTAGGAGGCATAGAGATGTCCTTCCAGGTGATGGATACCTAGAAAGGGTTTTTGATGCAGCATAGCCAGGGTTTTGCCAGCGGTGAGGCCGACTAACAGAGCACCGACGAGACCCGGGGTGCAGGTGGCGGCGATGCCATCAATGTCGGACCAACTGAGTTGGGCTTCCGCTAAAGCTTGGGCGATCGCCCCATCAATCACTTCTAAATGCGATCGCGAGGCCACTTCGGGAACCACCCCGCCATACTGCTGATGCACCGCAATTTGGGACGAAACCACATTGCTGCTCACTTCACGATTCTTTACAATTGCTACCGCAGTTTCGTCACAACTTGTTTCAATTGCTAAAACGGTTGCCATTGGCTGGTAATTTTTGGAATATTAGGTTAACTATTGCCTAGCTTAATCTTTACGAGGTTGTCTTAGCAGAGTATGATTTTCTGGAAGTTCCCAGAACTCACCTGCTCTTACCCGATCGCGTTTTATCCTCGGTTTCGCCCTCCTGCCTTGGGGAGAATGACTTCAACCCTCTTTCTCCCACAGCTTGAGCAAAAGAACCCACAGATCGATAAACTAGATCGAGTAACAAAGCAGCCTCCGGTTTTGTTAACAATCTTGATGTTTCGTAACAAAAGGAAACAATTCTATGGGACGATTGTTCGCGTTGGTTCTGACGATTTGCCTTTGGTTCAGCTTTGCCCCTGCTGCATCTGCTGACTTATACCAAAACCTCACTCCTTGCAGTGATAATCCGGCATTCGTCCAAAAGGCTAAGAATGCTAAAACCCCAGGTGCAAAAGCTCGCTTTGAGAAATATTCCAGCTTGCTGTGCGGACCTGAAGGTTATCCTCATTTGATTGTGGATGGCAACTTGGCCCACGTTAATGAGTTTGGAATTCCTAGCTTGCTGTTTCTCTATATTGCAGGCTGGATCGGCTGGGCTGGCCGTTCCTACTTGATTGCAGTTCGTGACAGCGGCAGTGCTGAAGAAAAAGAAATTATCATTGACCTTCCTTTGGCAATTAAATGTTCTTTAGGTAGTGCAGTTTGGCCTTTGGCTGCTTTAGGCGAATTTACCAGTGGTAAATTAACCGCCAAAAATAATGAGATTACTGTCTCACCCCGTTAGGAAAGCCCTGTTGAAAGTGATTTTAGATTTTAGCTGGTCTAAAATCTAAAATCTCAATATTAACCTGTCTTGGATTTAGGAGAAGCGTTCATGGATTCTTTCGTTAAGTTTCTATCGCTCGGGCCAGTTGTCTTAATCTTATGGCTGTCGTTCACAGCGACTCTCTTGATTGTTGGCAACAACATCTATCCTGATGCCTTAGTTCCTCCGTTCTAAGGGTTGCTAAAGCGGAATCAAGCCCGACTGGTTTGGATTGATTTAAACAAAAAGCGATCGCTTCTACTGGTTCAGATAGAGGCGATCGCTTTTTGTTGATAAAAACCCGCACCCTCAAGGGTGGGGCTATACGGACAAAGCCCGCCTGCGCGGGCTGAAGAGAAAATCGACTTTTAACAACCGGATTTGGTATAAAAAACCGACTTGAGACAACTGGATTTGGTAGCTGTTTATAACACTTAGGAAACTGGGGCAAATAAGGCCATCTCGATCGCCTCTAATGCCCGGTCAAAATCATCATTGACAATCACAATATCAAACTCATCGGCAGCAGCAATTTCGACTTCGAGCCCGGTGCAGACGACGGGCGATCGCCTCCTCAGAATCCTGTCCCCTCACCCGAATCCGCCGTTCCAACTCCTCCGGCGAAGGCGGTAAAATAAACAATTGCAGCGCCCCGGGAAAGGTTTCGCGAACTTGCCGCGCCCCTTCTAACTCAATTTCCAATACCACTAATTTACCCTGGGCGATCATCTCTTCCACCGGGGTTCTCGGAGTCCCATAACAATTTCCCGCAAACTCCGCCCATTCCAACAGTTGACCCGTCGCAATTAACCCTTGAAATTGCTCCTGGTTCACAAAATAATAATGCCGCCCGTCAATTTCTCCCTCGCGAGGTGCACGAGTTGTTACCGAAATCGACAACTCCAGTTCCGGATGACGTGCCAACAGCGATCGCAGCAACGTTCCCTTCCCCACACCACTCGGACCCGTAAACACAATTAATTGACCCATCTGCATCACTTAGATAATCCCTTCCTAGACCCAAAAATTGCCCACTCCTCCCAAAACAGGCCGCCGGAACGTTAGATAACTTCAACGCCGCCCCCTTGGAGAAACCAGTCAAGCTTTTCCTAGATTTTATTAACTATCTTTACTGGTAACGAACCGATTGGCAACCGTCTCCGGCTGAATGGACGACAGAATCACATGACTCGAATCCATAATAATCACCGCCCTGGTCCGTCGTCCGTAAGTGGCATCAATCAGCCGATTCCCCTCCCGCGCCTCCGTGACAATTCGCTTGATGGGGGCCGATTCTGGACTGACAATGGCAATCACTCGATTAGCACAAATGATATTCCCAAACCCGATATTAATCAGTTGAATATCCATAAATAGGACCGTCCTCGGGATGTAAAATGTTTTTTCTTCTCAAAGCAGTTTGAACCCAAAAAATGACAGATCAGGAGATTTCGGGTTCGGGAACCTCCTCCGGTCCCCGGGTTGCGGGGAAAATTTTTACTAAAAATGCTGTAAACCTCAGCAGGGAGGTTTTTCAGCTTGTGGGATAGGATAGCCCTCCCCAAGAGACAGCAGGGGAAATCGGAATTCAGCAGCCGGGAATGATACCCTGAATAGGGGCAGAATTTAGGATTTCCTCTCGCCCTCCCTGGAAGGAGCCGAATTGCGATCGCCATCCAGAGTCGTGACCGATACCAGACTCTTGCAGAGTTGACCCCGACTCGCGCTCTAATTTCCATAGTATCTACAAAATTTGGGCAAACTCGACAATCCCCTACACTCGGCAAGGCAATTCATGGATTTTTGAGGGTTTTGGGGTGCTTTTTGAGAATTTGATGACTGGGATTGTAAATTTACGGGTATTTTGGACCATTAGCGATGCAACCTGTTGACTTGACTACCCTGATCGCCGCCTATAGCGAGTTGCGAACCACTTGGTTACCGGCGCGACTCGAACAGGTTTATCAGCGCGATCGCCATACCATTTTTTTAGCCCTGCGAACCCTCACCGGGCGCGGATGGTTGGCGGTTTCCTGGCATCCCACTGCTGCAAGGTTGCATCTGAGTGACCCGCCTCCGCGTAAACCGGATACCTTTACCTTTAGTGACCAACTGCGCCATCAACTGGGGGGTTTGGCATTTGTGGCAGTCGCCCCCGTCTCCCCCTGGGAACGCGCCCTGGACCTCCAATTTGCCAAACGTCCAGGAGACCCAATCCTCTGGCATTTATATATCGAAATCATGGGCAAACGCAGTAATGCCATTCTCGCCAATGCGGACAATCAAATCGTCACTGCCGCCCATCAGGTGAGTGAAAAGCAGTCCAGTATCCGCCCCATCCTCACCGGCGCACCCTACGCCCTGCCTCCCAGTTTGACGGACCCGATCCCCAGTCTGACGGAACCCCAATCGCGTTGGCAAGAACGGATTGCCCTGATTCCGGATGCTTTGGGACGGCAAATGCTCAAAAGTTATCAGGGTTTGAGTTCTCATTTGGTGAAAGCGGCGATCGCCTCTGCCCAACTCGACTTTGAACAATCCACCCACAGTCTGACCCAGGAAGATTGGAACCGCCTATTTGCTTCCTGGCAACAATGGCTAAACTTTATTCAAAGCTGTCAAACTGGCGATTTATCCGCAATTTATCCCCATTGGACAGAAACCGGATATCAGGTGATCAACTGGAACCACAATCCAGAACCCCCGGATTTCAAGTCAGTCCAAGACTTATTAAATCGGTACTATACCGATGAACTGAATCGGTTTGACTTTAAGCAACTGCGCCATCAACTGAGTCAAAAACTCTCTAATCTCTTAAATAAATTGCGAGTCAAAGGGCAGGGATTTGAAAACCGCTTGCAAGAATCTTCCGAAGCGGACGAGTATCGGGCAAAAGCGGATTTATTGATGGCGAACTTGCAGGAGTGGCAACCCGGGATGAAGGCGATCGCCCTTCCCGACTTTGAAACCGGCGAACCCGTCACCATTCCCCTAGATTTAGAAAAAAATGCCGTCCAAAATGCTCAATCTCTCTACAAACGCCACCAAAAACTCAAACGGGCAAGGGGTGCTGTCGAACCCTTACTTGCTGCGGTTCGCCAGGAAATCGACTACTTAGAACAGATTGAAGTCGCCATTTCCCAAATCGACGACTACCGCGAACCCGCAGATTTACAAGCATTGGCGGAAATTCGCGAAGAGTTCATCCAGCAGGGATATCTCACCGACCCCGAGTACAAGCGTCAAACCCAGGAATCCACTCCGGAGTTTTACCACTTTGTCTCTCCCAGTGGGTTTGAACTGCTGATCGGGCGGAACAATCGCCAGAATGATGTGTTGAGTTTTCGGGTAGCGACGGATTATGACTTGTGGTTCCACACCCAGGAGATTGCCGGGAGTCATGGGTTGTTGCGCCTACCCCCGGGTGCCGTTGCCGACGAAGCAGATTTACAATTTGCAGCGGATTTAACCGCTTACTATAGTCGCGCCCGTCACAGTGAGCAAGTCCCGGTGGTGTACACCGAACCGAAAAATGTTTATAAACCCAAGGGGGCGAAACCCGGAATGGTCATTTATAAGCATGAGCGCATTCTCTGGGGCTGTCCTCAGCATTTTACCCCGCAGGCTTAATGTTTGATTATGGAAGTCAGAAGATTGGATAAAATTTACTGACCTGTAGGGAAAAATACGGAAGGATGCGATCGTGTCTTCTGTTACAATACGCCTTGAGGAACAGATTTAACAATCAATCGCCTTCTGCAAGGTTGGGAACGCGCAGATAGGATTTCCTCGAAAAGAAACGACAACGCAAAGGGTATTTTTTTAGGGTGACCAGCTAGAATTCTAGCTGGTCTTTTTTCTTTTGAGGCAGAAACCCGCTTTCTAGCCCCCTACTACAGATTCAGAAACCGCGGTTTTCTTGACCAAATTTCTGAGAATGAACCAAAATCGAGGCAGAAACCCGGTTTCTAGCCCCCCACCCAGATTCAGAAACCGGGTTTCTAACCGCTTCCAGTTTCTGAACCCCGGTTTCTGGGTTACTTGACTTTGGCAAGCAAGAACCGGGTTTCTATGCGAGTTGTGCATTGGTGGCAAAGGTTGTCTGAACAAATTGTAAATTTTTGAAACTAAACCAAGCGAATCTGGTAAGATAAAAATTGTGTTAATTCACTTAAACATCCGCGCCATTACCGTCCCTTTTGGCGACAGCCCCCAACCAGGGAGTCATCTGTCGAGGGGGGTGGGGGCAGTGTGTTGAGCTCGCTCAAGTCAGGTTGGTTACTTTCAATATCATGAAATCGCCCATTCAGAGAATCCTCTTTGGTAGTCCAGGAACTGGGAAAAGTCACAGAATCAAGGATGACATTATTCCTAATGATTTAGGAATTAAGGAGTCAGAAACCCCAGAAAATATTATTCGCACTGTATTTCACCCAGAGTACACCTACGGTGACTTCATTGGAAAACTGCTCCCTCTTACTAGCTCGGGAAAGGCGTTGAGTATAACTATTTCTACTGAAGGGCATTTTTTAAAAGCCCTTGCACAATCTTATAGAAACATCCTTATAGCAAAAGATACGGAAAATCCAAAAAATGTTGCCTTGGTCATAGATGAAATTAATCGGGGTAATTCTTCGGCAATTTTTGGAACAATTTTTCAACTTTTAGATAGAAAAGCTGATGGTTGCTCAGATGATAATATAGATGTTTCTGTCATAGATATGGACAGAATACTAACGTTGGTCGGATTTGAAGAGGGAGGAAATATAGACTTCTATAAATATGGAAAGGCAAAAACAGCCAAAGCAATTGAGGAGTATCAAGACATTTTATCAAAAATCAACCTTAATGTTAATACACTTAGCAGTAATATAGTTGGTGGTTCTATTCGCATTCCTCCTAACTTATCCATCCTCGCCAGCATGAACACCTCTGACAATTCCATTTACTTTATGGATAGCGCATTTAAGCGCCGTTGGGATTGGGAATTTATCAACTGGGATGACAGTAAACCTGAGCCTGCCACATACGGCACAGGAGGAGAATTGAATGCGGAAGAGTGGAAAAAGCTAATTAAAAATCTTAACGAATTTATTAAAAACCATCACGCATCGATTCGCGGAATTGAAGACAAGCAAATAGGCTATTACTTCATAAAATCGCCAGTAACTGCCGACAAAATCCAAAATAAGCTAATGTTTTTCCTATGGGACAGCGTTTTTAATCGTGACAAGAAACCGCTGGTCGAACTTTTGGGCGTAGGAAGAGATAGGCTTGTCACCTTCGGCGATTTCACTAAACTGCATAATGAGTTCATTACCGCCATAATGAACCACTCATAAAACGGATAGAATAGCCTTAATCCTATTATCTTTAAAAATTAGTTCTCTTTTGTAAAGTTCTATGCTTGACTTTGCCAGATTGAAGTTGACCAAAATAAAGGAGAACCCCAGCGACAATTTTGTGGGCATCCGTAAATCAGCATTAGGGGATGGCTACTGAGTTTTGCTTGCCCAACGGCTTTGATGATTTTCCAGATAGGTGATTTTAACGCCGGTGCGAGATTTATTTTTCAAAATGTATCGTACTTTTCGCAAGTTCGAGCGCGATAATACAGAGAACAAGCCGCTTTGAGCAAAATAAACCTGAGTTTCAGCAAGACCAAGATCAGACAACTCTTTCTGCTGGCGGTATTAGTATGCAAGCGGAAGAATGGCGAAGATTGTGTACTATACAGCAAGATTAAAATGATTGAGCGGGTGTTGGAAGCTTACGATGACCTGGCAATCAACTCCATCCAAGAAAAAAGTCCGCCGTAGTGAGGAAATTGATTATTCTCAAATTCATAAATACTTAGATCGCGCTATCTATTTAGATAATCGATGTAATTTACATTGATGCGATGGATTTGCCGCGTCCAACGGTGCGTTATGAAAGTACCGATATCGTGAACCTGTATTGCTATATCCTCGATCAGATTGTGCAGCAGTTGGATGGCGATGTGCCGGATAATATTCAAGAACGAATCCAAGATATCCGATTTTTGGCTCAACACTTCCAAGATGACTACCTCACCAGCAACCAGTCAATTTTTGACAAAGATACCTTTGGCGAAACCATCAGCATCCTGAAAGAAGCACTGGATAACATCGATAAAAATACTTATTACAAAGATGCTGATTATTGGGGACTTTATGAAGCAATTGAGACTTTCCTATATGGCGAAATAAATCCTGACCAAAATGATGGTGACTATTGGGGTATCAGAGGGTTTTCCTATGTCTGGGAAGATATGTGCAGCACTTATTTTTTCAAAATAAATCCAGATGACATTTGCTATGCGGATACAGATATACCTTTGAAAAATTACTCCAATCGAGAAAGGCAAGGAGAAGAAGTTCACAGAGTTGGCAACTACAAAGCCTATAATGGGGGCAACGGTTATGGCAATCAATGGGTATATAGCACAAAATCTGATATTTTATACGATAAAAACAAACAAAATAAGGATTATTTTTATTGGAATGAACTACTTTGTATTGAGCTGGATATTCAACCCGCAACTTTTGTGTATTCAAATGATAAATATAGTACATTAGATCGACGGAACCAAAGAGAAGCAATGCGCCGATTTCCCCGTCCTGATCTGGTGTTAAAGTTTAAATCTGAATCATCTGATATTTCGGAAGTTCAAATATTGGATTACAAAAATGTAAATCTTGATTTTTACTTGAAAAATCAAAGATTAATATTCGCTCAAATCGATGCAAGAGACGAAAAATATAAAAAATATAGAATTGACATAATTAAGTCATTGACTTATGAATTGGCGATACAGCAAACGCATAAAGTTATCAAGAATGTATTTTTTATTCCTTGGTATTATGACAGAGAACCCGATCCTATTGAGGGAGAGACTGAAACAAATTTAGATATTCAAGGAAAAGGTATTTACGTTGTAAAAGGCAATTTTTTTATGATTCAACAAATCTATTCTAGAGGAAAGTTTATGAGACATGAGACGGATGTTATTGGAATTTACCCGGAACAATTAAGCGGGTACGTTCCTCTGATTTCATTCAAAACTGAAGACCAGAAGCAAGCCGCTGAAAATTATATTACAGAAGAAGTTGATTCTTTTTTTTGCAAAAATTTTTTACAATCAAAAAAAACCTAAATACCAGCCAATACCTTATTCACAGCTTATCACCGAAAAAGATTTTAAAATAGTTGATATAGAGTATTTCTATTTAAACTTGTTTTACGATTTAATGCGTAATCGTGCAACTCATAAACTAGAAAGTACAATTAAATGGTGTATTACTTTTGACGTAAAATGCGCTCCTATTCAGTTGGCTTGGCATTCTCCACATTATAAGGGTTCTAATCCCCCAAACCCTAATGATGAAACTGGACTTCCTTATAGGAAATTCGGCACTATAGACATCAACGGATATCCAGTATTTTATTACATTTACTTTACTATTCAAGAAATTTTAGAGGTAATTAAATAATTGTAGCATAATCTGGCAACTTTGGATGCTAAAGCTATTGAGTCGCGATAGAAATCCAGAAACATTTTGATTTGAAGTGCTCGGACCTTTATCCTCCAAGGAACGAAACCTGGTTTCTGGGGTTCTTGGAAATCCTGGGTGGGGGGAAAGAAACCGGGGGCTGAGATTGTCTCTGTATCCTAACCAAAATGTTCGGAAGAAACCCAGTTTCGGGGACCCCAGAGCCAAGAAACCGGGTTTCGGGGATAATTTATCTATACCTAACCGAGATTTTCGTCAATTACCCGATTTCTCAATTATCCAAGAGGCGATGATATGCAGTTGAGGTTTGAATGGCATGAAGAAAAAGCCCAAAATAACCTCAAAAAACACGGAATTAGTTTTGAGGAAGCAAAAACCGTTTTCAATGACCCATTATCGATAACCATCGCTGACACCCAGCACTCTAATAATGAAGAACGCTATATTGATATTGGTCGGTCTAGTCAAGGTCAGTTACTTGTTGTAGTTTACACCGAACGTCAAGCGAACATTCGGATTATTAGTTGTCGTCAAGCTACCAAAACCGAGAGGAAAATCTATGAACAATCCTAATTTTGACCAGCCAGATACCACGGATGATGAAATGCTTCCCGAATATGATTTTACCGGGGGCGATCGCGGCAAGCATTACGAGGCATATCGCCGAGGACATACGGTCACCATTCATCAAACCGATGACCAGGATATTGTTCAATATTTTACCCTGGAAGATGGAGCAATTATGCTCGATCCAGATGTGCGGGAATATTTCCCTGATGCTGAAACGGCGAACAGGGCTTTACGCACGTTGATTAGTTTGTTTCCGAACAATCGTCAGGTCATTTGAAGTCAGCAAGAAAGAAACCGGGTTTCTAGCCCCCTACAGATTCAAAACCCCGGTTTTTAGCCGCAATACCTTCGCCAATTGAATAGTCACTGGCCCCAGAGGAATGTTGATGAATACAGCCCAGACTGGATAAGCATTTGGAAATCTGACTCAATAAAACAGGGTCTGCCCTGGGCTAATGTAGATGTCTTATGTAGTTGTGATAAACAACAAAGTGTCCTAAGTTAGCCTTCCTTGGAGTTGGCTAAGGTATTGGTCTAATATAAATGATATATCTATAAGTCTTAACAAAATCTTCTTAATTGATTGCGACAGTGGAAGTAAAAGTAATTAAAATATAACTATAGGAATTTCAATGATTTGTAACAAATCAGTTGGAATTCCTATGCTAAAAAATAACTCCTCAAAACTAAGCTAAATAACCCCCATGAAAAAGTTCGAACTTGACTTTAGTGCTTTTCAGGGTTTTTGGGCGGTAGCCAAGCCATACTGGTGGGATTCTCAAGAAAGGTGGAAAGCCATTGGTTTACTGTTATTGGTGATGTTTTTAGTAATACTGAAAGCCAAGATGAATGTTCTCCAAAACGGCCAAAGAGGAGAGATTACATCAGCCTTGGCTGAAAAAAATGCAGGCAGATTTTGGCAAGCTGTCCTGACTTATCTCGTGGCTTGTATGATTTTTGTAAATTTGCAAACTGTTCGTCACTATTTAGTGGATAAACTTCGGTGGTTTTGGCGCGGTTGGCTGACGGATTTTTATCTGCAAAAATACATGAAAAATCGCAACTTTTATTGGTTGGGTTCTTGGACGGCAAAAATTGATAATCCAGACCAGAGAATTTCTCAAGATATTGAAAATTTTTGCTATATGTCTCTGGTTTTATTTATGCACTTTAGCTCATCTGTGGTGAATATCATTGCTTTTGGGGTCGTTCTATGGTCAATGTCTCACAATCTGGTGATTTTACTAATCGTGTATGCGGGTGTGGGAATGCTAATCACGACGGTGGGATTTGGCAAGATTTTAATTCCCCTAAAAACCGAGCAACTCAAACGAGAAGCTAATTTCAGATTTGGCTTGGTACGCATTCGGGAAAATGCCGAATCAATCGCCTTTTATGGCGGAGATAATCGGGAGTTCAATAATGTTAACCAGATATTCAAGGGGGTTTTAAGTAATTTCAACCAAATTATCCGCTGGGAGAGAAACTTGAATTTTTTTAGTAGCAGCTACCAGGCAATTACTTGGATATTACCGGCTGTAATTCTCGGGCCTAGAATCTTATCAGGTGAAATAGAAGTGGGAATTTTGATCGAAGCAGGAGGGGCTTTTATTATTGTATTCAACTCTCTGATTGTTATTATTAGCCAGTTTGAAAAGATAACTGATTTCGTGGCAGGGATTGACCGTTTAGAGAGCTTGGAAAAAGGTCTGGAAGAGTCCAAAGGATTACCAATAGATGGGAATCCGACGATTGATACGATTGAAGATTCCTATTTAAGCTTAGAACATATGACTTTGCAAACTCCCAATCATCAACGGACTTTAGTGAAGGATGTATCGGTAGAAATGCTCTCGGGAGAAAGATTGCTAATTGTGGGGGTAAGCGGTTGTGGCAAGAGTTCGATTTTACGAGCGATCGCCGGTTTGTGGAACTCTGGAACAGGGACAATTCACCGACCGAAATTAGGGGAGATTCTTTTCTTACCCCAACGTCCTTATATGATTTTAGGTTCTCTGCGGGATCAACTCCTTTATCCCAGCACGAACCTGAATATTTCCGATATAGAAATATATGACGCATTAAAACAAGTTAATTTGCCAGAGTTAGTGGAAAGGTTCGGGGGTTTAGATGCGATCGAAGACTTGGGATCATGTATTGTCAATAGGAGAACAACAGCGGGTTGCTTTTGCTCGTTTGTTGCTGACACATCCTCGTTATGCCATTTTAGACGAAGCAACAAGTGCTCTGGATGTGAAGAATGAGCAAAGTCTCTATAGCCATTTGCAAAAGCTATCTACAATTTATCTGAGTGTAGGACACCGCCCAACGTTGTTACAATATCACCACAAAGTTTTGGAAGTCCATGACGATGAAACTTGGCGCGTGATTTCTGCCCAAGATTACAATTTTATGTCAATGAATTGATTGGGAGATAACGCTGAAACGGTAAACAGGGCTTTACGCACTTTGATGAGTTTGTTTGCGAAAAATCGTCAAGTCATTTGAAGTCAGCAGGAAAGAAACCCGGCTTCTGGGGTTCTTGGGGATCCTGGATGAGGGGAAAGAAACCGAAGGCTGCGATCATCTTTGTATCCTAAGTAAGATGTTCGGAAGAAACGCAGTTTCTGGAACCCCAGAGACAAGAAGCCGCGTTTCTGGGATAATTTATATATTCTAACCGAGATTTTCGTCAATTACCCGGGGTCTCAATTCTCCAAGAGGCGATGATATGCAGTTGAGGTTTGAATGGCATGAAGAAAAAGCCGAAAATAACCTCAAAAAACACGGAATTAGTTTTGAGCAAGCAAAAACCGTTTTCAATGACCCATTATCGATCACCATCCCTGACACCCAGCACTCTGATAATGAAGAACGCTATATTGATATAGGTCGGTCTAGTCAAGGTCAGTTACTTGTTGTAGTTTACACAGAACGTCAAGCGAACATTCGGATTTTGTCGTCAAGCTACTAAAACAGAGAGGAAAATCTATGAACAATCCTAATTTTGACCAGCCAGATACCACGGATGATGAAATGCTTCCGGAATATGATTTTACCGGGGGCGATCGCGGCAAGCATTACGAGGCATATCGCCGAGGACATACGGTCACCATTCATCAAACCGATGGCCAGGATATTGTTCAATATTTTACCCTGGAAGAGGGAGCAATTATGCTCGATCCCGATGTGCGGGAATATTTCCCTGATGCTGAAACGGCGAACAGGGCTTTACGCACGTTGATTAGTTTGTTTCCGAAAAATCGTCAAGTCATTTGAAGTCAGCAGGAAAAAAACTCGGTTTCTGGGGCTTGAGCCATCGGGTTAATGCAATAATTAGTGGTGACCATAAATGTCAGGGGGCAAATTTCCAGAAGATGTCTGATGAAGTGGAGGAGTTTGTTTCACGCTTTCCCCGGAAGCCGACTCCCAGCAACTCCCCAGATGATTTGTTTGAAATTCAACATACAGGGGAGTGGAATTATCAAATAGAAGGGGGCGGAACTAAAATTTTTATTGATGGGTATCGATACCGGACTATCTTGGAGGCAAAATATGTGAACAACCCCGATCGCAGCCCCTATATTCCGAATTCGCAAATCCCAAATTTCATTCGCCAGAAAATCGTCAAGCAAATTCGCGATGAATTTCGGCGTCTAGCGAATGTGATTAAAGACCCACTTACTCCCTTTGAATCTTTAGAGGTAATTACCAATCATTCAGAAGCTAAAGCTTTGTTTGAGGAATTACTGCAAGAGTTTAATATTGTAAGCGACGTAGTTATCAGAGAATAAGGAGTTTCCATGAAAATGCTGCTGTTGTTTATCGGCGAAGATGAAAAATTTAATCTCAGTCAAGTTGCCGATATTTTAACAAAAATTCCCAATATTCAAAACTTCAATCAAGGCAATTTTGTTGGCTCCATATTAGAATGCGAGTTCTCCGAAAAAAACGATTTTACCATCATCCGGTTAAGCGATGATTTAGAAACCATCTCTATCGATGGGGATGGAGAGGCCAGCTTAAAAATCGCGTTAGAAATCCAAAAGCACTATCCGCAAAATCTGCGCTTAATTGACTCTAATTACAGTTTTGATATAGAGTTGGCAGAGATTAAATCAGTCGGTCAATTGCGGCATCAGATGCGAGAATCAGCCTCGGCTCAATTACCTGTGTGAAAATTGCCAGTGAAACCGGGACTAGGTGGCGTCAATTTTCGTATCTCAGAGCCAAGAAATCAGGTTTTTGCGATAATTTATGTATCCTGATCAAGATTTATCGCTGGTATTCTGAGAGTAGCGTTCTCAAAAAACTCATCCGTTAAAGGGGGAATATCCGAGTAATCAATTTCCTCATCACTCATGGCCTCTATTGCCGCCCAATCAGTCCGAGAGGTATTGTTGAAATCTTTCTCGCTCATATTTGTTAGCCTTTCGTCCTGATATAATTCTAATTATATTATGCTTTCGTTATGTCCAAACAACAAGCGTTTGGGAGTTCCATAAATGTAATGATCGTGTTGTTCCGATCCATCGGTCGGTAAAGTGTCTAAAATATCTGGAGGAATATCTGAAACAAGCTCTTGAATAAATGAGCCAAATGGCTTGGATTGTTCTTGTTGGCGGTGATATTTCAATTTAGCTAATAATAGAAAGTCAAAAACCTCTTCAATGACGATATCAGGAGATTGTTCAATTTCGTGAATCAGTTGTTCTTTTATTGTCATAAATTTGTGTTTTTTGATTTAAGCATCAGTTATCCTCTTAGAGAGTATAACTTATAAAGAAACCGGGTTTCTAGCCTCTCCAACTTCGGCAAAGAAGAAACCGGGTTTCTCTGACAGTTGTTGCTGGGTAGCAAAGGTTGTCTGAAGAAACCCGGTTTCTGGGCCTAGGTTTTGGGGTTAATTGACGGAGGCAAAGAAGAAACCGGGTTTCTATCCCAAATCTGTGGCAAGCAAGCCAAAATCTAGGCAGAAACCCGGTTTCTTGTCCCTTGAGTTCTCTAAGCGGCGAGAACTGGGGCACTCATCGGAACAACAGGTTCCGAGAGGAGTTGGTTATAAACGAGGGCGAGTCGGTTGGCGACACTCTCCCAGCTAAAGGCTAATTCTACTCGCAGGCAACCGGAACCTCCGAGTTCGTCTCGCCATTCGGGATTGCTGAGGATCCGGTCGATCGCCACTGCAAAGGCCCGTTCATCTTTCGGAGGGGCCAAGAGTCCGGTGATTTCTGGGACGACGGTGAATTTTAATCCACCCACATCGCTGGCAACTACGGGAGTCCGACTTGCCATTGCTTCGATCGCCACTAATCCAAAGGGTTCATAGTGACTGGGGACGACGCAGACATCGGCGGCAGCATAGTACAGATGCAGGTTCGTTTTGCCTAACTGTCCGGGGAAGGTGGTAATATCATCAATTCCCAGTTCTTTGACGATGCCATGAATGCGATCGCGTTCGATGCCATCACTCTGTCCGGGACGATAACCCCCTCCGATAATCAGTTGCAATTTGTCGCGATCGCTCTCTAATAAGCTAGACTGTCCCACGGCACGAACCAGGGTCTCAATTCCTTTACGGCGATCGAATCGACCCACATAAAGCACCACTTTCGCATCGGGTTTAATCCCTAATTCTGCGCGTGCTTCGGCCCGACTGACACTGCCAAATCGGTTGATATCCGTCCCACAGGGAATCACTTCGATTTCACCCTTGGTTGAGACCAATTTCCTCATGTGCTGTTGTTCTTGAGGACTGGTGGCAATGATGCGATCGGCTGTTTCCAGACAGGCTTTTTCCGTTGCCAGTCGGGTAGTGGCGATCGCTGGTTTATCAGTGATGGATTGATACTTAACAACACCCAGGGAATGATAGGTATGCACCAGTCGCAGCGGTTGATGCTTGGATAGTTCCATTCCCACCCACGAAGATAACCAATAATGGCTATGAATCAGGGAATATTGAATACCTTCTCTGTCTTGGAATTCCTGGAACGCTTTCACAAACTCAGGCAGGTATCCAAATATTTTATCTCGACCAATAAACTTAGCAGGTCCTGCACTTAGGCGGATAGTTCGACAATCGGGATGGTGATTCACAATTGCCGCTTGTTCGGGATGATTTCGGCGAGTAAACATATCCACCTTCCATCCGAGTTTGGCAAGGGCCAAGCCGACTTGGAGAACGTAAACGTTTTGGCCTCCGGCCTCTTCCTTACCGATTTCTGCGGCGGGGTCGCCAGTAACAGAAATTAAAGCAATCCGATTTTTGTTTAGGTTTAGCATAACTTTGATCTTCACCTCATGCCTTGTTAGTTTGCTGAATTGCTCAATGGGGTTCATGCCATGAGGTTCAGACAAACCGAACAAATTACTCGTCTTAAGGACACTAATGAGATCGCGCAAATGAATAAAGTTTACCGATCTTTCAGTCTCGTCTCAATGCCGACGGGGTTAGCTAATGGGCGAGGATTGAGAGATATCCCTTTTCTCCCTTGAGAAAATAAGCCCCTGAGTGGGTTCCCCCGCTTCAGTTGTTGGATAGGATTAGCAAAATTTATCCCAGACATTACCCCGGGTTATGCAAACCCCCAACTAAATTAGGCTGACTTATTGAACTTCTCGTAATATAACCTACTCCCGCTGAAATGTTCCATACGTCGGAGGATAGATTTGATATGGGGCCTCAAATTGCGGGTTACATCTATCTAAAGACAGAGATTTTGCTATGTCTTTAGATATAAATAACCCGTTAAAGGGGGACAAAAGTTGAATCGGACTGGAGCCACTTGAAATCAGATTTAAGGAAAAAGAAACCCGGTTTAGGGCCGATATGGGGTGTTCAACTCCGGGTATCCACTTGGGAAGCTACAATTAAAAAAATCATGCCTGACCCTGGGCCTGTAGCACCTCAAATATTTTGGAAATTTGAGGAAAAATATTAAGCATTTATGCCGTTTGAGGCCAAAATCACGGCCTCCTATTTTAACGTTGTTATTTTCTTGATTATGCTAGATTGGATTACGAACACAATTACCGCTTTTAACTATTGGGGCATTGCTTTGTTGATGTTCCTAGAAAATATTATTCCGCCTATTCCTTCGGAACTAATTATGCCCTTGGCTGGATTTACTGTTACCCAAGGTAAACTCACTTTTTGGGGGGTATTAGTTGCTGGAACGGTCGGCTCTCTTTTGGGTGCTTTACCTTGGTACTATGGGAGCAGAAGACTGGGTGAGAATCAATTAAAAAGATGGATAGACAGACATGGGAAATGGCTAAGATTGACCACTGAAGATATTAATAAATCTCAAGTTTGGTTTAGAAAATATGGGGGACCCGTTGTTCTATTTGGACGGCTAATCCCGGGTATTCGCACTTTTATTTCGGTTCCGGCGGGTTTGCAAAGGATGCCCTGGTTTGAATTTTTAGGTTACTCGTTGATCGGGTCACTCTGCTGGAATCTTTTGCTGACTTATGCAGGTTTTGTGTTGGGGCAGAATTATGGGCTTGTCGAGAAGTATTTAGGTCCTGTTGCGGCAGTTGTGCTGGTTGGGTTGGCTCTTTTCTTCATTGTCTGGGTGGTTTATCGGAAAAGAGCAGGAGCAGTAACTGGATTTTTGCCGGATTGAATCGGACGGGTGTGGAGTTGACAGGACTCAACCCAACGGACAGCGCATCTGAGTGAGGCAGAAATAATGTAGCAACAAGCTGAGGGTGATCCGGGACCGTCGGGAAGTTTAACGGGCGATCGCCCTTTCCCGATCTTTCCTTGTCTAGAAGTCAGGGGGTGTGATATATTAATTGATTGTGCCGAATTAATGGAAGTCCATGCCTAAACTGAAAACCAGAAAGGCTGCTGCCAAGCGCTTTAGAGCCACAGGCAGTGGTAAGATCAAGCGTCGGAAAGCCTACAAAAGCCACCTACTCGAACACAAATCGGCTACTCGCAGAAATCGCTTGTCAAAGAGCGCCCTTGTCAGCGAGCAGGATGAAAAAAACGTGCATTTAATGATGCCGTATTTGTAAAAAGCTAGAAGCTCGATTTGTGGCGACAGAAGTCAGATAGCTTCACAGCCCTCGAAGGTCGGATCACCTCTGACTTCCTAGCCCGGTAGCGGGGGTAAAACCCCTCTCCAATCGAGGGAATGGATTGATTGCTCAGATTTGTACAAATAAAGGAAAGTAACCATGACACGGGTAAAACGCGGGAACGTTGCGCGCAACCGCCGCAAAAAGATACTGAAAATGGCCAAGGGATTTCGGGGTTCGCACTCGAAATTGTTCCGGACAGCCAATCAGCAGGTGATGAAAGCCCTGCGGAATTCCTATCGCGATCGCCGCAATCGCAAGCGTGATTTTCGCCGTCTGTGGATCGCCCGGATTAATGCCGCCTCTCGGATGCATGGCATGAGCTACAGTCAATTGATTGGCAATCTCAAGAAAGCCAATATTCAGTTGAACCGCAAGATGCTCTCTCAAATGGCAATTTTAGACCCGGCGAGTTTTGCCAAAGTTGTAGAACTGGCCGCTCAAGCCAAATCATAAATGAGGATGCAGCCAGAGGGCAAAAGGATCAAGGGTTTTTTGCTTGTTGTTGCCTTTTGCCTTTGGCCCTGGGGCCAAGTTGGGAATGCGGCGGAATTGGCCGAAATTCAGCAACGGGGTCAACTGATTGTGGCGGTGAAGGATAATCTCCGTCCAATGGGATTTACAGAGGGCAGTGGCAATCTGCAAGGCTTTGAAATTGATATTGCGCGACGGTTAGCCCAGGAGTTGCTGGGGAGTTCGGAAGCGGTGGAACTGGTCCCGGTGGAGAATCGCGATCGCCTTGCGGTGGTTATAGAGGGTCAAGTGGATCTGGCGATCGCCCGAGTGACGGCAACGCCATCGCGATCGCGGGTGGTTTATTTCAGCCCGCCCTACTACCTAGATGGGGCCAAAATTATCACCCAAGACCCCTCAATCCGTCAACCCTCCGACCTAGCGGGTCAAGCAGTCGCCGTCCTGAATGCCTCCAGCACCATTCCCCTGTTAGAATTTCGACTTCCCCAAGCCCTGTTAGTCCCCGTAGACTCTTACCAAGAGGCGCAACGGCTGCTAGAATCCGGTGAGGTCCGTGCCTTCGCTGCGGATGCCAGTATTTTGACCGGATGGGTGCAGCAATATCCCCAATACAGACTGCTGCCATTCCAGTTGTCTACTCAACCCCTGGCGGTGGTGATGCCGAAAGGATTGCAATATGCCCAACTGCACTCCCGAGTCAATCAGGCGATCGCCCAGTGGCATCAGGAAGGGTGGTTACAAGAACGGGCCGAATACTGGGGTTTACCCGTGGTGGAAGTCACCGAAACTCTCCCCTGGAGTCAGGGTCAAAACCCCCTCCCTGAACACTCAAGATAATCAAAATAATCAAGATAATCAAAATTGTAGGGCAGTTGAATCAGTTAATTTAAAACGGCATGGATACCTCTCTTCCGCTTATTTACCTCTCGATTTTGCTGGGATTACTCGGAGTTGCAGCTATTGCAGTGGTGCGCCAAGTCCTCAGAACTCGCAAGATCGAACTGAACCTTTCTCGGTTGCAACAGACCCTTTCCAAAGACAAAGGAACCGCCGAAGAATATTATGAACTCGGCAGCATTTATTTGGATAAGCAACTCTATACCCAAGCCCTTGTTCAGTTCCAAAAGGCTTTAAAATGTAAAGCTCCCATTGATGAGGAAAGTAAAGCGCTCATCTACAATGCTTTAGGCTATAGCTATGCGGCATTGGAGCAGTACGACTTAGGGATTCGTCAATATAAAGACGCCTTAAAGTTTAATCCTGAATATGTCACCGCCTGGAATAATCTCGGGTTTGCTTACGATCGCAAAGGGTTAACCGCTCAAGCCTTAGAAGCCTACGAAAAAGCCCAGGAATTCGACCCGAACAATAAAACCGCCAATAAACGAGTGGCTTCCCTTCGCAAGCGACTGCCAACAGCAACCTCATAAACGCGGCTAAGTCTAAGGTTAGAGGGGACAGAGGCATAGTTCGCCTTCTCCCCTCTGATGGGGAATTCTAGCACCCTCCTCTTGGGTTGTTCGGCTTGTTATTGGGGGATTAGCGAGAGTTTGGAGGATTCACCCAGTCAAGGGCGAAAATATTTTTTTTTATTAAAAAAAACCATACCCTGGAAGGTGTCTTATCAAAAGAGGGTACGTTAAGATCTCCATCAGTACCCTGTAAATTCAGTCCCCGTTAAGGGGAGAGATTATTTTCACCTTCTTCGGTTTGGAGAATCATTCATGACCAACATACCCTCGAATCATAATCCCCTGTACCGGAACGCCCTGGAACCCCTTGTGGTGGAGGAATCACAACGGCAATTGCGACAACTCCCGCCGAAAATGCTGGGTCTCTCAAGCCCGATCGAGTTTTAGCTCAGGTTGTGGCTTATGCCTTGAATCGACTCCCGGCTTTGTATGCTACAAGCGATCGCGGCTGGCAATTTCAACAACATCAGGCTCAAAAATTAAGGCCCCAAATTGTGATGGCAGTCCGTCAAGGGTTTGCGGCGGTTCAACGGGATCCCCTGACCCCGGTTTGGAATGATGCTCCTGAACCGGAACCGGAAGCCTCTGATACCGATGAAAAGCGTGCACAAGCTAGACGCAGGATCGCCTCATACCGCTCTTTTAATGTTTAAAATCCCGGACCATCGCACAGAATAAGTGCTACATTTTAACATCATAAATTCCTCAGTGAATTTGTAAAAAGGAAGCGTGTATTCAGTAAAAAGTCAAAACCTGGGGAAATTGGATTGAGTGGCGATAAGCCGACGGCATAGCTGTGCTTACCGCGTCTTAGCTGATCCATGAGGGTTGGAGCAAAAATGTCCGCTGATGACGACGAATGGAATGGATTCTTGATTGAAGTGAAATGACTATCCGCAACTCCGGATCAATTTTTGGTGCATCTGAATCCGGCGATCGCGCAGTTTCTCCCTCGGTGAATCAGGCCATACCCCCCTGTTTTCGATGATCCTCCCTTACTCCCAAATGCTTGATACTCTAGACTTAAAAAGCCAGTGGAGAGCCAACAGAATTTCTATCCAGGGATAGAGGAAAGGGTGATCATTCTAACAAGAGCTGTGTGATATTATAACAGGAAAGGGGATCGGAACTTTCGGCAGAATTCGGGACTAGATAAAACCCTTTCAATTCTCAACTGGGGGTAAGCTGTTGCCTGGGTACAAAATTGGAGATTAGAAAATTTATGAACCCCTTGGGGCAAACCTCTTGCTCGCTGCGATCATCCAGTTTAAATGCAAGGGTAGCGGAGGATGGATAAAGCAGTCTATAAAAAATTAGAGTGGCTCTTGGAAATCCATACTTAACTGAAGAGTTGGCCTAAGAATATCCTGAATCATTCCCTTACCCATTGCAACCGACCTCAAACATCAGTCAAAAAAGTCAGGCCAACCCATCATAAACAGAAAAAGCACTCATGAGATCGGACCTATCCTGGAAATCGGCAGGCTCGCGCCGGACATGGATCCCGTATTTCGTGTTAGTCGTGACGTTGCTGCTGACTGCTCTGGCCTCTTATACGGTTGACCAAACCGCCCAATCTAAAGAGATGTTGCGGTTCGAGAATGCAATCGAGCGGACAACTGACAGCATTGAGAAGCGGCTGGACACTTACCTGGCCTTACTGCGCGCGGCGAGAGGATTATTTGCAGCGAATCAGACCGTGAGTCGCGAGCAATTCCATCAATTTATTTATAATCTGGAACTGCCAGAACGGTATCCGGGAATCCAGGGAATTGGTTTTTCCCTGCGCGTCGATCCGGAAGAAGCCGAGAGGATCCTGGCGGACATCCAAACCTACAATCCTGGGCGGTTGGCAATTAGCCCAGAGTATGAACGCTCGGAGTATCATGCGATTTACTATCTTGAACCGTTAGATGCCAGAAACCGAGGGGCGCTCGGATACGATATGTTCAGTGAACCCGTGCGTCGGGCGGCAATGGAACGGGCCGGGATACCGGGGTGGCGGCAGCATCGGGTCCGGTGACCTTGGTGCAGGAGGTTGAGGAATACAAACAAGCGGGATTTCTGATATATCTGCCGATTTATCGGAGTGGCATGATCCCTCAGAGCGTGGATGAGCGGCGATCGCAATTGTTGGGCTTTATCTACAGTCCCTTTCGCGCCGATAATCTCCTCATGGGAATTTTCGCCAAGGAACAATATCCCACGGTGGATTTTGAAATTTATGATGGGGGTCAGCTTACCCCAGAATTCCTGCTGCATTCCTCACACCACTATCAAGGGAGAAATAGCCTATCTCATCGCCCCACATTTCGAGGAATACGGACCTTGGATGTGGCGGGACGAACTTGGACGATCGCCTTTGCATCCACCCCAGAATTTGACCAACTCTCCGGCAGAAATCTGGTTCCCTATATCTGCTACAGTGGACTGCTCATCGCTTTTATCTTATTTCTCCTCACGCGATCGCAAGCCCAAGCCCGTTATGCAGCCGAACGAGTCGCCATGCAACTGCGCGCCTCTAAAACGGCTCTGAAAGAAAGTGAATTTCGACTACGCCGCCTAGTAGATGCCAATATTATCGGCATCATCATCCACGATACCCAAGGCAACATTGTCGAAGCCAATGAAGCCTTTCTCAACCTCCTGGGATACTCCAATACCTCCGTCTCCCAAGTGAATTGGTGGGACATTACCCCCCTGGAATATCGCCAGGGGGATGAAACGGCGATCGCTGACATGAAAGCCACCGGGTCTCATCCTCCCTTTGAGAAAGAATATATCCGCAAAGATGGCTCCCGCGTTCCCGTCCTCCAAGGTACCGCATATTTGGGCGGGACCGACGAATTGGCCGTCAGTTTCGTCCTGGATCTCAGCGAAAACAAACAAGCCGAACTTTCTCTGAAAAATTCTGAAACCCGCTTCCGGACCTTAATCGAGCAGTCTCCCTTAAGCACCCAAATCCTCTCACCCCAAGGTCAGACCCTCCAGGTAAACCGCGCCTGGGAAGAACTCTGGGGCATCACCTTAGCCGATCTGGGAGATTACAATATGCTCCAGGATCAGCAACTGGTAGAAAAAGGCATCATGCCTTATATCAAAAAAGCCTTCGAGGGAGAAAGCGTGGCGATTCCCGCAGTCCGGTATGAATTGCATAAAACTTTACCCGAGACTATTTCAGATCCCACGACAGAACACTGGGTTCAAGCCTATATGTATCCGGTCAAGGATCGCGACGGCAAGATTCGCGAACTGGTAATTGTCCATGAAGATATCACAGAACGCCAGAATTTAGAGGCACAACTGGCAGCGCGTGCCGAACAACTCGCCCAAGCTAATCGCATGAAAGATGAGTTCCTAGCTACCCTCTCTCATGAATTGCGAACTCCTCTGAATTCTATGCTGGGGTGGAGTCAGTTGTTGCAAATGCGGAAATTAGATCTGACGACTACTGGACGAGCACTGGAAAGCATCGAGCGCAATACCAAGGCCCTGACTCAATTGATTGAGGATTTGTTGGATGTCTCGCGGATGATGACGGGTCAGTTTCGGATTCAAGTGGGTCCCGTAGACTTGACTGCACCGATTGAAAATGCGATCGCCTCGGTGCAACCGGCAGCCGATGCTAAAAAAATTTCCATTTGCGCGGCTTTTGCACCGGAAGTCACTCGGGTTGCCGGAGATCCAGCCCGCTTACAGCAGTTGGTGTGGAATCTGCTATCCAATGCGATTAAGTTTACTCCCACCGGAGGACGGGTGGATGTGGTGTTACAAGGCGATCGCACGAGGGCTCAAATTATTGTTCGGGACACGGGTTCAGGGATTGCACCGGAGTTTATCCCCTATCTGTTTGAACGATTTCGTCAAGCGGATAGCGCGATTACCCGATCGCATGGGGGACTGGGGATGGGATTGGCGATCGTCCGTCATTTAGTCGAACTCCACGGGGGCACGATCGCTGCTGAAAGTCCCGGACTCGGACAAGGTGCCACCTTTATAGTCACCCTCCCCAAAGAGGCGATCGTGCCTTCCCAGGGTCAAGGAGAGGGCCTGTCTGGGGAAAATTTTAGGACCTCCGACGGCTTTTAACGCAACAGCAGAATCACCGTTTGCAACAATCCGATCGCCACCCCGAGGATTCCCCCTAAATTGACGATCGCCTGCAATTCACTTTTGACAATGCCTTGAATCGCGCTTTCTAGTTCTTCTGCTGAAGTATTCCGCACCCGTTCCACAATCACGCGGTCAATATTCATAATCGGAATTGCTTTGGCAACCAGGGTTTCTAAATCTCGTTCCAAATAGCGCTCTAAAATTAAAGCTAATTCTTTGCTCACCAATCCTAAAGAATCATTCACCACAGAAGACGCTTGGAGACGCTTGAGAATTAAGTTCGCCACATTTTCCCAATTCACCGAATGAGTCAATCCCTGAATTAAATCCCCCCCGCGAGTTTGAACATAAGTCCGGATACTTTCTTTGAGGGTTTTTCTCAGTTGGCGAACCGTAGAGACGGGTAAATTTTGCAGGGAAACATTATGCAACCATTCCTGCAACCGACCTCTGACTCCCAAAGTCTTGATTAGTTCCGCAATCCGAGCATTAGCATCTTCTTTTTCATCTAGGCAAAAGGTCCGCAGACGGGTGAGAGTATTCCGCAACCCCAGTAAATTGGCAACCACCCAGTAGGTCCCGCTACTTTTCTCGCGAAACCCCTCATCGATCGCCGTAATATTGCGATCGGTCAGAAAATCCACCAAAGTTTGCCGAACCACATCCGGAGGCAGAACCGCCGTGAGTAACCAGTCAGACATTTGCTTGGCTTGATTTTCGGTCAGTTGAAACTCCAGCAGTACCTGGTCGAAAATTTGGTTAATCTGGGGTTCTAGGAAATCTTCCTGTCTGGCTAGAACTCGAATCATGCGCGGGAAGGATTCACCGAGCAAATCCCGCAGGATACCAGAGAGGATTTTAGCGGTTTTCTGCTCCGTATCAGATTTGAGTTGAGTCAGTGCCAGTTCCAGTAACCAGAGAATCGCTGCCTGGATTCGTTCGGTTTCCAGCAGTCGTTTCGCCAACTTTTGCAACTCCGTTGGGGTGAGCAGAGACCCCATAATCGTAGCGGCAATCCGTTCGGCTAATCGTTCCTGGTTGCGGGGAATCAAACCCGGGGTAAACGGAACGCGCCGTCCCTGGAAAGAATAGGCACGGTAGGGACGGAATAGCATTTTAATGGCTAAATCGTTGGTGAAATAACCAATAATTCCCCCGGCGATCGGGGGTAAGAAGTAAGGCCAAAGAGACAAGAGATCCATTCGCAATACAGCGTTTCCTCGTTAAGCATCGCGAGTTAACGGGTAACGGTGAACGGTTAACCCCTCCTCCTCAACACTCAACTGAGACGTTTAGTGACGACTAATACTCCCATGATGCCACCTGCAATGGGGTAATGTGTGGCTTGGGCAAATCCGGCTTGTTGTGCCAGACGGATTTGTTCGGGTCCTTGGGGGAATTTTTCTAGACTGGGGAGGATGTAGGCATATTCATCCTGGAGTCCATTAGCGGTGGCAACGGGGACAACGATGGTTTGCAGAATCCACTGCTGAATGGCGTTGAGGGTGGGATTGTTGGGGCGATGGAAGTCCAGAATCGCTGCGGTTGCACCGGGTTTAAGGACGCGATGGAGTTCCCGCAGACTGCGTGGGATATCGGTGACGTTCCGCAATCCATATCCCATTGTTGCCGCATCAAAAAAGTTGTCAGCAAAGGGGAGATGGAGGGCGTCTGCTTCTATCCAGTGGAGACTCAGGGGGGGATAATGGTTTTCTCCTCGCTGACGGGCGATTTCCAGTCGAGCACAGGAGAAATCTACGCCGAAGACTTGTCCGGTTTTGCCGACTCGTTCCCCTAGCAATTGGGCGAGGTCCCCACTGCCACAGCATAGATCTAAGCAAGTATCACCGGATGAGGCTTGACTCCATTTGACGGTCATCAATTTCCAGATCCGGTGTTGTCCCACGCTTAACCAATCGTTGAGGCGATCGTAAACGGGGGCGATGCGGTTAAAGAGGGTTTGAATGCGACTGGCATCGGTGGTTGTTTCAACAGCAGGAGGGGTCATGGATGATATCGAGTACAAGTTAGGGCCAGGGCCACCTGTTGGGCGGATAGATGCAACAGTTCGAGTTCATCCTCGCGCAGGATAGAGGGTTCTTTCCATTGCAGGGATAAGACAGCGATTTGCTCGTTACGGTAATCAATGGGGATGGCGAGATGAGCTTGGATCCCACAACTTTGGTAGTGGGGGACTTGGGCAAGATTGGGGTCTTTGGCAATATCGACGGCGATCTGAACATTTCCCGAGGCGATCGCCTCGGCAATCAACGGGTCATCCTGCAACCAGTTCTCTAGGGTGCCATCTTTACTGTAGGAGCTTTGGGCCTCAGCTAAGGCATTGTTTTCCACCAACTGTAAAATACAGTAATCGGGAGAAAAGTTTTCCCCAAATGCCTGAGCTAAGGGGGGTAAACAAGCCTCTAAACTGTTAGCCGAGCGAGCCACCCCTACAATGGTCATCAGGAGATTGGTTTGAGCTTGAGCGCGTCGGAGTTCCTCCGTCCGTTGTTTGAGGAGTTCGTAGGTTTCTGCCGCCCGTTGAACTACGGTTTTGAGTTCATTGGGGTCCCAGGGTTTAGTAATGTATTTATAGACTTGTCCGGAGTTGATGGCTTCAACGAGATCTTCAATATCCGTGAATCCAGTCAAAATAATCCGCACGGTATTGGGAAACTGGGGGACCGTTTTACTGAGAAACTCGGTTCCCTTCATTTCCGGCATCCGCTGATCGGAGATGATCACTGCCACTTCCCCTTCTTGAGAGAGGATTTCTAAAGCACTGGCTCCACTATCGGCTTTCAGGACCTGAAACTCTCGCCGGAAGGTGCGATAGAGCAAATCCAGGTTATCTGGTTCATCATCGACGACCAGCATTTTCGGTTTTTTTCTTCGCTCTCGACTTTTCAATTGACTCTTGATGTTATCTAGTTCAGGGATTGCGTTATCCATAACACTACAATAAACTCCTTTCGCCCCACCGTCTGAGTAACCACCCTCAATCAATAGTACCCAATCTGGGTCAGGGGGTTAGAACATTCCCGGGAAAAGTTGCGATCGCCTGAGGATGTCAGTCCCTTTTCAGTGCGCTCACCCCCTGATTTTCCTGGGGTTACCCGTTTAACTTCGGGTTGCTTACACCTGTGCCCACCCCTGATTGGGATCCCTTGGCTGGATTTTCCTTCCTGGTGAGCAGGGGCGATCGGCTAAAATCCCAAGTCCTCACTTTCTCCACCGAACCAAATGCTAGACTAATAAATTGACCCTTACTCGTCATGCTTATGAGTTTAAATGTAGTCACCTTAGTTGGTCGAGCAGGCCAAGATCCAGATGTCAAATATTTTGAGTCTGGCAGTGTTGTTTGTAACTTGACCCTGGCGGTCAATCGGCCCACTCGGAACAGTGATACTCCCGACTGGTTTAATTTAGGTGTGACCCGTTAGTTAGAAACCTTATTTTATAAAAATAAGGGGGATTAACTACAAGGAAATTGGGAGAATTTCCCAAACCTTGATAACTGAATGTTCATGTTGGTGAGAGCAATTAATAAATATCCCGTTGAAGAGAAAACAGACTCCTTCAACCCCTCAAGTCCAACCCTCTCGGATGCAAGAGTGAAAGCATCCTCCTCACCTTTGAAACTAGCAGATTCAACGGTGGCAGCAAAGGAGGAAACGGAGGTCATTCGGACCCTTACCGAAAATCCCTTCTAGCAAGAGGTTATGGGTAGCTGAATGCAAAGGTATGCAACCGTCGTTAACCAGTCCCAGCGAAAGAGGTTGATACGCTGGCGTCAAAATGACCTAGGGTTACCCTGTCATCTTTAAGCAAAGTCTGACAGATTGGAATTGCTCATCTAAATGGCGCAATTTGCATCCCCCAAACCCTCGGCGGATAGTACCACCCTAACGCCTCAAATCAATGAACATTCGGAACGGGGAGTCGATGACATTTCTTAAAATCAATCAAAATTTTAAGTAGGTGCTAACCGGATAATGTCATCAGACGAGGATTGAGACCGAAGCCAAAGCCTAACTGTAATGGTTATGGATATGCTGATAGTCTCACGGTGATTTGGAGATAAATTCATCAATTGCAATGCAAATGTCTAAAACCAGTCAAATGACTCGGGTGGAATGGAACCAACTCAACTGGCGTAAGCTAGAAAGAGCCGTGTTTAAGTTGCAAAACAGAATTTTGAGAGCCGCTCAACGTGGAGATACAAAAGCCGTTCGCAAGCTGCAAAAAACCCTGGCACGCTCTTGGTCCGCAAAATGTCTGGCAATTGGAGAGAGCATGAAAAAAGTTCATTCCTACCCGGATAGAAATAGAGCCGGTTGTCAGGGGAACTGTCGGAAATCTCAACCCAAAGGGGTGGATAAAAAATTGGTGGATAAAAAAGGCGATCGCTCTATTCGCACTGCCAAACAAATTCGCACTTGTACCCAAAAACTCTCGCTTCTATTTAAAGCCAATAAAACCTGTAAAATGGAAGATTTAATTCCAAAAATCCACACCATTATTCAAGATTGGCGCAATCAAAATCCGCATCCAGGCAGCGCGAAACTCCTGAAGAGACTCCATCATGATTTGCACCAAATCGTCATGCATCGGGGACGCCGCAGGACCGGGAGTTATCACCGAGCGTATCATCTCTACTGGCAGCAGCTAGATAGCAGAAGTCAACTGGGAAAACCCTAGTTAAGAGAATTTCTTAACTGAAAATTGACCCAGAAAAGAGGCTCTTTATATCATCGGACCAAATCACTGAGGAGCCGTATGAGGGGAAACTCTCATGTACGGTTTTGAATCAGAGGTTAGCGAGGTGACTGGCTAATCGACTGTAACAAATCTGGGGTAAAACGGCAGAAATTGCCGCTCAATATGTCCGAAAAGGGAGTTTAATCGGGGTCAGCGGAAGTTTGAAGTTTGAATATTGGAATGACCGTTCCACCGGCGCTCAACGTTCTAAACCCGTCATTTCTGTTGAACGCCTCGACTTGCTTGGTTCTAAACAGGATACCGAGCAGGGGGGAGGAAGTATGAGAGGGGGTTATCAGAACGATGAATTCTAAACCCTAAAAATCACAGGAAAGGACAGGGTATTACCTTGTCCTTTCTGAGTAATTCAATAACAATCAAAGAGGAAGAATGGCAGTTACATTAAATCTACAACCGGCGCTAAAGTTGACTCCAGAACAGTTTGCCGAATTAGCGCAGATTAATCAAGAATTACAACTAGAATTGACTGCAACTGGAGACTTAATTATTATGCCACCAACTGGAGGAGAAACGGGAAATAAAAACTTTGAAATTTATATCGATTTAGGACTCTGGAACCGCCAAAACCGCCTGGGGAAAGCCTTTGATTCCTCCACGGGGTTTCGGTTGCCAAATGGTGCAGTGCGATCGCCCGATGTCAGTTGGCTCAAACTAGAACGATGGCAGGCATTAACCCCAGAACAGCGCAAGAAATTTTTACCCTTATGTCCCGATTTCGCCGTGGAATTAGTCTCCGAAACCGATGAGATTCAAACCACCCGTTCCAAAATGCAAGAATACCTCACCAACGGATTGCGCTTAGGGTGGTTAATCGACCCCGAAACTAAAACCGTCGAGATTTATCGTCAAAATCGCCCAGTAGAAATTTTGCAGTCTCCTTCAACCCTATCCGGGGAAAAAGTATTACCGAATTTTATCCTCACTTTACAACCGATTTGGTAATTGGAAATTTATAAAAAAACCTATATTAGAACGTTTAGGAGGAAGAATGGCAGTTACTTTAAATCTACAACCCGCGCTAAAAATGACTGTAGAACAGTTTGCACGAATTAGCGCAAATCAATCAAAACTTACAGCTAGAATTAACTGCAACTGGAGCGTTAATCATTATGCCACCCACTGGAGGAGAAACGGGCGATCGCAACTTTGAATTAAGCGGCCAATTGTGGGATTGGAACCGCCAAAACCGCCTGGGAAAAGCCTTTGATTCCTCCACCGGGTTTCGGTTGCCGAATGGTGCAGTGCGATCGCCCGATGTCAGTTGGCTCAAACTAGAACGATGGCAGGCATTAACCCCAGAACAACGCAAGAAATTTTTACCCTTATGTCCCGATTTCGCCATCGAATTAGTTTCGGAAACCGATGAGATTCAAACCACCCGTTCCAAAATGCAAGAATACCTCACCAACGGATTGCGCTTAGGTTGGTTAATCGACCCCGAAACTAAAACCGTCGAGATTTATCGTCAAAATCAAAAAGTAGAAGTTTTGCAGTCTCCCTCAACTTTATCTGGAGAAGAAGTATTACCGGATTTTATCCTAACCTTACAACCGATTTGGTAAACTGGAAGTCATAAAGAGTTAAAACACAACATCAAAATCTAGGAGGATATCATGATTGCCAATCCAGAGCAAAATTATATGAGTCCCGAGGAATATTTAGAATGGGAGGAAAAACAACCCCTCAAACATGAATATATCAATGGCGAAATCCTTGCCATGACTGGAGGAACAATTGCTCATAATGAAATAGCCGTTAATTTAACCACAGCACTCAAAAATCACCTTCGAGGAAAAGGCTGCAAAGTGTTAATGGCCGATTCCAAACTAGGGGTTTCAGAATCGGGTCCTTTTTACTATCCCGATGTCATGGTTACCTGCAATGAACAGGATAAACTTGCCAAAAATGTGATTAAATTCCCTTGTTTAATCGCAGAAATTCTCTCTCCAGGAACCGAGAGATTTGACCGAGGTCAAAAATTTCAAAACTATCGGCAAATTTCCAGCTTACGCGAGTATCTGCTAGTCAGTACAGACCAAAAAATCGTGGAGTGTTTCCAATTGAATGAAAAAGGGTTATGGGAACTCTCCACTTATGGAGAAGGGGATGAGATAGAACTGGCAAGTATAGATTTTCGTGTTCCCGTAGACTTGATTTATGAAGAGGTTGTCTTCAGTGAAAACTAACCCGATTCAACTCATAATTTAAAAATATCGGCTTTAAAATCAAATATCAAAACCTAGGAGAATATCATGATTGCCAATCCTGAGCGACAATTACATGACTCCCGAGGAATACTTAGAATGGGAGGAAAACCAACCCCTCAAACATGAATATATGAATGGCGAAGTCATTGCCATGACTGGGGGAACAATTGCTCATGCACTGGTTGCTAGTAATTTATTTTATCAGTTAAAAACTCATTTGAGAGGGAAATCTTGTCGTCCGTTTATTTTTGATGCCAAGGTTGGGGTTTCTGAGTCGGGTCCATTCCACTATCCCGATGTCATGGTTACCTGTAATGAACAGGATAAACTTGCCAAAACTATGATTAACTTCCCTTGTTTAATCGCAGAAGTTCTCTCTCCAGGAACCGAGGGATTTGACCGAGGCCAAAAATTTCAAAACTATCGGCAGATTTCAACCTTACGCGAGTATCTGTTGGTGAGCGCAAACCAAAAGATGGTCGATTGTTTCCGATTGAATGAAAAAGGATTATGGGAACTGTCTACTTATGGAGAAGGGGATGAGATAGAACTGGCAAGTGTAGAGTTTCGGGTTCCCCTAGACTTGATTTATGAAGATGTCGTCTTCAGTGAAAACTAACCCCTACTCGGAAAATCAAAACATCGGCCTTGATAGGGTGTTTATGATAAAATATCCAAATAACTGCCTATCTCCACCCTGACCCCATTCAAGCCTTTTTAAACCCCTAAAACTGCGTCCTGCCGGTCTTGATGATAAAGAGGTGACTCATGAAATGCCTACAGATTTGGAAAACTTGCAGTGTCGTTTTATCCGGATTCAGCATTCTGCTCGCCACTCCCGTCTTCGCTGAAATTGTTAACCTGAATTTGCTTCATCTCAATGACATCAATGAAATTACCCCACCTCAGAATGAAAATGCTCGGGGGGGATTGGCGCGAGTGGCGACATTGAGACAACAATTACTGAGGGAAAACCCCCATACTTTTACCCTGTTGGCGGGAGATTTATTGAGTCCTTCTGGACTAGGAAATGCTCAAATCGAGGGACAGGCGATCGCCGGTCAGCAAATGGTCGCCGTGATGAATACCCTCGGACTCGACTATGCCACCTTTGGCAATCACGAATTTGACCTCAGAAAAGAACAATTTTATGCGCGCTTGCAAGAGTCTAATTTCCAGTGGTTTTCCACCAACGTTTCCACTGAATCGGGAGAACCCTTTGAGCAAGTTCCTCGGTCTATCATCTTTGAAATACCAGGCGAACAAGGTGCAGTAGTTAGAGTGGGATTAATCGGGTTAACCCTGGATTTAAACCGCAGAAATTATCTAACCTATACAGACCCAATCGAATCCGCCAAAACTCAAGTTCAGCAACTGCAAGGCCAAGTCGATATTCTGGTGGCCCTCACCCATCTTTCCCTAGCACAGGATAAACAATTAGCCGAATCTATCCCAGAAATTGACTTAATTCTCGGGGGTCATGAACATGAAAATATTCAGGTTTGGCGCGGTCCTAATCTCACCCCCATTTTTAAGTCTGATGCCAATGCTAGAACGGTATATGTCCATCGTTTAAGCTATGATACGACCACCCAACAGCTCAATATTGTTTCCGAATTAGTCCCCATTACTCAAGCCATTCCTGAAGATTTTACCGTCAGAGAAATCATTAATGAATGGCTAGAAAAAGGATATCAAGCCTTTCGAGACAATGGATTTAATCCCGATGAAGTGATTGCCACCCTCACCGAATCCCTGGATGGGTTAGATAGTCGCATTCGCCATCAACCCACTAACTTAACCACATTACTCACTCAATTTCTGTTGAATGAAGTAGAAACTGCTGATTTAGCGATTTTGAATAGTGGCGCAATTCGGATTGATGATGTGATTGAACCCGGTCCGATTACCCAATATGATATCCTCAGACTTTTGCCATTTCCGGGTCTGGTGATGGCAGTTGAGATGAAAGGGAGTCTGCTAGAACAAGTTTTGAACCAAGGAACAGAAAATAAAGGGACGGGAGGTTATTTACAAACGGCCAATGTTAGGCGGGATATTCACAATAATTGGATGATAGGCGATCGCCCCTTAAACCCCAATCAGACTTACACCGTGGTTCTCCCTCAATTTTTAGTCCAAGGCAGAGAACAAAATTTAGATTTTTTAACCTGTGAACACCGGGATATTCACTGTGGAGAAGCACTCAGAGATATCCGGTTGATTGTGATTGACCAATGGAAAAAACTGTCTTCAGTGACGTTTAATTCTCCGTTAAGGCGATCGCCTCGGAAAATCCGGTTGATCCGCCAACCGATGGCAGCGATCGCGGTGGTGTGAATCCCTCACGCTTCTGGAGGAGGAGGAGGATGGTAGGGTCTCTATAGCCGGTAGGTTGACTTTTTACTCAAGCGCGGTACTATGGACGATGGACATCACAAGCTGATCCAGTCCCTGAGTTAAGAATGTAAAATTTTATTGCTCAGGCCAGATCGCCCAGGCACAGACTGGGTAATAATAATCGTTTTGCTTACCAGACGTCACCGGAAACCATCGTGATTCAAACCAGCCTCAACCGTCATATCATCGACCCCCCCAAAGCGTGAATCCGGTTTTTGCCCGTCATGAAACCTTTCACCCTCGGTTTGGCTGGCTGAAAAAGGGTTTTGATAAAGCTAAGGAAGATCCAGGGGTATTTTTGGCCGAGGATGCGCCAGTGCGTCTCGGGGTGGGGAAAAATATGGTGCGATCGATTCGCTACTGGTGCAAGGTGTTTAAGCTGTTGGAAGACGATCGCCCCACGGAATTCGGCTACAACCTTTTAGAAGATGATGGCTGGGATCCGTTTTTGGAGGATCCGGCATCCTTGTGGTTGCTGCACTGGAATTTGCTAAAACCCCCCTGCGACGCGGCTGCATGGCATTACACCTTTAATCAGTTTCGGCGGGTGGAATTTTCCCAAAATGATTTGTTCTTGGCGGTGTCCGACTATGGACAAACCCTGAAAAAAAATATTGCCGAATCTTCAATTAATAAGGATGTTAGCTGCATTCTTCGGATGTATGTCAAACAGCGATCGCAGACGAAAGTCAGTGAAGATTCCATCGACTGTCCCTTTACAGAATTGGGATTGATTCATACCGCTGGTGACTCCAAATATTACACCTTCCGAGTGAACCCAAAGCGGAATTTACCCTCAGAAATTATCGTTGCTGCTTGTTTGGAATATGCAGATTGGGTGGGACATGGACAGCGCACGATCGCCCTATCTCGGCTGCTTTATGATATCGGTAGCCCTGGTATGGTCTTTAAGTTGCCCGAAAGTGGGGTCTGTGATGAGATCGAACGAGTAGCGCGTCAGTGTAAAGAGATCGCTTTGTCTGAATCCGCCGGATTAATTTAATTTTCTTTTAACGAAGATCCAGAAGTATTGGCAAAGGATATTATAGAACGGTACTACAATTTAAGACGAGGCGGAAACAACAATGACTAAACTATTATCTAATTATTTCAGCCTCAATCGTCGGTATTCTCGTTCTATTAATATCGAGCGAGATTTGGAACGAGCCGAAGCGTTAGCTGGATATATTCTGACCGAGCGATCGCTGGATGCGCTGCGCCGAATTTTAACTGGATTTGCCAATCCTGAAACCAACCGGGCTTGGACCTTAACCGGGGTTTATGGCACCGGAAAATCTTCGTTTGCTCAATTTCTGATTTCAGCTTGTGCAGACCGCGAAAATCATATACGTCACCAGGCATTAGCCCTTCTGGAATCGGCCCTGGAATCCGACAGTCAGGAGTATATGACGCTGAGTGAAACGATTCCGGAGCAAGGGTTTTTTAGAGCCGTGGTAACGGCGCAACGAGAACCGTTAAGTCATACTATTGTGCGGGCACTGCATCGCGGTGCAGAAGTGTTTTGGCACAATATGGCTCAGTCGAAAAAACCAAAAATTGCTCGGGAATTGGTCGATTTAAAGGCGGAAATTGACGCAGGTAAACCCATAAAAAGCAGAGGAATTCCTAGGTTAGTGCAAAAGGTGACACAAGCCGCCAAAACTCCCGTATTGCTGGTTGTGGATGAATTAGGTAAAAATTTAGAATTTGTTGCTCAGAATCAGGATCAAGAAGATTTATATGTGTTGCAACAATTGGCAGAATTGCCCAGAGACAGTAATTCCCCCGTTTATTTAATTGGGTTGCTGCATCAATCTTTTGCGGATTATGGTGAGCGATTATCATCGGTGCAGCGCAATGAATGGGCGAAAATTCAAGGAAGATTTGAAGATATTCCTTTTAAAGATTCGGCCCCGCAAATGATGCGGTTAATGGGTCAAGCGATAGAGCGCTCTGGGGCTGAAAAATTTGTCGGTGCCATTGCCAATCAAGCCGAAGAATGGTTTGACTTGTTGCCAAAAGAACTCACCGCAGATATTTCGCCGGAGGTTGTGAGTTCGACCTATCCCTTGCATCCAGTAGCGGCCCTGGTTTTGCCGGAATTATGTACGCAATACGCCCAAAACGATCGCTCCTTATTTACATTCCTCACCAGTGCCGAACCCTATTCGTTTAATCGATATTTAGAAGAGACGCAGGTGGAGGGTATGGAACTGCCCAACCTGAAACTTGATCGCATCTATGATTATTTTATCGAATCCGTGGGAATGGGAATTACTTCGAGACCCAAACTGCAACGATGGATAGAAGTACAGGGTTTAATTAATGATGTGGCAAAAACCCTGGATGCTGATAGTTTGCGCGTTCTCAAAACTATCGGCACTTTAAACATTGTAACAACAACCGGCGCACTCAAAGCGACTCGTTTTCTGGTCAGTTTAGCCTTATCGAACAGCGTTGAAGAGGCGAAAAATTGGCAACGGGCGATCGATAACTTGCTGCAAAAAGGAATTGTCACCTATCGGCGGCAAGTCGATGAATTGCGGATTTGGGAAGGGTCGGATTTTAATGTAGATAGCGCCGTAGCAGATTATCTGGCAAAACAGCGATCGCCCCTGGTGGAATTACTCTCGGAAATCCGTCCGATGGATCCCTTAGTGGCCCAACGGCACAGTTATCTAACCGGGACCTTGCGCTATTTTGAACGCCGCTATCTCGATGAATCCACAAATCTCTCCAAACTGTCTTGTTTGAACGAGGATGCTGATGGATTAATTGCCTATTGGGTCAGTGAAGAATTGCCTCAGCGAGTCCCTACTAAGACGACCACTGGAAAACCCTTAATCGTGCTATGTGCGGCCAAATTAGAAACATTGCGAATGCACTCGCGAGAATTTGCAGCACTTGAACACATTCAACTCCATGCCTCGGAATTGCAAAGCGATGGCGTAGCGCGGCGAGAAGTGCGCTATCGCTTAGTTCAGGCAGAGGAATTGTTAGATGAAAGCCTCAGTCAAGCGTTTGATGTAGCCGAAAATCGTAACCTCTGTTGGATTCAGGGAAAACGAGAAACCCTCAGTCACGTTACCGATATCAGCGCTCGACTATCGGATGTGTGTGACGATGTGTATCTGAAAACGCCGATTCTCTGGAACGAACTGATCAATCGTCGCGATCTGACCTCCCAAGGCGCGAAAGCGAGAATGGAACTGATTGCGGCGATGTTAGAAAATGCTGACCAAGAAAAATTGGGATTTGAGGGATATGGCCCAGAGGATCTCAATGTATCATTCCCTCTTGAGTGAACCTAAGATTCATCGGTGGGAAGCTCAGGAGGAAGAATGGGGGTTTTTCCCGCCGCCGACAGCATTCGGATCTATCGAGTATTTGGGAGGCGATCGAAGAGTTTTGCCTGGAGGCGAAAGAACAACAGCAGACCCTTGACTTGCTTTACCAGCGCTTGCAAGCACATCCTTATGGGATGAAACAAGGCGCGATTCCGGTGTTGTTGACAGTGGTGTTGCTTTACCATGCGGATGACGTCGGGGTTTATCAAGATGGCACCTTTATTCCAGTGTTGGGATTGGAGCATTTTGAGCTACTGGTGAGATATCCCGAACGCTTTGCGGTGAAATATTTTGAAGTCGTCGGACTGCGATTGCAAGTCTTTAAAGAACTGGAGGCAATTTGGGGAAAACGCAAACCCCTCAACAAGTCTGGGATTCGTAACGCGACCCTGCTCACCGTCGTCAAACCATTATTTCAATTCGCAAAAGCACTACCCGCCTATACCACTCAAACCCAGCGCCTCAGTGGTGAAGCGTTAAGGGTTCTGCAAGCGTTAAAACGGGAACAGGAACCGGATGAACTGGTGTTTACATCGTTACCCCCAGCCTGTGGGTTGGCTGCAATTACCAGCGAAGAGGGGGAGGATGCCAATATTGCCAAAACCCTCCGCCTCAAGCTAGTAGAAGCGCTCAAAGAGATTCAGAGGGAGCATCTCAATTTGGCACTTGATACTTTTAGGGGGCAGGAAAAGCCTGTAACTGTTCAAATTAGTGCAGATTGCCAATATTAAACTAAAGAAGAGAAAAACGGTACTAAGCTGCTCACCGTCGTTCATTGGATGCTCTGAGGGAAATTATGAAACTCGACTGGGTGCGGCGTTGCAGCCGATGAATGAGCTAGAAGCATTGAATTTAAATAGTCAATAGCTGAGGAGGGTGATTTGATGTGATAAAATTTTATTTATTTGAATTTAATTAAAGCTGATGAACTTGAATCCTGAACAGTTAGAACGCCTTGACGCCTGTATCCAAGAAATAGGTGAAATTTTGTACAGCCAGATGGACTCAGTTAAGCTTAAAGACATGGAAATGTTAGAAAGCATGACGCGGCAACATATCTTGGACTATATAGGGCCAAAACTTTTGTTTTTTTTTATCTCTCAAGTGACCGGAACAACTCACGGAAAAAACCGGAAACTTAAAACTTGTGTAGGAAACCTAACTTTAACTAACAAACAAGCCCATATTATGGGAATAACCTCCTATGCTCGCCTCAGCCCACTTTTATTAAAATGTAGTTTGTTAGTGAGTGCTAAAGCTTCTTATGGAATGGGAGAAAAGGACATAGAAGTCTTGACGGGGGTCCAAGTTTCTCATAGTACATTACAACGTCAAGTTAATAAGTCAGAATTTGATTGGCCTTCAGCTAAACAAGCCGTAAGTGAAGTCAGCATTGATGGAGGTAAAGTTAGACTGCGTACTCCCTTTCAAGGCGCTCCTTGTGTCTGGAAAGATTATAAAGTAGGAAGAATGCAAGGAATTTACTATGGGGCGACCTTTCAAGACCCTCAAACTTTAACGGATTGGATTAATAGTCAAAAAACGACTAATCCACTCATCTGTTTAGGAGATGGGCATGACGGAATTTGGAATCTTTTTAAAGAAATAGGCAGCCCCGAACAACGTCAGGAAATTTTAGATTGGTTTCATCTTAAAGAAAATCTTTATAAAGTTAGGGGGTCAAAGAAGAACCTGAAAAAAATCGAAACTTTACTCTGGAAGGGCCAAGTTATAGAGGCTAAAGCCGAAGTGTTCAAGTATAAAAGTCACCAAGCCTCTAAATTCAGAGCGTATTTAACTAAACATGAATCCCGAATTATTAATTATGAGCAAGCTCAAAAAGAACAAATTTGTTCCATTGGCTCGGGAGCTGTAGAGTCAGCAGTTAAGCAAATTGACAAACGATTAAAATTAGCTGGAGGACAATGGAATTCCGAAAATCTCCATAAAATTTTAGGATTACGCTGTGCTTATCTTAATGGGAGCCTAGCTGCATAAGGTGACAAAGACTGACGGTTAGTTTTTATTTTTTTAGAGTTTATAACTCAATATTTTATCCCATTTATCTGATTCCCGTATGGGAAGTTAGGTCGTTTTATTCTGCCTAAAGTTTACTCCAAGCTTTGATAAACTTTTTTCTCAGCAACCCAGGCGAAGGGTCCTCCCATCATCCGACTTAGAAAGACAATATTTTTGCCAAATTGAGATGCTCCCGATTCAGACTGCCTACGATCGTGTAATGACTGTCAGACGCGCTTATACGAAGCGTTCGGCATCAGGAGTCCCGAAACTAAACTGCGGGAAGACTTGCGAGTCCGTGCCAGTTATATTGGCGGTCAATCTCTGGAACGTCGCCTAACCAGTTTTGCTCAGGCGGCAGCAGATGAGAGTAAAAGCGATCGCCAGTGGTTAGAAGCACTCGTGATGATAGTTGCCGATAAACCGGGCGAATCCTGGACCGATTAAAATGCCACCGGATTCGAGATTAAACTCAGCGACATCGCCAGACGGTTCAAGAACCTGGAAGCCTTGCAGAAAGAAGTCGCTGCCAAAGGAGAGGGATTTGATGCGCGACGGATTACCGTCACCCGTCCCGACGGCGAAGAAACCCACCGCATGGTTTGGGTTGAGCGCGAATCCGAAGGGAAAATCGAGGCGTTGGTTGAACAAATATTGCAAAACTCGATTTTGCGAGATAATCCTCAACTCCAGCAAGCATTTGTTGCTAAACTAACGGAAAGAGTTTTGGGAGCAACATCCCTGGAGAATATTGCTCAAATGCAGAAAACCCGTCACCATCGGAAAAATGAGCAACAAACCCGTTAGACATATCCTCGGTTTATCCGGCGGCAAGGACAGCACTGCCCTTGCCATCCTCCTGCACAAACAGGTGCCGCAGATGGAATACTTCTTCTGCGACACCCATAAGGAGTTGCCGGAGACTTACGAGTATCTTGATCGCATCAAAGCTCGCTTAGGGATTAAAATCCACTATCTGAGCCCCCAAACGCGGATTTGACCATTGGCTCGATATTCATGGCGGGTTACTCCCCTCGCCCAAAAAGCGCTGGTGTACAGTGATGATGAAAATCAAGCCCCTAGAGGAATTTGTCGGGGACGATGAAGCAATCAGCTACATCGGGATCCGCGCCGACGAAAACCGCGATGGTTACATCTCCACCAAACCCAATCTAAAACCCGTTTATCCCTTTAAGGAGAAGGGTCTCGTTAAAGCAGATATCCTGCGGTTGCTAGAAGAGAGCGGCATCGGACTCCCCGACTATTATCGGTGGCGCAGTCGTTCTGGTTGCTTTTTTTGCTTCTTTCAACGAAAATATGAATGGGTCAAGCTGGCGGAAGAACATCCCGATCTGTTTGCTCAGGCGGTTGACTACGAGCAGAATCATAGTGACGGCAGACATTACACTTGGACTGAGGGGGAGACTTTATTAGAACTACTCGAACGCCAGGAAGAAATTATTGCCAACCATGAGAAAGCAATGGCCAAGGAAAAAACAAAATCAGTCCCCAATCGACCTTTAGCTGATGTCCTCTCTTCAGTCTTAGATGATGAAGATGATGATTTACCCTGTTTAGCTTGTCATTTGTAATCAAACTTTTTATCTAATCTTAAAAATCGGTTGTTAAACTTAAAATGAATGCTTCCGATCTCCCCAATTCTGAAAAACTGAATATTTCAGCGTTATCCGGGTTATTTGTGCATACCACAAATTCTTACAAATATCTTTTTTTCTTGTCACTTTTAGATATTCTAGTTCGCAAAAATTTTCAAAAATTAATATCGATTAGTTTCCGCGAAATCATCATTGAGATGCTGGCCAATGCTTGGTATCCGCACAATTATTTTAAATTATCCTTTGGTTCGCAAGATAAAATAGCAGACAAATTGGATGCGCTTGAGTTAGAAGTGGGTGAACCCATATTAAAATTTAGAGATCCGGATAAAAAACTCCTGCGAACCACAATAAGTGATCAAAACTTAGAGGATATTGTTAACTATATCAGTCGATATGTTCCATTCCGGCTGCTTATGCCTTTTATGAAGCAACAGTTAAAAGGTGTAGATATTGATCATGGAGTGGATCGCGAAATGCCGAAGGTTACCCAACGTTACTTTGATATCTGCAAACCCTTGTATTGTTTTGATTCAACAGTAAAGCAAGAGTGCCGTGGGATTATTTTACATTCGGAATGGGTTTCCTATCTGAAAGAAAACTATGCGATCGTTCGCGGTTGGGTATGCTGGGAATGGCTCAAATATATGCAAAAGTGCAATCCAAATGTTCCCGCCGTCGCCAATAAACTATTCCCCCCACACAAACGAGATTCCCTGTCATCTCAGACAAAGTATTGGAAATTGGTTTTAGAGCATAGCGAGCTCAGGTGTATTTATTCAGGAACCATATTAACCCCTAATAATATTTCTATCGACCACTATTTACCCTGGTCGTATGTCGCACACGATCGCCTTTGGAATTTAGTTCCCACTCTTCCAGAAATTAATTCATCGAAATCCAACAAGTTACCTAATAAAAGATATTTTAATAATTTTGTGTTGCAGCAATACCAAGGATTAACCATTTGCTATCAAATTCTAGGACTGCCACAATGGCTAAAACAAATAGAATCTTATTTAATGGATCTCAAAATTTCTAATTCATTAGATTTACTTGAAATCGACCGGCTGAGATCTGCTTATGAATCTACGATTCTTCCTTTAACGGAAATTGCCGCTAGGCAAGGGTTTGAGGATTGGATCTGATAAAATTAACAAGAATTCTCGCCTAGCAATAAATGGGTGAGTTAAATGTAAAGATTATGTACAACAGGAGAAATTTGATAAGCTGGAGTTGTAGATTGCTGAAGTTGCGATCGCCCACTCTAAGAGGGATCAGGCAGACTTCTAAAAAGGCGATCTCAGGTTTCCCCACTCCAAAATTGCTATAATTAAGTAACTATTTTCTTAGAGGTTCTCCAATGTCTATCATTACCATTGCAGTTCCAGACAAACTTTTGGGAAAACTGACACAAATGGACACTCGCCTTTCATTCCTATCAATCTAAACCGGAGGCGATCGCTTTGACTGCGGAAAAAAGTATAGAACTAAGTCAACACGCCGTACTAAAAATTGAAGTCCTAGCAACTCACGGAATCACGATTTCTCCAGAGGTAATTCAAGACGCCATCCGAGCGCCAGACAAAGTAGAGTCTAGCGGAGGAGAAAAATACATCGCTCAAAAAATATTAAACGAAACTTTAGTTCTCAGAGTCGTCTACAGAGAATATGCCGATCGCATTTTAGTCATTACCCACTATCCAGGAAGGGGATCGCGATATGAAACGGATTAGATATAGTCCAGATGTGGATGCTTTGCTGATTGAACTATCAGACGAACCCATTGCCTATGCTGAAGATGAAGGCTCGCTGATCATTCACTATTCTCCCAGTGGAGAGGTGGTGACAATCGAGGTTTTAGATGTCCAAGAATTTATTGCCAAAGACTCCCCGATTGAAGTCGGTTTCGAGACTTGACGTTTAGCTGGATGTCCAAACTTTAAATGCGTGAGTTAAATGTAAACCTTCCCGATTCTTTGTACAAACAGATGACAGAATTGGCAGGGAGAGAAAATATCTCCATTGACCAATTGGTTGCGATCGCCCTTTCGGCTCAAGTTTCCGCTTGGATGACTCAAGATTATTTATTAGAGCGAGCAAAACGGGGGAGTTGGGAACAATTTCAACAGGTTTTAATGAAAGTACCCGATGTAGAACCGGAGGAATTTGATAAGCTGTAATTTTACATTACTGAAGTTGCGATCGCGGACTCTAGGGAGTATAAGGCAGACCTCTAGAAAGGCGATCGCAAATTTCCCCTTTCTCTGATGAAATAGTACCCCCCTTAAAATATGACCCTAAAAGAACTAGAACCCCAACTCTTAGCCTTAACGCCAGAAGAAAAAGCCCAAGCGATTCAAATCCTCGCCCAAAGTTTAAGTAACACTTGGAAAGGGATTGAAAAAACCCCCGGAGTCTGTGGCGGCGATGCCAGAATCGCCAATACCCGCATCCCCATTTGGTCTCTCGTCAACTATCGTCGATTAGGCGCGTCTGATGGTCGAATTTTACAGGATTTTCCTCAACTCAGCGCCGAAGATTTAGTCAATGCTTGGAACTATTCCCACGCACACCCAGAAGAAATGGAAGCGGCAATTCAAAGAAATGAGGAAGATTGAAACAGGGTGCGTCTTGATGCCGATGAAAATTTCCCTCTTCCAATTGTCGAATTCCTCCCTTTAGCCGGTCACGATGTCCACCCAGCGATCGCCTTTCTCTTCCTGGAGGAGCCACCATCATTTTTGACCTGATATAATACTGAATAAACCAGAAATGGAGAGAGTCCATGAGCCTTGTTAAGAGCATTGTGGAAAAAGTGGAAAATTTACCTCCTGAGAAACAGCAGGAAGTGCTTAATTTCGTAGAATTATTACAGTCAAAAATTGACCCAGACACGACTCCCCATCAAGAAGATGAAACCGCCGAATCGGTTCTCACTAAAGCCGCACAATTTATTGGCTGTGTAGAAGGAGCAGCAGATCTTTCAACGAACAAAAACTATCTGGAGGGATACGGCAGGTAATGACACGGCAAATCATCAATGCTATGACTTGGACGGAAAGACCTCAAACAAATGAACAGGCTCCCTTGGTCTTGCATCTCCATCCAGCAGTTGAGATGACACCGGAGCGGTTTTTTCAGATTTGCCAACTTAATCCCGACTTACAGCTAGAACGGACTGCAACTGGAGAATTACTAATTATGCCACCGACGGGTAGTCAAACGGGTGGACGTAACTTTAGACTCCTCGGCCAACTCTATACCTGGATTGAACAAACAGGAACCGGAATCGGATTTGATTCTAGTACAGGATTCACCCTACCCAATGGCGCGATCGTCTCTCCTGATGCTGCTTATGTTGATTTGGAACGGTGGAACAGCCTGAACCCAGAACAACAGGAACAATTTGCTCCCCTTGCGCCGGATTTTGTGGTGGAATTGCGTTCGAGTTCTGATTCATTAAAACCACTCCAAGACAAAATGCAGCAATATATTGACAATGGCGTTCAACTGGGGTGGCTGATAGACCGCAAACACTGTCAAGTTTACATCTACCGTCCTGAGCAACCCTTAGAATGTCTTAACCATCCCACCACAGTCAGCGGTGAACCTATTTTGCCTGGATTCAGACTGAATTTAACCCAAATTTGGTAAACAACCCGACTGTTCTTGTTACGCTTTTAAGATAATTTTCATCTTTTGCCCTCTAAGTGTTAGCCTTGCAGCTATAATATCAGAAAACTGACTTAAAACAAAATGCAAATTCAGGATTACTTTGACATTCTCTCCTCTGATGAGATTCGGATCAAAGGACCCGAATCGGTATTGAAACGATTCTCTATGAGTATATTTATCGCCGTTGCACGGCTGAGGAAATTGCGAAAACTTATCCTTCGCTGACTTTAGAGCAAGTTTATGCCACGATTCTGTACTATCTTCACCATCGAGAAATAGTGAGCAATTACATGGGCAACTGGTTGGAATATTGCCTAAAATCTGAGCGTGAACAGGATAATAATCCACCTGCGCCTGTGGTCAGACTCTTAAAGTTAAAAGCAGAAGGAGGGATAAAAAAGCCAGTTGTCCATGAACATTAAATACTTAATTGATGAAAACTTACCTCCTCTCTATCAAGAGCAAATTTTCCGTCGTACCCGGGATTTAACCGTTTGGATGGTGGGGGACCCAGGAATTCCACCCAGAGGGACTCAAGATCCAGAAATATTGTTATGGTGCGAACTCAACAATTTTGTTCTGGTGACGAACAATCGCCGGTCAATGCCGGTACATTTGGCGGAACATCTAACCCAAGGTCACCACATACCGGGAATTTTTGTTTTGCGTCCCAAAGCAGAAGTTGGGGTCGTTATTGAAGAGTTGATTTTTATTGCTATGGCAGCAGAGGAAAATGAATTTCAAGACCGAATCATTCACATCCCACTGAAGTAATCTCAAACCGTTGATATCCGATGACTGACTCTTATCCCATCTATCTCGACTACCATGCTACCACTCCAGTTGACCCGAGAGTGGCCGAGAAAATGCTGCATTACATGACGACAGAATTTGGTAATGCCAGCAGTATCGACCATAGTTATGGCGATCGCGCTCAAAAAGCAGTGTCTCAAGCAGCGAGTCAGGTGGCAGAATTAATCGGTGCATCTCACAAAGAAATCGTTTTCACCTCCGGCGCAACGGAAAGCATTAATCTGGCGATTCAAGGGACTATTTTCGCGCATACCCCCGCTACAGGTAAACCGCGAATTGGTGTTTCTCCAGTAGAACATAAGGCAGTATTAGATACCTGCAATGCTTTGGCAAAAAAAGGTCTGGCCGAAATCGTTTACCTGCGGATAGACTCCCAAGGGAGACTGGATTTAGATAAGTTGGAACAAGTCTGTGCCACTGGGGTTGCTTTGCTCTGCGTTATGGCAGCTAATAACGAAATTGGCACGATTTATCCCGTTGAAGCGATTGGCAATCTGGCTAAAACTTATGATATTCCCTTTCTTTGTGATGCTTCTCAAGCGGTAGGAAAGATTCCCATCAAGTTTCAGGAATGGGGAATCACTTATCTGACGATTTCGGCTCATAAGTTGTATGGTCCGAAAGGCGTTGGTGCGTTAGTGATCCGCAAAGGTTATCGGTTGGAACCGATTCTCTTTGGCGGCGGACATCAGCAGGGAATTCGTTCGGGGACGTTGAATGTTCCGGGAATTGTGGGATTAGGTGAAGCCTGTCGGTTGCGGCAATTAGAAATGGCGGAAGATGAGCGGAAAATTGCAGCATTGCGGGATAAGTTGCAAGGGTTACTGCTTAAAGAAATTCCCGGGTTAGTGATTAATGGGGAGATGAGCGATCGCCTATCGGGAAATTTGCATATTTCGGTTCCGGATATTCCGAACAGTGCGGTAATTTCTCGGGTGCGAGATCGCCTCGCCATCTCGACAGGTGCCGCTTGCTCCTCCGGCGTAGAAACCCCCTCTCACGTTTTGCAAAGGTTAGGGTTATCTTCCCAGGTCATTGATGGCGCATTGCGAATTGGGGTCGGTAAATTTACAACAGAGTCAGATATCGATCGCACGGCGGAAATTCTAGGAAGTGAAGTCCGTGCCATTCGGGCGCTGATGGAAGCCTAGACTGTTAGAATAGCCTTCTAACTTAGAATTAGACTCGCTAATAACAATAAAAAAGCGGGCAGCGAGAATCGAACTCGCATCAATAGCTTGGAAGGCTATGGTTTTACCACTAAACTATGCCCGCAGTTGGCAGCGTTAGCTACATGATCCAATATAGCATGATTTTTCTAAATTGCAACATATTTTTTTAACAAAGGCTGAAATTGTCCCGGGGAAAGGGTTTCGGTGGCGGGGATGGGTTGAATAGTGCCAGAAAACTTGGACTTGATGGGGTGGGGTGACTCCACAGTAGACTGAGGCGCGTGTCACTATAGAGGGGTAAGCATTCAGGATTATTCCAGGATCATGGATACGGATCCTCTTTATAAACGCTTTCCTAAAGTTGAGCTTCCTCGACGGGGGGCGGCTTTTGTGATTGATTATTGGGTTGTGTTGTGGTTGAGTTCCCTGGGGGCCGATCGCACCGTTGAAGGGATGTCATGGGGTCAAGTCTTTTGGTTCCTCGTCCTGTGGGTGGTAATGCGGGTGTTCCTTCCCGCTCGCAATCAGGGCCAAAGTGTGGGGCGCTGGGCGCTCGATATTACCCTGGTTGGGTTGCGATTTGGCCGCACGCCGTTATTACAAGATTTATTTAAGCGGGAGGCAGTCGCCGGTGTCGGTGCAGTTTTAGTGGCGATCGGGTTGAGTCACATGACCCCGGGTCATGGCATGGGAATGCTCTTACTCGTTCCCTTGGGGATCGACTGTAGCGCCGTTTCATCGGACCCTTTTCGCCGACAAGCGTTCCACGATCGCATTGCCAATACGATGATTATCGGGACCATGCGGGGATTTTCCCTCGATATCAAATTAAAACGGGCCTATCGCAAACTCCGACGCGCCTACCAAGAATTTAAGCAAAATCGCAGCAGTCGCTCCTTTGAGGATACTCGCCAATATCGAGGCGATCGCGATGAGGTTCAGGACACTCCCCCCTATCGAGGCGATCGCAATAACTTGGACGACTTTGAAGATTAGATTTCGGACGAGTCGGGAGAGCAAATCCCCGTGGGTTAACGATTGTTAACCGGCAGTCTGACTGATAAGAAAACTTAATTTAGGGAAAATGGGCGAAATAGACAATTCTATGAGATAATCATAAATCGTGTCTAAATCTGTCCTTATTGGGAGCGGGGAGACCTAATGGCTAAAGGTGTCCGAATCATTATTACCTTGGAATGTACCGAGTGCCGGACTAATCCGGACAAGCGCTCTGCTGGAGTGTCTCGGTACACGACTCAGAAAAACCGTCGAAATACGACCGCACGCTTAGAACTTAAAAAATTCTGCCGGTACTGTAACAAATCGACGGTTCATAAAGAAATCAAATAGATGAGGCGTTTATCCTCAAGGCAACAACTGGGGCTTTGAGGTGGCGTCTTCAAATTTGTTAAGAGACCGTGACTTGTCCATTCAAAAAACTGTACAGAGATTGAACTGCTATGGCATACTACCGTCGGCGTGTTTCGCCAATTAAACCGGATGAACCCATCGACTACAAAAATGTAGAACTGTTGCAAAAATTCATCACCGAGCGCGGAAAGATTCTGCCTCGGCGGATTACAGGCTTAACCGCCAAGCAACAGCGCGAACTGACACAAGCAATTAAGCGAGCCAGAATTGTCGCTTTGTTGCCATTTGTGAACAAAGAAGGATAAAAATAGTGGCACTGAAGGCTTTTAGATTTTAGGTGCGATCTGATATCTAAAGTCTAAAACCTAAACGCTGGGGTATCGATCGTGGAAAAGGGAACGCTGCTCGAATATCGGCTGAACGGAGACCGACGTCTAGCCGTAGCCGACCGTCCGGATGGCAAGAAAAACTGGGTTGTGGTGGATGAACATGGTCAAGCCAATAGCATTCCACCCAGACAAATCGCCTACGAAATCGGTGGAGGTTCCTATAAACCCTCCGATATCCCGAACTTCCGCAAGGAAGTAGAGAAATATCTCGACCCGGATAGTTTAGAGGTGGCGTGGGAAATCTTGGTCGAGGAAAACCGGGGGGTTGACCCCGGGGAAATGGCGATGTTGCTCTTTTCAGAAAATGAGGCTCCCAATCGCTATGCCTCGTACTTATTGCTGTCTGAGGATAAGCTCTATTTCAAGCAAAAAGGGGACCGTTATGAGCCGCGATCGGCCACCCAGGTTGCGGAACTCAAGCACCAACAGGAAGTAGAAACCCAACGACAGCAAGAGTGGGGCAATTTTGTAGCCCGGGTGCAGCAACGACTCGCCGGGGATTTGGTGGAGTGGGAGAATAGCGATCGCATCCGCGTCGAAGCCTTAGAAAAATATGCAGCATTGGCAGAAGAAGCGCGAGAACGCAATCAGGCCAAGGAAACCCTCTCATCATTAGGCCGGACCGACACGCCCCAAGCTGCCTTTAAGCTTTTGGTAGAGTTAAAGGTGTGGTCTGAACACGAAAATCTATTTTTACGGCGAACTCAGATCCCAACTCATTTTTCTACCAAGGTACTGGAAGTGGCCCAACGGTGTTTGAATTTTCCGCCTCCTGATCTGGATGCGAACAATCGCCTAGATTTGACCCATCTCAAGGTCTATACCATCGATGATGAAAGCACCCTAGAAATCGATGACGGGGTGAGCTTGGAATACCTTGAAGATGGTCGTCAACGGCTATGGATTCATATTGCGGATCCGACCCGCTTGCTGTCTCCGGGAGATGAATTGGATTTAGAGGCCCGTCGGCGCAGCACTACGGTTTATCTGCCGACGGGGATGGTGCCCATGTTTCCTCATGAACTGGCAACGGGTCCGATGAGTTTGGTGCAGTCGCAACTTTGTGCGGCCCTGAGTTTTGCGGTGATTTTAGAGGAGAGTGGCGCGGTAGCGGAATATAGCATCCATGTCTCTACGATTAAGCCGACTTATCGGTTGACTTACGATGATGTGGATGAGATGTTGCAATTGGGGTTGCAAGCGGAACCGGAAATTAGCGCGATCGCCGCTTGGTCCAAACGTCGCCATGCTTGGCGGGTCTCCCAAGGGGCCATTAGTATTTCCATGCCGGATTCCTCCATCAAGGTAGATGAGAATGAGGAAATCACGGTTCAACTCCTGGAAGATTGTCCCTCTCGGCAATTGGTGGCGGAAATGATGATTTTGGCCGGGGAATTGGGTCACGCTACGCCCAAACCCACAATATTCCGGTGCCATTTCGGGGTCAACCTCAGCCGGAATTGCCTCCAGAAGAGGAATTGCTGATTTTACCAGCAGGTCCGGTGCGATCGAGTGCAATCCGGCGCTGTATGCCAAAAAGCGAGATGGCAACGACTCCCTCCCGTCATGCCAGTTTAGGGTTGGATGCTTATATCCAGGTGACTTCTCCGATTCGTCGCTATAGCGATTTATTGGCCCATTTCCAGATTAAAGCGCACCTGCGGGGGGACCCGCTGCCTTTGGCGGTGTTAGAGGTGCAGGAAATTGTCCAGAGTATCGGTATGGCGGTGCGAGAGGCATCGTTGGTGGAACGCCAAACCAACCGCTATTGGATTTTGGAATATCTGCGCCGTCACTCTGGGGAAGTGTGGCAGGCGGTGGTGTTGCGCTGGTTGCGTGAGGATGAAAATCTCGGGTTGATTCTGTTGGAAGATATTGGCATCGAGTTGGCATGGCGTTTCCCTCGGGCGGTGTCCCTGGGCGATCGCCTGGATCTGCAAGTTGCTTATGCCGACCCCCGTGAGGATCAGATCCATTTCCAAGAGATGGTTTATCAAACGGCTCAATTGTAAGAGCTTTCTCCCTGAATCCATATCCAATGGGTTCAGGGTGTTTTAGTGTTGTTGCTGATTGTTAACTGATGATTTAAAGCAAAAGTAAAACCGGAATAGACATCCAAACGCCTCTTTCGTCTATTTCGATTATTTCGTTAATTTCGCTCTTTTGGCAATTTTTCTGTTATTATTATCACAAAGGCTTACACCATCTATTCAGACCGAGTAAGTGGTAGGGGCTTTAGCCAGGGGAAAACCTACCTAGAGGTAGGGATCGGTAAAACTGCTCGATATCAACTCGATATATCCCACAGGATGCTCGAAATCGGCATCTGTACTGTGGCCGAATCCCCTGTAGGTTGAATAATAGAGTTTAATGAGTTAATGATGAACCGTTCTAATTTTACCGCCTATCCTTTGCCACCGACAGAGGAAGAAGCTAAATTAGCGAAGGAAAGTAGCCAAATTTTGGCAGGTTACACCCAGCCGGGAAGGACACCTAATTATCAAGTAAAGACTGATGAAATAATAGTCAGGCGATCGCGATTCCTGAGTCTGCTTTTCTGATGTTGGTGGAAATTTTAGCACAGATGGCACAGGGGAGATGCAGTTAGCCTTGTTCCCTTGCCCGCAGAACTCACCACACAAGAAGCTGCTAATATTTTAGAGGTGTCCCATCCTTATTTCGTGGAATTACTCGAATCGGGAGAAATACCCTTACCGGAAAGTGGAGACAAGGCGACAGGTGCGATACGAAGATGTGATGAAGTACAAAAACCAAATTGAGGACAAACGGCGGCAAACTCTGAATGAGTGAGTTGCCGAAGCTCAAAATTTAAATATAGGATATGAGTAAATGGCGTCAAATCTTGGGGTGTCAAGTTTTACGCAGTTTATATTCAAATGTCTTATATCCCGCACCGCTTCGAGATTTCTTAATGGAGTTAGCACTCACCGATCTGATTTCGTGCGCGTTGGACGGACAAAATCCATGAAGAGTGGATCAAAAACCTTTTGAAAAACCGTTCCGATATCACCCGAGAACAACTGACGAAAACCAAAGATCTAATGAATGCTCATGTCCGAGATTCTCTAGTAACGGGTTATGAAGGACTGATCACTGGACTAGAACTTCCCGATCCAGGCGATCGCCACGTTTTAGCTGCGGCGATTCGTTGCGGTGCGGAAATTATTGTGACCTTTAATCTCTCTGATTTTCCTCCAGAGTCCCTGGAACCCTACGAGATTGAAGCGATGCATCCTGATGATTTTATTGTTAATTTAATTGATATCAGCCCGAAAGCCGTATGCAAAGCGTTGGAAACTCAACGCTGTAGGCTGAAAAACCCACCCAAAACCCCGAGGAACATCTGAATACTCTGCTTGCACAACGACTCCCGCAGACTGTTAGTTTGCTTCGTGAACTCTGTTATGAATTTTAGCGAAGGCTAGAGTAGCGGACTCAACAAGAGGGGGGAGAACGACTGAAGTCGTTACTACAAACTTTTAGAGGGGGCTTGGGGTGGGTGGGGGTTGTGACAGTTTATGAAGTTGGCTCTGGACGATCGCCGAATTGAGAAAAGATAGCGCATAATCTGGGTAAGCACTATGAGGGCCTACCCATGTCTGCTGACTCTGAGCTACCGATCGAACTTGAAGTAAAACTCCGACTCCGTGAACCCGGTCTCTTGGCAAAGCTCGATGCTTTAGTGAGTCTGGGTTTGCTCTCGGATGACCGAGTAAAAGTGCTGTGCCGAACTTATCTGAGCGAACCGTTGCCGGAACCGAAGGTGATTGCCTCACCGATCGCTCAGAAGGTGGAGGAGGAGGAGTGGGCAGATGAACCTCTACTCCCTCCGGTATTATCTCCTGTCGCCGCAACTAAAACGGCGACTCCCGCTAAACCTCAATGGATACAGTCTCTGATGGCGGAACTGAGTGTTCGCTGGTTACTGTTTCTTGGGGTATTTATGGTGGTGCTGTCTTCTGGGGTCCTGGCGGCTACCCAATGGGAGCGATTTCCCCCAGCAGGGCAGTATTTGGTCTTATTTGCCTATACCCTGATTTTTTGGGGGGTGAGTGTTTGGGCGCAGCAGCAGTCTCAATTACGGCTGACGGCGCAAACCTTGCAATGGGTGAGTTTGTTGCTGCTGCCGGTGAATTTTTGGACGATGGATGGGTTTGGGTTGTGGCGATCGCCCTTGGGATGGGTCGCGATCGCCCTTGCTGCACCAGTCCTCAGTTTCATCGCTTGGCAGGTGCTTCCCCGGGTATTGGGTACCGATCGCCAATCGCGACGGGCTCTGTTTCCCCTGGCGGTTTACCCTGTCTTGTGTTATCTCCATTGGGGATGGTCATTCCCGGGATTGGCAACGATCGCCGTTTATCTAGGCACGATCGCCACCGCTTGGGCTACCCTGTCTCCCAGAACGAGAAAATCCGGTGTTAACTCCCAATCCCCCTCCCCCTCGAATCTTCAGCCTGTTAAGATTCTCCTGTTCTCCTACGCTTTAGCCATTCTCTGTGGACGGGCAGTTTTTGGCCTCGGAGTGCCGATCGCTGAGTTAGGATTGGCGATCGCCATTGGGGGTTGGATCATCTTGGAATCGGACCTCACAAAAGAACAGCCCAAAATTAGAGAACCCATACCCCCCGTTGTCCCCCAAGCGGAAGGGGATATTCTCCCGTGGGAAGTGACCGCTAGACCCCCTCAACTCTTCGGTTATCTGGGGGGATGGTTGATGTTTGCCGGTTGGTTAGTTTCTGTGGGAGAGCAACCTTGGCAGGCGATCGCCATTAGTGGTCTAGCCTTATGGTGGTTGGGTCGTCGCCTCCCCCGATTTTTCCACTTGTTTGATACCATTGCAATTTTTACAATCACCTTACAAGGCTATTGGTTAATTCGCGATATTATTCCCCCAGCAGTTCGCACCAGCGCGATCGCCACAGGGGCGCAACTGGCTCAGGCTCAACAAAGTCCCTGGGCGTTGCTGGGCTTAACTTTCTTTCCCTATCTCCTGTTTGTAGTCTGGCTAACGGACTGGTTGTATCGTCGCACACCGGCTCAGTTAGAGCAGGGGGCGAAAGCGTCCGCCCGAGTGGGAGATGTCTGGGCCTTGGGATTTGGAGTATTTCTCACCTTGTTGAGTGTGCCAGCCTCTTCCATGCGATCGCTGAATTTATTGGCTTCTACTCTCACTCTAGCCGTAGTGACCGATCGCCGGTTAAGCTGGCGAACTCACAGCCCCACCCCTGCTCGTCCCATCCGTCCAGGAGAATTTGGGCCGTTTGACTTTTTGGTTTATTTAAGTCATATTAGCGGATTGCTGGCGCTCTTTTCCTTCGTGCATTGGGGATTTCCTCGGTTACCCATCTTCATTTGGGGGCTCATTTTACTCGCCCTCGCCCTCGCCGAATGGGTAGTCTCTCTGACTTTAGAATTAAAGCCAGATTTGGCTTTGAATCTGCGGATTGCGGCTTGGATTGAAAGTTGTTGGCCCGTTGGGTTAGGACTGGCTAGTTTAAGTTATGTCTTCTGGGTGGGAAATTATGATGGGTTATCTACCATTGATGCGTCACACTGGGGAATTTTGTGGTTTGCGACTCCCTTGGCATTAACAGGCATCGCACATTTTTCCCCCGATCGCCGCCCGGTGGCAACGGGCTTGAGTATCACAACGTTAATTCTGGCCCAGTTTTTAGTGTTGTTGACCCCAGCAACCTGGTTAGTGGGATTGGGAATTGCCACGGTGTTGATGGTGGTGAATACCCGGTTATTGCAATATACCGCTGTGGCAGCGATCGCCATTGGGTTTGGATTAGCTTTTGTGTTCCTGTTATTAGACATGGGGGGATTTGGATTACCCTCTGTTGCTGGAGAGGATTGGTTTGTCGTCTATGCGATCGCCCTGGCTGCTTTGTGCGTCAGTTATGCCGTGACGATACAGCGTCCCAGTTCCCTGGCGCAACTTTATGCAAAAGCCTATCAAGGATGGGCGATTGGGTTGGGAGGTTTGGCATTAACGGCGATTTCTGTTCATGCTTCTAGTCTGTATTTCTGGGGATTTTTCTGGGGATTTATGAACTCCTCGGTGCCGATTTTAATTGCCACGATTTTAATCGCGCTCACCCTCACTTATCGGATGTGGTTATCTCCAGCAGCTTGGACCTTTTATGCATTGGGTTGGGCGGTTGAATTAATTGCAGCGGAAACCTTGATATTTTTCGGGCGATCGCTGATTAGTTTGGCGATCGCAAACCTGATTCTCGGACTGGTTGGTGCCTTGGTGGGTGAGTGGTGGATTCGTCGCACTGGCAGTCCTCTGCGGACCAGTTGGAAGGTAATTCCATTAATTTATGGACTGTTGGGACAGGCATTACGGTGGGGAACAGTCACCAGTTGGAGTGGATTGACCACCTTGACATTGGTGGTCATTGCCTTGACTATTGGACGTCACAGCCGGGAAATGAAACCCCTGGTTTATTTAGCCTTAATTGGCATTTCTGTTTCGGCTTATGAGTTTCTCTATTATCAAATTGCGGGGTTACCGGATCCGGTTCAATTCATTGCGATTGCGACTTTGGGTGCGGCGATTGTGTATAACTATCGCTGGCTGGAACCTTGGTTAACGGATTACCTGAATTTGACTAAACAGGAAGTGGAGTTTTTTGCTCACACTCACTGGGGTTTGAGTAGTTTTGTCTGGTTGAGTGCGATTGTCCTGTTTGCAGACAGTGCGACAGCAGCCAGTTCCCTGGGGTCGATTGACCTGATTGGGGTGGGAACTGGGGTGTTTTTAACCAATTATGCTCTCCTACAGGGTCGGTTCCCGGAATTCAGGGAAGGTGAAGACGATCCGCGCGATCGCCCCGAAGCGGTTAAAACTGCTGAAATTTGGGTGTATATCGGTATGGCTGAATCTGCTGCCGTTGGCTTTTATTTGTTTGGATATCTTCCCAGCAATTTACAGGAGATGTTTATCGGTTGGGGGGGTGCGATCGCCTGTGTTGCGGCTTACTTCTTAGATGTTTTCCCCTGGGACCGTTGGGGATGGCCCCTGAAGCCCTGGCGGGTGATGGCGCGACTCCTCCCCGGATTGGCGATTGTCACCACGGGACTCGGGTTTTTCGGGAACATCAATCAAGTTTGGGCCGTTTCTGCACTAATTGTCGCAGCGTTTTATGTGTACCTTAGCTATTTCCATCGTCAAATTCGGTTGACCTATTGGAGTGCTATCCTACTCAATTGGGTGATTCTGCTGGAGCTTGTGAAGGCTTTCGTCACTGAGCCGATCGCCTATATTATTCCCATTGCTGCCGGTATTTTATACTTCGTCCAGGTTGAACCGACTCTCCAACCCCCCGATCGCAAAGAACTCCGTCACTGGATCAGAATATTGGCGATCGGTAGTATCAGCTTTACCTCCTTAATCACCAATCACTGGCTGATTGCAGGCATCGTCAGTTTATTGATGGGAGTGGCTGGGTTAACCTTGAGAATCCGCGCCTTTCTCTATGTGGGAACCGTCACCTTTTTACTCAATGCCACCTATCAACTGATTATTCTCAACTCCCTTTATCCCTTTTTGCGATGGGTCATTGGATTATTGGTGGGAATTGGCTGTATTTGGATTGCTGCGACGGTGGAAACTCGTCGAGAACAACTGGTCACCCTGCTTCAAAATTGGCGGGTGGAGTTAGACTCCTGGGATTAATATCAAATCCGGTTTTCTTCCCCTTAAACCCGCACCCTCAAGGGTGGGTCTATACGGACAAAGCCCGCCTGCGCGGGCTAATCTAATAGAGCAATATTGTAGAGTGGGAAAAGTCTACCTTACTGTGAAGAGTTGGGAAAAAACCCACCCTGCAATTGCTAGACTACTGTTTTGCTTTTAATGATTGTTGATTGTTCCTAAACTCATGATTAAATCCATTGATGGCGCTCACCCGCCTTTAGAATTTATTCCCCCGAATTTTAATCCGTTGATGTTGCAGGTAGCGAAATTAGTGATGCCTGTGTGGAGAAAATTTCGCACCCCAATTACGCAGATTAACACAGAAAATGTCGAACAATTAGTGGAACTGTATCAGCAGTTTCAAGGGGAAAAAGTTCGCTTTTTGATGGCTTTTCGTCATCCGAGTACCTACGACCCATTTCCTATTTCCCACTTAATTTGGCAGGAAGTTCCCCGAGTAGCGCGGGGCAAAAATATTGCCCTCGCTTCTCCGATGCATTTTCATTTTATGTACGATCGCGGCATTCCGTTATGGGCGGGACAATGGTTGGAATCTCTCTTACCCAAACTGGGAGGAACTCCGATTGTCCGGGGAAAAATCGACCGGCAGGGGTTGCGATCGGCGCGGGAACTGTTTGCTAAAGGTCAATTTCCTCTGGCAGCTTCTCCGGAAGGGGGGACGAATGGACATAATGAAATTATTAGTCCTCTGGAACCAGGGATTGCTCAGTTGGCCTTTTGGTGCATGGAGGATTTACAAAAGGAAAATCGAGGCGATCGCGTGGCAATTCTCCCGATTGGGATTCGCTACCAATATGAGAAAGAAGAATGGGAAGCCGTGGCTGAATTACTGACTCAAATGGAGTTGGATTGTGGGTTGTCTAATCTTTCTGGAGAAACGGGACAAGAAGCGTTTTCCTCTGCTTCTCTCCCCTCACTTTACCCGCGTTTAATTCGATTAGGACAACATTTATTATCGTTAATGGAGGATTTTTATCGCCGCTTTTATCATCGCACTTTACCCGAAACTCCAGGAGAACCGAACGATTTAACCACCCGACTGCCTGCATTGCTGGATATGGCATTACAGGTGGCTGAGGAGTATTTTAAACTGCCGTCTAAGGGAACAGTGATTGACCGATGCCGACGCTTAGAACAAGCGGGATGGGACCGGATTTATCGAGAAGATATTGAGGATATTGAGGCGTTGTCTCCCTTGGAACGAGGATTCGCCGATCGCGTGGCGGAAGAAGCCAATTTGCGAATGTGGCACATGAGATTGGTGGAATGTTTCGTGGCGGTGACGGGACAGTATGTGCGAGAAAAACCCACCTTTGAGCGGTTTGCAGAGACGACGCTGTTGGTGTGGGATACCATTGCGCGGATTAAAGGAGAACGTCCCGCTTCTCGTCCGGAATTAGGGAAGCAGTCGGTTCAGTTAACCATCGCTGAACCGATTTGGGTGAGCGATCGCTGCGGATTCCTACAAAAGCAGTCGGCGATCGGCGATCGCTGATTTAACCCAAGACTTGCGATCGGCTTTAGAACAAACCATTGCGGGTTGAGTAAAAACCCGACACTCTCTACAGGGTGTCGGGTTTTTGCAAACCTTGGGAATCACGGTGAAACCTTAACGGCGAAGCAGGTGTTCCCGGGGCGCAATGCCCGGATTGATCATACGGGATAACTCTTCTTCGGATAATTGGCTGATTTCATGATTCAATTCTTCATCGGTGAAGCTATAGCCTCGTTCTTGAGCCAATTTTTTGATAGCTGCTGGATTTTTAGCCGCTTGCATTTGTTGTTGAAGTGCTAAATCTTCTTTAACTGCTTTGAACAGGGCTGCTGCGTTTTTCTGAGTCATAAATCTAAACTCCGGGTTAATCAAGTTTTAAAAAGTTGCCGCCCAGGGGAGCCTCTATCCCCACAATTTATCGCGGGTAAAAGAGGGTAGAAAACACCCATACTCTTAAGACTAGGTATCTTTACCCTCTTGACTTAGGATGTCGGCTGAACGACTGATGTAGTGACAGCATAAACGATTTGAACTAAAAATTCATGATTCCTTGACAAAAATTAAAGATTTTCGAGAGAATTTAACATAACTTAAATATTGGCTGTGATAAAATGCAAAATTTCTTGAAACCTATCACCCAATTTCAACTTATCCTGAGCAAAACTGCTGATCGACTCCCTGGGTCCCTCGGGAATTGATGGAAAAACGGGGATCAACCCTGTGAAGAGGGAGACCAAAGAATTTATAGTGGAGGGGCAGAAAATCATAAAAATTAAGATTGTGAAAGCGATTACTCTCCTCGGATCCACTGGTTCAATCGGGACTCAGACGTTAGATATCGTAGAACACCACCCCGATCGGTTTCGGATTGTGGGGTTAGCGGCGCGGGGGAATGTGGAACTGTTGGCGCAACAAATTCGCCAATTTCGCCCGGAAATCGTCGCCATCTGTATAGAAGATAAGCTGCCGGAACTACGCGCGGCGATCGCAGATTTGGACCCGCAACCGATCCTCCTGGCGGGAGAACAAGGGGTCGTGGAAGTGGCGCGTTACGGGGATGCGGAAGCGGTTGTCACGGGAATTGTCGGTTGTGCAGGGTTACTTCCCACCATCGCGGCGATCGAAGCGGGTAAAGATATCGCCTTGGCAAACAAGGAAACTTTGATTGCCGGGGGACCTGTGGTCAATCCCCTGATTGAAAAGCATGGAGTGAAGTTACTCCCGGCAGACTCGGAACATTCGGCAATCTTTCAATGTTTGCAAGGGGTCCCGCCTGGGGGGTTGCGTCGGATTATTTTGACCGCTTCCGGGGGGGCCTTCCGGGATTGGCCGGTGGAGAAATTAGCCACGGTGAAAGTGGCGGATGCACTGAAGCATCCCAACTGGTCAATGGGTCGGAAAATTACTGTGGATTCCGCCACGTTGATGAATAAAGGATTAGAAGTCATTGAGGCGCATTACTTATTTGGAATGGATTATGATGATATTGATATTGTGATTCATCCTCAGAGTATTATTCACTCTTTAATTGAGTTACAAGATACTTCGGTTTTAGCCCAATTGGGTTGGCCGGATATGCGTCTGCCATTGCTTTATGCCTTGTCTTGGCCCGAGCGAATTTATACGGATTGGGAACGCTTAGATTTGGTGAAAGCGGGAGATTTAACCTTCCGATCGCCCGATCATCAGAAGTATCCTTGTATGAAATTAGCTTATGCTGCGGGTCGCGCTGGGGGGTCTATGCCTGCGGTTTTAAATGCAGCCAATGAACAGGCGGTTGAGTTATTTTTAGAGGAGAAAATTGAGTTTTTGGAGATTCCTCGGGTGATTGAACGGGTCTGCGATCGCCATCAGGCGGATAACTGTGCCGAACCCGGTTTAGAGGAAATTCTAGCTGCCGATCGCTGGGCTAGACAAGCGGTTTTAGAAGCAAGTGCTACCCTGAAAGCGGAGGCTAAATCCTTCACCAGTGGGGTCAAGCCATTGGGAAGTGTGACTCCAGCAACCGCTGGATAGTCCAGTCTTCACCGGAAAAGCCCCACCCGTTCGGGGTGAGGGCTTGATTTTCAATCCGGTAAAGGATAAAAGAGCGAGTAAACTTATAACTTATGCCTAGCCATTTTTTTCTGGAATCCAAGTAAGCCATGAAGAATCTTTATCCGAACATTGCTCTGTTAGGACTCCTCGCGGTTTTAGGGGGAATTTCTCCGGTTTTGGGGACAACGGTATCCCCAGGAGTAATCGCTCAAAACAATGCTCAGAATTGGCTGACTTCCGCCCAGCAAAAAGCCAGTCAGGGGGATTTGCAGGGGGCGCTTCAGGATTATGCTCAGGCGATCGCCCTGAATCCCAATAGTCCAGAAGCCTATATTAGTCGAGGAAATTTGCTGTCACGCACGGGAGATCAAGCCGGGGCGATCGCCGATTATACCCAAGTGTTACGGTTAAATGGGAATAACATTGATGCCTATATTGGACGCGCCAGCGCCCATTCAGTGATGCAAAATTATGATGCAGCCCTGGAGGATTATAATGCGGCACTCCGGTTAAATCCCAATTATGGTGAGGCTTATATTGGTCGCGGTGGGGTCTATGCCTTTAAGGAAGAGTATAAAAAAGCAATGGATGATTTTAATCAAGCCTTGCGTCTGAATCCTGCTGAAGCGGCTGCTTATTATAATCGCGGTGGGGTTCAGTTATTGCAGGAAAAAACCCAAGAGGCGATCGCGGATTTTCAACAGGCGGCAGAACTGTTTCGCGCTCAAGGTAACATGGCGTTAGCCCAGCGTTCAGAAGCCATTGCTAATCAAATTCAACAAGGTAATTAACCCATCATCGCTCGCCCTTAATGTCCATTGATTTACTGATTCTGATTGCGGCAATCGTTGTTTCTTGGCTCATTTTTACTTGGCTGGTTACCGTCCTCAAAGCCACGGTAAAAACCGCAATTTTGATTGCTCTATTCGTGTTAGGATTGCAGCTCATTTTTGGCATTGGCATGACTGATTTATGGAGTCCGGTTCAAGGCTTTTTATCTCAAACCTGGGAGAAGGGAAAAGAACTGTTAGCCCCATTTTTCGGACAATAAAATCTGGGGGGTTTACAACTTCACCAGGTTTTCCGGTTGAGGGGGATAATCAGGGGGCGGTATGAATGACAACGGCACCACTTCAGTGATTCCCTCTCCCGCTTATTTCTACAGGGTAAGATTCCAGACATTGACGAGAGTCATTTGCAGGTAAAGCCTCGGTTTACCGCGCATTTGTAGATGATCCGGGTCAACTCTCCCCCTCCGGGTAACATCATTTAACTCCTTTTGTCGGTCCATTCCATCTCATTCAGGGCAAGCATCTACAGGTCATCCTGTCCGACTCATTCCGGGTTTAATTCTCTCTTATTAACGCTTTTAATTGTTATGATTAATTTGGTTTTTCCTACCCTCAATCTATTTGTTTATCATCTCCAGGAAGAATGGGTTAGGGATGCAACTCACCCTGAATACTCAGGTTCAAGTATTTTAGAACAATTTACCCAAACCCTAGGGCAGTATTGTGGCGATCGCAGCCGTCTATCTCAGCCAAACCCCATTGATTTTTTAGAAGTAACCCATTTCGATAAATCCGCCGTTGACTTTGAGGGTAAACTAAACACAGAAAACCGGATTAATGGCTCAGTTCATCAATTTGCCCTCGATGAAAACTATGGATTGACTTTGAATCTATCCGTCGATGGCAAGTTTATTGGTCCTGAATTAGTCGAATGCCTGGATGTGATGTTGACCTTGATTCCAGAACTAGATAACCTACCGGGTAAATTAGGACAAACTTTGATGGTATCCGGTTGGGTAGAAAATCCGGAGAAGGACGAACGCGAAATTCTAGCCAATGATGTTTACAAAGCCTTAATCAACAAAGGATGGCAATATCAAGAAAAAGGTCAATTTTTAGGGGGGACAGTCTTTGAGTTTTGGCGTTCTTCCCCCCAACGTTGGGAAAAAATGGAAGCCGCGAGTCATCTGGTCCTGATTCTATATCCCAATCAAAAAGCAATGGAAACTGGGGCGGAATTCCATCAGGATTGGAAAGCATTATTTTGCTACCGGAATAAAATCCTCTGGGCTTACGGTCAAAGTCGGGAATTGAAAGAGCAAATGGTTGCGGAATTTGATGAAATGTCCGCTTCGATTAAAGGCTTATATAGTTTAGAATTTTCCGAACTGAAGTTTGCTTTACAAAACAACTCATTAGCCTTATCAAATTTTGTTAAAAATATTAATAGCATTGAAGTGAGACAGCATGAAATTGACTTGAATTTACATCAATATGAAAAATCCGTTCAATCCATTGCTAAAAAAGCCGGAAATGTGTTCCAAGTGAGTAATGATTTTAAGTTTTTACAAGAATTTAGTGCTATTGTTAAGGCTAAGTATCAAAAGCAAATTGAACAAGATTATGCCAGTTTGCGTCCGTATTTGAATATCCTAGAAAATCTCCGGGGGACCATTACCTCCATTGTGGAGATTTCCCAAGCGCAAAGCGATCGCGATTTCCAAACCTTTGCTTGTCTTGTCGGAACGGGAATCGGGACTGCTGCCGTAGTCGCTTCCTCATCCCCCTCTTGGGTGATTCCCCTGAAAGAATCCCCGACGATCGCCGCGACCCTGAATCAGTTAAAAGTCCCGGAACCCTGGACCAATTTTAGCCTCGCTTTGTCCTTGAGTGCGATCGCCGGGTTGCTGGGATGTCTCGTGGCATCGGTTTTCATCGCTTGGTTATGTCCAAAACGCCTCTGGAATAAAAGCGATCGCCTGCGGTGAGTCTCGCTGATTCCTGTCATTTCATCACTCATCCACCCAACCAGCATTTACCAATCATCCCGTCGGCGGCGATCGACTTGCCAATCATCCTCGGGTTCATCTCCTAAATAACGAACCAATGGGGTTCGTTCTGGATACTCTTCCCGATCGCGAGTGACGGGTATTTTATCATAATCCCGGTCATAATCCCGGTCATAATCCCGGTCATAATCCGGTTCATACCCTTCTGCATCCTCATCGTAATAATCATCCTCCTCGGATTCAAATGCCTCTTTTAACGGGTCAACCACTCGGGCGATCGCATCTTTGACAAAAACCTTGACAAACTCCTCTTTTTTCGTCAATTGAAATTGTCGCTGCACCACTTCCGTGATTCCCCCATCCCCCCAATCTTGGTCATGGCGGAAATATTCAATAAAACTTTTTCCCGCAATTCGGGTTAAATAAGCTGCCGTTACCCCTTGAATGGCTTTCCCCACCACAAAGGTTCCTAAATTTAACTGCAAGGCTGCCGTGACTAACTTAATCGCCCCTTCGACAATCCCTAAACTCGCCAGGGTTTTGCCCAAAGATAAGGCTAATTCCCGTCCGCGATCCAGATTAATTTCACAGCCATAAATTTTGCCAATTTCTACCACCATTTGAGCGTTAACTGCGGCAGTGGCAAGGACATCAATCACCGGGACCGGAGTACAAGCAATCACCCCCGCGCCAATCCATTGAAAGCGATCGACCACTTTTTCTGCTTGGCGACGCCGCTGGGAATCAATTAACCGGCGCGCTTCTTCCCCAAGGCGTTGGGATTGTAATAAAATATTATCCGCGACTAAATCCTCCCCTTCGGCCCGCAAAATAGCGGCCATCCGGCGAATTAAGGGCATGATATCCGGGTCCGCTTGGAAAACCCCCCCATTATCTAAAGGAACCGCTTTAGGATTCGCGGCGATCGCCACCACATCCATTGCGGAAATAAATCCCGTGACTCGTTCCCGGAGTTTGGCTAAAATATATTCTCGTTCTTCGTCGGGATAGAGGTCAATTTTATTTAAAACTACAATGGACCGTTTGCCAATTTGGGCTAAAACTTCCAAGGGTTGATGTTCCGATCGCGTTAAATCATTATCAACCACGAATAATAATAAATCCGCTTCCGTTGCCAGCGATCGGGCCAATTTTTCCCGTTCCGTTCCGGCGACGCCTGCCTCTAAAATTCCGGGAGTATCCGTAATCACAATTTCCCGTTCTAATCCTTGCAGTTGCAACCGATAGGTTTCTCCCACCTCCGTTGTCCCCATTGGTGCATCCACTCGTCCCACCATTCGTCCTAACAAGGCATTAATCAGAGAGGTTTTCCCCGAGGACCCGGTGCCGAAAATTACCACTTGGATGTTTCCTCGGGAGAGATTTTGTTCTAATTCTCGCGATCGCTGCAATAAGGCTTTTTTAGTGACTTCATCTTGGATGCGATCGACCTGTTGACGGACCACCCGCAGGGTTTGTCCTGCGGCATCGGACTTGCGTTCCGGGATTTTGACGCGACGTTTTCCCCGACCCCGACGGGACGAAGACCCCCCGGCAAACAGTTGCAGATAGTAAATAAATGCCCCAATCAGGACGATCAGCAGGGCGATCACCAGCAACAGCAGCAAGGTTGCCAGCATCGGGGCAGTAAAGCTAATCTGCACATAAAGCTGGTAAATAGAGCTTACCAGCCAGAGGACCATCCCCAAAATGAGGATGATTCCGGCGAATAGGGGTAACAGACGAGTTAAACGCATGGGAGTGGGTGATGGGATGGAGTCTCCTTTGATCTTAATGCGTGGCTTGGTGGATGTGGCGGCAAGGGGAGAACCCAGAGGGCGATCGACCCTGGGCATGGGGACCGGATAGTAGGACCAGAAACCGGGTTTTTATGCAGAATCTAGGGTCAAAAATGGGGTTTTTGACCCGTTACAGCACGGGGATATTGAGGGCAGCGTTAGGAGTGATTCTCGGAGTGTTCAGGGTTATCCAGGAGACTTTCGGCCTCTTTTTGGTGACAGCGATCGAGGTAAATTTGAGCGACAGTATCTCCGGGGTAAAGATTCAGACAGCGTTCAAATAGAACTTGTGCTTCTTGAAAATTATTCAAATAAAAGAATAAAATCCCTTGTTCAAACTCGGCTCGGGTTGTTAATTTCCCTTCGCGAACCTCTGGCAAGTCGGCATCAAAGACTTCGTAGACGGTGACTTCTTGGGATTTGCCTTTGACCGTGACCCGATCAATCAGGCGAATGTGATAATCATTGGGATTTTCTAAGTTGATAAAGGTTTCTTGGGTAATTAATAAGGAAACGCCATAGGATTTGGTTAGGGTTTCAATCCGGGAGGCTAAATTGACTGCATCTCCAATGACTGTGCCATCAATGCGGTTTTGCCCCCCTACGGTTCCTAACATTAAGGAGCCGGTATTGATGCCAATGCCAATTTTTATTTGAGGCCGTCCGGGTCTGCCTCGGGTGGTGTTATATTCGGCTAATTTTTCTAACATGGAAATCCCCGCTTTGACGGCATTATCCGGTTCTCCGCCAAATAAGGCCATAATCGCATCGCCAATATATTTATCAATAAAGCCATTGTTTTCAATAATGGCGGGTTCGAGGCGGGAAAGGACTCCATTAATAAATTTAAAGTTTTCCTCCGGAGTCATGCTCTCGGAAAGGGTGGTAAAGTTGCGAATATCGGAAAATAAGACCGACATTTCTTGTTCGACGGCATCGCCAACTTTGACTTCTACGAGGCTTTCATAGCCTAGGAAGGAGAGGAATTGATTGGGGACAAAGCGTTCGGCGACTTCAGTTAAGCGTTCTTCGGCGTCTAAGGAACGTTCTAAATCTTCGTTGAGTTCACAGAGTTTTTGAACGAAGGCTTGCCGTTCGGATTCGGCTTGTTTGCGATCGCTAATATTTTGAAAGGCAACAATGGCAAATGCGACATTGCCTTCTTCGTCATAAATCGGGGTTCCCCACGCTTCAATGGGAATGATTTGATCCCCTTGCCGGATTTCAATATCATTCGCTGTGGCATACTCCCCTTTTAAGGCGCGACTCACGGGTAAATTTGCTAGGGGATAGAGGTGATCCGTCCCGGCCAAATAGTTTTGATAGTGCGGTTGTTTGCCATTCGTTGGCTCCGAGGTGTCTGTTTTGATTCCTAAGATTTCTGTGGCTTTATGATTGATAAAATAGGAGTGGCCTCGGGCATCGACGATGGAAATTCCCACGGGCACTGCTTCTAAAAATTCGGTGAGTTTGCGATCGCGATCGCGCAGCATTTTGCGACTGTGATAGTCGGTGACGACAATGGCCGACCCGACTAAGGCGACAAGGGGCGTAACCACGGGAATCCACCAACTGTACAAAAAAGCTACAAATCCAATGGTGATCGAACTCAATCCTCCCAACACAATATTCAGGAGCAGCAGGGGGGGCCAGATTCTTTTTTGTTCAGCGACACTACTCGATCTCCACCGCCATGCGATCGCCGCACCAACCCCGGACCACACCATAATCCACAACACCTCGGCTCCATTCGACCATACCTGTAAAAAGGGTCGTCCTTCTAAGGCTCCACTGAGCATTTGAGAGATGGTGTTGGCATGGATCACAATTCCCGGGGTCCGTTCTGAGTTGATTAACAGATTGCGATTCCGGTGAAACCCGCTGATATAAGGGGTAAAGAAAAAATCATTCAAGCTGGGTGCTGTGGCCCCAATCAACACAATGCGATCGCGCATCAAATCCGGTGGAATCCGGTTTTCTAAAACATCCGTCATGGAAATCTGTCCGAACTGTCCCAGGGGCCCTCGGTAATTCAGTAACATCTGATACCCTCCGGCATTGGCGCGAACATATCCCCCATCATTGCGGCTAAAGGGGACAAATAGGGCTTTTCCCAATCTCAGATGCATCCGCTCGGGATCGATCATTTCTAGGTGGATGTCTTGTTTTTCCAAATAGATCAAGCTCAAGAGGGCGGGAAAACTGAGCTGGGTTTCGTCTTTTGTATTTTTGTGAGACAATAAAGTTCGGCGGATTTTGCCATCGTCATCCAAGACCACATCGGCAATCCCCACCTGCTCTAAGTTCTTTAAGGTGGGTTGCGCGGCCACCGGGCGACCAATGACTTTTTCTACCCCAATCAGATTATCCGTGGACTCTATCACCTGCACCAGTTCTTGATGTCCTGGCTCCACAGGAAGATCTCGATACAGATCCAACCCAATCGCAGCCGGTTGTTGTTCTTTGATGGTTTGAATTAATTGGGCTAACTGGCGATCGGGCATGGGCCATTGTCCCACGTGGCGGATGTCGGACTCATCAATGGTGACGATGACAATCCGGTCCTCTGGTGCTTCTTTCGGACGCCACCGAAAAAAGCGATCGAGCATTCCCAACTCCTGAGTCTCCAGCCATCCGAGGGAGTTGATTGCGATCGCAATCCCGGCTACCACCGGTGCCGTAACCAATGGAACACGCCATTGCCATACTTTTCGTTTTAAGCTCACTCTGAGCTTCTGGCACATAGATTTCGCTGAACCCAGAATTGATTTCGATCGCCAACAGAAAATCGGTCTTGATATCTAGGTATCATGCCCCAGCTTCTCCCCCACTTTCCATTTTAAGGATAACCCAAGGTTTTCAGTATCCTAATCTATCTCTATCTTCTAGTATCTTTCCCGATTCCCCGAATTGCGGTATTCCTGACGATCAAATCGGTTCAGGAATGAATGGCCGATGGGTGAAATTCTCCGGTCCGATCTGAACTCTCTGAAAAGATTGAAAAACCCGGTTTTTGACAAAACCGGGTTTCTGTGGAACTCATGGTTACACTAAGGGTGTTGAGAACTCTGGGCTAGTCCAGGGTCTTAGGGTTCCAAAATCGGCTCATTGGCAACATTTTCGAGTCCTACAGAGCTTAAAAAGTCTACCCAATCTTGATTGTAGGTTTGGGGTTGTGATTGCCGCAGGTCCGCTAAGGTGGTCACGGCATCATACCAAATTCCCTCGGCTCCGTAGGAAGTGGCTGCTTCAATCGAGTCTACTCCCTGGTAATTATTCAGATTGGCGCTGGGTTCAATTCGCTGTAACCACCCCTCCACCCGGGGACTATCGGCTCGCGCCGGAAGTTCGCAAGCAACAACAAAGGACCACTGATAGGTTGTACCAATTTCTAGGGCCGGAGCATTTTCCGGAAGAGTGAGGCGGACAATCCCTCCTTCCTGGGGAATGCTGACTTGGGTTTGGTAATAATAATCCTCGGTTTGGTCTTTGAGGATGAAATAGCCTTGCTCTGCCTTGGTTTCGGGAACATAGACGAACAACGTGGGTCGCTCAGATACCGTTAACCCTTCCTTAGTTTCCGGCAGAATTGGCATCAACGAAGGACCTTCGGTCATCCCATCTTGGGGGCAGAATGCTGCCTGCCGCGAGGCTCCTCCGGCTGAATCGCTCAGACGTTCATTGGTGGGTGGCTCAAAGGTCACTCTGGCGAGAGTTTGAGGACCGGGCAAGGGGGACGAGATCTGTGCGCGACTTGGTAAAGCGGCCAGAAAAGCTAGGTTGAGAGATAGGGCGATAGAACAGAGTGCCCAGGAACCCTGGTAATTTTGACGGGTCATGATTTTGCTACCTTTTAATGATTCGATGGGGGGACTCAGGGTCAGCGCCTCTCTAAGGTTTCTCAATTTTAGGGATCAAGGTTGCTTTTCACAGCAACGAACCGATCTCTAAAAATAATTTGGCTTAATCGGCAGGTTATATTCTCATCGGAGTGAGAAATTCTGCTGATTGATTGACTCGATTGGCTTGCCCTGTCTAGTGATTGACAAATAACCACGTTCAAGTGGGTGAATGAATCCCAAGGGATTCAACTCCCAAATCTAGCACCCGATAGGCTTTTATACGATTACTATAACAAGCTAAATTCGCTCTGTCTATAGGCGATCGCCCCCTTTGCAAAAATTTTGATTAGACCCTGCATCAAAATGGCATTACACCGATCCTGGACCATCCTCCTCAACAGCTTGAAGGCCAGCGCTTGCGCCGCCAACAGACCCGTGATGACTGCGGTACTCTTCTTGCTTATTTCCGTTGCCAGTTCATCAAAATTTTATAATCCGATGGATTGAATTTTCTGGGCCAGAGAATTACAAAACTTAAGCAAAATTTTCGATTTCACCACGCCGGTCAGCGCAATTCATGAATTGCTTTCATTGCATTCTGTAGCAAGTTTGGCAGCAGTCTGATTCTCCAATTCAGGAGTAGGAGCATCTTGCTCCCTTTTTACAGTAAGGACCAAGATGCTCCCACTCCTTTACTGTCCCATTCATTTAGACTCCCTATCCATAAGAGAGTGGCGTCAGGGGCGTAAGTCGTGACTTCTTTTCCTCAATTTCAGCCATTTCTACTCTTTTTATCCTCCCTTTCTCTGTCATGACAGGCGTCACCGGATTGTCACCCTTTAGAGCCAATTTCCCACCAGTACAAAGGGGGCCCAATAAAAGGGATGCTGATATTTCGGGTCTTGTAATAAGGTTAGCTGACTCTGCCGCAGGGCCTGAGCTTTACTCATGGGTAGTTGTCCAGATTCTGGGATTCCGTCTTCTGCCACGCCCACCAAATTGCGGTAAAATTCTGTCACTAACATCGCGGTAGATTGGTCATTCACGGCCCACAGGGTGGCTAAAGTAGAGCGCGCACCGGAGCGCACTGCGACCCCCGCCAATCCTAACCCTGCCTGTTTATCTCCGGTAGCGGTTTGACAAGCACTCAGAACGAGTAATTCAATGGGAGTTGCTAACCCTGATTCCCGAGTTCTGAGCAGTTCTTCAAACTCCGTAACGCGAATTTTCTCATCCCAAGTCAGAATAAAGGTTTGCTCAGAATCAGAGCTAAATTGACCGTGGGTAGCTAAATGAATCACGGGAAAATCCACCGCAGCAATGGCGGTGGCAAGGTTTAATTCAGTAAATTCGCGATCGAGCAAGACTTTGGCATTGGGGACCGAATCTCCAATCTGCTCTAATTCAAGTTGTACCCCAGGTAATGCACTAAACCCCTGCCTTGCATCGGTAATTCCAGCACTGAGGACTTGAATTTTTTCTCCGGTTAAGGGTTGCGGGGCGAGGAGTTGTAAGCCCGGAGTCAGGGCAACATTATAGCGTTCAATGAGATAGCGATCGCCATCATGGAGGGCTGACATCGGCAGATTTCTCAAGAACCCATCCAGGACAAAAACTAAAGTCTCTACCCCATTTTCTGCTAACGCCAATTCCGCCGGTCGAATCAACCAATCATAGATCTCTTGGGACAATTGTAACCGCTGCCGGTTAGAAAAGGCGGGGTTAAGAAATTGCTGGAATTGCTCTAGGGTCGTCTCAATTTCGGCGGCAGGTTGGAGGGTTTCATACTGGATCAGGGGTTGTCCCGAAATGGAGAGAATCACCGCCAAGCGATCGGGCAAAATCATCGGATAAAGCGTAGCCGCTTTTGGGTCTACTTCATCAATTTGCTCCGGTTGCACATCCAAACAGGCGTCTTTAAAATAGTTATCCAGTTCCGCCAGTTGCAGGGATTCAATGGTGGCACGAGCTTGTTTGAGATACTCCTGGGCCGGTTTTTGTTCGACTTGTTTGGCGCGATCGAGCAATAAACTCACCAATTGTCGATAGAGGGGTTCGACGCGATCGCGGAAAGAGAACTGCACCTGACGATCAATCGCCACTAAATCGCTTCGGAGGGATTGCAAGCTATTCACCGCTTCACTATAAGCAGCGATCGCCCCGGGTTGATCTCCACCCTGAATCCGCAGTCTTCCTAATTGCCATTGCCACTGATAAGCAATATCAGACGCTTGAATCATTTGAGCAATATTTAAGGCCGTTTCGCTATATTGTCGAGCTGTCTTAATATCGCCCATTTCTTCATAAATTCTCCCTAAATTTCCCAAGGCATAAGACTCAGCCCGTTGATCCGTAATCTCCCGGGCAGCAATCACGGCCTTTTCTAATAAAGGAATCGTTCCCCCGGTCTGAAATTGCCCAGGAATCGGATTTTCTTCTTCCTGTCCGAGGCAATTTGCTTTTTGCTGTTCTAGGCAAATCAAATTTTGAGCCAAATTCACTTGGGCATAAATCCCCGGGCGAGAGGCCGCTAACAGGGAGAGGGGTTCAGGAATTTCCGCGCTCAGTTGGCGGGCTTTTTCCCAGTTCCCTGTTTCAAGAAATAAACTGAGTTGATTTAATTGGGCTTGCAGTTTTATTTGAGGAAATTGAGTCGCACTTTCCGCCGCATTTTGATAGAATCGAAGCGCTTCTTCTGAATTGTTTAAGGCCCGTAATGTATTGCCTAAACTTAATAAAATTGCCCCGGTTTGTTCTGCTGAAGCCCGGTTATTTTGTAAACTTAAGGCTTGGCGCAACAGTCGTTCCGACTCTTGGAATGCTCCACTGGCTAGACGGACCTCTCCCAAGTTCAATAATCCTGCCGCTTGAATCGAGCGATCGGACTGGTTTTGTAATCCTTGTTCCACCTGTTCTAACAGGGTGGTAGCACGGCGATAGAGTCCTAATCCTTGCATCGCCCGGGCTTGATTAATTTGGCTGAGAATTTCCCCGGTAGGGTCTTGCGCTTGGCGATAGGCAGTGGTGGCTTCTTGCCAGGTGGTTAAGGCCGCTTCTGTATTTCCCCGGAAGAATTGTAAACGCCCTTGGGTATTGAGAATTTGGGCGCGGACGGTTTCGCGATCGCCCTGATTGCCTTTAGAAACTCGGGCAATCGTTTCTTGTGCGGAGGCGATCGCCTCGCTTGCTTTGGGATACTCTCCTAAACTTTGATACGCTAACGATAAAAAGCTCAAGGCTTGGGCTTGACCCAATAAATTCCCTTGTTCTGAAAAGGCGATCGCCGCCTGTTCCCAAAACTGCACCGCCTCCGAAAACTGTCCCGCTTCATAACGACTTTTTCCTTGGGTTAATAATTCAGTAACCCCTTGAGCATTCAAACTCACGGAGGATGACCCATCAGGACTCAATCCCCACGCTACCCGAATACTCAGGCTTAAACTAAAACCCAACAAGGCCACAATAATAAACCGAAATTTGTGCATTTTTTTGATGTCCTTTGGGAATGAATCGTGATTATTTCTTGAAGCCAGAAAAATCAACTAAACCTACTGTATAATTGCTCAAGATACCTCCCCAGCTTCGTTACAAGTTCAGGTTTTTGCCACATAAGAGACCTCTCCCCGGCCCTCTCCTACGAGGAGAGGGAGGTAATTAAGAGACCTCTCCCCGGCCCTCTCCTACGAGGAGAGGGAGGTAATTAAGAGACCTCTCCCCGGCCCTCTCCTACGAGGAGAGGGAGGTAATAGGAGCCTTTCCGGCTCCCCCTTCCCTCGTAGGGAAGGGGGTTGGGGGGATAGGTCTCCCCCTTAATCCCCTCATTCCCTACAATCCACCCCGGACCTCACCCAGGAACTATGAGGACTCACTCGGGGGGTGTCAGTGACCAGAACGATGGTCCCCTCTGAGTTTACCCTCCAACCTTGGGCCTCCACTAAGGGCAGGTTTTGGGGTTGTTGTCCCCCAGCAAGGCTCTCTTCTGACCTGAGTTGACCCTGAACCGGCCTTCCTCCAGTGGGAACGAGGCGCAAATCATCTAAAATGACTGAGGCATCCAGGGTTTCCGAGGGAGAGGCGGGCAAACCCCCCCGTCCCGTAATAGTAAAACTACTTCCTTGACCCTTGGCGCAGAAGTTTTGGGTAATCAGTTGGGCCGCATCTACAAAATTCTCTTGCAATGGCACAATTCCTAAACTCGAATCCGTATCTGGAGTATTCAGTTCCACGGAACCGCTAAACTCCGGCCCCAGTTCAGAGGTGGCGGTAATGTCACTACTGGCGGTGGGGGTCTCTCGAAAGTCTGTCCCGAAGATGCCTTCAGCATTAATACTAACTCGTCCACCCCGTCCAGCTAGGGCATTGGCGGTAATGTCACTATTTCCCAAGGCGGTCAAGACTCGGGTCTGGAGGGTAATATTTCCGCCATTGGTATTCCCGGCGTTGGTGGTGATATTACTGCCATTAGAGAGTAATATATCTGGCGATCGCAGTTTAATATCACCCCCTGCACCGGAAACCGTGGTGCCATTGAGACTCCCTCCCGTATCCAGACGGACCGACTCCGCCACAATTTCTAGAGTACCCGCATTTCCCGGACCCAAACTCCTCACATCTATATTCGCCCCATCTCGAATCCGTAACTGTCCGGTATTGATGCGGAGGTCCCCAGCAGCTCCGCTAATCTCCTGATTCTCAAAATCCGCACGTCCTGAAGAGGAATCCAATCCCGTCGGTAGTCCGTTAATCGGGGACTTTCCGGAAATGTCCATCCCTTCTGTGGCATTCACCGTTAGGGTTCCGCCACTCCCAGATCCAAAAGTCCCGGTGGAGACGATTCCCCCGTCCGTTAGGGTTAACTGCCTTGTAGAAATAGTGAGATTACCCGACGGGGGGTCACCAAAGGTACTGGTGGCAATACTACTGGTAACCGTCCCATCGGGGGAGACTCCCACGATTTCTATCGAATCCCTCGCCTCGATCTGAATATTCCCCCCGGGTCCGCCAGCAGCTAGGGAACCGACGTTTGGACCTGTTCCGGTACTGGTGACAATTAATGCTCCCTCCCGAATCCTCAACTGTCCCGTGGTAATTTTAATATCTCCCCCGGTCCCCGATCCAAAGATAGTGTTATTCAAAATGCCCGTGGGTAGGAGGTTCTCCGGTAGGGTTCCGGTGATTTCTACTCCCTGTGAGGCATTAATCATAATATCTGCACCGGGTCCACTGCCCAAGGTGGAACTCGAAATGATGCTGCCGTCTTGAATCCTGAGATAGCCGGTTTCAATTTCAATATTTCCCGCTGAACCGGCACTCCCGAGGGCGGTAGTGGAAAAAATTCCACTGGCGATCGCCTCAATGCGAGAGTTGGCCCGCATCTGAATTTCTCCGCTGGATTCTGTCCCAAAGGTGGGACTGAAGACGATCGCCCCATTATACAATCCAATCCCATTCCCCGCCTCTAACGTGATGTTTCCTGCTGGGGCGACCCCGACGGTTCCCGCAAACAACCCCCCAATGCGAACGTCCGGTTCCAATTGTCCCGTTAATGCAGCCCCCAGCACCTGTTCTAAGGGTCCAAATCCTACTCCAATGATGGTGATGGAATCTGCGGCATCGATCCGCAGATTTCCCCCGGCACCGGACCCAAAGCTACTCGCGGATAAAAAAGCCGTTCCTTGGAGTAAAAATTGCCCGGTTTCAATCGTCAAATCTCCCCCGGTTCCCACTCCCTGACTATCAGTCACTATTACACTAAAATTCTCCGGATCAGCGCCGGTGAGTGCGACTAACTCCGTGGCTGCGATCTTCACAGGTCCCCCAGGCTTGGGAACCCGTATTCAGGGCCAATACCTGAGACCCTTCGGAAATACTAATTTGCCGTCCTTGCAAGTGAATCGTTCCTCCTCCCTCTCCACTGGTATTGATGCGACTCTGTTGGCTCAGTTGAAGGTCTTGAAAGCTCTCTACGGCTTCATATCCCGCTTGAATTCCCCGTTCTGTGGGGATCAAACTGATCCGGCTGTTGCCTGCTACACTCCCGATTTCAATCCGTCCCCCAGGCGATCGCACGTCTCCCCCCTCTAGGAACACATTCCCCCCAAATAATCCCAAGGTTTGCCCCGGTGACCCTTGCAATCCCCCGGTTTCTCCGGTCCTGTCTCTGCCTTGAGATTGCACCACAATAGTCCCCGGATTTGGGCCAAATTGTAACCCCACTGGCACATTGACCCTGAGCAAAGGGGGTGATTCTGGGTTGAGTGCACTAAACATTCCATCCACCAGGACGATGCTCTCAGCGGTACTCGCCAAAAATGAACCGCCAATATTTAATTCAGCATTGGGACCGAAAACAATCCCGTTAGGATTAATTAAATAGAGATTTGCACTGCCATTGGCGCGGATGATGCCATCAATACTGGAAGGATTTTCTCCAGTAATTCGGGTCAGGATATTTTCTATCCTCAATGAATTCTCAAACTGGGCGGTATTCCCCGTCCTCAAAGAAAATTCCTGGAAGCTATGGAAAAGATTTTCGCCAATTTCTGTGCCTCCGGTAATTCGGTAAGTCGTGCCCTCGGGGGTAACGAGGGTGGGGTTATTCAAGGTGGCATCAGGAAGGATTTGTGCCGACGCTTTGCCAACCCATCCCCATGACCCACTCCAGAGGATTAGCACTCCTGAAAGGGTGATGACACGAGTGAGACTTTAGGCAGAATAACTGAGGAAACAATCGGATAAATTGGTGATAATTGACTCGGCTGAAATGAACCATTTATTTTAACTGTTTTAAAAGGAAAAGAGTGGGCGATTTTTCCTCTAATGGTTTCTTCGCGAACTCCACCAGGGTTGTAGCACAAAATGAGCGATCGCCCCACTCAAGTTTCAACCCGCTATCCCAACTATCCGCTTAACCCCCCCCTACAAATTTATGTCCCTTTTAATCTGCACAATTCTGTTGCTTCACCCAAGAACTGTGCGGGGTAACCTGGGGCGCTTGGGTCACCAGAACCACGGTCCCTTCTGGGGTCACAGTCCAACCTTGGGCTTCCACCAAGGGAGTGGTTTGAGCTTTTTGCTCTCCCGTCATCTCCCCCCCTGGATTGGATTGATTCTGGACTGCTGTTCCCTCGCTCTGGACGAGGCGCAAATCATCTAAAATTACTGTAGAATTCAGCAGTTCCGTGGGAGAGTCGGGCAACCCTCCCCGTCCCGTCACCGTAAAGCTACTCACATCTCCGGTGGCACAGAAGTTCTGAGCAATCAGTTGATCGGCATTCACAAAATTATCTTGCAGGGGCACAACTCCCAAGCTGGAATCGGCATCGGGGGTGTTCAGTTCCACGGTCCCGCTAAACTCCGGTCCTAGGTCCGAGGTGGCGGTAATATCACTGCGCGGCGTTTCTGCTTCGCGAAATTCAGTACCAAAGATCCCCTCGGCACTGATGCTGACTCGTCCCCCCCGTCCCGCTAAGGCATTGGCGGTAATATCACTATTATCCAGGGCGGTTAAAATTTGGGTATCAATGGTAATGTTCCCTCCATCGGTGTTCCCGGCATTGGTGGTAATATTGCCCCCGCGACGTAACAGCAGGGTGGGCGATCGCAGTTGAATGTTCCCCCCAGCACCGGAAACTGTTGCGGCATTCAAACTCCCCCCAGTATCGACCCGCACGGAGTCGGCGACAATTTCTAAAATCCCGGCATTGCCCGCCCCAATACTCCTCACATCTAAGGTTGCTCCATCCCGAACCACCAATTCTCCGGTACTCACGCGCAAGTTTCCCCCGGACCCGGTGACTTCCAAATCCGGTATATCCGCCCGTCCCGAGGAGGAAACTAAGGTACTCGGTAATCCGGTAATCGGCGACTGCCCAGAAATATCAATCCCTTCTGAGGCATTCACAGTCAGGGTCCCCCCATCCCCACTATTAAACGTCGCGGAGGACACAATCGCTCCATCGCTAATGATTAACTTCCCGGTGGAAATCGTTAAATTCCCCGCCGGATTCTCACTAAATGTCGTCGTTCCCGGACCACTGGTGACTCGTCCATCCGGGGAGACGCCGGAAATCTCGATTGACTCACTCGCTTCAATGTTAATATTCCCTCCGACTCCCCCAGAGGTCACCAATCCCGTGCTAATATTTCCCCCACCACTATTGGCAGAAATCAATGCACCCCCGCGATTAATTAACCGGGCGGTTTTAATCGTCACGTCACCCCCAGTCCCCGTCCCAAATAAAGTGTTATTTAAAATTCCCGTCGGTAGGACATTTCCCGGTACGGTTCGGCTAATTTCCACCATCTCTGAGGCATTGACGCGAATATTCCCCCCGGGACCATTCCCCAGAGTTCCACTGGAAATCACGGTGCCATCGGTGATGATCAGGTTGCGAGTTTCAATGGTAATATCTCCGGCGGAGGCGTTACTCCCAAAGGCGGTATTGGATAACACTCCAGCGGCGATCGCTTCTATCTTGTTTCCCGCCCTCATCTGGAGGTTACCCCCTGCCGCATCCCCAAAGGTCGGACTATAAATTAACACCCCATTATACAACCCGATCGCATTCCCGGCTTCTAAGGTCATATTCCCCGTGTCTGCTTCTCCCACGGTTCCCGTTACCAACCCCGGGATGCGATCTTCCGGTTGCAGTTGTCCGGTTAATGCTCCCCCAATTAATAACTCTAACGGCTCAAATCCTACCCCAATCAGGGTAATCGAATCGGCGGCCTTTATGGTAAAATTTCCCCCGGCCCCCAGTCCAAAGGTGCTGGCAGACACCAATGCGGTCCCCTGGAGTAAAAATTGTCCGGTTTCGATAGTTAAGTCTCCCCCGGTCCCCACTCCCCGCGTATCGCTGACGACTGCGGTAAAATTATCCGGGTCAGCGCCGGTAATCGCTACTAATTCGCTCGCTTTGAGATTCACCCCTCCCCCTGGTAGCACCCCGACATTGACTGCCAGGACCTGAGACCCTTCCCCTACGGCAATTCGCCGTCCTTGCAGGTGAATACTTCCTCCCCCGTCCCCACTGGTGTTGATCCCACTCTGTTGGGTGAGTTGAATATCCTGGAAGCTCTCGACGCCTTCATATCCCGCCCTCATCCCCCGTTCTGTCGGGGTCAGGCTGATCCGGCTATTGCTTCCCACGCTTCCTATCTCTATCCGTCCTCCGGGCGATCGCACTTGTCCCCCATCTAGGAGCACATTCCCCCCAAATAGTCCCACGGTTTGCCCGGGAAACACTTGCAATCCACTCACTTCCCCACTACTGTCTATCCCTTGGGTTTGAACCCCAATGTTCCCCGGATTTGCCCCAAATTGTAACCCCACTGGCACGTTGACAGTCAGCAAGGGAGGGGCTTGTGGGTTGCTTGCACTAAATAAAGTCCCATCTCCTAAAACTATACTCTCGGCGGTACTGGCAAAAAATGACCCACCGATATTGAGTTGAGCATTGGGACCGAACACAACCCCGTTGGGATTGATTAAATAGAGATTTGCACTGCCATTGGCGCGGATGATTCCATCAATCAGGGAAGGGTTGACTCCTGTAATTCGAGTTAGGATATTTTCTACGGTTAATGAATTTTCAAACAAGGCGGTATTCCCGGTCATCAGGGAAAATTCCTGGAAGCTATGGAAGAGGCTTCCGCCAATTTCTGTCCCGCCGGTAATCCGCTGAATTGTTCCCTCATTTGTAACGACACTAGGATTGGGAAGGGTATTATCGGGAAAGACTTGCGCCTGGGCTGGACTGGTGAGGGTATAGAAAAAACTTACCACGGCGATCGCAACAGAAATTCTCAACCCATTTCGCCGATTTAGGCAGAATGTACGCATCCCAACATCAGACAATTCTGGAGGATTTACTCGGTTTAAGAAATAATTCATCTTTCTTACGAATAGTGATTCTCTACAATGTAGCACTTGGAATTGGCACGCGGGAATTTTCTCGGATTTTTTTCCTTATGTGGCGATCGCATCTGAGACTCTACACCCTAGTTTGGTCTACTTTTCTCGACTCGGGAGGCCCCCATCTTTTCAAAGGCCCTTTCTCTTCCTTCAGCCAATCTGCCTGATTTCGACTATCTTAAGAGTAGAGTGACCTACCTGGCGGCTTGCTGCCATTGGGTTCTCGATTTTTTTGTTCAATTCTTTTGGAGTCACAATTCATGGAACTATTTAATCAAATCGTGAGTGCCATCAGTAATCCTACCCAAGAAGCCAGTACCAATCAAATTGGCAGTGTGCTCAATGCGGTACAACAACTGAGTCAAACTTACCATACCGACCCCGGAACGACTCAATCTATGCTATCAATTGTCAGCCATTTTGTCCGGTCTTCTTTGCAGGAGAAACGGGCCACTGGCGGGAATGATTTAGTTCAATCTTTGGTGAGCCAGTTTAGCGGGACAAGTGCTAATTCTGCGGCGATCGCTGCCTTGTTTTCTATCCCTCAACTCAATGAAATGATTTCGGCGATCGCCTCGCGCACGGGGTTAGATCCTCAACAAATTCAATCCATGCTACCCTTATTAATCCCGGTGGTTCTTCAATTGTTACAAACCGGGGCTAGTTCGGAAAATCCCCAAACGGGTTCTAATCCGGTTCTCAATCAATTTTTAGATGCCAATAATGATGGTGACGTGAATATCGGCGATGCTATTCAATTAGCCAGTCGCTTTTTAACAAATCCTTAATTCTCCAGATAAGGAGGCTCCCAGTCGGGAACCTCCTTATCTAACATCTCGAACTCAATTTTCAAGCTGCAATTTAAAATTTTGACAAATTTTTCAAAGGTCTGGCGCTTGTTGTTGAGGGAGCATCTCAATTTGAACTCAATTTTCAAGCTGCAATTTAAAATTTTGACAAATTTTTCAAAGGTCTGGCGCTTGTTGTTGAGGGAGCATCTGAATTTGGCTCATAGACCTAACCCCCCAGCCCCCTTCCCTACGAGGTCAGGGGGAGCAAGACTTGTAAATTCCCCTTTTAGGCCAAATTGAGATGCTCCCGTTGTTGACTTCTATTAAAAATATTTGACATGGGAAATCTTGACAATTTTATTTTTTTCAGTAGACTCCCATTATCACCTATAATAACAGGAAAAATATTCATGCCTAGGTAATTATTTGTTATAATGGTGAATAAAATACCATAAGGTTCCACTATGATTTTTTAATTTTTTAGAATAAAGATAACGGAATAAACAGCCCCGTCTGCGGCGAGTAGGTTGGATTAATCTGCTGTTTGGGGTCTGTGGGTTCGGGGGTAACTTCAATCGGTGAATCCATGTTCATGCGGTAAGCACCAGCTATGCCGTAGGCGATCGCCTCAGCAGTTACTAAGTTTGAATCAAATGCAGCATCGTTAAACACAGGCTAGTATTCCCTTTATGGCTAGAGTTGTGCCTATATAAGCGAGTTCACCATCAATATTGGTTACAGCCATAAGTGCCAAATTTCGCTTCGGTGCCACCCAAACTAGAGCATAATTCAGGGTGTTGCTGCCGTTGTGCCACAAAGCAGCACCATTTGTCCAGTCTTGTTCAGACAGGAGCCACCCAAATGCGTAGCGGCCTATTTGTATATCTTCCTGTTCAACTGAAGGTGCTGTGTGCAGTTTTTGCAACGTCTCTGATTGTAGTAGTGTAGCGCTCCCCAGTTCCCCTTGTAGATGAAGCGAGAGAAATTTTCCCCAGTCTTCTAACGAACACCGAACCCGACCGGCAGGAGAAATCAGCGGCGGATTATCCTTCTGTGGCTCTAGTGGGATGAGTTCGAGTGTCATCGTATCTCTCAGGTGCGGCCAAGGTTCGGCTACTTCATCCGGGGAGGCGATCGCCTCAAACCCGGCACTGGTCATTCCCAACGGCTGAAACAGCTTTTGCGTAATCAAATCCTCCCACGACTCACCAAGGGCTTGTTCTGCCATTGCTGCGGCCACCACATAACCCATGTTGGAATAGTGAAATTCGCCAATCGGGAAGGCGGGCGGTTGTTGCAAAGCCAGTTCCAAATAGGCGTACCGCTGCTGCTGAATCGAACCGGGCAGTTCGTGCATTTCCATCACCGTTTTTCCAGGAAGCCAAGGCTGGTAAGGTTCGGGAAAACCGCCTTGATGTAACAAGAGTTGTTCAAGGGTGACATTGCGATAACTGGGCAGCATATCCAGATGAGGGAAGGCTTCAGCTAAGGTTGTTTGCCATTCCAATTGGCCCGCTTCGACCAATATCCCCATCAACGTGGCACTCATTGCTTTGGTGCAGGAACCTAGATGGAACCGATCGCCAACGGTCACGCAAATCCCGCTGCCATATTTGCGCTCACCCACCGCACCGATTGCGCTCATCCCTTCGCTGGTAACGATGGCTGCTGCTAGAGCAGGTAGCTTGTAAGTCTGTTGGATGGGTTCCAGAATAGAATTGAGATTATCCACATCACGCACCAGGAGATTGCTACAATTTTAACTCAGAGCCAATGCCTGTGGATTCTAGGCAAATTTACAGCCATATCACACCGCACTCAGCTATACCACAGTCAGTTCATTACATATTTAGGATTACCCAGAAAATGAGTAATTTGTCTTTAAAAAAAGAAAAAATTTTGGCGGCGGCCTGATTTAACAATTTCAGGGGAGTGAGACCCGACGAAAACATCAACTAAGGAACGATTTGACGCATATAATCCCGCCAAAGCTGGGCTGCTTGAGCGCTACTCCCGGCAGTGGGAGTATTATCATCATTTCCCAACCAAACCCCGGTCACTAATTCTTGAGAGGGGACATAACCGATAAACCACAGGTCTACATTATCATTAGTTGTCCCGGTTTTCCCCGCTTCGTCTAAACCGAGGGAAGCATTGGTCCCGGTTCCGCCGCGAATCACCCCTTGCAATAAAACCGTGAGAGTATCCGAGACTTCCCCAGAGAGAACATCTACATTATTTGCGGTGCGATCGCTTTGATAATCGTAAATCACCCGGCAGGTACTTAAGTCATCGCGATCGCTGCAATCACTGCTATCAAAAATCCGCTGAATCCCATGAGGACGGTTGCGAACTCCCCGATTGGCGATCGTCCCAAAAGCGCCAGTCAACTCCAGGACCGTTACCTCACTCTGACCCAGGACCAACCCAGGAACCGCCTTAAGTTCAGACCTAATCCCCAGACGACGGGCCATTTGGACCACCCGATCTAACCCCGCCTCTCGGGCAATTCGCAACGCCACGGAATTTTCCGATTGCGCCATGCCTTGATACATATCAATCGCACCGCTACTGCGTTCGCATCCACTATAAGTTTGGCCGGACCAACTGAACGGTTCACAGGAAAAAGTCTGACCCGGGGAGACTCCGCGATCGAGGGCCGCACCATAAGCAAACACCTTAAAGGTGGAACCCGGTTGACGTAACGCTTGCGTGGCGCGATTAAACTGACTTTCGCGATAATCGACCCCCCCAGTCAGGGCTAAAATTTCCCCCGTTCGGGAATCCAGGGTGACGACTGCCCCTTGAGAGAATCCAAATTGCTCACCGGCAGTCTGGACACTATTTTGCAATGCCTTTTCTGACTCAGTTTGAATGGCCGGATCGAGGGAAGTTTCGACAATAAAATTCCCTTCGCGGGCCAGTTGTTCCCCTAATAATTCTTCGAGTTCAGCAAAAACATGACTATAAAAATAGGGGGCGATGGTGCTGCCGAGAATTTCCACAGCGCGGGGGTTAATCTCAATGCGCGATCGCCTTGCGCGATCGGCCTCTTCCTGAGTCACCATCCCCAACCGCCGCATCCGATAGATCACCCCATCGCGGTATTTCACAGCAAGCTCATAATTTTGCACCGGATTAAAGGCATTAGGTGCGGGCAAAATCCCCACCAATGTCGCCGCTTCCGATAAGGTCAAATCCGCAGCGGACTTGGCAAAATAAAATCGGGCCGCATCTTCAAATCCATAGAGGTCGATGCCTAAATAGACTCGGTTTAAGTAAGTTAAAAGCAGCTCATCTTTGCTATAAAACGTTTCTAATTTTAAAGAGACGATCGCCTCGCGAATCTTGCGATCCGCCGAGTCTTCTGTTCCCACATAATCCCGAAACAAACTGCGGGCGAGTTGTTGGGTGAGGGTGCTGCCCCCTTGGAGACTGCCCCCACGTAAATTCACACTCAAAGCCCGCAGGGTCCCAATGGGGTCCACCCCAAAATGCCAATAATAACGACTATCTTCTGAGGCAACTAGAGCATCAGACAGGTATGGAGAAAAGTCTGATAACTGATTCAGTTCCCGGTGGGCGTTATTAAAGGGGGGACGCAGGGGGGTAGATCCGTCCCGGGCATAGATAACCACGGGACCCTGCATAGAAATGGGGAAGGGGCGCACTTGAAACTTTTGCCATTCCACCCCGAGAAAAACCGCCGCCAAACCCGCAACGCCACTGCTGGTATAAAAGGTCCATCTTGCAGCGCGGACATACCAGGGGGGCGGGTCGATATACTGGACCTGAACGCAATCGGCGAGTGCCGGGGGGCCTAGCGTAAAGGTTTGACGGTGGCGGATGGGAGTAGAAGTAATGCGACGCTTGCCGCGAAAGATGCCGTTGGTCGAGTTTTCGTCTTTGAGATAGAAGGGAGTATGGGGACGATTGATATCCCGGGAGAGGGAGGCATGAGTCTGACTGACGACGGGATTGCGGACGACAATATCGCTGGTTTTGGACGATCGCCCAATGATATAGCGATCGCCCAACAGGGGATAAACCTCCGGTTTTGGGCTACCCGCATCTTGAACCCAAAGTTCTGGCACTCGGGCATTGGGTTTGAGGGCCAGTCGGGAAAAATGAACCTTTGCCAAAACCGTCTGGGTGACTTGGGTAATCGTACCCAGGAGAGTTTTGGGTTGTTGGGGGGGCTGCGGTGGACTCATTATGCTATGCTTGCGCGCTTAATCGATAACCAAGGACAATATTGAATAAAAAAATAGAAGTGTTACCGGGTTTATCTGGTTAATTTGTTGCAAAGCGAACAGAGATTGTGTAAAGACACCCGGTTTGTCTAAGCGTTACTGTACCGACGGCTTAGGGACTGTGAACGCAACTACAACTCAGGGACTGGCTTTTCCCGAACCATTAGGGCGATCGGCCCCAAGGGTCCGAGTCCCTAGTTAGACCCCTGTCTGGGAAAAATCATCTGAAAATAGTTGCTGGAGACCCACACTATAACATTGGTTTAGTGTTGGGAGGAAAGCAGCCAACATATAAACTACTTTCCTCCGTTTAGTTAAAACAGACTTAATTGTTGACCTTTACATCCTTTAAATCGTTTAGGAGGTGATTGAGTCTGAACTGGCTTAACTTATGCATGAAGACTTCACCTGTTCTAAGACTTCACCAAAGCTATAAGCATAACCATCGGATTTATGCATAAGCCGACAATATTTGTAACTGATTCCTTGAACCGTATCAGTTTTGGTTTTAATGTTGAAGCTCCCTGTTTTGCGAACAGCGACTCTCCCAACATAAGTCCCTAACTTTTTACCTTGAGTAACAACAGCTTTGACGATATCCCCAGTTTGAAATCCATAAAATGATTTCTGTCTGAGTTTGGGAGAAGTCCGAGGAAATCCATATTTGTCAGGCTTAACCATTTGACGAGAACCTCTGCCCATAGCCTTAATAATCAATGGCTGAAAACCTTTGACATTTAAAGATTCTGGAGTAGATTCACCAACACAAGCAGCATCCGTCCAATGACTTTTGCCAATCCTTAAACGTTGCCGATTGTATTTGGTCAATCCACCTGACCCCAATTCAACAGGTAAGCCAGTATTTTCAAGAATTTGCTTGAGTTTCCACCGAGTTGCATTGACAGCCGCAGCATCAGCTAACGGTTTTTTGCGTTGTTTGTCAAGCTCAGTCAAGATATCCAGACGATTACTCAGGAACTCAGCAGGTAATTTATTACCTTTAGCTTGATTGCAATCAACACAAGACAGAACTAAGTTGGAAACCTTGTCTGAACCTCCTTTAGATTTAGGATGAAAGTGGTCAATGTTAAAAGGTTTATCAGTGGCTCGACAGTAAACACAAGTATGGTTAAACTTTTCAAGTAAATATTGTCTAACTTCATACCCCAAAAGTTCACCACCCTGATACTCAACCCCCTTCACTTCAGGATTTACCATTTTCTGAGTGTCAAACTTAACCAGTTCTTGGCTAATTGCCTTAACCGGGGCCAGTTTGCATAAACGATTTACCCAGGTTTGAATGTTGTAAACCCGAGACATTAAACTAGGAGGTAACCAGCCTTCAGGACGACGACGATTAAGAAATCTCGGTTTACGGTATCTGGTTTTGCGTTGTCTACGACTTCGGCGCAGTTGTCTTCTGCTAGTCAACGAATCTCTGATAGCAAAACCCCGATGTTCTAATTCAGCCGCCCAGACAATATTTCTCTCTGAGACTAAAGCTAAACCTGTGAACTTTGCACCTGGGTCTATTTTAATCTTCAAGTCTTTTACTTCATCGGTTGATTCTCCGTTGAGAATAATTGTCAAGGGATATTGACGAAATACTGCTGCTTTTCCTGAAGAAAGTAATTTTCTGGCAACAGCTGGGTGAACTGGATTACAAGGATTACGATTGATATCCAGAACGAACACTGCATTTTTGTTGGACATTGAAATCTCCTATTTCTAGGGTAAAGTTCAACTTGTCAATGTTATCTAGGCTTGTGATGTCAGCCACACTGCCTAAACCCAACTCGGACGTTTAATGACTGACAGCAGAGCCAAAAACTGTTGAAGCATTCTTGGGTGCTATGACCTAGATAACGTAGTCAGTTAAGACTTAGACGGGTCAACTATGGACTAATGCAAGCCCCCACTATAAGGGGATTGCAAAATATAAATCCTCCAAACGTTCGTAGTGACTCCGTTACTGAGTCATCTTTAAAGAAACCCCTGAAGGGGTTACTACGAACCTTTTGCGGGTTTTATTTTTTGGATCTCCCTAATCTAAGATTTAGTGGTGGGTCGTTGACCTTCTTTCTATTTTAGGTTTTCTCTCCCGGATCGGAGGTGTAACGCCCTCCATAAACCCGGGACACCTTCCCCCTAATCCCTCCCTCAAGGACTGCTAGGACCCTCATTCCGAGGGGGAGAGGGTCGCAACATCACGATCAACAGACAAATAATTCCAATATTAATGGAGATATCTGCGATATTAAAAACGGGAAAATTAATTAAGCGAAAATCCAGAAAATCAATCACTTCACCTAACCGAAATCGGTCAATCCCATTGCCGACGGCACCGCCTAAAATCAAGCCAAACCCGACCTCTTCCCATCGGTTCATCCTCGGGCCAAACCAGGCTAATGCCATTAAACCGACCGCTACGGCCAGGGACAGCCAGCGCAACCAAGCTCCATTATTGCTGAACAAGCTAAAGGCTGCTCCCGTATTCGTCACATAAGTAAAATGAAAGACCCCTTCCCATAAGGGCCAAGATTCTCGGAACTCAAAATTTTGTACGACCCAATATTTCGTCAGTTGGTCGAAAATTACACTAATAGCACTAGCAATCCAGAATAACGAGTTGTTTTTGAATTTCATTACCAACAATGGAGAGTCAAGTGGACAAGCGTTACCCATCTTCTGTGCTTTCTGCTAAAAGTCAGGGACAGCTAACAACTGACCGTTCAATAAAACATGAGTCTTCGCAGGATGAACGCCAAAACAGTGACGGCACAAACCACCGCTAATTGTCCGGGTAAGGGAGAGACGGAATATTTAAAAACTCCATCCAGTAGGGTTTGAGCATCCGAGTGTAAGTTAATCGCCAGGTAAATTAAGCCGATCGCATGAACACTGAGTAAACCACAGACACAGCTAAAGGCTAAACTTTCCAGCCGTAGGGCCATCTTAAAGGCCAGCCAACCACAAACCCAGGCTCCCGGAATGAACCCGAGTAAATAGCCAAAGGTCGGCTGATTGATATAGTCCAGTCCACCGCCTTCGGTAAACACCGGCAGCCACATCAATCCCAGAGCCACATAAGCAATTTGAGACAAGGCACCAGCATTTTTACCCCCCAGACATCCCACCAGGAGCACGGCTCCAATTTGATAGGTGACACCCAGGGAATGGATTGGGATACCCGCCTGGATTCCATTCCAGGAAGGACTAGCAATTGAGGCTTCTAAAAAAGTGCCACCAATGGTAAGCAATAGGCCAATCAAAGCCCATATCAGTTCAAGTGGAGCAGACACGGTGGTCATTGGTCATGGGTCATTGGTAGGGGAGATGGGGGAGATGCGGGAGATGGGGGAGATGTGGGAGATGGGGGAGACGACGTCAGATCGGGGCGCTAGGGTAGATGGCGGAAGATGAGACGTAGATGGGGGAGATGGGGAAGCGGCAGATGTGGGGGACGTGGATTTAGATAACGCCTTCAGGCGCTGAGATGAAAGCGATTCGCCTTTCTCCCCATCTCGCCCCATCCTCCCCATCCTCCCCATCCTCCCCATCTCTCCCCATCCTCCCTAACCGTCACTTTCCCTTGGGAACTGGGGCTTCATTGCCTTGTAGTCCCAGTTGTTCGAGCATGGCACGGTCTTGGTCAGGGGGTTGACCGAGGGTGGTCAGATAGTGACCGATTAACATGGCGTTGATGCCCGCTTTGAGTCCTAAATGTTGGAGTTCGCCCATGACCGATTCTCGTCCTCCAGCATAACGAATAATTTGCTCGGGGAGGATGAGACGGAAGATGGCGATCGCTTTTAAGGCTTCGTAGGGATCAAGTTTGGGGAGATTACCCAAAGGCGTATCAGACCGGGGATTGAGCAGGTTCAGGGGAACGGATTCAACTTCCAATTCCCGCGCCGCTAAGGCTAAATCAATCCGGTCTTCCCAGCTTTCTCCCATGCCAATAATCCCTCCGCTACAAGCTTGGATGCCTGCGGCTTTGAGATTTTTGATGGTAGCGACGCGATCGCCCCAAGTATGGGTAGTAACAATTTCTGGGTAAAAGTTTTCCGAGGATTCTAAGTTATGGTTGTAGCGCGTCACCCCAGCTTCCGCTAAGGCTTTAGCTTGTTCTGGAGTCACTTCACCCAAGGCACAGCAGGGTTTGACGTTGGTCTCCTCAATAATCTGGCGCACCGTTGCCAGGATTTCTTCAAATTCTTTGGATTTGGGACTGCTGTATTTGGGTCCTCTGCCTTGGGAAACGAGGCAAAACCGGCTGGCACCAGCGGATTCAGCGGCTTTGGCTTGGGCGAGAATTTCGTCCCGGGGCTTGAGTCCATAAATAGGAGAATCCGTGCCAGGATGATGCACGGATTGGGAGCAAAAGCCACAGTTTTCAGAGCAATTGCCGGATTTGACGTTGATAATGCTACATAAATCAACGGTATTGCCGCAGCAGGCTTGGCGGACGGCATCTGCGGCTTCGCACAGCAGCAGAATGGCGTCTTGACCTTCAATTTGAGTTAGGGCGATCGCTTCTTCTCGGGTGAGGCGATGCCCAGCAATAATGCGATCGGCCAGTTGCTTGAGGGTCTCGCCGAGGGTTTCAGTTGTCCCTCTGGCGGCGTCACTCTCGGCAACTTCTGCGGATGGATGGGAATTTTTGGATACGGGTGCTTGAACCACTTTCAGCCCTTCTATGACAGTTCCTGAAGTTCTGGCATTTTACCATCGGGGCTTTACCGTTTTCGAGTGGATTTTGGTAATGATGGGTTAAGGTACTATTTTTAGGCGTGAGTAATTAACGATTTGGGTTGTCACCCTAACCCATGACAAATCAAGATAAATTACGGCCTGGGGACAAGCGGTGTGGAAGAAAAAATCATGAAGAGCAACCTCACCTCCCTAGGAGAATTCTCAATGTTTAATGGTTAAAGGAAGAGATTGTTGAAATTGGCGATCACCCGGGTGTTGCCTGCAAAATGACAGATAATTTAGGCCCTGAAAGAGCTAGAACATCGATGTTTAGGGGACTTTCCCCGCTGATGCTCTGCACTATGCTGACTTTTTGAGCAGGTATTTGAACATATTGTCTTTGACCATATTTTGCCGCAGGACTTCGAGTAAATATTCCTGGGCTTGCTCTTGAGTTAGGCCCCTGACTTGTTCTTTCAGCAGTTGGAGTTTAAATTCTTGTTCCAAGCTCAAATTTGTTGGCATATCCATTGGTTTGCTCCTGGTGGTTTCGTTGGTTATTTTTATTTACTACAGGAATAGACGGGTGATCCGTTTGGTTTGGTCCCGCTAATTGTAAAGTATCATTAAGTTTGCTTGACAAACTGTCCAAAACGTACATTTTAAGATTTATTTTCGCTACAAAAGTTTATCAAAGCCCTGTAAGCCTTATTATAAAAGGGAAAAAGCGCGGAAACATCAGCCAACGGAGATAAGCCTAATGGACGCAATGGAGTTTTTTCGCCGGAGTGCAGGGAAGTGGCGATCGCAGCGCACGACCCATCACCTTGCCTTCCGACGAGCCGAACTAGGAGATTCAGAAATCCTGGTGGAAACGTTAGACAAAGATCATCCCCAAGTCGTAGGAATCTGCGAGTTACATCAAATCGATCCGCAGCGTGCGATCGGGGGAGCCTTTGTCTCCTGGGCGGGTTCAATGGAATGGGACCAAAATGATGAAAATCACGCGGGTTCCACCGTCTTTGCCTTGGTCCCGGAAGAGGACAACCCCAAAGCCGGAAAACTCCTCAGAGAGCGGGGTTATGCAGAGATAGTGCCCGTGGCCGGTTTGTATGAAATGGACGAGGAAGAGGGTCTGATTCTAGTGACGGAATATGAAACCATGAGTGTCGTGGAACGGTTCTGGTTTGCCAGCCCAGATCTGCGACTGCGGACAAGTACCGTCACCCGGTTTGGGGGGTTCAGTACAGCTTCATTCTGTAGCGAAAGCCGGATCCAGGTCGAATCCAACTCAAGCCGTAGTGACTCCCTCTCTGACTCTGACGAGAATGCCAGAACCACCCCAAAATTCCATTCCGCCTTCGGCTGGTAATCCCCAGGAAGACCCGGGGAGTCTCCAAAACTCCCCCATCTCCCCCATCTCCCCTATCTCCCCCACCTCCCCCATCCCCCCTATCATGTCCGACCCCCTAATCCGGGGGTCTGATTATCTAAATGCGGTGCGTCAGATGGCGATCGACCCGAGTACCATTTGGTCTGGGGAGGATATTATCGAGCGGATCCAAGTCTGTACTTGGATTGGAGAGCATATCGAAACGATTAACCAGGAACTGCGGGAGTATCTGGAAGCCTGCCATCAGTGTTTTCCGGTCTCTGAACGGCGGGAGAGTCGTGATTTTTGCCGCCCCGATCGCCCCGGAATATGGCATTGATGCCCTCTGCAATATCCTGGTGGATCCGGTGGCGATCGTCATTGATGTGGGTCGGACTGCACCCCAGGACTGGTTAAGCATTGTCGTCCATGAATATGCTCATGCCTATTTGAGCTCCCCAGGACATAACGCCCGACTCTTGGAGGTCCTGACTCATCTGTGTTTGGGACTGGGACTCGAACCCCCAAATGCTACGGGGATGGATGAGAAGGCAATGGATCGGATGTTAAGAAATTGGCCACACTGTGACGCAACTCCTGAACCCCTAGCCTTTTGGCGAGGTAACGGATAATACTTTTTGTGGCGAAATATTACAGATTGTTGCGTTCGGTGAGAAAAATGAGACTGATCTGACCGTCATCCCGTAATCTGAAGGATGTCTATTTATTGAAATCGGCAGTCAGTCGGTAGCAGTGACCGTTGAGCGCTACGGGTTCAAGCCATCCCTAGAACAGACCGAATTTGTCTTTCTAGGGGGTTCCCATACCTTAAGGGCCAATTCGCTGCATCTGCCACTGAAAGCAGAAGTTAAAATTTGAACTTACGGAGATTCTGACGTGGCATTACCTTTGTTACAGTACGCTCCTAAGAGCCAAAACCAGCGGGTTGCTGGATATGAAGTGGGAAGCGAAGAGCAACCCAAAATCTATACCACCGAAAACCTTCCCTCTCCCACCGAGATGGATGAGGTGATTTGGGCAGCCTATCGCCAAATTTTCAGCGAACACCAAATCCTCAAGAGCAACCGCCAAACCTTCTCGGAATCTCAACTGAGATATGGTCAAATCACGGTTCGTGATTTCATTCGCGCTTTGGCTACTTCGGATGCCTTCATGCGGCTCAATTACGAGACCAACAGCAACTACCGTTTCGCCGAAATCTGCGTCCAGCGCATTTTAGGCCGCGACGTTTACAACGAACGCGAAAAAATTGCATGGTCCATCGTGATCGCCACCAAGGGTGTCGAAGGGTTTATCAGTGCTGTGCTCGATAGCGAAGAGTACCTAAACAGCTTTGGGTACAATACGGTTCCCTATCAGCGTCGCCGGATTCTACCCCAACAGGCTAAGGGCGAAACTCCCTTTAACCTGAAGACTCCCCGTTATGGTGAATACCACCGTTCGCAGTTGGGCTTCCCACAAATCATCTGGCAAAGCCAAGTGCGTCGCTACATTCCCCAAGACAAGGTGGCTCGTGCAGGCGATCCGTCCCTTTATCTGGATATGGCGCGTAACCTGAACAACGCCCAAGGTAACCCCCCCAGCCGCGTTTCTACGTTCAATTTGAATTACGAAGCGTTGGTTCCCCGTAAGAAGTAATTACAGTTTGCTCTTTTGAGCATTGTAATTCCCTCATCCCTGAAGTTAGGGGCTAGAGTCTGGGAAGTTGTGGCAAGCTAAACCATAATTCTTAGTCTTTGGCCCCTAACTGTTTTAGGGCTGAGGACACCCGTTTGAGGGCTTTACCCATTCTTCACATTTTAAGTAAGGCAGTTTAAGTCAGGCAGTTGTTTGGGCAACTCGTTTGGAAATTTTTTACTCGGTCTGGATTGGCTACAATATCTCATCTGAAAACTCCGCTTATTTTTATTAAAACTTATTAATTTAGCTCTTGACAATTGCAGTAAGAATCGAGTAACACAGAAACATAAAAAAGTTTAAATTAGATTAATTTAAACTCTCCCGAAGACTCAGACATCAGGCTGAAATAACCATCAGGTCGGCATCTAGCCCCTAACCCCCATCAGGCGGGTTTCATCCCTCATTAACAGGGCCAGCATTATGATGGTTGATTTAAAGCAATTCTTTGATGCGACAAATCCGAGTAAGACCCTATTTGTCGAAGATTCGGAACTGGACCAGAAATATTATATTGATTTTTCCTCCGTGCGTGGGGGCAAAATTATTGAGGATTTAAGGGATAACATTACCCTCTGGTCCCCAGAACAACCCACCTGTCAACTGTTTACAGGACATATCGGCTGCGGAAAGTCCACGGAGTTACTGCGTCTTAAGGCGGAGTTAGAACTGGAAGGCTTTCATGTGGTCTATTTTGAGTCGTCCAAAGATTTGGAAATGGGCGATGTGGATGTGGGAGATATTTTACTGGCGATCGCCAAGCGAGTGAGTGAAAGTGTCGATCGCCTCACCCTAGAAGAACCCAAACGCCTGAAAAGCATTCTCCAAGGCGCGGCGAAACTGTTACAAACAGAAATCGAGTTCGATAACTTCGTGGTAGATGGAGGGGTTGGTAAAGTAAGTGCCAATAAAGAAGGCGTAACCGTAGTAGCAATGGGCATTGCTACAATTACCGCTAAGGTGAAAGCCAGTCCCGATCTTCGCAGTAAATTAAGAGGATATCTGGAACCCCAAACCAATGGGATTATCGATGCCATTAATAAAGAAATCCTCGAACCGGCGATCGCCAAGCTGAAAGCAGCATGGCAAAAAAGGTCTCGTGGCGATCGTGGATAATCTGGACAAGGTGGATAGTTCGCCCAAACCTTGGGGACGCCCTCAACAAGAATATTTATTTGTCGATCGCGGTGAACAGTTGCGATCGCTCCACTGCCACCTCGTTTATACCATGCCCCTAGCGTTGCGCTTCTCCAACGACTTCGGCACCCTGATGGAACGCTTTCTGATCAAACCCCAGATGCTACCGATGGTCCCGGTACAGTGTCGGGATGGGAGTGAAAACACCGCAGGCATGGACCTCCTGCGTCAAATGGTCCTCGCCCGCGCTTTCCCTCAGTTGGATCCAGAAAAGCGCCTAGAAAAAATTACGGCCCTCTTTGAAGATGCAGAAACCCTCGATCGCCTCTGCCGAGTCAGTGGGGGTCACGTCCGAAATTTGCTCCGAATGCTCAATGATGGCATTAAAAAACAACGGGGACTGCCGATCGCCCGTCAAACCCTAGAAGAGGTGATTGGTGCCTATCGCAACGAACGCACCTTAGCTGTAACCGATGAAGAGTGGGAATTACTCCGCCTCGTCAGGGAACGAAAAACGGTGGCGGGAGAAGACGGCTATCACACCCTAATTCGCAGTATGTTCGTTTACGAGTATCGGGATGCGGCAGGGTCTTGGTTCGATATTAATCCAATTTTGGCATCCGCAAAGGAGTGAAACTCATGAGTGAGAATATATCTGATGCGGATGTCCTGAATCAAAATCAGCGGGCATTGGCCGAACTGATCTGGGCGCTGGAAATGTCCCAGGGACAATTTAAGCTGATGTTGGTGCGGTGTAATTATATCACATTGCGCGATTTTTTGGTGGAACAATTGCATCGATCCTGTTCGTTGAACATTCGGGAAATTGTCCTAGAACCCACAGTGCAACAAGTTTATTCAACTCTAACAGAGAGCTTGGGTGATGAAATTCCGAATGCTGTGATGGTCTTTGGTTTGGAATCGGCGGCTGCCTTGGATGTTGTGCTGACTTCTCTAAACCAAGTGAGAGAGGAATTTAGAAAAAACTGCCCCTTTCCAGTGATTTTTTGGATCAATGATCAGGTTTCGGTCCAGTTGACGCGGCTGGCCCCGGATTTTGAAAGTTGGGCAAGTTTGACTGAATTTGCGATCGCGCCAGATGAGTTGTTAGCGGTGCTGACAGAGGAGAATGATCACCTATTTACGGAGATATTTGCTGCGGGAAATCAACGTTTTGTGACCAATCAAGAGATTTTTGGTAAGCGCTATCCGTTTGAGATGACCTTAGCTTTGCAGGATTTGGAAAAAGCCGGTCTGCCTTTGAGTCCTAGGTTAATCGCGACTTTGCCATTCGTATGGGGTCGGGAAGCTTATACTCGCGATCGCATGGATGAGGCGTTAAATTTTTATCAACAAAGTTTGCACTTGTGGCAAGACTTGGAGGAGGAAGGGGTTCAGGAACGGGCTGCCGTAGTTCTCTATCATCTCGGTTTGTGTTATGCTCGCACTGCAAAATTGGATCCGGGTAATAGTGAGAATTCCTGGAAGCAAGCGGAGTCGGCGTTTCAGCAGTGCCTAGATGCCTTTGCAGCAGCAGGAAGACCCGACTTAGTAGCCCAATTTATTGGTCAGCTTGGGGAAACCTTGCGGCATTTGAATGATTATTCGAGTTTGCAGGAAGTCGCACAAACTGCAATAAAATTACACCAAACATCAGGAAATCCCGTACTCTTGGCCCGAGATTATGGATTCTTAGCGGAAATCGCGCTACACCAGCAAGAATGGGACCATGCGAAAGATCTGGCAGAACAGGCCCTAGAAATTTTAGCGATGGATTCCGAACAAGAACAACAGCATCAGGGATTATATTTGCTGTTATTGGCGCGAAGTTTGCGGCAACTCGGGGAGACTGGGGAGGCAATTGATCGCCTGGAAGAGGCGGCGAAGGGTGACCCGGAGGATAATCCGCAGTTATATATTGAGATTTTGGAGGAGTTGCGATCGCTATACTACAACCAATCGCAGTATGCGAACGCCTTTAATCGCAAGCAACAAAGACTGTCGATTGAGCAGCAGTTTGGATTACGGGCGTTTATTGGTGCGGGACGGTTGGAACCCCAACGACAAGCGCGATCGCAACCGATGCCAACGGAGTCTCAGGGAAGCATCGCCCGAGAGATTCTCGCCTCGGGACGGCAAAAGGATGTGGAACGATTAATCCAACGGATCGGCAGTACCCAGTATAAGTTAACGGTGATTCATGGTCCATCTGGGGTGGGGAAAAGTTCTTTGGTGCAAGCGGGATTACTGCCTGCATTGAAAAAAACCATCATGGGCGATCGGGATATATTACCCGTTTCCCAACGTTTATACACGGATTGGGCGAAAACTTTGGGTCAATTACTGGGTGAAGCCCTGGTACAACGAGGGATGCAGATTGACGCTATTCCTGATGCGGTGGATAGGGTTTTGGAACAGTTGCGTCAAAATGAATCGAATCATCTGCTAACGGTGCTGATTTTTGACCAATTTGAAGAGTTTTTCTTTGTATGTAAGGAACCGGAAAAGCGCCGGAAATTCTTTGAATTTTTGGGGGATTGTTTTCAAATTCCTTTTGTCAAGGTGGTGCTATCCCTGCGTGAGGATTATATCCATTATTTGTTAGCGTATAATTCCCAGCCTGGATTTGAGGCGATCAACTCGGATATCCTGAGTAAGAATACGCTGTATGCCGTTGGGAATTTTTCATCGGCAGATGCGGTGGATATTATTCGCAGTTTGAGCGATCGGGCACATTTCCCGTTAGAAGCAGGATTAATTGAGGCAGTTGTCACCGATTTAGCCGAAAATTTAAAGGCAGTCCGTCCAATCGAGTTACAAATTGTCGGCGCACAACTGCAAACGGATAATATTACAACGTTGGGAGAATATCGCCAACTTGCACCCAACCCAAAAGAACAACTGGTCCACCGATATTTAGAAGAAGTGGTCCGAGATTGTGGTCAAGAAAATAAAGAGTTGGCCGAACTGATTTTATATTTGCTCACCGATGAAAATAATACTCGTCCCCTCAAAACTCGGGCAGATTTGGAAACGGATCTCAAAGTTTTAACGACTGATTTGCTGGATGAACCGGATCGATTAAATTTAATCCTTTATGTGTTTGTCAAGTCGGGTTTGGTGTTTATGTTACCAGAATTACCGGCTAATCGATATCAATTAGTTCATGACTATTTGGTATCTTTTGTGCGAACTAAGAAAGAGGAAAATATTGCCAAACTCAAGGCAGATTTGAAGAAGGCTCAAGTTGAAAAGGAACAAAGCGATCGCCAATTAAATTTGGTCTTAAAACGACAGCTAAAAGCCACGTTTGCCGCTGGTATTATTTTAGCCATTTTAGCTGGTGGTGCAGTCGGTTTAGCCGTTCAATCTCGCCAATTAGCTGCGGATTTAAAAATCCAACGGGATGAAAGAGGAAAAGTTAATCAAGAACTCGAAGCTCAAAAAAATCAAGCAGTAGAAAATGCGAAACGCTTAGAAGAATTGGCCATCAAATTAGAAGCTGAAAAGAAAACAGTCATCAATTTTGCTCGGAATCGAGATCCGGTAAGCGTTGGTCGAGTGTTATCTACTTTAATTGCCGACTCCCAAACCCGAGTTGATTATAGTATTCTCCAGGAACATTTAGCAAAAAGGGAGTGGGAAAAAGCGGATAAAGAGACTTATGAATTACTCCTTTGGATTGCAGGTTCCGAATCTTACCAGCAAGGATATTTTAATCCGAATGAGTATCAACAGTTTTCTTGCCAAGAATTAACACTCATCGATGATTTGTGGGTGGCTGCAAGTGGGGGAACTTTGGGAGTGAGTGTTCAAAACCAAATTTATCAAGAAACCGGCAAAAACTGGGAAATAATGTACGATCGCCTGGGATGGAAATCCTTAGATTCTTCTAGTTGGTTAGTTCAAGAGAAATTTAATGACACAACAAATCGCTGGTCCTATCTGGATTATGCCAGACCCAATTTTGAGAATCCTCCCTTGGGACATCTGCCGATTTTTCACGGATTAGCGGTATTTGAAACGCCGCCACAAGACGTGAAAGGGCGCAAATTGCAAATTCAGGATTTGCTGTCTCGCTGTTGGCCGGAAAATCAGTAAGCGGGGGTTAGGGGAAGAGGGCTTAATCGCACTCTTTCCCTCTTTTCCATTAAGTCAAAATTGCCCCACCCAACAACTTCTGATACCGCTTATCTAACTCACTCTTTAACACAGGCCATCTCTCTAAAGTTGGGTCTTTATTAATCACCTTTTCTGCCGCATCCCTCGCTAAAATTAATATCTCTTTATCTTCAACTAAACTCGCTAAAACAAAATCCGGTACTCCCGATTGTCTCGTTCCCATGACTTCCCCGGGTCCGCGCAATCTCATGTCCATTTCTGCAATTAAAAAGCCGTCTTGTGATTGTTCCATGACGTTGAGGCGTTCACGCGCATCGGAAGTAGCTTTGGGATGGGTCATTAAGATACAATAGGATTTCTCTGCACCCCGTCCGACTCTTCCTCGCAATTGGTGCAATTGTGATAGTCCAAATCGTTCGGCATTTTCGATTAACATCACGCTGGCATTGGGAACGTCTACCCCCACCTCAACTACGGTGGTAGAGACTAAGATTTGGGTATGTCCATCGCGAAACAGCCCAATCGCCTCTTCTTTTTCTGCTGAAGACATTCTCCCATGTAGCAATCCCACTTTAAATTCTGGGAAAATCACCTCTTGCAGTCTTTGATATTCTTCAATTGCCGATTTTAAATCTAATTTTTCCGATTCTTCCACTAACGGCAATACCACATAAACTTGCCGTCCTTGGACCACTTCCCGCTTGATTAAATCATAAGCATGGGTGCGTTCTTTACCGGAGAAAATTGTGGTTTGAATCGCTTGCCTTCCCGGTGGCAATTCATCAATTTGACTGACATCTAAATCCCCATGTAAAGTGAGGGCAAGGGTTCGGGGAATGGGAGTGGCTGTCATGGTTAAAACGTGGGGGTCTTCGCCTTTTTGTTGCAGTTTTGCCCGTTGTCCGACTCCAAATCGATGCTGTTCATCAATAACAATTAATCCCAGTTTTTGGAAGTTTACGGGGTCTTGAATTAAGGCGTGGGTTCCCACTAAAACGGGTAATTCTCCGGTTTCTAATTGGGGGAGGATTTGTTTGCGTTTGGCGGCTTTTGTGGACCCGGTGAGGAGTTCGACGGGGAGATGCAGGAGGTTAAACCAATTGACTAATTTTTTATAATGTTGTTCAGCTAAAACTTCCGTGGGTGCCATGAATGCGGCTTGATATCCGGCTTGAATGGCGGCTAAGATGGCAACGACGGCAACGACGGTTTTACCGGCACCCACATCCCCTTGGACGAGTCGATTCATGGGTTTGGGTTTTTGCAAGTCTTCGAGGATTTCCGCAATGACTCGCTGTTGAGCATTAGTGAGTTTAAAGGGGAGGAGTTTATAAAATTGATTGATGAGTTTGCCTTTGCCGGATAAGACTGCGCCGGTTTGGGTTTCTCGGAGTCCTTGGCGACGGTGGAGGAGTCCGAGTTGCAGGTAGAAGAATTCATCGAAGACGAGGCGGCGACGCGCTTCTTCGAGGATGTCCCGATCGCGCGGAAAGTGGATTTGCGAGACAGCATCCTGTAATCCCATTAACTGATAGCGCGATCGCAGGCTGTCCGGCAGAGGGTCGCCCAATAAGCCGACGTGAGGTATCACACTCTGTACCCCTTTTCTCACAACATCGGCGGTTACCCCTTCGGTTAAGGCATAAACGGGGACAACTCGTCCGACGTTGAGGGATTCAATGGTGCCGCTTTCATCCAAAACTTCGAGTTGGGGATTATCCAGGGATACGCCATATTTGCTGGTTTTGACTAACCCGGAGGCGGCAACCACTGCACCAATGGGATACATTCGCTTTTGAATTTCTTGCCACCCACGATTGCTTTGGCGTCCGGCAAAAAATCGACTGAGTTTGATTTGTCCGGTATTATCTTTAATGACCAAATTTAAAATAGTTAATTTCTTATTACGCGGACTGCTAAAGCAATCACATCGTTTGACCGTGCCAATAACGGTGACGGTTTCTCCGGCTTCGAGTTCTTTGATATTCACCTGGCGGGCATAATCAATATGGTCCCGAGGGAAGTTGTAGAGGAGGTCATAGATCGTATAAAGCCCCAATTTGGCTAACTTGTCGGCGTTGCGCGATCCAATGCCGGTGACTTGACTTAAGCCTTGGTTGAGGGTGACTGGGGGAGTGGAACGGCTGGTGTTAAACTGGCTGGTTGAGTGGGGTTCTCTGGGGGAGATGCTGGGCGATCGCATCGGTGAGGTGGAGGTTGGTTCCACCTTTCGGGATGAGTTGGCGGTGCCGTTCTGAGGGGGTGGAGTTTTGGTACAAATTCGTTCCATATCCAAAAGAAACCGGCGGGTATCTGACACCAAGGCTTGTCGCTTTTCTAGGGTCAGTTCTGGATATCGCCCAAATTCTGCGGCTATGCTTTGCCAGCGGCGAAGATCTGCCGATACGAGATTGACAGGGGAGTTTTGTAAACTAATTTGAAGAAATTCGCTAAAGCGATATTGACTGCCTACAACGTCGGTAAATCCCCGTTGTGCTTCGACAGACAAGGCTTTTTGCAATCGACTCCAATCTAGTGATTCTGCTTTCACGGTTTTCCCCCTACCTGATTAGTCTTCAAACCAGCTTGCACGCCATGCAGATTCTGCTTGGGCGATCGCTCGTTCCCGTTGTTTTTGATAATAGTCTCGTTTGAGTGAATTTAGCCGTCCTGAGAGGGTGCGAATTTGTCCTCGGGATGCACTCAGACGGGAGTCGGCAAATTCCAGATCCGTTAATCTTAAATGAACGGCCATGATGTGAACCGGCCCTTTGAGCAGGGAGGCTAAACCGGGCATCTGGGGTAAATCTTCGGTCCCTTGCGCTTCTAGGGTCAGGGTAATCAGATTCGGTGGCCCTCCGATCGCCTCGTTATTGGGCAGTTTTTCCGCAGCTTCTAGCAACATGGCAGGAACGTTTTTGGACCCGATTCCGGCAGCGTGCAGGACCTGGTTGGTTTCATGGGAGACTTGTTGCAACAGTTGGATAATTCCCGATTCTATCCGATCTTGCCACTTGGCTAAATTTTCGGGGTCGGCAATTTCTTCCAGGGGAGTGAGTTCCTCTTCGACGAGGCTAATGTCCTGGGGAGGGGTGCCCTCATCGGAAAGACCTTCCACGACAAGGACAACGGGGCTATCTTCGGGTTTGGGGTCTTCCACGAGGGCGATCGCCTCGGCTTCTGCTTTCTTGACGATGGACCTGAGTTTGGATTGTAGTTCTTGTTTCTGGGGTAAGGATAAGTCCAGAAAATGCTCGGGATATCCTTGGGTACAAATATGATATCCGGCTAAGATCATCTGCTGTCGCACCGCTTGTCCCAAGGCCGTCAAATAATGGCTGTAGGTCTTCTGAAATTGTCCCGCTAGGTCTTGTGCTGCCTGTTCTAGGTCTGCAATGTCCTGGTCAATAAGTTCGAGGGGTCTTGCCATAGCCTATGATTTGGATCCGATAGGAATAATAAGAATACGGTCTTTTCTAACGATAGCGGCTAGAAAAACAGAAGGCAGGTCATGCTATGGTTTGACCTGCCCCTGTCTCTAGCAGTCTTTTTCACGTCTCGGGAGAAACCCGGAATGAGGGGATACCACCCCCACTCTAAACTGGGTCTATTTTGCCCCAGTTTGCGCGGCTACTTCGTCGGCAAAGTTGGTTTCTTCTTTTTCAATCCCTTCACCCAAAACGAACCGGGTAAAGCGACGAACCCGAATGTTTTCACCCAATTGGGCGATCACCTGTTTGATTAATTCGGCGACGGTAATGTTCTGATCCCGAATATAAGGCTGATCCAACAGGGTCAGTTCTTTCAGGCGCTTATCGATCCGTCCTTGGACGATTTTTTCTTTGATGTTATCCGGCTTGTTGCCTAAATCGTCCCGTCCCATCTCGATCGCCTTTTCGCTTTCGACTAAGTGTTCGGGGATGTCTTCGATGCTGACGTATTCGACGTTGGGACAGGCTGCAACTTGCATGGCAATATTGCGAACCAAAGCGTGGAATTCTTCACGACGCGCTACGAAGTCGGTTTCGCAGTTGACTTCTACCAGGACGCCAATTCGACCTCCGGTGTGAATGTAGCTATCCACGAGTCCCTCTGCTGCCAAGCGTCCTGCTTTTTTCTCCGCAGAGGTAATCCCTTTCTGCCGTAGCCATTCTACGGCTTTGTTCATGTCCCCGTCGTTTTCTTTGAGCGCTTTTTTGCAGTCCATCATGCCTGCGCCGGTTTTTTCGCGCAGTTCTTTGACCACTTTTGCAGATATGTCCGCCATTTTCTCTTCGTTTTTCTCGATTTACACTGTCCCAGAATTCTGGGGTTTCGCCATCTGCCTTTAGCCTAAGAATAGACGATTGAAGTCTCGCCGGAACACTTTATTTTCAGCTTTTGGTGCAACTTCACCCATAGGAGAGGTATTGCGGGTTAATCTCCCGCGGTTTACTCTTGACCCTATCGGTGAAGTTGCTGCTTACTCAGTGAAGTTGTTCAGGGCGATCGCTCTTATTTCTCGTCGCTTCCTTCTTCTTCGCTATCGGGTTGATAGGCTTCTTCCCCTTCTTCGTCATACTCATACTCGCCCTCTACGCCGTCGTAGTCGTATTCTTCGTCTTGACCACTAGAATCGACTTCTCCATGACGGCCTTCGTAGATGGCATCAGCCAGTTTTCCGACGATTAATTTAATCGACCGAATGGCATCATCGTTACCGGGAATCGGAATATCGGTAAAATCGGGGTCGCAGTTGGTATCCAACAGAGAGACGATGGGAATATCTAGTTTCTGGCATTCCTGGACTGCGTTATATTCTCGGCGCTGATCCACGATCACTACGATGTCGGGGATCTTTCTCATGTTTTTAATGCCGCCAAGATATTTTTGCAGCTTGCTCAGTTCTCGCCGCAACATGGAGGCTTCTTTTTTCGGACGCCGGTCCATTGCGCCGGTGTCTTCCATGCGTTCTAGTTCTTTGAGGCGATCGGCGCGGGTTTTGATCGTCGTCCAGTTGGTCAACATTCCACCCAACCACCGTTGGTTCACGTAGTAAGCCCCACAGCGGGAGGCTTCTTGTGCAATAATTCCGGCAGCTTGACGCTTGGTTCCTACAAATAGGACTTTTTCCCCACGCTCAGAGGCGGACCTCATATAGTCGTAGGCTTCTTCCATTAACTGGGCGGTCTGCACCAAGTCAATGATATGGACGCCGTTGCGTTCGGTGAAGATATACGGCGACATTTTGGGGTTCCACCGCCGGGTCTGATGCCCAAAGTGAACCCCTGACTCTAACAGTTGAGCCAGCGAAACTACTCCCATTTTTTTCTCCTGATTCGGGTTAATCCTCCATCCGAGCGGATTTCTAGGTCGCGATCGCGCCTTGGAAACACCCGAAACCCCGGATGTGCGAGATTAGACAACTTTACTAGAATAACACGATCTTGCCATTTCCACCGTTCTAATTTTTACCCGTCTCTAGGGTCTCAACTGGCTCCTCTATCCGGTCCCTCAGTCTATCCGCCGTTTCCTACTGACTGCCACTAATTTTTAGGACGGGTGCAATCATTTAGATTTCTCTATCATCGCGGATTTTTGCTTTATCCCGATCGCCTCTTCAACCGTTACTTTTCCCCCTCTCCATTCGCCGCCGCATAAACCGCTTGAACATTGTACCAGTTCAAGAAAATTCGGGCTATTTCTAAAGCAAACTGGGATTTTCCTTGGTTGATTAACCATTGCAACAATCCTGCCATTGTCCGTTCATTTAATCTCCCCCCCAGGGACAGAATTCCCCACAAGATTCGATGCAATCCAGTCATCTGAATCATCATCCGCACTTCCCAAGTTGGATGTTTTTTATAGAAGACAACTCCCATTTTCCCCCGTTCAATTTCTCGGTTAATTGCCCGAGGTAAATCATCCAAGGTAAAGGGCGGATGCCAATGATATCCGGCAGCTTGGGGACATTTTATCAATTTTAAGCCTAATTTCTTCAGGCGAACTCCCAATTCTAAGTCTTCCCACCCATACAGGGAAAAAGAGGGGTCAAATCCTCCCGCTTGCTGCAACCATTTGCGGGCGATCGCCACGTTGCCGGTAGCAAAATAAGCAGCAGAAAAATCAGTGATTTTATAGGGTTCTGCCGTAGGATTATCAAAATTGCAGGTATTAATCACATGACCATAAGTAAACAGGCGATCGCTTCCTATTTTCTCCTCTCCCTCCCTCAACCCATCGGCATGAGCTTGGAGGAAATTCTCAGTCACCACTAAATCACTATCAATAAAAATAATCATCTCCCCTTGGGCTGCTTCTATCCCTCGGTTTCTCGCCGTTGCCGGTCCTTGATGCGCTTGTTCCAACCACCGCATACGAGGAAACTCTTCCCGATTTTCCCCTAACCATTCTAAGGTGCGATCGGTTGAACCATCATCGATGACAATAACTTCATAGCCGCTAATTTGACTCGGGTCTCTGAGTTTTTGCTGTTCTAATGCTCGCAGGCATTTCTCTAAAATCGGTCGGCGATTATAGGTTGGAATAATGATGCTAAAAAACACGGGTTCCCCTCAAACAACAAGTCTCGACTTTCGCGATCGCTGCGATGTGCCAATCTCCTCTATTTTAGAGGGTTCTTTTATCCCTGGAAAGGGTTGTCCCTGATTTTTGGGTCTTCCCATATCATAGTTATGGAGATTTGTCAAGTGGGGGATTGGGACTGCTTCAAAAATTGGTGCAAGACGAGTGATGGCAGGGAGGGGAATTTTTGCGGTTGCCGAGGATTGGACAACGATTTTTCAAGGGTTTTGGCTGTGGCGATCGGTGTCTTCCTGAAATTAGACACAATAACCCCTTGGTTTCCACCTCTGATTATAGCCTATAACCCTTGTCACTGCGTTGCTCAATTTTGGCAATTTTTAGGGAAATTCAGGGTTTTTGATTTAAAGATTTAATAGCTTTCTATAGATTTACGCGATTTGGCTAATCTTTCGGTGGATTGGGGGGTGGTTATAGAGTTGCAATTTTGAGATTTGCGATTGTATGTTAACAACAGTATCAAGACTGGAGGAATTCACCGCTGGATGTAGGCAATTCGGGTAATTTTCCAGAATTGCAATTTTGAGATTTGCGATTGTATGTTAACAACAGTATCAAGACTGAGGAGATTCCCGGTGGCGTTAGGGGATGAGAGGGATATTGCAGATTGACAACAATATCGACTAGCAGGTTCTATTGCTTCAGTTCGGCGATTGATTGTGAATAGGTCGCTGAGGTGATTAGTGCTGATGTGCAAGGGATTCCCCGCAGTGCAGCGCCCAGGAAGCGCAAGCCGATCGCGCAGTTCCAGCCTCAAACCCAGAAACCCAATGTCTTATTTCTGGAGAAACCAGGTTTCTCTCTACGATTTTCGCTTTTGTCGCAAAAACCCGGTTTCTTCTAGCAATTTTCACATCCATGAGGTACATCTATATCAATCCCCCCTAGCCCCTCTTGACAAGGGTAGGGCTGTTTCATTCTAAAATTTTCCTTGCACCGTAAGATTTACAGCCCAAGGGTTTAATGAAACAGCCCCCCTTCCAAGGGTAGGGTTGTTTCATTCTAAAATTTTCCTTGCACCGTAAGCGTTACAGCCAAAGGGTTTTCGGCCTTATTTCCTACTTTTAGGTTAAAAATTAGGAAATAACGTCTGTCCCCGAGATAAAGCTTAGAACAAGCAAAAAAGCAATTTGGCCGGGAGAATGAAAAGTGGGGGGGATTACCCGAAATTAAAATAACCCTCTCCTAAACTCAAAGACGAAACATCCCGAACCAATCCAACCAGGTCACTTAACTCCCCATCTAGCCGATAAATCGCCGTTCCCGGAGGCAACCCTGCGGGAGACGCAGCAAGCTGATAGTCAGCCGCAGAACCGGGCAACTGAATGATATCTTCAGCGGCATCAAAATTAGAAATCGCCGTATAATCTTTCTCGCTCTCAAGATTGAGAGTGAAAGTATCCACGACTCCCGGTTCTCCCGTGAGTCGGTCATATTCAACCGTCCCCGGGCGACCTTCTTTGAAGCCGTACATCATATAATGCTCGTAAGCGCTACGGAATGCCCCACCCTCGACCGCTGCGGCCACATCAGCATTTTCGGACAGATAGTCGCCATTGCTAAATTCCTCGCCGGGGTCGCGACCCTCGGACATTCCATAATATATAAAGTGTTCTAAGGCATTTGGGAAGAGACCGTTAGTGACAGCCTCAGCCACATCGAGATTTTTGGCCAGATAGTCTTCCGAGTTAAAGGTTTCGGCAACGACATCGAATTGGGATAGTAGAGTTTCTCCTTGGGACAATCCCTGGGTCATCAGATATTCCAGGACGTTGGCAGAAGTGCCATTAGCCACCATTGCGGCAGCATCGGCATTTTGGGACAGATAGAAGGTCTCGAAGTCCGCCAACTTGTCGCTGGGGAAACGATTTTCCTTGTATCCGTATTGGAGGAAGTGTTCCACCGCACTGGAAAAGGCCCCCTCGGAAACCGCTGCGGCTACATCGGGGTTGTCGAATAAATAGGTTTCCCCGAAGAAGTAACTCGGAGTCCGGCCTTCTTTCGCGCCGAATAAGCCGAAATGTTCTAAACCACTGGCAAAAGTGCCGTTTTCGACTGCTGCGGCCACATCGGGGTTTTTGACTAGGTAGTAGTCCGAGTCAAAGAATAAGGAGGAGAAACTCTGGTTTTCCGTGAGGACGGAAGTGTTAATCGTGGCAGCATTAATTTGCGCCGTTAAAGCGTCTCCAGTATTTTCGGCAACCACTTCGTCAAAGGATTTTGTACCACTGAAGGCGGCGCTTAGGTCTTCGGTGACGCTGGTTTGAGCCACTTTTTGCGCTTGGAAGATGTCCTCGGCACTGGTGGCGGTGAGAATTTGCTCGTTGCTGGCAGCGATGACTTGCGCTAGTTGTGCCGAGTTGTTTGGTGATTGATTCAACGTTTAAGGTCTCATCAAACACAGTAAAGATATTGGCGGTGCTATTGACCAGGCTTTGGATAGCGCTGGAGTCGCCCAGATTGAAACTACCCGATTCTAAAACAATGGCTAAGTTAGCAGTCACCAGGGCATCTAAGCCATTGCCTGTGATACCGAGGCTGGTTCCTATGACGTTGCTGACTTGGCTAATCAGGGTTTGCACCGCTACCTGGGCAGCTAACACCTGCAACCCTTCGCTGGAACCCGCTTGGGCTGCTGCGATGGGGTCAAAGGTGGATAAATCGATAGTGCTGGGGAGTCCCAAGGCGGTTTTGAGCTGGGTTTGGGCGGCTTCGGGAGCGAGTCCTTGGTCTACCAGAGCGGAAATGAGAGTCGTCAGAGGAGTCACCACAGTGGAACCGGGGACTGCCCGCAATGTGCCGCTAAAGGGTTGGCCGGTGATGGCATCAGTTCCACCCACGACTACATATTCTCCTTCATCGTAGTCGAGCGTGCCATTGCCGTTGAGGTCGAAGTTGCCGGAGATATCCAGGGTGACGTTGCCCGCATCATCCGTGGTTGCACCGGGTTCATCGCTGTCTTGGGTGCCGTTGAAGTTGGTATCCAGGAAGGCGGTGGCTCCAGCAATGGGGCCGTCTTGAATGCTCATGCGCCAGCGGTCGAAGTACCGCCGGATTGGCTGTCCTCCCCCGGGGCCTAAGTTTCTTGTGCCGGTTAATTTGTAGCGTACCATGTCGCCCAAGGTTATCCTGAAGTAGCGCAAGGAGCGCTTGCGGGAGTGCTGGCGGGCGTGCAAGAGGGAGGTGTTGCCTAATGTGAAGGTGACGCCTGATGGGTCTGTGACGAACCTGATGGTGACGCCTGATGGGGATGTGACTGAACTGAAGGTGGAGCCTGATGGGGATGTGACTGATGTGATGGTGGAGCCTGATGGGGATGTGACTGTTATAGAATTTGCCAGTCCTGGAGGTAGTATGGGTGTGGAAGTTGGTGTGGGAGTTGGTGTGGGAGTTGGCACTGCCGCTTGAACACCCACCCCAAACGAATCGCTAATGCTTTCCCCGCTGCTGTCTGTGGCCGTAACTTGAACCCCGAACTCACCAGAATGGCTATCAGTCGGAGTGCCGCTGAATTGCCCTGTTACACTATCGAAACTCAACCAACCGGGCAACGGCGAGCCATTAGCCAATGTTGCACTATAAGTTAAGGTATCCCCAGCATCAGGATCGCTGAAATTCCCAGAAACATCCAGACTGAAACTGTTCCCAGTTTCCAGGCTTTGGTCAGCTATCTGAGTCTGGACAACTGGCGCATTATTCGTCGCCACTTCCGTAATGCCCAAACTATAAGCCGTCGTCGCATCGGGAGTCGCCCCCACTGTGGTGTCATCGACTTCTACTGTTACGTCATAACTGGACTTAGTGGCAAAATCCAGAGCAGTCCCCGCTTTCAGATACAGTTCCGAACCACTAATTTCAAAGGAACCCGCATCCGCACCAGTTAAACTCAGGTTATTCGTTCCCACTCCATCATCGGTAATGGCAATATCTGCCACTTTCAGGGCGCTGGTGGTGTTGGTGTCTTCGGGTAAACTGGTGGTGGTGTTGTTCAGATTTACCGCAGTCGGTGCAGCGTTAACCCCTACTTCCGTAATGCCCAAACTATAAGCCGTCGTCGCATCGGGAGTCGCACCCACTGTGGTGTCATCGACTTCCACCGTCACGTCATAACTGGACTGAGTAGCAAAATCCAGGGTTGTCCCGGCTTTCAGATACAGTTCCGAACCACTAATTTCAAAGGAACCGGCATCGGCACCAGTTAAACTCAGGTTATTCGTGCCCACTCCATCATCGGTAATGGCAATATCTGCCACTTTCAGGGCGCTGGTGGTGTTGGTGTCTTCGGGTAAACTGGTGGTGGTGTTGTTCAGATTTACCGCAGTCGGTGCAGCGTTAGTCCCAACTTCCGTAATGCCCAAACTATAAGCCGTCGTCGCATCGGGAGTCGCACCCACTGTGGTGTCATCGACTTCCACCGTCACGTCATAACTGGACTGAGTGGCAAAATCAAGCGTTGTCCCGGCTTTCAGATACAGTTCCGAACCACTAATTTCAAAGGAACCGGCATCCGCACCAGTTAAACTCAGGTTATTCGTGCCCACTCCATCATCGGTAATGGCAATATCTGCCACTTTAATTCCATTAGTGGTATCCGCGTCTTCTGCCAAGGTGGCGGTACTGTTACTCAGAGTCACCGCTGTGGGGGCTTGGTTTTCCACTTCATCGGTGACAGTCACGCTAATGGTTTGGGCAGCGGTTCCCCCCTTGCCATCATCGGCAGTTACTTCCACCTGATAGATATTATCGCTATTGCTGTCGGTGGGGGTTTCATAATCAGGAGCGCTAGTAAAGGTCAGCGCACCACTGCTACTGTTGATACTAAACTTGCTTTGGTCATCGCCTCCAGTCAAAGAATAAGTCAGAGTATCCCCATCTGTATCGGTCGCGGCTACAGTCAGGACTGTTGTGGTGTTTTCTACGATACTAGCTGCGTTACTGGAAGTGAGGGTCGGAACTGCGTTGGGGTTGCTTTCTCCTGTGGCACCAAAAAAGGCTAAACCCACATTTTCTGGAAAGTCATAGTTACTTGTGGCGTTGACAGTGATACTATTCAGGGTTTTGGTGGCATTGGCAGCAAACCGGACTCCAAATACTGCCACGCTGTCTTCCAGGAAAAGGCTGCCATCATTTGTGCTCAAGTCAAGACCGCTGGCTAGATAATATAGATTCTCCGATTCAGTAGTCGTTGTGTCTTGCCAATCAGGAACGGTGACGGCGCTACTGGTTTGGCTGCTGCCATCACTATAGTTAAAGGTGAGGCTGACATCCATCGGTGCGTGTCCGTTGGGACTGAGGGCGAGATGCACGTAGCCGTATTGTCCGGTGGTGACATTAAACTGAAATGTTTGAGTCCGTGCAGTAGTGCTAAAGCTGTTAATTAAGTAGCCATTCGTACCATCATTGTCGTTGCTGTAGCTCAGTTGAATCTCGGGATGGTAGCTGTTCGCGGCAAAGATGCCATTGTCGGGTAGTCCGTTACCGTTGGTGGCATCTTGACTGGTGGCGAAGGTCTGGGTTACGAAGTCAGTCCCCATGTAGTCGATCCCATCTTGGGTGGTGTCGGTGCCGCTGGTGCCTTGGTTGACAATTAAGTCTTTGTCCAGCAGTGAGCTTACGTCAAATTTGGTTGTAGCCATTGTGTTGTCAACTCCTATCGGAGATCGGGGTTATGAGTCGAGGCACTCCTGTTTAGGCGATGTATAGCGACCCTAAATCAGTTGGACAGGGGACGATGGCGGACCCCAAACCCTCTCCCAGAAAGGCAGAGGGGAGCCGATTTTTATGTCGAATTGATTTAGACGGGCTATATAGAGGGAGAAAAGGAAACAAGTAATTTTAGTTTTGATGCTTACTCGATTTTACCTTAGTTTTTCAGCGGCGTCTGGAGTTTGGGGGAAATTGTTAGTAAAATTTAATAAAGGTTCGGTAATTAAAAGGGAGGAAGGGGAGGGTGGGGAGAAGATAAATTATCCATAATTCACCAACGTCTACTTACATTCGCTAACCTAGGGCTTTGATAGATGCGCCCTGGATCTGCCAGCATCTTGCATTTGTTAAGGTTTGTTAGCAAACAGGTATCGGTAGTGGCATGAATCTTAAGGCAAATAGCAAAGTTTGAATCCAGGGGCTTCCAGAACCTTTGGGAAAAGCCCACAGTCAATTGATGAAAGCTTATGGCACTCAGATTGATGACTTGCCAGTATTTGATAGGGTCGAACAAGCTTTGAAGCGTTTTGGCTGTTGCGATCGGTGTCTTCCTGAAATTAGACACAATAACCCCTTGGTTTCCACCTCTGATTATAGCCTACAACCTTGTCACTGCGTTGCTCAATTTTGGCAAGTTTTAGGGAAATTTAGGGGTTTGGATTTAAAGAGTTAATAGCTTTATATTAAGTTACGCAATTTGGCTAATCTTTCGGTGGATTGGGGGGTGGTTATAGAGTTGCTATGTTGAGATGTGCGATTGTATGTTAACAACAGTATCAAGACTGGGGAGGTTCACCGATGGATGTAGGCAATTGGGGTAATTTTTCAGGATTGCCATGTTGGAGGTTGGTAGGGTTGAGATGTGCGATTGTATGTTAACAATAGTATCAAGACTGGGGAGGTTCGTTACTACGAACTTGAAGGAAACGACTGAAGTCGTTACTACGAACGAAGAGGGATAACGACTTAAGTCGTTACTACGAACTAGAGATCGAATACGTTGTGGGTGTGCTGATGCTATTGGATGCCATTGTGATGGAGGAGGCGGAGGAAACCGAAACCGGAGAGGGCGGCGATCGCCAGCCAGGTGATGGTTAACCCGATGACTTCGGCAAAAAATAGGCCAGTGATAGAGCGGAGGATGCCGCCTACTACCCATCCGGAGGGTAAGGCGACTGCCCAACTCACAGAGGAGATGGGTAACCACCAGGCGGCGTTGGAGAAGTAGCGATTTAGGACAAACCATTGGCCTAAACCCAGGACAATGCCGACGATCGCACCATCGATGAAGCCATAAAGGAGGCGGATGGTGATTAGTTCGGTGCGGGGTGCGATCCAGCCTAGGGCACCGAGACTGCTACTGCCAATTAGGACCCAAGCGGTGATGGTGGCAATGATCCACCAGGATATGTGGGAGAGGCGTTGTCGGAGGACGAACCATTGGGCGATCGCAATGCAACTGCTGCCCACTGCCCCGGAAATTGCCCCGAGATGGGGTCTGACGCCGATTTCTACAAACAGCAAACTGACTAGAAAACCTAGCCCTGTGGCTAACACCCATTGAACCCAAAAACTCCATCCAAACAGGATAGGAATTTCAGGAGTCCGAGACAGGTTAAGCGGTTGAGAGATCGGGAGACGGGGCGTCATGAATTGAGACTGGGAACGCTTAGGGGGTGGGTTGAGAAAAGAGTTCCCGGAAGGCTTTGCGCCGTTCTGGGGGTGACTCTGGGGTGAGATAACTCCAGAGGGTTTCCCAATAGAAAAAGGATACCCCATCTAAGCGGCGATCGCGCACAACTTGGACCTGTTCCTGGATTTGTTTTATGGGGACCGAACGGACTAACGTGCCGGTGAGGATGCCGATTCCGACGGGAATTTTCTGTTGTGCTTTCTGGATTGCCGGTTGTGCTAACTCGGTTTTAAAAACGTTTAAATCATTGCGATAAATCTGAACAAGCAGTTCATCCACCCAACCGCGTTCTACCCAGGTTCCCCAATCTTGCAGATATTTACGATAGGCAAAGTCTTGGGAGTTGGGAGAAAGGGAGACAATGCAATCGGGATTGACGGATTTAATGGCTTGATAAAGGGTTTCCATAAAGCTGGAAATTTTATCTGCACGCCAGCGCATCCATTCTGCATCGTAGGGGTTCTCCGGTGGAGGTGAACCTTGATGTTCTTGGCGGTACAATTCTACAGTAAAACTATCATAACCCGATTCGACAGGCATTCCGAAATGGTCATCGAGTTGGATGCCATCGATAGGGTAATGGCTGACTAATTCGACAATTAGTTCTAGGATGAAGTCTTGGACATCCGGATGTAAGGGGTTTAGCCAAACATTTTGAGGGACGAGAAATTGTTGCCAGGTTCGTCTGGAAGTGGGAGGGTTGGGAATATCAGCGGGATTGAGTTCGTCGGGGATTTCGGTTGGAGTCGGTTGATTTTGTTGGGTTGCACTCAGCCATTGAGGGTGCAATTTGGCTAAGTTGGAGTTGCGGGGGGTCATGAATCCATATTCAAACCAAGGGATGATTCGGATGTGATGGCGATCGCCTAATTTAATGAGTTCATCCAAAACATCTGCACCGAAATGAAACAGGCGCAAAAAGGGTGCTTGAGACCTTCCGGTTTCTCGTTTAGCAACGGTACTTTTATAAAAGGTATTGCCTCGATTCCAGACGACGGGATAGAGGGTATTAAAATTTTGTTCGGCAAGTTGGTGCATGGCTAAATGCACTCCCCAGGGGGTAAAAAGTACCCCACTGGCAACATTGGTTAACCACACGCCTCTAATTTCTGTGGAGGCGGGTGTTTCGGGTTGGGTTGCTTCTAAGGACAAGGAAGGAAATAGGAACCAGGCAATTAGTACGCCTAGGATGACTCCGTATGCCCATCGAATCCAAGTTTGTTCGCGCATCAATCTCAAGGACAACCGATTTTAGATTGGCCAAGGGTTAATTATATCATTAACTCATCAGGTTTTTATGAATTTTCTGTAAAGTTGAGGGAGTTTTTGGACAATATTTTATCAGTCTTGGGGGAGAGGGGATTTTAGAGGGGTTGGGGTAAGTTATTTTTTATTTTATTAGGATGTTGGAGTAGGCAGGAGGCAGAGCCTCGGATTTGGCATTCCCAGGCTCTGCCTGGGAACGAGGTTTTCCCGGTTTAAGATATGGGGGAGTTAAGTTTGAGAATTTTCCTCTTTCTTGGGATGCGATCGCACCGGGACGGGGGAAATTGCGGGTTCTGAAAATAGGGCTTGAAAACTATTGCGCCGCTCTTCTGGAGATTCCGATGCCACCTTTCCCCAGAGGCTTTCCCAATAGAAAAAGGCGAATCCAGCAAATTGGCGATCGCGAGCAACTTTCACTCTATCTTCTATCTCTGCAAAGGAAATAGGACGTTTCATGGTTCCCGTTAAAATCCCTACTCCCACCCGAGTTAAATTCCGAGCATACCACACGGTCGAAATATCTAACTCTGTCTCAAATCGACTCAACTCTGCATGATAAACCTGTAAAAATAACTCATCAATCCATCCCGATTCTACCCAGGTTAACCAATCTTGTAAATAGTGGCGATAGGCAAAACTTTGAGAATTGGCGGCTAGGGAAATGGAACAATTGGGATTGACAAATTGCACCGCTTGGTAGATGCGTTCCATAAAATCATTAATCTTATTCGCCCGCCAGCGGACCCACTGAGCATTGTAGGGATTACTAGGAGGAGAATATCCCCAATGTTCGGCTTGATAGAGGGCGATGGTGTAAGGGTCATATCCTAACTCAACCGGCAAGCCAAAATTATCATCAAATTGAATCGCATCAATGGGATAATTAGCCACAACTTCCACAATTAACCGCAGGAGAAAATTTTGCACCTCGGGATGGAGGGGATTTAACCAAACCTGCTGAATCGTTAAGGGATTTTCATTAAAAATTGGGGCTAATTCTTCCTCTCGAAGATTCTCGCTGTTGTCCTGATGTCGAGTTACCCAGTCTGGATGCCGTTTCACTAATTCGGAATTGGCGGGTGCCATGAACCCATACTCAAACCAGGGAACTACCCGCAACCCCAAAGACTGCCCATCGGCGATAATTTCCCCGAGGACATCGTTACTACCCCGCATCAGGGAGAGTAACCAATCCTGCGATCGCCCAGTTACCTGCTTGGAGGCGACACTCGGATAAAAAGTCTGTCCCCGATTCCAAACTACGGGATAAACTGTATTAAAATTAAGGTCGGAGAGTTCCTGCAAGGCGTCATGAACGGCCCCAGGCACAAACAAGACATCGCTCCCCACATTGGTCAACCAGACCCCACGAATTTCTTCTCGCGTTGGAGTTTCAGATGTAGCCATATTGGGGATAAACCCTATCGACCAGGCGATCGCCACAACTAAACCCAAGGCGACATTTAAGCATCTGCGAACGTTGCGGTTCATTTCGTAGCCACACTTAACCGTTGATCTGGACCTACCCTGCCCAACTTTATGAAAACACCCATCTAACTGTGAACTCTAGTCGTTAATTTTTGTTAAGATTAACCCAACACAGCCTACACCGGACGGATAGTGCGGCCCCAGATGCCCCGATCGCGTCTGTTTTTTCCGGAATCCGTCGCTGAACTTGCCTTTGTTCCATCTGCCTTGGAGATATTTGATGCTACGACTCGAACATATTAGTAAAATTTACCCGACTGGCGAAGTTCTCAAAGATATTAACTGGGAAGTCAAACCGGGCGATCGCATTGGTTTAGTCGGCGTTAACGGGGCCGGAAAATCTACCCAACTCAAAATCGTTGCCGGGGAAATCGAACCCACTGCCGGAGAAATTATCCGTCCGTCCAACCTCCATATCGCCTACCTCACCCAAGAATTCGAGGTGGACCCCACCCGGACAGTCCGGGAAGAATTTTGGACCGTCTTTACCGAGGCAAACCAAGTCCAGCATGACTTGTTGCACGTCCAACACGCGATGGAAACCGCTTCCGAGGCAGAACTGGACAAACTCATCCACAAACTGGATAAACTGCACCGCAAATTTGACGCCTTAGATGGTTATACCCTAGAAGCGCAAATCGAGAAAATCCTGCCGGAAATGGGATTTGTCGCCGAAGATGGCGATCGCCTCGTCAGCGCCTTCAGTGGCGGTTGGCAAATGCGGATGAGTTTAGGCAAAATTTTGTTACAGAGTCCTGACTTGTTGCTGCTGGATGAACCGACAAACCACCTGGACTTAGAAACCATCGAATGGTTGGAAACCTACCTCAAGGGATTAATCACCCCAATGGTAATTGTCTCCCATGACCGGGAATTCCTCGATCGCCTCTGCACCCAAATTGTCGAAACCGAAAGAGGCGTTTCCACCACCTACCTCGGCAACTATTCCTCGTATTTAGAGCAAAAAGCCTTCAACCGCGAAGCACAACTGAGCGCCTACGAACGCCAACAGAAAGAACTAGAAAAACAACAAGTCTTCGTTGAGCGATTCCGGGCTAGTGCCACCCGCAGTACCCAAGCAAAAAGCCGGGAAAAGCAACTCGAAAAAATCGAACGCATCGAAGCACCCGAAGGCACTTTAAAAACCCTCCGGTTCCAATTTCCCCCCGCCCCTCGCAGTGGACGAGAAGTCGTAGACATCAAAAACTTGGTGCATACTTACGACGACAAAATCCTATTTTTAGGCACGGATTTGTTTGTCGAACGAGGCGATCGTATCGCCTTTTTAGGACCCAACGGTTCAGGCAAATCCACCCTGCTGCGAATGATTATGGGAATGGAAAAAGCCAACGAAGGCAGCATCCAACTCGGACAACATAACGTCATTCCCGGCTATTTTGAACAAAACCAAGCCGAAGCCTTAGAACTCACCAAAAGCGTCATGGACACCATTCATGACGAAGTTCCCGACTGGAAAAACGAAGAAGTTCGCACCTTACTCGGACGATTTCTCTTCAGTGGAGACACCGTATTTAAACCCGTAGAAGCCCTCAGTGGAGGAGAAAAAGCCCGTTTAGCTTTAGCAAAAATGCTCCTACGTCCCGCTAACTTGCTACTGTTAGACGAACCTACAAACCATTTAGACATCCCCGCCAAGGAGATGCTAGAAGAAGCCCTCCAAAACTACGATGGTACGGTGATTATCGTCTCCCACGACCGTTATTTTATCTCCAAAGTCGCCAATAAAATAGTCGAAATCCGCGACGGCGAATTCCGACCCTACCTCGGCGACTATCACTACTATCTCGATAAAATAGCGGAAGAAAAAGAGCAAGAACGTCAAGCGAAAATAGCTGCTGAAAAAGCCGCTAAAAAAGCGGCAAAACAGTCCAAAGCTACTGCGAAAGGGAAGTAGGATTGTTCGGCCCCACCCGCACCCTAAAGGGTGGGGCTACACGGACAAAGCCCGCCTGCGCGGGCTAAGAAATCTCCCCCAATCCTCCGCGAAATCTTCTTCTGTGAAAATCCGTGAAATCAGTGGTTAAAATCAGTAATTAACAGTTTTTGGAAACTCTCCACCCCAACCAAAAACTCACCTTGTTTTAACTCCACCTCTAAAGCACAAAACACTTGGAGCATTTCAGCAAACGTAGCCGTTTGATAATCCTGCTTTTCAAACTCTTGAATTTGCCCTTCCGTCATGCCAACTCTATCCGCCAAATCTTGAGGTGAAAGATGAGCAGCAATCCGTGCTTTAATCAAAATCTGAGGTAAATAGACAATATCATCACAGCTTAACATTAAAGGCTGATTCGGTTGATGATTTTGGAGGCGTTCATACTCCTCCACCTGTTCCGAAAAATCTTCTAATAAACTCTGCACCCCTTCCACATTCAATTGCCACCGCATCGCATCGGTTTTCTTCAATTCATTGTCCGGTGCATTCAAGACTGCCAAAGCCCCTTTAAACCCTGCTATTCGTTCGAGAGTATTGTGGTACTCAAAATCATTCAAAATCATGGTTCCCACCTCTGTAAAAAATAAACCCCACCCGCGCCCTAAAGGGTGGGGCTACACGGACAAAGCCCGCCTGCGCGGGCTAAAATCCTCTGCGAAATCCTAATCCGTGAAAATCCGTGAAATCAGTGGTTAAAATCCCCAAACCCCAACAATCATTTATAATAATGCCCATGAATTGCCACCACATTCGCCGACCATAACGTACAATCTGGGCGGTGAACTCCCGGCAGGAACTAAAGTCCCTTCAATCCGTTCCGGTGAAACCATCACCCCCTCAAATTTCATCATGCCACCTTGACAACAAGACCCCGTATAATACATCGTCCAGGTGACGCGATTTCCCTCAACTGTCCCTAAGATTTCCGCATCTGGACAAGCACCTTGATCCACATTAAGAATTCGCCCCGATAATTCTATCCCGTTTTGTTGTAGAGATGTCACCATTGAGTAATTGGGTTGGGTACTCACACTTAAGTTCGTATGTGCAGTCACTTCAATGGCAAGTCTCCATTGTCCAGTCACAGGACCTAAATTGTTTTGACTGATTTGGACAGACTCCTGTGGCGGCAAGGGTTTCATCTCTAAATCTCGGGCATCCGCACTCATGATACCGACAACAAACAGAAATCCCAAACTGAAAAAAACGCCAAGGGATTTTAAGGAATTTAATCTCACAATCATCCTCCGAGAACACCAAAGTTGATAGGTTCACCCTATTGGGGTTCTCGGGAAGGCGGATTTTTTTTGACCTGATGTGAACTTTTATTAAAAAAACTTGTGTTTTAGCCCTATTTACGATATGTTCCACCATGCTGGGTAGTCGGTACTTGCTCTCCCTTCTGCCAAGCAAACCCGCGCACTGAGCGACTGGCACGGATACCCATCTTGTAATATTCTGCCAGAGCGCTATGAAAGGCGGTGGATTGTTTCCGAATCCCGGGATTTTTGAGTGCGACAAATTGGCAGACAAATAGGGTAAACCCTAACCAGGAAAAGGTCACTTTGTCATAAACAATCTGATTTTTGAGTTTATCCCCTGTCGCGGGTTTCTGTTCCGGATAACTGCCATCTTCGTTCAAATTCTCAAATTGCTCTTTTAGCAGCTTGGTTGCGGTTCTCCATTTCTTTACCGGAACGTCATAATAGGGTTCTAATGACCATTCAATGGGTGCATTAACCTCTTCTTCCAGGGTTTTTGAAAACAATTCCCAGGGGGTGGCAAAGGGATAGGGCGCTTTAAACCCGGGGGACAACAATTTATGCCAGAAGGGTAAAACTTGGAAGAATTTGGGATGCTTCTGAGTCTGTTGATAAATTGCCTGATGCCATGCTTGTAGATAGGGATGAGCAATTTTAATCAGTTGCCATTGTTCTTTATAGAGATTGACTCTTGAGTTAATTAAGTCATGTTTATGTTGGGAAATTTTGCCATGATCTAAGGCATCAGCAATAGGATCACCCAATAATCGCCCGCTAAATTTCGCCTGCCAACAGTCGGCAATCATCTGCTGATTGGTCCTGGAGTTATGCCATTCTGCCTGTTGTTCCGGGGTTTGACACTGTTCTAACAGGCGATCGCTGGGTAAACTCGCGATTAACTGGGCAATTTTCTCCGCTTCATCCGGGGTCATGGGGCTCATGTTCTGGATCTCAATCGCAGTTTTCCCCGTAAATTATACCTAAATCTCCCCCAATTTACCCAAATTTATAGCTAAGTGAGGGGTGAGACACCTCATCCCCCCCGCCTTAATTCCCCGTAACCCGCGAAATATCTTTGCTAATTATACCAGAGTGGGGATTTTTTGCAAGGACGCCGATCGCCTAAATATGACCAATATCTCACTCCCATTTGGGGTGAGCGATCGCTGCATTCTGTCCCCAAACCAGCGAAAATATAAATATAGCATTAAAGGAGAAAACTCCAATGAAAGCCACCCTTTTAAAAATCGCTGCACTCTCAATCACCCTCCTATCTGCCACCCCTGCCTTTGCCCAAAATCCCACCCACATCAACCAATTAATCGAAACCAATCTCTGTGCCGCCTGTGATCTTGCCGGTGCAGACTTAAGCGGTGCCCATCTGATTGGTGCCGACTTGCGAAATGCGGACCTCTCTGGTGCTAATCTCCAAGATGTCAACCTCGAAGGTGCCGACTTAACCGGCGCAAACTTGGAAGGGGCCAATCTTCAAGGGGCCTTTATCAACAGCGCCACCTTAACCCGAACTAATCTCGAAGGAGTCAATCTCACCGATGCCAATCTCTCCTTTGCCGATCTATCCGATGCGAACTTAAGTGCGGCTAATTTATCCAATATTAACTTAGTCGGTGCCAATCTCCAGGATGCGGTCATGCCCAAAGAGATGTTAGGATTAGTTCAATAAATGGGAATGATGGTAATAGACCTGAACAATAGCTGCGGTTTGTCGCTTCAAATGCTCCCCTTGCCGCAGTTATGCCGAGTTCCAACAGACAAAGCGCGATCGCACCCTCAGAGGCGATCGCGCTTTACACTACTTTTATTTATTATTCTATATTTTTCAACACACTAAGCAGTTTTTGAGCTATTCAGCTCATCCCATCAATTTCTTGAGGGACGTTAGACCTTTCTTAACCCGACGAGAAACGGTTACAGAACTAATCCCCATTCGTTCCGCTGTTTCTTTCTGGGTCAAATCATGGAGAAATACAAACTCTAGGACCTTGCGAGTCCCATCCTCTAATTTTCCAAGGGCCAATTGCAGGCGAATTTGGTCTTCCTGCGCTAACTGGAAACTGCGATACCCGGCATCCGGCACTAATTCCCCAAGGGATGCTGCGCCTTCTTCATCATCCTGGACTGGAGCATCCAAACTCAAGGGAGACTCGGTTGCGACAGGCGAGTTTGATTTCTTGCCATTCTGTTACAGAAATCTTTAAAGCTGATGCCACTTCCACATCGGAGGGATGGCGATTAAGACTTTGTTGCAGTTTATGGATTTCCTTGGTTGCCTGTCGTTGCAGGGTTAACCAATGGCGCGGAATCCGCACTGAGGGACTCTTATCCCGCAGATAATGTTGAATTTCCCCACGAATGTAGGGAACTGCAAAGGAACTGAATGCGTGTCCCTTCGACATATCAAACCGTTCGATCGCCCGAATCAAGCCCAAACAGCCCACTTGCAGGAGGTCGTCATAACTTTCTGTACACTGTTGCATCCAGTGATGGACTTCTTTGCGAACTAGCCCAACATTCAGTTGGACAATCCGATTCCGCAGATGGGTTGTGGGAGAGGTTTGGTATTCCCGCAGGAGTTCCAAACTCTCACTCTTGAGTTCTTTGTTGACTGTTGTAAGCATTTTGACACCCCGGTAGGTTGCTCCCTAGCCTAGTATCTTACAGGTTGGTGGTAGCCGCAGTGATCTCTAACACAGAGTTTTTACCGAATTGATGACCTCGCCTTATTTTGGCTCCCCCTTAGTTCTACCTAAACCTCAGAAAATCCGAGGGGTTGGGAGGGCAGAAATCAGGGAATTTTCAAGAGGCGGAAGAACTGAGGATGGATTCATAATTCCCCTTAGAGGTGGTCATCCAACATTCAGCATTTTCTCCATCCTGATTAAACCTGGCGATCGGGCAATTTTACTCATCGAGTCAGTGAGGACCCGTGCTAGACAACTGGACTGCTGCTGTTTATGTTTCCGGCTACGAGATATTTTAACTTTTTTTTGCTTCATGGCAATAGCTACAATCATAACTATCCCTAATCAATCGGTCAAGCTCGGGTAAAAATTGTGTAAAGATTTATGGAGGGAGGACTTGAGGCTAGCCCTGTCAAGGTGGTAAATTTAATAACGAAAAATCGCTGTTTTTGGTAGGGGTTTGGTCACCAAACCCTCTTATGCCCTAATGGTAGGGGTTTGGTCAGATCACTCTTTTTGCGGCGATCGCATTGCACCCCTTGAGGGTTTGGAGACCAAACCCCGACATCCCTTGAGGGTTTGGAGACCAAACCCCGACATCCCTTGAGGGTTTGGAGACCAAACCCCTACAAATACACCTTGACAGGGCTAGGACTTGAGGCCCCTCTCGGACTAGGGGTCGGCAGCAGAAACCAGGTTTCTCGCCTCAATTGGGTTCCGATCGCACAGATTGCCTCCAGAAACCCGATTTCTAATCTAGGCTGTCTACCCAGACTCGGGATTTCGGGTTAGGGCCTTCGGCTTTTTAGGGGCATGGAGCCACCAGAGTTCTGAATCAAATGCTGAAGTTTCTTAACATAATGTTTAAAATTAGTGCCAATCTCGAACCGAAATGGTAAATTAACACAGAACACCGATTGGGGGAGGATGACGATCGCCCCCGCTTCCGCTAAAAATTACATAAACCGATATTAGTTAATTAAGGAGCTGCGAACCATCGTGAGCCAATCAGAAACCCCCAGCGTACATTCTTTACAGGCGGAAGTGTCTCAACTGCGCGAAGAGTTGCAGATGCGGGACCAGCTTGTTGAACAACTCTCCCAAGAACTCTTTCGGTTAGTCAAGGGCAATAACTCCGTGCTACCGGCGTCTCAAGATGTCCCCGAAGAATACCTGGCTCAAATGCGGTCCTTGCGCGAACAACTGCAAGGGGTGGAGGAGCAAGTCAGCTTTTACCAAGAGCAGATGGCTCAAAAAGATGGGGAAGTTTATCATCTGCGCCAATCGGTTCAGGAATTGACCGATCGCGCCCGGATGCTGGAACAGGTGGTCCAGGAATTACCGGAAATTTATCGGCAGAAGTTTGCCGATCGCATGGAAGAGGTCAAAGACAAGGTGGAACGCCTACAACGGGAAAACCGCCAACTCCATGCCGAACTCCAAAGTGTCAGCTATCGCTTGGCGGTTAGAAGCAAGCGCAAGAACGGACATCTGGAGTTACCCAGCATTTCCGGTGGCGATGGTGGCGATATCAGTTTACCGTCCTTGGGTAATGCCTAGTCGGGTCTGGATTATTGTCGAGGATGAGGCGTCAGCAATGGGGTTCCCCGGTGCTGACTCTCAGGCGATCGCCCGGATGGTAGAAGCCCTCCAAGGGGCGATCGCGCAAACCCATCCCGATTGTGAGGTGAAGGTTATCTCAATTTCTCACTTAAAAAACCTTTCAGGCCGGATAGTGAGGTGCTGTTTTGTCCCTTGAGCCTGAATCTCCCAGACTCGGTAATCGGGGATCTTCAGCCCCTCTATCGGGCTTGTCAGGATGTAGAAGGATTGCGGACCGTGGTCGCCGAACGGTGGCAGGTGGCATCGGGAACAGGTAACCTCTGGCTGCCGGTGGTGCTGACGGCAAAAGGGCCGATTTATGGGGAGGCGATCGGACTGGCGGACGAGAAACAACCGAGCCGTGAAGAGATGGCCCAGTACATCCAGCCGGTGCATCTGCCCGACCGTTGGCGACAGCCGATTTATGCCTTGGGACGAAGACTGCTCCAGTGGCTAGAAGCGCCCCCGGCAACTTATTTAATTCAGTTTGGATGGGATGAGGAGGGACTCTGTTTTGATCGCCTCTGGCCCTTTCCAGGCATTCCCGCCCTAGCCAGTTTGGGCATTCAAGACCCGGATTTGTTGACCTGTCATTGGTACTGCTTGACCGGACAACCGATTTATGACCTCACTATTGTTCCAAATTGAAAGTGAGGTTGGTTAAGTGATAATGGGCCAGAAGGGACGGCAAATGGAGAGGGAAAACTACCCCCTCGCCTCAAATGATGGAGTTAGATAACACCCAGATGGTTAGAAGCAGAACGAGTTAAGCCGCAGCGAGGTCAGAATTGGGACTAGAGGAGGACAATTCTGGGGCGATCGCCGCCATCGCGGCTTCCTGGGTGTCAAAAATCTCAAAGATGCGATCGAGCTGAGTAATTTCAAAAATGACCCGAACCGGGCTTTTGAGGTGATAGATGGCGAGGCGGGATCCATGCTCTCTAGCGGTTCTCAGGGCCGAAACCAGGGTAAATAATCCAGGACTGTCAATCATTTCCACCTGACTCATGTCAATCGCGAAGAACGTCCCGCGATCGCACTGGGCGACAGCTTGTTCAATGGTAGCCAGGGTTGCTTCATCTAAACAGGCTTGGGGCTGAAATACGATCGGCTGACGGATGGCTTGAGAGGACGTCATAGTTTCACCTCAAAAAATATCTTAATCACGACTTGATAATAAACACGCACTGAAGACAGCAGCACGTTATTTGTTCCAGCATCCATCCAATTTGTCCGATGAGGGTTGTCACCCATCACCGCTTGGTTGTGAATTCAATCACTCCGAACGGGAAAGTGACCGATACTGGCTCATATCAGTCCGATTGTAAGCGCTCTACTCACTCAGAGTAGGTAGCCTAGTACACTCTTTTAAAATTTAATATAATTAACCTGCGTTTTGATAACTGAACAACATGGAACATGGACCCGAATCACCTGTAGGGATGGCGATCGGCTCAAGCGGTGGTAGTGGCAATCCGTGGGCGGGTGTTTCCCCTTCCTCGGATCAGACTATATATTGAATAACCGAATAATATCAAATCCGGTTGGTAAAAGTCGGTTTTCGCTTTTAGCCCGCGTAGGAGAGGCTCTGTCCTGTGAGCCTCCACCCTTGAGGGTGTGGGTTTTTTTAGACTAGAGCAACCGAATTCCGAATAATTAGATAACACCGATGGCAAAAGGCAAAAGAATCGCGTTATCTTTTGCCTTATTACCATTAATTAAAGGGTGAGATTAGTTACCTCTAACCTTCTCAGACCAAATCCGAGTGGGCAGACCCCAGACATAGATAAACCCTTCTGCTGCTTTATGGTCGAAGGTATCATCCGCCCCATAGGTCGCCAGATCCGGCGCATAGAGAGACTCATTGGACTTGCGCCCGACAATATTCGCCGTTCCCTTGAACAGCTTAATCCGGACCGTGCCCGAGACTCGCTCTTGGGTCTTTTCGATGAACGCATCCAGGGCCATTTTCAGGGGACTGTACCACTGACCGTTGTAGACCATTTGGCTATAGGTTTCCTCGATGCCGCGCTTGTATTGGGTGACATCTTTGGTTAGGGTGAGACTTTCGATATCTCGGTGAGCTTGAATCAGGACCAGGAGGGCCGGGGACTCGTAGATTTCGCGAGATTTAATCCCCACCAGACGATTTTCGATCATATCGATGCGTCCGACCCCATGACGACCCACCACCTCATTCAACTCCGTAATCAGGGCCACGGGAGAGAGGGCCTTGCCATTGACATGGGTGGGGAGACCTTGCTCAAAGGTGATTTCCACATATTCCGGTTCATCCGGAGTATCGGCGATCGCCTTCGTCATCACATAGATTTCTTCTTCCGGTTCCGTCCAGGGGTCTTCCAGGGGACCGGCTTCCACACTCCGTCCCAACAGATTGCGGTCAATACTGTAGGGAGAGGACTTTTTCACGGGAGTGGGGATGCCAAACTTTTCACCATAAGCAATGGTTTCTTCCCGACTCATGCCCCATTCCCGGGCCGGTGCGAGGACCTTGATATTGGGATTGAGCGCGGCGATCGACACATCGAACCGCACCTGGTCATTGCCCTTACCCGTACAGCCGTGGGCCACCGCATCGGCCCCATATTTTTCTGCCGCCTCCACCAGGATTTTGGCGATTAGGGGTCTAGCTAAGGCCGTTCCCAGGGGATAACGGTTTTCATACAGAGCATTGGCTTGAATAGCGGGAAAAGCATAATCTTTGACAAAGATTTCCGTCACGTCTTCCACCAGGGAGATGCTGGCACCGGAGGTTAGAGCCTTTTCCTTAATTGGGCCAAGTTCTTCCCCTTGTCCCAAATCTGCCGCTAGGGTAATCACGTCTTCAACGCCCCACTCTTCTTTTAAGTAGGGAATGCAAACGGAGGTATCAACTCCTCCAGAATATGCCAGGACGACTTTGGTAGCGCGACCCATTACTTTTTGCCTCTACTGCAATACCGATCAACTGTTCATTATTAACCAAGTTATCCGGATTTCATAGCCTTTTTGTCAGGGATTCCCTAGATTTGTGTTGGAGGGATTTGGAGTTTTAGAGGGGAGATTTTAGGGTTTAGGGTGTAAGTTTGATCCCGAGGGATTGAGACCTTGGGGAGAGAGGGTGACTCAAGGGTGTGAATATCCGGGGGAGAGGGTTTGAAGAGAACTGACCGGGGAATCGAATCCACTGCTGCGATCGCCGGGATGAGAACTGGGATCAAAAGTAGCCACAACTCGCCGGTTTGCCCCAGCAGTAGTCTGCGATGGCAAGGGCAATGTTCTGGGATTGGGGGAAAAGGCGATCGCCTAATTTTCTCCTCGGGAGTGTTCCTAGGCATTCCCATCGGATCTGGCTCATCCGTGTTTTAGGGACAATCCACCCATCGGGGAATCCCCATTCACACTGAATGGGGAAAAAGAGCTGCTTTCTTAAAATTATGCGCTTTGCTTGTTAGTTTGGTATATTTCAGCCGCCTTTTGAACAAGTGCCTTGAGGTCCTGAGTATCAAACGGTTTACTGATGCATTTAAAAACATTAGCTTTATTCATCATGTCTTCCGAGGCTTCTAGGGCATCCTCACTGTACCCGGTTAACAGAATGCCAATGGTATGGGGGAAACGGACTCTCGCCTTGCTCAACAATTCCAGACCTGTCATTTCCGGCATACTCTGGTCCGTAATAATCACCGCCATTTCCCCTTCTGAATCCAGCAGGGCGATCGCATCGAGAGGGCTTTCTGCTCTGTGTACTTGAAAATCACGGCGAAACGTCCTGTACAGTAAATCCAGGTTGTCTCGCTCATCATCCACTACCATGAGTCTAAGTTTGGACATAGATTAAAGTTGCTCCAGCCATCTCTACTTTCCCATTTTATTCGGATTCGGAGAAACTCTCGCCGAACCGATCGCGAACGAGAGACCACAGCTTGAGTGCAGCACCCTCCTCTTGGCATCTCAGAATAGCACTACGGGTCTATTTTCTGGTCTACCTTCTATTTTTCTTATTTTACCGGGGAATGTCCCCCGGTTGAGAAGGACCGAAAAAACTGACCCCCTCTGGGATTGCCCAGGGGACTCAGATCCCCGGGGTTAAAACAGCGTCATTAAGACCACTCCTAACAGCATTGTTGTGGCCCCCCAGAAGCGATCGCGAATCCCGGACTCGTGAAACAGGAACTTACCCCACAACACCCCGAATAGAACGCTGGTGCGTTTAATGGCAATCACCTGCACCACCAGGGTGAGTTTCAATGCCTGCATTTGAAACAGGACTGCGACTGCCGTACAGAGTCCCATCAGACTCAACCCTAGCCAATGTTTGAAAATCTGACCCCCCGGATTCCGAGACTGAAAAAACAAAAAGGGCAATTGCCACAAGGCGATCGCCGAAAACACCGCAAAACTCCAAAATAGCGGCGAAGAATTTTGGACCCCCACCTTATCCACATTCGCCGTAATACTCCACAGAAACGCCACCACTAACATTAATTTCGGCCCCGGTTCTCTCACCAGAGCCCGAAACGGCGCAAAATATCCCCGCCTGCGGTCCTGGAGATTTAACAAATAAGACCCACCGACAATCAACCCAATTCCTAACCCATCCGCCCAACTGAGCCATTCCCCCACAATAATCGGAGAAGTAATCGCCATAAACAGGGGAGAAAAGGCAATCAGGGGTAAACAGAGGGATAAATCTGAGGTACTAATCGCCTGGATATATAACAGAAAGGCGATCGCATTTAGCACACTGCCCACCCCCAGGGCGGCCCAAAATTGACTGCCCAAATCGGGAATTCCCGCCCAAACTTGCACCGGCAATAACACCAACGCCGTAAAAAAGGACCAAGACCAAGCCACAATCGGCGCATCAATATTGCGTAGGGTTCTTTTCCCTAAAACATCCTTGAGCGACGTAAAAAAAGCCGTCGAAATTGCTAAAAAAAACCAGAGCATGGGGAGTTTAGAGTTTAGAGTTTCAATGGGTGATAAAATCAGTATCCCGGACCAACCTTCGGACGCAGATCATTTGGTGTTTACCACCGCAAAACCCTCAACCCTCCTGCAAGGTAAAAACAGACTATGAAACGTAGAAAACTCATCGGTCATGGGGCCATTGGTGCCCTGAGTGCGGCTGCCGCCACCGCCTGTAGTCCCGCAGCCCAGGGCCCTGCCGCCTCTCGGGATAGCTTGCCCAGAATTCGCTGGAATATGGCCACCAGTTGGCCCGCCTCCCTGGATACCATCTATGGCGGCGCGCAAACCATCGCCAGACGGGTCGCCGAGATGACCGATAACCGATTCGAGATTCGCCCCTATCCTGCGGGGGAACTGGTCCCGGGATTACAGGTCCTCGATGCCGTCCAAGGTGGAACCGTCCAATGCGGACATACTGCCAGCTATTATTACATTGGCAAAAATCCCGCCCTCGCCTTTGCTACCTCGGTCCCCTTCGGATTAAATGCCCAACAGCAGAATGCGTGGCTGTATCATGGTGGGGGATTAGAGGCCATGCAAAAACTCTATAGCGATTTCAATATTATTAATTTTCCCGCAGGCAATACCGGGGTGCAGATGGGGGGCTGGTTTAAGCGTCAAATCAACAGCGTCCAGGACCTGAATGGGTTAAAAATGCGGATTCCGGGACTGGGGGGGCAGGTGATGGAAAAATTGGGCGTGAATGTCCAGGTGTTACCCGGAGGGGAAATTTTTCTCGCCTTGGAACGAGGGGCGATCGATGCAGCAGAATGGGTGGGTCCTTATGATGACCTTAAATTGGGATTAAATAAAGCAGCACCCTTTTACTATTATCCCGGCTGGTGGGAACCAGGACCGACCTTGGATGTGTTGGTGAACCTGTCCCAGTGGAACCAACTGCCCAAGGATTATCAAGAAATCTTCAAAACGGCGGCGTATGAGGCGAATTTGAATATGCTGGCTCAGTATGAAGTCGCTCAATCGCGAAGCTCTGGCAACTTTAAAAGCTGGGGGGACTCAGTTACTTCCCTACAGTCAAGAAATTATCGACGCGGCGAAGAAAGTCACTTTTGAGTTGTATGAAGAAAATGCAAGTCAAGATGCCACCTTTCGCGGGATTTATGAACAATGGAATACATTTCGCGAGGAAATATACCAATGGACGGCGATTACGGAGTTGAGTTATAGCAACTTTGTGATTCCCAAACCTTAAGGAGGTAGGAGGCAGAGTCTGGGAATGAGGGAAAAGAGACCTAACCCCCCAGCCCCCTTCCCTTGTAGGGAAGGGGGAGAAAGACTTTTATTGACCTGATTTGGCATTCCCCACGCAGAGTCTGGGAATGAGGGAAAAGAGACCTAACCCCCCAGCCCCCTTCCCTACAAGGGAAGGGGGAGAAAGATGTAATAATCTCCTTCTAACAATAAAAAAATTGGATTATTCTCCCTCTCCTCTTAGGAGAGGGCCGGGAGAGGTCAGGGCGGTTTTCAGGCAAAATTGAGATGCTCCCAAGAGAACGAGAAGAGATTTTGTAGATCCGGCGGATTTGATGGTAAAAAATTATGCTCTGGTGCATGAATGGCTGACGCCTTATGCCACTGGAGGTTCAGAACTGGTGGTGAAAGAGATTCTCAAGGCAGTGGATGCGGATTTGTATGCGTTGATTGATTTTGAATCTACAAATCCTGAGAGTTATTTATTTAAACGGCAGATTGGTTCAACCTTTTTGCAACAGTTTCCACTGGCAAAAAAGGGGGTGCAAAAATATTTACCGTTGTTACCTCTGGCGATTGAACAGTTAGATTTGCGTGAATATTCGGTGATTTTATCTTCGTCTCATGCGGTGGCGAAGGGGGTGCTGGCGGCCCCGCATCAGATGCATATCTGTTACTGCCATACGCCGATGCGCTATGCCTGGGATTTAACTTTTGATTATTTACGCAATAGTGGGGCGGGGCGAGGATTGCCGGGAGTGTTGACGCGGTATTTGCTGCATCGATTGCGACAGTGGGATGTGATTTCGGCGAATCGGGTGGATTATTTTATTGCCAATTCCCAGCATACGGCGCGCAGGATTTGGCGCTGTTATCGGCGGGAAGCGGAGGTGATTTATCCGCCGGTGAATGTGGAGCGTTTTCGGTTTGAACCTCAGAAGGAGGATTTTTATGTAACCGTGGCGCGGTTGGTGCCTTATAAGAAGGTAGCGACGATTGTGCGGGGATTTAATCAGTTGGGAAAACGGTTGGTGGTGATTGGGACGGGTCCAGAGTTGGCAGAAATTCGGGCGATCGCCGGGCCAAATGTGGAGATCCTTGGGGAACAACCGAATGCGGTGGTGGAGGACTATATGGCGCGAGCGAAGGCGTTTGTTTATGCCGCCTGCGAGGATTTTGGCATTGCCTTAGTGGAGGCTCAAGCTTGTGGGACTCCGGTGATTGCATACAGTGCAGGTGGGGCGTTAGAGACGGTTCTGGATATCCGAAACCATCCTTCTGAGGGGACTGGATTATTTTTTGGTGAGCAAACCGAAGGGTCATTAATGGAGGCGGTGGATCGCTTTGAAGAGTTGCGATCGCAGTTTAATCCCCAGGCAGGGCCCGAGCAAGCGTCCAAATTTGCTCCCGAGGTGTTTCAGGAGCGTTACCGCCATTTTATCGATGAGTGTTATCGGGAATTTCTGACGAAAGCTTGATAAAAATTCAGGTTTATGGTATATGGGTAAACAAGACTTGCTGGGACCCTTTAAGTTGGGCGATCGCACTATTAAATCAGCCAAACAATCTGCTTTCGCTTTCTTTCCATCCCCTGTATCAATAATCTGCTATTTGCAAGGATTGAGGCGATGAGGGTGTAATCAACTCCTCCTGACGGGAAGTAAATCGGCATGAATCGCGCAGACTCAGCAGGACAGGCACTTTGAAAGAGTCGGTTTTGTCTGGGTGTCTGTGACCTGAACTCTCCAGACGCGGTGCAAAACGTCTGAAGGCTTTACAATCAGGACTGTGTGTGGTGTGAATTAAAGGAGTAAGATGACTGCCGATAGCCAACTCATCTCCGGCAAAGTGATTCGGGCGGTTGCCAGACGGACTTTTTGGCCTTTCGTCCTGAGTGGGATCAACGGAGAATTTTCCAAGCGGCTGTTCGACGTTGTGTTTTCCCTGTGCGTTCTAATCGTGTTTTCCCCGGTTTACGCGATTTTGGGTCTGCTGATTTACATTAGCTCCCCCGGCCCAATTTTTTATGTGCAGGAGCGCGTTGGCAAGAACCGCCAAAAATTCGGATGTATTAAATTCAGGACAATGGTGCTCAATGCCGACGAAGTTTTGCTGGATATTATGGAAACTTCCCCTCATCTGCGTCAAGAATTTGAGGATAATTTCAAACTCAAGCAAGACCCCAGAATTACTTGGATCGGTCATTTTCTAAGAATCACTAGCCTGGATGAATTTCCTCAATTTTGGAATGTTTTGAAAGGTGAAATGAGCGTGGTTGGCCCTCGCCCCTTAGTGGTTGAGGAATTGCCAAAATATGGCCGATATATCGATAAAGTCCTCACCATTAAACCCGGAATTACCGGACTCTGGCAGGTCTCTGGTCGAAATGACATTCCCTATCCCAAACGTATCCAAATTGACGTTTATTATGTCAATTTTAAAAACTTGTGGATGGACCTGTGGATTGTCTTAAAAACCCTTAAAGTGGTGCTGTTCCCTAAAAATAATGGGGCGTATTAACGGGCCTTGTTGCTCTGAGCTGCATCAGCGCTCTTGCTGGTGCAGTTCACCCCCTTTAACAAACCGACTGCAGTCGGGAATTATGCTGAGGACGTAAGGCTTCAGCAAATTTTTTGCATTTCTACCCCAAACCCCGGGGGAAAATTCAAGAAAACGGTGACAGTTGCTACCCCGAGGAAGTACAATCCAGTAACATCCGGTAACGGAAACCGGACGACTCGATTTACAAAAAGTTCGCCAAAAGTTCGCCAAAACTATAGGGTTCCTTCACATTAACTTCCAATTTTCACGATAAAGTGAAAGACTGATTTGATAACTTCCTCCCTGAGTAAAAACAATTCTCATGATCGGGGGAAAGGCCAATCATCATCAGGGTGTTCTTCCGTACAGACTCATGCGATCGCAGCAGAGTCCCCAAGCTTTAACTAGAGGTTGAGAGGAAAAATCAAAAATGACGCAGCAACGTAAGCGGGCATTAATCACCGGCATCACCGGCCAAGACGGTTCTTACTTAAGCGAATTATTACTAGAAAAAGGCTATGAAGTCCACGGGATTATCCGCCGGACTTCCACCTTTAATACCGACCGGATCGACCATCTTTATGTGGACCCCCATAGTGAAGAAGCCCGATTATTTCTACATTATGGCGACTTGACCGATGGGGTCACTCTCCGCCGGATTCTCGAAGAAGTCCAACCTGTTGAAATTTACAACCTGGGCGCTCAATCCCATGTCCGCGTCAGCTTTGACTCCCCAGAATACACCGTGGATACCGTGGCAATGGGAACCCTGCGCCTGTTAGAAGCGATCCGCGACTACCAACATCGCACCGGGATCCAAGTCCGGTTTTATCAAGCGGGTTCCTCGGAAATGTTTGGCAAGGTCCTGGAAGTCCCCCAAAAGGAAACGACCCCGTTTTATCCCCGGAGTCCCTATTCCTGCGCCAAGGTTTACGCCCACTGGCAAACGGTCAATTATCGCGAATCTTATGATTTATTTGCCTGTAATGGCATCCTGTTTAACCATGAATGCGTAATCGATAACACCCCCGTATTCATTCGTCAGGATGGATTAATTGACCTGGTACCCATTGCGGAAATTGTCCCCCATCACACCGATGCAGGCCACAAAAATCGATATACCACGGACATTAGGGACGGCAACGGGTTGGAAGTCTGGGATGCCCAAGGGTGGGTGCAAGTGACTTGCATGACGGCCACTTGGAATGGGGCCACAGCACAACCCAATAAAACCGTACATCGGATTGCCGCAGAGGGTGCGGTTTATCATGCCACCAGCGATCACGTTGTATTTGTGCAACAGGGCGAATCGGCAGTGGAAAAACCTGCCGGTGAGGTCAAAGTTGGGGATTCTTTGGCGTTGATTGACTTGCCGCAGTCGCCGGAACAACTGGACCTCACCGAAACTGAGGCATGGTTGCTTGGAGTCCTGGTTGCTGCCGCAGAAATTGACAACTCAAGTCAAGTAACTTTGACAATTCCGGACAGCGCTGTAGGCGATCGCCTCGTCGCATCTTGGCGAAAAGTCTCCGGTGGAAATTGCGATCGCCTTGCCGCATCCCGTCTCCAGTTATCCGGCAACCCTGCCTACAGTGACTACTTGCGGTCCGAACTGTACAGCAAATCCCAAGACAAACGCATTCCCAAGCGGATTCTCAACGCAGGCGATCGGGAACGGTTAGCCTTTTTAGACGGATTTAAAGCCGTTTCTCCCCTGGCTGGAGACAGTTTCACCGTCCAAACTCCCTCCGCCCTCCTCGCCGCTGGACTCTACTGGATGTCCATCACCACCCTGCAACAACCCGCCTGGATTGCCACCGAATCCCAAGGCGACGGGTTCCAGTATCAAATTCACATCAACGCCACCCCACCCCAAGGCACCAACCGCGCCCAAGTCGTCACCGCTGAACCCATCAACTATCAAGGATGGTTGTTTGATTTAGCAACCACTAGCGGGACCTTCCATGCCGGAGTCGGCCAGGGTTGGATCCATAACTCCCCCCGCCGAGGCGAAACCTTCGTCACCCGCAAAATTACCCGCGCCGTCGCCCGCATCGTCGCCGGAAAGCAGAAAAAACTTTTCCTCGGTAACCTGGATTCTAAGCGGGACTGGGGCTATGCCAAAGACTATGTTCGCGCCATGTGGTTGATGCTGCAACAAGACGAACCGGATGATTATGTCGTTGCCACCAATGAAACCCATACCATCCGCAAATTTTTGGATTTAGCCTTTAATTTCGTTAACCTGAATTGGGAGGATTATGTGGAATTCGACCCCCGGTATCTGCGTCCTGCGGAAGTAGATTTATTAATTGGTGACCCCAGTAAAGCGAAGGAAAAATTAGGATGGGAACCGTCCATTACCTTTGAACAATTGGTCGCCTTAATGGTGGATTCCGACCTCAAGGCGATCGGGGTAGAATCTCCCACAGGACAACCGATTATCGATCGCGCCTTCATCCGCCAAGACAGTGGTCACATGGTGGACTAATTCATCACCAATCCAGTCCCCTCCCCGAGGCTCTTGGGGGAGGGGGCCTCTTTTTCAATCAAGATAAAGTGCGATCGCCGCCTCGTTCAAGTATTAAGTATCAGAGGTCAAGCTAAATGGAATCATTAGACTTAAAAGACAAACGTATTCTCGTTACCGGAGGGGCCGGATTTTTAGGTCGGCAAGTCATCGACCAATTAACCCAAAATGGGGCCGATCGCGATAAAATCACCGTTCCGCGATCGCGTGATTCTGACCTGCGAATCATGGAAGTTTGTCAGCAGGTTGTCCAACAACAAGATATTATCATTCACCTCGCCGCCCATGTCGGTGGAATCGGCTTAAACCGAGAAAAACCCGCCGAACTCTTCTATGACAACTTGATGATGGGGACACAACTGATTCATGCCGCCTATCAAGCAGGCGTACAGAAATTTGTCTGTGTCGGCACCATCTGCGCCTATCCCAAATTCACCCCCGTCCCCTTCAAAGAAGATGACCTCTGGAACGGCTATCCAGAAGAAACCAATGCGCCTTATGGGATTGCCAAAAAAGCCTTATTAGTCCAACTGCAATCCTATCGGCAACAATATAATTTTAACGGCATTTATTTACTGCCGGTTAACTTATATGGACCCGAAGATAACTTCGACCCCAGCAGTTCTCACGTCATCCCAGCCTTAATTCGCAAAGTTCATGAAGCCCAAGAACGGGGAGATAAAGAATTAGTCGTCTGGGGAGATGGTACTCCTTCTCGGGAATTTCTCTATTCTACCGATGCCGCCCGAGGGATTGTCATGGCAACCCAATCTTACCATAAATCGGACCCGGTTAATCTGGGAACGGGCTATGAAATTACCATTCGCGATTTAATTGAACTGATTTGCGAATTGATGGGATTTGAGGGCAAATTGGTTTGGGATACCGACAAACCCAATGGTCAACCGCGCCGTTGTTTAGATACCGAACTGGCTAAAAAAGAGTTCGGATTTACGGCGGATGTTGGGTTTAAAGAAGGCTTGCAAAAAACCATCGCCTGGTATCGGGAAAACGCAGCTTAGGTAGCAAGTTTGGTGACTAGAAACGGCTAAGGACAGGGCAATTCCTTGTTTTTAGCCGAATTTTACACGACAATTTTATAAATTGACAATTCCCCAATGTCTCTCGACCCTCAACTAGAGAAAGCCCAACTCAGACTCAAGTTACTCCAAAAGCGGAAAGCACTTTCTCCAGCAGAATGGCAGGAGAAAAGTCATCGCCTTTGTTGCCATTTAAAATCATCCAATTTATATCAGCAATCCCTAACAATTTTAGCCTATATTAGTTTTCGCCAAGAACCGGATTTAAGTTCTTTATTCACGGATACCAATCATCAATGGGGACTGCCTCGTTGTGTTAACAAGCAGTTAGTTTGGCATCGCTACAGTATTGAGGATACGCTACAACCTGGGAAGTATGGAATTTTAGAACCGCTACCGGATGCGCCAATCTTGACAGCGGAGGAAGTGGATTTAATTTTAGTGCCATCGGTGGGATGCGATCGCCAGGGGTATCGCCTCGGATATGGCGGTGGATTTTACGATCGCCTGCTGTCCCTTCCCCAATGGCAGTCTAAACCCACCATAGGTATTTTATTCAATTTTGGCGATTTACTCCAACTCCCCATCGCCTCCTGGGATAAACCCTTGCAGGCAGTTTGTACCGAAGTGGGGTTGAGAGAAATCCCATCGGAATGAGGGGGAGGGGACTGGAGAGAAAAACGCAGTTTTTTGGAAAAATTTAAGGTTTTATTACAATTTGTTCCATCTGGACCAACAGGGATGTAGACTTTAGGCAGAATAAATTTTCTGACTCCCTACTCCCCATACCTCCCGCTTATGGAACCCACAGAAAAAGCCCTGTCTTCCAACGCGAATCTCTTCTCGAATCGAGGAGAGAATGCGCTTGCGGCGATCGTTTTTACCGATGTCGAGTCCTTTACAACCCAAATGGCAGCGGAGGAAAACCATACGCTCAACTTAATTGCCAGAGATTTCTCACAAATGCAACAAATTTGTGAGAAATTTGAAGGGCAGGTGCTTAAATCCTTGGGCGATGGGTTATTAATGTATTTTATCAGTGCCGAAAAAGCCGTGGCGAGTGCGATCGAAATTCAGCAGGAGATCGCCGCTGCTGCTGCCAACTTACCGGAACGAGATATCCTCCGTCATCGCATCGGCATTCATCTGGGGGATGTCTTCTTCAACGGTAGCGATGTGATGGGAAACGGGGTCAACATTGCAGCGCGCTTGCAAACCGTAGCCTCTGCCGGGGGAATTTGCATCTCCCAAACCGTTTACGATGTCGTTAAACACCGCCTACCGATGAGCGTCACTTATGTGGGATTGCGTTCTCTCAAAGGTATCGCCGAACCCATTCCCGTTTACCAGATCCAGCCGCCTCAAGTCGTCAAACCCACTCCACAAAATGTTTTTATTTCCTACCGCGCCCAAGAGCCAGATAGCAGTCTTGCCAAAGAATTTTACGATGCCTTAATGAGTGCTGGACATCAACCCTTTATGGCGAGTGAAAGTATTCGCCTTGGGGAAAATTGGCCGCAACGGATTGAAACTAAACTCCAACACTGTGATTATTTATTGCTGTTTCTCTCCGAACAATCCGCCACGAGTGAAATGGTCACGGAAGAAGTGCGACGGGCGAAAGAATTGCAAGATGAACGGCCCAATGGTAAACCGATTATTTTACCGATTCGAGTTAATTTTACCTTAGATTCTTCCCTGAATTATAACCTGCGCGGATATCTCGACTGCATTCAGCAGCGCCATTGGCATTCCCCCGCAGATACGCCGAACTTACTGACGGAAGTGCTCCAACTGATTGCAGAAGGAGGAAAGCCGGAGGAAAGTGAAACAAGTGGCGAAATTCCTGTGGAGGTCGCAGGAGGCGATCGGCCCCCCTTACCTTATGCTGTCCCCGAATTACCCGAGGGACAAGTTGATATTGCCTCAGTCTTTTATGTAGAACGTCCACCCATTGAAGACCGATGTTATGAAACCATAATTCAACCCGGAGCTTTAATCCGAATCAAAGCCCCCCGGCAAATGGGAAAAACCTCCTTAATGGCTAGAATTCTCAACAAAGCCAGTAAGCAAGGATATCGCACCGTTCCCCTCAGTTTCCAACTGGCCAATCGCAAAACCTTTGCGGATTTAGATAACTTCTTAAAATGGTTTTGTGCCAGTGTGGGACGGCGACTGCGGTTAGCTAATCGTTTAAGTGAATATTGGGATGAAATTTTTGGCAGCAAAGATAATTGTACCGCTTATTTTGAAGAATATCTGCTAGAAAATCTTACCACCCCATTAGTTTTGGGATTGGATGAAGTGGATTGCATCTTCCAATATCCGGAAATAGCTGCCGACTTTTTTGGATTATTGCGCGCATGGCATGAAGATGCCAAAAATCGGGAAGTTTGGAAAAATTTACGCTTAGTCGTCGTTCATTCCACCGAAGTTTATGTCCCGATGGATATCAATCAATCCCCTTTTAACGTGGGGTTACCCATCGAACTGCCCGAGTTTAAATCCGAGCAAATTTACGACTTAGCTCGATTGCATGGATTAGATTGGGATGCCACTAAAATTTCCAGATTAATGAAAATGGTGGGAGGTCATCCTTATTTAGTCCGCTTGGCCCTTTATCATATTGCCAAACAGGATATCACCTTAGAAAACCTATTAGAAACTGCACCGACCGAGGCCGGACTTTACGGGGACCATTTGCGACGACACCTCTGGAATTTAGAACAGCATCCCCAGTTAGCCGAGGCGACTGCACAGGTGGTGAGTGCAACCGAACCAATCCGGTTAGAGTCATCTCTCGGGTTTAAGTTACATAGTATGGGATTAGTCAAAATGCAGGGAAATGATGTCATCCCGCGATGTAATTTATATCGGGAGTATTTTAGCGATCGGTTAGGTTCATCATAAATCGTTTCTTTACTGACAGTATTGAAATAAGCCTAACAGTTTTAACCTCGCATCCAGGTTTGACATGAGGAGGAAATGATTAATGGATAATTACTGTTATCAAGTAGGAGGCTCTCTTCCCATTGATGCCCCGACTTACGTCAAGCGACAGGCAGATGAAGACCTTTATCATGCTTTAAAAAAGGGCGAGTTTTGCTATGTCTTCAATTCGCGACAAATGGGGAAATCCAGCTTACGAGTACAAACGATGGGGCGATTAGTGACAGATGGATTTGCTTGCGCGTCCATCGATATTACGGCTATTGGATCGCAGAATGTCACGCCGGAACAATGGTATGCCGGAATTCTCCGCCATTTGGTGAGTAGCTTTAATTTAAAGATAAATTTGCGAAGTTGGTGGCGCGATCGCGAACTGTTGTCTCCGGTACAGCGGTTCAGCGAGTTTACGGAACAGGTTCTTTTGGTACAAATCCAGGAACCTATTGTGATTTTTATAGATGAAATTGATAGCATCCTCAGTCTTAATTTTAGCATTGATGATTTTTTTGCGGTAATTCGCTCTCATTACAATAAACGAGCGAACAATCCGAGTTACAACCGGCTGACCTTTGCGATGATTGGAGTGGCAACACCATCGGACTTGATTGCCGATAAAAGTCGCACCCCTTTTAATATTGGGCAAGCTATTCAATTAAATGGATTTCAGATTAATGAGTCCTATCCATTGATGGCTGGATTTGCTGGAAAATTAGAGGGCATAAGAGATGTCATAGAAGCAATATTTTACTGGACAAAAGGCCAGCCATTTTTGACTCAAAAAATTTGCAAAGAATTAGTTAAAAGTTTTGATAAAAATCAGCCGGGTTTGCCGATGGATGGAAAAACAGGAGTCCCTAATCCAATCAAAAGCTATAGGACCTGGGTAGATAGCTTTGTCCAGTCTCAAGTGATAGAAAACTGGGAAAGTTTTGATGAGCCAGAACATCTTAAAACAATCCGCGATCGGTTACTCCGAAATGAAAAACGTGCGGCTCGATTACTGGGTTTGTATCAACAAATTTTAGAAGGCAAAAAAGTAGCTGAAAATAACCGGGATGAAATAGAACTACAACTTTCTGGACTGGTGGTGAAAAAAGCGGGTTTGTTACAACCTTACAACCCTATTTATGAAAATATTTTTAACGGAGATTGGATAAATCAAGAATTAAAAAAATTACGGCCTTATTCAGAACAAATTGACGCTTGGATTGCGTCCCAATTCCTCGATAGTTCTCGCCTGTTAAGAGGTCGGGCTTTACAAGATGCCTTAAACTGGGCGATTAATAAGAGTTTGAGCGATCGGGATTATCAGTTTTTAGCAGCCAGCCAAGAATTGGAAACCCGAGAAGTACAAAGCGCCTTAGATGCCGAGCAAAAAGCTAGAAAGTTGGAAAATATAGAATCGGAAATCAAATTAGAGTCTGAAAAAACAGCCTTGAATGCACAAAAAAAAGCTCATCAAATTCTGGAGCAAGCTCATCAAAAAGCCAAAAATAAAATCCGGATTGGAACGGTTATTTTATCAGTGTCCTTGATTGGAGCAGCAGGAGCTTCTTTTGTAGCAGAGCAAGCCATACAAAAACAACGAGAAGCCCAAGCGGGCACTATTCTGGAACAAACAGGAGTTAATGCTTTAAGATATTGGGATGCCCCGGTTGTCACAGGACAAATTGATGCTTTAGTATTAGCGATGAAAAGTGGGCAAGATTTAAAAAGGCTAGTCAAGGATAAGCGCTCAATTTTAGATTATCCAGCAACCAGTCCGTTATTAGCACTCCAAACCATCCTAGATTATATCCACGAACGCACTCGCTTTATGGGTCATCAGGGAGGAGTTTGGGGTGTCGATTTTGCTCCTAATGGAAAATTGATTGCGACAGCGGGCAGGGACGATACCATCAGACTATGGGACTTATCCGGAGAGCAGATCTTGAAAATTGAGGCAAATCATTCCGGAGTAATGAGCATCAGTTTTAGCCCAGATGGACAGTATTTAGCCACAACAGGTCACAATGGAATCGTGAAAGTTTGGAATCTGTCCGGAGAGAAAATTGTTGAATTTGTTGGGCATGATTGACCTAGCTGTCTGGGTAAGATTCAGCCCAGATGGACAGCATTTGGTCACCACGGGAATCGATAGTACAGCGCGATTATGGAACCTATCTGGACAACAAGTTGCTCTGTTTAAAGGACATACAGGAGGGGTTTGGGATGCCTATTTTAGCCCGGATGGACAACAGATCGCGACAACAGGTAAAGATGGAATTGTTCGCTTGTGGGATTTATCAGGACGGGAACTCGCCTTATTAAAAGGACATATTGGATGGGTTCGTAGTGTCAGTTTTAACCCCGATGGAAAATCTCTAGCTACAGCCGGAGAAGATAATACGATAAGAATCTGGAATCTGTCTGGGGAACAAAAATATCTATTGCAGGCCAATCAAAACGGAGTGAGGGGTCTGAGTTTTAGTCCGGATGGTAAGCGTTTGGCAAGTGCTGGACTCGACGGTACAGTTAAACTTTGGGAGAAAAACTGGCGATATTGGTATCAAACTGTTCAACTAAGAGGACATCAAGGTTGGGTTTATCACGTAAAATTTAGCCCGAATGGACAGTATCTGGTCAGTGCATCGGAGGATGGAACGGCTAGAATGTGGGATTTATTACCGAAACATTTCCGTGAATTTAAGACCAATCAAGCAGCTATTAAAAAAATTGAGTTTAGCTCTGATGGAAACTCAATTTTTACATTAGGGTTGTCTGGCTCATTACAGATCAGAAACAACTTTGGTGATCTGATAGTTCAAATTGAGCGCCCTAATAAATTAAGTAGTGATCCCCCATCCCAGCCAAGCAGGATAAGCTTTGCTTCCCAAGCTCTAACCAGCTACAGTTTGAGTCCAGATGGTAAACAGATTGCAACCGGAATAGATGACGGAACTGTCCGATTGTGGAGTATAAATGGAGAACAATTGACAGGATTTTACGCATACACCGAAGCAGTTATGAGCGTCTATTTCAGTAGCGATGGACAGCACCTTGCCACCATTTCTAAAAACGGATCCGTAAACTTATGGACGCTCTCGGGAGAAAAACTCGCCTCTTTTAATTCCGCTCAAGCCAAGGTCACTCACGTAAAGTTTAGTCCCGATGGACGGCGCATCGCTACAGCATCAGATGATGGAATGATTCGTTTATGGGATTTTTCCGGAAAACTCTTAGTGGAATTTCCAGCCCACGAAACTGTAATTGCGAGTTTGATTTTTAGTCCCACTCAAGATTATTTGGTTACAGTAGGTGAAGACAATCAGGTAAAAGTTTGGAATTTTGTTGGAAAAAAAATAACTTCACTCCAAGGACATCAAGGCAGAGTCTGGGGCGTGATCGCCAGTCCCGATGGAGAGCGTCTGGCAACTGTAGGAGAAGATGGCACGGCTCGCCTCTGGGACTGGTCTGGACGGCAAATTGGACAATTTCAAATCTATCAAGGAGGTTACAATCAAGGTGTCTATGAAGGAATATTTATGAGTGCATCATTTAGTCCAGATGGACAGTGGTTAGCGATTGGTGGAGAAGATAGTTTAGTCAGGATTTGGCGAATTGACAATTTGGAAGAACTCTTACAAAAAGGATGTCACTGGCTTGACAATTATTTCCGAAGCAATCCAGAAGAAATGAAACCCTTAGAAGTCTGTCAACCTCAATAAAATAAATTATCCCGGGTTAAATTTTCACTCCTAAGATAAATTATGAATAATCAAAACCAGCCAATTTATCACTATCAAGTGGGGGGTAGTCTCCCCACTGATGCCCCCACCTACGTCCGACGCAAAGCGGATATAGAACTCTATAACGGATTGACATCCGGAGAGTTTTGCTATGTCCTCAATTCCCGACAGATGGGCAAATCTTCCCTGCGGGTGCAAACCATGCAACGATTGCAGAAAGATGGATTTGTCTGTGCAGCCATTGATTTAACCCGGATTGGTTCAGGACAGGTGACGCCTGAACAATGGTATGCCGGAATTGTCAGGAATTTGTGGAGTAGTTTTAACCTAACTGAGAGGGTCAACTTGCGAACTTGGTGGCGCGATCGCGATATGGTTTCTCCCATCCAACGGTTAAGCGAGTTTGTAGAAGAGGTGCTATTGCGGGAAATCTCAGAAAATATTGCTATTTTTATTGACGAGATTGATAGCGTCCTCAGTTTAAGTTTTAAAGTGGATGACTTTTTTGGGTTTATTCGGGCTTGTTATAATAACCGTGCTGACTGCCCAGAATATCGCCGATTGAGTTTTGCTTTATTGGGAGTTGCTACCCCTTCAGATTTAATTCAAGATAAAAATTTTAGTACCCCATTTAATATTGGGAAAGCCATCGAACTCACGGGGTTTCAGTTAGAGGAAGCGACGCCATTAGTGCAGGGATTTGCTGGAATTATGCCTAACCCAGAGAAGGCGATCGCAGAAATCTTAGGATGGACCGGAGGACAACCTTTTTTAACCCAAAAACTCTGTAAATTGGTATGGCAACAGATCCAGGAAGAGGGTCAACCGCCAACGGATATGGCATCTTGGATAGAAAACCTCGTCCAAACCCAGGCGATCAAGAACTGGGAAGCCAACGACGAACCCGAACATCTGCGAACCATCCGCGATCGGCTCCTCTGGCACAATCAAAATCAGGGACAACTTCTCGGATTATATCACCAACTCTTACAAAAGGGAGAACTCCCAGCGAAAGCAAAACCCGAACATCTGCAATTGCGACTCACCGGGGCTGTTGTCAAGCAGGGAAATCAGTTAAAGGTTTACAATCGTATTTATGGGTCTATTTTTAATAAAGCTTGGGTAGAAAATGCGTTAGAAGAAGCAGGAATCAGTGTTCAGGAGGAGGAAAAACCTTGCTATTCCAATGCAGCAATTAAGGCCATAGAACAAGCAGCAAATTATGCCTTAGAAGAATTTAAGTCTCAAGAAATTGAGGGGTTAATTTCAGCCATGAAAGCGGCTCAATCTTTAAACGAAATTGTAGGTGATCGCAGTCTGCAAGACTACCCGACTGTTGTGCCTGTCTACGTTTTACAAACCCTTATGAATCAAATTCGTCAAAGTAATCGATTAAGTAGTGATTCAGGCTGGTTTAACGATGTGGGTCTCAGTGCAGATGAGCAGTACATGGCGACGGCTGGAAACGATGGAATGATTAGACTGTGGAATCGTAGTGGACAACAGCAGCGCGAGTGGAATGCTCATCAAGGTGAAGTTAGAAGTCTATGTTTTAGCCCTACCCATCATCGTCTGGCCACCGCAGGCGATGATGGGTTAGTAAAATTATGGAATTTCGCCGGACAGCAGCTAAGTCAAATTGAAGGACATCAAGGTAAAGTTAGGAAGGTTAGTTTTACTCCAAACGGCCAGTATCTAGCTACAGCAGGCAATGATGGGTTAGTAAAATTATGGAATTTAGCAGGTAGGCAGTTATCTCAGTTAGATAAACATCGAGGTTCTGTCTCTAGTATTAGTTTTAGTCCAAATGGACGATATATTCTTACAGCCGGAAGTGAATTTATAGCTCACTTATGGGAGGTTTCTGGAAAAGAAATCATGACATTAAAAGGAAAGCGAGTAATTTCAACCGCCTGCTTTAGTCCAGATGGACAATGCATAGTGAGCGCAGAAGTGGATGGGATCGTTCGCCTATGGAACTTAAAAGGAAAGCAAATATCGGAATTTAATACCCAGCAAGATTTAATTTCCAGTATCATTTTCACATCAGATGGGCAGAGGTCTGGTCACCGCAGGGTCCGATGGCACAGTTTCCTTTTGGAATCTTTTAGGACAAGAGTTCGATCGCATTAAAAGCCATTCGGGTCGAGTTAAAAGCATCAGTTTAAGTTCTAATGGAGCGAGTCTGATAACTACGGGGGCCGATGGTACCATCAGCATTTGGGACTTATCACCTAAGTATCTAGCTCAATGGAAGGCTTACCAGAATCAGCTTTGGAAAATTGAGTTTAGCTCGGATGGACAACAGATTATAACCGCAGGCGATGATGGGACTGTTAAAGTATGGGATAAGTTAGGTCAGCCATTAGCTCGCTGGCAAGGTTTCCAAGGCGGAATCAGAAGCGTGTCTTATGTTCCCACTACCCAGCAAATCGTTACAGCAAATAATCAAGGCATAGTCAGAATTTGGGATATATCAGGTCAACAATTAACTCAATTTAATACGGATCGCACTGGCTTTGAATCACCGCAGAGTAAGATAGGGCCTATTATAAAATTCAGCTCTAATGGAGATTACATTGCCATAGCAGGTATCGATGGAATTACGGAAATTCGGAATATATCTGGAGAGTTATTGGCTCAATGGGAAAGTCATAAAAACATAATTATAAATCTTTGTTTTACTCCTGACGGCCAATATTTAGTGACAGCAAGCGCGGATGGTACGGCTAAACTTTGGAACTTAGAGGGTCAACTGGTAACTGAATTTAAAGGAAATAATAATTGGATTTGGGGCATAGCGTGCAGTCCCAACGGCCAATATATAGTGACGACAGGCGAAGATGATACGGTAATAGTGTGGAACCTGTCCGGTGAAGCGATCGCCCACTGGCAATGTTATCATGAGCAGGTTTTGGATATCGCTTATAGCCCGGACGGTAACTACATTGCAACTACTGGAGTCAACGGTTCTATTCGAGTGTGGGATCATCGAGGATATCTCTGGGCTACATTTCAGGACGATGAAAGCAAAATTTGGAGTATAGCTTTTAGTCCTGAAGGAAACTGCATAGCAGCTACGGGACAAAATAGTGACCTAACCCTCTGGCCAATTGAAAACCTTGAAGAATTAATTAGCAAGAGTAAAAGATGGTTAAAAGATTATTTCAAAAGTCATAGATTGAATAATAATAATTCGATTGACAGCAAACAAGAAGATCATCCCAAAAGAGGGGATAAAAATAACCCACAGAAAACGGAGTTTAATCTGACAAGTACCTTCAAGTATTATAATAACTTAATATCAGAGAGTCTTCAAAGCACGGAAAGTTATTTCTGGGGTGAGTTTTTAATTTACGATTATTTAGTAAAAATTTATTTCGGAGATATAAAAAACTTATTAGTAGATGTTTTAGTTAAATCTGATAATAATTATTTGACTATGCATGATAGTTTTTCAAAACAAATCAGGAATATTGGTGGTGAAGAAATTTACAGAGAGAGTCGAAAATTTATTCCTTTAAGTATTGGAGATATTGTGGCCACAGCAGCCGGTGATCTCGCAGCTCATACCATCTTTCATTCAGTTGTCAAAGATATTAGCCAGAATCGAATAATATCCGAAGAAATCATTGCAAGCATAGTAGAAAAATCTTTGAAAAAAGCTAAAGAAGATAATATAAAGTCAATTGCGTTTACGTTACTGGGTACGGAAACAGGAAGCATTAAAGAATTAGAAAGTTTTAATTGTATTGTATCACAATTATTTAGTAGTTTACGCCATATTGCTGGGACAAATTTAGAAATCTTTATAGTTTTTCACAAAAGTTCTTTGTATTTACTTTTAGATGGGTTTTTCTTAAAAAGAATGCAAAGTTTGAGTTGCAGGAAAATAGAAGAATAACAAACGACAGGCTCGTTAAAGGCTTAATTCACTGATATGACTGGAGCATAAAATTTTGAAACAATATAACTTTATTCCCCTTTACCAAGTGGGCGGCAGTCTACCGATTGATGCCCCTACTTATGTGAAACGGCAAGCTGATGAAGACCTCTATCAGGGACTCAATGCTGGTGAATTTTGCTATGTTTTGAACTCGCGGCAGATGGGGAAATCTTCCCTGCGAGTGCAAACGATGAAACGCTTGCAATCGGAAGGATTTGCTTGTGCTGCTATTGATATTACCAAGATTGGTAGCCAAAATATTACTCCCGAACAATGGTATGCGGGGGTGATTCGCTCTCTTGCGAGTAGCTTTGAACTGACGGGCAACTTTAACTTGCGGAGTTGGTGGCGCGATCGCGACCATCTTTCTCCAGTTCAGCGGTTCAGTGAGTTTCTCGAAGAAGTCTTACTCGGGGAAATCTCTCAAAATATTGCGATTTTTGTCGATGAAATTGATAGCGTTCTCAGCCTCCCTTTTGCCATTGATGATTTCTTTGCCTTGATTCGGGCTTGTTATAATAAACGGGCGGATAATTTTCAATATCGCCGATTGACGTTTGCCTTGTTAGGTGTTGCCACTCCATCCGATTTAATTCGAGACAAGAACCGAACGCCATTTAATATTGGTCGAGCGATTCAAATGAGCGGGTTTCAACTAGAGGAAGCTGCACCATTAGCTGCGGGATTCCAAGACAAGATAGAAAATCCCGAAACGATTTTACAACAGATTTTGGTTTGGACGGGAGGACAACCGTTTCTGACTCAAAAGTTATGTAAATTAGTGCTGATGTCACCGGGTCCGATTCCTGAAGGTGAAGAAGCAGATTGGGTGGAGAATTTGGTGAGAAACAAGATTATTGAAAATTGGGAAACTCATGATGAACCGGAACATCTCAAAACAATCCGCGATCGCCTGTTAAGAAGTGAAGAACGAGCCTCGCGTTTGTTGGGACTTTATCAGCGAATATTGCAGGATGAGGGAATTCCTGCGGATGATAGTCCCGAACACATCGAACTCCGGCTTTCTGGCTTAGTCGTGAAGCGAAACAATCAGTTGCAAGTTTCTAACGCAATTTATCAATCCGTTTTTCAGGCAAGCTGGGTGGAGAAAGAGTTAAGGAATTTACGACCTTATGGGGAAGCGATCGCTGCTTGGTTTGCATCTGATTGTCAAGATGAATCCCGATTACTACGAGGACAGTCTTTGCAAGATGCCTTAGTCTGGACCTCGGGGAAAAGTTTGAGTGATCTGGACTATCAATTTTTAAATGCGAGTCAAGATTTAGAAAAACAACAAACTCGTCGGGCTTTAGAAGCAGAACGAAAAGCTAGTACAGACGTGCAAAAATAAATAGCCAGTCTATTTAGACTCCTTGAAGCCTTCAAATTTCCATAAGAATGGTTTGGCGCTCGTTCGGTTGAAGTAATCGATAAACTTAAGAATTTGCTCAGATAGGTCAAAGGTCGAAGTGAATTCTCCGCGTTTTAAAAGGCGACGGGTCAAGATACTGAACCAACATTCAATCTGGTTTAACCAGGATGTGTGTTTGGGCAAATACACAAAGCGAATTCGATGGGTGGGGTCGCTTAAAAAAGCTGAACGAGTTTTCATCGATGCCAAAATTCCTTTTTTCCCTTTAACACCCAAGTCGGTATTTATCTGACAGCGCTCGGCTACCAATTGAACTAAAGATTCACTCCTATGAGTATTCAGTTGGTCAACAATAAAAATCCAGCCCGCTTCGGGATCCGTATCAATTGTCTGCTCGATATGGTTGACAAAATCTATCTCAGTACGCCTCGGACCAATGGAGGGTTCTATAACTTGTCCTTTAGCAATATCCCAATTAGCTATTAAAGTTAATGTTCCATGTCGGATGTACTCGAACTCTATCCGTTTTACTTGTCCGGGAATCATCGATTTAGTCGGGTAAGCTCTTTCTAATGCTTGAATTCCCGTCATTTCATCGGTACTAATCAAATGGATGCCGTTTTCGGCCAATTCTGATGCATTATGGTGTAGTTCACAAACGTTTTTTACCTGCTCTTGAAATGCTTCTCTATCTTTAGGGGTTGTATTTAGCCAGTATTGAGAGCGGTGAGGTTGAAGATCCGCCTCATTTTAAAAAACGACCCACGCTATAGCGGGAAATTTCTTTGACTATTCCTCTTTTAACGACTTCGGATGCCAGTTCTTGGTGGGTCCATTCATTGATTGGGCGCTGACTTAGGGAAGGATGTTCACAGGCAACTGCAACAATTTGGACAATATCATCTACGGTAAATGTGGGGGGCTTACCTGGACGGGGTTGATCACTTAAAATATCTATAATCAGTTGAATTAATTTTTGATCGCTAATTTCTGTGGTTTCTGCTATCTCTAGTGTAGCTGAGGCGTCAGCCCATCGGGAGCGCCACATCCGAACTTGATTCCGGTTCATTTGCAATTGGTCAGAAATTTCGCTGTTATTAATTCCATCAGCCGCCAACAAAACTAATTTGGCCCTTTGTACTAATCGATGTGGATTAGTTGCTTTGCGCGATATTTGTTCTAGTAACTGATGTTGCCTTGGAGATACTGTACAGACTTTGGCTTTTGGAGTAGGCATGATTGATTAAGTCGAGATAGAACTTGGGCGTGGCCCCTGATAGGGGTCCCTCTGCCTCTTTCTCTTATTATAGCTGGTTATGTTCTTTTGCACTTCTGCACTAGACACTTGGAAAAATTAGAAGCAAAAATTAATTTAGAGGCCGAACAAAAAGCGTTAGAAGCGGAAAAAAAAGCGAATCAAGTTTTAACCGCAGCGGCTCAAAAAGCTCGACGGAGGATCTTTATCGGTTCTACGATTCTGGGTATAACGTTAGGGTTAGCCACCCTAGCCGCGATTGTGGCACAGCAGCAAGTCCGACAAGCCAATCAAGAGTTGGCCGCAACAACGAATGACCTGCGTTTAGTTGAAAATCAGCTTAATCTTTCTCAACAGGCGATCGCAGAAAGTATTGGCGATGTCCCGGTTAGAATCGCCCGTCAAACGGGACAAAACCCTGCCATTATTTACGTTACCTTTCCTCCGACTGGACAAGAGAGCGATCGTCTGGGTCTCCTATTGGTAACTGCCGAGGGTCAAGAGTGGCATGAAGTCACGACAGCAACCCGTAAGGAAGTGCTAGAAGTTGTGTTTGAATTTCGGGGACAAATTACCGATCCAAGAAGGTTGAGAGCTACAAGTTATCTGAATTCTGCCCGACAACTCTATCAATGGTTGATTGAACCTCTAGATAAAACGTTGGAAAAAGAAGGGATAAACAACTTAGTTTTTTTAATGGATGAAAAATTACGAAGCATTCCCTTGTCAGCGCTCCATGACGGTCAACAGTTTTTAGTTGAAAAATATAGTTTAGGTTTGATGCCAGGGTTAAACTTAACAGATACTCGCTATGTAGACCTCAAAGACGCTAAAGTTTTGGGAATGGGCATATCTGAGTTTGATGACCTATATGATATACCCACTATACCGTTGGAGTTGTCATCTATTAAAACGCTATGGCCTGGTGACTATTTCCTGAATGAAGAGGCTACTTTAGTTAATTTAGAAAAATATCGCAAGATGAAGCAGCATCAAATTATTCATCTGGCAACTCACTCAGACTTCCGTCCTCAAAATAATGAGAAATCGTATTTGAAATTGTCGGATACTGATCTAACCCCGGCTCAACTAGAACAATTGGGCTGGCATGATCCGCCGGTGGACTTATTAGTCTTAAGTGCTTGTCGGACAGGTATGGGGGATGAAGCGTTTAAATTTGGTTTTGCGGGTTCCGCCATTCAATCAGGTGTAAAATCAGTTTTAAGTAGTTTATTCTATGTTAATGATGAGGGAACGACGGCTCTAATTTTAGAGTTTTATAGTAACTTAAAAACAGCACCCATTAAATCTGAAGCCCTCAGACAAGCACAAATTGCTATGCTGAAAGGAACTGTGAGTATTGAATCAGGGAATCTCATCGGTTCATTTGGTAATATTAGTTTTAGAGAAGAACAACGATTCATACCCACAGATGATTTCTCTCATCCTTACTTTTGGGCTGGTTTTACCCTGATTGGGAATCCCTGGTAATTTCTCATCAACTTGATCCGACAATTAACATACATTCCAATTTTTTCCCACCTGTCCCCGCCTACTCTTCTTTTCTTTTACAGGGTAGGGGGGAAATATCGGTCTTCAGAGGTGATTTACAACTGACTACTTCCAGGGTAAGCGCATCTAATTTGGTATCAAATGTAACAGACGGCAAAAAGAGAGTGCAGTATTATAGCGGCCCAGTTTGTCTGAGAGCTTCTATAATAACTCTCAAGCTCAGTAGAAAATAGGAAGGAATACTCTATGACTAAAGGATTTTCACCCGTTGTCGCGAGCGCTAAATTAAAAACAATAAAACCCCAGCCTCAACCTATTTCTATGCCAGAGCTAGAAGGGGGTTTGTTGAATTATTTTGATGATGTACCTGATCCAAGAGTTGACCGCACTAAACACCACTTACTTAAAGATATTCTAGTGATTGCTTTGTTAGCAATAATAGCTGGAGGTAACGGATGGGAAGATATGGAAAATTATGGAATAAGTAAACAGACCTGGCTCAAACAATTTTTAGAATTACCCAATGGCATTCCTCATCATGATACATTTCGTAGAGTTTTTGAAAAACTAGACCCCAAGATTTTAGAACAGAAGTTAACTCAATGGGTCCAAAAATTACTCGGTTCAGTTGTTGAACAAGTTATCCCGATTGACGGAAAAAGTCTTCGGGGGTCTTATGACCGAAATCAGGGCAAAAAAAATTTACATTTAGTGACAGCGTGGGCCTCGGAAAATCGTTTAGTCCTAGGCCAAGTAAAGGTTGACAGCCATTCCAATGAAATTACAGCCATTCCAGCCTTATTAGAATTAATCGACGTAACCGGCGCAATTATTACAATGGATGCAATGGGGACTCAAACGGAGATTATTAAACAGATTGTTCATAAAAAAGCTAATTATGTAGTTTGCTTAAAAAGTAATCACCCGACTCTTTACAATCAAGTTAAATCTTGGTTTGAAATTCAATCAAGTCGCCAATTTACTGGGGTTAAGATGACGGATTACCGTCAAGTAGAAAAAGGGCATAACCGGATTGAGAAGAGAAGAGTTTGGGCGATTCCCGTTTCAGAATTTGGAGGTCTTTATAATCAAGATAAATGGGCGGGACTTCAAACGGTTGTTATAGTCGAACGGTTTCGGCAACAGTGGAATGGAACCTCTCATGAAGTCCAGATTTATCTAAGTTCTTTAAGCGTAGATGCCCAAAAACATGGTTCTATTATTCGGGAACATTGGAGCATTGAAAATAAAGAACATTGGGTTTTAGATGTGACTTTTGAAGAAGATAAATCTCGGATCCGAGCGTTTAATAGCCCTCGAAATTTGGCGCTCCTCAGACGGATGGCCCTTAATGCCCTCAATCAAGAAACCACCCTATCGCGTAGCTTGAGACAAAAAAGGAACCGGGCAGCCATGAGCGAGGAGTACATGATGCTTATTCTCAAATCCTTGTGTCAAGCCTGATTGAGATGCTCTTACCCTGTGACTACTTCTCCGTTAAGGTTTCAATGCCATCCCAATCCGCTCGCAGGGGAGCAGATAACCATTCTTGACAGCGGATTTGATGCAATTGGGCGGCTTTGTCTGCTGGAGAAATAGCCAGGAGTTTTTCAAAGGTTTCTAAGGCTGTTGAAAACTGGCGGTTGAGATAATGCTGGCGTCCTTGGTGATAGAGTTCAATACAATGCTGTTTTGAATCGGGGATGGGATCGAACGTAATCCCACTAATTCATAGAGGCTAACGGGTTGATTTCTGCCTTTGACTCGCACGATATCGAGTTCTCTCACCCACAGCCGATCGCTGCATGGTTGATAGGTACTGCCACTGAGAATAATGTCACAGCCATACATTTTTGTGGTTCCTTCTAAACGGGAAGCTAAGTTGACATCATCCCCAATGACGGTAAACTCCATTCTTCGGCAATGTCCGACATTTCCGCTAATGGCTTCGCCGGAATGAATGCCGATGCCGATGGTGATGATTTTGTTGGTGTCGGATTCGCGGTTGGCGTTGAATTCCCTCAAAGCCGATCGCATTTCTAAGGCAGTTTGAACCGCATTCCACGCATGGTTTTCTAAGGGGACTGGGGACCCAAAGACGGCCATAATTGCATCACCAATGTATTTATCTACCATGCCTTGATGTTTGAAAATAGCATCTCCCATCGGTGCAAAATAATCGTTGAGCATACTCACGACTTGTTCGGCTTCCATGCTTTCAACTAGGTTGGTGTAGCCGCGAATATCTGAAAATAACACGGAGACTTCTTTGCGATCGCCTCCTAATTTTGCTCCCCCAGTTTGCAGCAGTTTTTCGGCTAATTCCTGTGTCATATAGCGATACATGGTATTTTTCAGTCGTTTTTCGTCGCTGATATCGTCTAAAACGACCAATGCACCATAAACTTGCGAGGGGTCGCTGGTGGCGGCGATCGAGTTAATGGATAGATGAACGCTGCGGAGTTCTACTCCGTCGGAAACTAAGGTGCGATCGGGATAATATTGTTGGCGCGATTGGGAATCCGTTCCCGATAAAGCCGCTTGTACCCAAGGCGCAAAATCCCCTTCTTTGATTTGAATTAAATCTAAGATAGAATAACCTTCCAGGGAATCGCTTTCCCCCAATCCTAACAAGTTTTTGGCACTGGGATTCGCTGCAATAATTTCCCCATTTTCATTGGTGGAAATTACGCCATTGGTGAGGCTACGCAGAATATCCCGTTGCACCTGTTCTTGTTGCTGAATTTTGGCATATTGTTTTTGAATGGTATCATATTGGTGTTTCACCATTTCAAAGAGTTTGGCATTTTGCAGGGCAATACCGGCTTGGATATTAAAGGCTTCCATAAATTCCATATCTCCCCGATTAAAACTGGCTTTCCAGCATTCAGGCGCTTGCGGCCAATTTTCAGGATGGTAGGCGGAAAGTTCCCCCGCTTTCTTTTTATTGACTAATTGAGTCACCCCAATTAAGTCGCCATCACAGTTGAAAATTGGCATACATAACAGGCTACAAGTCCGATAGCCATTGGCGCGATCCAGATTTTTAGAAACAATAGAATCAGGGTCTTTATAGAGGTCAAAGGGAACATTTAAGGGTTTCCCGGATGCCGCAGATTTCCCGACATATCCTTGTCCGACTTGCACTTGCAATTTCTTAGATGAGCCATCAGGCTGAGTGATATTCGCCCAGAGTTGGTTACCTTCTAGCAGCCAAAGGGTACTGCGATCGGCATTCATGAGCGCTTTGGCTTCATTCATCACCCGATGCAGGGTTTCTTCTAAATTTAAGCTACTAGAAGCCAAGGAGCGTGTAGCAGCCAGTAATGCTTCTGCTGCGCGATTTTTTTGAGTTGCCGTATAAAAGGATTTAGAGCTTTCAATTAGCAGCATAATCAAGGGCGATAACTCTTCAAAGAGTCGTTCGTCATCGCGGGTAAAGCCACCCAAATCAATGCGGTCTTCTAAGAGGTCACCGGGATGACAATCGGGTTGTAATTTATTGAGAACTTGGACTACTGCCACTAAATCATTTTGGTCATTAAGCAACGGTAATGCCAGCATAGTATAGGTGCGATATCCATTTTTTTTATCCAATTCTTTGGCCGCATCAGAGCGCGGGTCTTGATAAAAATCAAAAGAAATATTTACCAGTTTTTTAAAGGTTGCCACTTCACCGACAATCCCTCGATCCGTGGGAATGCGAATTTCAACGGAACCGTTTCCGTCATCTTTAGCGACTAAAGACCAGAGTTCATTTTGGTTTTCATCTAGGAGGAAAACGCTACTGCGGTCTGCGCCTAGTAATTCTCCCACTTTCCAAGTGACTGCCGTCAACATTTCACTCAGAAATGCTTCAAAATCCTGATTGGCTAAACTCAACATGGAGAGAGTTTTATAGGTGATATTGAGTTGCTTTTCAACTTCAGACAGTTCTCGGCGAAAATTGTCTTTGGTCAAGGGGGCAAGCAGTCCTGCAATATCGATTTTCTTTGTAGCTAATGCACCGGATTGAGAATTGCTCATGGCGAATAGTTGGCTGTAGGTAAGATAGCTGCATCTCCTGATGTATTTCAAGTATAGAAAGCTTATGCTGAGAATGGGGTCAAAAAATTCAGTCGTTTATTTAGTCTTTTGTTGACAAAAAATTCAAAAAATTCAGAAAATTCAGAAAATTCATGTTATCTTAGGTTCAAATTAATTCAGGGATGCCCTATGGTTGAGGGAAAGCTCGTTAAACTGCTAGAATTTGCAGAAAACTGCATTACTGAAAAAACTGGAAAACCGCTGGCTGATGTCCAGAAAAATATTCTGCGGCAAGCCTTAGAAGGACAGCGCCTCAAGGATATCCAGGTTTCGGGCTATAGCCAAAATACGATTAAGTCGGATATGGCACCGAAGCTGTGGAAGCAACTCTCGGATGTGACGGGTCGAAAAGTCACGATTAAGACCCTGCGCCTTGTCCTGGAGGAGGTTTTGGAGGAATTTGGCGATCGCCCATCGACTTCAGGTTCGACGGGGGGCCTCGGTTCACCCGCGTCGCCACAACTGAGCCAGCCACCCCTCGCCTCGGGAACCGGGCGATCGCCGCTTCTGGAACGACCCGGAGGGCAGATTCCGTTAAATTCACCGTTTTATATTCAGCGGTCCCAAACGGAGTCTCTCGCTTATGAAGAAATTGCAAAACCGGGTAGCTTAATTCGCATCAAAGCGCCCAAACAAATGGGGAAAACTTCCCTGATGGCAAGACTTTTGCACCATGCTGAACGCTTGGGATGCCAGACGGTTGCCTTGAATTTTGAGTTAGCGGATAATGAAGTTTTTGCTAACTTGGATAGCTTGTTACGTCGGTTTTTTTGTGCTTCTGTTGCCAAGGCATTACGGTTGCCACTGGACCTGATTGATAAATGCTGGAGTGAGGGTTATACCAATAAAATGAGTTGCACGGAATACTTTGAAGAGTATGTGCTTCCGGCAATTGGCAAGCCTTTAGTCCTAGGGTTAGACAAGGTAGATTTAATTTTTCCCCATGAAAAGGTGGCCGATGACTTTTTTGTGCTGCTACGGGCTTGGTATGAAAAAACCAAAGAAAATAGTATTTGGAAAAATTTTCGGATGATTATTGTTCATGGAACAGAAGTCTATATTCCTCTGAGTAATGACCAGTCGCCGTTTAATGTGGGTTTACCTGTAGAACTTCCGGAATTTGATGCCAGTCAGGTGCAGGATTTAGCCCAATTGCATGGTCTGAATTTCACCGCAGACCAAGTGAATCGACTGATGGCAATGATTGGAGGACATCCCCATTTAACACGGACTGCTTTGTATAAAATTGCTAACCAAGAAATCGAGTTAGAAGAATTACTCAAAGATGCGCCAACTGATATGGGAATTTATGCCGATCGCTTGCGGCTGCATTGGTGGCATCTCCAACAGCATCCCGAGTTAATGAGGACTTTAGGGTTGGTTCTTTCCTCCAAAAGTGCGGTGGAGTTAGATTCAATTGTCAAGTTCAAGTTAAATAGTCTGGGATTGGTGTTGCTACAAGGAGATTTGGTGACAATTCGCAATGATTTATATCGCCAATATTTCCGCGATCGTCTTAATTTTTTACAAAATAATTCCGGGCATTTCTCTAATACCAATACCCTCGATCAAGAAGAATATAAAAGCCCCTTTAATTCAAATTTTTTAGGGGATAATATCTTGGCTACAATTGTTTTTACCGATGTCAAAGATTCGGCACGTAAGGCGGGAAGAAGATCAAAGAATTACCCTCAGTGCAATTTTCCGAGATTTAAACTTAATGACCCAAATTTGTGAACAGTTTGACGGTCAAGTTCTCAAATCGATGGGGGATGGGTTGTTGATGTATTTTGCATCCGCAGTTAAAGCCGTGAAGTGTGCCCAAGAAATTCAACAGATTTCATGATACGCGGCGAATAAACTGCCAGAATCTGAAGTCCTAGAACACCGCATAGGGATTCATTTAGCGGAAGTATTTTTCAAAAATCATGATGTATATGGGGATGGAGTCAATACTGCGTCCCGGATTCAGACTGTAGCTGACATCCCGGAGGGATTTGTATTTCTGCCGCTGTTTATCAAGCGATTAAAAGTCACTTACAATCTTGAAATTGTCAACAGTGATTGGTATGAACTGAAAGGAATTACAGAACCTGTATTACTTTATCAGATTAAGGGATCAACCTAATTAACAAGACCTAACATTCGACTGACTAGGGAATAAGCCTACCGAATTGTTGAGTTTTGAATATAAATTTGATGGAAGTTTCTCAACCTAACCGGATGAATTCTAATCACTCAACCCCTTATGAATATAAAATTGGTGGCAGTCTTCCCCTGAATACTCCCACTTATGTGATGCGGCAAGCGGATGATGAGTTATTTCATCACTTGCAAGCGGGGATGTTTTGTTATGTCCTGACCTCTCGGCAGATGGGTAAGTCTAGTTTGCGGGTGAAAACCATGAACCGGCTTCAGGAGTCCGGGATGGTTTGTATGGCGATGGATTTGACGGAAGTGGTCGAACTGGATATTACTCGCAATCAGTTTTATAAAAGTATTACTCGTCATTTAGCCAAAAGTTTTAATCTGTTAGGACAGATGGATAGCTTTCAGGATTGGTGGCGGGATTATGAAGAAAGCCCCATGCAAGGACTTTCTTGTTTTGTTGAGGAGGTGTTGCTCAAATTTGAGCCACTACGGGATAAAAGGTTGGTGGTTTTTATTGATGAAATTGATAGTGTTTTGCGATTACCATTTGCGGTAAATGATTTTTTTGCGTTAATTCGGTGTTGGCATAATAATCGGGCGGATAGTCACGAATATGACCGCCTGACGTTTTGTATTTTAGGGGTTGCTTCTCCCTATGATTTAATCAAAGATGCCAATCATAGTCCCCCTTTTAATTTTGGAAAATCTATTGAATTAACGGGGTTTAAGCTGGAGGAAGCCGAACCCATTGCTGTGGGGTTGAAAGAAAAGTTTAAAAATTACAAACCTGTTTTAAAAGCCCTCTTGGATTGGACGGGAGGTCAGCCTTTTTTAACCCAAAAACTCTGTAAATTAATTGTAGAGGCCGAAAGTGCGCCGCCTAGAGGTCGTGAAAAGCAGTGGGTGGAGAAGTTGGTGCGATCGCGGATTATTGACAACTGGGAATCCCAGGATGAACCGGAACACCTGCGGACTATTCGCGATCGCCTCTTGCGTCAAGGACCGCAGAATCGCCAGCTTTTAGAATTATATCAGCAAATTTTAGAAAATGCTGAATCCCCCCCAGATTCACCCGAAGCTTTAGGCGCAATTCTTGCCGAGGAAACCCCGGAAAAAATGCAACTTAGACTCTCCGGATTAGTCGTCAAACAAAATGGAAATCTCAGGGTAACTAATCGAATTTATAAATCCGTGTTTGACGCGATTTGGACTGAAAAGGCTTTAGCTTCTTTACCCGGGAGTTCCCTGGTTGCTTTAAGCGAAGATGAGGAATTCTTCCAAACCCTGGTAGACTTAGAAAGAAACCTGCTAGTTGCTCAATTAGCACAGGTTCATGATGGAAACTGTTCCGAACAAACCCTTTATGAAGTTTTAAGAAACATTACTCTGCAAATTGGCAATTTACTCAATGCGGACCGGGCAACTATTTATTTACTGAATGAAGATAAAAATGAACTGTGGTCCGTGGTTGCAGAGAATGAAACCAGCGATTTTTTAGATATCCAAGTGCGTGTGGGAGAAGGCATTGCGGGACAAGTTGCCCAAACCAAAGAATTAATTAATATCCCGGACGGAGTTTATCAAGACCCTCGGTCCAAATTTGTTAAAGAATTTGATATTAAATATAACTATTATACTGCCAATATCTTAGCGGTCCCGGTTTTAAATGAAACGGGAGATTTAGTGGCGGTGATTCAGCTTTTAAATAAGTTAACTTCTCAGGTGATTCACGGATTTGAATTAAATCAAGCCATTGACAAAAATGGATTTACGGAACGAGATAGTCAGCGCCTTTATACTTTTTTAAATTCAATTGCTCGCATTTTAGAAAGCTGTCAATCTTGTTATAAAGCGACTCAAAAATTACGAGCAACTGCTGCCCTTTCGGAAGCAACTCGGTCTCTGGATCAGGCGAATTTAGATACGAAAGAAATTCTCCAGCGCGTGATGAATGCGGCTAAAAAATTGCTCAATGCGGACCGGAGTACCCTATGGTTAATTGACCGGGAACGGGCGGATTTGTGGACTGAACTGCCAGAGACGGGAGAAAAAAGGTGTCCAATTGGGGTGGGATTTGTGGGTAAAGTTGCGGAAACCCTGCAACCAATGATTATCCCCTTTGACCTCTATGAACATCCTCATGCAGGGACGGCTAAAGAGACAGATAAACAAACGGGTTATCGCACCTCTAGTTTGCTTTGTATGCCGGTTTTAAACCCGGACGGTGAACTCTTGGGTGTGACGCAATTACTCAACAAAAGAAAGCTGGGGGAGTTTCCCGAGTATAACCCGAACAACTGGCCGGAAGTCCCGGAACAATTTAAGGCTAGTTTTGATGAAAATGACCGGCAGTCGATGCAGGTTTTTAATCAAAGAGTGGGGGTAATTTTGCAGTATGCTAAAACTCATGAAGCGTTGCTAAAAATTGCTGAAGTCAAGCCCAAAGAAGTGGTGCATAATGCTTTGTTTATGCTGTCTAATGTGGCTGATTATAAAAGTGAACCCCTTCTCTATGATGCTCTTTATAATATCCTGAATTTCCTGGGAATGTCCCTGAGTAAGTTGGTGAATGCTGAAGATGCCAGGATTTGGGTTTTTAATTCTGAACTCAAGGAATTTTGGTCCTTGATTCCTTTGGACAAGATGGGTAATTTGGTTGAAGAAATTATTCCGGATTCTCCGGAGATTGTGAAGGACATCATAGGTTTTCAATCTAGGGGGGAGGTGAAGGGAGGCAAAGCTAAACGGAAATCGGGGACACCTGATGACAAGCTATCCGTTAATAACTGCATGGTTGTCCCGATCGCCCATCCCCAAGGTTATATGAGCGCGTTTGTGCAGCTTAGGGCTCAAGTTCATCCCAAGACGATAGAATCGGATTCAATTTCCAGTGAAAATATGGGGTTTACGGAAGCCGATCGCCAATTAATTGAGCAACGCACGGAATCCATTTTGCCGATTGTAGAAGGCTGTCAGTCTTTTTATCGGGATATCAAAATTTTAGAATATAATCGCGAAAATGAAAAACTGTGGTCGGCGATGATTTCCTTGAGTGAAAAAGACTGCGATTTGCAAGAGATTCGGCAAGAAATGCTCCAAAAAGTGCTAAATGCGGCGCAGAAAATGACTAATAGCGATCGCAGCACCCTGTGGTTATGGGATCGCAATCAAGGCAACTTATGGACTACCATTCCCGGACAAGGAGAATTGCGCTGTGAAATCGGGGTGGGGTTTGTGGGAATAGTCGCTGAAACTTGCGAATCGATGATGATTCCGTTTGACCTTTATAAACATCCGAAGGCGGCAAATGCCAAGAAAACCGATAAACAAACGGGTTATCGAACCTTTAGTTTATTATGTACCCCCGTTCTGGGTTCCGATGGCAAGTTACTGGGGGTAACTCAGCTTGTGAATAAGCGCAAACCGGGGAATTTTCCGCCCTACAAACCCGGGATAAGCGCAAGATACCGGATTACTTTAAAACCAGTTTTAATGAACGCGATCGCCGTTCAATGGAAATTTTTAATGCTCAAGTAGGGGTGATTCTGCAAAATATCCAGCAGAAAGATATGATCCGCTATGAAATTCAAAACCGCCTCGCCAGTAAGGAACTACAACCGACTCGTTCCTGAGACGAAGTTTAATAGAATTATTGCTTTCATCCTGTCGAAAACTCCCAACTCCCCTTAAAAAGGCTAATTGGCTTGAGAAACTTGTGCAAGAAGTCTATTGATTGTCGGGAGGGTTGGTGAAGCGGTTGCCACCAGTCCCTCGGGAGGGTGGAAGTGGAAACCTGGGGAATGGCAAAATCCCTTCTGGGAAACGCTACCCCTTCGGTTCAGGAATCGAGGCGATCGCTGTCGTTAGTTCTGAGTGGATCCGTCGCACCCCTTCTATTTTCCTGGACCCTATCAGACCGGGATCGAAACTCTTGACCCGGTGGGATCGAGGAGGATAAAATAAATAATAGGTGTAAATTCCTTTATTGCTCGGAAAATAAGCAAGCTAAACGGTTCTCAAGCGGGGTGCAAACCGAATAAAACTGGCAAATTAAACGTTAAGCGATCGCCCTTCGGCAAAGGAGAAATTTCCCCAAGGTTTGGCTGATTCCTGGGGGAGGTGTCCGATCGCATTTTCGAGAATTTGAAGGGAGAATCGGATGGAATGATTTATCTCAATCACCGGGGAGGATTGATTCCTCTCCCCTTTAACCTCTAATCTCCTCTACTCCTGGAAAGTATAAACCATGATTGCGTTATTATTTAAAACCAGTCTGCGTTGGCGGTTGACCCTATTAATTTCTGGATCCGTTGTTCTTCCTATGTTTGGAACTCTGCTGATTGCCAGCTATCAAGGGAGTCAAATTCTCCGGCAGGAGGCGGAAGAAAAACTGATGTTGCAAGCGCAGTCTCTGGCCCATAAGGTAACCCAATGGGATGAGAAAGTTGTGCAAATTCTGAAAAATTTGAGTCTGCAACCGGCTATCAAAAATATGTATTGGGAAGAACAAGAACCTGTTTTACAGGCAGGGATTGCCGTATATCCAGATATTTATTTGATTAATACCCTGGATACTGATGGATTTAATGTGGCCCGCAGCGATGGCAAACCCCTCACTGACTATGGCGATCGCGAGTATTTTAAAAATGCGATCGCCGGACAAGAAGTCTCCCGAGAAATCCTCTTAGGACGAACCTTAGATAAACCCGCTATTGTTTTTTCCACCCCCATTAAACAGACATTCTATGGTGAGGAACCGGAAATCGTGGGCGTTCTCGCCTTAGCCATGACTCTCACAGAAGTCACGAAACAAGTCCAAGCCATTCAGGTGGATGAAACCGGGTATGCGTTTGTCGTAGATTCCCAGGGAAAAATTCTTGCCCATCCTCACTCGCATCAATTTAAAGCATTACAAGACTTTCATGACTATCCCCCGGTCAAATCTCTGATGAAGGGTCGTTACGGTTTACTGATTTTTGAGGATAGTGACCAGAATAAATGGGTTTCTTACAGTATCCTCTTACCCAACGGATGGGGGCGATCGTTCAACAACAAAAATCGGAAATTTTAACTCAAGTTAACCAATTTTGGCAATTTTCTCTCGTTTTGGCAGTTGGGGTCCTAATCGCTGTGAGTGGAATTACCTGGATTCTTGCAACCCAAACCATCCAACCCATTCGACAGTTAAACCGGGCGGTTCAATTAACGGCAAAAGGAGATTTAACTCAGTCTGTCATTGCTAAAAAGCCCGATGAAATTGGCTTACTGGCCCAGTCTTTTAATGCAATGGCTCACCAACTCAAAGATTTGTTTGACCAGTTAGAAGAAAAGGTCAAAGAACGGACCAAGGAATTAGCCCAAGCCAATCAACTCATCACCGCTTTAAATCACAAACTTACCCTTGAGAATGGCCGCATGGAAGCCGAACTGCTGATTCTCACGGAAATTCAGAACATGGTCTTACCAAAACCCGAAGAACTTCAAGGCATTGAAGAACTGGATATCGCCACTTATATGCAATCTGCCACAGAAGTCGGGGGAGATTATTACGATATTCTCCCCCATCCAGGAGGGATTACTTTTTGCATTGGCGATGTCACCGGACATGGCTTAGAAAGTGGAATTTTAATGGTGATGACTCAAGTCGCAGTCCGCACCTTAATTGACTTAGAAGCCCATGATTTTGTGGAGATATTAAAAACTTTAAATAAAACTTTATTTAAAAATATTGAGCGGATGAACAGTGATAAAAATATTACTTTGTCTCTGATTAACTACGCCCATTCAAACTTAACGATTAGTGGTCAACATGAAGAGGTAATTATTGGGCGGGCTAACGGTACGCTTGAGCGCATTGACACGATGGATTTAGGCTTACCCATTGGACTTGAAGAAGATATCGCCCCATTTTTAAATTCCTTAACTGTTGAACTCGGACCCGGGGATGGAGTCGTGCTTTATACCGATGGCATTACCGAAGCTCGGAATCAGGCCAAACAAATGTATGGAATTGAGAGATTTTGTGAGGTTTTGAGACAAGCTTGGTCTCAATCTTCGGAGGAAATTAAACAGGCGGTTTTAGTGGATTTTAATCAGTTTATTGGAGAGGTTGCCTTACCTGATGATATTACGTTGGTAATTTTTAAGCGTTAAGAGTCTATAAAAAATGGGACTTTAAATTAGGGTGCTATCCGATTCGATTCAACGATTTTTTGCAAAACTTGACACATACTAAAATCGGGATAGAAATAGAATAACTCTAGTTTTTGTGTTAAAATATTCCCGTTTAAATCACTTTAATTGTCTTTATTCTCAACTTTCAAGGCTAACCTTTATGAAAGATTCCCTTAAGCTGACCCCTGCGCGTCAAACCCACTCCCGATGGAAACGGTTGGGCTTCTATGCCCTGTTGAGTGCGATCGCCTGGACCACCCTCCTCCCCTTACTTTGGCTGATTAGTACCGCCTTCAAATCCCCGAGTGAAAACATCTTTCAAGTTCCTCCGCAATTCCTACCGGGCGAACCCACCTTCCAGAACTTTGTTCGGGTCTGGGAAGCGAGTCCCTTCGGACAATATCTGTTTAATAGCACCCTAGTTGCAGTCCTAACAGTGACCTTTAATGTGATATTTTGTGCCTTAGCGGCTTATCCCCTGGCGCGATTAGAATTTCCGGGCCGGAATCTAATTTTTTCCGGGATAGTCTCGACCATTATGATTCCCTTTCAAATCGTGATGATTCCTTTGTATATTTTAACTGTCCAATTGGGATTAAAAAATACTTATTTAGGGATTATCTTCCCCTCTCTCGCCTCAGCCTTTGGTATCTTTTTATTACGCCAAGCCTTTCAAGGGGTGCCCAAAGAGTTAGAAGAAGCGGGACGGATGGATGGCTGTTCAGAATTAGGGATTTGGTGGAACGTGATGATTCCGGCAGTGAGACCCGCGCTAGTGACGTTAGCGCTGTTTGTCTTTATCGGGTCATGGAGTGATTTTTTGTGGCCGTTACTGGTCATTGACCGCCCGGAATTTTATACATTACCCCTTGGAGTGGCGCGATTAGAAGGGACATTTTCCTTAGATTGGCGGTTGATTGCGGCAGGATCAACGATCGCCGTCGCCCCAGTCTTACTCTTATTTCTCCTCTTGCAGCAATACATTGTCCCCACGGATGCCGGGACCGGAGTCAAAGGTTAAGTATAAGCAGGGGGGTTAATTTCCCCCTCCCCTTACTTCGACTGGAGAGAAAGCGCCGCTTTGGGATAGGCAATCCGTTTGTGATTAAACTGTTGCCAAACTTTCACAAAGATTTGGGCAATTTTCGGCATTTCTTCCCGTTTCAGACCGGACTCACCCAGTTGATTGTCTTGCCACCGGGCTTTGAGAATTTTATTCACCATATTCAAGGCTTCCTCTTGGCTAACATCCTTGAGACTGCGTAAAGCTGCCTCACAAGAGTCTGCCAACATGACGATCGCCGTTTCCCGAGATTGGGGAATTGGACCATCATAGCGGAAATCTTCATCCCGGACTTCTCGCCCCTCTTTTTGAGCCCGTTGTTTCGCTTGATGATAAAAATAAGCAATCAACATCGTGCCTTGATGTTCGGGAATAAAGGCTTGAATCGCTTTCGGTAAACGGAATTTACGCGCCATCACCAGCCCTTCGCTGACGTGCTTTTTAATAATCGCCGCACTTTCCCAAGGGTCATCAATTTCATCATGTTTGTTCGGTCCTCCCATTTGGTTTTCAATAAACCCTTGGGGGTCGTGCATTTTACCGATGTCATGATACAGGGTACCCGTGCGAATCAATTCCACATTACAGCCGAGTTCCTTGGCGGCAGCTTCGGCGAGGGTGGCGACAAACAGGGTATGTTGGAAGGTCCCCGGCGCTTCGGAAGCCAACCGTTTTAAGAGAGGGCGATTGGGGTTCGCCAGTTCTGCCAAACGGATCGGGGTTACCAGGTCAAATAGATGTTCTAAATAGGGACTCAAGCCCAGGGCGACAATACTCCAGGAGACCCCAGCGATCGCCTGAATCCCAGCGGCCCCCAAAATCGTGTACCAGATGGTCCCGGCAGTGGCACTGGGAATCAGGGTCCCAATCAGGTAAACTCCCCCTTGGGTTAAACCCGCCACACCCCCAACCATTGCCAGTTCTTCTCGCGATCGCATTCGTCCGGCTAGAATCCCACTGATGACACCCGCCGCCGCATTCGCCAGTAAATAAGTCCACTCGATTTCAATACCCAGGGGTAAGAGCATACTCAGAAGTCCCACAACGGTCCCCCCGAGGAAAGACCCATAGAAACTGCCGAGTAATAAGCCGATCGCCGGTAAGGTGGTGTAAGGGACCCCCAGAGAAATCAGCAGAGGGGCCGTCAAAGACAGGAGTAACACCAGAGTGCGATCGCGCCGTCGTAGCTTCGGATGAACCCGCCGTTCCGTCAGCCAAAAAATCCCCACGGCGATCGTCACCGTTCCGCCAAACCCAAAGAGTCCCAGCCAATTAATTTCGCGGCGACTCATATCAAAGCGATCGAGGAGCACAAATTGCGACTGCGAAATTGGTTCGCCTTGTTCAATAATCACCTCCCCGGCTTCAACGCTGACAAACACAGGCTTGACTTCCAGGGCCGCTTGTTCAGCGCGAACTCGGGTCCGTTCTAAATCTTTAGTTAAATTAGGTTGCAGGACCTCTAACAGCAAAGTCTGAGAGAGTTCCACGGCCCCCTGTGGGACCTGACCCTCTAACTGGATCATCACCGCCATTTGCAGAATATTTTTGGGCAGTCCCTGGGGAATCCCTTGGGACAACATCCGCTGTAAGGCATTGTGGAGACCTAATTGAGTTTGAATCCACTCTTCATCGGAGAGTTCAAATAAATTGAGTCCATAAATATGAGTTGAGGCAACACTGGTGGTATCGGCGATCGCCGCCACCGCTAAACGATAGGTTTGACGCGCCTGGGAAATTTGCTCAATCAAGGTCGAAAACGCCACGGACCCCCCGCGTTTACGGTAAGTTTGCAGTTCCATCACTGCTTGCTGTCCGGAGTCCGTTAACAGCCCCCGTTCGACCGCCCAAGCTGTCCGAGATGAGTTATTGGGGTCGAGGTCCTCAACTGAATCCCTGGGGAGTTCTACCAGGGGTTCATCTTCTCCTGCTGCCCTCACCACAGCGTTATATTCCCACTCTTGCGCCTGTCTGAGATAAAGCTGGGTGGAAGTAGACAAAATGGTGGTGTCCACAAACGGAAACTGCCCCCCAACTTGGCGCAATTGAGTGCCTTCGTCCAACACTCGTTGCAAGACTTTCTCAATCTGCTGAGAAACGGGGCGATCGATCATTAAAACCGGACTGGACCCAATGCGGGCCGCCCTGCGATTATCTTCGGTGGTTTTCGTGTCCTCTACCCTAGCATCTTCAGGGGCAATAAAGGTTTGTGGGGCAATGGTGCCTACATCCAGTTGCGGCTGATTGTAAAAGCGCTGTCCGATGGTTGCGGTGAGGCAAGTCACCGCCAGCAGAACCGCTACAGGTGAATGGACTGTGCTATTCATCCGAGATTGAAGTCCCTTTTTCCAAGTGGTCGGTTCGGTCGAACCTTGACGGGGAGGGGCGGGTAACTCGTGGGGTCCAGAGGGAGGGGTCCCTTGAGGGAGGGTCCCACTCTTCAGCCGATTGCGGTCGGAAAGATTGCGCGAGTAAATGGTGGCGCAATCTCTTCCCCATTGTTCGAGTTGCCGAGTCAGCATCTGAATTGATCTCATGGATCTCTCGTGCCTGTTCTAAAATAGAGGATTGCTAGGAGTAGAAGGCAAGGCTTTATGCAATATTATAGAGGCAGTCTTCGTCGGCCTAAATCTTCACCCCCACTGCCGGGGATCGGTTCGGTCAATCCAGATGAGGGGGGGGTCAAACCCGCATCCTTTGCTGAGGGCATCCGTTCTGGATGAGATCAAGCGGACCCAATCTTGGGGTTTTGGGCTTTTTTGAACGTGGCGAATGAGTGGAGATTTTATAAAAAAATCTGATTTTTGGGTCTTCCCCTAGGGAACTGGGGTCTTAGAGTGGCCAGGGACGAATGACATTTGGTGCAGCCACAGCGCGAAAATGAATGGCTTCTTCCGGTTGATGGTGAGCATCATAGACCCCAGACCAAGTGGCGAGAAGGCGATCGCCTAGGTGAAAGCTTTTATCCGTTGGCAATGGACCCTGTTGCCAAGTCCAGGGGATGCCTGGAATGCTATTATAAGCCCCGGACAACATTCCCGTAATGACGGTTGTCACAGCGGATTGACTCCCCGTTCGCGTAGCCCGACTGATGGATAATCGGAAGTCTTCTAGGGTACTCAGAAAGCAGTAAAAGCCTAGGGCAAAGGGGAGGGTGGCGGTCCCCTCAGTCCGGGTCAATTGTTCTCGAACCCGTTCTAAGCTGACTCCTTCGGCGAGGAGGGTTTCAACAATGGCCAGTTGGATAACCAGAGGGGATGGACTTTCCTGAAGATAAGCAATGGTTTCTCCAATCAAACTGTGCCGGTTCAGCCGTTCCGTCAAACTGGCGGCGATCGCATACCCCAGGGCCAACAGTCCATCTCTTTCGGCTAAGGGGATTGACAAAAGGTCACTAATCTGATGCAGAGTTGTTCTCAAAAATTCTAATTGTTCATGATAGAAGAGAAGAACCGGAAGCACAGCCATCAGGCGATCGGTCTCTAAAATTGCCGTTACTTCAATTCCCTCAGACCTTCCCTCAGACCGTTGAGACACCGAGGCGACTGCCTCAAACCAGCTTGAGGTGTCAAATCCCCCCGTTTGAATTAAACTTTTCCCACTCGCCACTAGGTATTCATTTTCCCCTGGCCTCGGGTGTACCTCCAGCCCAGGCCCACTCAAGGAAATCACACCCCTGCCTATCCCATAGCCTATATTAGCACCGAGTAGGGTTCCCTGAAACCGACTTAAAACTGAATATCGCATTCTGATAACAATTGCCCGTGAATATTAGAAAGAGCGAATCTCAATCCGTTTGTCATAGAAGCAGAAGCGAGCAAGATGCTCCCACTCCTTAATTGTATTGCCCTGGATAAAGAAGCCGATCGCATTCCACTTCCGTCTAATAGCCAAGGGGAAAACCCAGGGGAGACAATGACAAGAGAATAGCCAAGCTTGAGGCATTCATGAAACAAATCCTACTGGCGATCGCCTTCTGGGTAACCAGCGCAATTCCCCTGCTTGCTGAGAACCCCCAGCACCTGCAACAACTCTTCAATACCCGAGACTGTCGCAACTGCGAACTTAGCGGCATCAACCTCAGCGGGGCCAACCTTAACGGCGTCAACCTCAGCGGGGCCAATCTGAACGGGGCCAATCTCAGTGGGGCCAATCTGAGCGGGGCCAATCTTAATGGGGCCTCTCTCCTCGACGCTAACCTGATTGGGGCCAATCTCAGCAGTGCCTCTTTAATCGTCACCAACCTCAGTGGTGCAATTTTGCATGAAGCTAACTTAAGGGATGCGGATTTATATGGGGCGATCGCCCCTCATGCCGAATTCAACTTCGTGAACCTCGTCTGGTGCCTCTCTCCCCAAAGCCAATCTCTATCTCTGCGATTTCACCGAAGCGGACCTCTCTACCGCTAACCTAGAAGGGGCCAACCTAGAACGCGCCGACTTAACCGATGCCAAACTCCGGAATACCATCCTGATTGACGCCTCCCTCTGTCGCGCCATCATGCCCGATGGTTCTGTTTCGGAAATCGGTTGTCCCCCAGCCGAACCTGAACCTGAACCTGAACCTGAACCGACACCTGAACCAGCACCTGAACCCGCACCCACACCCGCACCTGAACCACTGAACCGCCACCGCCACCCCCGACACCGCCAGTCACCCGGTAACTGTTGCGAATAACTAGCCATAAGTCGAATGTGACTCCCCAAGCGAGTCCCGTAAAATAGGTGGATTCCATCTCATACGGAATACGTTACTCAGAGGTTTATAAAAACCCCCACCCTGAAGGGTGCGGGTTTTTGCTCGCGCCAGGAGGAGTCTTTATGAAAAAAATCAGAACCCTAGTTCAGCGCAAAAGTAAGAAAAAATATCCCCAAGCCTCTACAGTAGAGGGTCAATTTGAGTCGCGTCCTTTCCCCTCACCGACGGAAGCATCCCCGGAACAGACTCCGGGGGTCCAAGCCGAACCCGAGGGGAAAAAGCGTCAGGGTTTCAACTTTGCCAAGATTGATATTTTTCCATCGGAGGAATCGGAAACTCCGGGGGTCCATCCCACGATTCAGCGTCAGGGAGGCGATCGCGACGAATCCGAGGCGGTGGCTCAAACCCCTGGAGACCCTGCAACTCCAGGAAGACGAAGAACACTCAACCCCAGCCACCGCTCAAACTCCCGAGGAGGAATTAAGCATCAATGCTGCACCGGATACAACCATGCAGCGAAAAGGCAAAGATAGACAGGCGCAAGTAGACGATCGCCATAATATCAGTGACCCCTACATCGAACCCACCCGCTGGTTAGAAACCCTCAAACGGGAACGAGTCGCGGATTTGTTCCTCACCCCTGGGGGATTAGACGGTCATGTTCAACAGATCCAAATGGAAATCAACCGGCTAATTTCAGACCGAAATCGGCGCAAATTAGAAGGTCAAACTGGGGAAGAAGTTACGCAATATACAACCGCCTTAAATACCTTGCGAAATTCCCTGATTGCCAGTGCCAAAGCTGCCGAATTTGATTTTGCCAAATTTGGGATTACATTTGCCCCCCTCGGTTCCGACCTCTATCTCGAATGTGACCAGGGTCAGGTCAAAGTGGATGGCAAGCCCGTTTAAGCCCAGCCCAGGCAATGCCGTGCCAGTTTACTTTGCGGGGGTTAAATGCCCGGAATTTCCGATAACTTTGACTCTAGTTCTTCGACCTTAAACTGGGTCGCTTCCATCCATTCCTCCGTTGTAAAATCATATCCATCTTGACGAGCCATCGCGACTAATTTCTCTAAACTGGGAGCAGAATTATATTTTTCTTTAAGGGAAGGATCGGCTTGAACTGCTCTAAATAATCGAACAACTTCTGGGAGCGCCATTTGAGATTCCTCCAAACATTCAATATCAGGCGGTCAACTGAAACATTCCCTTAAATTCTAAAACAACTTTTAAAAAATAACCAGATTATGTCTAAAGAAATTGGCAAAAAATTAGCCCAGGAAGCGGGTAGCCGAGAAATCAGCCGCATCATCATGCGGGGTTCCTCCGTGAAAATGGGCATGAAGAATCGCCTGTTTCGATTCGTCCCCGCTCGATTTCAATGGGTGATTCCCTTTGTCCAGCAAAACTTAAAGATTAAACCGCCCAAACTGCCGGAATTAAAATTTAAGCTGCCGGGAAGATTGGGTCAAACCCAAGAGAGTGAGAACCCGTCGCAGCAACTCGCCCCAGAAATTGAAATAGGGACAGTACCGGAGGTTATTCAACCTGTTAAACCCCTGTATTCAAAGTATGATTGTGTCCGAGGAAATCCCTTAAGCTGCGAAGTGGCTCAACAGACCCTGGAGGCAAAATCCCAAGCCAAATATTGCCGACAATGTGGGTTTCCGGTTCCCTTAGCACCGGAAACCAAAATTCGAGGCGATCGCGGAACTTACCAAATTGAAAAATTGCTGCGCCATCGCGGAATGGGGCGGCTATATGAAGCGATCCAACTCAGCGATCGCCAACCTGTCATCCTCAAAGAATATGTCTTACCCAAGCGCTATTTTAACTCCGAAGAAATTCGCCAGCGCAAAGACTTATTTCGGTTAGTCGGTGGGATTAATTTAGCCGATGGGCGCATTCAGGACCAGCGGGTGATTTCCCCCTGGGAGGCAGTCGCTCCCTTACGAGAAGAACGCTGCTATCTCATTAGCAAAGGACAAATTGATGCTTTCCCCACTCTGTCTAGTTACCTCTTAGAAAATGGACCCTTTACTAGCCCCCAAGTCCGCCAAGTCCTCGACCAAGTATTACAAAGCTTAGAGTTTCTCCATGAGCAGAAATTTCGTCTGCGTTCCGGTGCATTGAAACAGGGAATTATTCATGGAAACCTCAGTTTAGATAGTCTAATTTTTATTCCCAATATTCAAGGTTTTTTTATTTATTTATGCGATTTATCTCTCTGGGAAAATTTTGGTCAAGCCCTCTTGTCTGACTCTACTTATTCATCTCCCGGACAAGACTTAAAAGCATTAGGATATATCGCCTTTTATTTATTAGTTGGCCGCACATTCAACCCGCAAACGGAACAGGAACTTGACCCGAGAATAGAGGACGATTGGCCTTTGGGTGTTCACCTTGGACTGAAAGACTTTATTTTAAACTTAATTGGACTGGGAACTCAAAAATTTGAAACTGCTCAAGTGGCACGGCAAACCCTACTAAAATTATCCGGGGAATGGTGGATCGGCGATGGCAGCGTGATTCCCGAGGGAACACCCGAAATAGTTATTGTGGAAACCCTTGAAAAAAAACGCCGTCAACGCACCCGACTTCTAGCCTTTTTATTGGCGACTTTGGGTTTAATATTACTGGCTCTCTTAATTGGGTGGGCACTGGTGAATCGGCAGCAACGAGCTATGGCAAAAGACCCAGTTTGTTGTATTAACAAATTAGCCGGTATTCCCCTGGGAAACTTTACTTATACTGCTTCTATAAATGGCACTTGGAGTTATCTCCTCCGACAACCGAATTTAATTGCTCCGGGCAGAACTTTAGAGCAAGACTTGCAACAACGGCTCCAACCTGAAGACCCCAGCGAACCCCCGAAATACAGTTTTCGATATGTACCCGAACCCACTTCCACCGAGGCGATCGCCAAGGTTATATCCGGAGAAACGGACTTTGCCATTACCAATTTAGCCAATGCTCGCACCGCCTACGATAATTTAATTCACACTCAAATCGGCTATCGAGAATTTGCCTACGATGGCATTGTCATCTTCGTTCCCTTCAGCTATTCTCGCCGAGAAAATGGTCTCCCTCAACGCTTAAATGGAAGCATTACCTTCGAGCAATTACGGCAACTTTATACGGGTAAAATTACCAATTGGCAAGAATTAGGCGGTCCTAATCTGCCCGTTAAGCTCTATATTCCCAATGAAGAAGAAGCCCTGCGAATCTTTGAACAGCGCGTGCTCAAAGATGAACGGGCGATCGCTGAATTTCACAACCTCCTGAGAACCCCAACTCCCGGGGATACTTTAATCAAAATTCCAGCCACAATTACCCCACTGTCTACCTTCGCAATGCTGCGAACCGTCATCCGAGATTTTGAAGATAGAAATATCGGCAGTATTGGATTTGCCACCTTGAGTAAAGTCTTTGGACAATGTTCCGTTTATCCCCTCGCCTTAAGTGAAGGAAACCAACCTCCGGTTTCTCCCTTAGTTAGAAATCTGGATAACCACCCGATTTCTCCCCTCACCGATTTGTGTAATAATAAAGGCAGTTATCGCCCGAATGTGACCGCATTTTCCCAAAATCACTATCCCTTAGCCTATCCTTTGGCGGTGATTTATCCCCGGGACAATCGTCTCCCCTCCGTCGGAGAAAAATTTGCCGAAATTCTCACCACCTTAGAAGTACAAAACCTACTCGATCGCGCGGGACTCATTCCGATTTACCGAGAATCTGCGCCCTAATCTAAATCAGTCTAGGGAAAAGGGTGAAGTTCGACCTTTGTCTAGTATCCATCACCCTTCAACAACCCTAAACTGAGCTATAGTTTTGGGTCCTCAATGTGTCACCCAATCAAAGAGGAGTCATTAATTCATGACCAAACCAAATCAGACGGAAACCCACGGACTGAATTATATTACCGCTAATCGCTTTTATGTGGAGATGCAGGAAACTAACTCCATCTCCGCTTGTTTTAGCGAATGTTCGGGGTTGAGCGTGACGGTTAACTATGATACCTATTTTGAAGGAGGAGTCAACAACCAACAGCGAATTATTCTGGGAAACACCCAATTTTCAGAAGTCACCCTCAAACGAGGGTTAACCAATGATGCTGCCTTTTGGGGTTGGGCATCGCGAATGCTAACCAAAATCAGTCCGGATAATGCCGGGAGTCCCCAGCGTCGGAATATTAATATTTTACTATTTAATACCGCCGGAGAAACGATTCAATGTTGGACCCTAGTCGGGGCGGTTCCCGTTGCCTGGAGAGCACCGGCATTAAGGGCGGATGCAGCAACGGTAGCCATTGAAGAGTTATCTTTGGCTTATGAAGGGTTAAATGTTTCCGTGGATACGAACCCTGGTGGCGGTGGCAATTCCCTCGGTGGCGGTGGTAAAAGTCACCCGAATGGCAGGGGTGCGGGTGGGTTCTTTATTTAGGGGGTAAATGATGGTAGAAGCTGTGGAGAATTATCGGGAGGAACCGGGCGATCGCAGTCGCTTTGCTGGGTTGAAACCCCTGGGAATTAACAAGCCTTTTTTGCCCCATCAACCCCTGGGACAAAAACCGTTTGAACCTCAATTTTTAATCCCGATTGCCCGGGAATCTTTAACGAGTTTTCAGTTAGAACTGGCGATCGCACCCAGTCACGAGGAAACCGTTGAGGAACCGAAGCAATTTCAGGAGGAACGCCCAGGAGAGAGTCTGGAACTGACCGAAATTGCGATCGCCACCAAAGCAGGACAACCCTTGGGACAGTGGCATTCCATCGGCGATCGGCAAACCCAACGTACCCCGCCCTCCAATCCCTCCCCTCAACTCCCCCTCACCCTCTCGGTAGAAGAGATTCCCGCGAATGTTTCGGAACTGTCGGCGTTAACCCCCTTCAATAGTCCTCCCCTGGATCTGGGAATCGCTGCTACAACTGACTCCATGCCAACTGCTTGGACGAATTTGGAAGACTTACTCACCCAAACCGCCCAACTCGATACCGATGGGGAATTTGTGTTAACCCCTTGGGGAGTACAACGAGAGACCCCTCCAGAACCCAAAGGCGATCGGTCCCCCGTCCCTGCCCAAAATCCCCCCGACTATTCCGATCCCAGAAGTCGAGAAGTCACCATCACCGCCCCGGGATATGGACCCACCCAGAACCGGAAAACTTAGAGATTTTAGCCCGAAAAGTTTACGATTTGATTAAACAGCGCCTAACCATTGATCGCGAACGGAATGGGGGTCGGTATTCTCGGCGATCGCCCTGGTAAATGTAGTATTAATGCCATATTCATAATTCATAATAAGGAAAAACCGCCATGCCTGGTAACAACGTTGCCTCCGGGAAACTTGAAAAAGCAAAACTAATTTCCCAAGAAAGCGACACCATCGAATTCATGTTCAATCCCACCGAACTGGTATTCGACCACTCTATTAGCGTCAATCCCAGTCGAGGTGCGCGGACCAGTTCCGGATTATCCAAAGTCAGCTTTGCCCATCCCGAACCCTGCACCCTGACCATTAGTAACATCATCTTTGATACCTACGAAACCGGCACCAGCATCCTCCCCTCTATCAATCTGCTCAAACAAGCGGTCAGTTTTGCCACCAAAGGAACTGCCGCCAAAAAACGTCCTCCCACCTATATTTTTGCCTGGGGACAACAACAATATATGCGCTGTTTCGTCACCCGACTCAGCTATCGATTAACCCGCTTTTTACCCGATGGCACTCCCGTACAAGCGCGAGTGGATTTGACCCTGACTGAAGTGGATAAAGCTACTGGGAAATAGGGGAGATGGGGGAGATGGGGAGGATGGGGGAGATGGGGGAGACTTACAAGAGTAGGTTTTTATTTCCGGTCCCCTCCCCTTGGCAAGGGGAGGGTTAGGGTGGGGTCCACCCAGTTCGCAAAAACACCACTTTTGATAGCCGGATTTGCAATGGAACCCTGATGGGAAGTAGGGGAGGATGGGGAGGATGGGGGAGATGGGGGAGACTTACAAGAGTAGGTTTTTATTTCCGGTCCCCTCCCCTTGGCAAGGGGAGGGTTAGGGTGGGGTCCACCCAGTTCGCAAAAACACAACTTTTGATAGCCGGATTTGCAATGGAACCCTGATTAAGTAAAGGATTAAACCTCTTTCTTATCATCCAAGGAGAAGAGGACCCCACCCAACCCTCCCCTTGCCAAGGGGAGGGCTATGAACAACCAAAACTTGAAAAAATTAGCTCGTAAAAAACCTACCATCGTCAGGATGGGGAGGATGGGTTGATTAGAACTGAATAGCGCTTTTCATTGATTCATTATCATCAGAAATTTATACCAAAACTACATTAAGAACCATGACAGCAATCTCTTACTTAGCTCAACCTAGCGTAAAAATAGATGGAACCGAGGCGTCTGAACAATTAAGGGCAGATATTATAGAAATCTCCGTAGAAGAAAGCCTTCATCAGCCGGGAATGTTTACCCTGATGATTAATAATGACTACTTCCCCGGGACCGGAGACCCCTGGGGGCATGAAAAATTATTTGCTATTGGTAAATCCATCGAAATTGGGTTTAGTTCCAGTACCACTGAAGCCCAGGAATTTTCCCAAGGTAAAACCACTGCCAGCCTGTTTAAAGGAGAGATTACCTCCATTGAATGTAGCTTTACCGAAACCTCGGAAGCTACCATGCTGATTCGCGGGTATGACGTGGGTCATCGGCTGCATCGGGGGAGATATAATCGGTCTTTTCAAAATATGAGCGATACGGATATTCTCAAGAAAGTGATTGGAGAAGTGGGAATCTCCAGTGGGAGTATTGATTCTAGTGGTTCTCCCCATGATTATGTGTTTCAAGAGAACCAAACCAACATGGAATTTCTGCGGGAACGAGCCAGCCGTAATGGATTTGAACTGTTTGTTCAAAATGGGAAACTTAATTTTAGAAAGCCCAAATCAGGCAGTACCTTAGAGTTGAAATGGTTGCAGGATATCCATAGTTTTAGAGTGCGCGTTTCCAGTAGCGAACAAGTGAGTGCAGTGGAAGTACGCGGGTGGGATTATAAACAAAAAAAAGCGATTGTTTCCAAGGCAAATTCTGCCCAAGTTCTGACTAAAACTCAATATCAAGAGGGGGAAAAAACCAGTTCTGCCTTCAATGGTCAACCCTCCCAAGCCACGATGATAGTGGTTGATAAACCTGTTTTTAGTAATAAAGAAGCCGATACGATCGCCCAATCTTTGTGCAATGAATTAGGCGGAGAATTTGTTCAAGCTGATGCCGTCGCCGAAGGTAATCCCGACATCCGCACAGGCAAACTGGTCCAATTTGCCGACATGGGAAAATATAGCGGCAAATACTACATTACCGAAGCTCGCCACCTGTATCAAGATGGCATTTATACCACGGAATTTAGTGTCCGAGGATTGCGGGCGGATGATATTTCCACCACCGTCGCACCAGAAACTCGACTAGAACCGGGACAAACCATGATGGTGGGAGTGGTATCTAATAATAACGACCCGGACGGGTTAGGACGAGTGCGGGTAAAATTTCCCACCCTCACAGAAGAACATGAAAGTAATTGGGCGCGAGTGGTGGCGATCGGGGCCGGACCCGATCGCGGATTTGACTGCTTGCCCGAAATTAACGATGAAGTGCTAGTCGCCTTTGAACATGGAGATATTCATCGACCTTATATCATCGGGGGCCTATGGAATGGCAAAGATAAACCCCCGGAAAAAGTCGCCGAATCCGTCGCCAGTGGAAAAGTACGTCTCCGCACGATTAAAACTCGTCTCGGTCATAAATTGCAATTTGTCGAAGAAGATAAAGGCAGCAGTAAAAAAGGGATTTATATTGAAACCGTTGACGGAGAAAAACATAAATTACATCTGAACGATACAGACCAAAAGATAGAAATGAAAACCAGTGGGTCTCATTATTTCTTATTAGATGATAAACTGAAGAAAATAGAAACAAAAACCACCGGCGGTCATACCGTTTTAATGGATGATAATGGCAGTAAAAAGATAGATGTCACCTCCGTTGGGGACATGAACGTGAAAACCGGGAGTTCCGGAAAAACCCGCGCCCTTAAAGTCGATGCCGGAGAAATTTTAGTCACCGGCACCACTAAAATCCTCCTGAAAGTTGGCGCGAATAGTATTGAAATCTCCAATGCGGGGATTAAAATTGATGGCCTGAAAGTGGAAGTATTGGGAAAAACAGGAGTCGAGATTAAATCCCCGGTCAAAGTTGATATTAGCGGCGCAACTCAAGTCAATGTGCAGTCGGCAGCGCAAGTCGGGATTAAAGCAGGGGCCTCTCTGACCGCTCAAGCGGGGGGTTCCTTGGGTCTGCAAGCTGCCGGGACCTTAAGTGGCACTGCCGGGGGTTCGGTAAGTTTGACCAGTGGGGGTGCGGCGAGTATTACCTCCGGTGCCGCATTCCAAGTGACTGCCGGTGCTAGTGCCGGGATTTTAGCACCCCTGATTCGCCTCAACTGTTGAAATGTCGGAGAATGCGACTTATGGCTAATGGTCAGTCTCCGGTGAACCCGTTAAAAATGGGGGCTATAATGTCCAGCCCATAATTAGAGGAAAATCATGTTTCCTGTAGCAGTATTAGGAGATGTAGCCGGTGGGAGTCCCATTGTAGGACCCGGAGCCCCCACGGTTTTAGTCATGGGACGACCGATCGCTTGTATGGGGGATGCGGTTGCCGGAGCCCGATGGCAGCGGGGACCTTGGTGATGCCTGCTTCGGTGACGGTATTGGCGATGGGACGTCCCGTAGCGCATACCATGACAATGGCAGTCGGGATGAGTGTCCCGGCACCGGTGCCCGTTCCCTTGGCGTTACCCGTGATTGGCACCGGGGTGACGGTGTTGGTTGGACCTCCGTAACCAGGAACACCCCTGAAAGGATCGGGGGTGACCGAGTGGCTACAATTCCTTTAGACTCGACTTTTGGCGAATATTCCTCAGTCTGTAGACTTTAGTAAACTAGCGACTAAAGTCTGTGGGCTAACTGTTTCATGGCAAACGATTACAACCCCCAACCGCCCCGGGATTACATCGGAACGGGATGCTCATTCCCGTTACGGATCAATGTCCAGGGCAAAATGCAACTGAGTTCCGATGTCCGCAATGTGGAGGAATCTATTCGGATTATCCTCAATACCAAATTGGGAGAGCGCGTTTACCGCCCTAATTTTGGGTCGCGCCTGTCGGAGTTGGTGTTTGCGCCGATGAATACTCAAACCCTCTTACTCATCCGCGTGTACATTGAAGAAGCTCTGGAATTGTGGGAACCGAGGATTATCATTGAGGGAATTTACACCGAACCCGATCCGGTTCGAGGTCGGGTTGAGGTTCGGATTGAATATAGTCTCAGAGACAGTTACGAGACTCGTAGCATGGTCTATCCGTTTTATTTAATGCCGTCATCTTAAAGGGGTCATTGGTCATTGGTCACTGGTCATTGGTCATTGGTCACTGGTCATTGGTCATTTGGATTTCTGAATAATCACCGACCCATGACAAATGACAAACAACAAATGACAAACAACAAATGACAAACAATGGACTTTAATTTTTTACCGAATTTACCTAAATCAGATTTAGACGATCGCAAGTTTCAGGACTTGGTGGATGAGTGCCTGCTGCGGATTCCGCGCTACTGTCCGGAATGGACGAACTATAATCCCAGTGACCCTGGGGTAACCCTGGTGGAACTGTTTGCCTGGATGACGGACCAAATGTTGGCCCGATTTAATCAGGTGCCGCGTCGCAATTATGTAACCTTTTTAGAGTTGTTGGGGGTGCGCTTACGTCCACCGACTCCGGCTAAAACAGAAGTCACCTTTTATATGAGTGCCACCTTACCGGAAAATTACACGATTCCGGCAGGGACGGAGGTGGCGACGGTACGGACGGAAGAGGAAGAGGCGATCGTCTTTAGTACGGATGCGCCGGTGGCAGTGGGTAAACCTCGGATCCGACATTTGTTAACCGCCCCCTCCGCAGAACAGGAACCCCAGATTTTGCGCGATCGCTTCATCGGGTCTTGGCGCATGGAACGCACCGGGGAATGGCAAGGGTTAGAGTTGCCGTTTTTTGACGATACCCCGGAACCGGGCAATTGCTTTTACCTCGTCTTCGATTCCGAATCCCTCATCGAAGGCAATGTCATCGCCCTCACCTTGAAAGGGGAAGCAGCGACCTCCACTGGGATTAACCCCGAGATGCCTCCGCGACGCTGGGAAGGGTGGAATGGGGAAAAGTGGCAACCCATCCTCCTCCATGAATCCGATGATCAAACCCAAGGATTCAGCTTTAGCGAAATCGTCCGCCAAGGGGGCGACCCTCTCTCTGGGGCCGATGTGGTCCTGCATACCCCGAAAACTTGGCCGGTGACCCACTTTTTTACCTACCAAGGTCGATGGATCCGCTGCGTTTATACTCGACCGGGGGCTTATCAAGCCGGATATACGCGATCGCCCCGTATCGTCGGATTGAGCGCCCGGTCCATTGGCGGTAGTGTCACCGCTTCTCAAAGCACCCTGATTCGCAATGAAATCCTCGGGGACAGCGACGGCAATCCCGGACAAACCTTTCAGTTACAGGGAGTGCCGGTCCTACCCCGACGGGAAGACGAATATATCCTGGTCACCCCTTTGGGGGGATTACCCCAAATCTGGCAAGAAGTCAATGATTTTTCCACCTCGGGGCCGGAAGACCTGCACTATACCCTGGATTCCCTCACGGGAAAAGTTCAATTCGGACCCCTGATCCGCGAACCGACGCAACTGCGGGAGAAAATGGCTTGGCGGGCGTCGGAACAAGGTATCCGGGGGGGTCAGGGGGCCTTGACTTTAGCCAATGGCCGCCAGGGCGATCGCAATGCCTTTCAACCGATGTCCGCCACCGGAATCGAGTCGATGGAACGACAATATGGAGCAGTCCCTCCGCGAGGCGCTACGATTCAAATCGTCAGTTACCGGACCGGAGGCGGACTGCGAGGGAATGTCCAAGCCGGAACCATTCAAATTGTCAAATCAGCCGTGCCTTATGTCGCAGCGGTGATTAACCATCTGCCAGGACGTGGGGGGGCCGATAGCGAATCCCTGGATGAAGCGGTGATCCGCGCCCCGCGAATGCTCCGCACCCGCGATCGGGCCGTGACTATCGAAGACTTTGAAACCCTCACCCTAGAAGCGGGAGGCGGTGCAGTTGCCCGGACCCTCTGCTTACCCCCCACCCAAAAATCTGAAGCCGGAACTGTCCGGATGCTGCTCGTCCCCAAACCCGATACCCTGAGCATCGAACGCGGCGAAGGCATCGACCCGGACCTGTTCACCGTTTCCCCGACCCTGGTCAATCGAGTTCTCACCTACCTGGACGATCGCCGTTTGCTAGGAGTACAGGTCCTCTGTAACCAACCCGACTACATGGGAGTATCCGTGCAAACAGAAGTTGCCCTCAAACCCGAATATAAAAACCCTAGCGCCCAACAACAAATCATCTTCTCCATGCAAGTGGTGCTGTATCGCTTCCTGAATCCCCTCACCGGGGGACCTGATGGGACGGGATGGCCCTTTGGACGGCCTGTCTATCCCTCCGATATCGTCACCATCCTGCAAAACATTCCCGGCGTCCTCTACCTCGGTTCCGTCCAACTCTTTGAACTGCGACGCCGCAACGGGGTTTGGGTGCGAAGTCTCCCCCGAGACCCGGTAATCAACCCCGGTCCCTTGGGTTTAGTCTGTTCCTGGCGCAATGATACCCTGCGATCGGGTCACACCATCAGCGTCATCTAACCGAGAGTGAAAATCCGTGCAATCCGTGGTTCAACCATCATGACTCAAGCCCGTGACCTCCTCCCATTAAAACTGCAATTGGTGCCCATGCAAGTGCCAGAAGCACCGACTGAGCCGGTGGGACGGTGGCATGAAGCCTTGGAGATTGCCGAAGGGGTGCGATCGTCCACCATCAACGCCAGAAATGCTTTGCCACCCCCCCGAAATCGTTGTGACCTCGTATTGCATCCAGGAGAACCCAGCGAAATCCTAGTCAAACTGGAAAACATCGGCGATCGCACCCTTGCCGTCAATGCAGCGGTGACGGGCAATTTTCCCCCGCAGTGGTGCCAACTGGGAACCGAAGGGCACGAACTGCCTCCGGGAGGCAAGATGGAAGCGGTCCTCTATTTCAACGTTCCCCCAAATTTCTTCGAGAGCCCAGAGATTATCAGTGCCAATCCGGCGCTTTTGGATTTTCAGGGCCGCTTGAGCGTCGCTTGCACCGAGGAAAATCGCACCGGAGAACATCGGGATTCCGCTGCCTTCAACCTCTACCTCCGTCCCCGGAGTCTCTACCTGGAATTTTTACCGGAACTCTACCAGGAAGTAGACTTTATCGGTCGATTGCTCTCGATTTTTGAGCAGAGTTTTGAACCCACAGTTCAGGCGATGGATGCCTTATGGGCCTATCTTGACCCCTTGATGGCTCCAGAAAGTCTCTTACCCTTTTTGGCGTACTGGGTGGGTTGGGAAATCGACCCCCATCTGAGTCTGGCACAGCAACGCTATCTGATCCGCTATGCGATCGAACTCTATCGTTGGCGCGGCACTCGTCGAGGATTGCGTTTTTATCTATATCTTTATACCAATTTGCCCCTGGATGACCATCTTCCAGAAGATGAAAAACATATCAGCATTCAGGAAGTTTTCACCCAGGGATTAGTGCTCGGAAAAAGCCGCTTAGGAGAAGATACCAGCATCGGAGGTGGACAACCTTATCATTTTATTGTCAAACTGCGACCGGAGTATCCCAACCAAATTGATGAAAGATTAGTTAGAAAAATTATCGAACAAGAAAAACCAGCATTTTGTACTTACGACCTTTATATCAATCCCGTTAATACGATTCAACGCATTGAATAAAGTGATTTTAATTAAAGATTGGTTTATCCCTATTACTCCCCCTATTGGGTAAATTCCTAACATGACACTACCTTGGCTCCCTCCTAATATCAAACCTTTAAATCGGCTGCAAGTCACTGATGGACTGTTAATTGATGCCGAACGGTGGCGCTTGGCTCATGACTACCACCGCCATCGCCAAAATGCTCATTTTCAATCCTTGAATCAACCGGGAATTGTCAGTGATATGGGGGTGCGGTTAATTGACCCCCCGGATGATATTCCTTCCCAATATCGGGATAAGCGATGGGTGCAAGTTCAGCCAGGAATTGCGATTGATTTGTTTGGGAATTTGATTGTGATTCCGGAACCGATTGATTTTCGGATTACTTCTGCGGCGCTGATGGGAAAACCTTTGATGGTTTATTTGGTGGTGAGTTATGTAGACCCCGATGGGTTGGTGCGGGAGGAAAATGGGACTGGAGATATTGTCACCGAATCTTTTAGAATTGATGAGAAAAATAGCCCTCCGGCAGAGTGGGAGGTCGAACTTTGTCGCATTTTGCTGCAACCGGGGGAGGTGGAACTTTCTACCGCTTTAGATGCTTGGTTTCCTGGGGTGAATAATTTAGACTTGCGGTATCGACCCCAAACGAGTGCGCGAACCCAGGCGGTGGTCCGGTTGGCACAGGTGGTTAAAAATACGCCGGAAGATGGTCAGATTTATGCGAATTTGGCCTATCTGAGTCAGGCGATCGCCGGTCTTTATCCCGTTTGGCAAGGATTTAATGAAATTGGGCAGTTTACGTTAAATTCTGCCTCGGAGATTAACAACTTAGTGACCTACGATGTCCTGTATTTTAAAACCCAACCCGCTCTCGCCCTCAGTCCCGGTGAATTTGATATTTTACGGCAGTATATAGAAATGGGGGGGGTACTGTTGGTGGAGGCATCCATTAAGGGAACCAAAGTCGAGGAATTGATTGGATTACACCATCAATTAAAAGAGGCGATCGCCCGGTTGGAGATGAGTTTAAATCTTCCCAATGAACCCACAGAAACCCCCGGCAAAACCGCTTCCGCTTCTCGGAATGAACAACTGGCGAATCACCTGGAAATTCATAAATCCCTAGAAGAAGAATTAATTTCGGTTAAAAGCGCCTTGAGCGAAGAAATTAATACCCTATCTTCTACCTTCAAAAAATTTGCCCGAGACTTAGGAATTCCTTTAGAGGACTTAGATACCCTCAGCCGGAATCACCCCCTGAGAACTCAACCTTTTCTATTTTCAGCCTTACCCACTGTGAATGGACAAGCCTTAAAAATCTTAATCGGGGGAGGGATTATCATTTTTATCGGTAATTTATCCGCTGCTTGGGGATTAGATGAAAAGCTATCTTTAGGGAGAGAAACGATTCGGACGGCACAGGAAATGGGCATTAATATTTTAAATTATGCCCGCACCCGTCGGAAACTTACCCAATTACAAAAAGCCAAAGAATTTCAACAGACCCAAGTTCCTGATTCCATTTGATATTCGCGTTCCCGTCCCCTGCCGGATGCCAGGGTAAGTTTAAGCTACATCATGGGGAAAAGAGATGGTTTCAATCCGCAAAGTTCTACCTGCACTAATCGTTTTTCCAATTTTTGTCGCCGTCGGCGTGACCGGATGGCTGTCCTTTCGCAGTGGACAGCAGTCCGTTGAAATGCTGGTTCGCAAATTAAGTGAAGAAATCAGCGATCGCATTGAGTCCGAAGTCGCTACCTATATGAAACAACCCCAGGTTTTTCATGAATTAACCTTGGCTGCCATTCGCAGTGGCAACTTAACTGTAGAAGACTTTGGACAATTAGAGCGCTACTTTTGGCATCAAATGCTGTGGGATGATTCCATTATCTATTCTTATTACGGAAATGAAGCCGGAGAGTTTATTGGAATTAACGTCATAGATGATGGCAAAAGAGTGCTACGGATTCGTCAGCAGGAGTCGGGTTCTTCCCGCCGAACTTATGAACTCGATAGTCAGGGAAATCGAGTCGGCGAAATCAGCGTTGGGGAGTACGATCCGCGCACGCGACCCTGGTATCAGAATGCTAAAGCCCTCGGTAAAACCACCTGGAGTCCTATCTATAAGTTTCAGTCCCAAGATGTCCTAGGCATTACAGCGGTTGCGCCGGTTTATCAGGCCGGTGGGACTCTGAAAGGGGTCTTCGCAATTAATATTTCCTTGGGTCAATTGAGCGACTTCTTAAACAGTTTAGAAATTTCTCCAGCCGGAGCTGCTTTTATTGTAGAACGCTCAGGAACGATTGTGGCCAGTTCGGTGGTGGAGAATCTGTTAGTCGAGGGGGAAGCCGGACAAACCGACTCTCCTGAAAATCCGAACCGACTGTTAGCAGTTGAAAGTATCAATCCGACCATTCAAGGCACAGCACGGGAATTATTAGCACGGTATAACAATCTCGATAGTATTCAGACTTCTGAGAATTTTAAATTTTCCCTGGATGGCAAAATGCAACTGGTGGCGGTGAATCCGATCCAGGATGGTCGCGGTTTGGACTGGCTGATCGTGGCGATCGTTCCGGAATCAGATTTTATGGGATATATCTATAAAAATACTCGCCATACGGTTGTCCTGTCATTAGCTGCATTGGTCGCGGCGACTCTGCTGGGAATTGCGATCGCCAAGTGGTTAATTCAACCCATCTTGCGGCTCAGTGCCACCGCTCAAGATATCGAACTCGGCAGTTTTGACCCCAACAGTTTGACCGAAGTTACCAACCGTTCCGATGAAGTGGGACAGTTGGCGCGGATTTTCCAAGATATGGCAAACAAAATCTCTGCTCGTGAGCAAGGGTTTAAAGACCAGTTAAGTTCGCTTCAAACCGAGACAGATAAAGCCAAAAAAGCCATGCTCTTAACTCAAATGAGCGACAGCAGTTACTTTCAACAGTTACTGATCAAGTCTAAGCGTACTCGCAGTAAAGCTGAAGAATTTAAAAAAATAGATATTGCTGAATTGTTAAAAAAAGTCTCTTATTTTCAAAGTTTCAGCAATGCCGAAATTCAGCGGCTTATTGAAATGGGATATCGAAAAATTCTGTATCCCGGGGAATATGTTTGTCGGGAAGATGAACCGGGAGATGCGTTTTACATTATTCTGGAAGGGTCGGTGGAAATTTTTGTGGAAAAAATTGATAAATTTCTCACCAATTTAGGCGTGGGTACTTTTTTTGGTGAACTTTCCTTACTGCTAGGAATTCCCCGAACAGCCACGGTAAGGACCCGAGAAGATACGGTTTTATTTGTTCTCGATCGCGAAGGGTTACAAAAACTCTTAAGGAATTATAAAGATTTAGCTGAACAAATTGCCCAAGCTTTGCATGAACACAAAGCCGAATTAGAATCGAGAAAAGAACTGCTTCAGAAAATGGGCCTATTGGATGATGAAGATGGGTTCAATCAAAATGCTTTGGGCTGGATCCGCAACCGAATGGCGACGTTATTTGGCTTGTAATTGAAATAATTTAGAGACAAAAGCATAGCATGGCAACTACAATAATTAATACAATTGTCTCAACGAAAGAACTCCATTTCCAACCGGGAGGAGTCCCAGCATCGTTTGAAGTCACCGTGGTCAATGGCAGCGATCGCTTTGCCAGCTTTCAAGTCGAACTCGCCGCCGCTGGTGCTGCCGCTAATCGTAATGGCGACTGGTATAGCATTTCCCCCACCGCCAGCAGCAAAAAACCCCCCGGTGCCGCCACCCAGTTTCATGTCTCTATTCTCGATACGCCAGTCCCGGGATTTGTGGGCATGATGAATGTGCGGGTGCGTGTCTTCTCGATGGAACTCCCGGATGAAACCCGGGAAATTCTGCGGTTGCTGGTGGAACGGGGGACGGGATTAATTGCCCTGCAACTGGAACTCCCGGTCAAACAATTTCAAATCAATCCCGGGAGTCGCATCGAAGTGCCGGTGCGGGTTTACAACCCCGGGCAACTCCTGAGCAATACCTTACTCACGGAAGTGGCGATCGACCCCAGATGGTTGCCTCTATCCACGGAACGCCGGTTACAGGTGCCTCCGGGTAAATCTGTGGAAACCACCTTTACCTATCAAGCCCCCTTTGGTGCCACCGCCCCGAGTCAAGCCTACCCCTTCACCCTTGAAGCCACCCATAATAATGGCCCTGCCTCTCGGGTTTCCGGGACCCTAGAGGTGATGCCAATGGGGTTTGTCGAGTTTACCGCTACGCCCAAGCAGCGGACCATTCCCCGTAAACTCCGGTGGAAATTTTGGGAGTCTCACCCCGTCACTTACAACCTGGAAGCCAAAAATGCCAGTAATTTACCCCAGGAAGCAACCGTGGAACTGGCTGGAGAAAATTCCCCAGAATGTGACTTGACCCTAGTCCCGGAAACCAGTGCGATCGCCCCAGAAGAAACAGTCGAATTCCTGTTAAGCGCCAGCAAAAAGCGGCCCTGGTTTGGCAGACCCCGTAAACTCCTCCTAGACTTGACCGGGATTTGGTCCGATCGCCGAGTGGATGTCCGCAATGACCGTCACACCCTAGAATTAGTCGTTAAACCCGTTCTCCCCCTCGCTGTACAACTCTTAGGTGGACTCTTCCTCCTCTATCTCCTCTGGTGGTTATCTTGGATGAATGCCAGAAGTCCCTTTTTTGGACATAATGAACCCGTCAACACCGTGAAATTTAATGGGGTGGGGGAAAGACTGATTAGCGGTTCCAATGACCAAACCCTCATCGAATGGAACATCAATGGATTTTTTAATCCCATTGTCAACCCAGAATTGCGGAAATTCCCCAACAAAGGAAACCGACTCTGGCAATGGCTGACTCGTCCCTTTCAAAACCAAGGCAATTGCCAATCCCCGGGATGTACCGATGCAGTTGCTGAAAAAGCAGTGCGGGTTGCTCAGTTTCGCCCGGTCAACAATAATTGGGTGGCAACTGGGTTAGAAAATGGGGAAATTCACTTTTGGAAGTTGACCGAGAATCGACCGGACCCTTGGTGGTCTTTTGTCTATCAGAAAGATGACCGGGTGTTTGCCTTAGAATTTACCCAAGATTCTCGCTTCTTATTTAGTGGTCATGGGAGTGGGTCGGTCTTACAATGGGACTTGAGAGGCTTGGAACGGCTTGATTCAACCTTGGGCGCAAGGACGCCGAATCTCAAACAATTTAACTTTGCGGTTTATGCCCTGAAATTTGTGGGCAATGACGATCGCACCTTAGCTGTGGCGGGTCAGTTGAATCAGTTTGTGCTGTGGAATTGGCAAACCCAGACTGAAACCGTTGTGCCGTACCGGGAAGGGGGAAAGGATGCTTATATTAACAGTCTGGATACTGCCGAGTTCCAACCCAACCTACTCACCACTGCCGATACTCAAGGATATATTACCTTATGGAATATGCAGCCTTGTTTGAACGGGGGTACAGATTGCCAAAGAATCGAACAATGGAATGACGGTCACAACGGCCAACCTGTGCGATCGGTCGCCTTGAGCGAAGATGGCTGTTATTTGGTCAGTGGCGGCGATGACGGCAGGGTGATGTTATGGACGCTCAACACCGATGGCACTCGTGCCGGCCCCAGGGAGAGCAGATTATTCAGGCCAAAAATAAAAACTTTAATAGTGTCGATATTAAAGAAGTCGGTGACCATCTGCTGATCGCTGCCGGTAGCGATGATCACCAAGAGGTCCGGGTCGAATCTCACCCCCGATTACTGAACTTGGGGTGTGATTTGCCTTAAGGGGGGATTGGTCATTTGTCCTTTTTCATTGGGGGTGGGTCATTTGTCGTTGGTGGTTGGTGGTTTGTGATTTAAGGAGCAAAACGAATGGTAATGCAGGGTTATAGTCCCAAATCGGGGCAGATAGTCAATGGATTTGAAGAGAATATCGGCGATCGCCCCTTGATTCGTCCGATTGGGATTATCCTCAATCCCGCTGGGGTGGCCTTAGTCACGGCAGGGGAGGTATTAGAACTCACCGCAACCATCACCAATCAAGGGTCCGTCAGTGCCATCATTGATGTGTTCATCGCGGAAACCTCCCAACCTGTTCATCAGTGGTTTGTTTGTCCTCGGGAACGACTCGCCTTAAGTCCGGGACAAGCCAGTGAAGTCGTGTTTCAGGTGCAGATTCCCGTGGATGCCATCCCCGGCACCTACGACTATACCCTAGTCATTGATGCGCCTCAACATTACCCCGAAGAAACTCCCATTGACCAGAAGGTGCGACTGCAAGTCATGCCCTTTGTTCAGGAAGCGCGGACCGTCAGCGACCCTACTTTTACCCTCCAACCCCCCACCAGTTCGGTCTCCCCCGCCCTCCTGCAACCGGGACAACCCCTGGAACTCCAGGTCACGGTTCATAACCGTTCGGACCGGGTAGACCGCTTTTTTCTCACTTGTCCGGACCTGGAATCCCGGTGGTTTACCATCATCTATCCCGAAGGATTCCAACAAGCAGGCATGGCGATCGCCTCCGATGGGCTCGAACTCAATCCCGGGGATATCGGTCAAATCCTGCTGTTTATCAGCCCTCCTCCCGATACTTGGGCCGGAGTGTATGCCCCCACCCTCCGGGTTTACTCCGCCAACTATCCGGACCTCGCCCTGTTAGATGTCGTTTACCTCCAGATTGCGCCCCTACATCTGGTCACCGTCGAACTACTCTCCCTCGTCGCCAAAATTAAGCGCGAGGCCGGACTGTTTGAAGTGAAATTATCCAACCAAGGCAATGTCATCCGCGAAATTGCTATCCATGCCAAAAGTACCGATGAAGAGGACATCTGTACTTATACAATTACCCCTCCCGTAGTGCGACTCTTACCCGGAACCTCGGTTACCATCGGGGTTTCGGTCAAACCCACCAAGGGATGGCGGCCTTTCTTCGGGCGGATGATTAATTTCAGCATTGAACTCGAAGACCTCCAACAATATCCCTTAATTAACGATCGCTTTCAAGCTTCTTTATTCTGGGAACCCCGTCCCTGGTGGCAATTCTTACCCATCGTCATCCTGATGTCGGCCAGTGTTGCCGCCCTGATTTTTCTGATTTGGTGGCTGTTAACTCGTCCCCCAGTGCGCGCACAAGTCTTGCAATTTTCCCCAGAAAGCAATTCTTATCAAGAACTGAATAATGAAGCGATTCGCCTTAACTGGACGATTTCCAACCCCAATCACCTCAAAACCATCACCATAGTCGGTTTTTCTCCCGATGGACGGGTCAGGAGTGGACCGTTTATTTATGAGTTTACTCCGGGATTGCCCAATTCCCTGGAACGGTTTTGTACCCAAGCGGTACAACTGATTTGCCGCAATGTTTGGACGGACGCCAGGGAGGCGGGAGATTATGTATTTGAACTCAGCGCCATTCCGATTAATCCCAAGGCCGAAACCCAAACTATCCGAACTAATCCCATTCGGATTTTACCCGTTCCTGAACCCAAAATTGAGGAATTTTCCTCCACTCAACCTGTCTACCAAGAGCGCCTGTTGCTCCCGGGTACTCCTGCTAACCCTACAGCAGCTAACCCTCCGGCTACCCCACTCTCCACCCAGGGTAATCGGATTCTATTAAATTGGACCTTGACTAATCCGGATCAGATTCAAGAGATTAGATTACTCGGTTTGGGTCCTGATGGAACGGTTAAAAGTGTGGAAAGGCGCTATAACTTTGCCGATGGAATTCCCGAAGAATTGCGGGGATTTTGTGGAGAAAACCCCGCCAATCGCCAACTGATTTGTGCCAATGTTCCAACCGATGCCATTCAACCCGGGGACTATATTTTTCACTTAACGGTTATCCCCAAAAAAGGACAACCGGAACAATTAGAAACCCGCCGCACTAATACGATTAAAATTCTGGCTCAAAAGATTCCCAGCCGGATTGTCGAGTTTACCTTTAATGGACAACCCGCACCCCCGAAGTTGGTGCGACAAGCTAATCCCCAACAAAATTCGCTGATGATTTCCTGGAAGGTAGAAGGGGGGAACGGGATGAAAGTTGAACTGCTACCCGCCCCGGGAACAGTGCCTCGGGAAGGGAGAATGCCCTATCCGGTGAGTCAACAACCGGGCAGTGAAACGATTACTTTGCAAGTTACTGATGAAGAGGGCAACCAACAACAGCGATCGGTGATTATCGAGACATTAGCGCCCCCGCCACCCCCAGAAATCGTGGACGTTCCGCCACCCCCGGTAGTCGAGCAAGCCCCGGCAATGGTGCCTACTCCCGGGGCACCCGCCAGTTCAGAGGGTGACCCTGCTGCTGCCCCCGCTACTGCCCCCGCACCCGGGACTCCAGATGCAGCCTTAGTCATTCCCGCACCCCCGACCCCGGGCGGCGAACCCGTCCCCCCACCCCCCCTAGAACTCCCCGTTCCTGGGGCAAATCTCCCCGGTGGTGTGGATGGTGCCGCCCCAGAATCCACCCCCGAGGGTCGCACCGGATGCAGCAGAGCAACCCCCCAAAGAACCCGGTCCCCAGTTCTTTGAAACTCAACCCCTTGCTCCAGCCGAACTGCCTCCCCAATTTAATTAAATAGGTTAGGGGTCATGCTTCTGTGGCAGGGAAGTTCTCTCCCTGTTCGTAGTAACGACTTCAGTCGTTCTTAATTGAAGAGGGTTTGGAAACCAAACCCCTACATCCCGGATTTGGTATTACCCCCAGAAAAACTCATAAACATGAAAAAATCCCACCCGCCCATTCCTATCTTTTGTTATTGGTCATTGGTCATTGGTCATTGGTCCTTGTTTTACTTGATTTCCCTCCCGACTCCCGTCTTCGCCGCCAAGGGTTCCGATGTCGCTAAATTGGAAGAAACGGGTCAATGTACGCGCTGCAACCTCCAAGAAGCAAATTTAATGGGGGCGGAACTTCAAGGGGCGGATATGTCCGACTCTAACCTGAGATTGGTGAATCTTAGAGGCGCGAAATTGGATGGGGCGAACTTCTCGCGATTGCGAATGAGGGAAGCGGATTTAAGCAATGCCACCCTCGGTAGCGCCATCCTAGAACAAGCGCAATTAGAAAAAGCCAAATTCAACGGGGCAACCTTATTTAGAGCCAACCTCCATCAAGCAAATTTAGAAAAGGCCGAACTCTTAGGTGCTAATCTAAATTCCGCTAATTTAGAACTCGCTAATTTAAAAGAAGCTAATTTAGAAAATGCCGATTTACAAGACGCCACTCTCCCTCTGGCTAATTTAGAAAAAGCCAACCTCAAAAATGCTAACTTTAAAAATGCTGACTTATCCGGCGCTAATTTAAAAGAAGTTAATTTAGAAAATGCCAACCTAGAAGGCGCAAATCTCAGTAGTGCCAACTTAGAAGAAGCCAAACTATTTAGAACAAATCTTAAAGGGACTATCCTGAATAGTGAAACAATTCTTGATAGTAAATGGCAGTTTATTTGGACCGTGGTTAATCAACCTTTAGCGGGTCAAACCCTTACGGGAAGCGACTTATCCGGCGCAAACCTCGAAGCGATGAACTTAACCGGCATCAACCTAGAGGGAGCCAACTTAGAGGGCGCTTCCTTATTTATGTCTAACTTAGAACGGGCGAATCTGACGGGAGTCAATTTAACCGAGTCTTATCTCCATTATACGGATTTCACTTCAGCCAATCTCGTCGGAGCAAATCTGCACCGGGCTGATTTACGTCATAGCATTTTATTAGGAACTGATTTAACTCGGGCGGATTTAAGTTCTGTTAATTTCCAGGGAGCAAATCTGCAAGATAGTAATCTATTCGCGGCGAATTTAGAACAGGCGGATTTAGGCAATGTCAACCTACTGGGTGCAAATTTAGGAAATGCCAATTTGCGGGATATTTTAATTAATGAAGAAACAGCCATAGAAAGTCAATGGTTGTTTATTTTAGACTTAATCAAAAATGGGGCAGAAAACCAAGATTTAACTGATGCAAATCTGGTGGAAGCCAATTTGAGCGGGATTAATTTAAAAGGTGCGAGACTGGCAAATGCCAATTTGCAGGGAGCGGATTTAAGTCTAGCAAATCTGGAAACCGCCCATTTATTTGGGGCAAACCTGCAAAATGCCAATTTAAGTGGAGCGAATTTAACCGGGGCAAATCTGGGCAGTGCAAATTTGACCGGGGCAAATTTAGAAGGGGTGAATTTGAGTCAAACTTATTTATGTAATGCGATTATGCCCAATGGTATCGAAAATCGTTGCAATTCCGAAGAAACTAATCCAAACCCATGATGACAAAAGCAGGAAAATCTTATGAATAAACAGCTTGTAAAAACCGGAAGCAATTCAGTAAAAATCGGGATATCCATTCTATTGATGATGGCGGGGATGGGGGTGGGAGGCGGCAACTCTCGGCTATTGGCACAGGAAGGGTTAGAGGATTTTTCCCATTGGGCGGGGTTATGTCGCACCTTGCTGGAACAAGCGCAATATGAGGAGGCAGTGGCCGCCTGTGATGCTGCGATCGCCTTGAATACCAATGACCCCATCGTTTGGAGCGATCGCGGGGATGCTTTATTTGCCTTAAAGCAGTACGCCGAAGCTGTCGCCGCCTACAACCAAGCCATTGAACGCGACCCCAACAATTCCCTATTACTCACCAAACGCTGTTCCGGTGCAGTCGAACTCAGTCAATATGAAGAAGCAATCGCCTCCTGTGACACTGCCTTACGCATGGATAACAACTGGGAAACCCAATCCCCTGCCGTCGCTTGGTATCATCGCGGAGTCGCTTTAAGTCGTTCCGGCCAAATGGAAGAAGCCCTCACCTCCTACGAATGGGCGATTAAAATCAATCCCGATTATTCCATCGCCTTGGCGGGACGATGCGGCATTCTCTCGGAACTGGGACAAGGCGCAGAAGCGCTCGACTGCTTGCGATCGCGCATTGCAAGTCAATCAAAATTGGGGAACCCTCAACCCCGCTATTGCCTGGGCGAACAAAGCTAGACTGCTCAAATCCCAAAGACGCTATGACGAAGCCTTAGATGCCTACGATCGCGCCTTGGGATTAGAACCCAATGATGCTGCATCCTGGACGGAACAAGGCATCATCCTCGGCATCCTTGGCAGACACCCGGAAGCACAACTCTCCTTCCAATGGGCGGTCAAAATCAATCCCACATCTTCCTTTACCTTGCTGCATCAATGCGCCAACTTGAACCGACTAGGCAGCTATGAACCAGCAAAAGCGGCTTGTGAAATGGCACTACAGGAGGGAGATGGTAACTGGGGAGACTTGGGACCGGCTTATGCCTGGGTGCAGTTAGCCAATGCGTTGACTGGACTGGAAAACTATGAAGAAGCCCTGGCGGCTTCTAATAAGGCGATCGGACTCAATCCGCAGTTAGCCGATGCTTGGAGTAATCGCAGCGTTCCCCTGTGGCATTTGAACCGAGAACAAGAAGCCTTAGCCGCCACGGAACGGGCGATCGCAGTCGCCCCCGGGTCATCCTTAGCCTGGTTTAACCAAGGGCGAATTCTCACCGGATTAGGCCGATATGACGAAGCCGTGGATGCGTACAATCGCGCCTTGAGAGGGGATGCCAATGTAGGCGATCGGCCCACAATGGCCGATATTTGGGTGAATCAGAGTGCGGTCCTCTATCGCTTAGAACGCTATGCCGAGGCAGTCGCCTCCGCCGACAGCGCCCTAGGAATGGCCCCCGAATCCGCCCCCGCCCTCTACAATCGCGCCCTCGGACTGATGGCATTGCGCCGCTATGGGGAGGCAGTTACGACTTATGAACGGGCGATCGAAATCAATGCCGAAAATGCTGATTTTTGGGCCGGGAAAGGCATCGCCTTAAGATTTTTAGAAGAATATGGTGATGCCTTAGCGGCGACCCAAAGAGCGTTGGAACTGAATCCCACTCATTCTCAAGCGTTGATTAATCAAGAAATTATTATGGAGGAGATGAATAAGCCGAATCCAACTTCTGGGAATTGAACCACTGATTTCACGGATTTTCACAGAGGGGGAGAGGACGCGATCATATTTAGAATCCATATTTCTCTGGTTTAAGTGTCGATTTTTTATTTTTTACAATCTTTGTTCTTCAAGGGTTTCAGCAATTTGAGGGGTCATCTTGGTGTACAATTGAGCAAGTATTGAAAGTAGTTTTTTTATGGCAAAAGTAGAACAGGACAAGGAACGGGAAGAACGCATTACGATGGAAATTGTAGTGGATGCCTATGGGCCTGAAGAGCAGGTAATGGGCTGGTACTACTACCTACAGGATACGATGGAATTTCCATTTACAGCAACCTGCATCAGTAAGCGGCGCAGTTCTCCCTTAAAAGAGGGAACAACAGTAGAAGTAGTGGGTATGGCATCGGACGATGAGTGCGATCGCGAAATGTATGTGGAGATTGCCTGGGAAGGCGATACCCTGGCAGTACCGTTGATTCAGCTAGAGGCTCCACGATGCAGATCCACAGACTCAGCAAGCGATCGCAGACTGGCATTACTGGGTTGATCGGGGCTATGAGTTCGGGTAAGGTTTATTTAGATATCTCGTGAAAAAATTTTGAAAGCCTGATCCTCTCCGTTTACGTCACATAAAAGGAATCGACAATTCTTGACGATCCTATTTATGTTAAAGTAGATGAAGACAGGTTGTATGTTGATTTAGGGGCTGAAATAACCTCTTGTGGAGCAGAAAGATACGGGCATGAAAATAGCAGTAGAAATTAAAAGCTTTTTAGGTCTTTCATTAATTACTGATTTTCACCAAGCCATCGGTCAAGCTTGGAACTATAAAGTAGTTTTAGCAGAACAACAGCCAGATAGAGTTCTTTATTTAGCAGTTCCAGAAGATATTTATGAAGAATTTTTCACTGACGTTTGGCTCAAATGTCCTTGACAAGGATGCAATTGAAATTGCTGGTATTTAATCCAATTAGAGAGGAGATTGTACTATGGAGATAGAGAAATATAGGAAATTAATTAAAACAATTGTCGAAAAACAGGGTCAGTGCGATAGTGATGACTGGCGAAGTAGAGACTCAAATTGCTTCCGATGTTGAGCGTGATCGCTATCTGATGTTTCATGTCGGGATGGCGTGGAGAAAACCGAGTGTTTGGATGCGTTATTCATATAGAGATTAGGGAGAGAAAAATTTGGATTCAACGAGATGGAACTGAGGTAGGGATAGCTAATGAGTTAATTGCAGCCGGAGTGCCTAAGTCTGATATCGTGCTCGGATACAGGTCACCTTATATGCGTCAATTTACAGAGTTGGCGGTGAGGTAGTGATAAAGTTAGAGAGGAGATCTCTATTTCTTCAGGTAATTACAGCGTTCTTGGGTATGATATAATGTTGTCTTTTCTACATCTGGGGCATAATGGTCAAATTACCAGACCAAACATTAACTACTAATCTTTTACTTACAGCGACGGTTAGTAGAACTGAATTGATGAAGCCAAAGCTGTTGAGTTTGCAATATTTGACCAATTGGGAGAAACTGAGGCAACACTACCAGAATTAGATCAGATGCAAAGTAGCGTTGAGAGGTTGAGAATACCTTATTCGCGTCTGCATACCTTGGCGCTGGGAATAAGCTGAATACCAGCCGATCGCTCCTGATGCTATACTGAACTTATTGGCTCAAACCATTCAGCAAACTGAAGCATTAATCGGTGCTGTAGAGGCAAGCATTTCTGAAACCAAACAAAATTGGAATCTGCCATGAATCAACAAGCCCAAATACCAGACCCCCAGACGAGAGCGCGAAGTCTTGCTAGGTGGCGTGAAGTTAACCAACAAATTGACTTGCTCACACTCCAACTTGATGAATTAATTGCAATGGTAGAAACTGGTCTGCGAGAACAACGTCTGGCTAGGCTTCAAGGTAAAGGTAAAGCACCCGAGACTATTAATGGGTAAGAGAGAGAAAGAGCGATCGCTATCTCTGCAAGCATCACTCTTGGGGGTGTCAAGGCTAAAATTCAGATACAGTCTAGCTTTTAGCCCCTTTGACACCCCTCTAGGTCTTTTCCACTTTTATGCATGGACCATAACAATTGGGCAATCCCACTCGCTACTCTAGGCAACTAAACCCTTTTTCTGCTTTCAGCTTGCTATCAAAACTTACAGTTTCTGTACAACCCGCTTGGCGGGCAATTGCTCTAATTCAATCAGAGGATATTGGTATCAAGTGCAATCCTTGGCCCCCGCAGAGATAGCCCTATCGATTTCTTCGAGGGTGTTTTTTCATACCCGGTCGGTGTAGCATTCCTGATAGTTTTTCCACAGGAACAGGCAGGGGAAAGAGTGTAACTGACCCGTCTTTATCAATGATGAAGCTGATTTTACTGCCGCTAACCCGTTGCAGGCGATCGCGAATTTCTTGTGGAAATTATGATAGGTCGGGTTTGGCGGATATTTTAGCGCGATTCCTATTTCCTTCGGAAAGGCTTCGCCAACGGATAGCTTCGCTAACGCATCTGGGGGATATAGATCGCTGAAGAGCAGCGTGCGTTGCCTCAGCAGTATGGCGTTAGCATAGCCTACCGTAGGCGATCGCATATCCCAATCTAGTTGAAGAAGCCAGCATCAGCAGGCAGATTTTCCGCACGCTTCACACAAACTTCACAATAGGCGGAGAAGCTTTACAATTTCTTTACACAAGTTTTTCTTAAGTGTTGTACCTTGAGATATAGGAAACGTTTATAACCCAACTGAACATCGATCGCTTTCCCAGAGGTGCTGTTATGAGGAAATTCTTGTTTACTCTCTCCCAACCCATGCGTCAACGCCTGGATCAGATTGAAATCCGAGATCCAGATGTTGCTCGACTCCTTTACAAATTGATTCCCGCTCAATGTCCCTTCGCCCGAGATATCAAAATCGGGGGCCGTGTTATTCTCCACATCCCCCCCCTATGTAAGCTCAATCCCTTCTATGAGCAACTGATGGGGCTGAGATTCCGGGCCCTGTGCTATCTTGTGGATGAGTGTGGCATTGATATCCAAGCCGTTTCGTGAACTACCACTCTTGAATCAACGATTACAATAGCGGCTTCCTATCCAGCAGATTGCCCAACCGTAGATTTCTTGCATCCTCTAAGGTTGGGTCAGACATCTGGACAAGAGGCAGGAATTATCCGAGTCGATTTGACGATCGCCTCAAATCTCGGAACATCCCTAGATTCATATTGCTGCAAGGTTTCCGCCTTGAACGCATAAGCGCTGCTGGGGGTCCAAATTAAGCCTTGGACATTCACCAAATAAATATCCGTTCCTTGATAGGACCATTGCATCTGGCGCAGATAAGCCGGATGCGGTCCTAGAGAAAACCGTTCTTGTTTCAGAATCTCATAGTCAAAATACAGGAGACGGTGGGTTGCCTCGGACTTGCGAATCGCTTCCTCCATACCGGCTGGAGTCTGATTTGTGGGAATTGTGCGGGTACAACTGATGCGAGGGTGATATCCATCAAATTCTGGAACCAACGGAGCGATCGCCTGAAATTGATTCTCCTGGAGTTCTTGTACTGACCAGGAAGCAGGGATTAAAATCGATACTCCCAATGCCTGGATTAAAATAACTAATCCGCCTCGATGGGTCACTGATTAAGGCTGTTCTGCCCAGTCCCATTCCGATTAGCAAAAAAAAATTACAAGCATGGGGAAAATCAGCCGGTCATTGGGGTTAAACGCGGCAGCATTAATCAATATGGCTATGAGGTAGAAGTGAGCGGACCCTGCCGAGTGGTGTATCGACCGGATCAGCCGAAAGACTGTGGGGCGAAGGTTTGGATTGAGACCCTTTCCGATGTGAAGTGTGTGGCTTAGGCGATCGCACCGTTACGGTTAGTTTTCGATAGAGTTAAGAAAGTGCTTCCTCAGAAGAGAGGTTGCAGGGGATCAAGTCAAAAGTATTGTTATAAATGATTACCCGGCACAGGGTTAAGCTTTATTAGGATTGATTTATCAATTGATAAATTGGCTTTTTTGTGTTAGGGAATCGGTAGAGTTGTGTAGAGACAAACCGGGTTTCTTCACAAAATATTTGCCTGCTTTGCCGCTAATCACAGCATTAAAACCCGGTTAATTGTCTTTTTCACGGAATCCTGACCTAGAAACTCTAGATCATCTGGATTGCTTCACCAGCAGATTTTTTTTGAGTTGCCACTGATTCAATGATATCCCCCAGCATCAATGATGTGTAATTAAACAGAGTCACAACTTCTGCGGTGGCTTCTTCTGCCAGGAGGTTAGCCGCAGGTAAGGTTTGAATATAACGGTGATGGATCTTTGGCTTATCCGCTGTGATGCTGAAATGACCCAAGACACTTTTGTTGTTGACTTCTAAAAGAAGTTTATAAACCTCCGGATAGGCTTGGGGGTGAATTTCAAAGGGAAGTTCTAGGAAATATTGTAACAACAGGATATTTTCTGTATCTTCCTCATTTAAAGGGTAGAAGGTACAAGCCATTTCCCGAATGCGACTGGCAGAATCATGATCCAGTTGAGCCACAAGAGTATGGTAGGGAATTTCAGGCGATCGCTCGATCAACTCAGCCGGATATCCCAACCCTTGAATAATCTCTTGGAGATATCCTAACTCAACTAAATGCCGAGCATACATTGCTTCTAAGTTCATCTAAAACTCCCGCTTGTACAATGATTTGAGAATCAAGGATGCTTGGTCATTGGGTTTCCCATTCAGACGATAGAGTGCCTTGGGTTCGCATCCAGTGGCGTGAATAAATATTTCCACCCTAGCACTGGACAGCCGGAATTTCTCCAGTTTGCTCGCCTTATCTGCCGGTATATCTCCAGGCAGAGGAACATGATCGTTCAGTTTATTCACCATTTTAAAAATAGTGGCAGTATGTCGTTTCCGTTCCTGCAACTTGGCTATATCTGATTTATTCGCATTAAACAGCCATTGAGAAAATGTCCCCGTCTCTCCCTTAGCTTGGCTTTCTGCGGCTTTCTTCCGACCATATTGTTTTAAGGACCGGAAGAAGGGCAGACTCAGGTCAACCCCCGCAGCACTCGCTTTGAGCGCGACCCCGGCTGTTGCCCCAACCCCTGTTAAGTTAGCAATACTCCCCGCAATCTTAACGGCATCAGAACTTAGGTGAATCGATTGGCGAATGATCCGCTTTTGGTTCCCTGACTTGAGTTCATCGGCTAGATCGATTTCTTCAATATCTTCCTGACTTAGCCCAGTCTGCGTTGCGTAAGCGGCCATTGCCCCTTGCTTAGTCGTAATCTTTGTTCCAGCGTCATTGATCTTCGCAGCAGTGATGCTAACTTTCTGTTGCAACTCTTTTTTTTCTTTTAAGATTCCTGAGCTGAATAGAGTGCCATTGAGCTTGTCGTTAATCGCCTCAATCTCTTTTTGTTTCGTGTTGATTTGGCTAGATAAGCGTTGAATCTCCTTCTGATTGGCTTGAATGGCTGCTTGATCAGTGGGTTTTGCAGATTTTAGCTGGCTATTTCGGTTCTCTAACCCCACTTTATCCGCTTCAAACTGGTTCTTTTCAGTTTCTAAGTCCTGTTTTTTCTTGCCTAATACAGTTTCTTGCGTGGACAGCTTATCGAGAGTTTGCTGGCGAGATTGATTTTTGGCTTCTTTAGCACTTTTACGGGTTTCCAGGTTAGTAATTTCAGCCCGCCGGGTTGCATATTCTTTTTTTGCCTCCCCGATTTTTGTTGAATCGCTTTTCTTTCCGGCTCCTAAATCTTTAGTAAGATCCGATGAGGCTGTTCGCATCTTACTCCAGTGGTAAGCCGATGTTGCCAAATAATAGCTTTCCATAACCATCTTGACGGCATTGATGGCAATATCAAGTCCAGGAACAGCATCAGCCAACCCCCCAACCGGGCCATTAAAAATTTCAATAAAGCTCTTAATGCTGTCCACAACCCCTTTGGCGGTTGACAAAGCACCGGAAATAATCTCGGATCCCACTTTGGCATACTCGGGCTTGCCAAACTTCTCGTCACTTGACCACATTTTAATCAGGTCAATCACACTTTTAATCGTCTTAACTGCTCCTCCCAAGGTTTCAAAGGCGCTGGCAAAACTACCACTCCAGCCACTAACCTCTTTCGCATTTTTTGCCCCAGTAGACTCGCTTTCTGAGGCGGATGAAATTATCCCACTGATTCCCGCTGTTGCTTTACCGGAATTGACAACGATTCCATTCCAAATCATGTCAACCCAATCCCCGAATTCTTTCTGGCTCCCCACTAAACCCTTAATGGATAAAGCCATCCCCAGAAGGCCCCCAGCAGTTCCTAAAGAACCAGAAGAGATGTCAACATCCGTCGTGCTGCTCCCTTTCTTTTCCATTTCTTTACTGAAGTCATCTAGGCTATCCTTGCTGACACTGACGGCTGAATCATTAAATCCTCCTAACAGGTCATCTTCATTTTCAGGATTTTCAGCAGTTCCGACCGTAATTCCCTGGAAAATTTTAGTGGCTCTAACATACCCATCTCCTTGAGCCGTGCGATACCATTCAATTCTCCCTTCTACATTCTTAATATGCTCGGTATCATTATCACTAATGTCAATCAATGTACCCGGAGCAATATTAGCTCCGACGGTCCCTTTATCTTTCCCATCAATAACCTTGTGGAGACGAGTTTTAGCGCTGATGACCATACCCTTGCGCTGCACCAACAGGCTTGAGGTTTGTAGGGATTGATGCGCTGCCGAGATGAGTGGTGTATTACTTTGGCGCTGCACAGTGGGGCTGCTGCCCTGTTGAATGGTGTGAGTCAGTTCGTGAGCGAGTAATTCTTTCCCACTTGAACTACTGGGGTTATATTCCCCTTGCTTGAAAAAGATATTGTTTCCGGTAGTAAAAGCACGAGCGCTTAGGGAACGGTTGAGGGTATCAGCGGTGTTATTGGTATGAACTCTGACGCCACTGAAGTCAGCGCCAAACGCACCTTCCATCTGACGACGAATCGGTTCACCCAGAGGCTTTCCACTGCTTCTAGCTTGACTAATGGTACTTTCCAAGTCTGATGATGCGGTTCCTCCTTCTATGGCTTCTCGGCGTTGCACTGTCAGTCTCATAATTGAAGGGGTGGAGAACATTTGACGCTGTACAGCATCCCCACCTCCGTTCGCATCCGGAGGGGTGGGGGTACTAATTTGTTGGACGACTTTGCGAGCAATGGTATCGGCTTCTTGCTCGTATTTATCATCCGGTGCGCCGATCGCCAGTTTGGGTTGAATCGGTGGGGGTGCAGCAACATCGATGCGCGAGAGGCGGCTTCCCCCGACTTGTCCCGGTTCTGCTTGAGTTTGTAATTCCGGTGCAGTTGCTGCTTCGGGTTCGGCAGGCATCGCAAAAGGACGGGGTTTGAACATCCCCGTGGCAGGAGTCGGTGTGGCGTTCGATTGTCCTTTTTTCTGAATCTGCCGTCCGGTTGCCATAGTCTCGCCTCAGCGATCGCATTGATAGAGTATTTTTTCTAGTATTTCATGAACAGGCGATCGCTTCCATTGGACTAAAGTCTAAATTAAAAACTGGACCCCCGATTCCCAAACGATTCATCGGGTCCTATAAACAAAGCACCCTCTGGCTTTATTTATATGACCCAAACCGCAGCTATAGCTTCCCCACCCCAGAATTTAATGGACAATATTTCCGAAATAAGCTCGGGAAGTGTCGAGACTAGGGGCTGATAATTCATCAGCCCGAGTCCGAACCAAGGTATTAAATTCCGTTGCCATCTGTAAAATTTTCACTTTAAGCTCAGATGCCGTATTCACCCCCAAAATTGCCTGCATCGCTGTTTCAGCCGCTTGATTCTTTTTCTCATCCGTATCCAGTTCGGCTCTGCTTCCTTTGCGAATTGCTACTAAATCTTGATTAATTTGGTTAGCAATTGCATCAGAAGTTCCGCGTTGTTCTTCAATTTTCAACGCAAAATCATTCTCCGTAAATTGGTATTGACGCAACTCGGCAACCGCCAAAAATAATCGATACAAGTATTTAGACGCTCGATAGAAAATTTTACCGTCTGGTTCACCGGCATAATGATTCAAATCTTTGAGAAAGTCACCCAACTGCTCATTAAAAGATTGTAAAAAGTGTTCGGGCTTGAGCGAACTCATAATCGCTGCTTTCTGTTCGGGGTTCTTGGCCCCCTGAATTCCTGCTACAATGTGTTTAACGGCTCCTTCACTATGATAGGCTTCTGCGGCAAAGAAGCAAGCTTCTCCTAAAATTTGTTTAACTTGCGCTTTGAGAACTTTAACCTGTTCTGAAAACTTCTCCTGGTCGCCTAACTGGCGAATGGTTGCTTGGAGTTGACGCACTTTTCTCATGCGGTCCAGGTAAAGTTCGTTACTCTTCTGAAGAACTAAATCCGGGTTATCATGAGTGATAGCTTGTAGCTTTTCTGACCCTAATAATTGTTCACGAATCATAGACTTTAGTTTATCATCCGGGGATTTAATTTGAGACAAGGCTGCTTCTTCTTCTGGACCCAATGTAATCGGGTGTCCGCCGTTATTTTCTGATTCCCCCCCTTCTTTTTCAACTTTTTCAAGCAGTTCATGAGCAAAAATTTGATAAACTCCATCAGCTTCTTCATACTGAAGAAGGGTTAATTTTCTTCGCTCGGGGTCGTCGATGCTTTGGACTACCTCATCAACATATCTATCCCATTCCACTTGCTTCATGTAGCGGCGTTGTTTCACTAAAGCCGCGACATCCTGAGACAAGTGACCCATTGAGCCAAATGCCCCATCAGGTTGCTCCAGATCTGCATCAGGAGTTTGTTCGGCGACGGCTGCTTCGTCGATATTTTCTTTGACTTGAAGGTAATCTTTTGCATACAAGTTCGTATCAAACAAAGTACCCGGTTCCACCCCAAATTCTTTCCGAACTTGAGTGTTAAACCATTGGATAGCTTCTACATCATCTCCTGAACCTGGTGTAGAAATCGTGATGTCATAGTCTGAGGTTGGATCTTGGCTCCCTACCGATTTGGCAATTAAACCGGGATAGGTATCCCGCATAACATTAATTAATGAGTCAACATACCACTGTCGGAAATCGAAGAATTTCCACATACTTTCCTTATGACTTGCAAATAGTTGTTTAACTTTATCCCAACTTTTGCAATCGGAGAGTTGGTCTCGGATCCAGGAATAATCTTGGACAATATGGAATTTAAATCCTTCCCGTTTAGCATCCGATTGGGGGGATGGGGCAGAGGCAGCAGGAGCCGATTGCGGGGCCAATGCTCCAGGAGCCGATTGCGGGACAGAGGCAGCAGGAGCCGGTTGCGGGGCAGAGGCAGCAGGAGCCGATTGCGGGGCCGATGCCGGAACTGCTGCGCTGGCTTCTTCAACCGTATTCAAAACCTGTGCTTGTTCCACAGGGAGTAGTTTTAGACCTCTGGCTTTGCGAATCCGGTTGGCGTGTTGAATCTGGTCAGGGGTGAGCTTACATTGAATGCGGGAACTGCCACTCTGCTGTACTACATGAGTCAGTTCGTGAGCGAGTAATTCTTTACCGCTGGAACTACTAGGATTGTATTCCCCTTGCTTGAAAAAGATATTGTTTCCGGTCGTAAAAGCACGAGCACTTAGGGAACGGTTGAGGGTATCAGCAGTGTTATTGGTATGAACTCTAACGCCACTGAAGTCAGCGCCAAACGCCCCCTCCATTTGCCGACGAATCGGGTTTCCCAGAGGCTTTCCACTGCTTCTAGCTTGACTAATGGTACTTTCCAAGTCTGATGATGCGGTTCCTCCTTCTATGGCTTCTCGGCGTTGCACTGTCAGTCTCATGATTGAAGGGGTGGAGAACATTTGACGCTGCACAGCATCCCCACCTCCGTTCTGATCCGGAGGTGTCGGGGTACTAATTTGTTGGACGACTTTGCGAGCAATGGTATCGGCTTCTTGCTCGTATTTATCATCCGGTGCGCCGATCGCCAGTTTGGGTTGAATCGGTGGGGGTGCAGAAAAGTCTATGCGCGAGAGGCGGCTTCCCCTGACTTGTCCGGGTTCTGTTTTGGTTTGTAGTTGCGGTGCGCTGGCGGCTTCGGGTTCGGCAGGTATGGCAAACGGACGGGGTTTAAACATTCCTGTGGCAGGAGTCTGTGTGGCGTTCGATGGTCCTTTTTTCTGAATCTGCCGTCCGGTTGCCATAGTCTCCCCTCAGCGATCGCATTGATAGAGTATTTTATCTATTATTTCATGAAAGGGTAACTCGGATTCTAATTGACTAAGGTCTAGGATGAGATAAAAAAAAGATGATTAGCCACAGATTCCACTGATTTTCACAGATTCTCCTGATTTCTCGGTGCAAATCTGTGCAATGTGTGGTTCAAATCCACCCTTTAATTTCCATATCTGTCAAGGGTCTTTCTAATTTCATATATTCACTTTTTGACGCTTCGAGGATATGTTTCATCATCACGGGTTCATTAGCATCAGCGGCAATAAAGGCGGAGTTTAAGGCAATATTGCGGATGTTTCCTCCAGCGACGTTGAGTTTACCGAGTTTGGGATAGTTTAAGCCTTCGGTTGGGGTTTGTTTGGGGAAAATGCGTCGCCAAATTTCTTCCCGTTGACTGGCGTCGGGGAAGGGGAATTGAATGACGAAGCGGATGCGCCGGAGGAAGGCTTGGTCTAAGGAACTTTTGAGGTTGGTGGTGAGGATGGCTAATCCGCGATAGGCTTCCATGCGTTGCAGGAGGTAGGCGACTTCGATGTTGGCATGGCGATCGTGGGAGTCTTTGACTTCGCTGCGTTTGCCAAATAAGGCGTCGGCTTCGTCGAAAAGGAGGATGGACCCGCCTGCTTCGGCGGAGTCGAAGACTCGGCGCAGGTTTTTCTCGGTTTCGCCGATATATTTACTAATGATGGAACTGAGGTCGATGCGATACAGATCTAGGTGCAGTTCTTGGGCGATAATATCGGCGGCCATTGTTTTACCTGTACCACTGGCACCGGCAAACAGGGCGGTGATGCCTAATCCTCGGCCACTTTTGCCGCCAAATCCCCAGGCTTCGTAAACTTTGGCCCGTTGTCGCACATGGGCGATGATTTCTCGGAGGGTATCTCGTTGGATGTCGGGGAGTACGAGGTCCTCCCACTGACTACCGGATTCGATGCGTTGGGCGAGGTCTTCCATGCGCGATCGCGCCTGAATGCGGCAAGTCTCCCACAGTTGGCTGCCGAAGTCGTTGCCGTTGTCGGGGGCAATTTTGTTGGTTCCTTTGGTTTTGAGGCAGGCAGCACGGATGGCGGGGGCACTGAGGCTAAAATGGGAGACTAGGGTTTCAATGTGACCGTTTAAGTGCGCTGCATCTGAACCGAGGGTATTTTTCCAGAGTTCCCGTTGTTCCTGGGATGAGGGTTGTTCGACTTCAAAGGTGATTAAGGGACGTTGCCGGGGATGGCGGCGATCGCGACTGGTAATCAGTAAGGGATTATCATAGTTTTCGATAATTCTGGCGATCGCACTTTCTCTCGCCACATCATTGCTATCCACTTCATCACAATCTAATAGCAAGGCGCTGTTATTTAAAAATGCCTCTCTCTCCCATAACCGCATCAATTCGGTAATTTCTCCCAAGGCGATGGGAATGACATCCCCTGCCATGACGTGCAGATTCCAACCGATCGCGCTACAAACCGCAGAGGCGATCGCCCGCTTACTGGCGACATCACTGCCACATAATTGGACAATCGGCACTTTGCCTAACTCTTCACTCACCAGCATTCCCGCCACCTGTTCGGCTAACTGGCGATGGGACCCACATAAACGGTCCATTTCCCCAACCTGGATGGGGATACGGGAGACTGCTGCCACCAACCGTTCATCGGGATGTTCTATCCCGACTAAATAATGCAACACCCGTTCATCAATTCTCAGGGGACTCTGGGTGAGAGCATTCCCCACGCCAATCTCAATCAAGCGCCAACGCCGCAATCCTCCCAGTGGAGTCAGTGCCATCCAATTCGGTGACGGCAAGACATCTAAAGCGAGATTAAAGGTAGGATATTGAGCTTGAGCATCCCCTTGAGCAGTAGCACAGAGTGTTCCCCAAGTGCCATCCAGTTCCATCCCCGCGCATAATAGCAGGATGTCACGTTCAAAACCCGATAAACCAAAACGCTCCCCGAGTTCATCTAAACTCGGAGGCGTCTCCAAATCCCAACCCATTGCCTGTTCCTTCTCCGGAACAAATTCTGCTGTATCAAATTCCGCCTCTGGATTCAGGCGTTGGATGTGAAGCTGTAAATAGGAACGAACCCGGGCGATCGCCGCCATCAAATACTCTTGATTGGCGATCGACCAAGTTTTAGCCGGACTCCTTTTGACTACTCCAGACATTTATCCACCAATTTCTTTAATCAAACTTTCCAAATAACTCTGAGCTTCCTGGGGAGTCATCATCAACGCTTCCCCTTTCCGCAAAATCTCATACTTCCCTCCCCGATATCCATGACCCACAATCAACCCCATCTTCACCGCACGATTCCCCAACTCATTTAACTGATTGATACTCATCATATCAACCTCTTGATTCAGCCGTTTCTTCAACTCTTCTTCATTCATGATTTTGTCCTTGGTTATTGGTCATTGGTCCTTTGTCCTTTGTCCTTTATTAATTATTATTAGTCCATTCTCCATTTTTCATTGTCAATTTTCCATTGTCAATTGTCAATTTCCTCCTCATCGAATCACCATCTTAGGCTCAGTATAACGATTAAAATTAGGACTATTCGGGTCCGAATCCACATTCAGGATACTTTCCGCCCCATCCACCTGTAGGCGCACCAAATACTCACCCGGTTTCACATTTTTAACTGGAATTGTCACCAACATCCCATCGCGATGACGATTGGGTGCTTCAAACATATAGGCAGCCGGATTTTGAGTAGATTTTTCATTCATAACTAACACAATCCGCTGCTGTTTGCCCAGAGTCAAATTGACCCGGACCTTAATTTGAGCCGATCGCACATCTTCGTCCTTTCCTTCTAATTTAGAAACCGTCACCTTCGTCACCACCGGACGTAAAATAAACGGAATCGCATTCGATTCTAAACTTTGGGAGAATACTATCGGTTTGGATAAGGTTTGAGTCGCGGTTTCTTGCGTGTATTCTCCCCGCCATCCGTTGCCATTTTCTGACCGAGATTCAGTTGATATATGATGAATGACTTGTAAACTTTGTACCCCAGCTTTTAAAGAATTATCCGGGGTTGAAGACAGGGAAACCAATAGCTCAGTTTCATTGACGGATTGGGGGGTAATTTCTACACCACTAATCCTCACTGTTGTCTGTTTATTGTTGAGGTTTTTACCCCGAATCAGTAGGGTACTATTGGCAAGAATGGGGTCAAATTTTCCCGAACGAGAGACCACTTGTTCTACCAGGGGGCGATTGATAAAGGGAATAACGCCACTGAAGGGCCCGTTCGCGCACGGGTAACGCTCGATAAGCCGATTCGTCTCCTTCAATCATCACCACCGTTGCTTTATATACCAAGGAAATACTGTAAGGCGTTTGAAAAAATACCGACCAAACTTTTGATAAATCTTCTAAGGATAAATCCATCGGACTAAAGCAAATTTCTTCGGTTTGGTCCGCCAAATTGGAATCGGTTAAATAGGGATAGCTAGAATCACCCAAGGTTTCGTAAATGGTTTCTCGGGTCAAGGTTGTGCGATCGCTCAAAATTTTCACCACACTGCCTAACAGTCGTTGCGGTTCTAATTCGGTTTCATTGCCGTAGAAACTGAGAATATAATGCAAATCTAATGCGGTCCGGGATTTTTTCGCCCCGGCATCCCGGGTACTCCGCATCCGAACTTCTGCATTCTTTTGCCACACCGGATTGAGGGAGACTTGGTACATATAGAGATTGACCCCCTTTTCAGGAGTCCCGCTGCCTAAATTATTGGGGCGAACGGTAGTGACTCTTGCACCATCTAAATCTAATTGCACAGAAGACTGTAACATTCGTTGTAAACAGGCAGTCACGGTGGCAATAGCCAGATAATTGCTCATATTTATGCACTCTGGGCTGATTTTAAAATGAGGATTGAGTTTAAACAGATTGTAGCTGTTACTTTTCAAATCTGAGCAGTTGGCTTGCGATTGGGTGAATCGGGCTAAACTCTCTGATTGAGTTTAACACAACCGCTGATGATATTTTTGAGGGAAATAAGGCAGGAATTTTCTGAAGATAACCGATTGAGAGGCAGCGGCTGACAAAACTTAAGCAAAGTTTAAATTTTGTCCATCCTGGAAAAATTGAGGTAAACTTTTCAGGAATACAGGGGTGTCAGATCAGGTTAGAAAAATGTGCCAATCGAAAGGCGATCGCCCCTGGATAGTCTCAGCTTAAAACAAGTCAGTTGTTGCGGATTTAATTGATCCCTGGACGAGGAGGCAATTCCTCCAATTTGTGCGTTCCCAGACTAACTCAGGGAACGAGGAACGGATCAAGATTACCCTATTCGAGGCGATCGCACCCCGTTCACCCGACTGTTGACCCACCAACTTTAAACTTGATAACCCAATGACATCGCCAAATATCAACCCCCCGACTGCTTCTGTCCCCGTGGTGACGGACCCTGATGTCCTCTTGCAAGCGATGCTGACCAGTTTTAACCAAAGACTGGAAACCATTGGCGAACTGATTATGCCCGGAGTTCCAGCAATGGCAGACTATTACCGCCATCGAATTGGGGCCCTATTCGATAGTTTGGCGATCCCGTTCAAAGAAGCGGAACGAAATCAACTCTATCAAATCCTGGACAAAAAATTAGCAGAGGGATTTGCCTTATCCCCTCATGCGCGCCTCAGACTCAAGTACCATCCGGCAGACCCCCCAAAAACCGGATTAACCTTTGAATTTTCCGTCTCTGTTTTATCCGATATTGAGGAATACCAAGAGTGGATGAACCAGAACGAACAACCCTGGTTTGGCATGACTCCCGATGGGAAAGTTCTGGAGATTGCCCAGTTAATAGAAGACCCCAAGACTGCCTCAGTTTTAGATATTGGGGCCGCAACTGGACGGAATACCTTGGCCCTGGCACAACGGGGTCATCCCGTGGATGCCTTGGAATTAGTGCCTCCCTATTGCGATCGCCTCCAACAGATTGCCGAACAAACCGGATTACCTGTTACCGTGACTCCCGGAGATATCTTTGATCCCCTAGTCCGGATGCCCTTGGGACAGTATCAACTGGCGATCGCCACCGAAACCCTCCCCCTGTTTTGCTACGATGGCGATCGCCTGCGCCTATTCCTCGTTAAAATGTGCGACGTCCTCCAGAGTGGCGGTTCACTTCTATTTAGCCTCTTTCTCGCATCCGTTGACTACGAACCGGATTTAGTCACCCGCCAGATGTCTCAAGTCAACTGGTCCTGCCTATTCACGCGATCGGACCTCGCCACTGCAATGGCCGGATTGCCCCTAGAACTAATCTCCGATGAGTCCTGGGTCAACTATGAACAAACCCATCGCCCCGAAGAAACATGGCCTCCCCATGAATCCTTTGTCAACTGGGCAACCGGACGGGAATTATTACTCACCCCCCCAGACCAAACCGCAATGGAATTGCGCTGGATACTCTGCAAACGCTTGTAACTGCCCTTGCCATCCTCTATTCCTACCCCATAATAGTTTTTTTCCCACCCCAGATCCAGTCCGATGGATACTGTGCAAACCCTTGTAAATCCCCTTGCCATCATGTATTCCGAACCCGTAATAGATTCTCCCATCCCTAAAAACCAGCTATTGACCGACCCACCCACCCTGCAACCGGGACCCCTTGCCCAACTTCAGCATCGATTCCAAGGGCGCGGTCAAATCATCATGCCTTGTATCCCCGCCCTCTTGGAATATTACCTCAACTCCATTGCCCAACTATTAAACGCCCTGGGGCAAACCTTAGACCATGACGGGGTAACTCACCTCTCCCAAAGTCTATGGAGGAAACTTCAGGAGGGATTTGAAACCTCCCCTCATGCCAAAATCGTCCTCACCTACGAACCCCAACCCCATGACAGTTCCCAGTTAAAATTCCAAGTCTCATTGTTGACCCCCGGACTGGCGGAAGAATATCAAAAATGGGTCAAAACCAAAGAACCCCCGCTGTTTGGGGCCTATCCTGATGCCAAGGCGACTGCCATTGCCGCCCAATTTGACGACCCGCCCAATGCCCCCATCGTAGATATTGGGGCCGGGACAGGTCGCAACAGCATTCCCCTCGCCCAACGCGGTCATCCCGTGGATGCGGTAGAACTCGCCCCCGTCTTCATCCAGGACCTACAGGCAACTGCCAATCGCGAAAACTTACCCCTGCGAGTCATCCCGGGGAACATCCTCGATCGCCCCCTGAAACTGCCCCCCGCCTACTACCAACTGGCGATCGTCTCCGAAGTCATCTCCCATTTTCGCGACCCCTGCGAACTGCGCCTCTTACTCGCCAAACTCAGTGACGCCGTACTTCCTGGGGGATTCATCTTATTCAACCTCTTCCTCCCCCTCCAAGACTACCAACCCGATCGCCTCGTCGTAGAACTCTCCCAATCCTCCTGGTGCACCGTCTTTACCCGGGCCGAACTTGCCACCGCAATGGAGAACCTCCCCCTAGAACTCTTATCCGACGAATCCGCCTTTGAATACGAACGGGACCACCTCCCCGCCTCCGCATGGCCCCCCACCAGTTGGTATCCCACCTGGTCCCAAGGCCGAAATATGTTCCATCTTCCCAACGCCTTCCCCCCCATCGAATTGCGCTGGATTCTCTGCCGTCGTTTGTAACCCCTCCACCCCCTAACCCTGATGTTGCCTAACAAAACCCCATCTTCTGCCGTTCCCCGGGAACCCATCCCCCACCCTGCACCCCAGATTCAGGAGAAACACTTTCAACACCTCCAAGGCCAATTTCAGGCCCGAGGCGAAATCCTGTTCCCCTGTGTTCCTGAATTGTTGCAACTGTATCTGGAACAGATCACCGCCTTGTTTAGCAGTTTCAACAGCGTCATCGAACCCACCACCCTCGCCAAACTGCCGAAAGAACTGGAAAACCAGTTAATTTCTGGATTTGCCACCTCTCCCCATTCCAAATTAATTCTCACGTATGAACCGAGCCCCCAGGGGGTGACCCTGAAACTCAAGCCGTTTATTTCCTCCATTGCCGATCAGTACCAGGATTGGGTAAAACAACGCGAACCCCCCTTATTTGGCACCCATCCCGATGCCAAAGTCATGGAAATCGCCGCACAATTTGCAGATCCAGGCGATTCATAATGGTTACATGATGCTTATTCTCAAATCCTTGTACCCAGAATGATTGAGCTGTTTTTACCCAGCTAGAATCTCTAATCCCAGACGGCTCTGCTTTAACTCTATAATTTTTCCTTGTCAAGTACAATTTATACCAAATTAGATGAATTTACCCTGCCAGCGGTAGTTATGGCGCAGCTATAGTGGTCATTGGGCAGTTTATCTACTAAATTTTGGACAAAAACTTGCACAAAGTTAATCCCGCTTGTATGATTGAAACTGCGTTCTTTTTGTGGATATCCCTCTTCTGTCACTCTAGGTAGAGTATAATAAAAAAAAACGGCTGAAAGCCAGAGCAGGACCATGATTGCCCCAAAACAAGCCAAGCCCACCCTTCCTCTAATTGATGAATACTGTGAAAACTATAAAAGCGTGTTTTCAGATGTTAGAACTTATGAGGCATTTAAAAATATCCATGTAGGAATATTATCCGAAATAAAACGAAAGACTTGTGCGGGAAATCGCGAAAGTTTTGGGACTAGAAAACGCCCAGGGGTTACACCATTTCTGACTCGCTCTCCTTGGGACATTCACCAGCACAGAAATTCGAGAATCCAGCTCATTTTAAATCATTTAAAAGGTCGCAGAATTCGGGTGATTATTGATGAGACAGGAGACCCTAAAAAAGGCAAAAAAACTGATTATGTAGCTCGGCAATATATCGGTCGATTAGGAAAGGTAGAAAACGGAATTGTATCTGTAGTTGCTTACGGATTAATTGATGGAATAACCTTGGACATCCTCTTTGAAGTCTTCAAGCCTCAAAAGTGCTTAAAAGCGGGAGATATTTATAAAACCAAACCTCAAATTGCCGCCGGATTAATTGAAGAGATGGTTCACCTTGGTTTCCAAATAGAATTGGTATTAGCCGATAGTCTTTATGGGGAAAGTGAGACTTATTTTTTGAACAAACTGGAGGAATTAGGACTCTTGTATATGGTGTCAATCAGGAGTAATCATGGAGTCTGGCTACCTGAAGGACAAAGCGTTTCAGCCAATGAATGGACAACATTTACCCGGAATATGAGTCAGGGTAAAACAGAAAACCGCTATATAAGAGAGGTTATTTTTGGTGAAAAAGGACGCAGAACTTATTGGTATCTCACAACAGATAAAAAGACTTTGCCGGAAAATTCAACCAGTTTTGTGATGAGCAACATTCCGAACCTTAGCTATAAAAATGTAGGGGATATATACGGAGATAGAACTTGGGTTGAATATGGATTTAGGCAATGTAAGTCTGAGTTGGGATGGGCCGATTGGAGGCTGACTCATTACTCGGATATCGAAAAATGGTGGGAACTTGTCTGTAGTGTTTATTTGCTTGTTACTTTGACCACTGCTCCTTTTAAGTCTTCAGCAACAAGTTCGCCGACTCCAACCTCAGAAATTTTTAGGTCTTCGGTCACTCAACATCCTCATTGGAATCATCAAACGAATTGGAAGAGCGCGTTAAATAATCTTCAATTACTCCTCCTGCCGATGCTCGGTTTTAATTCTATTCTCTATTGGCTACAAGTGTTTCCTATTCCTCAGTTATCTTTGGAGTTAAATCGATTAATTTCTTTTATAAATCGGGCCTGTTTCGCTCTCTTCCCTCTTTCGCCTGACGTGGATTTCTTATTTTCCTCTGCCTAGAGTGACAGAAGAGGGATATATGAAGCGAAATTAGTCAGTCAAAACCACTGATAAATTTGAAAGCACAATTAAGCCAACAAAAAGTCAAAAAACATTGATATATAATTAACTGGCTATATGGTAGTCTCGGTTTTTTGCCTGCAAACTAATCAGATAAATAAATTACATGAAGGAAAGTTGTGAAAATCGGTTTTCTGAGTCGCTCGGAACTTTGTCCAGCTTCCAAAGATCGGCGATCGCCTATTTATTCTCGGATCCTAGACTAAATCTCGTCAAACTAACCGAGCAGGAATATATGGATGGCTTAATTGCTTTCTACAGTCAGGATAGCGAGAAACAGGTGATGCTAGACAACATCCTGAATACTGTCTCAGAAAAAATGCCTGCACAAGATCGTTTGAGCATTTTAAGTATTGGTTGCGGTACGGGTATTTTTGAAGAACCTTTTTTAACGAGTCTTCTCAGCCAAAACAAATCGATCGAATTTGTTGGGGTGGAACCAAATGAAACAGAATGTATGACCACTCAGAAGTGGTGTAAAAAACTTAGTAACTCAGCTAAAACACAATTCGAGTTTACAATTCATCCAGTCGTGTTTGAGAAGTTTGCAGCCAATCAACAGTTTGACATCATCTTGTTAGTTCATTCCATTTACTCATTTCCGAATATTGAAGCCTCAATTCGTCAAGTTTACGAACTCCTGAAACCGGAAGGGATCGGGACGATTGCGATCGAACTCAAAAGACAGTTACTCAACGCTCCTTATTGCCGGGTACATGAGCGACTGTATGACAAAATGCCCCATTATAGCGAAGATATACAGGCAGCGCTAACTCAATGCAGTCTGCCATTTCGCCAAACAACTATTAATTGTGCAGTGAACATTACCGAATGTTTTAACCAAGAGTCTAAACTGGGTAAGCATTTGTTGGATTTTATGATTGGTGCCAACACCAGTTATTGGTCTCCATTACAGTTGCGACTACTTTTAGACTACTTCGGCACAGCTTCAGAGAAAATTGAGGGCAATCAAATTATGCTACCCCTGTTAACTAACTTGTTTTATTTGGAAAAGCCATAACAATTCGCTCGAAAACAATTCACTCGAACAAATTGATAATTCGTTGTTTTTTGGAGGAATGAGAACAGGTGAATACTTTATCAAAATCGGCAATCACGAGACAAAAATTGGCGATCGCCCAATTATTCTCAGATCCAAAACTAAAGCTGGTTAAACTCAGCGATCGAGAATATTTAGAAGGACAAATTGCTTATCGCAGTTATGATAATGAAAAAAATGTCCTGCTGGACGCAACATTGAAGACAATCGACACAAAAATGTCTTCAAAAAAAAGATTCAGCATCCTCAGTATTGGTTGTGGTAGCGGAATTTTTGAAGCCTCTTTTGTCAACCAGCTATTAACCAAAAAATCAGTTCATTTTGTCGGGGTGGAACCCAAACAAGAAGAATGCCTTAAAACAAAAAAATGGTGCGATCACCTGAAAAAATCTCATCCCAATAAATTTGATTTTGAAATTTATCAGGGTGATTTTGATAGTTTTGCTTCAATACAAACTTTTGATATTATCCTGTTTATTCATTCCCTGTACTACTTTTCAGAAATTGAACGATCTATTCAAGAAAGTTACAAACTGCTCAACCAAGATGGAATGGCGATTGTGGGGATTGCTCCTAGACATTTACTCAACGAACCTTATTATCACGTATATCAGAGAATTCACGGAAAACCAGCATGGTTTAGCGAAGATGTCCATCAAGTTTTAGATAAATACAAATTGCCATTTTTTCAACAAAAGCTGGATTTTTTAGCGAACATTACTAAATGCTTTCAAACCGATTCTCAATTGGGTAAACAGTTATTAGATTTTATTCTTGGTGCCAATACAACCTATTTATCGGCATCACAACGGCAAGTAATTTTAGACTACTTTGGCAAAATTGCCCAGCATGACAAAGCGGGAAAAATACTCCTGCCGCATTCTACAAGTTTGATTTATATATATCAAGAAGTTAAAAACTCATCGTCTATTTAATTTAGAAGATAAATACTCTGCGAAGGAATTGGAACACGAATATCTGATGAATGTCGATCGAGTCACGGCTAAAATTAATTAATCGGGTTAAGTAATCGGGACTGACGCTTTCTGGTCTTATCTAATCCTAAATTCAGGGGTGGTTCGTGAATTACCCCTAATCCTTCTGGGCTAGAATTGCCCCTCAAAAGTTTAATTTTTAGCTGTAACTAGCTTATATTGGTTGCTCTGGGTGATGCTTAGGTACAGACTCCGATCTATACTTTTAAAAGTCGATCGCCTAATTTCAGCCAAACATCATCATGCAATACCGACGCTTTGGACGCACTGAGTTACAAATGCCCGTTTTTTCCTGTGGGGGAATGCGCTATCAACATTCTTGGCAAGATGTGCCGAAGTTAATGATTCCAGGGAAAAATCAGCAAAATCTCGCCGCGACGATTCAACGATTCTGAGAAGTCGGAATTAACCATATTGAAACAGCTAGAGGATATGGCTCCTCAGAAGTCCAACTGGGGCAAGTTTTACCCAAGTTTCCTCGCGATCGCATCATTGTGCAAACCAAAGTCAGTTCTTTGGATAACCCGAAAGAATTCGGCCAGAGATTCAAGCAATCTTTAAACAATTTCAAACTAAATTATGTGAATTTGCTCGGATTACATGGGATTAATACTTACGAATTATTAGAGAATGTCATCAGTCCGGGAGGATGTTTAGATGTCGCTCGTAAGTTACAAGCAGAAGGAAAAGTGAGGTTTATTGGCTTTTCCACTCATGGCCCGACTGATGTCATAGTCAAAACCATTGAAACGGGAAGTTTTGACTATGTAAATTTACATTGGTATTATATCAATCAATGGAATTGGCCAGAGATCGAAGCCGCTACTCACCAGGATATGGGAGTATTTATTATTAGCCCGTCTGATAAAGGTGGCAAACTCTACGAACCTCCGCCAAAGTTGGTAAAATTATGCCAACCATTGAGTCCGATGGTATTTAATAATTTATTTTGTTTGAATCATCCCCAGGTGCATACCCTGAGTCTTGGGGCTGCGAAACCCACTGATTTTGACGAACATTTGAAAACATTGCCATTGTTAAACAAGGCTAATGAGATTTTACCGCCAATTTTAGACCGATTAGAACAAGAGGCGATCGCCTGCTTAGGAGAAAACTGGGTAAAAACCTGGAATATCGGACTTCCTAACCCAGAAAAAACTCCGGGAAATATTAATATTCGGGTAATTTTATGGCTGAGAAACTTGGCTTTAGCTTATGATATGCTCGAATATGGCCAAATGCGCTACAACCTACTAGGGAATGGCGGTCATTGGTTTCCCGGTGCTAATGCTAAAAAAGTGAAGCAATTAGATTTCAGTCAATGTTTGGTCAATAGTCCTCATGCCGATAAAATTCCCGTACTTCTTGCCGAAGCCCATGAATTACTTGGGGGTCAAGAAGTGAAACGTCTATCTGAGAGTTAAACAGGCAATAGGGAATAGGGTGACTCCGTAGGGACATTGGCTTTCTTTGGCCTTGTCCCTTATATCTTTACGGTAAATTTTCAACCGTCAACAAACATTCATAGTGAATTATTACCGCTCGAATAGCTCGTACAACTTTTGAGCGATCGCAGTTTGTGTCTGGGATGACAATTGCCCTATTTCCCTCTCGATCATTGATTTTCTAAGAGTGATCGGACAGGTGCCTCTCCAGATCGCGATCGGATCTACTGTCTCTACTGGGTGCATCTCATATTTGCAATTACCGCGCTTTTTTGTGGAGACGGGTGTAGGGTGTAGGGTGTAGGGTGTAGAACTTTAAAGAATAGAACTTTATTTCGCGTCTCTACATCGGGAAGTTCTACGGTTAAAAATTATGCGATCGCAAAATGAGATGCTCCGCCAATTCCCCCATCTTAGATATCGGGGCTGGAACGGGTAGAAATACCCTACCCTTGGCCCAACAGGGTTATCCCGTAGATGCCGTGGAGTTAACCCCTGCCTTTGTCGAACAAATGCAAGAGGCGGCACAAAAACAGAAACTTCCAGTCCGAGGGATTTTGGGGGATATCCTCGATCGCCAACTCAAGCTACAACCGGCCTATTATCAAGGGGTGATACTCTGTGAAGTGATTGCCTCCCATTTTGGGTCCGTCGATCGCCTCCGCCAGTTGTTCGCCCGAATTTGCGATACCTTACGTCCCGGGGGTTTATTATTATTTAGTCTGTTCTTAGCTGTGGATGACTATGAACCGGACAAACTCACCCGAGAACTCTCTCAGGTCACTTGGTCCTGTATTTTTACCCGGTCAGAACTCGCCGCAGCAATGGAGAGATTGCCCCTAACGGTCTTATCCGATGAGTCCGTTGTAGAGTACGAACGGGAACATCTCCCGACTGCCGCATGGCCCCCAACCGGATGGTTTATCAAATGGTGTCAGGGAGAAAATTTATTTCCCTTACAGAACCAAGGGAAACCCCCGATGGAGTTGCGATGGATTGTATGTCAAAGGCGGTAACTGCCCGGGAATGCCCCATAAACCGGGGTCGGGAAGTATTTAAAAACCCGATTTTCTCACAAAATATCTAACCCAGATTGAGGCAAGAAACCCGGTTGGTTTCTGAAGGACTCCCGGGGAGATTAACTGGCAACTAACCCGACTTTTAATGCTTTGACGATCGCCTGAGTTCGACTGCTGACGCCCAGCTTTTCAAAAATAGCCGTTAAGTGAGCTTTAACCGTTGCAACCGTAACGTAAAGATTACGGGCGATTTCTTCATTGGAAGCACCTTGGACTAACCATTGTAAAACTTCCCGTTCGCGATCGGTTAAGCGGATGTTCTTACACCCTTGCAAAGAATGCCCAGAATAAAAATGAAAGATGCGGAAAAAGCTTGTAGCAACCTCGGGGGCTAAATAGACTTCATCCTTCATCACGGTAGTCAGGGCATCCCAGAGTTGTTTCGCCACATACTCTTTAAACACATACCCCCGCGCCCCTGCTTGCATGGCCCTAAATACCGCTTCATCTTCATGATGAGCCGATAAGACGATCGCCTTCCCTGGAAAAGACTGCTCCCGCAATCGTAGCAATGCCTCTATTCCATCCGTTTGAGCTAATTCTAAGTCCAGTAATATTAAAGCGGGATGTTGTTGGGAAGCCACCTTTAAGGCTTGATCGACTGACGCGGCTTCCCCAACCACATCCATCCTAAACAAACCATTATTATTGTAAAAACTGAGCAGTGTTTTTAATCCCTGACGAAAAATTGGATCGTCATCAACCAGTAGAATAGAGACTAATTGAGGTGTTATCATGGCTTTATGTGTAACCTCTTAAAAACAACGGACTAACTGTTGACAAATCTAGGGATTCAAAAAATGATAAACTGAATTTTGAATGGATTAAAAACCAGCGATAAGGACAGCAAAAACAAGTTCTACAATAAATCCTCTGGTTTCCCGGGTTAAATGAACTGAAACCTTAAAACCCTTCGTCGGATTAAAATTGCTGATCCGATTGAAGATGACGGGGTAAAGTAAAAGAAAAGAGTGCCCCACCTTCGGGAAGGTTTTGGACCCAAATGCTGCCCTGATGGTCGAGGATAATTTTTTTAGCAATGGGTAACCCCAATCCAGTTCCCCCAGGTCGTCGGGTATAAAAGGGAGTAAATGCCTCTTGGAGGTCTTCTCGGGAAAGGCCCGGACCGCGATCGCTCAGGGAGACCAATACCTCATTATAAAAAACTCGCCATTCGCAAGTAATCCGGCTGCCGCTAGGACTAAAGGCGATCGCATTATTCAAGAGATTCTCAAAGACCTGTTTGATTTGCCACCGATCTATAGGCAGCATTACCGAAGTTTCAGAAGCCTCAACCGTGATCTCTTTTTCCTGCAATCGGGGCTGCATAAATTTGAGGGTTTCCTCGACAATCTGGCATAAATCATGGCGCTGTTTCAGCAATTTTTGAGCCGGTGTGCCACAATTGAGTAACTGGGTCAAGTTAGCACTGAGTTCACTCACCGATTCCCGAATCACTGTAGCTTGTTCTTGAAACGGACCTGTTGGTAATCCCAGGCACAAAGTTTCCGCATAAAGGTTAATGAGAGCCAGAGAATTCCGCAATTGATGTTCTGCCTTATTGCGGGATTGCCGAAGGGATTCAAGTTCTTCAGATTGCCGCTTCGAGGCGGCTACACCCTGGAGATAATAGTGTAGCATGGGCATCTGTTGTTCGACAAATTCTATCTGTAAGGGAGACAAAGATTGAGCCGTCCATAACAACAGATAGGAATGAATGGGAGGCAGTTTAGAAAACTGATAATTCTGAACCTCTACTAGCTGATCTGCCGCCCCGTGGCAATGGCAACGGGGAACAATCCCAGGGGGGAGATGTTCTGATAATCCACTTGAATCTGAGTGAATCTTCGGGAAACTTGCAGAGGAACCCCCATCATTCCAGGAAGGGAGGGGGTAAACATAATAGGCATTAAGTTGAGATAGACGAGCCACCGGCAACGAGGGAGGTAACCACACCTCAGACATTAGGTAAGATAACTCCCCCTCATTAAATTCAGGGCGATCGCCCCTCGCTTCACCCACCCAACGTCGAGGTTGTCCCTCCTCAAAATCCGGGTAAACAATCCAACCCCCGACCAAAGGCAGATAGCCGATGATCTGCTGAATTTGTTGGCGGCAAACGGATTCAATCGCAAGGGATTGCGATCGCGAAGGAGTGGGGTTCGTCAAGGGTCTGGTCTCTCCCAAGGAGAATTCCGCGATCGCGGAGGTAGAAGGCACTTCAGAGCGAGACAAAAACATTCCAAGACTCAACGGTTCCATACCTACTCTTCTTTGTAGTCGGTTCTCTTTGGGGATAGTCTCAATCCCCAACAGGAGGATAGTCAAACCTACCTTAACCTCAGATGCCGAGAAATCCTAAAATTCCACACAAATTTTAAAATTTCGACCAAAGTCTAATAACCAGAGTCCATCAATCTCATTAATCTATAACCTGTAGCTGCCTAATCACCCAGGTTTATGATTCCTGCTGTTGCCCAGACCCTAGCAGAAATCCTGGTAGGCGGGACCTCAGCGATCAGGATGGAGCAAATTGATTTCAATGCTCCAAATCCCGGGCCGAACAATCAGGCTCCGAGGCTCAACCTCTACTGCTACGACGTTCGGGAAACCCCCCAAATGCAAACCTCCCATACACAGACCGACCCCTCAACCCTTTGGGTTGATGTCTCGTTTCTGATCACAGCTTGGGATAGTACAGCCCTAGGGGAGCAGCATCTCTTGTCAGAAGCCCTGACAGTCCTCCTCCCTTACCATTGCTTACCCTCTAAACGTTTAGCTCCTGCCTTACAAGGTAAGGGAACTTTAGCGATGAGGATTTCTGCGGATGGGCTGAGTGAAATTGCAGCACTTTGGATCGCATTAGGTATCCCTCTACGTCCGGGACTCTATCTAACTGTAACCGTTCCGTTCACCAGCCAAACTGAACCCGCTATGAAGGAAATTGTTTTTACCTCGTCTCAATAAAAGGCGTTAGCGAACTAACCGTGTTGTTGCGGAGGCTCGAAGTGACCCGCAGCACGCATATTTGCTAACCATTGTAGATCTAACTATCTATTAATTGGAGAACAACCACTCATGCCCTTGGATTATTTTGCTCCTGGCGTCTACGTTGAAGAAGTAGACCGAGGTAGTCGCCCGATCGAAGGCGTCAGTCTCAGCGTTCCTGGCTTTATCGGCTTTACCGAAGATGTCCGTGGTGATGCCGAAGTCTTTCAACCCATGATGGTCACCACCTGGGATCAATACCTAGAGTATTTTGGCAAACCGGGTTCCGATGGGTTTACCGACTTCGATGCTTACCTCCCCTTTGCGGTTTACGGGTGGTTCTTAAATGGCGGCGGTCGCTGTTGGGTCAGCAGTATTGGCACCAAACTCCCCGGTTCTGAAGCGCCACCGCCGGAAAAAACCGCCACGAAATTGCTCACCTCCTCCGGTCGTCCCGCCCTATTGTTCAACCTCAAAGGAGCAGCAGGAGGAACCGAAGATGGCGAAGCGCCAGCACTTCCCGCAGCAACGGGACGGGTAACGGTCAAAGTCGAAAGCAGTACGCCGAAGCCCCCAGAAGATGAAGATGCCGAACCCCCCATTGATGATGGTCAATTCTTCAAGGTGACCGTCAAACGTGGGGATACGGTGGTAGAGACCCATGATAACCTGACCATGAAAGAAGATGTAGAGGCCGAGTTAGGCAGCTATGTCTTAACTGCATTGCAGGAATCCGAGGCGATCGATGTCAGCATCCCCGAAGGTCTAGGAGCCATCTCGCCCCTGTCCAAGCGGCCCCTCAATGGCACCTACGAAGTTGCTCCTCCACCCCCCTTCATTCAAGACCCCGATCGCCTACCACGAGAACTCCAAGGCAAGCGCGACGATCGCACCGGCGTCCAAGGGATCTTTGAAATTGACGACGTAGCCATGATCGCCTGTCCCGACCTGATGCGCGTCTATCAAGAAGGACTCATGGACATCGACCAGGTACATGGTGTCATGGAAATGATGGTGAGTATGTGTGAAAACTCTGCTCCCAGTCCCCCGTTCCGCATGGTCGTCCTCGACCCACCCCCAATCAAACCCGGAAAAAATGAGAACCGCGCCGTTGCTCCCGAACAGCAAAAACCCCAAGATGTAGCCAAATGGTTACGCGAAGGATTTAACCGCCGGTCCATGTTTGCCGCCCTTTACTATCCTTGGATCAAAGTCGCCAACCCCCGCAACGGCGGTCGTCCCATCGCCATTCCCCCCTGCGGTCACATGATGGGCGTCTGGTGTCGCACCGATGAAACCCGGGGTCTGTTTAAAGCCCCCGCCAACGATACACCCCGGGGTGTGCTGGGTCTAGCTTACGAAACCAACTTCCGCGAACAAGAACTGTTGAACCCCCTGGGGATCAACTGTATCCGGAACTTCTCCAACTACAATCGCGGCATTAAAATCTGGGGCGCACGCACCCTAGCCGAACCCGATAACATCCAGTGGCGTTACATTCCCGTGCGTCGGATGATGAGCTATATCGAGAAATCCATTGAAATCGGCACTCAGTGGGTCGTGTTTGAACCCAACGATTCCACCCTCTGGGGACGAGTCACCCGCACGGTTTCCAGCTTCCTAGAAGGGCTCTGGCGTCAGGGCGCATTGGTGGGCGGTACCGCAGGAGAATCCTTCTTTGTCAAGTGCGACGGCGAACTCAACACCGCCGACACCATGATGATGGGTCGTTTGTACATCGAAGTCGGAGTCGCCCCGGTGCGACCTGCGGAATTCGTGATCTTCCGCATCAGCCAATGGGCACCGGGCCAATAAGTTGGTCATTGGTCATTGGTCATGAGTCATTGGTCGTTGGTCATTGGTCATTGGTCGTTGATGACAAAGGACCAATGACCAATGACAAAAAACAAAGGACAAATGACCAATGATAACCCAACCTGTTTTCACGCTATTTCAAGGTCCAAGGAGTAAAAAAATGACCGATCTGTTTGTAATTTCCTCAAATAGGTTTTCTTTTACCTACGGGGGAAAAGAATTCCCTTTGCTTAAAATCAGTGGCATTGATGTTCAAGCCAAAACCGCCGGACACAAATCCCCGATCGCCTCGGGGAAAAATGCTCAAATGTCTCGGCAAACTGTTTCAACTGGATATTATAACAACCAAAATATTACCATTGAAGCAGTCCTTCAAGATGGCAACAAAGACCTCTACGACATTTTTAAAAAAGGCTTGCCTGCCACCTATGGAGGAGATGGAAAATGGAGCAGTAATTTTTCCGATGCGGCGATTACTATCTTCGACCCCGATGCTAAAGAAGTCCTAACCTATAACCTCAAAAGCTGTCAGATGGTCAGCTATGAAGTCAGTGAATTTAATGTCAGTGGTGACCAATTTCTGACGGAAAAATTTGAACTGAATGTAGAAAGTGTCGAACGGAAGCAGTAGATTTCTAAATTTTGGCAGAATCAAGCCAAAATTTTTTGTAGAAATAGCCGCCTTGTTTTGGGAAAATAATTAGGGAAAGAACAAAGGAGTAGTACAATGCCAGTCGAGAAGGAACCACTTGCTCAGAATAGATTTGAATATAAAGTCGAGGGGGTGGGCGCAGATCTATTGGTCGAATCAGTTTCGGGAGTAAAAATGTCAGTTCCCGTGACCAATGCCGATGGTGCATTTGGGGTAAAATCCGGAAGTAAGGTCAATCGTCAAGCCGCACCCTCTGCGGTAGAATCGCACGATGTCACCGTGACGTTTGTCACCTCTAGTAAAGACCCTAAAGCGGTTTCTAAGTGGTTTTACGATTCCCACTCAACGCCCGACTTAGGGGGTGCCACGGGAACCAAAGGCAAAACCGATCAGGCAACCCTGACGGTGTTCAAGCAAGATGGATCACCCTCGGCAAGCTGGACGTTTAAAGGGGTGATGCCGATGACCTATAAAATGTCTGACTTAGATGCGGCGGGAAATGAGTCCCTCAAAGAAACGATCACGTTTTGTTATGAGTATGTGGAACGCACGAAATAAGGGCGTTTCATGAAAGAGGGATGGACAGTCAACGGAGTGGGATTGCCCCTCCCTCTTCTAGGGAAGACCCCTTCTTGCTCTATCGGCGATCGCCCCCTAACATCCAGCCATCCCATCCGCTCACCGCGATGCAACTCGTTTGCCGGAGATTAAACCGTGCCTGAATTTCCTTCATTACTTGCCACTTCGGGATTTTACCTAGAACTGCACCTGAAAGATAGTGTCGATGCGATCGATGCTTACTTTATGGAATGTCAGGGGTTTAAAACGAGCCAGGAAATCATTGAAATCTGCGAAGTCACCCCTCAAATGTGGGGCAAAGATGGTAAATCCCGAGGCCGAATGATTCGGACTAAAATTCCGGGTAATATCAGCTATACCAATTTAACCCTACGTCGCGGTCTAACCGTTTCCATGACGGATCTGGAATTGGTTGGAAGCAATCCAAGAAGGATCTTGGGCGCTACAGCGGCGAGATGGCTCCTTAACTCTCTATGATCAAGGAGCACAAGCTCAGGTTAGATTTGAGTTTAAACGGGCATGGCCGGTGAGCTATTCTATTTCTGATGTCAGTGTCACTAGCGGTGATCTGGAAATAGAAGAACTAGAAGTGGCAGTGGAAGAGTTAAAACGGGTTAAGGTGGTGTAACGTTAGGGCCAAGTCAGGATGATTCAGACCGAGTTTGAGTTTACGTTACCCAAAGGATATCTCGATAGCGAAGGCAACTTGCACCGTCAAGGGGTGATGCGTTTAGCCCGGGCGATCGATGAGATTGCTCCCCTGCGAGACCCTCGGGTTAAATCAGATCCCGCATACGCGACGGTGATTATTTTATCGCGGGTAATTACCCGGTTAGGTGCTTTAGAACAAGTCACTCCCTTGGCGATCGAAAATCTATTTGCGGTAGACTTGAATTATCTTCAAACCTTTTATCGTCAAATTAACGAACTCGAAAATCAGGGGGGTCCAGACTCAGAACCCCTGTCACCCCCAGCCCTTCCAGGACCCTCCTACTCATGATTAAGGTGATGTCATGAATCGGGAAACCATACCTTACAGCCAGTTTACATTTACCCTTCCCGTGGGAGTGGTGGATGGGGAGGGGAATTTGCATCGGCAAGGGGTGATGCGAAGGGCGACGGGTCATGATGAAATTTGGGTGAGCAAAGACCCTCAAACTCAAGAAAATCCCGCTTATGGAATTCTCTCCCTCTTATCCCGGGTAATTACCCATCTAGGCGGCTTTTCATCGGTGACGCCGGAATTATTAGAACAACTGTTTTTAACGGATTTTATTTTTTTACGCGAGTTTTATACCCAAATTAACCCGTCTGAAGTGGAAGGGATAGCGGTGGGGGAGTTCTAGGCTACCCCTTGGAACCACTGTACCAAGAGGTAGCGACGATCGCCTTTCACTTTCACTGGTCCTTAGATGAAATCCTGCGTCTCGAACATGGGGAACGACGACGTTGGATTGCCACCATTGCCCAATTGAAGCGGATGCCGTGACGGGAAGTATGGAACCGTGGGGGAAATAACTTGTCAATGGAGGAAAGGAAGCCATGTAAAACGGGATGAAACCCAGGGTGATGAAGAATCTAAAAATGACAGGGGGGCGATCAATACTCGCTAAAGGGCGATCGCCCCAAAGCTAGTCACTGTTGAGAATAAGTCCCGGAAAATCCACGTCATTTTCAATTGACACTCAACTGCTGGTTTCAAATCACATCCGTTTCTCAGAATTCGGAAGTATGATAGCAGTAGAGCACATTCTCAACTAAATTGTCAATTTTTCCAGATTCTTTTCCCCATTTAGCATCTTGTTTTTACTGGCTCATCCTGCAATTGTTAATGCGGAGGTTTTACTATCATGCGATCGCCGAAATTGATTCACTTCATGGGTATCCTGGCTGTGGTCCTGTCTCCGGCTTTGGTCACCCTTTCGGGATTCTCCCCAGTGCGCGCCCAATCTCAACGGGGAGAACTCCTCGCCCTCAACTTCCCGGCTGCACCCCGTAACATGGGCGGTCCCCGCAGTACCGCAGGGGGAGGAGTCCGAGGCAATGGGAATGAGACTTGCATCGAGGGTGAATCTCCCTTAACCGCCTTAATCCCCACCCATGATATTGTCAAAACCGTCACGCCCAACCCAGAATTTTTCATGTTTGTCCCGAAAAATAGCGCAGATTCGGGAGAATTTGTGATCGTTGATGAGAATGGCAATGACGTTTATCTGTCTACTTTCGAGCTATCCGAGGCCCCGGGCGTGGTCAAGGTCAGCCTTCCTGCCAATACCGACCTGGAAATCGGCAAAGTCTATGATTGGCAGTTTAGCCTCATCTGCGATCCGTTAGACCGCCAAGTTGATGTCTTCGTGCAGGGTCAAATCGAACCCACGGAACTCACTGAGGAAATGCAAGCTCAACTGGACCAGGCACAGGCACAGCCTCTGGATCAGGTGCAACTCTATGTTGACCAAAGCTTATGGAACGAAGCGGTGAGCCTGCTGGCCCAATTCCGTAATTCTAATCCCACTGAGTGGCAAGGGCTGTTAAAATATGTCGGCTTAGAAGACATTGCTTCGGAACCTCTGCCAATCCAAACCATTGGAACCTCGCAGAATTAACACAACTTAAGGAATAAGCCGTGATGTGGAATCAATTAAAACGGCAAGTTTGGGAATGGCGTGGGGTGTGGATTGCTGCTCCGTCAGTCACGATAGCAGTAATCCTCCTGCGTTTTATAGGTGTACTACAGCCTTGGGAATGGGCCGTCTATGATCTGTATATGAGGGGACGACCCTCTGAACCTCCAGACAGCCGAATAGCCATTGTCGGGATTAATGAAGCCGACGTGCGCGAATTAGGACAAGCCATCATTCCCGATCGCGTTTATGCCGCAGTCATCGAAAACCTCAAAGCCATGAATCCTCGGGCGATCGGCTTAGATGTCTATCGGGATCAACCCGTTGAACCCGGTCATGCTGCACTGCGTCAGGTTTTTGAATCCACACCCAATCTAGTGGGAATTCAAAAAGTGATCGGGGACCGCGATCGCGATACCATTGCCCCCCCTCCGGGATTACAATATGCCGGTTCCAATGACATGATTTTGGATGAAGATCAGGTCAAGCGCCGGGGGTTGGTGATGGTGAGTGATGAAGAGGAAAACATCATCCCCAGTTTTAGTTTATATCTAGCTGGTCTCTATCTCGAAGCCGAAGGAATTGCCCCGGAAGCCATTGAAGGGAGCGAATCCTGGAAATTTGGGAACCAAGTTTTCCATCGCTTTGAACCCAACGATGGGGGCTATGTTGGCGCAGATAATGGGGGCTATCAGGTCCTGTTAAACTATGCCGGTTCCCGCCAGCATTTTGAGACAGTTTCCTTGATGGATATCCTCAGAAATCGAGTTCCACCAGACTGGGGACGCGATCGCATTATCTTGATTGGAGCCGTTGGGGAAAGCTACCAAGACTTATTTTTCACCCCCTACACCAAAGAAGCGGGCAACCGCATGGCAGGGGTGGAAGTTCACGCCAATCTCATCAGCCAGATGATTAGTGCGGCCCTCGACGATCGCCCGGTGATTAAAACTATTCCAGAACCTTATGAGTGGCTGTGGATTTTCCTCTGGAGTAGTCTGGGGGCATTTCTGATTTGGAAATGGCGCTATGTCGGGGGCGCAGGATGGCTCTCGGTTCAACGCACGACAGCGGCAGTTTTGTCAGCGGCGGCCCTGGTGGGAATCACCTATGGGGCATTCGTGATGGGGTGGTGGATTCCCGTAGTGCCTCCAGCTTTGGCCTTACTCGGTTCGGCTACGGCGATCGTTGCTTACGTTGCTCGCACTGCCGGAGATATTCGCAAAACCTTTGGTCGCTATCTCACGGATCAAGTCGTCGCCAATTTACTAGAAAATCCGGAAGGATTAAAAATGGGCGGGGAACGGCGTAAACTGACGATTTTTACCTCAGATTTACGGGGATTTACGGCACTTTCTGAACGATTGCCCCCAGAAGAAGTGGTGAAAATTCTCAACTTTTATCTGGGATATATGGCCGATGTGATTACCTCTTACCAGGGAACCATTGATGAGTTTATGGGAGATGGTATCTTAGTGCTATTTGTTGCCCCCACCTCCCGAGAGGATGATGCCAAAAGGGCGATCGCCTGCGGAATTTCCATGCAGTTAGCGATGCGTCATGTGAATGATAAAGTGGTGGAATGGGGACTGCCTGAACTGGAAATGGGAATTGGCATCAATACCGGGGAAGTCGTCGTCGGCAATATCGGTTCAGAAAAACGCACCAAATACGGAGTCGTCGGCAGTCAGGTCAATTTAACCTACCGCATTGAATCTTATACAACGGGAGGGCAAATTCTGATTTCTGAGCAGACTCTCCTCGATGCTGGCGGTGAGGAAGTCGTCCAAATTGCGGGTAAACGTGAGGTAATGCCCAAAGGGGTGAAAGAGCCGTTGATGATTTATGATGTCAGTGGGATTAAAGAGCCTTATCACATCTCCCTCACCAGGGAAGAAGAGGTATTTTTGCCCCTGAGCGACAAAATCCCCATTCAATACACCATTTTGGAAGGCAAGCATATCAGCGAAACCCTTCTCCTCGGTCATTTAGTCGAGCTTTCCGCGAAATGCGCTCAAGTAAGGGTCGAACCGGGAGCCGGGGATATTATCCCGGTTGGATTGAGCAATCTTAAGCTCAATTTATTGGAGGGGGATTTCGAGGGCAGCCGGGAAGATATTTATGCCAAGGTTTTGGAAAAACCTGCTGATGAACCCCATTGCTTTTACATTAAGTTTACCGCAAAACCCCCGGCAGTAGCAGATCACTTGGAACAAGTATATAAGTCGCTCCAGGCTGTTGCTCCGTCTTAAGTGAGAGGAGTATCGACTTCTCCACCGTTGAGGGCGATCGCCATTGTTTAAATGACATGAGAGGACTCTTATGAAATTAACCTTTTTAGGTTCTGGATCGGCTTTCACCGTGGGAGCCAATAATTATCAATCGAATGTTTTGTTAGAAAGCGATCGCGGAACTAAACTCCTGATTGATTGTGGTTCCGATATTCGCTTCTCTCTCCATGATGCGGGATATTCCCATCTGGATATCACCGATATTTACATCAGCCATTTGCATTCGGATCATGCCGGAGGATTGGAATATATTTCCTTTACCACCAAATTTGACCCCCGATGCGAAAGACCACGCCTTTACATCAGTAAAGAAATCGCCAATGACTTGTGGCAAAATACCCTCTCCGGTGGCCTCCGTTCCATCCAAGGCGATGTCACAGAACTAGAGACGTTTTTTGAGGTGGAAAAAGTTCCCCGTCATGGACATTTTATCTGGGAAAATATCCAATTTAATCTGGTCAAAGTTATCCATATTAACAATGGTTACTTTGTCATGCCCAGCTATGGATTGTTCTTTGAACTAAAAGGAAAGAAAATCTTTTTTAGCACCGATACCCAATTATGTCGGGAAGAAATCTGGGAATATTATGAGCAAGCGGACCTGATTTTCCAAGATTGCGAAACCTCTCAATTCCCCACAACTGTACACGCTCATTATCAGGAATTAGTCGCCTTACCCGACGCCATCAAAAATAAAATGTGGTTGTATGGGTATCAACCCGGACCCCTTCCGGATGCGGAACAAGATGGATTCCTGGGGTTTGTCCAACGGGGACAGCAATTTGAATTTTCCCCATCTTCCGTCCAGACAGATACCATTGTCACCGTCTAATTCCCTGAAGCAAGATTAGACGAACTGCATCATTGCAGCGCTGGACATCATTGGCGTAGTCTGTGCGGACTGGACCTAGCTATGCCGCAGGCGATCGCCCCTAGCCCTCCCCTTTCGACAAGGGGGGCTTTTTTATTTGATGGCCCTTCGTCGATTGTAGCCTTTAGCAGCTCATTCGGGTCAAAAACCCCAGTTTTTGACCCCGGGACCTCATCGCGAACCCATCCGGTGAGAATTTGCGGAACCTAGACCGATGTACAGCAGACTAAGGAAAGGACTTTCAACAACCTCCGGAATTCTGGCCTAATTCCCGATCAGTGTAGAAGAATCGGAGCACAATGGGAGCAAATCAGACTCGGTTCAGGATAGAGATAGCAACCACGGCGAACCCCTCCCCCAAACCGAACCCTAGGGCGATCGCTCAATGGATAGTTCAGATCATGACGCAGCGCTCAATCCATCAGAGGACCTAAAAGCGAGTTCAACCCTTGTTTAGCCTCTTTCCCCGACCCTATAGTAAACTAGCGATTGTTCGCTCCATCCCAGATCAATGAATGAAGCGTTAAAAAGAATAGCAGCACAATCCCTTTCCTGGTTTACCGCTCCAATTCCCATCGGCAACTATTCAGTTTCAATCAGTGCAATCTTGCAACTGATGATCTGGGTCTTTATTGTTCTGTTCCTATCCCGGGGCCTCAAGAAATTCCTAAAATATCGGCTTCTCGTTAGGCTAGGAATTGACGAAGGAAACCGCGAAGCAATGGCAACCATTATCAGCTATAGCAGTTCCATGCTAGGTCTGATTATTGTCTTGCAAAGTACGGGATTTAACCTCGGGTCTCTACTCGTTATTGCTGGAGGTTTAGGGGTTGGGATTGGGTTTGGACTTCAGGAGGTAACTCGAAACTTTATCAGCGGTCTGACCTTACTGATAGAACGAAAACTCAAAGTGGGAGATTTTATAGAATTTGACGGAATGTCAGGTTATGTCAAAGAAGTTTCCCTGCGATCGACCCTGATCCGGACCCGTGAGGGGGGTGATGTCGTCGTTCCCAACAGTAAACTTGTTGAAAATAAAGCTGCTCAATTGGAGCTACGACTCTTATCATGCTCGGATTCAAATTCCTGTGGGAGTTGCCTATAACAGTGACACGGTTTTAGTTACCGAAACCCTTTTAAATGCCGCTTATATGGAACCGGCAGTGTTGCACGACCCTCCCCCCAAAGTCATGTTTAAAAATTTTGGGGATAATGCGCTCAACTTTGAACTATGGGTTTGGGTCAACCGAATTGATCGCGAACCGTTTATTCGGAGTGCTTTAAATTTTATTATTGAGTACAATCTGCGCCAAAACCAGATTACAGTCCCGTTTCCTCAACGGGATTTATGGATTAGAAATGGAGAAGATTTAAGCCTACTGGCGAGGAAAAAATTCCAACAGAATGGCCACAGTCCGGAGAGGATACCGGAGCCTGTAGCGGTTGCTACCTCGAATAAGCCGTTATCACTGAAAGATTTGCTGCGACAGGTGACTTATTTTCAAAATTTTACGGACCTCGAATTAAGACAACTCATTGAAATTGGGCATCGCAAACGCTTGTATCCCTCGCAGATTTTATTCCATGAAGGGGACCCGGGAGATGCCTTTTATATCGTGTTGTCCGGTTCCGTGGAGGTGTTTGTGGAAAAAATTAATAAGCATCTAACTAACCTGGGGGCCGGAAAATTTTTTGGCGAATTGTCTTTAATGTTAGGAATTCCCCGAACAGCATCAGTACGGGCCTTAGAAGAAACTATTCTGTTTACGATTCATCATAATGCCTTTCAAAGCATCTTACGGGAGCATCCCGAGTTGGCTGAGGAAATCGTTCAGGAATTATGTAAACATCAGGAAGAATTAGCCCAGCGGCAACAGCAATTACGAACAATGGGGTTGTTAGATGCTACAGAAGATGATAAAAATCCGGTGGTTTGGGTGAGAAAGCGACTGCAAAATTTGTTTGGCCTATAGGTTGGGTCTAGGATGGGTGCGATCGCCTCCCCCCGAAGACTGCGATCGTCCTGACTACTCTGGGATACCAGCAACCTGCAAAGAGTTGGGGCGCTCAAGGATGACTCTGCCAACCGGAAGAGTCTAACGAGATCCAGAGTCTCCCCAAAGGGAGAGTTCAAATCTTTACAATAGCTTTATGAAAAGAAGAGTAAAGGGGGGAGACAGCCCTCAAGAAATTTCCTATAATTAAAATGGAGTTTACCCGGTTATGGAAGAAAAAATGAATTGGCCCACCTGCCTAAATCCAATGACTAGAAAACAGGAATCCAAGCCGAACGGAACAACCGTGCAATTGGCGGAGTTCGTCCTTGATCTGTATGCTGCGGGGTGGACGCAACAGCAAGTATTCGGCCAATATCCTCAAATTACCCCAGATCTCGTAACCCGCGTCTTTTCCTTAGCGGCACTCTTGTGTGTTAGAGAAGAGGTCCTCTCTCAACTTTCTGGAGTACCCGAATCCAGATTATTAAACGTATAAGTCATCTTTAACAGAACAGCATAAATATTTTTTCCAGATAATTTTTAATGAGGGGTTACTGCTGAACCCTGTACTCGCCATTCTAGGCAGGAGCTTTTGAGCGAAGTCAATTCCGAGAATGGTTAATTCAAAACTGCCAAAAATAAAGCGATCGCCCGCTCAAAAAATAGGCGGGGCTTCAACTCCCCGCCATCATTGCTAACTGACCTCAGACCGTAGCAAGGGACTGGGATGACTGAGGAATTGGCGCTGATAACGCCGACTCTAACTCTGCACAGCCTAAGCGTTCTTCTAAAATTCGCATCACTTCCCGTCCGAAATCATTGGGATTTCGCTGCCATGCCTCCAGACAAACCTCACCAAAGAATGACCCCAGGGGTTCCGGATTCCAGAGTAACTTCCGGGCCGTCCAAGGCATCAAGCTCATCGGGTCATAACCGGGTTTTAAAATATTTTCCTTAAACGCATACTCTTCTAAATGGGTATGGGGTTGTAATCCGATAAAAAAGATGGCCGGTTCTACCTTATCTTCCCCAAAAATTCGTTCTAGTTCGCGATGATAGGCCAAGGTTTGACGAATGGTTTCATAAGTTTCATCAATGACATTAAACGAATAATTCACCGACACCAAATCATTAAAACCTGCTGCCTTCAAGTCGCGACAATTTTGCAGAACCACTCGGAGGTTGTAACCCATTCGCATCTTCCGGACCAGTTCTTGGGAACCACTGGTAATCCCAATTTCAAAATAATTCATCCCGGTTTTGACCATCAAATCGCATAATTCCGGGTTCAAATTGTCAGCGCGGATATAGGCGGCCCAATGGATATCTTCCATTCCCGCCTCGGAAATTTTTTGGAGTAACGCGATCGCATCGTTAATATAGCGACGCGCCGGAATAAATTGAGCATCAGTAAACCAAAAATTGCGGATGCCGCGATCGTAGAGTTGACGCATTTCCGCCACCACTTCATCTGCCGGATTAATCCTAACCTGCTTCCCTTCAATGACCGTATAAACGCAGTAACAACAGTTATGGGGACAACCGCGCTTGGTTTGGACGCCGATATAAAAATCTTGGTCTTGCAGATAATATTGAAACTCCGGCCATAACTGTTCTATATAGTCATAATCACAAGCGGTTTTCTCAATTTCTGTGGGTTTTTCATGGATCAGGCGATCGCGCGGGGTCGTTTCCCCCACCACATAACAGCGTTCATCCTGAAAATCCTGACCCCGCAGATATTTTTCCAGGAGCATTTCCCCTTCTCCCACGGAGATAATCGTCCCCTGGGGTAAACTGCGACCGAGTTGTTCATAGAAAACGCTCACCGCGCCTCCCCCACAATCGCCCTCGCTTCGGGGTGATAGGTTTGAGCGCGTTTCAGTCCCCGCTTGACTAATCCCAGATTGCGCCAGAGTTCACCATAATAGGCCGTGGTGATTCGCAGTCCCCCCAGGCACCCCGGAGTTTAATCAACGGATTGCGAGCATAGTAAAACTCAAAAGCGTTTTGCAGGGGATTGCCTCCGCGTCCACCGACAGGGGCGTAAATCTGAATATCCCGCCAGGAAAAGACCAGTAAGGTGGGTTGAAAGCGATCGACACAGGCATCAAGGGACCGGCCAAAGTCCAGAGGGGGGACCGTTCCCATATCAAAAATCTGCTGTTCAATCTCGGGAAACAGCTTGTGAACAAAATCGGCTAGGTAAACGACACCGATCGGGAAGATGGGATTGCACGGGAGGCGAACGTAGAGGATGCGATTTTCCATCTTGGTAGCGGGGAATAGGTTTTACAAAAAAGCGGTTCATATAACTTAACCATACCATCAGCCCTCGGAATTTGCATGATCAAGGGGGCAATTCGGTGACCCGAGGGACCCCGTAGCACAGGGCCCTGATCCTGGATAACCCGAACCTGGAACACCCTGGGCAACTCGGAAAACCCGTCATGATAAGGGGGATCGATAGGTTTCATCAGCATCGCTTAACCCCACTATTTTCTATTTTTAATGAAAAATTTGACTAGATTCTCTTCAGTTGGTAGTCGCGTTTACAGCTTGCGGGGATCGGCTAGTGTTAGGGTTAGAGGGTATAAAGTTTTTTTGGGAAAAAACTCCTCTAAAGGTTATGGCTCAAATCCTCGATCCCATTCCGGCTGACCGCTCAGGTCAAATTCTGTGCTGCTATGTGAATGCAACGAGTAAAATCCAGATTGCTCGGGTCAGTAACGTTCCCAACTGGTATTTTGAGCGGGTTGTGTTTCCGGGTCAACGTCTTGTTTTTGAAGCGTTTCCAGAAGCCCTGTTAGAAATTCATACAGGGATGATGGCTAGTGCTATTTTATCCGATAAGATTCCCTGTGGACGTCTGCGAGTCATGGATGAGAGCGATCCCACTCCGTCCGTTCCTGCACCAGAACCCGAGGAAATGCCCAAGCGTCTTCATAGAAATTCCCCCCTTGATAATAAAGGGATAGTTTTGAGTGATCCATTCTCAATGACGGCTTTAACGTCGGTTTAATAAGATGAAGATAGGTAGGATTTGAGGGTTGGCCGTGTTAAGAACGCGACCACCCTCTATCATTTAATAAGTTAGGTCCTGGGCTAAAAAACCAGGAATCAAAAATAAAGGATCAAAAATTAGGGGGCTTGCACCTATCCAGGTAAATGGATGTTACGGTTAAATTTGACGGGGATGATTATTGTCAACCCGTTAGGCTACTGTTTAGGATAAAAGTTTGTGGATCTGCCTTCTTTCCTCTGGTTGTGGAAAATCGCAGCCTGGTCAATGGGTTTTTCAATCCTGGCCTACAGCTTACTCGCAGTCAGTGGGCTGTGGATGTATGGCGCTCGCCTCGGGCGTAAACCCCGAGGACGAATTTTGGTGCGATCGCTCCACTATGGTCTCGGGATCACCCTCGTGGCCCTAGTCTTGCTGCTCTTGGCGGTCGGGATTGTAGGGACCCTGGGACATTATGGCTCCCTGGGTCATTCCGTCCATTTAGCGGCGGGATTGGTGGTGGTGGGACTGGTCCTGCTATCGGCCTGGAGTGCGACTCAGATTGCGCCTGGGCGTCCCTGGGCGCGATCGCTTCACATCACTACCAATGCTATTTTATTTGTGGCACTGGCTTGGGTATCCTGGACGGGTTGGACTGTGGTGCAAAAATATTTACCTTAATCCCCTTAATCTGTATAGAGGCGATCGCGCCGTGGGGAAAATGCTCCTAAAATCTAGGTAAACTCGAAGCAAGTGAATTTTTTTTAAGAATAAAAAGGGTCGTGTCAATAGAACCAATCGGCGATCGCGCTGAACCTCCAACCGAACCTCCAACTGAACCTCCAACTGAACCTCAAGGGATAGAAGTCCGGGAATTTCGGATTTCTCCCCTGATTCGAGTCACCTTGTTGAGCTTATATCTAGCCCTGACGGTGCCTTTACCATTTTTGTCAGAAGCAACCGGCGCACCGATTTCTCCGGGGGTGCTGTGGGTGGGACTGGCAATGGGGGCAGTGGCGGTGTATGGGGCGCTCAGTGAACGGGCGATCGCCAATGCGGAAGGCATTCAAGTCACCTATCCAAACTGGGTTCCCCGGGGCGTCCGTAAGGGCTGGATGTTGCCCTGGGATCAGGTAGCAGCGCTCAAACCCCGCACCACCGGCCAGGGGGGACTCGTGTACTATTTTGTCAGTAAATCCGGACAAGGATATCTGCTGCCCATGCGGGTGGTGGGGTTTTCCGAGTTGGTCAAAATTGTGGAGGCGAAAACCGGGATTGATACCCGGGATGTGCGTCCCTTAGCCCAACCTTGGATGTATTTTATTTTGCTGGGATTTACCCTGCTATTGTTGCTGATCGATGCTTGGACGATCGCCACGGCAATGAACCTCGCCAATTAAGAGGAAAAGCACCGTAAGTTTGGGTGATTTTTAGCCCGGACAAGCTGGAGAAAGATAGACTGAGAAAGATGGATTGTAACGATTAAAAAACCCTTGCCAATAGAACGAATGGCTCAACTGCGGCTGGATCGGGTCAGCCTGAACGCAGCGATCGCAGGGGCGAGGATGGAAAAACCCATCCTGAATGAGATTTGTTTTGACGTTTACCCAGGCGATCGCCTCGCCATTGTGGGTCCTTCTGGGGGCGGGAAAACCTCCTTGTTACGACTGATGGCTCGACTCATCGACCCCAGCCGTGGCACGATCTATCTGAATGGTCAAGATTATCGGAAAATTCCGGTATTGGAACTGCGCCAGCAAGTGACCCTTGTCCTGCAAGAGTCAAAACTGTTAGGCATGACCGTCAAAGGGGCGATCGCCTATCCCCTGAATCTGCGCGGAATGAAATCCCCTCAGATTCAGGAGAGAGTCTCGACTTGGATGGATCGCCTACACCTACCTACCGAATGGCTGGAGCGAACAGAAATGCAGCTATCGGCAGGACAGCGGCAGTTGGTGGCCTTATGCCGCGCCTTAGTCATTGAACCGAAGATATTGTTACTAGATGAACCGACCTCCGCCTTAGACGTGGGTCGCGCTGAGTACCTCCTGCAAGTTTTAGCTGAAGTGGCCCTGAACACGGAGACGACTCTGATTATGGTCAATCACCAACTCGACCTCGCCCAGAAGTTTTGCAACCGCTTATTGTATTTGCACAAAGGCACGCTTTTGGAGGACCTGCCCGAGGAGCAGATTGACTCGGCAAAGTTGCGATCGGCGATCGTCCAAGCGGAAGCAGAGGCTGCTTCGGAATGGGAATGAGTTGAGGGAATTGACCTTGGACTTTTTAGGCGTCACTTTTAGGCTCAAGGGAGTCTATCCGCGAGAGAGTGGCACCGCGCCGACTGGAGTTAATTGACGCATCGGGGTTTTTTTCCCCATCGGTTGTTCGGGTTGTTGGGCGGGCGTCGCGTTGAGGATTTCCGTATTCAAGCGATAGCCCACATTGCGGACCGTTTGAATCAGGCTAGGTTGTCGGGGGTCAGTTTCGATTTTTTTCCGCAGGGAAAGGACATGAGTGTCAATCGTGCGGGGATTATCAATGGCATCCGGCCATGCTCGGCGCAGCAGTTCCGGACGGCTCATGGGCAGGCCCCCAGCTTGAGCGAGGACGTACAGCAGACTAAATTCCTGGGGCGTGAGTTCGATCGCGTCCTCTTGGTATCGAACCCGGCGCTGGACTAAATCAATTTGCAGGTCGCCATAGTCTAAGCTGGCCGGTGGTGTCATTCGGCGATGACGTCGGACGAGGGATTCGACTCGGGCTAGAAATTCCTGCATCCCAAAGGGTTTTTTCAGGTAGTCATCGGCTCCTGATTTCAAGCCTTCTACAATATCGGATTCGGTATTGCGAGCGGATAAAATTAAAATCAACGTTTCTTGCTGCTGGTAGAGCCAGCGGCAAAATTCTAAACCATCACCATCGGGTAATTCGTTGTCAAGGATGACTAGAGTTGGATGGCGATTATAGAAAATTTCTCGGGCATGACGGATGTCCGCTGATTGATAAACCCCATATCCTACTTGCTGTCAGGTGCCACCCTAACAGCGATCGCAGATGAGGATTGCCTTCCACAATTAAAATGCAAACAGATCCCACAACTGAGTTGTTTCCTTCACGTCGGTGGAATTTAGGTTACCAAACCTTTTGTCAGGGTTTTGTAACTTCCGCTACCCTGAGTCCCCCCCAAATGTTAAGGAATTCCAAATAAAGTGGCGCTTTAGGTAAAATTTCCGTCAAGCGGGCGATCGCAATGCCATAATCGCCAGACCCTTAGAGGAAATGGCAGTAAAATAGGAATAGGGCAGTGCTGCGGGGCCACCCCAGGCCAGTTTTCCTGGAGGCTCACCCTGATAGCCAGAGGGTTCCCTCAGACAGCCCAAAGACTCTCTGAGCGAGGGTCTGGGCGTCGGAGTTGAGACGGTTTGAATCCGGGTTTGCTCCCTTGGGATCCGGGAGGATCAACCCCCGAGATGGAACAAAAGAAAATGCTCCGATTCAAGGAAAATAGACTGGGGTCACCCGATTAATTGCTGACTTTTACACCATTCGAGGTTTTAATTATGCTTCAAGATACCGCAACCATCCGCCATTATCAAAAACTCACGGACTCCTTAGTGGATATGTGGAATCGGGGATATCGCCTGGATGATCTCCGCCTTTATTTAGAGGGATATATCGCCGCTATGCGACAAACCAATACCATCGAAGCGTTCCACATCCACAGGTTTGAGGAAGAAGCCATTCGATTTCTCCATGACCCGTCTAATTTCGAGCTGGTCCCACAGCCCCAAGCGGAAACGGGGTACTATTGACAAGAGCCTTGGGGATTTGACATTTCATGGACAAAGAGCAACCAGCATCATAGCGCGATCGCTATTGATGCTTGGGTTTCTTAAGCCCTGTATGCATAATTTTTATTCTATTTATTTAAAGCTGTCATCGATAAATAAAAAAGGGCTTGATTTATCAAGCCCTTTTTTATTTATCGATGAAATTCACCCCTTTAACCCGACGGTTAAACCAGAGAGGGGTTCAGATTAGGAAGCCAGAGCGACTTCTACCTTCTGTTGCAATTCACCACTTTGATAGAGTTCGATGAGAATATCCGAACCCCCAACAAATTCACCATTCACATAGACTTGGGGAATCGTGGGCCAGTTGGAATACTCTTTGATCCCCTGACGAATCTCATAATCATCCAGAACGTTCACAGTTTCGTAAGGAACGCCCAAAGTGTTGAGAATCTGCACGACATTGTTGGAAAAACCACATTGGGGCATGAGCTTGGTCCCCTTCATGAAAACGGTAATTTTGTTACGGTTTACGATATTGTCAAGTCGCTCTTTGAGTTCGGGAGTGATAGTCATGATGGGTGTTCGTTAAGGTAAAGGATGGGTTGTTACTGTGCAAAGAAGGGGTAGCAGAGTACCCAGGGCGATCGCCGTCTTAATAGCGGATTGGACGACCCAGCCTAGTTAGGAGACGGCCCCAGAGACTTGGCTCCAAGCCTCCGGAGTATAAGTCTTCATGGTTAGCGCATGGATCGCTTCTGTGGACATAGCCTCTTGTAGAGAACCATACACCAACTGATGTTGCCGCACTCGGGGTAGTCCTTCAAAGTGGGACGAAACGACGATGACCTGATAGTGATCTCGGTGCCGGTCAAATCTTCAACCGTCACCTGAGCATCCGGCAATTGTGCCTCGATCATTGCCTTGACCTGATCCGGGCTAACCATTCTTACTCCTGTCCATACTGTTTTAATAGTAGTAGTTTAATTTAATTTTAGAAGGGCGATCGCCACGACTCAAGGGGAAAAACCCGGGGGGTCAATTCCCCGGACTTTCCTAAATCCTCCATAACCGATGAGGTCCCAGGCACAAAAACCGGGGTTTTGGGCCAAATGGGGGGCGTTTTTGTCAGCCATCTCGCCGGTTACCGAACCCCCGAAGAACTTTGGCGTCCTCCCGGAAAGGGCGAATCCACAAAACCCAACTCCCACAATTGCTCGTAAGCTTTTTTCCCCAACTCTCGCGTGGGTTGCTGGGACTGGATAATCTGGATCAACAAAGGCACTGCCAATGCCGGTTGATTCTGCACCCGATGAACCAGGGCCAGTTCGTAGGTGGCTAAATCACGCATTTCAGCGGTTTCCGCCGCCCGATTTCGATGGGTTTCCGCCGTGGCGTTATCAATGCCCGCAAAACTGGTGAAAAGCTGCTGATAGAAATTAGAAAGCTGATTGAAAATCTCCCGAGAACGCTGCAACTTGCTCACCGCTTGTTCATACTGTTCCGCACTGGCAGATTGTCGAGCTTCTTCCATCAACCGATTGGCCGCCTCCATACTTAACAGACCCGTCTGTTGCGCTACAGTGCTGGGTTCTTCGCTAGGTTCTTCCGGGGAGACTTCCGGCGTAGCATCCGGGTCGGAACTGGTGGGTTCCTCGATGATTTCCACAAAGCCGATGTCACCTAATAACTGATAAGCTTGGCGACCGAGTTCTCGGGTGGGCTGTTGAGACCCCACAATTTGAATCAGTAAGGGGACCGCGAGATCGGCTTTATTTTGGGCGCTATGAACCAATGCCAACTCGTAACTCGCCTCGTCCCGCATTTGGGCAGTTTCTGCCGCCAGGGTGCGATGACTGTTAGCAATCCGGTTATCAATCCCGGTAAAGCTGGTGAAAAGTTGTTGGTGGAAATTGGACAGTTGATTAAAAATCTCTCGGGACTGTTGCAGTTTTGTCACCGCTGGTTCGTACTCTTGAGCCGCAGCGGATGCTTTGGCTTCTTGGACTAATCTTTGCCCTGCCTCCATACTCAGTAAGGTGCTATCGGCAGCGAGTCGGCGCAAATCCTCCGGGTCTGACGGTGGGGTAACCCCCTCCGGTTGGGGACTCGATTGCGGCGTTGACTGCGATGGGGATGTAGCCCCCCGCTCTGTTGGCGTTGGCCTGGTTAGGGTTTCGTTTGGCCGACCGGAAGGCTGTAATCCATCTAATCCATCGGGTTGAGCTTGTTCTTGCGCCCGAATGGGGAGGGGAGACAACAGGGTGAATCCTGCGATCAGGGTTACAGACAATAAACCCGCAAAACCGAGCGGGGGAACTTTTACAGCAGATCCCATAAAGTACCTTTGTGTGTGGGGAGAACACCAGAGCGATAAAAACTTTAGGTATCTTAACATTGCCATGTCCCGGGTTGTGGAAGAAACTGGAAATGGGTAAAATCTCAGGGGCGATCGACCGCAGTAAAGGTTACCAACCCGGTTTCTGCAACAGATTAGTTTCTCTGATGTAGAGAAGATTTTGTCAAAAAACCCGGGTTTTTGTCTTGGTAGGGCCATTTCCCTCTGAATTAACAACTGTACCCAAGTCCTAGGCCCACTTAACTTGAGGGCCCCAGCCCCTATGGGGGAAAGCCAAGGCCCTCGTAAGATAGAGTGAACCTATCTTACTCATTCAGCCTTTATTCTCCGGATCGGTATAGATTTTTGAGGAATTAGACCGATCGCCCCCACCCTGGTTATCCGCAATTCCCAATTACGGACAGCGCTGTACAGAAGAGAACCCCTAGGGTCCCCCCACTGGCAATCTTACTGATTTATCCGTTAGCTAAATGAATAAAACCCATTAGCGAATAGATCAATCAGCGAAGGAATACATCCAATGACTGGTCCAGTTTATCGGTCAGATGCCTCTGAATCCAATCCCGTCGGAATTGGCGTATCCGAGCAAAGTCTCGGAATCCTCCTACAACGAGGCGGAGAAGAATTACTCCTCTTAAAACTCAGCGATCGCTTTACCGTCCGCCCCCTCGAACCCAATGCCCCCAAAGATTGGTTCAGCCAAATTCCGGCCACCCATCAACAACAACTCCCCAATACCCAATTAGAAGAATTTATCGTAAACAAGGCAGACCTAGAACAGGTCATGACAACGGTGCGAAGTTTACCGGAAGTCGCCTTTGTTAGCCATGTCTATACCGTGGATAATAATCCGCAAATGCGGGTTTACCTCACCGATGAGGTCACCATTCAATTTGCCGAAACCGTAGACGAAACCCAACGACAGGCGATCGCCGATACCGTACAACTCGACCTCGATAAACCCGTTTACGGTATCCCCAACACCTTTATTAGTTACGTTCGTCGGACTGCCACAGAAAATCCCATCAAAATTGCCAACCGGCTGATGCGACAATCCGAGGTTCTCACCGCCGAACCTAACATCGTCATCACCACCCAAAACCACTACCTGCCTCGCAGCAGCTTCTATCATAAACAGTGGTATTTACACAACAAAGGAGGCCGCGACCTCGCCCCGGGTTCCCATATTGAAGCGGAAAAAGCCTGGGATGTGACCCGAGGTATCCGGTCCGTGGTCGTTGCTATCACCGATGATGCGATCGACCTCAATCACCCAGATTTCCAGGGTCCCGGTAAAGTCGTCGCCCCCAGAGACTTTAAACGCAAAAACTTTTTACCCCTCCCGGAAGGAGAGTCAGACAACCACGGGACCGCCTGTGCCGGAGTCGCCGTTGCCGAAGAAAATGGCGTCGGGATTGTCGGGAGTCGCCCCGGGTTGCGCCCTGATGCCGATCCGGACCACGGGCTATCTGGATGACGAATCCATCGAACAAGTCTTTGATTGGGCTATGACCAAAGGAGCCTCAGTCATTTCCTGTAGTTGGGGGGCTTCTGCGGTCTATTTTCCCCTCTCTCTGCGGCAACGGGCCGCCATTACCCGCGCCGCCACGGAAGGACGCAACGGCAAGGGTTGTGTGATTGTCTTTGCCGCAGGCAATGCTAACCGTCCCACCAGTGGCACTGTAAACGAGAGTGGTTGGCCGAATAACCTGCTCCAAGGGCCGGTCAAATGGTTGAGTGGGTTTGCGGTCCATCCTGATGTGATTAGCAGTATCTGCTTGCACCAGTCTGGCTAAAAAGGCGGCCTATAGTAACTGGGGTCCCTCCATCTCTGTCTGTGCTCCGAGTAATAATGCACCCCCGGGAATGTGGATTCAAGAAATGGGTGCGGTGAATACGCCTCCAGAGATTAAGGGGTATTTAACCGGGTTGGGCGATTTTTACCACCGATCGCACCGGGTCTAAAGGGTACGATTCCGGGGATTATACCGGCTATTTCGGTGGGACCTCCAGTGCTTGTCCCGTGGTTGCCGGGGTGGCTGCATTGGTCCTCTCGGTTAATCCTCACTTGACTGCTGCTCAGGTTAAGCAGATTTTGCAGCAAAGTGCGGATAAGATTATCGATCCGGATATTGATATTCAACTGGGCAATCGCTTTGGTACTTACGATAGTAAGGGGCACTCCCAATGGTTTGGCTATGGTAAGGTGAATGCCTATAATGCGGTCCGACGAGCACAGCGTCTGTTGGCAATGCCGATGCAGGTAACTCGCCAGGTTCAGGCCCAGAACAGCCGTCAGCAGAGCATTCCGGATTTTCAAAGGAATCAAGCGGGTTTGTTTCCCTTGAATCTGTTCGGAAGTAGCGATCGCCCCGGATTAGTGAGCGAAATTTCGATTTCTGACCCGAGTGCCGTTGCGGATATCCGGGTCACGGTGGATATCCAACACAGCTATCTCGGGGACTTAGAACTTTATTTAGTTGCGCCAAACGGTCAAACAGTGCAGTTACAAAGCCGGAGTTTAGGCAGTCAAACGCGCTTGAATAAAACTTACTCCCTAAAAACCACTCCCACCCTCCGCCAGCTTTGCAATCAGTCGGCTAAGGGGTCTTGGAAGTTGTGGGTCCGAGATTCTGTTCCCGGAGATACGGGCACGCTGAATTCCTGGGATTTGACGTTGGCGGTTTAGTCCCATTTGAATGAGGGGTGAAGGGGGAGAAGTTCAGTTTTTGGCTGATTCTCTCCCTTTCTCATGGGTTGGTGAATTTACGCAGTCTGAATTACAGGCTGTACAGGAAAGATAGTGATCATCTCGGGTTATATCCTCTAACAGGATAGGGAAGTTTTAAGGAGGGTTGAAAATGGCTCAGAGGGATTCGGGTTGAGGCGATCGCCTCAACAATTCTCTCCCAGTCAGACTCTTTTTGCAATGATGCCGTTGTTTAAGTGCGATGCGGTTAAACTCTGCTCACAATTGGCAAACATCTGCCGGGAGTCTCTATTGCTGTTCTAGGCATAGGGTAGAGAATGGGTACTTGTTTATCACTTGTCTGTGATCGCGATCGCTGATTTACGAGATCGCGATCAATTTCATTTTGCAAATCAATAATGAATATAAGCGAAATTTGATAGTTCCTGGCTTTAACAAAGCTTTATATAGTTAAGATTGACACGCCTGATATATTCACTTAAAGTAGAAGAAAGAGCTACAAGCCCGCTCTCAAAAATACAGGATTTTAGGGAGATGTTTACAGGAATGATTGTTCTCACCGCTATCGCGTAAAACTAGCGCACTATGGTTGCAACAGTTCCAGCTAACCCGGTGAAAATTAACCCGTAAACCCCGTTGCCATAGAATTTTGGGGTGACATTTCGCACAAATTCAGCCAACCCACTCGTTCCATCCCTGTAACTAGAGGAACGGGAGCATTTAGCTTGACCATTTTTTCCGAACCGACCGGGGTTAAGTTGGCAAATTCATCGCAACTCAACCGAATCCAGGCGGTGAAGAGTGTACACCAGGAGTAGATCAATGACTTCAGCATTTCTCAATCGTGTTGTCGAACTGACCAACATAGAGCGCGCACAACAGGGTTTAGCCCCACTCACGTTCAATCCCCAGTTAGCGGCGGCAGCACAAGTCCATAGCGCCAATATGGGAATGCGCGATTTTTTGGACCATACCAGATCCTTTCGATGGCACGATCGCAGCCAATCGCGTTACGAGTCAAGGGTATAACTACCAGACGGTTGCTGAAAACATAGCGGGGGGTCAGCCGACACCGGAGCAAATCGTCCTGGAATGGATGAATAGTCCCTCACACCGGGTCAATATCCTTAATCCCGCGGTGACCGAAATTGGTGTAGGTTATCATTTTCAGGAAAATGATACAGGTAATGTCAACTTCGTCCACTATTGGACCCAGGTTTTTGCGACTCCGATGGACCGGAAGGGCCACCACAGACCCCGGCTCGTTCTCTCCATACTCCAACCCCACCTCCAACGGACGGAATTACCGTCATTGCTCAACCCTTAACGCCCAACAATCAGGGATTTTTTGACCTCACTGCCAATACTGAGGGCGTTCAACTGGCTCCTGGGGCGCTGAATGGCTACCAATTGGGACTGCGCGCATTAGATGGAGATGATATCATCATCGGTTCGTCTGAGCGAGAAGTTATCAATGGAAACAGTGGTCGCGATCGCATCTATGGAACCGGAGGAAATAACTTCCTACGCGGCGGAAAAGGCGATGATACCCTTTTTGGCGGCACTAACAATGACATCCTTAACGGCAATAATGAGAATGATGTTGTCTTTGGCGGGGATGGCAATGATGTGGTTCGGGGAGGTAAAGGCCATGACTATTTATATGGTGAAGGCGGCGATGACGTTTTAAGTGGCGATTTTGGTGCGGATGTTCTGATTGGAGGAGCAGGAGCCGATTTGTTTGTCCTCCGTCGCGACACGGTGGTTGGGGTGGTTGAGCCACAGATGGCCGACTATATTACCGATTTTAACCGAGCCGAGGGCGATCGGATTGGCCTGACCGATGGGTTGACGGAAAACGATATTACCTATCAGCGATTCGTGGATGTGGATAACAATGGCATTCCCGATGCACTGATTCAAATCAACAGCACGAATGAAATTTTAGGGGTTGTTCTAAATATCAATCCCCTAGAGTTAAACGGAATGTTTCAAGCAGTCTCCCCGGACATTTTGGCGACGGGGTAAGGGGTTTACCTCCGTTGAGCGGAGTATTTTAAGCCTAGCCCTGTCAAGGTGCATTTGTCGGAGTAAATGCTTGCGCCCTTGTCGGGGCACTTCACTGATTTTGTCCGATCGCCCGCAGTGCTGTTTCTAAATCAGCGGTCAGTTGATTGCCGCTTTCTTTAGGCGTGTCTAGGCAGTATTGAGAGACTTCTAAGGGAGGGGCAATGGTAATTTTCACCTGCGATCGCCACTGAGGAATCGTCGGATTATATTCCAAATTGATTGGCACAATTTTTACCCCCAAATTAGGATGGAGGGATTCCGCTTGAATCGCCAATCTGGCTAATCCGGGTTTAAGCGGATGAAGTTCACCATCATGAAAAATTGCACCTTCGGGGAAAATTGCTAACATTTGACCCGCTTCCAGGAGTTCGACGCCATGCCGTAAGCTACCAATTCCCGGACGTTTTCTATCAATGGGAAATCCACCGACTCGGGGAATTAACCAGCCGTAAATTCCTTTAAATTCATCAATAGAGACCATATAGCGTAAGTCTCGTCCGGTAATATGTCGCCCTGCGGCATAAGCGACTAAAATCCCATCCCACCGCGATCGATGGGTTGGGGCCAAAATAGTAGGTCCTGCGGTGGGAAGATGTTCTTGACCGATGACTTCAATCTCTTTAAAGTAGGCAGGGAGGACAATAAAACGACCTAATGGATACAATGCACTGGCTAACCAAGGGGAAATTTTAGAATTCACCGATGGATTTTTTTCGGATTGGACCGGGGATTTACCGAGGGGAATTTGCATGATTTTTGGCTAGAATTTAAGATAAAACAAAGAAAAAATTAGGTTCAATGGCGGGGTGATTTGAATTGAATGTTGGAATTGAGAAAAAGTGTTTTAAACGATTTTGAGTTTAATTTTTCTATTGTACTTGGATTGTTCCAGGCACAGGGGGAGAGTATGGACAGTTTGTAGATTGTCCTAGTCCGGAGGTACAGTAGGGATGAAAAACGGGGTTGCTTGTCCTTTGCCACTCAACCCATACATTTTTTTGATAGCACATTGAATAGAATCCAGTCTGGATGACTCAGATTTGGGTCTGATACTTTGAGCAATTTCAAGTTAGAGTTTTGTGTCTGGAGACTGTCGGCGTTGAGAAAACCAGGATTGTAATTGGTCTCGACAGGGGGATTCCAAGATGCCGCCCAGGACAGATAAGCGGTGAAAGGAAGCGGGACTATCGGGGAGGTTGAGAACGGTGCGGATTGCGCCACTTTTGGGGTCGTCGGCACCATAGACGAGGAGACTGAGACGGGATTGGGCGATCGCCCCGGCACATAGAGGACAGGGTTCTAAGGTAACATAGAGGGTACAGCCATTCAAATGCCAGTTTTGTAGCACTTGCCCCGCTGTACGCAGGGCGAGGATTTCGGCATGGGCGGTGGGGTCATGGTCTCGTTCTCGGCGGTTTTCAGTGCGGGCGACTGCCTTGCCGGAAGGGTCTACAACGATCGCCCCCACGGGAACTTCTCCGGCATCTCCGGCAGCTTGGGCAAGGGCGATCGCCTGACGCATCCAGTCCCGATGTATAAGATACTGCGGGTCTTGCACTCCGTCTTGCACTCCCATGATTACGTTGGATAATTACAGGTTGTGCAGTCGCCGGGATAGGTGGAGTTATAGATTTCCGTCCGTTGTCCAAAGAGTTGATAACGGTTATCGCGGATTTGTTCATAGACGCGATCGCCGGTCCATTTCATCCCGGGAAGTGCGCGATAGGCGCTGACAAATAGACTCCCTCCGGGTAATAAATTCCCCAGTTCTTCTGCGGCATCACTTCCCTGCCACCGTCGTTCTGGGCGATCGGCATCGATTAAAATCATCCCTTGTTCACAATCTTTTGGCGTGATGCCTAAGCGGGCGAGACTGGTTTCATCCTGCATGGGAATATAGCGAAAAATATCTCCTTTGTCAAAGGTTTCTAACAGTTGAACTACGCTCACACAGAGATTGCATTTGCCGTCATAAATGAAAAAATAAGTCATGGATTTGGGGGGGTAGGTTAACTTTGGGGACCGATTTTAAATGGAGTTGTTCTGGGGATAAATCGCCACCCTTAAATTAATTGGGTGCTACGATTAAAAGGGGATCTAACTGTGCTTTGGCATCGAGTTCATATAGGTCATCACATCCCCCGATATGGCGATCGTTAATAAAAATCTGGGGAACGCTACGGCGTCCATTGGCACGTTCTGCCATTTTCACTCGGGCGGCCCCATCGCCATCAATTTTATATTCGGTAAATTTGACACCCTTCCACATCAGGAGAACTTTAGCCCGAATGCAGTAGGGACAGGTTTGCCAAGTGTAGATTTCCACATGAGCTCTGATGTTTTCTGGGTGACGCCCTAACAGGCGATTCAGGAAGTTTGGCATTTTTCTGAGGGTTTACAGATGGGCATGAAACAGTTACAAGTTTATGAGGTATTGCAGATTATATCATAATTTTGACCTGATAGCCAATTTTTTTGAATTAATAAATTTTGGTGATAATTTTTACTCCGGAATCTTGGATAACGCAGATTGTATTAGTGAATAAATAAGAATTCGGGATTAAGATAATTTTGCCTTCTCCTTGCAACGTCGTGTAACGTAAATCAATATCAATAACGGTTCCTTCAAAGTTGCCGACGGAAATGCGATCGCGACGGCGGAAGGGACGATAAATTAAAATCAAAGCCCCGGAAACTAGATTGGAGAGAATATCTTTGAGGGCTAATCCTACTGCAAATCCAGTTAGACCCAACCCAGCAATTAACGCTGAAACATCAATACCGAGGGTTCCCAGGGCGGTAACAATCCCGACAATCCAAACAGTGCTAATGAGGGTTTGTTCCAGCAATTTTAGCGCATCAAGACTCAAATTACTGGTGGTACTGAAGCGACGAATCAGCTTTCGCAACAAGGCAGCGGCAATCCAAAAACTGATGATAATCCCCAGACTGCCAGCGATTCTGGGTAAGCCAATAATAATCAGGTTTAATAACTGGTTTAGCATTCTTGTGAGTTCCAATCGGGAGAGTATCGGCATTGGCGTTAGGCGTGACCTGTTGGGTGCTAATTTGCCCTAAACTATTGACCTATTTAACAGAGTCAACCGTCCTATAGGACATCGGTACAGTCAGGTTTAGAAACCCAGTCCCCGCCTCAAATGCTGATGGTGATCAACTTTTTGGGAATCAAAACTGGGTTGCTTGTCCTCTTTATTTAATACTCTACCACCACTCTAGTTTACAACCAATTGCCCACTAAAACATAAGCTGCCCAATAAATCGGATGTTGATAATCGGCATGTTTCAATAGGTTGAGTTGGGCTTGACGCAAGGCTTCGGATTTAGTGAGATTATCTGCGTTTAAGAACTGGTAAAAGTCAATCATCAGGGGGACTGTGGCGGCATCATCAATGTACCAAAGGGTTGCCAGGGTACTGCGTGCCACCAGCGCGAACGGCCATCCCGGCCAATCCCAAGGCGGCGCGATCGTCGCCGGTTGCCGTTTGACAAGCACTTAGAACCAGTAATTCCAGCGCTTCATTACTGTTATTGCGATTTCTCACTCGGAGTAAACTATCGAGTTCATTGACATTAATGCGATCGTCCCAAGCGAGAATAAAGGTATCTTCCGCACTCGAACTAAATTGGCCGTGGGTGGCGATATGGATTACGGGAAAGGGAGTTTTTAAAAGCTGTTGTTGTAAGGTATCCCGGGTAAATCCGTCATCCATGAGGACGATGCCGGAGAGTGCAGCATTGATTTGTTCAACTTCGATCGCCACATTCGGGAGTTGTGCGAAGCCAAATCGTTCTTCCGTTAAACCGGCAGTTAAGGCTTTTAAACTTTGTCTTCGTAAGGGTTGAGGGGCCGTGAGTTTGAGTCCAGGACTCACGGCAACGCTGTATTTTTCTAACAAAAATTGTTCGCCGTCGTACAATGCCGCCATTGGAATATTTCTAAACAGTCCATCGGGAACAAAGACCAATGTTTTAATGCCACTGTCGGCTAAAGTGTTTTGAATTGGGGCAATTAACCAGTTGTAAACGGTGTTGGCATGAACCTGATATTGCCGAGACGTGCGAGTTACCAGCGTTCTTCTGAGGGTGATGAGAGTTTCTTCGATTTCTTCTTTCGGTAAGGGGGTGGAATAATGCTGTAACGGTTGGTTGGGGAGAGAAACGATGACTTCTAAGCGATCGTCCAAGACAATGGGATAGACGATCGCCGCTGTGAGATCGACCTGTTGTTTATCCAGTTCCACGGCATTGCTATCCACACAAGCATCCCGAAAAAAGTTATCCAGTTCAGCTAATTTCAGAGATTCGATCGCCTGTAATGCTTTTTGCAAGTTTTCCTGGGAAACCCCCTGACTCGATTTGAGATTGGCGGAGGGTGAGGGAACATCCAACAGTAATGCCACTAACTCTCGATAAACAGGTTCGACACTATCGCGAAAAGAAAACTGCACTTCCCGATTGGTGGTGACTAAATCTAGGCGCAAAGACTCCAGAGAGTTCACCGCTTGAGAATAGGCAATTACCGCCCCCGGGCGATCGCCTTGGGCGAGGAGTAACCGCCCCAATTGCCATTGCCAACGATAAGCAATATCCACCGCATTGATAAATTCCGCCAACTCTAACGCCTGTTGAGTGAGACTTTGGGCTTGCTGCCACTGGCGATCGCGTTCGTATAATTCCCCGAGATTCCCTAATGCATAAGATTCAGCGCGGCGATCGCCTATACTTTTGGCCTGTTGGACCGCTGTTCCTAAGAGTTTAGCCGCTTCCGGCAGAATTGAACTCAGGGATAATTTCCCCTCATGCCACTGGATTAAACTTTGTGCGAACTTAATTCGTGCATACACTGCCATCCGACTCGGAGGCAACGCTTCGATTTGGGCTTGGATTTGGGGAATCCAGCTTTCAATCAGGGGTTCAGAGGCAGAATCACTCAGAATTAGGGGATTTTCAATTAAGAGAGAGAGGGCATTGAGACGGGCTTGGACTTGGGTATCTGCTGATTCTGCGTTAGCTGCGGCTTGTTGATACAAGACTAAAGCTGAGTCTCCATTTTGGCGGGCGCGAACCGTATTCCCTAAGGCGATCGCACTTTCACTCATGGCCGATGGGGACTGTAACCGTTGGGCCGTCTGTAAACTATCCCATAAGACCTCCTCAGACTGTTCTAAATCCCCCACCATGCGTAAGGCATTTCCCAAGGCGAGTAAAGCCGTTACTTTTGTATCAGAATCGCTTTCCTGGGCTAACCGGGTTTGAAGTTGTTCTAAGCGAGTCAGCGATCGCCGATATAATCCTAATCCCTGTAAAGCCCGGGCTTGATTAATCATCGCCCGATATTCCCCAGACTTGTCCCCCGCTTGGCGGTAGGCATCTGCCGCCTGTTCCCAAGTCGTCACCGCCGCTTCGGTTTGTCCGAGAGTAAATTCCAATCCGCCTCGGGTATTGAGGACTTGGGCGAGGACCCGAACGGAGGCGGCAGAGTCCGATTCACCTTCAATCAAAGCGAGACTTTGAGCGATCGCCGCTTTTGCCTCCTCCCACTCTCCCAATTCCTGCAACGCTGCGGACAGATTACTCAAGGCAACCGCTTGCTGCAATCGATTCCCCTCCCCATCACTGCGACTGGCAGCCGTTTCCCAAACCGCCGCCGCTGCGGAAAACTCCCCAGATTGGTAGAGTTGCCGCCCTTGTTCGACCAATTCCTCAGTCGTTTGGGCGATCGCACCCAGAGGTAAAGCTAACCAAAACAGACCAACGGATAACAGCAATCCCTGTTTAACGTGAAATAAAGACTTATGTCGGGGGTGTCGCATTTTCATAAACCACTCTGGAGAAATGGACCGTGACAAATTCTATGAACTCATTAATTAGGGGCCTTCAACTCTCCAGTTCGTCTGTGAACAGGATGACTTATGAACTGGTTTTATGCCGGTCCATTTTTTTTGAGGCCCCCACGAGCCACCCCCGAGGGGTTATCCAGAACTTTTCACTGTCCAGTTTACCAGGATGACTTATGGACTGGTTTTATGCCGATCCATTTTTTTTGAGGCCCCCACGAGCCACCCCCGAGGGGTTATCCAGAACTTTTCACTGTCCAGTGGCATAGTTTTTTCCTACAACGCAAGATATAGCGTTTCTCATCTCCATAAGGTACGGCGATGGCGGCCCCAAACCCTTCTCCCAGAACGGGATAGGGGCTTTGAAACGTACATAATGAGGCCACCGAACCGCTATAAATTAATTGGTCCTTGGTCAATATAAGAACCTCTCCCTAAATCCCTCTCCTCTTGGGAGAGGGACTTTGAGAAGAGAGCGGTTTGGAGTTTGAGCCGCGTAGAGTGACACAGGAGGGGTTATACAGAACTTTTCACGGTCCAGTTTGGAGAAGCACAATAAGGGAAATCCCTTCTTCTGTGTTTCCGGGCTAGGAAGCCAGTCTGCAAAAGCTACACCCTCCTCGGTTGTGGGGTTTTTGTATTAAAACGGAGTAGACACAATGGAAAAATAAAAGCCATTTTCTTGCCAGGTGCGATCGCCAGAGGGGCTATCTATCAAGGGATACCCCCAATCTAAGCGGGCGCGTAGGCGATCGCCGAAATCAAGCTGTAACCCCAGTCCTGCCGAAGCTAGGGTATTGGGGTCTGGATTGTCTGAATCTCCACTATTCCAAGCAGTCCCCACATCCACAAAGGGGACGACTTGTACCCCAAACCAGTTTTGGCGATACACGGGGATGCGGAGTTCGGCAGAAGCGATCGCCCCATTATCGGTTAAGAGCGCATCTTGGCGATACCCCCGCACACTTTCTAATCCCCCTAACCCGAATTGTTCTAAGGGTAGTAATGACCCTGATGATAATTGGACATCCCCCCGGACTAATAGGGTTGGGGACCGTTGGGGGTCGCTGGTTTCCGAACCGAGAACCCGCAACCATTGTCCCTGTCCCCGCCAACTCAAAAAGCGACTATCCGGGGCGGAAGAATTCACGGTAGCATCAAACCAACCCACCCCGAGATTAAACTGCGATCGGGCGGCTAACACTTCCCGAGAACTGCGCGCCGTCCATTCTTGAAAGAACCGGAAGGCGGAAATCCGCGTTTCCCCATCATCATTCGCCCCTGGAGAGAGGGGAAAATTTACTCCTAAAATGGAGGTTTCGCTAGAACGACGGGCGAAAGTCAATCCCATCGCAAATTCCCGGGTGGGACTTTGGATCAAGGGTTGCCGTAAGGTAAATTCAGTATTGCGCGATTTCGCTTCAATATCTACCCGATCAAAGGGCGGTTCGATAATTTCGCTTTGAGTGCGACCGTGAGAGACACTAAAGGTCCCATTGCGGGCATTAATCGGCAGGGTGTAGCCCACATCCCACTGATTACTGCCTTCGGTATTGGTGTAGGAGAAATTCAGGGTATCCCCGAACCCGAATAAGTTGCGATGGTAAACAGTCCCTTTCTGGCGGAAGCTGCCCACACTAGGCGATCGCCCGTTATCTAAGACGAACTCGCTGCCAAATGCCGATGCTTCCGTAATCCGCACATCGAGGACATTTTGACCCGGACGAGACCCTGCCGCGAGTTCTGCTGAGATATTTTCAATCCGGGGGTCCAGTTGTAACAGGCGCAAGGCATCGAGGAGTTGGTCAATATTGATGGGTTTTTCCGTGGCGATCGCCAATCGAGAACTAATATAATTGGGACTCAACCGCTGATTCCCCGTCACATTAATTTCTTCTAATCCCCCTTCCACCACCTGAATCCTCACCACCCCATCTTCTAGGGTTTGGGGGGGAATTAACGCCCCGGAAGTAATATATCCCTCCTCGGTGTACCGTTGAGTCACCGCCGTTCGCGCTTGCAACAGTTCCGCAAAGGACAGGGGGCGGTCCGTAAACGGGGCTAAAATCTCCGCCCAGATTTCGTTACTGAAAACGGTACTATCAAATACCTCAAACCGTTGCACCTCAATTGCCCCAGGAATTTCTCCCGTGGGGTCTACTTGCAATGGGGGCGCAGCGGGATCCACCGTCGGGGGTTGCAGGAGTTCTTCCGGAGGGGGTAGCAAGGGCGGACGTTCTGGTAACTCGGGGCTACTCGGTGGCAGGGGATTGGGAATTCGAGACGGATCCGTGAGGGTTCCCGGATTGGTCGTTTGTGCCAAGAGTGCACCCCCATTCCCACCTAGGAGTAATAACAAGGTTAGGGTAAACCGAATTAAGCGGGTGGTTTTGCGGGACTCATCGGGGCTTTCCCGGGGTTCCCGGGCAAACCCAGATCCGGTGAAAGATGAGGGATTGTTCTGACTTTGGTCGGATCGCGGATGTTGAGGCAGGTTAATGGTTGGCATCGCTAATGAGCTGATGAAATCCAGGTGGATCGAGTTGAGCTTAATGTATCGCAAGATCCGCGTTTGTTCCTGATGACTTATGCACACGGATCGAAAACAGAGGTTTTCAATCATGACCACTCCGACAAATTCTCTATTAGTTTTGAGAAAAGGGTCACAAGGTGGGTCATGGCAAATCAGGAGAACCGGCAAGGCTATGATGGAAATTGTTCCGGTTCTAGCATTACCTCTGTTCTGAGGAGATTCTCGGCTTTCAGATGCACCCGCACTGAGATGTACCTACACTCTACTTGCTCTGTGGTCTTCTGCCAAGGGATTGTCTGTTCGATGTAGGCCAATTATTTTGGACTTTATTCTTATTTCAGATATTTCTATGTCGTTTAAACCGAGTTGCTGCCTGCTACTTGCTCCCTGGACTTCGACCCCTTTCTAATTGCCCCTTATTCTCAATTTACCCTAAAAATTTACCCCTAAAAACAGTAAGGGCCTAGTCACAAGACTAGACCCTATTTACGGAATGACTGATTCTTCAAAATATATAGCAAAAAAGACGAAAGGTTTTAGACGATTGACAATTGCTTACTAGGGTTTACAATTTCCGCAGCTTCACCCTTGTGGGCTTCGCCGCACATCGGTTCTCAAGACAGGAGACACGCGGTCCTTGGAACCAACGAATCCTTAAATCTTTCTTCTCCTTATTTCTTTCTTTTCCGTGTCTAGTATTAAACTAACATACCCTTTTTGAACCTACAACTAGATTTTACAAAAGTTTACAAACAAGTCTTAAATCCCGGGTCAAAATCCTGACAACTGAGTAAAAATCGCTGGGGAATCTGCCATTGTCCTCCCCAATGAAGATGAAGATAAGAGGCATGAACCGCAGGGGTGGCAATTTGGGGAGAATATCCCCATCCTTCTGGAGTAACTGCTGACTGCCGGTGGAATCCCCGCAGTTGAAACAGGGGGAAAGCGGGTTCTGCGGTGAGGTGCGATCGATGGAACTCATGACCCCAGACTGTTTCCCCAGTCCGGAATAAGGGGGTGTCTTGGAGGGTGGTGGCAAGGCGATATCCCAAACTGAGGCGGGAACCCATGACGGCATTCGAGGGTAAAATACCGACCATCGGCCAGGATTTGCCGTTAAAATCCACTAAATTCTGACATAAATACATCAAACCGCCACATTCAGCATAAGTTGGCATTCCCGAAGCGACTGCCTGATACACCGATCGCAATGTGGAGGTATTCGCTGCCAGGGTTTCGGCAAAGATTTCTGGGAATCCTCCCCCGAGATATAATCCCTGGACTCCCTCCGGCAAGACGGCATCCTTGAGAGGACTCCAAGGGACCCATTCTGCACCGAGGGATTCGAGGGCGTCTACATTATCTTGATAATAGAAATTAAAGGCGGCATCATGGGCGATCGCCACTGGGATTTTTGATTTTAATGCTTGCCAATTGGGTATTTCTACGGGTTTTATCGCAGTTGCCGGAGGGGATTTCAACAGGGGGAATAGCTGTTCCCAATCAAAGCAAGTTTCAGCCAGATATGCAAGGCGATCGATTAACGCATCCAGTTGGGGAAGTTCCGCAGTGGGAATGAGTCCGAGATGGCGATCGGGAATAGTAATGTTATCCTGTCGCCGCCACACCCCTAAAATCGGCATTTGAATCGTTGTTAAGGCATCTTGCAAGAGTTCTAAATGGCGATCGCTTCCCACGCGATTCAGGATAACCCCGGCAATGTTTACCCGAGGATCTAATGTTCGATATCCTTGGGCGATCGCTGCGATCGAACTGGACAACCGACTACAATCCAAAACTAATATAACCGGCAACTGTAACAATCGGGCAATATGGGCGGTACTGGCAAAATCCCCGAGAGAAAATACCGGAGATTCATCCATCAACAAAGGGGCCGGTTGCACCCCATCAAACAGTCCCATCACCCCTTCAATTAGGGAAAATTCAGCCAATTGCGAATAACGATTAAAACAGTCTTGAACGTATTCCTGGGACGTTAACACCGGATCTAAATTGCGACAAGGCCGACCCGTGACATAGTGATGAAACATCGGGTCAATATAATCCGGTCCAACCTTAAAAGATTGCACCTTTAAACCTTGCCGTTGCAGATAGGCTAAAATTGCTAAAGTTATCGTTGTTTTGCCAACGCCGCTTCTTTCTCCGGCAATTATTGTAGTCATTTGTCCTTTGTCATTGGTCCTTTGTCTTATGTCATTGGATAAATTTTACTATACCCTACTTTGCGCTTAAGGCTGAGGCGATTTATCTCTCATCCCAAGACAACATAACTTAAAAAAGGGACGGGTGAATTTTTATTGAATTCCGTTACAATAAAATTAGCAATTCAATGGAGTAGAGTGCCATGTCTGCCGAGGCGATCGCAGAAACCATGAACCCCGTCCCAGAGGCAGCCGAGTGGGAACCGCCCATGCCTCCTACGGACCTGATTTTTGATGACGGAGAACCCTTGGAAAGTAATCGACACCGCATTGCCATGAATGCCCTGATTGACGCAGTGCCTGCCCTATTGCCGGACCGCACTGATTATTTTATGGGCGGGAATATGTTTATTTATTACAGCAGTAAACAAGCCAAAAATCGAGATTTCAGAGGGCCGGATTTCTTTGCGGTTTTGGATGTAGAACCAGGCGATCGCCTGGGATGGGTCGTTTGGGAGGAAGAGGGGCGTTATCCCGATGTGATTGTAGAACTGACCTCCCCCAGTACCCGAAAAATTGACCTGGGACCGAAAAAAGACCTCTATGAACGGGTATTCCGAACTCGGGATTATTTCGTTTATGACCCTTTTAATCCCAATTCTTTGCAAGGTTGGCATTTGGATGCCAATCACAAGTATCAACCCATTGAACCCGATGAACGGGGGTGGTTATGGTGCGAAACTTTAGGGGCATGGTTGGGAAATTGGGAGGGAACGCTAACGCAAGTTTCTACCACTTGGTTACGCTTTTATCATCCCGATGGAAATCTAGCTTTCTTACCCAACGAAGCAGCACAACAGCAAGCTCAATTGGCTCAACAACAAGCTGAAGCAGCTCAACAGCAAGCTGAATCGGCTCAACAACAAGCTGAATTGGCTCAATCTAAGGCCGATCGCCTTGCTGCAAAATTACGAGAAATGGGAGTTGATCCCGAACAGTTGTAATGGAAAAAAGAGGGGCGATCGCCTCATTTCAAACTCGCGATCGCCCAACGAAATTAGATTACTGACGTAACTTGAGAATCTCGGTGGTTACCGACAGACTTTCTTCATAAAGCATATCGCGACCCCAGCGCTGTAACTGTTGACCCAGGAGGTATTCTGCCTTTTGGTCTGTTAACGGCGTCACCTGTTCTGTGCGACAGTTTTGAGCGCTACCGCCAGACTCCATCCGCATACAGCCGGTGGTTTCAGAACAGAGAATCGTGCAGCAATTCGCCTCACTATTAGTAGAAGTGAGACGCAATCCGACCATATCCCCGTTAATTTCACCCCAATCTGCGGTGGGAATGGCGGCTAACTCCGCTTCTACAGTGCGATCGCCTGGACCTTTGAAGGAAATCCGGCGAATCTCATAATCGCCGCCTTCCTCGTGATAAGACAGGGGTTTCCAACCGAGGCGAGAAGCGAGCCAACCCAGGAACATTAGGGCTTGAGAGGCGTTGCCCTTTTCATAGTCAATCGTGACGCGATCGAGTTCCACCAGGGAAGCGCGACGTTCCGGGGGGTCAAAAGCAGCAGCAGCCAACTCTTGCCAGGAGGTGAGGCGGTGCCAGTTCAAGTCCGCCATATAGGTTTCTTCATCGATCAGCTTTTGCATCTTCAGAAACTCGGACTCGGGGTCACTAAAGTAAGACGAGTCCATAATCATGCAATTGCAGGATTGGGAGAGTTTTTGGAACAACTCCTGTTCCGGATTGGGGGTTGCCTTCCACCAGACAAACTTCGGCAGGGAGGGAATCATCAGCGACACCACCAAATCCCCGACTCGTTGCAGCGCTTGCTTTGTGCCGCGTAAGGTGATGTACTCACAGCAAATTAACCGGCTGGAGTTGCCTTTTTGGATGGGACAATAAGCCGAAACCTGAGCGGTGACCCCTTCATCTTCACCGAGGACGGGACAGAGGGTGATAATGCGGCAGGGATTTTGAGCGGCGATCGCCTCGCTGATGCTGAACCCTCGGGCATTGGGATTGGTGACTTTTTGGCGATCGGGCGGCATCTTATCATACTCTTCCCGCAGTCGGACCAATGTTTCTGGGTCAATTCGCCCGGTTACTCTGATTCCGTAAGTGGTTTGAGCTTCCTGAACTGCTTCCTTGGTCAGTGTGCCGTAAATCCCATCAATCGGCCCTTCATAAAAGCCTAAAGCCCCCAGCAACTGCTGGAACTCTTCGGGCTCATAAACCACCATGCTAAAGGTTGCGGCGCGGGTGGCAATACTAGAAGCCCTGCCGCCACTTTCCGAGAGCCAGATTCGACCCAATTCTGACTCAATCTCATCGAGGGAAATATCTTTCGGTTGTTGGAGCGCAACAATTGGAGTAGCCATATTAATTTAATTGTTGAGTGTTGAGTAGTGATTGTGGATTTAGAAGGATGAAGGAGGAGGGTTTTGAGTCCTCAGTTTTCTGACCGATTCCGGGTTCCCTCTTGCTGATTCCCCGTCATCCTTGCATCCTTCAAAGGTTACAACCTGCGCCAGCGGTGATCGTTACGATTGAGCAGCATTTCTGCTTCCACAGGCCCCCATGTCCCGGCTTCATAAAGGGCGATCGCCTTGGGATCGGAAGGCGCATCCCAAACTTGCAGCAGGGGAGTTAGGACTCGCCAAGACTCCTCCACCTCATCCCCCCGGGTAAACAGGGTTTGGTCCCCTAACATACAGTCTATCAACAGCCGACTGTAGGCATCGGTGTTCGCCTGACCGAAGGTGGTATCGTAGCGGAAATCCATATCCACCGATCGCGTTCTCAACGAGTTCCCTGGGGTTTTCACCTCAAAGCGCATCGAAATTCCTTCATTCGGCTGAATCCGCATCGCCAACACATTGGGATTCGCCTGTTTTGCCGCAGACTGGAACATCAAAAAAGGAACTTCCCGGAACTGAATCGCAATTTCGGTGACCTTTTTCGGCATCCGTTTGGCGGTTCTCATGTAAAACGGCACCCCCTTCCAGCGCCAGTTATCGATATACAGCTTGAGCGCGGCATAAGTTGGCGTCGTGGAGTTTTCGTCAACCCCTTCCTCTTCGCGATACCCTGGAACCTGCTTCCCTTTCATCCATCCCGAAGTGTACTGACCCCGAGTAGCAGAGAGGTCCAGATTTTCAATATCCGCCAGGTGAGTCGCTTCTAGGACTTTCACCTTCTCATTGCGGATGCTGTCGGCATCGAGAGAGTTTGGCGGTTCCATTGCCGTCAGGGTAAACAGTTGCATCAGGTGGTTTTGCACCATATCCCGCAGCGCGCCTGATGATTCATAATACCCAGCGCGGCCTTCCAAGCCAACGGTTTCGGCGACGGTGATTTGAACACACTCCACAAACTGACGATTCCATAGGGGTTCAAAAATGGCATTGGCAAAGCGAAACACCAGCAAATTCTGGACAGTTTCCTTGCCTAAGTAATGGTCAATCCGGTAAACCTGCTTTTCTGAGCAGACTTTTTGGACCACTTGGTTGAGGATTTGCGCCGTACCCAGATCGTGACCAAAGGGTTTTTCAATGACGAGGCGTTGTTTCTCGCGATCGGCAAGCATTCCCGCCTCACCGAGTTGCTCGATCGCTTCCGCGAAAAAGCGCGGTGCCACACTCAGGTAAAACACCCGGTTCTCCCGAGTCCCACGTTTTTCATCGAGTTCACTCAGAAAGGCTTTGAGTTTCTGGTAGCTTTCTGATTTGTCTATATCGCCTGGACAATAGAACAGTCCGTTCGCAAAGTCTTCCCAAAGCGCTTCAGAACCAATTCCGTTGCCAAATTCTTCGACGCCTTGGCGGCAATGATCTCGGAAAAACTCATGACTCCATTTACTGCGGGAGACCCCGACAATCGTCAGTTCCGGAGGCAATTTTCGCTCCAGTTTCATCTGATAGATTGCCGGAACGAGTTTTCTCTGGGTGAGGTCACCGGAGGCCCCGAAGATAATCAAAATCTGCGGTTCGGGAATCCGATCCTGTTGGAGTCCCACGCGCAGGGGGTTTTCTAATAGCGTTACCATCTGGTTTGATGCATAGGTTAGAGGTTAGGACACAGACCTTGAGAACTGAGATTGAGATGGGGACCTCAATCTGTTCTCGATTACTCTAGGTCGGCAAATCGGTTGGAGTGGCGGCAGAAAAAGGGGGATTTGGGTATGGGTACAAGGGTTAGAATTAGAAACCGGGTTTTTTGCATAATCTCTGCCTGAAGAGCAACCCATCAGGGCCGAAAACCCGGTTTCTGATCCCCTGAATGTTTAAGAACTATCCAGATCAATTAGAAAAATCCGATACCCATTTTCCCATCCCGACTAGGCGGGAGCGAGTTTTTTAACTTTGGCTTCCAGGGAAGTCATTAGAGATTCAAAGGGTTGAATAAATTTATCAATCCCTTCCTCTAAGAGTTCAGCCATGACTTGATCCAAGTCGATGCCTACTTCGGGGAGGTTCTCAATGAGTTTGTAGGCTTCATCGACATCGGTTTCGATGCGGCTGGCGACATCGCAATGATCGGCACAGGCTTCGATGGTGGCTGGGGGTAGGGTGTTGACTGTCTCAGGTCCAATCAGTTCGTCAACGTAGATGACATCACTGTAGTTGGGATTTTTGCTGCTGGTGGAGGCCCAGAGTAAGCGTTGGGGGTTGGCTCCTTTGGCGGCGAGGGCTTGCCAGCGATCGCTCTGGATGATTTCTTTGTATTTTTGGTAAGCAATCTTGGCATTGGCGATCGCCACCTTGCCTTTGATTTCTTCCAGTTTGGCCTTTTGCGGCAGTTCGGTGACGTGCTTGAGTTTCTCGTCGATCGCCTCATCAACTTTCACATCAATTCGGCTGATAAAGAAACTGGCAACTGAAGCAATCTTGCTCACATCTTCACCCGCCTTAACCCGCGCTTCTAAGCCGCGAATATAAGCCCAAGCCGTCTCCACATAACTGTCTACAGAAAATAACAACGTAATATTAACGTTGATCCCCTCAGCAATCACTTTTTCAACCGCCTCTAAACCCTGGGGAGTTCCGGGAATCTTCACCATCACATTTTCCCGGTCAATTTCCTTGTAGTAGCGCTTGGCTTCAGCAAGGGTTCTTTCGCCGTCGGTAGCGATGTTTGGTGGCACTTCAATACTGACATAGCCATCTAAACCCTCAGTTTCATCATAGATGGCCCGAAAATGATCGCAAGCATGGCGAATATCTTCAAACACTAAGGATTCATAAATTTTCTCAACCGATTGCTTGGCTTTGATGCCTGCTTCAATATCTGAATCGTAAATTGCATTTCCGACAATAGCCTTTTCAAAAATTGAAGGATTGGAAGTCAATCCCCGCAATCCTCGGGTTTCAATCAGTGTTTTCAGTTCACCAGACTGGATGAGATCTCGGTTCAAATTATCCATCCAGATACTTTGACCATATTCCTGTTCGATTTTTTGGAGTAAGGGATTGATTGCCATAAGTTTTATTTCGTTTGGTTTCTAGGTAACTACAGGGTATCATTGTGAATGTTTTCAAAGCGGATGATGACTGCCTGTGGTATGAAAGTCATTCATTTGACGCTTAAGTTTTAGCTTATCTTTGAATCGGCCTAAAATGTAAGGGTAGATTGCCCTACTCTGTCATCAAATCTTCATGAATGAGTGGCGATCGCCGGGTTCTTCTCATGCTTGCGATCGCTAATGAAAGATTTTACCAGGGCCACATCATCTTTGCTGCCAATAATCACCGGAGTACGGGTATGAAGTTGGTCCGGCACCACATCTAAGATCTCCTCCGTTCCCGTACTTGCCAATCCCCCCGCTTGCTCAATTAAAAACGCCAGGGGTGCGGTTTCGTACAGCAGACGCAATTTCCCCTCGGGTTTTTTAATGGTTCCAGGATACATGAACACCCCCCCTTCATGCAGGATCCGGTGAAAATCACCCACTAACGCCCCACTATAACGAGCGGTATAGCCCTCGTGCCGATGAACATAGCGGATATAGTCTCGAATCGATTCATCCCATTGCCAGAAGTTGCCTTCGTTCACACTGTAAACGGCTCCATGCTCGGGGACCTGAATATTTTGGTTCGAGAGGATAAACTCTCCCAAACTGGGATCCAGAGTAAACGAATGAACCCCCTTACCAATGGAATAAACCAGCATGGTACTGGGTCCATAGAGGATATACCCGGCAGCAAGCTGTTTGCGCCCACTTTGCAGCAAATCTAGGGCTTCCTCATTTTCATCACTTCCCTCTTGTTGGCGAATCGAGAAAATTGAGCCAACATTCAGGTTGCTATCAATATTTGAAGATCCATCAATCGGGTCATAAAGCAGGGTATAACGACCAATGGGGCAGTTTTCCGGGATATAGTACGGTTTCTCCATTTCCTCCGATGCCAAGCGACAAACTAGGCCACTTTGCTTGAAAACGGAGATAAACACCTCATTCGCATAGACATCCATGCGTTTGACGCTTTCTCCCTGAACATTAATGTCGCCACTAAACCCCAGGACCCCTTCGACTAATCCAGCGCGACTCAACCGGCGCGAAATCAGCTTGGCTGCTAAAGCAATCCGGCTCATCAAGGCGCTGAGGTCCTGAGCATCCGCAGAAAAGCTCTGGAGTTGCTGCAAAACGTGCCTGGATAGGGTCGTACAGTCGCGATCGAGCGATTGAGTCTGCTCAATCGGATTTTGTTTTGTTTCATCCTTCATCGTTCTTGTCTTCCTTTGGAGTGGTTCTACTTCAGACGACTGGAGAGGTTAGCGGGTGGTTTTTCCCCAGTCGCCCTTTCCTTTCCATCTTAAAGAAGCATTTTCAGCAAGGCGGGTTAACTTTAGGGTAACTATAGAAAACGCAACATTTTCTTAAGTATTTCTGCTGTTTTGCACAGAAAAGTCGGACTCAAGCATAAAATCGCCTAAAAGTCAGTTAACCCAGATACAAACTGGAAAAATTTTTAAATTGGGTTATTCCCTATCTCAGATAGAAGCCTCGAAACAGTCATTTCCGCCTAAACACAAAATTTAGCAAAAACCTAGAATTTCCTTCACTGTAAAAAGGGAGAGAAACTCTAATTTTTGATAATAATTGTAATAGTTAAAAATCAATAGACTTCCCATTTTTTTATGAACTCAGTTCTTTTTTAAACTTCAAATAACCGGAATTAAACGAAACATTTTTAATTTAAAAAAAGGGACTGTCTCCAAGTTGAGCAGTCCCCAATCCACAAAATCGGCTAGTCAATCGAAATAGATTGAGGGCGGTTGTTGTAACTGCCACTGCCATTATTATTCCCCGTGGAAGAACCCGTGGGGGAGGCTCCTTGTTGTTCCAGCCAACTTTTCACCGGGTCATCGGAGAGATTGAGTTGGAACACCCCGGAGAAAAACCCACCCAAAAAGGCAACTGGATGTTCGGTCATTTCTTTAAAAATTGGACTCAGTTCATCTAAAAACATGGAATGTCTCCTTTTGGCGGCCAATACAGTCAGTGCGAGGATACCCCCCGGATTTCGCTATCCCGGGGGGAATTGCTTACTTCTGCTGGTATCCTAGCGCGTTTGGCACCGGAGTAGCTGTCGGCATCCCGCACCTTTCGGGCCTGGGGTCCCGATGGGGTGGCGAAATGCTATCCCACCATGAACTAGGAGGGATTTTTTTCCGGTAACAGGCACTTATCGGAATCGCAACCGGCAGGTCCCGCTTCCGCTAATTCACCGAGGTCATAGCGTTGGAGGGCGTTTTTAAAGTCATCGGTTTTGCGACGAACTAAGACCTCAGCGCTGAGGCGATCGTACTCCGCTTTATCAATGGGTTCAAAGGGGAGACGAGGGAAGGATTGGCGATCATCAAATCGAGCAAGTAAGGCAGCAGAAATATAGCCTTCATCGTTTTGGATGGCCTCATAAATCCGAGTTACCTAATAGTTCAATTTCTGACTCCCGAACTTCCACCGTGGCGGAGGTGTTATGGGTGACATAGTGGCTTTGAACATTCATGTAGAAGTCCATTTGAGCCATCGCACTAAATTGACTAATATCAATTTCATCGGCACCAGGTAAATCGGCCCAACTGACGGCGATGGGAATTTCCACCAACCATTCAGAACAGCGCGGGTCAAATGGGTCATTCAGGAGATTTCCCTTTTCATCCTTATCAGATTGGGAGGGAATGACATTGTAACCGTAGTCGATACAAGCCAAGGCAACCGGGTCATTTTTCCCGAAGGTAATTCGGCGAATAAACCGCTGGGCTTTGGGCGGATGCCAACCGGGAGATGCGCCGGTGAGTAAAGATTTGGTCCCTGAAGGTTGGACAGTTGTGCAACGATTGGGACGGCGCAATCCGTGGCGATCGCAATAATCCCAAACTTTCTCATGAACAATGTCACGCCAGCGGGTCAAATAGGCGGCTTCTTGACGCTTAAATTCAATTGCCTTCCGGGGTTCGCCAGGGCCGTCCTTCAACCCACCAGCGCAACCAATCCACCCCAAAGGCATGAACAAAGAAATCAAACAATCCGGTAAAGGAAACCCCAACAATCGGGTCGATTTCCCGGCTGTATTGATAGCGGGGTTCGACGAATTTATGATTGCAGCAAAGTTGCTACAGATAAAGCACCGGCAGCAAAAGCATCTGCTTGTTCGCGATCGTTTTGCGGGTCAATTTGATTCAGATGAATCTCAGCTAAATTGCACTGCCCGGTAAGGGTTCCGCCGAAAACACCTTTATGGAATTCGGGTTCGTTAAAGCAGAAGGTATCATGGTGACCCTGAATGGGTACAATCTCCCGAATGATTTGCCATTTACCTTTATTGGTGGGGTGATGACCACCAGATGTATTAACGCGCTGACAAGGAATTGCAGAACAATCGGTGATTTGCAAATACCACAAATCCTTGTTGCGAATGCCGAGATTGGTGCTTTCACCGGCTCGGGATTGCAAGTTAATCGAGGAGCGAATCCCGCATTTGAGCAATAACAGATAGACCCGATAGGCGCGATTATAATCGGACAAATACAATCGCACGCCACCGCTGGACGTAGCGGAACCATCGGCATCAATTAAGCCCGCAATGAAGTGTAAAATCCCTTCTCGATTCCAGCTTGCCAGGGGTTCCAGGGCTGTGGCATTGGCTTTTAATTCGCGGACTTGTTCGGGGTCGAATTGGCCTTGGAAACCCGTATAAAGCAAGCAAGGTGTTTCGGGATTTTCTGCGTAGTAACGCAATTTTCCTGAAGTCCGACCGGCAAGGGCTAATTCCGGATAGGTTTTGGCTCCATATAAGCGCAGTTGGAGTTGAGGCTTGCCATTAGATTGGCATAAAGAGCCATCCCCCACCAATTGTCCGAGGGTGTAAGCCCACAAGGGGTCTACAAATTTGCCATCTTGATAGTCCATCTGGAATGGCTCAGTGTGCAGGGCATATTTATGGGTGGAAAGATGCTCTTGCAGTTGTGCCGTGGTCATTTCCAGATAGGTTTTACCAAAGCGGTCCTTAACAAAGAAACGGTGTTTTTCTGTTACATCTAACCAGGTCCCATCAGCAAAAGAGACCCGATAAAGTTGGCGATCGCGTCCCGTCAACATCGGAGTAACGCGACTCCACCGTTGACCATTCCAAATTTCCACCGATTGACCAACCAGCGATCGAATCGAGTGCATTCCATCTCGCGTCACCAGCATCGTATCGCCAGAAACGCAATGAAAATCTGCACCAATAATTTCCAGGGTATGTTATCCTAAAGGCTTTTTATCCTTTAGTTCTTATCCTTGAATTTGGATAAGCTCGGCGTACATTTTCAGCAGTTCGACTACTGCTGTCAGGACACTCATGGGATGATTATATTCTCATGATGCTGAGTTTCACATCCTACGCTCTACGGTGGCAGATGCTTTTAAACAATCTGCTTACCTCGGTATTCCCATCTCAGGGTTCACCGATTTTGCCCGATTTTTAACGTGAGGCAAAATTACTTACCACACGGATTTAATCCCACTCGGGATAACCGATGCTCTAACTCGGATTGAGAAATTTCTGGATAGCGATCGCCTATCCATTGCATCCCTTTGCCTTCGTTATAGGCTTTCAGAAAATCCCGTTTAGTCTCGCGATCGGGCATTAAATCGCAACTGGCTCGGGCAACCGCTTCACCGGCCCATTGAATCGCTCCTTCCCCAGAATAGTATTGTTGACGCACCGCATCAATACATTGATTCAGGGTCGGTTTATGGTGAAAAACCCGGGTATGATTGGACATTCTGAGTGCATCTCTTTCCGGGTCAATGCGCCAGTTTCCAGCCTCATCTTGTTGCCATAAATTCATCTTGGCATTAGCAAACAATTCATCATCGCTTGCTCCCTGCCGCATACCTGCGATGTTATGCGCGAGGAGACCTTCCACAATAAACTCGTGATCGCCCTCCACTTCAATATCATAAGTAGGAGCTTCACCCGCCGGTAAAACCGCCTTGACTTCGAGAGGGAGCCAGTCCGGATTCACCGCATCTTCTAACAATATATGCATCCCAATTAGCATCCCGATAACCGGGCCCCCTTGGAGCAGCAATAAGTCGTGAAGGATGGGTCTTTACTTGTGTTTTCCAGCCTGCTGCGGAGGCAGTTTGGACAAACTGATAGGGCAGGGAAAGACCATTTTTCTTGCCCCCGACGAATCGTAAATTCTGAGCGCACAGCAAAATAATTGATTAGGCTGAAAGCTACCATTTGAGACTGCAAACCTTGAATGTGAATCCAATGGCATCCCTCGTAGATTGTGTCTCGCCCTTTCAACTGTTTCGGTTGGCGTTCGTGCAGGGTGGTGGCAATTCCCAAGGAGAGGGCAAGGCGTTGGACTTCCCGCAGAAATTCCAGCTTATTAGAATTAACTAAAACATTCCGAGACGGGGTACCATCTGCATCGCTAAGTCCGGCTAGGAAAGCCGCACGAATCTCGCGATCGCCCCGCCAGACAAACTCAGGAATTACCGGGACTCCCCAAGGCTTTTTGTATTGCCCCAGTTCCGAAGCTAACTCCTTGCGATACACATTAATATTGCCGTGATTGCCTTGGATGCCTAGAGAGGGCGAGTAGCCCAACTCCGTCAAAATTCGGATCACTTTCCGCCCGAGTTCGCCGTGAATCCGTTGAATCGCTCATTGCAAAGGAGACTTGTCCTCCACCCCCATTCCGACGTTTTGTCGATTCCACATCAGCATGACCATCGCCGATAAAGAAGCCCACCAGCCAAGCCCAGTCTGTCGTTGCACAGGGAAGTCCCTTGCGATGGGGTACGGAGAGGAGGCGATCGCCCGGTTGTAGTTCACCGGCATATTTCCAGGTGTAAGAACGCAAGCTGTTATAAACTGCCACACGGTGATTAGCCGTGCAAAGCAGACGAGCGCTGGGGTAATCACCTCGACCAGGGGCTGCACCCCTTGCACAAATTTATTGACCACCGGACGATACTCACCGGAGGAAGTTAAGACCCGATCGCCGACTTGGATTTCTTGAATTGATTTCATCCCGTCAAACGCTGAAACCCTTGCCCCGTAAGCGATACAACGCCGGATGTTACCGGCCACTATTGTACTAGCCGCTTCATCAATCAATAAGCAGCATTCCACTGAATTTAATTGGCGTTCATTTGCTTTATTTAAAATTAAAGCAACTCGCTTATAAAGGTCAGTTAATTTAACTGGATTAGCAACCCCTCCAAACCCTTTAAGCGGTTCTCCTGCTGGACGAATATCGCACAGATCCACGACAACTTCAACGGTTGAATTAAACCGCTCATCCGTGGAGAGTTCTAGGAGGGTTTGATAGGATTGCACCCAACCAATCCGGGAGTCTCCGACATTCATGAGGACCCGGCTGCCATCGTAAGTCACCTCAGTTTCTTGGCGACGGCGATCGCTGGGGGTGAGGCCAATTTCACCTTGGAGGGTGATCTGGAGTCGGTTGCGAATCGGCGGCAACTGATTGATATATTGAGGTTCGAGGACTGCGCCGGTGCCACATCCCATCATCGCAAGGCCCATTAATAACCCAAAGGCTCGCCAATCGTGGATATTGGTCGAGGAACAGTTATAGGCCCCAGAAAAGTTTTCCGGGCGTTCGATCCAGTCGGTGCCCCCCACCCACAACCAGCGCCCCGAGGAGAGGGTTTTGAGTTGTTTCTGCATCTGGGTGAGGAGTGCCACCTCGTCGGAGTTGAGATTACCGAGTTTCTCTAATCCCGCAATGGTGCGATCGCAGACTTGATCCCAAGTTTCCCGCCCGTCATCCTGGCGGCGGCTGTAAGTCCTAAAAAACACCGGATTCGCTGCCGGTGCGGTTTCGGGAAAATCGCTGTGGTGGCGCGTGCGTTCCAATTCTCGAACCATAAGTCAATCTCTTCTCGTATCCGCATATAGCTGTAGATCAAGACTATACGCCATCTTAGATTTAGTGGTCAAAGGTTGTTAAATTTTAAAATTTGCGCTATGTCTAGGGCCAGGGGTGGGATGGGTGAGGTTGGGGAGATGGGGGAGTTGGCGGAGATGAAGGGGAGAAATATTAACCTAAATGCGGAATGTGGATAGAATAAACCAAAGCCAGATTTCTGCGCGGAATTCTCCTGTTCCCGAAGGGGAGGCTTAATCAAGGAGAGGCTACGCGGAGGGACTGGTTCAATCTACTGAGGGGCATCACCGCCGAGAATCGCCATGATGTTTCAATCTGCTACGACGCACCAAAGCGCTGCCACGGGTTACGATACCCTCCTCGACGTTGAACTTCGCAAAGTTTTTAAGGTGTTTGAGGGGGAAACTGCGGTCCGGGGTGTCGATCTTGACATTAATCGAGGAGAATTTTTTAGTATCCTCGGTCCTTCCGGCTGTGGCAAAACGACGACCCTAAGATTGATCGGAGGCTTTGAGACGCCTTCTGCGGGAGAGGTCCTGATTCGGGGTAAGTCCATGAATCAGGTTCCGGCTTATCAGCGCCCGGTGAATACGGTGTTTCAGAGTTATGCGCTGTTCAATCATCAGTCTATTGCGGAAAATATTGCGTTTGGGTTGCGAATCAAACGCTGTGGAAAAAGTGAAATTGAGGAGCGGGTCAAAGAAGCGCTCAAATTGGTCAAAATGGAGTCTTACGCCAATCGCTATCCCTCTCAGCTCTCGGGAGGTCAACAGCAACGGGTGGCTCTGGCACGGGCGCTGGTGAATCGTCCAGCGGTTGTGTTGTTGGATGAACCGTTAGGGGCGTTGGACCTGAAATTGAGGAAACAGATGCAGGTTGAGTTGTCAACGTTGCATCGAGATTTGGGGCTGACTTTTGTGATGGTGACTCATGATCAGGAGGAGGCCCTATCTTTGTCGGACCGGATTGCTGTGATGCATGAGGGCAAGATTGAGCAAATCGGGAGTCCGAGTGAAATCTATGAGCGGCCCCGATCGCCGTTTGTGGCGGATTTTATTGGGGAAACCAATTTATTGCCGGGACGGATTGAAGGGAGCGATCGCACCTCTCTGGCAATTCGCACGGGGACGGGGCTCAAAATTGTGGTGGAACCAACGGAACCCTGGAGTGGTAACGCATCAGGGGCGATCGTCAGTGTTCGACCGGAAAAAATTAATTTGAGTCTCTATCCGCCAGAGGTGGAGGTAAACTGCTTTGAGGGACGGCTCAAAACGGTCATGTATTTAGGAACCCATGTTCAGTATGTGGTGGAACTGCTCTCGGGGGATGAAATGGCGGTCTTGCAACCGAATACGGGAACGAGCTTACCAGATCCTGAGACGCCAATCTATACCTACTGGCTGCCTACGGATTGTATTGCCTTGGCTGCGGCTTAGGCGGCAACTGCCGGGGTGCGCTACTCCTTCACCTGTACCTGTGGATGCGATCGCCTGTCGTTATGCACGGACATTGATATGAATCGACGCAGTGTAAATCAATTTTTAGAGGAGATAGAATCCCACTGTCCCAAGAATGCCATTCTGACTTTTCTCGGCAGTGATGGAGAATCCTTCGTGGTTGACATCAAACGGGAGGGCAATCAGGTTAATTATGGGTATCAATGGGGGATCAAAGAATTGCTGATTAGCAAGTTGCTGTCTAAAACTGAGCCAGTCGCTTCCCTGATCCTCCGGTCGTTTTTACCCGAAATTGACGAACTCACCCATCTACCGATTAAAGAACTTCGGGGTTATGTCCTGAAAGGTCACGGTTCTGAACTGGAATATGAAAAGCTCTCCCCCGAATTAATGTTTGCTTGTCAAAATACCGATGCGGAAACCGGGAATCCCCTCCCGTTAGAAACCTCGGTCCGGTATTGTTAATTAATCTGAATCTTGGTCATCACACCACCTTTTCAAAATAGTGCGGATTCCGAAACCCCCAAAATATAGAATGAGCAGTGCTACACCGACCCGACGTCAGTTTTTACAACAGTCTGCGGCGGCACTTTCTGGTCTGGCGCTGTCTAGTTGTGGCTGGACCCTGGGTGGCCAACCGAGTCCAGAACTCGATGAGGATGCTGCCAATTTGGCGGTGGACTCAACTGCCTCTAATGAACTGTTTATCTACACTTGGGCTGACTATACCGATGCAGATTTGCTCGAAAGTTTTACCGAGCAAACGGGTATCCGAGTGATTGTCGATATTTATGACTCGAATGAGGCGATGTTGGCAAAGATGCAGGCAGGCGGTGGCAGTTCTTACAGTATTATCTATCCCTCAGATTATATGGTGGGACGGATGGTCCAACTGCAACTGCTTAGACCCTTGGAGCGATCGCGCCTTGAAGGACTAGATAATCTGTTTGAGAAGTTTCAAGACCCGGAATATGACCGGGAAAATCGCTACAGTGTCCCGTTTACCTGGGGGACAACTGGACTGATTTATAATTCCGCTAAACTCTCAACGCCTCCCGATGATTGGGACTATCTCTGGACTCATCAGAGTGAGCTCTCTCGACGGCTAACTTTGATGAATGATGTCCGGGAGGTCATCGGTGCAGGACTGCGATCGCTCGGTTACTCCTATAATTCCACGGACCCCGCTCACCTTCATGCCGCTTATGAACACTTGGTCAATCTTAAGCCTGCTTTAGCCAATTTTACCACCGATGGCTGGCGAGATTTGATTTTGGCGGGGGATTTGGAGGTCGCAATGGGTTACTCCTTTGATGCTCTCTCCGTCTCGGACGAAAATCCAGACTTGGAATATGTGGTCCCCATGAGTGGCAGTTCATTATGGACTGATACGATGGTCATTCCCCGAAGTGCACCCAATGTTCAAGGCGCTTATGCTTGGATGAATTTTATGTTCCAACCCCGAGTGGCAGCGGATTTAATTGAACGACTCTATTTTGCGACCCCAAATCGCGCTGCTTATAATTTGCTGTCCCAGGAACTCCGAGAAAATCCGACTTTATTTCCTCCCGAGTCGGTGTTAGAACGGTGTCAAGGGATTCTCCCTCTCGGCACGGAAATGGAAAAAAAATATGCTCGGTATTGGATTCGATTAAAGAGTGTTTAAATAGGTTGAAAATTCCACTCCCGGAAACGGGATGAAATGGGTTAAAATTCACCGAGTTTTTTTGTCAATAGTTCTAATTTTTCCTCCTATTTTTCCCTGAAACCATCCATCGATTCAAGATAAACTCAGTTTTTCGGTTAGCTCAGTTTTCCTGAGATTGAATCCGAAAAAGCTCTCACCGAATCGCCCTTTAACTTCTGGTTTATCCCCTTATTAGTCCTCATAATGACTGTATCGCCCAGTAAGCCGAAAAACGAATCCAAAATCGGAAAACGCACCCTGCCGGAGTGGCTGGGACCCATAGCTTTACTCGGTCCTGCCGGAATCTGGTTATTCCTGTTGTTGGTCCTGCCAACGGTGGTGATTTTTCAACTGAGTTTAGTGCCGGGAATTCAACCAGGCGATCGCGTGATTCCCTCGGGACTGGATAATTTCTGTCTCGTCTTGGGATTTGAAAATTGCCGATTCGCGGACTTTGACCCGGTATTTCTCCAAACCATCGGGCGATCGCTCTTTTTTGCCACCGGCACAACCCTCATCTGTCTATTACTAGGCTTTCCCGTTGCCTATTGGTTAGCCGTGGATACCCCCAAACGCTGGCGAACTTTACTCTTACTCGCCTTTGTTTTACCTCTGTGGACTTCATCCCTGCTGCGTTCCTACGCCTGGAAAACCATTCTACGTCCCACAGGTGTCCTCAATTCACTCCTCGGGGTCGTGGGAATTCCTCCCTTAGATTTATTGCACCAAAGTTCTGCCGTCTTCATCGGCATGAGTTATAGTTTTCTTCCCTACATGGTGTTAATTCTTTACGCATCATTAGAGAAACTCGATAAACGCTTATTAGAGGCAGCAGCAGATTTAGGGGCCAATCCCATTGAAGTGTTTTGGAAAGTGACCGTCCCTCAAACCTTATCGGGAATTGCTGCCGGTTCTTTGCTAGTCTTTATCAGTGGTTTAGGGGATTTTGTGAATCCTGAATTGCTCGGGGGGGCTTCCAGTATGACCGTTTCCCGGTTAATTTATGATCAATTTCTGGGAGTAGCACGAGACTGGGGATTTGGTTCGGCCCTGAGTATGGTATTAATTCTAGCGGTGAGTGTGGCGATCGCTGGATTAATTCGGTTTGGCGAAGCCACTCCTAAAAAATAACAGCTTTAACCCGTCCAAAGGGTGCATTGAAAAGTCTAGGTAATGCTTGCGTGGTGAAATTGCATGACAGAAACGAGGCTCAAACAGGAGGATATTCCGGTAGATATGTTAAAAAGCCAGAGTCGAATTAATATCTCTTGGCAGATAGCATTTGCCGGTTCCATGTTTTTTTTCATGTACCTCCCGATTTTGGTACTAGCATTTTACAGTTTTAATGAGTCTCGCTACAGTGCGAGCTGGGAAGGATTTACCTTAAAATGGTATTTCACCCTATTTCAGGATGAAGCCATTTTAAAAGCCCTGAAAAATAGTTTAATTGTCGGGTTTTCGGCCATTATTATTGCAGCGGTTGTCGGAACATTAATGGCAGTTGGGCTATCCCGCTATCGATTTCGGGGGAAGAGTTTATATTTGGGAGTGTCCTATCTGCCGCTGATTATCCCGGATATTGCGATCGCCGTGGCTACGCTGGTCTTTTTAGCCGCAGTCCAAATTAACCTCAGCATTTGGACGATTATCGCCGCCCATATTGTCTTCTGTCTTGCCTATATTGGGTTAGTCGTTTCTACTCGCCTCAGCGACTTAGACCCTCACCTAGAAGAAGCTGCCCTAGATTTGGGCGCAACTCCCATTCAGTCTTTTATCCAAGTGTTACTCCCCCAATTGATGCCGGGAATAGTCTCCGGTTGTCTGTTAGCCTTTGTCCTGAGTTTGGATGATTTATTAATTGCTTCATTCACCTCCGGGGGGGGTGCGGTGACTCTGCCAATGGAAATTTTTGGGAGGATTAGAACTGGGGTGAAGCCGGATATTAATGCCTTGAGTGTGGTGTTGATTTTGACTTCCGGGGCGATCGCCTTCCTAGGAGAGTTCATCCGCTCTCGAAGTAACCAAAAGTAAACCCGAAAAAGCCTCAAAATTCATGGCAGAGTCATTTGGTCCTTGGTCCTTAGTCCTTAGTCCTTAGTCCTTGGTCCTTAGTCCTTGCTCAAATGACAAATGACAAATGACAAATAACAAATAACCTGAGTTTCAATCTGATGAGTGACTCTCTAGACCCCGCTAATTCTCAACCCAGTCCCCTCCCCACTAAGACTCCCACGGCACCAGACCCTGTAATGGATGCACCCTCCTGGGTAGATTTACGCCGTTATGATCAGTCGTGGTTCGATCGCGGAAGATCCAGTGGGTTTATCTTGCTGTGGTGGTTGGTGCAAGGAGTCGCTTTCCCCTTGAGCCCTCATTTTGCCCACGGGTTTCGCCGGTGGTTGTTGCGGCGATTTGGTGCAGAAATTGGGACTGGGGTGCTGATTCGTCCCAGGGCACGATTTACCTATCCTTGGAAAATCGCGATCGGGGACTACTCCTGGATTGGGGATGATGTGGTGTTATATAGTCTCGATCGCATTTCTGTCGGGCAGCATTGCGTGATTTCCCAAAGAAGCTACCTCTGTACCGGCAGTCATCGGATCGACGATCCTACCTTTAACCTAGAGACTGCGCCTGTCGAAATTGGCAATGGGGTATGGGTTGCAGCCGATTGTTTTATCGCCCCTGGGGTAAAAATTGGCTCCAATGCTGCGATCGGTGCTCGTAGTAATGTGTTTAGCAATATGCCCGAGGGTCAAATTTGCTTTGGCAGTCCCTGTCGTCCCCGCTATTCCCGCAAGGTTGAGGAAAAACCCGGTGCAAATCTTATCTAAAACTGCCCCAAACCCACCGTTATAACAAATCAGAGTATCAAAAGTCGTTTTACTCTTTAGCCCGCGCAGGCGGGCTTCGTCCGTGTAGCCCCAGGCTTGAGCCTGCGGGTTTTTATAAACCTTTAAATACCCGATTCCGGATTACTCATTCATGTTCCGATAGGTGGCAACGGCAGAGGGTGAAATGCGGTTCAAATAGCGGAAAATCCAGTATTTAAAAACCGTATCCAGGATGACGGGGAAGGTAGCAATAAATAGATAAATAAAGTCTCGACTTTCCGGCAGTCCCAAATGGCGCGAAATGCCTTCGAGGACGATTTCCCAGCCATGCGGAGAGTGGAATCCGACAAAGATATCGGTAAATAAGATAATGATAAAGGCTTTGGCACTGTCACTCAAGCCATAAACGATATCATCAATAAAAGATTTCAGGCTTTCAATTTCCCTCCGACTATTATAAATAACTAAGCCAAAGGCAACGAAAGAAAATAAATCGGAAAAAATATTTTTAATCGCATCACTACTGCGATAGGTGTAGCGTTTGGCAACTTCTAAGGCTTTGAGTTTGATTTGCTGCTGAACGTCTTCTTCGGATAAATGTTGGGGAATTCTGCCGATAAATTTGAGTTCTTCTCGTTCGGGTCCTTCTAAATTTTCGAGTTGAGTAGCTAGGAGTTCTTCAAATTCTAGCATTTCATGGAATTGGGTTAATTCCATTAACGCTTCTTCTTTCATATCGACATTGAGAAAGATTTCAGCTTGGCTGCCGATGAGGCGATCGTAAATTGGACCTACGACAAAGTTTTTGGCAACTTGTTGGGTAAGGAGGGGAATTAAAATTAACAATAAAATAAATTTTAGGGAAACAATCGTCTTGGTTTTAGACAGGCGAAATTCTTGGACCACTTCATCTTCCGCTTTGGGGTCCAATTCGCGCTTGAGGCGATCGAGAGTTCTTAAAATTGAACGAGGTAAGAAGCTAGTTTGACCGGCAAGAGAGCCTATTTCTTTGGTTTCCGGTTCCGGGTCAGAAATGGGTTCTTCTAGGGCATAGGGTGGCTTTTTATTGCCCTTTAAACTGCGTGATTTTGGAACGTCTAAGGGGTAGGGAGGGGGGGATTCCGCTAGGGTGCGAGTCGTGGGAAGCGAGGAGGGAGTGGTTTGCACTCGGTTGCGGGTATATTTAGCGGTGACTTCATCAATAAAACTGAGTTTATCTAAAATCAAAGATTGAGAGGGTTCAGATAAACTGAACTCCGAGTTTGACAGTCCATTATCCTCGGAAGATACGACCCGAACTGGGATGGAGTCATCAAAAGGCCGATCGCCTAATTTAGATTGTTTGTAAATTTCGACAAAAGAGCGACTATTTCTAAACTCTCTTAAACGCAGCTTGATAATACTTAAATTTCTTTTCAAGTCCGCTTCATGAACTGAAAAAACCGCCTGACCACAATTAGAATTTTCCGGAGAAATCCGTTGACTATTAAAATATTTTTTTTCGATTTCCTGAATATTGACTGCCGCTTGATAAGCCAATTCCAGGGAGCGATTCGGAGTCTCGATTAGCCATTGTTTAACGGAAGTAAAAAATCCTGCTTGATTAGAAGAATATTTGTGTTTTTTCATACCCCTTGTTTACTCGAACCAACCGAGTACAATTTGACTAAGAATGACTCGAACTATTCCTGCGAAAACTCTTTTGCTTCATCCAGTTCAGGCTGGTTTTCCTGGAATCCAACCGGGAGTTTGCATCAGGTACGATGGTGTTTGGAGACCCGAGAGTTCACCGATTCTGTTGCCGAGAGGCTTGGCGATCGCCCCAGTCTGTGCCACCCTTGAGGTACTCTCCCCTCGGGCAAGCAATAATGAAACTAGAAACCTCGCGCAAGTAACCGACAGTGGTGGTATGTTAACAAATTTGGTGGAGGATTAGGGGTGGGTAAAGCATCAATTTGGATTGTCGGATCGACCGGCAGTGGCAAAACAGGGCGTCTGGTTCAGGAGTTGTGCAACTGGGTTGACTCAAATGGGAACCCAAACACTCCTCCCCTGAATCGCCACCAGACTGCTGCTGTTGAATCCAACGCCAGGACAGGAGGAGGGGGAGGCAGGCAGAAACAGGAGTCGTTAATTTCTCAGACCCTACCGCGATCGCTCAGGTTGGGACAAGATGAACCCCCATTGCTCGTCTTTGCCGCTACGGGAGACGATCGCATTCCCTTAACCGATCGCATCATCCATGCCACCTCGGGACGCTATCCCATTGACTCCTCCACCCCCCTCGCCTTTTTCCAACGGGAAGTCCTACTATTTTGGCCCCTACTGATTCAACAACTCAATCTCAGGGCCGAATTTCCCCTGCGAGTGCGTCCAGAAACTGAGCAAGAGTTAGCAACTCGCCTATGGAGAGATGAATTAGACTCCGGACGCTTGCGCCAAGAAGGAGTCAGCGAATATCGCATGGTCCGTCGGACTTTGGACTTGTTGCAACTGGCGGCATCCAGTGGCAGACGCCTCGAAGATGTTTCGGTGATTTTACAAGAAGGAATTGAGGATCCGACCGGAAATTTAGACCTCTGGAACTGCATGGGGGAAGTATTGCTCAAATGGCGCAGGTGGTGTCTGCAACGAGGTTTACTCACTTATGGGATTATCACCGAATTGTATTGGCGGCATTTACTTCCGAATCCCACCTACCAGGATCAGTTAATCCCTCGCTATCCCGCAGTTTTTGCCGATGATGTGGATGAGTATCCTAAAATTGTCCGGGATTTGTTTGAGGTCCTACTGGATGCAGGAATTCCCGGGGTCTTTACCTACAATCCCCAGGGTTCTGTGCGTCAGGGATTAGGGGCGGATCCGGATTATCTGGAAGGGTTAGCATTCCGTTGTCACCCACAGCAGTTGGACTCGGTTAGCGGATTGGCGGGGAAGTTGGGGAAAATGGCCCTCCAGGTAATGGAAGACCCGACGGTGTATTTAGAGGAAATGGAGGTGGGGGAATTGTCCCTGCCGGTGGGGTCGATTCAAACTACTGCCCGATCGCAACTGTTGCGAGAAACCGGGGAGGCGATCGCCCATGCGGTGCATACTGGCAAGGTCAAACCTTCAGAAATTGCTGTAATCGCTCCTGGTTTAGATGCGATCGCCCGCTATAGTCTCCAGTCCATCCTCACCAGCAAAGGAATTCCCGTCCAATCCCTCAACGAACAACGTCCCCTCGCCACCGTCCCCGTGATTCGCGCCTTACTCACCCTCTTAGCCCTCGTTTATCCCGGTCTGGGACGCCTGGTAGACCGGGATAGCGTCGCTGAAATGCTCGTCGTCCTCAGTCGTCGTCCCGACTGGGAATCCCTGAAAGAGACGGAAGAAGACACCAATCTCCTTCATCCGGCATCCTTTTTGATTGACCCAGTACGCGCTGGATTATTGGTGGATCATTGCTATTCTCCCGCCACAGAACAGCCGAAATTGTTGCCGGTGACAGCATTTCCGCGCTGGGACCGTTTGGGATATCGGGCAACCACGGTTTATCAGGAGATTTTGGACTGGATTGAAGAGAGGCGATCGCAGCTAACCAGTCCCATCGCCTTGCTTAACTCGGCTATTCAAGAGTTTTTAGGCCGTTCCAGCAGTTTACCTGGAGACCAAATTGCCTCCCTGCGCGAGTTAATGGAAACCGCCCAACATTATTGGGAGGTGGATGGAAGGTTGCGCCGTTGTGGGGAACAGGATGCGCCGGATTATGTAACCGTGGGTCAATTTATCCAACTACTTCGCAAAGGAACCATTACGGCAAATCCCTTCCCAGTGAGTGCCTTTGCAGCAAAACCCGATTGTGTCACCCTGGCAACGATTTTCCAATATCGGGCGGCGCGACAGTTTCACCGTTGGCACTTTTGGTTAGATATTGGTTCACCGTTATGGTCCCGTGGGGGTGCTGCGAGTTTGTTTGCTGCGCCGTTATTCTTGCAGAGTTGGTCCGGTGACCCTTGGACTCAGGAGGAGGCAATTCGTAATGATGAGGACCGATTGCAGCGAATTGTCTTGGATTTATTGGGACGGGTGGGCGATCGCCTGATTCTCTGTCACAGCGATTTAGCCACGAATGGTCAGGAACAAACTGGGCCTTTATTATCGGTCTTAAATGCTTGGGTTCCGTTGGAGGAGTAGATTTTCCCTAAAAGAAGATAACGACTGAAGTCGTTACTACGAACATTGGAAAGAAATACTTTCCCCTGTTTGTAGTAACGACTTCAGTCGTTTCCGGATTTCCGGAGTCAAAAGATTAATAGAACAATCCTTGACCTAAAGCATGGATAGTTCCCCTAACACATCCAGACGTTTATAGGGATTGAGAGTGATATGAGTTTCCGAGAGGGTCTCAGCGATCGCCGGGTCAATCCATCCCAATTGTTTCAGCAGGTGAATCGCTACGGCGTGTTTTGCCCGTTTGCTGCCATCCATGACTTTGATGGCTAAACCCATGCCTTCTCCTTCTCGTCCGATGCACAGAACGCCTTCGGCACCGCCTTTACTCACCAGTTCCCCTTCGCTTAAGCGCATCAGTTCGGTATCGAACTCCCCGGGTCCTGAAATCAAGGCGGGATGATGGGTCATGGCCCGCACAATGCGCTCCATATCGACGTTATCCCCCGAACACAAATGGGCGTACAGGGAGGCCATCTGCCCTAATTCCATCAGATAGGTGGGTGCACCACAGTCATCCCTTGCACTGATGAACTCTTCGGCTGGCATTCGCAGCAATTCAGCGACTTTGGTGATAATCAAGCGCTGCACCGGGTGATTCTTCTGGGTATAGGTTTCCAGAGGAAAATTGCGCTGTTTGCAGACGGCTAACATTCCGGCGTGTTTACCGGAACAGTTATGGCTGAGGGGACTGTCTTTGCCTTCCGGGGTGGGACAGTGGAGGGCGGTGGTATCGACATCACAGCGCCAGAGGACGTTAAAGGCTTGACGTGCCTGTTCGATGGTTCCTTTGTGGGAACTGCAAATAATGGCGAGGTCGCGATCGTTGCAGCCGAAGCGTTCTAGGGTGCCGGTGGTGGTCACTGCTAGGGCTTGAAAGGGTTTGAGGGCGCTGCGGATGAAGGCGGTGGTTTCTGAGTTACCGGCAACGGACAAAACCCGCCCTCGGTTGTCACAAACGACGGCCTGGACGTGATGGACTGATTCAATAATTCCTTCGCGCAGCAAGCGGACTTCTAGGGCTGCTGCTGCGGTACGTTTTCCCATTGTCATGGGTTAAATATTATGCCTTTATATTGGATAGAATGGGTCAATGTTCAGGGTCAGTCGGTCCCAGGTCTTGGGTAAGATGTGGAACGAACTCCCCTGCTACTGCCTTGTTTATACCAAATTCCACACGATCGCACCGAGGAGGACCAAGATGCCGAGGATGGCAAAGGTTCGATGGAGGCGATCGAGGATGGGTTGGATTTGATGGCGGACGACGAGGCGATCGCGGGTTAAAATTTCCGGGGTTTTGGGCCAGGTTTGACCATCGTACCAGCCGGATTCTTCATAGAAGATGGTGGCATTGAAGAGGCGATCGCGCACATAGCGCCACCCAAAGTAGAGTCTCAAGAGCAATAAGGTCAAAATGAATCCGCCACCCCCGGTACTTCCGAGGATAAACTGACCCAAGGCTTTCGCGGGAGGAAAACTGGCTGCTGCAACCGGAGAACAGACTGCCACGGACAATCCTAAAATCCAGGCCATTTTACTCAAATAGCCTTTGATATCACGGGTCGCCCAGCTAAAAAAACAGGACTCCTGAAGCTCTTGATATTCATTGAGCGGTTGCCAATCCGGAGGTACTGGGCAGGCAGACACAGACGAAACCCTCATCGCTATTTCTTATGGTGTGCCATTGAGTTCGGCACTCAGGTCTAGGCGTTCGCCATGTCCCCAAAATGCCTCTAAATTGTAATACTCCCGTTCCGTGGGCATCAAGATATGCACGATCACGTCGCCATAATCTTGCACCAGCCAACTGCCATGATACTGCCCTTCGACTCTGCGCGGAACCCGTTGACACTCTTGTTCGGCTTGATGGGCAATTGAATCGGAAATAGCCCGGATCTGGACTCGGGAATAGCCGGTGACGATAATAAAGTAGTCGGCGAGATAGGAGACTTCCGACACCCGCAACACGATCAGATCGCCGCCTTTGCGGTCATCTGCGGCCCTGGCGATCGCAACAGCTAAACGGTAGCTTTCGGAGTTGGTTTCGGTTTGAGCGGTTTCTCGGGTTAAGGCGCTAGTCGATTGAATCGAGGAAGAATCTGTCATTCACTCTCCATTAGTTGTAGAAGTTTTGGGCGGTTTTAGTTGTTTATCTGGGAATTTTTACTCAATTTTTTGCTCAAAAAGCCGATGCTCTCGCTGGCTGAGAGTTTATATCGGATTGAATGAGATTTTTGAGTTCATGCTAACAAATTTTAGGCGGTAATGCGATCGCTTGCGGATGCTCTTTGGGTCCGATGCTGTTTTTGGGTCTGCTGCATGGCCCAATTGCGGGTTAATATCGTCCGGGGATGAATCATCCGTTGATGTTCGATGAGGTGGCGTAAGCTGTACTCCCCCGTCCGCCACACCGCTGCCACGAGATTTTCAAAGCTGGTTTGCCGCAACTGTTCGAGTTCGGCGCTAGTCCCTCGTCCCGGTTCTAAGGTATCGGCCAAATAAACGACACAACTGAGTGGGCTGCATCTGGGGATTGCCTAGGGTATGATTGCGAATGGCCTCTAAAATTTCTTCGTCTTCTACCCCAAACTCATCTCTAGCCACGATCGCACTCACATCGGCGTGTAATAGATGGGGTTCCCCGGCCAATATTTCATCCAGTTCTAAACCCTCGGTTTGAGCCTTATGCAACAATCTCTGAGGTTTAAAATATTTGGCTAAATCATGCATTAACCCGGCCTGTTTTGCTTTTTCAACATCGAGTTGATGATGTTGAGCGAGTTGGCCACAGAGTTGTTCGACGCGCAAAATATGTTGGACTCGCGCTTGAGGCACTTGATGTTCTAACCAGGTTAAGATGCGATCGCGCATAACGTTTTAAATCTCCTGTTAAATCTCCTGCCGATGAGCCGACCGTTTATGCTTTCCTTTACGGGAGGCGATCGCCTCTTCAAACAAGGCTTCGTATTTATTTAAAGTCTCCTCAAAAGCATAATGGGCGATCGCATACTCTCGACCTTGCCGCCCCAAAGCCTCTGTTTTTTCCCGATTATTATACAGATCTAAAATCGCATTCGCCAGGGCTTCCGGGTCTTCCGGGGGGACAACAATTCCCCCTTCACTATTTTTAATCGCTTTCGCAGCAGTCCCCGTGGCTGGGACTGAACCCACAATCGCCCGCCCACTTGCCAGCAAGACCGGAATTTTTGAAGGCATATTAAACGCAATGACATTATGCTTTTGTAGCACTAGCCCCACATCAATCCCCCCTAACATTTCCGGGAGGGTTTCCCTTGATTGAAATGGCAACAAGGTGACGTTATCCGCCCCAAACATTTCACAATATTCCCTCACCCGGCCTATCGCTTTCTGTTCCCCCACCACCACAAAGGCAATATCCGGAATATGGCTCAGTCTCCCCGCTGCTTTGATGGCCGTAGGCAAATCCTGGGTTAAGGCAATATTTCCCGAATACAGCACCACAAATTTCCCATTCAGTTGATGCTGATTCCGAAACTTATTCTCCTCTTTCGGTAACGGCTTAATGAAATTTGTATCCACCCAATTCGGAATTAAGGCAATTTTCTCCTCCGGCACGGATTTCCCTAACAAATTTTCGACAAACCCCTCCGCAATCACGCTGATTTTCTCCGCGCTGTGACAAGCAAATTTTTCTAATTCCGTAAAGGCTCGAATCACCTTTTGATTTTTCAACAAACCCACATGAACCGCTGCTTCATGTTGAATATCCTGAATATTTAAAACCACTGGACAGCCGGTAATTCGCCCTAACAAGGTCGCCGGAATACAGACCGGCAACGGGGGAACTGTTGCCAAAATCACCTCGGGACGCCACCCGGTTAACGCCTGCGGAAAACTATTTAGGACAAAACTGCCATCGAGTAACACGCGGTCTATTAAGGACGGTTCGGGGCGAATATACACTAAACTGCGTTGAATTTTTACGCCGTTTCTGTCTTCATTAAAATACCATTTGCCCTGATATTCGGGGTAAATTCGGCGTTCTGGGTAATTAGGCATCGCGGTGACGACGCGGACTTCATGGCCTCGATTCACCAGTCCTTCTGCCAATTCGGTCATTAAAGGAGCGATACCGATCGGTTCAGGATGATAGTTGTAGGAATAAATTAGAATCCGCATAAAATGAGTGGTAGTCAAGGGAGTGCTGTTTTCATTGTTGGGGAAAATGCCCATCACTCTGAATTTCTGGCGTCTTCAAGATTCCCCCTTCTTAAGACATTTTATCCAGACCCTAGGGCAAGCGAACAAGATAGACCCGGAAAGGAATGGACTTGATCCAGGAGCAACCTGTGAGGAGCATTGTACTCACAATTCTAATTTCAGCCTCGTCAAGGATCCCTGATTGGATACCATCCCAGGAGTTGGGTCCGGTTGCATCTCAAACATAACTTGTTTTTGCAGCGATGATATCCCGGAAAGATTTAGATCCATTCAATTGTTTTCCCGCTTACGGAACTGCTCCTGTGGTTGGCTTCTTTTCTGTCGCCTCGTTGGTAGTTGCACGCCTAGGCGATTCTGCCCAAGGACAGAACTCGGTTGGGTTATCCTACAGGTTATTTTATTATATTATAGTCAAAAAAATACAGAGGCCACACCCACCCTATCATCTAGCCGCATCGGGGTCTGTCCTGAAGATGATTGCCGTTGAGGAGGGTAAAATTTGTTTAAATTTCGGTTCACTCCCTCTTGCCTGGGCCTTTTTTTAGCTTCGCGAAATCACCGGGGTGCTTTTGGCCCTCCATCCTTCATCCAGACCCACAGACCCAAAACTCTGAATCCTGATTTAACCGCCCAGTCCATCGGTCTAACTTCTCTTGACTTGTAACTTGCCAATTTTAAAGTTAACTACGGTGGAAAAAACTGAAATGATGAAGTAAAACAAGCGAATGACCCAACCACGACCGGCGTACAAATAGCCTACCAATTCTGGACTTAATCTCGTGATTCGAGCAAATCTAGCTTTGCTTTTTCTCTCTAGTTCTTCTAATTCTATCATTTCTTTTTCTCGAACTGGCAAAGAAGGTGATTTGGCGGTATAAATATAGTATCCAATAAATCCGTCTTGTTGAGAGGTGTTTTGCCTCAAAAACGAATTGGTAATTAACTCTGCTTGATTATAGGAAATATTTTCTTCAGCAGAAAACAGTTGAACCCAATTATAATATCTAAAAATTGTGCCGGTACTAAAAATTAAGGGAACTAATACCGCTAAGGTTAAACCACTGACTCGCGAGGCAAAGTAACGGGGTAACAAAATGGTGGCCACGCCAAATCCCATGCCCAAAATACCAAATACAATGATATTCAGAAGTTCCATGATTTCTAGGCTTAAAAGCGCGTCGCCTATGAGGGGAATTTGATAGACCAAAGCATCCCCAAGCAGAATGGATATAAATTTGATCACCAATGCGATCGCCACGACTGCACAAGTCACTAAAAGATACAGCAAGGTGCGGCCCAAAAGTTTGAGGTGAAGCATTCGCTCTCCGTGGAAGTCAGAAATACAGGCTGATAATAACATTTTGCACCTTGGGGATTGTTGGGGGCCTGTTGTTCCCTCCCCCTTGACAGGACCCTAGGGCCACCTTGAATCCCGGGTGGAGCCTCTACCCTCGTCGGGAGGATGATTCGTTATAGCAGGTTTACGGTAGGTTGATGGCTAAATTTTATGTCGTTAATTGGCAATTGTTAATTTTGGGACCCTTTGTCAGGATTTTGTAACGAAATGTTGCAGGTTTCAAAACTATAGGTTAAGTTATATTACAGAGACTTGACTAACTAGGAGTTTTCTGAATCATGGATGACACAAAAGCAAAATTCGGATTTACAGAGTTTGCGGAAACCTGGAATGGTCGTCTGGCAATGCTAGGTTTTGTGATTGGTGTGGCAACTGAGTTGCTGACGGGACATGGCATTCTGTCTCAGCTCGGACTTATGTAACGCTTAAAAATATTTTTCTTTCCCTTCTAAGAGAATCACGCGAACAACCTAATGCCTGAAAGTACCAACATTACTTTCAGGCACTTTTTTGTCCGGGGAAGGGGCAACCCTGAATCCAATCGGCTTTTCTTGAGTGCGATCGCCCTGCTTGGAACTCAATCACCGTCCGCGTTATCCATCCCAGGGTCCTCGGATTCAAAAATTGCCCCTAGCTTAATCAACTCCTGTTTCAAAGATTCGGAAACACCCACCGTCTGAGCAAATCGCGCCCGATCGCAAATCACTCCCGTCCACTCCACGCGACTGACATCGGCCCCTGTTAAATCAGCATCGGTTAAATTCGCCCGACTCAAATCTGCATTTTTAAGAATGGCATCCACCAAGCAGACCCCCGAGAGATTCGCCCCCCGCAGATAAGCCGCCATAAAATTAGTCCGACGGGCGATCGCATTCGTGAGATTAGCCCGATTTAAGTTCGTGCGTAAATCAGCATCACTCAGATTAGCCCCACAGAGGTTAGTCCGGTTAAGATTGGCATTGGTTAACTGAGCGTGAGATAAATTTGCCCCAGCCAAATTCGCACCGGAGAGATCCGCCAGTTCCAGATATGCATTGCTAAAATCCGCTTTTTCCAACTCCGCACGACTCAAGTCCGCATAATGGAAATCGAGATTGCTCAGATTACCCCCAGCAAAATCCTCTAGGGGATTGAGTCCCAGACTATGGGCGATCGCGATAAAATCATCGCTTTTAGTTTCAAAAAACAACTCGCGGGCGATCGCCAGGAGACGGTCCTGACAATCCCGCACCCGATCGCCCTCCCCGAGGTGCTGATAACCGATTTTTAACTGATAGAGGAGTTGACCCTCCACGGCTTTATCCGCCATTGCAATTGCGATCGCCATCCGGCGCTGTTGATAGGCGATCGCCCGTTCATACTCTCCCAGAGTCGAATAAGCTGTTCCTAAATTTAACAAGGCATTCCCCTGACCCTGGAGATCCTCAAGATCTTGGGCGATCGCCAGATGCTGCTCGTAACAGCCCACTGCCGCTGTGACATCTCCCAGGGCCTGATACGCCGCCCCCATATTCCCCAGGGCCGCCCCTTCCCGACCGCGTTCAGCCATGTCTCGATAAAGGGTCACCGCCTGACGCCAAGACTCCAGGGCCGCCTCAAACTCCCCCTGCTGATATTGGGCAATTCCTTGTTTTAGCAGTAAATCTCCTTCACTCGTCATGTTAATCACTTCAGCATCAGGTTCAAGGGGGAGCAATTCACTTTTGAATCAAACCGTTCAACGATGTTCGGGTAGTATCAAGGCTCAAAAATAGCCCCGCGTGCCTTAAGGTCCTGTTCCATCTGTGCAGATAAACCCGAATCCAGCTTGAAACGAGCTTGATCCACATTAGCCCCAGTCAGGTTCGTATTGGTGAGGTTGGTCATCACTAACCCGGCCTGATGCAAATCAGCCCCAGTGAGATTCGCCCCAGACAAGTCCGCATCACTGAGATTGGCATTACTCAAAGAAGCCTCTTGCAGATTGGCATTTTTGAGGGAGGCCCCGCTCAAAGAAGCCAGGGCCAAACTGCATCGATGGAGGTCTGCATCGGATAGATTGGCATCGCTCAACAGTGCACCACTGGCATCAGCCCCAGCTAATTTGGCCCCAGCCAAGTTCGCTTCACTTAAATCAACATCACTCAAGTCAGCACCGCGCAATTTTACCCCCGGGAGTTCAGCACCGCTGAGGTCCAGTCCGCGTAAGTTACAACCCCAGAGTTTGGCCCCAGCGAAATCCCGAAAGGGGTCAAGACCTGCGAGTTGTGCCAGTTCGATAAAGTTATCGGTGGTAGCGTCTAGTATTGGGGCGATCGCCTCCGCAATCGGGGACAAGTCTCGATGGGGGGGAACCTCTTCTACCGCCGTGGGTGCTTCCGGTGAGCCCGCATAGTGCAGTTCGGTTCGAGTGAGATGTGGTTGGAACTGACGTTCCACGAGCGATCGCGTCAACAGTCGCTCTAAAATGCCATGTTGATTGGGATTGATATCGTGGGGCCACAGTCCTTCCGACTCTACCATGAGGATATTAGCGGCAGTGACCTGGAATGTGGCTTGTACGCGCACCGGGGTTCCGCTGACTTGCAACCGGGCGAGTTTCAGAAGTCCTAGACTGCCCTTGAGGATGGTGCCATTCCCGGTAATGTCTAAAATCCAATGGCAAGGGGTGGGGGTGCCGGTGGTGACTTGACAGGAAATGGTCTGGGATGGCGAAGAGGCGATGCCTGCTAATTCGGTGAGCAAACCGACGCCCTCGGGGAGGGTCGCATTTTCCAGATTTAGCATGAGCTTGCCACCTGTCAACCCAAACTTAAAACGACCGCCCAGGACCTCTTGCCAGACTTCCTGAAAGTGTAAGGTCAAGTTCAAATCTAGGAATGCGGTGTCATTGGGCGGATCTAGGATAGGGGTGCCGGTCAATTCAATCGACAGGCAATGGAACTGTGGACGATCAGAAGATGGTTGTTGCATAACCCAGGCGCGAACGATCTGCTTCGGAATTTGCCTAAGCTTTTACCGTATCACGAGCTAGGGCATCCCATCTCAATTTGCCAGAAAACGATGAGAGGGCGATCGCCGATCCGGATTTAACCCCCAAAAAAATTTAAGGGCGCTGCTTTTGAAATAAAGCAGGCCCTTATTAGAGGTTGAGACAATTTAATAGTTGAATTCAACGGGCTAATATTAGCGAGAATCAGAGGCTCTCAGAATTTTTGTCGCGATCGTCGGCACAAAATCGGATTGAGTTTTGCGATTCAGACCGACTGTTTCGGATTAGCTCATGGATGCGCCATTGCTGTTATAAGGCTGACAGCCATTAGACTGGCATTGGTTCGCATTGCTGTTCCAGCATTCGTTTTCGTCTAAACCAATTTCTTCAGCACTTCGGGTCAACATGGATTGCTGGCGATTTTTGGCGAGATGTTGATGACGAGTCATTCTGACGCGAGCTAGATCTTCGGACATGGGATTATTCTCCTTTTTTTATCGGTGAAATTGTACAAAAAAAATGATTGATCTCAGGGGCAATGGGATTGACTTAGCTCATCGTGGATTTAGAGCGGTCATAAGAACTCCGGAAGTCAGACGGGGGTTTGCCTTGAATGGTACTGGAGTAGTCGTCGGGATCCAGTCCGATTTCAGCGGCGCTGCGGAATAACATGGATTGCTGACGGTTTTTGACGATTTGATGGTGACGCATCATTAACGAACGAGCTTGATCTTGTGCAGACATTTGAGTAGCCTCCTGGTTTTTTTCGGGGGAGTTTTTTGCTGGAGTTTTTCCTCCTGTTTTCACTATAAAGGTAAATTCTGTAAAAAATGCTACAAAACTGCTAATTTTTACAAAAATTTACACAAATCTTTGGGATCACTGGAAAGTCCTGTCAATACTGGGATTCCGATGAGGGGACGGGGACTAAGTATTGCAACAGGTTAACTTTTCCTGTGATCCTGAGAAGATTTTGGGGAGATGGGGGAGATGGGGAGATGGGGGAGATGGGGGAGATGGGGGAGATGGGGAGGTTGCGGGAGATGGGGGAGATGGGGAGGTTGAGAAAATCTCTGGCAGTGCGTCAAAAATCTTGGACAGAAACGCTGGTTTCTTGTCCTGGGGTTCTCATACTGTACTGACGCTGGCCCTAGGGGGAGACTTGGTTGACTCGCTCTTGAGCGTAGAGGAGATTGGTTTGGTATTCTTCGGCCTTTTGCTGGGCGGTGGAATAGTCGCGACTCTCTTCTGGGACCGATTCCATCAGACCGATCGCCTGTTCCCACTCCTGAGTAACCTTCATCCAGTCTTCCTGAGTTTCGGCCCATTGGGTCAAACTGGCGGCACTCATCGCCTGATTCACCGCGTAGCGGAATATTTCGTGGGGTTGGGGCGCGGGAGAAGGGGCTTGGGTTGGAGGTGGAGGGGGCGGTAAGGGGGAGTTTGTGACTGGCATCGGGAAGAATGGAGGCGGTGGCGGGGGTGCGTAAGCGATTTGGGTGATTCGGGTACGAGCATAGGACCAATTGGTTTGGTACTCGACTGCCTTTTGTTCAGCAACCGGGCGATTGGGACTTTGGGGAGGGACCGCTTCCATCAGGGCGACTGCCTCGGACCACCAGGACTCTACCGTTTGCCATTGTGCCTGAGTGCGTGCAGATTGAGTCAGGGTCGCGGCTGTCATCGCGGCATTGACCCCTTGGCGAAAGGCATCTTCCGGGGGAATGGCTGTAACTCCATCCTCTGGGGAGGGTGGAGAAAGCATCACCGAGGGAGCAAACTGGGGAGTGAACCCTCCGAACAGATGAAAAGCGGTGAGGGTGACTGTCGCGATCGCCACCGTCGTCAGGGGGATAACAAATTTGGAGGGATTAGGTGCGATCGCCCCAGGGGTTTGAGTAGTTTGAGGCGATCGCGCAGAAGACTGACAAAGCCAAACAGGAAGTTCCTTTTTTTCTCGGGATGGGGAAGAGAATCTGTCAAAAGCTTTCGGAATTGAAGGGAAGTTAACCTGAGATGTTGCCACCTTTGTAACCCTTAAGGATTGGGAAAGAACAGGTTCAGAGGGTTGAAACAGTGAATCTTGGCCATCACAATTAGGACAATTAAATTGGTGAGCGCGAGGCTTCAATCGGACCGAAGCGCCACAGCGCGGACAGGGAAAATGGTTAAACAGGGAATTGGAATCAGGCATTGATTCGAGGCGATCGCAGCACGCAACTCGATCTCTTTTAACACAATTTTCTGCCCTTAGCAGAGCCACCCCAGGTCAAACCGTCGAAAAAAACCGGGTGTCCGAGGAGAAAAGAGAGAATTTAATCTACCCTTAATACCCAGAAACCCGGTTTCTATGCGAAAGAAAATCAATGTACAATCCATTGCACTCAAAATAGATTACAAGGGACGATAAACCCGATAATTAATCTCTGGGAAAATATTATCGATCGCCTCAACCTTGGATAACCAACCGGAATCAATCTTGCCGATATTGATATCCTCATAAAGTTTGTGGAGACGCATCAAATGCGATCGGGTCCGACGAACCGCATAAGGGACCATCGTCCCCGTCCGCATGATAAACGCCCAATCCGAAGACTGTGCCAGGAGCAATTCGCGGGCCGCTTGGTTGAGGGCACGCCACTCCAGTTCATCCGCCGGGTCCCGATGACTCAACTCGATCATCCGTTCGGCTGCCTTATGTAAATGGGGGTAAACCCAGGTATTGGTTTCATTCAGCCAATACTCGTGGAACCCTTTATAACCCCAGCTAGACTGAGACGGACGACAAACCTGCTGAGTGGGATTGTTGCGTAAGTAATCCGCCAGGTGGGTCATTTCGTAAGTACCTTGGTCATACCAAGACTTGCGGAACAGGTAATCAATGAACCAAGGGCCTTCATACCACCAGTGACCGAACAGTTCCGCATCATAGGGGGAGACAATAATCGGGGGGCGTTGCATGATGCCGTGGAGGTGTTCCACTTGACGCGCCCGGTTAAACATGAAATTGCCCGCATTTTCAGCAGACTTTTCTCGTGCCCAATAGGGGTCATAAAGTGCCTTATCCCCTAAACCCAGACCGCGACCCGTGATTTTGTGATATTTAATCCCGACATTCTTGCGTTGCCCGTTGGGCATGATATAGGGCTTGATGTAATCGTATTCAGCTTCCCAACCCAAATCCTTGTAAAATTCGCGATATTCGGGGTCACCGGGATAGCCGACCTCCGAAGACCAAACCTGTTGAGAGGATTCGTGATCGCGACCGAAAACCGCCACCCCAGACTCGGTAAAGATGGGGGCATAAGTGCCGAATCGGGGACGGGGACGAGCGTAGAGAATGCCATGACCGTCCGTGAGGAAATAGCGCAGACCGGCATCGGCCAACATTCGCTCCAAGCCTTCATAGTAGGCACATTCGGGTAGCCAGATGCCTTTGGGGGGACGACCGAAATTTTGTTCATAATGTTCGCAGGCGACCTGGATTTGTGCCCAAACGGCTTGCGGGTACATTTTCATCAAAGGCAGGTAGCCGTGAGTGGCACCACAGGTGATGATTTCCAGATTGTTGGAGTCTTGGAATTGTTTAAAGGCAGACACCAAGTCGCGATCGTAGCGTTCCCAGATTTGGCGTGTGTCGTTAAACTCATGGGCATAATGTTCCGCTAGATAGCGAATGTGACCATTGTGCTTGTTATGCTCGATTTCCAGTTCAGCGAGTTCTTCGAGTTTCGCGAGGTGTTCCTCGTAGCGGTCTTGCAGGAGGGGGTCCCGGAGCATCGACACCAAAGGGGGCGTCATACTCATGGTAATTTTGAAATCGATCCCATCCCGCTTTAGACCTTCAAATACTCGCAGTAAGGGGATGTAGGTTTCTGTAATGGCTTCATAGAGCCATTCTTCTTCTAAAACATAATCACTTTCGGGATGTCGCACGAAAGGAAGATGGGCGTGGAGGACGAGAGCAACGTAACCAATAGCCATAGTGTATTGTTTCTAGTGTAAGAGATAAAACTGACGGCAGCTTCAGGCAAGTTTTCTGTATGTGTAAGATTTTAGAATGAAAGAGGAAGCTATCAACCAATTGATTGAGGCAGATGAGAGAAAATTGTGATTTAAGTCTGGGTCAGACAACCCCAGTTAGGTCCAACAGGGGGAAGATTGTTCCTCATCGGAGGCACCATGACCCGTTCTCCTCTCGTCTCTTGCATCAAGAAGAACGGAATCACTGGGGTTCCCGGTAGAATTCAATCCCATTAATTTTCCCCGGAAGGGACAAGGAAGTTGGACAAATGATCGAAAAAATAGCTTTGGGACTCTTAGGTTTAGCCATCGGTGTGGTGCCTACGATGGTGTGGCTGACGACTCCAGCCCTGGCTGAATCGGGAGTCGAGGAGAGGGTGACACAAGAGAGTTCGATCTTGGCACAGGCAGGAACCTGGGCTGATGTCACCTTGAGATTGGAGGATCTGCCACGGGGCTTTACGGCAATGCCACCGGCTGAGTTAGCAAAGCTCAAAGAGGACCTCAGTCAAGATGAGATTAATGTTGAAAATGTTTTTGCGTTTGTGGCACAGGAACAGTTTCAACTGATTATGGGGATAACGACCCGACTGGAAACGGTTCAGCAACAGCAGCAATTTGATGAATTACTGCGGGATCCCGAAAAGTTGAAGGCGTTGTTAGCAGAAAACCTCGAAGACACAAACGTACCTCCGCAACCGTTAAATAATGTCAGTAATATTGGCGATGTGGCAGCGGGGGTGAGCTTACAGGTGGATTTGGATAATTTGTTAGCGCGGTTGGAAATTTTGGTGTTGCGGAAGAACCAGATGGGGGCATTTGTTTTCGTGTTATATCGCGAGGGTCAAAGACCTTTATATCCGATCGCTGAAGTCGGACGCCAACTCGATCGCCGGGTTCAAGAAGTACGAACTGGGCGGAATTAGTGGCGATCGCTGTGGGCTATTGTTAGTTTGAATACAGACAAGATTACAGTAAGTCAGATCAGGCGATTTCCAGTTAAATGACTGAGTGAGGTCCTGGGGCGATCGCCATTAAAAACCCACACCCTCAAGGGTGGGGCTACACAGACGAAGCCTGCCTCCGCAGGCTGATCGATGAAAATCGACTTCTAACAATCGGATTAGATATCAGTCTGGTCAACCGGAAGACAGGTCAAGGTTTCAGGTTGCCGAAAGCGTCGGCACCGAGGGTGAAGATAACCGGGTTTTTTCAGAAAACGGCGAGGAATTCGCTAAAAATTCCATCGCTGAAACCCGGTTTCTTGTCCTGTCTCTCCAAATGCTCTGCCGAGATTCTTAGAATGAGTTACGGCTAACCCGGACCCGGCCTGAAACAGGATTCAACCGGGCGCGAGGGGCTGAAAATTGCCGCGATTCCCCGAGCAATGGTAGATTTTAAAACAACTTTAGCCATCACATCCCGAATGATGACCGTAATAGAGTGCAACCGGAATCTAATATTGAAAAAATTGTCGAACGGATCTTTCTCACACACCGCATCACGCGGGCGGATCAAAGAATCTTTATGATGACCCTGTTATCGAAGGATTCCCTGAGTTCAAAAGAGCAAATGTTGATCGACCGAGTATTTGAGGCCCTACGCCAGGGATTGTTAAGGGTGGTCGATTAGACCCCAGGCAAAATCTTGACCAGCCCCCAGTCCTTTTCTCGTGGGTATCCGAACATCAAGGAACCCTGACAAGACTGGGGGCAGTTACCGAATCCTCCCAGTAGTCTCGGGTTTAAATCTAGGTCAAGTGAGCGGATTGTGGAGTTCACCCGGTGGCGATCGCCGGTTTGGGGTTGATATCCTGACCCCAGGACTAGAGGAGATCCATCTCGCAGTGGAGAAGTTTGAGAAGAAGGCGATCGCCAGGGTGAACCCTCCTCGCCCCAATCTTCCGACCTTTCCCCACCGGCCTAACTGAGGGCCTCGGTACAGTAGAGGGATAAAAAACCAGGTTTCTTGAGAAAATTGCGACTCATGAACCCCAAATTAGGGCCAGAAATCCGGTTTCTTGCCCGTTTTATCTCATCCCTGAACTGATGTACTAGAGAAAGTCAAACTTTGAGGTAAAATCCGATCTACCGACTAAGCTAAAGTTTCCCGTGGGTATTCTCGACAGTAAGATGATTTCAGAATCTACCTACCTCCTCCCATGCCCTTATTTAATGCACCGAAAGACCAAAAAGAACTCGCCAGAACGGGCCAACCCGAGGCGATCGCTGCTGTAGTCAATCACGCGATTCAATCTCAAGGGATAACGGCAAAAGCCGTTCTCAAAGACGGTTCTTTGCTCCTGTTGCTTGAATCAGCAACAGTCCCGGATCCCACGGCCCTAGTTCCTTTCATCAAGAATGGTCTAACCGAGTTGGGGATTGAGTCAGTTCCTACCTTGAAGATTTACGGACGCAAAATCGGCGATCGCCTTCCTGCATGGCAAGAAGAAATAGACATCGAACCCCCAGAAGAAGCATTTGCCACCGATGAGGATATGTTCGATTGAATCATTCGCCGAAGATGAGGATATGCTCGCCGACGATGAGAATATGCTTGCCGACGATGAAAACCTGCTCCCGGACGACGAAAATTTGATGGTCAACGATGATTTAGAGGGGCCTGATGAAGATGAGGAACCGGAATACCTCGACGACGAGGACCCGGACGAGGACCCGGACGAGGAAGAAGAAATAGCCTCGGGCAAACCCCAGGGCCAAAAATGGTATCAGAATAAAGTCCTGCTGATCGTTCCTCTGGTTGTTTTAATTCTATTTCTAGGCGGGGGTGCTGCCTACTGGTTTTTGATGAGAGGTCAAGAGACTACAACTCCCGCCTCTGACCCTGCGGACCCAGCAGCCGAAGAACCGGCCCCCGCCCCGGCCCCCGCCGCAGAAGCTCCAGCCCCCACCCCGGCCCCCGCCGCAGAAGCTCCGGCCCCCACCCCGGCCCCCGCCGCAAATCCCTTTGCGGACGCGGTGAGACGAGCAACCCAAGCGGCAGAGCAATCCCAAACGGCTCAAACCCAGGCGGAATGGAATCAGATTGCAGTTCTGTGGCAGGAGGCCAGCGATTTGATGAGCCAAGTCCCTGAAACCAGCCCCAATTACCCCGATGCTCAACCCCGAGTGGGGCAGTATCAGCAAAACGCTGATTTGGCTCGACAACGGGCTGCAAATGCTTTTGAGTAAAGGGAAGTGGGGTTTAGCTCACGGAAGGAATTGGGGTGATTGAGCAGCGCAAACACCCCATACAACCCGAGGCGTGGAGAGCATTGCCCCAAGAGATTGCTGTTGGACCGATCGGGAGGGGTGCGAATGCTTTGATCGGCAAAACTGACCCGATCCTTTATCCTGATGCTTATCGGTATTCGCGCTTTTTCCTAATCATCCCCTAGTGCCAGCTATGACACAGACTGAGCTTTTGGAACTTGCTAAACAGGGCCGCCCCACTGCGATCGCCGCCCTGATCAATCGGTCCCTCGAACCCAAAGGGATCACGGCGAAAGCTGCCCTCAAGGGTCGGTGCTTGCAGATTACCCTTGCAGCCCCCAAGGTTCCCAATCAAAAAGTTTTAGCTGGGTTTATTTATCAAGGGGTGATGAAATTGGGCCTGGAGGCGATCGCCTCCCTGAAAGTCTTAGGTCTTCAAAACGGTCAGAAGGCCCCGGCCTGGTCCCAGGAGTTTAAGCTCTCTCCCCAGGCTGAATTCTCCGAGGAACTCTCGGCGATCGCACCTGTAGAGGCTCCGGTTTCGCGGACTGGAGGTTCCCGCAAGTCCCCAATATCCAACCCACCCCCCTCGGTCAATGGGGGAAAAAAATCGGGCATCTCCCCCCCATCCCGGAAGGGCGATCGCTTAAAAACATCACCCCAATTCACCGATCATTCGGCCTCAGTTCCTCCCACTACAGAACAACCGGCTGAAAGTGAAAGGCCATCCCGTCTGAGTGCCCTTGACTATGAGGACTTACTCCGAGACATCGGTCGCTTTCCCCAAACCGGAAAATTCAGCGTGGATTACTACTACGCCATTCCTAAAATCGCTCAGGCTCTGGCCGAATTGATGCCCTCAACCCATGAAATCCTGGACGTCGTTGGGGTGCGATATCAAGGCCAATTAGCCTGTCTTGTCCTGACTGAGCGGGGTTTAGCTTGTTTTTCCTGTCCGGATTTTTCCCGAAAAGCCATTAAAACTTTCGGGGTTAATTTTAATAAAATTAGTCACCTCAGCGCGGGAAAACGAGGGTTGAGTATTTATCAACCGAAAGGACTCAAAAAACATTTTTATTTCTATAATAAGAGACTGGGGAAAAAATTTATAGAAGGAAAATTATCCGAGTTTATTTCTGTGGAAAAAACTCGATTTATTCCTGACGATCGCCATGAAATTACTCTCACGCTGTTTGGTTATTTTGCATTATTTTTATCCCTGGTGTTAAATCTAGCAACATTAGGAGCGGGGGTGTGGTTTTTAATTCAAAGAATGATGGAAAACCCCTTTTAATCCCCTCTTGTTGATTCGATTCATTCTTAAATTCTGTGATTTTTACCCCAACTATTCAACCCTTAACACAGGAGAGATTATCTCCGAAAAGTGCGCTTAAATCAAACATGAAATTACGGCTAGGCGGTTTAGCTCAATGGTAAATTGGCTCATTAAGCAGACACAACACCTCTTAACCGTCTTCGGTGAAATTTTTACCAAAGATTTGTTTAGAGTGGGAGGGAATGAGTTTTCCCTGAATCGCCTTGCTCAACTGATATTACTGAGTGCGATCGCCTATTTTATCTCCCGCAGCGTCAATGAATGGATTAAGCGCCGGTTATTAGGGCGTTTAAAATTTCACATCGGGACCCGAGAAGCGATCGCCTCGGTCATGGGATATCTTCTGAGCGCCCTCTCCTTTCTCATCGTCCTCGAAAGCGCAGGAATCGACCTGAGTTCCCTCACCGTTGTTGCAGGGGTTTTAGGAATTGGTATCGGCTTTGGGTTACAAAATCTCGCCAGTAACTTCATCAGTGGCATTACCTTACTCTTTGAACAACCCATTAAAGTCGGCGACTATATCCAAGTCGATGATCTCTTTGGAACTGTCGAAAAAATCTCCATTCGTTCCACCATTGTTCGGAGTCGCGATGGCGTATTTGTGATTGTTCCTAATATCCGATTTGTTGAAACTAATATTATTAACTGGAGTTATCAAGACCCGAAATGTCGCCTGCATATTCCCGTCGGGATTGCCTACGGAACCGACCCAGCCGTAGTCACCGAAGCACTTCTCACCGCAGCGCGTAAAGAACCTGACGTATTATCTGACCCGCCACCTAAAGTTTGGTTTCAAGCCTTTGGAGACAGTTCCTTAAACTTTGAACTGTTAGTCTGGATTGATGAACCGCAAAATAGCGAACCGATTAAAAGTGCCTTAAATTTTCGGATTGAGTGTGAATTGCGTCAGCGAGGCATTGAAATACCCTTTCCTCAGCGAGATTTACATATTCGCAATCTCGACTCCTTCAAGACCCTGTTTAAAAATCAGCTTCCCCAGCTTCCCAGTCCGGAAACGCTTCCCCCATCGGATAATCCGCCTCCCCAGCTTGAAAAATCCATTCCCAAATCCCCGAATAACTGGACATTGCGGGATTTGTTGCGCCGAATGCCGTATTTTGAGACCTGTAGCGATATGGAATTGCTGCACTTAATTGAGTATGGATATCGGCAATTGTTTCCAGGCGATCGCTTAATTTGTCGGGAAAATGACCCGGGGGATTCTTTTTATATTATTCTCTCCGGTTCCGTCGAAGTGTTTTCCCAACGACTGCAAAAATATATTGCCAGCCTGCACGCTGGAGAGTTTTTTGGAGAAATTTCTTTACTGATGGGGATTCCCCGTTCTGCGAGTGTCAGAACCTTGGAAGATACGATTTTATTTGTGATTGACCGCAATGATTTACAACGGTTGTTAGTCACCCATCGCAATTTAGCCGATCGCATTGCTGAAAAGTTATCGGAAAGACAACAATCCCTGAAAAGTTTAGGATTGCTGGTGGATGAAGAAATTGAAGGGGAAGAAAAGCCGTTGATTTGGATTCGCAAGCGGTTAAATACCCTATTTGGAATTTAATTGGAATGTAAACCGCCAGAAATCGAGACCCGATTTTTATCAACATCCGAAGCCTAGAGACAAGGGGAATTTTCCAGGTAAAACCGTCCCGCTGTTTAAGTCAGCGTGGCAACCTAGTTTTAGACCAACGGACCTGAATTCCCCAGTCCAAGCTATGAATTAGAGCTGTTCTTGACGCAGGCGATCGCCTTGAGCTTGGGCATCCTCGCTGTAACTGCGATAGAGTTCCGTGCGATTTTGAGCGATTTTGTATCGGGGATGATCTGCCGGGACTGAAGCCATCAACACCGACGCCTGTTCCCACTTGGCGGCAATCACCAACCATTCCGCCGAGGTTTGAGCCACTTTCCCCTCAGCGGAGGCTTGTTCAGCTAATCGCACCGCTTCTGCAAAGCCATCGCGATCAGTAAGTGCCTCCGATGACTCTTCAGAATTGCCCGAAGTCAGGGAAAATTGACCTGACTGCAATCCGGCCTGAATTTTGGGCCAGTTATAAATCAGTAAACCCAGAGTCACCAATAACAGGCTCACCCCGATGCCATTGAGGATCCCCCGGCGAAATTGGCGTTCTTCTCGGACTTGACGGGAATAGGGGGATTTAGGGAAAGCTGGGTCAGTGCGGGGTTTTGGACGGCTGAAATCTTGGCCCATTTGTTTGAAGATATTGGGTTTTTTGAGGGTAATCAATTCGGACCAGAGTAGTTGATTTTCCGGGTCGCGGTTAATTTCCTCCAGCCACAATAACTGCTGTTCTCGCACCAGGCGGCTGTTGATATGGACTCGCCGAATATTGCGCGGTGCCAAAGACTCTAAAATCTGACGAATGCGATCGACCAAAGTAGATTGGTCCAGGAGTTCGGGACTCCCCGCCTCGCATAGCAGTTGCAACACGCCATCAGCAAACACGGCGCGGGTTCTGACGCCGGAAGGAGCCAGTTTTTCATTCAGGACTTGAATAATCGCCGATACGCTGCCCTGACGAGCTTGATTGGCGATATCATCCATCGGATGTACCATGCTTGGGTTTAGCAATTGATTGTTTGTCAACTCTATAAAAGCGGTAGTAGTTTGCATTTAGAGATATAGCCTATCAGTTTTTTCAACGGGTCAGCTTTCATTGACCGGAGAAAACAAAAAGCCGCTAATTTAGGGTCCAATTTAGGGCCAAGGGCATCTGTTGCCACAGCAGACTGACCCGCTAAAGGGGACTGAAGCGCCAGAGTTGGGATGTCATCGGCTTGGATCAATGCCTTTCATCTCCAGCCCCTATTATCTACATCTTCTGTTCTGTAATACCAATTCCCTAAAATAAAGCTACACATCACGTCTGATGCTCCCGACTTTAGGGGAATATGCCCAAAAGTCCCTCCCTTGGAGGGGCCCCCGCAGGGGCGGGCGGTTTCTTCTAGCGAGAGAGCAGGTATTGATATATGCTTCTTTACTCAAAAGTATCTGGTCTGTTCCAAATCAAGACACCACCCCGTCCCTTCGGGACACCCCTCCACAGGAGGGGAATATGCCCCAAAATTTCCCTCCTGTGGAGGGGAATAATACCGATTCCCTAAAATAGCTACAGATCACGTCCGATGCTCTCGACTTTAGCGGGGAGCCAGCACCGTATCTGTAGTTAACATTAATGGAATTTGGTATAAGTCCTGAGCAAGTATGAGATTGACATTAAGGGCTTTTGGAGTCAATTGTGCCCTGTGCTCAAAGGGATTACTTTAAAATTGATGGAGGCATGACAGATGGGGTGGTTGATTGGCGATCGCCTTTGTCCTGCCGCCACTATATTATCCCCTGGGGGAATTTAAAAAAACGATGCCTACCTATACTGGAATTTCGAGCGAAGCCTTTCGCCATCCCTTGGATCGGGAAGCCGAGCAAACCTTACGTCGGGTCCCTGGATTTGATTTAGTGGCCCGGAAGTTTGTAGAATTTCTCGTGGAGCGTCCCCAGTATGTCTATATGATGGGCAATAGCATCCAAGTGGGTCCTCGGCAATACTCTACCCTCTATGGAATCTTCCGAGAATGTATTCGGGATTTAGATATTTATCCCGAACCGGCTTTGTTTGTCTCTCAGGCCCCCGTGGTCAATGCCTACGCCCTCGGACAAGATTTACCCTACATTGTCTTGAATACGGGGTTGATTGACTTGATGAGTGAGGACGAAATTCGCTCAGTGGTCGCCCATGAACTGGGACATATCAAATGTGGTCACACCACCTTGATTCAGATGGCGAGTTGGGCGATTATGGCGGTTTTCAGTCTGGCAGATTTGACGATGGGGTTTAGCCGCATCCTCAGTACCGGCTTGATTCTAGCCTTTTATGAATGGTTGCGAAAAGCGGAACTTTCAGCAGATCGTGCGGCGATGTTGGTTATGGATGATACCAGGCCAGTGATGCAGACCATGATGAAAATGGCCGGGGGTCGACGCGCTATGCCCATGAATGCAGCTTAGAAGAGTTTACCCGCCAAGCCCAGCGCTATCAAGAACTGGATGAGGATAGCCTCAATCAAGTTTATAAGTTTTTTCTCTATAACAACGTTTCCCAAGGGGTGTTTCTGACCCATCCCTTTACTGTGGAACGAGTCAGCTATTTACAAGCTTGGGCTTCTTCGCCGGAGTATCGGGAAATTAAACGGGGAAATTATCCGCGAGGGGGCGCTCAAGGGTCGGTGGAGGTGAAACCGGAGTCTTCCGCAGAACAGGAAGCCGATCGCTTGCGCCGTCAAATTGAGGAGTTGCAGCAGGAAATTAATCGGATCAAGGGGGAGTAGCTGCAGCAAGGGGCGATCGCCATCGCCTGTGATTCAGATTGGGGATGTCTATCATAGAAATGGGTTTCTCATCAGATTTTGATCCGTTGCTCACTCAGCTACTCCCGCCATCCGGCATTGAACTTTTACATCTAATTCATGCCTAGATTTCAGTTTTTTCTAAAGTTTATTCCGGCAGTCTGGCTTCTGGTCCTCATGGGGGGCTGTTCCCAAAGGGTCACGCCCAGTTCTACAGCGTCTTTCGGTTCATCCTCAGCGGTTGCCCAGGTCCCAGTGGCTCAAGGGTCAGTCGATCCCTTTGGGGAGGGGATTAAATACGCCACGAGTGCGGCGAATCTCGCACAAACAGCCCGTTCTCCGGCGCAGTGGGATGAAGTGTCAAAACAGTGGCTGCAAGCGATTTACTGGATGCAGTCGGTTCCCCCGACAAATCCCCGACGGGCGTTTGCTCAGAAAAAGGTGGCGGAATATATGCGCTATCTGATTTACACTCAGCAACAAGCTACGGTGAGTTCTAGCCTGAACTATCCCACGTTTAATAGTGATATTCTCGATGAGCAATTGGGACTCTATCTGTCCTACATTGAGGCGATGGGGCGGCCTGATATTTTGATTGTCGGCAGTTCTCGGGCGGTACAGGGAGTGGATCCGCGTGTCCTCCGCCAAGGGTTGGCAGCTAGGGGGTTATCGGGACTGCGGGTGTTTAATTTTGGGATTAATGGGGCGACGGCCCAGGTGGTGCGGTTTCAGTTACAGGAACTGTTGGGTCCAGAGCATTTGCCGCGCATGATTTTATGGGCGGATGGGGTCCGGGCGTTTAATAGTGGCCGGGTCGATCGCACCTATAACGAAATTGTCCAGTCTCCGGGATATCAGCGGTTAGCATCTGGGGTGCGTCCTCAGTTGAGTTGGGGGACCCGAGAGGAGGCGATCGCCTCTTCCTCACCGGGAGAGTACCAGTTTCAACCCATGAGTTTTTCTGCTTCTTCGGATTCCAGGGAGGTGAAGGATTTATCCTTACAATATCTCACCGGGTCCAGTGACAGGAACTCATCGACGATTGCGACGACGGTCCGGCGATTGAGTCCCCTGGGTCAAGCCATTGATGCCTACGGGTTCCACCCGGTTGCGACTCGCTTCAATCCCAGTCGCTACTATAGCCAACGGTCTCGGGTTGCCGGTCGCTATGATGGGGATTATGCCAATTTTCAATTGGGGGGCGTTCAGGGTTCAGCGTTGCAGTCTGTGGCAGCCTTTGCGCGATCGCGTCAAATTCCTTTAGTGATTGTTAATCTACCCCTGACTGATGATTATTTGGATGCCACCCGCAGCGCTAGGCAGGTCGAGTTCCGCCAGTATATGCGCCGCATGAGCGCTCAAGCGTTTCTCTGGCGCGATCTGTCCACGGTCCGGGGCCTGAATCGGAATGAGTATTTTGAGGATCCTAGTCATTTGAATCAGTTAGGGGCGGCTGCGGTCGCTCGTTCTCTGGCAGCGGATCCGAATATTCCCTGGCCGAGAGGTCGGTAGTCGGGGGATGGGGGGATGGGGAGATGGGGAGATGGGGAGATGGGGAGATGGGGAGATGGGGAGATGGGGAGATGGGGAGATGTGAGAGCCAGTTCACGCTCAAGTGAAGTGAGCGGGTGGGGAGTCAACGGGAGTGTAATGGGCTGAAGGGATTCCTGATAAAAAGTGATGCCCCTTCGTAAAAAGGACATCACTTAAGTTTACCGTTTTAATTGAACCGTTCTAGCTGAGAAGACTCACCCCTGATTTTATTTACCAAAGGGCGCGCACAGGTTGCTGAATGTTGGAGACCATGTTGCGATCGTCAATGTCGAATTCAATCCGACGACCGGGAGTCATGACAGCTAGAGTACAAACATCGGGACCTACCATGTAGGTGCGGATGCCGCCATCGGGAAGACGAACCTGTAAGGTGGTGTCTTCACAAGAAACGACATCACCAGCAACCCGGATGGTGCGGGCGGTAGTCGTGGTCGTCGGGGCTGTGGTCGTGGTGGTCGAGGTGGTGGTGGTGGTTACCCGATCCTCTGGATTGAGGACAGTCACTTGGGTCCCGATCATTCCCGTATCATCTAACATTACCTCGATTTCCATTCCGGGGAGCAACCCGAGACGGTTTCTGTCATCTTCGGAAATTTCCACGACCTGAGTTTCGCCATTGGGAAGACGAATGCTCACTTGATTGTTACGAATGCTTTGAATGGTACCTCGGACCATACTGGGGTTAGTTTGGCTAATGAATTGGCTTTCCCCAACTGGAGCGACTGGCCGAGACAATGCTGGAGCAACCGATACTCCCGAGAGTATTAGGGTCAACATTGTACCTGTTAAGACTTTCATGTTTTTCATCCGCATGACATCCTCACTTCAACACGATTTAATTAACGAGATTTAGATTTTAACCGAGACCTCGCGATCGGATCTACACACAAGTTGCTGCTATGACCGGAACCCTGGCAGTATTATACCCGTCCGTTGCTGGAGCTTTCATCTACCAATAGGTAGAGGTTGGCCCCATAGCATCAATGATGCAGATGGTTTTTTTAAGATCCGAGGGATTGAGGCTTGAGTTCAAATTAAGTCAAGCTATAGAATAAAATAATATCAGTTTTTCTGGAAATGTGTAGTCCGGGTTTGTTAGGAATTAGAGATAAAGGAATGGTGCGAGGAGAAGTTCTATTGTTAAAGTTTATGCGCCTTACCGTCAGTGCCGCTGTTTTACTCCTGTCGATGCCATCTCTGGCGTGGGGAACGGGTGCCCCGACAGAAATATCGGTGGGAAATATCCCAATTCCTGATTTAGAATGGTGGCCGGTTCTAGACCCTGAGTTACCTCCGTTAGGAGAATATTCTAAATTTATTCCCTTTGAGCAGGAACTGTATCCTGAAACAGTGACTGAGGGAGTTCGTTTAGTGATCCGGTTGAGCGAACGTCGCGTTTATGTGTATCGGAACGATCGCGTCTACACCAGTTATCCGATCGCCGTTGGCAAGGAAGGATGGGAAACCCCAACCGGCCAATATGAGGTCATGCAAATGCAACGAAATCCAATCTGGGAGCATCCTTGGACGGGTGAGTTAGTTTATCCAGGGCCTGATAATCCTTTAGGGCCAAGATGGATTGGGTTCTGGACAGACGGAAAGGATTTAATTGGGTTTCATGGTACTCCCTATGAAGAACTGATTGGAGAGGCAGTTTCCCACGGTTGCGTCCGAATGCGAAATCAGGATATTTTATCGTTATATGCCCAGGTAGACCTGGGAACCCCAGTGACAGTAGAACCGTAATCTCGTCTGAGAAAAACCTAGATGAGAAAACGAGTCAAGACTGCCAAGAACTCAAAAATTGCCAGAGGAAGTGCGAAGCGCTCTCTTCGCACTTCCTCTCGGTTGAATCAGAGTCTGATTCCGAGATGGATGGACCACGGGAAACGGGATATAACAGGGATTGAACGGAGCAACTATTCCAGCGATCGCTGATACGCTTCTAACAACTGAAAAATATGATCGTATCCATCGACCCCGATCGCCGGTATAATTCGGGGGCGATTTTGTTCTAGCAAACTCTGAAAGGCTTCTGCACCCATTTGACCTTGGATAATCGAGAGTAATCCCGCACTTTGACGCCATTCCTGGGCCTCAATTTGCTCCAGGAGATACATTCCCAACCCGCCAAAATAAAGGGTAAATTCCAGATTTTGCTGACGATAGTGAGCTTGGGCTAAATAGGCTAAATTCAACCCCTGAAGGTAAAGGTCACCGGAAATTTGAGCCGATTCCCATCCCTTCAATAAATTAGCGATCGCCTTGGGATACTCGCCGATCGCCACATAAGCAATCCCCAAACTACTGCGACATAAGGCTTGACTTTGGCGATCGGCTAACTTGTCCGAAAGCTGTAATCCTTGTTCCAAATAATGAATCGCCCCCTCATAAACCTCGGGTTCCAATTCTCCCTGTTCCCGGGCTTGAAACACCTCGCTAAACCCCAAATTTGCTAAAGCATTCGCCTCTCCTAACCGTTCCCCCTCTTGCCGAGACCCGATTAAGGCGCGCTGACTACAATCAATCGCCAAAGCATAATTTTTCTGCCCCACATAACTGCGGCTGATATGATTGAGATTGGCAATTTCACAGCGGCGATCGCCCGCTTCCCGGGCAATATCCAGGGCTTGTTGATGAAAGGCGATCGAACGCTCAAAATTGCCCATTGCTCGCATAGAATACCCCAGCAAGGTCAAAATCCGCGCCTTCTCCTGAGTCCCCTCCACCCGTCGCAAGGGTTCATCCAGATATTGCAAGGCACCCCGCAGATATTCCCCGGTAAAGGCCGCAAATATCCCCCCATACAGGGGAAAATAATCCCGCTGAGAAAATGCGCGTAAAATCTGTAACGTCACCTGAAAACAAGCATTCGTCAAGCGTTCGCGAGTATTGGAATTGAAGCGGGTGCTGCGATGGACGGCATTGGCGAGTTGAGACCAAATTAGGGCAAAGGTTAGATAAGTTGAAATCGACAGTTTTGCTCCAACTTTGGAGTCATAAACCATTTTATCGAACCAAACCACTAACCCCCGTTGTAAACTCTGCAAAATTACGGTGAGTTCCACCCAATCGCTCACATTGGCATCAGGTTGGCGATCGAGAAAGTCGAGGAAAGAGTGATTGAACGAAAGGGTGGTAAACAGTCCTTGGGGAAAGGGCCGATTCACTTGTTTGGCCCATAATGCCCAGGGTCCGTTCTGTCCGGGAATTCCTCCAAATCCCAGTTGTCCTCTGCCTTGTTCATAGATCCAACTAACCAGGTGAGGTTCAATCTGCTGCCAGGATTGTAAACCTTGTTGCAGTCCTTTGGCTAAGGGTGAAACTTCCAAGTGAAGTTCAGGATTGGCAATGCCATCGAGTTTATCCGTGAGGGTTTTGGCGAGTTGCCGCTGTTGTTCGAGGGTGAGAACTTCAGGTTGGTTGGGGTCAATCTCGCGCAGGAGTGCAAACAGGCGAGTATTGGGTTCGGCTTGCATGATGCGATCGCAGGCGGAGGCGATCGCATCTTTGACGCGATTTTCCTTTTGCCAGCGTTCCCATTGTTTTTCGATGGTTTGTAATGCGCGATGAATGCGAGTGGCTTTGGCGCTTTTCAACTCATCGGTTTCATGATCGAGTTTATATTGAGTGGCACTGAGGCGATCGCCGAGGCATCGCTCAAAGATTTCTCCAGTCCCACTGTCAATTTCTTGGACCAGCATTTGATAGACCTGCTCAACGGACCGAATTTTGCCTTTGAGGGTCGTGTCTACGATGGTATCGATAAATTGGAAGTAGCGATCGCGCAAGGAAGTAGAGTCTGACATTGTAAATTAAGCTCTCTCAAGGATTCGGCAGTTTCCCTTGTTTATTCTACTTCCGTGCCTTTCCCTTCATCAGAATCAGCCCGCTTTCGGGTCTTGTTCTCAGGATGCTATAAGCCCGTCTCAATCCTGATCACCCTAGAATTTGAGGAGTGGGAGCATCTTGCTCGCTTCTACAAAATAGGGAAAAAAGGGAGCAAGATGCTCCCACTGCTTTAGACAATTAGACAATTAGACAATTCATACAAGAGTCGCACTATCTGGGCTTTCACTCCTCAAAACTGTCTACCACAGTGCTCGAACAGGCTGCTGAGGGGGAGTTTCCACCCGAATCGGCTGAGGGGCCGGTTGCATCGGTGCCGGTGCAGCGGTAGGCATCGGAGTTACAGGTTCGCGAGGTTCTGGTGTGATGGTGGTGGCAGTCCCCTGGCGGCTGTTAATGGATTCAAAGACTCGGCGAATTTCGTCGAGGGTATCGGAAGAGGCTATTTCCTCGGACTCCATCTCTAGGGTGTAAGCTGTCACTGTCCCATCGGGGTACAGCAGGACCTCGACTCCCGGACCCATCGCGAGTTTTTCTTGTTCGAGTACAGGAAGGTCAATTTGGGTGGTCTCTCCATTCTCCATTTCCAAGGTGACGATATTGTTACGAATCATCTTCACGCGGCCCATCATCGGCTCACCCATCGGCTCACCCATTGTTTGGGCGATCGCCCCTTGAATCGTTCCGGGTTCGGAAGTGGTTTGGGCGATCGCCGGGGAGACATTTCCCCAACCGATCGTTACCGATAAAATTGTACCTGTCAAAAGGCTGATATTTTTAACGTTCATTGAAGGTTCTCCTCATTCAAAATTGATTTCTAAGGATTTACAAGCAATGATAACAGGAATAAGTTGATTTTTCCAAACCGGAGTCAATCAAAAATCCGCCACGCTTCTCTAATTCCCAACTTTCTAGCGGGATAGAGATTTACAGGAAACCGAAGCTGTAAAAGAGTAGTCCACATTGCTTTGAATGCAGCAATGAGTCAGTGTTAATGGTTCAACCTCCTTAGATACTAAGGTCAGTGTTAGCGGATTTGATTTGGAATGCGATCGCTTGCATCATTCTGTTGAGGTCGGAAAGCACCGAGGCTCTATAGAAGTGTAAATCTGGGAAATAGGATAGGGCTTGCTTGCTCAATGACATTCATAAAAAAACTATTTCCGCCCAAATGCTCCGGTTGAACTTGGTTTCCCGGAAAAATTCAGAACTTTGAGCCAGCAGAACAGCCGATGCTAGGGCGGTGTTGAGAAAATCTCGCTTTTTTATAATTTGCTCACTAAATTTTCGGCAGGCTCAGGTTTTGTGTACTCAAAATGTGGGAACAGAGGGAATTATCCCAGGATGTGTGTCCTTGATTCCTAGATGAAGCCAGAGAAATTTCAAGACCCTCTAAATTAGGGTTCAACCGCTTTCAACCCTTGCCGTGAAAACAATCGAGGCGATCGGTTGATTTCAAAAAAATCCAGACAGACCTAAGCAGAAATACCGGAAAGGGGGCGTTTTGGGGATTATCTCTATCCTTAGATAGCAAGGGAGGTCGGGTCAACTTATTCCCTTCGATAGATGAGAAATGAGGGAGGTAATTGTTAGTCTATTTACATAAGACAAAAAGCAACAAATCAAAAAAGGAGATTATCTCATGTTGGTTAGTATTTTAACTTGGATTGTTTTAGGACTGATTGCGGGTGCTTTAGCAAAATTAATTTATCCCGGAAGACAAGGCGGCGGTATTTTTGCCACGATTGGACTAGGGATTCTGGGTGCAATTGTAGGGGGATGGGTCGCGCAAGCCATCTTTGGAATTACAACAGTGGGTCTGAGTTGGCAGGGTATTCTGTTTGCGGTGATCGGTGCCATGATCTTGATCTTCATCTGGGGTCTGTTGACTCAGCGCGCAGCCTAAATTTTTCCGGTCTTCTCCCTAGAATGATCTAACTATTTTTTAATAAGCCGGTATTAGGGGTAGGGTAGCAAGCCTTTGCCCCTTGCTTCATAGGACCCGACTCAGGAAATCACTGCAATCCAGTCTCTAAGGGCCGGTTTATTAAAGAAGGTTCATCACAATCATCAATCTGGGGCCAAGAAACGGTCCATACTAAAACGCAGTCTTCAGGGTATCGCGATCATCCCTCAAGACTGCTTAATTGTGTTAGGGGTTTTGTAGAGAGTTTCCCCCTCGGTTGCCAAAATCCGAAGGGCCAACACTCTATGAATCCAGAATCAGCTTGGTCAGCAAAAAGGCAAAACTTTATTTCCTGAAACGGATCCAAATCCTATTTATTTTTTTGCCAAATTTGCCAAGTGGCTCCTAATGCAGCGCCCGCCCCAGCAATTAATCCAAAAGTCATCCCTTCAAGGGTTTTAAGAACGGGGTCTTGGGTAAGGCATTGATTCGTCGGTACAGCAGCATCTAAACAGCGATTGAGGTCTGCGCTGTACGCAGTGCCTCCAACCAGAACACCAATAGTGCTACAAGCGACAATATAAATAAGAAAGCGACTATTTTTTCTAACCATAGATAGATGGCAAGGGAATATGGAAGATTCTTCCTTATTGTGCCGCTTATTTTTCAATCTGGCAAGGGTTTTATCATTAATTTTATTATTTAAAGTTTAGATTGCAGTATCTTTCTCTAAGGAATAGGCAGAGAATCCTTTAAGAGGCGAATAGGGGGTAAAATACTATCATGCAAATTTAATGTAAATTTAAACCCGGTTTTTAATGAATAAACGACTACATCCTTGAGGATATAGCCGTTTAGGGTCATGGTATGAGGCAAAATTCACCCGAGTTCAGGAGGCGAGAAAGCCTTTGGATGCTTTCTTTTTACCTTTAGATTTGGATTTGGATTTGTTGACTTCCACCAGGGCCTCTTCAAAGAGTTGGTTTAAGTGCAGAGGAATCGAAGCAGTTTCCGGCAGATGGGGTTCTAAAGGTTTATTAAATTCCTGCAACAGTGGCCCTAAATCTTGTTCAAGTTTAAAATTGGGTCGTTCTAACACCAGTTGCAGGAGATTTTCCAATTGTTTGGGATATTCTGCGGCGAGTTGCTGCCACACATAAAAATTAATAATCGGGTCTTCGAGATAATGACGGACCAGAGGTTCTGCCTCGATCGCACTGGGGTCTTCCCGGTTGAGGAGTGCTACAAATTTACTGTAAGTCGGAATCAACATTTGACCCCATCGCGGATCAGAAAAACAGCTAACCTCTTCGGCTTTTTTGAGGTCATCGGGCAAATGGACTTTCGGCATGACCATTTTATTATTTTTATTGCGATCGAAGAATTGGGCCGCTTCTTTCGGGTCCACACCAGCTTCTTCCGCTGCTGCCATCAGTTCCTCCATATCAACACCCGCTTCGTCAGCCACTTCTTGGAGAGACTTGTTTTCGTCAATCCCTGCGTCGGCAAGACGTTTTTTCGTCATGCTTTCTTGCAGTTCGCCAATTTTTTTGTTGAGTTGATATCCGGGTAAAGTAAAATTATCACTGCCAAAAAATTCAGTAAATTCCTCATGATATTTCGCTACGGATTCCCAGGCTTCTTCTAATAATTCAGGGGCATCACCATACAAGTGATTTTTGTAATTATCTTTAAAATTGCCGATCGCCACTGCCAATTTCGGTTTACCCAGATTCCCTAGGGCCATATAACTGCCAAAGAACATATACTGAGAATCGTCCACCGGGGCGATACGAGTCAGTAAAATGTCTCCCGGTTTAATCCGCTGGAGTTGTGCCTGTTGTGCGTCAGAATTGGCCTTAACCTGATAATGTTTAGCGGTGAGCCAGTTCATCAACTCTAAGCCATCGGGTAAACTTTGGATGACTTCAAACACACCCATAAAGCTGCGTTGCCAACTTTGAATTAAAGCGCGATCGCCTTCAGATAAGTCCGGTTGGGTTTCTAAAAACAAATCAATGGGAGTTGTCTTCCCCACCTTACCCTCAACCGCAAACGAATCAATCCGCATATTGCGCTGACTGATATCGGACCGATCGCGAGAAGCGTGCTCAGCGGCATAGGTTTCCAAGGCGATCGCCAACTCTCCCTCGGCATCCAAAACAAAATCAATTAATTCCTGCTTGAGTTCCCAAGCGCGATCCACAGTTGCGTCCACAGTTTCTCTCTCCAAGTTACACTGTTATAGGGTATCGGGACATCAAAGGCGATCGCATCTGCCCTCAGACTGGCTTTTCCCAAAAATATGGCCCCGTTACCACCTCTTAAGTTCGTAGTAACGACTTCAGTCGTTTCTTAAGTTCATACCCGAACCCTGTCAAAGTGATAAATTGGATAACAACAAATCGTTAATTTCACGTAGGGGCGCAATGCTTGCGCCCTAGGAGGGCGCAAGCATTGCGCCCCTACAAATACACCTGGACAGGGCTAGTTCATCCCCCCCTAATCGCCCCCATCATTAAGGCGATACAGCTTGTGCCACCGCTGGGGGAGGTGCAGATGGCGGCATCGTGCGATCGCCAATTTCTTTCGGCACAAAATCGCTATCCTTCGCCCCAGGAATTGTAGCCAAATAACAATCACGCACCGCCAACAGAAAACCTTTAATCGCATCCGGTGCACCGGATTGAGCATCAGCCGTTTTAAAGAAATCTTGCCATTGCTGGGAGTCCGTTTTATACAAATCCACCAAATACAGACCCGCTAAATATTCCGCCACCGGGTCCAGAGCAAATCGCAGGTTTTCTTTACCAACTCCAACAGTTTGCAGCAGACGCAACTTGGATTCCAGATAATGCAGACGTTGGTCCGCATCCGGTATCTTTAAAGCGGCGATCGCATCTTTAATGTGAACACTGGCGGGACGATAGCGCTCTTTCAGACATTCCCAGGCGATCGCTTTGGCATCTTGGTGCAGAGTGCGATCGGCGAGTTTATCTTCCGTCACATCTCGATTCAATTCATTTAAATAGGACAACATTAAATCCGGGATATTCTCCGGCAAATCTGCCGATTGATACCCTTCCTTTGCCGAAATTAACTGTTCAGAATATAACTTTGCCAGTAATACCGTAATGTCTCTCGTCCCCACCATATCCGAGAGTTGAATGCAGGCGTTGAAAAATTCCTTATCCGTGAATAAACCCCGCTTCCCCCGTTGATTGAGGTACGCTTCCATAAACGAAGACAGCCGATTTCCCGCGATGCGAAGGGGTTGAATGCGGCACTGAGTCGTGCGATTCAGCGGTTCTTCCAGTCGCGAAGTAATCACCAAAGCATTGATATCCAATGATTCCTGTTGGATTTGCTGGCGGGTGGCTTCGCTCATTTCAGAAATGTGGTCTAAGATGACCAGAATCCGCCGATGTTTGAGTAAATTGGCCAGCAATTCATCAGAAATGGGTTCCGCTTTTCCCGTGAGGTCCTGGAGTTGGCGGCGAATGGTTTCCCGCAACGGGTGAGGGGTGGCAGTGAGTCGGGGGGTGAGTTCTTCTTCGATTAAAATGGGAATGGTGAGATGGGGAGCGAGCCGATGTTGGGGAGTTTCTTGGATGGCCCAAAGTGCGATTTGACAGGCGATGCTCGTTTTGCCGGAACCGCCTTCCCCGACAATCAGCAGACAGGCGCGTTGGCGATCGAACAGGGGACGCAGACTCTCCGAGGTGAGGTCCGGGAGGGTATTGCCATCGAGGATAACGGGGATACTGATATAGGTGCGACGTTCCTGGACGGTTTCTAGAGTTTTAAATTCCTCTCGGACGGTGCTGATGTGAGCAGTCACCCAGGCATCCAGCACCCGAGGGCGATCGTAAAATAAACTAAAAAAGGTCAAATCCCGAATTTTCACCGGCGCACCCCCCCAGGATTCGGGGAGTTTAAATTCGTAGGGTTTCAGGGCGTCATTAATTGGCACCAACCACCGGGGACGCAAGCAGAACAGCATCGACCACAGAGAGGGGAAGAACACCAGATAAAACAGTCCTCCCGCCAACCATTTATTTTGGCGACTCCAATTTGAGAAATGCGCGTTTTTCTGCGCTTGGAGCGCGTTAAGGGAGAGGCGCAGAGTAGAGATATCCGCGTTTGATAATGCAGGATTAGCCCATTGGATAATTTTTAAAGCGGCAGACAAATCCAAGATGGCTCGATCTAACTCGGCTGGCGAGAGGGTTGTTGCCTGTTCCTGAACGGCTAAGGGCGATCGACACCAGCAGCCTCCGCTGCATCTGACTACGCACCGATGAATCTGAGTCATTTTGGAGGGCGTTTACCAAGTCGGGAACCGCTGCTTTGGCATCCGCACCCATACTCCCCAGCGCCTGCGCTGCACTGAGACGCACCCATGAATCGGAGTCATGTTGGAGGGCGTTTACCAAGTCGGGAACTGCTGCTTTGGCATCCGCACCCATACTCCCCAGCACCTGAGCTGCACTGCCTCGCACCCATGAATCTGAGTCATTTTGGAGGGCATTTACCAAGTCGGGAACCGCTGCTTTGGCATCCGCACCCATACTCCCCAGCGCCTCCGCTGCACTGCCTCGCACCGTATGAATCTGAGTCATTTTGGAGGGCGTTTACCAAGTCGGGAACCGCTGCTTTGGCATCCGCACCATACTCCCCAGCACCTGACGCTGCACTGCCTCGCACCGATGAATCTGAGTCGTGTTGGAGGGCTTTTACCAAGTCGGGAAATGCTGCTTTGGCATCCGCACCCATACTCCCCAGCGCCTTCGCTGCACTGAGACGCACCGATGAATCTGAGTCATGTTGGAGGGCTTTTACCAAGTCGGGAACCGCTGCTTTGGCATCCGCACCCATACTCCCCAGTGCCTCCGCTGCAATGCTTCGCACTTTGCCCCTCAGAGTCATTTTTCAGAGCTGCTCTCAACTCGGGAACAGAGTCTTTTATGAGTTGGTATAAACCTTCTGCGTCGGGGCGGATCCTGAAATTCGACCAACTGCCAAAACGAAGCGGCAGCAATGCGGCGGACTCGGGGATCCGGGTCTTGTAGTAGTAACTCAAGCAAGGCAGCGTCAACCGAATCCCGATTGCTATAAATCATAGTCTCCAGAACTGTAGCGGTAATCCCTCTCACTCGGGGGGAGTCGGAGTCCAAGGCTTTCAGTAAGTCTGGAACCGCAGGATCACCAATTCTGATAAAATAGGATTATAGAAAATGTCTACAAACCATTTACCCAAGTTGTACTGATTTTCTGGCTCTAGGTTTATAAAACGAGTGAGCTTGGTTTCCAGCTCTTTCATCGCTTTACAAGTTAGCTTGACTCCTGTTTGATAGGTCCTATTCACGAGCTTTACTACGGGATTATCGCCTTTCCAAGTCATGGTTTTTGCCCACTGTAAAGCCGTTTGAATATCCTCAAGAATAGTACCATTCCAATGATTTTCTAAAACAGCCCAAGTCCGCTCAATTGGATTATATTTACTGTGATATGGCGGATAGTATGCCAGACGCACGTTGATTTTATAAGTTTCAACAAACTTGACAATGCGGTTCATAAATTGAGTTCTTCGTGAATGATTCTCTGGCCCATTATCTTGTTTGATTAGCAGGGTCTTACACTCCCCAAACATTGAGCCAAACTCTTGCCACCAATCTTCTAAAATATCAACAATGCAATCGCTAGTCACCTTGGATTCTATAAAATATAAAAATAAGTCGTCTGACTGAGGTAAAAGAATCCCATAAGGTATGACTTTACTCTTTGAATTAAAATCATGATCGCAAGCGGATGTTGGGACGCGAGTTTTTCCTTTTCGGGAAAAAGGCTCAATGTTAACGACTGCTTTGCCGTCCATTGATATTTCTAAGGTTGTAGGAGAGAGTGAAGCTTCTTGATTAATCACTTCCATCTGCTCAAAAATTTCATCGGTTTCGGGAATTTTTTTTTGAGGTTGACTTTTTTTCACTTTTTGCGGGTAATAACCTAAGTGGTTAAGTTTTCGTCGTATGGTTTCTGTCGTGGGCAACTCTTCTTCCGTATAGTTTTTTTGGATAATCAGTTGCTTTCTTACTTGTTCGGCGCTCAATCGGGTATATAAATGGCTACTTTTAAATGTCGGGTCCGTTTGACTCTGACTATCTACTATCGATTGAATATCTGCTAAGAGTTCCGGCAAATGTTTTTCAGCTTTTTTGCGACCTCGTGCTTTATAATTATCTACACAAGTTATGCCGGTCTCTAGTTCCCGCACTCCTTTCCTTACTGTATCCCTATCCCATCCCAGTTCTTTGTTAGCTCGACTCTGACCCCCAAACCCCAATTCCTTAACGGTCAGAGCCATAAAACGACGTTTCGCGGCTCCTTTCAATTGCTTTGATGTCTCAATTAATAAAGTTTTCACCGAATCCGTTAATTCCATCTGCGTTCTCCTCAGTCACGGGGTTAATGCTTATTTTATCACGGCGTTGCAGAATTTATTTTCCTCAATGCCTCTGCTGCACCCTGACGGATGAGGATATTATCGGACTCTAAGGCTTTGATTAAGGCAGGGACAGCAGGTACACCAACTTCTGCTAATGCCGCTACGCGATCCTCCCGGGTGAATTCATCCGCCACTTTTAATTGCTCAATGAGTGGGGCAATTTCCGCGTCCGTGGGGGTTTCGGCGGTGGCGGGGGTTGTCAGCAGCAGGGTTGAGGTCCAGGAGAGGACGGTGAGAGCAACGGTGGCAAAGAGTTTATGGGAGCGAGTGTGGGTCATTAGCTACCAGGATAAACCCCCTTACGGAGGTTCCCCTCAAAGTTAGAAGAATATTGCTTCTATTATAATTGGCGTTTTCTCAGCAGAGGGTTACATTCGTGACATTTTTCGGCTGGGTGGGGTGGGAAAAGCAGGGGAATCTCCTCTCCGGTGGAACCCGCTTAATTTGTCAAGCTCAGGATTTCCCTTCTGGTTCCCTTCCAGCAGCTTGAGAAACCGGGTTTCTGTCCACAATTTGGGTGAGGTGACAAAAGTTATCGCAGAAACCCGGTTTCTGGTTCTTTTGCAGTAGAACGCCGGAGATTTAACGCTCTACTGCTCTATCAACTACTCCTCGGTTATTGGAGGCAAAGCTGCCATAAATTCATCTAAGGAATTCACTTCAATCAGGCACTCCCCTAACTCCTCTAATTGCTCCATATTCAACCGTTGCAGAGTTGTTTCTACCAACTCCGGTACTTCCCCAAACCGACGCAGTACCATGCGCCGTAGAAACCGCCGTCCTCCTTCTCCTTGTGAGCGTTTTGCTGCTTCTTCTCGTCCGCGCCGTTCTCCTTCCTCTAAAATGGATTGACCCCAGGGAGATTCCAGTAATGCTTGGTGTCCTATGTCCATAACTTGCTCCACCCGATTGGTTCAGAATACAACTGTAGCAAAAATTTCCAGGACTTACGCAATAACATGAAAACCTAAATGATATAGAGGCGATTCGCGAATCGCCTCTACATTATTTAGGGTAGATTCTCAAAATGTGCGTAGGTCCTGTGGTTCTTTTGCAGTAGGACGCCGGAGATTTAACGCTCTACTGCTCTATCAACTACTCCTCGGTTATTGGAGGCAAAGCTGCTATAAATTCATCTAAGGAATTCACTTCAATCAGGCACTCCGCTAACTCCTCTAATTGCTCCACATTCAACAGTGGCAGAGTTGTTTCTACCAACTCTGGTACTTCTCCAAACCGACGCCGGAGTTGGCGCTGGAGTTGGCGCAGTTCTCCTTCTTCTCGTCCTTGCTCTCGTCCTTCTTCTCGTCCTTGCTCTCGGCCTTCTTCTCGTCCTCGTTCTGCTCCCTGCTCTAAAATAGCTTGACCCCAGGGAGATTCCAGTAATGCTTGTCTTTCTAAGTCCATAACTTGCTCCACCAGATTGGTTCCTAATACAAATGTAGCAAAATTTCCCAACAATCGTTGTAAATCTTCGGCGCGTTCTTCATCTTCGAGGCGGAGGGAGGCACGGCGTAATATGGTTTCGCTTGCGCCGTCTTTCATGACAGGGGCTAAGGGCAATAATCCTCGGAGATTGGGTTCAAAGGCGATTTCTACATCGGTTTCCCAGAGGTTAATCACCCGATAGTCTTGTCTTGCCTTCAGTCCTAAAACTTCGGATTCATAGTGGTCCAGAATGGGGGTGTTTCCTTCGGGGGAAAAATATTGATGAGGACTGGATAAACGCGGATGTTATATTTTTCTTCCGCGAGTCCAGCATAGGCACGAATCCTTCGCGGCATTCGCGGATCGGGACGAAATTGGAATTCGATGAGGGCGAGAATTTCTCCGGTTGTCGGGCTATAGGCTTTGATCAGGGTGTCGGTGTCTCGACTAATCCATTGGAATTCGGAATCGAGGAGGT
>CAWGFK010000013.1:0-7410 GCA_963821735.1 uncultured cyanobacterium
TAGCCGCAATCCCTTCGCCAATTGAATAGTCACTGGCCCCAGAGGAATGTTGATGAATACAGCCCAGACTGGATAAGCATTTGAAAATCTGACTCAATAAAACAGGGTCTGCCCTGGGCTAATGTAGATGTCTTATGTAGTTGTGATAAACAACAAAGTGTCCTATGTTAGCCTTCCCTGGAGTTGGCTAAGGTATTGGTCTAATAATATAAATGATATATTTATAAGTCTTGACAAATCTCCTTAATTGATTGCGAGAGTTTAAGTAAAAGTAGTTAAAATATAACTATCCCTCTTTTGTCAAACCTCGTTGAAAGCCTGAACCCTCCTTGCTTGAAACGACGCCAAATCGTTAATTTGTCCTAAAGTGACAGAAGCGGGATATAGCAATCCTCAATGATTTGTAACAAATCATTGAGGATTGCTATGGTTAAAAATAACTTCTCAAAAACAAGTTTAATAATCCCCATGAAAAAGTTAGAACTTGACTTTAGTGCTTGCCAGCGTTTTTGGGCGGTAGCCAAGCCATACTGGTGGGATTCTCAAGAAAGGTTTAAAGCCATTGGTTTACTGGTATTTGTGTTGTTTTTATTAATACTCAAAGCCCAGATGAATGTTCTCCAAAACGGCCAAAGAGGAGAGTTTACATCAGCCTTGGCTGAAAAAAATGCAGGCAGATTTTGGCAAGCTGTCCTGACTTATCTCCTGGCTTGTATGATTTTTGTTACTTTGCAAACCGTTTGTCACTATTTAGAGGATAAAATTAGGTGGTTTTGGCGTGGTTGGCTGACAGATTTTTATCTGCAAAAATACATGAAAAATCGCAATTTTTATTGGTTGGGTTCTTGGGTGGCAAAAATTGATAATCCAGACCAGAGAATTTCTCAAGATATTGAAAACTTTTGCTATATGTCTCTGGTTTTATTTATGCACTTTAGCTCATCTGTGATTAATATTATTGCTTTTGGGGTCGTTCTATGGTCAATGTCTCACAATCTGGTGATTTTACTAATCGTGTATGCGGGTGTGGGAATGCTAATCACGACGGTGGGATTTGGCAGGATTTTAATTCCCCTAAAAACCGAGCAACTCAAACGAGAAGCTAATTTCAGATTTGGCTTGGTACGCATTCGGGAAAACGCTGAATCAATCGCATTTTATGGAGGAGATAATCGGGAGTTAAATAATGTTAAGCAGATATTTAAGGGGGTTTTAAGTAATTTCAACCAAATTATCCGCTGGGAGAGAAACTTAGAATTTTTTAGCAGTGGCTATCAGGTAATTACTTGGATATTACCGGCTGTAGTTCTCGGTCCGAGGATCTTATCAGGTGAAACAGAGGTGGGAATTTTGGTCGAAGCAGGAGGGGCTTTTATCGTTGTATTTAGCTCTCTGATTGTTCTTATTACCCAGTTTGAAAAGATAACTCATTTTGTGGCAGGAATTCAGCGTTTAGAGAGCTTGGAAAAAATCCTGGAAGAACCCAAAGGATCACCAATAGATAATAATCCGACTATTGAGACGATTGAAGATTCCGGTTTAAGCTTAGAACATATAACTTTGCAAACTCCCAATCATCAACGGACTTTAGTGAAGGATGTATCTGTAGAAATGCTATCGGGAGAAAGATTGCTAATTGTGGGGGTAAGCGGTTGTGGTAAGAGTTCGATTTTACGAGCGATCGCCGGTTTGTGGAACTCTGGAACAGGGACAATTCACCGACCGAAATTAGGGGAGATTCTTTTCCTACCCCAACGTCCTTATATGATTTTAGGTTCTCTGCGGGATCAACTACTTTATCCCAGCACGAACCTGAATATTTCCGATATAGAAATATATGACGCATTAAAACAAGTTAATTTGCCAGAGTTAATGGAAAGGTTCGGGGGTTTAGATGCGATCGAAGACTGGGATCATGTATTGTCAATAGGAGAACAACAGCGAGTTGCTTTTGCTCGTTTGTTGCTGACACATCCTCGTTATGCCATTTTAGACGAAGCAACGAGTGCTCTGGATGTGAAGAATGAGCAAAGTCTCTACAGCCATTTGCAAAAGCTATCTACAATTTATCTGAGTGTAGGACACCGCCCAACGTTGTTACAATATCACCACAAAGTTTTGGAAGTCCATGACGATGAAACTTGGCGCGTGATTTCTGCCCAAGATTACAATTTCATGTCAATGAATTGATTGGGAGATAACGCTGAAACGGTGAACAGGGCTTTACGCACATTGATTACTTTGTTTGCGAAAAATCGTCAATTCATTTGAAGTCAGCAGGAAAGAAACCCGGATTCTGGGGTTCTTGGGGATCCTGGATGAGGGGAACGAAACCGAGGGCTGCGATCATCTTTGTATCCTAAGTAAGATGTTCGGAAGAAACGCAGTTTCTGGAACCCCAGAGACAAGAAGCCGCGTTTCTGGGATAATTTATATATTCTAACCGAGATTTTCGTCAATTACCCGGGGTCTCAATTCTCCAAGAGGCGATGATATGCAGTTGAGGTTTGAATGGCATGAAGAAAAAGCCGAAAATAACCTCAAAAAACACGGAATTAGTTTTGAGCAAGCAAAAACCGTTTTCAATGGGGCGCATCTAGGAGTTGGGGGAGGGGTCCCGTTCGGGACTGTATCGGGAGGAGCTTCAGGGGAGGGGTTGGGGTAAAATAAAAAAGGAATGTGATTGCACACATTCCTTGTCCAAAAATTTTTCATGTACCTCTATGATAGCATTATTGGAACGAATCATTGATGAAATCCCTTCAGGGGAAACCCGCATCCTTAAGCTAGAAACAGCTTCTAGCCTGGGAGCCATTGTTTGGGTGGCGTGGGAGATAGGATTATCCGTGGCAAGAATTCTGGTTGAAAACGAATTATCTCGTCGTGCCAAATTACCAACCGAATGGCCCCATTGTCCTCATTGTGGTAGCCGACTCCATAGTAAGGGGTTTCAAAAACGCTCGATAGTAACCCTCGTGGGAACGGTTAACTGGTCCAGAAGAGTCGGGCGTTGCCCCCAAAAGTGTCAGAATAGCCAGAGAGTTCCTCTGGATGATTTGCTCTTAATCAAACCTGACCAAAAAACCTCCGATGAAGTCATGAGGTTGGGATGTTTGTTAGCAATTTTTGTTCCTTTCGGGATTACAAGTCAATTACTAAAACAGCTAACAGGAATTAAGGTTTGCAGTCAAACAATTGGGAATTGGATTGCCTCCAAAGGAAGCAATCCAATGGAACAAACACAGAAAGAAATAGCGGCTTTTGAGCAAGGGGATAACCCAATACCTGAGTCTTTGTCCTCTGATGTCGAAAAAATGGCTTTAGCTTTAGCTGCTGATGGAGTAATGGGGCCTTTTAGACCCGAGGAAAAAACTCCATCTGGAGCCACACAATGGCGATAAGTGAAAGTGGGAGTAATCGCCCGACTAGGAGCATATTTTACTCGCTCCGGTAAAACAGCAACCCGGTTACATCAACGGCGTTTAGTAGCGGTTCTCGGAAATATTAATGACCTCTGTCCCCGGCTAATGCTAGAAGCTATTCGTTGTGGACTACACAGAGCCTCTAAGGTAGTGTGGCTCTCCGATGGCTAATCTTGTAGGGGTTTTGCTTCAGCCAGAGAACGAGTCTTCCGGGTTTGGGGTCACCCGGAAGACTGGTGTACCGCCCAGTAAAGGCTTCAGCGTTAGGAAACCGGACATTATGCATCATGCTCTACATCGAGCGCCTTCGCCATCACAGGTAAGACAGTTCGTTCAGACTTGGCTTTAGATCAGGTCAAACTGGTGTCATGTTCAGTCGGGCTGTTGCTAAGGCCCCTCGAATCCGTTCGACCCCAGAAAACCCAGCTTCATAAAGAAAAAACGGTCGATGGCAGTCGCCAGAACTTTGACCCCCGGAAAGGGCTGTTTTTTCGACGGTGCAAAGCCAATCAGTTTAGTCAAAGCTAAGATCGCTTCCCCGATGGAGACAATTTTTTTAGAAGAAACTTTTTGTAACAACATCACCTCAGACTCATCAAACACTACCCGTGCACTTTGCTCAGAGTTTTCTCTAACCGCATGAGTCAGAGCGAAAAGCTGCCAACCCACCACCGAATAAAAAGCCAACGCATTCACCAAAGTATGAATGTCATCAAATTGTAGTTTTTCCACCTGTAAAGCCCCGGACTTAAGGGTGTAATGAAAGCGTTCGACTTGCCATCTCAGGGCATAAAATCGAGTCACCCTGATCACTTGTTCTTCTGTGTCAATGGGTAGAGAAGTCAGTAAATACCAGGTGGCGGCTTCTTCAGGACATTCAAGCTCTTCTTGTGTTTTGGGATCTAGACAACTGATTTCCTCGGCAACAACCAAAGATAAACCTTGGGTTTTATGCTTAGAGGGACTCAAATCTTTCTCTGGATAAACATTAACAGCTCCGGCTCGCAAGCGAAGGGTTAACTCCACTTCTCGGTTGTGACGATAAATCCGTACCCGGTGGGGACCATAATCTTTCAAATGAGATGAAACTTGGGTAATTTACAGATGACTTGGCTGCCAACGACTTCCAAGTTACGAGCTTGATAGACTCTTACAAGTAGCTCTACATTCGGCTGTCGGGGGGCCTTGAAAAAACTGAAAACGTCTCCCTCTCTATCTTCTACGGCCACAAAGCATTTGCTCGATTGACTAGCTTGCTGATTGATGGCATCCAACCCCTTGAGCCATTTACTACTTTCTTTTTCACCTTTTGGCCAATCCAATCCCCCCTTTCGAGTCCAGTATTGTTGTCCTAATAGTCCTAAGGGTAGCCCCGAGGAGTTAACCAGTAGGACATTATGTTGCATGACCCCTCGTACTTTCCCTTGGATTACCCCTAACCCGGACATTTTTTCTGTCCTGAGTAGTTGTAATAGGTGGTGTCTTGTGCGGCAATCACATAGTCCCCTTCTGTCGTTTCAGCTCGTTCCCTTGTGGCTTGAATATGTCCTGACAACATGACGTATGGGTTCATTTTGCTGTGGGCGAATAGACTCGCGACGGTTTGACGGAAACTGTTGCCCATACATTGGGAAAATGATAGATTCGGCTTGCTTACTGCCAAGTTATAAGCTTGAGCTAGGCTTTTTTGGACTTGGGGTCGGAAGGTTCCTTGGGTAATAAATTCGCTCATGGGATGATTACCTCTAGTTACGTCAGCCACCTGGTCATTTTGTCAAACGTTAGGCGCTTTTATCAACCCACTTAGATCATCAGGATGACCTAAGTGCCCAAAGTTCAAGCTAAAACAGGGGACCCTCTGCTCTAGCAGTAGTCTCAGAACGGAGGTAAGATGAGTGGTCACGACTCGGCTTGTCGTCGGGTTACTCTCTTTAAGTCTGGCTACTGCTAGTGCCAGTCAATCGCCCCCTACAGGTCCCGATTTGCTTAAGATCCTAAGTCTGCGCGAGCAAACCCCTACAAGATTAGCTCCGATGGAGGAGTAGGTTTTTGGAATTTATATGATCAACATTTAGCTCCATTAAATGTAATAGGGGTATTAGATTTTTATCATGCGGCTGGACATTTGTGGTCAGCGGCAGCCGCTTATAAAGATGGCCGGACGAGGGAAGCAAAAAACTGGTTTAAACAGTGGCGACATCACCTGAGACATGGAGATTCAAAAGAAGTAATTTTAGAATTAGAAAAAGTTTTACCCGAGGGTTGTTTAACCCCTAGCCAACGCCAAATTATCCGCCGAGTACATAACTATTTGAAAACTCATGAAAATCATATTACTTATAAAAGTTTTGAAGCCGACGCCATACCCAGAGGTTCTGGGATGGTTGAGAGTGCTTGTAAATGGTTAATCCAACAGCGCTTTAAGGGTGTAGGTATGCGATGGAGTTCTGAGGGATTTAATCACTTGCTGCATTTACGCCTAGCGTGGGTAAATGGTCGCTTCGACGACTTGTTTTCGGATGCGAACTTTTTTTCCAATTCTGGCCCCTCCCCCAACTCCTAGATGCGCCCTTTTCAATGACCCATTATCGATCACCATCCCTGACACCCAGCACTCTGATAATGAAGAACGCTATCAGGATTGATATGGGTCGGTCAGTCAAGGTCAGTTACTTGTTGTAGTTTACACAGAACGTCAAGCGAACATTCGGATTTTGTCGTCAAGCTACTAAAACAGAGAGGAAAATCTATGAACAATCCTAATTTTGACCAGCCAGATACCACGGATGATGAAATGCTTCCGGAATATGATTTTACCGGGGCGATCGCGGCAAGCATTACGAGGCATATCGCCGAGGACATACGGTCACCATTCATCAAACCGATGGCCAGGATATTGTTCAATATTTTACCCTGGAAGAGGGAGCAATTATGCTCGATCCCGATGTGCGGGAATATTTCCCTGATGCTGAAACGGCGAACAGGGCTTTACGCACGTTGATTAGTTTGTTTCCGAAAAATCGTCAAGTCATTTGAAGTCAGCAGGAAAAAAACTCGGTTTCTGGGGCTTGAGCCATCGGGTTAATGCAATAATTAGTGGTGACCATAAATGTCAGGGGGCAAATTTCCAGAAGATGTCTGATGAAGTGGAGGAGTTTGTTTCACGCTTTCCCCGGAAGCCAACTCCCAGCAACTCCCCAGATGATTTGTTTGAAATTCAACATACAGGGGAGTGGAATTATCAAATAGAAGGGGGCGGAACTAAAATTTTTATTGATGGGTATCGATACCGGACTATCTTGGAGGCAAAATATGTGAACAACCCCGATCGCAGCCCCTATATTCCGAATTCCAAATCCCAAATTTCATTCGCCAGAAAATCGTCAAGCAAATTCGCGATGAATTTCAGCGTCTAGCGAATGTGATTAAAGACCCACTTACTCCCTTTGAATCTTTAGAGGTAATTACCAATCATTCAGAAGCTAAAGCTTTGTTTGAGGAATTACTGCAAGAGTTTAATATTGTAAGCGACGTAGTTATCAGAGAATAAGGAGTTTCCATGAAAATGCTGCTGTTGTTTATCGGCGAAGATGAAAAATTTAATATCAGTCAAGTTGCCGATAGTTTAACAAAAATTCCCAATATTCAAAACTTCAAGCAAGGCAATTTTGTTGGCTCCATATTAGAATGTGAGTTCTCCGAAAAAAACGATTTTACCATCATCCGGTTAAGCGATGGTCTAGAAACCATCTCTATCGATGGGGATGGAGAGGCCAGCTTAAAAATCGCGTTAGAAATCCAAAAGCACTATCCGCAAAATCTGCGCTTAATTGACTCTAATTACAGTTTCGATATAGAGTTAGCAGAGATTAAATCAGTCGGTCAATTGCGGCATCAGATGCGAGAATCGGCCTCGTTTCAATTACCTGTGTGAAAATTGCCAGTGAAACCGGGACTAGGTGGCGTCAATTGAAAAACCGGGTTTCTA
>CAWGFK010000014.1:0-12837 GCA_963821735.1 uncultured cyanobacterium
TTATTGTTATTAGCGAGTCTAATTCTAAGTTAGAAGGCTATTCTAACAGTCTAGGCTTCCATCAGCGCCCGAATGGCACGGACTTCACTTCCTAGAATTTCCGCCGTGCGATCGATATCTGACTCTGTTGTAAATTTACCGACCCCAATTCGCAATGCGCCATCAATGACCTGGGAAGATAACCCTAACCTTTGCAAAACGTGAGAGGGGGTTTCTACGCCGGAGGAGCAAGCGGCACCTGTCGAGATGGCGAGGCGATCTCGCACCCGAGAAATTACCGCACTGTTCGGAATATCCGGAACCGAAATATGCAAATTTCCCGAATCCGGCGATCGCTCATCTCCCCATTAATCACTAACCCGGGAATTTCTTTAAGCAGTAACCCTTGCAACTTATCCCGCAATGCTGCAATTTTCCGCTCATCTTCCGCCATTTCTGAATTGCCGCAACCGACAGGCTTCACCTAATCCCACAATTCCCGGAACATTCAACGTCCCCGAACGAATTCCCTGCTGATGTCCGCCGCCAAAGAGAATCGGTTCCAACCGATAACCTTTGCGGATCACTAACGCACCAACGCCTTTCGGACCATACAACTTATGAGCCGAAATCGTCAGATAAGTGATTCCCCATTCCTGAAACTTGATGGGAATCTTTCCTACCGCTTGAGAAGCATCACAAAGAAAGGGAATATCATAAGTTTTAGCCAGATTGCCAATCGCTTCAACGGGATAAATCGTGCCAATTTCGTTATTAGCTGCCATAACGCAGAGCAAAGCAACCCCAGTGGCACAGACTTGTTCCAACTTATCTAAATCCAGTCTCCCTTGGGAGTCTATCCGCAGGTAAACGATTTCGGCCAGACCTTTTTTTGCCAAAGCATTGCAGGTATCTAATACTGCCTTATGTTCTACTGGAGAAACACCAATTCGCGGTTTACCTGTAGCGGGGGTATGCGCGAAAATAGTCCCTTGAATCGCCAGATTAATGCTTTCCGTTGCGCCGGAGGTGAAAACGATTTCTTTGTGAGATGCACCGATTAATTCTGCCACCTGACTCGCTGCTTGAGACACTGCTTTTTGAGCGCGATCGCCATAACTATGGTCGATACTGCTGGCATTACCAAATTCTGTCGTCATGTAATGCAGCATTTTCTCGGCCACTCTCGGGTCAACTGGAGTGGTAGCATGGTAGTCGAGATAGATGGGATAAGAGTCAGTCATCGGATATCAACGGTTTGAGATTACTTCAGTGGGATGTGAATGATTCGGTCTTGAAATTCATTTTCCTCTGCTGCCATAGCAATAAAAATCAACTCTTCAATAACGACCCCAACTTCTGCTTTGGGACGCAAAACAAAAATTCCCGGTATGTGGTGACCTTGGGTTAGATGTTCCGCCAAATGTACCGGCATTGACCGGCGATTGTTCGTCACCAGAACAAAATTGTTGAGTTCGCACCATAACAATATTTCTGGATCTTGAGTCCCTCTGGGTGGAATTCCTGGGTCCCCCACCATCCAAACGGTTAAATCCCGGGTACGACGGAAAATTTGCTCTTGATAGAGAGGAGGTAAGTTTTCATCAATTAAGTATTTAATGTTCATGGACAACTGGCTTTTTTATCCCTCCTTCTGCTTTTAACTTTAAGAGTCTGACCACAGGCGCAGGTGGATTATTATCCTGTTCACGCTCAGATTTTAGGCAATATTCCAACCAGTTGCCCATGTAATTGCTCACTATTTCTCGATGGTGAAGATAGTACAGAATCGTGGCATAAACTTGCTCTAAAGTCAGCGAAGGATAAGTTTTCGCAATTTCCTCAGCCGTGCAACGGCGATAAATATACTCATAGAGAATCGTTTCAATACCGATTCGGGTACCTTTGATCCGAATCTCATCAGAGGAGAGAATGTCAAAGTAATCCTGAATTTGCATTTTGTTTTAAGTCAGTTTTCTGATATTATAGCTGCAAGGCTAACACTTAGAGGGCAAAAGATGAAAATTATCTTAAAAGCGTAACAAGAACAGTCGGGTTGTTTACCAAATTTGGGTTAAATTCAGTCTGAATCCAGGCAAAATAGGTTCACCGCTGACTGTGGTGGGATGGTTAAGACATTCTAAGGGTTGCTCAGGACGGTAGATGTAAACTTGACAGTGTTTGCGGTCTATCAGCCACCCCAGTTGAACGCCATTGTCAATATATTGCTGCATTTTGTCTTGGAGTGGTTTTAATGAATCAGAACTCGAACGCAATTCCACCACAAAATCCGGCGCAAGGGGAGCAAATTGTTCCTGTTGTTCTGGGTTCAGGCTGTTCCACCGTTCCAAATCAACATAAGCAGCATCAGGAGAGACGATCGCGCCATTGGGTAGGGTGAATCCTGTACTAGAATCAAATCCGATTCCGGTTCCTGTTTGTTCAATCCAGGTATAGAGTTGGCCGAGGAGTCTAAAGTTACGTCCACCCGTTTGACTACCCGTCGGTGGCATAATTAGTAATTCTCCAGTTGCAGTCCGTTCTAGCTGTAAGTCGGGATTAAGTTGGCAAATCTGAAAAAACCGCTCCGGTGTCATCTCAACTGCTGGATGGAGATGCAAGATCCAAGGGAGCCTGTTCATTTGTTTGAGGTCTTTCCGTCCAAGTCATAGCATTGATGATTTGCCGTGTCATTACCTGCCGTATCCCTCCAGATAGTTTTTGTTCGTTGAAAGATCTGCTGCTCCTTCTACACAGCCAATAAATTGTGCGGCTTTAGTGAGAACCGATTCGGCGGTTTCATCTTCTTGATGGGGAGTCGTGTCTGGGTCAATTTTTGACTGTAATAATTCTACGAAATTAAGCACTTCCTGCTGTTTCTCAGGAGGTAAATTTTCCACTTTTTCCACAATGCTCTTAACAAGGCTCATGGACTCTCTCCATTTCTGGTTTATTCAGTATTATATCAGGTCAAAAATGATGGTGGCTCCTCCAGGAAGAGAAAGGCGATCGCTGGGTGGACATCGTGACCCGCTAAACGCAGGAATTCGACAATAGGAAGAGGGAGTTCCATCGGCATAAAGACGCGCCATGTTTCAATCTTCCTCATTTCTTTGAATTGCCGCTTCCATTTCCTCTGGGTGTGCGTGGGAATAGTTCCAAGCATTGACTAAATCTTCGGCGCTGAGTTGAGGAAAATCCTGTAAAATTCGACCATCAGACGCGCCTAATCGACGATAGTTGACGAGAATCCAAATGGGGATGCGGGTATTGGCGATTCTAGCATCGCCGCCACAGACTCCGGGGGTTTTTTCAATCCCTTTCCAAGCGTTACTTAAACTTTGGGCGAGAAGTTGAATAGCTTGGGCTTTTTCTTCTGGCGTTAAGGCTAGAAGTTGGGGTTCTAGTTCTTTTAGGGTCATATTTTAAGGGGGGTACTATTTCATCAGAGAAAGGGGAAATTTGCGATCGCCTTCTAGAGGTCTGCCTTATACTCCCTAGAGTCCGCGATCGCAACTTCAGTAATGTAAAATTACAGCTTATCAAATTCCTCCGGTTCTACATCGGGTACTTTCATTAAAACCTGTTGAAATTGTTCCCAACTCCCCCGTTTTGCTCGCTCTACTAAATAATCTTGAGTCATCCAAGCGGAAACTTGAGCCGAAAGGGCGATCGCAACCAATTGGTCAAGGGAGATATTTTCTCTCCCTGCCAATTCTGTCACCTGTTTGTACAAAGAATCGGGAAGGTTTACATTTAACTCACGCATTTAAAGTTTGGACATCCAGCTAAACGTCAAGTCTCGAAACCGACTTCAATCGGGGAGTCTTTGGCAATAAATTCTTGGACATCTGAAACCTCGATTGTCACCACCTCTCCACTGGGAGAATAGTGAATGATCAGCGAGCCTTCATCTTCAGCATAGGCAATGGGTTCGTCTGATAGTTCAATCAGCAAAGCATCCACATCTGGACTATATCTAATCCGTTTCATATCGCGACCTCCTTCCTGGATAGTGGGTAATGACTAAAATGAGATCGGCATATTCTCTGTAGACGACTCTGAGAACTAAAGTTTCGTTTAATATTTTTTGAGCGATGTATTTTTCTCCTCCGCTAGACTCTACTTTGTCTGGCGCTCGGATGGCGTCTTGAATTACCTCTGGAGAAATCGTGATCCCGTGAGTTGCTAGGACTTCAATTTTTAGTACGGCGTGTTGACTTAGTTCTATACTTTTTTCCCGCAGTCAAAGCGATCGCCTCCGGTTTAGATTGATAGGAATGAAAGGCGAGTGTCCATTTGTGTCAGTTTTCCCAAAAGTTTGTCTGGAACTGCAATGGTAATGATAGACATTGGAGAACCTCTAAGAAAATAGTTACTTAATTATAGCAATTTTGGAGTGGGGAAACCTGAGATCGCCTTTCTAAAAGTTGCCCTGATCCCTCTTAGAGTGGGCGATCGCAACTTCAGCAATCTACAACTCCAGCTTATCAAATTTCTCCTGTTGTACATAATCTTTACATTTAACTCACCCATTTATTGCTAGGCGAGAATTCTTGTTAATTTTATCAGATCCAATCCTCAAACCCTTGCCTAGCGGCAATTTCCGTTAAAGGAAGAATCGTAGATTCATAAGCAAATGTCAGTCGGTCGATTTCAAGCAAAACTAATGAATTAGAAATTTTGAGATCCATTAAATAAGATTCTATTTGTTTTAGCCATTGTGGCAGTCCTAGAATTTGATAGCAAATGGTTAATCCTTGGTATTGCTGCAACACAAAATTATTAAAATATCTTTTATTAGGTAACTTGTTGGATTTCGATGAATTAATTTCTGGAAGAGTGGGAACTAAATTCCAAAGGCGATCGTGTGCGACATACGACCAGGGTAAATAGTGGTCGATAGAAATATTATTAGGGGTTAATATGGTTCCTGAATAAATACACCTGAGCTCGCTATGCTCTAAAACCAATTTCCAATACTTTGTCTGAGATGACAGGGAATCTCGTTTGTGTGGGGGGAATAGTTTATTGGTGACGGCGGGAACATTTGGATTGCACTTTTGCATATATTTGAGCCATTCCCAGCATACCCGCCGCGAACGATCGCATAGTTTTCTTTCAGATAGGAAACCCATTCCGAATGTAAAATAATCCCACGGCACTCTTGCTTTACTGTTGAATCAAAACAATACAAGGGTTTGCAGATATCAAAGTAACGTTGGGTAACCTTCGGCATTTCGCGATCCACTCCATGATAATATCTACACCTTTAACTGTTGCTTCATAAAAGGCATAAGCAGCCGGAATGGAACATATCGACTGATATAGTTAACAATATCCTCTAAGTTTTGATCACTTATTGTGGTTCGCAGGAGTTTTTTATCCGGATCTCTAAATTTTAATATGGGTTCACCCACTTCTAACTCAAGCGCATCCAATTTGTCTGCTATTTTATCTTGCGAACCAAAGGATAATTTAAAATAATTGTGCGGATACCAAGCATTGGTCAGCATCTCAATGATGATTTCGCGGAAACTAATCGATATTAATTTTTGAAAATTTTTGCGAACTAGAATATCTAAAAGTGACAAGAAAAAAAGATATTTGTAAGAATTTGTGGTATGCACAAATAACCCGGATAACGCTGAAATATTCAGTTTTTCAGAATCGGGAGATCGGAAGCATTCATTTTAAGTTTAACAACCAATTTTTAAGATTAATAAAAAGTTTGATTACAAATGACAAGCTAAACAGGGTAAATCATCATCTTCATCATCTAAGACTGAAGAGAGGACATCAGCTAAAGGTCGATTGGGGACTGATTTTGTTTTTTCCTTGGCCATTGCTTTCTCATGGTTGGCAATAATTTCTTCCTGGCGTTCGGTAGTTCTAATAAAGTCTCCCCCTCAGTCCAAGTGTAATGTCTGCCGTCACTATGATTCTGCTCGTAGTCAACCGCCTGAGCAAACAGATCGGGATGTTCTTCCGCCAGCTTGACCCATTCATATTTTCGTTGAAAGAAGCAAAAAAAGCAACCAGAACGACTGCGCCACCGATAATAGTCGGGGAGTCCGATGCCGCTCTCTTCTAGCAACCGCAGGATATCTGCTTTAACGAGACCCTTCTCCTTAAAGGGATAAACGGGTTTTAGATTGGGTTTGGTGGAGATGTAACCATCGCGGTTTTCGTGAGCACGGATCCCGATGTAGCTGATTGCTTCATCGTCCCCGACAAATTCCTCTAGGGGCTTGATTTTCATCATCACTGTACACCAGCGCTTTTTGGGCGAGGGGAGTAACCCGCCATGAATATCGAGCCAATGGTCAAATCCGCGTTTAGGGCTCAGATAGTGGATTTTAATCCCTAAGCGAGCTTTGATGCGATCAAGATACTCGTAAGTCTCCGGCAACTCCTTATGGGTGTCAGCAGAAGAAGTATTCCATCTGCGGCACCTGTTTGTGCAGGAGGATGGCAAGGGCAGTGCTGTCCTTGCCGCCGGATAAACCGAGGATATGTCTAACGGGTTTGTTGCTCATTTTTCCGATGGTGACGGGTTTTCTGCATTTGAGCAATATTCTCCAGGGATGTTGCTCCCAAAACTCTTTCCGTTAGTTTAGCAACAAATGCTTGCTGGAGTTGAGGATTATCTCGCAAAATCGAGTTTTGCAATATTTGTTCAACCAACGCCTCGATTTTCCCTTCGGATTCGCGCTCAACCCAAACCATGCGGTGGGTTTCTTCGCCGTCGGGACGGGTGACGGTAATCCGTCGCGCATCAAATCCCTCTCCTTTGGCAGCGACTTCTTTCTGCAAGGCTTCCAGGTTCTTGAACCGTCTGGCGATGTCGCTGAGTTTAATCTCGAATCCGGTGGCATTTTAATCGGTCCAGGATTCGCCCGGTTTATCGGCAACTATCATCACGAGTGCTTCTAACCACTGGCGATGGCTTTTACTCTCATCTGCTGCCGCCTGAGCAAAACTGGTTAGGCGACGTTCCAGAGATTGACCGCCAATATAACTGGCACGGACTCGCAAGTCTTCCCGCAGTTTAGTTTCGGGACTCCTGATGCCAAACGCTTCGTATAAGCGCGTCTGACAGTCGTTACAGCGATCGGTAGGCAGTCTGAATCGGGAGCATCTCAATTTGGCAAAAATATTGTCTTTCTAGAGTCGGATGATGGGAGGACCCTTCGCCTGGGTTGCTGAGAAAAAAGTTTATCAAAGCTTGGAGTAAACTTTAGGCAGAATAAAACGACCTAACTTCCCATACGGGAATCAGATAAATGGGATAAAATATTGAGTTATAAACTCTAAAAAAATAAAAACTAACCGTCAGTCTTTGTCACCTTATGCAGCTAGGCTCCCATTAAGATAAGCACAGCGTAATCCTAAAATTTTATGGAGATTTTCGGAATTCCATTGTGCTCCAGCTAATTTTAATCGTTTGTCAATTTGCTTAACTGCTGACTCTACAGCTCCCGAGCCAATGGAACAAATTTGTTCTTTTTGAGCTTGCTCATAATTAATAATTCGGGATTCATGTTTAGTTAAATACGCTCTGAATTTAGAGGCTTGGTGACTTTTATACTTGAACACTTCGGCTTTAGCCTCTATAACTTGGCCCTTCCAGAGTAAAGTTTCGATTTTTTTCAGGTTCTTCTTTGACCCCCTAACTTTATAAAGATTTTCTTTAAGATGAAACCAATCTAAAATTTCCTGACGTTGTTCGGGGCTGCCTATTTCTTTAAAAAGATTCCAAATTCCGTCATGCCCATCTCCTAAACAGATGAGTGGATTAGTCGTTTTTGACCATTAATCCAATCCGTTAAAAGTTTGAGGGTCTTGAAAGGTCGCCCCATAGTAAATTCCTTGCAGTCTTCTGACTTGATAATCTTTCCAGACAGAAGGAGCGCCTTGAAAGGGAGTACGCAGTCTAACTTCTCACCTCCATCAATGCTGACTTCACTTACGGCTTGTTTAGCTGAAGGCCAATCAAATTCTGACTTATTAACTTGACGTTGTAATGTACTATGAGAAAGTTGTACATCTCTGTCAAGACTTCTATGTCCTTTTCTCCCATTCCATAAGAAACTTGAGCACTCACTAACAAACTACATTTTAATAAAAGTGGGCTGAGGTGAGCATAGGAGGTTATTCCCATGACACTGGCTTGTTTGTTAGTTAAAGTTAGGTTCCCTGATAGAGAGTTTTAAGTTTCCGGCTTTTGGGTGCAGTTGTTCCGGTCACTTGAGAGATAAAAAAAAAACAAAAGTTTTGGCCCTATATAGTCCAAGATATGTTGCCGCGTCATGCTTTCTAACATTTCCATGTCTTTAAAGCTTAACTGAGTCCATCTGGCTGTACAAAATTTCACCTATTTCTTGGATACAGGCGTCAAGGCGTTCTAACTGTTCAGGATTCAAGTTCATCAGCTTTAATTAAATTGAAAACAATAAAATTTTATCACATCAAATCACCCTCCTCAGCTATTGACTATTTAAATTCTTTAATGCTTCTAGCTCATTCATCGGCTGCAACGCCGCACCCAGTCGAGTTTCATAATTTCCCTCAAGAGCATCCAATGAACGACGGTGAGCAGCTTAGAACCGTTTTTCTCTTCTTTAGTTTAATATTGGGAATCTGCACTAATTTGAACAGTTACAGGCTTTTCCTGCCCCCTAAAAGTATCAAGTGCCAAATTGAGATGCTCCCTCTGAATCTCTTTGAGCGCTTCTACTAGCTTGAGGCGGATGTTTTTGCAATATTGGCATCCTCCCCCTCTTTGCTGGTAATTGCAGGCAACCCACAGGCTTGGGGTAACGATGTAAACACCAGTTCATCCGGTTCCTGTTCCTGTTTTAACGCTTGCAGAACCCTTAACGCTTCACCACTGAGGCGCTGGGTTTGAGTAGTATAGGCGGGTAATGCTTTGGCAAATTGAAATAACGGTTTGACTACGGTGAGCAGGGTCGCATTACGAACCCCAGAACTGTCTTGAGGGGTTTGCGTTTTCCCCAAATTGCCTCCAGTTGGTCCACTTGCGATTGCAGTTGAACCACTTCAAAGTATTTCACCGCAAAACGTTCGGGGATAGCTGCCACGAGGACCTGAAAGGGCTCCAATCCCAATAGTGGGAATAAAGGTGCCATCTTGATAAACCCTGACATCATCCGCATGGTAAAGCAACACCGCCGCCAACAACACCGGAATCGCACCTTGTTTCATCCCGTAGGGAGGTGCTTGCAAGCGCTGGTAAAGCAAGTCAAGGGTCTGCTGTTGTTTTTTGCCTCCAAGCAAAATTTTCTGATCGCCTCCCAAATACTTGTTAGATCCGAATGCTGTGGGCGGCGGTTAAAATCTCAATCCTTCCTCCTGAGCTTCCCACCGATGAACCTTAGGTTCACTCCAGAGGGAATGATACATTGAGATTGACTGGGTTTTATATCCCTCAAATCCAACTTTTTCTTGGTCAGCATTTTCTAACATTGCCGCTAATCAGTTCCATTCTGGCTTTTGTGCTCTTGGCAGGTCCCATTGTGATGATTGATCAGTTCATTCCAGAGAATGGGTGTTTTCAGATAAACATTGTCACACACATCCGATAGTCGATGCTCACCCATATCGGTAACGTGACTGAGGGTTTCTTGTTTTCCCCTGAATCCAACAGAGGTTACTATTTTCGGCTACATCAAACGATTCATGAGGCCTTCATTGAACAATTCCTCTGCCTGAACTAAGCGATAGCGCATTCTCGCCGCGCTATGCCATCGCTTTGCAATTCCGAGGTATGGCAGTCGAATGTGTTCAGGCGCTGGAAATTCTCGCGAAGTGCATTTGCAATGTTTCTAATTTGTCTGCACATAGCACGATTCAGGGTTTTCCAGTGGCGTTGAGCAGGGATTTGCTGTAGGCCACTTTATCTCACCCAATAGGCAATTAATCCATCAGCATCCTCGTTCAAACAAGACAGTTTGGAGAGATTTGTGGATTCATCGAGATAGCGGCGTTCAAAATAGCGCAAGGTCCCGGTTAGATAACTGTGCCGTTGGGCCACTAAGGGATCCATCGGACGGATTTCCGAGAGTAATTCCACCAGGGGCGATCGCTGTTTTGCCAGATAATCTGCTACGGCGCTATCTACATTAAAATCAGACCCTTCCCAAATCCGCAATTCATCGACTTGCCGCCGATAGGTGACAATTCCTTTTTGCAGCAAGTTATCGATCGCCCGTTGCCAATTTTTCGCCTCTTCAACGCTGTTCGATAAGGCTAAACTGACCAGAAAACGAGTCGCTTTGAGTGCGCCGGTTGTTGTTACAATGTTTAAAGTGCCGATAGTTTTGAGAACGCGCAAACTATCAGCATCCAGGGTTTTTGCCACATCATTAATTAAACCCTGTACTTCTATCCATCGTTGCAGTTTGGGTCTCGAAGTAATTCCCATTCCCACGGATTCGATAAAATAATCATAGACGCGATCAAGTTTCAGGTTGGGCAGTTCCATACCCTCCACCTGCGTCTCTTCTAAATATCGATTAAACGAATAGGGTTCGGCACTGGTGAGGAATGTAAATAAGGAGCGATCGTTTTGGGCGTATTGCGTACATAATTCCGGCAAAACCAGGGCCGCTACTGGATGCAAGGGATAGGTCGAACTCACAACCTCCGGCGAAATATCTGCGGTGAGTTCTTTTGGCAACAAGTCAAACCATTCTTCGGCTTGATTGGCGATGGCACCGACAAATTTTTCAGCCCCAGAGCGCTCTATCGCTTGACCCATTAACCGCATCATTTGCGGGGCCGAATCTTTAAAAGGAATATCTTCAAATCTTCCTTGAATTTTCGCCCATTCATTGCGCTGCACCGATGATAATCGCTCACCATAATCCGCAAAAGATTGATGCAGCAACCCAATTAAATAAACGGGGGAATTACTGTCTCTGGGCAATTCTGCCAATTGTTGCAACACATATAAATCTTCTTGATCCTGATTCTGAGCAACAAATTCTAAATTTTTACCTAATTCATCCACAACCAGCAATACGGGAGTTTTGGCGGCTTGTGTCACCTTTTGCACTAACCTAGGAATTCCTCTGCTTTTTATGGGTTTACCTGCGTCAATTTCCGCCTTTAAATCGACCAATTCCCGAGCAATTTTTGGTTTTTTCGACTGAGCCATATTGTGCCAAAACACTTCTGCACCGCGATGCAGTGCCCGCACAATAGTATGACTTAACGGTTCTCGTTGCGCCGTTACCACGGCTCTAAAAAACCCTTGCTCCGGAATCGTTTCACTCAGCGTCATATACTCCTGACTGTCGGATTCCAGGGCCGATTCCAGAAGGGCTAATGCCTGGTGACGTATATGATTTTCGCGGTCTGCACAAGCTGAAATCAGAAATTGAGCGAACGGAAGATTTTCCGGTGCCATAAACGCCGGTTAAGGTCCAAGCCCGGTTGGTTTCGGGATTGGCAAATCCAGTTAAAATTCGGCGCAGCGCATCCAGCGATCGCTCGGTCAGAATATATCCGGCTAACGCTTCGGCTCGTTCCAAATCTCGCTCGATATTAATAGAACGAGAGTACCGACGATTGAGGCTGAAATAATTAGATAATAGTTTAGTCATTGTTGTTTCCGCCTCGTCTTAAATTGTAGTACCGTTCTATAATATCCTTTGCCAATACTTCTGGATCTTCGTTAAAAGAAAATTGAATTAATCCGGCGGATTCAGACAAAGCGATCTGCCTTCCACTGACGCGCTACTCGTTCGATCGCATCACAGACGGCACTTTCGGGCAACTTAAAGACCATACCGGGGCTACCGATATCATAAAGCAGCCGAGATAGGGCGATCGTGCGCTGTCCATGTCCCACCCAATCTGCATATTCCAAACAAGCAGCAACGACAATTTCTGAGGGTAAATTCCGCTTCTGGGTTCACTCGGAAGGTGTAATATTTGGAGTCCCCAGCGGTATGAATCAATCCCAATTCTGTAAAGGGACAGTCGATGGAATCTTCACTGACTTTCGTCTGCGATCGCTGTTTGACATACATCCGAAGAATGCAGCTAACATCCTTATTAATGGAAGATTCGGCAATATTTTTTTTCAGGGTTTGTCCATAGTCGGACACCGCCAAGAACAAATCATTTTGGGAAAATTCCACCCGCCGAAACTGATTAAAGGTGTAATGCCATGCTGCCGCGTCGCAGGGGGCTTTGAGCAAATTCCAGTGGAGCAGCCAGAGGGAGGGGCCGGATTTTCTAAGAAACGGATCCCAACCATCATCAGCGGGGAGTAGTTCGTTGGGGCCGAGCTGGGTCGGCATGATTTGGCGTTCAGTTTTCCGCCAGCACTTTAAAGGCGCTGCACCAGTAGCGAATCGATCGCACCATGTTTTTCCCTACCCCCAGCAAAACTGGGGCGTCTCTCTAAAAAAAAGATATTTGGATCATCGCTAATGCCAGGTCATAGCCCTTTTTCAGCCAGCCAAAGCGAGGATGAAAGGTCTCATGGCGGGCGAAGACCGGATTCACGCTTTGGGGGGGGTCGATGATATGACGGTTGAGGCTGGTTTGAATCACGATGGTTTCCGGTGACGTCTGGTAAGCAAAACGCTTATTATTACCCAGTCTGTGCCTGGGCGATCGGCCTGAGCAATAAAATTTTACATTCTTAACTCAGGGACTGGATCAGCTTGTGATGTCCATCGTCCATAGTACCGCGCTTGAGTAAAAAGTCAACCTACCGGCTATAGAGACCCTACCATCCTCCTCCTCCTCCAGAAGCGTGAGGGATTCACACCACCAGCGATCGCTTCAATCTGTTGGCGGATCAACCGGGTTTTCCGAGCC
>CAWGFK010000015.1:0-5492 GCA_963821735.1 uncultured cyanobacterium
TGGAAGGGAGCGATCGCCGCCTTTTATGTTTTCTCTAGTCCCCGAAGGCGACGGGTGTTTAACCCGTGGATGGACGAGATCTCCGACCGATCGCTCCTGATTTCACAAACAATGGCGGTTGTTGAACGGGGGATAAATTAGGGATTTTTGATTCATCGGGAGGAGGAAGCGGTGCCGTCAAAGGTTGGGTAATATCCCGCCCGACTAATCGTTTAGATAAACGAGCAATTCGAGGATTTTGCCGCATTTGAGTTTCATTCATCCCATAAATGTGCATATCCACATATTGTTGGCTGACTGGATCGTATAGGTGTTCTTTCATAATCCCTTCAAGTTCAAATCCCCCGGATGTCAAAGCTGCATGGGCTGGATGATTATAACCGTAGCTATAGGCATAAAATCGATGCAAATGATACGCATTAAAAATTAAATCACCCATTAATAAACACGCTTCAACCCCTAATGAAATCGAACGGTATTGTTTGTCAAAAATCCCAATCAACAATTCAGCCTTTTGATGTAATGGGCTATAATCTGCGGCAGCGATAATCCCGATCGCCCCCCATGTTTTATGGACGATTAAGCATTCCAGATAACCAGTTTCGGCGGGAGTCGAGCGCGATCGCTGAATTAATTTTTGCCGTACTTCTTCCAAACTTTTTGCGCGATCGTTCAGCCGAAACAGCCGCATAAATTCATACTGTGAATACATTTTTTCCAACAGCAACGGCGCATCATCGGGGCAGGTTCGGACTAAAGTCAGCGAGCGACCTTGGTGTAGAATCAGTCGATTATTCGTCATAACAGTATAATGAAAGTCAGCAGTAAACAACCGGGTTTATCCTTCTAATAGCCGAGTGGCGTTTTTAAGGGGGGTTGGGGGAATCATCGGGGCATTTCTGAGCGCGATTTTCCAATTTGGGTTTCGTGGACGGTGGACCCAACCTACGAATAGATCGCTTGAGAAAACTCACAATCGACCGGGATAAAAGAGTTGATAAAACCAAGGAAAATTTTGTTGAATTGTGATTTCAAACCGTTTGGGTAGAGTATAAAAAACTAAAGGTTTTTGAGGATTGTAAGGTTCTTCCACATATTTACCGGCAGATTCGGCATAATTCGGAACTGACCCGCTAACTTGGGTTAAATCTGGTGAAATTGGCGACAATTCGATCCATTTTAGCAATTCTGTTAGCACTTCTTCTGGGTCGCTGACCAAATGCTCATACACTACATAAAATATTCGTTTTTGTAAGCTGTCTTCCAAATCTTGCAGTTGTTCTAAAGATTTGAGCAATGAACCGATCGCCCCTTGGGGAGCAAACAATTTTTGTGCCCGTTCTGCCCTGGACAGGTTAGCCAATTGTTCGGGAAAATCTAACAATAAGGTTTGTTGATGTTGATTTTCTATGGCAGCACAAATTTGTCCCAGTTCTCGGACACATACCACCATGCGGCAGTTGGGGTCAAGCAAGTGAATTAACTCTAAATGTTGTAACCACTGGGGATGAACATCAATAATCCAAGGTTGAGCAATTTGCCCATACCACCCATTAATAAATCCTTGCATTCCTAAGCGCGATCGCTCCATTGTGGGGTTCAAATCTTGTTGAAGACGACTTGCCGCTAGGGGGTTGGTGGTGATAAACGAGCGGAAATTAACCAGCAAATCGCAAAGAGGCGATCGCAAATTATCGCTATAAATATCGGGATGTTGAGCCAAAAGCTGACTTAAAAATCCTAAGCCAGAACAAGGCAGTCCAGTCAGATACAAAAAATGGCGATCGAGCATAAGACCGTATTAAATGATTACTACTCAGAAACCGGGTTTCTTAATTAAATATTGGCTACACAGCCCAAAGTTAACACCGAAACCCAGTTTCTTTGGGTTTCTTAATTGTACAACTATTGATCCGGGAAGTTTTCCAAATTTGGGAGGGTGCGTTAGGCTGGTAATTCATTTTGGGGGAAAATAATTGGTTCTGATGCCAGCCGCAGGGCACCATAAACAGTGGATTGATAACGGTTGAGCGATGCCAAGGCAGACTACAAACGTTCACCCATCCGCTGCCAAATGATTCGGGTTACATACATAATCAATGGTGCGTTACGGCTGCCATGAGAGTTAATCTTTTTTCTCCAAATTATTGGCGAGCCTAACACACCAAAGCCATTCTAGCCCCCCTTTCCAAGGGGGGTAGGGGGATTACCCGAAATTAAAATAACCCTCTCCTAAACTCAAAGACGAAACATCCCGAACCAATCCAACCAGGTCACTTAACTCCCCATCTAGCCGATAAATCGCCGTTCCCGGAGGCAACCCTGCGGGAGACGCAGCAAGCTGATAGTCAGCGGCAGTACCGGGCAACTGAATGATATCTTCAGCGGCATCAAAATTAGAAATCATCGTATAATCTTTCTCGCTCTCAAGATTGAGAGTGAAAGTATCCACGACTCCCGGTTCACCCGTGAGTCGGTCATATTCAACCGCCCCCGGGCGACCTTCTTTGAAGCCGAATATCATATAATGCTCGTAAGCGCTACGGAATGCCCCACCCTCGACCGCTGCGGCCACATCAGCATTTTCGGTGAGATAGTCGCCATTCCTGAATTTCTCGCCGGGGTCGCGACCCTCGGACATTCCATAATATATAAAGTGTTCTAAGGCATTTGGGAAGAGACCGTTAGTGACAGCCTCAGCCACATCGAGATTTTTGGCCAGATAGTCTTCCGAGTTAAAGGTTTCGGCAACGACATCGAATTGAGATAGTAGAGTTTCTCCTTGGGACAATCCCTGGGTCATCAGATATTCCAGGACGTTAGCAGAAGTGCCATTAGCCACCATTGCGGCAGCATCGGCATTTTGGGACAGATAGAAGGTCTCGAAGTCCGCCAACTTGTCGCTGGGGAAGCGATTTTCCTTGTATCCGTATTGGAGGAAGTGTTCCACCGCACTGGAAAAGGCCCCCTCGGAAACCGCTGCGGCTACATCGGGGTTGTCGAATAAATAGGTTTCCCCGAAGAAGTAACTCGGAGTCCGGCCTTCTTTAGCGCCGAATAAGCCGAAATGTTCTAAACCACTGGCAAAAGTGCCGTTTTCGACTGCTGCGGCCACATCGGGGTTTTTGACTAGGTAGTAGTCCGAGTCAAAGAATAAGGAGGAGAAACTCTGGTTTTCCGTGAGGACGGAAGTGTTAATCGTGGCAGCATTAATTTGCGCCGTTAACGCTTCTCCGGTATTTTCGGCAACTACTTCGTCAAAGGATTTTGTACCACTGAAGGCGGCGGTTAGGTCTTCGGTGACGCTGGTTTGAGCCACCTTTTGCGCTTGGAAGATGTCCTCGGCACTGGTGGCGGTGAGAATTTGCTCGTTGCTGGCAGCCATCACTTGGGAAAGCTGACCCACATAGCCACTAATCTCTTGTATCTTAAGGGAGTTAGCAGGGTCTAGCTGGGTTAAGTCTATCAGGTTAATCGCATCGTTAATCGCATCATTTAACAGGGTTTCGATTTGATTGGCATCGCTGAGATTTAACGGCCCCTCTTGAAGTGCCGCAGCTAAACCGATAATCAGAGAATTCTCCACCCCATCTAGTCTGGAGTCAAGGGCTTCAGCCGATGCACTCAACTGAGTTAGAGTGGTTTGCACCGCCACTTGGGCTGCTAACACCTGCAACCCTTCGCTGGAACCCGCTTTTGCCGCAGCGATCGGGTCAAATGTAGATAAATCGACAGAACTGGGGAGTCCTAGGGAGGCTTTCACCTGAGCTTGCGCCGCTTCTGGGGTGAGTCCCGTATCGACTAAACTGGCGACTAGGGTGGTCAGAGGCGTAACCACGGTAGAACCGGGGACCGCTTTGAGGATGCCGCTAAAGGAGTCTCCCGTGATGGCATCGGTTCCGCCGATAATCACATACTGGCCTTCTTCTGGGTCTAGGGTTCCGTTGCCATTGGTGTCGAACTCACCAGGAATATTTAAGGTAAAGTTCCCAGCAGCATCGGTGGTCGCACTCGGTTCGTTGGGGTCTTGAGAGCCATTACCATTGGCATCGAAGAAAGCCGTACCTCCGGCAATGGGGCCGTCTTGGGCTTTGGCTTGGACGGTTTGGGGTTTGCCCGCTTTCTGTTGTGTTGCTGCTATCTGAGTCGTTGCAGCAAACATTGCATCCGTATTCAGGTCTGTCCCGTAAACTCTTGGGTCTTGGTTGCTGCATGAGAGGCGAAGTTCCCCTCGAATGTCGTATCGTTACTAATGTTGACCGCAGGGAGTTCATCGGGTAAGCCTTGCTGGCTGGCTCCTAGTTTCTTATGAGCATCAATGGCAGCTTGGGTGAGGGCAAAGATGGCTCCACCAAACCCTTGTCCATCGTCTTTGGTGATTTTGTTAATCATACCCAATCCGCCAGTTGCCTGATTATTGGTAAAGCGTGAACCATTGGTAATGTCTAAAGTGCCACTGCGAATGAAAATGGCAACCTCCATCCCAGCACTGGCTTCTGTTCCGGCTCCAAAGCCACCATCGCCACCATCGCCGTCCTCGCCAACAACATCACCACCAGCCGGGCCACCTGGGCCACCTGAGCCGCCAAAGCCACCATCGCCACCATCGCCACCATCGCCGTCCTCGCCAACACCACGACCACCCGGGCCACCTGGGCCACCCGAGCTACCAAAGCCACCCAAGCCACCATCGCCACCATGACCACCTCCTTGCTTGTTGCTTCCACCGTCACGACGGATAGGGTTGTCCCCCTGTCCACCCAAGCCACCCTGTCCACCAAAGCCACCCGGGCCACCCATACCACCACTGCCTGACTTGTGCCTTTGTTCCTCAAACCTTCGCCACCTTGCCGCCCATACCACCTCTGCCACCAAAGTCACCCGTACCACCCGGGCGACCTGGCTCAATGATATGGGGTTGAGCTGTTCTTCAGGAAGACCCTTGAGACCCGTGACACCATCAACCCCAGTCAGCCCTAGTCCTCCATTCCCCGGCTTGTCCGGCTACTTCCCCAGGCTTGATTATTCTCAAACGCCACTCCATCCAAAGTGACACGGCCATCATAAACAAACAGTCCGCCCCCCATGCCTGCACCTCCAGCGCCAGGGTGAGCGACACCACCTTTAAGGGTCAGGTCTTTAAATGTCACATTTCCAGACTTGACGAAAAAGAAAGGCCGGTCATCTTCGTCTACTCGACCATTGTTATTGTTATCCCCATTAATCTCGAACCCATTGCCCTCAAAGGTAATATCGCTATCTATGAGCGGAACCATGCGGAAGAGAGAATCCCCAAATGCCAACCGCACGTTGTTTTCCAGGGAAATGACATCCGCTCCTGCTTGCTCATTCGCCGTTTGAATCGCCCAACTGAGCGTCCCTTCCGTTGTCCCCAAACCATCATCGGTGGCTTGGGTGACTTGAATGGAGGTATCCTCCGGTAATATAGAAGGTGGCTCAAATGTTTCTGTTGTAGAATTTGCCAGTTCTGT
>CAWGFK010000016.1:0-276563 GCA_963821735.1 uncultured cyanobacterium
TTTTTATAGCATCCCTGTGAGATTATTTCCCTCAACTCTCTACAATCCGTTGGGTAAAATAGGATAAAGTGTATAAAGGAAAATTTTCAAACCCCCTATTTTTTCGGTTTGAAAAATGCCAAAATCTACAATCTCCAGATCTAGAGGGCTAAGAATAGGGAGAAGAGGCAAATCCCTGACTCCGGTGTAGGGGCCTCAGATCCATCAGGTCTGGCGTTCCTGAACTATCTATCGCTGAGTTCGGGGTAATTAAATAAATTATGAGAGTGTGATGCGATCGCGATTGTCACCTTACATTGCTGCTGTCTGTTCGGCTGGCCTAGTTATAGCCGGAGTGTGGGCCTGGCGAAGTCGGAAGTCGAACGCAACCGTCAGCAAATTCGCACGGACGTCTTGCTCCAACTCAGTACCAAGCGAGCTAAACTCGAAAGCGCCTTAAACTCCCGACTGTTTATTACGCGGGGTCTGGTTGCCTACGTTTCCAACCATCCCGAGTTACCCCTCAACAATTTGAGCGCCTTGCTCAAGTCATGGTCTCTGAGCAAACCGGGATTTTGAATCTTCAGTTGGCTAAAGATAATATTATCAGTCATCTTTATCCGTTTGAGGGTCATGAAAGCGCCCTGTCTCAAACTCCTGGAACATCAGGGCATCAATCGATTGTTCAGCAAACTATCGAGAGTAAAAGTACCCTCGTGGCGGGTCCGACACCGTTAGTTCAGGGGGGCAAGGCATTAATTAGTCGCACTCCCATTTTTCTATCTTCCCCGAATAGTCCCGGTGAGAGTGCTTATTGGGGTCTGGTGGCGATTATCATCGACCCGGAGGTTCCTTACCGATGCTAAACTCCTCCCCACAAACCCGGCGATCGCCACTCCTCCAGGGACCAAACCCACCCTCCCTCAATATCGCTTTCATACTCCCATTCCCGTCCAGTACGCCATTCGCGGCCAAGATGGCTTAGGGGTGAAGGGGCTGTATTTTTCGGAGATCCAGATTTGTTTAATCGTAACCCGGTTCTCCTTGATGTTTCCTTACCCAATGGATCCTGCAAATGGCCGCCATCGCCGGGCGGGATGGCCGGTGAAACCCATTGGCTGGTTATACTCCCTAGGCGGCTTTTTAGCCTTCTCCTGTGGATTATCTACTTTTATTTGGGTCAGAAAACCTTGGGAAATGGAGTTGGCGGTGGAACGGGCCACCTCAGCCCTCCAGAAGAGTCAGGAACGGTATGCGATCGCCGTTGCCGGGGCCAATGATGGGATCTGGGACTGGGATTTGAACGCCCAAGAAATCTATTTTTCCCCCCGGTGGAAGTCGGCGATCGGGTGATCCCCCCACGAAATCGGGTCCAATCCCGATGAATGGTTCAGCCGCATTCACCCTGATGACTTGGAACGAGTCGAAGCCGATATTCAAGCCCACTTAAAAGGCCGTAGTCCTCACTTACAAACAGAATATCGGATCCTGCATAAAAATGGGTCTTACCTTTGGATGCTAGTTCGGGGGATGGCGGTTCGCGATGCTGAGGGCAACCCCTATCGGTTTGCCGGGTCTCAAACGGATATTACCGATCGCCGTCGGGCCCAGAGGCCCTGCGCGTCTCTCAGGAAAAGTTTTCTAAAGCCTTTCGCGCCTCTCCCGATGCGATCGCCATTACCACCCTAGAAGAAGGGCGTTATATTGAAGTGAACGATCGCTTCTTAGAAATGTCCGGTTTTGAATGGGCTGAAGTCATCGGCAACAACTCAACGGATTTGAATATTTGGGTCTATGAAGCGGAACAAAAAAACTGTATTGAGGAATTACAAACCTGTGGTCGAATCATTGATCGTGAAATTCACTTTAGAATGAAAGCCGGGGAAATTCGAGTCGGATTATTCTGTGCTGAATCCATCGTTTAGAAGGGGTTCCCTGTGTCGTCTCCATCACCCGGGATATCACCGAGCGCAAACAGTATGAAGAAAAATTATATCATACCACTTCCGAACTCCAAGCCATTTTCAAAGCCTCCCCGATTTATACTTTAAACTCAATAACGATTCCACAATCTTAGATTATCAAGCAGGAAAAATCTCAGACTTTTCCCGGCCTCCCGAACAATTCCTAGGGCGTAAAATCACTAAGTCTTTCCCTCAAATGTCAGTAAAACCTTTATAGAAGCGCTGAATGAAGTTAAAACTAATCGCGATTTAGTTTATCGAGAATATGCCTTACGCCTGAACGATCGCCTCAAATATTTTGAAGCGCGACTGCTTCCCCTCCTGGAAAACCAAACCATCGTAATTGTCCGAGACATTACCAGTCGCAAACACGCGGAAATCATGCTATACGAGGCCAAAGAAGCTGCCGAAGCCGCCAACGAGGCAAAAAGTATGTTTTTGGCTAACATGAGCCATGAACTGCGAACTCCCCTGAATGCGATCGTGACAGTGAAATCCTCGAAGAAGAAGCCGAAGACGTCGGCATCCCCGATTTTATTCCCGACCTTAAAAAAATTCAGTTTGCCGGAAAGCATCTCTTGAGCCTGATTAATGATATTCTCGACCTCTCCAAAATTGAAGCCGGTAAAATGGATATTTACCTAGAAACCTTTGAGGTAACCCAGGTGTTCGAGGCAGCAGTGGCGACTATTCATCCCTTAGTACAGAAAAACGGGAATCAGCTCCAGGTTAACACTCCCCCCAATCTGGGCCAAATGTATTCCGATTTTAACAAAGTTCGGCAAGTGCTATTAAACTTATTAAGCAACGCCGCTAAATTCACGGAAAATGGGACAATCACCTTAGAAGTGAGACTCTTTCCCGATCGCGTATTTCCCCCCAATCCTCCCCCGGACTGGATTGAATTCCAGGTGAGTGATACCGGAATTGGGATGACATCAGAGCAGATGGAGCAGATTTTTAATGCCTTTACTCAGGCTGACCCCAGTACCACCCGCAAGTATGGAGGAACCGGCTTGGGATTGGCGATCTGTCAGCGATTTTGTGAAATGATAGGAGGGGAAATCTCAGTTTCCAGCGAACTCGGCTCCGGATCGACTTTTAAGGTCCGCCTGCCTTACCGCTTTCAATTTCCGGCCAACCTAATGGAGTAACCAAACTACTCAAAACCACTCACGAGTTCAGGCATTGTTTTGAAAAGTACCCAGTTGAAGGAGGGAAGGATGATCGAGTTTAAAACCGAGTTCGAGTTACGAAAAGAAAATGGGCGTATAACCCTTACCCTGGCTAGTCTTAGCAAGGGACAGCCTCCAGTGACTCGATTCATCCTAAATCCGGTTGTCAGAAACCTATTGTACTCTTTAGCCCGCGCAGGCGGGCTTCGTTCGTATAGCCCCACCCTTGAGGGTGCGGGTTTTTACAGACCTTTGACTTTAGCCCGCGCAGGCGGGCTTCGTTCGGATAGCCCCACCCTTGAGAGTGCGGGTTTTTATGCTGGGTCAGTATTCTCTGGGTCAGTATAGGGAGGACTGCGATCGTGCTTTATCCAGAACAAGACCGCCTGACCCTTGATTCCACCTTGGCGGATTTACCGTCCCATGATTTTCCAGTCTCCGCCTCCACCCTCGGACAGGTTGTCAGCCAAGCTTTTCAAACTCACCCGGAGTTACCCGGCGTGATGATTATCTCCGAGGAACAACCCCTCGGCATCATTTCTCGTCGGAAATTTTTTGAATGGCTGAGTCGTCCCTACGGATTAGAAATTTATCTCAAACGTCCCATGTCCGTCCTGTGGAGTACGATCCAAGCGGTGGAAACCCAATCGGGCATCTATTCCCCACCCCTGCATCTCCCCGCACCCTGTAAAATTCATGAAGCGGTTGATATTGCCCTAGCCCGTGACCCCTACCAAGCTTACGAACCGATCGCCTGAAGTCCTCCCCGATGGACAAGTGCGATTTTTAGACTTACATATTCTCTTAGTCGCACATTCTCGCCTCTTCCAACTGGCGAATCAAACCATTGAAGAGAAAAAAGATGCGGCGATCGCCGCCAACCGCGCTAAAAGTCAATTTTTAGCCAACATGAGTCATGAACTACGAACCCCGCTCAATGCCATCCTCGGTTACAGTGAAATGTTACAAGAAGATGCCGAAGATATGGGTCAAGAAGACTTGAGCTTGGATCTGCAAAAAATTCACGGCGCTGGAAAGCATTTACTCGGGATTATCAACGATATCCTCGACCTATCTAAAATTGAAGCAGGTCGCATGGAACTATACTTAGAACCCTTCGATATTGAATCCACCCTCCAGGAAGTGGTGAATACCATCGAACCCCTAATCGAAAAAAATACCAATCAGATGGCGGTCCGATTTGCGCCGGAACTCGGCTCAATGTGGGCTGATTTAACCAAAGTTAGACAAAATTTATTTAACCTGCTCTCCAATGCGGCTAAATTTACAGAAAATGGCACTATTTCCCTGGAAGTCACCCGCATCCCCAACCCTCAACCCCAAGATTCTGCCCATGCGGTCCTCTGTGCCGTCTTAGCACAACCGCCAGAAGCTGGCTATTTAAAGCCGGGAGTTCCTCACTCTGAATCCGATTGGATTTGTTTTAAAATCCAGGATACAGGAATTGGGATGACTCCGGAGCAAATCAATCGGTTATTTGAGGCATTTACTCAAGCGGATGCTTCCACAACCCGCAAGTATGGCGGGACGGGTCTGGGGTTGGCGATCGCCAAGCCATTCTGTGAGATGATGGGGGGTGATATTACCGTCACCAGTCGCGAAGGAGAAGGGTCTACCTTTACCATGCTCCTCCCCGCACAAGTGAAAACCCTCCCCAACCTAGAACAGGACTCCCCTCCCAGGCCGACTTAGATGCACTCCCAGAGAGTGGAAAAACGGTTTTGGTGATTGATGATGACCCGACAGTGCATGAAGCTAATGCATCGGTTTTTGAGCAAAGAAGGCTGGGGGGTGGCAGTCGCCTCCTCGGGCGATCGGGGATTAGAACTCGCCAAGGAACTCCACCCCGATGCCATCACCCTCGATGTGATGATGCCGCATCAAGATGGCTGGTCCGTGCTGTGCGCCCTCAAAGCAGACCCGGAACTCGCGGATATCCCCACCATCGTCCTCACAATGATGGATAATAAGCCAATGGGAATGGCTCTAGGCGCGTCAGATTATATGACTAAACCGATCGATCGCCATCGCTTAATCGCACTATTGCAGAAGTATCAGCAACGCCAATCAGACTCCTCCCCAGACGAAGGTCCGGTAGAATCAATTCTGATTGTGGAGGATGATCCAGCCACTCGGGAACTCCTCAAGCGCGTTCTGGAGAACCACGGCTGGAAAACCTTTGTGGCAGAAAATGGTCGTCGAGGTTTAGAGGCGATCGCCGCTCATCCCCCAGATTTGATTTTACTGGATTTGATGATGCCAGAAATGGATGGATTTGAATTTTTAAATGCGTTAAAACAATATCCCCAATGGCGATCGATTCCCGTCGTCGTCATGACTGCCAAAGATATCACACCCCAAGAGTATCTACAACTCAAAGGCTCAGTCCAAACCATTCTCCAAAAACAAGGGTTAAGTTTCGAGCGCCTCTGCACCGAAATTCGCACCATGATCGCCGAAGCTTGTCACCGTCAAAAAGTCGGATGAAACCCTCACTTTCCCGGGGGTCCCTTCATGTCACTCCCGCGCCGCCCCAAAATATAGGTGAGGGGTATTGCAATTTTTGACTAGGTGTTTTATTATATTTATAATAGGATGGTGACGCTAATAATATTTTGACAAAGCCTCCAATTATAAATATAAATTTATCAAAGTCAATACGCCTTGTCAAGAGATTTACCCCCTTTTTTAGCAGATTTCTACAATCGGGGCAACCCTGGTTGACTGACAAAAGTTAGGAATAAGGGCTGAAAGCTTTACACTCAGGGATTTTTAGCCCTGGGGTTGAAAAAGGGGGAGCCAGCGTTCTAAGCTTTTATTCCACTCAAAAGCCAGAACGCCATGAATAAAAGCTCCCCTCTCTATAATGCCTTGCACAGTTGGTTGAGTCAATCGGTTCCCTGGGCTCAAGAGCGCATCTGACAACTTGCCTGTGGATGGTGGTGGCTTTGCTCCAACGAGGCGAAGTCAGCCTCACCCGTTGATTGCCTTACCTACCCTGTCGCGGGGAGCAAGCACAGAGTAAACAACGCCGGGTTAGCCGATGGTTACACAACAGCCGCATCAATATCCATCGACTCTATAAACCCCTGATTCAGTCAGCTTTAGCCAACTGGGAGGAGGAGTGTCTGTATCTGACCCTAGATACCTCAACGTATTGGGAGGAGTATTGCCTGATTCGTCTGGCGTTCGTGTATCGTGGTCGGGCGTTGCCTGTGGTGTGGCGAGTGTTGAAGCATCTCTGGTGCCTCGGTAGCCTTTAACGAATATAGAGAAATGCTGTATCAAGCCGCGCATCTATTGCCCAAAGGAGTCAAGGTTGTCTTGCTGGCGGACCGAGGCTTTATCCACGTCAAGGCGATGACAGCCCTGGGCAATGACTTGGGCTGGAACTACCGCATCCGCCTCAAGAGCAATACCTGGATTTGGCTGGCCGGTAAAGGCTGGCGACAACTCAAGAGATTCCCTCTTATGCGTGGGGAGGCTCTGTGTCTGCACAACGTTAAACTCCACAAGCAAGAGTGTTATGGACCCGTGAATGTGGCCATCGGCTACAACAACATAAACGGTGAGTTTTGGGCCATCGTCAGCAATGAACCCACCAAATTACAAACCTTTCAAGAATATGGATTACGCTTCGATATTGAGGAAGCCTTTCGCGGGTGACCAGTCCAATGGCTGGAATCTTCAGAAATCTGAGATTCGCTCCGTCTGTGCCCTGTCTCGCCTATTTTTTATCTTAGCGGTAGCGACTCTCTATGTAACTGCCCAGGGTACACAAGTAGTAGCGAAGGGTTGCGTCGCCGAGTTGACCCTCACTGGTTCGGGGCAACAGCTATTTCCGAATGGGTTGGGACTGGATTAAAACCGCCTTAGAACAAGGCTGGCAGCTTATTCACTCGGTCTGCTTTACTCGCTCTAGTGACCCCGAACCGGCTATGGCTTCTCGAAAACAACATGACAAGCGTACTTACCGTATTGAATTCAAAATACATACTTACAAGTATCAGCCTTACTAAGTTTTGTCAGTCAACCAGGGTTTTGGGCTACCATGTCGGGTGTTTGGGTGACCCATTTCACCCATCCATCCGGGGCGAGTGCGATTAGTCTCTTGCTACTAATGTCTGCTTTTGCCATATTTTATTGTGGGAATATTTCTATTTATATTAAATCATATTTACAGGGGGTTTTGTATTAATTTATGTAAATTTGAGAAGCTTAATAAAAATTATTTTACACCAATTTATTAATTGAGCAAAACCCTAAATTTGTACAAATAATATAGTGTTTTACTCGTGACGTGGCTCTGCCGCGTCACGCCCTTCTGGAGGCTCTGCCTCCAGTCTGGGAGCAAGGGCTTAATCTCCCTATTATACCTGTCACGGCTCCAACTTTTCACCAGAGGAGGTACAGGCGGCAGAGCCGCCAAGAATGCGTGACGCGGCAGAAGCCCCCTCACGAGGATAATGAGTGGTTCAGCGGGTTTTTAGAAGTTCCACATCACTTGATTTTCATCGAGTTTGTCGGTGACAATTCGCCGATCGCATCAATTTCTTTGACCTCTTCTGGGGATAATTTCACATCGGCTGCTTTGGCATTATCTGTAGCTTGTTGCTCATTTCTTGCGCCGACAATGGCACAGGTTTGGGGTTGGGCAATTAACCAGGCTAAGGAGAGTTGGGCTAAGGTACAATGATGGCGATCGGCAATGGGGCGAAGTTTCTCTAAGGCTTCTTGAACTCGCGCATAATTCTCTTTGTCGGAAAAGAGTTTATTTTTAGCGCGATGGTCACCTTCGGCAAATTTATGCTCCGGTCCAAATTTGCCGGTTAAAAGTCCCTGGGCGAGGGAAGAATAGGAGATAATTGAAATGTTGTTTTCGACGCAATAAGGCATTTGGTCGTTTTCGATTTTTCGCCAGAATAAGGAATAGGGGGGTTGCAAACTCTCAATCTGTCCATATTGTGCTGCTTCTTCCAGTTGGGCACGGTTAAAGTTGGAGACACCGATTGCCCGAATTTTGCCTTGTTCTTTCAGTTTGACCATTGCTCCCATTGTTTCTGCAATGGGGACGGTTTCACCTCCCCAGGTTCCCGAGGGCCAGTGAATTTGATAGAGGTCGATATAGTCGGTTTTGAGGTTTTTTAAGGAGCGATCGCAGGCTTTAATTACTTGGTCATGTTTGAGATGATTCGAGAAAACTTTGGTCGCATAAATGACATTTTCCCGCACATCGGATAGGGCGGAGGCGACGATTTGTTCGGAATATCCATCTCCATACACTTCTGCTGTATCAAAGGTGGTAATTCCCGCGTGATAGGCAGCGCGCAGGGCTTGGATGATATCATTATCTTCGATGCCTACCCACATCTTTTTCCCCGCTTGCCAGGTTCCGATAATGATGGGGGTAATTTTAAACTCGGATTTGCCTAATGTTCTCGTTTCCATGTTGACCTCTTAAACTAGAATGAAGACTACTTTTTACAGTGGTCTGTCTTATTTTAACGATTCGTCTCAATAGGGGTGATTACATGGAATTAACGGCTGCTTTGAAGGAATGGGCGACTGCGGTCGATAGCCTTAGAACGAGGGGAGACTATCCTGTTACTCCGCAAAGGCGGGATTCGGGAAGTAGGGGGTCGCTTCCAGGTTCCGGAGTCGGAGGTGTTGCTGTATCCGACGTTTGAGCATCAAAAACCCGAGTTACTGAAGGCGGACTATGGGTCGAATGTCACCCCAGTGGCGTCGGGATGGCATCCAGAACGGGTGCGGATTGGCAGTTGGGCTAGGATTACGGATTTGTGGCCGATCGCCGTGGAAACGGAGGAAATTGCGGCATCGGTGCAGTCAGCGTTGCTACCCTATCACATTTGGAACGATCGCTTTGTGCGCGATCGCCTCCAGTGGAAACCCCGTCAACCCCTATATCTGTTGCTATTGCGGACCTATCGTCTTGCTGAACCCCGAGAGATTGCTTACAGTGAGGCGTATGGCGGATGTAAGTCATGGATACAGCTAACCGAGGCAGTCACTACCGGAGACTCATTCCCGGTGTTGGATGAGGTTGCATACAGCAATTTGCGCGATCGCCTCCGGGACATTGTGGCAACGCTGACTTATACTGACTCTGGCGATCGCTCCTGATTTCTTCCGGTGCATTGGGTATTAAAATGTCATAGTTTGGGAATTTTGTCCATAGGATGCTTTGGGTAATACCCTGAAACCCCAAGGCATGATTACAGGCGATCGCTATACCACTTGACGGACTGTCCTACCCTTTACCTTTATTCTCTGTCTAAATATAAATTCTCCCCGGGATGAATCCCCAGACAGTCTGCACTTTTTGGGGAAATTGGCGCAATTTGCTGTATAGGAGTCAGTTAAAAGAGTGACCCAATCGGTTTTCCGTACTGGGGAGAGGGTGAGTAGATTGAGAGTGTGAAAAATAAATCGACGTTGGGATTAACACTCCATTATGAAACGTCAATATTCTACCTCTCAATCTTCTACCGTTATGAACACTAAATCTAAATCTCGTCGTGCGATCGCCTCTCTTCCTGCCAGTTTAGCTGCCTTGTTGCTTTGTACTGGTGCTGCAACGGTACTCCCCATCCTCGGCCAAGTGAGAACTGGACAGATTCCCCTCGCTGCTGCCACCAGTAATGTCCTCTATGTCAATCCCCAACTGGGACGGGATACTAATGCCGGAACCAGTGAAGCAGCAGCCTATCGCACTATCACTTATGCGTTGCAAAAAGCTCAAACAGGGACGGTGATTCAGTTAGCTGCCGGAACCTATAGTAAAGATACTGGCGAATCGTTTCCTCTCCCGGTGAAATCTGGAGTGACTTTGCGCGGAAATAGCAGCAACAAAGGACAAGGGGTGCTAATTATTGGCGGTGGCACTTATTTGAGTCGCACCTTTGCTAGTCAAAATGTGACGGTGAATGCTGCCAATACTAGCACGATTGAAGGGGTAACGATTACGAACCCGAATGCGAGTGGGACTGGGTTATGGATTGAGTCTACTAATGCTGTGGTTCGGAATAGCACATTCAAAAATAGTCGTCGGGATGGGATTTTCGTCACCGGCAATGCCTCACCGAAAATTGAAAATAATGTGTTTATCGAGAATGAGGCAAACGGGATTTCCATCGCCCGGGAAGCAGGGGGGAAGTTCGCGGGAACATTTTCCAGAATACCGGATTTGGTTTGGCAGTCGGGGGAACTTCCTCGGTTTTGGTGATCGGGAATACGATTTCCCAGAATATTGATGGGATGGTGATTTCCAATTCTGCAACCCCTGTCTTACGGGAGAATGCGATCGAGGGCAATGAACGAGATGGGATTGTGGTCATCTCTTCGGCGCGTCCGGACCTAGGGACGGCATCCAGTGAGGGACAAAACCGCATCCGCAATAACGGACGCCATGCTTTATATAGTGTGTCTTCGGAATTGATTCAGGCGGTGGGAAATGATATCGACCGCGATCGCATTATTGGTTCGATTAACTTTGTTCCTGCCGATGTGCAAATCGCGTTTCAAGATGTCGAAGGACATTGGGCGCAAGCGTATATCAGCGCGTTGACGAAAAAAGGGATTATTGCCGGATTCCCCGATGGTACATTTAAACCCAACGAACCTGTCACTCGTGCCCAATTTGCGGCGATCGTTGCCAAAGCATTTGCACCAACGCACAACGGCAGGGAATGGCGTTCCGGGATGTGACAAGCAGTTTCTGGGGTGCCGATGCGATTTCTATGGCATACCGAGGCGGATTCCTGGCGGGGTATCCGGAAGGGGTATTTCGTCCTAACCAAGAAATTCCTAAAGTCCAGGCGATCGTTGCCTTAGTCAGTGGATTGGGATTACGCAGTAATGATACTGCCTCCCTCTCACGGTACAATGATGCGGCACAAATTCCAGACTATGCCTTGACAGCAGTAGCGGGGGCGACGGAAAATCAATTGGTGGTAAACTATCCCCAAATTGGTCAGTTCAATCCGAATCGGGAAGCAACCCGCGCGGAAGTCGCTGCCTTTGTCTATCAAGCGTTGGTGAATGCGGGCAAAGCAGAAGCGATTCCCTCTCCTTACTTAGTTGCAACTCCGTAGTTGGTGCTGGGGTCGTCCCCTCACTTTAATTGTAATTTCCCCAGAGTCGGGATGCGGCAATGCTGCATCCCGATTCTGATTTATACGGTACCATAGGTAACGCCTAAGCGTTTGAGCCATTTGCGGTAGGCGATCGCCGATTGATCGCAAGCTAAATGCACCTCTGCTGCTAAATCCAGAGGCAAGCGTTTGGGACGTTGGGATTCTACAATGGGTATATCCTGCTGAACTACAGTTTCTTGAAACTGCCGCAAATCTTCCTCGGGAATATCCTGTCCGTAATTCATAGCAATCCACATCCACCCTAAACACATCTCTTCCTCTAAGGGAGTAATGGTAAAAAATAATCCTAATTTTCCCCCTTGTGCTGCTTTAGCAAAGGATGCAGTTAAAGGACGCCAGATCCGATAATTGTAAGTCACTTCACCGCCAACGCCAGTTCCATCGGGGTCCGGTTGCCACACCTTGAGGTTGTTTAAACTGATACCTTCGGCATCGGTTTTCACTTCATAGTCTGCTACTTCGGTATGATTGGCATCCCCGAGAAATCCATCATGGACAAAGGGGAAATGGGAAACATCAATAAAATTTTCCATCGCCCGCAACCCACTGGACTGATATCGGAACGGACCGCATAAAAATTTTCTAAAATTGGTATCCTCCCACTCTAAAAACGGGGGAACTTTATCTGAGGATAGCGCTGCTTCAGGTTCGCCTAAATTGACCCAAACTAACCCATAGCGTTCGATACAGGAATAGGCTTTAACTCGCATATTCGCAGGTGGTTTGGGGGTAGAATAGGCGGGAATCAAAACGCATTGACCCTCGGGATTATAGGCGAGTCCGTGATAGGGACAAACGAGGGTATTGCCGCAAATTTTGCCCTGAGAGAGTCGCGCACCTCGGTGGGGACATATATCTTGCCATGCCATGATGCGATCGCCCGACTGCCACAGCAGCAATTCTTCTCCCAATAAGCGCACAGTAGTGATGGTTTCCTCTGGTAAATCACGCACTGCCGCCACCGGATGCCAATCATTCTTTAAAATCGGATCAATGTTCATCGTGATGAAATTGTTAACGGTTCCTAGGGTATCAAATTTGAGGTCTTGGCCCTAGTCATTATAGCATTTTTAGGCAAAATTCATGCATTTGTTAGACCGCAATCCACAAATGTACAGGCGATTCGCGAATCGCCTCTATATTTAGTGAGTTATGTTAAATATTCCATAAGTCCTGTTGATAACAAATCCTGCTGTCAAAATCCAGTCTTCTCTCTTAGCCCGCGCAGGCGGGCTTCGTCCGTATAGCCCCACCCTTCAGGGTGCGGGCGACCCATTTAATGCTGACTAAATTCCACGGAATTTCTAGCATCTTTTGCCCGGTCTACATCCACACAAGCTAACAAAATGAGTCCCGAAATAAAGAAGACAATCACCCCTAAAATAGCGAGACGATTGCTGCCAGTAATTAACCCAATCGCCGCAAAAGTTAACGGTCCTAAAATCGCCGAACCTTTGGTAAAAACAGAGTAAAATCCATAAAACTCTGCTGAGGCATGAATGGGAACCATTGCCCCATAAAACGAGCGACTGAGGGCTTGAGACCCTCCCTGAACCAGGCCCACAATTCCGCCTAAAATAAAATATTCTGTGGCATTGGTCAAAAAGTAAGCGTAAACAATCACCAGACACCAGCCGACTAAACTCAGCATTAATGCTTTTTTAGCCGTCACTCGTTCGGCCAATTTACTAAAGCCTAATGCCCCAAAAACGCTGACAAATTGAATGAATAATAACGTCACCATCAAGGTTGTGGTTCCTAGGCCGATTTCTTGTTGTCCGTAGATGGTTGCCATTGCCATGACGGTTTGAATGCCATTATTGTAAAGCAAGTAGGCAATCAGAAATAATAACAGATGTTTAAACTGCTTAACCTTGCGGAGGGTGACCAGAATTCTGATGATTCCGACTTCAGTATAAGCCCGCCATTTCGGCAAATGTTGATAAGCGGCAGGTAAGGATTCCACTGGGGGTTCTTCTTGCACATTTAAAAAGGTAATAATCGCGAATCCACCCCACCATAACCCTGCCATTGCGATCGCCAGTCGGACGGCAAGTTCCTGGGAAATCCCGATAACACTATGTCCCGTGACTAATCCCAAAGACAGGGCGAGTTGCAGTCCCCCTCCCACATAACCAAAAGCAAACCCTTTTCCCGAAACCCAATCGATTTGGTCATCTGAAGCAATTTGCGGCAGGAAGGCATCATAAAAAATATTCGACCCCACAAAACAAATTTGAGCAATCACAAACAATATCATTGTCTGCAAGATATCCCCGGAACTCGAAAAAACCAGGGCAACCGTCGCTAAACTTCCCCCATAACAAAACAGCATCAAAAAGCGCTTTTTGGCCGCCGAAAAATCAGAAATTGCTCCTAAAATTGGGGCAAAAATAAACACAACAAAAGCCGAAAAACTAATCATCAAGGCCCAAATTGATTCAGCGGTGAAATAGGCCCCACCTATATTGATTCCTTCCGGAGGAACGACGACGGCGGCAAAGTAAGGCGGCAAAAGGGCAACCAATACTGTGGTGACATAAGCAGAATTTGCCCAGTCATACATCACCCAACCGAATATTTGCTTTTTATTGTTTAACATTTCAAGTTCCAGGTAATTTCAGCATTGATTTGGGTATCCCGAGAAAAGCACTTCCTAGGACTTTGGTACTGTAAAAGTTAGAAAACGAGTTTTCCCCCAAACTTTTTACGGTTTCGTAACCCATCTGGGCAAAAACCCGGTTTCTTGTCCCTGGGGTCTAAAACTGTACCGCTGCCCTAGGAAGTGAATTTATTTAGTTTATAGCTGACTTGGGACAAAGTGACAAATTTTAAAGGAGAGTGACTCCCCCTTGATGCTGCTTTAGAGAGAAAAATCTACAGGGGGTATGGTGGGTGGGATATCTTGTCCATCCCCCAAATTGACTCCATCAATCTCCTCCTGCATGGGTTGCGATCGCCTCCAAAGAACATCCGTCCCAGACATTCCGTTTCTGAGTCCCTCCTGCCTGAATTTTCCCCTTGAATCCCCCACAACTTCAGCATCCCCAGAATCAAAACTCCCGTTTAAAATAGAAACAGTGCAGTCTATAAAAATAGTCCTCCATGAACGATCAACGGAGACGGAGTAAACCCAGATGGTATCGCCCCCTCCTCTTCACCCTCTCCCTTATTTTTAGCCTAATTTTCGGACTGGAACCGGGCGGAGAAACCTGGGCAAAAGTCTCTCCCTTATCCGGAGTCGTCGGTGTAGAAAACCTGGATTCATCCCGTTACCCCACCAACCAAGCTTTATATGTAACCATGCGCGATGGCGTCAAAATTGCCATTGATATCTGGTTGCCGAAACAATTAAACCCCGATGAAAAAATCCCCACCCTGATGCGGATGGACCGCTACTGGCGATCGCTGGGAATTATGGGCTATTTTCCCGAATTTGACCCGAACTATCCCGAGGCACAACTGGCAAATAATGCCGGTTATGCGTTAGTTTTAGTCGATGCCAGAGGGACAGGTTCTTCCTTTGGAAGCCAAATCTATCCTTGGTCCCCGGATGAAATTCAAGACTATGGAGAAATCGTTGATTGGATTATTGCCCAACCTTGGTCCAATGGCAAAGTTGGCAGCTATGGAACCTCTTATGCCGGGAATGCCACGGAATTTTTAGGGCGATTAAATCATCCCGCAGTTCAAGCGATCGCCCCCCGATTTAATGACTTTGACCCTTACACGCAACTCGCCTTTCCTGGCGGTATTTTTAATGAATGGTTTGTCCAGCGTTGGAGTGAAAACAATCGACGATTAGATGCTAACGATCGCGATTTTGTCTGCTTAATGGAAGAACTAGAAGGGGCAATTTGTGATGCCTTGAAAGTTGTAATTACCGGGGCAAAACCTGTGGACGCCGATCGCGATGGGACCCTGCAAGCGGAAGCCATCCGCGATCGCACCGCCAACCTGGATGTATATAAAGCCGCCCAAACCATTACCTATCGCGATGATCGCTATGGCACAAGCGGGGTAACCATCCAAGACTTTAGCCCTTACCGCTTTCAGGAGGAAATTTCCCAGTTCCCAAGTTCCGATTTTTAGTATCGCCAGTTGGTTAGATGCCGGAACCGCCAAGGGTGCACTCAGTCGATTTCTCACTTATCGTAATCCCCAAAAAGTCGTCATCGGGGCCTGGAATCATGGCGGGACGGAAGATGCCAGTCCCTATCAACCAGCGGATTTGTCACCGGACCCCCCCCTCTATGAACAAATCGAAGAATTGTTAGAATTTTTTGATACTTACCTGAAAGAAGATAGCAGTCGCCCGCCGATTACCCGGGAAATTCGCTATTACACAATGGTAGAGGACCAATGGAAGACTACCCCCGTTTGGCCGCCTCAAGGCATTGTCTCCCAATCCTGGTATTTCAGCCAGGACAATGGTTTGACTCAAGTTGTACCCCAAACTGAAGCAGGGACCGATGAATATGCGGTAAACTTCGAGGCTACCACTGGCACGAATAACCGCTGGCATACCAAAGCTGGGGGAAAAGATGTGATATATAATGACCGAGCCAGGGAAGACCGAAAATTATTGACTTATACAAGCACACCCCTGGCAGAAGCGATGGAAATTACAGGCCATCCAGTCGTCACATTTTATGTGAGTTCTACCGTCAATGATGGGGCTTTTTATGTATATTTGGAAGATATTAATGAACAGGGAGAAGTGCTATATGTGACCGAAGGACAATTGCGATCGCTGCATCGGCAGATTTCTTCAGAGACCCCCCCTTATGCCGTCTTTGGACCTTACCATTCCTTTGAACGGCAAGATGGACAACCCCAGCAACCAGGGGAAGTCATGGAACTTTCCTTTGACTTATTACCCACCTCCGTCCTGATTCAAAAAGGACATCGCCTGCGCGTGGCGATCGCCGGTCATGATGCCGACACCTTTGCCCGATATCCCGCCCAAGGAAACGCTATCTTAACCCTGCATCGGAACGCCATCTACCCTTCCCATATCGACTTACCCGTTATGACTCCAAAATAAAAGCGCGATCGTAATCGCGCCTTTATTGCCCTAATTAGTAGTCTCAAGCCGATCTCCTGAATTCCTTCTCACCTTGTTTTACACTTGCGGGTAAAACTTACCCTTTTTATGGAGCCAACTGACCCCATCTGGATCTTTATCCCGAGTCCAATCGCAGAAATTGGGCTTGTTTTTTTGGCGGGAAACGCTAGAGGGGTTGATCCCAAAGCGTCTAGCTAACTGTAGTTGAGTAAGGGGAGGGAGTGCCTGACTGGTGGGAATACCAGTCAGGCGACTGATTCCCCCAAGGATGCCTCCAGCTTGGCAATCCTAGTTTCCATCACCACTAACCGCTTATCGAGAGCAGCTTTGGGTGCTAAAGGCGTATAGCCGACATACTCAGAAATAGCGGATAGCGCGAGGTCCTCTAGGCTAATCCCGTTTGCTTTAGCCTTGTGACTCATAGCATTCATCAAGCTGGTTGAGAGATTGAGATTAAACTGCTGTTTGGGCATTGCTGTGTCGATATTTAATTTTTAGCAGGCTTATTTATCTATACCTCATATTGGAGCAGTTGCTGGTGATATGGCCAAATTTTTAAGTATTTTTTTGAAAAATATACCCTCAGTGATCGTCATCAATCGTCGCTAGTTTAATGGGTTTTGAAACTCAAACAATCCAAGGACGGGCCGCAGTGGGTGCGGAGGCGATCGCACATCTTGATCCCGTTGTCAGTCAGTAGCTGATCACAACCCGGCGATCGTCTCCGTTCCCGCAAACCCAACCGCATCGTCAATCCAGAAATCATCGAGGCGATCGGGCCTTCTGAAGCGGCACAAATCAAGATCCGCCCACTTTAACCGGGCCCAAAATGAGACCTCCGATCAGCCCACCGTTCACCCTTGCGCCTTCAGACTTCCACCCGTCCCTAAACCCCCCTTTCATCAAGTCGTCAACACTGCATCAGTTTGGGACATCGCACCGGAGTACACCAACCCGCGTTCCATGTCCATCGTGAGAATTGCCCCTTCGCGAATCAACTGGGTGGCATTCTTGACCCCAACAATCACCGGAACGCCTAAGCGCAACCCGATCACCGCCGCATGAGAAGTCAAACTATCATCCTCGGTGACAATTCCCGACGCTTTGCGAATCGCATCAATATAATCCGCATTGGTACGCGGGGCCACCAAAATTTCCCCAGGGCCAAAATTGCCCACATCCAGGGCCGTCTGAGCCACTCGCGCCCGACCACTCACCGAACCTTGACCCAAACCGATCCCCTTCCCGAGGACCGCCGTCACCACTTCCACCTTAACCAGGTCCGTGGAACCGGAAACCCCTTGGAGAGTCCCAGCAGTCATCACCACCAAATCCCCCTCTTGCAGCAGGTCTTTTTCCAGGGCCACATTAATCGCAGCTTGGAAGGTTTGTCCCGTGGAGGGTAAATCTAAAACTAACAAGGGTTTAACCCCCCAAACCAATTGCAACTGGCGGGCCACATCCACATGAGGGGTCACTGCCAGAATCGGGGTTTGGGGCCGAAACTTGGAGACATTCCGGGCCGTGGCCCCGGATTTAGTCAGGGTCATAATTGCCCCGGCATCCAGTTGTTGGGCAATTTTGACCACCGCTTGACTAATGGCATTGGGAATCGAACGACTGCGATCGTAAGTTGAACCCTGACCGATCGCCTGATCATGTTCAATCCGGCAGGCAATCCGGGCCATCGTTGCCACCGCCTCAATCGGATGTTTGCCCACAGCGGTTTCATTGGAGAGCATCACCGCATCAGTACCATCGAGGATAGCATTCGCCACGTCAGAAATTTCCGCACGAGTCGCCCGGGGGCTATGCACCATACTGTCCAACATTTGGGTCGCCGTAATCACCGGAATTCCCAAACGGTTGCAGGTGGCAATCAGGCGTTTTTGAACAATCGGGACTTCCTCAGCGGGAATTTCTACGCCCAGGTCCCCCCGCGCCACCATAATCCCATCGCATAAGGGCAGGATAGCTTCCATTTGTTCCACCGCTTCGTGCTTTTCAATTTTGGCAATCACCGGCACGTTCTTGCCACTGGCGGAGATGAGTTCTTTGATTTCGAGAATGTCCTGGGGATTACGCACAAAACTCAGGGCCACCCAATCCACCCCTTGATCCAGACCAAAGAGTAAATCTTCCCGGTCTTTTTCCGTAAGGGCTTTAATCGACAGGTAGACCCCGGGGAAGTTCACCCCCTTATTGTTGGAGAGGGTCCCACCGACCACCGTGCGACAGTGGAGTTGTCGAGTCACCCGGTCAACCTTTTCCACCCGCATTTCGACGCGACCATCATCTAGGAGGATTGTGGCCCCTTCGGGAATTTCATCGGCGAGGGGTGGATAGGTGACACAGGCAATGTCTTGGTTACAGGACAGGAATTTGCTGGTCAAAATGAACGGGTCCCCTTTTTGCAGGTAAATTGACCCGGACTCAAATTGGCCCAGGCGAATTTTAGGTCCCTGGAGGTCTTGGAGAATTCCCACGGGTTGATTGAGTTCAAACGAGGTCTGTCGGATCAGGCGAATGCTTCGCTGATGATCTTCGTGAGTCCCGTGGGAGAAATTGAGTCGCAGGGTGGTTGCACCGGCTTCAATCAGTTCTCGGAGGATGTCCGGCTGACTGGTAGCAGGGCCTATGGTGGCGACTATTTTGGTTCGACGCAGAAAATTTCGCAATTGCATGAACGTCCAAGGGGGGGTAGAAGTACGTCCCTAGCTGATGAGGGTAGTGTTTCATCAAAAAATTAGCTGCTAAAGACTCCTACTATAATCCTCGAAAAAGTGGTAGAGATGAAAGCAGTCCGTAGATCGACTGGCTTTTTGGTTGTACCCTCAAAGACAGTTGCAGCTAATTGACCATTGAGTCTCGTACCTATAAATAATCTTTATAGAAATCTCGAAGATTAGACTCAGGGATTCACAAAACTTTATATTTAAGAATGCTTATCATACATTTTTTGAGGATCTGTTGAAAGGAGTTACGACGACAATGCCAGAGGCGATGCCGCCCCGAACTGTTCCGAAAGAGTTACTGGGGCCTCCCGGCGACTTTAATCCGACCCTGCTGATGTTTTTTGGCGCACTCGCCTTGATCGCGCTCTCGACCTTGGGATACTGGCGGTTAGACTGGCCCGCATGGTGCTGTTTTTGTACCAATGTTCTGGCCCTGCATCTGGCGGGGACGGTGATTCACGATGCTTCCCATAATGTGGCCCACCGCGATCGCGTCATGAATGCCATCTTAGGTCATGGCAGCGCCTTGATGCTGGGATTTGCCTTCCCTGTGTTTACGCGGGTTCATCACCAGCATCACGCTAATGTCAATGACCCGGAGAATGACCCGGACCACTTTGTTTCCACTGGGGGTCCCCTATGGCTGATTGCGGCGCGGTTTTTTTACCACGAGATCTTTTTCTTTAAACGGCGACTGTGGCGCAAATATGAGCTGTTGGAATGGTTTTTGAGCCGCTTGTTCGTAGCAACGATTGTCTATGTGGCTTGCCAATATGACTGTTTGGGCTACATTCTCAATTTTTGGTTTTCTCCGGCGTTAGTGGTGGGGTTGGCCCTGGGATTGTTTTTTGATTATTTGCCCCATCGTCCTTTTACAGAACGCAGATCGCTGGAAAAATGCTCGGATTTATGCCAGTCCCATTCTCAATATCCTAATCTTGGGACAGAATTACCATCTGATTCACCATCTCTGGCCCTCGATTCCCTGGTACTATTACCAGCGCGCTTATCGGGAAACCCGACCCCTTTTAGAAGCCAAAGGATCGCCTCTGTGTCTGGGAATCTTCCAGGGAAAAGACTTTTGGAGTTTCCTGTACGATGTGGTTCTGGGGATTCGCTTTCATCACCGTCACCGTGGCGATCGCAAACTCGAAAAAGTTTAAAAAAATCGCCCCTCACACCGGATCCAGGGGTAGGGGCTGTTCTCAGCTCCTATCTGGGCCTTGGAGGGGCGATCGCTCTTATGGCTGCTCTTCTATTCTTGGACCCCCGCTCTAGTTTCCCTTTCTCCCCTTCACCATTCCCCAACGGAGGTAAAACTCAAGTCCGGTCTAAGATTTTTTGCATGACGCAGATAGGGATGATAAATCTCTGTGTGGGCTGAGGCAACGTTGACATGAATCAAAAATCGAATACATCGCTCTAAATCTCCCTGAACGTACATATGCTGCACATCCAACAAGGGGACATTTTCCCAGTTGGGTCGTTGACGGGCGATCGCTGCCGGGAAAATCGCATCCAGATCCCGCGTTACGGAAAATGTCGCACTAATAATTAACTCGGGATCCAGCTTATTCCGGGCTTCTAATTCGTCAAGCAGTTCATTCACCGCCTCTCGAATCGCCTCAATCGTATTGTCCGAGGCTGTAATTGCTCCACGAATTGCCTTAACTGTCCACTCCACTCGAAAAATCCTCCTTTTGTGGTTTGTCTTATGTCGTTGGTCTTATGTCGTTGGTCGTTGGTCTTATGTCACTGGTCCTTTGACAAATGACATAAGACAAAGGACTAATGACAAAGGACCCCTTATGGTCGATACAACCAAAGGGGCTGTCCATTATGAGAAAGCTCAAATTCACACCAATCGATCCCCGCTAAGACACCCGTCGAACCCAGGGTACTTGCCAGCAAACGATTTAAGAGCGGTTTACGGTCCTCCAAGGTGTAACACTCGGTTTTTTTCGGGTCAGATCCGCGAGTTCTGCGGCCCAGATTCGGGCATCTTCCTCGGTCCCTAATCGGTCTACGACTCCTAATTCCACCGCTTGTTCTCCGGTAAAAATCCGCCCATCGGCAAAACTTTTCACCTGCTCTACACTCAGATTGCGCTCATCGGCAATGGTTTGGACGAACTGGTGATAACTGATGTCGATCATTTGTTGCAGTATTTCTTGTTCCGGTGGCGTCAGTTCCCGGTCAAAACTCAAAATGTCTTTGTAAGGTCCGGATTTAATCACTTGGAAGGAAACGCCGACTTTTTCGAGCAGTCGTTCTAAGTTATTTCCCCGGAGAATCACCCCAATGCTCCCTGTGATCGTACCCGGATTGGCGACGATATGCGGAGCGCCCATGCCGATGTAAACCCCACCGGATGCAGAAATATTCCCAAAACTCGCCACGATTTTAACGGTTTGGCTCAGTCGTTTCAGGGCCTTGTAAATTTCCTGGGAGTCCCCAACGGTCCCTCCAGGACTATCAATCCGTAAGAGTAAGGCTGGAAATTTTCTCTCTTCTATGGTTTTGAGGGCGGCGAGTACAGTTTTACGGGTTGTCCCGTTAATGGCACCGTTAATTTCAATACGAGCAATTTTTTTCCGAAATTTCCGAAAAGGCCAAATCATAGTTCAGTAGCACGAAGCAAGATAAATCAGTTGAGCGGGAAAATAAACTGCCAAAGGGAGTCCGGTCAGAATTAAGGATGCCTGTGCTTAGTCAGCCTGTTCCATTGTTCTGTGTGGTCTTGGCACTTCAATTTATAGTTTGCCTTATCTTTGAGTTCCTCATTTTAAGTTGACATTTTAGCCGACTTGTGCATATCCCCGGGTCCGACTCGTTGTGCCTTGCTCCTGGAACTGGGGGCTGGTTTTGTTTCAAGTTTGTAACAAAAGTACATAATTTGCTACAATTCCGTTATAAAAGTAATTTTTTCACCCGATACTTCGATCGCCTCAACAAGAACGGCATCCAAATATAAAGGCTTATGCAACTCAAATTAACCGAATCTAAATTCTCATTCACGCCCCTATTAATGATTGCGCCCTTTTTCCTATGGGGTACGGCAATGGTGGCGATGAAAGGAACCCTCACCAGTACCACACCCCTATTTATGGCGGGGGTGCGGTTAGTTCCCGCAGGACTGTTGGTGTTGGCAGTCGCGGCGATCGCCGGACGTCCTCAACCCCGGGGATGGCAAGCATGGCTGTGGATTTCCCTGTTTGCTGCCGTCGATGGGTTTCTGTTTCAAGGGTTTCTCGCCGAAGGATTAGTCAAAACTGGAGCAGGTTTGGGGTCGGTGATGATTGACTCCCAACCCCTCGCCGTGGCCCTGTTGAGTGCATGGCTGTTTGGAGAAATCATTGGAGGCTGGGGTTTTCTGGGGTTGGGACTGGGTATTCTAGGGATTAGTCTGATTGGACTACCGGATGAATGGATTTGGGGCTGGCTTAACGGTTCCTTCGCGATGCCTTCCCTGCACCTCTCGGGGTTATTTCAGAGTGGGGAATGGTTAATGCTATTGGCGGCCCTGTCAATGGCAGCGGGGACCGTTATGGTAAGATTTGTATGCCGCTATGCTGACCCCGTTGTAGCTACGGGTTGGCACATGATTCTGGGCGGTCTGCCGTTGTGGATGCTGTCAGGACTCACGGAATCTGAGCAGTGGGTGCATTTAGACTGGAATGGGTGGATGGCATTGGCTTACTCTACAGTCTTTGGATCGGCGATCGCCTATGGCCTATTTTTCTACTTTGCTTCCACAGGGAACCTCACCAGTCTGAGTTCCCTAACCTTTATGACCCCAGTGTTTGCCATCCTCTTCGGGAATCTATTTTTATCAGAAACCCTCTCTGGGTTACAGTGGAGTGGTGTTATCCTCACTCTGATTAGCATCTACCTGATTAATCAGCGCGAACAACTCCCCCCCGGTGCGATCGCAACTTTGAGCGCGAAACTCAGAACCTCCCGTGCATCCAGTCGCTACATCCCCAGTGGCGAAACTCCCTCACCGGAACCGATCCCCGTTTTGAAAGGGTCGGAAAGTCACCCGGTTGAAATTCCCATTCAACTTCGAGTTTCAGATTCAGAAGGTTAAGCTATCCCAGGTAGACTGATTCTAGCGGCATCCGGGTAGCTGAAAATTGCGATCATTCCGGTGTGCTATTAAAGGGATTGTATTCTTAGCGCATCGCGTTGGGAACAGAAAGCAAGTTAGCTTAGTGTCATGCTTTCTTTGGATCAACTGGTTGGATCTGTACCCCTATTATGATCGCCTACCATCCCGTTTTATTACTCATTACTACTTTAACCGGCTTGGGAATTTTTCCCGGTGCCGAAGGTGGGAGTTTGATCCATCAAATCCCCACCCCTGTTACCTCCCAAACTCTTTACCAGGGCCAGGTTCTCCGAACTCCAGTTCCAGAAGATCTGCCCTCGCTTCGCGATCGCGCCCCAGCTCAAACTACCCCGGCCCCCACGGGGAAACTCTCCCTCAATCCGGAGTCCCCGATGAGGCCCACCCAGGAACCCCTGGAACTAGCCCAAAATGAACCCAATCCCGCCCCCCGAACTGAACGCCCCCCCAGAAATCGTTTCACGCGAAAAGACGTTTTCTGGCTGTTACTTCTGAGTTTCGGGACTCTTGCCTTTGCGGGAATCTTTGTGGGGGGCTTTTATTTGCTCACCCATTCCGGTGAAACCGTTGACGATGAGGATGGGGATGGAGAGGAAATCCCCGAAACTCCTGAAGGGTTCAAGGACCCGCCCGATCAGTTTTCAGAAACTGCCCCCAAACCCGAGTTGGAATCCCCGATTGTAGACAAGAGAGATTCAGTTGAAAATTCCCCGGTGCCACCCCATCATGGGAATGGCTACAACGAGAGGGCGATAGAACCTTCCCAAAAACTCCCTCCATCAGCAGCAATTCCCCCTGCTTCTCCTGAAGAAGGGTTAGTCCGGAGTGAACCGCCTCAGCTTGCCAAAATTGATGCGATCGAAACCTTAATCGAAGATTTGCAAAGTCGAGTCCCGACTCAACGACGCAAAGCGATTTGGGAACTGGGACAAAAGGGCGATTCTCGGGCGATGCAACCTTTGGTCACTTTATTAATGGACTCCGATTCTCGGCAGCGCAGTTTAATTTTGGCATCCCTGGCAGAAATCGGAAACCGAACACTCCAACCGATGAATCGCGCTTTGATTCTGTCCTTGCAAGATAGCAATCCGGAAGTGCGTAAAAATGCGATTCGGGATTTAACCCGCATCTATGATTTAGTCTCCCAAACCAGTCAACTCCTGCGCCATGCTTCAGAAGATTCCGATCCCGAGGTCCGAGAAGCGGCACAGTGGGCTTTGTCCCAACTCAATCGCCTCCGTCCCGGTGCTAATTCTGAATCCCGTTCCTCGTTACAAAACTGGTCTCCACCTACTGAAACTTATCCAGAAGATATCCCCTAGTTTGGCTCGGATTCGGAAGGGGTGGAACTGGAAAAAATCCCTTGATTTTCTAAGGACAGTCTGAGGGGTTAATTCCCGGGAAGCTTAAGCGCAATCCTCAAACGGTCGAGAATTAAAAATCAGGGTATATGATATTTTTTAGGGTGTAAAAGTTTGTGGATTTCCTCGTTTAGGGCAACTTGGAAATCAAACCCATTAGGGGTGATAAATTATTAATAAATAAGGGAGTAAGAAGCGCACAATGGCATCGGAAATTGCGGGGTTAAATTTGAATCGAATTGTGCCACCGGCATTAAAACCTGGGGATTTGTTGCGCGCCGTTGCCCCCAGTGGGGGTCTGCGAGAACTCTCGGCATTTCAGAAGGGGTTAGATATTTGGCGATCGCGCGGGTATCGGGTGGAATTGACTGCCGGTTATGACAAGACTTGGGGATATTTGGCGGGGACCGATCGCGATCGGCGTCAACAACTGGCGATCGCATGGCAGGATCCCGACTGCCGCGCCATTCTCTGTGTCCGAGGCGGATATGGGGGGGCCAGACTTTTAGAAGATTGGACCTGGACCCCAGAAGCAACCCCACCCAAATGGGTAATCGGATTTTCGGATATTACCAGCTTGTTATGGAGTCTGAATAAAATCGGCATCGTCGGGGTGCATGGTCCCCTTCTGACGACGATCGCCAGCTGAACCGGATTGGACCATTTCCCGGTTATTTGATTTAGTCGAAGGCAAGACAATCCCCCCTCTCCAAGGCAACGGATGGGGAAATGGCACCGCCACGGGATATTTACTCCCCGCTAATCTCACCGTTGCCACTCACCTGTTAGGCACTCCCGCGCAACCGTTATTAGAGGGAGCAATTTTAGCCTTTGAGGATGTAGGAGAAGCCCCCTATCGCATTGATCGGATGCTGACTCAATGGCGGATGATGGGGGCATTCACTGGCGTGAGGGGAATTGCATTAGGCAGATTTAGCCAATGTGATACGGTAGCTACCAAAACCAGTTTTACTGTTAGCGAAGTCTTGCGCGATCGCCTGGTAGATTTAGACATTCCCATTGTTTCAGATTTACCCTTCGGACATGATGGCGAAAATGCTGCCTTGCCGGTAGGAGTAAAGGTTGAGTTAGATGGGGATAAGGGGAGTTTAAGGATTTTGGGTGGTTAACATTGGCGGCGACACTCGCGCCGGAGGCGAAGTTTATTCAGGGATGGGTTGGGATTGCGATCGGGCTAAATACTCTCGATAATTAGGTTGATATTGATTCGCAATGGGTTGGATCATGGTTCTGAAATTATTGATGGGTATCCTCCAAATCAATAAGCGGTTGAGCATTTCAATAGTGTGCGGTAAACGCACTCCAAAAAATGTAGCTCATAACGGTGGGAATCGTTAGATATTGTCTCACCGTTTTTCAACCTGTCAGACTCTCTTTCCTATACCGATTCATTAACTAGCTTTAAGGCGGCTTCCAGGACCGATGGACTGACTCGTAAACCCTGCTGAACTAATTGATATAAGAGGGGTTTCACCTGAGAGACTCGACCTTCTTGCTTCGCGAGTAAAATAATGCCGATCGTACCGCGAACCGGAATTCCCAGCATTCTAGCCGCATTTTTAGCTGCTCGATCATCTAAGATTGCTTCAAAACCTGCATGGTGATAAGCCCATGCCATTACTTCACTTTCTCCCAGACCCAGATTATAATCCGCAATTTCTGCATCTATCTGAGATACTTCTCGAATCCATGCAGAACCCCCCTCGGCAAGCCAAATTCTAGCCGGATCGTTTTCAGGGCCGCATTCGATTTCCTGAACAACTCCCTGGGGAATCACGATTTCGCTACAAAGTTCAGACAGTAAGCCAATCTGGGAAATCTTTGCAAGGGCAATTGTAGGGGAGGCGTTAATTACCCATTGTCTACTCACGGGCTAATTCCTCCGCCAGTTCTTCCGGAGTCACCTGAAAGGGTGAAACCTCAAAGCGTGAAAGTGCCTCCAAAAATTCAGGGCGACTGACCCCAGCAATTTCCGCCGCTTTTGATTGGGTAATCATTCCGACTTCATACCATTTGACTGCGGCGGCTAAACGCATTTGTTGACCAAAACCATCGGGGTTACTTCCCAAGGCTGAAAAGGCTCCTTCCGGTAGTTCAATCGTGATTTGGATGGTCATATTCAACTCTCGTGATTGGCGTTGATTTTATTCATATTCTATCCTAAAGCCATTGAGATACCTGGGGACAATATTTTTGATGCGTTCATTTTTCCCCGTTTGGCACTTTCTAAGGTTTTGAATAATTGTAATTGCATCATGATTTAAAGATTGCACCTACAAATTTGAGTCATCTATTTTCCATCAATCAAGCTTAAACGGTTGATTTTAAGGAGCTTTGTGATGGCATCATAATCATTTTAATCCGAATCTTTTCCGGTTTACGTCTGGGGATTCAGTTCGGATTGGAAATATTGCGAATCTGCAATAGCTTAAAGGTTACATAGAGAAACTATTACAAAATATTAAGTACAGGTTAAAAGGTAGCCGAGTATGGTATTGAATTGACCGAAACCCAAAAACCTTGTAGCCCCTATCTGGAAGTCCCTGCAAAAAAACAAAAATAATGGACGCAGAATGGTAAGCTGAACAATGGCATTTAAGTAAAATTTAAGGTGAAGTTTAAATGGCTGGTTCTAGCCCAGTTCCTTATCTACTAAGAGCAGCGCGTGGTGAAAAGTTAGATCGTCCCCCGGTTTGGATGATGCGCCAAGCGGGGCGCTATATGAAGGTTTATCGAGATCTGCGCGATAAATACCCCTCGTTTCGGGAACGTTCGGAAAATCCGGAGATTGCGATCGAAATCTCTCTGCAACCCTGGCGGGCGTTTCAACCGGATGGGGTAATTCTGTTCTCGGATATCTTGACTCCCTTGCCGGGAATTGGCATTCCTTTCGACATTATCGAAAGTCGGGGACCGATTATTGACCCCCCGATCCGGACACAGGAACAGATTGATAAACTGTATCCCTTGGAACCGGAGGAGACGATGCCGTTTATTCGTCCGATTCTGGAGACGTTACGCAAGGAAGTGGGGACGGCATCCACGGTGTTGGGGTTTGTGGGTGCGCCCTGGACTCTGGCGGCTTATGCGATCGAGGGTAAGTCTTCTAAGGACTATACCGTGATTAAGGGCATGGCTTTTAGAGAACCGGCGATGTTGCATTCGTTTTTGGCAAAAATTGCTGATGCGATCGCCCGTTATGCCTGCTATCAAATCGATTGCGGTGCTCAGGTGGTCCAAATGTTTGACTCTTGGGCGGGTCAACTGAGTCCCCAAGATTACGAAACCTTTGCCATGCCCTATCAAAAACGGGTGGTGGAACAGGTGAAGGCAGCACATCCGGAAACTCCCATGATTCTGTACATTAATGGCAGTTCGGGGATTCTGGAACGGATGGCGATGTCGGGCGTCGATATCGTGAGCGTAGATTGGACTGTCGATATGGCTGAGGCGCGCAAGCGACTGGGTGCAAATATGGGTGTCCAAGGGAATATCGACCCCTGTGCCTTATTTGGGTCCCAGGATTTCATCCGCGATCGCATCCTCGATACGATTCGCAAAGCTGGAAACCAAGGTCACATCTTAAATCTGGGTCATGGTGTTTTACAAGGCACCCCAGAGGAAAATGTGGCGTTCTTCTTTGAAACAGCAAAGCAGGCGGATAAATTATTAGCGGTTCGCAGCTAATCCCCAAAAGACTAAATGTAGTGTCAGGTGGGCAATGCCTACCCTACTCGATATAGTTGTAGGGTGGGCATTGCCCATCCAACAACTCCCTAGATATCGCTGTAGCATTGCTCACCTCCTAACAGCCCCTTTTTCAAACGAGGTGGAGTCAAACCCCCTCTTGGGACTATCCTTTTTGACAAAAAACGGTCTAAACTCTAAAATCTAAAATCTACGTTCGACAAGCTGACGCTCCCACACCACCCTAGCCGCCATACCTCCCGTGTATTCAAATTACTATCGACCGAAAAAGCGTATTTTCATAACCGGCGCGAGTGGCTGTATTGGTCACTACCTGACCGAGGCTTTAATTCAAGAAACGGACCATGAACTGTTTTTGTTGGTCAGAAACCCGGAGAAACTCCGAGTTGACTTAGAGGCTCGACCCGGTATTTCCATCGTGCAGGCGGATATGCGCGAGATTGATAAGTATGGGGATCTTCTCAAAACAATGGATACGGCGATTTTAGTCGCCACTGCCTGGGGAGGCGCACAGGAAGTTTTTGATGTGAATGTCCTCAAAACCCTGCGACTGTTAGAGCTTTTAGACCCCGAGGTTTGTGAACAGGCCATCTATTTTTCTACCGCCAGTATTCTGGATAGAAATAACGAATTACTCAAAGAATCGGGACAAATGGGAACGGAATATATCCGGTCTAAATTTGACTGTTTGCGCCGCTTCACTCGCTTACCGATCGCCTCACGGATTACCACCTTATATCCAACCCTAGTCTTTGGGGGAGATGAACAAAAACCCTACTCCCACGTTGCTGCTGGAATGCCAGAAATCCTCAAACGGATTAATCTAATTCGCTTCTTTAAAGCCGAAGGCAGTTTTCACTTCATCCATGCTCGCGATATTGCCAAAGTCGTCGTTCATCTGGTAGACAATCCTCCCGAACCCGCCGGACCTTTTGTATTAGGAAATCCAGCAGTCACCGTTGACCGCGCTGTAGAAGAAATCTGCGCCACCCTGAATAAAAATATTATCTTCCGCATTCCCCTCACTGGGTTTCTCGTCGATTTATTTATCAAGATTTTTCGGGTTCAGATGTCCTCTTGGGACCGATTCTGTCTGACTTATCGCCATTTTACCTATAAGGACCCGGTGACTCCCGCTACCTTTGGCATGACGACGGAATATGCGACCCTGCGAGATTTGGTCAAGACGTACAATCAGGCACCCTTGCCTACGGTTGAAGAATTTGCAACATTACCCGAGGAAGTCCCCTTATCCGGGGAGGGAAATCCGGATGAGGGTCAACGGTATTAAGGTATTTGCAATTCATTATCGGTGTTCCTGAAGCTGTGCCACTCTAACAACAAGGCGCGACATTGTAAGCAGGTTAACTGTTGCAGTAAGGTCCGAATGCCTAGCGTTGTGGTGGGATAGGTGGCACCGAGGCGATCGCCAGGGATATCCCACTCTGAATTCACCGTTGCGACAAAACCATAGAGTTTTTGGTTAGAAAACGCACTATTAATCGCCCAACCGGAGGGGTTTAGGGGGATAATTTGGCGAATGGCGGTGACTGGAATCCCCAATTCTCGTTGCAAAATCTCGGGAACGACTTCAATCGGGGGGCGATCGCGCTTAATCCGACCCCCGGGAAAATCTAGGGTAAGGGTTCCGACACCGGGACGATAACTGGGTGGGGGTAACACCAGGCGATCGCCTTGCTGGGTGATAATCACCGCTGAATCGGCTTTTTCTACCCGCCAATAGTCGAGGAGTTGTCCGAGATCGTCTTCTAAGCGTTCACGGATCACGGTAACCCAAGGGGAGTGAATTTCCAGCAGGCGATCGCGGACTTGCCAGGGTTTTGAACCTGAATTGATCGATATTTCATCTAGCGTCATGGCGAATCCATCCGACGATGTAGAGGTTGCTTAATCGGAATTTCTAGGGTAAATTCTGCGCCATCGGGGGGTTGGGAATTACAGCTGAATTTGACCCCCATGTTTTTCGACAATAATTTGATAGCAAATCGCTAACCCTAAACCCGTCCCACTCCCCACGGGTTTCGTGGTAAAAAAGGGGTCAAACAAGCGTTTTTGGACCGCTTTGGGAATACCCGGTCCATTATCCGCAATCCGAATCGCGACGGAATTCGGACTAGATTTTTGTCGTGTGGATTTGAATCGTTGGGGACCGGCGAAAACTGGGTTCAGACTTACCCTGGAGTTCAGATAATCCGGCCTCTGCATTCTCTTTTCGATAGCATTCTAAGGCATCAACCGCATTGGCTAATAGATTCATCAATACTTGATTAAGCTGTCCTGGAAAACATTCGACTTGGGGGAGTTCCCCATAGTTTTTGATGATTTCAATGGCGCAATGTCCCGGATTTCCTTTGAGGCGATGCTGCAAAATCAGCAGGGTACTTTCAATCCCTTCATGAATATCACTTGTTTCATTTCGCTTTCATCCAGGCGCGAAAAATTCCGCAAGGAGAGGACAATGGACCGAATCCGTTCGGCACCAATTTTCATAGAAGAGAGCAGCTTAGGCAAATCGGCCAAAATAAAATCAAGTTCGATCGCCTCGATTTCTTCTTGAATATCTTCGGGTGTTTCCGGTGCGTGTTCTTGATACAGTTCGATTAAGTGCAGCAAATCTTGGATATATTCCGCGACATGGGTAATGTTGCCATAGACAAAATTAACGGGATTGTTAATTTCATGAGCAATTCCGGCAATCATTTGCCCCAGACTCGACATTTTTTCAGTTTGAATTAGTTGAGTCTGGGTTTGTTTGAGTTCCTGCATCGCGTGTTTTAAGCGCTGATTTTTATCTTTGAGTTGCTGGGTGCGCGCTTGCACTCTCAGTTCCAGGGTTTGGTTGGCTTCTTCTAATTGCTCGTTGGCGCGTTTTAAGTCTTCGCTGGCGGCGGTTAAATTGGCATACAGCAGGGAATTTTCTAGGGAAATTGCCAGTTGGGAAGAGAGGACGGTTAAAAATTCTAGGCGTTCGGGGGTAAAGGCGCTTTTGGCACTATTATTTTCTAAGTAAAGGAGTCCGATCGGTTGTCCGCGATCGAGGATGGGAGTACATAAAATAGATTTAGGTTGATGTTTAAGAATATAGGGGTCGGTGCTAAAGGTGAGTTCATAGCGGGCATCATTTAAGACGAGGCTTTGTTTGGTGCGGATTACATAATTAACAGCAGATAATGGGTAGGATTAAATCCTGGGATAGGGGGGTATAGTCATGGAGGATGACTTCGGAAGTTTCTACGGAAGCGGTGGCTTTTAATCCGAGTTCACCGTTATGTTTTAAAATGAGGAAAGCCGTTTGAGCCCCGGCATTTTCCAGGAGAATAGTCATCAAGGTTTCAATCAGCTTGGTCAAAACAATTTCTGAGGCGATCGCCTGGGATGCTTTGAGGGCGCTGGCTAAATCTAACCCCCGATTATGAATACTGCTACTGCTACTGGTGGAGGTACTGGTAATCTGACCGAAATGGGCATATTCATCGAAGGGAGTCGATTGCAACATCCCCATTGGATATTTTGCTTCTAGGGCTTTGAGTTTAGCTGTTGCACCCCAACGTCCATAACTATAATGGGCTTTTTTCAAATAGGTTTGGGCGATTTCATCGCGCCCCAGGTGAGAATAAAAGAGGGCGGCGCGTTCGTAGGCGATGGCTTCTTCCTGGAGATATCGATATTTTTTAGCCCCTTGAATGGCGCGGTCATAATATTCCATTGCCAGCAGGGTTTGCCCTTTCACCCGGGCTTTTTCTGCCTCTACTAGGTCATATTTATGGCGAAAATTTGTGGGGGAAAATTCGGCCCAGAGTTGCATTTGTTTTTGATGTGCGGTGACTTTCCGGAGTGTGGTTTGTTTGGCCCGTTTATCGAGGCGATCGCAATTGGCCAACAGGGACAAAGAATAATAAAAATTATGTTCAGACCAATAGGGTAAACCGGCTCCTTTTTTTCCGTATTTTTCGGCTAATTGTCCCGATTGAACAGCTTGGGAATAGTCTTGTAATAGATAACATAAAAAGGTTTTACACAAAGATGCTACAAATAGTAACAGCATTTGACTTTGTTCAATCCAAATTCGTAGGGTTTCTCTTTCATTAAAGCTAGACCCCACCAACTCACAGGGTTCCGGTGATTCTCCCTGCAAATTCAGAATCATTTGTCGCCAGACTTGAATATAAGAGATATGAAATTCGATTTGAACCTTCTGCATTTTCTCCAGATACTCTTGTTGTTTCTGGTTGATTAGCTCTAAGGATTCCCCACTAAAAAACATAAAATTGACATGATGAATGGCGCTATAGAAGCCATATTCTATATCCCCCATATCCAGACAGGTTTGAACATTATCTTCTAGGGGCTGAAGAGATAAAATGGTCGGAAATTTATATTTTTTAACAAAAACGTTATAGAGTAAAGTGATTTTATTTTTGAATTCAGGAGCATTAAATTGGTTGAGAACCCGCACAGATAATTGTCCAAATTGATGAGCAGCATCAATTTTTAAATGCATCCCGCATAACAACATGGCATAAATCCCATACGCATAAGCGGCGAGGGGGGAGTTACCCCATTCAATTGAGAGTTTAACCATCGTAAAAACAACTGCGGGGAATAAAGACGGACTGATGAGATGAGCGGCAGGAGTCATACTTATCAGTACCCTCATTGCCGCGATTTTATGCGGATCAGTCATCACGGGCAAGTTGGCTAAGGCTTCAATTTGATGACTATCTTGGGGGAGTTCTTGAAATAGGTGATTGGCATAAGCACGGATCGCTTTATCTTGATTGGGTAGGCCCACTCCAAGCAGTGTTAAAGCTTCTAATCCAGTTATTAAAGCTAATTTTGACTGATTTCTAGCAATATTAATTTGAATATTTAATTCATAAAGTTTTACTCTATCTAATAAGGTTTTTACCTGTTCAAAAGTCGCCGCATAAAGCTCAGTAGCTCGCTCAAAGTTACCTTGTAAATACTCAGTTTCTATAGCAGCAATGAACAAGTTGAGCGTGAGTTCATACTCCTCCTGCCATCCGAATTCACCCAGGCGTTGTAGGGCAAAATTAAAATATCTGAGGGCTTGTTCATAAGCGGTTGCGGCTTTTGCTTTTTGACCTGTGGTGAGATTGAGTTGGGCTAAGTTGCAGAGTTCGGCCCAATCGCTGATTAGTTCATAGCCCAAATTGAGATGTTCGACGATATCGAATAGTTTGTTTTCTAAGTCCACCCCCGGGACCTTTTGCAAAAGCAACCGGCCAATTTTTAAATGAAGAATTTTCTTTTGTGCTTCAGGAATCAGGGAATAAGCTGCTTGTTGGACGCGATCGTGAATAAATTTGTAGGAAGTTTCTACTGCTTCCACATCAGTTAACACCGAATTCTCTACATTTTGACCAATTTCAGGGATGATTTCTGGCTCATTAATGGGAACAATTAAGCCTTCTTTGAGTGCGGGATAGAGTTGCTGAATGGTGTCAGATATTTGGCCTTCACTAACCCAGTTTAGGAGGTCTAAATCAAAGCGATTGCCAATACAAGCCGCTAAGTTTAAAAGCGCTTGGGTCGGTTCAGGCAGCTTCTGAATTTGGGTGAGGGTGAGTTCGATGACATCATCGGTAATTTCTGTCCCTTGGAGACGATGGATTTCCCACTGCCACTCCCCCTGTGCAAAATCAAAGGTTAATAAATTATCCTGGGCTAAAGACTGGAGTAATTGAATGGCAAAGAAAGGATTGCCATCAGTTTTATTGTAAATAAATTGAGCCAAAGGGGCGATGCGATCGCCCTCCAGGTTCAGGGTATCCCTGAGAAGGTCCTGGATATCCTCAAGTTCCAATCCTCTCAATGGGATCGCATTCACCACAGCGCCGTTATTTTGCATTTGATTCAAGGTGGACATTAATCCATGAGTAGCATCCACCTCATTGGATCGATAAGTCCCCACCAAGAGTAGATATTTGCTTTCGGGTTCAGTCATCAGAAGCTGAATTAATTTTAATGAAGCGGAATCCGCCCATTGCAAATCATCTAAAAACAAACATAACGGATGTTTCTCTTGGGTAAAAACTTCCACAAAGGCTTTGAAAGTCCGATGAAATCTCGCTTGAGATTCCGTGGGAGATAGGTCCGAAACAGCCGGTTGTTCACCGAGTACCAGTTCAATTTCCGGAATGACATCCGCAATGATTTTGCCATTGCTGCCTAATGCTTTTTGGAGGGTTTCAGTAAACTCTTCCAGGATGTCTTGGGGTTCTGTTAACCGTTGGCGAATTAATTCGCGAAAGGCACTCAGTAGGGCTCGGTAGGGAATATTTTGTTTATAGCGATCGAACTTACCGGAGATAAAATACCCGTTATGTTCTCGGATCCAAGGCTGAATTTGTTTGACTAAAGCCGATTTACCAATGCCCGAATGTCCAGCAATTAAGAGGGTTTCCCGAGGACCTTGACTGATGCGGGTGAAGGTAGATTGGAGCATTGCAATTTCACGATCGCGTCCGTAAATTTTGCGGGGATTGGCAATTTTTCCTGTGCGATCGCTTTGGGCAATTAGAAACGGTTCAATGCTGCCTTGGGTTTGCAATTGGTTCAGGCAAATTTCCAAATCAACCTTCACCCCCCAGGCACTTTGATAGCGTTCCTCCGGGGTTTTCGCGATTAATTTCATTACGATTTCCGCCAGAACCGGAGGAATCTCCGGGTTGAGACAATCCGGAGAAATCGGCTTTTTCGCAATATGTTGATGAACCCATTCTAACGGTGTTTTCGCGCTCAACGGTAGCTGTCCCGTCAGCAGTTCATAAAAGGTAATCCCTAATGAATATAAATCCGTGCGATAGTCGATCGCCCGATTCATTCTCCCCGTTTGTTCCGGGGACATATAAGCCAGAGTCCCCTCAATCCCATCGACTGCAATTATCCCCTGAGTCTCTTTCGTCCCCGAAATTGCAATACTAAAATCGGCAATCTTGACTTCTCCAGTCTCCGGATTGATAATAATATTGTGGGGTTTAATATCTTTATGAACAATCTGGTTGTGATGGAGTTGTGCTAAAGTCGTCGCGAGTTGAATCCCAATCTGTAAAAATTTTGTAAGGTCAATCTCCTGGTTTTCCCGATAAATTTTGAGGGAATAGCCCCCAAAATCCTCTAACACTAAAGCCAGACCATTTTGATAGTTTTCTAAACTGTAAGGTTTGACAATGCCTGAAATATTCAGGGAACTGATTATTTCATATTCATGCTTAAAACGGGCAATATCTTGAGCTGGTGGAAATTCTGCTTTCAGGATTTTAATAATAACGGGTTGTTGCGTCCGTTTACTATAGGCGCGGTAAATGACCGTTCTCAGGCCGGATTGAATTTCCTGGATTTGGGAATACCCTGGAATCAGGCTCATAAATTCAGTGATATCAATGGATGATTGAGTTTAGGGTATCATTGAATTGTCTACAACTGGGAAATTGCCTAAATTTAGTTTCCCTTGAACTCATTGCATTCAAGGGAAAACAAGAACCGTTACCTCATGGGATTCAGGGATATATTGACCGATCGCCCCCATCCAGGAATCATGAAATCATGGCCCGGTTCTGGATGGATCTAAAATCGCCAATCTGAATTAAGCTGGAGCAGATCGCACCGCAATTCCCGTCGCCTCAGCAATCTCCCGGGCCAAGTTTTGTAAAACATCAGGATTGAGACAGGGCAAAATCTGCACGGGATAGGGGCGAGATTCGTGGGGTTGATGATTTCCCCGTCCATCTAATTGCCGGTTTACGGGTTTGGGACGGGTGGGAGTATTCAGTTGAATTTCATCCACCCCCAGCGATCGCATCCGGGAAATATAGTCCGCTTTTGTCTGAGCATCCCACGGGGATAACAGCATGGTTTGAATGCCAATTTCTCCGGGATAATCTTGACAAAACTGCTCAATTCCTGCCCAAATATCCGCTAAATTAATCCCCTCAATGGGACGATTTACCCCTTGAAATCGGCGTTCCGATACGGCATCGAGTTTAATGGAAACCCGGTCCGCAGTCGCCAAGGCATTCCGGACTTCCGGATCCCCCAAGGTTGTGCCATTGGTCGAGCACTAATGTCGGACGATGGGTGCGACTGGCGATTCCCTGCAAAATTTCTCTTAAATTTAAAGCTAATGTCGGTTCCCCACTGCCACTGAGGGTAATTACATCTACATCCCAAGGTGCAAAGGCTTCCAGTTCATCGAGAATTTGTTGAGTGGGAATATAAATGGCCCGATCGCCAGTTTTCTGTTCAATTTCTCCCAGTTGGCAGTAAACACAATTAAAGGAACAAGTGGAAATCCTGCCAATGGGGTCAATTCCCAGCGATCGGCCATACCGCCATGAGGAAACGGGTCCATAGACGGAGGAAAAGGTTTGAGTTGCATTCATTGTTGTTAACAAAGCACTCCATCAATTAAAAAATTAGACCATTATAAAGAGCCAGACTACAGCCCGGAAGAGTTTAATTAAGTATTTTTGCTCCCTGTTCACCACCGTTAAATCTAAGTCGCGTCAGTATTTTAGCCGTTTAATAAACTTCAACCGTAGCATTGCTAACTTATGGACTAGGAGGTACAATAGACCTTGCAGAGTCAAGGCTACAGTTTTAATTATAGCGTTTCTCAGGCCGGTAAGTACAGCTAGGATGTCGATCTCGTGCGAGCATCTGGCTCACGAGAGATCTGTAGCGCATAAGTCCGGGAACTTCTATATAACAACTCTACAGCAGTAAACTTTGATGATATCCCCTTGAATGGATGGGTCTAACACCATCTGATAGGAGAAATCAGTTATTTTTCATCCCCTCAATATCAGACCAATGGAAAATATAATTGACGGTCTCAGAATAGAGAAAATTGAATCAATTCAAGATTTGGAAAAATGTGCAGAATTATTAATGGAAGCCTATAATGCGGAACCGTGGAATGACAAATGGACTAAGGAAAAAGCTTTGGAAAAACTGACTTGTTTTTACAATTCTCCTAAATTTTATGGATGGATGGCCCTTCAAGAAAACCTACTTTTAGGGTCTTGTTTGGGAAATATCGAACCCTATTATATTGGTGACTATTTTTACCTCAAAGAGATGTTTGTCTCGGTTCATTCCCAAAGACAGGGAGTTGGGTCTCAATTAATGGCAGCCTTAAAAGCACATCTCGAAATAATAGATATTAAAACTATTATTTTATTTACTTCTAAAGATGCCTTCCCTTTTGATTTTTATCAAAAGAATAATTTTAATATCATGGAAGGAATGTGTATGATGAATTTTGGAGCCATAGATTAAATAACAGGCGGTTAAACTGGATTCAAGCAGCCTACATCAATGGGATCATTTCAACCTTGAGCGATCGTTTGCCACTTTAGAATTATAGAAGGCGGAATTTGTAGTGTAGTGAGGCGATCGCCTGCCAGGGGTAAAAGGAGTACGGTTCGCTGATTCATGGGCAGTTTCAACAGCACTGATTTAAAATCGTACTGCCCTACATTTGGGGCGGGAGACTGATCTGCAAACTCATCTTCTGCCGTGAAAATTTCCCCTGTGTCTATTTTAATCTGAAGCGCTTTGGGATGGGAAAAGTCCGCCACTCCGGGAAATCCTACTAATCTGAGATTGACTCCAGTCACAGTTGCGTCTTTAACTTGTTTGAAGAGTACCACTTGCCAAGAATATCCGGCCTGATCTCGTAAACTATGTTGAGATTGGTACAGGAGTTGACCTGGGGCTTCTTCGATTTGGCGGATTTCCGCCCAAGCGGGTTGTGCGGTTAAGTGACTTTCTCCTAAAATCAGCAATGCTACCAGGGAAAGGAGAAGCAGCAGCTTAGACAGGATGGATTTGATGCGAGTCCACATAGATATTATATTTTTTTGAAGGTAATGCTTCTATCGTAGTGGCGATCGGGACGCTAAATACCTAGTGGGTTTGAACTGCTGGGGGCGATCGGGATGAGTTTGGCCCTGGCAACCTGGGAACGACTGAAGTCGTTACTACGAACTGGGAAAATAACGACTGAAGTCGTTACTACGAACTGGGTAGCAACGACTTCAGTTGATTTAGATTTAGATAGGATGGGGGCGGTGGGACTTGAACCCACACGGCTGTCTCCAGCCAACGGATTTTCATTCTCCCGCAACTTTCGCTGCTGCCAGAATACTGGTTTTGAGAATTGGACTCTCCCTTTACCCTCGGCTTTACGTTAGGGTAGCTCCCGTCGAGTCTCTGCACCTTCCGAAATTTCGGCTTGGCTCAGGATTGCCTTGTCTGTTGCCAGAGTTAGGTTTCCCTGAATTTGAGAGCGGTCACTTAAAGGATTTCTCCAATAAGGCTCAGTTTTCTAAGTCCGTAGCGTCTACCATTCCGCCACGCCCCCGAGCAGTTCGGCTAGGGTTTAATCTAATGCGGCTGTGTGAGCCGGTAAGATTAAGCATTTCGCCAAAGCATAGCTATTATGCACGATTTTTCTGTCTAAGTCAACTGTCAATCCTAAATTTACCGGATTTTATGAATTCACGGTGGTTTCAGGGGGAGTATTGATGAGGGGGAAATTTTTTACCCCTTTAGAAGTTGACAGACTATTGTTTATGTGATAATGCCTGCTCTGAGCGGGTTTTGAATCCCAACTAAGAAGGAGGCATCTGCCCAGCACAATGGTTTAAAGTAGAAAATAAGCACTTGAGCTACTTAGGATCCTCATGGTTTATCAACCTGACTTTCTGAATTCCCACGATGAAGATGTCGAAGCAAATCAGTTGCTGAAATACTTACAGCATCAACCTCCAGAAGTTTTGGCGCGGGTTGCCAAGTCAGTCAGCCCGGAAATTAAGGAAATTATCTCTCAGAACGTTCAGGGACTGGTGGGTGTCCTGCCGTCGGAGAACTTTGAGGTTCAAATTACGACGAACCGAGAGAATTTGTCTGGTTTGTTGGCATCGGCGATGATGACGGGTTATTTCCTGCACAAGATGGAACAACGGATGCATTTGGAGGAACGGTTATCCCAAGTTAATCCCCTCGGGAATGACTCCGCTGGTGGCGGTTCAGGGAAACATGGATCGCGTTAGACTACCGATTCAACCTGGGGAAGTTAATCCCGATCGCCCTTTAATTCCGGCGATCGAGGGGAAACACCCCAGGACGCACGGCAATGGTTGCGGTGGTCCCTTGGCGATTCACTTCCAGTTGCAGTAGTTCGCCAATTTGGGTGGCTTCTACCAATTCTTGCACTTCGCTTGCCGTAGCGATCGCCACCCCGTTAATTTTTTGAATCACATCCCCTTTTTGCAACTGGGCTTTCTGCGCTGGAGTGTCCGGTAACACCGCCATAATCACCACCCCAGTTTCGGTGAGAATCTTCACCCCTTCCAGACGTTCCTCTAATTTGTCCCGGACTTGGGGGGTCAACTCCACCATTTGAATGCCCAAAAATGGGTGAGAGACTTGACCATTTGTGAATAATTCATTCGCAATCCGTTTTGCAGTTTCAATGGGGATGGCAAACCCTAATCCTTGAGCATCAGCGCGAATTGCCGTATTCACCCCAATCACTTCTCCGCGATCGTCGAGTAAGGGTCCCCCGGAATTCCCGGGATTAATCGCGGCATCGGTTTGGATAAAGCGGACCCGTTTATCAGAAATTCCCACTTGGGAACTCGATCGCCCGGTGGCGCTGATAATCCCCACAGTGACACTATTATCCAATCCCAGGGGACTGCCGATCGCGATCGCCCATTGTCCTGGGACCAAATTTTGCGAATTCCCTAACTTCACCTTCGGCAATCCAGTCCCTTCAATTTTCACCACCGCTAAATCCGTGAGGGAATCAATCCCCATCACTTTCCCCTCAAAGATGCGACCATCATTCAGGGTCACTTTCACCACCCGAGTCCCTTCTACCACATGAGCATTGGTGATAATTTGACCCTCAGCGCTCAAAATAAACCCAGATCCCGTCCCGTGGTTGCCTCGTTGTCTCGGGGGTGGCATTTCTTCCCCAAAAAATTTTCTAAAAAAGGGATTGGTGGGGTCATTATTGTCCTCCACTGTTGTTCCGCCGGACCGAATAGCATCAATTCTGACCACTGCCGGACCCACTTTTGCCGCCGCCGAGGCGATAAAATTGCGGTCAATGGGCTGTTCCATGAAGGCGGGATTGGTTTCAATCTCTGAGTCGGCATCGGTATTGACTGGAGCAGTAGCGTCCTGTAGCATCACCGGCATGGCGATGGGTTGTTTTCCCAGACTGCCATCCACAAGGATATATCGGCTGGCAATCGTGCCGACACTCCCTCCGAGGACTAACAAGTTCAAACCCACAATCAGCCGCTTTAATACTTGACGCATAGCTGGTTTCCCCATTCGATAGCGATACAACTCATCCCCAGATGGCAAACAATTTTTGAGGCTGGCAACAGCAGCCCTTGGATTAAATCTTAGCAATAAGCAGAACCCGAGATTGGGGTAGCCTATTTTCTCCCACTGTAGCCTAATTCTCGGGTTTGGGGCGAGGGCTGAGGGAGTAGATTGGGTAAAAGTTAGTTAAAGCTGACATCTTCCACCCCTGGCAGTAACTGGCGGGTTTTGCTGTGATGGGGGTTTGGTTGGGGGCGAAGAGGACCCCACCTGACGCCTCCTACAACGGTAGGTTTTTTACGTTCAGGGTAATTGGCCTAAAAGTAAGGGGACTTCCAGTTCCCTCCAGTGATGTCTTGGGGAGGGCTGTTGCCTTCTGAAATTTTCTTTACCCCGTAAGCGTTACACCCCAAGGGTTTTCGGCCTTATTTCCTAAATTGAAACTCAGAACAAGAGACCACCCCGTCCCTTCGGGACACCCCTCCAAGGGAGGGGAATAAGCCCCACAATTCCCCTTCTTACACCCCAAGGGTTTCGGCCTTATTTCCTAAATTGAAACTCAGAACAAGAGACCACCCCGTCCCTTCGGGACACCCCTCCAAGGGAGGGGAATAAGCCCCAAAATTCCCCTCCTTTGGAGGGGTCCCAAAGGGGCGGGGTGGTTGCCCCTCCCCAAGACACAGGGGAGGGGACCGGAGGGAGTTGTTGGCTGGGGAGGATTTTTTAGCCAATCGCCTCTTTCAAACTCTGGCAAAATTCACCAATTGAGGCTAATCCTTCTTCTGGGGTTCCTTCGGCTAATCGTTTGACAAAGGCACTCCCGACAATGGCGGCATCTGCACCCCAGTCTTTGACTTGGCGCGCCATTTCTGGGGAGGAGATGCCAAATCCGACTCCAATGGGTTTATCGGTGATTTGGCGCATTTCGGCGAGAATATCTTCGACGCGAGATTGCACTTGGGACCGCATTCCGGTAACGCCGGTAACGCTGACGAGGTAAATAAATCCTCTGGACTGACGGGCGATCGCCTCAATCCGGGCTTTTGGACTCGTGGGGGCGACTAATAACACCACCTCAATCCCCCGGTCATCGGCTTTTTTGAGGATGTCTTCTGACTCTTCTAGGGGCAAATCCGGGACAACTAAGCCTCGCACTCCGGCATCGGCAGCATTTTTGAGGAAGTTGTCCACACCCTGTTTGAGAATCGGGTTGTAGTAGGTGAATAAAATAATGGGCGACTGCAAAGTAGGCGTGACAGCCTTGACGGTTTCTAAGACAGCTTCCAAGCGCGTACCCCGTTGCAGTGCACGAGTTGCGGCAGCTTGAATCACGGGTCCATCCGCCAGGGGGTCTGAGTAAGGAACCCCTAATTCAATTAAATCCGCACCCTTGCTATCTAACAGTTGCAAGGCTTTAGCGGTGGTCTGCAAATCTGGATCCCCTGCGGTGATAAACGGGATCAAAGCACACTGCTGGCGATCGCGCAGGGACGCAAAGCACTGGGAAACCGATGTCATTTTATAACTTACCTAGCTTGGATAGATTAACTAGCGTATCATCTGCCCGGGCTGTTAATTTATCAAATCCTATCTCGGGGTCAACTTCCGGGGGTCCAGCCGTTTCCCTTATTCCTGCGCCTTCAGTTTCTCCGCCTCATTCTCCGCTTCAATTTCGGCTTGAATTTTAGCCAATTCTTCCGGCGTCAATTCTTCTAAGCGCTTTTGCAAAACTGCCGTTTTATAATCTTCAACCTGCTGATGATAGGTCATATCTCCATTCACAGCCCGGAATAAATAGGTAAGCAACCATCCCACTAACCCACCGACTAATAAAACTTGGCTCCAAATTCCAGCAGTAATGCTATCAAACCCAGCACCCTGGAATCCCAGATAGGCTAAACCTCCAGCCAGGAAAACACCCAAGCCAATTCCTAATGCATCAATTCTTCGCATAATTGCGTTATTTTTATCTAAATTTTATGAATAATCATCAGGAAGAAGAAATCGAGAATCAACTCATCGCCAGAGGTTCTAGCGGTTGATTTCCCAATCTCTTCATTCCTGTTTTAAACGTTAATTTCTCGTCGCTTGGGTCGAAAATTCAAAAAGGGAGCCAAAACTAACATTCCCGGGAAAAAGAAAAACACTAAGAAATACAGAAAAGCCCGTTCAAAAGAACTGGCGACATACCAGCGCTTTTGTAACCAAAAGTAGAGGGCTAAGGGGACAACCAATAGGTAAGTCCCGCCTAAAACCACATACAACAGTAAGGCAATAGTCATATCGTTAAGAATCGGCATGATGGCAATGATCAAGGTTTTACAATAATGCGGCGCGATCGCCTTAATGCAAGGAGTTTACCCCATTTTTGGAGGGGTTCGCACTGGCTCAACTCGCCCACGTCCGTATTGTAACTTGCTAGGGTCTCCAGGTACTAATTTTTCTTGGGTGACAACTTAAGGCTAGAGTGTAATTGTCAAGCCAGTTTCGCGCCTGAGTTAGATGGAATGAGTCGTCCTCGCAAAAACAACCCAGATCATACTCGCCGCCACAATATGCCCGCGCCAAGTAGCGAGGCGATTGAGGCCCACCTGAGCGACTTGTTGAAGCCTGTGGTTCACGAGCAATTGAAATACTATCGCCAGTTGGGGCTGCGCCAGCGAATTTTGGGGCTTCCTCTAATGGTGGCAGCAGTGTTGAGCCTGTTATGGCGTCAAATCCCAAGCGCTCGAGAACTTGGACGGACTTTAGCCAGGGAAGATTTACTCTGGTGCCGAGCGGTGAAGGTATCCCAGCAAGCTCTCTCTACGAGATTTTTAGAATTTCCGGCATCCATGTTTGAGCAAGTTCTGTGGGCTTTGGTGGAGGAATTAAAGCGACGGTGGACCAATCGTGTTGTTCGCCCGTTGCCACCGAGCGTTGCTTGGACAAAAAAACGGTTTGAACACATTTGGATCGTGGATGGTTCAACCTTAGAGGCCCTGTTTCGTAAACTTAAAAGCTTACAAGAACGCCCATAGCTTTAGCTGGAAAAATCTACACGATAGTCGATATGGCGAGCCATTTGCCGGTAGCCATCCGATTTGAAGAAAATCCGAATGCGGCAGATCGGAATCAATGGGAGTGGTTGCATTCAACTTTGCCGAAAGGGGGTTTATTGATTTTTGATCGGGGCTTTTACGATTTTAGTGAATTTTCGGCCCTAGTCAAGCGGGTAGCGCTTGGATTACTAGGCTGAAGAAAGGCACTTATCAGGTCCAGAAAACTTTTAGCCAGAGTGCTAATCTGGTTGACCAATTAGTTCTACTCGGGCATAAAAGAGGAAAGAATAAACCGATTACAGTGCGTCTAGTACAGGTGCGTCATGGTAAGAGCTGGCAAAGCTATATTACCTCGGTGCTTGAGCCTGGGGACTTACCACCTTATGTGGTGGCTGATTTGTATGCTCGTCGTTGGGAGATTGAGACCGCGTTTTTTTTGGTTAAACGGTTGCTAAATCTGGCTATATCTGGACAGGTTTCCTCATCCCGATCAGGCGGCAGAGCCGCAGAGGGCCCATGTCATGGCAGAGCCATGACACGAGAGGGGAGGGAGGGTGGATTAATAACCGCCCGGTTCTTCCTCGTATTCCGGCGCTTTGGTTTTCTCCGGGATATTAATCCGAGGGGGATTGTAGGACTTATCCTCTTCTTGAGCCAGGCATCGGATTCTACATCACTGTATTCATAATCCTCAGCATATTCCGGTTCTTCATAGACTGGAGCGGCGCTATAGCTGGGTTCCTCGTAAGCCTCCTCATAGCGCTCGTTGTAGTCCATATCGTAGGTATCGCGAGAGGTGGCTTCGCTCCAGTTATCTTCTTCTTCTAAATCATCTTCGTAGTAAATCGGTGCAGGTTGAGCTTGGCGCAACGGTTCCACCACAGGTTGTTGCCAGGATTCATCCTCATCCCAGACTTCTTCCACTACCCGGGAGGGCGCACGCAAAGGTTCCGGAGCCGGAACTCCCATCCCCGTCGGCAGTTGATTTTCCGGTCGCGCTGTGGGCATAATCAGGGCTTCTTCTTCTCTCGCCCAAGGGGGTTCCCCAATGCCTAAACGCTCTAAGAATCCGACAGTAATCTGCGAGAGTCGTTCTTCAGCGCCTTCAAACACAATCAGGCGATTGGGTCCACTGCTGACAATTTCCTCCACCGGCAGTTCGTAGGTACTAATCACTTGGTCGGGAATTTGCGGCAGTCCCAAGGAAGCAATCACCAGGGACACCAGTTCCCCCGTTGCCAGGTCAAACTTGAACCCTCTGGCGCGTCCCAACAGTTCGCCGGTTTCGGTAATCACTTCGCTGTTGATAACCCGGCTGTAAGCATCTACGTCAATATCTTCGATAACGTCTTCATCTTCAACCAAGATCACATCGCCAATCTGTTCAATGCTCCTGCAGAAACATGAATCGGGGCATTCCGGCGACTGAGAGGAGATTATCTCGCAGACCCAAGGCTACAACCTGTCGGCGGTCAATGTCTACCAACAGTTCTTTGACGACCCCCAGGCGTTTGCCGGTGTCGCGGGTGATTACTTGAGTATTTAACAAGTCGGAGCGCAGACGGATGGTATCAGATGTCATTCTTAGTTGAATCCTAATAGCGAATTCTCTTTAATATTACTGTCCATAAAATCATACAGCCGAAGTCTTTGGCTCAATTTGTAACCCAATGACTTGGGTATAGGCTCCCCGGGCTTGGGTTACGCCAATCACCCGCTCGGCTAGTTTGAGCATGGGAGTTTTGTGACTGACGACGATAAACTGAGCCACGTCAGCTTGCTGTTTTATTATTTTAGCCAATCGTTCCACATTTGCCCCATCTAAGAACATATCCACTTCATCAAAGGCGTAAAACGGTGATGGACGATACCGTTGCAGGGAGAAGATAAAGCTGAGGGCGGTGAGGGATTTTTCTCCCCCGGACATGGAGGCTAATCGTTGCACGGGTTTGCCTTTGGGGTGGGCGACGAGGGATAAACCACTGCTAAAGGGGTCTTCGGGGTCGTCGAGTTGCAGATAGCCATCGCCGTCGGATAGTTCGGCAAAGATGATTTGAAAGTTTTCGTTGACGGCATCGAAGGCTTCTTTAAAGGCACGGAGTCGCAGGGTGGTAAAGTTTTCAATCCGCAACAGAATTTCCGTGCGTTCCCCTTCTAAGGTGGCGAGTTTTTGGCTGAGTTCCTCTAGTCGGGCTTGGGTGCGATCGTACTCTTCCAAGGCCAACATATTCACGGGTTCCATTGCTTCAATCCGTTTTTGCAGCGATCGCACTTCTTTCTGCAATTCCTGCAATACCGTCGCCAAACGGTTCTCCATCGCCTCGGGAACCGGCGGTTGCGGGTCGGGTAATTCCGCTTCCCGTTGTTGCAATTCTTGTTGCATATTCACCAGTTGTTCCCGCCGTCCCTGTTGGGTTTCGTGGAGTTTTTGCAGTTGCCATTCCAGTTGTTGGCGGCTTAAATGCAATTCCCGCAATTTGGCTTCCGCTTGGTCCCGGGCGGTTTTTTCTTCCCCAAGTTTGGACTCAATTTCCGCCAAAGCGGCCTGAGTTTGCGCCATTTCCTGACCCAAACTCGTGAGTTGCTGCTGCAACTGGGCAATTGTCTCAGTTCCGGCAATTTCCTGTTGCCGTAATTGCGCTAACTGCTTTTGTCCGTCTTGGATTTTCTCCTCTAACCGCTGAGACTGACTGCCTAAGTCCTGTTGCCGCAATTGGGCTGCACTCAGGGACTGTTCCCATTCCTGTAGCTGACTCTCCAGTTCCCGCACTTGGGACTGGATTTGTTGCCATTCGCTATTGGTTCCAGATTCTTCCATTCCGGCAAGTTCTAGTCGCCAGCGTTCTAGCTGCACTTCTTGATCCGGTAAATCGGCGGCGAGGGTTTGCGAGTTGACAGATCGCCGTTTCTAATTCTTGGGAATTTTTGGTTAATTGTTGCTCTAACTGGGCGATCGCCCCAGTTAAACCATTAATCTCTTTCTCCAACTGTTCCGATTTAAGCTGCAATTCCCGCTGTTGCTGCTTCGCTTCCACCAATTGCGCCGATCGCTGTTTGACCGTTTCCGCAGCGGTGGCAATGGCACTCGTACAGCGTTCTAAAATGGTCTCAATTTCCTGGAGACGATTTTGCAGCGCCGTCACTTCCCCAGATTCGGTATTGCCGCCCGTCCCAAACCGCAAGCTGGACCGATGGGGCGTACTTCCCCCAGTCATGGCCCCTGTGCTTTCTAATAAATCCCCATCCAAAGTCACAATCCGCGCTTGTCCCAAATAAGGACGGGCTAAATTGATGCTTTCAAAAACGACAGTATTGCCAAAAATATAGGCAAAAATCTGTAGATAAGGGCGATCGCACTCAATCAAATTCACCGCATAATCCACAAACCCTGGGGCATTCCGCAAGGCTTCAATGGGAGAAAATCGTCCCGGTTTAATTTTATTTAAAGGTAAAAACGTCGCCCGTCCCGCCCGTTTTTGCTTCAACAGCTCGATCGCCGCTGCGGCTACCCCATCATCCTCTACCACCAGATAGCCCAACCGTCCACCGGCAGCGGTTTCTAACGCCATTTGATAGGTCGGTTCCACCCGTCCCAATTGCGCCACCAAGCCACAGACTCCCGGTAACCCCGTCTGTAAAATCACCTTACTGGCCCCAGTTCCACTGGCTTCTTGGTGGGCTTGATTTTGGGCTTCCAACTTGTCCAAACGCCGTTGTTTGTCCCGTTGTTCTTCCAACAGTCGTTTTTGGGTTTCCTGCTGCACCTGCAAGTCTTGTTCCAAGGCAGAAACCGTTTGCGCCAAGGATTGCACCTGTTGCACCGCTAACTGATGCCGTTGTTCGATATCCGTGCGCGCAAATTGCTGGTTCATCAAGTCCTGGCGGGAGGTTTCCAGGGACTCTTGTTGTTCGGCAATTTTCTGCTCAAGTTGTCCCCGGCGTTCGGTTAAGCGGGCTTGTTCCGTGCGCTGGGGGTCGAGATTTTTTTGCAGGGTTTCGATTTGGCGGTGGAGGCTGGTTTGTTGCTGCACCCACTCCTCGGAAGCGGAGGCGATCGCACTCGCCTGTTCCCGTCTTTGGTTCAACAGGGTTTGGGTGCTGTCCCGGTTTTCCTGCACCGAAACAATCACATTTTTTTCTAATTCCCGGTCCTCAGTCAATTTTTGCAAGGCTTGCTGCAATTCCTTGACATTCTGCTCAGTTTGTGCTATTTGAGCGAGGGTCTGTTGGCGGTTGGCTGATTGTTCCTCTTTGCGGTTTTGCAGTTGCCGGTGTTCCGCATCTTGGGTGGCGAGGGTGGATTGCAGGGCGATTAGTTCTTCTTCCCCGAGGGCTTTGACGCGATTGTTGAGTTCTTCCAGGCGGGTGCTGGCTGTTTGGATTTCGCCACTGATAGAGGTAATTTGGTCGCCGAGTTGGGTAACTTGGCGATCGCCCCCTTCAATTTGCTCCCGCAGTTTCCACTCCTGTTGCTTCAACTGTCGCCATTCCAACACTGCCGCGAGTTTTTCTTTTTCATGCAACTCAGCCCGCAGTTTTTTATATTGTTCCGCCTTGGCGCGGTCTTTAGAAAGGCGCTCAAGCTGGACTTTTAGTTCATTTTCAACGATGCGGCAGCGGTCTTCCCGTTCCTTAACTTCATCTAATTTAGTTTTAGCTTGCACGATTTTCCGGTCAAAGGATGCCACCCCTGCCAGTTCATCAATAATTTCCCGGCGTTCCTTGCCATTCATGGAGATAATGGCGGTAACATCCCCTTGGAGCACCACGTTATAGCCTTCGGGGTAAATCCGCAGGCGGTTAATTTGTTCGTGCAATTGGGTGAGGGTGCAGGATTCCCCATTCATGTAGTAGGTGGAGGTGTAGGTGCCGCCTTTGGTGACGCGCAACCGACGGGTGATACTCCATTCGCGATCGGCAGTTGCCGCAAGGGTTTCGGCAGCAGAGGGTTCCGATGCGCTGGACCCATTGCCATTATCTGAGTGGGATTCTGGGGATTCGGGGGCGACTGCCTCCGGTTCTTCCGGTTCTAAACTCTGTTCAGGTTCCACCGGAGATTCATCCGGTGTAGCGGTTGCCGGTGCATCGGTGGTATCAATTAACCCAAACGAATCCCCCAAATCAAACGTCACCGTCACACTCGCCTCAACAGTGCCACGACTGCGGGATTGATTGTGGTTCACTAAATCGGGCAAACGTTCCGCCCGCATTCCTTTAGAAGTCGAGATGCCCAGACAGAAGAGAAGGGCATCAAGAATATTGGATTTCCCCGAACCGTTAGGACCTGAAACCACGGTAAACCCGGGCAAGACAGGAATGCTCGTCGTGCCTCCAAAGGATTTAAAGTTGCTCAGTTCCAGGCGCGTGATATGAACCATATCGGTTAGAGGGCTACAGAATTGCCCCTTGGGGATGTTGACTTCTTAATCTAGTTTAGCGATTCTTCACAGATTAGCACGAAGAAATCCAGAGAGGAAAGGGGGTTGACACCGGACCCTAGGGATGAAAAGGGGGAAAGGTTGCCATCTATCTGGAGGGGGAGATTGATGGAGGGTTCCTCTGGGGTAGCCCTGTCAGGGTGGTCAATTTAATGACGAAAAATCATTGTTTCTTGTAGGGGCGCAATGCTTGCGCCCTCCGGAGGGCGCAAGCATTGCGCCCCTACAAATCAATACACCTTAACAGGGCTAGGTCCTTTAGGGCTATGGCGTTTCCAGTGGTGTTGGCGCGGGGTTAAGCGTTACTTTAATCACCTGGAATTATTGTAATCTGGGAAAAGGAGGCTGAATAAATGGCTTATTTTTATTCGTTGCGGGGTTGGTTGGAACTCGAAGAAGAACAGTTTGAACAGGCAATTTCTTTAGTAAAGTCGCTACAAAAAAGTCATAAACAAGATACAAAGACTGGATTATATTTACAGGGTTGGTGTTGGGGAGAATCCCCGGTGAATTGGACTCGGTATTTATTTTATGGTGCGGATGTCACAGCAGAAGGTTTAGAGTTGTTCGAGGATACCTTATTCAAACTGCTGGCAATGGATTTGGACCTGTCCGGTTATTTTCACGCTGAGGGGGAAGACGGTGAGAAAACACTGATTTATCGGGTAATTGACAATCAAGTTTACCAAGAAGAAAGCACAGTCTTTTGATGGGAGTTCAGTAGGGAAAGAAAAGGCGCTCTATAACATCGCGCCTAAATGTAGAGGCGATTCGCGAATCGCCTCCACATTTAGGTCTGCCTGCCCCAAATGCGTAAGTTTTGATTTAATCAGAGGAGAACTCAATGGGATTTACATTAGAACCCACAAATTTGGTGTTAAGAGATGTTCAGCGGTTGTTGAAACTGCAAAGACGGCTTAATGACTCCTTTACTGCATTGCTATCTTTGCAACCCGTGACAGAAGCGGAACAGAATGCTTTGGCAGAAATTCGTCAAACTTTTGAAAGTTACTATGAAGCGGGTAAAATTTTAGAGGGACAAATTCAATTTTTATTCATTTCTCCGTTAATGTGGCTGTCTGGGTTTCACCATGCTCAGATTAAAATTAGTCTGGAAGTGGGAATCGCTGATATTGATATCGAAGATGCTGAGACCAAAATTAAGGGTCGGATGGATATTCTAGCCGCGACTCGGAGTCGAGAGGAGGCAACGGTTACTGCTTTATGGGTTTTGTTAATTGAATCAAAAAATAGCAGCATTGATGCTTCAGAAGGATTAGCACAGTTACTCACTTATGCTTACACAGGGTTAACTCATCAAGATTCGGTTTGGGGAGTCACCACGAATGGCATGGATTATCAATTCGTGTGGGTTCAAAAATGTGAAACTCCCACCTATCAACTCTTTCCCAAGCTAAGTTTAATCTATCCAGAACAGTCTATTCAGTTATTGCAGGTAATGAAGGCAATTTGTCAGCAGCATCTTGGCGCTTGATGTGGGGACAAGGCACTGAATGGTCCTTCATTTGATTTTGTTGACTTAGGCATTACTAAGTAGAGCCTACTAACGAGTTATGAGATTCTCTACCTATAGGGTCAGGTCATGGACTGGCTATTTATGCTAATTTGAGGTTAAAGCATAATGCTGCTGTGAACATCATTATTAAATTACTGCTTAAATGAGTCTAAGGCAAATTGAATTATTTTTACCGAAAGCGAGTGCTGATCAAGTAGAAGGCTTGCTGGAAAACCAGTCGGTTGAGGCGATTTGGCAGAGTCCGATTTCTGAAGAGAAGACTTTGGTTAAAATTATCCTGTCTTCTCAACAAGCAGAAGAGGCGATCGATACTCTATCTTCTCATTTCTCCTCATTAGAGGACTTTCGGATTATTCTCCTGCCGGTTAGTGCCTATTTACCTCATTCCTCGGAGTCGGAATCATCGGATAAAGAAGATAATAATCCCTTACCCGAGGTGGAATTAGACCCCCAGGGGTCGCGACTGAATCGGCAAGAACTTCAGCAACAAATTGACCGGGATTTAGAGTTGAATATTCAGCATATCGTCATGCTGTTGATTTCAGCAATTATTGCGGCGATCGGGTTATTGAGAAATGATTCGACTATCATTATTGGGGCGATGGTAATTGCGCCTTTGTTGGGTCCGAATATGGGGTTATCCCTGGCAACGACTTTGGGAGATATGCCTCTGGCTAAAAAGGCGATGCAAATTGGAGCCTTTGGAATTTCTCTGGCCCTCGCTTTATCGTTGGTGATTGGATTTTTTATCCCCATTAATCTGGATATTACCGAAATTGCTTTAAGAACTCGGGTCCGTTGGTCGGATGTTTTGTTAGCATTAGCTTCGGGAATTGCCGGTGCATTGTCGTTTACTTCGGGAACGATTAGTGGATTGGTGGGGGTGATGGTTTCTGTTGCTTTGCTGCCGCCTTTGGTGACGTTTGGGATGTTGCTGGGTTCGGGACGTTGGGAAGCGGCTGTTGGGGCGATGTTGCTATTTTTTACGAATTTAGTTTGTTTGAATTTAGCCGGGGTTTTGACCTTTTCGGTGCAAAATATTCGTCCGGGGGAATGGTGGCTGGTTTCTAAGGCTCAAAAAACTACAAATGCCGCTTATTTTCTCTGGTTTGGTTTGTTATTCGTAGTGATTACAAGCATTGTATTTTGGAGAAGAACCCATTGGGTTTAACGGCATCTAACCCAGTAAAATTAGGGAAAAATAGACGGTTTCCATTTTTGTAATATATCTTTGTGTTCTGGGTTACAAATTAAGATTTGTTGCTCAGGGGGTTGCTAAGTTGCTGAGACTTATAGAATAAAAGTATCTTCATCAAGACAAATCGTAGAAAATGTCTTGAATCTGATGTTTGAAAACCTTACAGGAAATAAACCCTGTATTCTATTCAGTGACGTATTATGCAAACCTTAATTTCTGAACCGCTACAACTCCCTATTCCTGAGTTGTCCCACCCAGAAGACCTGCTGAATGCTTTACTCAAACTCCGTGAAACAGTTCAGGATGAGGGTCGAGAACTGTTTGAACAGTGGCGTCCGGGAATTCAAAGACGGTCATTTTTAATTAGTGGGTTGAATTTTGCCTATTATTTAGCCTTGCGAAGGCAGGATTTACGAGATTTACAAATGGCGTTAACTCCCTGGGGATTATCCTCCCTGGGACGCAGTGAGGCGCGGGTTTTGCCGAATTTAGATGCAGCGATCGCCACGTTAGGGGCGGTTTGTCATCATGACCCCGCAACTTTACCGAAACGCCCTCCCTTACGGGCATTCTTCCGAGGCGATCGCATCCTCAATTACCGCGCCCGCGCCGTCTTTGGTTCCCCCTCCCCCAGTCGCCGGGTGCGAATTATGGTCACTCTCCCCACGGAAGCAGCGGAAAATTATGAATTAGTCCGAAATTTACTCACTCAAGGCGCGAATTGTCTCCGCATTAATTGCGCCCATGATACCCCCGTAGAATGGGAAAAAATGGTGAATTTCATTCGGCAGGCAGAAGTCGAAACGGGCTATCCTTGCAAGGTTTATTTTGATTTAAGCGGTCCCAAAATTCGCACAGGCAAGTTAATCGCAGCGGATAAAAAAAAGCGCTTGTTTCCAGGCGATCGCTTTGTTTTATCGGGCAATAAACCCAAATCCCAAAAGGGAATGCCGAGTATAAGTTGTACCTTACCGGAGGCGATTTCAGCCTTGAAAGAAGGTGCACCTGTGTGGATTGATGATGGCAAACTTGGCGCAATTGTTGACTCGATTCTGCCCGATGGGGTACTGCTGCGCGTGACGCACACCCGTCCTCAAGGAGAAAAACTTAAAACCGATAAAGGCATTAATTTTCCCGAGACGGTTTTACCCTTAAGTTCCCTCACCGAGAAAGATTTACAGGATTTGGATTTTGTCGCCCACTACGCGGATATTGTCGGCTATTCTTTTGTGCAAACTGCGGAAGATATGCGGCGATTGCAGCAGGAATTAAAACTGCGATCGCCTGAAAAATCCCGCACTTTGGCGATCGTTGCCAAAATCGAAACCCAAGAAGCCGTCCGAAATCTCCCGGAATTAATCGTTCAAGGGGCCAGTAAACAACCCTTTGGCGTGATGATTGCCCGAGGGGATTTAGCCGTAGAGCTCGGTTTTCAACGGTTAGCCGAAATTCAGGAGGAAATTCTCTGGTTATGTGAAGCGGCACAAGTTCCGGTGATTTGGGCAACCCAAGTGCTTGAAAGCCTTGCCAAAACTGGGATTCCCTCTCGGGCGGAAATGACCGATGCGGCAATGGCAGAACGCGCGGAATGCGTGATGCTGAATAAAGGGCCGTTTATTTTAGAGGCAGTGCAGATTTTAGATGATGTCTTGACGCGGATGCAGGCGCATCAGTCGAAGAAGACGCCTCAACTCCGGGCATTGCGATCGTGGTAAGGGTCCCTCCTCTGTAAAGAGTGATACCCAATCCGTACTCTTCAGCCCGCGCAGGCGGGCTTTGTCCGTATAGCCCCACCCTTGAGGGTGCGGGTTTTTTGCTGAAAATTCAAAAAAAAACGCCCACTGGGTGAGTGGGCGTTGCCATCAGGGTGCATCTACTCCATTTAATATAGCAGTGGGGGGTGATACCCCGCAAGTAGATTTACAAATCTTTACAATTAATTTGATTTGGGGAATTTGTAGTGAATTACACTGCTGCAATTTGCAAAATGGTAGATAAAAAAAACGCCCACTGGGTGAGTGGGCGTTGCCATCAGGGTGCATCTACTCCATTTAATATAGCAGTGAGGGGTGATACCCCGCAAGTAGATTTACAAATCTTTACAATTTAAGGGATAACCTGTTTCCAGAGGCGGGTGTTCATCGCCTTCCCCAAGACACTGGGGCGGGTATTGGCTCCAGGGTTATCCGGGGTCAAGGGCGCAACTTGTCAAAAATTTAGAGGGGCAAGAGACTCCCGGTTTCTGATGAACCTCAGAAAAGAAAGAGAGGTTTGAAAAGAGAAGTTAGCGGCAATGTTGTTAGTTTCAGTCCTAATTTTCTCCGTAAAAACCCTGAGATTTTTTTGTTTTAAAAATCATTAAATTTTTAGGTAATTGTCCCAGAAAGAGGTACAATTGAGACGAGGAAAAATTTAGGCGGTTTAATCTCAGCAGCCTCATGAATGGGTCATCTTGCCCAACAGTGAGGATAGTTTAAGGTGGAAGCCGGACTGATCTGCCCATCCGAATCATCATGGGGCGCAGACAGGGGTACGGGTCCAAGAGGAAGATTGAGGGTGAGGAGAACAATACCCAACTAAGGTGGTGAACAGAGGCCGATCGCAGGATTTGAGGCGATCGCCCGTCCGGGGTGAGTCTTCATCTTGGGGAGTGCCCAGACTGGGTAGGATGAAATTTAAAATTGCTTGGACTTGCGGATTTTCGGACTTCAAATCGTTGAGATTTGTCAATTTTTCTCTGCATCAATTAGCAAGAAATAGCAACAAAGACGATGAACAAAACAGGGTACTATTGGGTAATAGTTCGGGGAATTTTAATTTGCTTCATTGCCCTGATTATTGCTTTTCCCTCTCAATTATTTTTGCCTCAGAGTGACAGTTGGGGTGACATCGAGTCTCAACCGAACGAAACGGGCTGGATTAAGAAAAAGGGGCGGGTTAATTCGGGGTTAAAATTTGGATTCAGCTTGAAAAAACAGGGAAGGAGGATGATAAATTGCAAAGACTATGGGATTTTTCCCTTGGCGATCGCCGCAATTCCCCGGATTCGGGAAACGAGAGAGGGCAGTTTGGGTATGAGATGGAATTTGTTGAAGCAAACCATTAATGCTACGCGACAACTGTTATGGAATTTCTCCCAAGCCTTACAAAAGTTAATGGAGAAACAATGGATTGAGGAAATTGTCCCCAGTCCAAAAAAATAGAGGACTTTGGCAGGTTGCTAAATCCTCTAAAAAACCGTTTTATACTCAATCCGGTTGTCAAAAACTTGTTTTCTCTTGATGTTGAACCTGGAGAAGCAGGCTTGATTCCTGTAGCTGCACCCTTCAATTTGTCGGGTTGAGGAAGAATCTAATAGGTCCCGCTGGCGATCGCAGAATTGGCCATTTTCACCAAATCTTCCGGTTTCCCGGCTTTAATTCCCATCTGATAGCGCGTGCCATCTTGGTCCCAAGTCATTGTAGAATCCGAACAATTTGCACCACAAACTGCATCTATAAAATAGCCGGTAATTCCATCATCTAAGGGAACAGCTTGCCCTTCTAAATCTGGACTATTGGGTGAAAGTTCTTCTCCAGAAACGGTGCCCAATCGACAAGCCGTCCCGCCGGTACAGTCTGGCGTAAATCCCAGGATCAGCGAATATTGAGAAGGCGTTACAGTCTCAATCGTGGCATAAACTGGAGTTGCGCCATCGGACCCAAAAATATAATCCGGCAAGAGAATCGGAATTTGAGTTTCTTGTTTAATTTGGGGCAGAATTGGCTCAAAAACTGGATTAGGAATAGGCGCTTGAGAAACGGGCAGATTCTGCGGTACAGAGGGAATGGCAGAATTGCTATCCGTATCCCCCGGGGGAGAGTTAACCTCAGTTGGGGGACTGCTGGTACAAGCTGATAAAACTAAGAAACTTAGGCAAAGAACTGTTTTAAGCTGTGGCATGGTTAAGGGTGGAGAGGTAAACAATTAGGAGAAGGAGGCGGGGGTGGAAACTGTTAGATTTTACCCCATCGGCGACTGAACTGGATAAAATTACAGATTCACCAACCCAGCGCCCTATCTCGTCTCCTTTCTCTGTCTACAAAAAAAATTTCCCACTCTCCGTTAAATTTTGCAATCAAAATCCGGATTTACAAAAATCAACCTTTAAAAATTAAACTCTGCCGACATAATAAATGGCACAAATTGCTTAATTTGTGCTGGTGTCCGCTACAAAAACGCTCGATGATTCCGGCTTGTTCAAAATTACTGAGTAATCGAGTAATGGTGAATCGGGAAGACCCGATGGTATCGGCAAAATCTTGATGAGTCATCCGTAAATTGATTAATGTTCCTTGATTGTTGTCCAGGGGATGACCAAATTCTGTGGACAGCCATTCCCATAAACTTAAAAAGCGATCGCAGCAAAAATTTTTGCTGCGATCGCCCTTTTGTTCAGTCATGAGCATAACCCAAGACGAGGCATTTTTAGTTAAATTTTCCCAACCCGAGTCCCGATCCAGGATGAGATCAACGCAACTGTGACCTGGTTTCTGGAGAAAATTGCTGTCCTTTAGGAGATCAACCGGCGAGTGTTCAAGGCAACCCGGTGCAGGAGGGTCAGTCGGGACCGTTTTAATTTGCCTGCAACTCGCTCATCCCAAAACTGGGTAATTTGTTCGCCGACTTGTTGGGGATAGAAATAGTGAAAAAAGTAGCCCCCCTCGGGAGATTGCCAGAGGCGATCGCCATCTTTGAACCAAGGTTGCCATCCCTGCAATAAGCTGGGTTCAATAATCACATCATTTTGACTGCCGCAGACCAACAGGGGGACTGGCACTCCTCCGGGAAATAACCGGCCTTGCTGATACAAAGTATGGAGAGACAACGACTGACTGAGCGCCCTATCAAACCGGCGGCGAATTTGTTGAACAATCGTCGGAGATTGACATCCAAATATCTCATGGACCGTCCGAGTCAAAATCGCCGATCGAGAATAAGGTAGGCATTGGAGTTGATTGTAATAGTAAGACTGCCAATCTACTGCCGCATCGACCCCCACAGAGAGCAAAGTGAGAGAGCGCACCGTTTCGGGATGACGACGGGCATACAGTAATCCCAGCAGACCCCCGGTGCCATGTCCGAGCAGATGAATCGGGCGATCGCCTTGGGTTAAATAATCATGGAGCAATTCTAAGGCAATTTCTATAGACATGGGCTCATCTTGGGTTTGGGAATATTCCCATTGGCCCACAGTCAGATGTCGCGATAAAACCTTTAATAAAGGGCGATCGAATACTTGCAGAGAGGGGCTAACATTCAGGCAAAGTGCATCGGGAAATTGAGACATGATATCAGTTCCTTATCAGTACAATTAGCATTAAATCGGGGTAAGGGCATCCGGATTCCAAGTCCCTCTCCCAACATGGGAGAGGGATTTAGGGTGAGGGAATGCACTTTTTTTTAGTTTCTATACTCCGAACTCACTCTTGAGTTGAGCGACCCAGGTTTTGATTCGGCTATGGGTCAAGTCAGACTGATTGTCTTCATCAATCGCCAGTCCGACAAACTTACCATTTTTAACCGCCTTGGAGCCATCAAAATCATAGCCATCCGTAGGCCAATATCCGACGGTTTTACCCCCCAAAGATGAGATTTTTTCCTCTAAAATGCCCATTGCATCCTGAAAATTATCAGCATAGCCCACCTGGTCACCGGCTCCAAAGTAAGCCACCTTTTTATCATTAAAATCAATGGAATCTAGGTCTTCATAAAACCCTTCCCAGTCTGATTGAAGTTCGCCAACATTCCAGGTCGGGCAACCGACAATAATGCACTCATAATTTTCAAAATCACTCGGGTCAGCATTACAAATTTCTTCTGATTCCACCACACTCTCGCCCCCGAATTCTTTTTGAATGAGTTCGGCTACGCTTTCCGTGTTACCTGTTTGAGTGCCATAAAATAGTCCAATTTTTGCCATTGTATTTTGTTGTGAGAGTCGGGTTTACAAAGGGTTTTAGAAAACCGGGTTTCTGAATAGTGAGATAGAAACCCGGTTGCGGGTTGCGATCGGCCCACCGGCTTTATGCTTCTTCAATAGAAGGAGTCAAAGCCTGTTCAACGCGACGGAAATTAAATCCCATTGCGCGTAAGGCGTGCCAGAGATGCCCTTGGAGGAAGAAAAAGGCTAGGAAAAAGTGAGAATTCGCTAACCAAGACCGAGAAGTATGGTCCCCGAATGGCAACTTCACCGTATCCGCAAAATAGGGGGCAATTCCTAATTTGACTTCTAACAGAGGACCATAAAACTCCACGGGATAAGCCAGGGTATTCACCGCACAGAAGTAAGCTGCGACAAACCCCGCCAGCGCAATGCCTCCGAGGGAATAGGAGAGAATCGCTTCCCCCGAGAAAATCAACACTTTTCGGGCCCACTTCAAGGGCGGGACTAGAATGTGCCAAATCCCCCCAGCAATTAGCATCACCCCGACATAAATATGACCGCCCACCAGGTCCTCTAAGTTGTCAACGGAGACAAAGTGAGTTTGATAGCCATAAATGACCGCTGGATTTAGGGTGGGTTCGCTCACCAGACGCACGGTTTGAGTGGCAGCATCGTATAAACCGCCCCAGTACATGGCTTTGGCGACTAGCAGTAAGGCTCCTGCGCCCAAAAACAGCAGGTGATGGCCTAAAATCAGTCCCAATTGTTTGGGGTCGTCCCATTCAAAATGAAATTTTTTGGCTTGACCCTTCGCGGTTTTCAGGTCTTCCGGTGCTTTTAAGGTATGGAACAGTGCACCGGCACCGAGTACCGCTGAAGAAATCAGATGAACCATCCCAATCACAAAGTAAGGGTAAGTATCAACCACTTGACCGCCCTCACTCACACCCCATCCCAGGGTAGCCAGATGGGGTAACAAAATCAACCCTTGTTCTCCCATCGGTCGAGATGGGGTCAAACCCGGATATTTCGTATAAGGTGAAGGCACCAGCCCAAAAGGCAATCAGGGCTGCTTGGGCAACATGGGCGGCAATAAATAAGCCAGAAAGGTTGGCGAATCGGGCATTTCCGGCCCACCAGTCGTACTTGACGCTTGGATTGTCGTAGGTCTGCATAGGTTTAGTGCTAGAGAGAGAAAAGGCTCGTTATTGAACTTTATTCTCAATAGACCATACTCATTATTAAAAATAATTGTCAAGTAAAAATTATGAAGTTTTATGAAGAACTGCCCATTTTCCGGGGATTTGCGACAAGAGTTCCCGGGGTAAATGGTTTCCCTGCTTGGGTTTCAGGATTTTGAGGAATTTATGGGGATACCTGGTATTGAGGGAAAGGAATAACTAGAGAGTCGATTTATCTCTAAGTATTCTCAATAAATTTAGAAGGCCCCTTCTAGGCGATCGGGGTAAAATCCAGTCGTCTGAAAGGGGACCAGTCCCTAGATTGTCGAGTTTAATTGCAATTTGATACCGTGGCGGATTCAATGTAGGGGTTTGGTTTCCAAACCCACCACCATCAGAGGGTTTTGTAGGGGTTTGGTCTCCAAACCCTCTTTCCCAGATATGCCTGTTCACGTAGGGGTTCGGTTTCCAAACCCTCTTTCCCAAATATGCCTGTTCACGTAGGGGTTTGGTAACCAAACCCCTACCATAAGAGGGTTTGGGGACCAAACCCCTACATATTTGCAGGGGAGAATTTCCCGGATTGTCGGATTTAATTGCAATTTGATACCGTGGCGGATTCAATGTAGGGGTTTGGTCTCCAAACCCTCTTTCCCAGGTAACCAAACCCCTACCATAAGAGGGTTTGGGGACCAAACCCCTACATATTTGCAGGGGAGAATTTCCCGGATTGTCGGATTTAATTGCAATTTGATACCGTGGCGGATTCAATGTAGGGGTTTGGTTTCCAAACCCACCACCATCAGAGGGTTTTGTAGGGGTTTGGTCTCCAAACCCTCTTTCCCAGATATGCCTGTTCACGTAGGGGTTCTGTATTCCAAACCCTCTTTCCCAGATATGCCTGTTCACGTAGGGGTTCGGTTTCCAAACCCTCTTTCCCAAATATGCCTGTTCACGTAGGGGTTTGGTAACCAAACCCCTACCATAAGAGGGTTTGGGGACCAAACCCCTACATATTTGCAGGGGAGAATTTCCCGGATTGTCGAGTTTAATTGCAATTTGATACCGTGGCGGATTCAATGTAGGGGTTTGGTTTCCAAACCCTCTCTACCATTTGGATGGGTTATTTGGATGCAATTGGTCATTTTCCCAACGCAATGGATTTTCAATAATGTATTGCCTCAAAATGTTGAGTTTTTGCTCATCGCGAATGATGTGTTCATAATAGTTGCGCTGCCAAAATCTAACGCCTATTGAATCTCGTTTTTGATTGATTAATTTTGTGGTTTGATATTTAAAATAAGCGATGATTTTTCCGAGTTGGGTTTTGTATTCAAAAAAGGCGCTGGAGGGGTTGGAGACCAAACCCCTACCGGAGGGGTTTGTAGTGACAATGATGCCGTGAAAATGATTAGGCATGATAACGGCAGCATCAATTTCTATATTTTCAAAATGATGGGGTAAATGGTTCCATAACTGATGAACGATTTCGCCATATTCATTAATTTCTAGTATTTGATTTGTGATATTGCCCAGTAAACATTCACGATTTTGAACACAAATGGTAATGAAATAAACTCCGGCCTGATTATAGTCATAGAATTTCAGGCGAATTGAACGCCGATGATGAATTTGAGGATTATATTTTTGAACCATTTGATTGTCATTTTCAGGGATTAGGTGTAGAGGCATGGTTGACCTGCCCTATCTAGGATTTTAGGGAAAATTGGGGTCAATGACCAACTGTCTCTCCCTGCCAGATATCTATGTTCATGTAGGGGTTTGGAGACCAAACCCCTACCATAAGAGGGTTTGGAGACCAAACCCCTACGGTTTAAGTTGATTTCTGTGTCAAGTAACAAAAAGCCCGCATTTGGGCGGGCTGTTTCTATGAATTCTCCCCTTTAAAAAGAAGGATTACACGGTGGCAGCGCGTTTATAGGCTTCATCCAGGACTTCGGAAAGGGTGGGGTGGGTATGAACACTAAAGGCTAATTCATTGACGGATTCACGATTGGCGATCGCATTGGCAGCTTCTTGAATTAAATCAGCGGCATGATAGCCAAAAATATGAACGCCGAGGATTTCTCCGGTATCTTTGCGGTAGATAACTTTGGCAATTCCATCGGTTTCTCCCTCAGCGATCGCCTTGGAATTTCCCTTGAAATAAGTTCGCACTGCCGCAACTTCAAATCCCTCTTCTTTCCCTAATTCTTGCGCCGCAGGTTCAGTTAATCCCACAAAACTCATTTCGGGATGGGTAAAGGCAGCAGCAGGAATACTCCGATAATCAATAGTGCGAGGACGTCCACAAATGTTTTCAATCACGGCGACCCCTTGTGCCGAGGCAGCGTGTGCCAACATCATTTTACCCATTGCATCACCGATCGCCCATACATTAGGAACAGGTTCACCCCCTGCTAACAATTGCATGGCATCATTCACCGGCAGGAACCCTCGGCGATCGGTTTCTGCACCCACAGATTCCAATCCTAAGTTTTTAGTAGCAGGAATTCGTCCCGTTGCCACTAAACAGGCATCCACTTCTAAGACTTCCACCACTTCCTTAGTTTTGGGGTCCATTAATTCAATCACCACCGGAGAACCGGGAGTGACTTTTGCTGCTAAAACTCCCACCCGAGTTTCAATGTCCCGAGGTGCAATTAACACTCGTTGCGCTTGTTTGGCAATATCCGGATCAAAGGTTGGCATCAGTCTATCCAACGCTTCAATCATGGTCACTTCCGAACCCAAAGCGGTGTAAATATCGGCAAATTCTAACCCGATATAACCACTGCCAATAATGGCAATCCATTGGGGTAACCAGTCTAATTTAATCGCATGATCACTGGTAAAAACCGTTTTGCCATCGACTTCAATCCCAGGAGGAACCCAAGGAACGGAACCGGGTGCTAACATGATATCTTTAGCCGTAATCGTCTTTTCCCCGCTAGAGGTTTCTACGACAACTTTTTGACTTCCTGCCAGTTTTCCCCACCCTTGAATCACATCAACATTCAGGCGTTTGAGACTATTGACCAATTCGCCGCGCAATTTAGACACGGTATTATCGGCATGATTGGCAATGGTTTCGCGATCGAACGAGATGCCACCGAGTTGAATGCCGAGGGTTTTCAAATGATGAGCATCCCGCAACTCTCGCACTCGTCCAGAGGCTGCAAGCAGGGCTTTTGAGGGAATACAGCCACGATTGACACAAGTGCCTCCCATCACCCCAGCTTCGACGATCGCCGTCTTTAAGCCACATTTCACCGCGTGTAAGGCGGCACCATGTCCCCCCACTCCTGCGCCAATAATCACTAAATCGTAATCAAATCCTTCACTCACCGTAATTTCTCCTGATGCGCGTTGTTAATTATTCCCATTGTTAAATGCTGGAGGGATATGAGGCAAGATTTTGGGAAGATGGGGAGGATGGGGGAGATGGGGGAGATGGGGAGGGGGGGAGATGGGGAGGATGGGAAAGTTTGTAGTAACGACTTCAGTCGTTCTCTTCGTTTGTAGTAACGACTTCAGTCGTTTCCACCCCATCTCCCGTCTCTCCCCCAACTCCCCCATCCTCCCTATCTCCCCCATCTTCCGTCTCTCCCCCAACTCCCCATCTCTAACACCAAATCTCCACCACCCGTCCTGTAATCTCTCGTTCTAACCAAGGGGTGTTACTGGACAAGGATTTCAGACTCTCTCCCGTCACCCGCCAAGACTGTTGAGGGTCAAACAAGGTGAAATCTGCTGCTGTACCCGGTGCGATCGCCACTGGGGTTTGTTGCAGGCATTTGGCAGGATTGCTACTCAAAGCACGCCATAATTCCACTGGCGACAACTGCTCAGTTGTAACTAAATGCTGCCACAATAAGGGTAATGCCAATTCGAGTCCGATCGCACCGGGAGGGGATTCAGCAAAGGCGACAGTTTTCTCTTCATAGGTGTAAGGGGTATGATCAATGGCGATCGCATCGATGACCCCGGATTTCACTCCTGCAATCAACGCCTGTTGGTCCTGGGGATTCCCCACCGGCGGTTCTAGGTGCAGACTGGGACAGTAGGGAGTAAACAACGTGGGATTGTTAATTTCTGCCGCATTCACCAACAGGTGCATCCAGGAGGTACTGGCAGTGATAGGTAATCCTTGCGCCTTGGCAGATTCAATCAGTTGCACTCCGCGTTGGGTAGACACTCGCATGATATGAACCGGCGTTCCCGTTGCTGCAACAATTTCCAGCAATGCTGCTAAAGCGGAGGTTTCTGCGATCGCCGGATTTCCTGGCAATCCCAACCGAATCGAGGCAGTCCCTTCCCGAACAACTCCATCTCCTGCTAACTTGCGACTACAAGCCCACAGTGCCACAGGTTTACCCCACGGTTGCAAATATTCCAAAATCCGCCTCAGCAGTGCTAAATCGGCAATGGGTTGACCATCAGCAAAACCCACAATGCCGGATGCTTCTAATTCGGCTAATTCTGTCATTTGTTCTCCCTTGATTCCCAGGGTTAATGCACCCCAAAAATGCAGTTTCGGCAAGGAAGGAGTTGGGGGAGGCAACAAGTCATTCAGGGTTTTAATTCCTTGGACTTTTTGTTGCAGAAATGCTAATCCCCCAGGATTGTCCACAGGTGGAGAAGTATCCGGCAAAATTGCCACTTGAGTAAACCCTCCACTTCTTGCGGATTGCATCAATGAAGTTAAGGTTTCTCGTTCCTCAAATCCAGGATCGCCACTGTGACTGTACAAATCAACTAAACCAGGACCTAAGATTAATCCCTGGCAATTCCGCACTTGAGTATCACTTCCCCAGTCAGCAATTTCTGGCGCAATTTGCGCGATCGCACCATTGGCAATCCAAACATCGGCGATCGTATCCTCTCCCGAAACCGGGTCAATTATCCGAACTTGTTGCAGCAGTTCATTCACAGTCAACACTCAACAGCAAACACTATCAATCTTTTCCTTTCCAGTGCCCTCCCCTTGCCAAGGGGAGGGCTTTTAAAACCCAGTTCTAGAATTACAATGCACCTGCCGCAGTCTTGTCCAAAATCCCTCCAAAATGGGTTGTAATGTTAATCGCTTCTAACACTGGGGGGTGATCCGGTCCTAGGGTGTAGTCAATCACTGTAATTGCGCCATTCCCTTGTTTGAAGTTCCAAAAATGCTCAGGACCCAGACCAAAGAAATGACATAACAAGGCTTTATTAATCGCATCATGCGCCACCACTAATCCCGTTGTCCCAGGTTTAGCAGCTTTAACAATCGCCTCCCATGCCTGAATACTCCGTTCCCACACCTGTTCCAAATTTTCCCCTTCTGGCATTTGCACCGATTCCGGGGTATCTTTCCATTGGTCTAACATTCCGGGAAAGTCGGTTTCGATTTCCGATTCAAACTTTCCTTCCCAGAGTCCATGACTAATTTCTCGCAACAAATCATCCACTTTTAATTCTACGCCGGGATGATGTTGCAAGATAATTTCAGCAGTTTCTTTGGGACGCAACATGGAACTACTGATGGCAAAATCAATTTGCACATCTTGCAAGTAGTCAGCGGCACATTTAGACTGTTCTCTCCCATTATCATTCAGGGGAACATCAATTTGTCCCTGAAACGCTGTTGCCGATTCCATTCCGTTTCCCCATGCCGGACTAATAACAGTCGGGGTCCAATATGTCCGGGTCTGGGTTTGGGCATTTTTTCCCCGACATGACTGGTTAAATTCATCGATTCCAGTTGGACGGGGAGTTTCCCTTTTAAGGGGGGTCTCGGTGTGCCAAAATTCAGGATACTAATCCCACAATTCGACTGTTGAATCGAATGATATCGCGCCGGAGAAATCCCCAAGGCGGTACTCAACAAACAGCGATTAATTCCATTATGACCCACGACTAAAATCGTTTGATTGGGATGGCGAGATAAGACTTCATCCCAAAATTGTTTCGCTTGTTCATGCAATGCTAAAACGGGAAAATGTTCCACAGTTCCGGTTTCTGTGGGAACATTCATACAAAATTCATGGGGTCTTTCTTGCCAACAGCGGTAATCTTCGGCAAACTTCTCCTGGACTTCTTCCCTGAGCATTCCTTCCCACAACCGCAAGTCCACTTCCATGAGTTTATCGTTGGGTTGGGGTGCGGGAGGTTTGGAGTCTCCGGCAAAATCAGCAACGATCGCCTCGGCGGTTTCTTTCGCCCGTTTCAGGGGACTACAGTAGACGGCATCAAAGGAAATGCCACTGAGGGCTGCCGCTACTTGACTCGCCGTCTCGCGACCCTTTTCGGTGAGGACGGATTTATCGAGGCGACCTTGGATGCGCCGTTCTTTGTTAAACGTGCTTTGACCATGACGGACAATAATTACGCGAGTAGTCAGGGTTCTATCCTCCAACAGAAATGGTGCAGAGTCCCAAGGCGAGTGAAGCGCAGGGGCAGAATCGATCGCATTTTACCCCTTCTTGGTCTCCAGTTAAACTAGGCGACTGCATTTTTATTCCCCCCTTGCCGCCTATTCCCTCCCTCTCAACCAGACCCCTGATTCAGGGCTGTCAGAGGGATTTCTTGGGGAATTAGGCCAAAAGTTTATTTTCTAACTGAGCCTTAATCTTTGATAATTAAACCTTTGGTTATCTCAAAATTCAACAATTATCATGTGTAAATTTTTCAAACAACGGCGGCTAATTTAAAATTAAATTAATCTAATCCAGACCAAAATTAATTTAACCTAACTTCCACATTGTTTAACATAAAATCCTCAAATGTAGAGGCGATTCGCGAATAACGCCTCTACATTGAGGTTAAATTACTCAAAAGTTGCATAATTCGCTGTTCAATTCTTATCAATTTCCCAGATATCCAGACCTTTAGACTCCAATCCAAGGTAAACTGACAACAGAGTGACTGTCGAATTATAATATCATCTACCGGATCCAGAGGAAGAAGAAACAGACAATGGATGCAATCAAGCTAATCAAGCGAGTGGTTTTAACGGCACTAACCCTGCTGGCAGTTTTCCTGGTGGGAACCTCTTTGGTGCAAAGTTTCAATCAACCCCAGGTTCAAAGCCGTCTGGAACTCTATCAAACCAATCTGCTGCTTCATGTGGCAGAGTACCAAGGCGAGTCTCCCAATGATCCGGCACTGCAAATTGTTCAGGCTTTGGGGGGGGAAGAACCTTTAGAAGCAGCGCTGAAACAGTATCAAGAGGCAGTCACCTCCACGGAAGAGGCGATCGCCACCCAACGCAGTCGCCTCTCCTCCACTGTCATCCTCCCACCGGATGAATCTTCGGAACCTCCGCTAATTGAAGGCATAAATTCCCCGGAACTTGCCGAACTAAAAATTCAAAAGCAAATTTCCAACCAAGAAACTCTCAGGGATGAACTCCTGTTAAGACTCGGTATTTTAAAAGCCAGTCAAGGTAATTTAGAACAGGCGATCGAGACTTGGACTCCCGTTAATTGAACGTTCTAGTCCCCATCTGCAACCTACCGCTAATACAGCAGATTTATTATTAACCCTTTGGCAAGATTCCCCCACCCTCCCCGCTAATTCCGAAGAACTTCTCACCCAAAACTTAGATGGATGGTTTCGTTATCAAGCCTTCCGACAACTGTATCAAATCCAGGGACAAGATGAAGCCTTAACTCGCCTCAATCTCCAAGAACAAGAGATGGCAGCGGAATCGTTAGGGAAATTAGCAACGGTTACCGGCATTCCCGCATTCGGGTTTGTTGTCGGAGTCGGTTTACTCATCTTTCTCGGGATTCAATGGTTCCTCAAACGCAAAGATTCCCTACTGGTTCAAAATGGCGATAACAACTGGGAAACCCCTTGGGATTGGGAAACCATCTGGCAAGTGTTCATTGTCGGATTCTTCTTCCTCGGACAAGTTTTAGTTCCCATCGTTGTTCAACTCTTCGGCGTCCAATCTGCCATGCTAGATGTTCGCAGTCGTGCCTTCTATATCTTGGCAACTTATATTGCGATCGCCATTGGCGGATTATTAGTCCTCTTCTTCTCCATCCGGTCCTTCTTTCCCCTCGCCAAAGACTGGTTTCGCTTTAATCTTCTACAGGCAAGCTGGATTTCCTGGGGATTCGGCGGTTATTTTGCTGCCTTACCTTTAGTCATTCTGGTATCCATCATTAACCAACAATTCTGGCAGGGACGCGGTGGCAGCAACCCCATTTTATCCATCGCCTTAGAAAACCGAGATACAGTAGCATTAACTATCTTTTTCATCACTGCTTCTGTGGCAGCACCTATTTTTGAAGAAATCATGTTTCGGGGATTTCTCTTACCCTCCCTGACTCGTTACTTCTCCGTTACCACCGCTATTGTACTCAGCAGTTTATTGTTTGCCTTGGCACATCTCAACCTCTCCGAAGTCCTGCCATTGGCAACCTTGGGAATGGTCTTGGGATTCGTCTATACGCGATCGCGCAATCTCCTCTCCTCCATCCTCCTCCATAGTCTCTGGAACAGCGGCACACTCTTTAGTCTGTTCGTTCTCGGCAGTGGAGGGAGTTAAATCCAGACCCTTCCAAGCAATCCTCGGTTGTTAATCTGCAATACTATAAAATCGTGGATAAAACAAGGGTTAGAAACCGGGTTTCTTGTCCAAATTTCTGGCAACTTTCAACAAATTTGGAGCAGAAACCCGGTTTCTTGTCTGGCGATGTCACAACTTTTAGTCCGAGGGAAAACGGCGATCGCGAACGTCTTCCCCATAAGCCTGTACCGCCTGAGTAATCGTCTCCTGCAAATTGGCGTAGCGTTTTGCAAAAGGCGGCACTCGCTCAGTCATTCCCAATAAATCATGAGTCACCAACACCTGTCCATCACAATGCACCCCAGCACCAATACCAATGGTCGGAATCACCAAAGTTTTAGAAATTTCTGCGGCTAATTTACTAGGAATATGCTCCAAAACCACTGCAAATGCACCGGCTTCCTGCAAAGCGACTGCCTCCTTAAAAATGCGATCGCTCGTTTCCGGAGTTTTCCCCTGTTTCCGATACCCTAATTGATGCACCGATTGCGGCGTTAACCCCACATGACCCAACACCGGAATTCCTGCCAACACCAATCGCCGCACAGTTTCAGCAATTTCCGGATATCCCCCCTCCAACTTCACCGCCTGAGCACCCGTTTCCTTGAGAATTCTTCCCGCCGAATGCATCGCCTGTTGGGGACTTTCTTGATAAGTTAAAAACGGTAAATCCACCACCATCAGAGCTTTTTCAATACCCCGTCGCACAGCTTTCGCATGATGAATCATCTCATCAAGGGTTAACGGCAGAGTGGTTTCATACCCCAACACCACCATCCCTAACGAATCGCCAACTAACAGCAAATCCACCCCAGCGCGATCGAGCAATTTCGCCGAGACATAATCATAAGCCGTCAGCGCCACGATCGCAATTCCTTGTTGTTTTCGCTCTAGTAATTGTTGAGGGGTGATTGGCATAGCTGGGTTAGTTCAAGTCGGTCAATCCGCTGGCAAGAGTAGCAACCGGCAGTCACATCATTATATAGAGATGGATTGCCTTTCCAATCTTATCAGATCCCTAAGCGCGATCGCGGATTCCCCCTGTCTCTAGGATTCTAGGAACTCCTAACTTACCGGATGGAGTAAATACACAAGTTGGCTGATTTGTCAATAGCCGGTGTTGGGTGGCGAAAAAAAATTAGTCACGGGGGAGGACAGGTGGGAGGCGATCGCACCCAAACCTTGGCCCCACCGACAACGGTATCATCAGGGTTGTCGGCAAAAAGTTGTGGCAAAATCCAGCAATTTTAGTAACAAGGCAAACTGCTCCGCTGAAAATACACTCTACCATAATTGGGCAGATTGTCAAAAAATGCCTGAAACCCTTGCCAATTCGTTGGGGATGCGGGTAGTGAATTTAGGGCAAAAACTGGGCAAGGGTTGAATCATTGAATAGCTTAAGCGTAAGAATATCAGCCTAACTTATCAATCCAGAACCGACACTGCCAGAGGGACCTTAAAATCATCGACGGTTGTTGCTTGCTCCTGTTCTGGCAATTACAATAGAATAACCGTAAGCACAAACTGAGGCTAACTGGGTTATGCCGGAAATCGTCGAAATTCCCTTAGAACTGACTTACTTTCAACTGCCGCCAGCCGTTGAAAATCGCTTACATTTTCTGTTAGATCGTCAAGATAACGGCTATCCTCTGTCCTCCGAAAATAGGAAGCCGAGGGATTGGTTGAATTGAGAGACTAGAGCAGCATATCAAGTATTTATTCAACCGGATTAAAACTGAGGTTAAACATGAATATTTCGTTAAGTTCAGAAATTGATAAATTTATTGAAAGTCAGGTAGAAAGCGGGAAGTATCCTTCTCCTGAAGATGTGATTGTGGCAGGGATTAGGCTGCTAGAAGAACGAGAACGCATTTATCAAGGGCGGTTTGAAGAATTGAAAGAGGAAATTATGCTTGGGGTTGCCGCTTCAGAACGGGGTGAGGTTGTTGATGGGGAAACAGTTTTTTCTCAACTGCAACAGAAACTAAAACGACGCCGCCATCAGGGATAGTTTATGACTAATGTTTGTAGTTTTACGCCTCCCGTCAGCCGAGATGTTGAAGTCATTATCGATTGGCAAGAGTGGTTTTAATGCGGCAGAGCGTTTCCTGAAAAAATCAATCAAAAGTGTAAGAAATTAGGAACTTTTACCCAAGTTACAATGCTCATAAATTTTTCTCCCACATTCAACGTCCCGATTATTTTAATTCTCATATCGCGGCAAAAGTTCTATAATTAAGTATCTCTGTTAAGATGATTTTCTAACTTTTTATCAAAAGTAAAGATAGATTCTTGATAAACTTCACAATAGGATACTAAAAGACAATCTACAAAATCAAACTTAGTTTCACTATACACCTCTAAAGCTTTGAGCAATAATTCAGGCTTTTCCAGACCAACTAAATCCTCTTCAATTAAGTGACTTAATACTTCTTGAATTTTCTCTCTTTCAACTTGATAAACTTTTTGGAGAACAAATACCACCTCGCAGGCCACTTCAATCGGTAAATTTACCCTATTATTTTCAATAATCTCCGCTGCTTTGGCTGATAATATCTCATGGTCATTCAGGATGTAGCGAAGAATAATATTTGCATCAGCGATCGCCATACTTTTCCCCTGCTGCATTTTCCCAAGCAGTAGATTCTAAAGAGATTAAATCCGGTTTAGCATAACTTTGTAAGACTCCTTTTAAACTTTTTCTTTGAACCGGCTCAGTTTTTTTTGTGAACACAACAATCTCGACCTGTTGCCCGGAAAGTTCTGGAGGCAGGTCTAATAAAACCTGACCATTTTTCACGGTTTGTACTGTGCGAATAACTTCCATCAATTAAGCCACTCCATTAATGATGTCAAAACGAGATCAGGGTTTAACTTAGCATACCCTAGGAATGGCTTGGGGCCGATCGCCACCCTCTCATGATTCAGCATAAGGCATTACCGGGTCCCTCTGATGAAAACAGCCGGAGTTGTGTGAGGGAGAGGATAGAGGCAATGCGATCGCGGATTCCCCCTGTCTCTAGGATTCTAGGCACTCCTAACTTACCGAATGGAGTAGATACACAAGCTTGCTGATTTGTCAATAGCCGGTGTTGGGTGGCGAAAAAAATTAGTTACGGGGGAGGACAGATGGGAGGCGATCGCACCCCAACTTTGGCCCCACCAACAACGGTATCATCAGGATTGGGGGCGAAAAGTTGTAGCAAAATCCAGCAATTTTAGCAACAAGGCAAACTGCTCCACTGATAATACACTGTACCATAATTTGGCAGGTTCTAAAAAAATGCCTGAAACCCTTACCAATTCGTTGGGTATGCGGTTAGTGAATTTAGGGCAAAAACTGGGCAAGAGTTGAATCATTGAATAGTTTAACCGTAAGAGCATCAGCCTAACTTATCAATTCAGAACCGACACTGCCAGAGGGACCTTAAAATCCTCGCTAGTTGTTGCTTGCACCTGTACTGGCAATTACAATAGAATAACCGTAAGCACAAACTGAGGCTAACTGGGTTATGCCGGAAATCGTCGAAATCCCCCTAGAACTGACTTGCTTTCAACTTCCGCCAGCCGTTGAAAATCGCTTACATTTTCTGTTAGAGCGTCAAGATAACGGCTACCCCCTGTCTTCCGAGGAACGACAGGAGGCCGAGGGATTGGTTGAGTTGGTGGAATTTTTATCCTTGCTACAATTGCGTTCAACGCGAGTGCGCCAGTAGTCATCATTATGACCAAAATTCCTAATGTTCTGCGGCAACTGGTTATTCAACGAGCTAAGAACCGATGTGAATATTGTGGTATTTCTCAGTTGGGTCAAGTTGCCACATTTCACATTGACCATATAATTCCTGTTGTGGCTGGAGGTGAAACCATTGCCCAAAATTTAGCTCTGGCTTGTGTTTCTTGTTCGCTTCGCAAAGGCGCACGTCAGGAAATTGAGGATCCTGAAACCCATGAAATGGTCAGTATTTTTAATCCTCGCCAACAAAAATGGAATGCTCATTTTACTTGGAATAAAATCGAAGTGATTGGGTTAACAGCAACAGGTCGAGCAACAGTGAAAGCCCTTAATTTAAATCGGTCAACTCTGTTGGCTATTCGGGCAGAAGAAGAATTGCTAGGACGACATCCACCTCCAGAAGATATGCAGTAAGCTGTTCGGCATTTAAACTGGAGGGTCCTAGCGAGCAAGATGCTCGCACTCCCAAGAGGTTGGGTCAAATGTCTTCCCAATTTATATGCTGAACAGCTTAACTAGAGATGGATTGAGCTTCGGTTAGAATAATCACAGCGTTGACGGAATGACTATGGATGTAGGCCGATCGCTCGTAAAATTAATCGTCGGTGGTAGCTGCGTCTTGGGTAGCTTGGCACTTGCTTCGGGACTCAGCGGCGCGGGTTTGCTTTTCTCGACAGCATTAGGGAGTGTAGCGGCTGGCAATACCGCCAATGCCATTGATGCCTTACTCGATGGAGGAGAGGGGGGAGTCTCCCTAGAAAATCAGGATTTAACCAAAGCGGTGGGGAAAGCCATAGCTGCCGTCATCACCCTCGCCGCCAAATCACAGCGCGGCAAAACCCGCCAACATCTCGAAAAAATCGCTGCCCAAGCCAAGGATAACTGGGTCAAAATCGCCCAACAGGAACTCACCCAGCAACGTTACCCTGAACTACGAGAAGCCCAACTCGACCAATTCCTCACCCCCGAAGAATACCAACTCACCCAACAAGGCAACCTCACCGCTACAGAATGGGGTGATATCTTCATCCGCCTCAACATGGCAGCCTGTAAAGGGGGTGGCTTTCCCATTCCCTCAGAGGTGCGTCAACAAGTCGCTGATTTACTCCATACCACCTTCCCCAAAGCCTTGCGAGAAACCCTCAAAGAAGACTTTGCCCAGGATGGGAAAGCCTTTGCGGGGTTAACCTTGCAGTTACTCACGGGAATGCAGGCACAACTGAGGCAACTGCAAGCCAGTCCAGGGGGGGTCAATGTTGGGGAATTCAGCCAAATCCTGCAACAGTTTCAGGAATTGGAAACCCAGTTACGGGGAAGTGTCACCCAGCAGCAGGCGTTTTTTCGGGAGGTTTCCCGTGGTATTGAGTCGGGTTTTGCGGAAGTCTGTCAACGGTTGGGGGTGATGGAAACCACTATCGCCGAATTGTTACAAACCCTAGAGGAACGCCTAGTGGAGTTGCGCCAAGAAGTGACGGAATTTCGTCAAGAGGTGCGGCAGGGGTTGGAGGCGCTGCACAATCAACCGGGGGGGCGACAGTTATCTAAACAGGAGTATCGCAATCGTCAAAATATCTTGACTCAGATGCGAACCGAGGTAGAAAGCCGTTTAACCCAGTCTATCCACCGGGCGGCGTTCGTGAATTTGGGCAAAGAACAGCAACCCCAGCAGGTGCAACGTCCTTGGGATATGTCCGTGAAGGTGGGGGAACAGCGCAGCGTTCAGTTACCCCCCCAGACGACGATTCTGGATGTGTTTGATAATCCCACAATTTCCGGCAAGTTCCTGATTTTGGGCAAACCGGGGGGCGGCAAAACCACGACCTTATTAGAGTTAGCGGAAGCCTTGATTGAGCGGGCAGAAAGGGATAGCGATGCCCCCATTCCGGTGATTTTGGAGCTTTCGAGTTGGCAGGAGGTGACAAAACGGAAGTTTTTATCCTTTGGAGAGGGGGAAAAATATGACCCTTCGATTAAGGAGTGGGTTCTATCTCAGCTTATCAGTAAGGGGGTGAGTCAGGACATCGGGGAACAGTGGCTTCGGGAGAAGGAGTTAGTGCTGTTGTTGGATGGGTTGGATGAATTGCAAGCGGAACGTCAGGGGAAATGTGTCCGAGCAATTAATCAGTTTTTAGGCGGTGAGTTTTCGCCGTTGCATTTGGTGGTATGTAGTCGCAAGGAGGAATATGAAGACTATGAGGAGATGTTGCAGTTAAATGGGGCGATTTGTTTGGAGGATTTGACGAATGAGCAAATGCAGGATTATTTTGCCTCGGTCAATCTAGGGGAGTTTTGGGAGAGTATTAAGGAGTCGGAGAAGATTGTTGATTTTATTCGGCAACCGTTGTTTTTGGCGATTACGAGTATTGCTTATCAGCAGATTGATGTTGAGGAGTGGCGGAATTGTAATACGGAAGAGAGGGCTATTGATTATTTGCTTGGTGTTTATCGAGTTATTGCTTTAGATCAGAAGCCGGAATTTACGGATAAAAATAAAAGCCAGTCTTCAATAATTCAATGTCAACTAAAAAGAATTGCTCAGTATTTAAAAACGGATAAACTTGAGAACAAGTTTGCATCACAAGCAAGAATTATATGTATTAAGAATACAGCCATTAATTTTAGCAAAAAAAGCGAATTTATATAGATTGATTTCAGGTTTTTTTCTATTCTTGCTATGTTTTTCAGTAATTCACTTATTTGTTTTACGACCACTGCAAAATGATGCTTTAATGATAGACAATTTTTTGATTTTATTGTCTCTTCCTTGGAGTGTAATTTTCACTTGGCTTATATCTATTTTTTTGTTGCTGTTTTTAGTATCTTTCCTGATTAGAATTTTAATATTGCCTCTAAAATTATTTCTTTCAAATGAAAAAATAGAAAAAATACACGACAAGGTGTTCACTCCTTGTTTTTATGTTTTGATATGGATTGGAATAATTATGATGCCTATTATTATAATTAGTATTTTAGTGAATGTTCAAAACAGTGAATACTCAGTATATTTATTAACATCATTTTTAGCTCGAAACCCAGCTATACAATCAGTATTCTCAGCACTAGGAATCACGATTTCTTTTAGCATACTCTGTCGTGAGTACATTGTTTTTTTAATAGTTCCTGAAGATGTTTTTTATAAAGCAATAATTTTTCATGTTTATCGAGCAATAACCTTGATAAGTTCATTGGGAGGCCCTATTGACTTTACTTGTGTCTCATTTAGCCGTTGAGATGATTTATTTTTATTATTGTTTTGTTGTTATTTTTATAATATTTGTTATTCACGATACTATATCGAATGTGTACTCTTTCCCAGAAATGTATTGGCTACATCAAAACTTTCTGAGTTCTTGTTTGAGAAACTTTTGTATTGGCACTGTAACTTTGTTTTTAATAGGTTTTTTGTCAGGAACTCTTGCTAGTTTGGCGGTTGGAACTCATTTTGCAATAGGAAATGGTGTATTGGTAGGTTTATCATTTAGTCTATTTAATTGCTTTCCGTACATCCAATATTTTTCACTACGCCTAACTCTGTGGCTAACAGATCGAAATGCCCTGGAATATTACCCGCTTCCTCGACTACTGTACAGAACGCCTCATCCTGCAACGAGTCGGGAACCGCTACCGCTTTATCCATCGCCTCGTGCAAGAACACTTCGCCAACCTAGAAATCCAGAAAGACTAAAACTGACTATAAGAAACCGGGTTTCTGTCAGGCTTTCTGTATCCTAACAAAGATAGTAATAGAAACCCGGTTTCTGGCAACTTGGCTATAATAGTCGTAACCCCCTAGTATCAACCCATATCCCCATCCTCAATATGACATTCATCACCGATACTCCGGTAACTTGGCAATACCTAGACATTGATGCTCAAAATCAGGCAACCATTGCCAATAGTCGCGTTTCAATTGCCCAACTGATTCAAGAAAAACACGCCCACGGCTGGAGTCCAGAAGAACTGCACTTTCAACACCCAGAAATTTCCCTAGCTGCCATTTATTATGCCCTCAGTTATTACTACACCTATCAACCCCAGATTGATGCTCAAATTGCTCAAGAACAGGAAGAAATCCAGAACCTGCAAGCTGATTTAATTACAATGGGAGTCGGTCATCATACTGCCGATTTTAAACAAAGGCTTCAGCAAAAACGGCAGCAGCAGCAAGGATGAAAATGGCAATCTCTTACTATTTCGATGCTCCAGTCCATCGAGCGATTAAAATTGGTTTATAACTGAGAGTGGTTGAGGTTATGCCCGCTCAAGAAGACAATAATAGTAGTGCTATTGATGAAATAATTTTGAGTCGTTCTGTGCAACTCAAGCGTCCTCTTGTAACCACGGATCACGATTTTTTAGTTTTAGCTAAAAATTGTGTTTCTCAAGGTGAAACGTTTACAGGGATTTTCTTTTTAAGTCCTAAAGTTTCGATTGGTTATGCGATAGAAGAGTGAGAGGTTTACGCCAAAATTGGAGAATTATGAAGATTTCGCCAATCAAGTAATTTTTGTTTGATGTTGAACTGCCGCCGCTTTATCCATGAGAGGAAAAGCCATGAACTTTGTTGTTTGTATTAAAAATACAGACTATGCAGCTTCCCTAGAAGTTCGCAAGATTTATCAAGTCTTACCCGACTCAAAAGCAAATAGTCATCAAATGCTGCGGATAATTGATGAATCAGGGGAAGATTACCTCTATCCTAATTCCTATTTTATGCCCATTGAACTATCCGCTCCTCTGCAACAAGTTCTGGAAATGTCTTAGGTTGAGTTGGAGTTTATTCAGTAAATTTCTCAACAAACCTATCTGGAGTCAGAATTTCTATGGATTGAAAAGGATTTAACACCAATAAATCCAAATCTCCCGTAATCATGATATTAGCATTTCCACTAACAGCTAATTCTAAAAATTTATTGTCTTTTTTATCCCTACAAATTGTGATTGCCTCTGTAATCTTGACCCATTGGCATGAATTGATGAATTTAATTAAAAACACTTGTCTTTCTTCTTGAGAAAGGTATTTGTCAAACTTGGGACGATTCAGAACTTGCCCTAATTCACTTAAAGTTGCTTCAGAGTATAAAATTATTCCTTGTTCTTCCGCTAACTCTAACGCTCGAAAGGGGACTGATGATTTAAACAGCAAGGCACTAATAATAACATTCGTATCAATGACAAATCTATTGGTCATTGTCATCGGCTAAAATATTTTGTAAAATTTCTGGCGTTAAGCCTCGTTGTTGTGCTTTGTCTGAAATTTCTGCCATCACCTCAGTTAAACGCTTGTCATATAAATTTCCGCGTAAAAATAACTGAACAACCTGACTTAACTGTTTCTGGATTTCAGGGTTAGCCTGTTCAAATGCCGCCTTAATCTCTTCATCAACTTGAAGAATAATACTAGCCATAGCTTTTTTGTCAATTGGCAAGTTAGGGTTTGACAAAATTATAGCACCACATCCCCTCAAGATGTTGATATGGCCGTCCTAAAGCAACTCGCCCGGTTTAACTATCCCCCCATTGCGGTAGTTGTCCCTCAACCCCTCCCTGAGTGGCGACTCCCGCCTTCTTGCGCCAACTCAGCCGTTAAAACCTGGATAATTTGGAACTTTTCAGCATGAGATAATTGTTGCAGTTGCGCCAATAATTCAGAATTTGACATAAAATTACCTTGAAATCATTGTTTGATTTTAGTACAATTTCCTGCTGACAAAGATGGACGACATCCGTGCGATCGCCCAAAGGGGAATGACCGCTAAGGCAGGGAGTTAGCTGTCAGCGGTCAATTATGGAGGTTTATCGATTTAATGTTAGTCATGCCGATCGCCCCATTCCAGGCAAAACTTTCCAGGCAAAACTTAGGGAGCATTAATTCTGAGACTGCTGACGAGAACCGGATGATGAAACACCAAAGACGATCGCCCCCAATTATGACATCCCATCTCGACGCCCCAATTCATAGACGCCACAAATAATACAGGCAATAATCCCCACAGAAATCGCCCAACTACTTCCTAGGGTAAATTGCACACCCCAATTACAAACTCCCCCCATCGCTAGAAAGGGGACAATACTCAACACCGAGGCATAGAGGGCATTTTGGGACTCTCTAGCCCGTTTTGAGCGCTCAAACTCTTTTTCTGAGGTGTAGAGGGCGCGATCGGCAAAGTTAAACCAGCGATTGAGTTGTTCCGTCACCCATTCACTGAGGCTGGAAAGCCCCAGATATAGGGCCAGGGCCCATAATGAGGCTCCCGCTAAGGCGGTGGTATCTATGGCAAATTGAAAGGGAAAAATTTCAGTTAACATAGTTGAGGCACTGGGGTCATGAATTTATCTTTTCAGCGATTTTAACAAAAGTTAAGAATTTAGGATCCGGTGTCCTCTGACTGAGATGAGATTGATTCAGGGCAGCCCCAAAATTAAACCGATTTATGGATTCGGTGCGTGAATGAGTGACAAGGGTACAACTTAGGGTAAAATCCACGTCGAGAAAATAATTTTTCTACCCGCGTTGGGGTAGGGCCTGCTGAATGACTGGGGTGCAGGATTTGATGGAAGGCAAGGGGTTCTCAAGGGAAACCATTACCTCGACGTGGTGGATCAATCCACCCTCAAAATGGGGGCGCATTTGATTTCCTGGCCCTCTTGAGACGAGATTTATCTGTTTGATGCTGAAACGGGTTTGAACGGATTCATAATGTTAATCTGCGGTTGAGGAATTGAAGTGATGATGCAAAATGCTATCCCCGGATGGATGCACAAAAACTTAACCCGTACTTTACGACGGCTGTTATTTGTCGGGCTAGGTTTAGTGGTGATGCTGGTTCTAGGGTTGCAACCCCAGATCGCTCAATCTCAGGGACCGGGAGTGCCACAGACGGCAACGGCGAATTATTGGCAAGGGGCTTCCTTTCCTGTGGAAAATTTTCAGGCTTATACCTCGCCGTTTGGCTATCGTCAGTCCCCGACTGGCGGTTATAGCAGTGAATTTCACTCGGGTTTAGATATTGCGGCACCGATGGGAAGTTATGTCCGCAATTGGTGGGCGGGAACCGTGTCTCAGGTGATTGATGACGATCGCTGTGGCATTGGGTTGGTGATCCAATCCGGAGACTGGGAACATATCTATTGCCATATGCAAGGTGCTGTTGAGCGTTCCGGGGGGCGTCGTTACCTGATCGATCGCACCGGGGGCTTACAAATTTTTGACGGTCAACAGGTTCCCGCTGGGGTCCGCATCGGTCGAGTGGGGATGTCAGGACGCAGTACGGGTCCTCATCTCCATTGGGGTCTGAGATATGCCGATGAGTGGTATGACCCGGCATTAATTTTGCGGGCCATGTATGGCTCATCTCGGCGTATTTCAATGCAACCTTAAAAAAAAGCTCCCCCCCGGTTGAGGGTGGAAGCTAATTGAATCAAGCCCGCCTAGGCGGGCTATTTTTTTTACGGTTAACCTTTGCTGACAAGCTGTTTTTCCGGGAGGTCAACAGATTGGCTGACGAGTTGGCGGAAGTCTTCCCCTTCGATGGTTTCTTGCTCTAACAGCATATCCACGAGGCGATCGAGCAGTTGCCGATGCTGACGGAGGATGACTCGGGCTTTTTCATAGCAGTCAAAGGCGATTTCTCGCACCTGCCGGTCCACTTTAGAGGCAACTTCTTCGGAATAGTCCGTTTTGCTGCCGAGGTCCCGACCTAAAAAGACTTCGGCGTTCTGAGTTTCTAGGGCGAGGGGACCCAAGGCAGACATTCCGTAGCGGGTGACCATTTCTCGGGCTAAATCGGCAACCACGCGGATATCGTTACTGGCTCCAATGGTGATTTCTGTATCCCCAAACACTTCCTGTTCGGCGGCCCTCCCCCCTAGGGTAATGGTAATTCGGTCTATTAACCAAGCTCGGGTGTAGAGACCACTATCAATCATTTCTTCGTTGAAACTTTGTTGAGCGAAGCCGCCAATGCCGCCAGAACGAGGAATGATGGTGACTTTGTTTAAGGGGTCGGAATTTTCCAAAAGGGTCATCAGCAGGGCGTGACCGACTTCGTGATAGGCAATCAGGCGCTTTTTCTTGCTATCGAGCAGGGGGGTCAGTTGCAGTCCGATGGTGATGCGATCGATGGCATCGTCGATTTCTAGGGGGCCAATTTCTTCTTTCCGTCGCCTTGCGGTGAGGATGGCAGCTTCGTTGAGCAGGTTGGCTAAGTCGGCACCGGAAAATCCAGGGGTGCGACGGGCGATCGCCTCGATGGAAACGTTGGGGTCGAGTTTCTTATTCCGCGCATGGACTTGTAAAATCCCCAAGCGGCCATTATAACTGGGCAAATCGACCATCACCTGCCGGTCAAATCGTCCGGGACGGAGTAAGGCTTGGTCTAGGACGTCGGGTCGGTTGGTGGCAGCAATAATAATAATTCCGGAGTTGCCCTCAAATCCATCCATCTCGGTGAGGAGTTGGTTGAGGGTTTGTTCTCGCTCATCGTTGCCACCGCCGATGCCTGCACCACGCTGACGACCCACGGCATCAATTTCATCGATGAAGACGATGCAGGGGGAGTTTTCTTTGGCTTTTTTGAACAGGTCCCGGACGCGGGAGGCCCCGACGCCGACAAACATTTCCACGAATTCTGACCCGGAGATGCTGAAGAAGGGGACGCCTGCTTCTCCGGCGATCGCCTTGGCCAGTAAGGTTTTGCCGGTTCCGGGGGGTCCAATTAACAGGACGCCTTTGGGAATTTTGGCCCCGATCGCTGTAAATCGTTCGGGTTTTTTCAGGAAGGTGACCACTTCTTGGAGTTCTTCTTTAGCTTCCTGAATTCCAGCAACGTCATCAAACATGACGCCGGTTTTGGCTTCCATTTGAAATCGAGCTTTGGATTTGCCAAAACTCATGGCTTGGTTTCCCGCTTGCGCCGATCGCTTGACAATCATCATCAATCCTCCAATTAAGAGGAGAATTAAGAGGAGATTGGCAGCCATGCCAAAGGCAGCAGAGGGGTCAGAGGTGGGCTGAACGTCCAGTTCGATGGTCTCTGCTTCCCGGTTTTGTTCTCTAATTCTTTCAAATAATTCAGGGTGGCGATCAAATAGGGGGACGGTATATTCCTGATCGCTTTGTAGTAATTTAACTCGGGCAACCGATTGGGCCGGATCCACTGCCACTCGTTGGACTTCTCCGGCATCAATTTTCCGCAATAATTCGCTATAACTTAGGGCTGCGGCTTCGGTTTGGGCGATCGCCGGAGTGGTCAGCAGCACCCCTTGAGTCAGTATTCCCGATGCCAGCATTGCCCCTAGGGTACTGGCTAGTTTGGCCGGGAGAGATGTTTTTTTAGCGACAGGCCCTGTACTGTTGGCACGGTTGCCTTGTTTGGTCATGCTCTGACGGTTGAGTGAACTCGGTTGATTGACTCCCCGTTGTCCCTCGATCCACTGTTTCAAAAAACCTTTCATATTCAATCGCTTCACCTGTTGCCTGTTTGAAGTTGTCTATGCTGAGGTCCCAAAGATGAACCCTCGGCGATTGATCCCTCGAAATTAGGTCCCGTTTCTAGTTTAACGTTTGTCCGGTCGCCCTGCCTTGATCCGGTGTTACTCTTTCAATTAAAACCCTCCCCCTGGACGATATTTCCAAGGGGAGGGTTTAATGCCTACCGAATCAAGGGATCCGGCGTCTGTTGACCCTCACGCTCTTTCACCGACGATTGAGTTGGCGTCGAGTGAGAGGCGTCCGGTGCAGACGGGGGATGGCATTTGGTCCTATTTAGCTTTGGGAAATGCTGTGATGAGTAGATCGCCGAGATGCCATGAGTGCCAAGGGAAGTTGGCAGTGGGGAGACTGGGAAAATGTGCGATCGCAATCGAGTTTAATGGGATGAAATTGCCACTAACATGAGGGCGGCAACGCTCAAGGTGACCACTTGCAGGGCGATGGTGCCTGCTAACCAGAGAAAAGGTTTCCACGTATAATCCATAAATGACTCCTCCTCAACACCGTGAGGAATACTGACGTTCATGCTCAACGAATTCTCCACCAATTTGGGTGATCCGATCGCGTTCGGTTGTGCGATCGTTATCACCGGAGATTTTGATGGCGATCGCATCGCTGGCGGTTTCCCAGTTTTGGGGATCGCTAGAGCGCCTATCATACTTGTGATCCCCGTAGGCGATTACCAGGACTGACGGGCAAAAAAATGGATGGATTATTATTTTCCAGATGCTCCATTTTTATCCAATTTCTGACTTTCAAGGTCTTTTGACTCTCCCTCACCATAACAAAATGTACGCAGTAGAGGATGGGAAGGGGCTTTCTCCCGAGAGAAAGCCCCTACAAACAACTCAATTTTACTCAATTGTGTCAGTTTTCTAATTTAACATCCCATCGATGACAGCATTTTCCTGAATCAGCCCTCTACTCAAGGGCTTCTCTGGAGGTTCATCCCAAGCCCCCAGTCCGATTGTCTCAGTATGACTATCGGTTGTAATGAATTGTTTCATCCGGGGATGTTCGACCAGTTTACCACAGAAACTGATATCTGTTTGTTAACTTCACCGGATGAAACCCGTCTTCCTCTGGAAAACGGGTCCCTTGATTATCCAGTGATTTCACTCTCCAGAGGGATCTCAACAAATGTGCGATCCCCTCTCTACCCTCAGATAGATTTTTAGTGATGGTGGTGATGGTGATGGCTGTGAGGAGCCGAAACTAAGGGGGCTCCGGCGACAGCAGCGCGATCGCTGAGTAACTCTTCAATCAAGGGGTTCGCCCATTCTGCCACCATTTTCAAAAACTCTGGCTGTTCGTTCACACAGGGCATCTGAATATAACTCACATCGGAGTGGCGTTTTTCTAAATCATGAATAATATGATGCACATCTAGCAGGGTTTCATGATTTTCCGTCGCAAACCCGATCGGCATAAACACCACCGCTTTAGCGCCGAGTTGGATCAAGTTCTCGGCAGCAAGGGTGGCATTCGGTTGAGTCCATTCAATCAACGGAGTTTGGTGATTCAACCAACCCACGGAGATCAGAGGATAGCGCTCAATCAGCTTATCCCGCACGGCATCATAGAGGGCTTGACTTTCCGTAATGCCGGAAGTAAAGCCTTTTGCCTTGTGAGGACAACCGTGATTCATTAACACAATCCCGATTTGTGAGGCAAAATGTTCCCCGGTGAGTTCAGCCGCAATGGTTTGTTCGACCATTTGTGCCATTAAATTGATATAGGCGGGTTGGTTATAAAAAGAAGGGATATATCGCATATCCTTAACCCACTGTTCGCTCTCACCCTCACTGAGCTTTTCGAGGGCTAAATTGACTTGTTCTACGGCAATCCCACTGGTAAAGATAGAATCCACCACTAAGAGGGGATAAATCAGCAGTTTATCAAATCCTTCGGCTTTAATTTGGGTGAGAACTTGCTCCGGGAGGTGCGGTGCACAGAAGTTAAAGGCTTTGAAGACTTTAATGCGATCGCCCCACTGGTGTTGTAATTCATGCTCAATTCCCTCACGCTGTTTCTCAAAAATGGCATTGTGAGGGGAGATGAATTTGCCATGTTGATGACTCCACTCATGGAAATCAAAAATGGCGAGTAATTTTGCCAGGGGGGGGTATATCCAGCTTGGAACAGGTGCGAACTTCGCTGTGAGTAGATTCAGCGCTTGTTCATTGTAGTTGGCAAAGTCGTCATAACTTTCGACTTCGCCATACCCCATGAGTAAGACAGCGACGCGATCGCCTTGCGACTCACTGCCACTGCTGACTTCGTTTGTGATTTGTTGTTGTTCGGGACTTGCAACCACGTTTGACTCCTCAATATTCGAGTTAGGGTTCTGCGATCGGGTTCATGTTTCCGATTCCCTCTAGGGTAACATCCCCTAGGGGGGGAAGGAGGGGTACGGTGAACCCAACCCAGGGACGAGGTTGGCAAGACTGGGTAAAGATGAAAAAGCCCTCCCCAATGTCTTGAGGAGGGTTAAACCTGCTGCTGCCGGTTCGTCTAAAAAGCGCAATAGTAGACGGAACCGACATCAATCGACTCTAGGCGATCGCCTCTGGGAACCACCGCCTCAAAGCTGTGACCCTCAAAACTGGGACGCCAAAACACCAACAGAGGAACGGGATTATTTTGGAATTGGAACGCACCAATGGGTTGAGGAATTCCCGGTTGAAAGGGTCGAGAAAAATCAATCGGTTCCTCGTAAGAACCTGGCATGGACAAAATTTCCACCGGATTGGTATAGAGATTGGTTCCGGCATTGTCAGCAACCGTTAACAAGGCGGTATTCTCGCTGGTTTGTTCCAAGACAATAAGGGTTTCTCCCGCTTCCCAGGCGCGGATTTGCTTGGGGTCTGGCGGATCTCTACGCAGGACTCCCTCGGGTATGCGATCGATGGGGAGGGTTTCTACAGGTAAAGCAGTGGCAGCATCTCCTTGAGAGGGTGGCAACACCCAAACTGCTCCTTCTGGGAAGGTTTGAGATGCATTAAAGGTTGCCATTGGGGTGGGACTGTCGTTACAACCGTAGGGTTCATTTTGCCAGCGCCGCAAGGTCACTTCTTCGCGAATTCCCGGTGCGATCGCCACCAACGGAGTCCCGGGATCAACTAACGACCATTGTTCAGAAAACATGGCAATTTGTGCCTCTCCACTGGTGGGAGAAAAGGGAAACTTAGTGACGCCATCTTGTTGAACTTTGGTGCCAAATCCTAGCCATCCTGGAAATTCTAAAAATCGCTGTTCCGGCAAATCTCTTTCTGCTTCGGGGATGGTAGGTGGGGCGTTATTCTCCCAAATTGTGCAGCTATTCAGTCCAGAAAAGAGGAGTAGAAGACTTAAAAAGGTTAGAGAAAGTTTGGTTTTGGGTTGGGGGATGGAAAGGTTGATTTTTTTCATGTCTTCTTTGAGTTTATCCAAGATCTCCAGCCTAACCAATTTTTTACCAATTTGGCCAATTCTCCATATCCTGCGGATTGAGGATGTGCTCCATCATTAGCCGCCACTTCACTCATCCAAATTGGGGAGTTTTGAAGGGGGGTAAAAACATCTAAATAGGGAATGGACAGATTGCAGCAAATTTGCTCAAATTGATTGGATAGAGCAGCCAGTCTCAAGTTGTCTTCGCCGTCGCCAAGGGGAGGAGAACTCACCATTAACACCGGAAACAACAATTTCGCCTGTTCAAGGATCTGCCATGCATTGTTCAGGGAGTCCGGAAAGTCTATGCGAGTTTTTCCTTTTTCGAGGGTAATATCGTTTGCACCGAAAGAAAATAGGACTTTTCCGTTACAATCGGGAGGTAAACGATGGGAAACTTCCGGCAGCCACCGCTTTAAAATATCCGCAGAGGTATCCCGTCGGACCCCGAGATTATAAGCGGTAATTTCTTCTCCCCCTTGACAAGCTGCCGCGACAATTCTGCCGGTCCAGCCTAAGTATTCAGGGTCTCCGGTTCCATTTACAAAGGAGTCACCGACAAAACATATCCGGCTTTCTGTCATGATTTCAACCTCTTATTGTTGGGACAGTCGTTTCACACTTTCCCCAGCGAGTAACTGATGAGCATCAGCTAAAAGTCCAGGGATTTTATCCGCATGAGGACTCTTCGCTAGACATTGACTAAAATCTAAAGTTTCGATGGCTTCGGCTTTTTCCCCTGGGAACCAATGGTTAGCATTTCCGAGCAAGTTATAGCGCATTTTGGCATACTCAACCATATCGTAGGCGATCGCCAGGTTTCTTAGCCATAAAATCAGGTAAATGTTAATCGAATTGGGGGTTTCTTCTGGGGTGGGTAAGCCAATATGCCAGCTTCGGAACCAATCTTCCCCAAATCGGGCGATCGCCGCCTGTTCCAACCGCTCAATAATCGGCGGTAACAGTTCCTCAGCATCTTCTAAAAGCTCTAAAGTTTTCAAATGTTCCTCAAAATCCGTGGGTCTGGATGCACCAATACTCAAGGTATGAACTTGAGGATGAGACAAGCAAAATAAGTCATTAAATACAATTGGACTCAGGGGTTGGCAGAGTTCCACTAATCTTTCCGGAGGACTGTAAAGATTTCCCCCTTTATTAGAAGGACTAATAATAAAAACCCCCATATCTTTTTGGGTTGCGGCTTCAATGGCAGGCCAATTTCCCTGATTAATATAGTACCAATGCAGGTTGACATAATCAAACCGATCGGTTTCTATCGCCTTGATAATCACTTCCGTTGGCGCATGAGTCGAAAACCCAACAAACCGAACTCTACCTTGCGCTTGAAACTCTTTAACCACATCCAAACATCCCCCAGGACGAATGCTGTAGTCGAACAATTCGGGAGTATTAATCCCATGAATTCCCAATAAATCCACATACTCTAACTTTAAATTAGATAGGGATTGTTCCAAAGTTGCTCGAAATTCATCCGGGTTTTCCGTAGGACTAACTTTGGTTTGCACGATGAGTTTCTCTCGGGGTAATTTCGGGAGAATTTCGCCCAATTGGATTTCCGAAGTGCCGTATCCCCTAGCGGTTTCAATATGATTAATTCCCACTGCTAGGGAACGCCGAATAATCGCTTCTACATTCTCTTGATTATTCGCCGGAATCGTGGATTGGGGTACATCCTGCCACTTGTACTGATATCTCATGCCGCCGCAAGAAAATACCGGCATTTGCAATTCAGTTCGTCCAAAGCGTCGGTATTGCATGATCATAAATTTGAGGTGTAATTTAATAATTTAGATGGCATTTCATCGCAAGTCGTCATCAAAGCCCAGATTGGAAGTGGGAGCATCTCGCTCCCTATTATAGCAAGATTATAGCAAGGGAGCGAGATGCTCCCACTCCGGGGTTGTGAATGATTCAATGGCTGTAAAATGCTTGAACCAGGATAGGCGATCGCCCCGTTTACAGTTCCCGAATCACGGTTTTGCCATCGACCACTTCACCCACTAACACCACATCGGCAACCCCAACAAATAACCCATTTTCCAACACCCCGGGAATATTGTTCAGAGTCTTTTCTAATTCCGCTGGATTGTCAATGCTATCAAATTTGACATCAATCACCAAATTCCCTTGGTCCGTAATCACGGGTCCAGCTTTCTTCACCCCCATCCGCAATTCCGGGGCTCCACCTAACTTTTTAATTGCCGCCATCACCGGCGTCATTGCCATCGGCAATACTTCGACAGGTAACAAAAAGGTAGACCCCAATTTATCCACCAATTTAGAACTATCAACGACCACAATAAATATATCCGCAAGAGAATCCACAATTTTCTCGCGAGTATGTGCCGCACCGCCGCCTTTAATCAAGTTTTTCTGAGGGTCAACTTCATCGGCACCATCAATGGCAATATCAATGCGATCGACTTCATCCAAAGTCGTTAAAGGAATCCCAAACTGTTTCGCCAGCACTGATGCCTGAAACGAAGTCGGAATTCCTTTAATATCTTTTAAATCCCCATTTTTCAGCCGTTCCCCGAGGAACTCAATGGTATAAGCCGTGGTAGAACCCGTCCCTAATCCCACGATGGAACCAGATTTTACCCGTTGCGCGGCTGCCTTGCCGACTTCGCGTTTCATGGCATTTGCTGTACTCATCAGATCCACTCCTATGTTTGTCCCCTCTGGGACAGAACGACAGTTAAAATAAACTCCACTGTCAAATTTACCCTGTTCCTGTCCCCATCGCGCATTTTTTCCCGTCCGGATGACTGATCCCGCCCTGGGTGATATTATCAATGGGTGTCGATGTCTATGGCATGGCAGAGCAGATCACCCCGGGGTTCCGCACCTGTTTACAATCGTTTCTACCGCTGTAAAGTTGATATGAAAATTGCATTTATAGACCCTTCTGATTGGGATTATCGGGTAGAAAGCGCATACCAGATGCCGATGGGAGGTTCCCAATCTGCTTTATGTTATTTAGCGGAACAATTGGCGCAACAGGGTCATGATGTGTTTGTATTTAATCAAACGTCTAACCCAGGGATTTCACGGGGTGTAAACTGTTTGGCTTTTCCCTTAAATCAAATGCCGGAAACATTGCGCCGATCGCTGGATGTGGCAATTATCTTAAATGTGGCAGGCAAGGGTATCCCACTCCGGCAATTCTTCGGGGATAAAATTCGACTAATTTTGTGGACTCAACAGATTCCCACTCTCAACGCAATGCAGCCGTTAGAAAATCCTGGGGAACGCGATGTTTATGATGGATTTGCCTTTGTCAGTGAGTGGCAGCGACATCAATTTGAAGTAACTTTTAACATTAATTCCACCCGCAGTGCAATTCTCAGAAATGCCATTGCTCCCGCCTTTCAAAACCTCTTTCCCCCCAATACTTCTATCCTCTCCCACAAATCTCATCCCCCCATTCTCGCCTACACCAGCACTCCCTTCCGAGGATTAGATTTACTCTTATCAATTTTCCCCAAAATTCGTCAAGCAGTCCCCGGAACCCTTCTCAAAGTTTTCTCTAGCAAAAAAGTCTATCAACTGCGGGAAGATATCGATGAATCCGTCTATGGTTCTCTCTATCAGCGCTGTCGGGACATGGAAGGAGTAGAATATTTGGGGTCAGTTTCTCAACCGGAACTCGCTCAACAATTGCGTTCTGTTTCTCTGTTAACCTATCCCAATACCTTTAAAGAAACCTCTTGTATTGCGGTGATGGAAGCAATGGCAAGCGGATGTCGGGTGATTACAAGTAATTTAGCGGCACTGACGGAAACCGCAGCAGGTTTTTGTCCCTTAGTTTCGGTTGAAGATGTTCAGGGATTTTCTTCTGTTAGAGATTGGCAATTTTCGTTAAGAACCGATTGGCAAAATTATGCAAGTCGCTTTGTTGAGACAACGGTGCAGGCGATCGCAGAGTTACAAGATAGCAATGCCGAATCCCTACTCCAAAAACAGGTGGACTATATCCATCATTCCTGCACTTGGGAGGTGCGCGCCACTGCCTGGATTGAGTGGTTGAGTCACCTCTGTGGATTGAACAGTCCCTCGGTTGCGCCAACGGCTGAAACCCTTACCCAACAAGCCGAACTTGCCTATCACCAAGGACAATTACACCGGGCGCTGACCCTCTGTCAACAATCCCTCAAACTCAATCCGACGCTCACCCAAACCTATGAAATTTTAGGGGATACTTTCCAGGATGCGGGGAAACTCCTAGAAGCGAGTCGCGCCTATGGAACCGCTCTCAAACTGTTAGAAACGGGCAAGGTTGACAGCACTCAATTGCGCCTACTTCGGGACAAATTAGGACAAATTCTGGAGGAATTGGGCGAGAGTGAAGCGGCGATCGCCCTGAAGTCTGGTTGTGGGGGGTCTTAACTGGCCCTAAACCGGAGCGATCGCCCATTGACACTCGACCCTACTGCCTAGCGCCAATAGGCGATCGCTCCGTTCACTCTTGAGAGATTATTCAGCCGTTGCCAGTTCCGCGTTGTTACGATTGCGACGACGAGTCAAGGCATTAAACACCATTTGACCGATCGCCTTAATCAAGCTGCCTTCAAGTTCCTTAAACATATTCATGTTCAACCCGAATGCATGATTGGCTTCATCCACAATGCGATCGGCATCCGCATCATCAATCGGCAAATTATTCATCGCTTCACGATACTGAGTTTTGAACGCCTTCTCATCAGAAATCTGCTCAAACTCATAGAAAGCGGTGCCATCGCCCTCTAAATTCATCGCCCGTTGAGCAATTCCCTTGAGGATTTGACCCCCAGACAAATCGCCCAAATAACGGGTGTAGGAATGAGCCACCAACAATTCCGGTGCTGTTTCCGACACTTCCCGGATCCGCTGAATATAGGCTTGAGCCGCCTCAGAAGGAGCCACCTGCTCCCGCCAGTTGCTGCCATAGTAGAAGGTTAAATCTTGCTCTAAACTCGCTTTGCGGTTCAGTTCAGGAAAGTAAATCTGAGACAGAATCGGGTGATTGCGATGCCGTTCCATTTCCTCTTCCATCGCCGAATAGACGAAATAGAGATTCCGCACCAGAGTCCGATAAGAGTTTTTCTCAACGGTTCCTTTTAAAAAGCACTTGACAAAACCCACATTTTCTGCCATGCTGTGAGACTTTTTCGTGCCTTCACGCAGTTTTGTTGCTAAATTGCTACTCATTCGCTTCCTTAACTTTCCAACTTTAATAAAACAGCGGGCCTATCGCCTTCGCAAGAGGCCATAAAAAATAACCTCTAAAGGGTTAGGTTAGACTGAATCGATGAGAATTTTCGTTAAGTTTTTTAAACTTTAAGGATCCATCTATGGTCTTTCTCTCGCTTCAATCCGCCAATGCAACCGCTACATTGCTTGCAGGAAGAGGGGTGTAGAGATTCAGTTCCGCTGAACTCACACCCTGAAGGGTGGAGCTACACGGACGAAGCCCGCCTGCGCGGGCTAAAAGAGAAAATAGAGAAAATGGACTTTTTACAACTGGATTAGGGATTAATACTCATTGCTCTTGAGACCGACTGATTATCTTTTCCCGCAGCTTCTGAAGTGCCGTTTCCCCATCAATCCCTTTACCTCGATCCAGGGAGTCGATGCCTGCTGTAATTTTTTCCTGCAATTGCGCTAACGTTTTCTGATAGCGCTTTTCTCCGTCCTCCAGCAAATGTAACGCTGCTTGCCGCTGATTTAGCCAATCCTTCTCCCCTCTCATGCCACAAGACTCCTTTAAATTATGCCATCAGGTAACATCTTAACTGCCATAGATGTCCTCAATCTACTGGTCAAAGGTATTGATAAAACTACCTTAGAAATCGCTCTGACTGCTTCCGGTTGGACATCAACTCTAGCCCAAGGGGGTTCTAAAAGTGGTCAGGGAAACATCTGGACAAGTCCTGGATATCAATGCAGCGTTAGAATTATGAGTAAACCCGATGGTTCCTGTTATGCCAGAGTTTACAATGGGCCAGGAGGGGGCGCACCAGGCGAGCAACCTTTGAACGCATTCGGTAAACCGGGAACTAGAGGAGAAACCCATTTTCCCCTGCTTCCTTAATTCTATTAATCATCTTAATTACTAAAATTTTATGCAATTTGAAGAAGTTTGGCAACAATACGACTTTACTGAATCTGAATTACTGTCAATGGGTTGGCAGTTTCCCTACGATTATGTCCTGAATCTGAACTACTACTGGGAACTCAATGGCAGGGGTTCTGCTTCTGAAGTGGCATCAGTTGACCAACCCCTCAAACTGATTCTCGGTTCTTGCATTCGGCTGGATGTCCAAATCAACCCCAACCTAGAAACAGAGACTCAATCTCTTCAAACCTTGGGTACAATTGTGGGATGGGGTCAAGTTACGCCTTCTCCTTGGTTGGAAAGCCTCTCGCTTCCCGCTTCCGACTGGATTCATTTGTTTTTTGAGATTGGTGGCAACAACAAAATTGAAGCGGTGATGCGATCGCTCTCCATTGAGCCGTTAACCCAACCCGCTCTCGCCCCATTAGGTCGCTAACCCAATGCTAAAATAAAACAGGGCTTGATATTCACCCCCTTAATTATTGCTCTAACCCTTCAATTATGACCCAAACTTTACCCATAGAGCGGACTGTAAAAACCTTCAGACAACTGCAAACCCAATTTAATCTCCAGCGTAGTACCGATGACCAATTTTTCCCAGAGTGGTTAAACCTGGATAATAGTCTGACTGACTCTGAGCAACAAACCCTTGATAAAATTCAGCAAAAATACTTTTACCAACTCTCTGATGGTCAACTGGGGGAAGAAACGATTAAATTAATTGTGTTATCCCCCCTATTGGATTTGGCGGGATTTTTTGAGCCTCCCTTTCGGTTTACCACGGAACCGACTGTGCAAATTACTGCTGAACGGGATGAGATAATTTATCGGGGTCGGATTGATGCGTTGGTTCTGTTGGAAAGGCTGTGGGTGGTGGTGATTGAATCTAAGGAAACCAGTTTTTCCTTAGAAATGGCTTTGCCGCAAACTTTAGCTTATATGCTGGCTCATCCGAATCCCCAACGCCCGGTTTTTGGCATGGTTACGAATGGGGGAAATTTTATTTTTGTGAAACTGCAATATCAAGAATTTCCCCAGTATGAATTATCAAGTGTGTTTTCCTTGCTGCCTCGGCGGAATCAACTCTATGAGGTGTTACAGATTCTCAAACGGTTGGGACGGATGGCGATCGCGTGAACTGTTGTTTGAATTAACGATCGCTTTTGTGGTTAAATCTTTACTACTGAGGGAGAGACGACGCGGGTCAGGTCTCTTTTCCTCGGCCTGCTGTTATTTCTGTTGATTGACTCTAACCCCCATGCCAAATATTCGCCGCCGTCCTCCGAATCCTGCTGTAGGCGTCAAGTCGATGCGCTATCAAATCCAGGTGCCTGATGCTGAACCTCGACATATTCTCGAAGAAATCGTTTGGCATAAAGAAATAGAAGTGGATGCCTTGCGCGATCGCCAGCCTTTGCTAGAGTTACAAAAACTCCTCCAGGCAGTCCCTGCACCGAAGGATTTTCTGGGGGCCTTGGTGTCCGCCTCGAAACAACCGGCGGCGATCGCTGAAATTAAAAAAGCCTCTCCCAGCAAAGGGGTGATCCGCGAAGACTTCGACCCGGTGGCGATCGCCCAATCTTACCAAAAAGGCGGGGCCGCCTGTCTCTCGGTCCTCACCGATAGTAAATTCTTTCAAGGCAGTTTTGACTACCTCAAAGCGGTCCGCGAAGTGGTGGATTTACCCTTACTTTGTAAAGACTTCATCATCTATCCCTATCAAATTTATCTGGCCCGGGTTAATGGGGCGGATGCGGTGTTGCTGATTGCTGCAATTCTTTCCGATAAAGACTTACAGTATTTTATTAAAATTGCCAAAACATTAGGAGTAACTCCTTTAATTGAAGTTCATACTCTGGAAGAACTGGACCGAGTTTTAGCCTTGGATGGGGTGACCTTAATTGGCATTAATAATCGCAACCTCGAAGATTTTACCGTCGATTTAGGCACAACCTGTCAACTGCTGGAACAACGGCGCGATCGCCTGGAAAATATCATCGTGGTTAGCGAATCTGGACTACAGACCCCCGATGACCTCAAGCGGGTGGTCGATGCCGGTGCTAAAGCGGTGTTGATTGGGGAAGCCTTTATGAAACAACCGGACCCAGGGGAAGCCCTCGCTGCTATTTTTCCCGAGTAATTGATTGTTGGGGGGGAGAATAAAGAGACCTCTCCCCGGCCCTCTCCTAAGAGGAGAGGGAGCTAGAAAGAACAAATATCTGGCCTGTACGGGGCTTTCCGGCTCCCCCTTCCCTCGTAGGGAAGGGGGTTGGGGGGTTAGGTCTCCCCTTACCAACCGAATCGCCCTTCAGGAACCATCAAGTTCTATACTAAAACCATGCAATGTCTGATTCCCTAGGAATTGGGCATCCATTTACGGGAGACCGCTGCATCAAGATATGGAACCCATTCCTCTTCCTTCCCCTATTCACTATGAACTGCTGCTGCAACTGTTGGAACGGCAAACCCTCTATGCGGTGAATCAGAATCCCTCTGCTAGGGAACAGGTGCAACAACTGATTGTGACCCTCAGAAAAGCCCAAAGCCAACAGAAGCAGCTAGAGTCTAAGTTTCAGCGCGAAAATATCCCGGTAGAACACCGCTGGTCCCTCAACGAAGTAGCGGCTGCTAAGACCCCTGGAAATTCAGCCCATCCTGAGTAAGCACCAAGCCCTTGCATCTCGAATACCGTAACCCAGTAGAATTAAAGATTCGGGTGAAAGCGCATTCAGCAACAGCACTCGCCGGTACAGAGCCTTACGGGAGGCATCTATCGGAACTCCTCACACTTAAATTTAATTGCATTAGGACGAGATTCAATGGACGACAAGCTGATGCTAATGATTCCTGGCCCTACTCCGGTGCCAGAACAAGCATTGAGAGCCTTGGCAAAACATCCCATAGGCCACCGGAGCAAAGAATTTGAGGCAGTCATCGCTGAGGTGACGGAAAATTTGAAATGGCTGCACCAAACTCAAAGCGATGTCTTGATGCTGACGGCATCAGGAACTGGCGCGATGGAAGCGGGAATCATTAACTTCCTGAGTCCAGGCGATCGCGTGATTGTCGGCAGCAATGGTAAATTTGGGGAACGTTGGGCACAAGTTGCCAAAGCCTATAGCCTCACCGTAGACCCAATCACCGCTGAATGGGGACAAGCGTTGGACCCCGAGGAATTCCGGCAAAAGCTGGAAGCGGATACCAACAAAGACATTAAAGCCGTCATCGTCACCCACAGCGAAACTTCCACTGGGGTTGTCAATGACCTAGAAGCCATCAATCGTCACGTTAAAGCTCACGGTCAGGCTTTAATTATCGTCGATGCCGTCACCAGTTTAGGGGCGATGAATGTGCCGGTAGATGCTTGGGGACTGGATGTGGTGGCCTCGGGGTCCCAAAAAGGCTTTATGATTCCTCCCGGACTGGGCTTTGTCTCTGTCAGCGCTAAAGCATGGGAAGCCTACAAAACGGCTAAACTGCCGAAATTTTATCTGGATTTGGGCAAATACAAGAAAGCCACGGATAAAAATAGCAGTCCGTTTACGCCACCAGTTAACCTAATTTTTGCCTTGCAAGCTACCCTGCGGATGATGAAGCAGGAAGGGTTAGAGAATATCTTCAAGCGCCATGAACGGCAAATGAAGGCGACTCGGGCGGCTGCCACGGCAATGGGATTGAAACTCTATGCGCCGGATGATGCAGCAGCGCGATCGATTACCGCTGTGGCAACTTCCGATGCAGAACAAATTCGGTCCATTGTCAAGAAACGGTTTGATATCGTGATGGCAGGAGGACAAGACCACCTCAAGGGTGAAATCTTCCGAATTGGACATTTGGGATTTGTCAGCGATCGCGATATCCTAACCGCCATTGCTGCCCTAGAAGCTGCCTTGCAAGAAATCGGTAAGGCAACAGCTACAGTCGGTGCCGGTGTCGCCGCTGCCGCCAAAATTCTAGGGGAATCCTAACCCACCCCCACCCAACCCCTCGTTCCCAGGCTCTGCCTGGGAATGCTCTATTGGAGGCTCTGCCTCCTGATACTCCCTACCCCTGAATTGGTGTATTTGTAGGGGCGCAATGCTTGCGCCCTGGGGCGAAACCCGTTTCGCCCCTACAGGCATCGGTTTTAGCTCTTTCCCTGTGTATTCGTAGGGGCGCAATGCTTGCGCCCTGGGGCGAAACCCGTTTCGCCCCTACAGGCATCGGTTTTAGCTCTTTCCCTGTGTATTGGTATGGGCTTCGATGCTCGAAGCCCATACAAAGGGCGCAAGCATTGCGCCCCTACAAGAAATAAAGGGCGCAAGCATTGCGCCCCTACAAGAAATAACGATTATAGACTGGAAGATGATGTTACCGACATCCGAGGGATTCACGAGTATCAACCCCGGTTTTTGGATTAACTCCACTGGCATTTTCACAGAGTTGCTTGACTTGCGCCCCATCTAAAATGGCATCGGTGAAATCGGCCCCGGTAATCTTCATTTTCTTGACATTCGCACCGAGAAACAGCGCCTCGACTAACACCGCATCGGTGAAATCGGCATTGGTTAAATTGGTCCATTCCAGCATGGAATTGGTCAAATCCGCGCCATGAAAATTGGCATCTTTCATCATGGAGAGGCTAAAAATGGCCCCCTCTGCCTGAACATTGGAGAAATTGGTAAATTGTAAGTCTGCATTAGAGAACTCTGCGGTCCTTAGAAACTGTCCTGAAAAGTCTTTGCCGGAAAGTTGGGCATTGCTATAGGAAAGCGGAGGCGGATAGTATTTATAAGCCTGCGCTAATGCGGGTAAGGGCATGAATAAAAGCAGGATAGCTAAGGCAGCAGCAGCAAAGTGTCGCAAGTTCATAACGGAATTTGTCAAGGTTTTTTTTACACTAACCCAGCAAGGTCTATAGCTCAGGGTACTGCATCTGGGGGCTAATTGCTCAAATCTGTGGTTACAATTTAAGGTGAAGTGACCCTGGAAATAGACTTATGCTCGGTTTTATCATCACTTGGTTAGTGGCGGCCATTTCCCTGCTGATTACGGCTTATGTTGTCCCCGGTATCTACGTCGCTGGGTTTTCATCCGCTGCCCTGGCTGCTGTGTTAATGGGGTTGATTAATGCCATTGTCAAACCGATTCTGGTGCTTTTGACGTTACCGCTAACAATTTTAACTTTGGGGTTATTTTTGTTGGTGATTAATGGCATCACCCTGGCGCTGGTGGGATATCTGACCCCAGGGTTTGATGTCAATGGCTTCTTGCCAGCTATCATTGGAGCAATCGTGCTCTCGTTGGTGTCGAGTGCGATCGGGCATTTGGTGAAAGAGGGAACGAATGCTTAAAAACCGACCCCATTTAATTTAAACTTCATTAAGATAAGCCCGCTGATGCGGGCTTTGTTTTGAAACAATAGAGGAATTAAGATACAATGGAACCCGTTAAAATCGGCATTATTGGGGGAAGCGGACTCTATCAAATGGAGGCGCTTAAAGATATCGAAGAAGTGCCGATGAATACCCCCTTTGGTTCTCCTTCCGATGCGGCGATCGTGGGGAGTTTAGATGGCATCCGGGTGGCTTTTTTAGCCCGTCATGGTCGTCACCATAGTTTGATGCCTTCGGAAATTCCGTTTCGGGCTAATATTTATGCCCTGAAACAGTTAGGGGTAGACTATATTATTTCGGCTTCGGCGGTGGGGTCTTTGAAAGAGGAGGTGAAACCGCTGGATATGGTGGTTCCGGATCAGTTTATCGATCGCACTCAACATCGGATGTCCAGCTTTTTTGGGGAGGGAATTGTTGCTCATATTGCCTTTGGTGAACCTGTTTGCGATCGCCTCGCGGAAATCCTCGGGGATGCAGTTGCCAGTTTGAATTTACCGGAGGTTAATCTGCATCGCGGAGGGACTTATGTCTGTATGGAAGGACCGGCATTTTCCACGCAAGCTGAATCTAATTTGTATCGCAGTTGGGGGGCGAGTATCATTGGCATGACCAATTTAACCGAAGCAAAATTGGCCCGGGAAGCGGAAATTGCTTATGCAACTTTGGCCTTAGTAACGGATTATGACTGTTGGCATCCCATGCATGATAGTGTAACCGTGGAGATGATATTGGATCACCTCCATGCCAATGCAGATCATGCCCAAAAAGTAATTCAAGAAGTTGTACGTCGGGTGGGTGAAAATCCGCCAGAAAGTAAGGCGCATTCGGCATTAAAATATGCAATTTTAACCCCAATGGAACGAGTACCGCCTCGGATTAAGGATAAATTAAAGGTGATTTTGCAAAAATATTTGTAATACCAAATCCGGTTGTCAAAAACCGACTTTCCTCTTCAGCCTGCGGAGGCAGGCTTCGTCCGGATAGCCCCACCCTTGAGGGTGTGGGTTTTCTTTGAGGGTGTGGGTTTTCTTCAGCCTGCGGAGGCAGGCTTCGTCCGTATAGCCCCACCCTTGAGGGTGTGGGTTTTTATTACTCGGAAAGGGTTTTAATTTCTTGTTCTAAATTACGGCGGGCGATCGCCTCTTTTTCCTCAAACATTAGGGGCGTAAAATACAGGCGATCGCGCTGTAATATTCCTTCCAAAAATTGGGTTCTCCCTTGCCGATAATCGGCTTCTGAAAATATCACAAATTCTCGGCGAATGGCTTGGGAATAAAACTGATATTCTGAGGATTCTTCCCCCAAAATTGCCCAATCTGCATCCAGGAGTATCTGAGTATCCCAGTCATCCTCTGTTGCTTCATGATGTTTCGTCCGGAGAATCAGGGTTTGGGTGGCGGCAATGGTTGAGGGGGGAATATTTAATTGCGCTAAGACTTCCCCAGCATATTCTGCACTTTTTTCCTCATTATCCGAGGCAGTGGGGTCATAAATAACATCATGAAACCAAGTGGCTAAATAAATAGTCGGGAAATCCGTCGCCAGAGATTTCATCCGGTCCAAGGTTGCTATCATCAACTGAATATGCCCGAGGTTATGATAATATCGTTGAGGATGACAATAGGTAGTGACTAAATTAAATAAGACTTTTTTACCGAGTTTGCGATCGGCAGAAAACTGTTCTAACAAGGTGTCCCAAGTCAATTTGAGGCCCAATCCATCTACATAGCTCATGATCCACGCGATCGCCTAAAATAATCGTGTCAACACACAAAGTCTCCTCGGTTGTAGCCTGCCACTACGGTCACTGTCAAACTGCACGAGAGTGATTTTTCTCCAGGCATCCTACGAAGCGGAGGACCAGCGTCGGATTTTCCCGCAAAACCTGCACCGTTACCGAGGTATCGAGGCAATCCTCAATCTTCTGGGTGAATACCCCGGAGACTTTCTCAACTTTCCGAGGGCCAGGGTGCGATTAGCCTCAGTAAGTTGCCATGAAAATCCCGATAGAATTGTATGATATAGTATATCTCTTATTAACTATCTTCTTGTATTGTAGGCTACCATGTGGAAAAAAGAACTCTGGCTGGAAACTCATTTCATTAATAATTTTTATCATGGTCCTCTCCATAACTTAGTCTTTATTGATTTAGAATTTTTCCCGGTTTACATCACGCCAAACAAAGTTCAACAAAGAATTTTTGGCTATACCATTACTCGAATCTTAGAGTCTAACGACTCTCAATATATTAAAATTCAATTAATTGAAAATCATCGTGAAGAAAAATATCTGGTTAAAGAAATTATTAGTGATTTACAATTACTACAAAGCAAAATTTTTGTCGGATTTAATATTATCAACAGCGATTTATATTGTTTGACGAAGCGAATCAGGGCCCTGAAACTAAAGCCAGACATCAGCCCTCTAACTATTTTAGATTTATATGACCCCAAACAATCTCGATATCGCGGCGGATTAAATGGATTATTTGAATATTTGGATATCAACATTGACAAACAAATCAATGGTCTTTACATTCGCCGGAATGCCAAGCGGGTCCTGTCTCAAAAAGAAAATGCCAGTGAAATTATCAATAGAATTTACGAATATTGTTTAGAAGATGCCAAAAATTATTTTTATATTGTCTCCAATTGGAAACAAAAATTTCCGCCTTTAGACCCGAATACTTTTCTCCAGTATGAGTTTAAAGTCAAGCGGTAAAGTATTAAGCCCATTTGACAACTCAACAGCCGGGTTGAGTTGTCAAATGGATTAATTCACCGAAATTGAGCCTCAAAAAGCCTCTATTCCCTCAAACTTTTGAGTCTTTAGGGCATTGGCTGCTTCCCCACAGGTTCGGGGAGTGGGAAATAGTTTATCCGGATTAGCCAATCCTTTGGGATTAAACACGCTACGCACCCATTGCATGGTTTCTAAATCAATTTCATTAAACATTTCACTCATGTAGCATTTTTTATCCGCCCCAATTCCATGTTCTCCGGTCAGACTTCCCCCGACTTTAACACAGAGTTTGAGAATTTCTCCGCCTAATTCTTCCACTTGTTCTAAGGCCCCGGGGATAGCATTATCGTACAGAACTAAGGGATGCAGATTGCCATCTCCAGCATGAAAGACATTGGCGACCCGATAGCCATATTTTTCGCTGAGTCCCTCGATTTCTTTCAAGACATAAGGCAATTGAGTCCGAGGAATGACCCCATCTTGCACATAATAATCGGGGCTTAAATGTCCCGCTGCGGCAAAGGCTGCTTTGCGCCCTTTCCATAATTTCATCCGGGTTTCTAAGTCACTGGCGGAGGTAATATTTCGCGCACCATTTTGCTTGCAGAGTTCAGAAATCCGCTTTTTGTTTTTATCAACTTCGACTTGCAATCCATCAATTTCTACCAATAAAATTGCCGTGGCATCTCGGGGATAGCATCCGGTGGCAACGACATCTTCTACGGCATTAATACTGAGGTTATCCATCATTTCCATGCCAGCGGGAATGATGCCTGCACTGGTAATGGCAGAAACTGCCGCCCCGGCATCTTCAACGCTGGTAAAATCGGCTAAGAGGACGCAAATCGCTTCTGGGGTTTTAAGAATGCGAAGGGTGATTTCTGTGGCAATTCCTAATGTGCCTTCGGACCCGACAAATAATCCGGTTAAATCATAACCGGGCATTTCCGTGAGTTCTCCTCCCACATCCACAATGGCACCATCAGGCAGGACTAATTTTAAGCCTAAAACATGATTGGTGGTAACGCCATATTTGAGGCAGTGAACGCCGCCGGAATTTTCGGCAACATTGCCGCCAATGGAACAGATAATTTGACTGGAAGGGTCGGGGGCATAATAAAATCCTGCGCCGCTAACGGTTTGGGTGACCCAGTTATTAATTACCCCGGGTTGGACGACTACTCGCTGATTTTCCAGGTCAACGTTGAGGATTTTTCGCATTAATGCGGTGACGATTAAGACGCAGTTTTCGATGGGTAATGCACCGCCAGAGAGTCCGGTTCCTGCACCTCGGGGTAACCAGGGAATGTTATGCCGATCGCAGATTTTAATGGCCTCAGAAACTTGTTCGGTGGTTCGCGGCAATACTACTAATGCAGGACGTTGGCGGTAGCTGGTTAATCCATCACATTCATAAGTAAGGAGTTCTTCTTTTCGTCGCACTACGCCGTTTTTACCGACAACTTTTTCAAATTCTTTGATAATCGGTTTCCAGTCACGTTCTGATTGGGTTTTTTGGGCCAGCATGGTAATCGTTCCTTATCAGGGTTTATCAAGGGTTGAAGTTAAATTCGGGCCAGACTGAGGCTTGATTTTGGATAAAACTGCCCGCAATCTATTATCCGACGGTTTGCCGATCGCGACTCTTTACGGAAGCAGCAGAATAGGGATTGTTGGCAGGATTTGTCCAACTCAGCACTTGAATTCCATTGCCAAAGGTTGCTTCCCCGACGACGGTAGAAAGTTCGGGAATCGCTTGACATTCGGGATGGGCGGCGATAAAATCTTTTTGGGCTTGTTGGACCGTTTTCCAGTGACCATTGTTGACAATCACTAAGGCGCGATCGGCTAAAAAGTTTTTCATGAATAGTAACCCAATCAGTTGCGATCGATAGTCATAGGCACAATCATAAAAATAGACTCCAACTTTAGGCGTAGGTTGGCGATCGCGCAGATTCAGCAGAAACGTCTCAAAGTCCTCATTGTAAAACTCAACCCGATCCAACACCTTAAATTGGGTTAAATTTTCAATCAGGGTTTCATAACTCTCGCTACTTTCATCCCATTCCGAGAAATTATCGACCCCATAAGCGTGGCGATCGCCTTGATCCAGCAATGCGCCAATTAAACTCGACCCTTGATAAGTGCCAATTTCACAATAAATTTCCCCGGGTTCCAGACAAGACACCGCTAAATTGATTAACTGCATCAAATTCGCTGTCGTCGTTCCTTGGACGCGATCGAGGACCTCCTGGAACTTGTCAGAACAGGGTTTGACTGAATCTTGACCCCAATTTTCATACTGCTGAGGCAGCATTTCAATAAATTTAAGATAATCCATCAATTCACCTCGGGTAATGTTGTGGGTTGTTGGTCATTTGTCATTGGTCATTTGTCGTTAGTGGGGGTCAGGGGTTGGGGTTGGTTGGGGAATCGGTTTTCTCCTTGATCCAATCCCTCCTTGTCGCGTTCCACATAATTTTCGATCGCCGCTTTCCAAATCAAGTAGGCAGTCCCATTCAAATGTAACCCATCTAGGGTATAGCGTTCATCCAGTTGTTGATTTTCATCGACCAGTTGAGAATGTAAATCAATATAAGAATAAGAATAATTTTCGCTTAACCGTTGCAGTTGAGTATTCAAATTTCTAATCATTTCATTGCTAGGGCCTTCTTGAAACAGTGTTTTATTGATAGGTAAAACACTTTTGACATAAACTTCAGTTTGTGGGGATTGTTGTTGAATAGTCGCTAAAATCTGTTGGTAATTGACTAAAATTCCCGAAAAATCCTTTTTTCGGGCTAAATCATTAATGCCAATCATCAGAAAAATTTGCCTCGGTTGAGAGGCGAGAATTGGAGTTAACCGTTCCAAGACCCCAGCAGTGGTATCGCCGATAATTCCGCGATTCAAAATTTTGGGATGATTTAAAATCTCGTTCCACTCACAGGAATCCGTTAAACTATCGCCGAGAAAAATAATGGGACGGTTAACTTCCGGGAGACCTTCAAACAAACTCCGGCGATGTTGATAGTAAACCGTAGCCCAAACCCGAGAAGAATTTTCTGGGGGAGTTGACCGGATTTGTTTGATTAGGTAGGGAATTCCTCCTTTTTTAGCAATCAAGACCACGGCTAAAATCAAGGCGATCGCATTGAAAGTGATCGATAAAATAAACTTAGGTTCAAACTGAGCAGATTTCATATTCTTAACGTTAACCGGATGAAAATAGTCATTGTTCAAGTCTCTGAAGGGTCAGGAACTGACGGAAACAGAGGCGACTTTCGTCTGTTTAAGAAACCCTTGAACTCGATGCCAGACCCGTTCTAGCAAATCGGGCTGATCAAGGGTAAACCATTCAATATGGCGATCGCCTCGGAACCAAGTCCGCTGCCGTTTGGCAAATTGTCGGGTATGTAATGCCGTCAATTCCTGCGCTTCTTCTAGGGAAATTTCTCCCGCCAGATATTGCTTAACTTCAGCATATCCGAGGGTATGCAGCAGCGGTAAGTTCGTCCCATATTTAGCACAGATTGATTCCACCTCTGCCACCAAACCCGCATCAAACATTTCCTGGGTACGAATTAAAATTCGCCGATCGCCTTCTTGGACCTCGCTACAATCTAAACCAATCTGTAAAATTGGATAACTGGGGGGATTTTCTCCTTGTTGTTGAGAAATTGGGCAGCCGGTGACGTAAAATACTTCTAATGCCCGCAGGGTTCTGACCGCATCGTTGGCATGAATTCGGATGGTACTCTCGGGGTCCACCTGTTGCAGCATGGCGTAACATTGAGCTTGACCCAAGGCAGTCAACTGCGATCGCAACTCAGGATTAGGGGCCACTCGGGGAATTTTCAACCCTTTCACCACCGCCTTCAGATATAATCCGGTCCCTCCGACTAATAAAGGGACCTGATTGAGTCCCTGAACCTCAGCGATCGCCTGATTTGCCTGGTCCTGATAATCCGCCACGGTCAAATTATCCGTCGGATCACAAATATCCAGGAGATAATGAGGGACCTTCCTGCGATCGGCAGCCGTGGGTTTAGCGGTCCCAATATCGAACTCGCGATACACCTGACGAGAATCTGCACTCAAAATTGGCGACCCCAGACGCTGGGCCAAATCCAATGCTAGACTGGATTTCCCCGTCGCTGTCGCCCCACAAATTACAATTAATCCAGCCATGATCGTCATTTGTCCTTGGTCATCTCCCTCATCTCCCCAATCTCCCCCATCTCCCCCATCTCCCTCAACCTCCCCCTGCATCCCCCCAAAAAATTTCTCTTCTAGTCGGGCTATCATCGCTGACAACCGTTTAGTGTTATAATTTTGACAGTTTTTGGTATTCTGACACTTTGTGGGCTGCAAAAGCCCGATTAATGGAGCTATCGTGGTATGACCAGCAACTACAGCGCTGACCAAATACAAGTTCTTGAAGGACTCGAAGCAGTACGCAAGCGACCGGGGATGTACATCGGGACCACCGGGCCCCGAGGACTCCACCATCTAGTTTACGAGGTTGTGGACAACTCGATCGATGAGGCGCTTGCTGGACACTGTACCCATATTGAAATTGAGTTCAATCCAGATGGCTCTTGTACCGTAACTGACGACGGTCGAGGCATTCCTACGGACATCCATTCTAAAACAGGAAGGTCCGCCCTGGAAACCGTCATGACTGTCCTCCACGCTGGAGGTAAATTTGGAGGAGGCGGTTATAAAGTCTCCGGAGGATTACACGGGGTGGGTATCTCCGTGGTGAACGCTTTATCCGAATGGGTAGAAGTCACCGTTTGGCGCGAGAAAAAAGTCCATGTCCAACGGTATGAACGGGGTGTCCCCATTGGAGAATTGGAAGCCAAACCAATTAAAGAAAATCGCACCGGCACTTCCGTTTGCTTTAAACCGGACCTGCAAATTTTTAGTACCGGCATTGAATTTGATTACAGCACAGTGGCGGGACGATTACGCGAACTGGCCTACCTGAACGCTGGGGTAAAAATTACCTTTTCCGATAATCGGATTGAACTGCTCAAAAATAATCAGCCCAGAGTTGAAAGCTATTGCTATGAAGGGGGAATTCGGGAATATGTAGAATACATGAACCGAGACAAACAGCCTCTTCATGAAGAAATTATTTACGTTGAAGGCGAACGGAATAATGTGCAGGTGGAAGTCTCGTTGCAATGGTGCACCGATGCTTACACCGATAATGTTTTGGGATTTGCTAACAACATCCGGACCATTGATGGAGGGACGCACCTAGAAGGACTCAAAGCAGTTCTGACCCGGACCATGAATGCGATCGCCCGCAAACGGAATAAACTCAAAGAAGGGGATTCCAATCTCGGCGGCGAGCACGTTCGGGAAGGGTTAACTGCTGTAATTTCCGTGAAAGTGCCGGACCCGGAATTTGAAGGGCAAACTAAGACTAAATTAGGCAATACCGAAGTCCGGGGAATTGTCGATTCTTTAGTCGGTGAAGTGCTCACCGAGTATTTAGAATTTCGCCCCAGTGTAGCGGATGCGATTTTAGAACGCGCAATTCAGGCATTTAATGCTGCAGAAGCTGCCCGACGCGCCAGGGAATTGGTTCGCCGGAAATCGGTTTTAGAATCGTCTCCCCTGCCTGGAAAACTGGCGGATTGTAGTACCAAAGACCCCAGTGAAAGTGAAATCTACATTGTAGAAGGGGATAGTGCGGGAGGCAGTGCCAAACAAGGACGCGATCGCCGCTTCCAAGCCATCCTCCCCTTACGCGGTAAAATCCTGAACATCGAAAAAACCGATGATTCCAAGATTTACAAGAATACCGAAATTCAAGCCCTAATCGCCGCCCTCGGTTTAGGGATTAAAGGGGAAGACTTTGACTCCTCACAATTGCGCTATCATCGAATCATCATCATGAGCGTGGCGGGAGACGAACCCACCTTGGTCATGGATGACAAAGGGCAAACTGAGTTCGTCAAAATTGGTCAATTTATCGACGAGTGCGTAGAAGGGCGTCGCAGTCCTGAACGCTATCGCGTGGTGTCCTTCGACCCCGTAACCCATGCCACCCGCTTTAAACCGTTGAAAGCGGTGATTCGACATGGCCATGAAGAAGCCATGTATAAAATTACCACCCGGTATAATCGCTCAGTCAAAGTCACCTCCTCCCATAGCGTCTTCGTCTATGAAAACGGGGAAGTGATTCTCAAAAAAGGGAACGAAGTCAAATCGGGAGATTTGTTGGTCGCCTCTCGACGGTTACCGCGTCCGGCAGAAAGTCCAACTCGCATTGATTTGCTGGACACCTTGTATCGGGCTGGACTGACGCGATCGCTCTACTTAAAAGGCGAGGATGTGCGTCGGATTGCCAGTCAGCGTCTGCTGGCTAAAGTTGCTACCCCAGGGGAATGGAACGAACCTCGCGTGGAATTAGAACCAACGGCATGGCAACAACTGATTTCCCAACGGAAAATGGCCGGGATTAGCCAGAAACAGGTGGCAACCGTCTGTGGTGTGAAACAACCGATTACCATCAGTCATTGGGAACGCGGTATCAATCGTCCCACGTTACCGAACTTTTTGGAATATCTAGAGGCGATCGGGGGGAACGAGAATATCGTTTATGAAACCGTCCCTTCTAAACTCGATCGCCTGTTAGAACAGGATGATACCAGCAAAAATGCGCTGTGGCGTGAAGTCAGTGCCTACAAAGCATTTGAGTATTTCACCCCCAGCGAACTAATCCAACTCGGGGATGAGGTGCAAATTGTCCCCCAAGCGCATCAAGATAAAGCCTTTAATCGCTATTTGCCGATTACCAAGGAATTGATGAACTTCTTGGGATGGTATGTTGCCGAGGGAACCCTGAGTCAACACCAAGTTAGCTTAAATCTGGGTAAAAAAGACGAGCGGTTTATCCCGGCATTGAGTGAGGCGATCGCCGCCACCTTCGGAGAAACGCCACGGCGCTATAATGACCCGGACAGTGATGGCATTAAACTCTATTTCCATAGTGTCGCTGCCGCCCGGTTATTGCAAGCCTGGGGTTTAGCCAAACCCGCCCATGAGAAACAACTGCCCGATTTAGTCTTCAGTCTCCCAGAAGACCTGCAATTGGCCTTTTTGGAAGGCTATTTCCTCGGAGATGGCACAATTGGTAGCAATAACTTCTCCTGGACGACCAATTCCCCTGCCTTGAAAGAAGGGTTGCTGTATCTGTTCGGACAACTGGGGTTAATTGCCACTCCCACCGAACATCAACCCTCAACCCCAGCGGATGCGCTAATCCAAACCCGCCATCCCTATTACACCCTGACCATTTGTGGGAAAGAGCAAATCGCCTTCAGTCAAGCAATCTGGCAACATCACGCCAATGCACCACAACTGGAGGAACATTTAGCCCGTCCCACCCGCAAAGCACAGGATTTCGTCCCCATCAGCGATGATTTAATGGGACTGAAAGTGATATCTGCCGAAGAGATTGAGTTAGTCGGTGACTATGTTTATGACTTCTCTGTAGAAGGGGATGAAAACTTTGTCTGCGGAACTGGCGGGTTATGTGCTCATAACACCGACGCGGACGTAGATGGGGCGCATATTCGGACTCTGCTGCTGACTTTCTTCTATCGCTATCAACGGGAAATGGTGGATCAAGGGTATGTTTATATTGCTTGTCCGCCGCTGTATAAGGTAGAACGGGGACGGAATCATTTCTACTGTTACAGCGATCGCGAACTGCAAAACTTGATCCGCAATGAATTCCCGGCGAATGCGAACTATACGATTCAGCGGTTTAAAGGGTTGGGTGAAATGATGCCAACTCAACTCTGGGAAACCACGATGAATCCGGAAAGTCGGACGTTGAAACGGGTGGAAATTGAGGATGCGGCAGAAGCCGATCGCGTGTTTACGGTGTTAATGGGCGATCGGGTCGCACCCCGTCGTGAGTTCATCGAAACCTACGGTCCTCAACTCAAACTGATGGACCTGGATATTTAAGGGTCAGAGGTCCTAGGTCAAGGGTAGGGTGATTTTTCACACCTACCCTGATAAAGGAATGGGTAAGTCGGGGGATAATATAGAGAGACAGCGATCGGCCTACAACCCGGTCCTCTCTCCCCTGGGTTCCGCAAAAGAGAAAGCCTTATGAGTCCAGACTCCCACCCGTCCTTTGACTTGACAGAATTAGACCCAGCCAGCGATCGCCCAGATAGCTTGGCGACAGACTTAGACGGCAGCATTGACTGTAAGCTGAGATTGGCAGCAGACCCCACCACTACTCCTTCTCACCTGAAAAAGTTGGCAAACACCGACGATCGCCGGATTCGAGAAACGATCGCCGGTAACCCGAATGCACCCACGGAACTGTTGCTGCAATTAGGGGCAGAATTTCCACAACAACTGCTGAACAATCCTATCTTTCCGTTGTTATGTTTAGAAGAACTCCATCAAGTTGATGACATTCCCCTGAAGACTCTGTGCAGTTTGTTGAAACAGCCGAATGTTCCAGAACATTTTTTTGAATTAGGGGTGAAGACTGGAGATTCGGAGGCGATGGGCAGCTTGGGGATGAATCCTCAAACCCCAAAAGCCATTTTAGAACGGTGGGTTCAGACCACTCGGAATTCAGATTTTCAACAAATCGCAAAACTCCATGTGAATTGGGAGGGGGAGATTTCTGAGGGATGGCAGGCGATCGCACTTCAAGAGATAGAAAGTCTGTTCAAAAGGTATGATTCAGGAGTTCTCCAGGATTTGAAACGACTCTGTGCGATCGCCAAAATCGGACCGGAATCTTTGCCCGATAGTGTGATTGAGCAACAAGCGATCGCCGCTGATCCGGAAACCCCCAGACCCCTTCTGGAAAGCCTTTCCTGTTCTGAGCATTTTGAAATTCGTCTAGCCGTAGCGGCCAATCCTAATACACCGAGTGAGATGCTTACGCAATTAGCTCAGGAACAGAATGAGTGGATACATCAGGCGATCGCGGCCAATCCCAATACCCCCCCGGCGGTTTTAGCCCAATTCGCCACGGACTCTAAACCTTCTGTTGCATTGCTTCAGGCGATCGCCTTGCATCCCGCAACTCCCCTGTCCATTTTAAAACACCTGGTTTCCTCTAACTATCCAAGGGTTACCCAAGCGGCGATGGAAAGTTTATACTGGGAGACAAACTTAGATCCCCAATGGAAAACTCTCTATCAACTCCTTTTTGAATCATCATCCCCGGACTTGCCATCTCATTTGACTTCAAAACTCGAAAAAATGGCAGTCCATCCCGACTCTAAAATCCGGGTGAAACTCGCTGAGAATCCGAAAACTCCTCGTCATATTTTATATAAGCTGCTTCAAGATCCAGATATAGAAGTCCGTCTAGGGTTGGTTAATAATCCGCAAACCCCTTGGACCCTCTTAGGTGAATTAATCTGCCAAGAATTGGGCGAACCTGCCACCACCGATTCTGAGTTAGAGTCTAATAGTCTTTTAGGAGAGATTTTAAAATGCTGCAAGCAAGATTGGATTCAGTTAGAAATTGCGGGAAACCCAAACGTACCCGTTAGACTGTTAAGGAGATTAGCAACCCATTCTGACCCAATGATCCGCCGAAAAGTAGCGGTAAATCCTCACACTCCGCCCCAGTGTTTGTTGAACTTAGCTCAGGATGAAGATTGGGATGTTCGCAGAACAGTGTATCGGAATCCTCATGCTCCCTCCAAGGCATTAGAATTAGGTTTGCTAGACATGATTGACTCTCCGAATTGTCAGCAGAGGTATGCCCGATATGATTCCTTTTTATCCCAGAAAGAGTTACCGGAGTTTCTAGCGATCGCCCGTCGATATATCACGCGATTCCCAGAGGGTTTACCCCTTGTGCTAGAGTCTTGCTTGAAACCGACAGTTCCGTCTATCTTACGTTCGTGGGCTCTGTGTTCTCCCGAAATTAGGGCTACAGCTTTCAAGAACTATACTCCTTCAGCCATTTGGCTCGAACGCTATTGTATCACACAGCATCCCAATACGCCCACTTCCCTCTTGGAACGGTTAGCCCAAGATGGTAACCGGATTGTGCGCGCCGCTGCCAAAGCTAGATTAAAAGGTCATCCTGGACGGAACCTGAATCTTTGGGTTATGAGGTAGAAATAAAAAATTTTCATGAGAGTTAAGGTGTGTCCCGGTCTGATTTAATAGAAATAACCACTCATCGCGATGATGCCAGCCATGTCACAGGGTAAAACATCACAAAACATCTCACTGAATACTAAGCGCCTTTCGGACTCTGAGTTAGAATACCAGAAAAAAATGCTCAAGATTGCCGCCAATCCGCAAACCCCTACCGATTTGTTGCAGCAACTGGCATACAGTAGCGATCGCCTGGTTCGGAAAACTGTAGTTGGCAATCCCAACACCCCAAGGGATATTTTATTTAAGTTAGGCGCAGAATTTCCCGACTCTCTGATTAACAATCCCGTTTGGGACCTCTTATTTTTAGAAGATCCGACGGCGATCGGGGATGTACCCCTGATTGTCCAACAGTATCTTTTATTGCAAGATGATGTCCCCTATTATTTGATGGAATCCATTGCCCAGGGGGGGAATCTCTCTCTCTATTTAGGATTGACTCGTCATCCTAAAACTCCCCTTTCCATTTTACAAAAAATTGTAAATTCTTCTCATACTTGCGTCCAAGAAGCAGCAAAACTTCATATTAACTGGACAGAACCCGTTAACCAGTCTGTGCAAGAGATAATTATTGAAACCCTAAAACAGCGAATTAGCACAGCATCAACGAGAAGTACCCTAATTCACCTTGCCCAAAGTGGCTTAATTTTTGACTTACTCAGTCTGTATCTCAATGAAAAAAATAAAGATTTTGAGGAAAGAATTGATGCAGAATTATGGATGAACGCATTAAAAAACCTACAAACCAAGCCAAGAGATGGTGAAATAACTTTCAACCCGAAACAAGCCCATACCCTAGAAGAACTATTAACGGAATTATCCGAAGACCCCCACCCAGAGATTTTTCAATCTTTTTCTATCAATTCAAACTGTGTGCCATTATCTTTTCCGTCCCTATTTGAAGAAGACATGGAAGATGACAATCAATATGATTTAGATGAAATAGAGTCTGAATCACAAGAGTTTAGCCCTGAACCAGAAGCAATTCTCGATAAAATTATTCAATTTTGTAATTTTCTGATTTACAATTTTGCAGAGTCGGGGAGACTGTTATATCGACTGGTTCGCCACAGCTTATACCTAGCGCCAAAAATTGCTAAACAGCCTAATATTTCAGCTTCTTTGTTAGAACACTTAGCGATGAGTGACGATGTTTTAGTACAACGAAATGTAGCACAAAATCCAAATACTCCAACATCAGCCTTAAAATTGTTGGCCTTATTTCCCGATGTTGAGGTGCGTTGTCTTGTGGCAAAACATCCCAATACCAGACCCTTTGAACGGTTAATTTTAGCGATCGATGAATCCGTCAAGGTTCGTCGGGAAATTGCTAAACATCCCAAGAGTCCGGTGATAGCATTAGAATTATTAGCTATGGACCCAGATGTTGGGACGCGGTTAGAAGTCGCTAAACATCCGAATACACCCGTTACCTGTTTAGAACATCTTGCCCTAGATGCAAATTTTTATGTTAAAACCACGGCAATTTCCAATCCAAATATTCCGATTGAGTTGTTGGTAAATTTAATTTTATCTCAAACTTTCTGGGTAAAAATATGTAGCACACTTCCCTTTATTTTTTTCGGATTATTCCCAAAACGATTAGTAGAACCTCCGGAATATCGCTTTCGCAAAGGGCTTGTCAGAAGTGATTACTTCCCAAATTTTCGTTCTCTACCAAATATTGATGGAACAAACCTTGGACTGGTTCAGAGTGCAATTAATAATCCGACTATTTCAGTTTTGATGTTAAAACAACTCTTGTGTGACTATGAATTGTATGCCGAACCGGGTAAAAATTATCGAGTTGTTGCCTCTCATTACCTCAAACATAAACCTAAAAGTTTACCTTTTGTGTTGAAAAAGTTAGTAGAATATTCTACAGATTCCTTTGAACGGTTGGTGGCGCTATTACATCCCCAAATTATGCCTTCTGCACTGGCGCAAAATCTCTGGTCTTTAGATTGGCTAGAACGGTATTGTATTGCACAACATCCCAATACGCCACTCTATACCCTAAAAGAATTGGCAAAGGATGGGAATCGAGTCGTCCGTGTGGTTGCTGAGGAAAACCTCAAGCAGCGTCAATCCTCAGCATCAACGGCATCGGATTAATCCAACGGAAGATTAGTGAAGTTAGAGAGGCGATCGCACCCTTCCTAAGTAAAATTAACCCTTGACTCAATTGCCTCCCTCAGTTATGCTCATGTTCTCAATCTCTCCTAACAAATGTCATGACTCCAACCCAACTTCAAAACTATTTGAATCGATTAATCAAGCACAAATTGCCCATTAGTACGATGATTTGGGGACCTCCGGGTATCGGAAAATCCAGCATCGTCGAACAAGTTTCCCATCGTCATAAACTAGATTTTGTAGACGTCCGGTTATCCCAATTAGCTCCAACCGATTTGCGGGGGTTACCTGTGGCTGAAAATGGCGTTTCTAAATGGTATCCCCCAGAATTTCTCCCGCAAAAAGGCCAAGGAATTTTGTTCTTAGATGAACTGAATATGGCCCCTCCAGCAATGCAGGGAATGGCTCAACAATTAATCCTCGATCGCCGGGTGGGTTCTTATGAAGTGCCCCCAGGTTGGTATATTTGGGCGGCAGGAAACCGCAAAGAAGACCGCGCCGCTGTTTTTGATATGCCTTCTCCCTTGGCTAACCGATTTTTACATTTGGAGGTTCAACCCGATTTTGACAGCTTTAAAACCTATGCAATGGCAAAAAAAGTTCATGAACAAATTATCGCCTTTCTCTCTTTTCGGACTCCCTTGTTACATCAACCCAACTATCATCAACCTGCTTGGCCTTCTCCTCGGTCTTGGGAAATGGCAAGTAAGCTTCATAAAGCCGGATTGGAGATTGATCCAGCGGTGGGTTATGATACCACTGCCGAGTTTAAAGCCTTTCTAGATTTATATCAAAACTTGCCCGATTTAACTCAAATTTTTCGAGGAGAAGGGACTGACATTTCTTTCCCAAATGAACCTTCGGTCCGCTATGCATTAAGTGTGGGGTTGGCCATCCGTGCCAATGATGATGTTGAGGGATATAATGCTTTCCTCTGGTTGTCGGAAGTGGCTACCAGTGAGTGGGTTCAATTATTTGCATTGGATTTATTCCGACAAATGCGAAGTAAAGGAAAAATGGGGATGCTGGCGCAGTTGGTGCAAAAGGATGAGAAACTGCAAAGGTTTCTTAAAGAGTTTCAAGGGTTGTTGGCGGGGTGAGTTTTTTTGGGGGGAGATAACGACTGAAGTCGTTACTACGAACAGGGGGAGATTAAGGGGTTTTTAGGATAAAAGAGGTTAAATTATGGAATTGTCTGCGGATATCAAGAAAATAATTAGTGCCTCGCTGTTGCGGTTGCGGATAAAATCTCCTTTTTTTGCAACTTTAGCACTGTTTACTTATTTTCAAGCTACGGAACTGGTCCCGACAGCGGCAACGAATGGGAAAGATATTTTTGTGAATGAAACGTTTCTGCGATCGCTTGTTCCGTTAGAGGTTGATGGGTTGTTGCTTCATGAAGTGTTACACGCGGCTTTGTTGCACTGTATCCGGCGAGGTAGTCGCGAGCCTTTGTTATGGAACATTGCCGCAGATATCGTCATTAATGGGATGATTGCTGACCAGAAAGATTTTAAACTGCCGGAATGCGGAATCCGTAACCCAGAATTAGAACAATTCAGCGCTGAAGAAATTTATGAAATTTTATTGAAAAATGCTAAACTTATTAAACTTGAACAGCTAGACTTATTAATAGAAATTCCCAAAGATTGTTTGCAGGGAGAATCTCCGGGTTTTGGGGGAACCTTAGACCGATCGCAGCGTGCGGAATTAGAACGGCATTGGCGAAATGCTATCCAACAAGCCATGACAGTAGCGCGATCGAGCAATAGTCAAGGCAGTATTCCAGCCAGAATGCAGCGGGAATTGGGTGCAGTGACTCAAGCACAACTCGACTGGCGATCGCACTTATGGCGCTATTTAGTCAAAACCCCCACGGATTTTTCCGGGTTCGATCGCCGGTTTATCGGACGGGGACTCTATTTAGAAACACTCGAAGGCGAATCCGTCGAAGTCTTCGTCGCCGTCGATACCAGCGGTTCCATCGCCTCTCCAAAGAGATGCAAATCTTCCTCAGCGAAGTCTATGGCATTATTCAGGCATACCCTCACCTCAAGGGGGAATTATATTATGTGGATGCCGCAGCTTATGGCCCTTATCCCCTCTCCCCCGAACAAAAACTCCCGCCACCCGTCGGGGGAGGTGGCACCTCTTTTATTCCCTTTTTCAATCAAGTCAACGATCGCTGGGACCGGCAAAACCAGGCAGTTTGCGTCTACCTCACCGATGGATATGGCTATTTCCCCGAGGAACCCCCACCGCTACCAGTTCTCTGGGTGGTAACCCCCGGGGGGTTGAACTTGGAAAATTTTCCCTTTGGAGAAGCAGTCCGATTGCTCTGTGTGTCTTAAACTGATTATACTGGAGCGTTGAATATCAGGAATTGTCCGTTGAAATTGTCACTGTTTGAAGATTATCAGCCGATCGCCGCGATCGCCGTTACCCCCTCTGGGGTCAAACGATTACTATCTCTGTGTGATGCCACCGATGCTATCCTCTGGATACCCGCATCCTGTCAAGGTGCGATTGATGGCGACGACTCACCCCAGAGTGCAGGTTTATACGGGTTCATTAACGGACCATCTCGCTCAGATTTGGCCGGATTGTCGGGCTTTTATCTTTTGTTTAGCCACTGGTGCAGTCGTCCGGGCGATCGCACCGTTGTTACAGCACAAGTCCATCGATCCAGCAGTGGTTGTGGTGGATGAAGCGGGGAAATTTACCATTAGTTTATGTAGTGGACATCAAGGGGGTGCTGACTCCCTGACTCAGGCAGTCGCCTCTCACCTCGGTGCAACCCCCGTCCTCACCGGCGCATCATCGGCGTTGCAACTGCCCGGAATTGATGTGCTAGGCGTACCCTTTGGCTGGAAACGAGGGGAGGGTCAATGGACTGCTGTCAGTGCGGCGATCGCCCGTCAGGAACCCGTAGAAGTCATCCAGGAAGTCGGTTGCACTCTCTGGCAAGAGAATTTACCGGAAAATCATCCCTTTGTCCTAGAATCGCCGGATGATGCAAAACCCCCCAAGGCAAGAGTCTGGATTAGTGCTACTCAACGCCAATTTGCACCGGATTCTGAATTTCCCAAGGTGCAGTGGCATCCGCGAGTCTTGTGGGTGGGAGTGGGTTGCGAACGAGGAACATCGCGGCGAGTGCTGGAAACGGCGATCGCCCAAGTTTGTCAGTCTCATCATTTCGCACAAGGGGCGATCGCCGGAATTGCCACCCTTGATATTAAAGCCGATGAAGTGGGATTATTGGAGTTGTGCGAGGCGCGTCAGTGGCCATTAAAAACCTTTCCCTCAGAGCTTTTGAAGTCGGTTACAGTTCCCACTCCATCAACGGTGGTGGAACAGGAAGTGGGAACTCCCAGCGTGGCAGAAGCAGCGGCGATCGTTGCTGCACAAGAGGGGAATTCCCCGGGTGAAACGTCCAATTCGCTTGTGGTTTCTAAGCAAATTTTTCGCTTAGAGGGGGAACCCGGTGCTGTGACAGTGGCGATCGCTCAAGGGGAGAGAGAATATACCGGACGTGAGGGAAAACTCTGGTTAGTGGGGACGGGTCCGGGTGCGCTCAACCAGATGACCCCGGCCGCACAAACCGCCATTGCCACAGCCGATCTGGTGATTGGTTATACCCTCTATATTGATTTAATTAAACCCCTATTGCGTCCGGGTCAACTGGTGCAATCGTTGCCGATTACCCAAGAAAGACAACGCGCCGAACTGGCGATCGCGTTTGCCGAGTGGGGATTAACCGTCGCCGTAATTTCCTCTGGAGATGCGGGAATTTACGGCATGGCGGGATTAGTTTTAGAACAACTCCGGGATGGGGGTTGGGATGGCAAAACCCCAGGGGTACAAGTCTTTCCCGGAATTACCGCCTTACAAGCGGCTGCCTCTCGGGTAGGAACGCCGTTAATGCATGATTTTTGTGCAATTAGCCTGAGTGATTTGCTCACTCCTTGGACCATGATAGAAAAGCGGTTAGAAGCAGCCGCAGCAGCCGATTTTGTGGTCGCGCTTTATAACCCGCGATCGCGCACTCGAACCGAACAGATTGCCACTGCACAGGGGATTTTTCTCAAGTACCGGAAACCTGATACTCCCGTGGCGATCGTGCGATCGGCCTATCGAGAAGACGAACAAATCACCCTCACCACCCTGGAAAAACTCCTAGAAAACCCCATCGATATGCTCAGTACCATTCTGATTGGAAATCAAAGCACCAGTCTCTATGAAAATTGGATGATTACCCCCAGAGGATATCTCGGCTTCGAGACCCGCTAAACCCATCTCTTTACAAGCAGAAACCGGGTTTCTTCACCAATTTTGTGGGAATCAGCCATCAATTAGAGGGAGGGGACTTTAAAAAGTATCTCATCAGTCCGGGAACCGCTATACCAATTTTTGCCAATCAGCCATTCATTAAAGTAAGAAACCCGGTTTCTGGTCCTACAGCTTCAGGAATTACAAAATTTTTAACATGAAACCCTAAAGAATGTAGAGGCGATTCGCGAATCGCCTCTACATTTAAGCTAGATTCTCACCGCAGATTCCCTAGGTTTCACCCTTCGTCAAACCTAGGTTTCTTGAATTCCTTGGCGCACTTGTTCAACAGTTAACCCCAAAATTTGGGCCGTTTGCTCTACCGTAAACCCCCGGGATAGCAACTGCGGGACTACTTCAAGTTTGCCTTCGAGTCTGGCTTCGAGTTTAATATCTTGATACAGTCTCGATTGCTTGAATCCACTCACGTCTATCATCTTTTTTACCTCCTCGCGTCTGAATTTAGAAAACTTGTACAATAACCGTCTCTATTAAGTCTACAACTTCTGCTCGTTCAGGATCATCTTTCATTGCGAAAGCTACACTGTTTTTAATTAAAAATCCGGCGGTAGAGTCAATCACCCTACCGCCGATTCAAATATTGTAACCCTTTGTTAAACCTAGGTTTCTTGAATCCCTTGGCGCACTTGTTCGACGGTTAACCCCAAAATTTGGGCCGTTTGCTCTACTGTAAATCCTTGGGACAGCAACTGCGGGACTACTTCAAGTTTGCCCTCAAGTTTGCCCTCAAGTTTGCCTTCAAGTTTGCCTTCGAGCTTAATATCTTGATACAGCTTGGATTGCTTGAATTCATTCACTCCTATCATCTCTTGGACCTCCTCGCGGCTTAACTTAGAAAACTTGTACAATACGACCGTCTCTATTAAGTCTACAACTTCTGCCCGTTTTGCGTCATCGGTCATTTCCTGCCTTGCCTGAACCACAAGCTGTCTGGCTTGTTCCGCAGCAGAAGCGTCTTGCTTCTCAATGATTAACTGGACAATCCGCATTCCTAACGAGGTTTCGGGGACCGCTTCTAACTCGTCGAGATAGATGCGCTGAACTTGATTGGAATTCAGCAGGGCTTGATAAGGGGCCAGTTCCTTCGGGTTCATAACTGCGTCGGCCAAAAATGACCACGAATCGCCAGTTTTGAGCGGGATTGTTCTGATGGAGGTACAGAAAGAGTTCGGCAAATAAATTGGCATAAAATTTTTTGTCGCTGTAAAATTGCACCTCCACCAAATTCAGGGGCATTTCTGGAAACTCAGCTTTGGGGATAAACAACCCATCAATGCGAAAGGCGGTTTGTTTGAGTTCCACGGAGGAAAATTCATAAGCTTCTGCTTCGGAGGCGGGACGACCAATTAGTTCAAAGAAGCAACTGGGTTGTTGTTTAAACAGTCGGTAAAATATTGGGTCTGTTTCCATATCAGCAGGAGTAGATGGCACTCCAGGGTGATGTCTTGATTAAGTGTTATTTTATCATGGTTACGGTTCAGAAAAACTATATTATCCTTCAAATTAGACAAAGTTTATGATGACAGTTTTTTGGAAATTACGCGCCTATATTTCCGGCTGCTAACACTTGGTCAACGGTTAAGGTTAATTCGGGGAAAACTTGAGATACTATGGGTTGACTTGCGGTTAATACGGTTTCTTCATAGAATCCTTCTTCTAGGCGCAAGATGGAGAGTTGATTCAGGATGGGGTCTACAATCCAATATTCGACGATTTCGGCGGCTGCATATTCCGATCGCTTATATCGATAGTCCCGGTTGACCGATTCAGGACTGACCACTTCTACCACTAATAAAGGCGGCGTCTCGAAACCACGGATTTTTGGCTTAATTCCTAGGGCTTGTTCTAGATAACGACACAAATATCCGTTACCCGAGACTTCTGTAGTCCGGTTCTGATCCCGGCTTCTTTAAAACATATCCACGCTAATGATTTGCGATTAATTTCTGCTTTTAACGCTATTCCGAAAAAATCGGGCAATCAGAAAATGTTCTAAACGGGGTGGATTCACTGATCCTCTAATTTCCCTTTGACTAATTCATATCGGTTCTCGGTTCCATCATCATACTGGAGATAGTCTTCAAAGCTGCATAATTTATCGGCGACTAGAGTATTCATGGCAAGGGTTTAGATGGGATTGATGGATGCTATTATAGCGCATCAAATTACCATGAATCTGGAGGTTGACGGGTGAGAGGGGTCCGGAGGGAGGAACTATGGAGGGAAAAATCTGATCCAGGAAGTATCCCCTTGATTGATACGGAGTATCATCGATCGCCCTTCAAGAACTTCTGGATCTTCTGGGGAGGCAGTCGCCCCCAAAATAGGTCCCTCAGTTCCGGCCACCTCGGATCCTCCCGGAACAATGACCATTTTTTGAATTTTGTCAATGACATCGATCGCGAATTTTATGCCAATTTTTCACAGTCTTCCTATGTTTGCGATCGCTTCTTAAATTCACCAAATCTTTAAAAATAAAACTTAAGTGTTGTGCAGTCGATCTCAATAGGGTGCAATCATGCTACGTCAAACTACTTTACCCAAACTTTCAGTGGATCAAATTGTGGAGAGAATTTTTGCTCTACGGCAAATCACCCGCGTTGACCAACAACTGTTGATGACAACGCTACTCTCGAAAAATGCTCTGAATGACCGTGAACATACGCAAATTAGTCGCGTTTTTGATGCGGTCCAACGCGGTTTAATTCGGGTGGTCGAGTAACGTTTAGGGGGTAGTTGCGGATGAAAAATGCTTGCCCTAAATGGGTTACAGCAGTTTTTCTTCTGTCTTAAACTCTCAATATCAATAACATTCGTGGCTACAGTTTTGAGGCCACGCAGCTTGATTCGTTTTTCCGTGAATACACTCTCTTCAATCTTATTACTGGCACTCATGAATGTCTATCAATAAAAAGCAGCCTGCTGGATGAATCACTTCAGCAGGCGCTATCAATTTAAAGGGCAAAATGAAACCCCATAACCCCATTTGTAGCAATCCGGTCTTAAGTATTTTGCAATAACCAAAACCCGCTATAGGTCATCCCAGAATCATCGGGTTGGATCAGCAAGAAATGCAACCCCTGAGTTGCCTGTTTGCGCTGTTGAAACGTTTGACCCGCTTCGGCAACTTCTGTATCCTCAAAGGTAGCAATAATCCACCGATCTACTAATCCCGCCTCTAAAATTAGTCCATTGGGAGGTCCGGGATTGTAATCGATCGCCACTGGGGATGTTTCCTGCAACCATTGAGCAATTTTCAGGGATTGCCGTCCGCCATCGAGGACCACTCCCGGAATCACCGCATTAGAAGGGAGTCCCAATGCAACGGGTGTCAATTCTTCCGGAATATGACGAATCCGGATTGCTCTTTCAGCAAACACTTCCATTAAATAAGCGGCACTCACGGAAGCAAACCGCCAGCGATCGCCCCATAATTCTTCCGGCAAAGGTCCCGGTGGCGGGCGATCGCTGACTAACGGTTCATAAGGTTCATGAGTATAATTCGGCTCGTTTCTATACTCTTGCGCCTTTTGCACCAACCATGATTTTAAAGCCGGAGTGCGTCGAGAAGCTTCTACCTTGACCCCCAGTTTTTCCCTGCCGCTACCATCAAACTAAGCGACTGCGGACGAAACACCGCGATCGCCTCCGGTAATCTCCCTCCCCCGGCAATTTGCAGTTGTTCCGCTAACCAATTCGAGTTTGCCTCAGATTGGGAACAGCGACTACTCCATTGAAAATTGCCTGTTGCATCACAGAGACACAACTCCCATAACGGTTCCCCTGTAGCACTTTGTAAAGGACGACGATAAAAATCTGCTTGCCAAATTACCACAACTACAATCTCACTGTATCAATCCCGGCGATAATTCCAACCTAAAAGGCTTTTCCTGCAAGGTTTTTAGTCGGATTTATCCGACTTTAGCTGTTAGGCGGGGGATTAATCCCCCGCCGGTTGTCGCGATTACACCAAAACGCTGGCGAGAATCGGTTCTAAATCAAGCTGAATCCCGGGTGCATAAACCTTTGCCACATAATCCGCCACCATGCGATCGGTGTTGAATAACGGTGCATTGGTCTTAATCGAACCCTTCATCATCTTAATCCAACCGTGAGATAAGCCAGTATTGGGGTCGATGTCGTAATACAGGGGAACAATTTCCTCCTCTAATAACCGATACAGGGATTCTGCATCGATTTTATCCTGCATTTCTTGGTCACTGGTATGAGCATCTTCCCCGATCGCCCAACCATTCATCCCTTTCCCATCGGGACCCGTTTGATAGCCTTCACACCACCATCCGTCTAACACGCTGCAATTGATCCCGCCATTAAAGCAGACCTTTTGACCGCTTGTTCCCGATGCTTCCAGGGGACGACGAGGGGTATTTAACCACACATCCACCCCTTGCACCAACTTCCGTCCCGTGTACATATCGTAATCCGGCAGCACAATCACGCGGTTTTGCAACAGGGAATGTTGTTGACTCCACTCATAAATCCGTTGCAGAATCCGCTTCCCTTGCTCATCGGCTGGGTGTGCTTTCCCGGCAAACACGATTTGCACCGGGCGTTCGGGGTTGCTGAACAGACGTAGAGAACGCTCCAAATCATGCATCAACAGATACCCCCGCTTGTAGGTACTGAAGCGGCGCGCAAACCCAATCGTTAGCACATTCGGGTCTAAAATCCGGTCTGCTGCATCCACCCACTGGGGATTTTCTCCCCGTTGTTGCCTTGCTCGTTTAATTTTAGTGCGAGTGTGAGCAATTAACCGCTCTTTTAGCAGTTGATGACGCCACCAGAGTTCCTCATCGGGAATGTCATCTACCTTGGCCCACATTTGCGGGTCAGCGATGCGATTGGACCAATCCTCTCCGAAATACTGAGCATAAAGGTCACTCAGCAGAGGTGCAGTCCAGGTGCGCTGATGTACCCCATTGGTGATATGACCGATCGGGACTTCTTCCATCGGGCGATCGGGATACATAATATGCCACATCTTCCGGGAGACTTCCCCATGTAAGGCAGAGACGCCATTGGCAGTCCGGCACATCCGCAAGGCGAGTACAGTCATGCCAAACGGTTCCCAAGGGTCTCCCAAACGCCTTGCACCGACTGCCATGAATTGTTCCTGAGTTAGTCCCAGGGTCGGCCAATAGTGGGAGAAGTAAGACTCGATTAAGTCTCCGGAAAACACATCGTGACCCGCAGGAACTGGGGTGTGAGTGGTGAAGACACAACGTTCGCGAACCGACTGTTCTACATCATAGAAACTCTTGCCGGTGCGCTGCATTTCCATGCGGGCGACTTCTAGGGTGCAGAAAGCGGCGTGTCCTTCGTTCAGGTGACAAATTGCGGGGTTAATTCCCAGGGCCTCTAATGCTCTGACACCGCCAATTCCGAGGACGACTTCCTGGGCGATCCGGGTGTCTTGGTTGCCGCCATAGAGGTGTCCGGTTAACCAGCGATCGAGGGGGTCGTTATCATGGCGATCGGTATCGAGTAAATAGAGGGAAACTCGCCCGACTTGTACGCGCCAAATTTGAATTTTGACCACCCGATTGCGGATTTCTAATTCAACCGTAATCGGTTGACCATCGGCATTGCTCATTAACTCCAACGGCATCTGCTCGAAGATATTATCTACATAATAATCTTCTTGCCAGCCGTGACCGTTAATGCGTTGGCGGAAATATCCTTGCCGATACATTAACCCAATCCCAATTAAGGGAACGCCTAAATCTGAGGCGGATTTGAGGTGATCCCCAGCTAACATCCCCAAACCACCGGAGTAGATGGGGAGGGATTCATGGATGCCAAATTCGGCACAGAAGTACACGACAGGGCGATCGCTGGTAATCTGAGGGGCCACTCGACTCGCCCAGGTATCCCGAATCGCCATATAGCGGTGGAATTGCTCCGAAACCGCTTTCACCCGTTTCATGTAATCGGGGTCATTCGCCAACTGACTGAGGCGTTCTAGGGAAACAAATTGCAGCAAGGCAACGGGATTGTGGTTCCACTGCTGCCATGCCTCGGGATCGATGTTGCGAAACAGAGAAATTCGTTCAGTGGTCCAACACCACCAATAGTTATAAGCGATTTCTGCCAAGGGTTTCAGGGGAAGGGGCAATTTCTCCCGCAACTGTTGGCTGGCTTTCGTGTAATTTTCAATCACCATACTATGACACCATGCTTTCGAGAGGTTTTCGGTTGTCGGACATTTGACACAAGGGCGATACCCCGAAGACTCTCGATGGACCGAGCGCTGCGGAGAGTATCCCGGGGCTGCTCCTTTGGCAACATTAGGATGAATTATAAATTTATTACCTCTAGGCGGTAAATAGGTGTTTTATTACACAATTTTAAGTTTTGCTTCAGATTGTCCTGGAACTGTCCCTAGGGGCGATCGCCTCTTGCCCCGTCTTTTGTGGGTTCCTCTATGCCTAGGACAGAAATCCGGCAATCTCTTGCTCTGTAACGCTTGAATCGGGTTTTATTCCTAATTTAACCCGAAAATTTTTCATCGTTTTAGGGGCTGAGTTCCTTGAGCAATTTCGGGGATCAGGGTCGGTTAGTCGGGGTTATTAATTGTGAGCAATTCTTGACGTTCAGTCTCTACAGGGGCGATCGCACCGGGTGGGGAGGCTGATCCCGCTCTGAGGGACCTCATCCTGTTGCTCATTGGGAATGACCCATTCTCAAAAGGGCTAGGTCCCTGCAAAGGACCCTGGAAATTATGAAGATGCGCTAAGGGCCGCGATCGCCACACCAAAAATCAGCTAAAATCGGTAAAAATCACGGCAAACTTATCGTTAATAGTAGAAGTCCTATGAATCCCGATCTGACTCAATTTGGTGAACAGATGTCCCAGCTTACTGGAGTGCGGGCCATCATGAAAGATATTAGTGAAACCTTACGCGCCGGTGCAGATCGGGATTTAATTAATATGAGTGCCGGAAACCCGGTCATTTTGCCCGAGGTTGAACAGTTGTGGCGCGATTGTACCGCAGATTTACTCTCCTCCTCGGAGTATGGGGAAGTCGTCTGTCGCTACGGAGAATCCCAAGGGTATCAGCCGTTTATTGATGTCATCAAAGCGGATTTTAACAAGCGCTATGGATTAAACCTGAGCGATCGCAATATTCTGATTACTCCAGGCAGTCAATGCCTCTACTTTTTTGCTGCCAATACCTTGGGTGGATACAGCAGCAGTGGACAACTCAAACAAATTGTCTTACCCCTGAGTCCCGATTATACCGGGTATGGGGGAGTCAGTTTAGTGCCGGAATCTTTAATTGCCTATAAACCCACCTTAGATTTAGATGCAACAGCACATCGGTTTAAGTACCGTCCCGATTTCAGCCAATTAGAGATTAATGAAAATGCCGGTTGTGTGATTTTTTCTCGTCCCTGTAATCCCACGGGGAATGTGCTAACTGAGGACGAGGTGAAGAAAATTGCCGCAATGGCAGCGCCTTATGATGTGCCCGTGTTTGTGGATTCCGCCTATGCACCGCCCTATCCAGCGTTGAATTTCACCGATATGACGCCGATTTTTGGGGGGAATATTATTCATTGTATGAGTTTGTCCAAGGCGGGGTTACCGGGAGAACGGATTGGGATTGCGATCGGGGATGAACGCACGATTCAAATTTTGCAATCCTTCCAAACCAATTTGTGTATTCACTCCTCTCGCTATGGACAGGCGATCGCAGCAAGGGCGATCGCATCGGGAGCATTAGCCGAAATTGCCGAAACCGTCATTCGTCCCTACTACCAGCAAAAATTCACCGTCCTAGAAACCACCCTCGATCGCGCCATGCCGAAAGACCTCCCCTGGTTCTTGCATCGCGGTGAAGGCGCAATTTTTGCCTGGATGTGGTTCCAAGACTTACCCATGACGGATTGGGAACTCTATCAAGAATTGAAAAAAGTCGGAGTCATAGCCGTTCCCGGCAGCAGTTTCTTCCCCGGTTTACGCGAAGATTGGAAACACAAACATGAATGTATTCGCCTGAGTTTAACCGCCAGTGATGAAGCCATAGAAATGGGCATGGAACGTTTAGCAAAAGTGGTTGAAAAAGTCTTTCAAGGCGTCATTGCCTAACTCAATTCAATCCCCCAGGCAAAGATTCAGAAACCGGGTTTCTTTACCAAAACTTTGCCACTCCACCCAAATTGACGCAGAAACCCGGTTTCTAACCCCCAGGCAAAGACTCAGAAACCGGGTTTCTTGACCCAATCTAGCGAATCAGGTAAAATATCAGAAACTAGAATCGCTATTGAGGAGCGTTTCAAATGCTAGAAATCCACAAAAGTTATGTCATCGACGAAAACCAGAAAGCGATCGCCGTCCAAATTCCGATCGCAGAGTTTGAGAAAATTGAGGAAATTCTCGAAAATTACGGCTTGGCAAAATTGATGGAAGAAGTGAAAGACGAAAAACCTCTATCCAAAGAGGAAGCCCTAAAATACTATGAATCTCTAAAGGCGAATAATGTGGAACGTTGAATACACCAAACGATTTTTAAAAGAGTTGGCGGCTTTGCCAATAGAAGTTCAAGGTCGAGTTGAGCCCATTATTTTTTAAGAACTCGAAACCGAGAATCCTTTTAATTTAGAATATTTGGAAAAAATGACAGGCTATTCCGATAAATATAAAATCCGGGTAGGTGACTATCGGATTCGCATGATGGTTGACAAAAAAACATAAACCATTATTTGTGAACGAATAGCTCATCGGAGGGATATCTATAGAAATTTTCCTTAATACTTAAGGTTCGCTGATTTTTGACCCCAATTGATGTAATTCCCACGGTGCGATCGCCCCTTCCCTCTCCCCTTATCCCCAACTCCCTCCCCCCATGAAACTCCCATCAATTCTGATTAGTTTAGGATTAGCATTGTTACTGGTTCTGACTGCGCCTGCTCTACCTTGGGGACAAACCCCAATGCCAGGGAATTATCTGGCGATCGCCTCTCCCATCCCTTCCCCCTGTGCCAACGTCACCACCATTCACAATGACACTTTAGAAATTCACTATAGTCCCGACTGTTTAGAGCAAAAACTCCATCTGAGTCAGCTACTCCAGCGGTTAGAACCCATCATTGCGGAAAAAACTCGCAACAAAATCACCGTCAGCAATCTCAAATATGCTTTAATTCCAGAAGGAATTCACCTCCAGGCGGATGTCACTCGTTAATCTCAAACTATCCCGGGAAGTGTGCCGGTTTCAGTCTCTCAAGATTTATCCCTGAGTATCAAAGATGGATATCTCTATGTTAAAGCGGGCGAGACTGATTTAGAAAGCTCCAAATTAGTCATCAAGTCTAGCCAAGGGAGGATTACTCAAAAAATTGACCAAGAATTATCTAGATTTAATGGTAAAAAGTTGGATGAATTTTTTGCACTGAATCACCTCAATACCCTGGCGGAACCGATTGGAATTGGTCCTAATGCGGTGGACTTTGTGATTCAATCCATTGAAAATAAACTGAACCTGAGTCTGGATGAAACAGGTTTAACTCTGGGGGTTCGGTTTCGATAAAGGAGTGGGGATGGGTAAATTTTGGTATAATTGACCTATCGAGTTATCAAAATCCCCCATGAGTTTAGTCATCTCTGAGGAACTGGTAGAAGCCAGCGGTTTGTCTGAACCTGAGTTATTATTAGAAATTGTCATGATGCTGTTTCAGCAAAAAAAAATTAGTCTCGGCAAAGCAGCACATCTTGCCGGACTGCACCCGATCGCATTCCAGCGGGAGATGGCAACCCGGGGAATTTGTATTCATTATGAAATAGAAGATTTTGAACAAGATTTAGAATCTTTGCGAGAACTAGGTTGGCAATGATGATTGTCAGTAATACTTCCCCTTTGAGTCATTTAGCGGCGATCGGTCATTTGAAGCTATGGACGCGCTCATTGCTCAGGCTGGGTTTTTGATAAGTACAGCATTATACATCAGAATTTTACAAGCGGCTAATGAATAATTCGTGATATCCTCTGTGCCGATTTTGTTGATATTATTCTAACTTTTAGTCGTTATTAGGAATGTTTGTCGGTCCCATATTATATCATAAAACCTTTAAAAATAAAAATATTTTTAGGGGGAGAAAAAATAGTTAGAGACCAGAGTAATTTTATTTTTTGCGCTATACTTAGCCTGTTAGGTTTAAAAGTTCAACGTTTAGGGACGACTGATTCGGAAATGAATTCACAACAATTGATGAGCCGCACTGAGGAAGAATTAATGATTCCTCATGCGGAGTATGCGAAGAAATTGCGTCCCCTGCTGCCATCAGAGGCATTTGCACCCGATCCGGGTAAGTTAGTCATTTTATTGATTAATTTGGGAATCATGATCATGGGTTGGGCGATCGCCTCCACATTAGATCGGTGGCCCGTCTTCTGGGTAGGGCTTTACCTACCGATCGCCCTAATCATGGGCAATAGCATTATTGTCCTCTTGTTTAGTTCTCATAACCTGATGCATGGCAGTGTCATCAAAAATAAGCGAGTAATGTACCTGATGGGGTTTTTGGGATTAACCCTGTTGTGGATGCCACCAACGATGTGGAAAGCGGTCCATAACCGTGAGCATCACAATAAAACCAATTCCATGAATGACCCCGATCGCAACTACTTAGAGGGTCAGCCAAAAAATTGGGGCAAATGGATTCAAAACCTCTTCGTGCCTTCGGCGGAAGTTCATCCTTTTTGGTTGGCGGTGGGGATGACCAGTGCCTGGGGAGTGCATAATTTTAGAAACATCACCTCCGTGCTGTTTTTCAATGACAAATCCGTAGATTATGTGCCAGCAGCGTTTACCATTACCCCGAAAGAACGACGGGCGATCGCATTGGAATTAGTGGCGATCGCAGCCATTCATCTCACCATCTTGTTTGCTCTGCAATTTGACCCAATCAAACTGCTGCTGAGTTACTTTCTCCCCATCGCCATTGGCTATGCTGGTGTAATGTTTTATATTTATACCAATCACATGGTCTCGCCGATGAGTAGCGTTAACGACCCCACGTTTAATAGCTTATCCATCCGAGTTCCTAAACTCTTCGATTGGTTGCACTTAAACTTTTCTTACCACACCGAACATCATATTTTCCCCAACATCAACTCAGACTACTATCCCCTAGTCCGAGAATTGTTGGAACTTCACTATCCCGGTCGATTGAAGTTAATCGATGCCACAGAAGCTTGGCGTTTATTGCTACAAACTCCTCGTCATTACAAAGACGAAAATACTTTTACCGATTGGTCCGGAGAAAAATCGGTCCCTTGTCCCGTGATCCCGACTTCCGCTAAAAACTGACCCTTAAGCAAAAACAACCGACACTTTTTAGGGTGTCGGTTGTTTCTTAAGCCTAGGCTGGGGTTTAAACCCCGCCCAGTGTTGCTATGTGAGAATTACTTCCCAAACTTAGAAGCGGCTGGTGTTGGGTTTGTGGATGATGAAGCTGAGCACTTGGCACTGCTTGATGTTATCAAAACCCACAACGCGGATGTAGCAAGCGGGGTATTCGCTGCGGCACCCTTGGACTTCGCTCATCACTTCTTGGACAGAACGTGCATTGAACAAAGGCAGCTTCCACATGGTCCAGTAGTAAACCGTGGGGTCAGAGGTTTCGTTGAACTCAATGGCAGGAATGTAGCCTTGGTCAATGATGTACTGAATCTGCTTGCCAATCTGTGCATCAGACAGAGGGGGCAGATAGGAAAGGGTTTCGTAACGACGCTCTTTTGGCAGAGTTTTCATAATTCTTTGTCTCTTTGGTGCGGGATCTACTAAGGATTGGCGGTTTAGGCCAGAAATAAATCACCACCGTCAACCGGATCCGGGTTCCGTTTCCGTCTCTGGGGTCGAGTCAGGTAAGGGTAATCCCGTTACTGTTCTTTCCAGATACTGCTTGCGGTGGTCGATGTTGGCTTGCATGATGCCAGTCAGAACCATTTCAGGTAAGAACTCTGTAACTTCCTCGGCGATATGTTCGCGCACGGTCATAATCCGAATCGCCAATTCTGGCTTTTCCTGAAGTAACGTTTCAATGTACGTTTCTCCGTTTTGGATATTGGCCGTGGCCGAAAAGTTTTGCAACCAATAGGCCAAGGGAGGATTAGTTTCGTTCAGTTGACTGACGACGATACGCATGGCTTGGTAGGTCAAATAGCTGCTCATGACTTTGGCAGTATCTTTGGCAATTTGTTTTAAATCCATATTGTTGGCAACGTTTGATATCGGCGGTTATTTATGTCTACCATCCGCGATCGCAGCGGGTGGTTGCACCTTTCCTTGGGTACAAACCATAACCCGGAACTCCTTTATCAAACAGCGTAGGGGAATACTTTCCACCCAAGGTTGCCGGATTTTGCCGTGATACTGCGCTCTAGCTTGAGCGCTTGCCTGACCGGAGAAAGGTTAACCGTTTTCCATCTCAGGTTAACGGTTAACTTTTCTACTAAGGATCCGTCATCAAACGGTATCCATCGCCTCGAACTCAAATTTGATTTCTTTCCAGAGGTCAAGAGCGACAGCCAACTCAGGAGACCAGCGTCCGGCTTCACGGAGGATATCATTCCCTTCACGAGCCAAGCTGCGACCTTCGTTACGAGCTTGAACGCAAGCTTCCAAAGCAACACGGTTGGCGGTTGCACCCGGAGCATTACCCCAGGGGTGACCCAAGGTCCCACCACCAAATTGCAGCACGGAGTCGTCACCGAAGATTTCCACGAGTGCGGGCATATGCCATACGTGGATACCACCGGAAGCAACAGCCATCACCCCAGGCATGGATGCCCAGTCTTGGGTGAAGTAAATCCCGCGAGATTTATCTTGTTCGATATAGTTTTCGCGAAGCAGGTCCACGAAGCCCATCGTGATGCCGCGTTCGCCTTCGAGTTTACCCACAACGGTTCCGGTGTGGATGTGGTCACCACCGGACATCCGCAAGCACTTGGCAAGCAGACGGAAGTGGATACCATGATTTTTCTGACGGTCGATAACGGCGTGCATAGCACGGTGGATGTGCAACAGGATTCCGTTATCGCGGCACCAGTGAGCCAAGGTGGTGTTGGCGGTGAACCCTGCGGTTAAGAAGTCATGCATGATGATGGGCATTTTGAGTTCTTTGGCGAACTCAGCCCGTTTCAGCATTTCTTCGCAGGTGGGGGCGGTTACGTTGAGGTAGTGGCCCTTGATTTCGCCAGTTTCTGCCTGAGCTTTATGGATAGCGTCAGCAACGAACAAGAAGCGATCGCGCCAGCGTTGGAACGGCTGGGAGTTGATGTTCTCGTCGTCTTTGGTGAAGTCCAAACCACCGCGCAAGCATTCATATACTGCACGACCGTAGTTCTTCGCAGATAAACCGAGTTTCGGCTTGATGGTGCAACCCAACAGGGGACGACCATATTTGTTGATTTTGTCACGCTCAACTTGGATGCCGTGGGGAGGACCTTGGAAGGTCTTCAGGTAGGCAACGGGAATCCGCATATCTTCCAAGCGCAGTGCACGCAAGGCTTTGAAACCAAAGACGTTCCCCACGATGGAGGTCAGCATATTGGTAACAGAACCTTCCTCAAACAAGTCGAGGGGGTAGGCAACGTAAGCGATATATTGGTTCTCTTCGTTGGGTACCGCTTCGATGTCGTAGCAACGGCCTTTGTACCGATCCAAGTCGGTCAACAGGTCGGTCCACACTGTGGTCCAGGTTCCGGTAGAAGATTCAGCAGCTACGGCAGCTCCTGCTTCTTCGGGGGGAACTCCGGGCTGCGGGGTCATCCGGAATGCCGCCAAGACATCGGTATCTTTGGGAGTGTAGTCCGGCGTGTAGTAAGTCAGTCTATAATCTTTAACGCCAGCTTGGTAGCCGGTTTTTGCTTGAGTCTGGGTTGAACTGTAAGACATAATCCCCCTTCCTAGGAATCATCGGAATCATCGAAAATCGTTGCAGTTGTCCTGGTTTTTCGTTTTCCTGACAAGTTATTCACTTATCTGGGTACTATTGCTTACTGACTCCACGTCGGGGATCAGTTGAGCGAAATCAGTCGGCTGCTTCGTTTTGCTGCATAACAATAGTATCAGGAAAACAATAAGTTAAACATCATTGTTCTTTTATTCTTCGATAATATTTCTTTATTTTTTGTTATAAATATTTATTTTTTGTTATAATAAAAAATGGCAATTTTCCAGTATAATGAAACGCTCCATTTTGAAAAGACTGGCAGAATTTCGGACTGGGGAGCAGCAGGAACGATACAATTGATTGCAGTTGAGAAGGCGATGGAGTCTGCGTCCTGACCCGGATAGAGGGGAGACGAACGTTCCAGAATGCGATCGCCTCCTTTGCCTTGAGACCCTTTAACCTTGATCCCCTTTGTTGCGCGATCGCCCTTGGGGGTGATTTTAAAAAACTTATGCAGCCAGCTTTCCTCCACTGCATCAACCCAGATTGTCCAAGTCCCACCGGCCAAAGTCCGAGTCATCATTTTTGTGACAGTTGTGGAACCCCTCTGATTTTAAATGGCCGTTACCTCCCCTTACAAAAGCTAGGGACTGGTGGTTTTGCCGTAACCTTCACCGCTTATGACCAGCAGACAGACCGGGAACGAGTTTTGAAAGTGTTGGTCGAGCGATCGCCCAAAGCCTTGGAACTCTTTGAACAAGAGGCATCCGTCTTAGCAAGTCTGACCCATCCCGGGATTCCCGAAGGTCGATCGCGACGGTTATTTTCACGTTTCCCTCAAACATCCCCAATCCCACACCCTTCCTTGTCTCGTCATGGAAAAAATCGAGGGGTTAACCTTGGATGAAATGCTACATCGCGATTATCCTCAAGGCTTTCCCGAGGAGATGGTGGTGGATTGGTTGATGCAGGCGGCAGATATATTAGAAGAGTTGCACCGCCATTCAATTATTCACCGGGACCTCAAACCCACGAATCTCATGGTCCGGACGGGATCAATACCTGCAAATCCTGCGACTGGTTTCTCCTTATTTAATAGAAGGATGGGAGGAAGTGCAGCGGGTCAACTGGTGGCGATCGATTTTGGCGGAGTGAAACAACTCAGCGGTAAGCAGGCGAGTTCCACCCGGTTGTTCTCCCCGGGTTACAGTCCTCCGGAACAGATGATGGGGGGTTCCGTGGGACCCGCAGCGGATTTTTATGCCTTGGGACGAACTGCGATTTTTCTGCTAACCGGGCGATCGCCGACGGACTTTGATGATGGAATGTCCGGAGAATGTCGCTGGCATCCTCATGCCAGAGTTAGCCTGAATCTGGCTAATGTCATTGATGAAATGCTGGAGTTTCAGGTTGACAAACGATTAGATAGTGCCACAGAACTCCAAGGACGACTGGGACAAGGTTCGTATTTAAAAACCTTAGTCCGCCAGCGGAATCAGGGACTGGGTGGCCGTTTGGCGGAGTTTGCAGCGGTGGCATCTGGGCGCAGTCTGCAATTTTGCTGGGGAGTAGGAACCGTGGTGATTAAGGCGATCGCCACCCTAGGCATCGTCAGTTACAAAACCCTAGAAGGCATCCTAATCACCACTTTAGATCTGATCAGTTGGGTCTTTACCGCCTGCTTTGATACCTTATTAGGCACAATTTTAGGCGGATTGGGGGCGAGTGTTGGTGCTGGTGTTGGATTTGCCTTAGCCTATTGGTTACCTGTCGGCAGCCGACTCAGCAACCGTCTAAGTGAGTTAATCGCACAATGGTTTCCCTACCTGGAACTGACAGTCCATCCAGTCGCGATTTTATTTGGGATGGCGGGTTTAGGCACAGCCTTGGGATTAACCGAAGCGGGAAGTTTCGGACAACGAAGACGATATATCGTCGCTGGCTTGATGGGAGTATTTGGGTATGGATTGGGATGGTTTGTATTAGCCGTGAGTTCGACCACTGAGACCTTAGCCGCCCTTGATTTAGTCGGATTTACGGCAATTGCGATCGCCTCGATTACCCTGGGGTTAGGATTGCCCAAACCGCAACTGTTCCATGCCACCATGAGTGCGATCGGGACGGCGATCGTGATGGCAGTCTTTCTGTATAGTTCATATTTTCCCCTAATTTTAGACCTATTTTCCGCCACCTCCGGAATCGGGATGCCACAATTTTGGGATAGCATCGCCTTTTTCGCCCTCCTCGGAATGACCGGCAGTTTTTGTCTCGGTTGTAGTTACTATTTACTCATGCCCGTGTTGAAACTGTTAGGATTTCGTTAGGGGACGGTTACAGGTTGATTTGTTTTTATCAAGATTTACTGGGTTGTTTTTTGAAAAAATAAGGATTATTTTAAGTTTAATCCTGATGTTTAAAGCGGGTAAATTTCCGCCAATTTCTCCTACAGTTTTGGGGCTAATTTAATTGGATTTCCATCTCTTCTATGACGATTTGAGCGATGTGATGGGCGGCACCGGGTTGTCCTCGGACTGACTGTAATTTATCTCGGATGAGTTGTAATTTTTCAGGGTTTTCTAACCAATCTATGGCAATTTCGGCAACTTGTTGGGGTTGCAATTTGCCGACGAGTTCGGGGACGATTTCGGTTTTTGCCCAAATGTTGGGCCATGCGAAGAGTTTGCCTTGGCGTAAGACGAGGCGGTTAATTAGTTTGGCAAAGATTGTGCCGAATAAAGGTAAATTAGCTAGGATTCCCGGTAATCCATCCCAGGCGCGCATGGCGTCTAGTTGTTGGGTGGGGAGGAGGACGATCATGGGAATGCCGAGGGAACCGAGTTCGGCAGTGTTGGCACCGACGGTGGTGAGGCAGAGGGTACATTGAGAGAGGAGGTCATAAGCGGGCGATCGCCTCCAAAGTTGCACTCTCAATCTACTGGCGGTTTCCAAATATGCCATACCGTTGTTCTCATCTTGTTTTAACTCCCCAGCAGTGCCATTCACTAATTCCAGGACCGGATTCTGTTGGGGATTGGCAAATTTGGCTAGAGTTTCTATCTCTACGGTTGGTGCAACAGGAATCACAAATTGGGTATCGGGTCGCACTTGATGGATACATTCAGCGATCGCCAGACACAAAGGAACTCCCTGCATCAATTTCGCCGGTTTCGACCCCGGTAGCAGTCCAATCAATTCCCCTGCCTCTCCCCATTCTCCTGTTTCTTCCTCTTGGTTTCCCCGATCCCCCACAACATCCGCAATTAAATCCCCGACAATGGTAAATTTATGGACATATTGCTGGGAATTCTGGGGTTGTACCTGACTATTCATCACGGCAAAACGGTCAATCCATCGTTGCCAACGCGCTTCCCGTTCAGCATAGATAACGGTCCGATACCCCAAGCGTTTGCCGAGGATGAGGGTAAAAAATTGGTCACCCCCGAGGAAGAGAACCACCCCTTTTTCTCGCCAGTCCCAATTCTCGGCAGTTTTTCCCCGGAGTAGAAAGGGCCAAAAGTGTTGTGCCTCCTGTACTCGGTCAATTTCTGGATAAGACCGGGCGATCGCCGCTTCTTTTCCCGTAGCATGGGGACAAGGGGAGAGAATCACGGAAATCCGCACTTCTGCTTGGCGATCGCCTAGCTGCTGTCCCAAGGCGCGCACCACGGGACGCACCCAAGTGGCTAATTCTCCGGGACCATTGGACAAAATTACAATATCAATGCCTGCCATGATGTCAATTTACAGTTTAAAGTTTAGGGTTTAGATTCTCGATAGAATATCAGACGTTGTGGGTAGTTAATCACCTTATAATCACAGAGGAGATCAGGGATGACTGAGTTAATCGAGGCGATTAAAACCGGAGAAAAATCTCAGGTGGAGGCGTTACTCCAGGGAAATGCTGACGTGAATCAAAAAGATGCCGATGGATTAACGGCATTAACCGCTGCTGCGGAGAGTGGCAATCTGGAATTGGTGCAATTATTACTTGATGCGGGGGCCGATGCTAACAATGCCGATAATGATGGGTGGACAGCGTTGATGAGTGCGTCTGGTTCTGGTAAAGTGGAGGTGGTCGAGGCGTTAATTGCTGCGGGTGCAGATATCAATGCCCAAAGTGAGTTTGGGGTGACGGCTTTAATTACGGCAGCCGGAAATGGACATGAAGCCGTGGTACAATGTTTAATCGCCTGCGGTGCAGATATTCGGGCGAAGGACCGCAATAACTGGACCGCGTTGGTTTGGGCCGCAGAAGAAGGTCATCCTAAGATTGTGGACCTGATTAAACAAGAGCGCGATCGCACCTAACAGGCATTCTCCCTCAACCGAAACCGGATGGCGATCGCCACCCGGTTTCCAGTTAGCACAAACAATGCCGATCCCCGATATCCGTTTAACTCATCAAGAATCGTCCCGTCGTAAAGGTTTGTGTCACCTCTAAATTCGTCACTCCCTCGATAATCCCCACTAAATCCCCCGGATTGCGGAAAATATTGAAATTGCCATCGGATGCCTGGAAGGTATATTCCTCTGGATTCCCCCCTAACTGAATCTGATCCTTTCCGGGTTCAAAATTGCGAATCAACGCATAATCTTCATTTCCATTCCCGATATAGAACGGTTGAATCACTGAATTCGCAAAGCTAATCCCCGTTCCCAAGACAAATGTATCACCCCCAGTCCCGCCGACTAATACATCCACCTGACCCGTTCCCTGACTCGTAATCACCACGTCTTGGTTCGGCGAATCCGCTACCACTGAGAGTGAGACTCCCACCACAGTGGTATTCTGACCAAATCCGGTAATTTCATCGCTGCCACTGGACCCGGTAAACACCCCAACTCGCCCTTCATTCTGACCAAATTGTTGATAATGGGCTAATCCCGAGGCGAAAACCCCTGCTTCCACTGCTGCTGCGACATCCCGGTTCACCGCTAAATAAACCCTATCGTTGAACCCCGGAACTTCGGTGATGACCGTCCCTTCTCCACCGGATAAGATAAAGGTGCCATCATCAAAAATATTTCTGATTTGCAGATTGGAAATTCCTTCTACAATCCCGACCAAATCACCGCCTGCGGTAGAGATTAGGAAATTTCCATCGGCAGCATCAAACCGATACTCCCTCGGTTCCCCCGCCAACAGAATTAAATCTTGCTCTAGCTGAAAGTTCTTAATCAGGGCGTAGTCCAAATTTCCCTGTCCCACATACAATTTTTGTGGGTTAGGTTTTAAGGGAGTAATCCCGATGCCAATATTAAAAATATCGACTCCCGTTCCTCCAATTAAGGTGTCGATTTCTCCGACTCCTAAACTGGTAGGAATTCCATCGAGTCCACCAATCCCTAATGGGGTAATATTAGAGAGTCCAACGCCGAGAATACCCGTCGATTGTCCAAAGGCATTAATCGTATCACTCCCCGAGGTCCCGAAGAACACCCCACCCCGATTCGGCTCAAATTGTCCAAAACTTTGATAGTGGGCTAATCCTGAACTGAGTACCCCGGATTCTACTGCGGTTCTGACATCGGGATTAATGGCTAAATAAGCGGATTCGTTAAACCCGGCAGAGGTTACAGAAGTGCTGGGTCCCCCTGGCCGTCCTTCGGCATTTCCCAGGGCCAGAAAGTGTTGCAATCCCGAGGCCAAAAGTCCATTATTAACTGCCCCCGCTACATCGGGGTTTAGGGATAAATAGGTGCTTTCGTTCCAACGCGGGGAAATACTTACCCGTCCTTCTGCTTCCCCTAATTGAATGAAGTGTTGCAATCCAGAAGTTAGGGTTCGATTACTCACCGCTGCTGCAACATCGGGATTGTTGAGTAAATAGGTTGCTTCGTCATAAAAGGGAGAAACTTGGACTCTTCCTTCCCCCAATCCAAATATTTGAAAGTGGCTCAGACCGGATGTAAAAATTCCGGCATTAACCGCTTGTTGAATATCCGGATTATTCGCCAAGTAAAAACTTTCATTGTAAACCGCAAAACTCATTTGATTTTCCCCACACCAGAAGTTTTTGATCCGTCAACAACTGACGGATATGGTCCGTATTCTACCTTAATTATTTCGTTTCGGATATAAAGACTATTTATTCTTTTTCAAAGATTAACCAAGGTCGTGATTACGGGGGGTCCCTCGATAACCCATCGATTGATTTGAACCGGGAGATGGAATGATTGTCGCCCTTGGCAGCGTTGGCTTTTTACCTCACTTACCGCCGATGCTTATGGCTGCGGACTCTTTTCTCTGGCGGTAACTCCAGCCTCAACTTCTCAATTCGGGTTACATTGCTGTAATAATCAATCACAAATCTGTTAAATCAATAACGGAAACGTCTAAATTCGGCCAGATTATGAATTTATGTAAACCGCATGGTAAAGTAAATACCTGCTAATAAACTTAACAAAAGTACACAATTGGCAATTGTTTCTTATCGAATTGTGTCGGATCCGGGCGAAAAGTCCCCAGAGAGACGCATTTTTTGGTAAAAACTCTTACAGTTGCCACTTTTGCGTTGGAGTGGCTAGACCCTAAATTCTAGCCCTCAAACCTAACTGCTAAATTGCTGGACGCGCATCTAAAAGGAGCCAAACTTCATGTTCACTCACGTCAAGCCCACCATTCGACACATTGCCCCGGATGAGCTCAGAGGGCGTTCTTTACTGAAGGTGGTCTATGTCGTGCTAGAAGCCCAGTATCAGAGTGCTTTATCGTCTGCGGTTCGCTCAATCAACGAAAATAACCAAAATTTAGCCATTGAAATCAGTGGTTACTTGATAGAAGAACTGCGTGACTCGAATAACTACGAGGCTTTTAAGCAGGATCTAGCCACGGCAAATGTTTTTATTGCTTCCCTAATTTTCATTGAAGATTTAGCCCAAAAAGTGACTGCCGCAGTCGAACCCCACCGCGATCGCCTGGATGTCGCTGTGGTGTTTCCCTCCATGCCGGAGGTGATGCGTCTGAATAAAATGGGCAGTTTCTCGATGGCGCAATTGGGTCAATCCAAGAGCGCGATCGGGCAATTTATGAAGAAGCGCAAGGAAAAATCCGGTTCTTCCTTCCAAGATGGAATGCTCAAGTTGCTGCAAACCCTGCCCAAAGTCCTGAAATATCTGCCCATGGACAAGGCCCAGGATGCCCGCAACTTCATGCTGAGTTTCCAATATTGGTTGGGGGGGTCCTCAGAAAACCTGGAAAACTTCCTGCTGATGTTGGCGGATAAATACGTCTTCAAAGGTCAGCAAACGGTGAAATTCCAGGATCCAGTGGTTTATCTGGATATGGGGGTCTGGCATCCCTTGGCCCCGAAAATGTTTGAGGATGTCAAGGATTATCTGAACTGGTACAACAGCCGGGATGACATTTCCGATGACCTTAAAGACCCCTTAGCCCCCTGTATTGGCCTAGTGCTGCAACGCACCCACCTGGTTACCGGGGATGATGCCCATTATGTGGCAATGGTGCAGGAAATTGAAGCCTTGGGTGCACGCCCGATTCCCGTGTTTGCCGGAGGGTTGGACTTTTCTAAGCCGGTGGATGCCTATTTCTGGGATGTGGGGGCGAAAGGAGTCGAACCCCTGCCGTTGGTGGATACGGTGATTTCGTTGACTGGATTTGCCTTGGTGGGAGGTCCCGCCCGTCAAGACCATCCCAAGGCGATCGAGTCTCTGAAACGGTTAAATCGGCCCTATATGGTGGCCTTGCCGTTGGTGTTCCAAACCACGGAAGAATGGCAGGATAGTGATTTGGGGTTACACCCGATTCAAGTGGCGCTACAGATTGCAATTCCTGAATTGGATGGGGCGATCGAACCGATTATTTTATCGGGACGGGATGGGGCTACCGGGAAGGCGATCGCCCTCCAGGACCGCATCGAAACCGTCACCCAACGGGCGATTAAATGGGCCACCCTGCGCCGGAAGCCCAAACTGGATAAAAAACTGGCGATCACCATTTTTAGCTTCCCCCCAGATAAAGGCAACGTGGGAACTGCTGCCTATCTGGATGTGTTTGGCAGCATCTATGAAGTGATGAACGCCCTCAAATGCAATGGGTATGATCTTCCTGAGTTGCCTGAGTCTGCTGAGGCGCTGATGCTGGAAGTCATCCACGATGCCCAAGCGCAGTACAATAGCCCAGAATTGAATGTCGCCTATCGGATGTCGGTGGAAGAGTATGAAAAACTGACGCCCTATTCTGAACGACTGCATGAAAACTGGGGACCGCCTCCGGGACATCTCAACACCGATGGCCAAAATTTGTTGGTGTATGGGAAGTCATTTGGAAACGTCTTTATCGGGATTCAGCCGACATTTGGGTATGAAGGAGACCCGATGCGGTTGCTATTCTCGCGATCGGCGAGTCCCCATCATGGATTTGCGGCTTACTACACCTATTTAGAGCAAATTTGGGGGGCCGATGCGGTACTCCATTTTGGCACTCACGGGTCCTTGGAATTCATGCCTGGGAAGCAGATGGGGATGTCTGGGGAATGCTATCCCGACAGCTTGATTGGCAAGATTCCGAATATCTACTATTACGCGGCTAATAATCCTTCTGAGGCGACGATTGCCAAACGGCGGTCTTATGCGGAAACCATTAGCTATTTGACGCCACCGGCGGAGAATGCGGGGTTATATAAGGGACTGCAAGAACTGAATGAGTTGATTGGGTCCTATCAAACCCTGAAAGAGAGTGGACGGGGAGTGGCGATCGTCAACACCATCATGGATAAATGCCGGTTGGTGAATTTGGATCAGGATATTAACTTACCGGACAAAGATGCGATCGAACTGACTCCCGAGGAACGGGATAATGTGGTGGGTCAAGTCTACCGGAAGCTGATGGAAATCGAATCGCGGTTGTTACCCTGTGGGTTGCACGTGATTGGGAAACCGCCTTCTGCTGAAGAGGCGATCGCCACCTTAGTCAACATCGCCTCCCTCGATCGCGACGAAGAAGGGGTCAAGAGTCTGCTGCGGATTATCGCCAACAGCATCGGACGAGACATCGACGAACTCTATGCCAACAACGATAAAGGCATCCTAGAAGACGTTGAACTGTTACAAGCGATTATCCAAGCCACTCGCGCCGCAGTCGCCGCCCTCGTCCAAGAACAAACCGATGCCGAAGGACGAGTCTCCCGAGTCTCCAAACTCAACTTCTTCAACATGGGCAAAAAAGCCCCCTGGGTCGAATCCCTGCACCAATCAGGATATCCCAACGTCAGCAACGACGACCTCAAACCCCTGTTTGAGTACCTGGAATTCTGCTTGCAGCAAATTTGCGCCGACAACGAACTCGGGGCCTTATTGCGCGCCTTAGAAGGGGAATATGTCCTCCCCGGACCCGGTGGCGACCCCATCCGTAACCCCGATGTGCTCCCTACCGGCAAAAACATCCACGCCCTCGACCCCCAATCCATCCCCACCGCAGCCGCAGTCACCTCGGCCAAAATCGTCGTAGACCGCCTGTTAGACCGGCAACGGCGGGAAAATAACGGAGAATGGCCCGAAACCATCGCCTGCGTCCTCTGGGGAACCGACAACATCAAAACCTACGGGGAATCCCTCGCCCAAATCATGTGGATGGTGGGAGTCAAACCCGTTCCCGATGCCTTGGGACGAGTCAACAAACTGGAACTGCTGTCCTTAGAAGAGTTAGGACGTCCCCGCATCGACGTGGTGATTAACTGTTCCGGCGTCTTCCGCGACTTGTTCATCAACCAAATGAACCTGTTAGACAAAGCGGTGAAAATGGCCGCAGAAGCCGACGAACCGTTAGAGATGAACTTCATCCGTAAACACGCGATGAAACAAGCCGAAGAGATGGGAATCAACCTGCGTCAAGCCGCCACCCGCGTCTTTTCTAACGCTTCCGGTTCCTACGCCTCTAACGTCAACTTAGCGGTAGAGAATAGCACCTGGGAAAGCGAGAACGAGTTACAGGAAATGTATCTCACCCGTAAATCCTTTGCCTTCTCCTCGGATAATCCGGGAACAATGGAACAGGACCGTCAGATTTTCGAGTCTTCCTTGAAAACCGCGGATGTCACGTTCCAAAACTTGGATTCTTCGGAAATCAGTCTCACCGACGTTTCTCACTACTTCGACTCCGACCCGACCAAAGTCATCGGCACCTTACGCGGCGACGGCAAGAAACCGGCAGCATACATCGCCGACACCACCACCGCCAACGCCCAAGTGCGAACCCTATCGGAAACCGTCCGCTTAGATACGCGCACCAAGATGCTCAATCCCAAGTGGTACGAGGGAATGCTCTCCCACGGCTACGAAGGCGTCCGCGAACTCTCGAAACGCCTCGTGAATACGATGGGATGGAGTGCCACAGCAGGTGCCGTGGATAACTGGGTGTACGAAGAAGCAAACGAGACCTTTATGAAGGATGAGGAGATGCAGAAACGCCTGCTGAACCTCAATCCCAATTCGTTCCGCAAGATGGTCACAACCTTGCTAGAAGCCAATGGACGCGGGTACTGGGAAACCAGTGAGGAGAATTTAGACCGCCTGCGCGAGTTGTATCAAGAAGTGGAGGACCGGATTGAAGGGATAGAATAGAGTTAGTTTGAGTTAGGGTGGGGCAGATGTCGCATCTGCCCCTTCTCCAACTGTAAGATTGAAAAACACTAACCCGGAGAGTTCACCATGATTGACGTGCGAAAAGCAGTCATTGCTGCTCAAGATTATTTTAATTCCGTGCAAGATTTGATGAGTCAAATGGCCCATTGAACATCCAGGATTTAAGGTTGGAGGAAGTTGAAATTTCAGAAGATAAAAAATACTGGTTTGTTACAATTGGATATAATTTGCCAAAGTCTGCGATTGAAAAATCTCCGTTAATTCCAGAATTCTCAGCCAAAAAATGGGAAAGAAATTATAAAATTTTTAAAATTAATTCTGAAACGGGAAAGTAGAATCCATGAAAATTCGAGAGGTATGAACGATTATATTAGCCAATTGATTAAGGGCTATAAAAGTCAAGGTATAGTGATAGATACTAATATCCTTACTGCTATGGTGTGTAGGAACAGTCAACGAAGTCGCATTTCTAAATTTAGTCGAACTGAAAAATTTTTACCCGAAGATTATGATACGATTTTAAAAGTTTTAGAGTATTTTTCCATAAGATAGTTACTACTCCTAACATTTTAACAGAAGTCAATAGCCTGGTCAATCAAATTGGCGAACCAGAGCGCTCTCAATGTTTGCAAATCTGGGGCAAGGATGACCAAGCTAGATGAGTTTTATATTGAAAGTGCCACGGTAGGAAGGCTAATAATTTTAAGAAGTTTGGTTTAACTGATTGCGGAATTGTCGAAGTTTCCCGGGATAAATATTTGGTACTGACCGATGATTTTAAATTGGCTAATTATTTGGCTGCAGACAGGGATTGATGCACTGAATTTTAACAATCTTAGGCTTACGGTAGTAGGCAAAAAGCGATTTTGCTATAGTTTGAACGAAGGAAATTTTTTATTCACTTCATAAAGGGCAGAGGTGAAGGGGATGCTACGGTATGAAATATCAGTATTGGAGTCAGGAGGACGAGGCATTTATCGCGGAAGTGCCGAATTACCGGGTTGATGCTGCTGATGGTGCAACCTATCAGGAAGCTTAATAATGTGGAAATCGTTATGAGGAGTGGATGGAGACGGCGAGGCATTAGGGCGTCAATTCAACGAAAGGAAGGTTCTGTTCGGGTTTCTGCCTGCGAGTCGGTACAAAATTAGAGGACGGTTGAATGGGATAGATAAAGTTGGAGTCAACAATCCCCGATTGATTTATCGTCCCTGCCAATTCAACCAGTCGAGGCGATCGAGACGGGCATTACCGAGGACATTTTCTGGGGGAAGCTCCATCATGGGACGACGACTTTCCCTCTGGATTGGACCATAAATATATTGAATTCGATTTGCATCTGGGGAACGACAAATGACGTAGCCTGTCAGGTATTCCTCTCCAGGGAAGCAGTCAAATCGACTGGAACCAGGGGTTTGGTTGTAAGATGTGCCAATGGTTACTCCTCCGGGTCCTTCGATGGATTCATCATAGATGGTGATCCGCAGAATGCCGAGGTTGGGATTATTGGCGTCTTGGGGGTCCATTCGAGCAACTAGGATACTGTCGTCGTAGACTTCGATAACAGGTTGAGGCATCCCTTCCCGAGAAATTTGGCTGGATTCAACCCGATAGTTGGGAAACAGGGCCTGGATGCGATCGCGGTTAAAGGGAGTATCCACCCCGACTTCACCCCATCCCGAGTTCTGTAGGGAGGGACTCTGATAATTTGCCACCTCCTGAGTATTCGGCTACAGCAGGATGATCCGCCGCAAAGGTTTGAGAGTCGGAATTATAGCCCAGAGTCAGGGTCATCAACAGTGCAGCCACTCCAAACCCTCCCCGGATTCCGTACCCTGGAACGCTACGACGGATGAATTCTAAGATAGATTGAGCAATTGAGGACGATGAATCATTCATGGCAACTTGCTTCCATCGCACAAACGAAGATACAGGATTGATTATAGCTTAATCTGGACGGAATCCGGTTGTGATAGGTCTCTAAAAACTAGCTTGTTACAACCTGATTTGGTATAACTCCAAAAAATTAGCCCGCGCAGGCGGGCTTTGTTCGTATAGCCCCAGGCTTGAGCCTGGGGGCTTTTTCTTAGTCTATGACGCCACCTTCGCAGTCGATCGCGTGCGTCGGCGTCCAGTAGTAGCCGGTTGTTCCTGTACCGTCGGCGGTTCTTGGGGATTTTGCATCAAGAACACCAGCAATGGATTACTTTGCAGTTCCCGGCGTAACATCCGCTGCACATCGCGCTCAAGCTGATTTTGCAGTCCCGTCCAGTCAACTTCCGGAGTACCATCTTCCAAAGTGCGAGAGAACTCAGACCAGCGATCGCTCAGAACCCCCTCAATCGTTTGACCAATCCATTTTTTCAGCAGATTCGGATCAATGGATGACACCACCCCGCGCAAGTGAGTCGCCGTGTCAGCGGCCAGTTTACCATCCCAACCGATCGCCGCTGCAATGGTAACAACTCCATCCGCTGCCAACTGTTGCCGTTCTTTGAGCACTTCATCCTTGACCACGCCCGAACGAGAGGCATCCACCAGTTCAATCCCGGAAGGTACTTGGCCGATGATGCCGATACTCTCCTTCGTCAACCCGACCATATCGCCATTATTGATAATCACCATATTTTCGGCGGGAATTCCCATACTTTGGGCGATTTTCGCGTGTTGTACCAGCATCCGATGTTCGCCGTGGAACGGGAGGAAGAACTTCGGACGAGTCAGGGCCAGCATTAACTTATGCTCTTCTTGGCAACCGTGACCCGAGACGTGAATTCCTTGATTCCGTCCGTAGATGACGTTTGCACCTTGTATCATCAACTTATCGATGGTATTCACCACGGCGATCGTATTGCCGGGAATCGGGTTCGCTGAGAATACAACCGTATCTCCCTTGCGGATTTTGATTTTCCGGTGTTCACCGTTGGCAATCCTTGTGAGAGCAGACATCGGCTCACCTTGAGAGCCAGTGGTCAAAATCAGTACCTTGTTATCCGGTAGGGAGCGAATGGCGTGCAAGGGTTGGAATAAACTGTCTTCGCACTTAATATATCCTAGGTTGCGGGCGTGGGCGATGACATTGAGCATCGATCGCCCTACGACTGCGACGGTGCGACCTTGTTTTTTCGCCAAGTCCAGAATAATATTCAGTCGATGCACCGAGGAGGCAAAGGTGGTGACTAAGATGCGACCCTCTGCCTGAGAAAAGACGCGATCGAGATTTGGATACACCGATCGCTCCGATGGCGTATAGCCAGGGACTTCGGCATTGGTGGAATCACTAATCAGGCAGAGTATCCCTTTCTCCCCATATTCCGCCAGTCGTTGCAAGTCAAAATGTTCGCCATCAACGGGGGTATGGTCGATTTTGAAGTCGCCGGTGTGGATCACGATGCCGACGGGGGTATGAATCGCCACGGTGAAGCTATCCGCCATTGAGTGGGTATTGCGAATATATTCGACGACAAAATGTTTACCAAAGCGGACGACATCCCGAGGGGAAACGCTTCTGAGTTCGGTGCGATCGCTGACTCCGGCTTCTTCTAACTTGCCTTCTAGCAAGCTCATTGCCAAGCGAGGACCATAAATCACCGGGATATCAAACTGTTTTAAATGAAAGGCAATCCCGCCAATGTGGTCCTCATGACCATGAGTGACGACCATGCCTTTGATTTTATCGCGATTTTCCCGGAGGTAGGTCATGTCGGGGAGGACGATGTTTACCCCATGCATCCCATCGGTGGGAAATGCTAAACCGGCATCGACGAGGATGATTTCGTCCTCAAACTCAAAGACGCAAGTATTTTTACCGATTTCATGCAATCCACCCAAAGGAATAATTTTTAGGGTGGGTCCGGATCCATTGGAGTTGGATCCATTTTTACTCACGGTTTTCTTTTCTTTGGCGAGTGTAATTGGGCTGTTAGTCATTTTTCTGTGTTCTCTTTTATGGTTGATTGGTTATCGAGAGTTCGTCGGGTTGTGATGAAACAAAGATGAGAATTTATAACCGATGACAAAAAAGTGCCACGGTGTTTCTTTGGGCTAGAGTTCCAGCAAATTAAGTTGCTGCATCACGACTTCTAATGCTCTTTTGACTTCATCCGATGCTTCGCATAGCGGGGGACGAGTCGATCCCACGTCCCACCCTTGCAGGGCTAAAGCACACTTGAGGGGAATGGGATTGGTCGTGGTAAATAGGGCTTTGAATAAGGGTAAAAGCTTGAGGTGAAGCTGGGTTGCTTCTTGGTTTTTCCCAGTTTCGTAGGCTTGAATCATGGATTGGAGGGTCTCTCCGACCAGATGGGAAGCCACGCTGACCACTCCAGCAGCCCCGATGGACAGCAGGGGTAAGGTTAAAGAATCATCCCCCGAGTAAATTTGAAACTCTGGTGGAGTCAGACTTCTGACCAAGCTGGCTTGGTCTAAGCTGCCACTAGCTTCTTTAATCGCCGTGATGTTCGGAATCTCAGCTAGACGTGCGACGGTTTCTGGAAGCAGGTTTTGACCCGTCCGCCCAGGAATGTTATAGAGCATGATTGGGAAATCCGGGCAGCTTTGCGCGATCGCCTTAAAGTGCCGATATAACCCTTCTTGTGGGGGTTTGTTGTAATAGGGAACAACTTGCAGCGAGCCATCTAATCCTATATTAGCAGCTTTCTCCGTCGCTGCGATCGCCTCCCGGGTAGAATTCGATCCGGTGCCAGCAATTACTTTCCCTCGGCTACCGACAGCCTTTTTCACCACCTGAAATAATTCATACTCTTCATCCCAGGTTAGGGTTGGTGATTCTCCCGTTGTGCCACAAACGAGTACCGCATCAGTCCCATGTTCGACTAAATGAGCGGCCAGCTTTTCTGTAACACCATAGTTCACGCTACCGTCTGCATTAAACGGTGTAATCATTGCGGTGACAACTCGTCCGAAATTCACCACGCTCTCCTTATGTTTTATCAGTTGTGTATTCAGGTTGTTGATCAATCAGGTCGCGATCGCGCTGTTTGGAGGAGTCTTTCCCCAATGCATGAAACTTCGACCCTAGGTCAAACTGTAAACTCTAACAGATGGAACGCCATCCCACATCTGTCATGCTTGATTTGCCATCGGTGCAGACTGGATCGAGCAAGTCCGGCGAGGCGATCGCCCTTGCATCGGAACCGTTAAACGCTCAGACTCACCAAGGGGTAAAGACTGAGCATCATTTTCGACCCTACAGAAAGGAACTCCAAAGGGCGATCGCCCCAGTCCTGGACTACAACATCGGATACAACATCCGTGCTAACCTCGCACCTTGACTCCGAGTCAGCTTGCCGATGAGATTCCCCCCGGCATTCTAAGCAGAGACAGCCGCTGCCGGTCGAATCCAATTTCGAGTCACCAACAATTCAGCAATTTGCACCGCATTTAACGCGGCCCCCTTGCGAATTTGATCGCCACTCAGCCACAGTTCTAACCCATTCGGCCCAGAAATATCCTGGCGGATCCGACCCACCAACACTTCATCGCGACCCGTCGCTTCCATCGGCATGGGGAAATAATTCGCCTGCCAGTCTTCCACCAACTTAACTCCAGGAGCAGCAGCTAAAATTTCCCGAGCCTTCGATACGCTAAAAGGCTGGGCAAATTCTAAGTTCAATGCCTCCGAATGCGCTCGCAGCACAGGAACTCGCACACAAGTTGGACTAATTCTAATGTCAGGATCCCCAAATATTTTGCGAGTTTCATTGACCATTTTCATTTCTTCCTCGCAATACCCTTGGTCATTCAGGGGCGAATTATGCGGGAACAAATTAAAGGCCAAAGGATAAGGAAAAATATCCGTTTTCGGCGTCTGACCTTGCAAAATCGCTGTCGCCTGGTCTTTCATTTCTTCCATTGCCCTTGCACCGGCCCCACTGGCAGATTGGTAAGTTGCTGCCACAATCCGCTGTACGGGCTGGACTTGATGCAGGGGCCATACTGCCACCGCCATTAAAATGGTTGTGCAATTGGGATTAGCAATAATGCCTTGATGGTGCGCTGCTGCTTCTGGGTTCACTTCCGGAACCACCAGGGGGACATTCGGATCCATGCGAAAGGCACTGGAGTTATCCACCACCACGGCACCAGCGGCTACGGCTTTGGAGGCCCAAGCCTTAGAAGTGGAGCCACCGGCTGAAGCCAGGACCAGATCCACGTTCTTAAACGAACTTTCTTCGACAACTTCCACGGGAATTTCTTCCCCTCGGAAGGTCAAGGTTTTGCCTGCCGATCGCGGGGAAGCCAACAGCTTTAAATCGGACATCGGAAAGGCGCGAGAGTCCAGCAACTCTAACAATTCAGTGCCCACGGCACCCGTTGCGCCGAGAATGGCTACTTTATAAGATTTCGACAAATGACAGTCCTCCACACAGGTTCAGATATGAGTCTTGAGTAATAATAGATGCGATTCAAATAGCGTCTTAAATAGATATCGGGTGTTTTCCTTACAACGGTTTTAAAAGGGCATGGATCCGGGCTATTGCTAGGGAATTGACTTCTACCTCTGTATCTAAAGAGTCTGGCTTGGGATTGATGGCTATGAGCAATCCCCTACTTTATCCGGAACGGATTGGATAGTTTATTTAAGGATAACAATGTATTTATTGCAGATTAGAAACAGAAAGTCAATAAAAAATAGCCTTCAGTAAAATAACGGTTATCTTATTATACTCATGATTGGCTGAAAATTTTTCAGATTCCTGGGCGATCGCATCCAGGCCGGATCCTGGGGGTTCAGGGGCTAGTCCCTCCGGGTTGTTCACCGCCAAGGGGATGCCCTCATTTTACTCAGGGAAGGGCCGATCATCAAATTGATACCAAATCCGGTTGTAAAAAATCAATTTTCTCTTCAGCCCGCGCAGGCGGGCTTCGTCTGTGTAGCCCCACCCTTGAGGGTGTGGGTGTTTATAGACTAGCCCTGTCAACCTGCTCAATTCCATGACAAAAAATCGTTATTTCTTCTAGGGGCGCAATGCTTGCGCCCTCAATTCTCAATTCCATGACAAAAAATCGTTATTTCTTGTAGGGGCGCAATGCTTGCGCCCTCAATTCCATGACAAAAAATCGTTATTTCTTGTAGGGGCGCTTCTCGAAGCGCCCCTGGGGCGCAAGCATTGCGCCCCTACAAATCAATACACCTTGAGAGGGCGCAAGCATTGCGCCCCTACAAATCAATACACCTTGAGAGGGCGCAAGCATTGCGCCCCTACAAATCAATACACCTTGAGAGGGCTAGTGTTTATAGACTTTAAAAACGGGATTCCGTATGAACCCTCAATATAACGGGACTGGCTTCCTGGAGTCTGGGGCCAGGGTGGGTAATGCTTCAAGACGGCGATCGCCCGCAAAAAATTCTTCCGGCACTTTTTTTGTTAAAATTTTAGATTCTCCCTAAAATAGCTGCATAGTCCGTTGTTCAAGGGATAATAACCCTGAGAGCCGTGGTTTTTTATGCCAAGGCGATCGCCCTTGACGCCCTCGATCGGCTAGGATCTATAGTTGCAGCAAAGATAGCCTTGGGCTTGACCGAGTTGCCCGATCCTGAGCGCGATGGCCGCAGGACTTACCCCCTTGTCAGTGGGCCTGCCTGGGGCCGAGGTCCAGTCATCAGACCAGGAGGAAATCCCTTCTGTTCAACGGAATCAGGACGGTAAACCGCCCAAAAAATCAATCGAGAATTAACAGAATTTGTCGAAGAGAACGCCCATGAAAGTTACCCAGGAAAAGCTTCCCGCCAGCAAACTTGGTCTGGAAATTGAAGTGACCCCCGATATGTCTCAGAAAGCCTACGAACAGGTGATTCAGCAATTTAGCCGTCAGGCTAGCATTCCTGGGTTTCGGAAAGGAAAAGTACCGCGCTCAGTGTTGGTACAGCGCATGGGAACTTCCAGGATCAAAGCCGCAGCAGTCGAGGATTTAATTCAAAATTGCCTAGAAAAAGTCGTCAAGGATGAAGAGATTCCGGCCTTGGGGAATTTTCAGTTAATCTCCTCTTTTGATGAATTAGTCACGAAGTACGAACCGGGCGAATCCCTGGTCTTTTCAGTTTCCGTGGATGTTCCCCCGGAAGTCACCCTGAGCGATTACACCGGACTGGCCATTAGAGCCGAAGAAATCAAATATGATCCGGCAGAAGTGGATCAGTTTTTAGAAGAACGTCGCAAAGAGCAAGCGACCTTAATTCCCGTAGAGGAAAGAGCCGCCCAAGCTGAAGATGTGGCCATTGTCGATTATGTCGGCAAAATCATCAACGAAGAAGGTGGGGAACCTGAACCCTTGCCGGGAGGAGAGGCCGAAAACTTTCAAATTGAACTCAGTGAAGGCCGGTTTATCAAGGGCTTCGTTGAGGGAATTATTGGTTTGCAAGTTGGGGAAACGAAAGAGTTAAATGTTCCCTTTCCTGAAGATTATCCCAACGAGGATTTAGCTGGGAAGGAAGCGATTTTTACGATTACGGTAAAAGAACTCAAAGAAAAAGAGTTACCGGAATTAGATGATGATTTCGCCCAAGCGGTGAGCGAGTATCAAACGATCGCAGAACTGCGGGAGTCTTTGGAGAAGCAGTATCAGGAGAAAGCCGATCGCGAAACCAAAGCGAATAAGCACGCGGCATTGGTAGAGGCGATCGAAAAAGTGGTCGAAGTAGAACTTCCGGAAACTTTAATCGATCGCGAGTTGGATAATATCTTGCAGCAATCCATGATGCAGCTTGCCAATTATGGGATTGATGTCAAAAAGCTGTACACCAAGGAAACCGTGGCAGCACTGCGCCAGCAGTCTCAACCCGAGGCGATCGCCAACTTGCGAAAATCCTTCGCCTTGAAAGAAGTGGCCGCTCGCGAGTCCCTGTCTGTCACAGCAGAGGAAATCAATGCTCGGATTGAGGAACTCAAGGACCGCTTGCCACCGGATGTCGATCGCGATCGCTTGACCTCCGCCCTTGAATCGGAAATGCTCAAGGAAAAAGCCCTCGATTGGCTGGAAGAACGCGCTAATATTGAGCTATTACCAGCGGGAACCTTAGAGGCAGAAGCCGCTGCAGCCGCAGAAGCCGCAGAAGCCGCAGAAGCTGCAGAAGCCGCAGAAGGGGAAGAAAGTGTCGGTGAAGTCGTCGAAGTCGAGGCAACCGACTCCCCGGAATAAACCCATCTAACCCAGGGTCCGCGACGAGACCCGCAGCGCGATCGCCCTCTTGCCAGAACCGGGACCCCAGAAATCTCCAAAGCAATTGTGATTTGATTCTAAAGAAAAATCCAATTTGTGCATTTTTCTTGAAATTTCTGCCCGTCCTCGGTGCGCTGCGGCATAATATAGACAGAGCAAAGACTATAATGGCGTAAAAACCAAAAAAAAATTTGCTTGATATCTACTCCCTCGAAAAGCTGACCCTGGCATGAACTCAGATCGGATGCTTATATCTCAAACTCCTTATTATCCAATCTCCGGCTCCGAGAGCCTAGAGATTGCCTCCACCAGCCAGAACGTGATCCCAATGGTGGTGGAACAATCCGGGATGGGGGAACGCGGGTTTGACCTTTATTCGCGCCTACTCCGGGAAAGAATCGTGTTTCTGGGGACCCCAGTTGATGACAACGTTGCTGACTTAATCGTCGCGCAGATGCTCTTTTTAGATGCCGAAGACCCTGAAAAGGATATTCAGCTCTATATCAACTCCCCTGGTGGCTCAGTCACCGCAGGAATGGCGATTTACGATACCATGCAACAGATTCGCCCGGATGTAGCGACCATCTGTTATGGCTTGGCTGCCAGTATGGGAGCATTTTTGCTTACCGCAGGCGCAAAAGGCAAACGGATGTCGCTTCCTTCTTCCCGGATTATGATTCACCAACCTCTCGGTGGAGCTCAGGGGCAAGCGGTTGATATTGAGATCCAAGCCAAGGAAATTCTTTATCATAAACGTCAGTTAAATGAAATGCTGGCTTTTCATACCGGACAACCCCTAGAGCGAATTGAAGCCGACACCGATCGGGATTTCTTTATGTCGGCAGAAGAGTCCAGAGCTTATGGTCTAATTGACCAGGTTATTACCAAGCAGGGTCTTCCGAAATCGGGAGAGGCTGTTACCGCACAAAAGTAAGAGGCCGTCTATGTCTAAGTACGACTCCCATCTAAAATGTTCCTTTTGTGGCAAATCTCAGGAGCAAGTACGCAAATTAATCGCAGGTCCGGGAGTCTATATTTGCGATGAATGCGTGGACCTGTGCAATGAAATTTTAGATGAGGAGCTATTTGACTCCAATGCCGCAGCACCTCAACCCGTACCCCGGACGGAACAACCCCAAAAGCGGCGCACTAGAGCCGCCAATATCTCGCTGAATCAAATGCCTAAACCGCGCGAGATCAAAAAACATCTCGATGAGCACGTCATTGGTCAAGATGAAGCCAAAAAAGTGCTTTCCGTCGCGGTTTATAACCATTACAAGCGCCTGAGCTACACGCAAGCGAAGGCCAGCGGGAAAATTGGGGCTGAGGATCCAGTCGAACTGCAAAAGTCGAACATTCTGCTTATTGGGCCCACGGGTTGTGGAAAGACACTCTTGGCTCAAACCTTAGCGGATGTTCTGGAGGTTCCCTTTGCCGTTGCAGATGCGACCACCTTAACCGAAGCGGGGTATGTCGGCGAAGATGTGGAAAATATCTTGTTGCGATTACTCCAAGTCGCCGATCTCGATGTAGAAGAAGCCCAACGCGGCATCATCTATATTGATGAAATCGACAAAATCGCCCGCAAGAGTGAAAACCCATCGATTACCCGAGATGTCTCCGGTGAAGGGGTTCAACAAGCTCTGCTGAAGATGCTAGAAGGAACCGTTGCCAATGTCCCCCCGCAAGGCGGACGCAAACACCCCTATCAAGATTGCATCCAGATTGACACGAGCAATATTCTGTTTATCTGTGGTGGAGCCTTTGTGGGTCTGGAAAAGGTGGTTGAACAGCGCACGGGTAAAAAGTCAATGGGCTTTATTCAACCCGGAGATGCTCAGTCGAAGGAAAAACGCACCGCAGATATTCTCAAGAATTTACAGCCGGATGATTTGGTGAAATTTGGGATGATTCCTGAATTTATCGGTCGGATTCCCGTGCTGGCGGTGGTGGACCCCCTCGATGAAGATGCCCTCACGGAAATCTTGACGGAACCCAAGAACGCCCTGGTGAAGCAGTATCAAAAATTACTGCGGATGGATAACGTGAATCTGGAGTTCAAACCCGATGCCATTCGGGCGATCGCCCAGGAAGCGTACCGGCGGAAAACTGGGGCCAGAGCATTGCGCGGGATTGTGGAGGAATTAATGCTCGATGTGATGTACGAGTTGCCATCCCGCAAGGATGTGACTCGCTGCACCATTACCCGAGAGATGGTCGAGAAACGTTCAACAGCAGAACTGATTGTCCATCCGTCATCCTTACCCAAACCAGAATCCGCTTAAAACCGGGCTCAATTGAAGATCGGGGGTGAAGAATTAACAATGGCGAATTTTCTGATTGGGCCATTCAAACTTTACCCTTGACCTTTCAGATGCGCTCATGTAATCATCAACAACTTTAGCAGGATGCCCTACATTCACGTTCGCGGGGTCGAACACTACTACGAGTGGGTCGGCACCCCAGTTCCCAGTGGAGAAAAGCCGGTGTTGGTGTTTCTTCATGGCTGGGCGGGTTCGGCTCGGTACTGGGAAAGTACCGCATCTGCCCTGGCCGATCGCTTTGATTGTCTGCTGTACGATATGCGTGGCTTTGGGCGATCGCGCTTACCCCTAGAACCCCTAGCCTTAGACTACGAATTAGAAACCTACGCCGATGATTTGGCGTTATTTTTAGATGCATTAGGGTTGCAACGGGTCTATCTGAATGCTCATTCCAGTGGGCGCATCCGTGGCGACTCTGTTTCTCAACCGCTATGGCGATCGCGTCATCAAAGCCATCCTCACCTGTAGCGGCGTCTTTGAATACGACGAAAAAGCCTTCACCGCTTTCCATACCTGGGGAGGTCAAGTGGTCAAATATCGACCCTCTTGGCTGGCAAAAATTCCCTTGATGGATCAGGTATTTATGGCAAGATTTTTATATCGCTCCATCCCCCCTGCCGCGAGACGGGCATTTTTAGAAGATTATCTGATGGCCGACTATGGGGCCGCCCTCAATACGATTTTTACCTCCGTCAGCAAAAAAGCCACCGAAGTGATGCCGGTGGAATTTGCTAAATTACAAGTCCCAGTTCTGTTGATTGCTGGAGAATACGATAAAATTATTCCCGCTCACATGGGACAGCACGCTGCCTCATTAAATCAGCAGTTCGTCCAGTTTATCCAAATGGCAAATACGGCCCATTTTCCCATGTTAGAAGATGCGCCCACCTATTTGAAACTTGTCAGAGAGTTTTTGGAAACCGGCCCTGCCTTAGCGGAAGTGTAGGTTTTCTAGTCCCCATAGCTAGAGAAACCTGGTTTTTTTCATCAATTTATGGGATGAGTCAAAAATTATCTTAGAAAGCCGGTTTCTGGTCCCCACAACTAGAGAAACCGGGTTTCTTTTATCAATTTATGGGATGAGTAAAACATTATCTTAGAAACCGGGTTTCTGATACTTTAAGCGAGAGAAACCGGGCTTCTTTGTTTTTACAATTTAAGGGACGATGAGACCAATTTTCATATCATGAAAAACTATAATTTATCAAATTAATCTATAAACAAATATCATTTCAAGCCCTTAAATAATCCCTTGATTGTCAATTCATTCTATCTTGGACTAGAATCAAAATTAATTGTTAATATTTCGGGTTAAACCCCATTTAACAAGTAGAAAATTAATCTTTTAACTGATTACATGACTGCACTACTAGCCCTTTTAGCCTTTTATGTAGCGGCAAACCTTGGGGCAAACGACGTCGCGAACTCGATGGGGACCTCCGTCGGGTCCAAAGCCCTGACCCTGCGACAGGCACTGATTATTGCCGGGATATTGGAATTCACAGGGGCGGTCCTGTTTGGGCAAGAAGTGTCCCAAACCCTAGCCACCAGCGTTTTAGAACCGAATGTGTTTGCTCATGCGCCACACCTGCTGCTGACGGGCATGATTTGTGTCATGGTCACCTGTGGAATCTGGTTGCAGGTTGCAACCTCTCAGGGGTGGCCCGTGGCCTCTTCCCATGCGATTATTGGGGCGATCGCCGGTTTTAGTATCGTTGCGGTGGGATTCGATGCCGTGGATTGGTCCACCATCGGGCTAATTTCCATCAGTTGGCTCCTCACCCCAGCGATTAGCGCCCTGATTGCCGCTACCGTTTATAGTTTTGTCAAGCGGTGGATTTTAGACCACCCAGAACCGTTACAACAGTTAGACCAATGGATTCCTTGGTTGAGTAGTCTGCTGTTGGGCGTGTTTGGGATTATCGTGCTTCCCAAGGTCCTGCATCCCCTCAATGTCTGGATTGGGACTCAGTTTGGGATTGTGCTCCCTCCGCAAGATTTACCCTTGTTGGTGGGGGGAATGGCGGCAGTCGGACTCACCCTGGTTCAGTGGCGTAACCTAGAACAGGGGAACGGGAAAAATTGGCAAGATTTAGAGCAAGATTTAGAGCAAGATTTAGAGCAAGATTTAGAGCAAAAGACCGATTTAGAGAAAGACTCAGAAATCAACTCGACCCTGTACTCTTCCCCGGTTGAAAAGCAACTGGCGCGGTTTCAAGTGCTGAGTGCTTGTTTTGTGGCCTTTGCCCACGGATCCAACGATGTGGGGAATGCGGTGGCCCCCTTAGCGGTGATCGCCTATATTCGCCGTACAGGATCCGTTCCCCTGGATGATTTCAGCGTTCCCCTGTGGATTTTGCTGTTGGGGGGTGCAGGCATCGTGACAGGACTGGGAATATGGGGTAAAAAAGTAATAGCCACCGTGGGAGAAAATATTATTGCCTTAAAACCCAGTGGTGGATTCTGTGCCGAACTTGCCACGGCGACTACGGTATTAATCGCGTCTCGGTTTGGTTTACCTGTTTCCACCTCTCATTCCTTAGTCGGGGGTGTGATTGGCATTGGATTGGTGCAAAACCCTAAATCTATTCGCCTGGACACCCTACGGGGAGTATTTTTAGCCTGGATTATTACCGTTCCAGTTGCAGCGCTTTTAGGAGCCGGTCTGTTTAGCCTCGTCCGGTTGATTGCGGGGTAATACCAAATCCGATTATTGTGGGTCTGGACAAGTCTACAGCCTCACCGGAGAGAAAACCGGCTTTGAGATAAAGCGATCGCCCGAGGGCAGCAAGCATTGGGGTCCTAAAAATCTGGGGACAAAAGTCAAGAATCCCTGGGTTAAGCGGTCCCGATAAAACCCATCCCTCGGGACGGCCAGTGATCCCTTCCCTGACTGCGTTTCCAGAACTGGATAGACCCTAGGGCGATCGCCCCCAAGAAGCAACCTCCGTAGAATTGCGGAATAATTTTCTTTTTATAACAAATTAATTGTTGAGTTTTTTAACACAATTGGATCGTTTGATGGAAAATTTAACCCACCTTCGATACAATCATCCAAAACCTGTGCGTCTGCCTACTCATTTAGATTAGAATATCAAGCTGAAGGGAATTTTTCAGTTTGACATCGGATTGAGTCAAGCCAAGACTCTGATGCATGATTCGCTTCAAGCGAATCAATTAAATTTCAACCCAACCCATCAGCCAAAATACAGGAGTGCCAAGCCAGCAGCAGCGATTAGTTTGGTTTACGATCGATAAGCTAGAGGTAACAGAATAATGGGGCAACTGGACAACCAACCGGAAAACTCGACAAGCAGTAACACTAAAGAAATCGAAACCCTTCTGAGTTCCATGACCCAGGAGCTTCGAGATATTCAGCAAAATATAGTCGTTCAGTTGGCTCGGGACATGGCACGACTGCAAGCGGAACAATCCCGCCTGACTGCTGATATTCAAAAACTGCAAAATCAACAGCAGCAAATCCAATCGCGGCAAATGCAGGGGGGAGCGGGACGTCCGATGCAACAACAGCAGCAATGGACAAAGCAACTGGCGCAAGTCATGGCTTCCCAACTCCAACAAGAATTGAGCGAGCGGTTGAAGGAAATAATGGTGGCTCCACCGCCCCCATCCCAATCCTTAACGACTCTAGACCCGAATATGGGAAGGTCGTCGCCGCAGGGGGGAAACTTGAATGAAAATGCCTATCGATTGTTGGCATCGTTAGATACAACCCTGAACACCACCTTTAAAAATCTGCAACAGGAACTGAGCACCTATCAAAGCTCGTTGTCCCAGCAACTCGGGCGAATGCACTCGTTGCAGCAGCAAGGGGAAGTGATTTTAGAAACCTTGGTCGATCGCCTGATCGAGCAATTGCAGGAAGAAGCCAGCAACGTTCAAACCACCGCAGAGATTGTCTCGAACCGGAGACAAGGACTGCCCGTGGGGACTCCACCCAACCGAGGCGATCGCCCGGAAGGGACCGGGACTCAAAGCGATCGGGCTGCGGCAGAAAAAGCAGCGATCGCAGAACCCCGGACCGCTCCGCCTGCTACCCCAGTCTCCAGCCCTCCGGCAGAAAGTAACGTCTTTTTAACCGGGTTAATCCTGGCCTTGTTGTCCTCGATTACCATTTCGTTCCAGAACATCATCACCCGGGCGATTTTGAGTCCTCAGTCCCTTTTTGGATTGTGGGACGGACAAGTCGCTCTCCCCAGGAGCGGGAAATTCCCTGTTAATTCTAGGGATGCGGATGCTATTTGTGGTTCCGCTCATGGGCTTTATTCTGGCCCCACTTCTGTATCCTAATACCTGGCGGGATATCAAACAACTGGCCAATCCCGAAAAGCGGGGGTCCGTCTGGATCGTGATTGGCAGTGGCTTATTCCTGTTTATGTCCCAGTTTTTTATCTATATCGCCCTGGGAAATATTCCAACTGGGGTGGCGATTACCTTGTTCTTTATTTTCCCACCCGTCACGGCAGTTTTGGCATGGATCATGTTTGGTGCCAGACCGAGCTTTATCTTTGTTTTAGCCACCGTAACCATTTACCTAGGATGCTTCCTGACGGTTTCTGGGCGGCTGACTGGAGGCGCACCGGATGGGAATTTGGGCCTAGGAATTGGGACGGCGATCGCCTCGGGTTTGACTTTTGCGGGTTATGTTATTTTGACCCAACTCAGTGCCAGAAAGCTGAAATTGCATCCGGCACCGTTTAGCGTCATTAACTTTTCCGTGATTTTAATCTTGGCGATTCCCTTCGTAATCTATGGTTCTGGGGAAGGTAACTTCTTTACCTGGAGTGTATTAGAGGAGAATTGGGCCGGGTTATGGATTGGCAGTATTGCTCTAGCAGCCACAACCCTGATTGGTTACGCCTTGAATAACTTTGCGATTCCCATGATTGGTGCGCCCTTAGCCTCGGTGGTAGCGGCAACGGGTCCTGGATTGACCAGTTTAATGGCTCTGCTGTTTATTGGGGAAGGACTCGGGCTGAATGAGTGGCTCGGGGTGTTCATTGTGACCCTGTGGGTGCTCGGAATTAGCGTCGATAACATGACGAAGCAAAAGAAACCGGCCCCCGTCGCCCCTGCTCCCGCAAAACAAGGAGCTTAAAGCGGTTCAACGGAGTTCAAACACTCTCAACTGGGAAAAAAGAAAACCAGCGATTCGCCGAATCGCTGGTTTTCTTTTTCTTTTCAATGTCCGTTCTGTGAGAACGGAGAGGGAGGGATTCGAACCCTCGTTAAAGTTACCCCTAAACAGCATTTCCAGTGCTGCGCCTTCAACCGCTCGGCCACCTCTCCAGAGCAATGGGTTTAATGCAAATTTATACCCACAAGAATCATATCCTAGCAGAACCCATTCGGTTTTGCAAACCCTTTTGGGAAAAAAATTTTTTATCCCGGAATTCAGACAGGGTTCGAGGGTCGAAAATGACCAAGGGGTAACGGTTTGGGAAATAAAGTCACGATCGCCAAGCCGGGGGGTCAGTAGATCCGGATATCCAAGATAGCGTAACCTAAGCATTAGATCCTTTGCTTTGGTCGAATCCTGCATTTATTACCGAGCCACACCATGACCCGTTCTTATCGCATCACCATCCACAATCGTCAGAATGGCAGCAGCCAAACCGTTGAAGTCCCCGAAGACCGCTATATCCTCCAACATTGTGAAAACAAAGGGGTTGACCTGCCGTTTTCCTGTCGGAATGGGGCTTGTACCACCTGTGCTGTGCGCGTCCTCTCCGGAGAATTGCATCAACCGGAGGCAATGGGACTCTCTCCAGCCCTGCGCGATCGCGGATATGCACTCCTCTGTGTCAGCTATCCCCGTTCCGACTTAGAAGTAGAAACCCAAGATGAAGATGAAGTCTACTACCTGCAATTTGGGCGCTACTTTGGCAAAGGCAAAGTCCGTTTTGGACTGCCCTTAGACGAGGATTGAACTCGATGGGGAGCAGAACCTATGAAAATTTTCCATTGTCCGGTATCCTGGATCGGACTTCTGTTCCTGGTTAGCTGTTCGGTCCCGGTTCGTCCCGAACAGGTACAAGTCCGGGTGGAGCGGGTGATCAGTGGCAACACCTTAGAAGTGCGGGACTTGAGCGCATCAGGTGCGGTCAAACGAGTCCGGTTAATTGGTATTGAGGCACCGGATTTGCAGCAAAATCCCTGGGGAAATGCGGCCAAACAGCAACTCGAACAGCTAATTGACGGGCAGACCCTGTTATTAGAATGGGATATAGAGAAGGAAGACGGATACGATCGCCAATTGGCTTATCTCTGGCGCGATGGGAAACTGGTCAATGAAGAACTCATTGCCGGGGGATATGTTTTAGCCCAGGTGCGATCGCCCAACATCAAATACGATCGCCGCTTTGCTCAGGCGCAAGAAAAGGCCAGAATTATGGGAGAGGGAATTTGGGATTCCCAGAGCCCCTTGCGCGTGCATCCCAGTGACTTTCGTCAGAACCGGCCCTAAATCCTGCGTTCAAATTCTTCTGCTCAACCCTCAACTGTCAATCTTAAAATTTTCATGAGTCATACCCCCGAACAACTCCAGATCTTTCTTGATATTGCCACCGAAGCAGCCCTCGATGCCGGGGCGATCGTTCAATCCTACTGGGGGAACTTAAATGCGATCGAAGAAAAAGGACGACCTGGCGATCTCGTCACTGCCGCCGATAAAGCCTCGGAAAAAGCCATTTTAGAGGTACTCAGACGGCACGTTCCCCAACATGGCATCCTCGCCGAAGAAAGTGGCAAACTGGGAGATAGCACCAGCCAGTATCTATGGGCGATCGACCCCTTGGACGGGACCACTAATTTTGCCCATCAATATCCCCCCTTTGGCGTTTCTGTGGGATTGTTGATTGATGGTATCCCCCAAGTGGGAGTCGTCTTTGACCCCTTCCATAACGAACTCTTTCGGGCTGCTACGGGATTGGGAGCCACCCGGAATCGGCAACCGATTCGCGTCTCCCAAACCGCAGAATTGCGAAATAGCTTATTAGTCACGGGATTTGCCTACGATCGCCGGGAAACCTCAGATAATAACTATGCCGAATTTTGTCATCTGACACACCTCACCCAAGGCGTCCGGCGTAGCGGATCCGCCTCCATTGACCTCTGTTACGTCAGTTGTGGGCGTTTGGATGGATACTGGGAACGCGGGCTATCTCCCTGGGATTTAGCTGCTGGGGTGGTGATTTTATCGGAAGCGGGAGGAAAAATCACCGCCTATGACGGCAGTCCCTGGAAAATCGAGTCAGGACGAATTTTAGCCACCAACGGGAAACTACATGAGAGCCTGAGTCAGGAACTCCTCCAGATTAAACCCTTAGAACGGTGGGCGAATTCCTAATTTCCGGTGAACAAACAGGATTTAGGCAGATGTTGAGCATCCACCCTCAATCCTGTAGAGGCGATTCGCTTTCTCGCCTCTACGAGGACTCAGGACGTTCGGGAGGGGTTTCCGGTCCCAATTGACCGACCCTCTCCCGCTGGTGGGGGCAAAGGATGAAAGCACACCGAAGGTATCAATGCCGAATGGTGATAGCGATCGCCCTGCAATGACAAGGGCGAAGTACACTAAAGATAAGGTTACAGCCAGGGGATGGGCATATTACTATGTCTTTTAACATCAAGCAAGGCTTATTTCAATTGGATTTCGAGGACCACCATGCCATCTTGGGGGTACCACTGGATGCGGATTTTAATACCATCCGCAAACGCTATATGCTCATTGCCAGACGACTTCATCCGGACAGTTCTAAAGCCGAAAGTCCAGCGGATAAAAAGCTCGCCACTCAGATTTTGTCAAAATTGGCAAATCCGGCTTACAGCAAACTCACCAACGAAAGCAGTCGTGCTGAACATGGCGTTTTGCTGGGGATGATGGGCAAACGATTGGTGCAGGAAAAAGACAAAGTTCAACTCAAAAGTGAAGCGGCTCAACAGTTAGTAAAGTCCCAAAATCTGGAAACAGACTATAAAGAATCTGTCGACCAAATTGGGGAAACAGGCTTATGAAACCTTGAGTCAAACCCTGGAGTTAATTGGCCAAATCAGTGAGCTAAATTTAGTCTATCTGCAACGCAAAGAAAGCCAAGGGGAAACCGTGGGCAAGCCGACTGCGGATAAAAAAGCGGGCAAAGCGGCCTCTGGGAAAAAGAAAGCTCGAAGAGACTCAAACTCAACAACCTGTGGCCGCAGAAGCAACAGCAGATACGGAAAAATCCGCTCCGTCAAAAATCGATAATTATTGCCGTCGGGCGGAAAATTTCATCGCTGGGGGAGATTTCGATGGGGCAGTGAATGAGTTAAAAGAAGGGTTGAAAATTCAACCTAAAAATAGTCGGGCTCATGGATTGCTTGGCCAAGCGTATCTGAAGAAAAATCAGAGTACCCTAGCTAAAGTCCATATCAATCAAGCCCTGAAGTTGAATCCCCAAGAACAATCAGCTTTAGACGCGCAAAAAGAACTGCAAAAGCAGATTCAAAAAGCCGCGAAAGAGAAAGACAAAAAATCTCCCATTGCGGCTTTCTTCAGTAGTTTGTTGGGTGAAAAAAAGAAAAAATGATTCATCAACCTCCAGCCGGGGCCAGGGATTTACTGCCCCTTGACGTGACCCAGAAACGCTGGATAGAAAAGCGGCTGCGCCCGGTATTTGAAGGGTGGGGGTATCACAGGATTATCACCTCAACCGTAGAACGGTTAGATACCCTCATGGCTGGAGGCGCGATCGCCCAGTCAACGGTGATCCAACTTCAGGAACGGGAGGAGGATAGCGCCTTGGCCCTGCGTCCCGAACTCACCGCCTCGATCGCCCGCACTGCCGTCACCCGCATGGCAGACACCACGTTTCCCCAACGGCTCTATTACAATGCCAACGTCTTTCGTCGGGGCAAAAATAACTCCCACGGCAGCCAGCAGGAATTTTATCAAGCGGGGGTAGAACTGCTGGGAGTGGGCGGATTGCTGGCGGATGCAGAAATCTTATTGCTCTTGCAGGACTGTTTGCAGAGTCTGGGACTGCACCAATGGCGGCTGATTTTAGGGGAATCGGGGTTAACTCGCTCCTTACTGCGGATCTTCCCCGACCCCCTGAAACATAAAGTCCGGCAGGCGATCGCCCAGCTCGATCGCCTCACCCTCGAAGCCCTCCCCTTAACCCCAGAACAGCAGGAACGGGCTTTGTTTTTGTTAGATCTCCGGGGTCGTCCCGAGGATGTCTTGCAGCGGGTGGGTCAATTGGAATTGGACCCTGGGGAACGCGAAACCCTGGAAAATCTCAAATCCTTAATTGACTTGTTAGACGAATCTTCTCGCAGCAACGGGTCCACAACGATCGCCCCGATCCTGGATTTGAGTCTGATTCAACCGCTGGATTACTACACTGGCATTGTCTTTGAAGTCGTCAGCGAAACTGAGTTCGGACCGCAATCCCTCGGACAGGGAGGGCGCTACGATCGCCTCTTAAGCCTCTATCACCCGCAAGGGGAAATGATTCCCGGGATTGGCTTTGCTCTCAAGCTCGAAAACTTACATCAAATTCTGCTACAGACGGGTCAACTGCCGACAACCACTCCAGCCACTCAGACTTTAGTGGTCCCCACCAGTCCTCGTGCCTATGCGGCTGCCTTTGCTCACGCGCAAACCCTGCGTCAGAATGGGGACTACATCCCTGTAGAACTGGATTCTGTCTCCCCACTCCAGTCACTCAGCAGTTCGCCAATATGCACGCGATCGCCGGATTTCCCATATTGCCTGGATTGAAGAGGATGGGAATGCCGAAATCGAAATCGTTGGATAACCAACCAGTAACCAGAGCATCTAACGAATCCAGGGTGTGTTCCTAGGGGGAGGAACCCCCCAAAATGGAATCAATCTGTAGGAGTTTATTCATGATTTGGGTTGCGATTTCGCTCACCATCGGCATCGGCATCGGCATCGGCATCGGGATTAGCCGAGTGATTCCAGGGTTCTTCCTGGCGATCGCTCGCCAATTCCGGCCCCCCAACCCCAACAGGGACCACCAGAGTTCCTGGGAACCCCAGTTCCTGAAGCTGATCGCTCAGATGGATGTCGGGGTCGTGTTGACTGGACCTAAAGCCGAGGTCCTCGTCACCAACGCCGTTGCCTTGACCCTCCTCAATTTAGAGGAAGCCGCAGTCATCGGCAAACCCTTATTCGATGACAATCCTCATCTGTTACAAGAAGACTGCACCCCGTTTGTACTGGGGAAATGTCCCGTGATGGAGGCGATCGCCACTCAATCCCCCACGCAAGTAATCATCGGCATCGGGCTTCATTCTCCACTCACCCTCAACCCCAATGGCATCTCGGATTCCCTCCTTTACTGTAACGGGGAGGTCGATTGTGATAAATGGTTGCTGGTTCATGCGAATCCGCAAATCGCCCCCAATGGCCGAGTCGAACAGGTCCTCTGTACCTTTAGCAATATTACCGAACAAAAACGTGCTGAAGCCTCCTTGCGGCGACGGGAGAATCGCCTGCGTCAATATAGTCGGGTCCTCGGAGAGTTAGCCAAAAGCCCCAGCCTCAACCAAGGGGATTTACAAGCCTCCCTGGAACAAATCACCGTCGCCGTCACCCAAACCTTAAACGTAGAACGGGCGAGTGTTTGGTTATATAAGGAAGACCACAGTGCGATTCGCTGTATCGAACTCTACGAACGTTCCCCTCAGAAACATTCTGCCGGAATCGAACTCACCGCCATTGATTACCCGGTGTATTTTCAAACCATCGAACAGGAACGAATTGTGGCGGCAGATGATGCTCAAAAAGACCCCACAACCCGGGAATTTACCGAGGGGTATCTGATTCCCTTGGGGATTACCTCCATGTTAGATGCACCGATTCGGGTGGGGGGACAAATGGTGGGGGTCGTCTGTCTGGAACATATTGGCCCCCCTCGCCATTGGCGGGTAGAAGAGGAAAACTTTGCCGCGTCCCTAGCTGATTGTGTCGCCTTGGGGTTAGAAGCCAGCGATCGCGCTCAAGCTAGACTCAACTTAGAAAAAGCCCTCGATCGCCTGCAAGCGGTGTTAGATACTGTCCCTGGATGTGTCTCTTGGATTGGGTCAGATTTGCGCTACCGTGGAGTCAACCGCTATCTGGCTTCTCTGTTTGGGCGATCGCCTTCCGAGTTTGTCAATCACCCGGTGGGATTTCTGCAAACTCGCCAAGAATTTCCCAACTTTTTACAGCAATTTTTTGAAAGTTCTCTGCATAAAACTACCGCCGAAATCGGCCTAGATATTGAAGGAAACCTGCGCCAATATCTGGTAGGGGTCGAAAAATACAATCAGGGACAATCAGCAGTTTGTGTGGGAATTGATATCACCGACCTCAAGCAAACAGAACAAGCCCTGCGACAAGAACGGGCTTTACTCCGGTCTTTAATCGATTCGATTCCTGATTTAATTTTTTATAAAAATAGACAAAGCGTCTATCAGCGGGTGAATAAAGCCTTTCAACTCTTTGCGGCCCGCGAGGAAAGCGAAATTCTGGGCAAAACGGATCGGGAACTGTTTCCGGCAGAGGCTGCACAAACTTGTGCTGAAATTGACCGACGCATTTTGGCGGAAGGCAAACTGTTGCGAATGGAGGAGCAACTTGACCAGTTTGATGGGAGCAAAACCTGGCTTGAAACCATCCAAACTCCCTTTTTTGATCCCAATGGGGAAATTGTCGGGATCATCGGGATTAGTCGCGATATTACTGAACGCAAGAATGCAGAAACGGCGCTGCAACAGTCCAAAGATGAATTAGAACAACGGGTGGCGCAGCGGACGGCGTTTTTAAAAGAAGCTAACGATCGCCTGCAAGTTGAGGTGGCTCATCGGGAACAGGTTCAAATTGCCTTAAAAGCCAGCAAGGACCAACTTCGCCAATGTTTAATTGCGGCTCGAATGGGAACCTGGGATTGGGATATTCTCAACCATAAACTATCAGGTTCCGATGAAATGGAAGCGCTTTATGGGTTCGTTCCCGGTTCGTTTGATGGGAAGTATGAGACCTATTTGCAAGCGATTGACCCCGATGATAGAAATCGGGTTGAGGAGGCGATCGCTGAAATTCTCTCCTCCACCTCAGAACGGTTTGAAATTGAACAACGCATTCGCCTGGAAACCGGGGAATTGCGCTGGTTGAGCGCTCAAGGGGAAGTGATTCGCGATGCCACCGGACAAGCGGTTAGAAGCATTGGGACGGTGATGGATATCAGCGATCGCAAGGAAGCACAACTCGCCCTCCAAGAGGCTGCCTACGCTGCGGAAACCGCCAATCGGTCTAAAAGTATGTTCCTGGCAAATATGAGCCATGAGTTACGAACGCCACTGAATGCAATTATTGGCTATAGCGAAATGCTGCAAGAAGAAGCCGATGATTTTGGCTACACCGAGTTTATTCCCGATTTGGAGAAAATTCGCAAAGCAGGCAATCATCTGTTGCTGTTAATTAACGATATTTTGGATATCTCCAAAATCGAAGCCGGAAAAATGGATTTGTATTTGGAGGATTTTAATATCGATGAGTTGATTGAAAATGTGGTGAGTACCGCTCAACTCCTGGTAGAACGAAATGATAATACGCTCACGGTGGAGTGCGATCGCAACTTGGGAATGATGTATGCTGACCTGACGAAAGTTCGTCAAATTCTGCTTAATCTTCTCAGCAATGCCGCCAAATTTACTAAAAGCGGTCAAATTATTTTGACTGTGAGCCTCTTTTGCCCCACAAAAGTGGCAATTCCCTCTACCGGGACATCCTCCGCTTGGATTCAGTTTGCGATCGCCGATACCGGCATCGGCATTACCCCCCAACAACGGCAACATCTGTTCAAACCCTTCATGCAAGGCGATGCCTCGACGACGCGGGAGTATGGGGGCACCGGATTGGGACTCGCCATTAGTCAACGCTTCTGTCAAATGATGGGGGGTGAAATCTCGGTAGAAAGCCAACCCCTGCGCGGGTCCTGTTTTAGCGTCGTCCTCCCCTGTGAAGTGGTTGCTCCCTAGTGTTACTCTTTGCTCATGCCGTCCCCTTTTCGATTAAGATCCAAGATTGATAGCTCAGTCTGTTCTGGACTGGACAATTAAACTGTAAGAGAGGGAACGCCGTGCCACATACCATAGTAACCAACACCTGCGAAGGCGTCGCTGATTGTGTCGATGCCTGTCCCGTTGCCTGTATTCATGAGGGTCCGGGGAAAAATGTTAAGGGGACCGATTGGTATTGGATTGATTTTGCCACTTGTATTGACTGCGGCATCTGTGTCCAAGTTTGCCCAGTAGAAGGGGCGATCATCGCGGAAGAACGACCGGAACTCCAGCAGACGCCGCAATAAAAAAGGAGTGAAATGGCGATCGCATTCGATCACAGAGGTGGCACATGATTGGGCGGATTTGGCAACAATTAGTTAGGTTCTTTCGGGCCGTTTGGGGAGGGTTCAAAGGTTCCTCTCAGCGGTCTGAATTGGAACCGAGACGAGACATTCACCCCCTAAGTGATTCCGAATTAGAGCATTATTTTCTCCAGTTGCTCGATGGCATTCATAAAGGTTGGCAGCAAGTTAAGGTGCGGCGATTTTTTGAAGCGTTTCGCGATCGCGTGACTGATGAGCGCTGGAGCACCTGGTTACGGCAATTTGGGGGCCGTTTACTGGCTTCTCCCGCCATTAATCACGAATTGGCGCGCCGATTGCAGCGTCTCGGGGAACTCGGATATGGGTCCGTTAGCACCGAGGCTCGTCAAATTGCGACTCAGTTATTGGCAAGGGAAGCACCCTCAGACAGTCACCCGTCCACACCCGATCACAATCAAACCGAGGAACTGCTGCAAAATGCTGAAGCGACAGGGACTCAAACTGCATCAACGCAGTTGAATCTCTCAGAACCTAATCCCGTGGAGAGTTCCGAGAATGCGGCACCGGAGTTAGTAGCAGAATCAGCTCAATTAGAAACTGCCCCCCCATTAGCCGTGAGTCTGGATGAGTTGGGGACGATTCAAGAGCAAGAAATACCTCTGGGGATTCAAACCCTGGATGAACCTTTGGATGTGAACGGATGGTTTACCCGAGGGGTGGAACGACTGGAAGCGGGGGACGATCGCGCTGCCTTGAATGCCTTTAATCGCGTGATTGAACTCGAACCCAATCATGCTGGTGCTTGGATGAATCGAGGCAATGCCTTGTTTAATTTAGAACAAGCTGAAGATGCTCTATCGGCTTATGATCGCGCCATTGAACTTCGCCCCGATGATGGGTTTTCTTGGGGTGCGCGCGGAGATGCCCTTTACGATTTAGAACGCATTGATGAGGCATTAATTAGTTGGAATAAGTCTTTAGAATTAAAGCCAGATAATCCCGAAGTTTGGTATAATAAAGGGTTGGCCTTGGGGATTAATTTAGGCCAATGGGATGAGGCATTAACCAGTTTAGAGCAGGCGATCGCCCTCAACGCCAATGATGTGCAATTTTGGTTTTATCGCGGGATTGCTCTATCGAGTTTAAATCAGTTAGAAGAGGCATTAAGCAGTTGGGATAAAGTCTTAGAAATTAAACCCGACTTTCGCGATGCTTGGATTAATAAAGGGGTAGTTTTGCAAAAACTAGGCCGCTATTCCGAGGCGATCGAGGCGAATAATCAGGCGATCGGCTTGTTGTCCCACTAGAGGGAAAGATGGAGGAGATTAGGGAGATTGGGGAGATTGGGGAGATAGAAACGACTGAAGTCGTTACTACAAACATCATCCCCATCCTCCCTATCTCCCCTATCCTCCCATCTCTCTTACCCTAGAGCTTCGTTCCGCATTCAGGGCAGAAGTGATTGGTGGAGGCATTTTTTGCCCCACAATTGCTGCAATAAACCAACTCAACCTGTACGTCTTTTTGTTTGAGCTTCCGGTAAACCGATCATTTGAGCATTACTCTTACCCGGGGCTACCATTGGATAGCAGTTTTCGTTGCGGGTGACATGGACATCGAGGACAAAGGGTCCATCATGAGCCAGCATTTGCGCGATCGCATCCGAAAGTTCGTCTCGGCTTGATACCACCTTCCCTGTCATGCCATAAGCTTGACAGAGTAAGGGAATATCCGGCATTCCCACCTCCATATTGGAGGAAGAGTAGCGTTCCCCATAGAAGGTTTCTTGCCACTGGCGGACCATCCCCTGCCAGCCATTATTGATGATGACAATTTTGACATTAATGCCATACTGGGCGATCGTTCCCAGTTCTTGCAGGTTCATCTGGAAGCTGGCATCGCCACTGATACAGATGGTTTGGTGATCCGGTAGCGCGACTTGGGAACCCATCGCTGCTGGAACTCCAAATCCCATTGTGCCTAATCCGGCGCTGGAAATCCATCGACGGGGGCCATTTTTTAGGAACTGTGCAGCCCACATTTGATGCTGTCCCACATCGGTGGTGTAGTAGGCATCCGGTGCTTGCCGTCCCACTTCCACAATCACCTCTTGGGGAGAGAGGGCGGTTTCTGGATGGGGCACCACCAAGGGATAATCTTCCCGCCAGCGCTCAATTCGTGCTAACCACTCTTTGGTTTGATTGGCATCGGCAATATCCCCGGTTTCCCGCAGGCGACGCAGCAGATCGAGGAGCACTTGCTGCACGTCTCCGACGATGGGAACTTCGGGTCCCCGGTTTTTACCCACTTCTGCGGGGTCGATATCGATATGAATGACTTTAGCGCGGGCGGCAAACTCATCCAGCTTGCCTGTCACGCGATCGTCGAAGCGCGCACCGACGGCAATCAGCAAATCGCATTCACTCACGGCAAAATTGGCGTAGGCGGTGCCATGCATTCCTAACATTCCCAAGGACAGGGGATGATGTTCATCAAAGGCCCCGATGCCCATGAGGGTAGTTGTCACGGGAATCTGAAAATGTTCGGCGAGTTCTTTAATGCAGTCATGAGCACTGGCGGCGATCGCCCCCCCACCGACATACAGTAAGGGTTTTTTGGCTTGGCGAATTAACTCGATCGCCTGATTAATTTGTCGGGGATTCCCTTTCACCGTCGGGCGATATCCGGGTAATTTAATACTCCCCGGTTCCACCGGCACATAGTCAAACTCTTCCAACCCCACATCTTTGGGGATATCAATCAACACCGGACCGGGTCTGCCGGTACTGGCAATATGAAACCCTTCGGCGACAATCCGCGCCATATCCCGAGGGTCGCGCACCACATAGGAATGTTTGACAATCGGTAAGGTAATGCCATAAATATCCGTTTCCTGGAAGGCATCGGTGCCGATCGCCGCCCGGGGCACCTGTCCCGTAATCACCACCATCGGAATCGAATCCATGTGGGCGGTGGCAATCCCGGTGACTAAATTGGTTGCCCCTGGACCGGATGTTCCAAAGCAAACCCCCACTTTGCCGGTGGCACGGGCATAGCCATCTGCGGCATGAGAGGCTCCTTGTTCATGGCGAACTAAAATATGCTGGACATCCCCTGCGGCTTCAAACCGATACAATTCATCATAAATCGGTAAAATCGCCCCTCCGGGATAGCCAAAAATATGTTTGACGCCGTGACGCTTGAGACTATCCATCAACGCATAAGCGCCGGTTCTACGAGTAGGAACCACGATGGGTTTGGTTTTTCTGTCTGATCTGCTTTCTGAAAGCATGGGCCAACCTCATGTACTCTATGGGAATAGTTGTAAATCCCCCGCTCTTGAGACCGGGGAAGAAAAATAACTCAAGGGAGTAGCTATTTCCCGGCCTCTAAAGAACGGGTTACGGACGCTACTATAAAAGTTTCTATTTTCATCATGCCTTAAGAGTTAATGAAATATAATGTTTTTTTGTTGAGATTTTGGCTCTAACTTCTCATTGAGCCAACTCCAACCCATTCTGTGGCCCTTATCCAAGTCCCTCCGGAATAGACCCCTCGGATGATGGGCGATCGCACCCCATTTTGGCCCCGACGAGACTCGGTTTTTTGCCACAGCCCTGAGTCCATAAAATGGGAGCCAGCGCTGGACCCCTCCCGCAATCTAATACCAAATCCGGTTGTCAAACCTCAGTTTTCTCTTCAGCCCGCGCAGGCGGGCTTCGTCCGTATAGCCCCACCCTTGAGGGTGTGGGTTTTTATAGACTAGAGCAACCGAATTCCGCAATCTAAGGAGAACCCGACCCCAAAGACCGGGAAAGGGTCCCGAGGTGAAGCTCACTAGAGCAAGGGACCGAGGGTCTGAAATGAACGGTCAGTTTGTCAAATTAACCCACTTCAAGCCACTGCAGCGAAGCGAGTTCTGTGGGAGGCGGTTGAGAAACTGAGGAAACACCACTTTCTTTCGGACTCAGAGGCAGTTGGCGAAGATTACTTGATTGGTTAGACCCGAAGGGAATTTCAAGGGTAAACTCGGTGCCGCGACTGGGGTGCGACTCACATCGAATTCGTCCCTGATGTTTTTTGACGATAATTTCATAGCTGATTGCCAATCCCAATCCCGTTCCTTGTCCCACTTCCTTGGTGGTAAAAAATGGGTTGAAAATCTGGGTTTGAAGTTCTGGAGGAATTCCTATCCCATTATCTGTAATCTGAATTGCCACTGCCTCACCTTGAAGTTCAGTTTTAATGCTGATTTTTCGAGGAAGCGTTTCACCGTTATCGGAAATGGCTTGACTTGGAGCACCTTGGGGGCGATCGCTCAGGGCCTCGATCGCATTGGTTAAAATATTAATAAACACCTGATTGAGTTGTCCCGGATAACACTCGACGGGGGGTAATTCCCCATACTCTTTGATCAGTTCAATCTGATTCTCATCCAGGCGATGTTGTAGCATCACCAGAGTGCTATCAATCCCTTCGTGGATATTGGCTTCTTTTCTTTCCGATTCATCCATCCGCGAAAAATTCCGCAAATTGATGACGATTTCCCGAATGCGATCGGCTCCTCCTCGGATGGAAGATATTAATCGAGGCAAGTCTTCCCGCACAAATTCTAAATCTAGGGATTCCCTAAAATCTTGAATGGTAATTGGCAGCTCGGGAAAGGCTTGTTCATACATTTCCACTAAGGTTAATAATCCTTCAGCATATTCAATAAAATGAATCAAGTTTCCCGAAATAAAACTGATGGGATTATTGATTTCATGGGCAATTCCCGCTACCAGTTGCCCGAGACCGGACATTTTTTCACTTTGGACTAATTGTGCTTGGGTTTGTTTGAGATGCTCTAGAGCTTCCGTCAGTTCTTGGGTCCGCTCTTGGACTCTAAATTCTAACTCTTTATTATATTGTTTGGTTAGCTCGACTTCATAACGCTTGCATAAGTTATGATAGGCATTAGAGTGATACCGAATTCGGGCAATTAGCTCAATTTTGTCGGGAATTTTAATTAAGTAATCATTGGCTCCCGAAGCAAAGGCTTCGGCTTTTTGTTCGGGTTCTTCTTTTGTAGACAGAACCACGATGGGAATGTCACGAGTCCCGGGATTCGCTCTAAAAAATCGCAGGAGCATCAACCCATCAATCTCCCCCATAACTAAATCTTGTAAAATCACCGTGGGCTGAATTTGAGTGGCGATTTGAATGGCTTGATCTGGGTCGGTGCAAGAATAAAATTTAATATCTGTTTCCGTTGCCAACATCCGCCGAATCGCTTCACCGACAATCGGCTGATCGTCTATCAATAAAATTGATACAGGTTGGTGCGAAAGTTCTTTAATCATGGGTTTTCCCGGACTTGCACTGAAATTTGGAGGGGAGGGATGTAAAGCGATCGCTGGATTCATCTTGATTAATTCTTCACGCATGACCCTTGATTGCATTTACGCTCCTGAGATAAAAATTACTAGCCGTTTAAGGGGTAAAGTCAAGTTTCAATCGGACGACCTTTAAAGATTAGACGTCCATGATTTTCAACTCCTCTCTTTAATTTTTTTATACTCTAGCATACTTTGTCATCTGTCTTTAGAGAGAGAAAGATAATGCCCAGTTCCCAGTTGAACAGAATTTCATTGAATTGGGATAACATTGGTAACGATCGCTACTAGATTGGGTGAATATCTCAGCAGAGGGAGTCAAGAGGGTATTGATATTCTGTGGACTGTTCCGAGTTGCAAAAAGTTCAAATCCACCGAATTTATGATCAAACGGATCAACGGAAAACCTCTGGAGAGTAACGACTACAAATCAAGGTTTTTCACAAAATCGTTGCATGAAAACACCCAGTTTGGGTTAAAAAATGATGATAAAAATACAATCCATATAATGGCTAGGGTTTTGGGAGAGTCGGGTTGACGAAACTTGCAACCCCTCACTCAAAAACTGGAGTTGTGATTAGAGCGTGAGGAGTTTTAGGGCGATCGCCTCGGGAGTCAAGCTTTCTTGCACCGCTCCCAATTCAACCGCAGCTTTTGGCATTCCATAGACGATACAACTGTTGGCATCTTGGGCGATCGTTTGCCAACCTGCCGATCGCAAGACACTTAATCCCATTGCTCCATCTCGTCCCATGCCGGTGAGCAACACCCCTAATCCTTGTCCCGGCCAGTTTTCAGCCAAACTGGTAAAAAAAACATCCACCGAGGGACGATAAGGATTATTCACGGGATGTTTAGTATAGCCGAGGGTGCGATCGGGACGCATGAACAGATGATCGTTAGTGCCTGCGACAATAATTTTACCCGGTTGTGGGGTCATTCCCACTTGAGCCAACTCAACTTTTAACCGAGTTTGCTGAGATAACCACTGGACAAAACTGGTGGAAAACTGCACATCGATATGCTGGACGATCGCCACGGATATTTTAAAATTTTGGGGTAACTGAGACAAAATCTTGGCGATCGCCGTGGGACCTCCGGTAGAAGCTCCGATCGCCACCAGGGGGGGATAAGGTTTATTCGTATAACAGGACTTAACCGGAATCAGATTTTGGGGTTTTTTGCTGATAGGTTTACCCAGTAATTTATGAATCGTCCTAATTTTTTCCAGGAGGGTTTCTCCCCCTTCGGCATTTCCGTAATACCCCAGAATCGGCGTTATCACGACATCAAGCGCCCCATATCCGAGGGCTTCAAATACTTTAGGTAAGTGAGTGTTAATACTAGAAGTCACCAGCAAGATCGCGCAGGGAAAATGACGCATAATCTGGCGAGTTGCCTCTACCCCATCCATCACGGGCATGAATACGTCCATTAAGATGAGATCCGGTCGTACTGAGGCACATTTATCGAGGGCTTCAGCTCCATTCCGGGCAACCCAAAGCAGTTCGTAGTCAGGCACTGATGTTAAGACGCGCCGTAAGGCTTCTATTGCCAACAGCATATCATTAACAATCGCAATTTTCATATAAAGGGTGAGGTATGAGGTAGGGTGACGAGCAAATCCCGAAATTTCTCCTATTATATCTAAATTATCCCCATTTTCATCAAATTATTTTTTTAATAAATAACTGATTCCCCTGAATATTTTTAGTGGAAATTCAAAAAAATAAAGTCACCCATTCAGACAGAAGCGGCACTTGATAGCCGAAACTTTCCCGGGTTGGGAGTCGGCAGGGTCGTGCTACGCTGATCCACAAGGCATCCGGGCGGGCCGACTTGAAAGGGGGTCTCCCACAAGGGTTCCAAAACAGGACTCTGCGGGTGCGATTGAGGCGATCGCCTTCACCTCAGTGCAGTCAACTCTCATCCGGGGTCCCAATCATATCAATGACGGCATTTAAAAATGTATGATCATGAAAACTACTTTTAGTCAAGTAATAATTTGCCCCAGCTTCTAACCCTAATAGTCGGTCTTCTTCCCGGTCCTTGTAAGATACAATAATTACGGGAGTAGACTTCAGTTTTGCATGACTTTTAAGGTGGTTAACCAGTTCAATTCCATTCATCCTCGGCATATCTACATCGGTAATAATTAGGTCATATTCTCCGGTTCTGGCTGCATTCCAGGCATCCACGCCATTAACAGCGATATCGACTTTATACCCCCGATTCTGCAACAGTTTTCGTTCCATTTCTCGAACAGTAATCGAATCATCAACCACGAGAATCTTTTGATGGCGTTGGGACTCTTTGACTTGGGCATCTTGGGTGATTTGACTTAACCGTCCACTACTCAGAAGCAGATCGAGCGATCGCACTAAATCTTCCACATCAATAATTAATACCGGCGATCCGTCTTCCATTAATGCTGCGGCACTAATATCCCGAACCTTGCCCAGACGGGGGTCTAGGGGACGAACCACCAAATCTCGCTCACCGAGAAAGCGATCCACCACCAAGCCATAATAGTTGGTGCGATCGCTCAAAACAATCACCGATAACAACTCATGATTGAGGTCGCTGTTTTCCAACTCCAGAACTTGATGCGCACTCACCAGACTAATATTTTGACCATTCAGGGTAAAATACTGGCGGTTTTCCACCACAAATATATCCCCCCGATGAATCTGAACAATCCGATCAATTCGGGTGAGAGGAAACCCGTAGGGTTCGGACGAAATTTCCACTAATAGGGTGCGAATCACCGAGAGAGTTAAGGGCAACTGAAGATAAAACTGAGTGCCTTTTCCGAGTTCAGATTGAGCACGCAATAACCCGCCCACCTCCTGCATCATTCCCTTGGCAATATCTAATCCGACGCCCCGTCCAGAAATTTCAGTCACCTCAGTGACGGTGGAAAAGCTGGGTAAAAATAAAAATTCCATCAGTTCAGCTTCAGTTAGCTGATGGGCGAAATCAGGATTCACCAATTGATTGGCAATCACCTGTTGTCGGATCTGTGCTAAATTGATGCCTCGACCATCATCAGAAATGGTAATTAAGAGCATTCCCCCGCGATGAACTGCTTCGATTCGGACTGTTCCTTCGGGGGGTTTTCCTTTTTCAATGCGTTCCTCGGGAGATTCTATCCCGTGGGCGATCGCATTTCGCAAAATTTGAGTTAACGGCGCTTCTAACTTCTCTAAAATGTCGCGATCTACCTTAGTTGCTTTGCCCGTTATTTCAAATTTTACCGACTTTCCGAGTTGTTTGGCTAAATCTCTCATCATCCGAGGAAAGCCTGATACTCCTTCAGAAAAAGGTCTCATGTGACTATCAATCACTTCCCGATAAAGACGGTCGGAAAGGTTGGAAAACCGACGGGCGAATAATTCTAGCTCATTAATGCGATTATTCAAGATTTCCAAACATTCTTTTTCTTGAAATTGAGCGGTTTCGAGATAACTTTTTGTCGTTTGATTCGGGTGATATTCGCTCAATGAGCTTTCTAACTTTTCTAGGGTTTTTGATAATTGGCTTTGGTGTTTCTTAAGTTTGAGTAGGGAATCGGCAAAGGGTTGTAACCAATTGGCTTCAATTAAAGACTCCCCAGCGAGATCCATCAATCGATTTAAGTTGTCTGCACTTAATCGGACGACGCGATCGCCACTGGCACTAGAGGATGAGGGGGATTGCGCCCGGATGGGTTGAGGGGGTTCAGGTTCAGGAAACGCCACCCGGTTTGGGGAAGGTGGGGATTCAACCGGGGTGAGATTCGGTTCTGGAGTGGGTGGGGGTTCTGGGGTGGGTGGGGGAATGGCGGGGCGATCGCCCAGGGTCTGGGGTTCTGGGTGAGTTTGGGGTTGTTTTTGCGGAGTCCCTGGGGAGGCGATCGCCTGGATTTGGCTGGCGATGAGGTCAATTTCCGGCTGATGTTCCTGCATCCAGGCTGTTAACTCAGATTCCTTAACTTTCCCCATACTCAACAGCAAATCAACTCCGGACAACAGAATATCAATATGGTCTTCTGAAACCGCAATTCGACCTTCCTTGGCCCCTACAAAATAGTCCTCCATCACATGAGCGATATGGACCGCCTGATCGAGCTGAACGATGCGGGCTGCCCCTTTAATCGAATGGGCACCCCGCATTAAGGCTTCGAGTTCTTTGCCGGACTGGGTATGATTTTCTAGCCCTAATAAATTTTCGTTTAATAGGGCAGCCTGAGTTTCCACCTCCATTCCGAATAAATCCAGCATGGATAAATGGCTTAAATCCAGCTCATCTTTGCTCACAAAATCCTCCGTTTCAGGCTAGAAAATACAAATTCTTCATCCAGATAGTTTACTTTTTTGTCTCGCCAATTTACAATCCATTTTGTGTAAGTAATGGGAGCTTTAGAAACGACTGCCGGGACTTCTTCAATTAAGTGGCGATCGCAGCGGTGAATGCCCTCAATTTCATCCACGGAAAATACCCAGATATCTCCTTGAACATTAACAACCACCATGCGAGAATAAACCGTCCGCGTCAACTCTCCTGGCGGATTTAAGGGTTTCGGATGAGCGCTTTGCGGTTCTAACCCGAGGAGATTGCTCAGAGAAATGCAGGGCAAGAGTTCCCCGCGAATATTCACCAAGCCCAGGAGAATTTCGTTGCTGCGGTGGGGTAAAGCATGAAGGGGACAAGAGGCAGTGATTTCTTGGAATGTAGAAGCAGCCAGTGCTAACCATTCTACTCCCAGGCGAAAAATCACCAGAGAAAGTGGGTCAAAGAATTCTGCCGTCGCTCGTTGGAGTTGGGGAAGGGCATTGCGATCGCTGGTGACGGCTGTTGGGGTTTTAGCCAGTAAATCGGTCCATTCAGCCCGGTAGTTTTCTGGGGCTTCCCGTTCCAATAAACTCCGGCCTGCGGTGGTATAAACGGGGCAGTTGCGGCAATGAATGACGGTATTAAGTTCGGCACAAGAGCGATCGCCCTGTATTCCGATTTCGTTCCAGCACTTTTCGGTCATAGAGCCAACCTAAATGAAGGGAAGAATGTTTCAAAGGTCGTAAATATAGCAATCCTAAATGATTTGTGCCTCACCCGATGTCCCCTCTCCCAAAGCGTCCGAGGGCAGAAGACATAAGTTATAAATCCGGAAAGGAATGCTATATAGCCCTTGTTTCTCGGGCTTTGTCTGCGTTCCTCCCCACCCTTGAGGTGTGGATTGTTACCCACTGCGGCTTAGATTTGCACCTTGAAAAACGAGATTTCTCGTTGCAATCCTTGAGCGGCTTCATTTAATTGCTCGATCGCCCGATTAGTATCCCGCAGAGATTGGGCCGTTTGCCGGGAAGCTTCACTCAGTTGAACCATTGCATCACTAATTTGTTGAGCCCCTTCGGATTGATCTTCCATGCCTTTGGTGACTGCATCAAATCGGGGGGTGAGACTTTGAACCCGCTCAATAATCTTACCAATTTGGCCGCTGATGGTGCGAACATCCTCGACCCCCCGGCTGACTTCCGTGGTGAATTTATCCATTTCCATCACCCCGGTGGAAACAGCGGATTGCATATCTTTGACCATACTTTCAATATCCAAGGTGGCGATCGCCGTTTGGTCTGCGAGTCGGCGAATTTCTCGGGCCACCACCGCAAAACCTGTACCATATTCCCCCGCTTTTTCCGCTTCGATCGCCGCGTTGAGGGAGAGTAAATTAGTCTGATCCGCCACTTTGGTAATGGTAGTCACCACGCTATTAATGTTATTTGCTTTTTCGCTAATCACACCCAACTTGGCCGAAATCGAGGCAGTCGCATTGGCTAATTGGCGCATGGTGGTTTCCATCCGCACAATTTCCTGTTGGCCGGTTCCCGCAGCGATCGCGGTTTGTCCGGCGAGTTCCCCAACTTGATCCATTGTTTTGACTAATTCGCCCGAAGTCGCAGCAATTTCTTTCGCTGTGGCAACGACTTGGTTTGTAGAAGCCACTTGTTCGGTAACCGTTGCTTCTAATTGTTTGCCCGAGGCGGCAATTTCTGTGGTGGAACTGGTAATTTGAATGCCCGAATGTTGGACCTGACGAATTAAGGAATTTAACTTTTGGGTCATTTGAGCAAAAGCAACCGTTAATCGGCCAATTTCATCCTGGGTTTCCGTCACCCTCACCGGAGTGGTCAAGTCTCCGGAGGAAATTTTTTCAGCCACTCGCACCACCCCGACAATTTTGGCTCCGAGGGGTTTGGCGATCGTGGTGCTAAAATAGAAGCCAAAAACAATCGCAGTTAACGGACCCAGAAGCATTCCGAGAAACACCCAAAAACTACTCTGGGCCACATCTTTTTGGGCATCTCTGACCACTTGGGTAGCCATAGTTTGATTGTATTCTACAACCTCTTTCAAGTTATCTTCTGCTGCTTGATAGGCCGGAATACTGACGCGAGCGCGTTGGGTATTCATGCGTTCGAGTACCTCAGTAGCGGCTCTGGCCTCAAGCATTAGGGGGCTATTCGATTGACCCGCCTCCCATAACTCGACCTGCGCTTCCCAGGGTTGTAAAATGCCGTAGGTTTCAAATTCTTGATTCAGTTGGAGGAATTCTTCATGGACTCGTTTCCACTGATTCCAGGCATCTATAAACTGGTTATAAAGGCGGTTTTCTTCTGGGTCTTTTTCGGGGATGTTGGTGTATTCAGCAAATCCTTGATTAATTTGTTGCCATGCTTGATTGATTCTTTCTTTGGCAACAGTGCGACGTTCATTAGAACTGCGGGGATTGAGGAGCAATCGTTCTGAGGATTGAATTTGGGTCTGACCTTCTTTGATTTTCCATAAGGCGATCGCACTGGGCATGGAGTTCCCTGTAATCATGTCGAGGCGATTACTCAGCCGATAATTTCCCCCCCACCCGACTAAAGCAACGATTAATACAATTAAACCCATAAATATAAAAGCTGCAAGCATTCGAGCTTGCAAGGAAAGATTCCGAAACATTCTTTTTTTCCTTTGGTGTTGAGATAGTTTGGAGTGGCCCGTTTATCCTGGAACCCTGAATTATAGAGTGCTATTCCCCCTGAGATTTTAGGAGTCTTTGGATCCGCTGCCGAAGGGCTGAGGCATGGGTGAGATCTCCATAAGATTCTTTGAGTAAGAGGAGATGCATCAAGGCTTCATAGTGGTGGGGTTCGAGGTAAATGGCTTTCTCCCAACATTGTTCGGCACGCTCCTGATGCCCTGCGCCTTGGAGTATTTCACCTAACAAGACATAAGCATTGGCATCGGTGCGATGTTGACTGAGGTAAGTTTCGCATACCTGTGCCGCTTCATTCAATCGTCCGAGATCGGCTAGATGCCGAGCGTGAATCAGGGGGGACTCAGGGATGCGCTTTGGAGGAGAGGGTGCGCTAGGGGCGATCGCCCAGGAGCTATGAGGATGTGTTCTTCTAGCTTCTGGGGCCGGGTCCGCAGAATGCACGGGTTTGGATGAGGGGTTGAATTGAGAGGGTGAGCGAGGGGGGCTGCACTGGAGAACCCGTAATGGAGAGTGTTCAGGGTCATTCGGGAGGATACAGAAGCGATCGGTGCCGTCGCTTTTTTGTCGCTTGCGGTAGGCAAAAGTCATGGAATGGCGCAGGGAGATGAATCGCTTCTCAATCACGGGTCCGGCTTCGGCAGACCCGACAAAGAGCAGTCCTGTGGGAGATAGTAAGCGATTTAATACTTGCATGGCGCGATCGCGAGCCGCCGGTTCCAGATAAATTAATAAATTCCGGAAAAATATGATATCATAAAGCGGTTTTCCATATAAAAAAAGGGGTTCTAAAAGATTGCCGTGGATAAAATTTACGGCCTCCTTAACTGTCGCCGCAAGTTGATATCCGTGAGGGGTTTCCTGAAAATAGCGGTGGCGAAAGCCCAACTGTTTACCCCGAAATGAATGCTCTCGATAGAGACCCTGTTTGGCTTTCTCTTGGGCTTTTTTACTGATATCAACCGCGTCAATGACAAAACTGCTCGGAGACAAACCCGCATCTAGGAGCATAATCGCCAGGGAATAAGGTTCTTCTCCCGTGGAACAGGGAACACTTAACAGCCGCAGAATCCCTTCCGGATGGGTGGGTAACCAATCGAAAAGGACGTAGCGCCGGAGAAACTCAAAGGATTCAGGCTCGCGAAAGAACCAGGTTTCTGGGACAACAGTCTCCTCGATGAGCGCCTGTAATTCGGCAGGGGAACAGAGCCATATATTGAAATAGTTTGCCACATTATCAACCCCACAAACCGCCATCCGCTCTCGAACCGCTTTGGCGATCGCATAGGAACCGAGGGTTTTGGGGTCTAAGCCAATCTTTTTTCTGAGTTTTCGCTCAATTTCGTCCCAAACCATTGCTATTCAGCCTCCCCAATGGGTAATAGGAATGCTTGTGCTTGCTCTGACAGTAAATGCGCCAAGCGCAACTCCTGGATTGTTCCTTGTTCATCCATGATGAGTTTGCCCAAATATGCGGCATTTTTTAAGTGGATTCCCTCTTCCTTAAATTGAGATTCTAGGACATCTACCGTATCGGTCACTCGTTCTGCCATTAACCCCATCAGTCGCGAATTCTGGTGGGTGTGCTGATACTTGACTAAAATAATCCGAGTGCTTAAACAATTGCGAGAGCCACTGCCTTGAATCAGATGGCACAGATCGAGAACCGGAACAATGCTCCCTCGGTAATTAAATAATCCCGCCATATATTCCGGGGCCTGGTATAGTTTTCTCAACTCTACCAGAGGAATGACTTCTACGACCTGGGAACAGCTTAGGGCATAACAATCAGGCCCGACATAAAATACCAACATTAACATCGTTTAACTTGAGCCTAATCTGGCGCAATCGGAATGGAGGATAGAAGATAGAGATATCTGAAATATATCTTCAATTGTAGCGTTCCCCCCATTCAAACTGAATCCATGAATCCCGCAGCAAGCAACGGCGGACAAAAGAGGACAAAAGAGCGCTGGGACAGGGTTTAATCAGGGGCGTGGATTCCAGGCTAGGAGCGAGAAACCCGGTTTCTCGCCCAGAGCCCGTTGCTGATTGCTACCGTTTTTCTGAAGCAACCCGGTTTCTCAACCCATACAGTCACCCATCCAGTACCGATGCTCTAGGGTAGAGGAAGTCGGAGTGAGGCTTCGGGTCTAGGGGGTTTAAACTTGGGTGATATAACCCTTATCTTTGAGATATTGCAGCACCTTGGCGATACTTTCTGCCTCGGTTTCGTCTTTGGTGGAGCATTCAATATCCGGGGTGAGGGGAGCCTCATAAGGGTCATCAATGCCGGTAAAGTTTTTAATTTCCCCAGCGCGAGCTTTTTTGTAAAGCCCCTTGACATCGCGTTCTTCGCAGACTTCCAGAGGCGCATTCACGTAAACCTGAACGAAGTCACCAATCCGATGGCGGACTTCTTCGCGGATTTCACGGTAGGGGGCGATCGCCGACACCAAAACAATTACCCCATTGCGGGTTAATAAATGAGAGACAAAACCGATACGGCGAATGTTTTCGTCGCGGTCTTCTTTGCTAAAACCCAGGCCCTTCGTCAGGTTTTGGCGAACGATATCTCCATCGAGCACTTCGAGTTGATATCCGAGCGATCGCAGTTGTTTCTCCACTCCCTGGCTAATGGTGGTCTTGCCTGCACCGCTCAAACCTGTAAACCAGACCGTGACACCACGCTGTTGCATTTTGACTTAACTCCAGATGTTGTGCAATAAACGATTGTTTCTCAAGCACCCTTCAAGGCTTTTCGATTGTACAGAACTTTGTCCCCCCTGTTAAATCCGTGATTTGGGGATCACGGATTGGCATAAGAGAGACCTTGAGGATTCAATCGTCGGGGATCCATTCCAAGGGGCAGTCCAGGGTTTGAATCAGGGGACCCAGCGCGTATGAACCACTGACGAAAATTTTCTCGGGTCCTGGGGTCGCCAACCCAGTCAGATAACTGCGGATTCCCTCTTCGTTGACCTCCGTTTTCACCGCCACTCCCATAGAAACGGCACGACGAGTCACTTCCTCTAAAATGTCTGTGGCTAAGGCGCGATATCCTTCCATCATCGAAATTTGCAAACTCCGACGGGACCCAATTCCCAACCAACCATTTTCTCCCAAGTCCCGCATCAGGTCATCAAGGGCCTCGGGATCGATGATAAAGGTCACCCGAAAGAGGCTATCTGCTTGTTTTGCTTCCTCAAAAGCGAGATGGAGCGCTTTTTCATACCCATACGGGTTGGTTAATACGAGTAAAATTTCTGCCATGTCAACCCCTCAATCCGACTAAGGGCCAATAGAATTGACTAAGGCCCAGGAACACCCCAATCGAAATAATATCGAGCCAGACTCCCCAGCGCAGGACCGCCAGGGGACGAACATAGCCGCTACTCACCGCGATCGCCAAGGCGGGGGTACTCACGGGCAACATAAACCCCAAACCAGCAGGAATCACAACCCCCAGGGTCATGGCACGGGGTTCGATGCCGTATTTTTCAGCCAGGGCGAGGGCTACAGGTAAAATGACGGCTACAGCGGCAGAATTGCTCATAAATTCAGTCATGAGAAGGGCGATGATGGTGACAGCAGCGAAGATCAGGAGGGGAGACTCAATTCCAAACCCCAAGAGGAGTTGGGTGAGGGCGGAAGCAGCCCCGGTATCATTGAGTGCCGCAGATAGGGCGATCGCACTGCCGTACATAATAAAAATCCCCCAGTTGACATCTTCTTCGACCTCCCCCCAATTTGCCACTCCCAGAATAAACGTTAAGATGACTCCCAACAAGGCAATCACATCTAAACCCCAGCGATCGCCCAGGGTCATCCACAATAGAATCGTCACAAGTAAGATTCCTGCCGTCATAATTTCCCGGCGCGAAATCTGACCGAGTTGCTGATTGCGCTTTTCTAGGAACCGTCGCGCTGTTGAGAGGGAGACTTGTTCGGTTTGTCCGACTCCCTGGAGCACAAAAAAGGCGATGGGTAACAGCACCAGCACCACCGGCGCTACAAACAGGGTCCACTGGGCAAAGGAAATCGTCTGACCTGTGGTATTTTGGAGAATCCCCAAAGCTAGAGGTCCCCTCGCCCCTCCCAGGAGGGTGGTATTCGAGCCAATCACGACCCCCCAGGCGAGGGATAAAAAGGCTGCCACCCCAAAGCCTTTCCCCGGTTTGGCTCCAGAGGCTCGCACTACCTCCAGGACAATGGGAAATAACATCGCTGCCACGGCATGAGCACTAATAAAACAAGACATCAGGGCGGAAAGTCCTAGAATGGCCCCGAGAATCTGGCGCTGGCTGTTCCCACATCGGGTAACTACGGCTAAGGCAAGGCGGGTACTCAGTCCCGATCGCATAATCGGACTAGCCAGAATGAAGGCCCCGAGAATGAAAAACACCGCCCGGTTGCCAAAATAGGCGTAGGTTTCCTGGGCGGAAATTGCCCCACTAAAGGGCAGCAAGAACAGGATGACGATCGCAGTCACCGGCAGAGGCAGCAGGGTTGTCCCCCAGGAAAAGGCGGCTAAACCAAAGACGGCAAAGGCGCGTTGGGCACTGGGTTCAAACCCGGGAAGGGGGATGAGTAAGAGGCTGACATAAATCGCCACGGCGATTAAGTAGCCGATCCAGCGATGTTGAAAGATTTGAGAGCGTTGCAATAAGGCGCTGAAGCGCTCAGAGATAAACCCAAAATACTGTTTTAGGCCCATGTTTGGTATTAAAAGGGGTGAAGCGCGGTTAAGAGGGGAGTGGGTTATACTCGCCAGCAATCGGCGCGGACAATTCAGAAGGCTTGATTACCCAGAATGGGGGATTTTGGACACATTCAGGCTATTATAGGCGATCGCATTCCCGGTTCTAAACATTTTTCCGAGGCGACTACCGCCCGGATTCGGTGCCAATGGATTTTAGGATGGATTTAGATTGGCCTCAGTCTGGTTATGAGATAATTCATAAATGGTTTACTCGTCTGGTTGTGGCGGGGATCATTTATACCCAGTTAAAGGAACTGAATCTCAAATATCCTACGCTTAGTAAAGAGAAGTGAAATCATGCTTTACAGAGCTTTCCGTACCCAACTAAAACTTAATGACCGTCAAGCTACCTTGATGGCCAAACACGCGGGCTATGCTCGGTTTGTGTTCAATTGGGGATTACACTTATGGAGGTCAGCTTATGAAGAAGGACTCAAGCCTAACGTCAACTCTATCAAAAAGGTTTTTACGAATTATGTAAAACCTCAATATCCTTGGATGTCTGAATTGTCTTCTAGAGTTTATCAATATGCTTTCATTAATCTAGGTGATGCCTTTAAGCGCTTCTTTAAGGGAATAAGCAGTTATCCTAAATTTAAGAAGAAAGGCCACCATGATAGCTTTACGCTTGACAATTGCGGCAAACCATTTAAGCTGTCAGGAACTCGCCATAAGCTGCCTTTTGTGGGCTGGGTTTCTACATTTGAGGCTCTACCCCCCAGTTTAGTTAAGAAAGTCACCATAACGCGCCAAGCAGGTGACTGGTATATGAGCTTTTTTGTAGAAATTCCCCAAGAAATTACACCCAAATGTCGAGAGAGAATCGGAGTTGACCTAGGAATTAACAATTTGGCGACTTGCTCTGATGGGACAACATTCTCTAATCCCAAGGCATATAAAGCAGCCCGCAAAAAACTGGCTCGATTACAACGCCATTTAAGTCGCAAAGTCAAAGGCTCGAAAAATCGGGCCAAATGTCTCTTAAAAGTCCAAAGGCTACATCAACAAGTCGCCAATATTCGCCGTGACACCATTCATAAAATAACTACTTTTTTGGCTAAAAACCACAGCCAAGTAGTCATTGAAGATTTGAATGTGTCTGGAATGTTAAAAAATCATTGTTTGGCCGGTTCTATCGCTGATGCCTCATTTTATGAGTTCCGTAGGCAACTCGGTTACAAGACCGAACGCTATGGTTCAAAGTTGATGATTGCCGATAGATTTTATCCATCCAGTCAACTCTGTTCTAATTGCGGCCATCGTCAAAAAATGCCGTTAAGCCAACGGACTTTTGAATGTCAGAACTGTGGTCTGGTGAGAGATCGTGACTTGAACGCCAGTATAACGTTAGAAAAATCGCCGGGCACCGACGATTACACTTGTGGACGGGGTGCTGCCGACAGTCCCGGACGAAGCAAGAAATAAACATCAATATCCGGTTATGTCCGGATTTGTGTAAGTTTTATAGAGCAGCAACATCAAGAGCTTTTGAATGCGAAGACAATTCTGGAGAGCCAGAAATAAGGATGAGAATTGGTTGATTTTAGCGATCGCCAATGGTTTACTCGCCTTGTAGTAGCTGGCATCATTTACACCCAGTTTATTCTATTCCCTTCTTCCCCTTCTTTCCCGACGCCCTAGCCCCTAGCCCCTAACCGCTGAAAGCGGTTGCTATACTATCGATGAAATACGCTAAGTTATCTAAACTGTGGGACTCATTACATTCCAGTTTCTGGTTTGTGCCAACCCTGATGGTGTTGCTGGCGATCGCCCTTTCCTTTATTACCATCGGGATTGACCACAGCCAAGAAGCCACTCTTGTCGAAAACATAGGCTGGGCTTATTCTCTAGGGCCTAATGGTTCACGGGCCATTCTTTCTGCGATCGCGGGTTCAATGGTGACTGTTGCTACCACTGCCTTTTCTATTACAATCGTGGCACTTCAGCTTGCCTCTTCCCAGTTTGGGCCGCGCTTGCTGCGGAGCTTTATGCAAGACACGGGCAACCAAATTGTACTGGGAACTTTCATTTCCACGTTTGTGTATAGCTTGATGGTGCTGCGAACGATCAATGGGGTGGAAAAAGATGAGTTTGTCCCTCACCTAGCAGTGACCATCGGCCTTGGCTTGGCGATCGCCAGTGTTGGTGTATTGATTTACTTTATTCATCATTCAGCCTCATCAATTCAGGTCGATCAGATCATAAAACAAGTGGGGTATGATCTTGATGGTGCGATCGATCGGCTCTTTCCTGAAAGAATTGGACGGAATACATCAAAGCATCTAGAGGAGGAGAGCCTAGCCGCTATTCCTGCCGACTTTGATCGAGTTGCCTGTCCCATTAAGACTATCGCCAGTGGCTACATTCAAACGATTAATGACAACCAACTGATGCAGATTGCGACAGAGAATAATTTGTTATTGCGGATTCAGCAGCGCCCTGGTCGCTTTGTGGTAAAAGGAAGTGAACTTGTACGGGTCTTTCCTGAAGAAAAGGTAAACAAAAAGCTTGCAGTCCAGATCAATGATGCCTTTGTTCTCGGTTCACAGCGCACAGAGCAGCAAGATGTGGAGTTTCCCATCGACCAACTGGTTGAGATTGCAGTACGCGCCCTTTCTCCAGGAATTAACGATCCGTTTACTGCCATCCGTTGCATCGATCAACTGAGCGCGGCTCTTTGTCATTTAGCCCAAAGAGAAATTCCTTCTCCCTACCGCTACGACGACCACAATCAGCTTCGGATCATCGCTGAACCGATTTCCTTTGCGGATGCGACGGATGCGGCTTTCAACCAGATTCGGCAGTATGGAAAGTCGAGTGTCGCGGTGACAATGCGGTTGTTAGAGGCGATCGCGGCGATCGCGCCCTTTACTCACCGAACACCAGATCGAAATACTCTAAAGCGTCATGCAGATATGATTGAACGCGGTAGCCAGGAAGGAATTGCGGAGGAGTTGGACTACCAAAATGTGAAGGAGCGGTATCTAGCTGCGGTGAAAGCGATCGGTCAAGTTTAATCAAGAAGAAGAAGGCGATCGCTTGTTGTGGGGATGAGATTGAAGGAGGCGATCGCGTTAATAATTATTTGTCTTTGCGGTCGCCTATAGCTTCTCGGAACTCATCAACGAAGCAAATCATTTTTGATTGCCTAATCTGGGCTAAAAACAGACAATTTTAATAAGCGTATCTGCTTCGGTATAATGTCGGCATTCATGTGCGCGACTTCCGCGTGAGTTGAACGCTTTGTTAGGCGAATATTTATTGCCGATTCACTGCTGAACCTCAATCAGGTTTTGTTCATTTAAAAATTGAAAAAAACGATCATGAATATTTTTACTTCTTGTAATCACCTGGTTTTCGTCAAACTCCTTCAACTCAATAATATTGTTAATTTCATGAATTTGGCTTGGGTCTTTACATTTCCCACGACGCTGTATACCACTATATATTTTCTTCTTATCTTCAAATCGGTAATCAGATGCTCTTATATTTATACTTTCTTCCAGAAGTATTTTATTCCCCAAGGATTCAAGATTGCTTTCGTTTTTTAAACCACCTTCGATATCTTGTCGCTTTCTCGAATAGATATGTTCGATATTGAATCCTTGCTTCAAATCAAGGAGTTTTTGTTCTGGGAAAGAATGGGCATACCAAGTTATCATGGAGCGTGTAATTGACCTTTGGTTCGTAAATGTATAATTTTCAAATTGAGCGCGAGATTGAGTCTCATTAAACTTATACTTTGAAAAAGTAGCGATTGACCCATTAACAATGGTAATCATTTCATCGTACACAGGAGTACGAAGGGCATTTACTCCAGGATTAGTTATTGCGTATGCAAATATAAAAGCCGTGATTCGATCAAGGAAAGTGCCAAAAGCGCTTTCCTCCAGAAGACCTTCGCTGTTCTTGTTTTGCAAAAAATAGACAGATGTAATATTTTGCCACATTCCATTTGGAGCAAAATGTAGTACAAACAGTTTTTTAAGAATGCTATCTGAGAATCGTCCTTTGTCTTGAAGGATGATACTTTTCCAAAAAATAGCCAGTGTTTTTAGATCACCTATAGTATTTTCTTTCTTTAAGCATTGATATTTATTCCGTTTCATAAAACTTTCGCAGTGATTCCGTAGTTGAACTTTTATTTCCTTCTTTTACTCGCAGAAAATACATATATCGAGAAAATAGATCATCCATTGGTGTGCCAGTTTTTGGATGAAACACTGTATTTGATAATTCCTCAAGTTCTTTCCAGTCCTTGATAAATTCATCTTTCTTATTGGAGTCGCTAAAGTGTTTATAAAACTGGGCTTTAAAAATATAAGCATCTGAGAGTGGAACCCGATGGTTTAGTGTAGAAAAAATTCGTAATGCCGTATCTTGGGACTCTGCCTCAATAGGTAAAAGAATGCAGTTGTTTAAAATTCGAGCAGGAAAATATGGGAAATAACTAGCAAAATCTTGTAAAAAATCTTCAATTTTATTTTGAAAGAATTTGTAATTTTGAACGTACTGACTCTTAGCACCAGCCTTTACATCGCCAGTCCTTAGCAGTTCAAGAAATTCATCTTTATCGTTGTCGGTAGCTACTTCGGAGTCTATTTTTAATAGTGATTTGTCTGCGCTACCAAAGGTGTCAGTTTTCCATATACACTTTTCAATTCGTTCCCTAGTAAGTATAGAATTTCTGTCCTGCATATTTAAAAATTTGTCATAAAAGGCACGAAGGATTAATAGTAGTGTAGTAAGTCGCTGTTGCCCGTCAATCACCTCTGACTTCCCATTTTCATTTTTAAATGTAACTATTGCTCCAAGAAAATATTCTTCATAATCGTCAAATGCATCACAATTATTATTTGGAAAAGAAAATAAAAATAAGTTATCCCAAAGAGTTTAACATTGTTGATCATCCCAAGCATATGGTCTTTGTAATCAGGGATCGAGGAAGTCAGATTATTTGTCCGACAATAAGTCAAATATGGACTTCTGATCAACATTGAGTTTCGACATTTATGTCCTCTGTTTTCGGCTAACGGATAATTGAGTTCAAGAGAAATTTTACTCTTCACCAGAATACTACGCTTTTGCCCACACCAATGATGTGTTATGCACTGATCGCCTCAACAATCATCTACTAAAGGCGATCACCATTACCATAATTCGTAATATCTAGGCGATCGCATCAACATTCATCTCCATAAAGTGCGATCGCCGATCTTTTAGCTTGGGTTAAGGAACGCAACCCAACTAGGGGAAATGATAACCTCACTCTGGGTTACTGCGTACCGACTCAAGTTTGATCGCCGCTTTTGTAGGAGAATTATAACTCTGTTTTTGGCTAATTGTCAAGTCACTACGATCGCTTTCTCTGGTGAAGCGCGATCAGCCTCAATTATCTATCTGCTAAAGGGTTTATTGTGAGTCTTGATTTTTGGGGCGATCGCCGTAACCGGCAGAGGCAGCAGGGTTGTCCCCCAGGAAAAGGCGGCTAAACCAAAGACGGCAAAGGCGCGTTGTGCACTGGGTTCAAACCCGGGAAGCGGGATGAGTAAGAGGGTGGCATAAATTGCCACGGCGATTAAGTAGCCGATCCAGCGATGTTGAAAGAGTTGCGATCGTTGCAATAAGGCGCTGATGCGCTTGGAGATAAACCCAAAATACTGTTTTAGGCCCATGTTTGGTATTTAAAGGGGTGAAGCGCGGTGTTGATAAGATTTGCTTGATGTCGCTGGCGATCGGCCAGGACTTTTGCAGAAGGGTTGACGAGAACAGATGGGGAATTTTCGACACATTCAGGCCATTATAGGCGATCGCATTCCCGGTTCTAAACATTTTCCCGGGGCGACTCTCGCCCGGATCGGTGTCAGTGGATTTTAGGATTGATTTAGATTTGTCTCAATCCAGTTATGAGATAATCACAGAATGGAAAGGAGGTCCGTACTATCTTCAATCAAGGGAGTTCCGGACTCCTGAGCAGAGGCTGCGCCCAGGCCATCCCAGCTTACCAAAACCCATTACCCAGGTGCTGTTTATGGTTCGTTTGAGCGATCGCGCGTTTGACATTCTCCGTGGCGAAATCAACAAAGTCCAGCTGGGACCGATCCTGCCAGCAAAATCCAGCAGAGTATGGCGTTGAAGCGCTTAGAAAAACTTTGCCTCCAATCGGGAGATCCCGTGACTGCGGCAGAAATACGAGAAACTCTGAGTGATATTTATCCTCAGTTTGATGAACAAATCTTGCAAGCGGCAGAGAAGGCGAATCGTCCCCCGGGACCTTTGAACGCCCTGAAATGGATCCCAGGAATGATGGTAGGGGCGGCAGGAGTCGCCGCTGTGATTTGGGTGCTCAATCTTCCTTATCCGATGATTCGCCGTCCGGTTTCTAAGACGATTCCGGTGGTGTTGTTGCCGAGTTTTATCAGTATGGACCATAACTATCGCCAAGCGATTTCTCTGGTGGAACAGGCGGATCAACTGGTGAATAATGCCACGAGTCGGGCGGATTTTGAGTTGGGAACGTCCAAGGTTAAGCTGGCGCAAAAATCTCTCGATCGCCTGCCGGTGTGGTTTTTGGGCTATTATCCGGAACGGTACTGCACTTTGTTTGGTTGTAGCTGGAAGTTTACGGTTGATGAGTTTGAGTCGGCGCGCAAGGCGATCGGGCGGATGGAAGCGACCCTGTTTCAGCAACAGAATGCTCAGACTCAGCTTTGGGAAGTGGAAACGGCGCTGAATACGGCGAAACAAGAGTATCAACAGGCAACGAACCTGACGGAGAAACAGCAGGCGATCGCCGCATGGCAGTCGGCAATTGATCAGTTAGTGGAAATTCCCCCGGCAACCTTGGCGAGTCAGATGGCGCAACCCAAACTAAGGGCGGCAATGCGGGATTTTGAGCAGGTGGTGGGTTCGGCAGAGGGGAGTTTGAAAACGGCGACGACGATGGATGCGGCGAAGGCATTTGCCATGCAAGCGGCAGTCGCCTCCCAAAATCCGCCCCATTCTGCGGCGCAGTGGGAGCAAGTTGAGCGGTTGTGGGATATGGCGATCGCCCGTCTGGAACAGGTGACACCGGATGCACCGGACTATTTGGAGGTTCAGAAAAAACTGGCCGAATATGAGGTGAATCGCGGGATTGTGGCGACGCGCTTACAGGCGGAACAGGAGTCCGTGCAAACTCTTAATCAGGCAAAAGAGGCGATCGCCGCTTGGCAGGAGTTGGCAAGAGTCGATCAGGATAGTCTCGACTGGGGGAGACTTTCGGGAGACTTACGCAAAATTATCACCCAATTGGAGCAAGTACAAGCCGGAACCACTGTCTCGGCAGAAGCTCAGGAGTTGCTGAAATTTGCCCGAGACAAAGATAAGCAATTACAGCCGTTTTAAAATTGAGGAGCGAGGGGCGCTTAACGCCCAGCAAAGAACAAGGTGCGTTAGATGTTTGTCTAACGCACCTTGTTCTTTAAACTTGCTCTTTAAAGATGGGCAATCCTGATCGGGATAAGGATACCCCGCTTGTTCTATTGAGCAGCATCCGGATCTGGGTTTACTACTGGATCAACGACTTGTACATCCTCTAGTATCACCTCTTTGACCCCAAGAATTTCCTGGGCAAAAACCGGGATAGAATTATATTCCTCTTGGTTAGGAACCGTTCCGGTGATGGTAACCACCCCATCTTCAGCAAATACGGACAACTGACCCCGGGGGATATTCGCTTCTAGCTTGCTGCGAACTTCACTCGCTAAGTCACTGTCTGCGCGTTCTAGGGGGTCGCCCGCGATGTCGTTTCGTTGTTCCCGCGCCCGAATATCGCTATCGAGTTGAGCGCGGCGAGTATCGCTGCGGGCATCTTCGTAGGTCTCTTCTACTTGAGCCGGTTCATCTACGTTTCCCTCGGGGGTGACAGGAGCATCAGCACTGGTACGTTCTAAGTCCTGACAAGCACCGGCACCAAATAAAACTGCGAGTCCGAGTAAGAAAGGAGTAATCTTTTTCATCGTTATTTTCCTGAATTTTTTTTACGTTTAGGGTAGATGTGCGATTCAGTTTTGATGGGTTAAACAACCTGCTTCTGATCTGTGTTTAGCACATCTGAATCGCCCCAATTGAAAGTGTCTGTTTAAAATTCTCTATGAGAATACAAGAGAGCGACTGCTGGAACCCTGTAAACTGAGTTCAATCAAGGCCAAGGGTTCCAGGCTCATTCTTTGCTTATAAAAAAGCTAAAGTTTAGCGGCGGATATCCCGTTCCTTGGTATGGTCAACCACCTTAACCACATTATCCTCATAGACGACATCGCCATCGGTACGAACCACATCCCGTTCGCGTTCAACCACGGGGGTGCGATTTTCAACCACGGTTTCTTGACGACGAACCACGTCGGTTTGATGATGCACATCATGGGTGTTGTGAGCGTCATACACGCCCCATTCTTCGATGCCACCCCGGTTTAAAATCGTATCGGCACGAGCGATATCCGCTTCGGTCCCGTCTACAATCACTAAGTAATCACCACGGGCGACGCGCTCTTTATACACTTTAGCGCGTTCTTCAGGAATACCCAGGCCAACTAAAGCACCGATTAGGCCACCGGCTGCTGCACCGACCGCTGCACCCCCTGCGGTGGTTGCCAAGGCGGTTGCGGTTGCACCGGCTAACATGATAGGACCAATCCCAGGAATGGCAAGTGCACCCAAACCAACGAGTAAACCCGTAATGGTTCCGATCGCCCCACCAGTTGCTGCACCAACGGCTGCACCTTCATCGGCCTTATTGCCTCGGTCCTCACCGTGGAGGTCATCCGAAACTGGACGGTTTTCATCCTTGGCAATCACAGACACGCGGTCCATTGGGAAGCCACTATCTTTGAGTTCCCGCAATGCCCGTTCGGCTTGCGTCCGAGTAGGGAATGTACCAACGGCTCGTTTTTGGTATGTTATAGCCATGTTTCCTCCTGCTTAAAAAATTTGTTTGGAAAAACTACATATCTTTCCGTCTTACATATCAATTACATCACGTTTGCCCGGGAGATTCATCCCTCGAAAGGGTGAACTTAGGAACTCAACAGGCGATCGCGCTCTTGTAGGTCGAGTCATATTCCAGACCCGAACGCTACTCAGGAATTGGGCGATCGGTCGGTGCCTTTTTCCACTCATTTTGCCGATTTTGCCTCTACCCCTATTGAGAGATGAACCGGCGATCGGGCAGACAACGGACTCGGTTTTGAAACCCAGGTCACCTGCATTTGTAGGGGCGCAATGCTTGCGCCCTCCTGCATTTGTAGGGGCGCAATGCTTGCGCCCCTACCGTCGTTATCTCGTATTCGTTATCCCCCAACCCTCTCAGGGCGTTTCCAACACTGTCACCGAAACCAAGGGAGTCACATTAAAATCTTCCTGCAAAATGTGAGCTTGAATCTCCCGAGTCAGCCGACTGCGAATCGCTTCTGTAGACAGATCCACCCCCGATTGACGCTGCACATAAACCAACGCCAGTACCGTATTTTGGCCCGAAATATTGGGCCGGGTGAATCGCACATTTCCCTCCACCAACTCCGCCAACTCGCTCGATTCCACCACTTCCTTGATTTCCGCATTAATCCGTTGAGGCACGACTCGGGCGCTGCAAATTTGGAGAGTCAGAAAATTGCCACATCAGCAACGCCACCAGTCCAGCAGTTGTCAACCCCATCGAAATCGGAAACAGCTTTTTCGTCCCGCGATCGTACCTCGCACCCCGGGGTCTTAATCCAAATACCCGGAAAATAATCGCTGCGGATAAATTAATCCCGAATAATTGCAACAACAGCAAAAATAAGCCATTGACAATCATATCCCAGCGCCCCAGGGGAATCGACATCCCGATAATTCCTGCCGGGGGAGACAGGGAGGCAGCAACCAACATTCCGACTGATGCCCCTGCCACCAAACTGCTGCGTTCGGATTGCACTAAATTTAATGCCCCAGCAGTCCCTGCAGCTAACGGCAGCAAAATGGCAATGGAGGAAATTTGAGAGTTTTCCACCATAAACGGCGTGGCAATCTCTTGCTGCATGATTAAACTCAGGAAAGCCGCCACGGCAATTAACACCGCCAAGGCACTAAAATAACGGACTACACTGCGTTTGAGCAGGGTTTTATCTCCCCGGGAAGTGGCGATCGCCACATTCATCGCCGGACCCGCTAACGGTGCAATCAGCATCGCAGCAATCAGTAAAAAGCTGCTATTGGTAAATAATCCAATCCACACCACCACCCCTGCCAGGGCCGCATATCCCAAAAATCCCCGCCAAGACCCCACACTCTGCAATCCCCCGAGAAAAATTTCGATGGGACTGCGTTCCTGAACCTCCGTTACCTGTTCGGGGGCCTCCGAACTTGGCGGATGCAGGGGCATCATTCCCCGAGGAATTAACGTCACTGCCAGGTTGTCGATGCATTCCAAATCATGCAGCAACCCTTCCACTTCCCGGTTGGAAACGTGCAGAAACACCACATCCACGGGACCTTCTGGGTCCTTTGCCTCGAACTGGATTAAGTTAGAGGGATCATAATCCTGGGCAATCTGCACCACCTGTTTTCCGCAACCCTGCGGAACTCTGATTTGTAATTGACGCATATTCTTCTGGAGTCTTAAATTAAATTTTTTCTCAGCCTAACGTAAGCCAAGGGGAACCTGTCGGTACAATAGATCCTAAGTCCCCTTGCCTTGCGCTTCTGTTCTATGAGCTATTGCCTCAATCCCCACTGCAAGAAGCCTTACAATCCAGATAACGCCAAGTTTTGTCTGAGTTGTCGTTCTCCGTTAGGGCTTAAAAATCGCTATCGTACCATTCGCCCCCTCGGGGAAGGCGGGATGGGGCGCACGTTTTTGGCCCTGGATCAGGACCGCCTCAATGCCCCCTGTGCGATTAAGCAATTATTACCAGCGCCGGAAATCCAGTCCGATTCCCAAGCAATGGCAAAGGTGACGGAGTTATTTGAACAGGAGGCGCGGCAGTTGTTACTCCTGGGGGAACAACATTCCCAAATTCCCGCCCTGTTAGGCTATTTTGAACAAGATAAACGGCTGTATTTGGTACAGCAATTTATTGAAGGACAAACGTTGTGGCAAGAATTGCAACGATTTGGGGCGTTTAAAGAGGAACAAATTCGCCAGTTGTTGTTAGATTTGCTGCCGGTATTACAGTTTGTCCATGAACGCCAGGTGATTCACCGGGATATCAAACCGGCAAATATTATCCGGCGAGAGGATGGGAGACAATCCTCTGGGGGTCAGTTGGTGTTAATTGATTTTGGCATTGCCAAACAACTGAGTTCAGGCGGGGGGAAAACGGGTACGAGGGCGGGTACGGAAGGATATGCGCCAATGGAACAACTGCGCGGGGGACGGGCATTTCCGGCGAGTGATTTGTATAGTTTGGGGGTAACTTGTATTCAGTTGTTAACGGGGATTTCCCTCGATCGCCTCTATGATCCGGTGGAGTCGCGGTGGTTGTGGCAGGCGCACTTACAGCAAGTTGGACGCACCGTCAGCGATCGCCTTGCCGCGATTCTGAATAAGATGATCCAAGATTCCATAAAAGCCCGCTATCCCTCTGCCGCAGCGGTTCTCCAAGACTTGAATACCGCAGGCAGTCGGAGTTTCCCTGGGGCAGTCACCCCCTTTATTCCCGCAGTTCCCACCCCACCGACGGTTCCTACGAATCCCCTGCTGGAACTGTTCCAACGCCAAACCTGGGACTGTGACTCGACTCTCACGGGACATACTGGGTCAATCAAAACGGTCGCCCTCTCCAAGGACGGGAAAATTATGGCTTCCGGAAGTGAGGATAAAACTATCATCGTTTGGGACTGCAATACGGGGAAAATCCTCCATACCCTCACTCAACATTCTGGCGTAGTTACCGCAGTTGTCATTTCCCCCGATGGCAAACTGCTAGTTTCGGGAAGTACGGATAAAACGATTAAATTCTGGCAATTACCCACAGGGTTTTTACTTCGCACGCTTACTGGACATACCGGGGCGATTACGGCACTCACAATTACCCCCGATGGCAAAACCTTAGTCAGTGGTAGCGCCGACAAGACTCTGAAACTGTGGAATCTGCGGACGGCACAATTGCAACAAACCTGGGAGGGACATACTCACTCTGTTTCCTGTGTCACCTGTTCCCCCGATGGCAAAACCATCGCCTCCGGCAGTGACGATCGCACGATTAAACTCTGGAATCTGCGGAATGGGACAGTGAAAGCAACCCTGACGGGACATCAGGAACGGATTGAGGCAGTGGCGATCGCCTCGGATAGTCAAACCCTCGCCTCCGGCAGTCGGGATAAAACCATCCAAACCTGGCAACTGGATACCGGCACAAGATTAGCCACCCCCAAGGAACATTTAAGTGGATTTCAGGCGATCGGTTATCTCCCCTTACCCCCTACTTTCAATCCCGACGAAGGTCATATTTTAGTCAGTGGCAGTGAAGACAAAACCCTGAAAATCTGGCATCAAGAAACTGGCAACCTCCTCCACACCCTCACCGGCCATCATGATAGTATCACTTGTTTGGCCTTAAGTTTTGACGGTCATATTATTATTAGTGGGAGTCAAGACAAAACTCTCAAAATTTGGCAGAATTTAAACCCTTAAAATTAATCTTATGAACCATTGTTTAAATCCAGTTTGTAAACAACCGAAAAACCCCGAGGGCAATAAATTCTGTCAAACCTGCGGGTCAAAACTCCTGCTGCGAGACCATTACCGAGCCTTAAAACCCATTGGCAGCAGCACCTATAGCCGCACTTTTTTAGCCGTGGATGAAGATATTCCCTCCAAACCCTTCTGTGTCATTAAGCAATTTTTTCCGCCCCGAACTGTCAGCGAAGCCCAAAAAGCAGCGGAACTGTTTCAACGAGAAGCAGTACAATTAGACCGCCTGGGACAACATCCCCAAATCCCGAGACTTTTGGCCTATTTTGAACAAGATAAATATCAATATTTAATTCAAGAGTTCATGGAGGGAAAACCCCTCGCGGAAGAACTCAAACAGTCCGGTGCTTTTTCGGAAGACCAAATTTTCACCTTCCTCAAACAAATCTTACCCCTGCTGCATTTCGTTCACAGCAATCAAGTGATTCATCGGGATATCAAACCGGCTAATATTATTCGCCGTCCCCCCGTTACTGGAGGAAATTTCGCCTCGGAGAACCATTCGGATTCTTTGCTGCTAGTGGGATTTAGTGCGGTTAAAAGCGTTTCTAATCAACCCCAAATCGGCAATGCTACCATCATCGGCAGTCCCGAATATACGGCATCGGAACAGTTAACGGGAAATCCTACCTTTGCCAGTGATTTATATAGTTTAGGGGTGACTTGTATTGAACTGTTAACCCAAACCAGTCCGTTCAATCTCCGACATGGGAATAACTGGGAATGGCGACAATATCTCAGCCGTCCGGTGAGTGCGGCATTAGGGAATATTATAGATAAATTGCTGCAAGATAAAGTCAGTCAACGCTATCAATCTGCACAAGAAGTTTTACAAGACTTGGAAAGTTTGCAACCGAGGGAATGGAAGTGTGTTGAAACCTTTGCCTCGGGGAGTCGCATTCGCTGCGTGGCAGTCAGTCCCGATAGTCAAATGATTGCCAGTGGTAGTGAAGAAAATCGCATCCAATTATGGTATCCTGGAAGGGGACAGTCTGGGGAACAATTGGGGAATTGGCTATCGGGACATTCGGGATGGGTACAGGCGGTTATGTTTAGTCCCGATGGGAGATTGTTAATGAGTGGCAGTTGCGATCGCAGTCTGAAAGTATGGGATTTAGGCACAGGAAAACTGCTGCGATCGCTGGGAGATTGGTTTGCACCTCATAACGGCTGGATTAATACGTATTGCTCTCAATCCTTCGGGGACAATTTTAGCCAGTGGCAGTACCGATACCACAATTAAACTCTGGAATATCAGTACGGGGAAACAAATTACTACCTTAACGGAACATCAAGGAACGGTAGAATCGGTGGCGATTTCTCCCGATGGCAAATTATTAGCCAGTGGCAGTGGCGATCGCACGGTAAAACTCTGGGAATTACCCACGGGTAAAGCAGTGGCAACCTTCACGGGACATCAAGATATGGTGCGATCGATTGCCTTCAGTCCCGACAGCCAAATTCTCGCCTCCGGCAGTCGAGACAATACCCTAAAATTGTGGCAAATAAATAGTGGGGAACTGTTAGGAAGTTTAACCCATACAGATTGGATTGAAACCGTGGCATTTAGTCCACAGTTGCCCTTAGTTGTAGGGGGAACTCGCAACGGTGCGATCGGCTTTTGGAACCCCTATACCGGAGAGGAATTAAATGGAGTCCAAGCACATTCGGCATCAGTAACCTCCGTGGTATTCACACCCAATGGGAAGGAAATTATTAGTGGTAGCGCTGATGGCAGTATTAAACTCTGGCAAGTGGCTTCAGGGTCATAAATATTGGATGGTTTTGAGTAGAGAGGATTGGCTTTATTTAGAATCCAGATAAATTTTGTTGAGGTTATAGCTCCTCCAGTTTTTCAGCTTTAGCTACAGCCAATCCCTCGCGACAATAGCTGAATTGTTTCGAGGAATTGACCGAATATAGACTGGCTAAACTGATTAACCTGTTGTTCCAAACCGTTGCACTAATTCATCGCGAGAAAGGGTGAGGACGAACCGAGTTAACTCTTCCACAGGTAACTGTAAAAGTGGCTCAATGGTTGAGGACAATTCCTCATCTATTTCCCCAAATCGGACTCGGAACGAGTTTTCTACTATCTCGCGTCGTCCTTCTTGGACTGCTTCTTCTCGCCATTGGTAATAAGCGGGTGATAAGTTCATAATTAACTCCTGATTCTCTTCATCTTGATTTTGCCTCAGTTGGATATTGATGCGCCAGTTGGAGAGGATTTCTAGCAAGTTGTTTCTCAGTGGATTCCCGATCGCAAGAGTCAGTAATTCCTGGATGGCTTGTTGTTGGGTGGTCCCTCGGCCTAAGACTCTCAACCACAGGGTATTTGGGTTGACGGGTAATTGGTCGATCGCCACCAATGCCGTCCTCTGAAATTCTCCCATAAAATACATCCCACTCATCCAGTTGCCGGAGGGGTCCAGTTCTGCGCCAAACCCGTTCACCAGTCTTGAAGAACAAGAGGGGGACAAAATCCATAACCGGGGTAAGTCGGATTCCGTTAGGGACTGCTTTTCCCTTCGCGCTTGTCTCCCCAAGTCGCTGTGGAGGGAGTAGAGTTTCAGGAGGCAGCTTCGGACTTCTGCTGGGGTGGGAGGGTTTCTAAAAACCTCAAATAACCCAGCAGTCGTTGCCATTTGTGCTAGAATTCCTAGGTTTTCCGGTGCGGTGGATGGGGTGTCGCTGGGGACAAAATAAACGTCTACTTGTCGGACTTCGCTGGGAATATCTCGACTGGTTTGGACTTGGCCGAGATAGGCTAATAACTCCTCTAAATATTGTTTAGCAAATTGGTCATGTGCCGTTCGGGTCATGTTTATCTTTCCATCATTCTCTTGAGTTTCTAAGGGTTTTGGCGTGATGGGTGACTCGATCAATATAGGCGGGATAACAGACTGTTTTTATTATTGCTTAATTCATCCCGCTTGCGAGTAGACTCGGGGAAATAATAGCGGGTTGCCACGGGACTGACAGCCTTGGATTTGCTAAAATGGTAGGGATGGATCAGGGTTCAATTCGGCTTCAACCGTTCTGAACTCCAAAAAATCTCATTTCAATATTGCTAAATGTGCTAAAATCATGTGTGGAAGATTTAGTTTCTATCAAGCGCCGGAAACGGTGGCAGAGTTGTTTAAGTTGGCGGGAATTCCCCAGATAAAACCTCGATATAATATTGCGCCGACTCAATCGGTTCCTACGGTGTTGCAGCAGGAGGAAACCCAGGAACGGCAGTTCCAGATGATGCGGTGGGGGTTGATTCCTTCTTGGTCTAAGGATATGAAAATGGGGGCAAAAATGATTAATGCTCGTTCGGAAACGGTGGCGGAAAAACCTTCGTTTCGATCGCCTTTTCGTCGTCGCCGCTGTTGGATTCTGGCGGATGGGTTTTATGAGTGGGAAACGACGGATTCCGGAAAACAACCGTTTTATTTTCAACTGAAGGAGGGAGAACCCTTTGCCTTTGCTGGGTTGTGGGAACGCTGGCAGTCTCCGGAAGGGGAAGTGATTGAGTCTTGCACGATTTTAACGACGGACAGCAAACGAATTGATGAGTCGGATTCATGTGCGAATGCCGGTGATTTTGTCTCCTACGAGTCGCGATCGCTGGCTAGATCCGGCAACCCCTCCGGAGGAATTACACCCCCTCCTGACGCCTTACGATTCCGAAGAGATGATCGGCTATCCTGTGAGTCGGATGGTGAATACGCCTAAAACTGACTCTCCAGACTGTGTACAACCCATGAACGGGGGAGAAGGATGAATCACTCTTTCAATTATTTACCCCTGGTTGCACTTGCCGATCGCATAGCTGAACCTGACTTTTTAATCCGGATTGCCGGAACTCCTTTGTGGGATGAGGCGCAGGTGAGGATTACCTTGGATTGGCAACCGCCTGGGGAGGGTCAACTGGCAGTTGCCTCTCGGCATGGATATGCTTTAAGTTGGCTATTCCAAGAATTAAAAACTCAGACGTTTTTTACTGAACTTCTCGATCCTGACTATTTCTATCGGTATTTGGTCAAAGCTGTGTGGCGTTATCAGTTCGACTGCTTACAAAACTGCAACTCGGAAGAGATTTCTGATGGCGATCGCCACAATTGGGAACAGGAGTTAACTCTGAATTCGCCGTCCATTTCTGACTCACTTCGGGAAAATCCTCCCAGTCGCGTCATTGCAGGAACGGTTCACGAGGAAGATACCCCAACTGGATTATTGCAATCGGTTTTAGCGGCTGCCGACTGCCTGTTTCTCACGGAGTTTGTGGATTTATTTGTATATGGCAGTTTGATGCGAGGCGAAATCAATCATGATTTATTAGAAAATGCTGAATACATCGCAGATGATGCGATCGCCGATGCCGAGTTATTCAATTTAGGCCCCTATCCCATGTACGTCCCCGGAACCGGAACCCTTTATGGTGAATGCTATCACATTCCGTTAACCATTATCCCCAATCTTGACCGATTGGAAGACCATCCTCACTTTTATCAACGCCTGTGGATGACCTGTTTGAGTGGTCACATCCGGTTAGTTTATCAAGGGTTTGCCTCACATATCAAAGGTTGTCCCCAAATTCTCAGTGGGTCCTGGCGCGATCGCCACTGATATCAATCAAGTCCGGATCCACTCCGGTGAATCCGTTAGTCCGGGTGAGATGGATTCCGGGTTTAACCCGGGAATGACAACAAGGGGTTAATTTTGAGGAAATCACCGTATTTGAGATCAATCGAGGGAGTTCCCCCGATTGATTTAACCCAAAACTAAAGGAAATTCTCATTGTTCTGTTACCACTCTGTGAGGACGGGACAATTAGTCATGCTGAAAAAATCCCCATGTTTGATAATAATATGACGCTTGGAATCCAGGGTAATAATTCCGTCCCGGCGGAGTTTACCTAACATTCGGGTAATCGTCACGCGACTGGTGGCGATCGCCGTTGCCAAGTCATAATGAGTGAGTCTGACTCGTAACCGAGTTCCCTCGGGAACTGCTTCCCCTAAGTCTTGTTTGAGAAGCAATAATAACTGAATTAACCGATCTTCTACCTTGCGTTGACTGCTAATTGCCAGAATGGCTTCTACCTGTCGCATTCGTCGCATCAATTGAGGGAACATTTCTCGGGCTAAATGGGGTGATGCTTCCACTTCTCGCAGGGAAAACCACATCAAATAAACATCCGATAGAGCTTTAGCGTGATAGGTTTGCAGGCAGCTAAAGGACAGACTAAAACACATGGAGGGACCCACCCATCCTAACAGTCCCTCTTCCCCGGTGGGATAAAGGGTACCCAGTTGCACTAACCCTTGAGCAACCTGCCAAATTCCTTGAGATAAAATCGGAATATTGTCGCCTTTGGCATAAAAATGCAGTCGGCGTTCTTCTCTAGCGAGATGCCTATCGGTTTCGGGAACAGCCTTAAGCGTTTGAAGCATACCTAATTACCTACCTGTCAATAACCCAGGTTACAAACTTTAGGTTTACTCTATCGGCTCAAGGTAAAGATTAGGTAATCCTTGGCGGAAATCTGGGTTAAGATTGGGTTCCCATTTGGTTATGCCAAATTATTTTAGCCCTTTTTATGTTTTTTTCGGGCTTTTTTTGATTTGGAGCGAGGGGTTAGGATACAGGATCTCTAAGCGCAGTTGATCCCGGATTTCGGGTTCTAAATATTTCTGATGCAGGGGTTGCCACTCTAACCAGGACAAATAGCGGTTTTCTAGCAGTTTTTCGGCTAAAGTTGGAAGGGTATCCTGAAGATTGCAGCCCAAAACTCGGGAGAGAGTTTCCGCTAAAACGACGCTATCTTGCATTTTACCCAAAACCTCTTGAATCTCTTTGAGGTCGTCAACATACTCTGAATAATCTTTTCCATAAAAGTTCGTAAACAAGCTCATTTGATAGCGCACTCGTTTGACTTGCTTGCGGAGATCATGGAGGGTTTCTCCCTGTTTTTGGAATAATTCCTCGACTTCAGTCTCGGTGAGGTTATTTATTTTAACCTTACCTTTTTTAGTTTTGATTCCCAGTAACCAGCCCGGATGTAGAAATAGGTCGCTGACTTCGGGTAATAATAAGTCAGGAAGAATACCTTGAATTGGCAGAACAGACATTTCTCCGTAACTGGGGCGGTTTAACCAGTCGGCTAAACTATTTTTAAAAGATAGATAAATTTCGCTGTTTAGGGTTTCTTTGACGGCATCAAAGGCTTGACTCCGTTCGGATTTTAAGAGGGTTAAGGCCCGTTTGAATTCGTCTTTTTCCCGGTCGGGTAAGGCGTCTTGATAATGGGTTTCTAGGGTTTCTAAGAGAACATCTAAATCCCGCAAACTGCCTAGACTACGGGAAATTTTGCCAATTTGACTGTGGCGGGCGGCTTTGGGTAAATCTAATGCTGGTGCAAATCCTTTGGCGGCAGATCGCAGTCGGCGCATCCCCACTCGCATCTGATGCAGGGCTTCGGGGTCGCGATCGCTTAAGACATCCTCTTCATATTGAATCGTTTTTTGGAAATGTTTTTCCAGGGCAATTTTGGCCCAATCTCCAAGGGTATTGGCGGACTGTTTGCTATCGGATTTCATGATGGAATAGCACTCCTGACAGTGAGTTTAATCAGAAAAAAATACTGAGGTTGAGTATGATTAACCGGAACCAAGGGCCATTGTATCACCCTTTTCCCCTAAACGGTTATTTAAAAACTTCAGAGGGGCGTGCGCTAGATTCAGGGAGAATCTCTTCCGGTTGATATCGCCAGGGTGGAATCGTGATATCCAGGGGTTTGCTGATCCACAAGTCATATCGAACGGCACAGTCTTCGGTTTGGCAGGACCGCAGGAAGGGTTTGCCGGTCCAAATTTGACAGCTACAGAGGGGTTTGGGTTCTTGAATGTCATAACCCCCAGAAATGGGCTGGAGTTGGAAGAATTCGATATGCCAATGGGCGGGTTCCACGGCAACACATTCGGTAATGCAATCGGAGGGTAAATTGCTGAGGGTTGTCTGAGGGCTTTTATAGGGTTTGATGGCGATGGGGAGGTAGTCGATATCCAATAGATATTGGTTAAAGCCCAGATGGTAGGCGCTTTGGACGATTTGCTGCCAGTCATGGAGGGGCTGTAATTCCCCTTCCCGGGGGCTGGTTTGTTCAAAGTAATATCCGCCAAACAGCCAAATTAGTTTGGCGAGGATGGTTTCCACCCGATGGCGATCGCGGTTTAACAACTCCACATCTTCCGGCAATAACATCCGTCCCGGGACCGCCCACCAATATTCCCAAGTCAACTCGCCATCGAAGGGAAGGAGGCGTTTAACCAAGCCGGGAATGCGATCGCGCAATTGGATCCCGCGAATCTCCGCGAGTGTCCCTTGTTCTGGTAAGGGTAAGGGTAAGTTTAAATGCGCTTGCAGGGGATGCTCAGGGGCGCTGGCTTCCTCTGGGGACATCACCGCACGATTTGGGACTGTTGGAAGCTTACTGTATAACATGATTCATTTTCCTCTTGTTTTCTACTCTATTATTACTCCCTTTAAGGATAATTTGTCTGGCTATTCATCAGCTTCTATCCTAGGTCTGTCTTAATTTTTTCTTTAAAACTATAGCAATCCTAAATCAGTTGTGGAAGACGATGGCGGCCCCCAACCCCTCTCCCAGACGGGAGAGGGGAGAAGAAAATGTTATAAATCATTTAGGACTGCTATACCTCCGTAAAATTAGAAATTATCAATCTGCTATGTGGCGGATTGAGATGTCAACCGATTCCTCTGGGGAGGGTATCATGCGGAATCCGGTTTTGACAGACCTTTGAAAACCAGATTCCGGATAAAATGCGATCGCCCTGTAATCACCACTGAAATCACCACTGCGGCATAGACATCAACAAAGCCGTTGCCGTCGTTGCATCCACGGGTCTGGAAAACAAATATCCCTGACCCGATTCACATTGTAACGCCCGCAGTTGAGCCAACTGTTCCAAGGTTTCCACCCCTTCAGCCACCACATCCATATCTAAATTGTGAGCCAAATCGATACAGGTGCGGACAATTTCCAAACTCTCCGCCTCACTACTCATCCGACTCACAAAAGAGCGATCGATTTTCAACGTATCAATCGGCAACCGTTGCAACCGACTCAGGGAAGAATACCCCGTCCCAAAATCATCAATACACAACTGAATTTGGCGTTTCTTGAGCTGAGTGAGTAAACTCGCTGCCGACTCGGCTGCCGCCATAATTGCGGTTTCTGTAATTTCCAACTTCAAGCAAGCACCACTCAGCCCGGTTTGCTGGAGGATCTGGTCAATATAATCCACCAGTCCCGGATTGCCAAACTGTACCCCGGCAACATTCACACTCATGGTCAAAAAGGGAGCCCTCCCCCTTCCCCTCGTTCTGGATTCGGGATGATTAAACCCAGGGATTGCCATCGTTCCTGCCACTGTTGCAATTGATGACAGGCTTCCTCTAGGACCCATGCGCCCATTGGCACAATTGATCCGGTTCCTTCGGCAACGGGTATAAACTCCCCGGGTAGCACAAAGCCCCGTCGGGGATGTTGCCAGCGCACCAAGGCTTCAAATCCGGCAATCTGCCCTGTTTTTAAGTCGATAATCGGCTGGTAATACAGGAGCAACTCTTGCCGTTTGAGGGCGAGTCTGAGGTCAGTTTCCAGTTGTAACATGGCCAGGGCCCCGGAATGCATTTGGCGTTCAAATACAGCAGTCCGTCCTCCCCCCATTGTTTTGGCATGATACATGGCGGTGTCTGCGGCGCGCAAAAAGTCTTCGGGCCGTTCTAACGTTTTGCCAGAGGAGGATTCGGTGCGGTTGCCATTGGTTGAGGGGGGCTGGGCTTGGCTATACTCTGGAGTCTGGGGAAAGTTAATGGCAATGCCAATACTGGCGGTACTGAACATATCATGACCATTGATTTGAAAGGGGAGGGTGAGTTCTTTATGAATGCGATCGGCAATGGCGAGGGAGGTAGCTGGATCGTCAATTTCATCGACGAGAATCGCAAATTCATCGGTCCCCACCCGGGCTAGGGTATCTTTGGGTCTGATACAGGTTCCTAGTCGGCGCGCTGTGGCATTCAGGAGGAGGTCGCCGACTAAATGTCCGAAACTATATTTAATGATGCTAAACCGATCTAAATCGATAAAGAGGACGGCAAAGCCATAATGGGGACGACGTTTTGAATGCCGCAGCGATCGCCCTAATCCGTTGAGAAACCATGCCTCATTCGGCAGTCCGGTTAGGGGGTCGTAAAAGGCATTATACAACAGTTGTTCCCGGTCTTTGTTGCGATCGGTCACATCATGAACCACGGCTAAATGAAGGCCGGAAATAAAATTAGCGCTGGCAGAATATTCCACATCGCGAATGGTTCCGTCAGACCGGATAATTTTCAGTTCTCCGGTGTCTCGACCCACGGTGCGGAATTTGGTAAAGCCGGTTTTGAAATCACAGGTGGATTCCATATACTTATAAATCGGCTGTCCGATTAAGTCTTCTTTGGAGAGTCCGAGGAGGGTACAAGCGGCAGGGTTGACGTTGGTAAATTGGCCGAGATCGTTGAAGATCGCCATCGCATCCAGGGCACACTCGAACACGGCGCGCAGTTGTCGTTCGTTCGCTTGCATGGCTTTTTCCGCCAACAGGCGCGATCGCCGTCCGGCAAATTCCCGCAATTCTCGATCGATCGCCGGAATCAATCGGGCGAGGTAATCTTTCATCACATAATCGTGAGCACCGGCTTTCATGGCGGAAATTGCTGCATCTTCTCCGATTTGTCCAGAAACGATAATAAAGGGTAAATCCAGTCCCATCTTTTGCATCACCGCTAATGCTTCCGGTGCGCTAAATTGGGGTAAGGCATAATCCGCTAAGATGAGTTCCCAATTTTCCCGTTCGAGGGCGTCTTTCATGGACTCAGGATTGTCTACTCGTTCTACGGTCAAATCATAACCGCCTCGTTTGAGTTCGCGCAGTAGCAACAAGGCATCATCCTCGGAATCTTCTACCATTAGCACCCGCAACGGTCGCCCCATTTTCATCCTCCTTCGTGGTTTTGTCCTGGAAAAATATTGGGTAAGGTTTAGGACTATATCGGATTTTTAAAGTGGCTATTATTCATTGATTCTACCACACAATTGCTCAAGTTCATCCATTATTTATTTTGAAAATTAAGTTAAATTGAGCAACTTTTGGGTTTTTATTAATGGATTTAATACTTATAATCAAACCTACATTTCCGGCTTTTTGTCTGTTATCCCGGCTACAATTTTTGGGGACAAGATGTCACAACCGACCAAGCATTGAAGGGATGTCGGTTGTGACAACAGGTTCCAAATCTCCCGAGGAAACCCCATTACCGCCCAATTACAGGGTAAAATAAAAGGTGGCACCCTGATTCACTTCGGAGGTCGCCCAAACTTGGCCGCCATGACGCTGAATAATCCGGGAGACTGTGGCTAAACCAATCCCTGTGCCTTCAAATTCGCTGGTTTTATGCAGGCGTTGAAAGGGCGCAAAGAGTTTATCGGCATAGCTCATATTAAAACCGGCTCCGTTGTCTCGCACAAAATATATAGTTTTGTTGGATGTGCTGGGAGAACGCTTCCCTGGAGGAAGGACCGGGGGAATGCAGATGCCAAATTCAATACAGGCATGGGGGGTTTTACTGGTAAATTTCCAGGCATTACCCAGTAAATTTTCTAACATCACTTGCAGCAAGTGCGGGTCTCCATCAGCCACCAGACCCTCGGCAAATTTAAACCGGACCGGGCGATCGCGTTGAGTCTCTTGCAGTTCCGTGGCGATCGCCCGGACCATTTTACTCAGATTCACCGGCTGTCGTTGCATCTGAGTGCGGGTCACCCGCGAAAGACTCAAAAGGTCGTCAATCAGTTGATTCATGCGCTCAGTCGCGGCACAGACTCGCTGGAGATAATCTTTTCCCGTCTCGTCTAAAACGGTTTGATAGTCTTCGATGACGGCTTTGGCAAATCCCCCGATCGCCCGCAGGGGAGTCCGCAAATCGTGAGAGACGGAGTAACAAAAGGCTTCTAGTTCTTGGTTAGCGGATTGGAGTTCAGCGGTGCGTTCGTTGACTCGTCGTTCCAGTTGGGCGTTGATCTCACCCCTCGCCTTTTCTCGTTGACAGCGATCGCTAATATCACAGTCAAACACCGCCAGATGAGTCACTTCACCCTGAGAATCCATCGCTGGATAAATGGAAACCTCAAAGTGAGCTTGGTTGCGAACTTCTTTAAATCGTACTGGCTTCCCGGTTTGAATGACTTGTTCTATATAATTGCGACGCACTTTAGCTAACCAGTCTGGGAGGCGGTCATACATACATTGACCCAGGGCTTCCGGCAGTTGTAGGCCGAGGCGTTGTGCTGTCATGCGGTTACCGGCTAAGAGGATGCCTTGGGGATTAATGACGTATAAGGATTCGGTGGTGGCGTTTAAGAGTGCCAAAGTGGTGGGATCGCTGGCGATTCTGGGTTCTTCCCGGGAGACCGTGGCGATCGCACCTCTGGTTTGTTGCATCATCTGTAGTTGCTGGGTGTGGCTGTGCACTCCTTGTATTTGCCCACTCCACAGCACGGTTGATCCACAAATCTGTTGGAGTTTCTGCCAGTATGTATCCAAGGTCTCACTCGGTTCAAGCTCGGACTGGGTTGTTCTGGGCAAGGGCTGGTGTATATCCCCCAGGATTTCGCACAAGGTAGCATTCACTTTGAGAAATCGTTCCTCTAACTGAGCGATCGCCAGAGGAGAGGGGGACTGCTCATCCAGACTGGAGAACTCTTCTCTCTCGTCAAATTTGGAGAAGAACTGGGACGAGGAATTCAGGTTATCCCCTTCTTTCTCCTCGTCTGCGATCGGTTCCCCCCGAAAGAAAACTAGAGAATTTTCAACCGTTTTCAGGGAAGCTGATTCCATCCAAGATGCTGGTTCATTGCGGTTTAACCGGGCTTTCAAACGGTCAGGGACTCCTGTTACGTCGATATCTGCACCCGCCCCTGAATCGTCCCTATTTGGGGTAAAAATTTCCCCCAATTTATTCTCAAATGTTTCAGGATTTGCACTCCAGGATTCGTCTTTTGCTGGCTTTTCCATTGTTTGAGCGGCAGCGTAACTTAAGCCGTTTTCCTGCTGTAGAATCCGCCAGGATAGCCAACAGTATTCACCCGTTTTGTGACGATATCGATTTTTGATCTGACAAACTTGGCCGATATCGGCAGCTTGTTCCGTCATTAAAGTCCGGTGGAGATCATCGGGATGGATTAAGTCACGCCAGGAGTGCGATCGCAATTCTTCTAGGTTCCAGCCGAGAACACTTTGCCAAGTGGCGTTGAGCTTCAGGAAATCTCCTTCACGGTCTCTGATGCACAACAATTCCCTGGATAGATTAAACAATACCTGCATTTCTTCTGGAACGATTGGAACGATCTCTGCCGTTCCCGCCCTTGCTTTGATCCGTTCAATCATTTGTTTTGTCCCTAGATTGCAACTTTTCATCCATCGTCTCCCTGACAGCTTAATTTCTCCCCTGTTTGCCGCTTACGAGGCAGGATTTGCCGGTCCAAGTTTTCTCTTGCTTTGAGGCTAGACTACCTGAGAGTTAGAGCGATTTTGAGTGGGACAAGTTCCTCTTCATGGGTCACATTTTCTAATTCTTGTTCCATTATAATTGAAAGCTATAAATTTTACGGTTTTGTGTTCAAAATTTGACGGCAACCGGCCATCGGCCTTTTTCCTTCAAAGTTAACCCGATTTCCTCTCTCGCACTCCCTGTCTTCTTCCTGTATTGCTGCGACGGTTCTAGTTTCGACTCCACGTTCATCATCCTCCCTCTTCTAATTCAGATGGTTTCCACCCAGTCACTCTGACTTTATCTGAATTATTGCCAATTTCAGAAATACTTTATAGTTTTTTAATTTCAAGACTCTTATCCAGGTTGACTCCGTTTAAATCCGTTACCCACTCTTTCTATTTTGAATACCTTCAAGCCTTAAACTCCCTTTTGAACACTCTTTAAGCTCGACTCATTTTTTCACTTGATGGTCGCTCAAAGTCTGGAAAATTTGAAAACCGGAACTCATTTTAAATTTTACCGAGCAACCGAGAATAGGGATAGAACTTAGGTGCACAGTAGGGTAAGCCATTTAACCTAATTGCTATTTCTGATGCGTAAATCCTAGATAAGTTGGCAATTTCTAAGTGAGGGTTGAGATGATGAGATATTCCTCATGTCCCATTACTCTATCCTAGGCAGGACCAATCTACCCGGTTCGGGATGGAGGGACGTTCCCTGACTGTGTTTTTGCGGGGGAAGATTTGCGATCAACCGGATTCGAGGGGCTTCATGCATATTGTAGGTCTCGTTTTACCGTTCCCAACTGGGTTCAAATTTCTGTTACTTAGATTACTAAATCCAGGGTGATTTGTCAACGGTTTGGGGAGAATTAAGAATTATTAAAGAGACCCATCAGATTAGGTTAAGAAACCCTCACAAACAGATGAAACGGCTTGGCGATCGCCCGAATTATGGATGAAAATAGGGGGGATTACCCCTAACCCCGCAGAGCATTATCAATGATATAATCCCTATGTTTTTATCCATCGGTTGACCTGGGGGAATGAAGAGAAGGGACGCCAGGTTTCGTACCGATTAAATCCAGGATGGGATTTTGCAGTTGAGGTGCAAAAATAAACAGAGTCTGAGTCAGGAAAATCGCGATCGCCTGACTCAGGAGTACAGAGGTCCGTTAGACAGACCCAACACCGGATAAACTGCCTTTAACGCTGCTGCTGCATTAATAAAGGACGCACAATCCAATACCCGGCACCAAACGCCGTCACCACAATCAGGAGGATCATAATAATCAACCCCAATCCCCCGAGGTCCGATCGCTTCACCGGACGGGTAGTGCGACGGGGACGAGTTTCCGGCTGTTCAGTAAATAAAGGTTCTCCCATCCCTGGAGTTGGACCCATATCCGTCATCGCAAAGGGAGAACCTACCGCAGAACCGGGAATCCCACTTAACTGCGGATGACCATTGTCCGGATGGGGTGGGGTGGCATAGGCGGATTCCCCCCGTTGGGTGCGATCGCCACTACGGTTCATTGGCGGACTCTGGGGTTCCCAAGCATCCACCACCTGCTGTAAATGCACCGCAGATTGAACCACCGATTCAATTTCCTGGCGCAGTTGCTTATTTTGTTGAAGTAACTGATGATTTTGAGTCGTCAGGGAATCCAACCGTTCCTGTGCCGTTTGTAACTCAGCGACGACTTCTCGATACAGAGAGATGGGAACCGAAGGAGAATAAGGTTGATTAGAAGCAGTCGGGGGGGTTGTCGGCAGATTGCCGGAGGCAGTAGCATTTCGCATAAGGGCTTTTCGGGTAGTAGGAGGACGGGAGGCGATCGCAACCGTTCTGAGTCTTTTTGATGATAGGACTCTGCCTCAGATTACAACAATGATTACCTGGCTTCGTCAAGGATTTGCTATAAATCTCTACGATTGAGGCAGTTGGCAATCGAGACAAGATGGCATGAACTCCAGATTAGAGGGCGATCGCCCAGACCCTGAACAATATCTTTGCTTTCCATCTTAAATCCTGGAGTCCCTTCCTTCAAGGTCTAGGACCCCAAGACTTTCCGAATCGGAGCAAATTCTGTCACCATAGAAATAATCACGAGACATTCAGTCCCTATTCAGTCAAAATGAGTAATTCTTCCATGCAGTCCAATGTATCACCAACCGCCATCCCTGCCGATGACACCCCGCAGATCAAGTATGGGGAACGGGAAATCGAAGAGGGACAGTTAATTACCTTTCCCAATCCCCGAGTCGGCAGACGCTATGACATTCACATCACCTTACCGGAATTTACCTGTAAATGTCCGTTTTCCGGCTATCCCGATTTTGCCACCATTTACCTGACCTACGTTCCGAATGAACGGGTGGTGGAACTCAAAGCGATCAAACTCTATATCAACAGTTACCGCGATCGCTACATTTCCCACGAAGAATCCATCAATCAAATTCTCGATGACTTCGTAGCTGCCTGCGACCCCTTAGAAGCCACCATCAAAGGCGATTTTCATCCCCGAGGCAACGTCCATACTGTCATAGAAGTTCGCCATACCAAACCTCAGAGTTAAACCAATTTTGGCAGGTGGGAATTATCCGACCTGCCAAGAAAGATTAATTTTGACCCGCTAAAGAACCGGAGGCGATCGCCACCCCATCCCCACTGGGTTTCTCTTCCAAACTATCCAAAATGTCAATCACTTCTCGCTCAAACGTCACTTGAGCACGATTCGTTTTTCCACCCACATACAGTTCCTTATCCTGTTCTAACGCCCAAACCTGGGAATGAGAAACATAACTCATCATCACCCCCAACATTAACAAACCAAACCCTAAATAAACAATCGGAATACCCGGGTCCGCTTTAATTTGTAACCCCGTACTGCCAATCACCTTCTTAATCTTCAGCGTCACCCCATTCACCGGAGTTTCCATCCCGGGACGCAGAGTCGTCATTAATTTCCCTTCCATATCATAGAGTAAAAGCGTTCCCTGTAAATCCTTCGCCAACAGAGAAACCCCTTCACTCAAATCCGGCTTAGTCGGAATCCAAGTTCCCCATAATCGCGCACCACCCCCAGTATTTAACAGCGCCATCGGCAGTTGAAAAATTGGACTATTATTCAACTGAACCTGAACCGCTGCCACCCCCCAATCCGTTTGATACATCGTCACCCCACGATACCGCAGGGGTTTGTTCACATGAATGGTTTGGCGATCGCGTTCCTGACCCTCGCTATCAATCACCGACAAATCCGAATAAAACTGGTCAATCGTCCCATCCGGCTGGTAATCAATCCAAAACCGATTCACATGAACCGCCCAATCTTTCGGCACTTGGGACATCGAAAACGGACCGGCATCAATAATATTTTGTACCTGAAAGGTTTCCCCACTCGGAATAATTTCCTGAGCCATAAAACCCGTCATCGCACCCAAAATTGAACCCGCCAGAATAATCAACATACTGGCATGAACCAAAATCGGGCCAATTTTTCCCATTAACCCTTTTCGCGCATACAGCGTATTCCCTTCCCGAAATACTAAATACCGCCGTTTTTGTAATAACTCTTCTAACTGATTCAGATTCGCCTCATCAACTTGAGCACTCAGCGCCAACTTTTCAAATTGCCGAGGAGTCTTATAAAATTTCCACCTCCGCGCCGCCGTTAAAGCCGGAAATTGATGGGTAAAGGTGCAAGCGGTTAAACTCGACCCAAACAACACCAATAACGCTAAAAACCACCAAGTCCGATAAACATGATCCAACCCCACAACTTGAATCACCTTCCAAGTCAGGAAGCCAAAAAGAGCCGGAGATTCGGGATAATTGGATTGATAAAAAGCTGGAGATTGACCCTGCTCAATTACGGTCCCGGAGATACTAAATACAGCGATGGCTAATAAGAGGGCGATCGCCAATCTTAAATCCCCCAAAAACGGCAACAGTTCCTGCCGAAAAAACCGTTTCGGAACCGACAACCAACTACTTAACTTCTGCGTATCATTTGTCATTTCTAATTTACCCTGTGACCCTTGTCATCAAATACAGCAAAAAACCCTTTCCAATCTCCCCAATTCCTACACCACCGGAAGCAGTCTAAATAACAGAGAAAATACCCCAAAACCCACCAAAAGCGCACCACTAACCGGCGTAATCCAACCGGACCACCGACGCACTTCCAGCAACTTTTTAATCGTAGCCGTAAACGTACCCGCTAAAATCAAAGGAGCCACATAACCCGCCGTATAAGCCAGTAATAAAGCCCCTCCTAACATGACATCTTGGGTACTAGCAATCCAAGCCAATAACGTTGCCAAAACCGGGGTACTACAAGGAGAAGCCACCAACCCAAACGTCAGTCCCAACAAATAGGAACGGACCCCATCCGGCACATCCTTGGGGATCAACTCCATCCCATCCAAAGAAGGCAAACGCAACGGTAATGCCTCCAGAAGATTCAGACCCATCAAAATCGCAATTACACTCACCAGAATCGGCAAACCAATCCCCACCTGACCATAAACCTGACCCACATAGGCGGCGACAATACCCAATGCAGCGAGGGTAGTCGCCAAACCCAAAGCAAACCAAGTAGACTGCGCCGCCGCCTGAATCCGACTTTGGGCCTCATATCCGCCAATATAGCCAATCGTAATCGGCAGCATCGACAACATACAAGGGGTCAAGCTAGTCAGCAACCCCGCCAAAAAAATAATCAAGACACTCACCCAGGAAAGGTGACTCAATTGGCTAGAAACGAGACCATCAGCGAGTTGTTGCAGGTGGTACAGAGAAGTTTGCACAGAATCAATCATGCTTTAACCGGGGAAAACGCCCAATATGAACAATTGTAACGTAGAGGACACCCCGGCGATCGCACAACTTCAACTCAACGCCATAAACTCGCGATCGGTCCCTTCCCCAGTTCGTAGTAACGACTGCAGTCGTTTCCGAATATTCAAACCAAAAACCTTTCCCCCAGTTCGTAGTAACGACTTCAGTCGTTTCCGGATATTCGGGCTAACCAGTTTAAAAAAAATTGAATTCAAATAATGTCGAATAAATTTTATGCTTTATTAATATAATGCGAGGTGAAAAATTAAATCATCTTAAAAGTATAGAAAAATTTTTATATCCATTATTTTAGTCAAAATTTATTAAATAAAATACTCCTTCCTCATGAGTCGATGGAGAGTGGTGCAGGATGCGATCGCCTCCTACCATCCGCTACAATAAAACTAAATCCATTATCAACAGTCATACGAGGTTGCATAATGTCTGTTCTACCTCAAACCTCAATTTCTGAGATAAAAATTACCTGGCCTAAACTCCCAGACGACTTTGTACTCCCAGACGATCCAGTGGATGATATAGACCATCCTTTATTAGCGGATACTTTGCGTCAATCTTTAACTCCGGAGTTATGCCAAGATGCATTAATTTCGTCCAACTTTGCATTATGTGCTGGCATTAATAACCGTCCCATCTGCAAGGCCCCCGATTGGATGTACATTCGTCCCGTTGCACCTTGGTCCAGTCCCGAACCCCGACGCAGCTACACTCCCCACACCGAAGGACCCATTCCCCTCATGGTTATGGAATTCCTATCGGATACTTATGGGGAAGAATACTCAATGGAATTTCAAAAACGCATCGGCAAATGGTACTTTTACGAACAAATTATTAAAGTACCCATTTATGCAATATTTCATCCCCAAATGGCTGATTTAGAACTGTACGCTTTAGAATCCAACCGATATCAAATACAGACACCCGATGCTAATGGTTTCTATTGGATTCCCGGACTAGAGCTATTTTTAGGCGTCTGGCAGGGAACCCGTGACAACCGCACAGGCAATTGGTTGCGCTGGTGGAATGCCAACGGTGAACTCCTGCGATGGCCCGAAGAACTGGCGGAAACTGAACGCCAACGGGCGGAAACCGAGAGCCAACGGGCGGAAACTGAACGCCAACGGGCGGAAACTGAACGCCAACGAGCGGAAACTGAACGCCAACGGGCGGAAAAACTAGCGCAACGGTTGCGTGAGTTGGGAGTAGATCCGGATAGTTAACGGAGTGGAGGGGCGTGAAGAATCAGCGATCGCCCCTCCAAGCCATCTCCATATTTTTTGCGCTCAATCCTCTCGTTCCAAAATTACGGGAATGTCACGGGAGGCATGAAGTATCCGCAATACTTCTATGCTTTCATCCTGGGTTAGGTAAAAAATCAAATATTTCCCAAAACCCTGGATTTTCCACTTTCGCAAGCCAAGCAAAAGTGTATTTTTTACTTGATAAGGACTCCCTATCCCGGGAGTTTTTGCTAGTTGAGAGAAAGTCTGACGTGCGGCATCAAAAAATTGAAGTGCCACATCCATATTGCCTTGAGCTATGTACGCAAAACAATCATCCAAGTCAAGCATCGCCCTCGGCCTGATCGTAATTCGTCTCGTCATTGCTTCTGCTGGTGAACTCGCTGTAACAGTTCGCGGCGTTTTTGTTCCCACCACTCATCGGTGACTTCAATGGGTTCGCCACTGTGTAAACCTTCGATTAACTTCGCTTCTAGTTGCGATCGCGCCGCTTGTTTTTGGTCTTCACGAATCAGGTGTTCGATGTACTCACTCGCCGTACTATAGCCAGCTTCAGCAATCCTTTGTTCTATGAACTCCTGCATAGACTCTGACAATGAAATATTGAGTGGGGTCATGGGTGGTTTCCCTCCAATCCTATCTTGATAAAAATTGTGGCAAACTTTCTCAGTTCATGCCCAGGAGAGTAAACGGCGATTGTTGAACTAAGGGAGGCGATCGCCTCCAAAACCTAACTATCCAACCCTAACGCTTCCTCCGTCCTCTGCCGAAGCGCGATCGCCGTTTATCCTGCAACGACACCACCTCTCCGGTGCTACTTTCCCTTGCCACTCGAATCAAAATCCCCGCACACATCAAACTGGCAATCATTGAACTCCCCCCATAACTAAACAGCGGCAGAGGTAAACCCGTCGTCGGCAGAGCACCCGTCGCCACCCCAATATTCAGCAGGGACTGTCCAATCATCACCACCATCACCCCGATCGCCACCAACTGCTGCACAATTTCCCGAGTCTTGTACGCCACCAACAACGCCACCGTTGCATAACTCCCCAGCAGCAGCATCAGCACCATACTCCCGACAAATCCAAACTCCTCGGCATACACGGCAAAAATAAAATCCGTATATTGAATCGGCAAATAGAGCAACTTTTGTTGGGACAAACCATACCCAGTCCCCAAAGTTCCCCCGGACCCCACCGCTAACAAACTTTGAATTAACTGGTATCCATCTCCAAAGCGATCGGCCCAAGGATTTAAAAACGACATCACTCTTCGTCGTTGATATTCCTTGATGCTAATACTCAACAGCGCCAGGAGGAACCCTCCAAATGCCGTACTCCCCAAATAAGAAAACGGTAAACCCGACCCCAAAGCAATCAACCAAATCGTCATCCCACAGAGGGCCGTGGTACTCAAATTCGGCTGCACCAAAATTCCCAACAGGACCGCCAAGAAAATCCCCAACCAATTAATCCGTACCTGCCAAGTCAAGCGGTTCCAGTTGCCAAAAATCCGCGCCGCTTGCAAAATCAGAAACGGTTTAATTAACTCCGAAGGTTGAATCAAGGCCGGACCTAACTTTAACCACCGGGTAGCCCCATTCACCGTGGTCCCAAATCCCGGAACAACCGTCAGCCAAATCAACCCCAGTAGGATAATTACCGCCCAATCTGAAATCCCTTGAATGTATCGCAGGGGGGTATAAACCAGGACATTAAAGCCAATTAAGCCAACCACAACCCAGATTAGTTGCCGTTTAAAATAGTAGAGTCCATCCCCAAACTCAGCATTGGCACTGGGATAGGAGGCGGAAAACAGCACCGCCAACCCCACAAACAGCCAGAGGAAGGTCAACCATCGCAATAATCGAGCTTCTAAGGCCCATTCTTTGACAGCCGGATCGAAAACGGGAATCAGTAGGCGTTGCATCCAAAGCAAGTCCGATAACTACATTAAGTTTAGTTCAGTATATTTTATGATTTCCCGAATGAACGCGGAAGGAGGGAACGACTGAAGTCGTTACTACGAACTTTGAGGGGATAACGACTGAAGTCGTTACTACGAACTTTGAGGGGATAACGACTGAAGTCGTTACTACGAACTAATACCAAATCCGGTTGTTAAAAGTCGGTTTTCGCTTTTAGCCCGCGCAGGCGGGCTTCGTCCGTATAGCCCCACCCTTCAGGGTGCGGGTTTTTACAGACCTTTGACAACTGGATTCCGTATAAGAGGGGATAACGACTGAAGTCGTTACTACGAACTTTTCCCCCATCCCCCAAGGACAAATGACCAAGGACAAATGACCAAGGACAAATGACCAAGGACAAATGACCAATAAAATGCAAAAAGAGGCCCTAAAGACCTCTTTCCATATTCATTAAAGCTCGGAGTGCTTTCTGTAGTGATGTCCGTAAGAATTAAGATATGCCGGTGTTCATACCGGGTTTGCCAGTGGCAAGTTGCACTTTGATGATTTTGCCACCCATTTTCATAATCCGTTGCTGCTCTTTAAACCAGTTGTCGTAAGGAACGAGCTTGGTGAAATAGGTATTTTGTAATTCCCGCTGGGTGCGAATCCGGCTTTGGCTTGGCACGCAAGCCGTCACTTTGAACATTCTCATGGGCTTCTTGCTCCTGTTTCGGTGGAAAAAATTTGTATCTGAACAAAACTATCTTAATTGAAGCCAGGGAGTCCAGAGTCAATACTAGCTCGTTAAAACTCATCGAAATCTGTTCTCAAGCCTTTGACGAGCTAACACTCACTCTTGACTTCCCTGTCCTCAAAACTAGGTCGAGTTAATAGAGCGTTGTCCGAGTTAGCGATAATTTTTCAATCGCTGCTCTACAGGCTCCACACTCCACATTTAGCTCAAGCCAGAGCAGATGTAGTCGAAGTAGACGCCCATTTCTTTACCGGCATCAGGACCTACCAAACCGGCGGTCACTTCTTTCATGGCTTGGATTGCTTGCACGGTTGCACCAATGGGCACACCCAAGGAGTTGTAGGTTTCTTTCAAGCCATTGAGCACGCGCTCGTCGAGGATGGAGGGGTCAGCCGCCAGCATCGCATAGGTGGCATAACGGAGGTAGTAGTCGAGGTCACGAATGCAAGCTGCATAGCGACGGGTGGTGTACATATTACCACCGGGACGGGTTACATCCGAGTACAGCAGGGACTTGGCAACAGCTTCCTTAACGATGGTGGCTGCATTGGCGCTGATAGCGGTTGCAGCACGAACGCGGAGTTCGCCGGTTTGGAAGTAGCCCTTGAGTTTGTCAAGAGCGGTGTTGTCTAGGTACTTACCTTGGACGTCAGAGGAGTTGATAACAGCAGTAATTGCGTCTTGCATTTTTTATGTTTCCTTAAACTGCGCGATCTGTGATTATTTACCTTAAACGAATGGAGTAGAGAACAGCTCTACTGCATCGCACCGATAACGTAGTCGAAGTAGGAGCCAGCTTCGGCTGCATCTTCAGCAGACAGCAAGGAAGCAGCTACGTTCTTCATGGCACGGATGCCTTCTGCAACGCCTTCAATGGGGGTGCCGAGAGATTTGTACATTTCACGAACACCAACAATTCCGATTTCTTCAATCGGGGTGACGTCGCCAGCAACGATTCCGTAGCTGATCAAACGCAGGTAGTAGTCCAAGTCGCGCAGGCAGGTTGCGGTCATTTCTTCACCGTAGGCGTTGCCACCGGGAGAAACAACATCAGGACGCTTCTGGAACAGTTGATCGCCAGCTTGCTTGACGATACGCTCGCGGGATTCGCTCATGATTTGGGCGATGCGAACGCGGCGCTCACCAGTGGTGACGAAAGACTTGATCCGATCTAATTCGCCGGGGCTAAGGTAGCGAGCCTCAGCATCTGCATTCACGATGGACTTCGTGACGATACTCATTAACTACTTCCTCCAACAATGAGAGTGTGTATCCAGATATATAGAATATTAATCTGGGTTTTGCAAGACCTTTCTCGGATTTTGTGTCTTTAGGTTTTTTTACTCAGTGCTTGGGTTTGAGTCCCTTTCTCCTGAGTTACCCCACTTTTCCCTAGCTGTATTCTAGGGGAATGTGGTTCACAAAAAAACTTTTGACTTCGACTGGATTTTGCAAATACGGATATTTTGCATCATCACGTTTACATTCGCACGCCTTACTTAATATTTTGTAACAATTTTCCTCAGTTAAAGGGGGTGAGGCCCCTATTTTTCGCCCGGTGGCCCCCATCTATCAAGTTAATGATTGGTAATTGAGGAATGATGTAAATTCTCAGCCATAAAATTGCGTATCTGTAATTTTAGCGAGAGGACCTCTCAGGGAGGGCAGTCATTAAGACAGGTTCCGATGGGGCCACGGGATGGTAAAATTGGCGAAAATGGGGAGGATAGACTGGTGATGTTCAGGGACCTCCCTCCGGCGATCGCCTTCTATTCATTTCAAGTCACAGCCATGAGTACATTTTTCGCCCACCGACTCCGAAACAAATTTGTCGGCAAGTGCGGTGCAGGACTTTAATCAGGGGATTCCGCAAACCCTTTTAGACATAGAAGACAAACGCCGAACCAACCTCTTTACCTGGCGCGGACAATTTTCGCCGCAATTGGTGGAAAACCTGTTACTCGCCTATTGTCCGAGAGATGCCACAGTTCTGGACCCCTTTTGTGGCAGTGGGACGGTGTTGTATGAATGCGGGTATTTGGGATTACAAGCGGTGGGATGTGAGTTAAATCCAGCAGCTTGGATTCTCAGTCGTCTCTATGAGTTTATCAACCTCAGCCTGGGCGATCGCAATCAAGTGATTACCTCGGTATCCGGCAAATTACAGCAACAGTTCCCCCAACCGGAGTTATTTCAGGCGTTAGAATGCGATCGGCTAAAAGTTACAGAGTTTCAGACCCGTTTATTTCCCATTTATCAGGATTCAAACCCATTAGAACAGGCAATTTTAGATGCCCTGGTCATTTTATTAGATATAGACAATCAGCAACCCATTCATATCCCCAAAATTTATACAATATTTTGGGGAATTTGTCAATACATTCGAGACTTTCCTGAGTCGGAAAATTCCGTAAAAAGCTATTTAGGGGATGCTCGATGCCTTCCAGTGGCTACCGATACCATTGATTTTTTGTTAACCTCTCCTCCCTATATTAATGTTTTTAATTACCATCAAAATTATCGCAATTCTGTAGAGCTTTTAAATTGGAATTTACTAGAAATTGCCAAGTCTGAAATTGGCTCAAATCGGGCTAACCGGAGAAATAGATTTTTCACCGTGATTCAATATTGCCTGGATGTAGCCTTGATTTTCCAGGAAATCAACCGAGTTTGTCAACCCGGGGCGCGGATTATCTTTGTGGTGGGGTATGAATCGACGGTGTTAGGCGTTCCTTTTTATAATGCTCAAATCATTTCTGAACTGGCAACTCTAGGAGGTCAGTTTGAATTGGTTTTGACTCAGCAGCGACAATTTAAAAATAAATTTGGCAAGATGATTCGTGAAGATTTATTGCATCTGGTGAATGGGAATACTATATTATCCGAAGGGGATTGGGAGGTGGGGGTGAGACAAGTTGCCGAAGCAGCGCTTAGGAAGGGATTAGAACAGGTTTCAGAGAAAAATAAAGGGGCGTTATTGGAGGCGATCGCCAAGGTTCCGGATATCGGGCGATCGCCTCTCTATTTTCGGCAACCCAATCCAGAAAACAGCTTTATCAAATAATAAAAATGCAGCCATGTTAAAATTATCCACGCCTCACTATGATAAACTGCTGGCTTGTTTGCGAAATGACAAATTCCCCCCTGGCGATCGGGAACGAATGCAGGAAGCACTACACCAATATCAGCAGTGGATTCAAGAACTAGAATCTATTGATTTGGTTCAAAACAATACAGTTGAACGATTAGTCGAAGCAACCAACCGATATAAGCGTTTCATCGAACTCGACCTGATTTTTGATAGTCCTGATAATTTTTTGTATCGCCAAAAGGGACAACTCAAACTAGATAATACAATTCTTGAAGAGTTCCTCCCTCAACTCATTTACCGGAGTTTAAGAGGATTAGATGATTCTTTTGAAATAGGCCCCAAAAATACATTTGCTGGATTGAGCTTTATTTCTTCTGTTGGCAATCCTGGACAAGGTGGAGAACCTTTTTTAAGAACAAAAAATCAAGATTTTATATTGGGAAAGAAACTGTATTTAAAAACAGGGTTTGACAGCCAGTTTACCAATTCCAAACTGCTAGAGTCTCATTTGGGATATGTCTGTGCTGAATGCAAAACTAATTTAGACAAAACCATGTTTCAAGAAGCGGTGGCGACTAGCCGGGATTTAAAAATAGCCGTACCGAGTTCATTGTACTTTCTCGTTTGTGAATTTCTGGATATGACTCCCGTTTCAATTACAGCAACTCAAATTGATGATGTGTTAATCGTTCGGAAATCTAGACGCATTTCAGCCAATGTTCGCCAAGAATATAAAAATCCAGAAGCTAGACAGAGATACCGTCAAGCCTACGCTGATTTTTTGGATGCTTCTAAATACTATCCCGATGTTTTTCAACGGATGATTGATAAAATTCAAACTTTAATCGACGATACCTCTCCGGGTATCGATCGCGTCTTAGAAAGAGGGCATTTTTAGGAAAATCCTGGGAAATTTACCTAAATAGATTCGGGCTTAAATTGCACGAGGTAAAGGCGATCGCCTCATCAGCTATTTTTTACGACACTTGCCAGCATTCCAGTCGTCTCCCCGGGTAGTGGTGGTTAAACTCTAATTCGGGTTTAAAATGGTGGTAGGGTTTCCAACCCACCCAAACGGGTGTCTCGTAGCTTACACAATAGACCCCCATGATTGCCATTCCCCACCATATTAGCCCTGACGACTACCTCTCGCTCGATCGCCAAAACCCCATCCGCCACGAATACCGACGGGGTTTGGTTTACGCCATGAACGGCTGTAGCGATCGCCATTCACGGATTGCAATAAACCTCCTGAGTGAGATGGATCGACACCTTGGCGACTCACCCAGTCGCTTCTACGGCAGCACTGTAAAAGTCAACTACAAAGATGAGTTTTATTACTACCCCGATGCTTTCGTGACCTGTGACCCGCGCGATCGCCAAGACCGCTACATTAAACGCTATCCCAAATTCATCGCCGAAGTGCTTTCAAGCAGTACCGAAGCCTTTGACCGGGACCTCAAATTCACCGACTACCAAAACCTCGACAGTCTGGAAGAATACGTTCTAATTTCCCAAGACAGCCAGCGCGTTGAATGCCGTCGCCGCATCGCTGCCGATACTTGGGAAACTACGATTTATGAGGCGGGCGATCGCATCACCCTCACCAGCCTTGACCTTGAATTTCCCAGCGATCGGCTGTATCGGGGTCTGGATTAACCCGCAAACCTTGAGGCTGGACATTAGACTCTGGCTTAATGGAGGTAGATTTAGATTCAGAAAATAAAAAGGCGACAGTGCAAGATTCAGTCTTGTTTTGTGGTAGCGTATAAAATCAAGGTTGAAGGCTTTATTCTACTACGCTGTTTGGTGAAAGGATGGGCAAATCTAGCGCAATAGCGCCAAAGTTGGTAAGAAAAGCGATGTCTCTGGAGGAATGATGACAGATCCGACAACGGGTAGTTTGATCGCTCTCTGGCTCAAGTCTTCACCGAAGAATGTATTATTGAGGGATTGCCCGAGTAACCGCCCGGATAACCGGGACTACAAAAACTGGAGCGTTTACTGCAAATCTTTAAAGTTGGGGTTTCCCTTGTCACCCACCGCTTTTTCCCACCTCCCCCAGCCAACACCTGTTTTCTATGGACTCATTCAATTTAACCCATGAAACTCGCTGATATCCTTAAAGACTCAAATTATAAGCCGTCACAATTTACGCCGGATGAAATTGAGCAATTGGAACAAAGTATTACTCTCAAGACAACGAAAAGCGGTGAGGTTCCCTACACAATTTGCTTAGTCCGACAGAAATCAATCAAGCTCACACCAGAGGAAGCAATTCGTCAGCTATATTTACGGGTGCTAACTGATCGCCTGCATTATCCCCTTAGCCGTATTCAGGTGGAATATGGGGTGAATTTTGGGCGGGAGGTGAAGCGGGCGGATATTGTGGTGATGGACAAAGATCGTCCTAACACGGCGTATATGGTGGTGGAGGTCAAGAAGCCGAAACTGAAGGATGGGAAAGATCAACTTCGCTCGTATTGCAACGCGACGGGTGCGCCGATCGCTGTTTGGACGAATGGCGAGCAAATTTCCTATTACCAACGCAAAGATCCGAACTATTTTGAAGATATTCCCGATTTGCCAAATGTTAATCAAACTTTGGCAGATATTCTACAAATCAAGTTCACCCTACAAGATCTGATCGACAATGACAAGTTGGTGAAGGAGAATAAATCACTCAAAACCTTGATTGAGGAAATGGAAGATGAGGTTTTGGCGAATGCTGGGGTGGATGTATTTGAGGAGTTGTTTAAGCTGATTTTTACGAAACTTTATGATGAGTGGTATTCGGGTCAAGGCAACAGGCGATCCACTCGTTCGCTAGAGTTTCGCAATACGGGGCAAACGGAAGGGGCGCTGAAAACGAAGATTCAGGATCTGTTCGATAAAGCTAAGAAAAAATGGGAAGGGGTGTTTAGTGACGATGCCAAGATTAGCCTCACGCCGTCGCATTTATCGGTGTGTGTGTCGTCGTTGGAGAATGTGAAGCTATTTAACTCTAACCTTGATGTGATTGATGAAGCCTTTGAATATTTGATTAACCAAAGCAGCAAGGGCGACAAAGGGCAATATTTCACGCCGCGCTATGTGATTGATATGTGTGTGAAGATGCTCAATCCCCAAGAGGATGAGTACATGATCGACACAGCGGCAGGGTCATCGGGATTTCCGGTGCATACGATTTTCTATGTATGGCGGCAGATTTTAGAGGATGAGGGATTAAAAGCAAGTCATTTATTTTCCTTAGAAGATAAGCCGCCCCGATGCAAAGAGTATGTGGAAGACAAGGTGTTTGCCATCGATTTTGATGAAAAGGCAGTGCGGGTGGCGCGGACGCTGAACCTGATTGCGGGGGATGGGCAAACCAATGTGTTGCACCTGAACACGCTGGATTATGAATTGTGGGATGAGGTCACGGGGCAGGAGGAGTGGAATGATGTTTACCATGAGGGTTTCAGGCGACTGAAAAAACTAAGGCAGAAGGGTATTAAAGACTATCGAGAGTTTGGGTTTGATGTGTTGATGGCGAATCCACCGTTTGCTGGAGATATCAAGGAACCGCGCATGATTGCCCGCTATGACCTGGCGAAAAAGCCGAATGGCAAGTGGCAAAGCAAGGTGGGTCGCGATATTTTATTTATTGAACGAAATCTGGACTTTTTGAAGCCGGGGGGCAGGATGGCGATCGTGCTTCCCCAGGGGCGATTTAATAATTCTTCTGATAAGAATATTCGCGATTTTATTGCGGAACGTTGCCGGATTTTGGCGGTGGTGGGGCTACATGGCAATACGTTTAAGCCGCACACGGGAACGAAAACTTCGGTGTTGTTTGTGCAGAAGTGGAATGATGACCGGAAGGCGGGGGCACTATGTCCGCGCCGGGATGATTACAATATCTTTTTTGCGACGATGCAAAAGTCGGGGAAGGATAATTCGGGGGAGAAGATCTATGTGAAAAAAACTGATGAATCGGGTGATTTTTCTTGGATCCCCATAATCATTGGATTGTGGATCATGATTTGTTTAATCATGATGGGCTGACGGAAGAGGGCATTGCAGAGGCATTTATTGAGTTTGCAAAAAAGGAGAAGCTCAGTTTTTTTGAACCTAGCCCATCTATTACACCGTTTGATGCTGACAAGTATCAGCGGTTAATAGATGGGTTAGAAGCAGCAGTTGTTAAGTTCAGTGAGTTAGAGCGAACCCACCGAATTGATTCTGAGTTTTTTAAGAGAGATCATCTTGAAGTTGCATCAAAACTGAAGGCGAAGAATTTGAAGCCAATTACAGATCTGGTGAAAGTCTTTGATGGAAACCATATGAAGATCAGCGAAAGCTTTGCCGATGCAGGAGTTCCATATTACCGAGGTCAAGATATTCACTATTTCTTCATTGAACAATCATCTCCTATATACATCAATGAAGAGACATATAATCTTCCTTATATGAAAAGATCGCACCTGAAGAAGGGAGATGTTCTTCTTTCGATCGTGAGGAACCATTGGAAGGGTTGCACTGGTAAGCACAACGCAATCAGCTACCTGCAATTGTAAACTTGCTATTTTACGACCTAAAAAAGTCAAAACTGAGTATTTCGCTAGTTATTTAACCTCTAAATTTGGACAGGATCAAATAGATAGATTTACTCGCGGGGCTGTTCAGAAGGGTTTGCTCTTAGAAGACATGGATCAGCTAGTTATTCCTGAATTCTCTAATTCGTTTGAGGACTCTGTATCGAAAGTGGTTTTACTGAGTAAACAGTGCCTGAAACAATCCGAACTTAAATATAAACAAGCTGAGGAGTTGCTGTTGGCAGAGCTTGGCTTGGAGGACTGGCAACCGACGGAAGAAACAGTTGCGGTCAAGAGTTTTGCTGAGTCGTTTCTGTCCTCCGGTCGCCTTGACTCTGAACACTATAAACCAAAGTACGATCAAGCTGTAGAAAAAATCAATAGTCTGAATCCTATAGAAGTTATTCATATTGAAGATATTTTAATAGATATCACCAATGGTCAATCCTTTAAGACATGATTTGAGTATTGGAGATGTAAAGTTTTTAACTGCCGAACATATTCATGATTTTAAAATAAATTATGAAACGCAAAAACGTATTTTAATATCTCATCATCAAACCGAATTAAAACGAACCCATCTGAATAATGGAGATATTTTGATAACGATCAAAGGGAGAGTCGGAAATGCAGCAGTTGTTGAAAACTTAAATCAATTGGTCAACATTAATCAAGATGTAGCATTGTTACGCCTCAAATTTGGGTTTAATCCTTACTATTTAGTAGGGTTTCTCAATTCTCAGCTAGGAAAACTACTGATTGAAAAAGCATCCACTGGACAAATTAATCCATTTTTAAGCCTTGGAGCTTTGAGAAAGTTGAGCATCCCAATTTTTTCTGAAAGTAGAATGCAAGAACTTGGAATTTTAATTAAATCGAAAGTTGAGGATTTTTATCAAGCTGAACTAAAATCCAAACAACTGCTAGAAATTGCTAAAACAGGAGTAGAACAAGCGATAGAGCAGGATGAAGCAACAGCAACTGCTTGGATTAATCAGCAGCTTGAAATCTTGGGGGTTGAATTGACATGATGACCACGAAAGCAAGACAGAAAAGAGCCTATCCTTAACACCCTATGGCAGCGCGTCCGGCGCTTGGTTCGTAGTTCTGATTTAATCAAGAGATCTAGGAATTTGTCTTGTATGTGGATTTCGGACATAGCTGATATTTGGGGGAAATGAATAATGATTAAGGGCTAATTTTTGATTTTTATTGGTTAATAGAAGGTTAATATTCCAAGGCAAGAGTCGTTTGTTAACGTTTTGATGTCCGCTTCGTGAGATCGGAAAATCAATTCAATTTCTGATGTAGAACAGTTGCCCCGACGAATCCAAATCACTTTGGGTGGAAATCCTTTCAGCATGAGTAATTCGTTATAATCGCTATCTTTGGTGGCAATGATAAAATCATGGCATCGGGCATAATCCCAAACAGTTTGATCGTCGGCCTGGTCTAGGCCAATGGTGGAAACGTGAGTTGATTCAGGAAATAGATCCGCCAGTCGCTGTACCAATCGAGGGGAGAGATTGTGATCAAATAGCAGTTTCATACTTGCACCTGTAAGGTTTGGTGTTCGCGCTCGGCGGCATAGCTTAGGCAAGCCAAGATATCTTCTTGGGTAAGATAGGGAAAGTCATCCAGGATTTCTTGGTAGGTCATGCCTGAGGCTAAATAAGACAGCACATCATAAACGGTGATTCGCATTCCACGAATACAGGGTTTACCACTGCGTTTGCCCGGTTCTAGGGTGATGCGATCGCTATAGTTCATTGTTTGGACCTCTTTTTCAATTTTTTCAATAATTAGTGACTTTGATTTTGCCGGTAACGACATCATCTCCAGGCAATAACCAATGTACTCATTATGGCTGATGATGGGCAGTTTGCGATCGGCCTCGGTGGTCTAACAGCGGCGATGAAACCCAGCGCCGCGCGGATAGAACCAGGGATTATGGGCGATCGGCCTCGGTGGTCTAATAGCCGCGATGAAATTCCAGATAGAGAGTATCCCGCCATACTGGGAGAGTCGCCACCTGCTGGGTTTCCAAGCCATGCAGATAATCCGTCGCTGAGGAAAAAGCCGCCCGGGGGAAGTGGAGCCACCGTCATTATCGCCCATCCCCGGCAACGACCTGCGATCGGCCCAACCCATCAAAAAACCCAGTCTGTCATCCAGACTGGGTTATCTAATTCTGATCAAGACGAGATAAATCTAATCCAACCTATCTCCCCTCAAAAATTGCGTCTTTCAAAGACTAGGCACGAGGATAAGGCACAACATTCTCGCCAAAATAGCGATTATATTCCGCACCTTCTACCAATGCCGTCACTGCTGCGGCTAAACCGCTTTCAGTTAGCAATTGCTCAGACTCAGCCACTTCAGGGGTTGCAGGAGTGCGACCCAAGAGGTGACGGCAGAGTAATTCAGCCGCTTTTAAACTCGGATAAGGCTTGACAAACCGAGCTTGGTAGGCTTCAGAACTTGCCAACTGACCCACAAACTGACGGACCGAGATTTCTCCGCGAATCAGTTGTGCTTCGGCGTGATTCAGGCGGAATTCTGCGGGAATTTCTTCACTGTAGATATCCATCACCTGACGATAGATGGCATCGATCGCACTTTCCATCTCAGCCGGGTCTTTCTGCTCAGTCACGCGATAAATCCGCGCCACTTTGCTCGCCGTAGACCGTTGCGGCATCACCCCACTCACGGACCGTCCCACTTGCACCACATCCAATTTATGTGCTGCTTGGGATGCCATTGCACTCGCCATTAGCGGGCCTTTGGTCGGGTCCATCGTCGAGTTCACCGGATCAAAACTTGGCACAACCAAGTCTTTATTCTGCTTCGTCAACTGGTTATACAGCTTCTCCGTATTCGGGAAGTTCGCCGCAGGCAGGGTCGGGAAGCGACGATAAGGAACCGTATCCTCATTAAACGCTTGCAGGTACTCCATACTGTTGACCATTGCCGTGATAAATCCTCGGATCCCTTGGGTCGCCAGAATTTGGTTATACTTGCGAATTTCCTGCTGATTCAGCGGTGCACGACCTAAGAAGTGCTTGGTTCCCAGTTCAATCACCTTGGTGTTCGGATAGGGGGTATAGAACTCCTTGACATACAGCTTGGAATTCCCCAATCCTTCAATAAACTCCTTCACGGTGATTTCGCCGTTCCGCAGTTTGCTTTCGATCGCGGTGAACTCGTTCTTAATCACATAAGGATTAAGTCGCGCTCGAAAATTTGGCGGTAAGCCGCTTGAATGACCGCTTGAGATTCCACCGGAGTGCGGTTGGTGAGCTTGAACACCTTGGTTTGTTCGCGGCGTTTGCCAACCCCTTGGCCGATGCGGGTTTCGATTTCCGGTACTGAGCGATCGGGAACGGTACCCAGTTCGATAAAGCGCGAGGGTTCGTCTTTCTCGACTTTGAGGTTCTTGTCGCCAATCGTGCCAACTCGGAGCGATCGCAGGGCTTGACCACCCGGAGTCAGATAGCGCTCATAAGGAATCGTATCTTCCCCAAAGGCTTCCTCGTACTCTTTACTATCGATAAGCGCATCAATCAAAGCATAGAAGCCTTTCTTGGAGCAAATATCAAAGTAAGCATTCATTTCCTGGCGTCCGTAGGTCGGGCGACCTAACAAACGACGGTGAATGTATTCGATCGCCTTACAAACATAAAGCGAACTCCAGTACAGATTCCGGAACACATCAGACTTCGCCAGACGCCCGGATAAACTCCCGCAGAGTAATATCCCCGTTTTCCAGCTTAATCTCGTCTAACTTCAGCCGTTGAGCATCATAGACATCCCGGCCAAACACTTGGCGATAGGCTGCCGTAATCACCCCTTGAGTCGAACTCTCCGAGTATTTAACACTCACCCCTTGCACGGATTTGACCCCACCGCGCTGACCATACTGTTTCTGTCCACTGGGGATTTGATCCAGCTTGATCGCCTTCGCACCCAGAGAACCCGGAGACATACCCCGCGCTGCTGGATTGCTCAGTTGGTTGTTGATGCCAGGACCGCGATGAATCAGGATCCGGCGAGTGTCTTTGCCAAACGGTGCCGGACGGTTTTTCGGATTGCGGGTTTCTTTCGGGAAGATCGCCCCAAACTGGATTTCCAGAGGGTCATTCCCCACACCATAGGCGTGTTGATCCGGCAGAGGCCGATTGTAGTCCGCAAACAGGGTGATAAATTGGGGAACCTTGCGGAACGGTGCACTGTAATTAAACAGGTCAAACTGAGGTCCCCAGTTCCGGCACTCTTGGGCTTCTTGGCCCAAACCGCGCAGGTAGGGTACAGTTTCCTCGCCGAAATAATCAGAATATTCCTGAGAATCGACTAGGGCGTTCACCAAAGCGGCTAAACCCCCTTGGGACACGATCGCAAAGTATTTGTTAAACTCCTCGCGAGAACTCAGAGCACGTCCGAGGAAATGACGGTGTGCCAATTCCACCACGCGGCTGTTGACAAACTTTTCATAAAACTGCTGCCGATACAGGGGCGACAGACCCAAGCGCCGGATAAACTCTTTCGTCGTGATGGTCCCGTTCTTCACCTGAGATTCCAGGTAAGAGACGCTCAAGCTGTAGGCGCGAGTAATATCCCGCTCAAAGACTTGCCGATAGGCTGCTTTGATCACCTCTTCTTTTTCCGAGGACGAGAGTCCCGTCTTCATGACGAACTTCTGACGACGTTCGGAAGCGATGAAATAGATTTGCGGCAATTGCAAGCCTTGTTTGTCACTGCTGCCGGTTTGACGGAGTTTATCCGAAGGCGTCGGGGCTTTGAATTCGGTAATCAAAACCTCGAAATATTCGCTAATCAGGGTCCGGCTGACTTCATCCTGTTTGAAGTAGCTTAAAGATGCTGCCTTCATTTCTTGCAATGCCACCAGGGTTGCGGAAGAAGAACAGGCTCGTTCAATGATTTCCCGCAAACCCCGCACGTTCACCGAAATGATGTTCGGGTCTCCGGCGACCATTGCATAGGTCAGGTAACGCAGGAACCAGCTCAAATCCCGCAGGGATTTGGTCATGTTTCCGGGACCGTACCGGGCAATGTTAATCGGTTGGAATCCGGAGGGGATGGGGCCGCTAGATGAACTGAAAATGTTCCGCAAACCTTCTAAGAACCCACCTTTGCTTTCCACGTATGTGGTGGTTCCCAGCATCATGCCCTGTTTGAGGTCTTGATTCGCACCCACGGGGGCGTTAACCACGATTGGTTCTTTGGGCTTCTCTAGGAACGCCATTGGCGATCCACCCGTGAAAATCCGGTTGGCGGCACGGGATACGATCAGTTCTGAATTTTTGGTCAGAACTTCCGCAATCTCCAGCCGTTTGGTTCCGGATTGGAAAAATGTCTGGAGTTCGGTCAGTTCGCTTTTTCCCGGAAAGCGGTCTTGTTGTTCCGCTTGGGAAATGGTCGCAACGGGGACGGTTTGATAGAGTTGCGGACGCGCAACTGAGCTTCCACCACTTGCCTTTACAGTCATCTGATTTCAAAAGCTCCCAATAGAATTATCATTTTGTGGCATCAATGGGTTTAGATGCCGGTTTAAACTGCCACACTGAGTCAGGATGAAGGATTGACGTTGATCAGGTTGTCCTTAATGTTGGCTTCCTCCCTTCGGCTTTCCCATGTCCTTTAACCCACTATCGGGGGTTTACTTTGACATAGTTTTTAGCTTAAAACGATTCGGTATCACCCCCTCTTATGTTAAGAATTATGTAGAACTTTGACCCAGTGGCTATCGTGCCATCATATTGGATTGCGGCACCTAACTGAGAAAAAAGATAAGTTTTGTTACGTTCTGAATTGTAAACTATAAATTGGTAATTTCAAACCTGTGATTTGTCACGGGTTAGGGGGCTTGGCGATCGCCTTTGCCCCTGTTGTGTTTCTGTCCATCATCTATCCATCATCTTGCGATTATGCCGAACTCTGAAGAGATTACTGCTGCGGTTAGACAACTGTATGATACCTATCCGTTTCCCCCGGAAGCCCTCCTAGATGAACCGCCACCGGGGTACAATTGGCGCTGGACTTGGCCTGCGGCTTATGCATTCTGCACCGGGCGCAAACCGGCAACTCAGGCGGTGCGGATTTTGGATGCGGGATGCGGGACGGGTGTGGGAACGGAATATTTGGTGCATCTGAACCCGGAAGCGCAGATTACGGGGATTGATTTAAGCGGGGGGGCCTTAGAGGTAGCCCGCGATCGCTGTCGGCGTTCTGGGGCCTCTCGGGTGGAGTTCCATCATCTCAGTATTTATGACGTGGCGCAACTGGAAGGGGAATTTGACCACATTAATTGTGTGGGGGTCTTGCATCACCTCCCGGATCCAATTCGGGGGATTCAGGCATTAGCGACGAAGTTGGCCCCTGGGGGAATTATGCATATTTTTGTGTATGCGGAGTTAGGACGCTGGGAAATTCAACTGATGCAACAGGCGATCGCGCTGCTGCAAGGGGAGAAATCCGGCGACTATCAAGAAGGGGTGAAAATCGGGCGGAAAGTGTTTGCGGCATTACCGGAAAATAACCGTTTAGTGAAGCGGGAAAAAGAACGGTGGGCGATGGAAAATCACCGGGATGCCAATTTTGCGGATATGTATCTGCATCCCCAAGAGATTGACTATAACATCGATACGTTGTTTGAGTTGATTGATGCGTCGGGGTTAGAGTTTTTGGGGTTCTCGAATCCGGATTATTGGGATATTGAGCGGTTGTTAGGGCAGGATTCGGAGTTGATGGCAGAGGCGCAAAAGTTAGGCGATCGGGCGCGATATCGACTGATTGAACTCCTTGATCCAGAAATCACCCATTACGAGTTTTTCCTCGCCCGTCCTCCCCTGGTTAAAATGGACTGGGAGAATGAGCAAGCCTTGTTACAAGCGATTCCCGAAGTGAGTCTCTGTTTACAAGGTTGGCCCTCACAACATTTATTTGATTACAATTATCAACTTGTGACTTTATCTGATGATGAGTTTGAGTTCATGAAAGGCTGTGATGCCAATTCCCAGGAAGGGGAAGGAAAGAAAACTGTTGGAGAGATTTTGGCAGGAGGGAATTTGGATTTAGAGGGAGTGAGAAGTCTGCAAAAACGGCAACTGATTTTACTGAGTCCCGCAGGCTAAAGCCTGGGGCTATACAAACAAAGCCCGCCTGCGCGGGCTACTCCGGTCCCCTCCCCTTGGCAAGGGGAGGGTTAGGGTGGGGTTCTTCCCAATCCCCGCAGCATCAAACCTGGGGGCTATACAAACAAAGCCCGCCTGTGCGGGCTTCATAGAAAAAACGGCTATTTAAAAACTAGATTTGGGCATGATTGCTGGTTTCCAAGCATTGTCTAGAAAATTCTGGTTTGATAAATTCAGGCTAACAACTCATCAACGGGAATACTCAACTCGGTTAATACCTGCGGAGTCCCAACAAACTCCCCGGATCTGATAAAAAATTCTGGTTTTATTTAATTCCTATCTATTCTGGAAAAAGTTTAGAGCCTTTCTTTCTGTTACTGTCACTGTGAGTAATTTGAAGATTCTCTATAGAATCTGCCCCCCCTATGCTTAAAGGTGTACTATGATCCACCTCAATATCATCTCCTATAAAGAGAGGTGCTCCTGAAATAGCACAGCGATTATCTTGTCCTCTAAGTTTTTCAAACTTTTCGGCTTCCGAAAGTTTAGTTTCTCTTCGGTTAATTGCATACTTTTCGTGAAAATCTTTAATTTTTGATAACAACACATCTTTGGTAAAAATTTTTGAAGTATTTCTCCAATCATAAAAAATATTTTGCAAATCCTGTTTGAGATTTAATCTATGAAATTTAACCATTTCAAGGTTAAGTGGATTGAGAAGATACCAAAGAATGTAAAAGTCTTGTTTTGTACGCCTAAATGAACGAACTTGTCTTTGCGCTTTAAATAGTAAATTCAGTTCATCCCCCCAAAATATATCTAATTGTTCTTTACCACCTTCAATATCTCTATCCAGTAGAATAATTTTTACTTTTTTTACAAAAATTTCCACATTCTTGATACTTTTGAGAAAGTTATTCTTTACCTCTTCATCTTCAAAAACACTTTGAAGTAGCCTAGTTATTTCATGGGATGAACCCATCCTTACATTTATTCCATTATTTTTATCATAAATGTACAAATACTTATCAGCACTCTTGAGGCGCTGATACTCAAGATACGCTAAGGATGTATAAAGTTCTTCATTTTCCATTCTATCTCTATCCTTACGACTCTTGACACGTTTGATATAAAACCAATTTCTATGCTTATCCAGATTTTTTCTAATAGTTTCAATAATGTCTCTATCCAACCAAGAATTCCACATCTCAAAAGAATTCTCTCGAATTGGATATGGCTTGTTATTCAGCCTAACAAAAAGATCAACAGGGTTAAAATCTGGATTTAGACTTTCTTGAATTTCAACAACAAAGAGTTCAAAGTCTAAAATCTTATCTTGTAAAGAAGGATCTAAATTTTTAAGATCGTTGTAGTTTTTTTTGTTTAAATGCTTCAGTATTTTCAAGTCCTTTAAAGCAAAACCGGGGTTTTTACTTGAACATTTATGACCATTTTCATCCACATACTTTTCATCTATAAAACCTAAAATTGTTAATAAACGTTGTTGTCCGTCTATTACCTCTGAAACGCCATCTTTACGCTTATAAATAAAGATGGGAGGAAGACTGATATCTAAAAGAATACTTTCAATAATTGAAGATGCTTTAGATATATTAATTACTTCCGCTCTTTGATAAGAAGGACGAACAAGAAACATATTGCGATCCATCATTCTCGCAATGTCATCTATTGAACTTCGCGAGGGTTCTGGCTTTGTTACTCTTAAAGATTCTAATTCACCGAGCTTTGTAATTATTGTATCGTCATTTTCACTCTTCCTGATGAGATTTAACTCATCCCTTGTTTTCTTATCACCCTCTACATAAGCACGGAGATTGACCTCAAACTCCTCTTCAAATAACTTCGCTGTAAATGAGAAACGTTCTTGAACCAAACTATAGTAAAGAGAATCAACAAACTTATCATTATTATCTGAAATCGCCTGACCTAAACGTTCAATAAAGTTGGGTGCATCCACTTGACATAGAGCTATTTTTTCAGCATCTAATACCTGAAGTCCCCATAACAAACATTCAAAAGCTGGGCGTTTTACAATTAAATTTTTTGCTGTAAATACCTGCTTCATCCGATGAACTAGATGAACTTTTTGTACAAACCTATTACATAAATCACTTACATCTTCTACCTCATTCACCATATGTTCATATAATTTATCGAGCGTTTCAGTTCTATTGTTTCCCCACGAATAATGTCTAATAGGAAACTTGTAAAGAACTAAATATCTACGAATAAACTGTAGAATTCTTCCACTATCAAAACCTCTTTCACTCTCACTTAGGCAAGAAAAGGTCAGTAACCATATTACAAAATTCAGAATCTTGTTTTACCAAATCTTTAAAATGTTGGAAAACTGGATCTTCATCATATGTAGCATTATCTATTTCTGGCTTTTTTAAAGGAGTTATACCAGAATTATATCTACCAAATATTTCTTTTTTAACTTTATCTTCCAAACTTGGGTTGAGCCTAGGCTCATTAACTATTTCAAATTCAATAATTCTAATTTTTGCATCAAGAAATAAATCAATTATACTTTTTGTTTCCGAACTAGCTTGTAAAGATTCACAAGTTTCTTTAGCAAGCTGCTTTAGGGCTGCCAGACCATTCCTTGTTAAGGAAAATTCATTTTCTTTAAACCGCTTTATTGTCTCAAATCTTTGCCTTCCATCAATTACTTCCCTACCATGCCCGTTGTTAAAAAATATAAGAGGAGGGATCTCCGTACCCAATAAGATACTTTCAATAAAGTAAGTTGCTTTATGATCATCCCATACATAATTTCTCTGGTAATAAGGCTTGTAGTCGATTTTACTTAAACTGCGTAAACTAAATAGTGATTCTATAGATTTGGAATAGGTTTCAATTTTCAAGTGCGATGTAAAAATTGTTTCAAAGTCTTCTTGAGTCAAAAAACCACTCATTATTAATTTTTCCTCTAAATTTTGTTGATATTATTTTACCCTTACGAATGTAGCATAGAAATACGCTAATCGTCAAACGCCCCGAACTCCTACAAACCCAACGCACCAAAACCGACCTCCACGAAACCCTTCAAATCCTCTGCATCAACGGTTGCTGCTTCAGTGACCCTAGCAACCCCGCCTTACAAATCTACACCACCCTCAAAAAAGCAGGCTGTCCAGCCAGTCCCGACGGGAAACCCCTTACCATCGCAGAATTACAAGCCTACTGCGAAGATGACCTCAGCGACCAGGCGATCGCCCTCATCCTCTACGAAGAACCCGCCAATGCACCCCCCCAAGGCTTTGAGATGGCGGTCCTCACTCAACTCGCCCGCTTTAGCCATCCCCCCATAGCCTAGGGCTGTTTCATTCTAAAATTTTTCTTGCACCGTAAGCGTTACAGCCAAAGGCTTTTCGGCCTTATTTCCTACTTTTAGGTTAAAAATTAGGAAATAACGTCTGTTCCACCGCCAGATAAAGCTTACGAACAAGCAAAAAAGCAATTTGGCCTTGAGAATGAAACAGCCCTACCCCCCATAGCCCTAGTTGTCCCCGATCGCCTTGCTGAATGCCGATTACCGCAATTCCTAGAAGGCGACCCGAATTTAGTAACAACAATCCTTCAGTGGTTGCAAAATGTAGGAAGATAGGGGGCATCCCTTCCTCAGCAACAGCCCTAATACCCGCCCTTAAAAGGCTTTCCCCCCAATCAAGCGAATCTGTTATCCGCTATTGAAACCTGGTTAGGGGAGATTTAAGCAGCCACCAAGAAACTCGGTTTCCGAACCCTCACCCCAAGTTCTCAAATTCGCTAAAATATCAGCAAACCCTAGCCTTCAGCTAAAATATGGAATCAATTGTTAAATTTATTGTTTCTACGCCCCTAGGGTTCACCGTTCGCACCACCGAAAGCTACTGGCAAACACTGCTTATCAAGCATCCCGATATTACCCATTATGAAACTGAAATTCAGCAAACCCTTAATCAACCCGATGCCATTTACCAAAGTCAGCGCGATATTGATGTCTTGCTATTTTATCGCACCCTCAAAGCCAAAAGGTGGCTGGTTGCCGTTGCGCGGCGTTTAAATGGAGAGGGTTACTTGATTACAGCTTACCAAACTGATGCAATCAAAACAGGAGCAAAATTATGGCCCAAATAAAAGTCTTTTACGAACCCGAAACCGAACTCTTAACCATTTTTTGGCAATCTCCCCGCCCTAACCAAATTGCTACGGAACTGGGGAACGATATTATCCTTTTCAAAGATGGAGATACCAATGAACCCATTGGCATCGAAGTGTTATCCTATCGCCCTGGAGACGATCGCATTAGTGGCATCTCCCTGGAACTCGGCCAACAAAACCTAGTTAAAACCTGAAAAAATCAACTGAACTCAAATCTAAGCGAAAATTACTCTTCCTCACGGAGTACCCCCTAGAAGCGCGGTTAAAAGGTTTTCCCCCAATTAACCCAATCTGTTATCCGCCATTGAAACCTGGTTAGGGGAGATTTTAGTGTACATGGGGTTCTCCCTGAAACTTGGGATACAATTGGAATTGACCTTAAAACCTGATTTGGGGTAGCGAAGCGGACTCAACTGTTATGAATACCCTAGCTCAAGAAATTCTCAAAAACTTTGATGATTTGCCGACTACAGAACAACGGGTAATTGCAGCAGAAATACTCAAGCGCGTTATCAATTTTGACGTTCCCTCCCTGACAGACGCAGATTTAGTCCTGAATGCAGAAGAACTATTTTTAGCATTAGACGAGCAAGAAATAGATTATGAGTAGTCCTAATCGGGGAGAAGTTGGGCTGGAGGCGATCGCCGCTATATCTTCCAATCCAAATTGGGCAATCAATCCTAATCATTCATCCCTGAGTTGCTAAATAATATCGGGAAATTCTACATCTTCATAAAGCATAGAAATCGGAAAACAAAAGTCAACAGCGGTCAGGTTAATTTCTATTTCCGATGGTTCAGTATTCAGTTCGTCCAATGAGTAAGACGTGAGTTCCCATTTTCCCCGTTCATTGAGACAGTAATAATCAACGCTGATTTTTTCAGCACTAATCAGGACATATTCTTTTAAGGTGGGGATGCGGCGATAATGTTTAAATTTATCCCCTCTATCAAAGGCTTCTGTACCTGGAGAAAGAACTTCTACTAACAAGCAAGGAGAGTAAACAATTTTTCGAGCATTTAGGTCCTGGGAATCGCAAGTTACCATCACATCAGGATAGTGAAAGGGTCCGTTTTTAGAAACCCCGAGTTTCGCATCTGCCATGAAAACTTTACAGCCTTTACCTCGGAGGTGATTTTTCAAGGCAGAGGCTAAGTTAAGGGCGATCGAGTTGTGAGGAAGAGTTCCCCCGGTCATGGCAAACACTTCGCCGTTGACGTATTCGTATTTAATCGGCTGTTGTTCTTCCCAGTCCAAATACTCTTGGGGAGTCATTCGCGAAAACTGCTGATTTGCTATCATGGCTATTTTTACTTCATTAAATTCCTAACTTTTAACCCCTGCTGAATCGTGATGTTTTAAGTTATAATTTTCCTGTCTTCTGTATCTTGATTGCCTTTAATCTTCTTTTTAAAAGCGCGTTTGAAGGCAGAACTGAAACTAACTTCCATGATGATTATTCAAGCAATTCTTTCAATAGGTTAATCTGGCTAGAAAATGTAAGTTCCCCTTGCTTTTCTTCCTGCTTGGCTAATTGAAAATTATCATAAATCTGGTCCCGAGACTCCTCACGAAGATACTGCTGTAACAACAGGGAAATTTCTCTTTTTTCATCTGTAGAAAGACTCTTGATGACATCAACTACATCATTAAATCTCATCATTAACTAAGCCTCATGATGCTGAACCGCCTTTAATGATATCCCATTTTGCTATAAACTAGCCGACACACCCCCACAAAAAAAACGCCTGAGCGAACTCAGACGCATAAAAGGGATGAATTGTCAAGCGGAATTTAACGTTGCATTCCGGCTGCACCACCGACCACTTCCAGGATTTCCTGGGTGATGGCGGCTTGACGTGCTTTGTTGTAAGTCAAGGTTAATGTCTCCATGAGTTCGCTGGCGTTTTCGCTGGCGTTGTTCATGGCGGTCATTCTGGCGGCTAGTTCGCTGGCGGCTGCTTCTTGCAAGGCGCGCAATAACTGGTTATTCAGATATAGCGGTAACAAGGCTTCCAAAATTTGAGCCGGGTCTTGCTCGAAAATCATGTCCCGAGGGAAGGCTTCCGGCGCAGCAGTCGTAGCGACTTTTTCGCGTTGGACGTCGAAGGAACCGCCTTTACTGGTGAGGCGGAAGACTTCATCGTCTGGCACTTCTAAGCCTTGGCGATCGAGGGGTAACAGGGTTTGGACGACGGGTTTGGAACTGATTAAAGACACGAATTTGGTGTAAATCAATTCCACGCGATCGACGCTTTCCGAGAGGAACAACGAGAGCACTTCGTCTGCAATTTCTGAGGCTTCTGTTGCCGTCGGAATCTGTTCTAAGCCGATGTAGGAGGCGTCAATGGGGCAGTTGCGTCGGCTGAAGTATTGATTGGCTTTGCGTCCGACAATCACCAATTTATAATCGAACCCTTCGGCTTGGATTTCTTTAATCCGAGCTTCGGCACGTTTGATGATGTTGTTATTGTAGCCGCCACACAAACCCCGATCGCCTGTAACAACGAGCAATCCTACGGTACTCACTTCGCGCTGTTTCAACAAGGGCAAGTCCACATCTTCAAACCGCAAACGAGTTTGCAATCCGAACAGGACCTGGGCCAAGCGATCGGCAAAGGGGCGAGTTCCGAGAACTTGTGCTTGTGCGCGTCGCACCTTAGCTGCTGCCACGAGGCGCATGGCTTCGGTGATTTTTTTCGTGTTTTTTACTGACTGGATGCGATCGCGAATCGCCTTTAGATTTGCCATAATCCCAAATCAAGAATCAAGAATTTAAAATTAAACCTAATGCATGAAGAATTGAGAATGAAGAATCTAAGAAACCTTCCATTCTTCATTCCCAATTCTTCTCAAGTGTCGGTCCTACAGGGTAGCCATGAAAGACTGAGTGAATTCGGCGATCGCCTCTTTCAACAAGGTCTCAGCTTCATCGGTCAATTGCTTGGTGCTTTGAACGATTTCGCCATATTTCGCCTTGCTAGTCCGCATATACTCACGCAGACCTTTGGTAAAGTCGGTGATTTTTTCCACCGGAACTTTATCCAAATAGCCATTAATCCCAGCGTAAATAATCGCAACTTGCTCACTCACCGGCAAGGGCGAATATTGATTTTGTTTTAACAGTTCACGCAGGCGCTGACCCCGGGCCAATTGTTGCTGGGTGGAGGCATCCAAGTCAGAGGCAAACTGAGCAAATGCTTCGAGTTCAGCAAACTGAGCTAATTCTAGCTTCACTTTACCGGCCACTTTCTTCATGGCTTTGGTTTGTGCAGCCGAACCCACCCGGGACACGGAAATACCGGCGTTCACTGCCGGACGTAAACCGGAGTTGAACAAGTCAGAAGATAAGAAGATCTGACCATCGGTAATCGAAATCACGTTGGTCGGAATGTAGGCGGAAACGTCACCGGCTTGGGTTTCGATGATCGGTAACGCCGTCATGCTACCTTCGCCCATTTCGCTGCTGAGTTTAGCGGCGCGTTCCAATAAGCGAGAGTGGAGGTAAAACACATCCCCAGGATAGGCTTCACGTCCGGGGGGACGACGCAGCAGCAAGGACATTTGACGATAGGCTTGGGCTTGTTTGGACAAGTCATCGTAAATGACCAGGGTGTGCTTGCCTTTATACATGAAGTATTCAGCAATGCTGGCGCCGGTATAAGGGGCGAGGTATTGCAGGGTGGCGGGTTCGTTGGCGTTAGAAGTAACGACAACGGTGTAGTCCATCGCGCCTTTTTCTTGGAGGGTGGCGACGACTTGAGAAACCGTGGAGGCTTTTTGACCGATCGCCACATACACGCAGATCACGTCCTCACCCTTCTGGTTGATGATCGTGTCAACGGCGATCGTGGTTTTCCCGGTTTGACGGTCACCAATGATTAACTCACGTTGTCCCCGTCCGATGGGAATCATGGAGTCAATAGCGGTAATCCCGGTTTGCATCGGTTCGTACACGGAACGACGCTCAATGATACCAGGGGCTTGAGATTCCAGCAAGCGGCTTTCGGTGGTGTTGATGTCGCCTTTGCCGTCGATGGGACGACCCAAAGCATCCACAACCCGGCCAATCATCGCTTCTCCCACGGGGACCTGAGCGATTTTGCCGGTGGAAGTCACAGAAGATCCTTCTTGGATATCGTGACCGTCACCCATTAACACCGCACCCACGTTATCTTCTTCTAAGTTGAGGGCGATACCAACGGTGCCATCTTGGAATTCTAAAAGTTCGCCGGACATGGCTTTTTCCAAACCATAAATCCGTGCAATTCCGTCTCCAACTTGGAGCACGGTACCCACGTTAGAGACTTTAACGTCTGTATCGTAGGACTCGATTTGCTGGCGAATAATATTGCTAATTTCGTCGGGTCTGATGCTGATCATCTCAGTTTTTGTTAGGGGTTGCTGGGTAGTTTTTTCTGTAGGGTTTAGGGAGGGTCGGTTCCCTAATGATTTTCTGTGGGTTAGCTGTTGCTGCCTAACCGCACACCAATCCGCCGCAGTTGTCCGCGTAAGCTGGCATCGAGGACTTGCGAACCGACTTTAATCACGACACCACCAATTAAGTCAGCATCGATTTTCGTTTCGAGTTCGACTTGTTGGGCGGAGGTAATTTCTTTGACCTTATTCCGAACGCCTTCCTGTTGTGCTTCATTCAAAGGTACTGCGGAGGTCACCTCCGCGAGTACGGTTTGATTGAGCTTCCGCAGGAGCATCAGGTAATAGCTGGCAATTCCTTCGATGAAGGGAATGCGTCTGCGGTCAATCAGCAACATTAAAAAGTTGCGAGTGTAGGGTTGAACGGAATCGCCTAAAATTTGACCCAAGGCACTTTTTTTGTCCGATTCTTTGATAATCGGACTGCCAATAAATTGAGCCAAATCGGGAGATTCTTTCATCAAGTTCAAAATGCCTCGCATATCCTCGCCAATTTGTTCGGTGAGGTTATGCTCTTGCGCCAAGGACATCAAGGCTTGAGCGTAAGGTTCAAAAACTTCTGACTGGATGATACTCATCGATTGCCTCCGAGCATCGCAATACTGTTATCAATGAGTTGTTGCTGTTTGCCTTCGTCGAGTTGGCTTTTGAGTTGACTTTCCACTCGTTCTAATGCCATTGTTGCCACTCGTTGGCGTAATTCAGCCATTGCCCGTTCTTTAGCGGCGTTGAGGTCTTGTCCGGCTTCTGCTCTCAAGCGTTCTAAATCTTTTTGAGCTTGGGCGGCAATTTGTTGTCTTTCAACGGTGGCGCGTTCTTGGGCTTGGGCTTTGATGTTTTCAGCTTCAGCTTGAGCTTGGGCTAGTTTCTGCTGTTGGTCAGACAGTTTTGCGGCTGCATCTTTCTGACGTTTTTCAGCTTCTTTAATGGCAGATTCGATTTTGGCGCGGCGTTCGGTTAGAATGTTTCCTAAAACTTTCCGACCGAAGTAGAACAGCACGCCAATGACGATCGCCAAGTTAACAACGTTGGTTTCAAAAAAGTCTAAGTTAAGACCGAAACCTCCTTCTGCTGCTCCTTCTGCATGAGAAGCGAGCAACCAAAAAGTTCCCAGAATCATAAGATGGATAACTTCCTTTACTTAATGCCGTCGTGCGTTAGATTCGTTAGAATGTTTTTACTGTTTAGAGGAAAAGTTTTGATATAATGCTTTGCCTCTAATATTACTCTAACTATTGACTAAGTTGGTGCCGACGAGTTTTTCGAGAATCTGGCGACTTAAGGCATCGACTTGCTGTTCTAAGGAGCTCATCGCTTCTTGCTTTTGCTGCTCGATTTCTCGTTGAGCTTGCTCTCGTTGAGCTTGACTTTCTCGCTGGGCTTCGGCGATTTGGTCCGCTGCGGTTTTCTGGGCTTCTGCTTGCGCCTGAGCGATAATCTCTTGCGCTTTTTTCCGACTTTGGGCTAGTTCTTGTTCGTATTGCCGTGCCAAGGTTTCTGCTTTCGACAGGCGTTCTTTAGCGCTTAGTTCGCTGGTCCGAACATACTCGTTGCGATCGTCGATCGCCTTGCCGAGAGGCTTATAAAAGATCGCGTTTAAAACTACCGCCAAAATTATGAATTGCAGCGCCATGATCGGTAAGGTGGCGTCAAAATCAAATAGCCCACCTTCCTTTACCGCTGTTTCAGCGGCTAGTAAGATCGTCCATTGAATCATAGTAAATCAGCCGCTATTGCTTTGGGGGGTTGAACGGAATGGAAATTGAAACAACAGCGCCCGGTTGTAGAGAGGTGATTTAATAATTTATTAACTCACCCCTCTACCCCTGGCACCGCTTTAATCTTCTTAGGCGAAGGGGTTAGCAAACAGCAACACGAGTGCGACCACCAAGCCGTAAATCGTGAGTGCTTCCATGAATGCCAAGCTCAACAGTAAAGTCCCCCGAATTTTTCCTTCTGCTTCTGGTTGACGGGCAATCCCTTCTACTGCTTGTCCTGCGGCATTACCTTGACCGATACCAGGGCCGATCGCAGCCAAACCAACAGCAAGGGCAGCAGCGATAACGGAAGCAGCAGCAATTAATGGATCCATGATTGGTTGTTTCCTTTAGTACAAAATGAACGATGAAAAGAATGAACGAACTCAGATTTTGGCGGTTCGATCGCGCTCAAAATCTAACTATCAAATCCTAATTTTAGTCGTGATGTTCTTCGCCGTGGCCTTCCATCGCTTCACCGATGTAGACCGCCGCTAAGGTGGCGAAAATCAGGGCTTGGATCGCACTGGTGAATAGTCCCAAAATCATCACCGGAAGGGGGATAAATAGGGGCACCAACAACACGAAAACCCCCACCACTAACTCATCTGCCAAGATGTTTCCGAATAGACGGAAACTCAGGGAGAGAGGCTTGGTAAAATCTTCCAGAATGTTGATGGGCAACAGGATTGGCGTGGGCTGGATGTATTTAGCAAAATACCCCAAACCGCGCTTGCGTAATCCGGCGTAGAAATAAGCCAAAGATGTCAGCAAGGCCAGTGCTACAGTGGTGTTGATATCACTGGTCGGTGCAGCTAATTCGCCGCCCGGAATGTGAATCAGCTTCCAAGGCACCAACGCTCCAGACCAGTTGCTCACAAAGATGAACAGAAATAATGTGCCAACAAAGGGCACCCAAGGCCGATATTCTTTCTCTCCGATTTGGCCTTTGGCTAAGTCTCTAATAAACTCCAGGGCATATTCCATAAAATTTTGAAGGCCACCGGGGATCCGTTGGATGTTCCGGGTAGCTGCCAAGGAGGTGACAACCAGCAATCCCATCACAAACCAGGAGGTCATGACCACCTGACCGTGAAGCTTGAGACTGCCAACTTGCCAATAGAAGTGCTTGCCTACTTCCAATTCGGCGATCGGGAGCGAATTAAAGGCGTTTAAAACCTCTAGCATATCCATTAAGCGGGGTTCCAGAGGGACTGGATGGTTTGCAAAATGCCTTATCCTATTTGGAGTCCGGCAAAAGGGTCGTTTGAAGGACGTAGACGAGGAGCGCGGCTTTATATGTCAGGAAACCCAGAAATATGGGCATCACCTGTAGCTGATCCCACTGAGTTGCTACTATAATCAACCCAATGAACATCGCGAGTCTGCCTTTACTCAGACTCTGCTTTTGATTGCCGAGACGCTCAACATCCCTTGCCAACATTCTCAAGTAAACCACACCCGTGCACGCCCCGATCAAATAATTCAGGGCAATATTGAGCGAATAATAGAACCAAACCGAGACAAACACGACGATTGTAATCACAAGGGTCGAGACCAACAGCTTTTGTTTAAGCTGATGGTACTCATCCATAGAGGAATCCCTTGTGGAATTCTCCTGTGGTTCACGAGTCTCGTTGGGTTCGAGTTCTCGCTCTTGGGAAGTGGGTTCTTCAGAAGGGTCTGACAAGTTCACTCTTAGTTAACTTAAGCCCAGATCGTTACACCTGGACGCTAACAGGCCAAAATGAATAATATCACGCGCCGGTAACATAACTTAAAAAATAATAAATTTATCTGAAACGGGAATTTTCCTGGATCCAGCTTGGGGCGGATGGGGGATTTGCCTCAAATTTAACTACACATCCGGTCCCCTCCCCTTGGCAAGGGGAGGGTTAGGGTGGGGTCCTCTTGATGCGCGATTCCCTACGGGATAGCTCCGCTTACCGCCCCTAAAGAGGAATAATTGGGTGGAGAGTTCTCGTACAGGCGCGATCGCCCGTCACAAAGAAATAGGTTGGATCAGCCTCCATACAGGTGCTTAAGCTGTAGCCCTGTCAAGGTGTATTGATTTGTAGGGGCGCAATGCTTGCGCCCTCCGGAGGGCGCAAGCATTGCGCCCCTACAAGAAACAATGATTTTTCGTCATTAAATTTACTCCCTTGACAGGCGATCACTCTCGCGCCCCTACAAGAAATAACGATTTTTCGTCATTAAATTTACCACCTTGACAGGGCTAGTGCTTAAGCTGTAAAGGGTGCTTGAGGTGGCGATCGCCCCAGAAGAACCCCACCCTAACCCTCCCCTTGCCAAGGGGAGGGGACCGGAAGTGTACTTAAGCGTAAAACCCTACCGTTGTAAGTCTCTCCAATCTTCCCCATCTCCCCCATCCTCCCTATTCCCCCAATCACCCCACTCCCTTCATGGCAAAAACTCGCAACCGTTCCTCGATCGCCGCGACTTGCACCCGGGTCCCGACTGCCAGCAGCGACCCCCCACTACTGCGCGCATGAAATTCTCGTCCCGAAGGAGTCATCAAACAATATCGGTGCTCTCGCCCTAAAAACTGCCGATCGCGAATCACCACCTGTCCCGTTTCATCGGGTTTCAGAATTAAATCCTCCTCTCGGATCATTAACTCCCCTTCATTAGAAGTATCCACGGGTTCTGGCATCACCGCTTCAGGCACTGCCACCGCAAACGACCCCACCTCGGTTTCCCAGAGTTTGCCAATCCGTCGCGCAGGCAAAAAATTAGCCTGAGTAACAAATCCCGCGACAAACCGCGATGCCGGTTCCTCATAAATCTCTTCCGGGGTCCCAAATTGTTCGATTCGCCCCTTTTTCATCACCGCAATGCGATCGCTAATTGCCAGCGCCTCTTCCTGATCATGGGTGACAAAAATCGCCGTCGTATTGGTACTCTTGAGAATCTTGCGGATTTCTTCTCTTAAATACAGCCGCACTTGGACATCTAAATTGCTCAACGGTTCATCCAATAAGACGATCGCCGGTGCCGGTGCGATCGCCCGCGCTAAGGCAACTCGCTGCCGTTGACCCCCTGACAGTTGATGGGGATAGCGCTTTTCCAATCCCTGCAACCCCACCAAGGCGACTGCCTCAGTCACCTCATGCTGGATCCGTTGTTTTGTCTGAGTTTTCAGCCCAAATGCCACATTTTCCGCCACCGTTAAATGAGGAAACAAGGCATATTCTTGAAACACCATCCCAATCTGCCGATGTTCCGGGGGAATCCAGACTCCACTCCCGGCAACCTGTCTTCCCCCGACTTCGATTACCCCCGCATCAGGCTTTTCAAATCCAGCCAATAACCTCAATAGAGTGGTTTTCCCACAGCCCGAAGGACCCAGCAAGGTGAGGATTTCCCCTTTTTGTAAATTCAGAGAGACTCGATTAACAGCGGGTGTTCCGGTGGCATCGAATGTTTTGGTGACGGCTTCTAATCTTAAAACTTCAGGTTCGTTCATTAGCTTTGCAATTGGAGTTAATTTTTATTTTTATTAACAAAATAAACTTTAATTTCTAAATTCTTTTCAATTATTTATTCCAACAAATTTGCATTAAAAATTTATCATACCCTTACCTTAATTCTTAACGGGATTTCGCCATAATAAAACTAACGTAGAACCAGCCGAGACTAACAACAGGGACAGGGAAGCCGCTGCTGCATCGGTAAACTGCACATCTTCTGTGGCTTGCCAAATTTGAGTTGCCAAGGTTTTAAATCCAATCGGTGCTAGTAACATTGTGGCGGGCAGTTCTTTAATGGCCGTCAGAAAGACTAAAACTGCACCCCCTATTACTCCCGGAGTGACTAACGGTAAGGTGATTTCCCGCAGGGTTTGCCAGGGGGTGCGGCCCAGGATGCGCGCCGATTCTTCTAATTGTGGGTTGACTTGCAACAGGGAACTGCGAATGGTGCCGACCGATTGGGGTAAAAATAACACTAAATAGGCAAACACTAACATGGGCAGGGTTTGATAGAAAAAGGGGACATAGTTAGCACCAATAAAGACTAAAGAGAGGGCAACTACAATTCCTGGCAAGCCAAATCCAATGTAAGTTAAGCGCTCAATAACGGTGGTGATCCGACCCGGAAAGCGCACGGATAGGATGGCGACGGGAAGGGCGAAGAAGGTGGCAATCATGGACGAAAGACCGGAGGCGAGGATGGAATTAAAGCCAGTGGTGAGGACATCTGGGGGGATTTTTCCTGCATTGAGTCCGCGCCACAACCAGAAGACGGTGACGGCGATGGGGAGGACTAATCCCAAGGCGGTGATGATGCTACAAAAGGCGACTGCAGGCCATTTCCACCCACCCAAGGCGATGCGCGTGGGGGTGCGACTGCCGCCAGAACTGCTGCTGTAATAGGCTGCACCTGTTCTAACTCGATATTCGATCGCCAGAATCACTAACAACAGGGCAACTAAGACTAAAGACAACACTGCTGCTGAGTTGCGGTTAAAGCTACTCCGGTACTGGGTAAAAATTACCCGCGTAAAAGAGTCAAACCGCATCAAGCTGGGTGTCCCAAAGTCGCGCAAGGAATAGAGGGCGACTAATAATCCACCAGCGACTAAGGAGGGGCGTAGCTGAGGGAGGGTAACTTGCCAGAAAGTAGACCAGGCATTGTTTCCCAGGGTGCGGGAGGCTTCTTCGATCGCCGGGTCAATCCCTTGCAAGCCCGATCGCAGGGCAATCAGCAGATAGGGATAGGTAAACAGAGTTAGGGCCAAAATTGCCCCGAACCAGCCATAGATTGAGGGTAATTCTTCCACCCCAAAGGGTTCGAGGAGCAGTTGCAGCCAACTGCCTCTCGGACCAAAGCTGGCAATTAAGGCAAAGCTACCCACATAACTGGGAACCGCTAGGGGGAGGGTGGTGGCGACTGCCCAAAACCGCCGCCCGGGCAAATGAGTCCGTTCGGTTAAAAAGGCTAAGGGCAAGGAAATTAAGGTAGAGCACAGGGTAACGGCTACGGCTAAACCGGCACTTCGACCTAATACCTCTAGGGTACGCGGACGGGAAAGTAAGGTCCAGACTTCCTCAAATCCCGCACCTGCCGCCCGGATGACGAGATACAGGAGGGGAAGGGCGATCGCCACGGCAGTAATACTTCCTGCGGCAACCAAAAACCCGGGTGGGCGAGACCCTTGTCCCGAGGGCTGATAGCCCCCAACCCACTGCTCTAACCGCTTGCCAATCTGCGCGATCGCCTTTCCCTGTTTCTTGAATTTCATCCTTGACTTGGCACCTTTCGCACCCTAGATTGCTTATGACCTATGTTCTATCTTGACTCAAGTCGCTCAACTTTCTTATAAAAGTCCGGCTTGCTCTAGTAAAGAAATGGTTCCCTCTAAATCGGCTAAACTGCTCAAATCAATATTGGGCGGATTGATTTGAGAGATGGGAATTTGTTTAGCCGGTGGTTGTACCCCAGAGACTAAAGGATACTCCGTGGTTTGTTCAGCAAAATACTCTTGTGCTTCAGGTTGCAGCAGATACTCGATGAATTTTTCCGCATCTGCTTGTTGGTCGGTTGTATCCATGATAGAAACCCCCGCCACATTAATCATGGACCCGACATCTCCCGACATATAATGATGGGCGACGGGGAAATTCGGATTTTCACTGGTAAACCGAGAGAGATAGTAATTATTCACTAACCCCAGGTGGACTTCTCCGCGACCTAATGCTTCCACAATGGTGGTATTGTTCCGAAACGCCACAGCACCATTATCTTTCATCCCGCGCAGCCATTCCAAGGTGCGAGCATCTCCGGCGCTGGAGCGCATGGCGGTAACAAATGCCTGAAATGATCCGTTCGTCGGTGCCCAGCCGACTTTACCCCGCCACTTCGGTTCGGTCAATTCCCAGATAGTGCTGGGGAGTTCATTGGGTTGTACCAGTTGGGTATTGTAATCTACGGCGCGAGCACGACCGCTGATGCCCACCCATTGGCCGTTGCGAGACCGAAAGCGAGGGTCTACTTGGTTGAGCAGGGGTTGGGGAATTGGGACGGTGCGTCGGGCTTGGGCCATTGCCCCTAATGCTCCGGCATCTTGGGCGAAAAACAAGTCGGCGCGGCTATTTCGGCCTTCTTCGAGCAGGGCGATCGCTAATTCTGCGGTATCCCCATATCGCACTTCTATATCCAGTCCGAGTTCTTGACGGGCTTTATCAATAACGGGACCGATCAGGTTTTCATTCCGCCCGGAATAGATAATTAGGGTTTTTCCCTGAGCCATCACGACTCGCATTCCGCCCAGGCTTAACAGGATAGCGATCGCCGCCATCGCCAGTTTTTTCCGATAGTTCATAGTTTGCCATCTCCTCATGTTTCGTTTAATGTTGCTCGGAAGTTTTTGCAACAGGTTGATGCTATACCCTAGGACATCCCAAGGGGCGATCGCCATTACTTTCCCGGCCAGTTTTTAGGGCAACCCCTATAAAATGCCGGTTTCCTGGAGTAGCTTGAGCGTTCCTTCTAAATCATCAAGGTTACTCAGATCGATGTCAGGATACTTAATATCCGATAATGGTTTCAGGGTTTTAGTCGCGACTACTCCTGTGGTCAAGGGATACTCGTAAGTCTCTTGGGTAAAGTATTCCTGAGCTTGGGGACTTAGCATAAAGTTAACAAACTGTTGCGATGCAGCCAGATTGTCGGTATTCTCCAAAATACTCACCCCGGCTACATTCACCAATGATCCCACATCGTTAGGGAAGCTGTGAGCAACTGGCGCGTCTGGATTTTCCGCTTTGAATTTTTCTAAATAGTAGTGATTGACGAATCCGACGGCAATTTCACCCCGAGACAGGGCTTCCACGATCGCTGTATTCTTGGGATATACTTTCGGATTATTGGCTTGAATTCCTTCTAACCATTGTTTGGTTTGTTCCTCTCCAAGAGAGAGGCGCAAGGCGGTGACAAAGGCTTGGAATGACCCATTGGTCGGTGCCCAGCCAATTTTTCCTTCCCACTTCGGATCGGTCAACTCCATGATCGATTGGGGGACTTCCTCTGGTGATACCAGGTCGGTATTGTAATCCAATGTGCGAACCCGCCCTGTAATCCCGACCCACTCACCTTCGGGCGATCGATACCGGGGTTCGACTTGATTTAGAATCTCGTCGGGCAGTTTAGCGGTGCGATCGGCTTTTTGCAGCGCACCGAGTGCACCGGCATCCTGTGCAAAAAAGACATCTGCCGGTGTATTTTCCCCTTCTTCGAGAATGGCGGCTGCCAGTTCTGCCGTGTCTCCGTAGCGAACTTGGATATCAATGCCGGTTTCGGTCTTGAATTGTTCGATCACGGAACCCACTAGGTTCTCGTTGCGACCCGAATAAACCACCAATTGTTCTCCCGTGGCGGGGTTAGCGGCTGTTGTTGCTGCCGGGTCCGGTTGGGTGGTTGCGGTGGGTGTCGTTCCGTTAGAACAGGCGACTGCCAGTCCCCCACTTGCTAGGGCCAACCCTAATAAACTCAATATTTTTCTGCGTTTCACTCCTTGCACCTCCCAAAGTATCTCCAGGATTGTTTCCACTCAATCAAGAAAAACTCTCAATTAAGTTGGAAATGCCATCTCGCCGGAGCTGTTTTTTTTAATCCAAGATCTGAATTTACGGTATTGGATGAGTTCCGTCAAGCTTAATGAAATAAATTCTCGTTTTGGATTTTCCAGGATCCACCCCTAAGCAAAACTGCCTAAAAGCCAAAACCCATCACCGTTATCATCCCAATTCCCCCTTTTCAAATCATGACCCACTGCAAACAAAATTTAGAAAAATAAGGGCTAACGACCGATGTTGCTCAGAAAACGGCAAAAAAAGCCCTGTCTTTGCGGTAAATTTGTTACAGATTCTTAAAAAAAATTTACAACTAATCAGGGTTTGGCCCTAGCCCTCAGTTGTTCCGGTACTCACTCCCACCCGCTCTCTGTTCAGGGGTGATCTCCTAAATTAGTTGCGAATAACTCGGAATTAATTAAGATAGGTTGGGTATGGGCCGATACTTCCAATCAGTGTTTTACAGCTAATCTCCATCAACCCTGGGGATGCTTCTAAGGGGAATTTAATCTTTATTATTTGAAATAATAATCGAGGATTCCCCTCGAAAAAGTACATGAACTTATAAAAAAAATAAATGTTAAATGGTTTTGGATCATGCTGGGGATGAGTCATATTAGGGGCCAGGGAAAGGAACCGATTCTGGAACAGGACCCCGGACCAAGGATCCATTATTTTGAACATCAGGGCCGATCGCATTGACTTTAGACCGGCTTTTCCCGGGACCCTCTCCTGAGAACGAGTTCTCATCCCACACCAATCAATAAAATCAATAATCATCATCAGTAATCCGAGAAAACCGCAGGGAGAAAATTCTACAATCCTTGCTGAAACAGGAGTTTAGCCACTTCAACTCCTCTATATTTTTTCTGGCCCGATGTATTCAGGCTTACTTGACAGGGACAGAAAAATCAAGTATTTCTTAAGTTGATATGCATTTTCAGCGATTTTAAGTCAACACTGTTACGGATGATCACAGACCCCCTGGCATCGTGAAACCTTCAGGATGACAACAACCGCGCTTTTTGGGAAACCACCCCGTCATGAACCGGCTTAATCCTCTCATCGGTGATGGTCAACAGGTGAGACAGGCTGAAGAACCGATTTCAGCAATGGAGTGATTTAAACTCAGGGACTTATTAATAAAAATTAGTAATAAGTCGGTGAGTTGAACACTCCGTTCCAGACAGTTGGCATTAAAAACGCTGGAGAAGTGCTTTTTAGGTGTGAGAAAAACGGAAAGAAGGGAATGCGTCACAATTGGATGAAGGTCATGCTGGCATCGCCAGCTATTTTGGCGATCGAGGCATTGATTCCTATGGGGATCGCGGCAATGCCTCCCCTGGCTACGGACCAAACGGATCCGATACCGGAAGTGGCGGCGATCGCTGAAGAGGCAGCAACTCCAGAAACCCTGGATATTCTGGAACAAATCAATCTCTACTCCCAGGCGGACCTAGAACCCGGTCCCTTAGAACAGGTCAACTCGGTCCGGGAACTGACCGATGTTAGCCCCACAGACTGGGCATTCCAGGCAGTCAGCGCCCTCGCGGAGCGCCATCAATGTCTCCTCGGCTATGGCGATGGTACCTATCGGGGTAACCGCGCCATGACTCGCTACGAATTCGCCGCCAGCTTAAACGCCTGTTTGATTCAGATTCAACAGCAAATCGAAGGGTTCAACGCCTTATCCCCCGACGAACTGAACGCCATCCGCCGCTTACAAGAAGAATTTGCAGCAGAACTCGCTACCCTGCGAGGTCGAGTGGATGCTTTAGAAGTTCGCACCGCAGAATTGGAAGCCAATCAGTTCTCCCCAACCACGAAACTCAGTGGTGAGGTCCTGATGGCTCCGATTCAGGCGTTTGGCGATCGCGGAGATACCATTGCTGGCGGGGAAGAGACTGAACTCTCCCTCGGTTATCGGGTGCGTCTCGTTCTTGACAGTAGCTTAACCGGGCGCGATCGCCTCCGAACCCGACTCCAAGCCGTAAACGTGGCCCGTTTAGATAGCACCACCGGCACCGTGATGTCTCGGTTGGGATTCGACGGAGAAAGCGATAACGAACTCCTCCTAGAACGCCTAGAGTATCGGTTCCCCGTCACCGATAACATGAGAGTATGGCTCGCCGCAACTGGGGTCTCTCAAGAGCACATTATCCCCGTCACCAATCCCCTGTTTGAAAGTAGTGGTAGCGGTGCTCTGTCCCGATTTGCCCGTCGCAACCCTGCTATTTATCGCCAACCCAATGGTGCTGGTGTAGGCGTTGAATACAAATTTGGCGATTTGTTTAGACTGTATGGCGCATATCTCGCGGGAAATGCCAATACCCCAACTTCCAAAAATGGCTTATTTGATGGCAGCTATAGTGCAACCGCCCAGCTTACCGCCACTCCCATTGAAAATTTAGAGGTCAGCTTGGCTTACTCTAACTCCTATTTCCCTGGGGGTGATGTCAACGTTTCCGGGAGTACGGGTTCTGGCCTTGCAAGGCGACCCTTTACCAATGATGTTGCCACCTCTTCCAATAACTTGGGGGTACAAGCCAGCTTCGGATTTGAACCCGTGACAGTTTCCGGTTGGGTGGGTTGGTCCTTAGCCGAAGCCCAAGTCAGTGATGGGGATGTCAGCAGCGGCGACACGGCCACCTTATTTAACTGGGCGCTAAATGTCGGGGTTCCTGATTTAGTTAAAGAAGGAAGCCTACTCGGTTTTATTGTCGGTCAACCACCCAAAGTCATTGAGAATGATGTCTCTGGACGGGAAGATCCGGATACTTCCTTGCATTTTGAAGCATTATTCAAGTATCCCATCACGCGCCGAATCAGCATTACCCCAGGATTTTTCGTGATTACCAATCCCGATCATAATTCGGACAACAATACCATCTGGGTGGGTACGATGCGAACTCAGTTTAGTTTCTAAGCGGACTGTCTTGGTCTAGCTGAACATCTAAAGAATCGGTAAATTTTAGAATTTACCGATTCTTTCTATTTATAGGCAGTTTTTAAGGTTTGGATTGCTTTAAAAATGATTGGCAATCAATTCGGGAATTTCTTCCGGTTGAATCTTGGTATAACGCGCTTTATCCGGCATGACGACTACATTGGGTCCGGCTTTGCAGCGACTCATGCAGCCGGTTCCTTTGATGGTGACGTTATCTTCTAACCCTTTTTGACGTAACTGTTCTTCTAAGGCTTTACAGACGGCTGCTCCCCCTTTCTTGCGGCAGTCCGACTTTTGACAAATCAGAATGGTGGCTTTCTTTTTTTCGGGGACGATCGCTTCGAGGGTGGGAATGGGGGGTGGAGAACTCGCGCAAGTTTCGGCGATCGCACAGTCTCGAAAATGCTCGCAACCGGAGACAGAACTCTCGATCGCCTCGGGTTCGGTAGAGACGGGGCGGAGCGCCGGGAGAATATGATAGGCTTTGAGCTTGGATAATCCGGTTTTGAGGTTCAGTTGTTTCTCCCCGATCGCTCTCACCCAGTCTCCCGGTGTCAACTGAGTTTCTAAAATAGCCCGCTGCTTTTTCGGCATATCGAGCTTAATGAACCGTTCGCCTTCCCCAGTCGCCAATCGAAAGTATTTGAGATTTTTTCCCCCTGGGATGCCAAACCCTAAGAAACGACCTTCGAGATTGAGTTCTGAGGTTTGTTTATATGATTTACCCATTGTCTTGTTTTTGGTGGTTGTTTTTTGTACAAAAGTTTGCTTAAACGCAGGCGATCGCAGTTTTCTATCCCTCTGGTGACAGAATCCGGAACTCCCCTCAGAGGCGATCGCCTTGACTTAATTCATCTGCCAGCATTGTTCTAACCACCGCACTAATTCCTGACGAGAGGCATTCATTTGTCTGGATACACTCCAAAACTGCACAGTAGCTATGGTCTGGCTCAGATACACCCGCAAGGGCTGATTGGGTTCACACCAACAGGGAATTTCTAGTTCGCGCAACCGATGAAAGACAGACCAGCGTTCAGTTCCATTCACTTCTACTAACCGGGCTAGATCGGTCTTATACTCCGATGATTCCATGCGAGCGTCCTAATACTTGCTAAATATTGTCAGTAAGCGGGGTAGAGGGACCCCTTGATTCTTTCCCTCCCTCTGAGCAAGCGCGATCGGGTTTTGAACCCGGCGATCGCCTTTCTCTTTCTTTACATTACTGCAACTGACAAATATTCTCATCTACTTGAGGGCAGACTTTAACAAAACTTTACAATTCATCAAAAATTTCCCCTTGAAAATGAGAGGATTTCTCAATTCAGCCGCATTTCACTCTATATCTAGTGTCAATTCAAGGCATCACACTACCCCTAGCAGTAATTGGCTAAAGTATTGGGACAGACCTTCAACTGCATCTGATATTGAGGGTCCTAGGGTTGGGTTTAAAAAAATCTGCAATTCACATTATAACAATTGATAATCTGCAATAGTTTAAAAATAGAGCTAATTGATAATTAATAGCGATTTTAAAATATTCACAGTGTATTCTATGTACTCTACCTATCGATTTGCCTGTGTTAAAATCCCTCTGTTGAGCAATAACAGTTGCCAATACAAAAGGAGAACACTAATTATGGCTGAAATGCAGAATGCACTCCGATCCTTTGGGCAGATTGCGGACAATCCGATTGGATTAGAAACCTCAGTGACTGCCCCAGTTTGCGAGGGTTTAAATGTAGCACTAGCAAGCTTTCAAGCGCTTTATTTGCAATATCAAAAACATCATTTTGTGGTAGAGGGTGCTGAATTTTACGCCCTGCATGAGTTTTTTCAAGAAAGTTACGAAGCGGTAGAAGAACACGTTCACGATTTAGGGGAACGATTGAATGGGTTGGGGGGAATTCCTGCTGCGAGTTTCAGTAAATTAGCGGAGTTGTGCTGCTGGACCCCTGAACCGGATGGGGTGTATAGCTGCCGTCAGATGGTGGAGCATGACTTGGTTGGGGAACAAGGGATGATTCAACTGTTGCGACGGCAGGCGGCTCAGGCGGAGAGTTTAGGCGATCGCGCCACCCGATATCTGTACGAGAAAATCCTGCTGGCGACAGAAGAACGCGCTTATCATCTGGCGCATTTCCTAGCCCACGATAGTTTAGTGGTTGCCCGCTAAATATATAGAGAGAGTTTCTCAATTTGGCTCATAAACCTAACCGCCGGTGCCCCCTTCCCCTCGTAGGGAAGGGGGAGCAAGACTTGTAAATTCCCCTTTTAGGCCAAATTGAGATGCTCCCTAAATAATAGAGAGAGTTTCTCAAAACTGCGTTACTGTAGAGGTAAGTTCAGCTTTAAAAGCTGACCGACTCGACCTATCGATTCTAAACAGAAGAGAACGCTTAAGGCAGAGGGGGATTTTCCCTCTCTGCATCTTTATTTTGGGGTCATTTGTCATAAACTCACTTCCGGTCCCCTCCCCTTGGCAAGGGGAGGGTTAGGGTGGGGTCCTCCGGACCTGCGATCGCCCTTCGTGACGTGCGGTAAGCGGAGCTATCCCGTAGGGAATCGCCACTAGGACCCTACCCTAACCCTCGCCAAGACATTGGGGAGGGGACCGGAGGGGCTATTCACGAGGATGGGGGATTAAATTTTATTTGAAAAAACTTGCAATAAAGGCCAAATTCTGTCTTACTAGATTTATTCCCTTATTGCAGATTAATTTCAATAAGGTGGATAAAATACCGGACAAATATAATTTTGTCAAGACCGTTGGCGGTCAAGTTATGGAGGGGAGTTGTAGCTAGGGAGAAACAGTGACAGGATTTACCGCTCATGTTCGATGAGTTAGGGAATCTTGCGCTTTGATGTTGGATGCCGGATGCCTGGTGTATTCCAGCTAACAAAGCGATCGCGCCCACCCTAGCGACCCTACCAGACAAAGGGCCAAATTCTGACCAACCATTGACCATAAATGTGGGTAAGTCGTCATGCCATTTTATACCCAGGCTCAACTCAAAAGCGAACTGCGACAATTGGGCTGTCGCCTGACTCCCCAACGGGAAGCCATTCTTGGCGTATTTCAAACCATTCCCCAAGGCAACCATTTAAGTGCCGAAGAACTCTACAGTTTGTTGCAACGGCAGGGGGAGAAAATTAGCCTATCTACAGTGTATCGAACCCTCAATTTGATGGCGCGGATTGGAATTCTGCGGGAACTAGAGTTAGCCGAAGGGCATAAACACTACGAACTGAACAAACCCTCACAACCCCACCATCATCTTGTTTGCGTTCAGTGCCATCAGACGATTGAATTTACCAGTGATTCTATTGCTAAAATTTGTAGCAAGCAAGCCGATTCCTCTCAATTTCAAATGTTAGACGCGCAACTGACCCTTCATGCGGTTTGCCTAGAAGCATTAGAGCGAGGATGGCCCTATTTACTCCCCGGAGATTGGATTTGTCCGAAATCCGGGATAGCCGTGAATTTATCAGAATCGAGCCAGGACATCGGGACTGGAGCGGCACAGGAATTAGAGCAATAGGACAAAAAACCGGGTTTCCTCACAAAAATTTTGCTAATTAGCAACAAATTAGGGTCAGAAACCCGGTTTCTAACGGTTACTCTCTCCCCTTTCCTGGGAAAAAATGACGAAGGGATTTCCTCGCCTCAAGCTCCCCTCACCGCACCGGAGGATCCGTAGAGGAAGTCATCAAATCTTGTTATTAGCAAAACCAAGTGATACGGATTGAGTGAAACCTCGTAAAATAAACTGGATTTAGCAAAAATGCGATCTGGGGTCAGTAGTCAAAGGTCAGTGGTCAGTTGTAACTGAAAGCTGGCAATTGACAACAGACCCTTGACAATGAAAACACCTCAACCCACAAGTCGAAAGTTTAAGCCTATGCCCCGTCGCAACGACATCCAGAAAATCCTGATCATCGGCTCTGGTCCTATTGTGATCGGGCAAGCTTGCGAATTTGACTATTCAGGGACGCAAGCTTGTAAAGCGCTCCGAGAAGAAGGATATGAAGTGGTGCTGGTGAACTCGAACCCCGCCACGATCATGACGGACCCCGAAACCGCCGATCGCACTTATATCGAGCCCCTGATTCCGGAAGTGCTCGAAAAGGTGATCGCGAAAGAGCGCCCTGATGCCCTCTTACCCACAATGGGCGGCCAAACCGCTCTGAACTTGGCCGTTACCTTAGCGAAAAATGGTGTTTTAGACAAGTATGGCGTCGAGTTAATCGGTGCAAAACTAGAGGCGATCGAAAAAGCCGAAGACCGCTTACTGTTTAAAGAAGCAATGGCGCGGATTGGGGTCGCCACCTGTCCCTCGGGAATTGCTACAACTCTGGAAGAAGCCAGAGCGGTGGGACACCAAATTGGCAGCTATCCCTTAATTATTCGACCCGCCTATACCCTCGGGGGAACCGGCGGTGGCATCGCCTACAACCAAAAAGAATTTGAAACGATGGCGGCAGGCGGGATTGATGCCTCCCCTGTCTCTCAGATTCTGATTGAGCAGTCTCTGCTCGGTTGGAAAGAATATGAACTAGAAGTCATGCGAGATTTAGCAGATAACGTGGTGATTATCTGCTCGATTGAAAATATTGACCCGATGGGGATTCACACCGGAGACTCGATTACCGTCGCACCGGCACAAACCCTGACGGATAAAGAATATCAACGCCTGCGGGATGCCTCGATCGCCATCATCCGCGAGATTGGGGTGGAAACCGGCGGCTCGAATATTCAGTTTGCCATCAATCCGGTGAATGGGGATTTGATTGTGATTGAGATGAACCCTCGGGTGTCTCGATCCTCGGCGTTGGCATCCAAAGCAACGGGATTTGCGATCGCCAAGTTTGCGGCTAAATTGGCCGTGGGTTATACCCTGGATGAAATTCCCAATGATATTACCCGCAAGACTCCAGCGAGTTTTGAACCCACCATTGACTATGTGGTGACGAAGATTCCTCGCTTTGCCTTTGAGAAATTCTCGGGTTCGGAACCGACTCTGACGACTCAGATGAAGTCCGTGGGTGAAGCAATGGCGATCGGGCGGACCTTTAATGAATCGTTCCAAAAAGCAATGCGCTCAATGGAAACCGGGCGTTCCGGTTGGGGATGCGATCGCCAAGAAATGCTCCCGAGTTTAGAACAAATTCGCGCCGGACTCCGCACCCCGAATCCCGATCGCATTTTTACCGTTCGTCATGCCATGCTCATGGGAATGACGGTGGAGGAAATCTACGAACTCACCGCCATCGACCCCTGGTTCCTGGATAAATTCCAAGAACTCCTGGAAACGGAAAAATTCCTCAAGCGATCGCAGCTTCAAGACTTGACAAAAGAGCAACTCTATGCAGTCAAGCGTCAAGGATTCAGCGATCGGCAAATTGCTTTTGCCACCAAAACCCACGAGGACCAAGTACGGTCCTACCGCGTCGGCTTAGGGGTCAAGCCGGTGTACAAATTGGTCGATACCTGTGCCGCAGAATTTGAAGCGCTCACTCCCTATTACTATTCCACCTACGAAGAAGAATCAGAACAGACCGTTTCCAATAAACGCAAAGTGATGATTTTAGGGGGTGGCCCCAACCGGATTGGACAGGGGATTGAATTTGACTATTGCTGCTGTCATGCCTCTTATGCATTGCGGGAAGAAGGATGCGAGACCATTATGGTCAACTCCAACCCAGAAACGGTTTCCACCGATTACGACACCAGCGATCGCCTCTATTTTGAACCCCTCACCAAAGAAGATGTCCTCAATATCATCGAGGCAGAAAATCCGGAAGGGGTGATCATTCAGTTTGGCGGACAAACGCCGCTGAAATTGGCAATTCCCTTGTATGAAGCACTCATGGCTCAAGGGCCCAGTCGCGTCCTACCCAAAGAAGTCACCACCAAAATTTGGGGAACCTCTCCTGACTCGATTGACATTGCTGAAGATCGGGAACGGTTTGAGAAGATTCTCTGGGAATTGGACATCAAACAACCGGCGAATGGGATTGCGCGTAGTTATGAAGATGCCTTGGCGATCGCCCAAAAAGTGGGGTATCCCGTGGTGGTGCGTCCTTCCTACGTGCTGGGGGACGGGCGATGGAAATCGTCTATTCCGATGCAGACTTGGAACGGTATATGAAGTTTGCCGTGGAAGTCGAACCCGATCGCCCCATTTTGATTGATAAATTCCTAGAGAATGCAGTCGAGGTGGACGTAGATGCTCTCGCCGATGCCACGGGACAAGTGGTGATTGGCGGCATCATGGAACATATCGAACAAGCTGGGATTCACTCCGGTGACTCCGCCTGTTCGATTCCTTATATCTCCTTGAAACCAGCAGCCTTAGCCACGATTCGGGAATGGACCGTTAAATTGGCCCAAAAACTGAAAGTCATCGGGTTGATGAATATTCAGTATGCAGTGCAAGGGGAACAGGTTTATATCTTAGAAGCCAATCCGCGCGCCTCGCGGACGGTGCCGTTTGTCTCCAAGGCGATCGGGATTCCGTTAGCGAAAATGGCTTCTTTGATTATGTCCGGCAAAACCTTAGAATCTCTCAAGTTTACCGAAGAGAAGATTCCCGAACATATTGCGGTGAAAGAGGTGGTTCTGCCGTTTAACAAGTTCCCCGGTAGCGATACCCTGTTAGGTCCAGAAATGCGATCGACTGGGGAAGTCATGGGGATTGACACCGATTTTGGTAAGGCGTTTGCCAAAGCTGAATTGGGCGCTGGCGTCCGCTTGGCCCTTCAGGGAACGGTGTTTGTCTCGATGAACGATCGCGATAAACCTCTGGTGGTGCCGGTGATTCAGGAGTTCATGGATTTGGGCTTTAAGGTGATTGCCACCGATGGCACCCGCAAGGTGCTTCAAGAACAGGGTCTGGAGAATGTAGAACTGGTCTACAAGGTCCATGAAGGTCGTCCCCATGTGATTGACTGGATTAAAAATGAGCAAATCCAGTTTATTATCAATACTCCGACTGGGGAAGAGTCCCAAACTGATGCCCGAATGATTCGCCGCATGGCTTTGGACTATCAACTGCCGATTATTACCACGATCGCCGGTGCCAAGGCAACGGTAGCCGCCATTCGCGCCCTCAAGGGTGAACCGTTGGAGGTGAAGGCGATTCAGGATTATCTCAATTAATGCTTTAAATAAGCGACTGCACTGGGGTGGAGGAGTGACCCTCGGTGCAGTCTCCAGGATGGTCTCTAGGGGCGAACTATCCTTTTTTCTGGATAGTTCGCCCCTTTTTTTGGGGTAATAAAAGACCCACAGGCTGTTCGCGTAGCGTTCCGTCAGGAAAGCCCGGAGGCTACACGAACGAAGCGGTGCCTGCGCGGGCTAAAGAGTATAATACCAAATCCGGTTGGTAAAGGGTCTTTATAGACTAGCCCTGTCAAGGTGTATTTGTAGGGGTTTGGAGACCAAACCCTCAAGGTGTATTTGTAGGGGTTTGGTCTCCAAACCCTCAAGGTGGTAAATTGAATCCCTCCGCATCCGGGTTTCTTGTAGGGGCGCATTGCATACGCCCTCAATATCCGTTAATTGAATCCCGCCTCATCCGGGTTTCTTGTAGGGGCGTATTGCATACGCCCTCAATATCCGTCAATTGAATCCCTCCGCATCCGGGTTTCTTGTAGGGGCGTATTGCATACGCCCTCAATATCCGTTAATGGAATCCCTCCGCATCCGGGTTTCTTGTAGGGGCGCATTGCATACATGAGAGGGCGTATGCAATACGCCCCTACAAATACACCTTGACAGGGCTAGTCTTTATAGACCCCCAGGCTTCAGCCTGCGGGTTTTGGGTTTTGATTTGAGCCCGCGCAGGCACCGCTTCGTTCGTGTAGCCGCCTCCGGGCTTTCCTGACGGAACGCTACGCGAACAGCCTGCGGGTCTATAAAGACCCTTTACCAACCGGATTCCGGATTATGGGAAAACCTGGGTATAAAAATCAGAAATTTTCTCCATATTTTCTTCATTTTGTTTTCCAGGATGCATTCTGAAAATTATTTCCTGGGTAATCTCTATATAACTGAGGGCTGGATGGGCCTTCGGAGACTAAATTTCAGAATCTGCGCGTCAGGACTAGACATTTCGTTAAGAAATGTTACAATTTTTCACATACGACCTTAGAAATTTAAGAAATTTTATGACAACCCCGACATTCGTACTTACAGCCATGATTTTGGGAATCCTGTATTCATACAGAACAGCGATCGCCTTGTCTTGCCAATCCCAGCTAGAACGGGTTCCGGTTCGGGTTCCAAGCCGTCAGAAGTAAGCAAATAGCAATTCAGGGGTAGACCGGCATTCCCGAATCATCCCTGATTGCATCAGATGTGGCTATCCCCATCAAGATCCCCTGGAGGTCACCCCGGTGCGAGATGCCTCCGGTAGGCTAGGCGAACGGGCTCTCATCAGATTGAGAGTCAAGGATACAAGCCACGAAAACGAACGTTACCCATTGAGTGAAGAAGCGCCATGAAGACTGCTCAAACTTCTACAGACTTAGTTCGCACTTACCTGCGAGAAATTGGCCGAGTTCCCCTGCTGACTCACGAGCAGGAGATTATATTGGGTAAGCAGGTTCAGCAATTGAGCCTGTTGCATGAGATGAAAGAGACCCTCACCGAACAGTTCGGTCATGAGCCGACGGATATAGAATGGTCTCAAGCAGCAGGGTTGTCCTTAGTGGAGTTGCAACAGGCGATCGAACAAGGTGAAACTGCCAAGCGCAAGATGGTGGAAGCTAATTTGCGACTGGTGGTGTCTGTTGCCAAAAAGTATATTAAACGCAATGTCGATTTACTCGACTTAATCCAAGAAGGAACCATCGGAATGCAGCGCGGGGTGGAGAAATTTGACCCCACGAAAGGTTACCGATTTTCCACTTATGCCTATTGGTGGATCCGTCAGGCGATTACTCGGGCGATCGCAGAAAAGGGCCGCACGATTCGTCTCCCCATTCACATTACTGAAAAACTTAACAAAATTAAGAAAGCATCTCGGGAATTATCTCAGCAACTGGGACGCACTGCCACCATTGGCGAGTTAGCGGCAGAGTTGGAACTCACTCCCAAGCAAATTCGCGAGTATATGGAACGCGCGAGACATCCTCTTTCCCTGGATTTGCGGGTGGGGGATAATCATGATACAGAACTGAGTGAGTTGTTGGAAGATACCGGACCCTCTCCGGAAGATTTTGCTACCCATTCGGCGATGCGAGCGGATTTAGAAAAATTGATGTCGGAGTTAACCACTCAGCAGCGTGAGGTGATTGCTTTACGGTTTGGGTTGGAAGATGGACAGGCGATGACCCTTTCTAAGATAGGCGATCGGCTCAATATTAGTCGTGAGCGCGTCCGCCAAATCGAACGGGAAGCTCTCACTAAACTCCGCAAGCGCAAAGCCGATATGAATGAATATGTTGCCAGCTAATCGAGTTTTTGTTCGGTTGAGTTGAGCTTAGATGTCTCCTGTTGCTGGGAGGCATCTTTTTTTTGATGATTGGGGATGGAGGTAACCACTGATTTCACAGATTTTCACGGAGACACAGATACCATTAAAATATTGGCAAGTCTAAGGTGAATCCCGGTAAGATATTTTCTCCGGATAAGCGGGTGGGAAGTTGGACGGTTTCTACAGGTTGACTGGGGCGATAAATTTCGACTTGTTGCGTTTGCGGATTAATCAGCCAGCCTAATTTTAAGCCACTGTTGAGATATTCCTGCATTTTGTCTTGAAGTTGTTTTAAAGGGTCAGTCCGAGACCTCAGTTCTATGACAAAATCAGGACAAAGCGGGACAAATTTTTCCTGTTGTTCCTGGGTAAGAGATTCCCAGCGAGCATTCTCCACCCAAGCAACATCCGGGGACCTTTTACCTCCCTGGGGTAAGATGAACATTGTGGATGAACTGAATACTTTTCCCAGTTGAGTTTGCCAGTTCCAAATTACAACATTGGCATTCAAATCAGACTCTCGAATACCGCTGATTCCTCCCACTGGTGGCATGATGAGTAATTCTCCTTGGGCGGTTTCTTCCAGTCGCCAATTTTCATTGATTTGGCAGAGTTGATAAAATTGGTCGTCGCTGAGGTTGACGGTTTTGAGGTTTAAAATAATTGGTTCTGAAATCATTTGAATTTATCCTGATGATTTTTAACCACGGATTTCACTGATTTTCACGGAGATTCAGATTTTGTGCTAAAAAAGGAGGCAAATCTGTTGACAAGCGGGGTTGACTTTGATAAATTTATATTTATAATGGGAGGCTTTGCCAAAATATTATTAGAGTCAATATTCCCATTATGAATATAATAGTACATCAAGTCAAGAATTGCAATCCCCCTCACCTTTCTTTTTTGGCCGCGCCTGAATGACAAAAACCCGAGTTCTTTTAAAAAACTCCGGTTTCTGTTGGTGTCTTAGGTTTAGGGGTCAGGGGAGGGACTACCTACAACTCAGAAGCAACTAGCCCTGTCAAGGTGGTAAATTTCATGACGAAAAATCGTTAGTTCTTGTAGGGGCGCAATGCTTGCGCCCTCCGGAGGGCGCAAGCATTGCGCCCCTACAATCTACACACCTTGACAGGGCTACCCAGAAGCAACCTAAACCACTTCAAAGAAATCCTGCTGGTCAAGGACTGCTATATCCACTCCATTCAGAATGGCTAAGACCTCATTTCCAACAGAAATCACCGCGCCGTTGCTGCCTTGGGTGAGAGTGAGGTTATTATAGGTTAAACCTTGTGCTAACCCAATTAAATCCTCTCCATCAGTGAAGTCAACAATGAAATCAACTCCGGCACCGGGGCGAATTACAAAGCGGTCATTTCCTAATCCACCGATGAGAGACATCATTCCCTAAATCGCCAAATAGCCAGTCATTTCCCGCGCCACCGATGAGCAAATCATCATCTTTGCCGCCATAGAGAACATCATCTCCATCTCCACCCGTCAGGGTATCATTCCCTTGATTGCCATAGAGGAAATTATTGCCGGACCCGGCATAAATTAAATCATTCCCTAAATCGCCAAATAGCACATCATTGCCGGTGCCACCGACTAGGGTATCTTCTCCTTGTCCGCCGTGGAGGATATTATCTCCGGCTACCGCAAATAGGAGATCATTGCCTTGATTCCCATTCATAAAATCATTGCCGGGACCGCCCACTAGGGTATCATCTCCTACATCCCCATAGATTTCATTATTGCCTGAATTAGCAACAATATAATCATTTCCTTGTCCCCCATGCACTAAGTCATCTCCGGGACCGGCATCAATGAAATCATCTCCTTGATTGCCATGAAGGATATCATTGCCTTCCAGACCAAAGATTTGGTCGTTGCTACTTAATCCTTGGATAAATTCAGCCTCGTTGGTTCCCGTGATAGAATCCGGTTCCGGAGTGCCAATCACCACGGGGTTTCCGGGGGTGTTATTCAAGGTGATTTCCAACGTGGGTAACGTGGGAAGGGTAATGGAGAAGTTGGAAATGTCTGGAACATCAGCCAGAATCGAGGCTACATCGACTTGGGGAGTGCTGACGGGATTATTGACTAGCAACTGATTAAAATAAGCCGGTCCGATGGGTCCGAAGATTTGAATGAGCAAGGGACTGCTTTCACCGCCAATTCCCGGGTCATCGGTTCCCGAGTCATCAGTTCCGGAGTCATCAGTTCTGGGTCATCAGTCCCGGAGTCATCGGTTCCTGAATCATCAGTTCCGGAGTCATCAGTTTCTGGGTCATCGGTTCCGGAGTCATCAGTTCCAGAGTCATCGGTTCCCAGGTCATCAGTCCCGGAGTCACCCGTTATACCATATACGGTTGCTCAAGGTATGTTATAATATCTGAAAAAATCTCAGAAAAATAGCCATGCCCAGAAAAGTTGAATTAAAGCCTCATTTAAGTCCAGGGGACCTGAAAGCGCGATACCGCTCTTCTAAGGATCCAGTAGAAGCGCGGCGTTGTCATCTACTCTGGAAAGTCGCTTCGGGGTGGACGGTGAAGGCTGCCGCCGCAGTTGTGGGCCTCAATTATGACTATGCCCGCCGAGTTGTCAAGAAATATAATGTTTTGGGGATAGATTCACTTAAAAATGCTCGCCCTAAAACTCCCATAAACCATAAAGGAGGTAAAAAATCTATATTAAATTCACAGCAATTAGAGCGATTAAAAAAAGTTATAAAACAGAAGCCTGTAGATGGAGGAATTTGGACAGGACCTAAAGTCGCTCGATGGATGGAACAAGAAACCGGACGTAGTAAAATCTATGATTTTAGAGGATGGGACTACTTAAAAAAGTTAGGATACTCATGGCAAAGACCGAGACCTAAACATCGAGAAGGTTGCCCAATTCAGCAACAAGAATTTAAGGAAAGCTTTCCTAAAAAAGTTCAGCTTATTCAAGAAGAAAATCCCAATGCTGAAGTAGAGGTTTGGTTTTTTGATGAACATCGCGTTGGGTTAAAACCGATTTTGGCGAAAGTCTGGGCCCCCGTTTGGGAAAGACCTACAGCGATTGTTCATCATAGATATGAGTGGTTATATGTTTATGGATTTGTTAACCCCAAAACTGGAGGAATTCACAGTTATTTAATTCCGCGAGTAAACGTTCAATGGTTAAATTTAGTTTTTGAAACTTTTGCCAAAGACGTTGGAGCGGGTGAAGATAAAATTATTTTAATTGTCGAGGATAACGCCGGATGGCATAGAAGCAAGAAAGTTTCGCTACCTTTAGGGGTAAAAATTGAAAATCTTCCGCCCTATTCTCCGGAACTACAACCAGCAGAGCGGTTATTGAAATTGATAGATGAACCCTTAGTTAATACTTATTTTAAAACCTTAGATGACCTAGAAAAAGTCTTAGTTGAACGCTGCCGCTTTCTCCAAGAAAATATGCAAACCGAAATTAAAGCTTTGACCAATTATCATTGGTTGACCTATTGATGATTTGTTGTAGACCTTTACAAACCGGATTCCGTATTACTGGGTCATCAGTTCCGGAGTCATCGGTTCCTGAGTCATCACTGCTGGTATCTACAGTTAAGGTAACCCGGGTAGAAGCCACAGAGACATTCCCTGCGGCATCAGTGGCAGTGGCTGTAAAATTATACTCACCTTCAGGTAAGAGGGTTTCTGGGGTAAATGTCCAGTTCCCTTGAGCATCAGCAGTGGCTGTACCGATAGAGTTACCGTCTCGGAAGACTTCTACTGTACTTCCCGGTTCGGCAGTTCCTTCAATGACACCGTTGGTGATATCAGCCGGGGTGATTTGAGGTGCATTGGGTGGTATGCCATCAACTAATAGGGTTGTGGTATCGCCGACGTTGTTGAGTGTTAATACGGCACTGATGCCAGCAATTCTCATTTTGGAAATTTAACTGCTATTGAGGGGAATCTCTAGCTCAAGTCCCTGGAGCATGAAGGTGAGCAGGTGATCCCAATTATCGAAATACATATAGCGGGTTAAAGCGCGCAAATCCTCGAAAAAGGTTTTGCGGGTCGGCAGATGGGCTCGCAGCCGTTTATATTTCTCGTCGAGCCGATCAAGCAGGGTATGAAAGAGTAGGGACAAGATATTCAGAGTCGCCAACAAGGCAGCCAGATGCTCTTTGCCATGCCCAAAGTTGTGTTCAAGATGGTAGCCTTTGGTTTTGAGGGTATTGTTATTCTCGTTCTCAACCTTCCAACGAGTGCGGCCAGCTTTAACAATGGAGGCCAAGTTCTTATCACTCAGGGTGTAGCGGGTGACAAAGGCGTTGTGGTAAATCACCCTTTGGTCAGGACGGCTAACAGTTACCTCACACCAGTTCACCAACAGCGCATCCGCCCCGTCTTTGAGGGGCACGTCATTGAGATATCGGTAAGTCCAGGTTTCCTCAACTTTTCCTGTCCACCGTTTGCGGATGACCGTTGGTAGGTCAATCCCCTCAAGATGGTCATAAAGAGTGGTGTGGGAGTCAGGGCGACAGACCAAGATAAAGTCCAACTGGTGGTCTAACAGGAGCTGACACAGGGGTTGGTGGCAGTACAAGTCATCGCCTAACACCGTTACCTTCAATCGACTCAAGCGCGGACCATGCTGGTTCAACCACCGCTTCGCCGCAGCGTTTTCACAGTCTTGTTTGTCATGACCGTCTTGGGGGCGGACAAACTCAGGGACTAACGGAATCACCTGCGTCTGCCCCGGACAGACAATGACTGGAGTGACTACGCTATGTACGTATTGAATCTCTCCTGATCTCAAGGTGCGTGTCGAGCAGGCAGGACAGTGGATTTGAGTTGAACTGAAGTATTCCGTCCCATCCATAGCAACCAACAGGGTGTCAGAAACAGACCGGAAGTCCCTCAACTGACCCTGTTCGTCCAATATCTGTAAGATTTCCTCGAATACGGGAAACACATTAGAGGGCGCAACCCCGTCGAGCAAGTCCCGGATGTGGTTGTCGCTCGGAATCTGATGGACTCCAAACAGGCTTTGAGCATTGCTTCGACCCTTATTGTCTACCATCTTGCGCTGATAAGCCAGGAAAGATGGGGTTTGGGTGAAGAACACCCCAAAGGCGCTCAAAGCTGCATCCTCCATTCCATAGCGGGTATTTTTACCTCGACGCTTGTCTGGTAGCGATGACAAGCGCTCGCGAAAAGAACTCACTACAGTGTCAAACCAACCTGGCTTTTTCAATGGCTCTGGCTCTCTTGGGTTTTGCAGATATCATTACCATACAGCTCTCAAGGGCACTTGAACAGTTTTTGCCATAATGAGAATTGCTGCACTGATGCCATTACTATTGACAATAGTAGCTCCATCTGTTGTGAGCAGTTCTGGGCCTATTTTTATCCCGTCTAGGTCTTCATCCCCCGGGGCAATGGTGTAACGGAAGGTGTGGGTGGTAGCAGATTCCCCTGTACCCACCAAAGTGGCATTCACCCCACTCCCTGTATCCAGGGTAATGGGCAAGAAGACGTCACCGGAGATAGTCACCGCTTGTGAGAAGGTGACGATAAATTCGAGTTCTTGTCCAATTCCGTAGTTATTGGCGGGAGTAATGCTAACACCGGCAATCCGGGGTAGGGGTTCTACAATGTTGGTGTCGGTATCGGTTTCAGCGCTGGTGGTGGGGGCGTTGAGAACGTACAACTCTTTTGCGTAGCTGATGTCTTCAAAAGCTGCGAAATACAGTTTGTTGTTGAAGACGGTTAAGCCGCTGGGTCCTGCGCCATTAAAACCGGGACGGAGATCGTGTACCAGGGAGGCAGTAGTGCCATCATATTCCCACAACTCTGGCCCGTGGATGCCGTCGTTAGCTGTGAAATACAGTTTGTTGTTGAAGACGGTTAAGTCGCTGGGCGATGAGCCATTACTATTATCGGGACGGATATCTTGTACCAGGGAGGCGGTGGTGCCATCATATTGCCACAACTCTCTTCCGATAAGGTTCCTGTCGCGAGTAGCTGCGAAATACAGTTTGTTGTTGAAGACGGTTAATTCGCTGGGCGATGAGTCATCAACACCGGGACGGATATCTTGTACCAGGGAGTCAGTAGTGCCATCATATTGCCACAACTCTTTCCCGTGGATGCTGTCGTCTGCTTGGAAATACAGTAGACCTCTCCTTAATATAAATTTTATGCTATAATGAAATAAAAATAAAGATTTTAGTAAGATTTAACCATGACTAGCCCCCTGAAGCGTATTCAAGAATATCCCAAAGAATCCAAGCGTCTAATCGGAATCGAATATGACCAGTTTTTAGCGTTAGTAGAACTGGCAAAACAACGACATATTGAAAAACAAATAGAACTGGAAGCCCAAAAAATTAGAATCAATGCCAAGGGAGCTGGACGTAAAGCTGAAATGACAGTAGAGGAAGGAGTCTGTCTTTGTTTGGTTTATTTAAGACAAAAACCCATATTTGAAGTTCTAGGTTTGTTATTTTATATTTCTAAAACTAACGCTAATGACGCTTTTCATTATTGGATAAAAATCATTATAGCGGTTCCCGGACTCATGAGGTACAGTAGCAACAATGAGCAAACCAATTGCGAATATCTTGTTGAGTGACTTGCCGCATTGCTTCGGTAATCCCAATAACTAAATCTTCATAGGTTCTCGCTTGAAATTTTTTGAGAATCTCTTTAACTTTTGACCAAAAATTTTCAATGGGAGAAAATTCCGGAGAATAAGGAGAGAGATAGATAAGTTTTGCTCCCGCTTCTTGGATAGCTTCTTCAACTATTTGGCTCTTGTGAATGCTGGCATTATCCATGACTACACAAGCATTTTTCCATAAATTAGGAACAAGCTTTGTTACAATAAAGGCTTCAAATGTAATTTGATTTGTTGTTCCATATATGTTGGTTGAAGTTACCAGCTTTTCGAGCGATAAAGCACTCAACAAAGATACTCGTTTTCCTCTTTTTTGTGGCTTTGGGCCTCTAGCTCTTTGCCCTTTAATAGCTCTGGCTTGGGTTCTAATTAAGGCTAGGTCTACTCCGGATTCATCTATGAAAATCAAGTCTTCATAAGGAACGTCTCGAATTTTCTCCCAAAACTCTACTCGTTTTTTTTGAACTTCTTCTTTATATTTTTCTTCGGCATAAAGAGTCTTTTTTTTAACCGTGTAGTTGAGCTTTTTACTGACTCTATCTAAAGTGGATGTACTGACTTTTATCCCTGTTTTTTCTTCAAGCAAATCACAAAGCTCTTGCAAAGTAGCATCATTATTATTTTCAATGAGTTCTATCAAAATTACTATTTCTTGACTTCCGAGTTTAGGATCAGTATTTCCCCCTTGAGGTTTAGGGGCCAAATCACCCGTTTCTTTATATTGCTTGAGTATTTTTTGCACAAAACTTTTAGCAACCCCAAATCGGGCAGCTATTTTTCGCATTGATAATTTTTCTTCCTCATAGATTTGTACGATTTTTTGCCGAAAGTCTAGAGAGTAGGGTTTCATGATAGATTCGGATGGTTAAGATGAGTCAGTTCTCCTATGTATTGTACCTCATGAGTCCGGGAACCGCTATAGAGAGATTTTACCAGCTTCGCAAATGGAAGAAGCGGAGGATAACGAACAAGCTTATGAAAAACTTCAGCAAAAATTGACCGAACATTTACTAATCGTAGATAGCTCTGAGCAGCGTACTGCAAGACCTGTAGACTATGAAGAACAAAAAAAGTTGTATTCAGGAAAGAAAAAAATGCATACGCTAAAAAACCAATTTATTGTTTTGCCCGGTGGTCAAGATATTGTGGATGTAACAGTTGGAGAGTTAGGAAAAACAAGTGATATTAGTTTGTTTCGACAAAGCCTTCCAAAATTCAACAACCATCAAAAATTTTTAGGAGATAAAGCTTACCTTGGAGAACCAGCCATTGTTACACCTCAAAAAAAGCCCAAAAACGGAGAACTAACCGAAGAACAGAAACAAGAAAACAAAAAAATATCGACTCAGAGAATAGGGGTTGAGCATTTGATAGGAAAGATTAAAATTTTTCGAGTAGCTGCGGAAAGGTTTAGATTGGTTAGGCATCAATATGAACAGGTAATTCTCGCGGTTTGTGGATTAGTTAGAGTTCGACTAGGTTCGGTAGATTTACTAACGTTAAAAAATGGAGTACCCCTAGAGCCAATTTAAAGTCTCGACTGGCAACAAAGGAGAATCATTTTAATCAAATAGCCTAGTAACCTAGCTACAAGCCTTGTGTTTTCGTTCTTAACCCTATTGAAGATTACGCCGGGTCAAAAGGCTGAAACTCCCTTTCCATAAGGATTTATAATTTTCGGACGAGTCTAGTTTGTCGTTGAAGATGGTGAAGTCACTGGGCGATGAGGCAATATCTTTTACCAGGGAGGCAGTGGTGCCATCATATTGCCACAACTCTGCCCCATTGGTGCTGTTGTTAGCTGTGAAATACAGTTTGTCGTTGAAAACGGTTAAGTTGTTGGGCACTGAGCCAACAACACCGGGATTGATATTTTTTACCAGGGAGGCGGTGGTGCCATCATATTGCCACAACTCTGGCCCGTGGATGCCGTCTTGAGCTTGGAAATACAGTGTGTTGTTGAAGACGGTTAATTCGCTCGGCGATGAGCCATTACTACCGGGACGGATATCTTGTACCAAGGAGGCAGTGGTGCCATCATATTGCCACAACTCTTCCCCGTAGATGCCTTCTCTAGCTTGGAAATATAGTTTGTTGTTGAAGACGGTTAATTCGCTGGGCGATGAGCCATTACTACCGGGAAGGATATCTTGTACCAGGGAGGCAGTGGTGCCATCATATTGCCACAACTCTTCCCCGTGGGTGCCGTCGGAAGCTGTGAAATACAGTTTGTTGTTGAAGACGGTTAATTCGCTGGGCGATGAGCTACCAAAATACCGGGAACGATATCTTGTACCAGAACCACCGGATCAAGTCGCCCTGGGTAGGTGGTGAGTGTCTCTGGCGAGAGGGGGTTGTCTGGAGGGATGTTGCCGATGCTGCTTTCCAATTTCCAGTTACCGCCTAAGTCCCGGTTTCCAGTGACGGTGGTGCTGGCGGCGATATTCGCTTTGCTGATGTGGTGTAGCTGTTGCAGGAATTCGGCTCCAGCGTCACCGGCGGCAACTTGACATCCATAGAGGTACAGATGGGTGATGCCCCACTGCATCAGTTGGGGACGATATCGGGAGATGTTGTTCAGTTCTAGGGTGCTGTTGTCTAGGTAGAGGGTTCCGGGGGCCCGTGAGAAATCAGGTGGACGGCGGTGATTTTACTCTCAACTGATTTTTCTGCCAGGAGTTTGGTAATTTGCTCAATCCCATCTGTTTCGGGTTCAAGGATCGCTACTTCAAGGTTAGGGTGGACTCCGGTGGCGAGGATATGGTAGTTGGCAACGCCTGAATCGATGATCGCCAGTTGTCGGTGGCAAACCGCACCAACTGGCTCTAATTTTTCTTGGGGAATAGGGGTTTGAGCTTTCATTGTTTGATTTTTCTGTGAGATTTTTGGGTAATCAACGTATCTTATGTACATCAGGGGAATCTAACCTACTTTAGGTTGGAGTGGTGTGACCACGATCACCTTTTTCCGCAATTCCACTCTTGACTTTTGCATGATGATATGTATTCAATGTCAATTTCTCCTCGTGAGGTGAGCTTGCACGTGCGTGTGGACCCCACCCTAAGCATCCCCTTGCCAAGGTAGGGCTGTTTCATTCTCAAGGCAAAATTGCTTTTTTGCTTGTTCGTAAGCTTTATCTGGCAGAGGATACAACTTTATTTCCTAATTTTTAACCTAAAAGTAGGAAATAGGGCCGAAAACCTTTGGCTGTTACGCTTACGGTGCAAGGAAAATTTTAGAATGAGACAGCCCTCCCCTTGCCAAGGGGAGGGGACCGGAGGTAAAAAAAATACTGTTCTAAGGAGTCATGTAAGAATAACTTGACCAATTATTTACCTAGAAGCGTTATCCATAGAGGATTCCAGATAAAATTTGCACAGCTTATTTTTACACGATAGCCTAAGGGAGGAAGGGTTCCCTGAAAGTGAGGGTTTCATCCGACTTTTTGACGCTGGCAAGCTTCGGCGATCATGGTGCGAATTTCGGTGCAGAGGCGCTCGAAACTTAAGCCTTGTTTCTGGAGGATGGTTTGGACTGAGCCTTTGAGTTGTAGATACTCTTGGGGCGTAATATCTTTGGCAGTCATGACGACGACGGGGATCGATCGCCATTGGGGATATTGTTTTAACGCATTTAAAAATTCAAATCCATCCATTTCTGGCATCATTAAATCCAGTAAAATCAAATCTGGGGGATGAGCGGCGATCGCCTCTAAACCTCGACGACCATTCTCTGCCACAAAGGTTTTCCAGCCGTGGTTCTCCAGGACGCGCTTGAGGAGTTCCCGAGTGGCTGGATCATCCTCCACAATCAGAATTGATTCTACCGGACTTTGGTCTGGGGAGGAGTCTGATTGGCGTTGCTGATACTTCTGCAATAGTGCGATTAAGCGATGGCGATCGATCGGTTTAGTCATGTAATCTGACGCGCCTAGAGCCATTCCCATTGGCTTATTATCCATCATTGTGAGGACAATGGTGGGGATATCGGCGAGTTCCGGGTCTGCTTTGAGGGCGCACAGCACGGACCAGCCATCTTGATGCGGCATCATCACATCGAGGGTAATCGCATCGGGGTGCAGTTCCTTGGCGAGTTCTAATCCCCAATCGCCCGAGGAGGCGACTGCCACCCCCCAGCCTTCTTTGCTCAAAAACCGATGCATCAGTTCATGCACCGTAGGGTCATCATCAATCACCAAAACCGTTTTTCCACTCTCTGGGAGTGCATCTAAGTCGGCCTGGGAGGGGGAGTCCTGTTCTAGGTTGGGGAGGGTTTTCACTTGTGCGGGGAGGAGCATGGTAAAGGTAGACCCTTCTCCTTCGCGACTGGTGACGGTAATATCACCCCCCATCATCTCACAGAATCGCTTGGCGATCGCCAACCCCAGACCCGTCCCGCCATACTTGCGGGTGGTGGAGGCATCCGCTTGAGTAAATGCCTCAAATAACCGATTGATTTGCTCCGGTGTCATCCCAATTCCCGTATCCTGGATTTTAAAACAAATCCAATCGGATTCAGAGTGAGGAATTCCCGGTTTTAAATAGCCAGCTTCTGGCGGTTGTGCTAAGACTGCACAGAGGACCGCATGGGCAGAATCTTGGGGTTGAGGGTTAGGGAGCGGGTAACTTCCAGGGAAATTGTGCCATTTTCTGTAAATTTGGCCGCATTGGAGAGGAGGTTAAATAAATTTTGTCTAACTTTGGTTAAATCAGCCCACATTGAGCCGAGTTCCGGCGCAAATCGGACCGCCATCTGATTGGTATTTTTTTCGATTAGGGGTTCGATGGTATTCACCACTTCCTGGAGGGTGGATTCAATATCGAAGGGTTCTAAGTATAGTTCCATGCGACCTGCTTCAATTTTAGATAGGTCGAGGATATCGTTGATAATCCCGAGTAAATGCTTTCCAGCGCCGTGAATTTTTTGCAAATCCAAGCTCAAGTCTTCTTGACCCATGTCTTCGGCATCTTCTTGTAACATTTCACTGTAACCGAGGATGGCATTGAGCGGGGTCCGTAGTTCATGACTCATGTTGGCTAAAAATTGACTTTTAGCGCGGTTGGCAGCGATCGCCGCATCTTTTTTTTCTTCAATGGTTTGATTCGCCAGTTGGAAGAGGCGAGAATGTGCGACTAAGAGAATATGCAAGTCTAAAAATCGCACTTGTCCATCGGGGAGGACTAGGGCGATCGGTTCGTAAGCTTGCTAGGGGTCACGGGCTAGGGCAATATCAACCGCTTCGTGAATTTTACAGGATGCGGGGAGATGCAGGGGCGGGGAATAGATGCCCGATTGGGTTTCCACCGCTTGGATCGTACTCCACAGGACGGACATGGGACGTTTGAGATAAATTTCTAATCCGTAGGGACGACTCAGCCATTCAAAAAATTTCCGACGGGAAATGATGCCGAGGGGTTGTTCCTCGGAGATAATCATCACGCCGGGTAACTCCGGGTGAGTTTGAAAGGCTTGGCTGACAACCTGTCCGAGGGTGGAGGCGGGGACTTGAAAATCATGGGACGGTAAATCCGCCAAGGTGGAATCAAGGGTTAGGTGGTCTTGTTCTGGATAAAGCACGATCGCAGTCCTCCCTATACTGACCCAGAGAATACTGACCCAGCGTAAAAACCCGCACTCTCAAGGGTGGGGCTATCCGAACGAAGCCCGCCTGCGCGGACTAAAGTCAAAGGTCTGTAAAAACCCGCACCCTCAAGGGTGGGGCTATCCGAACGAAGTCCGCCTGCGCGGGCTAAAGAGTACAATAGGTTTCTGACAACCGGATTGAGGATGAATCGAGTCACTGGAGGCTGTCCCTTGCTAAGACTAGCCAGGGTAAGGGTTATACGCCCATTTTCTTTTCGTAACTCGAACTCGGTGTAAAACCCGATCATCCTTCCCTCCTTCAACTGGGTACTTTTCAAAACAATGCCTGAACTCGTGAGTGGTTTTGAGTAGTTTGGTTACTCCATTAGGTTGGCCGGAAATTGAAAGCGGTAAGGCAGGCGGACCGTAAAAGTCGATCCGGAGCCGAGTTCGCTGGAAACTGAGATTTCCCCTCCTATCATTTCACAAAATCGCTGACCAATCGCCAATCCCAAGCCGGTTCCTCCATACTTGCGGGTGGTACTGGGGTCAGCCTGAGTAAAGGCATTAAAAATCTGCTCCATCTGCTCTGATGTCATCCCAATTCCGGTATCACTCACCTGAAATTCAATCCAGTCCGGGGGAGGATTGGGGGGAAATACGCGATCAGGAAAGAGTCTCACTTCTAAGGTGATTGTCCCATTTTCCGTGAATTTAGCGGCGTTGCTTAATAAGTTTAATAGCACTTGCCGAACTTTGTTTAAATCGGAATACATTTGGCCCAGATTGGGGGGAGTGTTAACCTGGAGCTGATTCCCGTTTTTCTGTACTAAGGGATGAATAGTCGCCACTGCTGCCTCGATCACCTGGGTTACCTCAAAGGTTTCTAGGTAAATATCCATTTTACCGGCTTCAATTTTGGAGAGGTCGAGAATATCATTAATCAGGCTCAAGAGATGCTTTCCGGCAAACTGAATTTTTTTAAGGTCGGGAATAAAATCGGGGATGCCGACGTCTTCGGCTTCTTCTTCGAGGATTTCACTGTAGCCGACGATCGCATTCAGGGGAGTTCGCAGTTCATGGCTCATGTTAGCCAAAAACATACTTTTTGCCTCGTTGGCGGCTTCGGCAGCTTCTTTGGCCTCGTATAGCATGATTTCCGCGTGTTTGCGACTGGTAATGTCTCGGACAATTACGATGGTTTGGTTTTCCAGGAGGGGAAGCAGTCGCGCTTCAAAATATTTGAGGCGATCGTTCAGGCGTAAGGCATATTCTCGATAAACTAAATCGCGATTAGTTTTAACTTCATTCAGCGCTTCTATAAAGGTTTTGCTGACATTTGAGGGAAAGACTTCAGTGATTTTACGCCCTAGGAATTGTTCGGGAGGCCGGTAAAAGTCTGAGATTTTTCCTGCTTGATAATCTAAGATTGTGGAATCGTTATTGAGTTTAAAGTATAAATCCGGGAGTGCTTTAAAAATGGCTTGGAGTTCGGAAGTGGTATGATATAATTTTTCTTCATACTGTTTGCGCTCGGTGATATCCCGGGTGATGGAGACGACACAGGGAACCCCTTCTAAACGATGGATTCAGCACAGAATAATCCGACTCGAATTTCCCCGGCTTTCATTCTAAAGTGAATTTCACGATCGATGACTCGACCACAGGTTTGTAATTCCTCAATACAGGTTTTTTGTTCCGCTTCATAGACCCAAATATTCAAATCCGTTGAGTTGTTGCCGATGACTTCAGCCCATTCAAACCCGGACATTTCTAAGAAGCGATCGTTCACTTCAATATAACGCCCTTCCTCTAGGGTGGTAATGGCGATCGCATCGGGAGAAGCGCGAAAGGCTTTAGAAAACTTTTCCTGAGAGACGCGCAGGGCCTCTCGGCCCGACGGCGATCGGTAATATCCGTTTGGGACCCGGCAAACCGATAGGGATTGCCCTCAGCATCGCGAACCGCCATCCCCCGAACTAGCATCCAAAGGTAAGACCCATTTTTATGCAAGATCCGATATTCTGTTTGTAAGTGAGGACTACGGCCTTTTAAGTGGGCTTGAATATCGGCTTCGACTCGTTCCAAGTCATCAGGGTGAATGCGGCTGAACCATTCATCGGGATTGGACCCGATTTCGTGGGGGTGCACCGATCGCCGACTTCCACCGGGGGGAAAAATAGATTTCTTGGGCGTTCAAATCCCAGTCCCAGATCCCATCATTGGCCCCGGCAACGGCGATCGCATACCGTTCCTGACTCTTCTGGAGGGCTGAGGTGGCCCGTTCCACCGCCAACTCCATTTCCCAAGGTTTTCGGACCCAAATAAAAGTAGATAATCCACAGGAGAAGGCTAAAAAGCCGCCTAGGGAGTATAACCAGCCAATGGGTCTACTCACGGGCCATCCCGCCAAGGGGATGGCGGCCATTTGCCAGGATCCATTGGGTAAGGAAACATCTAGGAGAACCGGGTTACGATTAAACAAATCTGGATCTCCGAAAAATACAGCCCCTTAGCCCCTAAGCCATCTTGGCCGCGAATGGCGTACTGGACGGGAATGGGAGTATGGAAGCGATATTGAGGGAGGGTGGGTTTGCGTCCTGGAGGAGTGGCGATCGCCGGGTTTGTGGGGAGGAGTTTAGCATCGGTGAAGAGAACCTCCGGGTCGATGATAATCGCCACCAGACCCCAATAAGCACTCTCACCGGGACTATTCGGGAAGATACAAAAATGGGAGTGCGACTAATTAATGCCTTGCCCCCCTGAACTAACGGTGTCGGACCGCCACGAGGGTACTTTTACTCTCGATAGTTTGCTGAACAATCGAATAGTGCCCCTGATGTTCCAGGAGTTTGAGACCTAGGGCGCTTTCATGACCCTCAAACGGATAAAGATGACTGATAATATTATCTTTAGCCAACTGGAGATTCAAAATCCCGGTTTGCTCAGAGACCATGACTTGAGCAAGGCGCTCAAATTGTTGAGGGGTAACATTGGGATGGTTGGAAACGTAGGCAACCAGACCCCGCGTAATAAACAGTCGGGAGTTTAAGGCGCTTTCGAGTTTAGCTCGCTTGGTACTGAGTTAGAACAAGACGTCCGTGCGAATTTGCTGACGGTTGCGTTCGACTTCCGACTTCGCCAGGGCCCACTCCGGCTATAACTAGGCCAGCCGAACAGACAGCAGCAATGTAAGGTGACGATCGCGATCGCATCACACTCTCATAATTTATTTAATTACCCCGAACTCAGCGATAGATAGTTCAGGAACGCCAGACCT
>CAWGFK010000017.1:0-4157 GCA_963821735.1 uncultured cyanobacterium
AAGAGATCCGCTAAAATTTCAACTTGAGGATTTGGAGGGGCCACTGCCGGGAGATTACCGGAAGTTTACGCTAGTCCTGCAATCCTTTATCTTGATTCTATTTAGGTTTTATTAATATTATTTCTTGCAAATAAAAATTCAAACAGCCAGAGAGTTCGGTAAACCCTACTTAATCCCCTCTTGATTTATTCTCAGTTGAGGTTTTAGCTGGAATCCGGACAATAATGGAATCACTGATTTGAAGTGATCTATAATCGAAAGTTATAATGAAACATCAGCGTAAATTTGGACCCCTTTCCAATGGAAAAGAGGCAGAAAACCTCGGATTAATGCTTTGCCATAGCTTTAATTTTACGGGGTGGGAACTGTTTCGCGATCGCATTGGTATCAAAAACTACCGAGCAATTTGGCAAGACAACCAAATCATTGGCGGATTAGGACTGTATCCGATGGCACAATGGTGGGGTGGAAATCCCGTTACAATGGCGGGAATTGCTGCCGTGGGAGTTGCTCCCGAACATCGCGGGACTGGGGTGGCAGACGAACTGCTCAGACATACCCTCCAAGAGATTTATAATAATCACATTCCGTTGTCAGTTCTCTATCCAGCGACGCAGGTTCTTTATCGAAAAGTAGGCTATGAACAGGCGGGAAGTCTGTGTAAGTGGCAACTCCCCATCAACAGCATTCGGATGCGCGATCGCACCCTGACAATGCACCCCGTCGAACCAGTCTTATCCGAAACGATCGCAGCACTTTATCAGCAACAGGCAGTTACCTGTAATGGCAATCTCGATCGCCACCCCGGAATCTGGAAAAACATCTTTAAACCCACCCCGGAAGAAACCCTCTATGCCGACTTAATCGGCGAACCGGATGACTGGCAAGGGTATATTATCTATAGTCAACGCCGAGAAGGGAACTCCCAAACCCTTGCGATCGCCGATTGGGTTGCCTTAACTCCTGCTGCCATCCGCCGCCTCTGGACCTTCATCGCCGATTTTCGCTCACAATTTGCCAACGTCATTTGGCGGAGTTCTCCCGTTGATCCATTTTTGTTAACCCTGCCAGAACAAACCGGACAAATTACTGAATTCTCTCACTGGATGTTACGCATCATCGATGTCCCTTTATCCCTGCAACAACGGGGTTATCCCAGCGGCATCGAAGCCGAATTACATTTAGAAGTACAGGATAATATCTTGCCTGAAAATAATGGAAAATTCATCCTTACCGTATCCCACGGCAGAGGAGAAGTAACTCCCGGAGGACGGGGAGACTTACACTTAGATGTGCGGGGATTAGCGCCTCTTTATACCGGCTTTTTTACCCCTCATCAACTCCATTTAAGCGGTCATCTTCAAGGAAATCCTAGTGCTTTATCTGTAGCAAACCAACTCTTTTCGGGACCACATCCCTGGATGGCGGATATGTTTTAATATCAAGTCCGTGGAATAAACCTAAAAAATCCTTTCTTCCTCTTCTCCCCCTTCCCTTGCAGGGAAGGGGGTTGGGGGGTTAGGTCACTCTGGCTGATCGAGCAAATATGATATAATGTATCATCACTATCCCGACAGATTATGCTCATCAGAGTACCAAAACTCTGCTATTGCCGATTCCCCCTCCACCGGATTAATCCCGCGACTACCGAAGCTAAAGCAACAGCAGCGGCGATGCTGAGTAATACGGCAAGGATGAAGGGATGGATGCGATCGCCATGTTCTTGCCAGGGAAATGTCATGGATTGTTCAAAAAGTAAGGGGGAGGTGGAGGCGACAATGGCACCGAAGGCGATCGCCGTCCCAACGGTTTGGATTTGCTGTTCTAGGTGGCGATCGCGTTCCGCTTGGTCAATTTCCACTAAACCGCGAATCGTGGCAATCCCTTGATTCAGCAGGTTTGACCCGGGATAAAAGTAGTTTAAATCAGCGCCGATTTGTTCTTGAAAGGCGATCGCTTCTTTGTCGTGAAACAACCTCAACCCTTCCATCCCTCTTTGCGCCTGTTGTTCCATCCGTTCTAAACTGCTTTGATAGTTCTTACTATTAATGGCGATAGTATTGCGCGCATATTCCAGATTTCGCAGTTGTTTCGTATAGGTTAGGGAAGTCTTGATCAGATTTTTTAAATGGGTTTTCAAAATCTGGAGTTCCCTGGCCGAGAGGGGGGATGTTTTCTTAAGATTGAGATAGGTTTGACTCACCAGATTGAATTCGGTTTCATGGTTTGTGATTAGGCGATCGGCACAATCATAATAAATCCGACTCTCTTGAAAACTCTTAGAAATTTTGTGATAATACAGGAATAACTCCGGCAATTCCCAATAACACTTTTGCAGCGTTAAAGTCGGATATTCTTCAAATAAAAACCAAATCAATAAATGACCATAAGGATTTTTGACTAAATCAGCCTTCGGACTGCCATATTCGTAGAGATATCCCCCCAACAGGTTATAAGCGCGATAAAGAGGCGGTAAGGCTTGCCCATTTTTTAGGTGAAAAAACTCAACCCAGCATTGTTTAGCTAAAGGTTCCAAATCTCGGATATCCTCTGGGGGAGTTGTGTTTAAATAGCCACTCAACAGCAAAGTTTGACCTAAACTTGAGGCGGATTCCGGTTCAGGCTTAAAGCAATTTTTGGGGTTAAATTCAGCTAAACCTTCTAGTTGATATTCCTTTTTTCCTTGACTTTCAGGTTGATAAATATTCAGATTTAGGGCATAACTATCATGCAGAGATTGGGGATAAATAAACCCTTCTAAATCCTGGGGAGTGGTAAAAACTTCGATGGCTCTTTCATCATCCGGACCCATGAGCAAATCAAAATCTTGGGCGGGTTCATCTTGACGAATTTCTAACTCTAACTCCACCTTAAAGTTTTTCAGAATTCTGTCATATTTGTTTCGCACCCATTGGGGATTGATACCCTTTAAATTTTTGGCGGTAGTCCCATCAGAGGAAGTCACCAAACCTCGATGATATTGATAGGCAAACCAATATAAACTCGGGGCATAAATTGAGGCAATTGTTTGGCTCATGAATCACTCGCTTGAAGATGAGGAAAAGATTAAGCAGGGTCAGGGTTTGCCTGTTTCACCTGTTCCACCAGAAAAGGCTTTATTATAGACCCTTTCCGGTCGTTCTCCCTCCGCTGGCTTCGGGATTTTATCCCCTTTTTGAATCATGTTAGCGCGAATGGTTGCCAACTCTTCGGGGTTGAAGGTAATCTGAGACTCTTTACACCAGGTTTTAATAATTTTAGCCAGTTTCAAGGTTTTATCTTCGGCGGCAGTCAATTGGGTTTCTAAAGTGGGGAGATTTTCCCAGAGTTGGGGATAGTTTGGACGGTGGGTTTTGGCTTGTTCTAGCAAAGTGAGGAAATCTTCAATAATTTGTAAGAACTCCGACGGAATGCGATCGCTCATGGGATACTCTCCTCAAATAAACACACCGAGTTTCTAGCAGCATCGTTGCTGTCTCAGCCAATTATAACAAACTAATCCGGTCCCCTCCCCTTGGCAAGGGGAGGGTTAGGGTGGGGTTCTTCTTGCGCGATCGCCTCCAAGAGTGCATAACGCGCTTCAACCACCTCTAACTCCACCTCCGGTCCCCTCCCCTTGGCAAGGGGAGGGCTTAGGGTGGGGTCCTCTTGTGACGTGCGATCGCACGTCACAATGAATGAGTGGGTGCAGAGTCCTCGTGAAGAAAGCGGTTTCCCCAGCCTCCATACAGGCGCGATCGCCTCCAAGAGTGAGTGAAGTGCTTCAGCCACCCCAAGAAGAACCCCACCCTAACCCTCCCCTTGCCAAGGGGAGGGGACCGGAGATGGCATTATCCACTACAAACCGATCGCCACAAAAGCAGACCAATAACGCCGATCGCCAAACGGACAACTCTCATCATAATCCATCAACTTAAAATCAATCATCTCACACTCCTCCTCCGTCATCTTCAAACCCTGACCACACCACTCTAAAAACCCCTCAACCGAAACCCGTCTCAGCCAATTTTGCGCCCGATGTAACGCCATCACCACCCGCTCATCTTGGCGCAATTCATAATAGAAACGAATCGCCAAACAAGCCGTGGCAAAATCATCCACACACCATAAACTACTCACCACCGCAGGAGTTCCCGCATACAAAAACCCACTGGCTA
>CAWGFK010000018.1:0-4125 GCA_963821735.1 uncultured cyanobacterium
AATGTTAACGGCTGCTTTGCCGTCCATTGATATTTCTAAGGTTGTAGGAGAGAGTGAAGCTTCTTGATTAATCACTTCCATCTGCTCAAAAATTTCATCGGTTTCGGGAATTTTTTTTTGAGGTTGACTTTTTTTCACTTTTTGCGGGTAATAACCTAAGTGGTTAAGTTTTCGTCGTATGGTTTCTGTCGTGGGCAACTCTTCTTCCGTATAGTTTTTTTGGATAATCAGTTGCTTTCTTACTTGTTCGGCGCTCAATCGGGTATATAAACGGCTACTTTTAAATGTCGGGTCCGTTTGACTCTGACTATCTACTATCGATTGAATATCTGCTAAGAGTTCCGGCAAATGTTTTTCAGCTTTTTTGCGACCTCGTGCTTTATAATTATCTACACAAGTTATGCCGGTCTCTAGTTCCCGCACTCCTTTCCTTACTGTATCCCTATCCCATCCCAGTTCTTTGTTAGCTCGACTCTGACCCCCAAACCCCAATTCCTTAACCGTCAGAGCCATGAAACGACGTTTCGCCGCTCCTTTCAATTGCTTTGCTGTCTCAATTAATAAAGTTTTCACCGAATCCGTTAATTCCATCTGCGTTCTCCTCAGTCACGGGGTTAATGCTTATTTTATCACGGCGTTGCAGAATTTATTTTCTGGAAATCCCTAAGAGATCCGCTAAAATTTCAACTTGAGGATTTGGAGGGGCCACTGCCGGGAGATTACCGGAAGTTTACGCTAGTCCTGCAATCCTTTATCTTGATTCTATTTAGGTTTTATTAATATTATTTCTTGCAAATAAAAATTCAAACAGCCAGAGAGTTCGGTAAAACCTACTTAATCCCCTCTTGATTTATTCTCAGTTGAGGTTTTAGCTGGAATCCGGACAATAATGGAATCACTGATTTGAAGTGATCTATAATCGAAAGTTATAATGAAACATCAGCGTAAATTTGGACCCCTTTCCAATGGAAAAGAGGCAGAAAACCTCGGATTAATGCTTTGCCATAGCTTTAATTTTACGGGGTGGGAACTGTTTCGCGATCGCATTGGTATCAAAAACTACCGAGCAATTTGGCAAGACAACCAAATCATTGGCGGATTAGGACTGTATCCGATGGCACAATGGTGGGGTGGAAATCCCGTTACAATGGCGGGAATTGCTGCCGGTGATTGCTCCCGAACATCGCGGGATTGGGTGGCAGACGAACTGCTCGACATACCCTCCAAGATATTTATAATAATCACATTCCGTTGTCAGTTCTCTATCCAGCGACGCAGGTTCTTTATCGAAAAATAGGCTATGAACAGGCGGAAGTCTGTGTAAGTGGCAACTCCCCATCAACAGCATTCGGATGCGCAATCGCACCCTGACAATGCACCCCGTCGAACCAATCTTATCCGAAACGATCGCAGGACTCTATCAGCAACAGGCAGTTACCTGTAATGGCAATCTTGATCGCCACCCCGGAATCTGGAAAAACATCTTTAAACCCACCCCGGAAGAAACCCTCTATGCCGACTTAATCGGCGAACCGGATGACTGGCAAGGGTATATTATCTATAGTCAACGCCGAGAAAGAAAACTCCAAAACCCTTGCGATCGCCGATAAATTGCCTTAACTCCTGCTGCCATCCGCCGCCTCTGGATCTTCATCGCCGATTTTCGCTCACAATTTGCCAACGTCATTTGGCAGTTCTCCCGTTGATCCATTTTTGTTAACCCTGCCAGAACAAACCGGACAAATTACTGAATTCTCTCACTGGATGTTACCATCATCGATGTCCCTTTATCCCTGCAACAACGGGGTTATCCCAGCGGCATCGAAGCCGAATTACATTTAGAAGTACAGGATAATATCTTGCCTGAAAATAATGGAAAATTCATCCTTACCGTATCCCACGGCAGAGGAGAAGTAACTCCCTGAGGACGGGGAGACTTACACTTAGATGTGCGGGGATTAGCGCTCTTTATACCGGCTTTTTTACCCCTCATCAACTCCATTTAAGCGGTCATCTTCAAGGAAATCCTAGTGCTTATCTGTAGCAAACCAACTCTTTTCGGGACCACATCCCTGGATGGCGGATATGTTTTAATATCAAGTCCGTGGAATAAACCTAAAAAATCCTTTCTTCCTCTTCTCCCCCTTCCCTTGCAGGGAAGGGGGTTGGGGGGTTAGGTCACTCTGGCTGATCGAGCAAATATGATATAATGTATCATCACTATCCCGACAGATTATGCTCATCAGAGTACCAAAACTCTGCTATTGCCGATTCCCCCTCCACCGGATTAATCCCGCGACTACCGAAGCTAAAGCAACAGCAGCGGCGATGTTAAGTAATACGGCAAGGATGAAGGGATGGTTGCAATCGCCATGTTCTTGCCAGGGAAATGTCATGGATTGTTCAAAAAGTAAGGGGGAGGTGGAGGCTAATGGCACCGAAGGCGATCGCCGTCCCAACGGTTTGGATTTGCTGTTCTAGGTGGCGATCGCGTTCCGCTTGGTCAATTTCCACTAAACCGCGAATCGTGGCAATCCCTTGATTCAGCAGGTTTGACCCGGGATAAAAGTAGTTTAAATCAGCGCCGATTTGTTCTTGAAAGGCGATCGCTTCTTTGTCGTGAAACAACCTCAACCCTTCCATCCCTCTTTGCGCCTGTTGTTCCATCCGTTCTAAACTGCTTTGATAGTTCTTACTATTAATGGCGATAGTATTGCGCGCATATTCCAGATTTCGCAGTTGTTTCGTATAGGTTAGGGAAGTCTTGATCAGATTTTTTAAATGGGTTTTCAAAATCTGGAGTTCCCTGGCCGAGAGGGGGGATGTTTTCTTAAGATTGAGATAGGTTTGACTCACCAGATTGAATTCGGTTTCATGGTTTGTGATTAGGCGATCGGCACAATCATAATAAATCCGACTCTCTTGAAAACTCTTAGAAATTTTGTGATAATACAGGAATAACTCCGGCAATTCCCAATAACACTTTTGCAGCGTTAAAGTCGGATATTCTTCAAATAAAAACCAAATCAATAAATGACCATAAGGATTTTTGACTAAATCAGCCTTCGGACTGCCATATTCGTAGAGATATCCCCCCAACAGGTTATAAGCGCGATAAAGAGGCGGTAAGGCTTGCCCATTTTTTAGGTGAAAAAACTCAACCCAGCATTGTTTAGCTAAAGGTTCCAAATCTCGGATATCCTCTGGGGGAGTTGTGTTTAAATAGCCACTCAACAGCAAAGTTTGACCTAAACTTGAGGCGGATTCCGGTTCAGGCTTAAAGCAATTTTTGGGGTTAAATTCAGCTAAACCTTCTAGTTGATATTCCTTTTTTCCTTGACTTTCAGGTTGATAAATATTCAGATTTAGGGCATAACTATCATGCAGAGATTGGGGATAAATAAACCCTTCTAAATCCTGGGGAGTGGTAAAAACTTCGATGGCTCTTTCATCATCCGGACCCATGAGCAAATCAAAATCTTGGGCGGGTTCATCTTGACGAATTTCTAACTCTAACTCCACCTTAAAGTTTTTCAGAATTCTGTCATATTTGTTTCGCACCCATTGGGGATTGATACCCTTTAAATTTTTGGCGGTAGTCCCATCAGAGGAAGTCACCAAACCTCGATGATATTGATAGGCAAACCAATATAAACTCGGGGCATAAATTGAGGCAATTGTTTGGCTCATGAATCACTCGCTTGAAGATGAGGAAAAGATTAAGCAGGGTCAGGGTTTGCCTGTTTCACCTGTTCCACCAGAAAAGGCTTTATTATAGACCCTTTCCGGTCGTTCTCCCTCCGCTGGCTTCGGGATTTTATCCCCTTTTTGAATCATGTTAGCGCGAATGGTTGCCAACTCTTCGGGGTTGAAGGTAATCTGAGACTCTTTACACCAGGTTTTAATAATTTTAGCCAGTTTCAAGGTTTTATCTTCGGCGGCAGTCAATTGGGTTTCTAAAGTGGGGAGATTTTCCCAGAGTTGGGGATAGTTTGGACGGTGGGTTTTGGCTTGTTCTAGCAAAGTGAGGAAATCTTCAATAATTTGTAAGAACTCCGACGGAATGCGATCGCTCATGGGATACTCTCCTCAAATAAACACACCGAGTTTCTAGCAGCATCGTTG
>CAWGFK010000019.1:0-11233 GCA_963821735.1 uncultured cyanobacterium
GAGAATGCGATCGTTGCCAAACCCCAACTCATGGCAGTCGGTTCCTAGGAAGAAACCCCAGGCAAAACACCCAGAAACCGGGTTTCTAAGCGGTTTACGCATTTATTTTGGGAACTCATACGGAATCCGGTTGTCAAAGTCTGTAAAAACCCGCACCCTGAAGGGTGGGGCTATACGGACGAAGCCCGCCTGCGCGGGCTAAAACCAAAAACCGACTTTTATCAACCGGATTTGGTATCAAGAGCGAGCAAGAAACAAAGCCTGCGCGTAAGCGCTTACGCGCAGGTTTTGCCTCTTGCTCGCTATCTTTATATCAAAATGATTTAAAGGCACTATAGATTTTAGATTATCTCAGTTCTTAGGGGACCTCTAGCTAGGGGTGCATTCCCTCACCCTCAATTCCTCTCCCAAAAGGGGCGGGGGACTTCAATCTGACTCCCCTGCGCCTCAACCGGGAGAAGGGGCGAGGGGGATAAGGGCCGACGGTTCAAATTAGGAGGGTTCCCTCGCGATCGCCTCCGCTATGGCATAATCAGTAAGGTTAATTGGGCCAAATCCATGCTCAAAGCAATACCATCGGCGATCGCTCAGTAGATTCGGGAGGGCACAAAACCTACCGGACTTCACGCCAGAGCAATTGGCGGCTTGTCTGATACCAAATCCGGGTATGAAAAGTCGTTTTTATGGAGTAGCCTGCGTAGGCAGGCTTTGTCCGCAAACGCCCCAGCCTTGAGCCTGCGGGTTTTTATAGACCTTTGACAACCGGATTCCGTATGAGGCTGGTTTTTTCTATCGGGAACCTGGAGGATACAACCGATCGCCCAGTATGCCCAGCCCAAGACTTATGGAAATAGAGCAATGCAACCAGAACAGCTTCAGCCCAATGCGATTGTCACAGGTTCTTTATTTCCTGAACCCGTGCAGGTGATTGTTACGGTGCTGATGGGAAATTCCCTTAAACTGATCGGGAAAGGGCTCCAGACTCATCAAGTTTATGAACCTATCCTCACCCTGGAGCAATTAGCCGAACTCAATGTGACTCCGGATCAGGAACCTTTTGACGGGGACCCTCTGAAATTTCGCCTCGGGGTGGAAGCATTGCGCTGGGGATTGGCGCATGAATATGACCCTTATTTTTCTCTGGCGATCGCCCGTGTATACCCGCTCCCCCACCAACTCGAAGCGGTCTATAATTATTTCCTCAAGCTGGCACGGATTCGATTTTTGTTAGCCGATGACCCCGGTGCTGGTAAAACCATTATGGCCGGGTTACTGCTTAAAGAACTGAAAGTGAGGGGATTGGTTAAACGCACTTTGATTGTTACCCCCGCTAACTTGACATTTCAGTGGCAGCGGGAAATGAAAGAAAAGTTCCGCGAAGACTTTGAGATTGTGCGCGGGGATGTGTTACGCGCCAACTACGGCACGAATCCTTGGCAGGACAAAAACCAAGTGGTCACTTCAGTATCTTGGGTATCTCGAATTTCTGATGCGAACGAAAGTTTGCTCAGGTCTGAGTGGGATTTGATTATTGTAGATGAAGCTCACAAAATGAGCGCTTACAGTGCGGATAAAAAAACGTTAGCCTATCAGTTGGGCGAGCGGCTTTCAGAAATGACGGACCATTATTTATTGATGACCGCTACTCCCCATAAAGGCGATCCGGATAACTTTTGTTTGTTTTTAGAACTGCTTGATCGCGATGTTTATGGCGATGTCAAAAGTTTAGAAGAAGCCATGCGCCGCAATGTCGCCCCCTTTTATTTGCGACGCACCAAAGAAGCGCTTGTGACCTTTCCTGACCCGGAAACCGGACAGATTAAAAAGCTATTTACAACCCGTAAAGTTGAAACCATTGACTTTCAAATCGATGATGACGAGTTGGATTTTTACGATGATTTAACCCGTTACGTTGAAGACCAATCGATTAAAGCGGCTGAGGAGGATTCCGCTAGAGGTCGCGTCTTGGGTTTCACAATGGCGATGCTGCAAAGGCGCTTTGCCTCTAGCGTTTATGCGGTGCGGCGCAGTCTGGAACGGATGCAGGACAAGCGCCAAGAAATTCTCAAAGACCCCCAATCTCACCGTGAAAAGCAGATTCAGAAGAAGTTGCCGGAGGATTTTGAAGAACTGACGGAAGAGGAACAGCAAAAAATTATGGGTAACCTAGAAGCGGTTGTCGCTTCTATTGACCCGAAGGATTTGCGCGAGGAGTTGATTCAACTGCATCAATTGATTGCCGATGCTAAACAATTGGAAGGTCGCGAGATTGAATCTAAATTAGTCAAATTAAAGGAAGTAATTACTCAAGAAGGTATCTTCTGCGACCCCAAAATGAAGCTGCTGCTGTTTACCGAGCATAAAGATACGCTGGATTATTTGGTAGGGAAGTTGAGAGAGTGGGGATTGTCCGTGACGCAAATTCATGGGGGGATGAAAATTGGCGATCGCGATACGCCTCATACGCGGATTTATGCGGAACGGGAATTTCGGGAAGATGTGCAGGTGATGGTGGCCACGGAAGCCGCCGGAGAAGGGATTAATTTGCAATTTTGCTGGCTGATGATTAATTATGATATCCCCTGGAATCCGGTGCGATTGGAACAGCGCATGGGGCGGATTCACCGCTATGGTCAAGAGAAAGATTGTCTGATTTTTAACTTTGTTTCTACCAATACCCGGGAGGGACGGGTGCTGTGGAAATTGTTTGAGCGGTTGCGAGCGATTGAAACGGATTTAGACCCGGAAAATACCGGGAAAATCTTTAATGTTTTGGGGGATATTTTCCCAGCGAATCAGTTAGAGCGGATGATTCGGGATATGTACGCTCGGAATTTGTCCGAGGAAGTGATTAAAAATCGGATTATTGAGCAGGTTGATGTGGAGCGCTTTCGCAGTATTACCCATTCGGCATTGGAAGGGTTGGCGAAGCGGGAATTGAATTTATCGGCGATTTTGGGTAAGTCTGCTGAAGCGAAAGAAAGGCGGTTGGTGCCGGAGGCAGTGGAGGATTTCTTCTCTCAGGCGGCACCGATTACGGGAATTCATCCCAAAGAAACGGGTAAGGGCGATCGCATTTATCGGATTGGGAAATTACCGCGCACGCTTTGGCCTGTGGGCGATCGCCTAGAATCTCGGTATGGTAAGTTGGGACGGGAATACAAACGGATTGCTTTTAATCGAGAATTGCTCAAAGATGACCCAACTTTGGAATGGGTGACTCCGGGTCATCCGTTGTTTGAGTGCGTGCGAGAGCAGGTGTTAGAATTGGTGCGCCCTGACTTGCAGCGTGGGGCGGTGTTTTATGATTTGTACCGCAAACAACCGGCGCGCTTGGATGTATTTTCAGCCGCGATCGCCGATGGGAGAGGGCGCATCCTGCATCGGCGCTTGTTTGTGGTAGAAACGGAAATGGATGGCACCCTCACCGTCCGTCAGCCGACTTTGTTTTTGGATTTGGCACTGGCCCCCCAAGGAACCCTACCCCCGGATGATTCCCCATTGCCGGGGCGATCGCAGGTGGAACAGGTGCTGATTGAGCGCGCATTGCAGCCTTTCCTCGGGGAGGTGAAGACTCAGCGACGACAAGAGGCGGAAACCGTTGAGCGTCACTTGGAAATTAGCCTCAACACCATTATCGACCGGGTGCAATGTCAGTTTGCTGAACTGATGACTCAAAAAGAATCCGGGTCCAAAGAAGCGGGACTGGATGGGCGAATCAAGCAAATGGAAGACCGCTTGTTTGAGTTAAACGGGCGCTTGGAAACCCGACTGGAGGACCTGCAAAAAGAGCGGAGTTGCACCATTTGTGATATTAAACATCATGGACGGGCTTGGGCGCTTCCTCACCCGGAACGGACTTCTCCAGAAATTGCTCCCATTGTCAACAATGAGGAAATTGAGCAGATTGCCATTCAGACGGTGATTGCCTACGAAGAGGCGCGAGGCTGGGTGGTGGAAAGCGTGGAGTCTGAAAATCGCGGGTTTGACCTGATTTCTCGTAAATTCCATCCCGAAGACTCCCAGACGGCGATCGCTGTCCGGTTTATTGAGGTCAAGGGACGCGCAGGAATTGGTCAGGTGGCATTGACAACCAATGAATACAAAACTGCCGAGCGTTTAAAGCAAGATTATTGGTTGTATGTCGTGTTTAACTGTAGTTCAACCCCAGAAGTCATTATGATTCAAGACCCCGTAAAATTAAATTGGGAGCCTTTAGTAAAGATTGAACATTATTATCTAAATTCCCGGCAAATTTTAGCTTTAAAATAGGAGGAATCAACATGACAAATCAACAACTGTTGGATAAATGGCAGGCTTTAGACCCAGACGAAAAAGAAAAAGTTTTAGAATTTATTGATGCACTTTTGAAAGGAAGGTATCTGTAGGGGCGCAATGCTTGCAGCCCCGGCGCAAAATCGTCCCTCCAGATAAGGGGCTACTGCGTTGATCCGTCAATACGAACCAACTTTTGGAGATTTTATTTTTTGGAGTTCCCTAAGCGTAAAAAACCTCCTCTTTTAAGATTTCCAGGCCCCCCCTTTTTAAGGGTAGGGGGGATCCAATAGATGTACCTCATGGATGTGAAAATTGCTATATTACGAATGAAAAAGTCGAAAAATCGATTCGTCGGAGGTCAATATATTAAAATGATTTCAATTCATCCCAGTAGTAAAGATTAACGATTGTTTGAGTTGAATCCGAAAATTAATCACCGATAAATACAATGACATCCTACCCCAAACGCCTCATCGAAGTTGACCTCCCTATCAAGCGCATTTCTGCCCATGCAAGGCGCGAGAAATCTATCCGTCATGGTCATATTTCGACCCTCCATATTTGGTGGGCCCGTCGTCCCCTGGCAGCCTGTCGGGCAGTGCTTTGTGCGGCATTGTGGCCGGATCCCGTTGACGAACTTTGCCCCCAAAAATTTCGCGAGGAAGCGGCGAAAATTATTAATAAATTTGCTAAAAAAGCGGCGATCGAGTTAGGGAATAGTTGCTCAACGGAAACCTGGAAACAGTGGCAGGTTTTAGCGCAACCGGAAAATCAGTTAGATGCCAATAATCCTCAGCATTTGGATATTCTCCGTTATCGGTTATTGGATTTTATTGCTGATTTTGCGAATTGGGATAATTCCACCCAACCGGAGTATTTAGAAACCAGTCGCGCTTTAACTCAATCTGCTCACGAATTTTTAGGCAGGATTCCCGGAACTCGTCCCCTGGTGGTTGACCCTTTTGCTGGGGGTGGTGCGATTCCTTTGGAAGCGTTGCGGGTGGGGGCGGATGCCTTTGCTTCGGATTTGAATCCCGTGGCGGTTTTGTTGAATAAAGTGGTGTTAGAATATATTCCTAAATACGGGCAGAAGTTGGCCGATGAGGTGAGGAAATGGGGGGAATTGATTAAGGAAGAAGCGGAGAAAGAATTAGGAGAATTTTATCCCAAAGATGCGGATGGCAGTACACCCATTGCTTATCTTTGGGCGCGGACAATTGTTTGTGAAGGGCCAGGATGTGGGGCGGAAGTGCCGTTAATGAGGTCGCTTTGGCTGGCGAAGAAAAGTAATAAATCGGTCGGTTTGAGGATAATTCCTAACCCGGAAGAAAAGCGGGTGGATTTTGAAATCATTGAAAATATTAAGGCAAAAGATGTCAAAGATGGGACAGTCAAGCGCGGTTCTGGGACTTGTCCCTGTTGTGGTTATACTACGCCAGTGGCATCGGTGAGAAAGCAGTTAAAAGCACGGCGTGGCGGTGCTGATGATGCCCGCTTGTTCTGTGTGGTGACGACCAGGGAAAGTGAGAAAGGACGATTTTATCGCTTGCCGACTCAACGGATTTAGAGGCGGTTAGAAAGGCGAGTCAGGAGTTGGAAAAGCGGAAGCAGGAACATCCGGGAGAGTTGAGTTTGATGCCGGATGAACCAACACCAGATAACACAGGACATCGAGCAGTTGGTTCAGTAGGAATTATGGAATGGATAAAGTGGGGCGATTTATTCACATCTCGTCAAGCTTTGGCTTTAACCACATTGGTGAGGTTGGTTAAAGATGTGGGGGAAAAGTTGGCACTGAGGAAGATTAGGCGTTAGCGAGCGCTGTTCAAACTGTTTTGGGACTGGCTGTAAGTCGGTTTAGCGATATTTGTAATTCTTTATGTATGTGGGAGAATACAAAAACCCAGGTAAGACACGCTTTTACTCGTCAAGCAATTCCTATGATGTGGGATTTTGCCGAACCGAATGTATTGGCTGATGCTGCGGGTAATTACCATGTAACTTTAACAACTATACTTAAATTTATTGAAAATTCTAGTGCCATTTTTAATGGCGGACAAACTGAACAATCATCTGCCACCCGGCATCCCCTACCAGACGATTTTGCTCAATGCTTGTGTTCAGATCCTCCTTATTATGATGCTGTACCATACGCGGAGTTATCCGATTTCTTCTATGTTTGGCTAAAACGAACTTTACCGCCATTAGCTGGCATTTCTCTTACAGACGAACTTACCCCAAAAAAAGAGCAAGCGATTGTGTGGCATCCCAATTCTACAGAGGAAAAACAAGAATTTGAGAAAAAAATGAGTTTGGCAATGGCAGAAGGATGCCGAATTTTATCTGCCGATGGTGTCGGTGTTGTTGTCTTTGCCCATAAATCAACATCAGGATGGGAAGCAATGCTTCAAGCCATGATTGATGCAGGTTGGACAATGACAGGTTCTTGGCCGATTGATACAGAAATGGGAAATAGGATGAACGCAAGGGGAACCGCATCCCTTGCCTCCTCCGTCCACCTCGTCTGCCGTCCCCGCAACACCAACGAAATTGGCGACTGGCGCGATGTCTTACAAGAACTCCCCCAACGGATTCACGAATGGATGCCTCGCCTCGCTTCCGAGGGTGTTGTCGGTGCGGATGCCATTTTCGCCTGCCTCGGTCCTGCTTTAGAAATCTTCTCCCGGTATGACAGTGTAGAAAAAGCCTCGGGGGAAATCGTCACTCTCACAGAATATCTGGAATATGTCTGGGCTGCCGTTTCCCGAGAAGCCTTGAGCATGATATTTGAAAACGCTGATGCCACGGGCTTTGAAGAAGATGCGCGTCTCACTGCGATGTGGTTGTGGACGCTTTCCACGGACATTCAACCCAGTGATACCAGTCCCGATGAAGAAAGTGCCAACAATCAGGAAGATGACGAAGAGACAGGCAAGAAATCAACCAAAATGAGCGGCTATGTTTTGGAATTCGATGCCGCCCGTAAAATTGCCCAGGGACTTGGCGCACACTTGGAAAAACTCACCAGTCTGATCCAAGTCAAAGGAGACAAAGCGCGACTGCTGCCGGTAGGGGAACGTTCTCAATATCTGTTCGGCAAAAATGCAGGCAAAGCACCCACCAAACCCCCCAAGAAAAACCACAAGCAATTGAACCTTTTTGACAGCCTAGGCGACCCTACGGAGGAAGAATCCATCGATTGGGGGGATACCAATACGGAGAATCAAGGCAAAACCGTCCTCGATCGCATCCACCAAACCATGATTCTCTTTGCTGCTGGGCGTAGCGAAGCCTTGAAGCGCTTCCTAGTCGATGATGGCGTCGGCAGTGACAAGCGCTTCTGGACCTTAGCCCAAGCCCTTTCCGCCTTATATCCTCCGGGCACTGATGAAAAGCGCTGGGTAGATGGGGTACTCGCCCGAAAGAAAGGGCTGGGATTCTGATATGGAATCGAGGCTACAAAAAACCCGCAGGCTAAAGCCTGGGGCTACACGGACGAAGCCCGCCTGCGCGGGCTATAACCAGAAAAACTGCGCCAACTTATATCCTCCGGGCACCGATGAAAAGCGCTGGGTAGATGGGGTACTCGCCAGAAAGGTTGGGATTTTGATATGGAATCGAGGCTACAAAAAACCTTTAAAAACAGGATTCCGTATGATACCAAATCCGGTTGGTAAAAGTCGGTTTTCGCTTATAGCCCGCGCAGGCGGGCTTCGTCCGTATAGCCCCAGGCTTTAGCCTGCGGGTTTTGATAGACTTTAAAAATAGGATTCCGTATGAAGTCCAAACTGATGCAAAACCGTTCACCCGTATTGTTTAACAAGAGATAGGTATGGCACTCAAACCCTGGTACAAAATAGAAGGACTGATTCCTCGGGAAGACTTGCGCGCGGGCAAGCCTTTAGATGCGGCTGAATTCGCGGTGCATCTGGACCAAGTGCGAGACAACCGCGCCCCGGCAGACTATCAGGAACCGGAACGGTTTTTTGAGCGCACCTATCTCACCAAATATTTAACGGAACTCGCCGCCCAAGTGGTCCGCAGACTCTCGGGGGAAACCACGGAAACCTCAGCAATTTTCAACCTTTCCACCCAATTCGGAGGCGGCAAAACTCACGCCTTGACTTTGCTCTATCACTTAGCTAAACATGGCGCTGCGGCTAATCGTTGGTCCGGAGTCAATCAAATATTAAGCCAAGGGGGAGTGAGTTCGGTTCCGGAAGCGGCAGTGGCGGTATTTGTGGGTACAGAATTCGACTCCATCACCGGGCGCGGTGGCGATGACGGCACTCCCCGGAGGAAAACTCCTTGGGGTGAACTCGCCTATCAGTTAGGCGGGGAAGCGGCTTTTCAGATTGTAGCAGAGCATGAACAGCAGTTTATCGAACCGAAAGGGGATGTGATCCGCAAGTTTCTGCCGAAGGATAAACCTTGCCTAATTTTGCTAGACGAAATTCTCAACTATGCCAGCACTTATCGCAAGACAGGCTATGGCGATCGCCTTTATAACTTCATTCAAGCCCTGTCAGAAACCGCCCGAGGTGAGAAAAATGTCGTTTTGGTCGTCTCTATTCCCGCCTCAGAAATGGAATACACCGCAGCCGACGAAGCGGACGAACAGCGCTTTAAAAAAATGCTCGATCGCGTCGGTAAGGCGATTATGATGTCTGCGGAATCGGAAACTTCAGAAATTATCCGTCGCCGCTTATTTGAATGGACGACCAACGCCGTCACCCCTGACGGTAAAATCATGCTACCCAAAGATGCGATCGCCACCTGCAACGATTACGCAGATTGGGTGGCAGAATACCGCCAGCAGTTACCCAGTTGGTTTCCCATTGATAGTGCTCGCGAAGCCTTTAAAGCCACTTATCCCTTCCATCCCACCCTACTCTCGGTATTCGAGCGCAAATGGCAGGCTTTACCGCGATTTCAACGCACCCGGGGCGTATTACGCCTATTAGCCTTGTGGGTGTCGATCGCCTATCAGGAAGGGTATCAAGGCAACCATCGGGATACCTTGATTGGTTTGGGAACCGCACCCCTGGAGAATTCCTTATTTCGGACTGCGCTATTTGAGCAACTGGGGGAAAATCGCCTAGAAGGGGCGGTTACCACGGATATTTGCGGCAAAAAAGACGCCCACGCCCTTCGCCTGGATGCAGAAGCGACGGAAGATATTAGAAAATATCGGCTGCATCGCAAAGTAACCACCGCCATCTTTTTCGAGTCCAATGGCGGCTGTACCCGCACCGAAGCAACAGTTCCAGAAATTCGACTGGCAGTCGGGGAACCCAATGTGGATATCGGTAATATAGAAACAGTTTTGGAATCGTTAAGCAGTGAGTGCTATTATCTCACAGTTGCCCAAACGAAATATCGATTTAGTTTGTATCCCAACCTCAACAAAATTTTAGCGGACCGTCGGGCTAATGTCCAGGGAAACCGCATTGATGAGCGAATGCGTGCGGAAATTCAGAACCTGTTTGCCACCAGCCAGGGGATTCAGGTGATTCCTTTTCCCGAACAACCCAATCATATCCCCAACCAAGCGGTGCTAACTTTAGCGGTGATGGCACCGGGCACTCTCACTCGGAGGAAAACACCCTCAAGTTAGTGGAGATGATGATTCGCGAATCGGGGGCTTCAGGCAGAACGTTTAAGAGTGCGTTGCTGTTTGCGATCGCTGAGTCGGAGGTGCAGTTGCGAGAAGAAACCCGCAAGGTATTAGCTTGGGAAGATATCCGGGATGAGGAACAGAATTTAGACGACACACATAAAAAGCAACTCTCGGAAAACCTCAAAAAAGCCCAGCGCGATTTGGGGGAATCGGTGTGGCGCACTTATAAATATGTGGCACTGTTGGGTAAAGATAATAAAGTGCGGGTGGTCAATTTGGGCTTGGTGACGTCTAGTTCGGCCAAATCTCCAGTCGAACTGATTCTCAACCGTTTGCGCCAAGATGGGGATGTGGAAGAGTCGGTGAGTCCGCGATTTCTGGTTCGCAATTGGTCCGGTGCGTTCAAAGAGTGGAGTACCAAAGCGGTTCGGGATGCGTTCTTTGCCTCTCCTCTCTTCCCCAGATTGCTGAAACCGGATGCAGTGAAGGAGACGATCGCACGCGGTGTGAAAGATGGTACTCTGGCTTATCTGGGCAAAACTAGGGGCGATCGTTATGAACCGTTTGTTTTCAAAACGGATTTAGCTGCCAGTCAAGTTGAGATTTCTGACGATGCGTTTATCCTGAAAGCAGAAGAGGCAGAAGCGTACCTGCAACGGATTACCGATCCACCGAAGTTGAGCGCGTTGCTCGTTTCACCCCCCCGAGTGCAACTGGAAGCGGGTAAGAAGCAAACGTTTACAGTCCGGGGACGGGATCAGTATGACCAAGACATTGCGATCGATGAGCTCCAGTGGACGGCGACAGGAGGGGCGATCGCACGGGATGGGGTTCTCACCACAGGCGCAGATGAGGGGAATTTCACGGTGACGGCAACGGCAGGAACAATTCAGGCGATCGGGGAATTTTCTGTCAAAGCGCCTCAGACTGTGAGTGCGAAAGAGAAGGCGATTCCGTATCAAGTCGCAGATGAAACCGAACTCCCCCATCAACCGCAAGGATTGAAGTGGACGGGTGAAATTGCACCTCAGAAGTGGATGAATTTCTATACCAGAGTTCTGAGTAAATTTGCCAGCGACAAAGCGGTTAAACTCACGGTAAAAATAGAAGTGGCGATCGAGGGGGAAGTCTCTGAGCAAAAGCAGGATGAGACAAAAGTCGCCTTGCAAGAACTTGGACTAAATGACCAAATTGAACCCAATGAGTGAACATAATAGACCTCTTGCCCAATTCTCAAAACCCCCCGGGAGTCACACATTGATTCCCCGGAGGCATGAGAGAATGAAAGCAAGAAGTCTTCTATTATATATAGCCATCATCACCAATGGGGAGAGC
>CAWGFK010000020.1:0-3833 GCA_963821735.1 uncultured cyanobacterium
CATTCCGCAGGTTTAATCAAGTGAGTAAATAATATTTCTGGCAGGAGGCCCCTAGGAACTGAAGGATCCATCGCCGCTCATCAGTTAAATAGGTGATTTTCTTCACTCCATCAACCGTCAGCAAATGAATAGATTGAAAAGTGCGATTCGTTCGCTGGCTAATCCATAACCAGCGGGGAAAAACTAACCGGAATTAACCGGCAAGTTAAATCCTAACTGACTCTTTGATGCAAGTGAAAATCTTGTCCTGTAAGAGACACAGTGACTCCCGACCTGGCCACACCGACTGAACTCGGAATTTCAGAGAGTGAAGCTGGCAACAGGCAGCAATCAGAACTAAAACAGATAGGTACACTGGCGGTAATGGGGAGACAGTACGGGTAAACTGGTTCTATAAAAGCGTCCTATCTATAAGTGGTAATCTGAACAAAAAATACCAACTTCGGTCGCGCAAACCTCACGGCATTGTTTCTAATAGCCGTTATCTCTGAGTAGCGACCGGGCGAAGTGAACCGCCCTAACCTGTCAAAACAATCGAGAGTCGGAACGAATAAAAACGCTGACTGAGTTCAGGGAAAAGGTCGAAACCCTGATAAGTTGGACGAGCAACAGAAGTCTCAGCAGCGGGTAGGACGGAATGTAATTATTCCGAGGTAATCAGAACACGAGAAGTAAAGTAGAGTAAGGTTAGACGCATGAATAACAAAATTCATAGCGAATCTTGGAAGAAATTGCCCTGGAAGAAATTCCGACGCAATCTATTCCGCCTGCAATGCCGATTGTGGAAAGCGGTTAGAGTTGGAGACCGCTCAAGAGCCAACAAATTGCAAAAGCTCATTCTGAGGTCTCGAAGTGCTAGATTCTTGGCTATCCGTCAGATAACTCAGCTTAACGCCGGAAAGAAAACCGCCGGAGTTGATGGCCTCAAGTCCCTGAATTGTCAGGGAAGATTTGAGTTGGAAAGGGTATTAAAAACACAAGCTCAACATTGGCATCACAACCAACTAAGAGTCATTCCCATTCCGAAAAAGGATGGAACAACCCGCCTTCTTAAAATCCCAACCCTCCAAGACAGAACATGGCAATGTCTTGTCAAATATGCCATCGAACCCGCCCACGAAGCACTCTTTCATGGGAGAAGCTATGGATTTCGACCCGGACGCTCAACCCATGATTGTCAGAAAATACTCCAAATTTCTCTGCGGTCATTTGCCAACGGTAAAGATAAGAGAATACTGGAACTTGACATTGAGAAATGCTTCGACCGCATCGACCATAACTTCCTCATGAAACAAATCGTAGCCCCTCAATGTATTAAACAAGGGTTATGGAAATGTTTAAAAACAGGAGTTAACCCCGAGTTCCCATCCCAAGGAACTCCTCAGGGAGGTGTGGTCAGTCCGGTATTAGCCAACATCGCCTTAGACGGGATTGAAAATATCCATAACTCCGTTAGATATGCGGACGATATGGTATTCATCCTCAAACCTCAAGACGATGCTGAGAAAATCTTACACCAGGTCGAAGAATTCCTAGCACAAAGAGGGCTAAACATCAAAGCCAGCAAAACAAGGCTCGTAGCCGCGACAGATGGGTTCGACTTTCTGGGCTGGCACTTTAAAGTCCAAAACAACGGAAAATTTAGAAGCGTCCCCTCCGAGGACAATTATAAAGCATTCCGTAAGAAAGTCAAAGTCATCGTCAACAACTCTAACTATGGGGCGTCAGTTAAAGCGGAAAAGCTATCTAGCCTAGTCAGAGGATGGAGAAATTACCACCAATATTGTAGGCTAGACGGGTCGAGGTTCTCGCTATATTTTATGACGAACCGAGCCTGGAAAGTGTTCGCGAAAGAATCAAAGCTTAACCGCAAAGAGGTGAATGCTTTAATACAACAAGCATTTCCTAGGGTTCCTTATCACGAACACCGACATATCAACGTTAAAGGGGATAAATCTCCCTACGACGGGGATACAACCTATTGGTCGCAAAGAAACTCCAAACTGTATGCAGGCCCTACAGCAGCCGCGTTAAAAAGACAGCACCATACTTGTGGATATTGTCAAATGAAGTTCTTAGGTGGAGAGCGAGTACAACTTCATCATATTGATGGAAATCACGACAACTGGAAACCTAAAAACTTGATGGCAGTACATGAATCTTGCCATGATTATATCCACTCAAGCAAGCCAATTGGCTAGATTATCGGGAGCCGGATGCGGGGAAACTCGCACGTCCGGTTCTAACAGGGAGGTGCGGGGTTTCATCGCCCCCATCGACCCTACCCATTGAAAAACCCATCGTAGAGTTGGGTTACTGGTGGGTTTACCTACTTGATTCTTAATCGATTTTTTTGCTTTAGCCAGGGCCTCTCTTAAGGCTCTTTGACCTAAACTATAAACTAACAAACACAAACCCATCACCATTGCCAGGGCTTCTATTCGTTCGGGATTTTTTAGGAATACACTATCGGTAAAAAACATCGGGTCTTTTAAAAATCGAAATCCTCTTTCTGTCGATTGTTGGTTTTTGTATTCTTTTAATATCTGTTCATCACTCAGTTCATTAACATCCAAGACGTTCGTAGCGAGGATAAATCTTCCCGCTCGGATTTTCTCTTGTTCTATGGCTGACTCGTTTTCTGCCAAATCTGCTTGGATTTGATAATAATACCCAGCGGGTTTGGCTCCCTTTGGTGGTCTTCCGGGTTGGGTATAATAGGGAGTTTTTAATATTTCAACACGGGTAATTGTATGATATCGCAGCTTCATGTTCAATTGCTCAACTGCTTGCTCTGCATCAGGTTGACAAGCGAATTTCTGTTGACTTAAGCTTTTAAGTTCTAAGCGTGCTTTTCCTCCCAAATTTTTAATTTTTTTCTTTAATTGCTTTAAGTCAGACTCTTTTCTTTTTTCACTTTCGACTAGCAGCCATCTCTGTTTAATTTCTTCATAAGTGATTTCACAACTTTTTATCCGATACCCCTCCAATTGACAATTTTGCAGGTCTTCATCGGCGGGTTCATTCAACAATTCTTTAGCGGCTTTTAAAGAAGCCGGAACTCGCGAAACCCATTTCAAATGATTAATTTGTCTTAAGTTCTCTTGATTGTAAAGGGCGGCATCGGCTACAAATAATCCGTCCATCTCCCAATTTTCCCTAAATTCTTTCATCAATTTAGCAAAAATAGCTGAGTCAGATTCATTGCCCGAGGCTACTCTTAAATAGAGCGGAATATCCCCGTCTGAAGTGCAAATTAAGTCTACGATAAATTGTTTTAAGTCCGGACGGTGGTCTCTTGAGTATCCATAAGTAATCTCAATCGGAACGGGTTCTCCTGTTAGGTTAGGTTCGCGACGATATTGTCCATGAACATGAAACGATGTTGAATCAAGGTGCTTGCTCTGGGTATTTACTCGGAACTTTTTAGCCGCAGCCAAGGCCACTTTGACAAATAGGTGAGTGATGCCTACTTTATAAAGTTCATCTAGGACTCTACCTAAACGGTCGTCATTGAGCAGATCTGGGGTTATCCCTTCTCCCAGAAGATGTTCTGTCGCTTTGCCGACAAAGAATTGGGAAAATAAGTACAATGGGGCGCTCACTAAGCCTAAACCATTGAGAATCATTGCTTTGACAACGATTCCTGGACTCACCAGAGTGAGGGGGTGAGGCTCCAATTCCCGGTTAATCAGCTCGACAAGCCCTATCTCATCAATGATGCCTGAGACTATGCCACAGTGGTCAATATCTTGTACTATGATATTAGATGCTATGTCTGTCATGGTTTTAGAATATTCCGAACTTTCTTATTTTACTTGCGGAATGTAGGT
>CAWGFK010000021.1:0-27290 GCA_963821735.1 uncultured cyanobacterium
TGGGTTATAACTCAATATTTTATCCCATTTATCTGATTCCCGTATGGGAAGTTAGGTCGTTTTATTCTGCCTAAAGTTTACTCCAAGCTTTGATAAACTTTTTTCTCAGCAACCCAGGCGAAGGGTCCTCCCATCATCCGACTCTAGAAAGATAATATTTTTGCCAAATTGAGATGCTCCCCCTTTTGTTTACTGTCGGCTTGAGGAAAGTCACTTTTTTGGACTAAACGATGGAGACTACTGTGCCCTACTTTGATGCCCATCATTAGTGCCAGATCAAGTTTCGGCTTCCTCATAGGAAGACTTAGCACTAGCTACCCAACAACATTTTGTCATCACTGGACTTAGCTGAGTCCTGGGCGCTAATCCTAGCTGCTTTGCCCGACGGCTATTGACTGTTACTATACCGAAACAGGTCTTTACTTGCCGTTTTTTTCCTTTGACTGGAGGCTCCCCTGAAGAAAAAAAAAGGGGCCAATTTCTGGTCCGACCGTTTCGAGTATATGCTTTCGAGTAGCCAATTCGAGAGGCTCAAAGTTTTGTAATTGCTCATTGGGAGTTTCCTCTTTTAAAATTTTTGCTACTTCCCTCAAATGGTATTTAAGTTTTTGTTCGTTAGCTAGGTTCATATGTTTTTGTCCTTGATGTTTGATTTTTTCACATTTTACCTTTTTTTTGCCTCCCATCCTCATTTCTAGTATCAGTATAAATACTCAGGGCATTAACGGGATGCTCCCTCAGAAACCTCTATTAATCTTACGTTTTTAGTGTTCAACAGCAGTGAAACTGCTCAGGCAGTTTTACTGTCTTTTTTTGTGTCAATTTTTCCAAACTCTTGTAATTTTATGCCGAAGTATTAATTTTAGCTATGAATTGAAGAATCGAAGTAAAGCCATGTTTATTGGTGCAGTCAGAGGGTCCTCTTGTTCATTTACCCCCCCTGCTTTTTATAACTTTTTCAGCAAACCCTACTTACAAGTATCAGCCTGACTAAGTTTTGTCAGTCAACCAGCTCCCTTCCACTTCTGTTCATCCTTATCTTCTGCTTCCCCATCTCAGGGAGTAGGGTCAAAAATGAGCGAACCGTAAGTTATTACTTGTGTAGTCGCCAAGAAAATGCCCAAGTTTTTACCGAAAAAATTCAAGGTCATTGGTGCATTGAAAACCAGTTACATTGGCCAAAAGATGTAGTTTTACAGGAAGATTTATCGCCCATTCATCAGAATCAATCCGTCACCAACTTGTCGGTTCTCAAAACTATAGGGATGAATCTTTTCCGATTTTTAGGTTTTGACTCAATTACTGAGGGGCAACCCTGGCTGGCTCATCGCCATGAGCGATTGTTAGTTCTTGTGTAATATTTACGGACCTATTATCGATTCTACCTCCTCTTTCCTCTCAAGCTATAGCGAAGACCTCGTTTTTAGCTAGGGTTGCTTTGTGAAATTTTCTATCATTCTGGGCCTCATTCTCGTTCTAGCTATTGATTTTACGGTCGTTACTCCCTCTATGTTTTGCTAGAATGAAACAGCCCTAGGGTGTTAACGTGGGTCCAAGCTAGTTGTACCAATAATATGACGGGCTTGGAATTGGTTTCCGTCATAACTATTAAAGAATTCCTTAAAGTCTCTTTGCATGACAAATTTATGGAGCATGGCTTTTTCATCTTTAAAAAGGCTATCGATGGTTAGTATTTCCTTCCCAGCAATCTGGTTAACTAGGGATACATAATTCTCTCGAAATAAGCCTAGGGTTTGAAGGCAATCTTGACGAATTCGATGGGAATCTTTGGGGTTATTTTTAAAATAGTTTACACCCTCTTTCACAGCTTCGGGGTTGGGTTCAACGATCAGGTGATTATAATCGGTGTACCAAACATCACGACCTCCTTTTGACGGGGTAGTAACCACAGGTAATCCGCAGAGTAGATACTCAGTCATAGCTATCATTCCTCCCTCTTCCGCAGATAGGGCCAATCCGCAAAAGGCTTGGTTGAAAACCAATGCTAAGTCAGCCCGACTAATCCAGGAAGTGTTTACTTCTGCGTGACCACAACCCAATTCTTTAATTTTATCGGCTTGTTTGGGAGTTCGGGTTACCAATCTTAATTTTTCAATCTTCGCAGCCAGTTCAACGCGCTTATACGGCTCTAAGGCGGCGTTATAGATGGCGTCCCATTCCTTAGATTCCACGGGTTTAATTGTAAACACTGTGTCTAAGCAAAAGAGGTTGTGATGAATGTGACTAGCGTCACATCCCAGTGTTCGGAGTTTTTTTGCCTCATTTTCTGTATTGCCCAACCAATGAATCCGAAGGTTACGATAGGCTGATGATGTTTGAAATCGACTCTTGATTATTCTTTTCCACGGTTCCTTGTTCCACATGATAGCGGTGAGAATCACTGGAGGTTCAGGCAGTTTGGCAGCTAACGCAGCTTGGTTAAGATCTGGGAGCATACTTTCGCCTGCTCCGAGAATGATGGGGTTTTCACTGAGGAGATACGCGCCGATGGAGAGCATAATTAAACTTCTTATGAGTTGAGAGGTTACCGATGAGAGCGGCTGGCTAGGGTTTCCCAGTTCCAGTTTCGCTTCTTGTTGAGAAAAGTGGATATATTTTCCCCTACATCAGGGTTTCCAGATTGTTTGCCGGAAGTTTTTCTGTTAATAAAGAGTCAGGATAGACTCTCAGTAAACTTTTAGGTAATCCTGTACCTTAAATGTCACTGCTGCCCCGGGCTAGGCAATCTAGCAACTAAAATAAGGTCACGACAGCCAGATTAGTCAATTAATAAGGGTTACCGAACTCTAGAAAGTCGGAAGACCTAATTTATGATAATCTAACTTTACCATACGTCGAGAGTTGTAATGGGGTTAGCTTTGCTTATTACTTTTTTAGATAGTTCTGTTACTCTTGAATAATCTAGCCCAATTTTTCAATGCGCCCACTAACTTAAGACAAAATGAGGGAGGCCCCTTTATTGGTTTGCGCTCAAGTGATCGCTCAAGGAAAAATCAAGGGTTTGAAATCCTGAATCAAAAACGGTCCAACGTGTTGACTCTTTAAATATCTTGCTTACGCCTTGCTCTTTTCATATCGAGTTTTTGAAGTTGCCTAGGAGTTAATAAGGGTAACCGATTTGACTCAGCAATTCTCATTTTGGAAATTTAACTGCTATTGAGGGGAATCTCTAGCTCAAGTCCCTGGAGCATGAAGGTGAGCAGGTGATCCCAATTATCGAAATACATATAGCGGGTTAAAGCGCGCAAATCCTCGAAAAAGGTTTTGCGGGTCGGCAGATGGGCTCGCAGCCGTTTATATTTCTCGTCGAGCCGATCAAGCAGGGTATGAAAGAGTAGGGACAAGATATTCAGAGTCGCCAACAAGGCAGCCAGATGCTCTTTGCCATGCCCAAAGTTGTGTTCAAGATGGTAGCCTTTGGTTTTGAGGGTATTGTTATTCTCGTTCTCAACCTTCCAACGAGTGCGGCCAGCTTTAACAATGGAGGCCAAGTTCTTATCACTCAGGGTGTAGCGGGTGACAAAGGCGTTGTGGTAAATCACCCTTTGGTCAGGACGGCTAACAGTTACCTCACACCAGTTCACCAACAGCGCATCCGCCCCGTCTTTGAGGGGCACGTCATTGAGATATCGGTAAGTCCAGGTTTCCTCAACTTTTCCTGTCCACCGTTTGCGGATGACCGTTGGTAGGTCAATCCCCTCAAGATGGTCATAAAGAGTGGTGTGGGAGTCAGGGCGACAGACCAAGATAAAGTCCAACTGGTGGTCTAACAGGAGCTGACACAGGGGTTGGTGGCAGTACAAGTCATCGCCTAACACCGTTACCTTCAATCGACTCAAGCGCGGACCATGCTGGTTCAACCACCGCTTCGCCGCAGCGTTTTCACAGTCTTGTTTGTCATGACCGTCTTGGGGGCGGACAAACTCAGGGACTAACGGAATCACCTGCGTCTGCCCCGGACAGACAATGACTGGAGTGACTACGCTATGTACGTATTGAATCTCTCCTGACCTCAAGGTGCGTGTCGAGCAGGCAGGACAGTGGATTTGAGTTGAACTGAAGTATTCCGTCCCATCCATAGCAACCAACAGGGTGTCAGAAACAGACCGGAAGTCCCTCAACTGACCCTGTTCGTCCAATATCTGTAAGATTTCCTCGAATACGGGAAACACATTAGAGGGCGCAACCCCGTCGAGCAAGTCCCGGATGTGGTTGTCGCTCGGAATCTGATGGACTCCAAACAGGCTTTGAGCATTGCTTCGACCCTTATTGTCTACCATCTTGCGCTGATAAGCCAGGAAAGATGGGGTTTGGGTGAAGAACACCCCAAAGGCGCTCAAAGCTGCATCCTCCATTCCATAGCGGGTATTTTTACCTCGACGCTTGTCTGGTAGCGATGACAAGCGCTCGCGAAAAGAACTCACTACAGTGTCAAACCAACCTGGCTTTTTCAATGGCTCTGGCTCTCTTGGGTTTTGCAGATATCATTACCATACAGCTCTCAAGGGCACTTGAACAGTTTTTGCCATAATGAGAATTGCTGGATTTGACTAGCCTATCTTGACAAATGTTCAAAACTATGTATTTGCTGATATTTTCTGGGCTTCCTAGGCAGACATCAGGGAAAGTAACCCCACAAGGCTATATGTAGCTTTGCCGAATTATCTGACCCTTTCAAAAAATGAGCGCACTGCTAAGATCTTGGGTGAAGCCGTGGGGTTTGCTCTTAAACCCTGCATAGACAGCAAACATGATTATAACAAGACTAGGGATAACTTTTACCCATTGGCGATTTTCCCCGAAAAATTAGGGATCCAGGCTTCGCTTCTCGGGAAATTACTTCGGAAAAATCAAAAATTGTGGCACCTGTTTCAAAATCTATCCGTAGTTTTGATCAATATCTCTAGCGATCGCGGTAAAAGAACTCTAGCGGCCATACTCTATCCAGCTTATTGGCCCGACCTCTAAAATAGAGAAGGTCCCTCTTACTGACAACAAGTTCAACACGAAGAAAATATCATGTCCAAACGTGTAGCGCTATTAACCAACTTTATTCCGCCCTATCGGTTGCCACTTTACAAGGCTCTGAGTGAAAGAGTAGACGAGTTTCAGGTCTTCATTTCAACTCCTATGGAAGCCAATCGCAGTTGGAAGCCGGACTGGGAAGGGTTGAACGTAACGATCCAGAAAAATCTGACCCTGCGCCGCACGTGGCAACATCCTCATGGATTTTTGGAAGACTTGTACGTTCATATTCCCTACGATACCCTGTGGTCTTTACGGCAGTACCGGCCAAATGTGATAATTTCTGGGGAAATGGGGATGCGCACGGTTCAAGCGATGCTTTATCGCAAGTTGAACCCTGATAGCCGAATGATTCTATGGGCAACCGTTTCGGAGTATAGCGAGCAGGGACGGGGAAAGCTGCGAGAGCAATTGCGACGGACTTTGGTACCCCAGGCGGATGCGGTGTTAGTGAACGGACAAAGCGGGGCGAGGTATGTTAGCCAATTCGGCGTTAGAGATGAAAGCATTTTTTTCGCTCCTTACACGACTAATATCGAACCGTTTCTATCGGTTCCGCTTTTGCGATTGCGGGAAGATGCCTATCGACTCTTGTATGTGGGGCAGTTAGTCGAACGCAAGGGGTTGATACCATTTTTGTCAACCCTAGGACGCTGGGCAAAGGATCATCCAGAGAAAAACGTAGAATTTTGGATTGTTGGGGATGGTCCTATGCGAGCGACTTTAGAGCAGCAAGTCTGTCCACCGAATCTGGCGGTACGATTCCTTGGGAATTTGGAGTATGCCCATCTACCTGAGATTTATGCCCAGGCGGGAATTTTTGTATTTCCGACGCTTGCAGATGAATGGGGCTTGGTGACGAACGAAGCAATGGCTGCAGGGCTGCCGGTCCTAGGAAGTGACTACAGTCAATCCGTGGAAGAATTGGTGGTAGAGGGGGAAACGGGGTGGAGGTTTCGTCCCGACAAACTAGAGGAAATAAAATTAGCTTTGGAGGAAGCGCTTTCTCTGCCTATAGAACAGTTGGAAGCAATGCGGGGCAAGGCCCGAGAGCGGGTCGAACAAATCAACCCCGAGTTTGTTGCCTCGAAGATCTTAGAGGCAATGGAATATGTATCCAAGCAGTCGTCCAAAACTATCTTGAAGCAAAACCTCTAAGTCAATGGTTCTAAGCGTTAGTAAATTTAGATACTGCCGATGACTTCATTGAAACGTCAGCTGGTTCTCTTCCTGTTTCTGGTATTTGTTTCCTTGGCAACTGTTGTCACAGTCACAGGGATGACATCAAGCGAGCAGATGAGGCAAGAACCCCCACCTACTATAATTCCATCCGAATTGTTTGGGCTGCATATCCACCATCTGGTTGAATACCCCGACGTAATAGAAAGTAATACCGAATGGCCTACTATCTCATTTGGTTCTTGGCGCTTATGGGATGCCTTTGTCACTTGGGCGAATCTGGAACGGGAAAAAGGTCAATGGAATTTCAAAACTTTAGACAAATATGTAGAACTGGCAAGGGAAAATCAGGTCGAACTCCTTCTGCCCCTGGCTCTTTCCCCTAGGTGGGCCTCTGCCCGACCGGAGGAGCGATCAACCTATGGCTTAGGGAACGCGGCGGAACCAAAAAACATAGCGGACTGGCGCAATTACGTCCGTACCGTCGCCATGCGCTATAAAGGCCAGATTCTATACTATGAAATCTGGAACGAACCGAACCTTCCACAATTTTATTCCGGGTCCTTAGAAACGATGTTACTCCTATCGCGGGAAGCGTATCAAATTCTGAAAGAAGTGGATCCGAATATCCAAGTGGTTTCTCCATCGGCGACTCATGGCGAGGAAGGGATCTCCTGGCTGGATAAATACTTAAGCCAAGGTGGGGGTGAGTACGCGGATATTATTGGATTTCATTTTTATGTAGTGCCCAATCCCCCAGAAGCTATGTTGCCGCTAATTCAAAAAGTGAAGGCGGTGATGAAAAAGCATGATATGGGGGATAAGCCATTATGGAATACGGAAGCTGGATGGTTAGGAGACACACTTTGGTCTTCTGACTCGGAAGATGCAGCAGCTTATGTGGCCCGGTCTTACATTTTAAATTGGGCTGCAGGGGTGGAGCGTTTTTACTGGTTTGGTTGGGATTCGGGTTGGGGAGTCAGCTTGAAGTTAACCCAAGAGGATGATAAAACCCTAGCATCGGGGGGAGTGGCGTATCAGGAGATCCAAAAATGGCTGGTGGGGATGCAGATGAGCAACTGTAGCCCCGATTTCCAGAAGACTTGGTCTTGTGAAGTTAGAACCGATGGCGGCGAGAGAGCTTGGATAGTCTGGAATCCTGATCGCCAGTTGCGCTTTCGTTTGCCCCAGGAGTGGGGGGTGCAACAGAGGCGGAATCTAGCAGGCGATCGGCAGTTGCTATCGTCCAATCGGGTTGAAATTGACCCGTCACCGTTATTATTAGAACAGAGAAATCGTTAATTGCAAGTTTTCAAAAGATTGGACCCTAGCGCCAGCTTTGGGCCTCGGTTTGCCAGTGGAACTCAATGCACTCTCGTTCAGAGATTGTTAGTCTGAATGTCAAGGAAAAACCCGAGCGCCTTAAGCAGACTCTTCGCACTTGCTGCTTACCAGTATCAGTAAGGATTATACCCATGAGCCCTCAAACCATTGCCGTGATTATGACTTGCTTTAACCGCAGGGAAAAAACCTTAGCAAGTCTATCTGCATTTTTTAATCAAAAACTCCCTCCTAACGTGGTACTACGTGTCTATTTGGTCGATGATGGGAGTACCGATGGCACCTCTGAAGCAGTACGGCAATCGTACCCTACAGTCAAACTGATAGAGGGGAATGGGAGCTTATTTTGGAATGGGGGAATGAGGCGTGCTTTTGCAGAGGCGATCGCCTCGGATCCGGAGTTCTATCTTTGGCTCAATGATGATACGGTGCTTTACCCAGATGCGATTGCTAAAGCCATCTCAACTTACCAACTTTTACAAGCGCAAGGGGAATTACCCTCCGTAGTCATCGGTTCTACTTGCGATCCCCAGACCCATCTGCTGACCTATGGTGGCATGGTTCAAAAGAATTGGTGGCATCCTCTTAAATTTCACTTGCTTCAACCCAATGAAGAACCCCAGCGTTGTGACACGATGAATGGAAATTTCGTGTTGATCCCCCGAGAGATCGCTAAAAGAGTTGGCAATCTCGACCCCAACTTTGTCCACAGCACAGGGGATATGGACTATGGGCTGCGTGTGAAACAGAACGGGGGTTTGGTGTGGGTAGTTCCCGGTTATGTAGGCACCTGCCCGGTTAATTCTTTAGCAGGAGATTGCTGGGCCGATCCTACCCTTAATATATGGGAGCGAGTGAAACAGGTTAACCAGCCGAAAGGATTGCCGATGGAGGAATGGAAGGTCTTTGCCCGACGTCATGCAGGCGCATTTTGGCCGGTTTATTGGTTTCTGCCTTATTTGAGACTGGTGTTCGCTGCTATCCTCGGGGGTAAGATGTCCAGTAATATCAATCGTTGAGTTCCCCACGTCGCGATCGTCGGGTTAAATTTTGCGTATCCCTCTTCTGTCACTCTAGGCAGAGGAAAATAAGAAAAACGGCTGAAAGCCAGAGCAGGACAATGATTGCCCCAAAACAAGCCAAGCCTACCCTCCCTCTAATTGATGAATACTGTGAAAACTATAAAAGCCTGTTTTCAGATGTTAGAACGTATGAGGCATTTAAGAATATCCATGTAGCCCACATTCCGCAGGTTTAATTGCTGACTTTTTATTTTTTAAAACCCTTTGCCCATAAAGGGTTTCAGCGATTTTATAAAAAACCTATAGCGGTTCCCGGACTCATGAGGTACAGTAGCAACAATGAGCAAACCAATTGCGAATATCTTGTTGAGTGACTTGCCGCATTGCTTCGGTAATCCCAATAACTAAATCTTCATAGGTTCTCGCTTGAAATTTTTTGAGAATCTCTTTAACTTTTGACCAAAAATTTTCAATGGGAGAAAATTCCGGAGAATAAGGAGAGAGATAGATAAGTTTTGCTCCCGCTTCTTGGATAGCTTCTTCAACTATTTGGCTCTTGTGAATGCTGGCATTATCCATGACTACACAAGCATTTTTCCATAAATTAGGAACAAGCTTTGTTACAATAAAGGCTTCAAATGTAATTTGATTTGTTGTTCCATATATGTTGGTTGAAGTTACCAGCTTTTCGAGCGATAAAGCACTCAACAAAGATACTCGTTTTCCTCTTTTTTGTGGCTTTGGGCCTCTAGCTCTTTGCCCTTTAATAGCTCTGGCTTGGGTTCTAATTAAGGCTAGGTCTACTCCGGATTTATCTATGAAAATCAAGTCTTCATAAGGAACGTCTCGAATTTTCTCCCAAAACTCTACTCGTTTTTTTTGAACTTCTTCTTTATATTTTTCTTCGGCATAAAGAGTCTTTTTTTTTAACCGTGTAGTTGAGCTTTTTACTGACTCTATCTAAAGTGGATGTACTGACTTTTATCCCTGTTTTTTCTTCAAGCAAATCACAAAGCTCTTGCAAAGTAGCATCATTATTATTTTCAATGAGTTCTATCAAAATTACTATTTCTTGACTTCCGAGTTTAGGATCAGTATTTCCCCCTTGAGGTTTAGGGGCCAAATCACCCGTTTCTTTATATTGCTTGAGTATTTTTTGCACAAAACTTTTAGCAACCCCAAATCGGGCAGCTATTTTTCGCATTGATAATTTTTCTTCCTCATAGATTTGTACGATTTTTTGCCGAAAGTTTAAAGAGTAGGGTTTCATGATAGATTCGGATGGTTAAGATGAGTCAGTTCTCCTATGTATTGTACCTAATGAGTCCGGGAACCGCTATATGGGAGCGAGGGTCCTCACTGTAACCGGAGTTTTCTGACTTATTGAGAATATTCTCAATAAAAACCGAACTTTTTGAGCGCTTGCTCCGCTGGAAAGAGTTATAGAACCCCTTCTGTAGAAAATAGCTGAAAACATTACAGGGAAAGGTTTTTAGGCATTTTTAAAAAATGGTTGCTTCAGCCAAAAAACTTGCGAAGACATTCCAGGTAAGCATTTTTACTTATGCGAAATGTGGGTTGTAACTTCAAGCATTGAGTCCCTTTCCTCCAAGGCCGAAAGAACGATTTTTCAGAATGGTTTCCCCTCTAAAAAAGCCGAACAAGTGATTAAATCCATTCGCTCATTAAGTAAGCCCGCCATCCAAGGGGCATAAAAGGGCTTTCCGAGACATGAAAGCCTTGGGAAACATATTGTCCCTACCCTAATGTCTATAAATGTCTATCTAGGGCTTGCTGAAAAAAAGCGAAACGCTGATGAGACAAGGCTTGTAGAAGTATTGCCCGGACACAAAAGACAGGAAAAAGGGGTAAAATTGGAAATTGTTGTGCATCGGTGAAGGGAAAATGTATCGAAAATCACAAAACACCCTGGGGCCAGAAGGAGCCTTTGAACTTCCCTTTGAGGGCCAGCTGTGTGAAGACAATCGTTGGATAGTTCTGTCGAAGCTAATTCCGTGGTCCTTCTTTGAGGCAGAATATGCCCAGAATTTCTCAGAAGACATGGGGGCACCAGCCAAATCTTTTAGGATGGCACTGGCCGCTTTAATCATCAAAGAAAAATTGAGAATCAGTGACCGAGAAACTGTTGAGCAAATCCAGGAAAACCCTTACTTACAGTATTTTATTGGAAGAACCAGTTATCAAAACGAAGCGCCCTTTGACCCTTCAATGATGGTTCATTTTCGGCAAAGAATTAGTTCGGATATGCTTCAAAAAATCAATCGCAGAATTGTCCAAACAAGTCTAGGATTCAATCCGGAGGAACCTAGCACAAAAAAGTTAGAAGAAGCCGAAAAACCGCCAGGAAATAGAGGCCGGCTATTAATGGATGCAACAGTTGCCCCTGCCGATATCAAATACCCCACGGATGTGGAACTGTTAAATCAAGCTAGAAAAACTACCGAACTGATCATAGACCTCTTATATAAGTCCCTGAAGGATAACCTAGACAAAAAACCAAGAACTTACAGAAAAAATGCTAGAAAAGATTATTTAAATTTTGCCAAAAAGAGGAAGTCCTCTGGAAAACAAAGGAAAGAAGCCGTTAAAAAAAAACTGCAATATATCAAACGGAATCTGGGACATATCTCTAAGTTAATTGAGCAAGGAGCCAGCCTAGAACTCTTAAGCAGAAGGCAATACAGGAATTTATTAGTCTTAAGCGAAATTTATCGTCAACAGGATTTGATGTGGTCAAATAATCAAAAAAGAATCGACAATCGGATTGTCAGTTTAACACAACCTCATGTCCGTCCAATCGTCCGAGGTAAAGCAGGAAGTCCTACGGAATTCGGAGCCAAATTATCAGTTAGTTGTGTAGAAGGATATGTATTGCTCGAAAAAATAGGAAGGGAAAGTTATAATGAAAGTGGCGATTTTATTAGTCAAGTAGAGGCGTACAAAGAATTGACGGGATTTTACCCGGAATCGGTTCACGCCGATAAAATTTATCGCACCCGAGTCAATAGAGCTTGGTGTAAAGAAAGAGGAATTAGACTCAGCGGTCCTCCATTAGGGAGACCGCGAACCCAAGTTAGCCTTCAAGATAAAAAGCAAGCACTAGAAGACGAGCGCATTCGCAATGAAATTGAAGGGAAATTTGGACAGGGTAAAAGAAGATTCAGTCTGAATCGAGTCATGTCTAAACTATCTCAGACTTCGGAAACCTCTATTAATCTTACGTTTTTAGTGCTCAACTTGGTGAAACTGCTCAGGCAGTTTTACTGTCTTTTTTTGTGTCAATTTTTCCAAACTCTTGTAATTTTATGCCGAAGCATTAATTTTAGCTATGAATTGAAGAATCGAAGTAAAGCCATGTTTATTGGTGCAGTCAGAGGGGCCTCTTGTTCATTTACCCCCCCTGCTTTTTATAACTTTTTCAGCAAACCCTAGCTATGAATTGAAGAATCGAAGTAAAGCCATGTTTATTGGTGCAGTCAGAGGGGCCTCTTGTTCATTTACCCCCCCTGCTTTTTATAACTTTTTCAGCAAACCCTATCTAGGGATTAGTCCGAGTTTGCCCAGTGGCGTTTGTTCCTCTAATTTTCTTAACTAATTTCTTAGCCGTTGGGGCTGGCTATTTTCTAAAACCTCAGCAAAAAGAGACAAATAGCGGCTGGCTTGTATTTGCTGAGTAAATTCCTGTTCCGCTTTCTCACGGGCGCGACTACATAGTTTTTGATGTCGCTCTTGGTTCTCGATTGTCCAACCAATTCCTCGGGCTAAATCCTCTATTTTATAAGGTTGGGCTAAGTAACCATTCTGTTTATGTTCTATCATCTCAGGTATCCCACCAATATTAAATCCCACGCAAGGGGTTCCACAGGCGAGTGCTTCCATGATAGTGTTTGGCAAATTATCTTGAATGGAGGGGGCAATAAAAACATCTGCTGCGGCATAAACGAGAGCCAATGATATGTCATCATAGAATCTCCCCAAATAGTGAATTTTAAAACCCAAGTCCGGTGGATTACTTGGCTCAGATGAACCAAAAACAACCAGTTCTATTTGATCTTGCCATCCCGACTGGCTCAAGTGTTCTAAAGCTGACTGTAAAAGATGAAATCCCTTGCGGGGATCGCTGGTTGCACTTACAGCTCCAAAAAGAAGAAGATGCTTTTCTTGTGGCAGCTTCAGTAAATTCCGGGCTAGCCGTCGTTCTATAGGCTTGTACTTTTCAGTATCAAGCCCATTTGGAATTGCCTCAACTCGCCGATCTTGGAAAAGGGAGCTAGATCTAGCACAGTCAGCTAACCACGAACTAGGAGTTACAATAGTCAGGTTCAGATTTTTCCAAGCTTTAGCTTTCCGCTGCCACACCCATCCTGATAGATCTTTGTTGGATTTGCTGTGCAGTTGAGGACAGCACCGCAGAAACCTTGATAGCGATCGCACTCCTGAGAGTAATGGCAGCCTCCAGTAAATGCCCACATATCGTGGAGAGTCCAGACTAAAGGCTTCCCAAACTTTGGCAGGGTTTCAATTTGTAAAAAGCCCCACTCTACCCAATGCAGGTTAATGATATCTGGATTTAGTTGAGCTACTTGGGACGTCAGACCATCTGGGAACCATTGAGGAGAGAATAGCACGGGTTCCCGCTGGCGATAAATCGGCAAGGGAAAAGTAGTCAAATTTGGAGCAAACTGAGCAATTTTCCGGGTTAACTTTGCCTGCTGTTCAATGACTGTCCTATCATCACTGGATTTGGTTTGCACGAGCATCTGAGAACTCGTCCCTATCCTCTGCAAGCCTTGATGTAAGTGATAAGCAGCAAGTGCTGCTCCATTCCCTCAATCATAAGTGCTCAGTAGCAAAACTTTCATGCGTTAGCTCCTATTCTACTCAGCTTAAACATCCATTATCCTTTAGTTTCTAAAGTAGCTTTAACAATTTGTTCTTTCCATAAATTTATATTTTCGCTAGGAAGGGTTATGTGAGTTGCATTATTTGACTCAATCCAATGGGTAACCTCTTCTATATTCTCTCGGCTAACTACAGGCAAATTAGTATCTTTTGAAATTTCATTCGCTCTATTATCAACCGCCAGAATTAAAGTCTTTCTTCGGTTTTGCAAAGCCCTAATTCCTGCGTGCAATCTTGTTCCTACATAGTCAATATCGACGTTTTCATCAGACAAAAGTTGATCTAAGCATTTAAGGCTGGGTTTGATGTATATGGCTCCTTCTCCATACAGACTCCGCATATAGTCATAATCTAATGGTTGCTGCGTCCAAAAATAAATTTTTTCGTACTTTTCCTTCAATATATTCACGACTTTTTCATCAACCTCTGGTTTTTGGTTGTACTCTGTAAAAGTTACCAACACAGACTTTGACTTATGTTGAGGTATCCGGGAACAATGCTCTGGTGTAAGGCCCCACATTGTTGGGCAAGATGTATTAATGACATTGGTGATGCCAATAGACTTTAACTGTTGTTCAGTATAGTTGTCTCTAACGGAGTGAAGAAATTTATCGCTGAGGAGTCTTTTATATAAGACCTTTGTGTAAAAATTTGGTTTGTTCTGATATTGCCACCATCCCACACCCATTAGAACAATGTTATTGACAAAGAGTGAGTCTAATAAACCCACCTTCCACTGGTTGTAAGAGTTCATGTTGGATGAAAGAAGATTAGTTCCCCCAATGAGTATCAAATCACTTTTTCTCATTAATCGATAAGAACTCAACCAAATTCTATCATGGGTGGGAAATTGAATAAATAGTGCATTTTCAAACATTTCTTGCAAATTACTATCCACGGCATCCATAATAATTTGATCGCCAAGATTAGAACTGCAAATTGACGTATCTAAAATTGATATGGTTTTCATTTTTCCACCTTTGGGTTTGAATGATTGTTGAAAAACTTGCATAACTTTTTTTGAACTCGTACAGCTAAACTCGCTGGCTTCATTAGTTTATTATAAAGCTGTCGATCAAATTCTCGGTCAACGGCTACAAACTCATTCATTTGAATAGGAAATTTAAACTCTGACGAATCAACACTTAAATCGGAGTAATCCCAATTCGTATGAGTAGCATCTTTACCAAAACCGATGTTTGTAACCAAGTTGACAGCAGGAATAATTGAAAGTCCCGACTGGATTAGCCGAGCTAATCCCCACTGATAATCCCACCAAGTAATATGATTAATATTATTATAAGTTTTCCAATAAATCGCTTCTCTGGCTCGGAATTGTTCTTCATTTGCTAGAACATCGCGAACCCGCTCTCGTATTTCTTCTTTATTCCATAACTTTAATTCATAGTCAAAATATTGCCACGCTCTTCTCCAGGAAGCCCAGCCCCAGCTACCTCCATAGTAAGAAAAATGATAACTTTGAATATGAGATTTCCATTCCTCCAAAAAATTAGTTCCGGTAATCATCATAATCCGCTCATCGTCTCTATACCGCTCCAGCATCTCTTCAGCATACTGGAAGAATGCCCGAGTAGGCAAGCAATCGTCTTCTAAGATAATAGCCTCTTCTACCTGTTCAAATACCCATGTAATTCCTGTGGCTGGACGGCGAGCACAGCCCAAATTAATATCAGAATAGTTCTTTATGACTTCACAGTCCCAGTCCACTCGATCAATAACAGCACGAGCAGCAGCACACTTTTCCCCTTCCCCAGGCTGAAATCGGCACGAGGACCGTCAGCAATTACTAAAAGCTTAGGGGGCTTGGCTTGGCGAATTGCCTCAAATACTCTCTCTGTCGTATCAGGGCGTTTAAAAATTATCAAGGCAACAGGTGTTTTCATTTTTATCGCTTGTGGAAATTCTACGGAATTTTTATTTGAGAATATCAATCAACATAAAACCATTAAGGGTTTACGGAATAATTGAGGGACAAGCTATTTCTTGAAGTCCAAATTTTCCCTAATTAAACCACTATAAGTACAGGAGCTTTAACTATACAAAAAAGCATTGTTTAGGTCGGAAAAGCCTGGTTGAATCAAGTGAATTTCCCAGATTTCAATGGGTTGTTGCAAAAAAGTGCTTTATGGAATCGTACAGTCATTGCTTGTTTAGGGGTGTTTAGACTCCTCATTTATGACAGAATCAGGAGTTGGGGCTACAATTTTAGTTTTCCATCTGCATTTTTTTTAATAACAAAAGGATATAAAATCACGAATGCAATTAGCCATCTGTTCATCTCATTTATTCTCAGTTTAATCATATTATGATGGAATTTAATGGTATTCGTGAAAATTTTTACTGGGTTAGGGAAATTGGGGTGAACAGCTCTAGTTTTCTGCAAAATCATTTTGTTTTTGAATGATTCGTTATTTATCAAAAAGTTGCTTCACCTGAAATTCCATCGACTTTGTTAGTTAAGTGATGGACAGCAAAACACTAATTGGTTATCGATTCATTTCCATTCGCGAACTTGTACTTCAGGCGACTGAACCCCGGAATTAATTTCCTAATTATAAATAAGTCTTCATTCATTATCATTAAATCCTCTCTTGTCAAATAGCCCGGTAAGTATTAATGCTTTAGACTGTTGAATAAACATTATTCTCGTTTTAGGATAAAAGCCATGAGATAAATAAGAAGCTACCATTTGGGAAATCACCGTTGCTATTGATGCTCCTATTGGTCCATAAAGAGGAATCAGAAAGTAGTTTAGCACAACATTCACGCCTGCGCCAGTCGCCGTAGTTGCTGCCGAAAATTTTGTAAACCCTTCCGTAATCAACCAGGGGCTTCTTGCTACGCCCAGGGACACAAACAGTCCGGCCCAAATCTGGACTGACAGCACGGAACCTGATTCTATATAACCTGATCCATATAATAACGTAACAATCTGTGTTGAAAACAAAGTTATAGGAATAGAGATAGCGTAGCTGAGGGCTGCAAGCAGACTAAAAAGTTTTTGAAGCCGTTCATAATATAATTTTTGACTAATTTCCTTAGCTTTGACAATCGAGGGAAAAGTCGAAGAGACAATGGTAGTGGGAATTAAATACCACATTTCGGATATTCTGACAGCTGCTGAATAAATTCCTACCGCTTCCTCTCCAACCATGTCCCCTAACATAATTTGATCTATCCGCATATAAATCATAACCACTATACCGGATAAAATCAAGGGCCAACTTTCTCGAAGTAGTACCTTAGCACGCTGAACACTCCATCGCCACCCTGTAATTAAGTTGCCTTGTATGTGATAGCAGACTGCCAGACCAAAAGCTTCCAACGCCCGCTCTCCTGTCCAAATCAAGCAAAACGCTATTAGGGGAGCTTGAATTGTAAGTAAGATAATCTTAATCGCGTTAATCAGTAAATAGCTAATTAATTTAGAAATAACGGTATATTTTGATTCAACTTTAGCCTGATACCAAAAATCAATTACCTCAAAAGATTGAAATATCGTGCCTACTGCTATAACTGCTACCAACAAGCTAGTCTGGGTGCTCTCGGGCCGCAGTATCAAGGCTGTTGCCACGGTTAAGAAGCAGGTGGCGCTACCACCAAAAAGTTTGAGAACAAAGGCGGTACCCAGTGTTTCGCCTTGTGCCACGGGGTTACGGACCAGGTCACGCACTACTATGCTATTTAACCCTAATGTGGCAAATACGCTAAATAATCCTACGATCGCAAGAGCGTAGTTGTACAGACCAAATTGCTCGGGACCCAGATAGCGAGCTACCCATACCCCTACAAATAGAGCAACGCCCATCCGTACAACTTTGTCACCCAGTAGCCATGCTGTATTGCCCACTAATTTACGCAATCCGGGCTGACTTTTTGGAAGAACCCCAAATACTTTATCGGTTAGCCTATTTTTTTTCATTATCTCTGACTATTTTTTTACTTACGGTTCGCTCATTTTTGACCCTACTCCCTGAGATGGGCAGGGTAAGAGCATCTCAATCAGGCTTGACACAAGGATTTGAGAAGAAGCATCATGTACTCCTCACTCATCGCTGCCCGGTTCCTTTTTTGTCTCAAGCTACGGGATAGGGTGGTTTCTTGATTGAGGGCATTAAGGGCCATCCGTCTGAGGAACACCAAATTTCGAGGACTATTAAACGCTCGGATCCTATACTTATATTCTTCAAAAGTCACATCTAAAACCCAATGTTCTTTATTTTCAATGCTCCAATGTTCCCGAATAATAGAACCATGTTTTTGGGCATCTACGGTTAAAGAACTTAGATAAATCTGGACTTCATGAGAGGTCCCATTCCACTGTTGCCGAAACCGTTCGACTATAACAACTGTTTGAAGTTCCGCCCATTTATCTTGATTATAAAGACCTCCAAATTCTGAAACGGGAATAGCCCAAACTCTTCTTTTCTCAATCCGGTTATGCCCTTTTTCTACTTGACGGTAATCCGTCATTTTAACCCCAGTAAATTGGCGACTTGATTGGAGTTCAAGCCAAGATTTAACTTGCTTGTAAAGAGTCGGGTGATTACTTTTTAAGCAACCTACATAATTAGCTTTTTCATGAACAATTTGTTTAATAATCTCCGTTTGAGTCCCCATTGCATCCATTGTAATAATTGCGCCGGTTACGTCGATTAATTCTAACAGAGATGGAATGGCTGTAATTTCATTGGAATGGCTGTCAACCTTTACTTGGCTTAGGACTAAACGATTTTCCGAGGCCCACGCTGTCACTAAATGTAAATTTTTTTTGCCCTGATTTCGGTCATAAGACCCCCGAAGACTTTTTCCATCAATCCGGATAACTTGGTCAACAACTGAACCGAGGAATTTTTGAACCCATTGAGTTAACTTCTGTTCTAAAATTTGGGGGTCTAGTTTTTCAAAAACTCTCCGAAACGTATCATGATGAGGAATGCCATTCGGTAACTCTAAAAATTGTTTGAGCCAGGTCTGTTTACTTATTCCATAATTTTCCATATCTTCCCATCCGTTACCTCCAGCTATTATTGCTAACAAAGCAATCACTAGAATATCTTTAAGTAAGTGGTGTTTAGTGCGGTCAACTCTTGGATCAGGTACATCATCAAAATAATTCAACAAACCCCCTTCTAGCTCTGGCATAGAAATAGGTTGAGGCTGGGGTTTTATTGTTTTTAATTTAGCGCTCGCGACAACGGGTGAAAATCCTTTAGTCATAGAGTATTCCTTCCTATTTTCTACTGAGCTTGAGAGTTATTATAGAATCTCTTGGACAAACCGGGCAGCAATAATACTACACCATCTTTTCAGGGTCTGTTACATTTGATACCAAATTAGATGCGCTTACCCTGCAAGAATTTGGTAAAAACTATGTAATTAATTTTGGCTAGTTACTTAAAACGAGTGAGCTTGATTTCCAGATCTTTTATCGCTTTACAAGTTAGTTTGATTCCTGTTTGATAGGTCTTGTTCACGAGCTTTACTAAAGGATTATCGCCTTTCCAAGTCATAGTTTCTGCCCACTGTAAAGCCGTTTTAATATCCTCAAGAATGGTGCCATTCCAATGATTCTCTAACACAGCCCAAGTCCGCTCAATTGGATTATATTTACTGTGATATGGCGGATAGTATGCCAGACGTACGTTAATTTTATAAGTTTCAACAAACTTGACAATGCGGTTCATAAATTGAGTTCTTCGTGAATGATTCTCTGGCCCATTATCTTGTTTGATTAGCAGGGTTTTACACTCCCCAAACATGGAGCCAAACTCTTGCCACCAATCTTCTAAAATATCAACAATGCAATCCCTCGTCACTTTGGATTCTATAAAATATAAAAATAAGTCATCTGACTGAGGTAAAAAAATCCCATAAGGGATGACTTTACTGTTTGAATTAAAATCATGATCGCAAGCGTATGTTGGGACCCGAGTTTTTCCTTTTCGGGAAAAAGGCCCAATGTTAACGGCAGCTTTGCCGTCCATTGATATTTCTAAAGTTGTAGGAGAGAGTGAAGCTTCTTGATTAATCACTTCCATCTGCTTAAAAATTTCATCGGTTTCGGGAATTTTTTTTTGAGGTTGACTTTTTTTCACTTTTTGCGGGTAATAACCTAAGTGGTTAAGTTTTCGTCGAATGGTTTCTGTCGTGGGCAACTCTTCTTCCGTATAGTTTTTTTGGATAATCAGTTGCTTTCTTACGAATTCGGCGCTCAATCGGGTATATAAGCGGTTACTTTTAAATGTAGGATCTGTTTAACTCTGACTATCTACTATCGATTGAATATCTGCTAACAGATGCGGCAAATTATCTTCAGCTTTTTTGCGACCTCGTGCTTTATAATTATCTACACAAGTTATGCCGGTCTCTAGTTCCCGCACTCCTTTCCTTACTGTATCCCTATCCCATCCCAGTTCTTTGTTAGCTCGACTCTGACCCCCAAACCCCAATTCCTTAACCGTCATAGCCATGAAACGTCGTTTCGCCGCTCCTTTCAATTGCTTTGCTGTCTCAATTAATAAATTTTTCACCGAATCCGTTAATTCCATCTGCCTTCTCCTCAGTCACGGGGTTAATGCTTATTTTATCACGGCGTTGCAGAATTTATTTTCTGGAAATCCCTTCCCTAATTGTTACCCAACTTGATGAATTAATGGCTTGACATCAATGCTTCACGGGAATTTTTCGCCGTTGCCTTTCTAACCACCGGGGTCTGTTTAGTTTTGATACTCAATCCAACGCTCACAAACACATAGTAGTACCAAATGTGGTTATTTTCCAAAAACGGACTTTCTGTCAGATTGGGAAAAACTATCAAAATCAGCAATAAAAGAGGTAAAACCGCTTCAATCATTTGTGATTTAGCCGGTAATGGATTGATGAGATATCGGACTGCATCAGCCAGCGTCTTGATCAAGCCCATTATAAAGAAAAAAACTCCCACATATCCAAAATCTAATATTATTTCAACAAAGCCATTATGAGCATGAGGTGGACTCCAAAATCCTCCGCCCGAAGGCATTAACAGTTCACCGCTCAGACTATTAGAAGCCGGATTTGCAGCTCCTCGCCAAGGCTGCCAAAATCCATGAAATCCATAACCTAGGACTGGACGTAGTGGTATTTTTTCGTTGAATAGGTATTCCCAAAGTGGTGTGCGTCCTGTTAAAGTCATATCCTTACCTAGGCCATCTACAACAATCTCTTCCAAGTTTTCTGTAATTACAATAAATCCACTGATGGATAAAATCAGAAAAATCACGATAAAAAAGAAACTCCATTGAAAAGGCAACTGTTTTAAAAATCTAACTGAAAACATACTAAGAGCTGCCACTATAAATAGCACTTTTGCTCCCCCAGATTCTGCCTTTTGAAGAACAAACAGAGACAATAGCATCGACAGAACAGACAACCAACGTCTTTTGGGATTTTGAAAAGCCTCCAATCCCCATAGGACAGAACTTAACACCATCAAAGCCGCCAGTTTATTAGGATGATCTATAATTCCTTGCCAACTATTCTTGGTATTGTTGATTCCAATGGCAGGCTTAAATTGGGCATAAAAAGTGCTAAGGGCTGCTGTCACAACTAGACTCCATCGCAAGAGAACCCCTAATTCGCAATAGTTGTATCGTTTGATGATATAAGCAGCCACAATAGTTGTACCCATTAATACCCCCGTGTATTTTAGAGTATGTATGGGAGTATCTGACCAAGCAAATGATAAAATTATTAACAATATGAATATACAAAAAAATGGATTTGAGATTACCACCTTACCTATGTCCTCTATGGAATTTTTAAGGTTTTTGTGAAGTCTAGGAGATATTACAAATATTAGGGCAAAATATAAAGAAATTTGAACTATAGCCGAGGCCAAACTCTTGTCTCGATGGGCAAAAGCTGTTGGATGAAATGTGGGAAAAGGAACGACACTAAGCCCAGGCATACTAAAAAGGTAGAGGCCAATTATAATTTTTTCTAAAATCACTCCAAAACTTTGATATCTACTCACTAACTGGAAGCATACCAAAATATAAATCATCCCAACCAATAAAATTAAAATCAGGTTTATGGGTGTTGATAGTAGAAGTTGTTTCATGATAATCCAAGAGGCTTTTGGTTTTCGATAAATTCAATTACAATTATTAAAATTTTAAACTTTTATGCCATTAAGGCAAACCCTAAAAATTAAAAAATTATTAACATTTTGTAATTAATGAAGCTTGGATTCTTTTTCTCTGTTTCTATCCAAAGTTTTTCCTTAATTAATTAATTTTAAAACCGGGGTTGGCATCTATAAAAAAGTAGAATTTTAAATCCTTCCATTGGTATGTGTTGACTCAGAGAACGTGCTATCCTAATAGGTATCTATCTGTTATTTTATTGCTCAGCCTATTCAGAACTATAGTTTAAAATACCTGTGAGGCATCTTTGGTGGGACCCCTTTATTTGTGATGATTTCCCTCTGTACGAATACGTTAGGCCCAATTACATCGTAGATCATAGTGGTTCGGTAACACTTGTCCGGAGTAGGGAATGAAGACCAATAGGTTGGTGCGTAAGAGTCAGCCTCCAAGCGACGGGACTCGATTAGAGGGTCAGCATGATGAAACTCAAACTATAAAGGACCGGAAAGCTAAACAAGGAAAGGAAGGAAGGAAGGAAGGAAGGAAGGAGAAGTTTGCTATCTCAGACTTTAGTGTAATAAAATTGTACAATCTGAGGTTAATGCTTGGTGAAGCTACTCGTTGCACCTTTTTTTAGGTATAGCATGCACCCATGACGGATATAGAGCTAGAGCTTTAGCTCTTAGCGAAGTCCCCAGCCACAGCTAATGTACCCATGTCGGAACTCCAAAATGATTCTGGAGTGTTGGCTAGAACATATCAAACCTTATCATAGCAGGAAAAAAGCGGTAATGGATTCCGGTGTAGCGAAACAAAAAGAAACCTTCGAGGATATCTATTCTAAACGGGAAAGCTGGGCGTATTGGGATAGCAAGGATCCGCTAACGAGATACCTACTTGACCGACGACTTCAAATCTCCGTAGAGCAATTGATGAAAATCACTAAGTCCTCACCATCAGATTGGGATGTTCTGCTGATTTGTGGTGGAGTCGGTGGGGAAGGGACCGTGTTGGCTAATATGGGGTTTCAGTCAGTTACGGTTTCGGATATTTCTGAAAATGCTTTAAAAGTTTGCAAGGTTCGTGATCCTCGATTGCAGACCCTGCTTTTGAATGCAGAAAATTTAGAAGTGACTGACCAGTCCTACGATTTAGTGTTGGTTCAGGATGGGTTGCATCACTTGCCGCGACCTGTTTTGGGTTATAATGAAATGCTGCGAGTTGCAAAAAAGGCGGTAATCGTCATTGAACCCCATGCCGGGATCGTCGCGAACTTGCTGGGAATGAGTTGGGAGGATCATGGGGGAACGGTTAATTATGTGTTTCGCTGGAACAAACTCCTATTAGAACAGGCAACACACAGTTATCTGCTACAGGCTCCCTGCTACATCAAGACAATCCGGATGTGGAACCACAATCTGGTGATGGACAAAATAGCCAAATTTTTTGGGGGGAAGCAGGTTGGACTGGGTGTGGTTAAACTCTGCTACTTTTTGTTAGATTTGTTAGGGGGGCGTATGGGAAATATGATGATAGGATTGGTGGTAAAAAATTCCCCCTCTCCCCCTCCCAAGAAGGGATCTGCAAAAGAGTAGGTGGTTTCGGTGAATTTCCTTCAACCAATTTTTCAGTTAGTCGTTAGTCTGAGCCTGTGGGCATTGGGGATGCTTTGGCCTTTATCTGTTAGTCTAGCTCAAATGGTCCCCGATGAAGATCTGGTCCCAACCCAACCGACCGTGGTACTACCTGTAGAACCTAATGAAGATTATACTCTCGGTGGAGGGGATACCATTAGTATTACGTTCTTCCGCGTCCCAGAATTCAGTGGAGAGTATCAGATTCCAGCGGATGGAGTATTGACGCTACCCCTGATTGGCCGTTTGTCTTTACAAGGGTTGACTTTGGGACAAACCCAGGACTTGCTGATCGCTAAATATCAGACGATTCTGAGACGTCCGATCATAACCGTAACTCTTCAGGCCCCTCGCCCCCTCAATATTTGGATTGCGGGGGAAATCTATCGACCGGGTTCTTATACGGTGGCGCTGATCCCGGGGGTGGGTCAACGGCCAGGAACGCAATATCCAACGGTGACTCGAATTATTGAGCAGGCTGGGGGAATTCGGCTGACGGCAGATGTTCGTCAAATAGAGGTACGGCGGAGGCAATTAACGGGTGAGGAAGTCGTGTTTAATGTGGATCTTTGGCAGATGTTGCAAACCGGCGATCGCCGTCAAGATATAACATTACGAGATGGGGACTCAATATTTATCCCTACCGCGCCCCGCGTTAATCTTGAAGAGACACGGCTGCTGGCAACGACTAGCTTTGCTAGAGATATAGCAGAACCTCGGACTGTGACGGTTATCGGAGAAGTAAGCCGTCCTGGTTCTTATGCAATCCTAGGATCAGATACTGGTGCTGATTTTAATTTAGGGGGGCTACCTACCGTGACACGGGCACTTCAGGTGGCAGGGGGAATTACCTCGGAGGCTAATATTCGTCAGATCCAACTTCGTCGAACCACTCAAATTGGTGCGCCCCAAATTATTTCTCTTGATCTTTGGAAATACTTGAATACGGGAGATGTCTCGCTCAACACAATTTTACAGGACGGCGATACGATTGTTGTTCCCCGGGTAGCCCAGGTCGATCCAGTCTTAACGAGGGAAATCGCAGATGCTAATTTTGCCCCTGAGACGATACCCGTTACGGTTGTTGGAGAAGTCATTAACCCTGGATTAATCAATATTCCCTCCAATACACCTTTAAATCAAGCGGTCCTCACTGCTGGCGGATTTAGGACAAATCGTGCCCAAAAAGAGACTGTAGAGCTTATTCGAATCGAAGCTGATGGCAGGGTTTCCCAACGTCAGGTGACCATCGATCTTAGTGATCGAATTAACGAGCAAACTAACCCCCTGCTTCGCCCTAACGATATTATTCTTGTCAACCAAACGGGGATCGTCCGCTTTAACGAAGCCTTCAATAATGTTTTAGACTTTACCACGAATGCAAATCGCTTATTCAATGTTCTGGACTTCTTAGGAATCTTACAATATTTAAGGCTTCCCTAGACCCCCACGCATTGGCATTCCATAGGAAACATGGTTTTAGCTGCCCAAATCCGTTAAAAAGAGGTAAAGAGATGGATTACGAACAACCCTTCCAACAGCTGGCAAATTCCCGAAATATTACGCCACTGCCTACATCACGCCCATCTGTGTACGCGGATGCGGCAGATGAAACTAATCAAGAGAGCTTGGATCTGAGTTGGCTATTTGCAGTTTTCCGGAGGCGATTTTTGGTAATGTTTGGGGTCGGTCTATTGTTCAGCCTGTTAGCGGGAGCAATTATTGTTCGGGGATCGCGCCAGATTGTTCCACAATATGAAGGATCATTTCGTGTTTTAGTGGAGCCGATTACTGCTGAAGGCCGGTTAGCTCAGTTATATTTAATGGCTCAAACCACGGCAGCTAGTGCAGATATTCAAAGAATTAGGATTGAAGACTCTACTTTGGTTGACTATGAAACCTTGATTAGGGTTTTAAGGAGCCCGACTTTACTGAATCCAGTTGTACAACAACTCAATGCGGAGTATCCTAATATTACGTTTAATTCTCTGGTCTCTAATTTAGATCTGATTCGGATCAGTGTCAAAAGAGGATCCCAGGAACAAGGAACCAAAATTTTAGTTGTTAGTTATAAAAATAAAAATCCGAAACAAGTAGAATCTGTTTTGGACCAGCTACAAAAGGCCTATTTAGACTACAGTCTACAGGAACGTTTGACAAATCTGCGCCAGGGGATTGATTTTATTGGAGGTAAGCTTCCAGCGCTGGAAAATCGAGTAGATAACCTCCAAGGACAACTGCAAAGATTACGGCAAGAATACAATATTGTCGATCCTGAACTTGCAGGTCGATTCCTGTATGAACACGCCAAGGGGATCGAAAGACAGCGATTAGGCACTCAAGTCGATTTAGCACAAGCTCGAACGAATTATGCGAACCTTCAAGCCCAGTTAGCGACAGATAATCCCGCATCAATTATGGCTAGGGAAATGAAGGGCTATGACGTGATAATGTCAGAGATCCAGAGGCTAGATAGTCAGATTGCGGTAGATTCTACTCTATTTTATGACGATAGCGAACCGATGCTGGATTTGCGAGAAAAGCAGGAAAACTTAAATCGTATTGCGCTTCGAGAAGTCCAAGGTTACTTGAGCCAAATTGCTGGACAAATAGAGGCGCTAGAATCTCGGGAGCAAAAGCTGTTGCAAGCTGAAGCTGAGATAGATAGACAACTCAGACAATTACCAGAAGTTGTCCGACTTTATACTGATATCCAGCGCAAGCTTGATGTAGCTACTAATAGTCTGAAGGAGTTTTTACAAAAACTGGAAGCTTTGGAAATCGATACGGCGCGACGGGAAATACCTTGGCAGATTATTGAGCCACCAGGGGTCCCCCGGGATCAAAATGGACAATATTTATCGATTACGGTGACACAGACGAAGCGCCAGTTAGCGGTTGCGGTGATTGTAAGTATGTTGCTGGGGGTGGGAGTTGGTTTTCTCGTAGAGGTTCTGATTACGGTCTTCCACACCCCAAATGAAGTGAAATCAGGGACTAAGTTGCCACTCCTGGCAGTGATTCCGTTATCGAAGGAACTTCGAGCAACCAAGAGGAAAGCTCGCAAAACCCTCTCGACTGTACCGGAGTTGACTTTGGCATCTGGGGTAAGGAGTGGCAGCCAGATTTTGCCTCGGGGTGTTTCCGCTCAGGGTTATCATGCTTCTCCTGTGTTGGAAGCTTTCCGATCGCTGTACACGAATATTCGCTTGCTCAGTTATGAGCTGCCGATTCATTCCTTAGTGATTGGTGCAGCGACCCCAGGAGATGGAAAGTCCACGGTGGCTTTAAATCTAGCGCAAACTGCAGCTGCGATCGGTCAACGGGTTTTACTGGTAGATGGGGATTTACGTCACCCCAAGATTCATACCAAGTTGGACTTGCCCAATTTTCAGGGCCTAAGTGACGCGATCTCGACAGATATTAGTCTGAATGATGTTATTCAAAAATCGCCGTTAGATGATAACCTATTTGTCTTAACCGCTGGTACTCCATCCACTGACCCGATCAAGCTCCTCTCTTCTAAAAAGATGTACTCCCTGATGGAGCAATTTCAAGACTTTTTTGACCTAGTAATCTACGATACACCACCGTTAGTTGGTCTGGCCGATGGCAGTATTCTAGCAGCTCAGACTGATGGCCTCATCATGGTGGTGTCAATAGCGAAAACAGACCGGGCTATGGTGACCAAAGCATTAGATGGATTAAAAATTTCTGGCGCGCCCGTTCTAGGGGTTGTCGCGAATGGGGTGAAGAAATAATCTTTTAAACAGACAAATGCCGTCCGGTTACTCGGACGGCATTTAGGTTCGGAAACTCCGAATGCTAAAAACAAACCTTCAATTCCTCAAACCCACATTCCGCCGGTAAAATAGGAGAGTAGGTGCGAAACGTTTGGGAGTGAAATAAGGCTGAAATGCCTGAAATAACCTCCCAGTGAGACTCTAACCCCCTTGGGTAAGACAAAGGAACCAACCCCAGATTACCTCAAT
>CAWGFK010000022.1:0-21917 GCA_963821735.1 uncultured cyanobacterium
TGGGATATAATTACAATTGGGTTCAACCGCAGTGAATGGGTGACTTAATTAGTCCGAATCGAGTAGGGTGGCGATCGCATGAGGGAAAAATCATTCCTTTATGACAAGTTACAACACTCATCGGACTCCTGCCCCCACAAACGCATCAGCGCTGATGTCACAACCCTAACCTGGGCCAAATGGGACTTCAACAAAGCCGGATGAGCTCCCCTGGGTCTTCAATCAGGTCATGCCAAAGGAATCTGAGACCACCGCAGAGATGATCGCCCAGTCCATGTACTGCTCATCAACCCCTGGAGTGGGCGAGGGACAGCTACACCCCTCAATCTTCCGCCAAAGTTAATTTTTTTAATTCACTGATCTTGGAAGCGGCAAAATCTGCAACAATACAAAATGGGTAATGAGAACGGTATGATTGTCGCGATCGCAGGCTAACCCAGTAGCTCTGGGCTGGAGCTTGAGTTCAAGCAATTTGACTGACATAAAATCGGACATAAAATCAAGACCCACTGCTCACTCACCGGCGATCGCCCGTAGCAGCAATGGCAAATTACCAACAGTGGAATCAGGCAATAGCATCCTACTTTACCAGTGGCATCCCCCGGGGAACAAGAGTTTACCTCAGTGTAGACGATGACATCCTTGCTCGCATTGGTGGCGAATTTGGTTTAGAGCTAAATGCAGACAACTGGAGCGATGATTTTCTATTGGCGGTTAGAAAGAAAGTTTTTTTTGAGGAACGAATAAATTTGCAGGGTATGGGCGGATGTGATGCGAAAGATTATCCCCCAGGTGTTGGCTTTTTAGCAACAACGGTTCTAGCCGCTTATCAAATGGCTGATGATGAAGAAATAAACGACACCAATTACTTCCAACGATTAAAACAAATTTTTAGGATAACTACAGAAAGCGGTCGTCCACCGGGGCTGAAAAATGGCACTGAAGAACCTTTGTGGCAAGAGTGGAATCGATGGTTGATGCAACAAGGATTTCTGCCTTCCGCAAAACCGGGAACTGCCAGACGAGATAAATATATTAACTATCCAATCTCTCAATCCTTGCTACGCTGTGCAGATCAAGACCGATTGCGCCGTTTATTTAACGAAAAACAGTGGAAAAAAGATTGGGATGGGATGACGTTATTAGCAAATATTCGGCGAGAAGCATCCAGATTTTCTCAACATCTTAAACAGTTGCTTGAAGATAGACAACGTTATGAAGCCATTACCGAAGCCATTCACGAAGTTTACCAGCAATGGTTAGAGTATCCAGAAATATCGGTCACAATCCGAAACCGAGAAGCCGACACTCGCAGTCGCTATCTCCTTGCTGGACTGTACCGGACAGAAGATCCATTTTTTGGGGAAATTGATTACTGTATTTACCCCAAACAACAACGGGGACGGCAATTGGCATCGATTTCTGTTCACCAAGGGGATAAGTGTCAGCCTTTGCGAGAGGAACGCCCCGGATGGTATTTTCCCTTGGAGTCTCCCCTGAATGCCAATGAATTGGATCGCGGTGCGAGGTACGAAATTACAGACAACCCTAATCTCGATCGCCTAATTTTACCCCAACGGGATTTCTGGATCCTAATTCCTGACCCCGATAATCCAGATGCAGGGGTTTATGCTTCTTGGGGAACCCCAGCACTCGGGACAGCTTTTATATTGCTATGTAAGCAGGAATTGCTATCTGACTTGCAGCGTTTACGAGACGAACGGTTAATCGAATGGAGTGAGGAACCCATATCACCCTTTGATAATTCAGACTGGGTAGAATTAGACCAGTGTATGGTCATTTCTCAAGCGTGGGATGCTGTATTTATTAAAAATTCAGAACTGAAAGATGCGTTGCAACCTATAGTGCGATTATCTATGAGTTTATCCGGTGGGTTACGAGTGCCTCAACAAAATGCTTGGTTAGAAGAATATCCGCCTGAAATTACCGTGTTTGGCTTTGCTCCTTCGACTGATTTAAAAGTAACTCGCATACCCGATCATCATGAAATATATTCAGCAACAGTCAAAACCAACCACAAAATTTCAATTAAGTTTCCGGGTCCAGGGGACTATCTGATAGAGGCAATGGCTGGACGTGCTTCAACTGAAAGATTTCTCAGAATTTTGCCTTGGAGTGAGTTGGCGATCGCCTCCCCCCAACGGCGCGAACAGTTAGCGATCGCTTCTGAGTATCGGATTTGCGGGAGCATCATTGAAAAAATTTCTGAAACCTGAGCAATCAAGGGGGTGCTAAATGGCGCAAGTACAGCGATGGTATCTCGGTTATTCTTATCGGGGAAAACCCCAAGATATGATTGAGAAAATTTCCCGGGAAGTCCAAGAACAAAATCTGAGCAAATTTTTGCCTATTGTGCGTTTAGAAAAAGGGGCAAAATCACGACAATCATTCTATTTTTTCGTGGCAATTGAGAGCGATAATATGGGTACAATTCCCCCTGAGATTGAGGCATCTCAGTTACTCAGACTACCCTACTTTAAAAATCCGGCAGTTCGAGGAAATTCTGCTTTTACTTATAAACAAATAAAAAATATGGTTGGGGTTGCCCATGATGTTTTCGATTATACTAATCCGATTCCATATCAGGTGCAAAAACCCGTAATCAAGGATAGTCCATTTGATTGGAAGGGTTTACTGACTTCGCAACCATCTTCTCAAGTAGAAGAGTGTTCAAAACGATGTGATCGCCTGCTCTATTTACTCTCCGCTATGGGATGTGGCACCTGGGACTCCTTCAGAAAGGTCTGCGACACTCTCAATCTTGACAACCCCAAATCCATCTTACGTCGCTTAAAACTACTCGGACATCTCGAATCTTCAAACGATGGAAAACGCTGGTCTATAGCACCTCCTGCTCTAGTTGAAATCAAGTCTGATTCAGAGAGTCCAGAATTCATCCTATGCGGTCAGCGCAGTGAGAAATTACTGAAACAATTACACCAATATGGCGAAGTCATCTCCAAACCACAACCCCAAGGAAATGCCCCAGCTTGTATTCGGGTAAAAACCAAAAAAACAGACCAGATTACTCAGCAGTTAGACTTCCTCAACCCAGGTGAAGTCTCCCGGCAACTGATTGAACGATTATCCGATATAAGCGATTGGCAAAAAAGTCTTACTCCTTTGCCGGGAATTGTTGTTCCTTTGTACGAGTGGAAGCGTTTTGATAGGGAAATTAATGATTTTATCGAGTGCATTTTCCCCAATGAAACCGGAATGTATCAGATGTGGCATTCTGAGCAAACAGGAATTGCGCCTCGTACCCTTTTCTACGAAGGGGACACCCAGACTTGGCGACAGGGGGATTGGTACGGGTTAAGATTTCTGGCCCTGTACCATAATACTTTTCATAGCGTTGTTCGCTACGATACAATGATGGATTGTTTGATAATTCCCTGGAGTCAGCGATCGCCCGAAATTTACGAACGCGCCTTAGTTCTGGCATCCGGATTTCTGCCAACTTATTACAAAACTCAAGAATCCAGGTGGCTAATTTATGAGAATATAGGAAAAGAGCTAGTGCAAAAACTGGTGGAGAAACTGCATCTAACCTGCGAAGAGGATTAAACCCATGCATGACTTGGTTGGCTCATATCAACAGACTCGATCGCATCTATCATCTTTACATCAAAAGTGCCTTTCCCCTGCGGTATCGAGCTTTAGCAGAAGAACGAGATACCCTGCTCCAACAACCGGGGATTTTGAGCCAACCGCCTTTAGTCGAACCCGTCCCCATTTATCCATCTTCGGATATGAATTTATCCGCCACCGCCGCTCGACTCCCACCTGAATACGGGGATTTAGCACAACTCGGACAACAGCTTTTCGAGCCAAGTATCCCACTTTATCAGCACCAATGGGAAAGCTTGCAAGAAGTGCTGGTCAACCAGAATGATTTAGTCGTCACTACGGGTACGGGTTCCGGTAAAACCGAATGTTTTCTCTTGCCACTCTTCGCACAGTTAGCCCGAGAATCAAGCCGTTGGCAAACTTGTCCACCATCCCCCAACAATACCCGATGGTGGGATGATAGTGTCAATCCCATTGGCAATTGGAGATCCCAATGGCAACACGCAACTCGACCCAAAGCATTACGGGCCTTAATTCTCTATCCATTAAATGCCTTAGTTGAAGACCAATTGCGACGCTTGCGAAAAGCACTGGAAGCGCCATCAGTTCACCAGTGGTTAGATCGCGATCGCGGGGGCAACCGGATTACTTTTGGCCGCTATACCGGACAAACCCCCGTTTCAGGAATTCAAACTAACAACAGTATTAGACGACTCAAAACCGAGTTAAGGGAACTGGAACAGCAACGGCAACAAATCGATGAGGCAATTCAAAACAATCCTTCTCTGCTGCGGGAGATGCCAGATTTGTCCTACTATTTCCCGCGACTCGATGGGGGAGAGATGCGATCGCGTTGGGATATGCAAGACACCCCCCCAGATATTCTGATTACCAACTACTCCATGCTCAACATTATGATGATGCGGAGCATTGAAAATCGGATATTTGACCAAACTAAAAACTGGTTAGCTAGCGACCCCAAAAACCAATTTTTCCTAATTATTGACGAACTGCACGCCTATCGCGGCACCCCCGGAACCGAAGTCGCTTATATCCTGCGCTTGCTTTATGACCGTTTGGGATTAATCGCCGACTCACCTCAACTGCGGATTTTAACCACAACCGCTAGTTTAGAAAATAATTCCCAGGGTCGAGACTTTTTGCGCGAATTTTTCGGACGGGATAATTTTGAGTTTATTTCTGGACAACAAATCCAACCCACAAGGGGAGCGAGATTCAATCTTTCCGGGTATCAAAATGCCTTCGCTCAGTTTGCTCAAACAATACAACCCGACCCATTGGAACCGATGCAACCGCCCGATCCAGCATCTAATCCAGTACGGGAGGCTATGTCAAATTTGGCGATGCAACTGGGTCAACCGGCGGCAACTGGGCTAAGTGCAGAACAACAGCTTGGGGAAGCATTGCGGAGGATAGAAGCTGCCGATGCACTGCGGGATGGTTGCCGAGAAGTTGACCGTTTGCTTAACCCAAGCGATCCTAATCCTACAGTTCGAGCGACGAAAGTTATCAACCCAGACGAAGCAAACGAGCCAAAAGATTTAGATCGCCAACTGTTTGGTGCAGGGACCAATGGTGTAGTTTCTGAGAGTATGCGGGGACTGCTGCTGGCACTGGGAATGTCGCAATTACCCACAACCGGGCGATCGCCCCAACCCATGCGCGGTCATTTATTTTTCCACAACCTGCAAAACCTTTGGGCTTGCTGTAATCCGGATTGTACCGACGATGCGGTAAATTCTCAACGTCGCGAACAAGAGGCAATTCGCCCCACCGTCGGTGCCATCCATGCCACCCACAGCTTAAGCTGTTCCTGTGGTTCCCGAGTTCTGGATCTACTCGTGTGCGAAGTTTGCGGCGATGTGTTTCTGGGAGGTTACAAGACAACACGCAAGATAGGCAAAACAAACATAGAGATTTTGACCCCCGACCAACCCAATCTCGAAGGGATTCCCGACTTAGTGGTACTCAACCAAAGCTATGGAAACTACCGAGTATTTTGGCCTTTACCCCACGAGACGCCAGCTTGGAATACGGAGCCTCAAGACCCAGAATGGAAGCTTGACAACATAAGACGCCGATGGGTTCGCGCCAAACTCAACCAAGTTACAGGTGTACTCACACACGATCGCCAACAACCAGAAGCGAATGAAATCCCAGGGTGGCTGTATCAGGTGATTGGCAATCGAGCAGACGAGCAACGCGCATTACCCAGTAAATGTCCCCGATGCGATGCCGACTACGGGAAACGAGAGAAATTCCCCACCCCCCTACGCTTCCATCGCACGGGATTTCAAAAAGCTTGCCAAGTGCTTGCCAGTGGACTGCTCCGGGAAATGCCAGCACCTCCCACTCCCACCAGTCGCTCATCGCGCAAACTGGTGATATTTTCCGATAGTCGCCAAGATGCGGCAAAGTTATCAGCAGGCATGGAGCGAGATCATTACCGTGACATGGCACGAATGCTGCTGATTCAGTCATTCCAAGATTATTGGAATGATTTGGTAGCATTTCTGCGGATCGTTTGTAGAAACAACCAGACAGCTTTGGCGAGATTGCAAGCACTGAATCCCAATCTTTATGCTGCGGTGGATGCAGCCTCCCACCCTGAAGATACAAGCCGATACAACCGCTTTACTAATGCTAACGCTCAGTTAGTTGCCGAAGCGTTTTCCTGGAATATGGATTTACCTTCGAGTAACCCACAAGCACGTAATGAGTGGCTTGGTTTACTCCAACGCTACCCAGAACGGATTGCGCTGTTGAATCTGCGCGATAAAGTTCGAGATTCCTTACTCAATTATGGAATTTGTCCCGGCAGACCAGGGTTTAACTCCATGCAATATACGGTTGGGCGTAGCAAGGGAAGACAAACATTTTCTTGGTTTGAGTGTTACAACTGGAATGCCAATCCAGTGGCACGGGTGATTCCTGGCTCTTCAGAACAACGAAATCATGCCCATCTATTGGACGCCATGCTGACAGAGGAATTGATGTATGCTCTTTTCCCCCATATTGCCAGGACGCTAGAAGGACTCGCACAAGGGTGGGTGAGCTATCAGCCTCAAGGAAATCCCCAACGCCGACTTGTCGAAGCGACTGAAGCAGTTATCCGACAATTAGGGATTCGGAAGTTGCATCCTTATTCTCCTTATTTTTACCCAGGTAACGACTCTAATTTATCGAATTTAGTCCGACGCTATGTTGAAAGAACGGGTTTGGCACCTGCCGACGTACAACAGCAATTCATTCAATCTGGAGTTGGCATATCCAGTGGGAAAGGAGTCGCGCTGAATCCTGATCGCCTTTACCTCGTCCTGCCACCGGAGCGAAATCCTGATGGATCTCGTCCGGGATATCGGTGTCCCCAATGTAATGCCTTCTTTCTGCAACCGGCGGCGGGAGTCTGTCCGGAGTGTAATAGCGCTCGCCGCTTCGATAATCCCAACAGACCCACTATTCATATCGAACCGGGACACAGCACAACCGATTTTGATTACTACACCTATCTATCGGAACAAGCGGGCGGTCCTTTCCGCCTGAATGCCGCAGAATTGACCGGACAAACTGATAAGGGCGATCGCATCCAACGACAACGTTGGTTTCAAGACATCTTTATCAACAACGAAATCCCCCGCGTTCAAGGCATCGACTTGCTGAGTGTCACCACCACAATGGAAGCAGGAGTCGATATCGGAGCCTTACTTGCCGTCATGATGGCAAATATGCCCCCTCGCCGTTTCAACTACCAACAACGAGTCGGACGTGCAGGCAGACGTTCTGCCGGAGTCTCTCTCGCCGTCACCTTCTGTCGCGGCAGAAGTCACGATGATTTCTACTTCCAACGTCCCGAAAGCATCACCGGCGACCCACCGCCCGCCCCTTACGTGGACATGAGAAGTCAAGAAATTTTTAAGCGCGTTCTCATCAAAGAGTTATTGCGGCAAGCCTTTACAGACACGGGAATTAGTGCATCATTAGGGGGGACTGACAACGTACATGGTGAATTTGGCGATGTTGCTGACTGGCCGAATTACGCATCCCAGATATCCAGTTGGTTACAAAACCCAGACAATGAACCAGGGATTCTTTCAGTATTGGAGATTTTGCGGGTGCAAACCAACTTACCCGATGCTACTGATGCCCAATTCTTGTCCTATCTCCGCAATGATTTAATCCCTGATATTCAAGCGATCGCCGATGACCCCACTTACACCCAACCTAAACTCAGCGAACGTCTAGCCAACGCCGGATTACTGCCGATGTTTGGTTTTCCCACCCGAGTGCGCTTGCTTTATACCCGATGGCCTTTTTCCGGGACTCAATGGCCCCCGGAAACCGGAATCGTAGACCGCAACCTAGATGTAGCCATTTCTCAATTTGCCCCCGGTTCCCAAACCGTCAAAGATAAAGCCGTTCATACTGCCTGTGGCGTCGTCGAGTTGTTTCCCCAAGGCGGCAAAATTGCTTCATCCCCGGGATTAGTCCCCGCTCTCACCGAGAGCAATCCCTCTCTCGGACTCTGTAAAAACTGCCAAGCCGTCGTTTACCCGCACACCGTCTTACAAGCACCCTTACCCGTAAGTGAGACTACCCCAACCATTGAATGTCCGGTTTGTGGAGCTAACGAACTGCGGACCGTAGATGCCAGAGAACCGAAAGGATTTTTTACCGACCTGCAACCCGAAGACTTTGACGGCCAATTTGAATGGCAACCCCGTTCTACACGACCCTCTTTGAGTATTAGTGCTAACGTTACTCCGCCTGCATCTATCCTCAATGCTTCCGTCTGTGCCTTTAATGACAGCATTATTTCCGTTAACGACAATGGAGGGGAAGGCGGATTTGAATTTCAGCAGGCAACAGTTTTTAGGAAAACCCAACCGGGAGCTTATGCCGTATCTCCCAAATCTGATAGCCAAGTCGGAACATCTGGCCCTGCCTATCGAGTCGCTTTACTCTCTCGACGGAAAACCGATATTCTATTGGTCAATATTGAGCGATGGCCCGACGGGGTGTTTGCTGACCCCAGGACAGTTGTAGGTCGTGCGGCTTGGTATTCGTTCGCCTTTTGGTTGCGGGTAGCCGCCGCCGCTCACCTGGATGTGGATTCTCTGGAGTTAGAGGCAGGGTTCCGTTCCCTAGAACAGAATGGAGCGGTTATCGGTCAGGCTTTTTTAAGCGACAAACTGGAAAATGGGGCGGGATACTGTCAGTTTCTGGCTCAACCGAATCAGTTTCAAGAACTGATGACGCAAGGCAGTATAAGCGTTCCAATCAGCATTGCCAGTCAGTGGCTCAACCCTCACGGACATGGTAGGGAATGCGATGCCTCCTGCAATATCTGTTTGCGGGACTATCAAAACTTAGCTTATCATGGCTTATTGGATTGGCGACTCGCCCTCGACATGGCGCGGTTAGTCTTGGATGCTGGATCCGTCATCGATATCAACTCTCCTTGGGGCAATGTCCAGAATCCTTGGCTCAACCTCGTTCAAGGTTCGATTCCTCGTCACCCTTCAACAGTTAGGCTATGGTGAATCAGTACCATTTGGGACACTGGTAGGCTATGTTCATCGAGCTCCCCGGCGGCGGGCGATCGCAATTTTGCGGCATCCCTTATGGAGCGATAACCATCCCGGATGGATAGCAGCCCAGACAGCCGCCTAAACGCAGTATCCCGATCATCAAGTGCAGTCTATTAACCCGTTTATGGGACTGCGGCGACCGGGAGATTGTGTGTAACTTTCCTCTCTTCTCTTTTGATAGCTGAAAGCTGAAGGGTGATACCTGACTGCTTATTTGCATTCATAGTCAAAAATATTGGTGGGGCGAGAGTTGCGGAAATCAGGAAAAACGATTATAATCCTAATGTTAAGGGTAAGTTTTAACGCCTAAAGGAGGAATATATGATGCAAGTAATTAAGTGTAAAACTCACGTTGATGCTGAAGGTAAAATAATTTTACAATTGCCTCAATATTTAGCGAATCAAGAATTAGATGTAGTAATAGTCTACGATCTAGCCAATTCAAAAAATACTCAACCGCATGAACTTGTCGATAGTTTTTATGGCTGTTTGGCAGAGGATCCTATTTTAGTAGAAGAAACCGACCAACAAAAAGTAGCATGAGTTATTTACTGGATACCAATGTTTGGGCTAGATATCTAAATGGGCGATCGCCTGCAATTCGGCAAAAATTTAGAGAGGTTGATTTAACTCAAGTTTTTATTTGTTCAATTGTTAAGTCAGAATTGGCTTACGGTGCTTTTAAAAGTCGTAATCCCGATCTAACCTACCGCAAGCAAAATGATTTTATCACTCTTTTTGTTTCGCTTCCTTTCGATGATGCTTCTGCTTTAATTTTTGGTAGATTAAAGGCTCAACTAGAATTAACAGGTGAGATGATTGGGATCAAAGATTTACAAATTGCTGCGATCGCTCTGGCAAACGATATGACCCTAGTCACCCACAATACGGGAGAGTTTGGACGGGTGACAGGGTTGCATATAGAAGATTGGGAAGTAACAACATAACCCACGAACTCCGTCCTTTTATTCCTCAACCATTTTGTAAATTCTGCGCTCATCGTCTTTTAAAGATAGTTTAGGATCCTGGCAAAAGCCTTGATAAGGCATGGTTAACTAACTAACTAAGGCAGGTTGAATCACTTTTAAAAACCCATATTTTATACCGGAAATTTTTACTAACTCAATTCCAATATTCTGAGCTAACTGAGATTTGGTTGTAATTAATTCCACTCGGTGAGTTAAACGCAATTGCGTCAAATGCCGGTTAAACTCTTCTTCCGTATAATCGGACACTTGTTTGAGATGAGTAAATATTTGGGCAAGGGGAACTAGCCCCTGACTTTTTTGAGCTTGGTTTCCATAATTTTTAACAATAAAATCTAAAAGATTCAAATAATTGTCTATGAAAATTTGGTCCTGATAGAACCGATGGAGATAACCCACGCCAGGTTTACCCACAAAGCTATAGCCACAATGTTGTACTAATAATTCTTGAAGTTTAGCGGGAGTGGGATTTTCTGGTAAGCACTCTTTTTCATCCAGGATAGAGCAAGCCTTGTTGTAATCTTTAACAAGTTGAGAATACTGGCATCCAATTGCCGTTAAATTCTCATTGAATCTTTCCAGATTATCCGACTGGTTAAACAAAATTTCTAAGGGCGTTACCACTTGGATTTTTGACTTAACCGAAATAGAGGCTCTGGTTTTTCCAGTTTTTGTTTCAGAGTAGAGCCGACCATCAGCTTTATAAAAATCGAGAACGTAAAAACCCGCCAAATAGTTTTGTATGGTTGTAGCTGACATAGGAATTCCTGCTGGTTTGCCTTTATGTGGCTTATGAGTCACTAGCTTGCCTTCCAGCCAAGATAAAGTAGCCTTTAGGGTCTGGCCGTTGTTGGCTACCAGACCCTCGGCTAGTATTTTCATATCTTCTGGATACTCTTTGGGTATATGAAAAACTGGAATGATTTCGGACATAGCGGGTTTTTTACCTGAGAGGGGCTATCCCTGAATTATAGCATCCAGTCGAATAAAATCTGTTTGTACTCAGTATATGTTTTTACATAAAATCTTACTGTTTTCCGGCGAAGCATTTAACTCTAGCCAAGCATAATGCTGCTAAACTATACTCTTGTAATTTGTGATTATAGTGATTAGAGTCTTTTGTCTAAATCATATTGGCGGCTTGTACTCAACAAAATTGTCAACTGTTCCTCCAGCTTAAATAAATCATTAACTAAACTTCCTAAACTTAGATGATAAATTGGGAATCCAGATAAGTAATGTGCAAACTCTCTGATTTGTGAAATGAGAACTACCTCTAAAGTTAGAAGCGATTGAATTTCTTTTAAAACTCCGGCTGGTATATCTTTAGAAATAACTATCAATCCATTTAATCGAAAATTTTCAATGTATGTGGGTACTGAGTTAGTGTGATATCCCCACCCTTTCATAAAAATTTCTACTCCAATAGTAATATCTTGCTGATTCTCTGGGGAAATGGCTTTAATTTCCAAATCGTGTCCAAGTTGTCCTGATTTTCGCGGTTCAGAAATATTTTTTAGCCAGAGTCCTTCTTTGACCACAAGACCATGTAAATAATTGGACTGGTATAAAAAATGTTGAAAGGGTAGCTGTAGTGAATTGTAGAGGTTTACGGTGAATGGCTATATTTCGCTGCAAAATTACCATTTCTGCTATTTTGAGACTAATTAAATCTAATGAAGTATCTAAAAATTCTTCAGGAGAGTAAAGTAGGCAAATATGACAATTACGTTTCATTCTCCGAGGGACAAAGCCTAAACTCGTTATAATATCTATAGCATCTAGAGGGATATCTAAGTTAAAAATAGCTACAAAACTAGAATAATTTTCAATTGCCGCGGCAAACTCTCTTCCAAATAATCGCTGACGTTCTAATCGCGATAGTTTGTTGTGTACATAGTCGCCAAATAAACCTCGATATCGAGAATCTAAATAAGCAAGATTAATACTAAATCCTGACCATGCACAGACTTTGCCTTCTGCTTCACCAACATAGTGGCGATCTCGCCAATTATGAGGCTTGAGTAACTTTTCTATTTTCCCTGACTCTAGAGGAAATAATATAGAAGAAGCTCGGGTCAGAACATGACTAATCTTTAATTTAAGTGTCTTTGTATTATCTTCCGTCATTTTTTATCTCCGTAAAACCACTAAAAACTACATTGGACAGAGCAAACGTTATAATCTAATAGTTCAAATCTACGCTTTTTAGATAACTGGCAACTGGCCTTTAAAATCATTTGGCTCTAGTTCTGTACCCCCAGAAGAAATCATCTCTCACGAAAAATAAATATACCGCCAATGTTGCAACCATTCCAGGGTTTCCTGAAACTCCAGTTCAAGATAACTCTGTTCGCTAACTGTTTTCCAAACTTCTGGATAGGCTAACGCTTTTACTTCTTGTATTCCTAAAACCGTTTCAACGGTTTGGATTCTTCCTTTGGACTCCAACTGACTTTGAATGAAAGATTCAAGGGGATGTTCAGTGAAGGTGATTCGGGACAATTTCTCTTTTTGGTTGGCAATTTTATAGTCAACGACTAAAGCGTGCCTGCTCAAAACCGCTAAAATGCTCCCCAGACCTGATCCCGAGGTTTCAAATAATTGTTCAAATTCTTCTTTGGGCGCTTGATAGGTCTCGCGACCTCGCCGAACTGCCAAGGGAAGTTTTTCCAGTAACAATTTATATTTGAGTACCGTGGGACGCAAGTTACTATAGAAAGACTGGTACTCGGGAAATAACGATTGACATTTCTGATAAAATACTGATTCTATCAGTTTAGTATCTGACCCCTCAACTGCCTCTAACCCCTCCACTTTCCAACTGGCGGATTGAATGGCTGGGAACAGCAAACGTAGAGCATACTGGTGACATTCCCGACGGTGGTGTTCCAATCGAGCGCGTTCGGATTTGCTAATATCCGAATGGTCTACGAGCCAATCTTGGATGAATTGGGATAAGCTCAGTAAGGTACAGGCGGAACATTGTTCGGGAGGAATGACATTGTTGAGTAATCCGAATGCCGGGGGATATTCTCGGCCAAAACTGCGAGCAAGCTGGAGGTGAAAGTCTACTTGACCTGTTCCGGCGATCGCTGTTAATTTCTGTTCCGGTTTTCCCGAAATATTCCCCTCGTAGCTCAAGTAAAACCGCCAGTCTAGATCGAGTGGGTTTAGGTGGCACAAATTGCATTAATTCTGACGGGTTATTCCCAACTGACAGGGTTAAAGAACGATTGGGAAATTGAGCATGATGCCGTTCGGGAGCGCCAGTTAAGACATTGTAAAAACCAAATCTATCTTGCTTCCAAGTTATAGACGGCCAATTCCAGTTGGCTTTTTGACCGGATATAGATGCGGGAAACAGTAACGGAAGCAGATCCTTCATGAATGGGACTGTGGCCCGTTCTTGTTTTTGAACATCGTTCCAAGTTCCAAACCAATTTTGACGAAAGCGATTGAGTATTTTGTCTACAACTGTAGGATCGTTAGGTCGTTTGAGCGCTACTAACGCAAAGCTCTCCTCTGTGGGTTGGGTAATTTGAAGCCCCGATAAGTTGTCATCGTTGGCAAGTTCACTGATACTTTTTAATACTCCAAATTCTTTAGCGTGGGTGGCAGAAATTCCGGCGGGAAACATTGCCATCAGTTTAATGGCCTCAAGTCCTTGTGGATGTTTGATAATGCGGGGTAACAGTTCCAATGTGGCGATCGCATTATTAATTTTGTGCTGCTGAACCCCATAAAATTCAACTCGGCCTTCTAAATAATCCTGAATTAAATGGAGCGGAGTATAGGCCGTTTCATGCTCTCGATAAAATCTGACAATTCGTTTAAACACTTCAATGACCGTGCGCGGACCACTACTGAGATCCTTGCGATCGCACAACTGACTCAAACTCTCAATTGTTGCCGGATGTGCTAATTGCCAACCTTGGGATTGATCTCCCAGGAACTTGACACACAGCGATGTCCAAAGTTTTCCAGGAAATTCATAGGTATAGGCATCAGCTAATCTGAGGGAAACTTTCTGCTCTTTCATGCGGTGAATAATATCACCGGCTTGTTCATCAATGGCTGATTCGGTGGGAGTCGTAGGCATCCCCAGCATTAAGGCGATGGGAATCTTCCCCAAAGACCGCATCCCTTTAATCAGATCACTTAAAACTTGAATGCGAGCGCTGGCACCTTCTTCGGTTCTAAGGAATTCCTGGCTTTCATCCGCAAATATAGCTAAACCTCGAAACCCAGCTTTTTGAATAATGGGAATGGTCTCCTGCCAAAAAAGTAGAACGCTATCAGGTGAGATCTCCGTATTAAATTCTTGAACAATTTTGAGCGATTTTTCTCGACTAATCTTGTACTTAGAGGCGATTTCAACCGCTTGCTCCTCTAAAGACTTTACAGTACACTCATCATATAAGGCGTCCAATTCAGGTAAAAATTCACTTTTCTGTTCTTTTTGTAAGATGGCTTTAATCCAAGCATAAGTGGCAACCATCAAGTTTTCCACTTCTTTAAACTTGAATGGAGGAACGGCAACGATTTGATTTTCCTGACACTGAGACCACAAATAAATCAAAGTGGCGGTTTTGCCATAGCCATAGTCCGCACTCAGGTAGCCATTGACTGATTTTCCTTTCTCAAGTTCTTCAATCAATCGATTTCTCAGTTCCTTGACGCGATCAAGCGGATCGTAACTATTCGCATATAACTGATAAACAGTAGCTACCCCAAAAGGATCTCGTTCTATCTGGGAAGGGCTAACTGTATCGACAATTGCTTCAATTTCATCTAGTTGTCTTAAAAACTTTTCCATATTAAAAATCCTTACAAATAACTCATTACAACTAAACTAATTCCGTCCAGTCCGGGGATTTAGTGAGCGATATCCATTGCCCATAGCCCCCTTCATAGCCCCAATCAAAGAAACCGCCGCAATCATAATCATAAGTGCGTTTGGCATTATCTAGGCTGCCTTCTAATCCACTGGGATCAAGAACCAACATTTGACAAATAGAATCTTTAATTTCTTCTTTCAAGAAGATTTTAACTCCATAAGTTCTCTGCTGTTGCTTGTAGATACTATCTATTGATTTTACCACAACGGGAGCCGAGCAGAAGTAGCGACGACTGAAAACTTCGGATTTTCCTTGAGGTTCAATGACCGGGGGTGATAGGGTGCGTAACCAATTGAGAATACCGGCAATACTGGTATCACTAAAAGCAATGTCACTGGTGGGTTGTCGATACTGCAAGGAAGCAGATTCAATTGTTTCTCCAACCAGTGCCTTTTTCTCAGGCATTGATAAAATGACTTCTTGTCGCGCCCATAGTTTTTGTACAACCGTTGCATAAGCCCAAGAAAACCTTTTATTCGGTTCTTGTAAATGAAGTTGGTAAATCAAGCTATGAAAAAACTCTCCCAGTAAATCGGGGTGTTTCTGAAGGATATCAGCAGCCACTTTTCCTTGGGGGGTTAAACTCGGACTTTTAGTCTGCCGTTCCAAAATAGAAATATTTCTCAAAAAAGGAAAGACATTTTTTTGTAATACTGCAACCCCCAGGTTACAAATAGATGCAAGTTCTTCTAGATCGTTTTGGGGATTATTTTCTATAAAATCCAGGATAGCGGATACTCTTTCTAGAGTAGTATTTTGCTGGAGATGTAAGGTTAATCTTTTGGCCATATCACCCTTCTAAAGTATCCAGCCATGCGGCTAAGTTATGCATAATTCGATAATCACGACTGGTTCTTAATTTTTGAATATCCTGGCAAAAATAGCAGGAATGATTGGTTTCTGTTTTGAGCTTTTCAAAGCCTGATTTTGTTGTTTCCAATCCTCGCCTTACCGTAATTTGAATTTGAGAAGTATTCGGAAAAAAGATGCTACCAAATCCTCCAGCTTTCCACCAGGTTGTACTATCGAGAGAATGGGGATATAGGTTATTTCTAAGAAGCCGATTAAAGCTGCTAGGACCTCCGATTCCGAAGCAATGAACCTGCATTCTATATTCATTCGCAATCGTGCAAACAGTTTTAAACAATGCCAAGCTAGACTCGGAAAGCATATTCACACTTCCATTGGGTCCTGATGTTCCCCAGGAGCCGAAACCAATGCGCTCAATACCCATTCTATTATAAGTTTCGATACAGCGTTTTATTTGGTGAATGTAACGACCTTGTACCGGGGCGATCGCACGCTCTTGTACATACAGTGGCATTTGGCTAAAAAACCTTTCACACTGATAGAGTGTTTCGCGAACTTTATATTCTACAATTTCATCACTATCAGTGCTTAAGGGAACAATATCGGGCAAGACATATCCATCTGTCCATTGATTCTGGCGATAAAATCGGTCTAAAAATGAAAGTAACTCGTCATAAGTTCGTTTCCCTTGCTGCACCTGATAAGCCCCACAATCAAGCCAAACAGTTTCGATTTCTCCTGCCCGTTTTTGGTTTTGCAAATATTCAGTCGTGGATGCAGGAGAAGCAATGGGAGAATAGAGGACATGAGCAAATGGATTGCGCGGGTCTCCCCCGGATTTCCAAAGCTGAAACAGTCGCTTGAGTTCTGAACTGCTTGCGGTGAAAGAAGCAATAAATTGGGGACGATATTGTGCAATTGGAAGGAGTTTCTTTTCCCAAACCACCAAGGGCCGATTTTTCCCTGGTTCAATCTTAACTCGGCGAAAATTTAGGCGCGAATAAAATCCATTAGCTGGTAAATCCAAGGGGCATTTAAGCCGCAAAGTAGTCATTCCACAGCTTCTACTATGCTCCTCCCACGCTTGGCATAGCTGACGACCAATCCCTTGCTTTCCTAAAGAGGGAGCGACTACGAGATGATAAAGCGTGGAGATCTTATCTCGTCGGTGATGAAAGTGCAAAAATCCCTGTGCTGGGATGTGAAAAATTTCTTGGTTGTTGATGGCCTCGGCGAGAATGGCTCCATTGACAAATCCCAACTCTTTCCGATGGGCGTCAGCCATTGTCTTAATATCAGATAAGTCCTCGGTTCGGCTCAATTTCACCTTTGGAACAACAACGGTCTGCACTGTTTCCCCCACTGAAGTAGCTACTCCCTCATGATTTGGAGATATTTATCTCCTGTTAATCTTACACCCTGAGCGCGGTTGTCAAGTTTAACAGGTTTGTGCAAGTTTTGTACAGATGTGGATTGGCTGGATTCAAGAAAAATCTTTACCCCCTGTCAAAACAGGGTTCCAGAGTGATAACCGTTCTAACGGGCGATCGATAGCATACTGGTCAAGGAACTCCCCTGGGTCGCGATGTGCTGCGGGAAAATAGTTTGACTTCACCACTCAAATTTAAGGGGTTTGTACGCAAACAGCAAGGGGTTCACGGCGATGTCTTGTCAGACTAAGATGGCGATCGCCCGGATAGATGAGATCCAAGCAGAAGGGTGAATCTTCCCCATTCCCCAAAATACTCAGCCTTTGCTCTGGAGAGGCCCAGTTTTGGGACCGGGGAATTGCGGCAAAAGTCGTGAGGGGTGATGCCTGGGTTGGTCCTCAAGGAACAGATGGGATAGAGGCAGAAGTTAAGGGCGATCGCCAGCCAGGGACTATAGTTAATCCCAAGATTAAATTATCAGAAACCGGGTTTCCGACAAAAGCATTGATATTAGCCGCATATCTCGGCAGGAAGAAACTAGGTTTTTATTTCCGGCACCTGTAAAAACCCTCTAGCAAGTGCGGCAAGACTAAAAGACACCAAAATACCTAGCGATCGCTAAAGCACTTGCTGGAGTCACCGACTTTATTTGTCGCTATAAAGCTTTAAATCTTAAAAGCGATAAAATAAGGTTTCAGTCAATCTGTACCTACTTTTGCGCTCTTGTGGCGATGGGGGTTGCTATTTTAATAAAACTCAGGTAAGCTATTATTGGTCTGACTAGGGGCTGGACCGTTGAGTCCGCCGTCGGCTGTTCTAATACAGTCCGTCTCAAGGAGCCTAGGTTTCATGCTATAATCAGCATGAATATAAGAGGACCACCAATGAAGCTCTCGCTTAATATGAGGTTTGTCAGCTTGTTTAATAAACAAGTGAATATTAATACCGATCGATAAACTATCAATTTCTACAGTTTATCGGGAGGTCAACAGGATGAATTTTAAGAGTACCTTGCGCTCCCTGTTGCGTTTTTTTGTTTAGGTACTCTTTTTCATTTTAACAAGATGAGATGTCTAAGTTGATAGACGATAAACTTTGTCAATACTTTCAACCCGAAAAAGTTGAAGAAGCCTTTTTGAGATATAAAGAGGCCAAACATGATGTTTTGACAGAAGAAATAAGAATCCCAATGGGAGCCGATGGGATTTCTTCTAAAACCTTTGAAAAAGAATTATCGAGGCGATGTCAATTTATTTCCCAAAGAGTAATTCAGGGAACTTATCTTTTTTACCCGTTTCGCGAAGTTAACATTCCTAAGCCGTCCGGTCAAGAAAGAGTTTTAGCGATCGCAACTATCCGGGACGTTCTCGTTCAAAAAATTTTGTACGAACTTCTATATGAGGAAGTAGAGAAACTTTTTAAGGCAACTCCTAAATTAGACCGAGTGTCCTACGCTTATCGAAAAGGTAAGTCTGCTCCTTCCGCAGCTAGACTGATACATAACTATATTCGATCCGGTTTCCAATTGAGCTTAGATGCCGATATTGTTAAATTTTTTGATGTCATTGCTCACGACCGTCTAATTTCTATCATTGAGAATTTATTTGGTCATGAAAGTAGGGTGAGTACCTTACTCAGAAGATTTATTAAAACCAGGGGAATTCCCTACAGAGATGAGCAAAATAAACCCAGAACTTATAAATTTTTTCACCACTACAAGCCACCACGAAATGTTCGGGTAAAAGGCATTCCTCAAGGAGGGGTGCTTTCGGGAATGTTGGCTAACTTATATTTACATGAATTTGATAGATGGATTTTAGAAGATTTAGAACCCGAGTTTCCTTTACGATATGTTCGTTATGCCGATGATTTTGTTGTCCTCCTGAAAACCCAAGATGACCTTCCCGCAATTCATAGTCGAGTTGAGGAAAAACTAGGCGAAATAAAACTTCAGCTTCATCCCATCCTAGATGATTTGGAAAAATCCAAAACTAAGTATGTAGACATTTCTAAAAATCCTTTGGTTTTTGTAGGATTTGAATTGACTTTAACCGATATTAAAGTTAGCCCAAATAATATTCAGCGATTTCAGAAAAAAATTTCTCAAAAACTAGAAAAAGAAAAGAGTTATAAATTTTCGGACAACCCCCGTGAGCGCTTTTTTACATTAGTTGACTATGTAATCAACAAAAAAATTCAGGGGAGACCGGAAAAACTATGTCCGGTATGTAAGGGCTTACTCGATAAAAATAACCGCAACTGGGTCGGCTTCTTCTCCGTTGTTACAGACACTCAGCAGTTTCATGATTTGGATAAATGGATTCGGGCTCAACTCTGTCAGTATTTCTATAAAACCTATCAAATTAGGCTTAAAAGAAGAGACTTTCGCGAGGCTGGGTTAGCCAGTATAATGCAAGAATTTTATAAAAATCATAAATTTAAAAAATGTTTTTGTACCCCTTTAAATTTTAAATACATTTTGTATTAGACTCGTCCGAAAAGTATAAATCCTTATGGAAAGGGAGTTTCAGCCTTTTGACCCGGCGTAATCTTCAATAGGGTTAAGAACCAAAACACAAGGTTTGTAGCTAGGTTACTAGGCTATTTGATTAAAATGGTTCTCCTTTGTTGCCAGTCGAGACTTTAAATTGGCTCTAGGGGTACTCCATTTTTTAACGTTAGTAAATCTACCCGAACCTAGTCGAACTCTAACTAATCCACAAACCGCGAGAATTACCTGTTTATATTGATGCCTAACCAATCTAAACCTTTCCGCAGCTACTCGAAAAATTTTAATCTTTCCTATCAAATGCTCAACCCCTATTCTCTAGTCGATATTTTTTTGTTTTCTTGTTTCTGTTCTTCGGTTAGTTCTCCGTTTTTCTGGGCTTTTTTTGAGGTGTAACAATGGCTGGTTCTCTCCAAGGTAAGCTTTATCTCCTAAAAATTTTTGATGGTTGTTGAATTTTGGAAGGCTTTGTCGAAACAAACTAATATCACTTGTTTTTCCTAACTCTCCAACTGTTACATCCACAATATCTTGACCACCGGGCAAAACAATAAATTGGTTTTTTAGCATATGCATTTTTTTCTTTCCTGAATACAACTTTTTTTGTTCTTCATAGTCTACAGGTCTTGCAGTACGCTGCTCAGAGCTATCTACGATTAGTAAATGTTCGGTCAATTTTTGCTGAAGTTTTTCATAAGCTTGTTCGTTATCCTCCGCTTCTTCCATTTGCGAAGCTGGTAAAATCTCTCTAATGATTTTTATCCAATAAGGAAAAGCGTCATTAGCGTTAGTTTTAGAAATATCAAATAACAAACCTAGAACTTCAAATATGGGTTTTTGTCTTAAATAAACCAAACAAAGACAGACTCCTTCCTCTACTGTCATTTCAGCTTTACGTCCAGCTCCCTTGGCATTGATTCTAATTTTTTGGGCTTCCAGTTCTATTTGTTTTTCAATATGTCGTTGTTTTGCCAGTTCTACTAACGCTAAAAATTGGTCATATTCAGTCCGATTAGACGCTTGGATTCTTTGGGATATTCTTGAATACGCTTCAGGGGGCTAGTCATGGTTAAATCTTACTAAAATCTTTATTTTTATTTCATTATAGCATAAAATTTATATTAAGGAGAGGTCTATTGGGTCTTTTTGACAAAGCAATTTGATTTTTTGGAAGAATCTGTCACAGCTCACTTAGGTGTAGAAAATTTGAAAAAATAAGAGCAATTTATGCTTTCCTTACTAAGGATTTGCTGTCCCTTATGCCGATAGAGTTGAGCAAATCCATAATTTTCATATATCTTATGAGAAGCTATTTTTCGGGTGGTTTGGACTATTATAATAAAAGTTTTATTCAACCGCAGTATAAGAACATTCGTAACTCGGGTCTCCAGTTTGTCAACTGGATGCAGAAGCGTTGGACAATTTAGATGGCAATTTTGGAGAAAATTTTTGACTAGAGACTCTTTTAATTCTTCCTGAGCGGTTTTCTATTCTGGGCTGAATGCTAAGGGAAATAGGTGACATTTGCTGTAGTGCGATCGCCTTCTCCCCACCCCTCCCATTGACAATCTGTAATAGCCGGTAGAGTTATCCCAGGACCGATCGCCTCCAACTCCCTGCTCTATCCGCTAACATCACAGTAGCCAGTTCACAACCCCAGAATCATGAGCGTTACCATTCCCGATGAAATCGTGGAAGCGTCACAAATAACTGAAGCTGAGTTAAAGCAGGAAATTGCCCTGCTGCTTTTCCAACAACAAAAGCTGTCTCTGGTACAAGCTTGCCAGTTAGCTGGGATGCCACGAGTTTTGTTTGAAGCGTTGCTGATTTCCCGCAATATTCCCCCTTATTCTTATGAAATAGAAGATTATGAATTGGATATTAAAAATCTCAAGGAGTTGGGGAATTTGTGACCGTTCTTAGCAACAGTTCACCCATTACCAATCTGGCGGCCATTCGCCCGCTTGACCTACTGCAACAAGTTTACTAAAAAATCGATTGAATTCTCTGAATCAAGATAAATTCGGGGCTTGACAGCGCGGTTGGGTATGATTGGCGAGGGAATCAGGGGATTGGAGATG
>CAWGFK010000023.1:0-7475 GCA_963821735.1 uncultured cyanobacterium
TAAACTCTAAAAAAATAAAAACTAACCATCATCTTTGTCACCTTATGCAGCTAGGCTCCCATTAAGATAAGCACAGCGTAATCCTAAAATTTTATGCAAAATCAAGAAAATGCGTTGTAGCACCAGCTAATTTTAATCGTTTGTCAATTTGCTTAACTGCTGACCAGCAATTCTCATTATGGCAAAAACTGTTCAAGTGCCCTTGAGAGCTGTATGGTAATGATATTCCGGGAGGCCCAGAAAGAGCCAGAGCCATTGAAAAAGCCAGGTTGGTTTGACACTGTAGTGAGTTCTTTTCGCGAGCGCTTGTCATCGCTTACCAGACAAGCGTCGAGGTAAAAATACCCGCTATGGAATGGAGGATGCAGCTTTGAGCGCCTTTGGGGTGTTCTTCACCCCAAACCCCATCTTTCCTGGCTTATCAGCGCAAGATGGTAGACAATAAGGGTCGAAGCAATGCTCAAAGCCTGTTTGGAGTCCATCAGATTCCGAGCGACAACCACATCCGGGACTTGCTCGACGGGGTTGCGCCCTCTAATGTGTTTCCCGTATTCGAGGAAATCTTACAGATATTGGACGAACAGGGTCAGTTGAGGGACTTCCGGTCTGTTTCTGACACCCTGTTGGTTGCTATGGATGGGACAGAATCTTCAGTTCAACTCAAATCCACTGTCCTGCCTGCTCGACACGCACCTTGAGGTCAGGAGAGATTCAATACGTACATAGCGTAGTCACTCCAGTCATTGTCTGTCCGGGGCAGACGCAGGTGATTCCGTTAGTCCCTGAGTTTGTCCGCCCCCAAGACGGTCATGACAAACAAGACTGTGAAAACGCTGCGGCGAAGCGGTGGTTGAACCAGCATGGTCCGCGCTTGAGTCGATTGAAGGTAACGGTGTTAGGCGATGACTTGTACTGCCACCAACCCCTGTGTTAGCTCCTGTTCGACCCACCAGTTGGACTTTATCTTGGTCTGTCGCCCTGACTCCCACACCACTCTTTATGACCATCTTGAGGGGATTGACCTACCAACGGTCATCCGCAAACGGTGGACAGGAAAAGTTGAGGAAACCTGGACTTACCGATATCTCAATGACGTGCCCCTCAAAGACGGGGCGGATGCGCTGTTGGTGAACTGGTGTGAGGTAACTGTTAGCCGTCCTGACCAAAGGGTGATTTACCACAACGCCTTTGTCACCCGCTACACCCTGAGTGATAAGAACTTGGCCTCCATTGTTAAAGCTGGCCGCACTCGTTGGAAGGTTGAGAACGAGAATAACAATACCCTCAAAACCAAAGGCTACCATCTTGAACACAACTTTGGGCATGGCAAAGAGCATCTGGCTGCCTTGTTGGCGACTCTGAATATCTTGTCCCTACTCTTTCATACCCTGCTTAATCGGCTCGACGAGAAATATAAACGGCTGCGAGCCCATCTGCCGACCCGCAAAACCTTTTTCGAGGATTTGCGCGCTTTAACCCGCTATATGTATTTCGATAATTGGGATCACCTGCTCACCTTCATGCTCCAGGGACTTGAGCTAGAGATTCCCCTCAATAGCAGTTAAATTTCCAAAATGAGAATTGCTGACTGCTGACTCTACAGCTCCCGAGCCAATGGAACAAATTTGTTCTTTTTGAGCTTGCTCATAATTAATAATTCGGGATTCATGTTTAGTTAAATACGCTCTGAATTTAGAGGCTTGGTGACTTTTATACTTGAACACTTCGGCTTTAGCCTCTATAACTTGGCCCTTCCAGAGTAAAGTTTCGATTTTTTTCAGGTTTTTCTTTGACCCCCTAACTTTATAAAGATTTTCTTTAAGATGAAACCAATCTAAAATTTCCTGACGTTGTTCGGGGCTGCCTATTTCTTTAAAAAGATTCCAAATTCCGTCATGCCCATCTCCTAAACAGATGAGTGGATTAGTCGTTTTTTGACTATTAATCCAATCCGTTAAAGTTTGAGGGTCTTGAAAGGTCGCCCCATAGTAAATTCCTTGCATTCTTCCTACTTTATAATCTTTCCAGACACAAGGAGCGCCTTGAAAGGGAGTACGCAGTCTAACTTTACCTCCATCAATGCTGACTTCACTTACGGCTTGTTTAGCTGAAGGCCAATCAAATTCTGACTTATTAACTTGACGTTGTAATGTACTATGAGAAACTTGGACCCCCGTCAAGACTTCTATGTCCTTTTCTCCCATTCCATAAGAAGCTTTAGCACTCACTAACAAACTACATTTTAATAAAAGTGGGCTGAGGCGAGCATAGGAGGTTATTCCCATAATATGGGCTTGTTTGTTAGTTAAAGTTAGGTTTCCTACACAAGTTTTAAGTTTCCGGTTTTTTCCGTGAGTTGTTCCGGTCACTTGAGAGATAAAAAAAAACAAAAGTTTTGGCCCTATATAGTCCAAGATATGTTGCCGCGTCATGCTTTCTAACATTTCCATGTCTTTAAGCTTAACTGAGTCCATCTGGCTGTACAAAATTTCACCTATTTCTTGGATACAGGCGTCAAGGCGTTCTAACTGTTCAGGATTCAAGTTCATCAGCTTTAATTAAATTCAAATAAATAAAATTTTATCACATCAAATCACCCTCCTCAGCTATTGACTATTTAAATTCAATGCTTCTAGCTCATTCATCGGCTGCAACGCCGCACCCAGTCGAGTTTCATAATTTCCCTCAGAGCATCCAATGAACGACGGTGAGCAGCTTAGTACCGTTTTTCTCTTCTTTAGTTTAATATTGGCAATCTGCACAAATTTGAACAGTTACAGGCTTTTCCTGCCCCCTAAAAGTATCAAGTGCCAAATTGAGATGCTCCCACAAAAGGTGGATAGCCACCGTGGGAATGGGGGGAAAATCCGATTGAGAACCGAAAAACCAGGGCCTTGTGAATGGTGAGATTATAAAGCGGTAAGTCTACATGATTCAGTGTGCCAAGCCTATTTTCAAGAGAATGAAGTTCTAATCAGTTGGGTACACAAGCAATCCCTAAGCCGGATGATCACCTCCGTTGGTGATGACCATGATGGAGTTTGGAATATCATCAGTAGGTTAAAACCTGAATGGGAGCGAAGGGATGTACTGGACTGGTATCATCTGGTCGAAAATCTCTACAAAATTGGGGGGTCATCTAAACAGTTAAAACGACTAAAAACCTCACTGTGGCGAGGTTGTGTGGATGAAGTTTTAGAGGAGCTGTCTGAAAGAAAGGGACGCTTGGTACAGAATTTTCGGGCTTATTTAGCAAAACATCGCTACCGTCTGGTTAACTATGATTTATATCAATCCCTTGGGTACGCCATTGGTTCGGGTTCGGTTGAATCTACAGTTAAGCGTATTGGCGCTCGTGTGAAACTTTCTGGAGCACAATGGCTTCCTCAATCTGTATCTAAAATCCTTCACTTACGCTGCGCTTACCCGAATGGGGACTTTTCCCTAAGTATTTCTGCTTAGTTCTTAACTGGGATGCTCCCAAGTGTTCAATTATAAAAGTCACCAAGCCTCTAAATTCGGAGCGTATTTAACTAAACATGAATCCCGAATTATTAATTATGAGAAAGCTCAAAAAGAACAAATTTGCTCCATTGGCTCGGGAGCTGTAGAGTAAGCAGTTAAGCAAATTGACAAACGATTAAAATTAGCTAGAGCACAATGGAATTCCGAAAATCTCAATAAAATTTTAGGATTACGCTGTGCTTATCTTAATGGTAGCCTAGCTGCATAAGGTGACAAAGACTGACGGTTAGTTTTTATTTTTTTAGAGTTTATAACTCAATATTTTATCCCATTTATCTGATTCCCGTATGGGAAGTTAGGTCGTTTTATTCTGCCTAAAGTTTACTCCAAGCTTTGATAAAGTTTTTTCAGCAACCCAGGCGAAGGGTCCTCCCATCATCCGACTCTTAGAAAGATAATATTTTTGCCAAATTGAGATGCTCCCCAACAATGAGGGTAAATAAGTCTGTACATAGGCTTTATTAATGCCGTTTCTCTGCTTGAGGCAGCAATCCTCCAGCGGCCAATGCTTTATCAATGGTGATTTGGGACATCTGGAACTGACCCATTGATGAAATTATTTTATGATTCTATCACGTCTTATATTAGAATTAAATAGCATTGGGTGAATCGGATAGGAACGGCGATCGCCCGGAATCTGGGCTAGAGGAAAAGCAAAAGTGGCCTCACTGCGAGACTCATCAACGGGATAGGAATGTCTGGGTCGATCAAGCGATCACAGCGATTCCCAGGTCTTACTTCAGCTACAATCAAGAGAAACGGTTTACCCTTATTCAGCCCCCGGCTTATTCCATGAGAATCTTACAACTTCATAACTTTTACAAAATTGCTGGCGGCGAGGATGTAGTAGTTCGCTCAGAGAAAAACTTGCTGGAAGCTCATGGCAACTCCGTCGCTTTGCTGGATGTTGACAATGATGCGATCGCCTCAAAGTTCAGCCAAGCGATGACTGCCGTCAACGCCATCTACTCCCCTGCCTCCAAACAACGGGTTTTGGAAGAAATTAATCGCTTTCAACCGGATATCGTCCATGTTCATAATTTTTTCCCGTTGCTCTCCCCCGCCGTTTATGATGCCCGTCGGGAAGCTCGGTACCGTAGTACAAACCCTGCACAACTTCCGCCTGTTTTGCGCCAATTCCTTCTTTTATCGGGATGGAAAAGTTTGCGAAGACTGTATGGGAAAATTCTTCCCCACCCCAGCAGTGGTTCATGCTTGTTACCGGGATAGTCGCATCGGTTCGGCGGTGGTGGGGACAATGCAAACCGTACACCGGATCCGAGGGACTTGGCGCGATCGCGTAGACCACTACATTGCTTTAACTGACTTTGCTCGCAATAAATTTATTGAAGGCGGGTTACCGGCGAACAAAATCACCGTGAAACCTAATTTTGTGTCCGTCGATCCCGGTTGCGGTGAGGGTGGAGGAGATTATGCGCTATTTGTGGGACGACTCTCGCCGGAAAAAGGTCTCGAAACCCTCCTCGCCGCCGGGGAAAAACTGGGCGATCGCATCGGTTTGAAAATTATCGGAGACGGACCATTAGCCCCCACCGTAGAACAAGCCGCGACCCGGATTCCAGGGGTGCAATCGATGGGAAGGCAGTCACAGAATCAACTCCAAACCTTAATGAAAAATGCCCAAGTTTTAATCTTTCCCTCACTTTGGTATGAGACCTTTGGTCTGGTCGTCATTGAAGCCTATGCCGCAGGAGTACCCGTGATTGCCAGCAACTTAGGTACGATGTCCTTATTAATTGATCCCGATTCCACTGGACTGCTCTTTCGTGCTGGAGATCCCCAAGACTTGCAAGAGCGCATCGAGTGGATATTATCCCATCCCCAAGAAGTTAAGAAGATGCGGCAGGAAGCCCGAAGGGAGTTTGAGTCTAAATACACAGCGACACAGAACTATCAGCAGCTCATGGAAATTTATGAAACCGTTCGGTCTTAACGCGCTAACTTGTAGGGGTTTGCCGTGCAGACTGAGGGTCGTAAGCCAACTGGTATTTGTAGGGCCGCGACGGACTGGTATGAGTAGCCAGAGCAAAAAGCAACCCGACCCGTAACAGATGATCCGACCTGAGTTCTGAGACTCTTGAGCGCCGGGTCCCAAATTTCAGTTGGCAACGCTTGCCTCCTGGCTCATCGGGATGAGCCAGAGGAGGGTTGAAAAGAGCGCCTAACTTTTGACAAAATGACTAGGGTGCTGACGTAACTTGAACAAATCATCCCATGAGCGAATTTATTATCAAAGGAGATTTTCGACCCCAAATCAAAAAAAGCCTAGCCAAAGCCTATACCTTGGCAGTAAATAAGCCAAACCTATCGTTTCCCAATGTATGGGAAACAGTTTTCGTCAAACGATAGCCGGTCTATTCTCTCGTGATACCATGAACTCAGACGTGATGTTGTCCGGACATATTGAAGCCACAAAGAAGCGAGTGGAAAACACAGAAGGCGACTATGTAATTGCGCCCCAAGACACCACCTATTACAACTACTCAGGACACAAAGAAATGTCCGGCTTAGGAGTGATACAAGGAAAAGTCCGAGGACTCATGCAACACAATGTCCTCCTGTTGGACTCCTCGGGCCTTCCTTTAGGAATGGTAGGGCAACAATACTGGACGAGAAAAGGGGGATTAAATCTGCCACCCGGGGAAAAAGAAAGTATTAAATGGCTTAAGGGACTTGAGGCCATCAATCAGCAAGCGAGTCAATCGAGTAAATGCTTTGTAGCTGTACAAGATAGAGAAGGAGACGTTTTTAGTTTTTTTAAGGCCCCACGACTGAGCAATGTCGAACTCCTGGTGAGGGTCTATCAATAGCGGAACTTAAAAGTGGTCGGTAGCGAAGTCGTCTGTAAATTATCCTCGGTTTCATCTCATTTGAAAGATTATGGTACTCACCGAGTCAGGATTTATCGTCACAACCGCGAAGTGGAGTTGACCCTGAGCGATCGAGCCGGAGCTGTTAATGTTTATCCCGAGAAAGATTTGAGTCCGTCTAAGCATAAAACCCAAGGTTTATCTTTGGTGGTTGCCCAGGAACTCAGTTGTGTAGATCCCCAAACACAAAAAGATTTGTTCTGTCCTGAAGAAGCCGCCACTTGGTATTTGCTAACTTCTCTACCCATTGACACCCTAGAACAAGTAATCAGAGTGACTCAATTTTATGCACTCCGATGGCAAGTTGAACGCTTTCATTACACCCTTAAGTCCGGAGCTTTACAGGAGAAAAACTCCAATTTGATGACATTCAGACTTTGGTGAATGCGTTGGCTTTTTATTCAGCGGTGGGGTGGCAGCTCTTGGCCCTGACTCATGCGGTTAGGAAAAACTCTGACCAAAGTGCCTTGGCGGTGTTTGATGAGTCTGAGGTGATGTTGCTACAACAAGTCTCTTCTAAAAAAATTGTTTCCATTGGCGAAGCGGTTTTAGCTTTGGCTAAACTTATTGGCTTTGCACCGTCGAAAAAACAACCGTTTCCAGGGGTAAAGGTTCTGGCCACTGCCCTTGAGCGTTTTTTCTTTATGAAGATTGGTTATCTGAGTTCCAAGGGATTGGCTGGGCCTTAGCCAAAGCTTAACTCAAGATGACCCGGGTCCTCCCTTGAGTTGAAGCGGTAGTCTTAAAGAACAGTCTTAAGGGGATTCAAATCAATAAATGATCCCAATCCCATGATTAAGCACCTCACCCGACTCTCCACGCGCTCCGTCGGGCTAATTCCCGTGAGCCTCCACCATACACGGGTGCGGGTTTTTGGATATTTGATTTTTTGGAGTTCCATCAGGGAACATCCCTACTACCTTTCCTCAATGTAGATCATGATGCCTAATCTTGGGTTTTCCGGCACTAAAGCCTTTACTGGGCGTACACTGGTCAGACGAATCTCCTTAAACCCTGAAGACTCTTTCCCTACCGATCCAAAACTCCTACAAGATTAGC
>CAWGFK010000024.1:0-183359 GCA_963821735.1 uncultured cyanobacterium
TTCATGGAAGCGGGGGATAAGTTTGGCTTCATGATGGTTCCCAAAGGAACGATTCAGGAGGTATTCGAGAATCCGAATAAGCTGAATGGCAACAATCGTCCGGTGTTTTCCCTAGATACCAATTCTGGTGGCGGTTTCCATTTTCGGCAACAGGAAACGGATGAGGGGACGCTGTTTACGATTGATAATGATGGCAATCCGAATGATATCGTTATTTATGTAGAGAAAGATCCAGAAGAAGCGATCTCGCCTCAACCCATAGCGCCCGAAGTAACGACGCCGGAAGTAGAAGTCCCGACACCGGAAGTAGAAGAACCGACGCCGGAAGTAGAAGAACCGACACCGGAAGTAGAAGAAACACCATCTGTAGCACCGGAAAACGATCTACCAACTCCGACACCACCGACAGAAACGCCAGAAATTGACACACCGGGAAATAACAATATTCCGCCGAAACAGTTAGATTTTGCGATTGAAACCGATGGGTTAGGGAAACCGACAGCGATCGCCGGAAGTGTCAGCGATCGCAATGGGTTTAAGGATATTCAGCGCGTCGAATTTTTGTTGCAAACCCAAGGTGAAGGATGGACGGCGATCGGTTCGGTGACGAACTTTGCGGCGAATGATTCAGACGACACCGTTGCTAACTTTAGCTATCAGTGGACTGACGGATTAGCGGCGGGGGATTACAAAGTGAAGGCGATCGCTTACGATCTAGCTGGGAAATCCAGTAACGTGGCGATCGAAAACTTCACCGTTGTGGATGAAACCCCAAGCGAACCCGCACCCCAGGGACCACCGGAAGATAGACCTACCTTACCTCCACAGGCGATCGACAAAGTACCCGATCGCAATCCCCTAGTCATCTCAACGCCAACAGAACCCACCTTACCCGACCAGTTACCGAATTCCAAACCGGGAGACTTGCTCTTTAGCATTTTGCCACTTTATATCAATGGTGAAAGCTTAAACTTTAATAATGCTAAAATCTACGATGCCGATGGGACTGACGATCTGAATCGCGTCGAATTTTCCTTGCAAAAATCGGATGGCGAGTGGATTTATCTGGGAGAGGTAACAGAGTTCACCACCGATAGTAATGGCATGAGCCGGTTTAATTTCAGCTATGATTTGAGTGAGTTAGAACCGGGTAGCTATGAATTGAGAGCTGTTGGTTACGATCACGAAGGAACTGAAACAAATGTTGCCACTGAAAACTTTGCCGTCATTACCGATCCCGGTGGATACGGACTATCGGATGAAGTCAAATTAGATATTGCTGGTGCGGCCAATTTAGGACGCTATACCCCAGAAGAATTAGCGAAAACCAGCGAATGGGTGGTTTGGGTCACTCCGGGGGTATCTGCTGAGGAATTAGCCGCCTCAGTGGGTGCGGTCAATTTGGGAGAAACCGGACAAATTGCCAACACTTATATTTGGGAATTTGCCGAAGGGCCAAAACCGAAAACGACTCCGGACTATATCTCCAATCTGCTTGCGGAACTCGACGGGGTGGAATTTGCCTATCCAGAGGTGCCGGTTCCTCTGAAATTGATGAATGCCGGATCGGAGGATTGGTTTACAAAATATCAATGGAACTTATGGTCAGATATTAATGCCAGCACTCCTTCTAGCATTGCTGATGCGTGGGAAATCATCAATCCAGTGACGAACTTACCCGTGCGAGGGAGAAATGCCGTGATTGGCATTGTGGATGATGGGGTAGATTATAACCATCCGGAATTGCTGCCTCGGTATAACCCCAATTTGAGTTGGGATTTTACCGATCTGGATAACGATCCTTTCCCGCGATCGCAAGAGCGCTTTGAGGGAGAAGTTTTCAAACCAACAGTTATTGGCAATCGCGTAATCTTCGATCTACCCGTTAATTTAACGGGGTTGGTACAGGACATCAAGTTTAACTTGGAGTTCAAAGGAGGAAATAAAAAATTACCCTTAGAGGACGTAACGTTTAAGCTGCATAGTCCCGAGTCTCAAGCCAAAGATCCCTTTGATTGGCAATCTTTCGCAGGCTATTGGTGGAGATATCCGGGGTGGAATGACTCTCGTGCAGTTAAGGAGAGCGAGTTAGACATTCTCGATAAGAGTCCGGTTAACTTACATTTAGCAAATGATTTTGATGGTCTCTATGCAGGCGGAGTGTGGAAGCTAGAGATCTCAATGAATGCTTACCATCCCAACCTGGAAAAAACCTTGGAAGAGGTTTCTAAACAAATTAAGTCCTGGTCGAGTGGAAGTTGAAACAGCCAATCCGCACGGAACATCGGTAACGGGAATTCCGGTATCGAGTGGCGTCAAATTATCTGGGGTAGCGCCAGAATCCCAATTTGCTGCGTTGCGGCTGATTGGAAATCTCGATCCGGTGAATTATAGTTATGATTCCAAGGGAAGCACGATCGCTCAAGCGTTCTTCGATACCAAAACTGCACCGGATCGAATCAATCGGAACAATGGGATCGATATTTTTAATAGTAGCTGGGGGCCGCAATATATGCGGCAACTGCCACTAGCGATCAAGGCTTTAGAGTCCGGGTTTAGATTGGGTCGAAATGGACTGGGGAATAGTTATGTGATGTCTGTAGGGAATGATGGGTCAGAAATTGGTCATGTCAACTACAATAATTTAGCTAATTCTCGCACCGTGATTCCCGTTGGAGCGATTTCTCGCGACGGTATTCTTGCGGAATATAGTACCCAAGCGCCATTTGTGGTTGCGTACTCGGATAATGGGAAAAAGGATCCCTACTACGACATTACCACCACTGCGATCTGTCCAACAGAACATGATTAATGATTTTGGTGGCACATCGGCGTCGGCTCCTTTTGTTTCCGGGGTGATTGGCTTAATGTTAGAAGTCAATCCCGATTTAACCTCACGAGACGTGCAGCATATTCTCGCCAAAACCGCACAAAAAAATGATCCCGCTCATACCGATTGGCAGCAGAATGGCGGAGGATATCACATCAATGAGCATTATGGATTTGGTGCAGTAGATCCCGTTGCAGCAGTGATGGCGGCGAAAGATTGGACAACCGTAGGAGAAGAGATTAAAGTCAGCGGCAAGAATAAACTGAAAAATGTCCTCAACGAGATTAAGGATGAGCAAAAACTCAGCGATGCGATCGCCATTACTGAAGATATCACCGTCGAACACGCTGAAGTTTTGGTTAAGATCGATCATGACGATTGGAAAGACTTAACCATCGTTCTCAAGTCCCCCGATGACCAAGTCGTATTTGATGAAATCGATTGACGACGATCCTTATGGGATTGGCAAAACCTACGAAGTCCACCCCGGATCGAATGATTGGACATTTACCTCAATTAATCATTGGGGTGAATCCTCTCAGGGAGAATGGACATTAGAGGTTTATGACGAAAAAGGCAATGAAATCGAAGGGGAATGGTTGTCATGGCAACTGAATTTGTACGGTACCCCACCCACTGTTAACATTGCCGCGACTCAACCCAACGCCTCAGAAGATGGCACTCCGGGTCAATTTACCGTAACTCGCACGGGGAATACCAAAAATCCGTTGACGGTGAACTATGCCATTGACGGTAGTGCTACCAATGGAGAGGACTATCAACCTTTAACGGGTACAGTTACGATTGATGCAGGACAAAACTCCGCACCGATTAATATTAATCCGGTTTACGATAGCCTCTTCGATGAAGAAGATGAAACTGTAGAACTGACGCTTACCGCAGACGATGCTTATACGATCGGAACCGATGAAAGTGGAACGGTGGAAATTGCCAACTATGCCATCCCCACAACCCACTGGAATGCCCGGTTTATAAACCGCAATCCTGAAAATGTCAGCGATCGCAGTACCTACGATTTCAGCAATCCAGCAGCCATTCTCGATTTAGGCAATCAATCCGAAAATGGCAAGCTAAGTTTGTCCAAAAGCTGGGGTAATGGCAGTCCCGATAGTGCTGTCCAAAATGATGACTTTGCAATGGAAGCGTGGACGCGCACCACTTTTGAAGCCGGTCAACTGTATAAAATTACCACGCAATCCGATGATGGCGTCTGGTTCAGAGTTAAAAATGTGGAAACTGGGGAATGGATTGATGATAGTGTCGTCTTAGGAGAGGATGGTGCTGATTGGCGTACTCGTGGCACAGTAACCCCACCAAGGACAATCTTTTTTAAAGTGCCAGAAACTGGTGAATATGATTTCTATGTCGATTACTTTGAGAACTTAAGCAGTAGCAGTATCAACTTTACCCTCGAAGAAGCTCAATTTTTCCAAGATGCAGTGAATCCATCCCCAGAATGGCACTCCACATTCTACTGGTGGGATCGCAAACTGGGAAATCAACCAGCGGGAGATTACTTTGCCAATGGTGGAGATCCGACGAATGCGATCGGGGTAGTTAATTTAGGATCGGATACTCGCACTGATGGCAAAAAAGGGATTAGCTTTAATTGGGGAGATCTGCGGCGTTAAATGATGTGCGCTTGCCCGATAATAACTTTGCCATTCGCGCCTACACTGAAGAAAATCTGGAAGCAGGTCGGCCACTATCGAGCATTTTTACGCGGGGATGATGGATTCCAGCTAATGGCAAAAAATAAGAACACGAATGAGTCGGTTTACATCACGCCACAGAATCAATGGCAACAACAGTATGGCAGTGCCAATGTCGTTGATTTTACCGTTCCTGATGATGGAGTTTATGAAGTCTATGCGGACTTTTATGAAGAACGGGGCGGTGCTGAGTTCGATCTATCGTGGGAAACGGTTAACTTTACCGGAAGCACCCTATCAACGATTGGGGCAAATGTCCGTTCTGGTCCCGGAACCAGTTTTACTAAGGTTAATGAATATCCTTACGGAACGAACCTAACCTTTGACAAATGGACAGAAGGTGACTTTGTGGATTATTCAGCAGAGTTAGGACAGTCTAGCTCCTTGTGGTATCGGATCGCGGGAACAAATAACTGGATTTCTGCTGCGATTATTGATGGAGAACCGACAGTGTTGAATTCCGGTTCAGGTTCGGGAGGAAGTGGTGCAGTCGTAGAGGTTACTGCAGAAGTTTTACCTTAAAATCAAGGGGGTTACAACGAGCGATCGCTTTTTCGGGACTTACCTCTAAATGTAGGGTGGGCAGGTTACTGCCCACCCTACCATCGTTGAAGGCCGCCTATGATACACTGAAATCGGAATGGAAAGCGCTGGAGGCATAACTCGATATGAGCCAAAAACTTGAAGCTTCCCTAAAGTCCGAGATTATCTATCCCGAAAGCGACGGCAAACCAATGGCAGAAAATACCGAGCAGTTTACTTGGATTGTTGTCATTAAAGAAAATTTAGAAATTCTGTTTGCCAACAATTCTGATGTATTTGTAGCCGGTGATTTGCTATGGTATCCTGTCGAGGGAAATAATAAACTCTGTCAAGCTCCCGATGCCTTGGTGGTGTTTGGCCGTCCTAAAGGCAAAAGAGGCTCCTACAAACAATGGGAAGAGGAGGATATCCCCCCGCAAGTGGTGTTTGAAGTCTTATCCCCCGGCAACACTTTGAAGGAAATGGCGAAAAAATGGCAATTTTACGATCGCTATGGGGTAGAGGAATATTATCTCTACGATCCGGATCGCTTCGATTTAACCGGATGGCAGCGTTCTGAAACCCAATTAACCGTGATTGAAGAGATGAATGGGTGGGTGTCACCGCGTCTGGGAATTCGGTTTGAAATGACCGAAAGCGGATTGGAAATTTATCGTCCCGATGGACGGCGATTTTTAACCCCCATTGAACTCGATCGACGAGCGCAAGAGGCAGAACAACGAGAGCAAGTCGCGCAACAGCGGATCCAACAGTTGGAGGCGCGACTGCGGGAATTAGGGATTGATCCGGAACAGGTGTAACTTTGTCAGCGATCGCCAAGAAAATTTCGAGGGAAAATATGCCACACGATCGCTTTTTTGTTGCCAAAATGCCCTAAAATCATAACAGTTTTTTAATTCGATTCGACATGAAACCGAATGCGTTTTTAGGGTGCTGGTTTTTGGGCGGTTTTTCTCTGGCAATGGTAGCGATCGCTACTCCAGCATTTCCTCAAATCGTCCCGGATGCTACCCTTCCCGAAAATTCTATTATCAACTCTGACGGTAACAGCTTCGAGATTAACGGGGGAACGATCCGAGGCGGCAATCTCTTCCATAGTTTCCAGGAATTTTCCGTCCCTACTAACGGCAGCGCGGTTTTCAACAATTCTCCTGCCATTCAAAATATCTTTTCTCGCATCACTGGAAATTCAATCTCAAATATAGATGGAATTCTGAGTGCAAATGGGTTCGCTAACTTATTTTTAATCAATTCTAATGGGATTATTTTTGGCCCAAATGCTCAATTACGAATCGGTGGCTCGTTTTTAGCAACTACCGCCAATCGGATTGGGTTTGCTGATAGTAGCTTGTTTGGCACTGAAATCGCGACAACGGAACCGATTTTAACCATTAGCATTCCTACAGAATTACAATTTGAGAATAATACCGGAAGAATCATCAGTCAATCCCAAGCAACTCCTGAACCCCTCGGTTTCAACAGCATTGGTGCGCCGTTAGGATTGGCTGTTGCGCCGGGACAAACTTTGGGTTTGGTGGGGGGAGAGGTGAGTTTAAATAATGGGAACCTCGCAGCATTAGAAGGACGAATCGAACTGGGTGGTGTGGTGAATGGCACGGTAAATTTAGCTCCCACAGAAACCGGCTTATCATTATCCTATCAGGGAGTAGAACAGTTTGGGGACATTCAAGTTGTTAATAATTCTGTAGTAGATGCCAGCAGTTTGCCGCCAATGTTTCCGAACGCACGCGGGGGAGGGGGTGCGATTCAAGTGCGCGGCGATCGCATCATCGTTGAAAATTCGGGAGTTACCAGTAGCACCTATGGTTTAGCACCGGGACAAGATATAACCGTAACTGCAAGGGAAATCGAAATGGGGGGATTTTTAGAATTACCGATTCCTCCAAATATTCCACCGAATGAAGAACCTCCCCCAATATTTGCAGCCGGTTTTTTTAGTCAAACAGAAGGAGTTGGGAATGCAGGAAATTTGCGTGTAGAAGCCGATCGCCTTACCCTCAGAAATGGTGGACAAATCTCAACCACTACTCTTGCAGCAGGGAACGGCGGAAATTTAGAAATTACGGCTAGGGATATAGAAATAACTGGGACATCGCCCTTTTTCTTTCCCAGTGCAATTGTGACTGGTGTCCAACAAATACCAGACGCTCCATTTCTAGCAACTGGCAATGCAGGGGATTTAACCATTCGCAGCGATCGCTTAATGGTGCGCGATGGGGGCACAATTTCTGCCAGTACATCAGCAAGTGGAAATGCCGGAAATGTAACCATTGAAAATACGGGATTATTAGAAATCAGTGGCGGTGCCACCAATCCCTTTGGTGATTTTGCACCCAGCAGAATTGCAGCGTTTGTCGATCCATCTGCTACGGGAGAAGCGGGGAATATTACCATTACAACGGGAGGGGTAACGGTTAGCGATCGCGCCGAAATTAATGCAGTTACTAGAGCTTCTGTCCCTGGCGGAAACGTTAGTGTTAATACCCGAAACTTAACCGTTCAACAAGGCGCACAAATTGCCGTCAGTACCCAAGCATCTGGACGCGGAGGACGATTGACAGTAAATGCTTCAGAAACTATCGAATTAATTGGCACTGATGAAACGGGATTTTCCAGTGGTTTGTTTAGTCAATCTCAGCCCTCTATTCAATTCATTCCCGATTCTCCCGAACCGATTGTTGATTTTAACACGGGTGGGGATGCTGGCGATATCGTCGTGTCTGCAAATCGGTTATTCATTCGAGATGGTGCAGCAATTTCCGCCGATACCTTTACCAATGGACAAGGTGGTTCCGTCAGCATTAATGCCTCAACGATTGAAGCGATCGGCAGGTCAACGATTTCTCCCATTCGACCCTTACCCTCCCAAGATCCAGACGGTTTTTTACCCAGTCGCATCACTGTTATTACCACTGGAACGGGTAATGCGGGAAGCTTGAGCATTGCCACCGAACAATTAAATATCGAAGAACAAGCAAAAGTTGCCGTCGATGCCTCATTAGGCGGAGGTGCAGCAGGAAACCTCCAAGTCATCAGTCCCGAATTGCGTCTGAATACGGGAAGACTCACCGCAGAAACTGCCTCCGGTGAAGGGGGAAATGTTATCGTAGAATCCGATAACATTTTCCTGCGTCGCCAGAGCGAACTGTCCACCACTGCCGGAAATGCAAATTTACCCGGAAATGGCGGTAATATTAACATCAATACCGAAATTATTGCAGCTTTGGAAAATAGCGATATTTCGGCCAATGCCTTTGATGGCAGCGGTGGTGTTATTAATATTACTGCTGAAGGAATCTTTGGATTGGAAGCGCGATCGCGCGACGAATTGGAAAACCTTTTAGATGCTGACTTGACTCAATTCGACCCCAGTATCGACCTCGCGGATACCAGCGACATTACCGCAATTTCGCGCACCAATCCAACATTAAGCGGACAAGTTGCACTGAATACCCCCGACATCGACGCCAGTCGCGGGACTGTGGATTTGGAAGATGAAATCGTAGATGTCGCCTCCCTAATCGATCGCGATCCCTGTCGCATCGTCCAAAACAGCGAATTTGTCGAAACCGGCAAAGGTGGCATCCCCCCCAGTCCCACCGATACTCTCACCCCCACCGACGCCTGGGAAGATTGGCGCGTCTTGCAACTGGACGAATCCCCCGCCACAGAACCCATCCCCAACACTCCCTCACCGGCACAAACTCGCCGCATCTCCAAAATCGAAGCAACCGGCATGAGACTCACCGATCGCGGGGAACTCGAACTGATTGCACCGGAATCCGCCACTCCCGTTACCAACCCTTCCTCACTTTCACCCGGTTGTCTCTCGGCACAACAACCGAAAACCTTCACTGCCACCTCCGTTGCCGACACCCCCGAAACCCTTACCGTAGGGCGATTTGAACTGCTCGACAGCAGCACCATTTCCCCCGAACAACTCGCCGCCATTACCGAACCTTACACCAACCGCACTCTCACGTTTGCCGAACTTCAGGAAGCTGCAGAAGCGATCGCCAACTTTTACCAACAACAAGGATATATCGGTTCAGGTGCCTTTCTACCGCCTCAAATCGTGCGCGATCGCATTGTCACCATTCAGGCGATCGAAAACCGTCTCGAAGATATCCGCGTTACAGGCAACTCCCGAGTCACCAACCAATATGCCGACTACGTGAGAAATCGTCTCGGATTAAACAAAGGTGACATCGTAAACGCCGAAACCCTATTAGAATCCCTCTACCTGCTGCAATTCGACCCCCGCCTCGAAAAAATATCTGCCGAACTTGCTACAGGTGTCCAACCCGATACCAGTTTCCTCGCTGTTAGAGTCGAAAATGCGCGATTTTTCAGCCCCCAATTGGCGATCGATAACGGGCGATCGCCCTCCGTTGGCAGTTTGCGTCGTCAAGCGCAACTCACTCAATACAATTTGTTAGGACTCGGTGACATTGCCACCTTCAACTATGCCAATACCGATGGCAGTAACAGCTTAGATTTCGGGTATGCCGTTCCCCTTACCGCCAACAATGGCACCCTGAGTTTCCGCTACAGTACAGGAGACAGCAAAATCGTCGAACCGCCATTCGATGAAGTGGATATTGAAGCGAATTCTCACACCTACGAACTCAGCTATCGTCAACCCATCATTCAACGAATTATTCCTAAATCTCCCAACCAATCCCTGCAAGATGCCAGCGATTTAATCCGAACCGAATTGGCATTAGGAATTACCGCCTCGCGTCGAGAAAGCGAAACCTCTTTATTAGGCGTAAATTTCCCTCTATCTCCCGGTGCAAATGATGACGGTGAAACCCGCGTTTCTGCGATTCGATTCTTTCAAGATGCCTTATGGCAAGACAGTCAACAAATCTTTGCCGCCCGTTCGGAATTCAGTTTAGGAGTAGGATTGTTTGATGCTACCGTAAATGATAACGAACCCGATAGTCGATTTTTGGCATGGCGGGGACAGGGACAGTGGGTGCGTCGGTTAGAGGGTTTAGGCGTAACCCAAGGTAGAGATCCGTTATTTATCCTGCGCGGAGACATCCAGTTAGCGACAAATTCCCTGCTGCCATTAGAACAGTTTAGCGTGGGCGGGTTCAATAGCGTGCGGGGCTATCGCCAAGATGCCTTACTGGTGGATAATGGGGCATTTGCTTCGTTGGAGTTACAATATCCGATTGTCCAGTTTCCCCAGCTACAAGGCAGTTTGCAAGTGATTCCGTTTGTGGATCTGGGGGTGGGGTGGAACTGGGATGAAGGCGATCGCGCCAACCCGGATAAAAATACGTTACTTTCCACCGGATTGGGTTTACAATTGCAACTGGGGAATGATTTCTCCGCTCGCTTAGACTGGGGAATTCCTTTAGTTGAGATTGATTCGAGGGACAGAACGTGGCAAGAAAATGGGCTGTATTTTTCCGTCAGGTGGAATCCGTTCTAAAGCGGGGGTTTCGATTCATTCTGTTAGGGATGTTGGGGCTAATTTTTGCTCTCGGTATTCCCACATTCAATATCGCTCATTCTCATTCTGTCACCAAAAATAACTCCAAAATAGCCCGCGTAGGCGGGCTTCGTTCGGATAGCCCCAGCCTTCAGGCTGCGGAAAATATCGCTAATTCTCAACCGGCAATGCTGATGGAACGCGGGAGGGAATTATATCGCAGCGATCGCTATGATGAAGCAGCAGAAACATTGCAACAAGCGGCGGATTTATATGCGGCACAAGGCAACCGTTTAAATCAGTCTTTGGCATTAAGTTATTTGTCCTTAACCTATCAAAAATTGGGAGAAGGGGAAGCAGCGCAACGGGTGAGTGATGTCAGTCTGCAATTGGCGGGGATGGGAGAAACGAGAGGCGATCGCATTGCTCGTGCAGTAGCGTTGAATAGTCAAGGTCATTTACTGTTATCTTTTGGAGATGCAGAAACCGCTTTTGAACGGTGGCAAAATGCCGCAACAGAATACGAAGAACTGAATGATAGTCAGGGCAAAGTCGGAGCCTTGGTGAATCAAGCTCAGGCGTTGGAACAGATGGGGTATTATCGGCGATCGTGCAATACCTTATTAGAGGCAGTCGGTGCAGAAACTTTGTCTTGCGACGAGCTAGAAACCGAGGAGGATATTAACTCGCTAAAAGGCCATTTTGAGGAAGAAACAAATCCAGAAATTCAGGCGATCGCCTTGCGGAGTTTGGGGAATGTTTTGCGAGCGATCGGGAAACTTGATCGCTCTCATCAAATTTTAGAACAGACTTTGGTAATCGTCGATAAAATCAATTCAAAAACCGATAAAAGCTTAACTTTGTTTGCTTTAGCCAATACTGAACAAGCTTTAGCGAAGCAAAAACAAGAGTATGGCGAAACTGATAACGCTAAAGACTATCGAAATCAAGCGGTAAACTTTTACAAACAGGCAATTGAGATCGCGCCTTCACCCACCATCCAACTTCTAGCGCAATTAAATCTCTTCAGCTTGCTGCGTCAATCAGAAACTAACCCAAGAGAATTAGAAACCTTACTGACGGCAATTCAATCTCAGATGAGCGAGATGAAACTGAGTAAACCGTTAGTGGAAGCACGAATTAAGTTAGCCTGTAGTTTGATGCAGTGTGAGAAATTAGTGCAGGGAGAGACAGCAGAATTAGCGCTTGTCTCGATTGAAGAGATTGACGGATTGTTGCAGCAGGCGGTAATAGAAGCGAAGAAGTTGGAGGATACACGACTAATATCTTATGCGATCGGGACTCAAGGGAAACGGTATGAATCTTTCTTGCCACCGCAAGAGCAAAAGCAGGGAGATAATCCCAGCAGGCAGAAAGCGAAAAGTTTAACCCAGGAGGCGTTAGCGTTAGCGGTACAGAATAATGCGCCAGAGTTGAGATATCAGTGGCAGTGGCAGATGGGACGGTTGTTAGCGGGTGAAGGGAATCTGGAAGATGCGATCGGTAACTATACGGAGGCGGTGGAAACCCTGGATTTGCTGCGAAATGATTTATTACCCATCAATTCAGAAGTCCAGTTTTCGTTTAGAGATAATGTGGAACCCGTTTACCGACAATTTGTTAATTTGCTGTTAACTCAACCCACACAAAACCATCTTCAAGAAGCTCGACTTCAAATCGATAATTTACAACTCGCTGAGTTAGAAAATTATTTAAACTGTCGATTTGCAGCCCCACAGAAGCAAGAGTCTCAAGTTTTACCCAATACTGCAGTTCTCTATCCGATTATTTTATCCAATCGCTTGGAAGTGATTGTAGAAATTCCCGGTCAACCGCTTTATCATTATCAACCGATTCCTCTCTCCGAAGCGACGCTCCAAGATGTTCTTGAAAAACTGCGACTTTCGTTAGAACCGGAATATTTTTCTGCCGATATTCACGAGATGTCGGGAATTGTCTATGATTGGTTGATTCGACCCGGTGAAGAGAGTTTTCTATTTAGTGACAATCAAATTACTAACTTAGTCTTTGTTTTAGACAAACATTTTCGGAATATTCCAATGGCGGCTCTGTATGATGGAGAAAAGTATTTAGTTGAAAAATATGCCCTTGCGATCGCATTAAATTTAAACTTTCCGCTTTCCCAACAACCGAAAACGTTAAAAGCGCTCATTGGAGGATTGTCGGTGGATCCAACCTATCGCAATTTTTCGCCGCTCGAAAATGTCCCCATCGAAGTTCAAAGCATTGAGGATGTATTTGAAGTTACTACAGTTCTTCTTGATAATCGGTTTACAAAGGATGCTTTAAAACGAGCAACATCCCGTTCATTTTATCCCATCGTTCATTTGGCGACTCACGGACAGTTTAGTTCTAATCCTCAAGAAACGTTTTTATTAGTTCTTCCCCCCGATTCATCGAATGGCGATCGCAATGATGAACAAGACCGAAGAATCGATCTGAATGAGTTAACCGATTTAATGCAAAACCAAGAGCGAGAGCCAATTGAGTTACTGGTACTGAGTGCGTGTGAAACGGCAAAAGGAGATAATCGGGCGGCTTTAGGACTTGCAGGAGTCACGATTCGAGCCGGAGCGAAAAGTACAGTGGCAACCCTGTGGAGTGTGGATGATAAATCGACCTCTCTTCTGTTTCAAAACTTTTATCAAGCACTCATCGAAAATAATGTGAATAAAGCTGAAGCATTGCGACTGGCACAATTAGAACTGTTAAAACAAAAAGATGTTTATGACGTTCCTCATTACTGGGCAGCTTATGTTATTGTAGGAAATTGGCAGAGTCTTTTCAATTCTTAAAAAACTCTGCTAGGTGGGGTTAGGGATTCAGTAGTGTCTCACACTGAAGGATTTCCGCTTCAGCAATTTCAGACAATTCAATCCCTCTGAGGAGATCGCTCCAGCTTTGAACAATCTGGCGATCGCTGGGATTGTGACACCGCAATTTTGCTAAACCCGTTATCGTTTCATGCCAGAGACGATTTGCGGCATACACTTGCAGTTGTTGAAATGCTGTTGCCTCTGCCAATTCACTCTCCAGACTAGAACTCGGTTCAATCCGTTGAATCCAACTGTTAACACTTGGATTTTTTGCAGGACTCGAGGGATCGCAAATTAATGAAAAATACCAGCGATATTCGCGATTGAGTTCCAGTGGGCGATCGGCAGGTAAAGAGACGTGAATGATTCCCGCTGCTCTGGGTAACTCAATCCGAAGCGGTTCGGAAAGCAAATCCGGAATGACTAATTCGGCTTCGGTTACTTCCGGTGGCAGTGGAGGCACATAAACCCAGAAAGTGGGAGATTCATCCACTGTTAATCCCAGTGTTTCTTCCCATTTTTCATTTAATGGCGTTTCCGAACTTCCATCGGTTTGACTGAGAGGAACTAAAGCAATCAGGAGGGGGTTCCGGTTTCTTGCATGAACCTCGTTTACCGCCTGAACTTCGTTTAGAGGGTCTTCCTCGGCTCGGTGGTTCAACCGTTATAGTATTTGTTACGTTGGATTGCGATAGGGTTTGCGCTTGCAGTCCCGCTAAATTTAAAAAGCCAACCAATGCAAGCGCACATCCCAAACTTTTAATCAATGCTTTAGTGAGTTTATTCATCTTTAATGTAGGTAGAGTTTCGCTTTAACTGGTTAGGCAGCAGTTTAACAATGATTGCCGGAGTCGTCAATGCGGATAATGCGGTTGGCAGTAAGGGGGCTAAAATTCCTCGCTCTAAGAGAAGTAAGCAAGTCAGGAGCAATCCGATCAGCGATCGCACCTCCACTTAACACTCAATCCAATCGACAACGCCTCCCCAAAAACGCCAGACTTCCAGCAATTGCCCAACCGTAAATCCAGAAGGTTTCCCCCCACTGCGGCCAGAATTCTAACAGGGGTCTTTCCGATTCAACTGCATCTAAAATCTGACTCATTTGATGAGCGTGAATCAATACTGTAGGCATTTTTCCATAAGGGGTTTTATCCAAGCTTCATCATTTGAATTTTGAACATATCCAACCAGTATAATTTTATCCTCAATCCATTCTGAAGAAAATCTATTTTCCAATAATTCTTGTAGGGTTAATTGACGCCCCACAGAGCGAGATCTTCTGTAATTAATTAAAATTTGATACCCCATTCCATCATATTTTGATATGAGCCAATCGCTCCATCAGTGGGTAAAAGTTTTAAATTGGCTCCTGCTATTTTAATAGAATCTGTCAAATATTCGGGGGAAATTCCTTGCTTTTTAATTAAATACTCTAAAGCCATTTTAAAACTAAATGATAACTTGGTCTTACAAGGAAAGCTCTTATCATAATTCATACTTAAGAGGGAACGACGAATGATACCATCGTCATCGGGGGCAAAATCTAAAAAACTCCATGTGTCTTTTGAAGTTCCTGGCGGGGGTTTAGCGCCTAAAACACTCGCTTCCCCTTGTCTACAGCTCGTTATAATTTCTTCATTTTGCTGAAAATAATTTATTAATTCATCATACCCGGTTCTTGTGGAATATCTCTAAACAAAGCCAACCCAATCAGTATTGGATCATATTGTTTTAGCTTTTTTAAAATTTGTAGTAGCATTCCATCGCTAATTGGATCGTTTTCTCCAAGGTGTTGAATATTTTCATCGGTGATGGTAACAATCAGAAGACGCGGATCGAGAAGTTCCGCCAATCGCAACTGCATTAATTTATCAAATGCCTTGTTTTCTAAGGGTTCTAACAGTCCGAGCGATCGCACCCCTAAAACCAGACTGGTTGCAACGATCCCAGCCACTACAATCAGTTAATTTGTAGCAGCCAATCGCCTTTTGGTGGAAAGGGTATAATGATAGGGTGAGAGTGTCTCCCCCGCAACTCCTCCCATGTCGGCGGCAATTTCGGCAGGATTCTGACAGACGATCGGCAATCCGGTACATCCTGGAAATTCTGCAAATTCTTCTAAACATTTTTGCGATCGCCTCACTGCGGTATATAAATACGCTCCAGCAGCATATTCTTTCAAAAACTCTTTTAAAAAGCACTGCCCACCCGATCGGGAACGGGTACTTTCATAACAATTGCGATCGGCAGTTGCAATGTTGCCAGCTTTTCCGCTAATCCCAATCCATCACAAGAGTTAAAAATCGCCAGGTGCAATCCTTGGCGAATCGCTTCCTTTAACGCCTCCTTAAACTGTCCGATTTCTAAACTTTCCCGCTCATTGATATAAATGATTCCCTCATCCCCTTTGGTTTGACTGTGCACGGCAAAAAAGAAAATATCCCATCCTCTCTTATCCGTAACTTCTGAATCACTTCTGCCGCCGAGGGTTCCAACGGTTTTAACTCGACATTCGGCAGTTGCGCGATCGCCTGTTTATCCGGTTCCAAGTCAATATTCTGTTGTTACCAAATACCGCCAAAATCCGCACGCGATCGCCTTGCTTTTGTGGGGGCTGGTTTTTATTTATTTTCTGATAAGCAACAGGACTAAATCCGATTCCAATATCTCTACAATCATTGTCTTTAGACAAAATATCCCATTCTAGCCAAGGCATTTTCCACAATTGCGGATCCGCTTGAATTACGATCCGAACGTTACCTTTGTTTTCAGCTAATTCTTCAACGACTTTTTCTCTGATTTGTTGCCATCCTGCATCAACAGTCTCCAATAGCCATGTTTTCATGTTTTGTTCTAACAGTTTGGAAATTGGCGGCAAGCTTCCCGATCGTCATCACTAGAATAGCGATCGGCCAAGTTTTCATCAAAGCCAAAATCGTCATTCCGATTCCGACCATTTAACTTGCGAAAATTTGTTTGCCAATTAAAGTAATATCCTTCCAAATGTGGATGAGGTGCAAGATAACCTGACCGATCTGCCGTGGGAAAACCTCCGCGCTCGTCCCAGACTTGCAACCCAACGGAAAATCCTCTGTCAAAATCACCGCCAACTATTTTTAAAACAATGACTGTTTCCATGACTGTAGCTCCCTGTTACTTCGCTTGACTGCGGCAGACTTTATGCGATAAACTCCTCCGTAACGCTAACCTCATTCACTGAAACTCGTACCTGAAATGGAGTGCCGATCGCGGACTAAACCGCAATTGAATTAAATTATCTTTTCCTTCTCCTTCCTCATCACTTCGAGTTTCCACTTCTCGCTTCGTTTCTCCAGTGTCCGAAAGCATGTTCAATTTTAAATGGGGTGGTAATTTCTTTCCCTCAATCGGTTCCCCCTGCCAAAATACGCCGAGTCGGTCATCATTTCTGGGCATAATCGCTACAATCAGCGCACTAAATGACCTTCTAACTCATTCCCAAATCCAGGTATCTCGCTTTTCTAATTCCCGCTTGCGGATGACCCGGACTAATTTTACCCAAACTCAGCGCCGCTTGCCAACGGGTTTCTTCTTCGCGAGCGGTATGCAACAATTGGGTTAAGGCATCGATCGCCTCTGGATTGCCAACTCCAGGTTCTCCCAACACTCCAGCAGCATGGCGACGAGTCTGTTCGATTTGGTGGGGTTCCAGCAACCGGATCACAGGTGCAATTGCACCCACAATGTCGCTTTTTCCTCGCACTGCACTGGGTTCCGGTGGCGATACCAATGCCTCAAATTGTTGCCATCCATTTTCTAACGCATTCTTTCCGAACCGATCGCATTCTCTAACCATTCTCGTAATTTCACTGGCGTTGTTTTTGTCGCCACTGTCTCTTAATTGTCCCATCCGTCGATCGCCCGATAGTTGTCTGAGGCGATCGTCACTAGCGACGCTGCCCATTTCTCAAAAGGCACTGCAATTGCAAGCGTGGCGAATACACTGACGCATCCCCCAACTGCTCTAAGCATTGTTTTGCCTCTATTTCTGATAATTGAGGCAAGGGTTTCACCGCTTCGCGCATTTGCAGTCCCAAAGTTATCTCCATTACGGTTAAGTCATCGGTTAATTCTGCGATTGGCACAGAATAACAGCGAGTGTTTGCATGATAGTTTCCTTGATTTTTCACCTGTCGATGAGTGGCAAACCCCCAAACTTGGAGCCAACAGTCCTCTTCATCCCCCTCCAAACTGACGCTCACCGCTAAATAATAATCTCCGATCCAGTTGGGATTGTCTACCCATTCCTGGGCACGATTAAGGATTCGGGTTCTCTTTCATCCGATGGAATCAGAACTAACCGAGTTTCACCCAGTTGAATAGCGGTGCCATTGACGAGTTCTAAAATGCTAAGTAATGTTGCTTCACTCGGCCAAATTGAAGGAGTCTGCAACTCCTCTTCTGATGCCCATTCCTCCAGCCAAGGTAAGAAGGTTTTTGCACTCAGCCAGTTGAGATAGGCATGATAGCGAGCGATCGCATTGGAATGGCGATCGGCAAGCTCCCACCCTCGTTCTTGGTCCTCCGGCGCAATCTGCAACAGTAACGATTCGCTTTCCATGCTGCTTGTTTGTACTTGACTAAATCTCATCTTCTTGTACTCCTTCCCCAAAAACATAAAAATTTTTCAACCAATTTTCTACAATCTGATTAATTTTCTGCCGTTCTTCATTTCCAGTTATGGCGATCTCCAAACAGTTGGCAGCCCACTGGATTAAGCCCTCTTCTAGTTGACATCTTCCTTCCCATACTAACGCGAGCACTTCGGCTCCATCTGGTTCCAGACATTGCTCTATCTGTTCCGGAAGGGCGGAATTTTTATAATAAAGTTGCAAACTCTCCTGAATGCTACTCGGAAGCGCCATGAGGTGATGGATTAATGTCTGTTTAATTGGCGTTCGATAAAAAATATGCAACCATTGGTTAACATACTCTTTCATCCACTTCCCATACAGTGCAGTAAAGAATTATGCAATTGGGTTTCAATCGAGGCAAGTTTCGCTTCAACTTCATTTACGGAATATCCCTGGCGATCGCCAATTACGCTAAAATCCAGTTTTTCTCCATAACACAAGGACAATAACTCTCGTTCTGATACAGTAAGCTGTTTGAGGATCCCACTAAAGCCGCTTGAATGATATCCGCACGATTGGGGGAAGGGAAGTATTTCTGCAACCACTCTGTAACATAATCATAAACCCATCCTTCGGGCTGACTTAATTGGGTTAGTGCCTCCACAAGCGGTTTTATATATTTATTTTTTAGGTCCCGACTAACTTTACATTGTTTGATACCACATAGAACAGCCATCTGCTTTTGAGTCAAGCCAAATCCGTATTTAAGCGGCAAAAGTTTAGTTTCATCGATTAACCAGTGACCCTCGCTCAGTGGAACTTCGATCATATTCCCACACCGTTTTAGCGCAGTTTCCAAGCGTTGCTTAATTTCCTCGGTTTGATTCGACCATGCAGAAGTTAGCTCCTCTTCGCCTAATTCAGGCCAAGCAGAATTTTCTACTGCGGTTTTAGGGTCAGCAATTTCTATTCCTAGGTTGGCATTCAGTTCGTCAAGAGACAAATTTTGGTATTCTAATTTTTTGCCCTCTTTTACTGCTTCAAAGCAGTTTTCCATCCAGCGTTGAATCTGTTTTGCCGTTACTGGATGGGGATTGGATGTCACTTCAGGCGGTGCGGAAGGTAATAGTCTTTCTGCATTATAACAGTTGGCAGTTTCGGCAAAATCTTCCGATTGGGAATAGGCCAAGTTTCTCAGGTCTTTTCCTCCGACCTTTAACCCGGCTGAAAATATAAACGTTGGTGAAGTATTTGCGGGCAAAGAGAATTTGAGATATTTCTGTTTGTTTATAGTGGGCCGTTTCCAAAGCATGGGTTAGTTTAATTTCAGATATCTGGCAGATTAAGCGCCAATATGAGTATTTCTGCCTACAGAAGTCTCGGATTTAATTGTTCGGGTTAAAACTTCATGCAAGTAGGTGGGGAATGTTTGGCGCTTCCTTGGATTTGATACTTCCTTAAGATGTCGGCCAATTTTTGGGGATTATAAATAAAGTCTGGTAAAATTGTCAGCGCTTCTTCCCAGGACACTTGCGAATGTTTATAGGCGATCGCTTTGGCTGCTTTATGACAAATGGATTCATAGTAACTGGCTAAATGTTTGAAGGCGATTTTTCTGGCGATTGGCAGGTTCCCACTCTTGTGGCGGAGGGGGATTGACGGCAAGATTTATCCAGAACTGTTCTAATTGTTCTTCTAAATCCTTGGCGTCGAGTAATCGGGCAAAGTGGGGATCGTGGGCGGCATATCGCTGCAGGTTGCGCCTCAAACGGGGTTCCCCTACCCATTGCAATACCACAAGCCCCTGTTGGCTATCCACCATCAGATAGGTGGAAAATCGGTCAATGTTATTTGACCGTTGGGGTGGGTTGGGTATGGGATCGCGGTTGAAAGGAGTTGACATTCTCGTTCTCCCTGATGAAATTATGTGAGATATCGGAAATGAGTTTTTTTGCCTGCTATTCATTTACTAAACAGACTCCTCCGCCAATTATGCAAGGATGCTGCCAATGTTGGCTGACTGTAGCAGATGCAGGGGCGCGATCGCGACTGGGGTCACACCCCCTTTTTAATATCTTATTAAAAATTTGTAACTCAGCGAAGGAAAAAGTTTTCTATCGTTGCATATTTGCTTTCGCTCCATCCCAGTAACTCTACTGTCGGGCGATCGCCCTGTCTTTCTCAGACGGAGTGTAAAGGAATGTTACAAACCAATCCGTTACCCGTAAAAGTCGCGGATTTCTCCAGAGAGAAGAAACGCAGAGGTTGGTCAATCAGGCTCAATGCTACTGGCGAGGAGAGGAACAGATGAAGTCAAATCCATTCCAGATAATCTTTCCCGGACTTTTCTCCAAGGCGGGAAAAGTGATGGGGGCCACCGCTGGCCATTCCACTGCGGGAACCCATTTAGAGGAGATAGAAAAGCAGGCTATTGTGGATGAAGCCATACAACCTCATCTTAGTGGTAGAACCAGCATCTTTTTTCAAGAAAATCCCAAACCCTTACCCATTCTGACGTTCAACCGTCCCAGAAGGTGGGAGTTTGATGAATGACGGCGATCGCCGTGCATAATTTGCCGCAATCGCTCCTAATAAACCTATAGCCGGGAAAATTAGTCTTCCTGTTTTCTCAAACCACCTGTTCACAAACGTTTACCCATTCTCCCAACATCAAAGAGGATAACCATCATGCCTTTAGACGGTGCATATACCCAAGAAACTTTTGGAATAGATCCCCTGTTGAAAGGACTCGAACATGACCCACTGTTCATGCCTCCAAGTAGCGGTGGGTATGAACCGGAAGACAAATTACCCCAGGATAGTGGTTTTGATAAGGATTTAGTTTCCAATCCCAAAGTTTATTTAACGGGGATTAAATCGGATGAATTTGGAACTTCTACGACTTCCATTTCGAGTGGAAAAGTAGAAGCATCAACCGTTGAGTCTGATGTAGATCCACTGACAAAACAACCCCTTAAAGAAGAGGCAAACCCACTACCGGATGAAACAGATCCATTGGTTAATCCCCGTCCAAGTGCAGCAGTAGAGGAGGAAGTCCCATCAGAAACTACTGTGGATAGCGAGGGTGTGGATGAGGAGAATGAGAGTAGCGTAGACGAACCCGTTGGCGGTGATACTGCTCGGGAAACCACTTCTTCGGTAGAATCCGATGATGAGAATGGGGTGACGGACGAGGGAGATGAGATTGCGGATAATAATTCCCTTGGGGTTACGAATGCAACGGATGAGGCAACGGAGGAGGAGGCAGAAGTTACAACGGATGTTACTGCCAATTCGACTGATGCCATAGTGACAGAAAAGAGGGATGAAATTGTCAGTGGTGATTCCCTTTCCGAGACAACGGATGAGTCAGATATGGAGGCGGGTGACAATACTGCCTCTGGAGCGGGTGAAACAGACGAGGATGCAGAAGTTGCAACAGATGTTACTGCGATTTGCAAACCGAGGCAAATGAAATAACGGCAACTGATGAAACGGTTTCTGATGGAGTGGTGGAAGAAGAAACTACCACTGGAGATACGGATCATGCTGCTGATTCCCAAACCGAGGCAGATGAAATAACGGCAACTGATGAAACGGTTTCTGATGGAGTGGTGGAAGAAGAAACTACCACTGGAGATGTGGATGACGAGGAAAGCGATCGCACGGAAAATGCCATCACTCAAGACACTGATGAAGAAACCTCTTCTGAGTTAACCTCTACCGATGATACTGCCGGTGAAGATAATACTGTGGGAGAAACAGCAGAAATTGCTGACAGCGGCGATGAAGAAATTGAGACAGATGTAACCGGCGAAACGGAAGAGAACGCTGGTGAGGATGCTACTGCCACCGATGATGCAGCGGAAGATGGCGCAGATTCGTTCTAGATGAAGCGATCGCCACTCCTGAGATTAACTTTGATATGGGCACCTTCAAAGTCGATGCAAGCGGTGAGGTTAGTATTGACTTCCTGTTTGATGGTGGTGCGTTTAAATCCCAAGTGGCGATCGTCAGTTTATCTGGCATGGAAGGATTAGATCCAAATTCCGTTGAGTTTATTCAAGAAGCAGCAAATCGGGCTACAAGTAATACCGAACTCGGTCATATCGTTATTGATGATATTAGCGAAGGTGCCAAATTTACGGGACGCTTGGGTGAAGGAAATTATAATTTCGGCACATACGAAAGCGTGAAAACCTTTACCATGCGTCCGGGGGATGAATTTTTCCTGATGTTGGTGCCGAATGGAACCGTGCAGCAGGTGATAGATAATCCTAACGCTTCTGGTGCGATTCGTCCTTTATTTTCTTTTGCCACCGCCAACCCAAATGATGAGTATCATGTGGGACAAATTGCCGATTTGACTGGGGATGGAAGTGCATTTGCTTGGGAAGATTTGCGCTTCGATGGATGGACGGATAAAGATTACAATGATATCGTTTTACAGATCCGAGGTGCCAAAGGTAAAGCGGCATTAATGGATGAAGTTGTTGGTGAGGGGAAAGACTGGCGCAACACCGACATGGGACAGGCGTTAATCGAGTATATCAAGCCGTATATCACGCCAGAATCCCCCGATTTTGATAGTGAAATATCGGATTTGATTGGCGAACTCGAAGAGTTGACTGCCGGTGAGGAAAGTGATACCGAAACCGATTCTGAAGAAGATGCGGTCTACTGACGATGGAATTGAAGATGCGATCGCCTCTGATGATGTTGTTGCTGATGAAGTAGAAGACTGCGATCGCCTCCGACGAGATTGAAGATGCCATTACTGACGATAATGTTGTTGGTGATGAAGTAGAGGATACCATTGCCTCCGATAATGTTGTTGCTGAGGAAAGCGATAATTCCAGCGATTCTGATGATTCTGTTGCCGATGATACTTCTACCTCGGACAGTAATGAAACCGTAAATGAAGTTGACGACACTGAAACGACAACCGATGAAGTCACTGAAGAAACCGATGAGTCTGAAGATTCATCCTCTGAAGTAGTCGAACCGTCAGTAGAGGAAACTGATGCCACAACCGAAGCACCATTAGTAACAGCAGACTCCGTTATCGATGAGTTTGAAAGTGTTGAAGATTCCACAGCACAAGACGATTCAGAAATCGATACTTTGCAGGAAAAAGTTGAAACCGACATCGAATCGGCAACCGAAACTAGCGAAACGGTAGAATCCGACACTCAACCTGTCGCGATGGAGTCTGCCGAGACTTCCGAAACTGAAATTCTACCGGCCACTCGCGAAGTGATTTCTAACGAAAATTCCGCAACACCTGACACAGAAGTTGTAGAAACTGTTGACAACACTACCAGCGAGACGCCCGTTTTTGAAATTACTCCGGCTGATGTGGAGGCACTTCCTGTATCAGATGCGGTTGCTACCGATGAAGATGCAACTGATTCTGAAACAGCAGAGAATGCCAGTGAAAATGTAGAGATTACTGATGCGATCGCTCCTACTACACAATCCGCTAATTCTGTCAATACTCAACTCATCTCTCGGTTAGAAACCCTAACCCAAACGCTGAAAGAACGAGGAACGGATGCGGTTGTTTCGGGTGGAAATTCGGTAACTCCGGCACTTCTGGAACGGCTAGAAACCCTGACGGAAAACTTGAAAACCCAGAACAATTCTCAGCCAGCAAGCGTCAAAACGACTGAATTGGTGTCACGACTGGAAGAGATGGTAGTGCGATCGACACCGCCTGCACCCATTGCACCCAGCAGCTTTGAATTCCCTCAAAAAAATCAACCCTTAGTCGGCGTTATCGATACTGGATTTAGTGGGGATAATCCCGATATCAATTACTCGCGGATTACCTGGGGAGAAGATCGCGTTGATGGGGATGATGACCCCACCTTAAAAGCGGGTGAAGGCAACGAACATGGCACCCACCTTTTAGGAATTATTGCCGCCACACAAAATAACGGAATTGGTATTGATGGGATTAACAACACTGCACCAATTTGGGCAGGACGGGCTGTTGGTTCGGGTAAATGGGCAGAATCTTTAGTTGAGTTTGTAGATGCAGCGCGGGAGTCGGGACAACCGAATGCGGTGGTGAATTTGAGTTTAGATTTAACTCAGATTGATGCTGAGGGGAATGTGACAACTCGTTATGAGTTTACGCCGATGGAACGAGCGGCGATCGAGTATGCACGACAAAATAATGTGATGCTGGTAGTGGCAGCAGGAAATGATGGCGGAGTGATGTCAGCTTTGGGTCAATCTTCTCAGGAATTTGACAATATTATTACCGTCGGTGCAGCGGAACAGTTTGATCCGGAAACGTCGGCTTGGAAGGGGGCTGACCGCACCGAATTATTCTAGCTATGGTCAAGGTTTGGATGGTGATGGCTATGGGGGAACGACGGAGAATCCCCAATTGTCCATAGCTGGGGAAGGAACCAGTGCTATGGCGGGGACTTCCGTAGCTACGGCCAAGGTGACGGGGGCGGTGTCCCAAGTTTGGGCGGCCAATCCTGAGTTGAGTTACCGCCAAGTGGTTGAGATTATCCGAGATACCGCGACGGATTTCGGTACCACGGGTGATGATGCTGAGACCGGGGCTGGCTTATTGAATCTGACGGCGGCGGTTCATTTGGCGAAAGTGACAACAGCCCAGGAACACAGTACACCAGATATCTTGAGTCCTGAAACCTGGAGTGGTGAGGGTGTCTTTACGCCAGATGAACGGGCAGTTCAGAATATGATGGTGCCTCCAGAACAGGCGGCGGTGGTATTATGGCTGGCTCAATGATAATAATCCCAGTGACACTTTCTCATTCTCGATTGATGAACCGACTCCGCTACAGTTTTCGCTGGATTTTCCAGGAAGTGCTATTCTTCGCAAGAATGGTCAAGTTGTCCTGGAGGGTAAGTATGACGGCAACATACTTTACGCTGGCTCTGATGGAAAACTCAGCCCTGGTTCCTATGTTTTGACAGTCGATCGGGGAAACCATTCCAAAATTGATGAGTATCGATTAGTTATGAATTTCGTTGAAGATAGTCAGGGGCAAGAAATGCCGATTGTTGATTATCTTCCCAGTCCTGCACCAGCGCAACCTCCAAATGATAAGCCACCGATTGCAGACCTTCCAGAATTAATTAAGAAACTGGCAGAAAAGCGAGCTAAGGATGCAATCATCCAAGCTTATCAAACTAATCAAGTAAAGTTGGGTAACGCTTTAGAAGACATCCAAGTTCACTGGAAAGCATTTAACGGAACAAATGTGCCTGCCGTTCAATATTTCGATGGTGGTTATATTATCTGGAACGGGGTGAGTGCCATTCCTTATTTCACTGGGACAGGGCATAAACTTCCTAATCTTGACCTACCTGAAACCATTTCTCCGATTTGGCAGCCAACCCCTACAGCCAATATTCTGAATGTTCCAGATGGACGTCACACCTATCCTAATATGCGGGGTACTAGCGAATACTGGGTGAATTTAGACGGTAATAAAAACGATATTAGTTTGGCGGCGCGGAATACAACCCTGACTCATCCTGACTTACGCACCACAGTCTATCGTGACCTCGACGGTAGTGCAGCTGCGACAGGTTCCCCTGACCGCGATCGAGCCTGGTGACAATTATACAAATTACCAGGATTTACCGGCTGGAAAATATCTAATTAAAGTGGATGTTGCACAGGGCAAAACTAATATTCCCTATGAAATGGTCGTGAATTTAGACCAAGCTGGGGATAGCGGTATAGAAGCCTGGAACATTAACCGCGAATCGGTTAACAGCCAGGTTGCGGGGCAACGGATTGTCGTTAGCGATCACGTAGGACTGCCGTCTGGGGATCGGGATCTCTATACCTTCACGACGGACGATATGGCAACCCTGTTGCAGTTTGCAGTACGCAGCCAGAACAGCGATGGTAGCAACGCGGATCGTCAGCGTCCGTTGGATGGTGATGTACGGGTACGAATCTTAGATCGGGACGGCAAAGAAATTTACACGGTAGATCAAAGTCTCAGCAGCCCATATTTGGGACTCAATGGTTGGATCCGAACAGCAAGTATTACGCTGAAGTAACCGCGCTCAATAAGCACTAAAACCAATTACGATTTGGTGCTGAACTTCGACAAACTTAAGGCAGATGGTCGCTATGAAATTACAACCTACAGGGCGAGTTTGACTACGAATTTTCAGTGAGCGGTACTAACCGAGATCTCAAAACTGCCGTTCGCGGTAAGAACGGCAAGATATGTCGAATATCTATCGACCAGTCTCGACCGTAAGGTGAATGGAACCGAGCAAATCGTTCCACCGAACAACACAGCAAATGGCATCTTCCACTACGATACTTTGCCCAAGGGCGAATATCGAATGGCAGCACAACCTATTCTGGTCGTACATCCCGATTTACTAGACCAGAAATACACCTTCGTTCACAACCTCAATCAGGCAGGGCAGGATCGATCTGATGCTCGAAATCGGGTAAATAGGCGGTAAACGGGTGACGGTAAATGACTTTGTTGGAAAAAACCGAACTGACGAGCTAGATTACTACAAGTTTTCCACTGGTTCCGATCCTCGACTCTTACAATTTGCTGTTCGTCATCCAAGCGGAACTGGTAGCTTACCTTTAGAGGAGATGTTGAGTTTGCTTTGTATGACAAGAATGGCAAGGAGTTGAAAAAAGTTAATTCTAAGAATCGGAACTCAATCTATGACACATACGAGTTAAAAGCCAACAGCGAATACTATGTTCGAGTCAAGGATCATCTGGTAATGGTGGAAACTACCACTTGGTTTTGAATGCGGAGGTGAAACCAGAAGTTAAAACCCGATCCAAAACCACCAGATGATGGTGGTTTTGGTAAATACTATCCTGCTCTTGCTTCTTTTAGTGCTTATACATGGGACATACAAAGTGGAGATGACAATCAATTCCGACCGGATTCTCCCTTTGGTGGTGGAAACCAAATGTGGAAAACTGATGATGCGGTCGAGACAAGTTTATACCAATCTATCCAAAGCTATCTTTGGGTATCGCGTTCACATGAATACAGGTTATGCGTATGACCAAGGGTATCGTAATTATTACGGTAAGTGGCACGCGGGAATTGATATGGTGCGCCTGTTGGCACTCCTATTAAAGCAGTAATTGGAGGAACAGTAGCTTGGGTCAATCATAATTTCATGGGAATAAATGGTGATGATGGTAATCATTGGGTATATGGACATCTTGGCACTAAGTATGTCGCTTCTGGTCAACGCATACAGGCTGGAACAACTCTTGCGCGTCTTGATTCAGCCAATCATCTCCATTGAATTCAACACTATCATGGCTATAAACAAACGAATGGCGCTCATCCGAATCAAAATTTTGTCCGGAATGTAACGATGAGTCCTCTCCAAGCTTATTGGAATCTGCGAAACCGCTAGTGGTAGGGTGTGTTAGTAGTGGTAGGGTGGGCAATCAATTGCCCACCATAAGGTATTTTGTGATTGATTCTTTGAGGTAGGAGAGTTAGTAAGGTGGGCAGGGTTATAGAATCAGTTGTTACCAGCATCCAGTCTAGTCGCTCTGCCCACCCTACAAGCTTTTAATCGGTGCGATCGCTCTTTTCGCCAGAAAGCGATCGCCTGTTTTCTCCCTACAGAGCGATCGCCTTTGTCCCAGAAAGGCGATCGCCCCTTAGCCAGTCCCCCAGACAGCGATCGCCTCTCCTTCCCCAAGCGATCGCTTCTCTCCCATTTGTCAAGATTTCATAACTCAATCTGCATAATCTGCCGATGTCGTTCCCACTAAAACAGTAGCACCTAAAATTTCAGCGGTGCAAACCCTAACCCTCGCATTATGCTTGACTGGAGAACAAGAATGATAAAACCCTATCACGTCCTATCAGTGGCAGCGATCGCCTTATCGACCAGTGCGATCGCCTCAGAACCCGTTCATGCCTACACCTTCACCAGAATTGCCGACAGTAGCGAGCAAAACGGCTTTTTATTCGGCAGCAACTACAGCAGTTTCGGTCAGGGATTTTCCACGCCTTGGAGTCATACCAATTGGAATTGGTCTGCCACTCACGATTCTACCTCTCCCTACAAAGGACTTGCCATCAACAATAGCGGACAAGTTGCCTTTTTCGCTTCCTTAAAAAAACCTGCCGGAGTCACGGGTCTATTTGTCAACAGCAACGGCCAAAATAAAACCATTGCGACTACCTTCACTGAGTTTAAAAGTTTCGGTCAGGGACTCTCTCTGAACGAAAATGGAGAAGTTGCCTTCTTTGCCGATTTCCATACGGGGGGTAGCGGCATTTTGCTGGGCAATCCCACTACCACTAATTACCAAACTATTGCCGATACTAACGGCATTTTTAGCAGTATTGCACCCGGACTTTCCCTCAACGATAATAAAGAAGTCGCATTTTTTGCGGGTCTCGATGCCGGAGGTCAAGAAATCTTCAAAAGCAATGGCACTACCACCACGCAAATCACCCACTGTAGTGGCAGTACCGTCAGCGGTAGCCAATGTCCCATCCAATCTCAACGACCTTCTATCAATAATAATGGAGAGGTTGCTTTTACTGGCGTTAACGGTGTTTTTACCAGTCAAGACGGTCAGACGATTAATAATATTATGTCCGACCCTGCCACGTTTGCAACGGGACGCTATCACGATGCCAGCATTAACAATAGCGGACGAGTTATCTATCGCACGGGGTTAAATACTTGGTGGAATAGTGCCGCGATATTGAGTAGTACCCCAGACCGCACCAGCGTCATTTCAGGCAATACGGCTCCGTTCCATAGCGTGTCTCGAAGTCCGGCGATGAATAATGATGGCGAGGTTGCTTTTATTGCTGAAAAAGGATGGAACTTCGGCATCTACACGGGTCATAGCTTGCAAGACAAAGTGGTTGCTGTCGGCGATGAGCTTTTTGGCTCAAAAGTTACTGCACTTTCAATTGACCGAGAGAGCATTAATGACAACTGTCAGATTGCATTTTGGGCGAGTTTGGAGAGCGGGATTGAAGGCATTTATCGCGCCAATCCAGGCAAGGGTCAGTGTCAGACGAATCCCTTGATGCCGGATGCGATTCACGACCCCGGAGAAGACGGGCGATTGTATAGTTTTATCAATGCGCCGGGACGTCGTTGGTACGATCCGCCTTCTGCTACTGGTTTCCGGTATCAGATGACGGGAGATTCTTTGTTTACGGAGATTCTTAACGTTCCGAATGGGTTTGACAATCCATTTACGATCGCAGTGGGAGAAACAATTTTAGGCGAGTTTCTGCCAGGAGATAAAATCGATTTCGTTTCTCTGTTTGGAAAAGGGGTTCCGGAATTTACCGTTACTGGCATTAATGTTGACCCGACGAATCCGGCAGTTTTCCCTATCAAACTGGATTTTAACACGACTACGGCCAGTTTTGATATGTATGCGATCGGCTATAAGGCTTCATCCGAAAAAGTCCCGGAACCTACCTCGGTTTTGAGTTTGTTGGCGTTGGGTACTGCTGGTGCGATCGCCACGCTAAAACGCAAAGCGCGATCGCTGGATTCATCTACTTGATTTTTTTCACCAGTGCGATCGCCTTTTTCTGTCATTTACCGGGGTCATTTTATGCAAGTCTTGCGAAATTTCCTTTACTGGATAACAACCACCAGCGTCACTCTGTGCGCGGTTGCCGTTACTGGCGATCGCGCTACTGCCGGAGTTTTCTACGAGGGTTGGAATTATGCCATTGACTCGTTTGATGATGGCGTCACGGGGAATTCAGTGGGTGGTGGCGTTTTTGAGTTTTATGGCATGGCAATCAAAGAAGATGCGGATAAAATATCCGTCGCTTTCAATGCGAATTTACCGTTAGAAGGATTTGCCGATGCCAATGCCGCAGGAGGTAGCATTACTTGGGGAGATTTGTTCTTTAACTTTTCCGGTCAAGATTTCAATACTGCCAGCAGCAATGGTAATTTATTTGGCATTCGCTTTGCCGATGACAACGATTCTGGTGTTCCCAGTTTGGGAGTTTACCGCGATGTTACCGCTAAAAATGTGACCGAGATTAATCCAGGATTTTTCAACCTCACTCATTACAATAACTATGTGGAATCTCAAGGATCTACGCCAGAAATGGGAGATTTGGCCGCAACAGATCCCTATTTCGAGCAAAATGGACGGTGGACGATTCTCAACGAAATAGAAACCGGCACCAAAGTGGGAGAGATTGAACTTCATAGTGAACTGGCGTTGCATCAGTTTGGAGTAGATTTCAGTCACTTTAATGCCAATGGTAATCACACCATTGGGTTCAGCTCCGATCGCGCTTTGTTGCCAGGGGGTCACTATACCGCTCATATTTTTGCTGAATGTGCCAATGATGGAATCGCGATTCAGGGAGAACGTCGTAAAGTGCCAGAACCTTCTAGTTTGATGGGGTTATTATTCCTGGCGGGTTTAGCAGGAGTCTCTGGAAAGTTCCGTCGGCGTAGCCAGTCCTTAGATTTGGGAAATTCTTCAGATGGTTCAATGCAAAACATTAGATTGTAAAGGTTGCTGGTTGTGGAATCGATAGGTTGTTACCAGAATAGCAAAGCTAATTTTATCCGAAGCGGGTGGATAATTTGCCGAGACCTTTTCCAGTAAATCTATAGTAGGCGATCGCAGGCAACCCGAGGTCTATCGGGTTCACCTGGGAACCGAGCCAATTGCCTACCCCAATCTAACATTCACCCCATTTAGTAGCAGCAGACATGAAACGCTTGTCAATCGCAACAGCATCTAATAATAAGGTTTTAAAAGAGCCAGTACCGGCCCTAATACCCGTTTCTATTCACGGAAAGAACTACTGCCTAAATTGGAGAGCAGCTTCCAAATTATCGTGATTATCAGAAAATTCCGGTCTCTCCATTGATTTCGGTCGAGAGCAATTGCTACAGGTTTTTCGGTTTTAAATCTCAATTTTGAGCGTTTTCTCCGTTGCGCTCTATTTAATATTTTATCTCTAAATTAAGATTTTAAAAACCGCCTTGATTATCTTATCAGAAACCAGAGTAACTTGGCCGAGAGATGGGGGAGTTTCAGGAATCGCTGGATATTTCGGATTCGACTTTTGTATTGAATGGGTTGTGGAAAGAAGTTGGCGAGAGTTGATAATCTGACTTGCCGATAACTTTGAAGCATCAGAACTAAGAGTTCTAACCTCAGTGCTTGACTCTCGCTCAAATGAATGCGTAATAACGAGTGATATATAGCGCTTCTCATCTCAATTATATACTACCCTCACCCCAAACCCCTCTCCTAGAACGGGAGAGGGGCTTTGAAAAGTACCTCATCAGTCCATCAAATCGCTATAATGTCCTTAGCATTTTTTGTCAGAGTGGCTCCAAGGGCCACCCGCTTTTTGACGACTTCTTCATTCTCTCAAACAATTGCCCCGCCTGGGTTTCCCCTCCGGTGTCACCCTCTCCGATTTATGACTACCCTGATATTTTCCTCGCCATGAAGCAGTTAGACCAAAACGAGAATAATCAATATCATGAAATCATTGGAGATGAGGAGTAAAGGATATTCAGAAAAAAGTTCATAAATTTAGCACTGGCCTATCCTCTTTCGCAGAAATGGTGATGATTTCAGGGCCAAAAGTTCCCGGACCTCACCACCAACCATGCTTACAGGAGGGAACGATAGTGAGAGAGTTCGCGGGTTGCCTCCTGTGCCATCTGATGACGCAGAGAGAGGGGTAAAATCACCTCCCCATTGGGTCGCCAGGACCGTAAGCGCATTCGGACATTAATATCCCCCTCGCGAATCCAGGCTCGATAATAGGCATCCGTCTCACTTCGGTTTGCTAAAACTTGCAACGCAGCCTTGCGATCGCCCTCATCCTGGACCTGCCGCCTCACCAACTCCCCTAATGAGTGATATGCCACCGGCTCAAAAGTTCCATGACGCACCGTCCCCTCCACATAGCGACGGGCAAAATCCCGAGGAAAGCGCAACAACAGCAACTGACGCGGGAAATAAAAATTAAATCCCCAAGCAGCCTCTAACTCCCCTTCCACCTCTTGGGAAGTGGGTAAATCCCCCTGCCGTCGCATCTCCCGCAATAGCTTTGGCACCTGGGGGTCACCCCAAGCTAACACCGTGAGTTTGGGGGAAGTGATCGGTCTAAGCGATAATTGTGCCAACCCATCTCCCCGGAAGGAGTTTCTCCCCAAGCGCTGAGATACTTAGCCCGTCGCACATAATGTAAGCAAACCGGATAAGTGGTAAATCGGAGGATTCCATCCTGGGCCAACTCATAGTCAAACTGGACCACCCCCGAAGAGGAAGTGCGCCACAGTTGTTCCAGTTGGTCTTGATAGGTGTCTACCTGTTCTTGCACTTCGGGAGAGAGGATGTAATCCAGGTGGATGAAAATCCGCCGTTGTCCTCGGTTTTCGAGGGGTTCTGCTGGTTTTTCATCGGAGGCGACTTGTTCCCATAAGGATTGGATCAGCACTTCTAAATTGGGCTGAATGAAGGAAATATCTTCCAGTAAGGGTAACAATTCCCGGACTTGGGATAGGGGTAACAATGCGGCATCAGGTTGAGGGGCGATCGCCCGCTTTAACCCAGGCAGACTGGGCAATTCTTCCAGGGAGATACATTGATATTTCCCTCGGGATACAGACTCCAACCAGCCGAGTTCCGCCAGTTGCTTCAAATCATCGCGAATCGAACGGTGGACTGTGGTAAACGGCGCTTGTTGCACCAGTTCCTCTAGTTCCTCCGTTGCCAACCCACTCAAGTGGATGACATCCGGCATCCAAGACTCCGGGGACTGTTCGGCAGTTAACAGCAATTCGGTGACGGTGCGGTGACAAATACATCCGCCATCGGTGCATTGGTATTCTAACTGTTCTGCGGTCAAGAGGTCACTTTTGCCGTGAGTGGGAGCAAACAGGCGATCGCGCAGGTGGGGATAACCAAAGGGTTGGGGTAAGTCCATCGCCCAAGGGGACCTCTCTCCATAGAGTTGGGTTAATAGGACCCACAACCGCAGCGATCGCAACAACCGATTCCCAAGCTGGCCCCCCGCCAACCACTGCAAAATATCCGGACTGGGTGGATAAGTAAAACGACTGCTCATTTATGGAAGACCCCTCTTCAATGCCCATGCTATAGTAACACAGAGTCCAAATTCGGGAAAACCCCATGAAAGAAACCGGCATCCACCTGGAAATCAGTCAGCAGAAAACTCCCAGCGGGTTGAGATATCAACAACTCACCATAGAATTGACCCGAGGCGATCGCGTGATTTATCCCCCAGAACTGAGCAGATTAGAGTTACCCAACGGCATCGACACCACCCAAGGCGTGGTCATTAACGGACGTGCCCCTATCTGGCTTTATGGCTATTTAATCCACGAACTCCACCCCACCGCCTGGGTTGCCTGTAACGACCCCAGACTCGGTGCCGTGGTGGTTGCCACTCATTCTAAAACGGTCAAAATCGGTCAAGTAATTCCCTTAGAAGAACGGGGGGATGGGTTACATCCAGCCTTACTAATTGTTGGACCACCGGACAGTGGTAAAAGTGTTTTATCTCATGCTTTGTTTCAATCCCTAATCGAAAGTGACCCTAATATTTATCTGCAACGCGCCAACTGGGATGGAGAAGGGAATTATGTGTTAGAACTGTCCCAAGATGCTGACCCGGAGATATTTAAAGCGGCGAATAAGGGGGGATTGACTCCGGAGTTTTTTCCGTATCATGCTCAAGCAATTCTGGAACTGAGACGTAAGAAAAATTTAACAATTGTGGATATCGGTGGCATGGTACAACCAGAGAAGCAGCCGATATTAGAAGCCTGTACACATTATTTGATTATTAGTTCCAAACCCGAGGCAGTGGAACCGTGGCACGAATTTTGTCGCGATCGGGGAAATTTAATTCCGGTTGCCGTGATTCACAGCCGTTTAGAACCATGCCAAACTATTCACCAAGAGCAACCTTATTTAGAAATCACCTGCGGACCCTGGGTACGGGGTGGGGCCACAGCAGTTCCGGAGGTTTTGATGGAACGGGTTAAGGGGCTTTTGGGAACTGCTGCTTTATCCTAGGCGGCGATCGCCTCTTATCCCACTATTCACGTTCACACTCTTGTTATCATGACTAACACAAAACTTAAAATTACCGCCGCTTTAGCCTGGTGTCTCGCTTGGGGAGACAAACGAAAGTCTCGTTTACCGCTGCCGACGCTTCAAAAAATGCAAAAAGCCATATTGAATGGTCAAGAAGTCCCGGCAGAAACCCGAGAAATTGTTAAACAGATTGAGAAGCTGGATGGACTGAATAAACGCCTCGAAAATTTGCCATTTCCCTCTTTGGCAGATATTAAAAAGGAGTATTCCGAACTTGTGGCAACAGCAGACAGGGATTGGCTTAGTGTATGGCGGTGCAACCAAAATCAAAGGCTATGTTTTTGAGGCGTCAAACCTCCAAGACATTCGCGGTGCATCGGCTTTGTTGGATCGCATCAATCTTGTGGATCTTCCGGCTTTTTTTGGCAAAGTTCCAGATAAATCGGTGTCTCAATGGCTGGATAAAAACTTTTCGGGTTTGAAAGAGGCACTGATTCCCGAATTGATTATCTATTCCACTGGGGGGAATATTCTGGCATTTTGTCCCGATGCCTTTGTGAATGATTTAGCGAATGCGATCGAAAAGCGGTACACCGAGGAAACGTTAACGGCGAATAGCTGTGCGGTTGGAGAGACATTCCGGCTGTTAGAAATTCGTCTAGGGTTGCTGAAAGACCCAATTGAGGAGACATTTTGGCTGGAAGACTACCGCAAAAATTACCAGCAACCTCTAGTTAAGGCGTATTTTGGCAGTCCAAAAACCGACGCAGAAGCAGAAATTGTTGAATTGTTTAAAAATCGTAAGAGTTTTAATGAGTTGGCGGGGAAATTAGCGTCCCTATTTCAACAGCGCCGGAATGGGAATGAGGTTGGCAATGGGTCTCGTCCCAGTCGTCGGTATCCTCCAATATTTGAAACTCATCCTTATGTGGTGCGGGATGAGAACCAACAGCGATCGGCGATCGCACATATAAACTGATTCCTGGAGAGCCTTGGTTTTCGGAAACGTTAGTCGCGTAAACGCTTAATGGGTCAGCTCTCAAAACGAGAGTTTGCACCAGGAAAACTTCCAGAGTGGTACACGCCAGTTTGAATCTGGACTGGAAACCCGGTGATGTTACAAAGTTGGGTGAATCAAGTTTGAAGAGTTTGTGCATAAAAGTCCAAATAGATATTATCAGACGGTTCCCAAAAACCAAAAAATTGTAGAGGCACAGCGGACGGAAGAAATCGGCAATCATAGCGATGGATTTATTGCCTTCATCTATGCTGATGGAAACAATATGGGGGGATACATCCAGAAAATTCAGACTCCCGAGGAATATGCTGAGTTTAGCCAGGATATTTTTGAGGCAACAAAAAAATCGGTTTTCCTGCTTTAAGGAAACACCTACAACCCCATCAGTTGCAAAACTTAACTAATTCTGACTCAAAGCATCGCGATGGGACCTGGATTCATCCCTTTGAAATTATTGCGATTGGTGGGGATGATGTGATGCTAATCGTACCCGCGAATAAAGCACTCGCCATTGCTCAAACCATTGGGGAGGAATTTGAAAAAATTCTCCTACCAACAAAACAACCTATCAGATTACTGAGGACGATATCCTGAGCAAATCAGTCACTTGTCATCGGTATCAAAACCTCCAAAATCCACCCCAACCTTCTAAATGCCAGTTGAGTATGTCCACTGGGGTGCTGATTACCTCCTACAGTACGCCAATTTACTATGCGGAGAAACTGACAAATCAGTTACTCAAATCTGCCAAGAAAAAAGCGAAAGACGCTCAAAGGTGGGAGAATTATCGCTATCACGGTGGCACGATTGATATTTTGACCCTAAAATCGGTCACGATGATTTCGTCCAATATTAAAGAGTTTCGCGAGAGTGGATTAACCAAAGAAAAAGGCAATCAGACACTGAAACTGTATGGCGCACCCTATACCCTGTATGAAATCGGGGGATTGATTAAGACGATCACCGCTTTAAAAGAGTCGGAGTTTCCCCGATCGCAACTCTATCAAATCCGCAGTTTTCTCGAACAAGGGAAGCGAACCGCTATCCTCAATTACTTATATTTCCGCAGTCGGTTAAACCCGAGAAACAAGCATTGCTCAAAAAGCAGTTTGACAATGCCTGGTGTCAAGCGAAAACCAATAACGGAAATATTGCACCTTGGATGTATACGAAAGTGAAAGGTAACGAACAATCTTGCCAGTTTACGAAACCATCTGGCGGGAAATGGTGGATTTGTATCCGTTTATTAATGCGGAAACAGTTGCCAGTGTCTCAACCAGGCGATCGCGAGGAAAGTCGGACATGATTTATTTACAAAATTGGCTGGAAAATCCAGTAGAAACACTATCTCTAACGGCGATTATCGATACGGCATTATGTGTCGGTGCCGGGGGGTCAACAGGCTCCTTAGCCGATAAACCGATCATGCGGATGGCGAACGGGAAATTATTGATTCCTGGATCGCAATTGAAAGGACGATTGCGCCACGAGTGCGAAAAATTAGCGCGGGGATTAGGGTGGCCAATTTGTGAATCTCCGACGGCGGAAACGATGTGTCCCCAACTCGCTGGGTTTTCGGATGAAGACAAAGCGGATGAAGACAAAGCGAATCAAGACAAAACGAATCAAGACAAAGCGAAGTTTAATCGGTCCGATTATTGGATTGAGGAAGATCAGCGGCATCACTGTTTAATTTGCCAAATCTTTGGTAATCCGGCGTTAGCTTCGCGAGTTTTGGTCGATGATTTGATTTGCGATGAAGAACCAGATAATTTACCGGAAGTTTTGCGTCCCGGCGTTACGATTAATCGACGGCGGCAAACCGCCGAGGACAAAAAACTCTACTTTCTGGAAACCTCTCCTCCCAATCTTCAATTAAAGTTTAAGGGAAGTCTTCATTTCCAACCCAATTGTCCCGATTATGCGAAAGCGTTGGTTGTGGCAGCATTGCGGCATATTAATGCTTTAGGGGGGAGTAAATCGGCAGGATTGGGTTGGTTAACTTGGGACAATCTGAAGGACATTAAGATTGAGGATGAAATCTGGTCGAAACTGTTACCTAAAGGGGAAAAATGAACAAGATTGAGCTAACGATTACCGCTGAGTCACCCTTGGCGATCTGGTGTCAAAAAACCGGGTTCAGTGAGTGAAGCGAGTGATTATATTCCCGGTTCGGTGATTCGGGGTGCAGTTGCCTCGGCGTTGCTGCAACAGTCGGGACAGGAAAATCAGGATTTAAGTCAGCAGGGAGGCGATTTTCAAACCTTATTTTTAGGCGATCGCGCGGCTATTTTTCACAATGCCTATCCTGGCGCATACCGATACAGAAGTGCTGGTGATGCCAACGACTGCCGTGAGTTCCAAAACCAAACCTGGGTTTAAACCCAAAGGCAATGGCGTTTTCGATACCTTAATCGATCGCTTCTGTGCCGAACAATTTGGTCATCCTTATGACCCCAACGACCCGGCGGATAATGAAGGTCGGGTGGAACCCTATAGCGCATTTTTCAGCCACCAAAAAGGCACAGTATCAAACCCATGCTGTAACCAAACGCCTGCTGACCCGCGTGGGGATTAATCGCCGTCGCGCTACGGCTCAAGAGCAGATATTATACAGCATTGAAGTTATCAACGAAACTCAAGGGAAAGAGAACGAACCCACTCTCTATCGCAGTAAGATTTACGTTGAGGATGATGCTTTAGCCAAGTCGCTAATCACGTTTATTCAGAAGCACAATTTTCGATTAGGGGGTGCAACCTCGCGAGGATTGGGTAAAGTGGAGATTAAAGCAACGGCGAGTAAAGTTAAGAATAATCTTAACGAACGGGTGACGAAGTTTAATCAGCAATTGCGCCAACGGTGGCAAACTTGGAACAATATTTTTGGAACCAAGAATCAGCAGTGGCAAGACAAGCGCACCTATTTCACCCTGGATTTACAATCCGATGCTATCTTAACGGAAGATTGGCGACGCACCACGGTGATTTCTCCGACAATGTTGCAGCGAATTTGCAGGAGTCGAGGACTCTTCCTTAGAATTATGCGTAGCTTATAGCAGCTATGACTATCGTTCGGGGTGGAATAGCGCCTGGGGTCGGATGAAAGATATCGAATTGATTACCAACAAAGGAGGGGTGTATCTATTTAGCACAGAGAATCCCAAACTCTGGGAACCGGCATTGTCAAAATTAGAAGTCTCTGGGGTTGGCGATCGCACCCCTGAAGGTTTCGGTCAAGTTTTAGTTTGCAATCCATTTCATCAAGTATTTCGGGAGAATGCTGTATGAGTTTATCCACTGACCAACAGAAAGACCAACATATAGAACTCAAAATCCAAAAAGGCATCCGCCAATGTGAAGATGATTTAGTCAACTGGATTCAATCGGCATTAGACAAAAAGCAGTCCTATGGAAAACTAGAAGAATCCCAGTTTCGCAACGTGGTCCGAGTTGCTGAAACGACTGATAGTGCGGAAGTGGTCAAAAACTTTCTGCGCTATCAACTCGGACGGGATAATAAATGGGGAAGCGGCAAAAACTCTTTAGCAGAGACCATTATTAATGATATTGACAAAAATATCAGCACTGCTTCTCAAAAGATTGCCAAAGATGCGAAAGTCACTGAATCGGCAAAAGTTAAAGAGATTCACATCGAACTGATTCGCCGGTATTTGGGATATGGCTCGCGGTATTTGAAATACCTGAATTCTCTGTAACCCTAAAATTAATCTAGGAAATAAAACGATGCGTCGAGTTATCATTTCCACAATTGGCACCAGTTTGTTGACGAATCAGATTAACCGAAATAATCCCGATGAAAGTCAGTGGTATCCCAAGTTACGGGATACGGCTAATGAGAAATGGGAGAATCTTTCTGATGAAGTCCAGCAAATTATCAGGACTTTGAAGGAAAGAGCGATCGCCAAACTAGAAGCCGGAAAAATTACCACGATTCGGAGTGCTAGTGCCGAATTAAATGGGATTTATGGCATTTATCAAGAAGACCTGACTCAAGGGAAGGAGGACATTCACTATTTAATTGCTACGGATACCGCGCAAGGGTTTACCACCGCAGAAATTGTCCAAACCTTTTTGCAACAAAAGGGGATTAACAATATCAGCATTTATACGCCTTCTGGTCTTTCTACTGCCAGCACTACTGATTTTTCTGAGGGAATAGATGAACTGATTGTCTGGTTACAGAACCAAATCCCTCCCCTGCGAAAAGACTACAAAATTTATTTCAACTTAGTGGGGGGATTTAAGAGTCTGCAAGGCTATCTCAATACCATTGGGATGTTCTATGCCGATGAGATTATCTACATCTTTGAAGGCGTCGGTTCCGAGTTAATTACCATTCCGCGCCTACCAATCGCCATTGATATTGCTGCCATAGAACCCCACACGGTTAAGTTGGCATTGATGGATGCTGGTGCAGGACTTCCTCCCGAACAAGTCACCGATGTTCCTGAATCCTTGCTGGGTACTGTTGATGACAAGCGGGTGCTATCCACTTGGGGTAAACTGATTTGGGAACAGTCGAAAAATCAACTGCTTTCCCAAAAATTGCTAGAGTTTCCGGGAATTGAATATAAAGACTCATTTCGGGGGGATTACAACCAAGTCAAATCTCCACCAGAACGGGTCAAATTGCAAGAAACTTTGGCGTTAGTCTCCTATTTATTAGAAGAATCCCACGGCGATACCAGCAGTCTCAAAAAACATGGAGGAGTGCAGTATGACAAATACGTGAATATGGGAGATATGGACCATTTTCGGGTAACCCAAGGGTTGCGAGTGAGTTGTACTTCAGCACAGGGGATTTTACTGCTGCATCGCTATGGCAAAGAACCCGATGTTAACAAAAATCCTTGGTAATCAGGCGACGGATAGAAAAATGGGTGAGGAATTATGAAAACATTTGAAACCTTCCACAATCGGTTAGAAATTATCGGAACCTTGACCACGATTACGGCATTGCGAATTGGTGCCGGTCGTTCTTCAGAACCGATTGGGTCGGATTTGCCGGTGATTAAGGATGCCTTCGGACGTCCGTTGATTCCCGGGTCGAGTTTTAAAGGTGCGTTACGATCGCGCCTGGAAAGTTTCTTGCGCGGGATTTGGGGAGGCGATCGCCATTTAGTCGCCAATCCCGCCAATGAACAGGAGTGGTCCATTACCGCTAGTGAAATTAAAAAATTCAAGGAACAATACACCGATGATTTGAGCCTCACCGAAGCTATTGTTAACCAAACTGATTTGATATCTAGTCTGTTTGGTTCCCCTTGGTTTGCTAGTAAATTTCAAGTCCGAGATTTAACCGTATTGGCTGAAAATTGGTTCGGACAATACCAAGAACGAGATGGGGTGGCGATCGACCGCGATACCGAAACGGCTGCCGATGGCAAACTCTATGATTTCCAAGTTGTCCCTGCCGGAACGCAATTTGAGTTTCGTGCAGTGGTAGAAAATGCGGAGGAATGGGAGTTAGGATTACTGATGATTGGGTTGCATCAGTTTGAAACTCAGCAAATCCCATTAGGCGGAGGCCGATCGCGCGGTTTGGGAGTGGTTGAACTGGACATCGAAAAAATGCTTTGGGTGGATGTGGAAGGCCATCCGGAGTTTTTGTTGGACTATCTCCGCAAAATGGTCAATGAGGATGAAACAGCCTATGAAAATGCAGAAGATTATAAAGACGATTGGGTGCAATCTCTCATCAAGCATATTCGAGGCAAAATGGCCGAATTAACTCCTTCATCGCCGACATCCTAAAGGCTGCTGTTCTAGGAATCAAGCCTGCCTGTGCAGGCTCAACTATTATCAAGTTTTGATTGAGGAGAATCGACGGATTATGCACAAACGTTTTGTAAATCAATGTACGATTGAGTTGACAATTTCCCCCGATGGCCCGATTTTGATTAAGTCGGGGAAAGAAGGGGCAGACCCCACAAAACCGGATATGGAATTTGTGGAAACCTATCATGCCGGAGGGCGATCGGTTTATCTTCCTGGAAGTAGTCTGAAAGGGGCAATTCGCGCTCATGCCGAACGGATTGTCCGCACCGTGGGACAAGATAAAAGGCCCAGTAATCCTGAGCAGTTATGGGCCGGTAATCCCCTGAATTTGGATGAATATAAATATCTGGATTCCATTACAGAAGCACCGGATATTTATCGGTTATCCTCATTTACTGACCAAATGTTTGGTCATACTTCTATTGCCAGCCGGATTAGAATTGAGGATGCCTATCCCACCCCCAAATCCCTCAAGTTGGAAGAACGCAATGGGGTAGCTATTGACCGGGTATTTGGGTCCGTGGCGGTCGGTCCGTTTAACTACCAAGTTTGTACCGCTGGGGAGTTTAAAACTAAAATTCACCTGAAAAACTTTACCCTAGCTCAATTGGGGTTAATTGGCTTAGTATTACGGGATTTAGATGAGGGGTGGTTTGGCCTAGGATTTGCCAAATCTCGCGGGTTAGGGGTGGTGAGAATTCATCTCGATTCCGCTGTGGTTCGCTATCCGGGTTGTACCCTAGAAAATGAGCGCATTCGTCTATTAGGAAGCGATAAAAATTGGCCGCCGGTTCAGTTATTAGGGGCGGGGGAATTTATCGGTGAGGACCGTTCTGCTTATGGATTTCCAGCGGATGATTCAGAACCAACTCCGGTGAAAGCTGGATTGATGGAGTTGGGTTTAGGGGTAGAACTGCGCTGGGAAGGAACGGAACAAGTCAAAGATTTATTTACGCGATCGGTCAAAGCGTGGAGTCGGAAAGTGGAGGCAAAAGCCCAATGAATGGATTTGTTGGAGTCAGAAATAACCTGACGGAAAGCGACCTCAAAGCCTTGTTAGAACATCCCCCCAATCAACCAACTTACTATTGTTTGCGTTGGTTGCATAAGTTGGGAGAATTGTCAACGAAATTACCCTCGGATTTTCCCAGTCCCGAAGGACAGATGTTTGACGAAAACCGGGAAATTCGCTGGCAGCAAAAAGGCGACTCCTTTAGCGTGTTGCTGCTGAGTACCACTGGGGAAGAACCGGAATTTAGGCCCGTTGGCAAGGGTTGGCAAGTTCAAGATCGCGATGCTCATCTTTATCCCCCCACGGAAACCCGATTTCCGAAATTGACAGGGAAAACCTCGGTCAATATCGGTCAACGCTATTTTTTCGATGCCGATACCTCAACGGTTCATTTTGTGGCTTTAAGGGTGAAAAAATCATGACAAACCAATTTGAAATCACTGAACCTAAACCTTACGAATTTGTTCCGTTTCCCAAGGAAAGACCGCCGCTGCAAAGACCCATCGGCCACGATAAATATCATGGCGATCGCATTTCTGGAACTTTACTCTTAACCCTCACAGTTCAGACTCCGGTCCATATTTCTACTGGGGTCGTGGCAATGGGAAGCGATGTCGGAGAGAATCGGATTCCGTTAATCAAACTGATGGCACTCAACGCCGGAAAAAATCCAGTGATTCCCGGGAGTTCTTTGAAAGGGGTGGTGCGATCGGTTTATGAAGCGATTACCAATAGCACCTTAGCGGTTGTTACGAATAAATACAGAAATCAGATTCCTCAAGACCGATTACCCTGTAGGAAGAAAGACCAACTTTGTCCCGCCAGTCGCGTTTTTGGGGCGATGGATTGGCAGGGAGTCATTGAATTTAGTGATTCCCAATGTATTTCTGCCAAATATGGCGCGGGGTTTATGCCTTCCTTATATCGCCCCCGTCCCGATGAAACTCGACGGTATTTTGATAGTCGGGGAATGGCAAAAGGACGGAAGTTTTATTACCATACCGATCGCCCTGCCAGTCCCGGACAAAATAAAGGCATTCCCGTACAGCAAGCGGGAACTCAGCTAACCTTTAGCACTCGGGTACAGTTAACCAATTTAACTCCGGCAGAATTGGGGGTATTATTCATTGCCCTCGGACAAGATTCCCAGTATCCAATGGCGCTCAAAATTGGCGGCGGTAAACCCATTGGTATGGGAACCATGACCGTAGCGGTAACAGAACTGAAAAAACCAGATAATTTGCGCGATCGCTATCTTTCCTACAATACAGAAAGCGAATCAATGATCGGGAAACCGTTGCAGGATTTTCTCGAAACTGCCATGCAACAGGCCCATAAACAATTGATTCAAAAACCACAACTCGAACAGTTGCAGCGCATCCTATGTTATCCCACAACCCGCCAACCTCCCCAAGGAATCTATTAATCTTTAGGGGGCAGATTTAATCATTCACCCCACCCTCAAACCTGTTATCAAACCACTGGATACTGCCATGACATCTCTCTCAGACAATCAATGGAAAGTCGCCCATGCGATCGCCCAACAATTGGTGCTAAATGAAGCCGATGCCAACGAATTGGGAAAGGCGATCGCCTATTTACGAGCCTTTGGAGATCAACCCGATGCCGGAAAAGGGTTTTTCAAATACCTGCAAACCCTTTCTAACAATGGCCGAACCATTGGACATAGTAAAAAAACTTCCGGTTATTACGAGACTATTTCCGAGGTGTGCAACGAATCCCTGCGACAATATCAAGAGGACCCTGTTGCTATGCAGGAAATATTAGGCTGGGGTTTCCGCCTGATGCGCTATTACAAAAATGCCGTACCGACTGGGGAGTTAAATGCGATCGCCACCGAACCCATCGTCTCCGAACGTCAGGCAGAAATTGCCCAAGTTTTGCAGGCACAGGAGTTACAAGTGGGTCAAAAGATGGAGGCAAAAGTAACAGCTATTAAAGGCAATAAAGTTACTTATGAAATTCTCGGCACAATTAAGATTACTCAGAAAGAACCAAAAAAATTTAAAATTCTGTCTGAGGCTCAAACCGTGATTGTGACCATCACAGAACTGAGAGAGGATGGCATTGTTAAAAAGGTTAATTTAGAGGATTAATCCTTACCCCTCCCTGACCCTACTCTCAGAGGAGAAGGAGGCATAGGAAATAATTATATCCTTAACTTGAAACTACCGTGAGGTCATTATGCAACTGTTAACATTTTTAGGGACGGGAAATTATAGAAAAACTTTCTATAATTGGGAAAGCCAGGAAAAAGAAACGGCTTATGTTGCCGAAGCTCTGGCGGAGTTTTTTCAAGCGACATCGGTGAGGGCATTTGTGACCTCAGAAGCGATGGAAATGCACGGGGAGCAACTCAAAAGCTGCTTAAAAGAGGTAGATTTTGAGTTTGTTCCAATCCCTTCAGGCAAATCAGAAGCCGAAATCTGGGAAATCTTTGAAGCCGTTGTTACGGCGGTGGAACCGGGTTCTGAGGTGATATTCGATATCACTCTTGCGTTGCGTTCTATTCCACTGCTGGTTTTATTGGCTAGTGCTTTCCTGCAAAAAGCTCGGAATGTTCAAATCAAAGGGGTGTATTATGGTGCGTTCGAGGTGAATCGCGATCGCCCTCCCATTTTTGATATTACCCCCGCGATTAAACTCCTAGATTGGTTAACCGCTACTGATAAGTTTGTCTCTACGGGTTCATCATTAGAGTTGGGAAAACTGTTATCGACCATTCAACAGGATTTCTACACCAATCGCTCTCCGCAATCTAGCCAAACCATCAAACCCACCCGACTCAAGAGCTTAGGAACGACCATTCAAAATATTTCCCGTTCCCTGGAATTAGTTCGACCAATGGGATTAATGGAAGAAGCCGCAAAGCTCCAAGCTATTCCGGTAGAAGATTTACAGACGGAACTGGGTGAATTTGCCAAACCCTTTGAGTTGCTCCTCAGCCAAATCCAAGAAGACTATGGACAATTTGCTCTAGCAAACTCTCGGCAAGGAGACCCCAAAACCGTTCTCAAACAACAGTTTTTACTGTTGCAGTGGTATGGGAAAAAAGGTTTGGGAACTCAGGGGATTTTACTGGCACGAGAGTGGATAATATCGGCGCTTTGCATTGCCCAAAAAATTGATTATCTGGACCGGAATAAACGGGGGCTAATTGAGCGTCAACTGAGTTTAATCTCTGATTGGCAACGAGAAAAAGGTTCGGATGAATCGGTAGTTGATTACGCTCCTGCCTCTATCAGCAAGACCGTTGAAAAAGTGGAAGATCTAGCTAAATTCTGGTCCCAACTCACCGAAGTTCGTAACGATTTAGCTCATACGGAAATGCGCGTTCAATCCCTGGGGGCTTCCAAGCTAGATGCCTATGTGAAGGATGAACTGATTCAGGGTATTGCTGCTCTATTTCCAGAGTGGATTGAATAGGGTCAACTGGGGCGATCGCTCTCTTAACTGAAAATCCCTTAACCCGGTGCGTCAGCAAACATCAACGATCCACCCGATCGCCTATTAATCTGACGCCCCTACCAATTCTTCAACTTCTGATCGCTCAACCTCTCAGTTAGATCCATGTCCTGGGTAACATCGAGTAAGATGCCCAGGGACAACCCGGGAATTCTGGACAATTTTCTTCTTTACTGCCCTAGAAAACGTATGCTATGATTACGATACTGTCACATCAGGAATTTAAGCTATGGCCAATCCCAAAACATCCGATGCTTTAAACCAAAATGACTATTACTCAGCATTGACCCGTTCCGAGTTCTTTCCCAAACCAGCGAAAGTCTCGGTTTGTGAATCTACCTACTCCATTCACTCGTTACAGATTACTCATTACCAGCGGGTAATCCGGTAGGGTGAGCGAGGGGCTTGAACAACGGAGGTACAGATTAGGGCGTTATCATTCTCGCTTTAGGGGGAATCGCGTAACCTTACTGTACCTCCCATCCTGAATCAACCCCATGAAAATTTTGTAGGGTTAAGCTCAATTAGAATTGAGTCGTCTTTCCATGAATGAATTAGACAGAAATCAAGTCCATTTTATCACCGGAATCACCATAGCAATGGATCATGAAGATGGTGTTTTAATCTTAGGAATGCTCTCAGACAGTCCTTTTTCAGATAATCAGCCAGAAGCCCAGACTAAAGAGCCAATCAGTAATTTTGCCTTGACTCGTCAAAAAGCTAAATTTTTACGAGAAAAATTGGATGAATTTTTGAAAGAATCAGAATGATTATGCCTAGTATCCCCCGCAATACCTTAGAACCCATCTCTACAAAAAACTCATGGAATAACGTTTACTATTCACCCGATTTAATTCCGAGAACTGGAGAATCAAAACCCTCTCCTGCGGTTGCTTCAGCATCGGAACTGGTCCAAACTCTCTCTAAAATCAAGGGAGTTAAGAGAGTTAGAGCGATCGCCCCTAGACCCACGGATTTGCACTGGCTTCAATTTGACTTGGCATTACAACCGGACAGTGAATTATCCGATGAATCCTGGGAAAAAATCCAAGATTTAATCATTGATGCTGAATGGAATCTTCGGGATAGCACCCAGGAAAAATGGTACTTTCACGCTGAAGTGGTCGAAAATTATGAGACGATTCGAGAAGGGGCCAAAGTCATTGTTAATTCTGATAAAAAATCCTTTGATTCCTCTATCACCCATCTCACTAACCGCTCAGATTTTATCCCCCGTTTAAAAGTCTTAACTCCCTAAGTGGATCAAAGAGTTATCCGTGCGGTGTTCCTCTGGTGACACGCACTCCTCATCAGGCACAGGAATCTGAACCCGGGCCAGAAAAAACTACACAGCCGTTGATTTTTTTATGGCAAGCGAACAATCTCATCGTGAACAGGCTGAATTGAACCAGCAAGCGGCCCAAGATCTCCGAGATACCAAACCAGATTGGGCTGTTACAATGTGTTTTTATTCAGGACTGCACTGGGTAGAATTTTATGCAAAAACTCACGGATGCGATAATTTACGGCAGCAATATCCCGGAAGGTCTTTACATGAAAGTCGAACTCAGTATGTGGATGATTTAGCCAGAGACCTCGGGAACAGAACACTGCGAAAAGCCTATGAAGACTTAGAGAGAACCAGTAAAAAGTCTCGGTATTTACAAAATATTAATACAAATTCTCGGGAGTTTTTTAACAAGCAGAAAAAAGAAGTTAATAAATCTTTTGAAAATCTCAGGATTATCACTCAATTATTAAGTTAGCCGGGGTCTTGGGTCAAAAAATTTGCCATTTAATTATAAACCAGCTAAAATAAACCGATGATTGTTCCCAACGCTCAGTGTTTTTAATCTGCCATGAAAATAGCAGAATTACCCTACCGGGTACGGACACGAGCTTCCGTCAAATGCTGAGTAATAGTCATTTTTATGACTGTTTCTCAGACTTTCCCCGCAAGGGGACACACTCATTGCTGTCAGGTGCGTCAGCAAACAGCAGGATAAACCCGATCGCCTGTTTATCTGACGCACCCTACCCATTAACCCTCGGTTCTTTCGTTCAACCAGGCGACGAGATCCGCTTCACTGGTAAAATCCAGTAGGGCCTCGCTCAACTCCTCTAACTGGGGAGTTGATAACTGTCGGACTGCCAAATCTAACTCGGGAGAAATGCCTCCGCAACGGCGATTGAGTTGACGTTGAACCAGGGAAACCGTTGCTTGCCGTCTCCCCTGTTCGATTCCTTGTTCGATTCCTTGTTTGATTCCTTCTTCCATCCAACTGGTGACGATTTCCATGACTCCCTCCTGTTCTTGGGGTAAAATGGTACTCAATTCGGCTTGAAATTAGAGAGAAGACAATTGAATTTCTACTCAAATCAAGAAACAATGCCCACTCCAGAAGAGTTAGGGTATCCCGCTGATTTTTTTGAGAAAACGGCTGGAAAATGGCAAGGAGAGCTTTGGGTTAGAGAAGATTTAGGAGATGGCGATCGCAGAATTTGGGATGTTGAACCCTGATTGATTTATTAAACACAAATACTGGGATTCAATATTTAACGGGACCCAGTGAAACTGTAACCGATAAATTGAAAGCTACTCCTCGTTAAATTATTGGTTTAAAGGCGTCAGCAAACATACTGCTGACGCCTTTAAATTATTAACCCTCGGTTCTTTCGTTCAACCAGGCAACGAGATCCGCTTCACTGGTAAAATCCAATAGGGCCTCGCTCAACTCCTCTAACTGGGGAGTTGATAACTGTCGGACTGCCAAATCTAACTCGGGAGAAATGCCTCCGCAACGGCGATTCAGTAAACGCTCAACCAGGGAAACCGTTGCTTCCCGCATTCCTTGTTCGATTCCTTGTTCCATCCAACTGGTGACGATTTCCATGACTCCCTCCTGTTCTTGGGGTAAAATGGTACTCAATTCGGCTTGAAATAGGGCTTGTTCTTCTGGATTTAAGCGTAGGTAAATATCGATAAATCCGGAAATTAACTGGGTTCGGGCTGGGTTGAGGTTTAGGTGATGCAGCATTCGCAAACATTCTAGCTTGACTTGGGGGCGTTCGCCTCTTTCCATCTGCATTTTTGCCATCAATGCACAGCCAATCGCATTGTTGCTGTCCCGAAAATCTTGCCAATTCAGGCGATTTAACTGGATGACTTCATAGTTAAATCGGTTCACTTCTTTGCCACAACACTCGACTTCATAGTAATTCGGATCCGGTCGTTGGGGTGCATCAAAGGATAGCACGGCAATCGGATATATGCTGATGGCGTATTTTTCTAGCAATCGGCAGAAGTAAATAAACATCCGGCGCGGAAAGTTGGGTTCGCTGCGCGCTTGATGTTCGAGATGAATCAGGATGGGAATTTTCCCATATTTCAGTTGGCTCGGATGACGAGATCCGCTGCGTATTTCTCCCCAGAGGTGATGTCGGTAAAGAGTTCTTTATCTTGGAAGGATAAGGAGTCCGGGTCTATGGCGTTCCAGAGTTCGGGGAAGAACAGTTCCAAGAATTCGGGCAAGAAGGTTTCTAGGAGTTCTTTGAATAGGCGATCATGGTCTATCATTGAGATTTGATGGGAGTTGCACTTCTGATATTCTGTTCTATTTTACTATCAAATTGGGTTGTTTTTTAGGATATATTTTAAGTTTAATTTTGGGGTAACTTCGTCAAGAGAGAGCGGTGGTTTTTGTTAAAAATAGTTGATAAGAAATTAGCGATCGCCTCACCGAATGTTTGTAGTCACCCCTTTAGGGGTGCGATCAGGTGCGTCAGCAAACAGCAGGATAAAACCGATCGCCTGTTTATCTGACGCACCCTAACAATTAACCCTTGCTTCTTTCGTTCAACCAGGCGACGAGATCCGCTTCACTGGTAAAATCTAATAGGGCCTCGCTCAACTCCTCTAACTGGGGAGTCGATAACTGTCGGACTGCCAAATCTAACTCGGGAGAAATGCCTCCGCAACGGCGATTGAGTAAACGTTGAACCAGGGAAACCGTTGCTTGCCGCATCCCCTGTTGAGTCCTTGTTCGAGTCCTTGTTCGATTCCTTGTTCCATCCAACTGGTGACGATTTCCATGACTCCCTCCTGTTCTTGGGGTAAAATGGTACTTAATTGTGCTTGAAATAGGGCTTGTTCTTCTGGATTTAAGCGTAGGTAAATATCGATAAATCCGGAGATTAACTGGGTTCGGGCTGGGTTCAGGTTTAGGTGATGCAGCATTCGCAAACATTCTAGCTTGACTTGGGGGCGTTCGCCTCTTTCCATCTGCATTTTTGCCATCAATGCACAGCCGATCGCATTGTTTCTGTCCCGAAAATCTTGCCAATTCAGGCGATTTAACTGGATGACTTCATAGTTAAATCGGTTCACTACTTTGCCACAACACTCCACTTCATAGTAATTCGGATCCGGTCGTTGGGGTGTATCAAAGGATAGCACGGCAATCGGATAAATTCCGATGGCGTATTTTTCTAGCAATCGGCAGAAGTAAATAAACATCCGGCGCGGAAAGTTGGGTTCGGTGCGCGCTTGATGTTCGAGATGAATCAGGATGGGGATTTTCCCATATTTCAGTTGGGCGGATGACGAGATCCGCTGCGTATTTCTCCCCAGAGGTGATGTCGGTAAACAGTTCTTTATCTTGGAACGATAAGGAGTCCGGGTCTATGGCGTTCCAGAGTTCGGGGAAGAACAGTTCCAAGAATTCGGGCAAGAAGGTTTCTAGGAGTTCTTTGAATAGGCGATCGTGGTCTATCATGGAGATTTGATGGGAGTTGCACTTCTGATATTGTATTCTATTTTAATATCAATCCGTGTTTTTTATGATTGTATATAGCGGTGCGGTGGAGTCGCCCTCACTGCTATAGCGATCGCCTCTATTGACCCGAATTTTATCAGCCTTGTTCGAGTCCATCGCCACCGGGAAAATTTCTCACTTCACTCCTTTAATCCTTCGGTAAGTTTTGACACTCTAGCCCGGTCAAGGGGGTAAATTTAATGACCAAAAGCTAATGGAACAGCGCTGCCAGAGGAGTGCAGTATTCGGTGTTTGAGTGTCCCCTGGATGAGGAAACCCTCACGGGGTTGATGGAGAATCGCTGGGTGAAGGTGTTGAATCTGTCGGAGGACAGTCTGCGCGCCTATCCGTTGACTCGGACGGCGAAGAAGCAGGCGAAAATTTACGGCAGTCCTCCCCTGTATGAACCCCCGGATTATTTAATTTTTTGAAGGGTTTATTCCGGGTCAGGAGGGTTAAGTTTTCCCTAATCCTTGACCCGGTGGGGTTTCTGGCTTTTGTAACGGAATGTAAATTTTCCCAGGGATTCGACGGAAGGAGCTAGAGGGAGTATTTCAGCGTAATTTTGAGGGAGAATGAGATAAAGCGGGTAAATTCCCGCTTTTTTATTTGACCCTTTTGCGCTATTGTTCTGTTATGGACTGATTTCCGTCGGTCTTGCCCCGCTAAAGCAGCGCGTTAAGTTTTGTAAAGTTGGCTCTCTGTACTTTGGCGCGATCGCACCTTGAAAACTAGATAGTGTAAGGGTTTCAACAGGATAGGGTTAATCCCTATCAATTCCCCGCAAGGGGACGGAAACTAAGAACTAGACATCGTTAGCTACTTACTGTTGAGTAGTACTAGGTTAATCCCTATCAATTCCCCGCAAGGGGACGGAAACACCTTAGATGGAACTCAACGGGATTGTTCGTCTTCATGCGAGTTAATCCCTATCAATTCCCCGCAAGGGGACGGAAACTTAAACAGACGCTTACATAATAATCCGGAAACTATTGACACTTTCAAAGTTAATCCCTATCAATTCCCCGCAAGGGGACGGAAACTTGAACAAGTGATACGCACTAACGGCACATGATTTGATACTGTTAATCCCTATCAATTCCCCGCAAGGGGACGGAAACGCCATATATCCCTTGTGAATACAGGAAGTCTTTACAGTCCCGTTAGTCCCTATCAATTCCCCGCAAGGGGACGGAAACTCTTCCCGCATCTGTCTTTCAAGTTCTATTGCAGCCTCTGTTAGTCCCTATCAATTCCCCGCAAGGGGACGGAAACTAAGAATAGTACCTGCTTTTTCTGGGACAAATGATTACTTGTTAATCCCTATCAATTCCCCGCAAGGGGACGGAAACGATACATCGCCCCAGCTTGTGCAAAGGAGTAAGAATCTTCATCGGTTAATCCCTATCAATTCCCCGCAAGGGGACGGAAACTATATCAATAGGAAGCTTCTAAATCAACTTCAGATATGGGTTAGTCCCTATCAATTCTCCGCAAGGGGACGGAAACACTCGCCCTAATATATTCTGCCCGTCATGAAAATTCATGTGAATTCCTATCAATTCCCCGCAAGGGGACGGAAACGACTAACTTATAACCGTCGACTGGGAACAAAAATCTGTTTAAGTTAATTCCTATCAATTCCCCGCAAGGGGACGGAAACAACTAGAACGAGGAACAGCTGGACCGAGCAGCGATGGGTCAGTTAATTCCTATCAATTCCCCGCAAGGGGACGGAAACAATTCTTGAACCGCCACCTCAACTGAAACTTGGGCATGAAGTTAATTCCTATCAATTCCCCGCAAGGGGACGGAAACATGTATATTAATTTGATTACGAATCTGTGGCAATTGATTGTTAATTCCTATCACTTCCCCGCAAGGGGACGGAAACAGCATCCTCAGAACCACTAGACCCACCACGAACAGTTAATTCCTATCAATCCCCGCAAGGGGACGGAAACAGGTACTCACACTGGACAATATCCCGGGTTTGATGTTGATAACGGGTTAATTCCTATCAATTCCCCGCAAGGGGACGGAATACACAGGTTCCGTCCGCATCTTTAGGCATCCTTCGAGTGAATTCCTATCAATTCCCCGCAAGGGGACGGAAACATTGCAGCGAATGGCGTTAAGCAAACCGCAAAAGTTGCGATTGGTAAATTCCTATCAATTCCCCGCAAGGGGACAGAAACACGTTAAATGCCGCACCTGCAATGGTGTCAGTGATTGTTAATTCCTATCAATCCCCGCAAGGGGACGGAAACTTAAGATTGTGGTAACCGGGGTGGATGCCTTGGTTCAGGCTAACTGTAGGACAAAACATCGGTGTTTCTTGTCAGTGTGCAATGCTTGCTCTTTCAATTTAGCACTTCTCACTTACTCGCCAATCGAATGTACACGCACAAGAGGCGGCAAGTGCCTACAACTTAACATCAACTCCCACAAAATTTTATATAAATTCTATACTTATGTAGCCTTCGCTTCTCTTCCTCTGGTGTATGGACAACGGGGAGGGGGTCTATCCTCTAGGAAATATCAGCGCTGGCGCTTCATGTTGAGGATTGACTGCTGTTCTGCGGTATGACTTAGGCTGAATCCCGGTTTAAATCACCCATTCCCGGGTTTTAACCCGTTGATTTGACCGCATCGCCTCCGATGGGGTGCGCTGAAATTTACTGTTTTTTCCAGAATGACCCCAATGGAATCCAACATTTTCAACCCTCCTTTAACCCCCGCGCCGGATGCGTTAAATCTCTCTCCCGAGACAGATGTATTTGTCTTTCCCACCTCTTTTGCTCAACAGCGATTGTGGTTTATTGACCAGTTTGCTCCCGGTCATTCATTCTATAATGTCACCACGGCACTGCGGTTAACGGGAGTCGTGAATTTCCCTGCTTTAGCGGATACTTTTATAGAAATTGGCAGGCGGCATGAAACTTTAAGGACGCGGTTTACCACGGTGGAAGGGGAACCTGTGCAGGTGATTTCACCGGAGGCGGATATCCCGGTGAATTGGGTGGATTTGCGGCAGTTTTCTCCGGGGGAACGGGAAGCGGAAGCGACTCGATTGGCGGCGGTGGAGGCGGAGTTTCCCTTTAATTTAGCAACCGGCCCTTTACTGCGGGTGACGCTGTTGCAGTTGGAGGATTCTCTCTCCATTTTACTGCTGAATATGCACCATATTATTTCTGATGATTGGTCGATGGGGGTGTTTGTTCAGGAGTTGGGAACAATTTACCGGGCATTGGTGGAGAATCGCCCGGTTTTGTTGCCGGAATTACCCCTCCAATATGCAGATTTTGCGGAATGGCAGCGGGAGTGGTTTCAAGGGGAGGTGTTGGAGGAGCAGTTAGGGTATTGGTGGCAGCAGTTACGGGGAATTGTTCCCCTGAATTTACCCGGAGACTCCCCGAAACCGGCGACTCCTAGCTATCAGGGAAAGAGTCAAGTTTTTGAGCTTTCTCAACCCCTGACGGCGACGCTCAAGGCTCTTTCTCAGCAAGAGGGGGTGACTTTATTTATGACTTTGCTGGCGGGGTTTCAAACTTTGCTGTATCGCTACAGTCAGCAGGATGAGATTACCGTGGGTTCCCCGATTGCCAATCGGAACCGCAGCGAAATTGAGGGGTTAATTGGGTTTTTTGTGAATAGTCTGGTGTTGCGGACCGATGTCTCGGGAAATCCGACGTTTCGGGAGTTATTGGCGCGGGTCCGAGAGGTGACTTTAGGCGCTTATGCTCACCAAGATTTACCCTTTGAAAAGGTGGTGGAGGCGTTACATCCGGACCGGGTTTTGAATGTTCATCCCCTGTTTCAGGTGGTGTTTAATTTGCAAAATGCCCCGATGCAGGAGTTGGATTTGCCCGGGTTAACGGTGAGTTCCATGAGTTTAGGGGTGAAGACGACTCGGTTTGATTTGGAGGTGCATTTGTGGGAATCGGCGGACAGTTTCCGGAGTGTTTATGGTCAGGATTGGCAGCATCAGGATAGTCTGCGAGGGTTTGTAATTTACAATACGGATAAATTTGAGTCAGGGACAGTCGCGCAAATGTTAGAACAGTTTAAAACTTTGTTAAAAAACATCGTTAAAAATCCCAATCAGCGGGTTGAGCAGTTAGAATTAATCAGCGATGGGGAACGGGACCGGATATTAATTGAATGGAATCAGACTCAAGCAGAGTATCCGGCAGAAACGGCGATTCAGGCGCTATTTGAGGCGCAGGTGGCGGCGAATCCCCAGGCAGTGGCGGTGACGATCGCCGGGGAATCTTTGACATACCAGGAACTGAATCAGCGTAGCAATCAATGGGCTCATTATTTACAACATTTGGGGGTGGGGGACGAGGAGGTTGTCGGACTTTGTGCGGCGAAATCCCTGGATACCATTGTCGGGATGTTAGGGATTTTGAAGGCGGGGGGTGCTTATTTACCTTTAGACCCCACCTATCCCGGCGATCGCCTGAATTGGATGATGGCAGATGCCGGAGTGCGCCTGTTGCTGGTTCCCGACGAGTTACGGGGTAAGTTTAACGGGTTTGAGGGGGTGATGGTGGGAGGCGACTGCGACGGGGAGGCAGTCACCCGGGAACCTGTGGAGAATCTCCCTCACTTCCCCGGTGGCAGTCGTCTTGCTTATGTGATTTATACCTCCGGTTCCACGGGAACACCGAAAGGGGTGGCAGTTCCTCACCAAGCGGTGAATCGACTGGTTCTGAATACCAATTATATCCAGATTACCCCGAAAGATACCCTTGCTCAAGTCTCGAATCTCTCCTTTGATGCCGCAACCTTTGAGATTTGGGGTGCTTTGCTCAATGGCGCTCACTTAAAGGGAATTAGCACAGAAGTTACCCTCTCTCCTCATGATTTTGCCCGGGAATTGCGCCAGCAACAGATTGATATTTTATTCTTAACCACCGCCTTATTTCAGCAGGTGGTGCGAACGGTTCCCCAGGCGTTTCAGTCCTTGCGCTGCTTATTATTTGGGGGAGAAACCGTCGATCCCCGTTGGGTGAAAAAAGTGCTAAACCAGGGAATGCCGCAACAGTTGATTCATGTGTATGGTCCCACAGAAAATACCACATTTTCGACCTATTTCCCGATAGAAGCAATGGCAGAACCGGCGAGTTCCGTCCCTATTGGCAAGGCAGTGGCGAATACAGAACTTTATCTCTTAGACCCGCACTTGCAACCTGTCGCCGTCGGTGTTTCCGGGGAATTATACCTCGGGGGAGAGGGATTGGCAAGGGGTTATTTGAATCGTCCGGACTTAACGGAGGAACGGTTTATTCCTAATCCCTTTGGGAAACCGGGAACGCGACTTTATAAAACCGGGGATTTGGCGCGCTATAAATCTGATGGGAATCTGGAGTTTTTAGGTAGAATTGACCATCAAGTGAAGATTCGCGGGTTCCGGATTGAATTAGGGGAAATTGAGGCGGTGTTGTGTCAATATTCCGGGGTTGCAGCAGCAGTGGCGATCGCCCGTGAGGAGATACCCGGGGAAAAAGAATTGGTTGCCTACGTTGTTCCCCGGGACCCGGAGGGGAAATCTTCTCCTCTGAAAATTAGCGAATTGCGGCGGTTTTTGAGTGAAAAATTGCCCAGTTATATGATACCCACCGCCTATGCCATCCTAGAAGTGTTACCTCTGACACAAAATGGAAAAATCAACCGGCAAATCTTACCTAAGATAGAGACAGCATTCCAGGAGTTACCCGAGAATTATGTAAACCCGCGAACTGAGGTGGAAAAGGTGCTGGTTGACATTTGGAGGGAAGTATTGGGGAAACAGCAGGTCAGTGTTTATGATAATTTCTTCGAGTTGGGAGGGCATTCTCTCCTGGCAACTCAACTCATTTCGCGAATTCGCGACGGGTTAAAAATCGAGTTGCCCGTTAGTCAGTTATTTGAAGCGCCAACCGTGGCAAGTTTAGCCAATTATATTGAAACCGTATGTTGGGCAGCACAACCGCAAAAGTTGCCCAAATCTTATCAGAATGACAGAGAAGAGGTAGAGTTTTGAATACCCTAGAATTTTTATCGGAATTGCGCGAGTTAGAGATTCATTTAAACGTAGAAGGCAGTCGCCTGATTTGCCAAGCGCCAGAAGGCCGGTTAACGCCCCAACTACGGGAGCAAATTTCTCAGCGCAAAGGGGATATTTTAGCGTTTTTTCAACAGGCGAACCGCAGTATGAACGAGACTCCGGTGGGTCTGAAACCGATTTCCCGGACCGGCAATTTACCCCTCTCTTTCGCCCAACAGCGCCTCTGGTTTCTGGACCGATTAGTGCCAAACAATCCCTTTTATAATATGCCTGCGGCAGTGCGGTTAACCGGGGAGGTGAATTTAGAGGTCCTGGAAGCAGCATTTAATGAAATCATCCGCCGTCATGAAGCATTGAGGACAGTTTTCCCCGAGGGAGAAGGGCAAGGCATTCAGGAGATTCAAGCGCATCAGACCCTTCCCATTCATGTCTTGAATTTGCAGAATTTGTCCGCAGCAGAACAAGAAAAGCAGGTGGAACGGATTATTACCCATGAGGCGCTACGTCCTTTTAATTTATCCACCGGCCCTCTATTGCGAATTTCTTTACTGCAATTATGGGAAACCGACTATCTATTGATGCTGAATATGCATCATATCATCTCCGATGGCTGGTCGATTGGGGTATTAATCCAAGAGTTAGGGATACTTTATAGTGCTTTTTTCCAGGGAGAATCCTCTCCCCTGCCAGAATTGGGGATTCAATATGCAGATTTTGCCCATTGGCAGCGGGAATGGTTGCAAGGGGAAAATTTAGAGCAGCAATTGGCCTATTGGCGACAACAGTTAGAGGGGATTTCTATGCTGAATTTACCCAGCGATCGCCCTCGTCCGGCGGTTCCCAGTTATCGCGGAAAACGTTATGGGTTCAGACTTTCCCAGGAAGTCAGTCAAAAATTGGATGCCTTGACTCAAGGGGAAGGGGTGACCTTATTTATGACCTTACTGGCGGCATTCCAAACCTTGTTGTATCGCTACAGTCAACAAGAAGATATTACAGTCGGTTCCCCCATTGCCAATCGCAATCGCAGTGAAATAGAACCCCTAATCGGCTTTTTTGTCAATAGTTTAGTCTTGCGAACCGACTTATCGGGAAATCCGACCTTTCGAGAAGTATTGGCCCGGGTGAAACAGGTGGCATTAGGCGCTTATGCTCACCAAGATGTCCCCTTTGAGAAGTTAGTGGAAGAGTTGCATCCGGAACGGTCCTTAAATCATAATCCCCTGTTTCAGGTGGCATTTGCGTTACAAAATGCCCCCATGCAGGGATTAGAATTACCGGGATTAACCTTGAGTCCCCAACCGTTAGAAGCAGGGACTGCCCGGTTTGATTTAGAATTACATTTATGGGAACAGTCCTCTACCAATCCGATGTGGGTAGATAGTCGTGAAGGAATTAGCGGATTTGTGATTTACAGCACAGATTTATTTGAGGAAAGCACCATTGGCCGGTTAGTTGCTCATTTTCAAACCTTACTAGAAGCAATTGTGGCAAATCCGGACCAACGGATTGGGGATTTACCGCTGTTAAGTGAAGCGGAACGCCATCAATTATTAGTGCAGTGGAATCAAACTCAGGTGGATTATCCCCAAGAGTTGGCAGTCCATCAGTTAGTCGAAATTCAGGCAGCAGAACATCCGGAGAAAGTTGCTTTAGTTTGTGGGAACAAAACCCTAACCTATGGGGAGTTAAATCGCCGCAGTAATCAACTCGCCCATTATTTACAAAAATTAGGGGTGGGTACAGAAGTGGCGGTGGGATTATGCCTCGATCGCACCTTGGAAATGGCAGTGGCGATGCTGGGAATTCTCAAAGCAGGGGGCGCTTATTTACCCCTAGACCCCTCAGTTCCCAGCAGTCGTTTAAATCGGATGTTAACCGAGGCGAAGGTTCCGGTTTTACTCACCCAACAGTCCAGTTTATCCCAATTTAATCGAGTTATTTGCAAGATTGTATGTTTGGATACAGACAAGGCACTAATTGAGCGTCAACCGGATGAAAATCTCAGCAGTTCGGTGACGCCAAATTCCCTCGCTTATGTGATTTATACCTCGGGTTCTACTGGGGAACCGAAGGGGGTAGAAATTGAGCAAAAGAGTCTGTTAAATTTAACCTATTGGCATCAACAAGCGTTTGCCGTGTCTGCCAGCGATCGCAGTACCCAGGTTGCCGGAGTTGCCTTTGATGCCTGTGGGTGGGAAATTTGGCCCTATTTAACCGCAGGCGCTTGTATTTATATCGTGGATAACGAAACCCGGCGATCGCCGGAAAAATTGCGGGATTGGTTAGTGGAAAATGCCATCACCATCAGCTTTTTACCCACCCCCTTAGCGGAACAAGTCTTACAATTAAAGTGGCCGGAACAGACCCCATTGCGCCTGTTACTCACCGGGGGAGAAACATTGCATCAACATCCCTTACCCTCCCATCCGTTTGAAGTGGTGAATAATTACGGACCCACGGAGAATACGGTGGTGACTACCTCTGGCAGGGTTCCCGTTGGCAACGGCAGGGAAATTGCGCCGGGAATTGGCAAAGCAGTCGCCAATACTCAACTCTATGTGTGCGATCGCTACTTCCACCCCGTCCCCATCGGCATTCCCGGTGAATTATATATCGGCGGCGACGGATTGGCAAGAGGATATCGCCATCATCCCGAACTCACTGCCGAAGCATTTATCCGCAACCCCCTCCAACCCGAAGCGGGGAATTTCCTGTACAAAACCGGCGATTTAGTCCGCTACCAACCCGATGGCAGTTTAGAGTTTTTAGGGCGTCTGGACCAACAAGTGAAAATTCGTGGATTCCGCATCGAATTAGGCGAAATCGAAGTTATTTTATCTCAACATCCCGCTGTCAATCAAACCCTCGTCACCGTCTCGGAAAGTGACCGAGGCGAAACCCAATTAACCGCTTATCTGGCCCTCAATTTGCAGAGGGTAGAATTGGCCGAAACTAACCCCGTTGCCTTGCAGGAAGAACAAGTCCAGCAATGGCAAATTCTCTACAATGAAACCTACAAAATGCCCGCCGTGGGAATGGAACCCCATTTTAATATAGTCGGATGGAATAGCAGCTATACCAACGAACCCATCCCCGCCGCAGAAATGCGGGAATGGGTAGACCATCAAGCGGCGCAAATTTTAGCCTTAAAACCGAAAAATGTCCTAGAAATTGGCTGTGGAACTGGCCTATTACTCTTCAGAATTGCCCCTCACTGTACCGACTATTGCGGAACTGACTTTTCCCCACCCTCCCTCAACTTTATTCGCAAACATTTGGGCAAATACGACTTAGAACAAGTCACCTTGCTAGAAAAACTAGCAACGGATTTTGATGGCATTCCTCCCCAGAGTTTTGATACCGTAATTCTCAACTCCATCGTCCAATATTTCCCCAGTTTAGACTACCTGACTCAGGTCATTTCCGGGGCCGTTGCCGCCACCAAACCCGGGGGACGCATCTTCCTCGGTGACTTGCGGAGTTTACCCCTCCTCAAAGCCTTTTATACCGATGTAGAACTGACCCGCGCCCAACCCTGTGTCACCCGCCAACAGTTACAGCAACGGGTGGAAATGCAACTCTTCCAAGAGGTAGAATTAGCCTTAGACCCCGCCTTCTTTACTAGCTTAAAATCGCAATTACCTCAGATTGCAACCGTAGAAATTCAACTGATGCGCGGTCAATCGCGAAATGAATTAACCCAGTTTCGCTATAATGCTATTCTCCATCTAGCTGGAAGTGAGGTGAAGTCCAAATCCGCTAAAAATTATCCGATTACCTGGCTAAATCAGGGAGAAACTAGGGACGATTGGACCGTGGAGAAACTGCGTCAGTATTTAATTGAAACCAACCCCGATATCTGCGGACTCTCTCAGGTTCCGAATAGCCGGGTCATGGCGGCTGTTCAAGCAACGGAATGGCTGTTTAATTCCAGCCCTTTTAAAACAGCCGGTCAATTGAAAAAAGCCGTTCAAGACCTCCATAATTCAGGTATCAACCCCGAAGACTGGTATGGATTAGAACTCCCCTATCGCGTTCATATTCGCTGGTCCGATTCAATGGGTGAAGGGCGTTACGATGTCGTGTTTGTGCGGGAAGATATTCCAGATTTTATCCTAGAAGCGAGTGACGCACCTCCTTTAGCCTTTGCTTATGCCAACAATCCCTTAAAAGGAAAAGCAGCGCGTCAATTTGTACCGGAATTGCGCGCCTATCTCAACGAGAAACTGCCGGATTATATGATACCCTCGGCCTTTGTTGTCCTAGAGTATCTTCCCCTAACGGCGAATGGCAAAATCGATCGCCACGCCTTACCCACTGCCACCGCGATCACCCCAGAACTAGCGGGAAATTATGCCCCACCGCGTACCGTCATCGAAGAACATCTCGTCCAAATTTGGGCGGAAGTGTTAGGCATCAAACGAGTGGGAATTTACGATAACTTTTTTGAATTAGGGGGACATTCATTACTGGCAACCCAACTCGCCTCTCGCGTTCGGGATAAATTTGGGTTCGAGTTGCCTTTACGCACTGTATTTGAAGCACCAACGATTGCCCAATTAGCCCCCATAGTTGCAGGGTTAAAACAGCAGAATCCCACCCATCATGCACCAGCATTAGTTCCCGTTTCTCGGGACAGGCGGCGGATGAAGTTATCCTCGTTAAACCCCAAACCCAAATCCTAATGATATCGCGTTTAATTCGAGGAAATTTCCCATAACATGACTCAAGAAACCGAGGTTTTTGTCTTTCCCGCATCCTTTGCCCAACAACGGTTATGGTTTCTGAACCAATTAGCGCCGGATAATCCGTTTTATAATGTATCCGCAGCAATTCAATTGACGGGGAATCTCAACTTATCCGCTTTAGAAGAAAGTGTTAATGAAATTGTTCGCCGTCATGAAACATTACGCACGACTTTTGCGCTTTTAGAGGGACAAGTTGTGCAAGTGATTGCCCCAGAATTGACCCTTGCGGTGCAGGCGATCGCCTTGCAGCATCTCCCCCCATCTGAACAGACTCAGAAGCGCAACGGTTGGCAACTTTAGCAGCAGCAGAACCGTTTAATTTAACCACCGGCCCTTTACTCCGAGTCTCGGTGTTACAACAGAGTGAAACGGACTCGATTCTGTTGCTGAATTTTCATCATATTGTCGCTGATGGATGGTCCATTGGCATCTTGCTGGGGGAACTGGCGACATTATATACCGCCTTTGCCAATCAGCAACCCTCCCCCCTACAACCATTGCCACTGCAATATGCTGACTTTACTGAATGGCAGCAGCAATGGTTGCAGGGAGAGTTTTTAGAAACCCAATTAAGCTATTGGCAACAGCAATTACAGCATCTCTCTCCCCTGAATCTCCCTAGCAGTCGCCCTCGTCCCCCAATTCCCAGTTATCGCGGGGGTCAACACCAATTCGCCCTCTCTCCACCCTTAACCGCCTCGATTAAACAGTTGAGTCAGCAAACCGAAACCACCCTGTTTATGACCCTGCTGGCGGCATTTAAAACATTACTGTATCGCTACACTGGACAAACCGATATTGCAGTCGGTTCTCCCATTGCCAACCGCAATCGCCAGGAAATTGAAGGGTTAATCGGCTTTTTTGTCAATAGTTTAGTCTTGCGAACGGATTTATCCGAAAATCCCACCTTTCTGGAGTTATTAACTCAAGTCAAATCCGTGGCATTCGCCGCCTACGCCCACCAGGATTTACCCTTTGAAAAGCTGGTGGAGGAACTGCATCCTCAGCGAGATTTGAGCCAAAATCCCCTGTTTCAAGTCAGTTTTAGCTTGCAAAATACCCCAACGAATGCCCTGGAATTGCCCGGACTCACCTTGAGTCTGTTAGAGTGGGATATCCCTAGGGCTAAACTGGATTTAGAGGTTAATTTATGGGAAGAAGCTGACCAAATTAAAGGTCAAGTGATTTATAGTACAGATTTATTTGACTCCAGCACAATCACCCGATGGATGGGACATTTTCAAACCCTGTTATCTGCAATTGTCACCAACCCCAATCAGCAGATTTCAGAGTTACCAATTTTAACCCCAGGGGAACGGGACTGCCTGCTGTTTGAATTTAATTCTCCTGCCTATCCATCCCTTCCTCACCCGCGACTCCAGCATCCATCCTTTCTGCACTTATTTGAGGAAATTGCCCAGCGATTGCCCCATCACACCGCCCTCGTCTCCGGTAAACAACTCTCTCACTTATCAAGACTTACACCACCAATCCAATCAAATCGCCCGCTATTTACAACAATTGGGGGTTAAACCGGAGGAGTTAGTCGGTTTGTGTTTACCCCCCTCCATCGAGGCAGTCGCCTGTATCCTGGGCATTCTCAAAGCAGGAGGCGTCTATCTCTATTGTGACCCCACCTATCCCTCAGAACGACTGAATTTCATCCTAGCAGATGCCGAAGTCTCTCTCTTACTGACCCGATCGCCCTTTCGTCCCCTCCCAGACTCCCCCCCGCGTCTCCATCCTGGATTTAGAACAACATCAAGAGGCGATCGCGCAACAAAGTCCCGATAACCTCACTTATCCCATCACCCCCAATCATCTCGCTTATGTGATATATACCTCCGGTTCCACCGGAAAACCCAAAGGCGTATTAATCGAACATCGAGGACTCTTCAACTTAATCCGCGCCCAAAATCAAATCTTTAATGTGGATGAAAATAGTCGAATTTTGCAATTTGCCTCCCTCAGTTTTGATGCCTCAATCTTTGAAATTATCCTAGCATTCAGTAGCGGCGCAACCCTCTATTTAGCTGACGAAGAATCCCGCTATGGTGGAACAGCTTTAATGACCTTTTTAAGAAACTCTGCCATTACTCATGCCTGCCTCCCTCCGGCTGTATTATCCACCTTACCTCCCGGAAAATTACCGGCCTTGCATACCCTAATTTCTGCCGGAGAATCCTGTTCCCTAGCATTGACTAAACCCTGGGTCAATCAATGCCAATTTTTCAATGCATACGGTCCAACTGAATCTACAGTTTGGGCCACCTTTGCCCAAATTACCGACCCCAGTCTAAACCCGCCCATCGGTCGCCCAATTCCTAATACTCAAGTCTATCTGTTGGATGCCAATTTGCAGCCAGTTCCCATTGGAATGACCGGAGAAATTTATATCGCGGGTGAGGGAGTGGCGCGAGGGTATCTCAACCGACAGCAATTAAACTCCGAACGGTTTATTACTCACTCTTTTTCTCCTGAAAAAACAGTACGACTGTACAAAACTGGCGACTTAGCCCGCTATCAATCTAATGGCAATTTGGAATTTATAGGCCGCCTAGACCATCAAGTGAAAATTCGCGGACATCGGATAGAATTAGGGGAAATTGAAACAACAATGACCCAATTTTCTAATATCAAAAAAGTGCGAGTCATTGCCAAGCAAGACCGGGGTCAACTGGTTGCTTATATTGTCCCGGAAGGGAATCAACCCATTCACCTCAAGAAACTGCAAAGTTTTCTGAGTAAAACGTTACCTGGATACATGATTCCCCAGGAGGTGATTGTGCTAGACTCTCTGCCTCTGACCGATCGCGGCAAACTCGACTGCACCCAACTCCCATCCCCGGAAACCCTCACCTCTGGGAAATTTATCCCCCCGGGTAACCCCAGTGAAGCGGCTTTAGCTCAAATTTGGGCTAGTCTGCTGAAGTGCGATCGCATCAGCATGAATGATAACTTTTTCGACTTAGGTGGCGACTCCCTCCTCGCCGTCCGACTCCTGACGCAAATTAACCAGCAATTCCAGCAACAATTACCCGTTTCTACTCTATTCCTCAACCCCACCTTACAAGGATTAGCCGATCGCCTCTTTTCTGAACTCGATACCCTGCCTTGTTCTCCCTTAGTTCCCATCCAACCCCAAGGAACCAATCCCCCCTTTTTCTGCATTCATCCCATTTTAGGGGTGGTCTTTCCTTATTATGAATTAGCCTTACAGTTGGGAAAAAATCAACCCTTTTATGCCTTACAACCCCAAGGCATTGACGGCAAATTTCCTCCATTAACTCGCATCGAAGACATGGCCGCTTATTATATTAAAGCCATGCGGACTATACAGCCAGAAGGTCCTTATTTCTTAGGGGGGTGGTCCTTTGGCGGGTTAGTGGCGTTTGAAATGGCCCAACAATTAAAAAAAGCGGGTTATGCCGTTGGATTATTGGCGGTGTTGGATACCCTCGCCCCGGTTGCTAGCAAATCAGCCCTCTGTCTGGCAGGGGGGTAAATTTTTGTTCACTACGGCAGCGAGTTCAATTTGGCCGTTTTTGCGGGATTATGTTTATTTGATGACCCAAGGGAAACAGCGGGAGAAAGAGGGATTTAATTCCCGGGGCGATCGCCTCCCTCAACCAGTTCATCCCCTGTTCAAATTTTTACACCGTTATCTCGCCCAAACGACCCTGGCGCAATCTTTGCACTCCACCTCCGATCGCCGCATCTTACGGGAAGTCGCCCTGCGCCCCCTCTTACCCATTTTTCAAGCAAATAGTCAAGCGGTTTTCCACTATCAACCCTCGATTTATCCCGATCGCATCACCTTGATTGCCTCCAGCGATCGGGCGATCGCCCCTGGTCAGGATCCAACCTTGGGCTGGGGCCAACTCACCGAGGAACCCCTCAAACTGATTCGGATTCCTGGGAACCACCTCACCATGCTGAGAAAGCCCCAGGTCCAACATCTAGCCGATCGCCTCCGCGAATGCTTAGAATCTCGGTAGATAATAGAGGCCAGAACCCCAGGTTTCCTGACAAAATCTCTACTCATTCGCCACAACTTACAGCCAAAAACCCGGTTCCCTCTCCCGCTTCCTCCCCATCTCCCCCAACCTCCCCACCTCCCCATCCCCCTATCAACAAAGGACAAACGACAAACGACAAACGACAAACCACCTAAAAACCCATCCCCCCAATCTCCTCAATAATTTCCCCAAACAAAAACACTCACCGACCTTGGGGCAGTATGTTAAAGTAGTGAAGAAAAATCTGATTCAGTAATGAGTTTTGCTATTTGCTCCAGAATTGCCTCCGGATCAATCCGAATCGGCTTCGTCGGCAGGTACTTCTGATGAAACTGAATCCCCTTAAACTTTTGGAGGCTTTCCATGTCGATTTATGTAGGCAATCTATCCTACGATGTCACCGAAGAAGACCTAAGCAGCGTTTTCGCTGAATATGGTAAGGTGAAACGAGTTAACCTTCCGACGGACCGGGAAACGGGTCGTCCACGAGGCTTTGGTTTTGTTGAAATGGACACCGATGCAGAAGAAACCGCTGCCATTGAAGCGCTGGATGGCGCTGAATGGATGGGGCGTGATCTCAAGGTAAATAAAGCAAAACCCCGCGATGATAACAAACGCGGCGGCGGCGGTGGCGGTGGTAACCGTGGTGGACGTGGTGGTTATGGCGGCGGAGGCGGTGGCGGTTACAGATAATTCTCCCCAAGCTAATCAATAGCATGATAGAGGTGTGGTGAAAATCATCTAGCATCATTTCGCTAGGACATCTCCTCATCTGCACACTTTGATATTAGATACTCACCCTGGCGTGCGGGCTATCGTCAACCCTGTTAGGGCATAATACAGATAGGCCGCCATTTTTGCTGGCCTCAAGTAAAATAAGAACTGTAAAGTTCTGACTTGAGGCTATCTAACAGCCAATTGATCTCTAGTAAAAGGAGTAAGAATGACCCAAGTTTTAGTAGGAGAAAGCGAAGGCATTGAATCCGCCTTACGTCGCTTTAAACGGCAAGTCTCGCGAGCAGGGATCCTCGCCGATGTTAAATGCCGTCGCCATTTTGAAACCCCGCAGGAAAAGCGTAAACGCAAGGCCAGTGCTGCGCGACGCAAGAGACGTTATCGTTAATTAAAACGGCGATCGCCGTATATTTACTTTTGGTGTTAGCTGTCCACACTTGCTGGTCCTAAAGGAAATGTCCGGGCGCTGTGAGCGAAGGCATCGATCTTCAATCTTCAGCACCAAAGCGCAAGGCAAGTTGTGGGCGGCTTTATTCTGGGAACGGGTCCAGTCAAGGTTTGATCCCATGACCGAATCCCAGCAACAGGGTCAGATCGAACCCTCGCAACTTAGGGGAAAATCAGGGGAAATCAGGGCTGTCATCTTTTCATTTTTTCTGTCCTATCACTCTTGAACAAATCTGATGGATACTGATGAACTTCTCAATCGCTACAGAGAAGGAGAACGAGATTTCCCTGGCGTAGATCTGCGCCGTTGTTACCTCTATCGCGCTCAGTTGCCCGAAATTAACCTAGCGGGGGCTAACCTAACCGATGCTAATTTAGGTCGCGCTAATCTCAACGGGGCTAACCTCAGTGGAGCCAATTTAACCGATGCTAAATTGACGGCAACCCTCCTGAAAAAAGCCAATCTCAGTGATGCCTTACTCATTCGGGCCAATCTGATGTTGGCTCAACTCGGACAAGCAGATTTAAACCGTGTGGATTTGCAGAGAGCCAGCTTGTGGAAAGCCAGCCTGAATAAGGCGGACTTAATGAATGCTAATCTATCAAACACCGATTGTTCCGGTGCGGATCTCGTCAGTACCAGCTTTGTCGGTGCAAATCTACAAGAATCGGACCTGAGCAGTGCCAACCTGATTGCTGCTGATTTTGGGGGCGCTGATTTAACCGATGCGAATTTAATCGGTGCGAATCTCTGGAACAGCAATCTTTATGGGGCGAATCTCCATAATACCATTCTTCCAGACGGACACCATCATTTGTAAACCCCCTGAGTTCACAGGCCCGATCGCCCTTCTGTCAGGATTCCCCCATCAATAAAAAAAACAAGCAATCCCCCCAATGCGATCGCCGGTCCCACAAATGCCTAAGATAGAGGAGATTTGGGGATCGGTTGGGGTGCAAACCCGCCCGGTATTTCTGCCACCGACCCCAATCATTGCGCTATCTAGTCTGGTGGCTCGATCGCCAGAAAGAGCCGCCCGATACCATCATGGAGTCTGTGGGAGTCAACGGCATGACCGCGAATATCATCTTGTATAAATCCCTAGAAACCCTAGCCTTGTTGCTAGGAGCAACTTCTGCCCTTTTCATCACTCGCCTCCCCGCTTGGGGACAAGGGACAGAAACAACCCCGTTCAATCTTCAATTCCTCTATCCCCCGGCAGTCGATTGGTTCCTGCCTCCAACCCCCACCCTCTTTGGGCCACATCAAAGCCCCTCCCCTCTCAGGGGAGGGGTTTGGGGAGAGGTCTCTTCAACGGAGCGCCCCACCCCCACCCTCTTCGGGCCCCATCAAAGCCCCTCCCCTCTCAGGGGAGAGGTCTCTTCAACGGAGCGCCCCACCCAGTCCTCCTATTCCGCAGAAGATTTAAAAAGCGAGGGTTTAGAACGCTTAATTTCCCAACAGCGGCAAACCCCGCCGACTCAACCTCAGCGTCCAGAACTGGAAACCATTCAAGAAGAACTGGATGAAGACCCAGATTTTGCGATCGTTCCCTTACCTCGCTATAGCTCGATTAAAGGGATTCATGGCACCCTTGACTTGATTCTGACCAACCTGGGGGAAAATAACCAAACCCTCGATCTGCGTCTGGAAGGGGGTGAGCGTACCATTGGAGCCACTTTCCGCTATACCGACCCTTGGCTAGAGTCTGGACCCTTCGACTCGGGATATCAAGTCCGCTTATTTAATACCCGATCGCCCGAATCCCGAATTTCTCGAAGGCGATCGCGAAGTCAATCTCATCCATGATCATGAAGCTTGGGTCGATCGCCTCGGAGGGAGCCTCACCTTCTACCAACCCGTCACCCCAACCGGCGTCGTACTCTCCGCAGGAGCCAGTTACCAGCGCGTTGCCATTCGCAATTCCGCCTTTACGGATCGCCTCTACGCCAGCGATCGCCTCGGCAATCCCCTCACCTTCAGCGAAGAAGGTCTCGATACCCTCGTCACCGTCAACTTGGGTCTCCTCCAGGACCGCCGAAACAGTACCGAATGGCCCACCCAAGGCTATCGCTTTCAACTCGCCACCGAACAATCCATCCCCGTTGGCAGTGCCGATATCCTGTTTAACCGCTTAAGTGCCAGTTTTACCCAATTTGTCCCCTTTCAGAGCCAAACCTTTGTCTTTAACCTCCAAGGTGGGACCATCATCGGCGATGTCCCCCCCTATCAAGCTTTTAATCTGGGTGGCAGTGACTCCGTGCGGGGGTATCAGGACGGCGAAATCGGCACCGGACAACATTATATCCAAGGCTCCGTAGAATATCGCTTTCCCCTCATTGAAGACTTAGATATCCCCTATTCCTCAGCCCTAGGCGGCACCGTCTTTGCTGATTTTGCCAGCGACCTCGGTTCGGGAGATTCCGTCTATGGCGAACCCGGGGAAGTGCGAAATAAACCAGGCAATGGGTTCGGCATCGGTCTCGGAGTCCGATTACTCACGGATTTTGGTCCCGTGCGTCTAGAATTTGCCGTGAGCGATCAACAGGACCTCAGCGCCATCTTTAAGATTGGGGAACGCTTCTAAAGCTAATCTTTTTCCCCGAACTTAACCCACCCTCACCCAGGACAAACCAGACAAAGGACAAAGGACAAACCACTCATGGACATTCATCAACTGCTCACCCAATATGCTCAAGGAGAAAGACTCTTTTCCAAGGTCAATCTCTGCGAGGCCCACCTGAGTGGCACCAATCTCAGCCGAGCCGTTTTTCGCGATGCTACCTTACAGGAAATTAATCTGAGTTCCGCCTATCTGCGCCGGACCGATTTTCGAGGCGCGGACCTCAAAGGGGCCGACCTGAGAGGGGCTTATCTGAAAGGGGCGGACCTGAGAGGGACGGATTTGAGATGGGCGGATATGGGAGGGACGGATATTTCTCAGGCGCTCTATAATAGCCAGACTCAGTTTCCCCTAGGGTTTGATCCTAACGGCAGAAATGCTTATGCGATCGCCCCGAAAGCAGATTTATCCCTCGCCTATCTTTATAAAGCGGACCTGCGCTGGACCAAGCTCACCGATGTCAACCTCGCTCAAGCTTATCTCTACCGCGCCGATCTCCGTTCTGCTGACCTCCGGGGGGCGGATTTAAGTGAGGCGGACCTCCATTCTGCCCTCTGTGATGCGGATACTTGCTTTGACAAGGAGTTCGATGCGAACCGCGCCGGGGTTTATTGGATCGGTCCTCAATCTTCCTTGGTGGATGCCACCCTCTCCGGGGCCCGACTCAGTGGGGTCAACCTCAGTGGCTCCGATTTGAGCGGCGCGGACCTGACTCGGGCGGACCTCTCTCGCGCCAATCTGGAGAATGCCAACCTCACCGGGGCGAATTTAACGGGAGCCAATCTCCTCGGAGCTAATTTACTCGGTGCGAAGGTAACAGATGCGGAGTTCGCTGAGGCTGATTTACGCGGTGCGATCGCCCCCGATGGCAGTACCGCTGTGATAGATCTGCAAAAATCGACACCTTAACGGGTCTCGGGTTTACCCATAAAAAAACAGAGAATTGAGATTTTATCACGTCTCAATTCTCTGTTATCTCACAATTTCGCAGTTGCTTAGTCTGCACCCTGCGACGATCGCCCTTAAAACTTAGAAATCGTAAATCCCTGTGGCAGATTTGCACCGTCGAGTTGTGCCTGCTGGAGATGGGCATAGTTCACCTGAACCCCCGTGAGATCCGACGCCATCAGGTTCGCACCCATCAGGTTCGCATCGGTGAGGTTAGCATCGCGCAGGTTCACCCCCGCGATATCAAAGGGATAGGGTCCACCATCTTGAAGACTGAACTCTAGCTCGTTGCCTACAGACTGTCGGGTGTTATGAAGATTGGCTCCCACCAGTTCGGCACTCTCTAGGTTGGCACCGACTAAGTTCGCCGATTGCAAATTTGCATTCGTTAAATTCGCAATCACCATCCCCGCTAGTGTGAGGTTAGCACGGGATAAGTCTACATTCTCCAAATTCGCCCCATGCAGTCTCGCGGCAATTAAACTCGCCCCGCGTAATGAAGCATCCATGAGCTTGGCATTCACTAAATAGGCTTCATTGAGATTCGCGCCCTCTAAGTTACTACCCTCAAGGTTCGCGCCCTCTAAGTTCGCCCCGCGTAAGTTTTGACCGGCTAGATTCACTCCGCTCAAGTCACATCCCTGACACTGGTTAGTTTCGAGCAACTGTTTCAGGTGTTCTGGGTTTTCCGCCACTGCTGGTGCTGTCATTGTGGCGCTCATCGTGATTGTGATTGTCCATGCGGCGATCGCAAATATACCTGATTTCATGCTGTTACACTCCCCATCACCTATCCTCATACTATTCATTATCAGGCATTATGGATACTTGCGCCGTGATTCTTATCGAACATTCAATGCGATCGCGATCGTGGCTTCGGGGCGATCGGTATCACCTGTCATCCCCTTTCTCAACTGAAGGAGTTTGTTGAGTAGATTTACTCATGAACAAACCCTCACGGGTCAGCTTCTCAAAAGTCCTCTTCCTTGACTGACTGGGTGACTGGGGATAACGACTGAAGTCGGGACGTTGAACATTGAGAATGACTGATACCAAATCCGGTAATAAAAAATTATTTTTACTCTTCAGCCCGCGCAGGCACCGCTTCATCCGCAAGTCCCCACCCTTGAGGGTGCGGGTTTTTATAGATGCCTGTCAAGGTGTATTTGTAGGGGCGTATTGCATACGCCCTCTCATACCAAATCCGGTAATAAAAAATTATTTTTACTCTTCAGCCCGCGCAGGCACCGCTTCATCCGCAAGTGCCCCACCCTTGAGGGTGCGGGTTTTTATAGACTGCCGCTGTCAAGGTGTATTTGTAGGGGCGTATTGCATACGCCCTCTCATACCAAATCCGGTAATAAAAAATCATTTTTACTCATCAGCCCGCGCAGGCGGGCTTCGTCCGTATAGCCCCACCCTTGAGGGTGCGGGTTTTTATAGACCTAGAGCAACCGAATTCCGTATGAAGTTTACGAACATTGGGAACGACTGAAGTCGTTACTACAAACATCAAGAGAACGACTGAAGTCGGGACGTTGAACTTCAGCCTTTAACCTTGCTTAATGCTTTAGAATCGATTCAAAGGTAGCGCGTAATGAACCCATATCCGCCACGCGAGCGACTAATAAATTTTGCTCTCCCGCATCTTCTAACCGTTCTTTCCAATAGCCAATTTTATCCGGGTTATGCATCCAAAAGTTGATCACCGTTTGCACCACGCCATCTAAATCCCACTCCTTACTGGGAGAAACAGTCTGAACGGAATCAATAAAGGCATCCAGAGTACATTTTGGAGTGGCGAGATATTCCACTCCGACTCCTGAATCAGCAATGACTTTCTCCTGTTGTTGGTTAAAAAAATATAAAATTGGGGAAACCCCTAAAATGTCGAAGGTGTATTCCATAACCACATCCTCCCGCTTTCTACTTTGGTTTTAATATCTCTTTGATACCAGGGTTTTTGCGAGCAAATCGTTACCGCTGTTACCAGAACTGCTTCTATTTTAAAAGTTTAGATTGAATTTGACAAATCTATTCCTCCCGGGTGCGATCGCCTCAATATTTGTTAGCACTCTCATGACCCGAGTGCTAACAAATGGACCTTAAAAAAGCCCGGCGATCGCCCGATTACTCCCTCAACCTGATACTATAAATAGAACCCTTATTTAACCCTTTGTTCCGAATGAATGCGATCGCCGAATTTAAAGGTGAGTTGGCCGCCATTAGTGCGGCATTATTGTGGGCAGTCGCTTCCGTGGTTTACGGTTACCTCGGCCAAAAAATTCCGCCGATGCTGCTCAATTTAAGTAAAGGAGTCGTGGCGATCGCCCTGCTGTTGCTCACTCTCTTTCTGCGAGACTTCCTGCTGCCTGCCCTGGATTCCACCGCTTTCATTCCTGCACTTTCCCCTCCCTTTGCTACCCTCAACGAGTTCGCCTTCCCCCTATTCCTGTTATTCCTCAGTGGCGCAATCGGCATTAGTTTCGGGGATACGGTGTTTTTTGCCGCCCTCAATCAACTCGGCGCAAGGCGCACCCTCTTAATTCACACCTTGGCACCCCCCTTCACTGCCTTACTCGCCCTGCTCTTTTTACGGGAACAACTCACCCCGATCGCCTGGAGTGGGATGCTGATCACAATTATTGGCGTTGCTTGGACTATTGCTGAACGGGTTTCCGGGACCGAAACCAGCAACCCCCTGCTGCCTGGAGTCAGTTTGGGATTACTGGCGGCCCTCGCGCAGGCAGTGGGGGCGGTCCTCTCTCGCGCTGCCCTCGCCCAAACGGCGATCGACCCCTTATGGAGTACCTTGATCCGCTTGTTGGCCGGAGTCTCCCTCTTGCTGCTGTGGATCTTATGGAAACAGGGTCGCCGCGTGCTCTATCAATTAGGGTCTAAACGTCTGGTGGCGATCGTTCTCGTCACCGCATTTTTTAGTACCTATCTCGGGATTTGGTTACAGCAGATTTCCCTCAAATTCGCTCCCGCAGGCATTGCCCAAACCCTCAGCGCCACCAGTCCCGTCTTTGTCTTGCCTCTGGCGATCGCCCTGGGGGAATTCGTCAGCATTCGCGCCATTCTCGGTGCCGTTGTCTCTCTGTTGGGAATTGCTCTGTTATTCCTCTGGCGTTAATCTCACCAACATTTCCAAAAATCGCGACTTTTTTTTCTGGAACCCCTAGACTTATCGATTTTTTTGTGATAAGATAAAATTGATAAGGAAGAACTATCTTGCAATCAGCAATTTTGCACAGATTTCCATTGTATAATTATATCAAAAATTGTCAAGTTTTGGAAGTCCGATTGAGAAAAAAAATCGCGACTTTTTTTTCTGGAACCCCTAGACTTATCGATTTTTTTGTGATAAGATAAAATTGATAAGGAAGAACTATCTTGCAATCAGCAATTTTGCACAGATTTCCATTGTATAATTATATCAAAAATTGTCAAGATAGGCGCAAAAAAAATTTACCTATTTTTTTGCGCCTGGACCCATTGTCAAGCCAGAAAACAGGCGATCGCACCTACCGCTTGAGGGCCAGGGTCAGTCCGTCGGCGATCGGCACCACACTCAAGGAGATCCGGTCATCCTCGACTAACTTAGCATTGAGCGCTCGAATCGCTTTTGTATTGGCATCCTCAACAGTTGGATCGGCGACTTGACCCCCCCATAAAACATTATCCACAGCAATTAATCCGCCAACCCGAACCAGTTGCAGAGTTCGTTCGTAATAGTTGTCATAGTTTTGCTTATCCGCATCAATAAAGGCAAAATCAAAAGTACCTGCTTCTCCCGCTTCAATGAGGCGATCGAGCGTTTCCAATGCTGGGGCGATTCGCAAATCAATTTTATCCGCCACCCCTGCCCTCTGCCAATAGGAGCGTGCCACTGCCGTATAATCTTCGTTAATATCGCAAGCGACAATTTTACCCTGGGGCGGGAGAGCCAAAGCCACCGCCAAGCTACTGTAGCCCGTAAAAACCCCAATTTCCAAGGTTTTGGTAGCCCCCAGTAATTGCACCAACAGGGCCATAAATTGACCTTGTTCCGGTGCAATTTGCATTCGCGAAAGCGGATGAGCGGCAGATTCCTCTCGTAACGAGCGTAGAATATCGGATTCGCGCCCAGAAACTGAGAGGAAATAAGCGTGGAGGCGATCGTCTAATCCCAAGGTTTTGTTAGACATGGTTAGAGAGTTTAGGGTAAGAACTGCTATAGATCTATAGTAGAGAATAAAAGGGGAGGTTAACATGAGTGGCATCCATATTAAACCAATATTGAGAGCGATCGCCCTGACCCTTTTAATTGGGTTATTGAGTGGCTGTAGCATTAATTTAAGTATTACCGGATTTCAGCCAACGCGAGAAGTCGTGCAACGGGCGATCGCCTTGGAACTGAGTCAAAACAAAGCCGAACTCCGCAAGCATCTGAGTCAACATGGACAATCTGAGAATCCCATGCCTAACTATGAAGTGAATCGGGTGGAGATTTGGGAACAAGACCCTTTGAAGATTAATGGACTGCTGGCTTATCATATCCAAGGCACTTATAACCTGACCATTCAACTCCCCGAAAAACGAGTCACCGATCGCAAAAATAACTTTGACCTCTATTTGCAACGGCAGGCAGAAGGAAAAACCTGGCGGATTGCTAAACCAATCGGGACCGATGAACCGGATCACCAAACTTGGGCGACTTATTTGATAAAGCCCCCGGGATATATGTAAAGAAACGGGGATATAGACTGCGCTATAAATTTTGGGTCCATTGACATAAATCCCAGTGAAATTGGAGTTTGAGGCGGTCCGGTTGAAATTCCGGGGCGATCGGCGCACGGAGGAGGTTGCCGTGATATTCGGCATAACAGGTTTGTTGTAATGGGGGAGAAAACAGCACCGTCAGAGATTCCGGTTCGATCGCCACCAAATGCAAGTCAAACAGCGTATGAAGATCCGATCGCAACAGTAACCCCGATGAAGGATGGATAGAAAGATTGCGGTCCTGAGATTTAAAGTAAACCGCTTCTAAAACAGGTTCAGCATTGCATCCGGTGACCGTACAACAGCCATTATATGCAGCAAATAGATTTTGCCGGAATTCCCCAGGACCCCGGCGATGAGAAATCGCGATACTCGCGCTGTAAAGATACTGATGCTTACCCATCGCGATCCCCTCTTTTGGCAGAGATACAATCCCAGGACCCGGGGATTGCACCCCCTTGCCATTTTCCGGTGGCAAAGGAGGAATGAGGGGGGGTAAGGGGTCTGGAGAAGGAGGGAACTCAGGCCCTAGGGAGTTTAAAGGCGATCGCCTTGCCTCCGGGAAGGGCAATCCTGCCGGTGAACCCCCAGCAGAACCCCCCGACAAAGATGATCCCGATGTTTTGGAGTAACCATTCGTGATCTCAAGTAAATCTTGTTTCCTTTGATTCGTCCTCGCTTCAAGCGGGGAAGTCGGGGCGATCGCTGACAGGGGCCGAGGGTCGGGAAACGAACCATTCGGCAGCAGCACTTGTTGTAAAGGGTCTCCATTCGGCAACTTTGCCCCCTTCAGGTTGGCCCCCTTAAAAGAAACTCCCAGCATATTCTCGATCGCTGGCAACTTGGCATCCGTCAAATTGGCCCCATCGAAATTGGTGCCAAACAACTTAGCATCGCTTAAATTAGCCCGTTGCAGAGAAGCTTGGTTGAGATTGGCCCGGATCAAATTGGCCCCCATGAGGTTCGCCTGTTCCAGGGTGGCCCCTTGGAAATTGGCCCCTTCCAGATTCGCCCCCGTCAGATTTGCCCGGGTGAGGTTAGCTTCTTGCAGCTTCCCCCCTTGAATATCAGCATCGGATAAATCCGCATCCTGAAGCATTGCCACCCGCAAATCCACCCCATTCAGGTTCGCCTTGTCCAGATTGGCATCTTGAAACTTCGCCAAACGCAGACAAGCATCCCGCAGATTGGCAAACGAGAGATTTCCCTTAATCACCGTTGCCCCTTGAAGATTAGCTTCACTCAAGTCCGCCCATTGTAAACAAGCCCCTTTCAGATTCGCCTCTTTCAGGTTGGCTTTGTGCAGAACGGCATCGGATAGGTTCGCTTTTTGGAGGTCCGCCCAAGACAAATTGGCCCCTTTGAGATTCACCCCTTGGAGTTCGCCCCAGCGAATATAGGCCCCCTGAAGATCCGCGTCTTGGAGATTAATCCGCTTGAATTCTAAGCCACTAAAATCCGCATTTTTAAAGTTTCTACGCCCCTCTGCATAAAAGTGTATGACATCTTTTAAGCTGATTTTATCCCCCATATCCCCAGTCTCCCTTCTTCGTTATCATTATGAATTGTTTTAAAGGAAATGTTCAGGATTTGTCCTGATTTGTAGACGAGGATGGGGCGTGAACGGATGAGAGTCGGGTGGGGAATGCCCAACCCGACTCTCATCCAGCTTGGTGTAGAGTTGAAGGTTTGGAGTTGGGTTACAACAAACCCGAAGATTCATACAGCCGTCGCAATAGGGCCAAAATTTTCTGACCATACTGAAGATCGGCTGCCCAGCGGCCACTGAGTTGTGCCAGCAAAGGGGCAATGCCACGGGCGACAAAGCGAAACCGTGGATCAACTTGTTCCATCACCAGGGGTTCAATACTGGCGTAAGCTTTCAAATGTTGGATATGGGCGCGGACCCCAATCCGGGCACTGGGGAAAGAAGCGACAGTATTGCCACCCCCCACGGAACCCAAACCCGCAAAATTGTTTTGGGTGGGTTGGATTTCCCCATTAAAGCGCAGAAAGTTCGTTTCCAAACACATTTGACAGAAGGCGATATCGTAATTGATGCCTTCGATCGCCGCTTCTTCTCGGTAGAGTTGGGGAAGGTCCGGGAACTGGACGATCGCCTGGGGATTGTTGCCTTTGAGAAAGACAATCAGTTGCACTTCTGAGGTGTTGCCATGACCAACAATGCGATCGAGATACCCCGGACAAATTTGTAAAATCGATCGCAACAGCACCGTGCGCGTCCCCCCATCCCATGCAACCGAGATATTATGTTCCCGCAACTCAATCGCCCGGACATATACAATATTGCGATAGGTCACCCGCCGAATCGCTGCATTCGTGGAGAGGTTGACTTTAAAACTATCCACCACATCAATGGGGATATAAGCATTCCCATTAATAATCACCCCCTGTTCGCCATAAATCTGCCCATTAATATTGATATTAATGGGGGGATAACTCGGCAGCACCGGAGTAGAAGTTGCCGGAGGCACGGGGTCGGGTAGGGGGGTCCCTTTAGCCCAAGCTACTAGCCCTTCAGCGATGCCGACTGCAAAATCCCGGCGACGATTTTGGAGTAAAGACCGGTCCTCTGGGTTGGTGAGAAAGCAAACCTCCATCAACAAAGACGGGATAAACACCCAGCGATTGAACGGTAAATTACCTAGGGTGCTTGCCGTATCCGGTTGAACCCCGCGATTGGGAAGTTGAGGAACTCGCCGCAGTAAACTCAGCAACAGTTGTTCCGCATTTTGCTTGCGTTGGTCATTGTTGGCAATGTAGTAGACACTGGCTCCACGGCCCGTCGGGTTAGCAAAGGCATTGGCATGGATTTCCAAGGCCACATCCCCAGCCCTTGCCCGGGCGTTAATCCAGGAGATAGACTGATTCATGCTCAGGTTATCGGGAACTGCTAAGACTTCTACCCCCGGGCGCGATCGCAACTCCCCCACAATTAAATCCCGCAGGAGAATCATTTCCTGCGCTTCCGTCGTTCCTCCCGCAATCGCCCCCGGATCGAGTGCGCCATTCTCATAACCCCCGTGACCGGCTGAAATAAAAATTCTGCCCATATTTCTAATTTAATCCTGTGCACCTATTTCCATCTATCTTCATCAACTCCGGTAACCAATCGGTGATACTAGCACTATCAAATCAAAAGGAGTTAATATTGGTTTTTTTGGGAGTGGGGCTTCTCCCCAGAAGATCTCCTGCCCTCTGCTGCCGAATTTGTTGGAACCGTAGCATCAAGCTCAAATGATCAATTGCAGAGAAATCACGGATGCCATTGGGGTTCTCCAGGGTGTAATCTGGATCAAAAGGACTCAGCCCCACCGGGGTGTCTTAGAAAACATCCAGATCGGTTTGGGATCAGCAGAGTCGGTCTATCATTGATGAATGAAATGGCAGCTCGGTTTGCAGATAAAGCGAGGAACAGTTGAGAGAATCAAGATGCAGTGGATTAAGTGCATGAACGATCCCGAAGACCGGATCTCGATGCACCCTTCCCGGCCAAAGGGTCCGGGAGAATTACTGCCCCTAACCGACTCAACCTGTGCCTGTTGGATCTCATCACGAGGAAAAGTATCGCAAACATGGCTGAGTCTTTTACTATACACCTGAGTTCACCTATTCTGAGGCCCGAATTCCCGGCTCGATTCATGCAAGAGTTCCACTGCGCTGATTTAGGGAAACAAATTGCCCAAATCCTCGTAACGCAAACCGAGACCGGGAGTGTGTTGGGCAGCATCCTGGAGTGGGTTGGCTCGTTATTCCCTGCCGATTGTTGTCTGATGGTGGTTCGAGACCCCCAAGACCAACGGGTCCAGACCCACATTTGGCAATCCCCAAGCCCAGATGCCCCGTTCTTGCCCGAGGACTTGGCAACTCTGCAAGGAGTAAATTGGTTAGAAATCCTAGACGGTGCAAACCTTGTGGCGATTTCTGATTCCCAGAGGGCTTGGCGAGAGGTCTTAGGGGTGGGGGCAGCAGCGGGGGTGTCCGTCGGCAGAGTCTTAGCCATCACCACCCGATTTCAGGGGGAGATTAACGGAGCCATTATTGTTATGCGTGGATGTTTTCGAGTCGCTTCGGAGGAAAGAAAGAGGGCCACAGGGGGAAGGCCCGATTGGAAAATGCGGAGCAATCCCAGGACTCCTATTGGAGTTCTATGGAAATGATGAACCTAACGGCCCTGTCCGAACAAGTGGCGATCGCCTTCAATCAGGTCCTCCAGACTCAGGCAGTGGGGTCCCTAGAACAACAGGTTCGCCAGAAAGAAAAATATCAAACCCTGATCCACGAGCTCACGATCGCAATTCATCGCGGGACCGATATTGAACGAATACTTCAGATGGCAATCCATAGTCTGGCTGAAACGTTGCAAGCTGATCGCGGTCGCATCCTCCTCTTGAAATATGCCGACCCCCTGTTTAAACCCCGTTTCCAGCAGAACACCCGTCTCGCCGCTTCCCGAGACGGTGATTCCGAACCGTCCCCGGATTCGGCAGCTTCGCGCATTCCCAAAGCTAAAGTCACCATTGTCTCCGACAGTATCCCCCACCCCAATCAGGATTTGAAGTCGTTCACCCCCCTGGGAGAGGGTCAGTCCTCTGCTGTCAAGGGCGATCGCTCGTTTTGGTTGGCGGAATGTTACTGGTGTCAGCAAGCCTTTTTAGCGGCCCCCAATTCTTTGGCGATCGCCGATCGCCGTTCCCTAGTCGCCCTCAATCCTGATATCGGCACCTCCCCAATCTTCTCTCCAGAAACCATGCCGGCCCTGCTCACCTTTCCCTTGGTCGGAATTACCAGTGCCGGATCCGGCCCAGGCAAGGTTTTGGGCTTTCTCGTCCTCGAACACAGTACCCCCCGTCAATGGCAAGTCGAGGAACTCCGTCTCGTGGAATTAGTAGCCGCTCAACTGAGCCACCGCTATCCTCCACAGCCAAACCATGCAGCAAGTTCAGGCATTGGTCGAAGAACGCACAGCTCAATTACAGCGCTCTTTGGATGTTCAAGCTAAACTCTATGAAAAAACCCGTCAGCAAATCGACCAACTGCGCCAGTTAAACCAACTCAAGGACGAATTCCTCACCACCCTCTCCCACGAACTCAATACCCCCCTCACCAGCATGAAAGTCGCCATCCAGATGTTGCGGCAACCGGGAATTACCCCGATCGCCAAACCCGCTATCTGGATATCCTAGAGTCGGAATGGCGCAGAGAAAGCAATTTAGTTCGCGATTTGCTCAAACTTCAGGAGTATGAGTCCAATCAAGCGACCATTCATGTCCAAAACCTTGACCTGAAACTCGTCCTCAACGAAATCGCTAACTCGTTTCAGGAGAAATTTGAGGAAAAGGGATTAAATCTCAGCGTGGACTTGCCCAAACGCGCCCCCAAAGGGATTGGCAAGAAATTTTTTAAACTCAACACCGACGCCGAAAGTTTCGAGCGGATCCTGCACGAACTGCTCACCAATGCTGGGAAATATTCCGACCCCGGGACCACCGTGTATTTACGCGCCTCTCACCAGATTGATTTACAACAAAACCAAGTGATCGTGACCTTAACCAATATCGGCGCAGGAATCTCTCCCGAGGACCTCCCCCATATTTTTGAAAAGTTTCGTCGGGGTCAAGGGGTCACCCAACAGGCGATCGGTGGCACAGGCTTAGGATTGGCCCTGGTTAAATGTTTGGTTCAACACCTCAATGGTTCGATTACCGTCTCCAGTACCCCCATCAAAAACTCCACCGCTTGGGAAACCTGCTTCACCCTGACCTTACCTCAATTAGCGGACAGTTCCCTCGCCTAGACCCCAGAGAAGAGACCTCTCCGGTGGCCCTCTCCTACAAGGAGAGGGAGAATCAGGAATGAATGTTTGTAGGCTCAGGGACTCTCCGGCCCCCCCTTCCCTCGTAGGGAAGGGGGCTGGGGGGTTAGGTCTCTTTCCCCCCTTGATAGCACTCCCCCTTGCCCTGTTTCATGTTTTAATGAAAGACAGTAGGGTGGGCGATCGCCATCCGATGGCCTAGATCGTACAATTTTGAGGTAAAGAACTTGTCGCTTGTTCGGGGTGAATTCACATCGCTTGACCGAAAAATGGTGGTAAAGACGGCTCCGAAACCACTGCGGTGGCAACGCTCTAACTATTCTTTGCTAGGGCGTCAGCTTGATATTTTTAGCTCCGCTGCCCAGTTCATGTTCTACCTGTGGTGGGATAACAAAGTGGCTCGCAATGCCCCCCATCACCGCTATCGTCGCGCGGAATGGTTAGTCGGAACCCTCCTGGATTTAGGCCCAACTTTTATTAAAATCGGTCATGCCCTCTCCACCCGCGCCGATATCCTCCCCAAAGAATACGTTAAAGCCTTGGCAACCTTGCAGGATCAGGTCCCGGAATTTAGTTCTGTTGAGGCGATCGCGGTCATTGAATCCGAACTCGGCAACTCCCTTTACTCCCTCTTTCGCGATTTTGATGAATTCCCCCTCGCTGCTGCCAGTCTCGGCCAAGTCCACAAAGCTCGTCTCCATACCGGGGAAGATGTGGTCATCAAAGTCCAGCGTCCCGGGTTAGAAAAATTATTTCAACTCGATTTTCAAGCCTTGCAAGACTTGGTGAACATTTGCAATCGCTTTTTCCCCTGGACTCGCAAATACGAACTCCAAGAAATCTATCAAGAATTCGCTAATTTTCTCTCTCAAGAAATCGATTACGTTCAAGAAGGGAAAAACGCCGACCGCTTCCGGGACAACTTTCGAGATTATCCCAATATCCTGGTTCCTAAAATCTATTGGCGCTACACGAGTCGGAAGATTTTGGCGATGGAATATTTACCGGGCATCAAAATTAACGATCGCCAAACGTTAGAGTCCTGCGGCATTGATGTCAAGCAAGTCAATGTCCTGGGGATTTGCTGCTATCTCAAACAACTCCTAGAAGATGGTTTCTTTCAAGCTGACCCCCATCCGGGGAATATGGCAGTGAATCGCGACGGCAGTATCATCTTTTACGATTTTGGCATGATGGCTGAAATGAAATCTCTGGCCAAAGACCGGATGATTCGGACGTTCTTTGCTGTCTTAAGAAAAGATACAGAAGCGGTTCTGGCCAGCTTAATTGAAATGGGGTTAGTCGTCCCGGTTCCGGATATGAAACCCGTGCGCCGGATGATTACTTTTTTATTAGAAAATTTCACAGAAAAGCCCTTGGAAATTAAGGCGTTACGGGAACTGCGAAGCGAGTTGTATGCGATGTTTCAGCAGCAACCGTTTCGCTTACCGGCGCAAATGACGTTTATTCTCAAATCCCTCACCACCCTCGATGGAATTGCTCGCACCTTAGACCCTCAATACAATCCCGTTGCCTGTGCTAAACCGTTCATTCGCCGGGTGACGACTTCCCGAGGTAAAACCAGTTTGATTAGCGGACTGACTCAACAGGCGCGAGAGTTTGTTAAATATCGATTACAACAACCCCGGCAAGGGGAAATTCTCCGCCGGATGGAACAACGGATTGAACGGGGGGAGGTGGAATTTCGGGTGCGGTCCTTGGAAAGCGATCGCCTCCTCAAACGCATGAATCTAGGGATTAAAAGTTTGATTTATGCCTGCGTGAGTGGCTTTTTTCTGGTGGCGGGTGCAGTCCTCTTTGTGGGAACATATCTAGGGGGGGCGATCGCCTTTTTTACCCTCTCCGGTTTCACGTTTCTGATTTTCCTGCACTCTCTACTCAAACTCTCGGTTCAGGAAAAGTTTGATAATCTCTCAGACTAGACGAAACAAGCCGGACTTCGCTTCCCTGAATAAAAAAACCCGACTTTTAACCGCTGGATTGAGGAGCATTCCCGGCATTGCCACGATGTTTTCCCCTTTCCCTAACCGGAAATCAGGCCCTTATCTGGCGGGGTTATTGTTAATTGGGATTCCCTTAGATTCTCTGGAACGGATCGGATAATATAGGTGTAGCTAAAGGGGAGTTTCCCACTCCCGCCAGCAGCGAACTCGGGTGCTTGCCGGAAACTGAGGCGGGGTATTTTATCTTAGAATGTCCGGTTTGGCGGTCATTGTAGGGACAACATTGGCCGTCTGTTCATTGATTTGTGGGCTTAATTGGGAACTCTCCCTTAAAATTTTGGGTTTTAACGTGAGAAAATTCTGTAAGCCTCCTCAACGATTCATAACCTCTAGGGAAAACCAACGGCGATCGCCATGATTCAAGGCTACCAAATTCTCCACCAAATTTACGAAAGTCACAACTCAATCGTTTATCGCGGGGTTCGCTTGGCGGATCACCAACCCGTGATCCTCAAACTTCTCAAGCAGGATTATCCCACGCCGGAGGAACTCCGGCGCTATCAACAAGAATATGAAATTACTCATCATCTCAAGCTAGATGGGGTGGGAATCTCACTTCAGTTAGAAATGATGCAAAATACCCCCCTGATTATTTTTGAAGATTTTGGAGGGGAATCCCTTGCCCAATGGAAAGGCGATCGCCCCTTAACCCTAGAAGAATTTCTCCCCATCGCGATTCAAATTGCTGACTGTTTGGAACAGGTTCATGCTGCCCATATTATTCACAAGGATATCAACCCGGCTAATATTGTTTTAAACCCCGAAACCGGACAGATAAAAATTATTGATTTTGGTATTTCCACTATTTTATCCCGGGAAAACCCAACCTTCAGCAATCCCAACCTTTTAGAAGGGACTTTACCCTATATCTCTCCAGAACAAACGGGGCGGATGAATCGGGCGATCGATTATCGGACCGATTTTTACTCCTTGGGAGTCACCTTTTATGAATTGCTCGCGAATCGGCTGCCATTTGAGAGCGAAGAACCCTTAGAATGGGTGCATTTCCACATTGCTAAACAGCCCGTCTCCCTCCATGAATTTAATCCCTCCCTTCCCCCGATTCTGGAGACTATTATTTTCAAGTTAATGGCAAAAACGGCGGAAGATCGCTATCAAAGTGCGCGGGGGCTTAAAGCCGATTTAGAACTTTGCTTACATCAGCTAAAAACTACCGGAATTTTCTCAGACTTTCCCCTAGCCAGTCAAGATATTTCTGATAAATTTCACATCCCTCAAAAACTCTATGGCCGGGAAGCAGAAATTCAAACTTTACTCCGGGCCTTTGATGGGGTGGCGGCTGGGGGAGGGAATTCTCCCAGTCAAATGATGCTGATTTCTGGCTATTCCGGCATTGGCAAATCTGCAATTGTCCATGAAATTTATAAACCCATTACTGAAAAAAAGGGATATTTTATTTGCGGAAAATTTGACCAATATCAGCGGGATATTCCCTATAGTGCGTTTATCCAAGCCTTTACTGAGTTGGTCGAGCAACTGTTAACAGAACCGGAAGCCAAACTCCAGGAATGGCGAGAAAAACTATGTTCTCAGTTGGGGGCAAATATTCAGGTCATTATTGAGGCGATCGCCGCTGTAGAATTGATTGTGGGCAGTCAATCTCCCGTGCCCACCCTGCCTCCGGCTGAAGCCCAAAACCGCTTTAGGTTAGTGTTTCAAAACTTTATTAAAATTTTTAGCAATCCCACTCATCCTCTAGCGATTTTCCTAGATGATTTGCAATGGGCCAATCGCCCCTCTTTAGACCTCATGCAACTGCTGCTCAATGGGTCAGAATTGGGCTTGTTTATCATCGGAGCCTATCGCGATAACGAAGTCAATGCCGCCCATCCTTTGATGCGGGGAATTGCCGCTATTCGGGACAGTGGCGCGACGGTTAACGAGATTTTTCTGACCCCATTAGGGTTACCCACGGTGACAGATTTGATTGCCGAAACCTTTCACTGCAAAGGTGAGCGCGCCCAACCCCTAGCCGAACTGGTCATTGATAAAACCGGGGGCAATCCTTTTTTCCTGACTGAATTTTTAAAATCGCTTTATACCGAAGGACTCTTAACCTTTGACTACCAACAAGGTGGCTGGCAGTGGGATTTAGAGCAGATTCAAGCCCAGGATTTTAGTGAAAATGTCGTTGAACTGATGGCTGGCAAAATTCAAAAATTGCCAGAAGAAGCTCAAACTATTTTGAAACACGCTGCTTGTTTGGGAAATCAATTTTCGTTAAAAACATTAGCCTTAGTCTGTGAAAAATCTGCTCAAAAAACCGCCTCGCTGCTGCATTTTGCCATCGCTGAAGGGCTAGTTTTACCCCTGAGTCCCGTGGGGGATTGGGGAATCGGAGTGCCAGAACTCTCACCCCTTGCTCTCTCTTCCCCCAATCGGGGTGTTCAAAAAGGGAATCGCCGCAATTTATTAGGAGAATATAAATTTGTTCACGATCGCATTCAGCAAGCAGCCTATAGTTTAATTCCTGATTCTGAAACCATCGCCATTCATCACCAACTCGGTTACCTCCTGTTACATCACACCCCAGCGCAGGAACAGGAGGAAAAATTGTTCGAGATTGTCAACGCCTTAAATAAAGGAAAAGCGCTGATTCAGGAACAGTTTCAACGGCATGAACTCGCCCAATTAAATCTCAGGGCTGCTCAAAAAGCTAAAGCCTCTGCTGCCTATCAACCGGCATTCAATTATTTAAAAGCCGGGTTAAACCTCTTAGCCGAATCCAGTTGGCAGACTGAGTATGAACTGACGGTTTCCCTCTATGTAGAAGCAGCAGAGGTGGCCTACCTCTGTGGAGAATTTGCAGCGATGCAGCAGTGGTCCGATACGGTGCTAAATCGGGCGACTAATTTAATGGATAAAGTCAAGGTTTATGAAGTAAAAATTCAAGGGGGAAAGGCCAATAATCAATCCCTGGAAGCAATTGCCACGGCGTTAAAAGTGTTAGAACTCTTAGGGGTGAAGTTTCCTAAAAAGCCTAATAAGCTTCATGTTTTACGCGCTCTCCTCCAGACTAAACTAATGTTGAGGGGGAAACAACCGAGGGATTTGCTGAACCTCCCTCTTTTGAGCGATCGCAACCAACAAGCTGCCCTGAGAATTTTGTCCAGTATCGCCGCAGCGGTCTATATTGCTTTGCCGGAACTTTCCGCCCTAGTCGGATTTAAACAGTTTGAACTCTCGGTTAAATATGGGAATGGGTCCGAATCTCCCCACGCTTATGCCATCTACGGGACCTTTTTATGTGTTCTGCTGGCGGATTTTGAAACCAGCTATCAATTTGGTGAAATGGCACTGCATCTTTTACAGCAATTAAATGAGAAAAAAACTCAAGCCAAGACGATTTATATTGTGAGTTGCTTTTTGCTGCACTCCAAGTGCCATATTCGAGAAAGCTTGAAACCCTTACTCGATACCTATACGATCGGACTCGAAACGGGAGATTTACAATATGCACCCTATGGAGTCTATGTCCATTCGATTCATTCCTATTTTATCGGCAAGCAACTGCAAGAACTAGAACGGGAGATGGCGGCTTTTAGCGCGCAACTGATTAAACTGAAGCAAGAAACACCCTGGCAAAAAAACGAACTGTATCGACAAGTCGTTTTGAATTTAATCGGCGACTCGGAGGATCCGTCTCTGTTACAGGGGGAAGCCTATCAGGAAGAAACCATGTTTGCCATTCACCAGCAAGCCAACGATCGCAACTTTCTAGGTTACTTTTATCTCAATAAATTAATTTTAGCTTACTTATTTGAGCGCACCGATCGCCTAGGGGAATTGTCAAACCAGGTTAAAGAGTATTTATCCGGAATTCGCGGCATGATTCTCGTGCCAATTTTCTATTTTTATGACTCTTTAGTTCAGTTAAAACAAATTCATGAACAGTCCAAACCCAAGTTGATTTTAAAGCAGGTGGCAACTCATCAAAAGAAACTCAAGAAATTTGCCGAAACTGCCCCCATGAATTACCGGCACAAATTTGATTTAGTAGAAGCAGAACGCTATCGCATTTTGGGGGAAGACCTCAAAGCTATGAGCGCTTATGACCGGGCCATTGCCGGAGCAAAAGAACAGGAATATATGAATGAAGTCGCCCTAGCTTACGAACTGGCCGCTAAATTTTATCTGCAAACGCGGCGAGAACTGACCGCGAAAGCCTATCTCCAGGAAGCCCGATATTGGTATCTCCGATGGGGCGCTATTCGCAAAGTCCGACAGTTAGATGAAACCTACCCTCAGTTACTCCGCCAAACCAACCCCAAGGCAGTCAATACTCATCAAACAATTGCCAGTACGGGAAAAAGTTTGGGAAATTCGCTGGATATGGCAACAATTTTAAAAGCAACAAATGCCCTAGCTGGAGAAATTATCCTAGAGAATTTATTGGTCAAATTGATGAATGTCTTGCTGGAAAATACCGGGGCAGAAAAAGGCTGTTTGATTTTAAAAGATAAGGAAGAATTGCGGGTGGAAGCGTCGGGGGCTGTAGGCAGCGATCGCATTACGGTCTTGCAATCGATTCCCTTAGACCAGAGCCTAGATTTGTCCTCGACAATTGTCAATTATGTAGCCCGGACCAAGGAGAGCGTTGTTTTAAATCAGGCGACTCAAGAGGGGAAATTTACCAATGATCCTTATATTGAACGCACTCAACCCAAGTCAATTTTATGCGTTCCCCTGATCGATCGCGGACAACTGATCAGTATTGCCTATTTGGAAAACAATCTCACCACCGATGCCTTTACCTCAGAACGGGTGGAAGTGGTTAAACTGCTTTCGGCACAAGCGGCGATCGCCATTGAAAATGCCCAACTGTATGCAGAAATCCGTGCCAGTGAAAGCCGGTTAGCGCAATTTTTAGAAGCCATGCCTGTGGGAGTCGGGGCAATTGATCCCCAGGGGAAACCGCAATATGTCAACCGCATGGCCCAAGAATTGCTCGGGAAAGGAGTTGCGCCGAATGCCACTAGGGAACAAATCTCGGAGGTTTATCAACTGTATCGGGCCGGAACTCACGAGATCTACCCCCCGGAAGAACTATCTATAGTGCGAGCGTTGCGCGGGGAAACGACGAACCTGGACAATATCGAAATTCACCAAGGGGAGAAGATTATCCCGATTGAAAGTCGGGGAACGCCGATCTATGATGAGAAAGGAAATATTCTCTATGCGATTGTTGCGTTTCAGGATATTACAGAACGCAAAACCGCTGAACGGGAACGGGAACGTTTGCTGGCAGATTTGTCGCAATTAAATGCCCAATTGCAAAAAGCACTCGATGCAGAACAAGCCTTAACTGAAGCCGCCCAACGATTTGTACCCAATCAATTTCTCTCGTTCCTCGGATATGAGAGTCTGGTCGATGTGAAAGTTGGGGATGCGGTGCAAAAAGAAATGTCGATTTTATTTACCGATATTCGCGACTTTACCACGCTTTCTGAAACGATGACGCCGGAGGAAAATTTTAAATTTATCAACTCCTATCTGTCTCGGATGGAACCTGCAATCCTGGACAATCAGGGATTTATTGATAAATTTATCGGCGATGCGATTATGGCGCTGTTTGGTGGCGATGCTGATGATGCTGTAAAAGCGGGTCTTGCGATGTTAAATCGCCTCAAAGACTACAATTTAGACCGCGCTAAGAGCAGCTATCCTCCCATTCAAATTGGGGTAGGAATCAATACGGGGGATTTGATGTTGGGGACGGTTGGCGGGGAAAACCGAATGGATGGGACGGTGATTAGCGATGCGGTGAATTTAGCCTCTCGGGTGGAAAGTTTGACGAAAAATTATGGGGTGTCGTTGTTAATTACCCACCATACGTTTTTACGGTTGAAAAATCCCTCGGATTATGCAATTCGCACGATCGACCGACTTCAAGTTAAGGGGAAATCGGAGTTGGTGACGGTGTATGAGGTGTTCGATGCGGATTCGCCGGAGGTTAAAGCGGGTAAACTCGCAACCCTAGAACTTTTTTCCGAAGGGCGATCGCTTTATCAATTTGAGCGTTGGGCAGAGGCTGCCTCAATATTTCAAGCCTGTCTGGACCAAAATCCAGGGGATAAAGTGGCGCAAATCTATTGGCAAAACTGTCAGCAATTGATTTCAAACTCTGTTTAGTTGACCTTGAATATTGCGGCAGTTTCCCGGCATCTGTGGGGGGTAAATTTCCCCTCACCCTGTCAAGGTGTATTTGTAGGGGCGTATTGCATAATACGGAATCCGGTTGTCAAAGTCTGTTAAAACCCGCAGGCTCAAGCCTGGGGCTATACGGACGAAGCCCGCCTGCGCGGGCTAAAAGCGAAAACCGACTTTTACCAATCGGATTTGGTATAAATTCTCTCATGTATGCAATACGCCCCCCTACAAGAAACTCCGGATGAAGCGGGATTCCATTGACGGATAAAGAGGGCGTATGCAATACGCCCCTACAAGAAACTCCGGATGAGGCGGGATTCCATTTACCACCTTGATAGGGCTAGTAGATTTCCCCTCACCCTAATTCCCTCTCCCATCAGGGATGAGGAAGGTTGATTTTGCCATTAAAAAAGGAACCTCATGTTCCATGAAGTTCCTTTTTAATCCTGCCGCAGTGCGGTATAATACCCCCAGGGGAATTCGAATCCCCGTCGCCTCCGTGAAAGGGAGGTGTCCTAGGCCTCTAGACGATGGGGGCAGGTAGTTCGTGCTTTGTTGAGGTCGTCTCGGCGTTTTTGTCGCTTGCCCTCAGCACCTTTTATATATTAACCAGGTCGCCTAGTATTGTCAACCCTTTTTTCAAAAAAATTTTAGAGATTTTTAGAAAATGACGGAAATTGCTTACAGAGCAAGGGTTTTAAGGTTTTATTTTTTTTGATTTAGCCCCGATCCGGCCATGACGGGGGTTAAATCACGGGATGGGACCTGATGAATCTCCCATCCCAGACGCATCCTCATCGGGGTTATTCCTGGAGGCAGTACCGTTGGAGAATGCGAATGCAGTTGGCGATCGCCCCGAGATGAGCAATTTCATAGCCGTGGGTATTCTGGGTGGGAAAGCTCAAACAGGCAGCCCGGGCGACATGACCGAATTTCATGGCGATGGAGGCATCACTGCCAAATCCGCTAATGGTTGCCAGTTGCAAGGCGACTGCCCCTTGTTCTGCCGCCTGCCGAATCTCCCGATTCAACCCTTCATCGTAAATCCCATATCCATCCTGAGACAGCAACACGGGCACCTCTCCCTCGGCAATCGGATATTCCGGGGCCACCGGACAAATTTCTAAAGCAATTAAAGCATCCAACTGTTGGCGGTTGGTAAAATACAAGGCCCCCACTGCCCCGACTTCTTCCTTCGCCGATGCTACCCAATAAATATCCCCCGGAGGATTCTTCACGGTTTCCGCTAGGGCTAACAGAACTGCCACCGATGCTTTATTGTCCAGGGTGTAACTGGCGATATAATCCCCCATGCGAATGGGTTTTTTACGATGTTTGCCCACCACCATTCGGGTTCCTGGGCGTACTCCTGCCTCTGCTAATGCTTCCGGAGTGCATTTGGTTTCTACCCAGACATCTTCCCAATTGAGGGGTTTATCTTTCTGAAATGCCTGTTGCGGGGATTCGTGGGAGATGTGACGGGACCCAAAACTGAGGATGCCACTGACAACCTGGCGATCGCCTAAAAAATCCACCACCCCCTCCCCATAAATCCAAGGGAACGAACCGCCCAATTTGCGGACTTGCACTCGTCCCGTGGGTTCGATAGTTTTGACGATTGCCCCGATTTCATCCTTATGTGCCGTAATCGCCAGGGACTTCCCCCCCGGGCGTCCCGGAGTTTTGGCAATCACATTTCCTGCGGCATCCTGCCATACCTCCACCCCAATCTCCTGAAATCGATTCAATAACCAGCGATCGATTTCCCCCTCATCCCCACTGGGTGAATGATGCAACACTAAGGTTTCAATGGTTTCAAATAAGCGATCGGACTCTAACACTGACATGGTTATTTACCTGGACTTTCCCCTGCTATTTTCCGACAGTTCCACCTCGCTGACTCCTGAAACCTGTTTTTCCGAAAAGTTAGGGCAAATCGGGATTGAGATCCGCCCCAGAATAGCCGGTAAAGATCCACAGAATGGAACGCAAGCAGTCGCGAATAACTCGCCCGGGGGACTCCGGGGGAACCCCCTGAGAAGGGACGGCAATCGGGGTGACGATCATCCCGCGACTGCCAAACACGAAAAAGGCGATCGCCCAGGACCGGCGAATATGATAATCTGACGTGATTAAATACACATGGCGCAGACCCCGGGCGACTAACTCAGCACGCATCTCGGTAAAATTTTTCACTGTATCGGTCGATCGCACTTCAAAATACAGTTGGGATTCCGGCACTCCCGCGTTCTGGAAAATCTGACGATAGCCCGGATTATCCACCCCAACTCCCGACAGCCAGATATCCAAATCGGTCTGCTGCTGCCAAAACTGGGCGGCAAAGGTCATCCGATGGGGATGTCCTCCTAAAACGACGATCGCTTCAGGAAGGGGGACAAACAGGCGGGCGATCGCAATGTGCACGGGAATCCATCCCACCAAAATCACCAGTACCGTAGTGAGGAATAACCTCCAAAATTTTTGACCGACTGATAAACGCTGGCTCACTTTTATCTGAACCCTTTACAAGGAATTTATCTCTTTTAAAGGGTTATTTCCCTTCCCTTTCATTCGTTCGGGCTTTTCGTAGAGGGTACCCAAAATGGTATCCAATACCGGCATAAGAATCGAAAAATTTAGGTCGGATCTGACATGATGCAGAAAATGATGTTTTTGCAGCGATCGCAAGAGGGGATTTTTAAACCGAACATGATGGATGCAGTGGTGAACCCAACAGTAGACAATATAAAATAGCCAAAAAAATGCCATAAACAGCCCCAATCTGGCCGGTTCGCATACCAAGGCTAAAGCGTGGAAAATTCCGAGGATAACGAGAGTCGTGAGATACCAGGGTATCCCTAATAAAGACTGCGGATTTTCGTGGTGAAGGTTGTGACCAATCCCAACCAGAGCCAATGAGTGATAGAGATAGCGATGGGTTAGGTACTCGGCTACACACCAGGTTAAATATCCCGCGATCGCCCATAACAGCCCTTCTGGTAAAGAGACTAACCCTCGTCCCTCTGCTACCACATGGCTACCAAACCAGCCCACTAGGCTAAGGTTCACGACATATCCAAACCAATAATTAAATCGCGAAGACAAGAGTTGATTGAAAAAATCAGTCCTGTGGGCTGTTGTATTCATCTAAAGTCCCTACCTCCAGGGAATTGCACGGTTTTGAGAAAATGATACCCAATCCGGTTTATTAACGGTCTGTTTTCTCTTTAGCCCGCCTAAGCGCTGAGGCTCAGGCTCTGCCAAATTGGGATTTCTCCCTATAACCGCAGCCAATCGGGTGTCCGTTGTGGCAGACCTGCCAGTTCCGGATTCCGTATGATATCTTATCCTATGCTGCAAACAGCGAGTTCCCCTCAAAGCGTTTTTGCACGCAATGAAGCACTTTCTAAATGGGAAGTAGGGGCGCGCTTTTACGGGGTCACAGCACTGGAATTTTTTATGGCATCCGGCACCGTTAGTCCTTCCCCTTGGACTCCAAAAAACCATAAGGCAGCAGCCGCTTCAGCCCGAGTTACCTCTTTTTTGGGTTGAAATAAGGTGGTATAACCAAAAGCACGGCGAATATTTGAGCGATCGCCATTCTGATAATCGGCATACACCGCCCGCAACGCATTCGGGTCAATTTTACCGGCATCTTGGAACCCCCAGCTTTCCTTAATTGCATCCACGGATGCGCTGGGTAAATTGCTGCGGATATCTAATGGGACTTTCCACACCAGCAATTGTTCTCGGGTGACAATGGCATCGGGACGAAAGGTAGTCGCGCTAGTATCCCCACTCAAGGCACTGGGAATAATTCCCGCTTCCGCCAATCCTTGAATCACGGCGAAATCGGGATGATTAGAACTCACGTCGGAAAAGGCTGGGTTAGCGGTGGTAGGTGCTAATCGGACTTGTTTTCCCGGTTGGTTGGCATAGATTTTATTATTGACTTCTAACAACCATCGGGCAAATTGCTTGCGAGTAATCCCTTGGTTGAGATCCACGGTAGATGCTGTGGCATTGGCGCTGGTATTCCCGGAGGGTTGGGCGATCGCAATGCCAACGTTTTCTAAGTCGCGCAGATAGGGGCGCAACTGTTCGGGAACCTGTTCTATTGCCGTGGGGGTGACGGGTGTTGCCGGGGGTTCCGAGGGGGGTTGAGATACCGGGGTGGCAGTTTCAATGGCGATCGGATTGGGGGGTTGATCTGCGGGGGTTTCTCCGGTGGTTTGCGCCGGATTGGATCGCACGTAACTAATCAGAAATTCTACCCGCTCTGGAGGAGTTTCCCCCATCTCAATTTGCGGTTCGACGTCAATATTCACCAGCAAATCCAGTCCTTGACGCGCTATTAAACTCGGCTGGAGTCCAGTTTGATTCGCTTGGGGGACGATTTCCCAATTCGGCTGATTAAACTGTTGTTCATAAAAGTCCAGCACTTGTTCAGCAGTGTCGGAAGTTTGCCAGAGGGTTAAAACCCCCGCATCCGCTTCTGTGGATTCGGGAGTCTCATTCGGGGCGATCGTCCGGATAAATTCGGCATTGGGATAGGGGGGAATGGTTTCCGGGAAATCCTGGGGAAGTTCAGAGGAACCTTCCACTCCCTCCAAGGCGGGACCCGGAGGCGGAGGCGGTTCCCCCGGAATCTCCCCATTCTCTTCCAGCAACGGATCCGCAGCAAAGGTCCGTTCTAAGGTTTGGCTATTCGGACTATTGGCACAGGCACTCAATCCGATCGCCAAAGCGATCGCCGTCAGGGATACCGATACAGGTTTTAAGAACATCACGGTTCAATAGGAGAAAAAATATACGCTATTTTTACCCTAACGTAGTTTCCAAAAATTGAAGGGGGCGATCGCGACGGACTCAGGGGGAGAATTACCCGACGCTAACCCATTCCCTTTACAGTCTCGGGGTCAAATGTCTGCGAATGGCAAAACTCAGGAGTCTGCCTGGAACACTTGACTTTTTCAGAACCGGCAACCGAATATATCGTCCCGTTACTAAACGCCCGATGCCTTTTAGACGTGCCTTGAGTCGGACTCCCAACAACTTTAAACTCCCCTCCTGATTTTCGGCAGCATACATCGGTAAAAAGGCTAGTTTTCCATAAAGAACGTCTGCGCGATGGCTGGAACTGAGTTGATTTTGACGATGTTCGGGATTGGGACGTCCCCCATGTTCTCCATAGTTACGAAATGGAACGTAATTCTTAAAGTTGTGTTGGCGCAGAAATGCATCAATTCCAGAATCCCAAGCGGAGTAATTCTTGGGTCCAATTTCATCTTTGATTCGAGCCGCCCATTGCATTAAATACTCAGCGCTATCATTCGTGATGATATAAGCCACCATTGCGGTAGAAAATCCCTCAGCATAGCCTTCTTGAGAAATGCTATAAATTTGAGGCGCACAGGTATAAAGCCATGCAATTCCCAAGTCGGTGCGATCGCCAGGAAAAGATAACGGCAGTTGTCCAAATCCCTGCACCGGCACAAAATCTGCTTCGACAATTAAGGTAGGTTGCGGTTCATTCAAGGCTTTTTCCCAGGCTGAACGATGATTAAGCAGACAGCGATAACTCGGGGAAAAGTCCTGCATCGCTGGATTTTCTGCCTGTCGCACCACTTCCGGGGTTAACCCTTCCTCGCGCAACGTCTTCTCCAGCAAATCCGTCGGTTCTTTGTACGCGATAATCAAAACCTTGCCAATGCGATCGCCCAGTCGATTGGGACTATTCTGCTGTTCCATCGTTTTGCCAATAGGTTGACCTTTATAGTTTACCTTGGAATCGAGATGCTCCTGCTCCTAATCTTGGCGCGATGTTTTGGGGAAATCTCGCCCAATTTTCCGCCCCATTCCTCATGGTTTTGTCCGTCTTGTAGGAGAGTCTCAATTACCGAGTGAGATTTTCAATCGCCTCGATCGCATCTTGGTATTTTGCAGCCAATCCTTGTTGTTGATAGAGTTGCGCCGCTTGTCGAAAATCCGCCCGCGCTGATTGTGAGTCCCCCATCCGTTGGTAAGTCAGCCCTCGATTATAATAGGCTTCTCCTAAGCTGGGATTAAACCGAATGGCTTGAGTATAGTCGGCGATCGCATCGGGAAATTCTTCCAATAACGCATAAGCAACCCCGCGATTTAAGTAGGAATTGGCATCGGTCCGATTAATCTCGATCGCCTTCGTATAATCGGCGATCGCCCCGCGATAATCTTCCAACCGACGTCGGGTAATCCCCCGATTATAATAGGCTTGAGCTAAAGTCGGGTCCAATTCCAAGGCTTTCTCGTAATCGGCAAGTGCTGCTTCACTCTCCCCTATATCGTCATAAGCATTTCCCCGAAACACATAAGCAAGGGCATCATTGGCATCGAGTTCAATCACCCGATTAAAATCTTCGATACTTCCGGGATAATCCCCACTCCGGGCGCGACTTTGCCCTCGTCTTCTATAAAAGGTGGGGTTATCCGGTGACAGTTCGATCGCCCGGTTATAGTCTCGAATCGCTTGCTGAAACTGCCTCAGTTCCGTCTGTGCCTCTCCCCTGAGCATATACGCATCTGCATCCTCGGGATTCTCCTCAATCACTTGATTCAAATCCGCGATCGCCGCCTGATATTCTCGCAAGTATAAATAGTCTAAAGCTCGTAACCCATAAACTTGACTATTTTCAGGCTGGATTTCCAGCACTTCCGTAAAATCTTCTACCGCACCGGCATAGTCCTCACTCCGGTGACGGGCAATTCCCCGGGCTGTATAAGCCTCCGCCAATGTCGGATCTAACTCGATCGCCCGAGTCAAATCGGCGATCGCCCCCTCGTAGTCTTCCGCCTCCAATTTCTGCACCCCCTCCGTCAGGAAATCTTGAGGGCGAGTTTGGGCAACTGCCTCCGGGACCGCCAAAATTGGCAACAGTCCTGGACCTCCCATCAGGGCGATCGTCAGTCCCAAAGCAGGAAAAGCAGCATTTAGAGTTCGGTTCATCAGGATTTTAAGAGAGACTGCAACCCTTCCACAAGTCGCTCACAGTGAGCCTTTTCGTGAGTTGCCATCACCGTCACCCGAATCCGGCTGGTTGGAACCGTCGGGGGACGGACAGCACCCACTAAAATACCGGCAGCTTTGAGTCCCTCTCCCACGGCTAAAACCGTTTGAGCATCAGGGACTTGCAAACACAGAATCGGGGACTCTGAGGGCAGTAACCGCGATGCCACCGAGGGTACACTCTCTGCCAGTAACTGTTTAAGGTATTTGACATTTTGCCACAATTTAGCCCGTCGTTGCGGTTCCTGATTCACAATGGCGATCGCCCCTAACCCTGCTGCCGTATCTGCCGGGGAAAGTCCCGTCGTATAAATCCAACTCCCCGCCCGATTTCGCAGAAAATCAACTAACGCGGCACTTCCTGCCACATATCCCCCCAAACTCCCTAACGCCTTACTCAGGGTTCCCATTTGAATCAAACCCCGCCCCGTACAGCCAAAATATTCCACCGCACCCGCACCCGTTTCTCCTAACACCCCCGTCCCATGCGCCTCATCCACTAACAGCATACAGCCATAAGTTTCAGCCAATTCTAATACTTGGGGGAGAGGACATAAATCCCCATCCATACTAAACACACGTATCCGTCAAAATCAAACAGCGCCGATAAGCCTTTCGATGGGATTCCAACAGACAATTTCAATCTCTCCACATTCCCATGTTCATACTCTAAAACCGTCGCACCACTCAAAATTGCGCCATTTTTCAAACTCGCATGATTGTATTGGTCCGACAGAATTAAATCCCGCTTTCCCACCAAAGCCGAAATTGCCCCCAAATTCGCTAAATAACCCGAACTAAAAACAATCGCATCCTCCGTTTGTTTCAGGGATGCGATCGCCCGTTCCAACTCCCCATGAATCGGACGATGCCCCGTAATCAACCGCGAACCCGTCGCCCCCGTCCCATACAATTGAGTCGCTGCGATCGCCGCCGCAATCACCCGACTATCCCCCGCCAAACCCAGATAATCATTACTCGCAAAATTAATCAACTCCTGCCCATCTATCTGAACCACCGCACCCGTAAGACCCCTAATTTCTTTCACCGAACGATACCAATTCGCCCGATGAATCGTCCGCAGAGATTCTTCTATCCAACCATAAGGATTTCTTGACATCATTCATCCAATTCAAACAACAATCCACCCCCCCCAATCCTCGTTCCTAGGCTCTGCCTAGGAATGCCCAATTGGAGGCTCTGCCTCCTCCCAAAAACCCCCACAAAAAACCCCCAATCCTCGTTCCTAGGCTCTGCCTAGGAATGCCCAATTGGAGGCTCTGCCTCCTGTCTAATCTATCCAAATTAACTACAACCCATTAACCTCCCCCCGGCTCATCAGGCGGAGATTGCTGTTCCTCCTTCCCCGCCTTCCCCCGTTCCGGATACACTCTATCCACCAACCCCATTTCAAACGCCACATCCGGTAATTGTCCCACCGGATAAAGCCCCGGATACAACACACCCGTACTCGTAAAACAAGGCTGCTTCAATTCAACAATCTCAGTAGCCGCAAAAATATCCCGAGACATTCGTCGTTCAATTCCCATCAATTTTTCCCCAACTTATAAACCGATTTAAACAGTAAATTTCGGCCAGTTCAATAGTCATCTATCGATTAAACTCCTCCCGTGGTATTTTTAACAAACTTAATTTTCCCACAACTGAGGGCCGATATCAATTTAAACCTTTATTTTAACATAACTCCACTCAGCCACAAGTCCTAACATATCCCGTTTCGTGAGCGCCTCCAAATCCACTGTGGCGATCGCTCTCACATCCTGGGGCGATCGCACAGCCAGTGCAGTAAACGCGCGTTTCTAAGATTTCCGTAGGTGGACCATTAGTTATCGCTGGATTTTTGACCGCTCCGCTGGCACAGCTGCCTCAAGCTATGGTTCTTACAAACTGAGTATCTTTGTGGCTTAAAAACTTGGAGAATGGGCAGAAAAAAGTGGGCTATAAGTTACTGGAACAAAGATTGGAGAAGCTATCCAGTCGTTAAAAAGTGGCTTTTTCTTATAGCAGCTTTTATCTCAGATTTTCTGTGTAAAATATTACATTTGTAATCTTTCTCAACACCTCGGCGATCGCCTCCTGAAATTGCTGCCATCTGCAATCCTTCTCGGTGAAGCGGCGATCGCCTTCGACGTTGCAACAGTCAAAGGGACGGCAGTTTAGGCTTGAGCCGGACTGTTTAATTGCGCGACTTCCGGGGTCGCTTTGGCGATCGCCTGCAATAATAAATAATTCAACACCGTTCTCACCGCAATAATCGCCACTAACCGGGCGATATCATCCCACTGACTGGAAATCATGGTTTTTAAAATCGTTGCACCGATTAGGAAACTTAATCCTAAAGAAAACGAATATCCCATCACTAACCGGCTGCGTTGAAATGCCTCCATTGTGTGAGGTTTTAACAGAGCATCTTTGACAAAAATAATTAAAGCTCGTGTGACCCCTAGGCCAATTACTAATATTGCTAAAAGTTGGCATAAACTGGTTAAAATGATATTTCCCGATATGACGAGAGTTGTCATCCCAGTTTCAATTCCTTGCAAATTCATCGTTTTTTGATTAATAATTTTTGCTGATTGTTTACCCTAGATCGATGTTCATCGGAAGAGGGATTTTCACGGGCCTAACTCATCAGGAGAGAGGTGGTGGTAACTCTAGTTTAATACAAAGGTGAAGCCATTTCCCTTGGACCTCCAGGAAATCTGACCGGCGATCGCCCCAGGGTCGAGCATCCGAGGTCCGCTGGAAACCTTAGATTTGCCGCTGGTTTTGGACATTTCCCGAGGGATGAGAACCCGATCCTAACAAGCCCGGTTAATGGCCCTAATTGGGTACGAATGAGTAAAAGTTTTGTGAAAAAACCCCCTTTGTCTTTTTCCGACTGTAGCAACGTCCGAGGATTTCATCGCCAAAATATATCCTGGGATAGTGGGAGATCCACCCGAGAGGGGGCTAAACTGGCTCTGAATCGGTCAGAGTTCGAGTTGTGAACTCAATCCTACCCAGAGGAGAACCTGTGGGAATTTTATCAAATTTTTAGAAAAAGTTGGAGGCACAATTATGTTAGATCAACGCATATTAGAACGGGGAAGTCAAGGGGAAGATGTTCAAGAAATTCAACAAATTTTATTAAATATGGGATACGACTTGGGCGAGGCGGGGGTTGATGGAAAATTTGGTCCTGAAACCGAAGCAGCGGTCAAAAATTTTCAAGGAGATATTAATCTGCAATATCCTGAAGCCACGGTGATTATCGATGGTCAAGTCGATCGCCAAACTTGGTTTTTCTTGAAAAAAAGCCGTTCCTAAATCCGAGACGGTTTCATCCTTAAATCCACCTAACAAGCGATTGAACTAGCATTTTTTCATCCGGATAACAGAGGGGAAGGCGAACGAGTCTGAAATCCGAGGAGATACCCAGGCAGTCGGCGATCGCCTCCAGTCAGACTCACTCTAGTCTGCTCTCCCGGCCTCCGAATTAAATAAAAAATAGTCTCACCCGTTAACTTTAAAAAAGTTAACCCTTTGATGAAGTTTGGTTAAGAAACTTAAAATTATTTGTTTTTTCTTCCCTAAACCAACACAAAGATCCAATTTGTTGTGAAGATAGAGATCAAACGGGAACCAATTATGTTTGGGAATCACAATCAACCCGCCATGAAATTTAAACGTTTATATCGAATGCTTGCTTTTACCGTCTTCCTCCTGAGCATCATTGTGGGATGTGCCAGGAATGCTAGGGACAGCGGTACCCTGGAAGTCTGGGCGCACGCGGGCCAAGATTCAGAACGAATCACCCTCCAAGAACAAGTGAATCGGTTTAATGCCGCTCACGATGAGGTTACGGTTCGGCTCACATTTCTCCCAGAAGGCTCCTATAATGCCCAAGTCCAAGCGGCAGCAATCTCACAGGATTTGCCCGATGTGCTAGAATTTGATGGGCCATTTATCTATAATTATGTCTGGCAGCAAAACCTCCGACCCATTGATGACTTGATTTCTCCAGAAGTTCGCATGGATTTGTTGCCGTCGATTATCACCCAGGGAACCTACAACGATCGCCTCTATTCCGTGGGAACATTTGATTCCGGACTGGGAATTTACGGACGCCGCAGTGTGCTAGAATCCGCTGGAATTCGTATCCCCCAAGGCAACGCCGACGCCTGGACCGCAGAGGAATTTAATCGCGCTTTAGCCACCTTAGCTGAAAATGACCCGGACGGACAAGTGCTAGACCTCAAATTAAACTATTCCGGAGAGTGGTTTACTTATGCCTTTATGCCGCTCTTATATTCCGCTGGCGGTGCAACCATTGATCGCACAAATTACCAAAGCGCTTCTGGGTTCATGGATAGTCCCGAATCCGTGGCAGCAATGGAACAGGTGCAGTCTTGGATGCAAAATGGCTACGTTGATCCCAATGTAGATGACGCCGCCTTTACCACAGGACGGGTGGCACTGTCTTGGGTGGGACATTGGGTCTATCCCAGTTATGCAGAAGCGTTTGGAGATGATTTAGTGGTGTTACCGCTGCCCAATTTAGGCAATGGATCGAAAACCGCCCAGGGTTCTTGGAATTGGGGAATCACACAAAGAAGTGATAACCCCCAAGCGGCAATGGCATTTTTAGAGTTTTTATTACAGCCGGATGAAGTGCTGGCGATGTCCAATGCGAATGGGGCCGTCCCCGCGACCCAAAGTGCGATCGCGCAATCTCCTTTATATCGCGAAGGCGGACCGTTGCGCTTATTCTCATCCCAATTGTTGAATAACAAAACCGTTCCCCGTCCCCAAACTCCCGGTTATCCGGTGATTACTTCAGCCTTTCAAGAAGCCTTTAATAACATTCGCAATGGTTTGGAAGTGCAACAAGCCTTAGAACGGGCTGCCACAGAGATTGACCTAGACATCCGGGATAACGAAGGGTATCCTAACGTTAGTTAGCAATCCCAGAACATCCCCAAATATCCGCGAACTCTTTCCTAGCAGTGACCGGGTATTTGAGTCAATTCAGAGATTTTCAAGATGAATTTTAATCTAAACTTATGGCCAATCAAACCCCTCTAACTGCTCAAAATGATACGCGCAGCGCCCTAGGGATGGCAGCCCCCGCCTTGATTGGATTATTCCTATTTGTGGCTTTGCCTTTTACCTTAGCGGCCATATTGTCGTTTACGAATTTACGACTGGGTTCGCCGTTACCCACGCGGTTTATTGGATTAGAACAATATGCCCGAATTTTTAGCGAACCCTCTTTTCGTCGGGCTTTACTTAATAATGCGATTTTTGCCCTGGTAGTCGTGCCTTTGCAAACAGCGATCGCCCTCGGATTAGCCCTCTTACTCAACCGTCCCCTGCGCGGCATGGCAATCTTTCGCACCCTATTTTTCATGCCTGTGGTTTTTCCAATGGCATTGGTATCCGTGATTTGGATTTTGATTTACGCCCCCGGTGCCAATGGCATGATGAATTCCTTTCTCGACTTAATCACCTTTGGATTATGGGAACCGCGAGATTTTCTGCGTGACCCCTATCTAGCTTTGCCCTCGATTATGCTGCTATCTATGTGGCAAGGGGTGGGATTTCAAATGGTGATTATCCTAGCGGGTTTACAGTCAATTCCCAGTGATTTATACGAAGCTGCCGCCATTGATGGCAGCAATAAATGGAACCAGTTTCTGCACGTCACCTTACCCCAACTGCGAAATACTTTAATTTTCGTCATGTTGGTGACTTCGATTCTGTCATTTCGCCTGTACGACCAAATTGAAATCATGACCAATGGCGGACCTTTGGATGCCACCACAACGGTGATGTATGAAGCAGTAAGCGCTGCCTATCAACAGCAAAAAATGGCAAAAGGGGCGGCCATGACGGTGGTCTTTTTCCTAGTCGTCTTGATGATTACCCTCATCCAACGGACGTTGATTAAAGAAGAACGGGCAATCGATTAATCCCACTAAATTATCCAAAAACTAGGGGGATTTTTTCGATAATTTTCTGTCCAGTTTTAATGTTGTTTAGCCTAAAGTTCCATGAAGCCAATTTCCGGACTACCCAAAGAAAAACCCAATCTCGGTGAGCGAGTTGCCAATCAACCGGCTCATCAGGAATTAATGGCGAAACGCCAAAAACAGCAGCGATTTAGCATCATCATCAGCTATGTGGTTTTAACCGTTTTGGCCTTGCTGTTTATTGCGCCGATTTTATTTATGATTATCGGCAGTTTTAAGCCGGATAATCTGGTGTTAGTTGAGGCGGGTTCCTTAAAAGCGTTTGTCCCCGATAATCCCTCGTTGCAGAACTATGAGGATGTATTTAACCGAGTTAATTTTACCCAGTTTTTCTGGAACTCGATTTTTATTACCGGGGCGATCGTCCTGTTCGGACTCCTGGTCAATTCAATGGCAGCTTATGCCTTTTCGCGCTTGCAGTGGCGGGGACGGGATATTATTTTTCCGGTGATTATCGCGTTAATGATTATCCCTTTTGAAGCCATTGCCGTTCCCCTGTTCTTTCAAATGACCTGGCTAGGATTACGCAATACTTACACCGCCCAAATCATTCCCTTTATTGCCAATGCCTTTTCCATCTATTTATTTTACACCTTTTTTATTGTCTTGCCCAAGGAATTGGAAGAAGCAGCCCGCGTAGATGGGGCGGGTCCAATCCGAACCTTTTTTGAAATTATTGTCCCGGTTTCTAAACCTGTGTTTGCTTCCGTAGCAATTCTGACTTTTTTAACCCAATGGGGGTCATTTTTGTGGCCGACAATGATTGCTGTGGGGGAAAGAGTCCGTCCTTTACCTGTAGCGATCGCGCAATTTCAAACCTTACCTCCGATTCAATGGGGGGATATTATGGCCTTTGGGGTGATGATGGTTGCACCGATGTTAGTGATTTTCTTAATCTTCCAAAAATGGTTTGTTCAGGGGGTTGCTTCTTCGGGTATTAAGGGTTAAAACAACGGGCGGGGGTTCAAACCCCCGCCTAACAGCTCAAGTCGGTTAAAACCGACTAAAAACACCACTAAAAATACCACAGCATCAGACTTGCAGTCGTCTTTAGACGACTTTAGCTATGAGGCGGGGGTTTGAACCCCCGCCGGTTGCTGTCGAAACTATCCAAAAATTAAAACAATGGCAAAAGTAGAATTTGACCACATTTACAAAGTTTATGCGAATGGCTTCACGGCCATGAAAGACCTCTGTTTAACCATTGAAGATGGCGAATTTATGGTCTTTGTTGGACCTTCCGGCTGTGGCAAATCGACCGCCCTACGGATGTTAGCGGGGTTGGAAGATATTAGTGCGGGTAAATTAATCATCGGTAAGGATGTGGTGAATAATAAAAGCCCCCAAGACCGGAATATTGCGATGGTGTTTCAAAATTATGCCCTCTATCCGCACATGACTGTGCGCCAGAATATGGAATTTCCCCTGCGAATGATGAAAGTGGCGAAAGGGGAACGACAACGACGGGTGATGGAGGCGGCGGAAAAGTTGGGATTGACCCCTTTGCTGGATAATAAACCCAAACAAATGTCTGGGGGACAACGGCAACGGGTGGCAATGGGACGGGCCATTGTGCGAGACCCAGCGGTGTTTTTAATGGATGAACCGCTGTCGAATTTGGATGCCAAAATGCGGGTGCAAATTCGCACAGAAATTGCCGATTTGCAGCGCAAGATGGGAACGACAACGGTGTATGTGACCCACGATCAAGTGGAGGCGATGACAATGGGCGATCGCGTGGCAGTGATGCGCTTGGGGGAACTCCAACAAGTGGCACCGCCTCAAGAGTTATACGACTGCCCCAAGAATGTATTTGTCGCCGGATTTATGGGTTCTCCAGCGATGAATATCTTTCATAGTGAGTTACACAAAACCGAAAGCGGTCAATTTGCCATCACTTACGGAACCCAACACCTGGCGATCGCCCCGGAAACCTGCGATCGCTACCGGGAAATTGAACATTATATCAACAAACCCATTTTTGCCGGATTGCGTCCCGAAGCCTTTTTAATAGCGGATAGCAATACTCCAGCGAGTCATAAAATTGAAGTGGAAGTCACCACCATTGAATCCCTGGGTCATGAAACCATTATCTATTTCAATTCTCCCCTGGCCAAAATTGAAATTCAAGATAAAGATGACCTTGCCAAAGTGCTAGAAAAGCCCACAGGAGAGAGTCAATCCATTGCAGTTGCCCGAGTCGGTTCCACCCAAAAACTGCACCATGCCGACCGCCTCTCCCTCGCCGTCGATACCCGCCAACTCTACCTCTTCGATCGCCACGGCAACGCCATCCAATAGGGATTTCTCTCGAAAGGACAAGGCAGTGCCTTGTCCTTTGTTCACCTATTTAAACTCAGTCAACACCCCATAAACTGCCCAAATTGCCATCGCCCGCAAATAATGAGAAGCACGAAAGGTTCCCACTGCCGTAATCGCTTCCGGAGTGCGGAACTGCAACCCATTTTCATAGACTTGCTGAATCACGGTTTCGGTCAACTTAAACCCTTCCTCCTTCATCCCCATTTGCAACAGAAATGCCGCCAATCCGAAATTAATCCCGGTCCATACTTCTAACGGATGGGTCGCATCAGGATTCACGGGTGAACCATCGATTAATACGCCATTGGCTGCACCAAATTTCCCATTATGAAACTTCAAAAAACAGGAGTCATAGACGGTTTTTAAGGCCGATTCTGCACAGTCTATTGGCACAATATCCGGTAATCCTAATAACCGCGCATAGAATTGACCACAAAGCTGATCCGCCATTACCACCTCCGAACCACTTTCGCTGTCTAGGCGATAATAAGTGCCATTCCAGAGTTTGTCTTGATACAGGGTACGTGCTTGTTCCAACCAATCTTGATAGGTACTCAGAGTTGTTTGAATCGTTGCCGGTTCTAGTAATTGCGATCGCTTCTGTTCATAAATCGTATCGGTGAACACGCCGGAATGGGGGGGATTGTTTAAAATTACCTCACCGACTGCGATCGCTGCTTGTAATGCCGCCATCCATAATCCGCCACAATAGGCACTCACCCCACGCATCGGCCAATCATCAAAGGTCTGATCCGGGGCACCGCCATTTTCGGGAATCCCATCCCCATCGGTATCGAAGGTTTTTAAATAGGCGATCGCCTGTACCATTGAGGGCCAACAATCCCACAAAAACTCATAATCATCCCCCCCCGTCAACAGAAAATCCCGATACACCAGCAAGGCAAAATCACAGGGTAAATCCTTCCACAAATTACAATCCTGATAACTGGTATAATTCGTTTTCACCCAAGGATGTTCATTCGGTGCACCCAAATCGTGAGGCGTGGCATCGGTCACTTTGCGAACTGCTGCCGCTTGATTATACCCAATAATCCGAGGCGTATCATCCCCCGTAGGAATCGCCCGCGCAAACCCGCGCATCACCGATTTTTCCAATTCCGGCCACAACATCAACAGGGCAAAAGACCCGTATAATCGCACATCTAAGCTCTCATACCAACGATAATCGATACATTCAAGCACTGCAAATTTACCCCGAGGTTCCTCCGCATCCTGGGCGGTCCATAATGTTCCCCCATCGGTGAGGATATATAACTCGTTAAATAGGGCCATTTTCACCGAGTCAGACAAATCCTCCCGGCCCAATATCGCTTGTTGCCAGGTAATGATATTCTCACGCCACATATCCGAATGCTTGAGTGCAGTGCGAATCATGGACCAGGAATTTTTGCCATGACGCCCGAAAAAGTCGGTATAGCGGCGGTATTCCCAGACTCCGGCAGCGAATTCAGTGACGGGAAAATCCCAAGCAAGGATAAAGGGAATTTTTCGGGTTTTTCCCGGTCGAATGGTGAAGCGAACGGCCAATGCTACCCCAATCCGTTCTCCCTTAGCTGCAGGGGTTTCATCGGTACAATCCAATAAAGAACCATCCTGAGAAAACTGTTCCCAGAGTTCTTTGCCGTTGCCGGTGGGATTCCATCGGGTGTTCTTGAAGGTATCGAGAAAGGGATTGGTGGCGGTGGCGATCGCCAGTTCTCCCTCACCTTCCTGGGGAACCTCTGCCAAGTGACCCCCGGCCATTATACAACCAATCCGATGGAAGTCTTCAATATAGCGGTTAGAATTGCCCTGACTCTGCCCCCATTTGGATTGGTATTCATACTCTGGAGACCCATCATCTCGCACTTTGACTGTGGGGGATTTGATGGCATTGGTAAACCACCCCACCACATTTTCCCAAGTCAGCAGAATACTCAGGGTAATCGGTTCATCGGTGGGATTATAGGCGGTCCATTCAAAAATTGCCATCGGATAGCTACATTCTTGGTATTTTCCCGGCCAAATCGGGGAAAATTGCTCACAAGTGAGTTGTGCCTTAAAAACATTTTGATAGACAAACCAACTCCGAGGATACAAAGCGTGATATGTTCCCGGTAGGATTCTCCTCAGTAGAGGCGGGATACCATTGCCAGGAATTCAGACTGCCATCGGAGGGCGGTTCGGTACAAAGTGCGTAAGCGTGACGCTGGCCTTGGGTTTCTTCAAAGATGCTAAACTGACAGGCGGGAAGGGATTGGAAAGTATGTTCCCCCCCGTCGAGATGCCAGAGATTGAAGTCACCGCGAGGCGATCGGCCTATACAACCGGCCCCAAACCCCCCGAGGGGCATTCCATGCCAGGGACCATCATCAAGATTACTACCATAGCGAACGGTATAGGGTTTGTCCCAATCTAAACCAATTGGACGCTGCCAAGTCTGGGGAGGAATTGGAGGGGGAGTGGATGGAGTGGTCATAGTTCTGCTTGAATCAACATTACCGATTAAAGCAGAAGCGCAGACGATGCTACCATGCAGAACTGCTGTTTTTCCTCCGGTTGAGGGCAGAGGGTCCCCAAATTGGCGATCGGGCAACCTCTGGACGGAGTTGCCGCTTCATCCTGAACAACCTAATGTTTTAAATACAATCCTTTTCATACTGTCGAGTCCCATAGTCAAAATTACCCTGATATTTTCTTAACAATTCTCTGAGTCGGCGCACCTTAGTGCTAGTCTCGATATTCTTAACTGGAGGAGATTTACTCAACACGACTCGACCAAAGACTTGGGCCTGATTAATTGGGGGTTTAAAATGTTCGATAGTCTGAGTTAGCTGTTCGACAGCATGGATGAAGTCCTTCCCTTTTAATTCAATAAAGTAAAGTTGCTCAGAAGACTGGCAATTTTTATCTTCCACTTGCTCTGGACTGCAAACGATAAATAAGTAGTCACATTTACATTGGTCTTGGCTAGTAATTACACAGTCATCTACTGTAACTTTGCAGACCCGTTGTTTGGATGGATTGTTGAGAATATATTTTCGCTTATTCTCTTGTGCTGTAATTATCTTACCGTCAGAGCAAGTTGTACAGTGGGGATAATGGGTCTCAAACTCTTGGCAAGTACAGTTCATGCTTCATCCTCAAGCTCAAAGAGTTGATTAAAAGTATTGACAATAATCTCTGAAGCCTTATCTATTTCGGCTGATTCAATCGATCCCATCTCTGCATCAAAGATAGAACGAGCTTTGCCCTCTTCTAAGATGTAAGCATCTAGCCGATTCGGATCGAGCCACAAATGGCGATTAACAACTCGCTCGACTTGTTCTGGTTGGCGTGAACCTACTTTATAAGCATAAAGCAGATTATTGAAAGATGAGAGAATATAGGGACTATGGGTAGTTAACAGAACTTGATTGTGGGTTTGATTGGCCAAGAGTGCGATTAAATCAATCATTTCCTTTTGAGCCACGGGAAACAAATGCGCTTCAGGTTCTTCTATGACCAGAAAGACTTGGCGTTCATTTAAAATCAAAAGCTGGATCAGTAATAAAATCCAAACCACTTCTTGTTGTCCCGAGGAAGCAAAGTTAATCAAAGTGCTATTTTTATCTCCAACATCAATCCATTCATTCCCATTTTGATAGCGGTAAGAGCCTTTTAGGATGGAATTGAATAAATCTTGAGCCAAGGAAATCACCGACGAAAGTTCAGGATTTTTACTTTCTGAACTTTTTTCTTGAATTAATTGCGATAGAGAAGTTTGGCTGAGACTTTTTTTGGCTCCATCAATAACATTTAGAAATGTTTCCATTAAATAGTCTAGTTTAATTAAACCCTTACCCTCAGAGAATTCATTACCTAGGTCAAGTCTATCAATTCGGTCAAGTCTATCAATTCGGTCACCTCTATTAATTCGGTCAAGTTGCTGAGATAATGTAGTAATCAAACTTCGACCAGCAGGCAAAAAAAGAAAATAACTTTCCTCATTGAAAAGTTTATTAATTTCATCATTAATATTTTGAAATAGAGCAGATTCTTTAGCTTTAATCATACTCATTTCTAAACCAAATAAATCCAGGGAGTTGTGTTGTAGCTCAGTTTTATTTCTTTTAATTAAATCAACAAGTTGAGCAAATTTTTCCTGGAAATAGTTATTAAAACTAACAGTGGTAAACTTATGATCTGAAGATGGTTTAACAGTAACCTCCATGCCATTCCCGTATTGGTAATTAAGTTCCATATCAGGAAATTGCAAAACAGAACCATAGGTTTTGATAAATAGATTTTTTGCTTGTTTACCAAAGGGAGTGACGACAGGGGTAAAATAATCCTGAGTGTAAGCTTGAGAAAAATACTGGATTAATTCATCTCGTAAGGATTTAAAGAAAAATATGGCTTTACTAATTGTACTTTTGCCGCTTGCTTGTGAGCCAATAAAAATCAAAATATTGTTAACTTCAATCTTAACCTCGGCAATTGGTCCAAAGTTCTTAATAATTAACTGCTGGTGTTGAGACATGATTTTTAAATAATACTAGGGATGACCAAACAATTTGATAGTCCGTTATCTAGGTTTGGTTAATATGGCACGCAAGACTAGCCATAGATTAGCAGAATAGATTCGGTTTAACGGCATAGGAGGGGACTCAGTAACAAAAATTAACCTTTGGCCCTTCTCAATTCGTGGGGGATGGGTTGGGTGCAAATGCTGATCCAACCCATTGCAGATTTAGAGACCCCCTTTTAGGCTACCCTTCTGCTTCTAACTTTTGAATGGCGCGGTTGAGATGTTTGAGATAGGGTTTGACTACTTCGCGATTTTGCTGTTGCAGTTTGACAATTTGGCTTTGCAGTTCATCAAGCTGGGTTTGAATGGCGGTGTCGTCGGGGGTCACTGGACTGGTTAAGGCTTGGAATTGGGTTTGAATGTCCGCTAAACTTTGGGAGAGGGTGAGTAATTCGGCTTTGATGGTGGCGAGTTCAGGGGAGGGAACTGAAGGGGGAGATGCTAACTCTTGACGGAGGGTTTGAACTTCGCTGTTGAGGGTTTCTTGGAGTTCGCTGAAGCGGGTTTCGGTGACATCTCTCAGGCGCATGACTCCGCGACGGACGATCGCAAATTCGTGCTGGATTTCTTCATCATTGGAGTTACCGGAATTGACCCGATCGCCCGGTTGTTGCAAAGTGGCGATCGCCTCGGAAAGACGCATCAAGGTATTTTCCACATCCTGAATCCGTTCTGATTTGGGCAAGGTTTGTAAACTACTGTGAACCGCAGTGACTACCTGATGCATATCAGCGATCGCCCCTTGGTGTTCAGTCCGCATTTGCTCCCCAAACCGACTCCGGTTGAGGTGATTCAACCACAATGCCAAAGTAATCGGAGTCGCGGCGAATAAAACCTGTCCAGACAATCCCGCCACAACGGATCCCACAGCCGAACCAATCAGGGATGCCGACTCAGCGAGTTCGAGGCGATCGCGCTCTCGAATTCGAGACAGAAAGGTTGGAAAAGCCCGGTGGCGGTTAATGTGCTGCATGGCTTTAGTAACAACAGTTTTAAAATGTTTCCTGCCACTGATTGTAAGCGATTTTCGAGACTTCAGTGGTTAAGCCCCCTCTCTAGCTTGACCCAATGGCCTGTTTCTACTTGATCCCTAACTCAAGAAATCCAAAAAAACTGACAACAAGAATTGTCAGTTTTTTTGAAGTTTATCCAGGAAAACATCCAGTCAACTCAACAGAATAATCGGGGAGTTTACTCATTACCTTACTGTCTCACACAGTTAATCATCCGGACCGTTGCGGCTGCCGCATAATTTCGCAACGTCGGAGAGTTGGGGAAAAACTGAGTTCCCGATTCATTTAACGGAGAAGCAACCTGACAATAACTCGACATATCAGAAATCAGAGAATCGGCCCAGTGATTTTGGGTATCCGAGAAATTCGTAGGCGTGCGGGTAGCGCTGAGGGTAGTCCCGCGACCCCGCAGACTATTCCCATATTCAGCAGCGCGACGTAACACCGCCATCATTTCAGCACGGGTCACGGTTTGAGCTGGACGGAAACTCTGATCTTGATAGCCACTAATAATATTATTGTCTCTGGCCCATTGAATTTTAGGGGCACTCCATCGCGACGCCTCCACATCAAAATAGGGTCGAGAGGAAATCGTGGAGGGAATATTGATGTTGGCACCGGGAACGTTTTTCAACGATTCGATCACCATTGAGACCAATTGCTCGCGAGTCAGGGCCACTTGGGGGCGGAACGTATTATCTTCCCGGAAACCCGAGACAAAACCGAGGGCCACCGCTTGCTCAATTTCCTGAGCATAGATATCCGATCGCGTATCTGCAAAGGAGACATTCACCGGAGGGGGATTCGTCACCACCGGAGGAGGAGTCGGAGTCGTCCCGGAGGAGCCAATCGGTTTAGCCAGGGCGGTTAAAGATTGGTTATTAGCCAGATAGACGTGACCCAAAGTCTGACCATTGTAGGTGCGTTTGGCAAACTGCCATCCGGGATTGAGGTTAATTTTAGTAAACCCATTCGCCATGCCATTGGTGCGGCCAATTTCCATTTCCCGACGTTCAAACGTATTGACTCCAAGGAGTACCAAGTCTCCACCCCGCTGAACGATCCGCAAGCTGTACTGGAGACCGACATCTTCACCGCCGACCCGGATAGAATAGCCATTGCTATCGGTGCTGCGCCCGCAAATCCCGGTGAAGTCAAAATTGACTAAGAGGGGATCAACGCGAACGGGGTTACTGCCACTTTCGCTCCAACATTCACGAGAATTGGAGACTTGCTCAATGATTAACAGGGGGGGAGCCACGCCTCCGCTAAAAGATTGGGCAACCGCAATGAAGCGGCTTTGATCGACGCTTTGTTGTCCGAACAGCGAGGCGATCGCTTGAGTGCTAAGAGTCAAAGCCGAGAGAGTTGCCGTAGCGATCGCAGCCGTTTTGAGTAGAAGTGAAGTCTTCATAATGCGCTATTTTAACCGTCGGGTGATTGGTAAATGCCGCTGGGCATAGTTGTATTGTGAAGCAAGGGAGGCGTAGCAAAACAGAGTTGATGTTGTGGTTCGTTAACTGTCCCCTGGGCGATCGCCACCATTGTTCGGGCCTAGTTTTGAGATAAACTTCACCCCAGGACTCTATATCCTCCCGTACCGAACCAACGCCCACTGTCAACACAAGCCAGGGAACCGTTCTACCCCGATAGCCAGAGAGCCGTTGTGTCCTGCCTTGTTACAATCACCGAAGTGTCCCCTGGGGCAATTGGTTCCCTCGACCCCTGAAAATTCTCCCTCGGAGGATAGAATTACCGGATCTGCTGCAATCCCCGAGGGTCCGAGGCATTCCAGCGCCATCAAATCCCGGGAGACCTCCCCTAGGCTCGCGCTCAAGGCCGTGGGATTGATCCGATCAAAGCAATCTATGATACCGTCGAATGGCAGATTTCCTGTTATGCTAGAAGGGATAGGGACTCGCTTTCACCCGGTTTTGTCAAAATCCAAACCGGCGAAGGCCCAAGTTCTATCTAAAGTTAGATGAAGATTCATCAAAAATTGAATGAGACTGAGTAAAATGACAAGTACAAGATCATCTCCTGAAAATTAGCCATCCTTGAGCTAATTCCAGGGTGTTAACCCCTGGAGGAAGATAGCATCCTCCGTCAATGGGATATAACTTGTGTTTGGAGAAAGCAACAACAGCAGCGGAGGTTTTGGTAAAGACATCAAGCTGGGTAGCCTGTAACGGGTTGACTTCCACCCCTAGGGGTGTCTTCTCGATGCCAGAGCCAGGACCATCAAGCCGATCGCTAATCTCCATCAATTTACTTGAAAATACGGGATACCTGGAAGCCGGAGTTCTTTAAAGACCCGGGATCCCAGGCGATGCTACTCCATTTATTCCCTGTCAAAATGCAGTTATAATCAGGAAAGCCGGAAGAATAACTATCTGCGCGTTGAAACAATCAAATCACGTGAAACTCCTGCTTTAACTCGTCTGCTGTATGATTGCAGTAGCCGGTTGAACAAACACTCCTTGAATTGTTGAGCGTACCCAACTGACCTCAGTGATAGATTCGGAAAGCTGATTTCCATATCAAAAAGTAAGCTCAAGTGCAATACCTTTCGTACAGGTTGTTGTTTTGAGCCTGTAGAGGTAATTTGACAATGCCTTTTAAGTTAGTCTTAAAGAATCTCAGAGTCTTCAGACGACCCCCTGAGAGTGTCAGCTAAACTTTTAGAAAATTTACTCTGTGAACGACTTGCTTCCATCATCTTCTTCCAGAATGCCTGTGACTGAAAAAAGAAGAAATCGGGATTTACCTCAAATTAATGAAAGAATCCGATTTCCTCAAATTCGAGCCATTGACACAGACGGCAGCCAGCTTGGGATTCTAACGCCTCAAGAGGCGATGCGAATCGCTGAAGAAAAAGACCTCGACTTGGTTTTAGTCAGCGATAAAGCCGATCCCCCAGTTTGCCGAATCATGGACTACGGCAAATATAAGTTTGAGCAAGAGAAAAAAGCGCGGGAAGCTAAGAAAAAGCAGCATACCGCTGAAGTCAAAGAAGTCAAGATGCGCTACAAGATTGAAGAACATGACTATAACGTGCGTCTCAATCAAGCCCAGCGCTTTTTGAAAGTGGGAGATAAGGTAAAAGCGACGATTACCTTCCGAGGGCGGGAAATTCAACATACGGACCTGGCTGAGGAATTACTCAAGCGCATGGCAGCGGACCTCGAAGAAGTTGCCGAAGTGCAGCAAGCCCCTAAAAAAGAAGGGCGGAGTATGATGATGTTGCTCTCTCCCAAAAAGTAGGCAAAAATAGTCCAATAAATCATGAGGGTGCAGGTACTTAAGTCCAAGTGCACAGCACCCTCATGATTTGTCTGGAGATAGAAAACAGCGGCGATCGCCTCTCGGATCTTAAGGAGTGGGTGAAAAGCCCGACTGAAACAGAGAAGCCCGTACAGGCATTTCACCCACCGGGACTGACGAGAGCGCGGACAGATCCAAGCACCCAGAGATTTCCCCCCCCAAAACCGTGCCGAGAAAAATCAGCGGGGGAAATCCAGCGATTGGGGGTGACGACCCCCATAAAGCGGTAAGATAACCATCAGCCCTGGCTGTTAGGATTTAACCCCTCAACTCAAGCGCGCTTAAACCCTGGAAAGGGAATAACTGTGCGGTTCCCCTTGAGGGTTTAACTGGGACTTGACGAGAACTGAGGTATCCTCATAAAGCGCCGATCGCTGCGATCGGCGCAAGACTTGTTTGCCGCCCTCAAACCAGGCTCAAAGCCTCAAACGCCCCATCCTTCCGAACCCTTCTCAATCCTCGCCAAAACCCTGTCACCTTCCTTCAGGCATCACCGAGCCAGAGCAATTGAAAAATAGGAGAGATTATGTTAATCAGAAGGAAGAAAAACTCATACAAATCGTGCCCGCGATTGAGTGCAGGAGGTCAGGGTACCGGAGCTAGGCATAAGCGAATTAACCCGTGAAAGCCTGAAGCGCGCCCTTAGAGTCAACCATTAACTAGAACCCGTTGGCGACAAGAGCAGAGGATAATGAGCGATCAACTGGGGTTTTCATGCCAGAACAGGGTATGGCATTCTAAATACCAGAAGAGGAGATGAACTTCAACCGGCATTCAGGGACACTCTACAACACGGGAAATCAACGCTGCATGGAACTAAAAGAACAGCGGTTTGCCGCTAAGGGTAGGTTAGCAACCGCATTGCTACAGTGGTTAAATCTCCGTCCCGAGGAAGGAGAGCGCACCTGGTTGATGTTTGCATTCTATACTGTGACCTCAATCGGGATGTTGTGGTTAGAAGCAAGTACAGTGGGTCTGTTCTTGAACGAATATGGGGCGGAATCCTTGCCTTGGATTTATGTTGCTGGGGCGGGTCTGGGGTCCTTCCTAGGAGTGATGTACTCCTGGATGCAACGATTCCTCCCCCTGCGCCAAGTCATCGTATCCGTGGCGATCTTCATGGCGATCCCCTTGCTATTTTTTCGGGTGGCCTTAAATATTGCGATCGCCGCTGCCGTCACGATTTTCTTGATGCGCCTGTGGTTGGAAGCTATCTTTGCCCTGAATGACCTCAACACCTCCATCGCTGCCAACCAACTCTTTAACATCCGCGAAATTAAACGCACCTATCCCCTAATCAGTAGCGGTATTTTACTCGCCGATGTGATTAGTGGGTTTTCCCTCCCCGCACTGCTCAGAGTCGTGGGACTGAATAACGTCCTGGTGGCCTCCTGCGTGATGATGCTGTTAGGGGCATTTTTGCTATTTTACCTGAGTCGCACCTACAAACAAGCCTTTCCCGACGCCCCGCGCACGACCTCCCTGGAAAATGAACCCGATTTCACCAATCGCCGACTGGGCGGCCCTCTGAAAGGCTATGTGATTCCCCTGTTTGGATTTTTTATCCTCGCCGAAGCCTTACATCTCGTCGTTGACTTCCTATTTTTAAGTGAATTAGAACAGCAAAACCCTGCCGGACAAGATTTGGCGATCGGAATTGCTAGTTTCCTCGGCGTCTTTAACGGCATCCTGGGACTCTTTGAACTGGTGATGCAGTGGTTTGCCTCCAGTCGGATTGTGGAACGCTTCGGGGTCTTTGCCGCTGCTACCCTCTTACCTGCTGCGGTGGTTTTACTCAGCGCCTTTTCCCTGACCCCCATCCTGCCCTTCTTTTGGGGGCTGGTTTCCCTAAAATTTATTGAAGAACTCCTCAAATACACCCTAATCGAAGGCACGGGTCCCGTCTTTTTCCAACCCCTCCCCGATAGCATTCGCAGTAACATCCAATCGATGGTGAATGGGATTGCCGAACCCCTGGCAGTGGGGGTGACTGGCGTGGCAATTTTAGCGGCAATTTGGGTGTGCCGAATGATCTTTCCTCAAGCTACCCCCCAAGAGATTCTGGGGTATCAAGGCACCGTTTTCTTGGTGTCCGTGGTGCTGATGGGGTTAGGCTGGTTTTTCATCGTCTGGATCCTGCGATCGCGCTATCTCGGCTTATTAGTCTCCAGTGCAGAACGCGGACGCCTGGGTGTTTCCGATGTGGATATGCGGGCGTTAAAGCGCACCGTGGTGGAAACCCTCGAACAAAAAGGCAGCGAAGAGGATAAACGCTCCTGCATCGAATTGCTCACCCAAATCGACCCCAGCACGTTGGCGAAGCGCTTGCCCCCCTCCTGCCCAATCTAACCCCCAATTTGCAGCGTCAAAGTCTGGAGGTGATGCTCAACCATCCGAATCCCATCTACACCTCCCATTTGCGAACCCTGCTTAACCAAACCGTCACCCCTGAAGTCTTAGCGTTGGCGTTGCGCTATATCTGGCTGACGGAACCGGAACTGGATATCGAACAATTGCGCCCCTATCTGCGGGCAGATGTGGACCCGGTGGTTCGGGGGACTGCCGCCTCCTCCATCATGCGTCGAGGCAACCGCGAACAAAAAGCTGAAGCCACCAACGCCCTGCGCCATATGTTGACCCACAAACAGGAACGGGAACGGGTCATGGGTTGTCGCGCCCTGGGAGAAGCGGATTATTTGCAAGGGTTACGACTGTTTATCCCCAATCTACTCCAGGATGAGTCTTTGCGAGTCCGTTGCGCCCTGTTGGAGGTGATTGCATCGACTCATTTAGAAGAGTATTATCCTTCCCTGTTGCGCGGACTTTACTATAAATCAACCCGGGAGTCGGCGATGCGGGCTTTGGTGCGCTTGGAGAATGAAATTCTCGATCGCCTGGTGGCCCTAGCTGAAGATATTCATAAGCCCGATTTAGTCCGGATGCACGCTTGGACGGCGATCGGTCAGATTGGTACCCTGGAATCCCTGAATGTATTGGTGAATCATCTGGTCACCAGTTGGGGCACCACCCGACGGAACATCCTGCGTATTCTGTTAAAAATCCCCAAGGAAGGCGGCATTGAAGGGGTTTTAGATCGGATTGGTCGCAGTGGGGTGGAAACGTTAATTGACCAAGAATTGATGTTGATGGGTCAAATTTATCAGGCCCTCATCGGACTCAATCCAGAAGAAATCGTCGGACGAGAAGCGAATCTACTGCGCCGCGCTTTGCGGGATGTGATTTCCGATTCGGTGGACCGCTTGTTTTTGCTGATGAAGTTTCTCTATCCCCTCGGGTCGATTCAAGCGGCGGCTTTTAATTTAAAGTCCGGTGTGCGGACAAATATGGCGCGGGGGTTGGAAATTTTGGATAATACTCTGGATATTCCGAGTAAGCGGATTTTGTTGAGTATTCTCGATCGCCGTGCCGATGAGGAAAAACTCCAGAGTCTCTCGGAATTGATTGCGATCGAACCCCTATCTGCGAGCGATCGCCTCCGACGCTTAGTGGATTTACGTCACTTTATCTCTGAGTGGCCCCTGGCTTGTTGTTTTCACCTGGCGCGGGCTTCTCGCTGGAGCCTGAGTGCGGAACAAACATTAGCTTGTTTGAACCATCCGAAAAGTTTTGTGCGCGAAGCTGTGTTAGCCTACCTGAAAGTGGCCTCTCCTCGCGCCCTCGCCGAACTGTTGCCCCGGATGAAAAACGATCGCGATCGCCTCGTTGCCTCTCAAGTCAAGGAAATGATGGCGGAATTGGGCATTGCGGATTCCCCGCGTGCCGCCTCATCCACTGCCGGAGGCCCCCAGGGTTTTCCCAATTATCCGGGCCTCCCCGGGTTAGAACCGACCTAAAGTACGGTAAAAGTAAAAAGATAAAAGGAAAATTTTTGTTTTTGCCTTTTTACTCCTGATTACTTTTTAGGCTTTATTTTTTACGGTTTACTGCCTTAAGATGCTCACCAGTGTTGACCGATTATTATTTGTCAGGGCCGTTCCGATTTTTAAGGAACTTCGGGATGACTTTCTCGTGCGTCTGGCTTCTGTGATGGATGAGCTATCTTTCCCGGCAAAGCATACCATCTTCACCGAAGGTCAGGAGGGGCGATCGCTCTATATCGTCGTTTCTGGTAAAGTCCGCGTTCACATTGGCAATCGAGACCTGGCTAAACTAGAACAGGGGACCTGTTTTGGCGAAATGTCTTTGTTCGATGCTGAACCCCGTTCAGCTTCTGTCACGACTCTGGAACCCTGCGAGTGTCTGGTGTTGACTCAGCAGCAACTCTACGATGCCATTGATGAAACCCCCGGAATTGCCATCAATATCATCCGTCTACTCTCTCGTCGGATCCGCGAACTGAATCGGGTCAACGCTCAAACGGCGGCACAATCACAGCAGTCGGGAAGCGACTTACGCAGTGCTGGAACGAATGTGCCAGGATAGTAGGGTCCAGGAGTCAGCTAGAACCCTCCGGATGCACTCGTTTCTGATGGAAGAATGGGTCCTTCTCCCCGGGTTCATATCAATCTCTATCGATAAAGGCCCCCACCCCTTGCACGGTTTAGACTGGGTGAGTGGTTCTATTTTGTTTGGCTAAGATGCCATAAACGTTATGCAAGGGAACAAACTGTTTATCATTGCTTTGGCGGCAGGAGCGATCGCCGCAGCACTCGGGGGTGCTTATTTCGCATCCCAATCTCCCCAATCTCCGCAATCTCCCCCTCCAGTCACTCAAACCCCCACCCAATCTCCCCAATCTCCTCCATCTCCCCCATCTCCCCAACCTTCCCAATCTCCCCAATCTCCCCCATCTCCCCCATCTCCTCCATCTCCCCAACCTTCCCCAACCCCTACTCCAGAACCCATCATGATTACCCCCTCCCAAGACAATTGCAAAATTACCACTGCCATTGTCTCCGATCCCAACCCGCCAGCTAACGTTCGTTCCAGTCCAGAAGTGACCGCCACGAATCTTTTAGGGACACTGAGTAATGGCACTTTTATAAGTGTTACAGAAGAACAAAATGGCTGGTTTAAAATCAATAATCCGGTGGACGGTTGGATTGCCAAAAGTATCACCGAAAGTTCTTGTTCTGAAATCACTGAACGGATTAATTTCCCCCCCAATGGCACCTCGGCGCGAGTCAAAGGGCGGATTATTGGCGGAGGAAGTCATGAATATCTGCTCAAGGCATCTGCCGGTCAAACCTTGACCCTCTCGGTTTCAGAAGGCGCGTTACCGTTTGTCTTTATCCCCAATGACCCCAATCGGCAAACTGAACTTACCGGGGGTGGTCACTATACGGGTCTGGACAACTGGAGTGGAACTCTCCCGACAACCGGAGATTATCAAATTGTTTTAGACTCAAATTTCCGAGGGTTTACCTATGATTTTTTAGTGGAAGTCAAGTAATCCTGAAACTACTCGATCGCCTCTAAAGAAATGTCCAACAAGGGATAATCTTGCCAGTTTTCTGCATCAAAATGCCACCATTCGGTAATGAGGGGAATAAAGCCCTGTTGAGTCATCACCGATTCGAGTAATTGGCTATTTTGGCGGGCTTGGTTGCTGACATCGTTTCCCTGGGTAATCTCGGGCGGCGCGATCGGTAAAATCATCAAAGTCCGTAGGCATTTCTAATTCATTACCCCTTGCATCAATCAGGGTTAAATCGACGGCTGCACCGCGATTGTGGCGCGACCCCCTGGCCGGATTAGCAACATAACGGGGATCGGGCAACGCTTCCCACATTTTCCTCGTTACCGATAAGGGTCTGTAACAATCAAAAACTTTCAACCCCAGTCCCCTACGTTGCAATTGCTCTTGAACTCGGGATAACTTTTGGGCGACGCTAGTTCGCAGAAGGCATCGAGGGACGGAGTAGAGTTTGACCTTCAAGAAATTATTAGCGGTGGCATAGCGAATATCAAGGGTAATATCGGGATTAATATCTTGGATATCTACCAAGTTCTCTCCCTCAAACTGCTCTGTATCTGGAGTTCTCTCCCCTACAATTGATGGACTCTGCAATACCCCTTCTCCCGCCTTAAATCCCTCCAAAATCCGAACGGATTCCGCCGGTTGCCAGAATCCTATGGTGAGGACTAACCCTAAAACTACCGAAAATAACAGGATGTAATTAATTTTCATGGGTTTTCGTTCAGTTTTGTTGAATGTCAATTAATGAATATAAGGATTTAGTTAATTCAATAATTTCTAGTTTATTTTCCTTAATTTAAGGTTGAAACCCTCTTGACATATAAATCATAAGCGGTAATTTTATAAAGCTCAGAAGGATGTTTCATGGGGAGCATCATTTTCAAGGGGAATTTCAGCCCCTCGTAGGGAAGGGGGCTGGGGGTTAGGTCTTCCAAGCTCTTCAGACATAATAGAAGCTCTGTCATTTTCCTTCAAAAAATCAATACAGTGCCAGATGGGGCAAGGAATGAAAATGATAGTGGCTTCATAAAATTTAACCAAATCCGGATCCCGAGGAGGAGCGGAAAAGGAATACTGTGAAAAGACCGATAAATAGCTTGACAGTTTCTGCCTAAAACTGACCCCTACGGTAAAATCATCATGGCCATTTTCCCACAAGAGCGGGGTGAAACACCCGAATTCCTCAATCCTTTAAATCCTTATCATTATGGTCTGCTGGCCTACTGGGTGTTTTTTCGTCCCAGTCTACTCCGAAGCTATTTGTACAAAGCTGCCCCTGATTTGTATCGACAAAGCGGATGGAGTAAATTCCGGGGGAGTTTTAAGGTCCCGGGATATCGAAACCTGTATCTGATGGCGACTGCCTCGGTGGTGAAATGTTTGTTCCTCCTGGCATTCACATTTTTGCTCTATACGATTGCGGTGCAACAAGGTCATACCGGATCCATTAATTCTGTCCTGGCCCTTTCCAATACTCAAGCGATTTCTGCATCAGGGAGAGACTTTAATGGAAACAGCAGCTTAAAAGTATGGGATTTGGATAGAGGTGCATTGTTGCAAACCCTACCGGGTAATACCGGCGGAATTAATGCCTTGGCGTTACTCTCAGGAGACCGGGTTATTTCAGGTGGCGCAGACCGCACGGTTAATATTTGGGACATCCAAGGGGGCGATCGCCTCCAGACTCTCCAAAACCACCGGCGCTGGATTGAAGACCTCGCAGTCACCCCAGACCAAAAATTAGCCATTTCTGCCTCAGCAGACAATACCCTCATCGTCTGGGATATCCAGTCCGGAAAAAAACTGCATACTCTGGAAGGTCATACCGGACCTGTAAACAGTGTAACCCTGACCCCAGATGGAACCCAGGCCATTTCTGGATCCGCAGATGGAACCGTGAAAATTTGGAATCTGGCACAGGGAACTCTCCTGCAAACCTTAAGCGGTCATACCGCCCGGGTGAATGCGGTCACGGTTACCCCTAATGGAGAACAGGTAATTTCGGCTAGTCTGGATGGTTCAGTTAAAGTATGGGCCCGGTCATCGGGCAGGCAAGTGCAGAATTTGACCGCACATCCTGGAGGGGTCAATACTATTGCAGTTACCCCAGATGGACAACAGGTGGTTTCTGGCGGTATGGATGGAACCATCAAGGTCTGGAACCTGAATGAGGGAACTCTCCAGTATGAATTAACCGGACATCAGGGGTGGATTAATGGATTAGCAGTCACCCCGGATGGACAGCAAGTGGTGTCGGCCTCTTCGGACCATACTCTCAAGGTTTGGGATTTAGAACAAGGGACTCTGGTACATACCCTCGCTGGACATCAAGAGTGGGTGAGATCCGTGGCGGTGACCCCCGATGGACAACGGGTGATCTCCGGTGCAGGCGATCGCCTGCCAAAAGTCTGGAATCTCACTTCGGGGGAAGAAATTCCCCTCAAAGCAGTCCAACGCACCCTCTTTTGGACGACCCTCGGGTTTGCCGTTGGAGTGGTTTTCCTGTGGATCTGGATTGTATTGGCAACGGCACTGCTTCTCACCTGTAGTTTTATGGTCTTTGGGTTGGCCGGTAGTGTGTTAGCGGCCTTGGGACTGGCGCTATTGGGAGGTTTCGCGTTCACGAGTCTGTTTATTTTGAATGATTTGATGAGCATCAATCCCCCCTATCAACAGACCTTCGGGGCGATCGCCATTGATACCTGGGTGCTCACTGTCGGGTTTGCAATTTTTCTAGGCACTCTTTGGTTTGTGGCCTTTGCCTTAGCGGGTCGCCCAGCGGTGGGTCTATTTGCCGGTATGGGGCTGATTCTAGTGGTGGCAATGGCAATCGGTGCATTTGATGCCAATGTCCTCAAAGAGGCACAAATTGCCTCCCGAGGTCGTTTTGTGGCGGCAGTTTCCCGATGGATTGAAATCGGAGTTTTCTTCAACCTGTTGGTGGCGATCGGGTCCTTGCGTCTGCTGTTTTACCCCATTGAGTTGATTGCTGCACTCAAACCTAACCGACGCGGCGATGGACATCCAGTCCTCTGGGATGAGTTGCTGGTATTGCCACTGCCGAACAGTCATAACGCTTTGATACAGCACTTGCAACGGGATGAAAAGGAAGGGTTGCACCGGATTGCGGAAGTATGCCGCAACCCCTTTCAGCGTTCAGTTGCCTTGAGTGCTTTATCTCGATATTTACATTCCACTGCGAACCCCCTACATCTGCTGTATGCGATCGCCCGCGACCCGGATTTAATGGCTTATCTCTGGTCCCCCGTCAGTGCCGAAGATTGGCGAGGAATCCCGGAACGCCGACAAATGTTATTGGGCGAATTGGGGTTGCAACCCGTGAAATGTGGGAGTGATTGGTTGAATCAATTCGCGGAGGATGGCATTGGGGTGCTGACTTGGCTGATGCGATCGCATCGTCAAACCCCCTTAACTCGGTTCTCGTCCCTGCTGTACCAGTTGTTTAATTCCGAGTCCGTGAATCAGTCGGGGTTGGATTTGACCCGATATAAACAGAACCTCCTAAGTCTCCGAGACTATCCGGGGGGTGTAGAAATTCTCGAATCCTTGACAACCTTGGCCACATTATTATCCTTGGATGACCTGTCCGACCTCCCGATTGCCTTACAGACTCTCCAAGAATCGGAACTGGCTGCTTTCTATGAGGGGGAAGCAGACTCGCGGATGCCCGTAGCTGGCGTGATTCGACCGGAAGTCCTGAATGCGATCGCCCGTCTTGGAGAAATCGGGACCTTAATCTCTAGCAATTCTGAACAGCCTGACCTGGTAAAACGATTAGCAACCTTAGCCAGAGCAACTGTGGCCCTCGATACTCTGGAGTCTGAGGCGATCGCCACCTGGGTCACTCCCGAACGAGGGCTGTTACAGCAGATTATCCGCCAGTGGCGGCAGTTGTTACTTAAAGAAACAGCAGATGCGGCCAAAATAGCTGTTTAAAATCCCTGGCAAGTTCGGTTAAAACTTTAACCCCTTGATAAACTACGGAGTCAGGTTGATAGGAATTTAGCCCGAACTCCAATCTATGGGCGAGTGACTTGGCATAGCTGAGTCACTCGCCCATGTTTATCTTTCCTAGAGTCGTCCAACCCAAAAGGCGCTTGAGCCACACATCCCAGGGTTACGGATTCAACCGCTCTCGAAGATTTAGGGATGTACCGAAAAAAGTGCTGCATTTAACCATAAGGGTTTCACCGCAATTCGCACTCACGAAGGACAATGTTTTAACCCTAAGACTTGGGGCAGTTTGGGACCCGATCGGGGGTTAACTCCCTCTCAATTCTTCCAACATCGCAGAATAGGCGGGTTTAGGACCATAGGACTCGTCAAAAATTAATGGGGCTTTCCCTCCAGTAAACCCGGTCAACCAGGTATAGCGATCGGTAAATCCCCATGTCAGCATGGCTTTACAGTTCGATGCCTCTAGGCAAATATTCAGAAAATCTCGGTACATTTCAGCTTGTGCGGCTAATTGCTCCTTTTCAGTGCCGCGAAACTGATTAATCGGAACATCCATCTCCGTAAACATCACGTCTAAACCCAATTCGGCATAGCGCTTCATATTTTCAGCGACTTCTTGGGAGTCTTTTGCAGATAAAAAGCCGATGTGGGTTTGAAATCCGATCGCATCTAGGGGTGCACCACGTTCCCGGAGGGATTTTGCTAAGAGATAAAAGGAATCCGATTTAGAGTTGAGTCCTTCCCCATAGTCATTAATATATATGAGGGCATCTGGATCTGCTTCATGAGTCCAACGCAGCGCTATGTCAATATATTCCGGTCCAATGGTTTTATACCAGATGGTTTCTCTCAAGGTCCCATCGGCTTCTACGGGTTCATTAACCACATCCCAAGCATAAATTTGACCTCGATAGTGACCTACTACAGTCTGAATATGATCATGAAGGATTTCCAGGAGTTCTTCTCGGGAAAAATTCCCCTCCACGACCCAACGGGGAAGGGCGTGAAACCAGACCAGTGCATGACCAATGACCTTTATATTGTGTTCTTGAGCAAAATTAACAATCTCATCAGCTACGCTAAAATCATAGAGATCGCGCTCTGGATGCACTGGAGCAAATTTCAGATGATGCTCGGGCATGATGATATTAAATTCACGGGCCAGGACCTCTCGATAGATCGGCTCGTTTTTTAAGGGGAGGGGTCTGACGGCAGTTCCAATTAAAAAGTCCCGCTTTGCTGCCAGCAATCGTAGAGACTCTGCTGGCGAATCGGTGCGGGGGGGTTCTGGATTTGTCGCCGTACTTGTGGTGGCGATCGCCAAGACGATCGCCAGCATCACCAGAATATATGCGATGAAAGAACGAAGTTTCATGCGCGACCTCTATAAAAATGAAGGAGACAGGATCAAGCCATCAAGGATGAGAAGGATGAATCGAACCCTTGACCATTCAATTCATCCTTCATCCCTACGCTTCTTTTTAGCAGGTTTTAAATGTTTAAGCGTTGGTAAACCGTATCCAAGTGTCTGAGTTGGTATTTCGGGTCGAAACAGTCTTCGATTTCCTGCGGTGACAGTTTCTCGGTAACGGTGGCATCTTTGACGATCGCCCCATGAAAGTCCCCATCGGGTTGATTCCAGGCTTGATGCGCGCAGGACTGTACGACTTTATAAGCCGCTTCCCGATTCATGCCTTTTTCCACTAAGGCCAGCATGACGCGCTGACTGAAAATTACGCCGCCGTAAACGTTCATATTCCGCTTCATGTTCTCGGGATAGACTTGGAGATTTTTCACCAACTCTGAAATTTCCCTTAACATAAAGTGAGTTAAAATGCAAGCATCGGGCAGAATCACTCGTTCTACGGAGCTATGGGAAATATCCCGTTCATGCCACAGTGCCACATTTTCCAAAGCTGTTCCCGCATGACCCCGGACAATTCTCGCCATCCCGGTTAAGCGTTCGGACCGAATCGGGTTACGCTTATGAGGCATAGCCGACGAGCCTTTCTGCCCTTTGGAGAAGTATTCCTCCACTTCCAGAACATCGGTGCGCTGGAGGTTGCGAATTTCTACGGCAAAGCGTTCGATAGAAGCCGCTAGGAGGGCGAGATGCTGCAAAAATTCAGCATGGCGATCGCGCGATATCACCTGAGTAGAAGCGGTATCGGGTTCGAGTCCGAGTTTCTGACAGGCAATCTCTTCAATCCGGGGTTCGATGTTGGCGTAGGTTCCCACGGCACCGGAGATTTTACCCACAGCAATGGACGATCGCACCCGCACCAGGCGATCGCGATGGCGCAACATTTCCGCTAACCATCCAGCCAGTTTAAACCCAAAGGTAATCGGTTCGGCATGAATCCCATGCGATCGCCCGATCTGCACCGTATCCCGGTGTTGCTGCGCTTGATAGCGAATCGCCGCGATCGCCGTTTCCAATTCCGACAGCAACAAGTCCAGACTCGCCACCATCTGCAATGCTAAAGCCGTGTCCAACACATCGGAACTGGTTAATCCCAAATGAATGTACCGTCCAGCTTCCCCGACGTACTCATTCACATTGGTCAAAAAGGCAATCACGTCATGGCGAACTTCAGCCTCAATTTCGAGGATGCGTTTGGGGTCAAAATTAGCCTTGGCTTTAATCTCTTCCACTGCCGAGGCGGGAATATAACCCAGTTCGGCTTGAGCGTCACAAACCGCTAGCTCGACTTCGAGCCAGGTTTTAAATTTATAGGTCTCAGTCCACAGTTCGCCCATTTCGGGCAAGGTATAGCGCTCGATCAAGGTCTGGCACAGAACACAACTGTCTCATTTTACCCCCTCTGTCTGCATATTCTTTCCCCACTCCCGTCAATCTTTTTTTGCCGGATTTAGTAGCTTATTTTCGACCCAACAATCGTTACGATTTATGACAACTCGGGGAAAATATCAGCCTCCGCGATCGCCGAGGGCGTTCTGAGGTCTGAAGCCAATTTTATCCCTTGTTGCGATCGCCACGGCTAACGGACCAAACCGCGCTATCCCCTGCCGGTTGATATTTAAGGGGGCCAGGGACTTCCATTCCCTTGCCCTTGACCCCCATCTTAAGATTCAGGATGTCAGACTCCCTCGGTAGGAGTGTGGTGATTTCTCTGAGGGGACGTTACGCGATCGCCCAGCAGAATCATCCGCGCCAGATAAAAGTCCCGAGACACATTGACGAAAGCCAGCCATCCGTTCGCCACGAAGCGAAAGAGTGTGATTTTCATCAAACTGGCCTCTAGGCAATGAAAGTCAAAACGCAACCGCTTTGTTACTCGACTCATAGCCCTTGGCTTTACTCTAAAAGCCACTGAATTCTTCTGTTTTTATTTTATCACTAAAATTAGAAGAATTTAACATCATGTTTTATGAAGCCTCTTGAAAAAAAACATCAATTTATTCCGTAGTTATACTGGATTTTTCCAACCCATTCCCAACGGGTTTTGGTTTGTAGATGAGAAATGAGCACCTTCTCCCAAACACTGCTCATGAGGACCGGCTCAATCCACCTCTTTTACCCCGTCAAACCCTAACCCGGAGGGAAGCACCCTAATTCACCGATCGCTCCCTTGATGGAGGGAGCGCTTGCAACGTTACTTCTGTAATCCCAGTCACTCTAACTCCAGAACAGAGTTAGGCGATCGCCTAAGTTAATAGGTGAAACTATTAATTTGTTGCTCTTCATCAAAAATAACGAACAACACCACCGTATCCTGTTCAAATCGAGTCGTTAACAGCACCACCTCTTGCTCATCACCCGGAACCATTTCACTGGAAACAATTTCTTGAAAATCCCCAGACTTATCTACTAAATCTTGCCAAGTTGTTTCCAGGGTTTCTGGAGTAATATTTTCCCGGGCAGTGGCATCATATTTCTGCAATGCCAGGTTAAACTCTCCATCGGCAAGTAAGGAGACAAATTCTTCAGCTTGGGAGACCATTGGCGTCGCCTGAGCAATCGTTTCAACCCCCTTGAGGGGTTGGAAACTTTGAGCTTGAGCCGGTAAACTATCAACGACAGCAACGGTGGCTAGTAAAACCAGAGAAAGAATCGTTTTCATGAGAGTTAGCTCCTTAAAATAGCTAATAAAAAATGCTATTTACTGCATTCTATCAATTGTTCTATATTGAATGGCTTCTGCCACATGGGAGAGATTGATTTGGTCATCCCCAGCTAGGTCCCCAATGGTGCGGGCGACCTTTAAAATGCGATCGGTGGCCCTTGCCGAGAGTCCCAGTTTACGGATGGCCCCTTCCAGGAGCGTGCGGGTGGCATCATCCAGAGGACACCATTTGCGGAGTTGGGCGGTTTGCATTTCCGCATTGCAGCGAATGTTCGGTTCGGCTTTAAATCGTTCTCGGGCGCGATCGCGTGCTGCCTGAACCCTTTTTCTCACAGGTTCCGAACCCTCGCCGGTGGTTTGACGAGTAATTTCTTCCGGTTTTAAGCGATTCACTGCCACTTGCAAATCAATCCGATCCATCAGAGGTCCTGAAAGTTTCGCCCAATATTGTTCTCGGTGACGGGGGGAACAGGTACAGGGTTGGATCGGGTCCCCAAAGTAGCCACAGGGACAGGGATTGGTACTGGCAACTAAGGTAAATTGGGCGGGGAACTCCACACTTTGTTTTGTGCGAGAAATGGTGACGCGCCCATCTTCTAAGGGTTGGCGCAGGAATTCTAGCACATCGCGTTTAAACTCTGTGAGTTCATCGAGGAACAAAATACCCCGATGAGCGAGGGAAATTTCTCCCGGTTTGGGATAGCTACCACCGCCGACGAGAGAGGGACCGGAGGCGGAGTGATGGGGACTGCGAAACGGGCGATCGCCAATTAACGCGCCACGATTTTTCAGTAACCCCACCACGGAATAAATTTGGGTAACTTCTAAGGCTTCTTCAAAACTCAGGGGGGGTAAAATACCGGGTAACCGTTTAGCCAGCATGGTTTTCCCGCTACCTGGGGGACCGACAAAGATTAAATTATGTCCTCCTGCGGCAGCAATTTCTAAAGCGCGGCGTCCATGCGCTTGACCCTTGACATCTTGCAAGTCTAAACCCCCGAAGGGATGGGGTGCAAAGGGGACATTGCCATCGAGTTGGGTGGGTTTATACTCACTTGGGTTGTTCAGTAAGGCGATCGCATCGCACAGATGATTGCACCCATAAACCTGTAACCCTTTCACCACTGCCGCTTCCCCCACATTGCCTTCCGGGACGACTAAGGCAGTAATGCCCATTTCTTGAGCGGCAGCAGCAATGGGAAGAACTCCGGCAACGGGACGTAAAGTGCCATCGAGGGAGAGTTCCCCGAGGAAGAGAAAATCTCCGAGGAGTTGGGGGCTGACTTGTTCTGAGGCGGCGAGAATCCCGATGGCGATCGGTAAATCAAAACAGGGACCCTCCTTGCGTAAATCCGCCGGGGTCAAGTTAATCACAATCCGACGCAAGGGGAAGGCGTAACTGGAATTTTTCAGGGCCGCTTTCACCCGTTCCTTAGATTCTTGCACGGCGGTATCGGGCAATCCCACCACGACAATTCCCGGCATTCCCCCCGAGACATCGATTTCAACTCCAACCTTGACGGCATTAATCCCAACTAACGATGCACTCCAAACTGTAGCAAGCACGGCTAATGTCCTGATGACTGCTGGAAGCATTATAGGAAAGGCGGGTTAAAAAAGGAATAGGGGGGGAATACTCAGAGTGGGTCGAATCCCAAATCCGGTTGTTGCCCCTTTACAAAAACTTTAACTCTGGGCATTTGACGTTTCTCTCGCTTAAAAGTTAGGATAAATCTATCTGAAGATAGAGGACAAATTTATTAGACTTTGCTATTTCAGGCCAAAAGCCCTCGGAAAGAAACATGGATCCTAAGCAACGAGAGTTGCTGAACCCCGAGATTGCAGACCTCATCGAGTGTTACCACCACTCCAGGTTTTAGGTGCATCATCCCAGATTCATCACTCCCACTAGAGTACCCAAGAAAATCTATGACTTCAGCCGTTGAGAGACTTTCCCGGCCAGACTGCCTGAATTCTGAGAGACAGAAAAAACAGCAGGATGCAGCATTTTGGCAGCAATGGATTTGTTATCAAGATGAGCTTTATCGCGACTGCCTGCAATATATGCGGAACCCCACGGAGGCAGAGGACCTGCTTTCTCAGGCAATGCTCAAATCGTGGCAACAGATAACAACCTGTACAACGGCCATTAAGGACTTCAGGGCCTGGGTTAAACAACTTACGAAAAATCTGTACCTCGATTTCCTGCGCCAGGGGGAGAGAAAAAAAGTCGAGGGTTGGGATATCGAGGCGATCGCCCCGCAAGGGGAATGGGCTAACAAAGCAGAAAACCCAGTTCACGACTGCTATGCATCGTGAACTGGAAAATTTTTTTGAAAATGCCATAGAGGGCCTACCCCCCAAGTTACGGGAGACATTTGTTCTCTACCATGAGAACGACGAATCCTATGCAGCCATCCTCGAACCCCTACAAATTTCTCCCACAACTGCCCGCAAACGGATTTCCGATGCCCGGAAAATTTTGCGTCAGCAGTTTAAGGATTATCTAGGCGGGGAAGAAAATCCCAGTCTCGGCAGTCTCAACCGAAGTCCAACACCGCAAAAGACGCCGCCAACCCCCATTCAATCTGAACCCGCACCCCCGGTTCACCAGCCCCCTCAACCCGTAAATGGGGCCACGGAGCAACATCAGCCCGTTTTAGAAGAAGTTGAGGCAGCAGACAATATCTCCAGTCCCCCCTTATCTGTCACAGCAGCGCAAGGGGCAGTTCCCCAAATTTCCTTAGTTTTACCCGGTGCGACTGGCCCTGATTCCACAAAGGCAGGAGGACCAAAGTATAAACAACTAATACAGGTTGACCCCAACCCGGTTTTACCCATTGGATTCAGTCTGACAAACGTGAAGTTTGAGCCAATTTCGAGGGTTTGGCTGTTGCCTGTGATTTCCGTGAAAATAGGAATCCCTAAATTTTTGAGGGGTCCTTTATTCCCGGTCATTCCCATCAAAGCGGGATTCCCCAAAATGATGGTTTTGAGTCAGCCCGAGATAAATTCTCATACCTTAACTCGCTTTTTCCTAGAATCCTGGCAAAAACAGTTTGAACTGTTGTGGCGAGTCTGGATGGATAGCGGGGGATATTGCCATTTTTGTCGGGATTAAACCGGGAATTAAATTAAAGAAAATCACCCGTAGATAAATACAAAAAAAGGAGGATTCAGGGGATAACCACCGAACCCTTAACGGGTTGCTGCGTAGTTTTGTCTAAACCCAAAATCAGGCCGAAAGAATAACTGCGATTTTTTCAGAATGAAGCATCGCAATATTTGCCATGAATAAAAATAAAAAATTAGGGCAAATCTTCAAGTTGGCTGCATAGAGTTGAACCCATTTTATTTCCTTCATTAATTTACAAAAATTTACTCACATTTTGCCTACCTAAAACGTCTATATAAACGAAGGGTAGAACACTGACCCAAGGGTTAAGCTCTGAAGGGAACCAAGTTTTTACCTTACAGGTGCATCTTTCTGCACCTCAGCCCATTGACGACAAAAATCTCTAATTCACTGAAAATTATGGCCCTGCCTAACTTTAACGAAAATACCTACCTCCAACAAAACTCTGACGTGGCCCGCGCCGTTACGAATGGCTCATTTAATAGTGGGTTACATCATTGGACAACATTTGGATTTAAGGAAGGCAGAACGCCGCAAATTGCGTTTTCAGAGAACTTTTATCGGGACTATAACCCCGATGTAGCCAATGCCATTACTAATGGTGGATTCTCCAGCGGATTGGAGCATTATGCCCGGTTTGGTGCGGCGGAAGGTCGAGCCTCCGTTGCCAGTGATACTCGCCCCGGTTCTCAGTTGCAAGAGATTATTGATCGCGGATTTGTAAGGGTGGCGGTTAATGAGGATGCGATCGGATTTAGCCAACGGGAAGCCGATGGTTCTTTTAGCGGGATGGGGGTTGATTTTAGTCGGGCGATCGCCACCGCCTTATTCGGGGACCCAGAGGCGGTTCAGTATGTGGTAGTAGCCCCTGGGCAAGAATTTACTCGGGTTGCCAATGGTGCAGTAGATATCGCTGCCACCTTGCCGACTCATAGTCTCCTGCGTGATGCCACCTTGGGAGTGGACTATTCCCCCACAGTTTTCTTCGATACTCAAGGGGTAATGGTGCGGGGGAACAGTGGGATTAATTCCATTGAGCAGTTGCAAGGAATCACCATCGGGGTATTAGAAGGAACGCGGTCCCGGCAAAACTTACAAGATGCCGCCAGTCGTGCGGGAATTACCCTAAATTTTCAAATTTACCCCTCTCAAGATGCCCTATTTGCCGCCTATGATGCAGGGCGCTTGGGTGCAGTTTCCATTAATCGTGGAGTTCTCAGCAATCGAATTCCTACCCTATCTAATCCCGGGAATCATGTCATCCTGGAAGAGAATCTGGGGAAAGAACCGTTAGGACTCATCGTGCCAGAAAACGAGTCCGAATGGGCCGATGTAGTGCGCTGGGCTGTCAACGCTCCCATTCAAGCCGAATTTTTCGGCATCAACTCCCAGAATGTCAATGAATTTCTTGATGGCAATAGCGACATCAAACGCTTTTTGGGAGTGGAAGGAAATTTAGGCGCATCCCTGGGAGTCTCGAATGACTTCGCCCTGAAAATTATCCAACAAATCGGCAACTACGAAGAAATTTACAATCGCAACTTCGATGAAACTGCGCTACCTCGCAATCTCAACGAACTGATGTTTGTGGAGCCAGGGGGACTGGTTTATTATCCCCCATTTAGCGGGAGTGACAGAGTGACTGTTCCCTTGGTTGATAACAATGACCGCAACGTTTTGCAAGAAGTCCTAGACCGAGGTTTCGTGCGCGTCGGGGTCAGAAATGATGCCCAAGGACTGGGTTTTGCTGATGAAAACGGCAACTTAAGCGGCTTTGATGTGGATTTTGGTCGGGCATTGGCAGCTTCTCTATTTGGCGACCCCAATGCTGTAGAGTTTGTGATTCAGACATCCGGTGCCCAGCGCTTTAGTGATGTTGCCAATGGCATTGTGGATGTCACCAGTCGGAATGCCACCCACAACCTAAGACGGGATGCGCTGTTGGGCGTAGATTTTGCCCCGATTAATACTTACGACGCTCAATTTGTAGTCACTCCAACTGCCAGCGGGATTACCACTTTGGAACAGCTTGCCGGGGGTCGAATTGGCGTCAGTGCGGGTACGACTTCTGAAACTCGATTGCGAGAAAAGTTGAGTGCGGCAGGCATTAATGCGGAAGTCGTAGCTTTGGATAATTTCCAGACCATATTCGAGCAGTATATCAATGGCGAACTGGATGCCATTACCGGAGATGGGGGGCTAATTATCTCCAGTATTCTGACCTTACCTGTAGAGCAACGAGACCAGCATCAGCCGTTTCCGGAAGTTTTGGGAGAGGAGCCTTTAGCAATGGTGGTGGACGAGAATCAATCCCAGTGGAAAGATGTGGTTTCTGGCGTGACTTATGCGGTTACGGAAGCGTTAGAACTAGGTTTGACTTCAGAAAATGTAGCTGAATCCGTCAATAGTTCAGATCCAGTTATCCGCCGCTTTTTGGGAGGGGAAGGAAATATCGGAGAAAGTTTGGGTTTGTCCAACGATTTCGCCCTAAATGCGATTTCTGCCGTCGGGAACGTGATTGAAATGATTAACCGAAACTTTCCAGGGATTCCTTTTGATGAGGCTACTGCGGCTCCTTATACCGAGGGGGGTAATCTGTTCTCCATTCCCTTTGCTTAATTTCCCTGAGTCGGGGCGATTTATGAATCGCCCCGACAACAATAAACCCTGCATCTTGGCTTTCAATCCATTGACTAGGTAAAATCATGGTGCAAACCACTACTAACCCCATTGCCAACCGAGCCGAAGAACAACAACTTTTACACCGTCTTGCCGCAGGCGAAACTCGTGCCTTCTGGCAACTCTTCCAACCGTGCCGAGACTACCTGTTTCGGTGCTGCCTCAAGTGGACGAACGGCAACTCAACCGAAGCGGAAGATTTGCTGAGTCAGGCGATGCTCAAAGCGTTTAAAAAAGCACAAAAGTACGCTGGGGAAATCGAAAATTTTAAATCTTGGCTAACGACGCTGACTCGGAATTTCTGGCTCGATTTAAAACGTCGCGGAGGAACAATCTCAGTTGAGGATATAGAAGTTTACGGCGAGCAACATGAGCTAGGACTGGTTTCTGTTGACCAAACTTCAGACAGGGCCTTGGAAGAGGACGATAAAAAAAGGGTAATTCGCGCCGCTATTGATGAGTTAGCCAATTGGTTGCGCGAGACGTTTATTTTTCATTATTATCAAGGACTGTCTAATCAAGAGATAGCCGAAAGGCAAGAGATTTCTGGCGCGAATGTCCGGCAGCGCATTTCCCGGGCGCGGAAAATTCTGGCTCTTGAGTTGCGGGGGTATTTTATCGGTGACGTTGCCAAGGAAGCGGATCCAGTCAAGGTTGGACCAAAACCAGCTAAGTCTAAGAAGGCTGTTGGCAGAGTTGCTAAAGTTGAGGCGAGCGCTCCTAAGACTGAGCCATCTAGTTCCGGCGTGAACACCGAATATTCAAACCCAAAACCAGAGGAAGAAACCAAGTTTTTGCCCCGCACCCAGAGTCGGGGGGAAACAACAGACCAAGAGGCGATCGAGTTCAACCGAGAACCGGCTCAAACATCCGATTTCTGCCTTAATATCCAACATGAAAACCAGAAGACTAGGGAAAAAATCGAATTTTTCGCTCAATTTGCGAGTCAAAAATATCAAAAACCGGGTTTCTCTCCTACTCTTCAAAATCACAAACCGAAGCCCAGGAAAGAAACTGAATTTTTCGCTCAATTTGCGAGTCAAAAACACTTACTCTCTATTCTGTTATTCTTACGAGATAACCTGTCATTCCCTCATTTGCGGGAATCCAAACGTGATCGCCTTCATCCTAGTCTGTCATTCCCGCATTTGCGGGAATCCACTTTTTCCAGCACAAATACCTCTATAAATACCGGGATAAACTCAAGCTAAACCCAGGTAATACATCTTTGTCGAATAACTCTGTAACTCGATCTCCTCAGACCGTGCGATCGGTGAAAATCTCAGCGCTGAACCCTTCCTAAATTTCAGATACAAACACGCATAAGCTTAAAAAAGCGGTGCAAAATCGATGGTAGTTATATCATGCCAATTTTTACTGAAAAAATACTTCGGTACTTACCCACATCGGCGGGAAGATGGGCGCATTTTAAAAGCGGTTTTACGAGATGCAGGGAGTTTCAAAAATTTAGGCAGCTAAAGAGTTCACAAGTTGGCGTCGGGAAGCGTCTAATAAATAGATGAGTCAAAAATAAGCCAGCAAAGGCTAAACATTTTAACGTAGGAATAGTACGCATATGGACAAACTTCCTATCCCTAAATTTGAACGTCAGCTTGTGGAAGATTGCCGCCAAGACGGTTACTGGATTGAAGCAGTTGACATTAATGGCGACTCTCAACCCGATATCGTCGGATATGGACTCGGCCAGGGTGAAGTGACTTGGTATCGAAACAAGGATTGGAAAAAGACACTAATTGCCAAATATATCGGTCCTGTTGGGATGCATCATACAGATGTGAATGGAGATGGACGCAATGATATTGTCATTTGCTACCAATACGGTCAGACAATGGTCAACTGCGATCCCGAAGGCGGCAAAATTGTCTGGCTTGAAAATCCAGGAAATTCTGAACCCTACTGGAAAAGTCACTACATTGGCAGAGCCACTTCCATGCACCGCTTGAAGGTAGGCTATTTTACACAGTCAACCAAAATTCAAGTTTTTGCCTTGCCCATTGTGGGCAGACCCAATGATGTCCACTCGATTACACCAGTCGTACTATTTACTCAGCCAGACGATCTTTACGGAGCCAAAGAGTGGAAAGAAGAACCCCTGAAAATCTATGACAAAAAATACTATGACGAACATCAGAAAAAGCCAAATCCAAAAGATGAAAACAGTCGGTTACTTTATTTCCATGTCATTCACGGCGTATCCATCAAGAAATTTGGCAGTAAATTAGGCTCTAATCTGGATTCTGCTCTGATTGCTTCTGAAGAAGGGATTACCTGGATTTATTTCAGCCCCGAAGACGGTGTATGGTATGGTGAGTCCCTCGGTACGGGCGAGATCAGCCAAGTGAATAAAACAGGTTTTAAAGGGAGTGGCAACGTTGATGCAGGCAAAGTAGGAGACGATGCTTTTGCTTACATTCCAACCGTCGAACCGTTTCATGGAAACACAGTCGCCGTCTACTATAAAACTGAAGAAACTAACGACAGCAAAAATTCTCTAACAGGTTGTCAGTGGGAAAGAGTCGTACTTGATGTCTATGACAATCCCAATCCGATTGGAGAAGGGACAGGACACTTCGTGGTTTGTGCGGATTTTGATAACGATGGAGACGATGAGTTTCTCGTTGCGCTCCGAGGCCCCATGCCTTGGCAAGGTGTCTTTTACTACAAGGCGATCGATGTTAAAAATGGCGTCTTCGCAAAATGGCGCGTCTCCGAAGATTCTGCCGCTCGTATAGCGGTTGCTGATTTTGATGGCGATGGGCGCTTAGATTTTGCCACGATCGGTTATTCCGTAGCTGGATACTATTGTGCAGAAAATCCATCGATTGCGGTTTACTACAATAATTTTGCTCCACAGAAGGGCAGTTAAGTCAAAAATGGCGTGATCGGTGATCGCCTCAGCTAGAGTTCAGTCTCTCAATAGTTTAACTCAACCTGAAAAACTCATGGAAGTCAATCAAGTCAAACACCTTAGCTTTTCTGGCGCTTACATAGATGCCAAGTACGTGGAAAACCTGGAAAACTATCCCATTTACCACCGTACTATCGCCATCAATCCCCAATCTTCCGATGCTCACCTGAGCGAAGAAACTGCCAGTATCATTCCTGCTTATTCATCCACCATCCTCAAAGATACCATCATCAAAAAAGCAGAGTCCTTACTCTTGCTTGAGGTGGTTCAAGAGAATAACATTCGCAAAATCGTCTTTGAGCAAGACTGGGATTTATTAGGTAATCTGATTGAGAGTTTTCCCAAAGATGTACCACTCTGGCGTTCTCCCCAAGATGAAGCAGGAATTGTAGAAATTGATCCCTATTTGATGACCAGACAATCGAGGACGCCCCATCAAAAAGAAAAATTTTGCGTCAAAGTAAACTTATGGTTTGCCCCTTCTCATACCGATTGTGCTATCCACAACCAGCATGACTTTATCGAAATTCATACCCAAATCTTTGGTCAGGGAAGAATGCAGAAATTTAAAGGTAACGAATTCGACTCCCTCTACGAAGATATGTTGATGAGTCCGGGCTTTACTACATCTGTTCCATTTTGTGAAATTCACGAACACAACCAATATACCTATCCGGCGCATCAATATTACGCGGATACAGATTGCATTTGGCTGGCGATCGAATATCACCCCACTAACACTACCCGCTAAGCGAGGGGAAAGCGGTGTCTTCCATTCTTTGCCTTTTGCTTTGAAGTCGGAGATATATTCACTTTCTCGATATGGAATAAAGGAATATTAGCCTGCGTAGTTCGTTGAAATTTTGTCTATTCAAGTCACATCAGGAGCTTCTCATGTCTGATTCAATTTCTATTTCTAACTCTTCCTCTTACAAATTTCTCAAAGTTGAAAAATACTTTGCCGATTACAAAAAGTGGCAAAAACTAGATCGAGCTGTTTCTGCATCCTTCGATTCTGAAAATAAAACCTTAGCGATCGAGTTCGGCAATCTCGCTGGAGAAACACAAAAATCTTGCTCCATGCTTCTTCATTTTCTCCAAAAAGATATTTTCCGTACTCGCTTTAACCCATTTAAAAGTGCGGTAGATTACAGCCCTAAAAATACCCGGTCTGTTGTCCAGGACAAACTGGAAGATTTAAGAATTCTTTTAGAAAAGCAGGAGCAATTCTCTGTAGAGCCAAAGACGACTGAAAATGGGATTGAGTTGGTCACAAAGTATGAGGAATATGGAACCCTAACGCAAGCAATGAAGGTGGTCGTTACTTACGCTCCCTTTAAAATAGAAGTTTTTAATTATACCAACAAGTATAATCCCGATCAACAAGAAGTCTTTAAAGTGTGGGGAACTGCCGAACCCGGCATTTATTACACTTTCAACGGCCAGGAAAAAGAAGATTACGCCATTATTCAGGCAATTGAAAAACCAGCAACGGCGAAATATATCGGATTTGGCGAACAAGGCGGTAAATCCCTGTGTAAAAATACAGCGCAAGTCAATTATTTCAACTTTGATAATATGCGCTATCGCCAGGTTTATAACATAGGGCCTTTGGACGATCGCGAACCCCTTTACCACTCCGACCCTTTCTTCCTGGAATTTAACGGCGTTCCTAACCAAGATAGCGTTTACGGCATTTATATTGACAACCCCGCTCAAATCTTAGTTGATATCGGCTACGCCAACTCCAGTCGATATATGTTTGGAACTCGCTTCGGCGACCTGGATTATTATTTCTTTCTAGGCGATACAGCGGCTGAGATTTTAGATAGCTTTACCTCAATTGTGGGTCGCTCTCGCTTAAGCCCCCGCTACGCCTTAGGATATCACCAGGGATGCTATGGGTATGAAAAGCGCGAAGATCTCGAATGGGTCGTTCAAAAATATCGGGATTACCGCATTCCACTCGACGGTCTGCATATCGATGTGGATGTACAAAACAATTATCAAACCTTCACGATTAACACCCAGAAATTCCCCGATCCTAAAGGAATGTTTGCTTGGTTGAAAAAACAGGGAATTAAATGTAGCACAAACATCACTCCCATTATTAGTAACCGCGATCCGAACTACTCAACCTATGCAGACGGATTAGCGAATAACTATTTCGTACTTGACAAGCGGCATCAGGCAGAGGAAACAAAAACCGGGTACTATCAAGATTATTCAGGCGGGGGGTTACAAAAATCAGGATGTCCCAATCCTACCAAATAGCCCGAACTATAATGACCGGGAAGCCTTATATAGGGGAAGTTTACTATGGAACCGTCAAGGTTTACAGAGCTTGGTACCCCAGGTCATTACCCAGATTTAGCACGTTCGGAAGTACGTGAATGGTGGGGCAAACAATACAAGTATCTGTTTGAGATGGGTCTAGAGTTTGTCTGGCAGGATATGACGACACCAGCTATCCGTTCCACCCGAGGAGATATGCGGAGTTTTCCCTTCCGGCTGCTCGTGACTGATGATTTTCTTTCGGATGAGCATCTCAAGGAGACCCCATTTATTAAGATGTGGAATTTGTACTCCTACAATCTCCACAAAGCCACATATCACGGACTGAACTATCTTGCGGAGAACTTTAAAGAGACCCTGGGAGAGCGACAAAACAAACGCAATTTTATTGTCGGGCGCGGGAGTTTTACCGGAATGCACCGCTTTGCAGCATTGTGGACCGGGGACAACAGTTCCAGTTGGGATTTCCTCCAAGATGAACGTATCGCAGGTCATCTCCCTGGGGATGTGTGGAATGTCAATCTGCGGTCAGGATATTGGTGGCTTTGAGGCTGAGGATGACTCGAAACATTGGGCAGGACCAGAATTGCTCATGCGATGGACGGCGGCGGGTGCTTTCCTACCTTGGTTCCGCAACCATTATATGCGGAAAGGACGGAAAGAGTTTCAAGAACCCTTTATGTATGTAGAGTGGTTCAATCAATACCAAAAACCTGTGCCGGAACCGCAAGATCAATACCAGATGGTTCTTCCCGTTTGCAAATACTACATTGAATTGCGCTACCAACTGCTTCAACTGTTCTACGATGCAATGTTTGAGAATTGCCTCAATGGGCAGCCAATCTGTCGTGCGATGTTCCTCAACGATCCGAGCGATAAAGCACTTTACAATGACAAGGTTGAATTTTTAGACGATCAATTCTTTGTCAGTCGAGATTTGCTGGTGGCTCCCATACTCGATGAACAGAACAAGTGTGGCGGGAAACGAGACATTTACCTTCCCGCAGGGAGTGATTGGTATTGCTTTAAAAATAACCGACAGCCATTGCAGGATGCAGTAGAAGGCGGTACTACGATTCGCGACTTCGATGCTCATCTGAGTGCCGACCCGAGTCACATTAACTTCATCGTGCCGATCTATGTGCGTGCAGGAGCGATTATTCCTACGGTTGAAGTGGAACAGTATGTTGGGGAACGTCAAGCAAACCGGGAACAATACCCAGATGGAAATCCCATCACCATTAACATTTATCCTGGTGAGTCCACAAATGTTGCTGACTCCGAGACGGGTAAAAAATTCTCTGCCAAGCGACTTACAAGATGTACTTAGATGATGGGGTCAGTCGTTCTTCTGCACTCCCAACAGAAGAATTGCCCGGAAGTGACGAAATGGGTAAGGGGGAATATCGCGCAGTCCAAATTCGGCATACTGGCTATCCCAATCCCAATTTCGACAATAAAACGCGCACCATCAGCATCGAGCGGATCCATGACCACTACACCCCGTTCGAGAAATATTTCTTCGTTGCCATATTGCACGATCCCTCGGAACTGCCCAAACGCGAAAGCTCTAACAAACGAAGTTCATCTCCCTTGAAAAGCGCGCTCGTCAATGAGCAAGAGATTCCCTTAATTACAGGTGATACTCCTGAAAAACGGGCTAATCAACTGAAGAATTCTCCAAAGAATGGCTGGTATTACAACGAAAACATTGATGTAAGTTTCATCAAAGTCTTCGATACCACAGAAAGGTTCACCCTCAAGCTAGATTATCTCTAAGATATATCGAACCCAGCCCAGAAATAAAACGACACGATACGATTATCTCTCGGCACTCTAAACAATCGCTAACCGAAGGAAAAACTACCATGAAAATTCTAATTCAGGCGGGACACGTACCGCGATATAAGGGGTACGTGTTCGGCAAATAAACCCTAGATAAAACAAAAAGGAGGTGAGGATTAATATGAGACATGTGTTTCGTTTCTAATTAAAGTGTCAGAATACTTCCGGCAATTAATCATTTTTCGTTCAATCCTGTGATTAATTGTAATGGAAAAAACTGGGGTGAGCGGCGCTCACCCTACTGACTCAAAAGTAGGGTGGGCAACGCTCACCTTACTGATTGAAAAAATATAGAAGCACACTCATCCCTCAAAGACCCATCGGCATTGCACCGACATCCCGGAGATCCGATTTTGACTTTACTTTGCGGGCACTAAATCTTTTAAAGATCCTCTCGATAAACGCTACAAAAATAGCAGCTATTACAACTGTCCAAGCAGCAAATCTCCAGCTAATTTTTTTCGTTACTGAGAAACAAAACAAGTGGATAAATTGTTGATTTTATGGGGAACAAATGTTTTTTAACTCCTAGTTAACATGAAGTGATTCCGGATTTATAATTTCTCAAACTCTAATTTTGCAACGAGTATATGAACTGTTTAAAGATGTTATAAAGAAAGAAAATCTCTAGGATTAACTCTAACCATGCAGCAGCTTATTTGGTTTTTCAAAACCCTCGTTAAATATATCGGCTCGTACAAATGGCAATTCATTCTAATGTTTGGCTGCTTAATTTTTGATGCGGCCTTTGATTCGGTACTAAGAGTCAGCCTGAAGTTTATTATTGATGCAGCAATTATTCCACAAAATTTTAAACTTTTAACTCAAATCCTATCCTTATTCGCTGTAGGCGCTATTTTATACATTGCCATTGGTTTACTGGGGCTCCTTTTGGGAGCGCGGTTGGGCATTATCATCATCAACAATATTCGACGCTCCCTCTTCGAGCATCTCCAGAACCTATCAATGGAGTTTTTTGGACGACGTTCAGCCGGAGATATTGTCAAATGTATGATTTCCGATGTCCAAAAAGTAGAAAACGGTTTAATTTCAATGGGGCTAACTGTCGTTGTTTTAGAAATTAGTAACATCCTGTTTGCGACCATTTTTCTGTTTTTGCTCAACTGGCAGTTAGCCACTCTAACTTGTATTGGGATAACCCTCTGTATTGTCGCCCCTGCCCCCCTCGCCCAGATTGCCACTTCCAAAGGCTATCAGTTGTTGGAAAAAGAAGGGAAAATCGCCAGCATAGTCGAAGAAAATATTCTCTCCCAATCGGTGGTCAAACTTTTTGGCATGGAAAACCGAGCCACTCAGGATTTTTCCGCTCACCTGAATGACCTGCAACGGATCTATGTCGGGGCAACTTTTGTATCCTACGCTGTGCAGAAAATTCCCATCATTCTTTTTGTCCTTACCCAACTGGCCATTTTAAGTATCGGTGCGGTGATGACCTTTCGCAATTTCATATCTGTGGGAACCCTAGTTTCCTATCAGGTTTTGTTGGTGGGTTTAAATTTGAGTATTTTGGGTTTTTCCGGGTCACTTCCGATTGTGATTGATGGCGTAGCTGCCCTGCAACGCATCACCGATATTCTCTCAGAAACGCCCACAGTTAAAGAAACCCCCGATGCAATTCCATTGCCGCATTTTTCCCAGGAAATTTGCTTTGAAAATGCCACCTTTAACTACTCTACTGAGAGAGTCGGAGTGAAAAACCTCTCCCTGACCATTCGTGACGGCGAGTATGTGATGTTTGTCGGGCAGAGTGGGGCTGGCAAAAGCACGATTGTTAACTTACTGACGCGCTTTTATGACGCGGATAAAGGCCGCATTCTGTTTGATGGAATTGATTTACGCCATGCCACCTTGCGTTCCCTGCGCTCTCAAATTGGACTGGTTTCTCAGGAGGTAATTTTATTTAACACTTCCATCCGAGAAAATATCCGTATGGGCTATTTAGAAGCCAGCGACGCACAGGTGCAGACCGCCGCCAAAAACGCCGAAATTCACGAATTTATTCTCACCTTACCCCAAGGATATGATACCCCCGTAGGCGACAGAGGCGGACAACTATCGGGGGGACAACGGCAAAGAATTGCCCTGGCGAGAGCGTTAGTGAGAGATCCGGCGATTCTCATTCTCGACGAAGCCACGTCTGCCCTGGATGTGGCAACGGAGGCGGGAATTCTCGCCACTATCGATCGCATCGCCAAACAACGCACGGTAATTGTCATCACCCACCGCATCGCCCAAGCATTGCGTGCGGATAAAATCTTTGTCCTGGAAAATGGCAGCATTACCGCATCGGGACGCCATACGGATTTGATGGAACAAGAAGGACTCTATGTCACCCTGTGGCAACAGGGTCATCAAACTTCTAACTCCCCCAAACTTCCTCTGTCCTAACTACAAACTTGACCTTTACTCAAACTTTTGGAACCTAAAATAATGACGAACGCCAACGAAGAGCGCAAATGGTTAATTCCCTCATTTCATCCCATAAACGCCCAATCTGTGGAGAATGATAAAGCGAATTGGGATGAAATTCATGAAGATTACGAAAACCGGGTAGCCAGCTTAACTCCCGAACCAAAACTCTGCGAACTGCTGGTTTCTCCATCTACCGTGTCTCCCCGCTTCGATATTCCCAATTCTCCAGAAATCAAAGTCTTAATTGCCGGTTGTGGCTCGGAAATTCATCTTCAGAAAACCTTGCTAGAGGCTTGCCCGCAAATCGGACAAGTTTACTGCACAGACTTTTCTCAGGTAGGAATTGATAAATCCATTGAAAAATGGAAAGAAGCAGATGGAGCGTCTCGTCTGCAAAATAATCAAATTGTTTTCGAGCGAGTCGATTCTACAAAATTTACAGAAGAAAAACCAGATTTACGAGACACATTCGATTATGTCTTGCTGGTGAATTCGGTTGTATCTAATGACGATGAAGCGAATCGTAAAATGATTGACGAATTCGCCAAGGTTCTCAAACCGGGAGGTAAACTCTACGGCTTCTTTCAAACGACTCTGTGTTATGTAGATATTTGCTACCTCAGTCGTAAACACGCCCACTGCATGACCGAAGGTTTCGTCGATGTTGCCCATAACCGAGTTTGGGATGCGGAGTGGCAAGCTCCACAGATTTACTACACTCCTTTGCGGTTGAATCGCATCTTTAAAGAAGCGGGATTGAAGCGACTCAGTATGGAAATTGATTTCTTGGATTCTGAACGTTTTGTCGAATTTTTTAAAGAGGGAATCGACCATGATGACCCGGATATCTATTGTTGGCATCTTCTGGTCAGGTACGAGAAAGAAACGGTTTAGCCGGACTTAGGGTGGAACCGAAACCGGGTTTTTGAAACAAATATAAGCGAAAATACCCAATTTATTATCGCAGAAACCCGGTTTCTTTTGCCGCCAGAAACCGGGTTTTTGAAACAAATATAAGCGAAAAGCCCAAAGCCTCATTGTGCTTATCAAAACTGTTCCACTATTGTGAATTTTGATTCTCGCCGATGAGGGAAACAGCCACCACCACAGGTGCATCCGGCCATAATTTCCCGCTTTCCTCATCCGCTGCTAACCCATGACTGCCATAATACCACTCTGGATTTACATTCAGCCGGAGCCTTTGAGGGTGAATCTCCGTGATGTCATTAAATCCCCCTTCATATCCCGCCACCACGACTCGCGTTTCCGGGTCAAACTGCGATAAAATATTAATTAACTCCCTGACATTCATCGGCTGATTAAACCTCTAATTCACTCACCAGGATAATTGTCATTTGTGTTACCTGCCTCAGTTGCCCATCATTCGTTAAAAACGCCTCACACCCAGCTACCAAAATAGATGCGGGTCACCCCTGTCAAAGCATCTTCAATCTTCATATTTGCTTTCCAACAGGCGATCGCGATGTTGTTGTGCTTCCCCCCGTACCTCATTAACCCAATCTTGAGCATCCCGCCCCTCTAGTAAATTGGGCGCTATCCCCCTAAACTCACTCAGCTTGTGTTTTTTTGGTTTAACCGTTTGCCGCTTCAATTGCTCCGTTGCATGGCTAATCACCTCCAATTGTTCCTCTGGATTCAGTTGCTCAATTTCCCGTAACACTTGCGCTAATAACGGACTCATAACTCCAACCTCCTGATATTTTTCTAACTCGTTTTTATTTTTTTTATATATATATATATTTTTAAAAAAAAAAAAAAAAAAAAAAAAAAAAAAAAAAAAAAAAAAAAAAAAAAAAAAAAAACACCTATAGTTTGGCAATTGCCGCTACCGTTGCATCCATCTGGTTTATCAATTTAGCCAATTTTCTAAATTCAATCCCTCAATTTTCAACAAATCACTATCATTAGAAACTAGGGTTAAACCTTTAACAATAGCGGTTGCTGCAATCAACATATCTTTGGACCCCACCCTAACCCTCCCCTTGCCAAGGGGAGGGAACCGGATCGGATAAAGAGGGCCGATCGCGCGGTGACTCTGGCTCATTCCCGAAATGCTTTGGCCCTTTCTGCTGGAGTGGCGGTTTCATAAAAAGGACGCTCTTTTCCCTCCGATGAAGTTTGCTCTTGCGGTGCTTTGAGCTTTTCTTCTAAAAGCGATCGCTCCTCTGGGGAAAGCGATTGAACAACTTGGGCTAAAGATTCCCCTAATTTAATGTTCATAAGTTCTCCTGTCATGCTGTGGGATAGAGCAGAAACCGGGCTTTTTTGGCTGCCGCTGCCTAGAATATGGAGAGCGATCGCCGCAATTTTAGCCCCTCACTTCAGAGCGATCGCATTTCCATCGGATGCACTGCCGTTACTTCTGCATACCGGGCAAAATCCTTGATATTAAAAGTCAGGATATGAGTCAATCCATGCACTAACATTGCTGCCACCAACCTCGCATCATGGACATTAACTCCCCTCACCCCATAACTCAGCACCAACCGTTCCCACTCAGAATAAATAGCTAACGTATCCGGTAACAGCAAAAAAAGCCCTTTTAACCGATTGACTTCGGCAGCGGCGTCCCCTGGGGTATGCCCTAACCCATTTTTGTCCGCAGGGCGGGTGTAAACATTCCAAAACTCAATTAAATTTTGGGGAATGATACAAACATCTCCCCCTTGAGCGAGCAGAATATTTGTCGCTGTTACCGCATCGGCGTGCATGGAATGGGTAGGGTCCGCACTCCGCAACAGAATATTAGTATCAATCAAAAATGACATTAACCCCTTTCTCCGTAAATGCTTTCTCGGCTAATGGCTTCATCGGATAAATAGGGCTGATTGCGCGGGTGAACTCACAGCCCACTCCCGAAACGCTTTGGCCCTTTCTGCTGGAGTGGCGGTTTCATAAAACGCTTTGGCCCTTTCATAAACGGTTTCATACAAAGGACGCTCTTTTCCCTCGGCTGAGGTTTGGTCCTGGTGTGCTTTGAGCTTCTCCTCCAAGAGCGATCGCTCCTCTGGGGAAAGTGATTGAACCACTTGGGCTAACGATTCCACTAATTTAATGTTCATAACTTCTCCTGTGGCTTAGAAACCCGGTTTCTTATATCAATCTTAGCTAATACAAAATCCGGTTGATCAAAATAGGTTTTCTGTTTTAGCCCGCGCAGGCACCGCGAACGTCCGCGTTTTTCCCCAGGCTTTCTACGCGGAACGCTACGCGAACAGCCTGCGGGTTTTTACAGACCTTTGACAATTGGATGGAGTATTACTGCGAGTTCGGCTGTTTCTCCCGCATTTCTCCCCCTGCCAACGCTTCCCCAAACAAAGAAAAGAAGACCCGATCGCTCGCGCCTTCTTTTCTAAATTTATTCCGATTTTAAGACTGCAACTTAACGGGATAATTCAACTCTAAGCGGCCAAATGTTGCTCAACAACTTGCACTAAATTTTCCGTCCAATAATTCGCCAAGTCCGCTGTTATTGTTTATCCCATCACCCGAATCAAGGGTTCCGTACCCGAAGCGCGCACTAAAATCCGACCCCAATCGCCCATTGCTGCTGTTGCACGGTCGATCGCAATTTGCACGGGTTCGCAACTTTCCCAATCCATCCGGCGATCACCGTATTCTACTCGCACATTTCGTAACAATTGCGGATAAGTCTGGAAACTCTCATCCACCATCTGCGCCAGGGAACCGCCATTTTGTCTAACAACCGTTGGGGATGAATCGCCGTCATCACCCCATCTCCGGTTACCCCATAGTGACGACAGAGGATATGACCGGATTGTTCACCGCCTAACATCGACCCGGTACGCAGCATTTCTGCATGAACGTGCTGATCGCCGACGGGAGTTCTGAGGAGTTTACCTCCCAATTTTTCCCAGGCCCGTTCAAACCCTAAGTTAGACATTACCGTAGCAACAATCGTCGAATCCGGGAGTTGACCGGACTGTTCCAGGGTATGTCCCCACAAATATAGAATATAATCCCCATCAATCGGGCGGCCTCTATCATCCACCCCTAAGACGCGATCGGCATCGCCATCAAAGGCAAACCCCATATCGGCATTGTAAGCCTTGACGGTGGATTGCAGGACATCCAGATGGGTGGAACCGCAGCCGACATTAATCCGATCGCCATCGGGGCGATCGTGCAAGCAGATAATTTCAGCCCCCAATGCCTTAAACACCTCCGGGGCCAACATCGCCGCTGCACCCCAGGCCAAATCTAAAACAATCCGCATTCCCTGTAATGGCAATTCTTCAGTCCCATTACCATAAATCAACGGCAGTTGCAACGCTTTCGCATAATCCGCCACTAACTCGGGCCTATAATACTGATGTCCCCAGGCCCCTGTCAAACCGGCCAAGTCCATCTGCCCTCGGATCCCGGCTTCAATCTGCTTCTGCACCGCCCCGAGTAGCTTCGTCCCATCGGATCCAAAAAACTTAATTCCATTATCCCCCGGGGGATTGTGACTCGCCGAAATCATCACCCCACCAATGGCCTCAGAAACGCTCGTCAAGTAGGCCACGCAGGGGGTCGGACATAATCCCAAATTCCAGACCTCTAACCCTGCCGAGGTCAGCCCCGCAGAGAGGGCCATTGCTAACATATCGCTAGAATTGCGAGAATCTTGTCCTAAAACAATCGGACCCGTTGTCCCACTTTGGGCTTTCAGGACCTGACCGGCCCAAAATCCGACCTGCAAGGCGAGGGGTGCATTCAGAAAATCTCCCACTCGTCCGCGAATTCCATCGGTCCCAAATAAAGGAGTATTCGGCAGGTAAATTCCCGTTTCTACCAGGGAAAGGCGATTAATGACTTCTTTACCCCCACTGGGTTTGGGGTTTTGTACCGATTTAGACCCATTCACCCCGGCGAGGGTTAAGGATGAGCCGTTTGATCCAGAGCCTTGCGTCCAGGCTGGAGTTGTTACCATAATTTTATTCACTCCACACACACCAAAATAATAGATTCACTGTGGAGAATAGCATTTCCACAGAAATATCCTACTAAATCAAGAGTAAAAAGCTGAAATCCGGAGTTCAGCCGGTTCAGCGTCTCCAGATAGAAGGATCAGGGATGAATTTTCAGGATTTTTTTTCATCCTTGAGCGTTCATCTTTCAAAGATAGTCAAAGATAGTCTTTTAAAATTTCTCCTGTGGAGATTCCGGTTTTAGACCAACTAAATTGACTGGCACGGGCTAGACCCAGTTCCCGGAGGCGCGATCGCGTGGTGGCACCCAGGGCTACGGCCAGCATGGCACTGGCAATTTCGCGAATATTGTAGGGATCGACTAAGATTCCCGCATCCCCAGTCACTTCCGGCAGAGAAGACCGATTGGAGGTAATCACCGGGGTCCCACAGGCCATTGCTTCTAAGGCAGGCAAACCAAATCCCTCCCACAAGGAAGGAAAAACCAAGGCGATCGCCTGATTCATCAATACCGGCAATTTCTCGTAGGGGACATATTCCAGAAATTTCACTCGTTCACTTAATCCCAACTCTTTGACCTGTTCTTGAAGGGCGGGACTGTAGCGCGGGTCAGGGGAACCGGCTAACCACAATTCATAGTCTGAACCCTGGGCTATATTCGCAAAGGCTGCGATTAATCGATGCAGATTTTTATAAGGGTCACAACGACCCACATAGAGAAAATAATTGCTAACAGGTAAGTTTAAAAATTTAAAGTTATCCACATCATATCCCAAGGGAATCGGGGTAATTTTATCTACGGATATTTTACAAAAATTACTAATATCCCGAGCAGTGGAAAGGGAGTTACAAACAATATGAGTTGCTTGCTGTAACACCAGGGGAATATAATAGCGATGATAATAGGTTAAGGGAGAGCGCTTGTTGGGAAAGCGCAGGGGAATAAAATCATGAACCATCACCACAGACCGACAGGCCGAAAACAAGGGGGCTTCCGGCACTGGGGAGAACAGCAGTTGCGATCGCAGACTTTGATAAATTTTCGGCTACACCGAGGGCTTTGAGGACATGCAGCGGCGCGTGCCGGATGTGAGCAAGCTCGAAAGGACGATCGGGTTCCGTCCGCGGACCCCGCTCGACCAGATTATCGCGGATGTCGTCCAGGAGCACGAGATGGTCCTGGAGGTCTCCGCATGAGAGATGAACCGGTCCGTGATCCCAGCGAGATACGCCTCCATGCGGCACCACGGTTCGAGGTCCCCCTGGAAGTCTCGCTCCCGCTCCGCCCCGCCCTCGCCTTTGCGCCGCTGCACAAGGCCGCACTCGGGGTTGCCGTGGGCACCGCTGTTGCCATCGGCGTGCTCGCCTTCACCACGTTCCACCTCCTCGCCTGGCCGGCGTGGCAGCGTCCGCCCGAGCTTCTCGGCCAGTATTTCTTCGGCTACTCCGCCACTCCGCGCGGTCTACTCATCGGCCCCGTATGGGGGTTCGGCGTGGGCTTCGTCGCGGGATGGTTTGTCGCGTTCTGCCGCAATCTGACGCTGGCCGTCTCGGTCTTCATCCTTCGGACGCGCGCAGAGCTTGCCCAGACGCGCGACTTCCTAGACCACATCTGAAGCGACTATGAGCACCCGAATGCAATCCGACTATAACGAACTCTCGGATACGATGGCGCGTCTGAACGCGCGGGCCTGGGGGATCGCGTTCGGCCTCCTCTTCGGGCTGGGTCTCTTCACCGCCACGAACGTCCTCGTGCTGCAGGGTGGCCCGACCATCGGGCCGCACCTCTCCCTGCTGTCGATCTACTTCCCCGGCTACAGCGTGACGCTCCTCGGAAGTGTGATCGGATTCGTCTATGCGTTCGTTCTCGGGTACGGCTTCGGCCGGGTCATCGGCACGGTCTACAGTCGGCTCATTGAGCCACGCCGGGGCTGGTAGGACCCCTTCGACACGGCTCCGGAGGAGCGGGTTTCGGAGCTTCGGACGCCTTCCACCATTCGCCCTCCTGATCCATGAGCGAACGACAGCTTCTCTCCATCGTGGTGCCGGTCTACAACGAGGCCGAGGGGGTCGAGGCGTTTTACTCGCGCACTCGGGCTGTGGCCGAGTCGCTCGAAGGCGTGGAGTACGAGATGATCTTCGTCGACGACGGCAGTCGCGACATGTCGTTCTCGCAGCTCGCCGCGCTGAGTCGGCCGACGAGCGCGTGAGGGTGGTGAAGTTCTCCCGCAACTTCGGCCACCAGATCGCGATCACCGCCGGTCTGGACCACGCCGCACGGCGACTGTGTGGTCATCATCGACTCGGACCTGCAGGACCCACCGGAGGTCATCCCACGGATGGTGGAGCGATGGAGGGAAGGGTATGACGTCGTCTACGGCGTCCGTGGCAAGCGCGGGGGGAGGGAGGCCATGAAGCTGCTGACCGCCGCGCTGTTCTATCGCCTCCTGCGCCGATCCTGACGCAGGTGCGACATCCCGCTGGACGCGGCGACTTCCGGCTCCTGAGCCGGCGCGCCGCGGACGCACTTGGAGCATGCGCGAGCCGGACCGCTTCGTCCGCGGGCTGGTCAGCTGGGTAGGCTTCCGCCAGACGGGGTCTCGTACGAGCGGGACCCCGCTTCGCGGGGGAGACGAAGTATCCGTACGGGAAGATGATCAAGTTCGCACTGGACGGGATCACTTCCTTCTCCACGGCTCCCCTCCGCCTGGCGACGTGGCTCGGCTACGCGGCCTCCGCGATCGCCTTCGTCTATCTGGCCACGGTCTTCATCCAGAAGTGGATGGGGTTCACCGTCCAGGGCTGGGCGACGATCATGGTGGCCATCCTGTTCCTGGGAGGGGTGCAGCTGATCTGCATCGGGATCATCGGGGAGTACATCGGCCGGATCTTCACCGAGGTGAAGGGCCGGCCCATGTACATCGTCGAGTCGCAACTCGGGCAGCTGGCCCGTCCCGCGGAGGCCGAGATCTCGCTCTATCCGGCCGCATCAACCGCGCGGATGGTCCGGGTTCCGGGAGTGCGATCCTAAGGGCGGACGTGGCGCTCTCGCTCCCGACCGCTGCTGCGCGGTCAGACCGTTCCCCTGTGCGGGGTGGACCCGCGTGCCTTTCAGGAGCTTGAATCCAATGCCGTCGAGCCGTCTTTCGACCTCCAAGGATCCCACGGGCGCACCCACGCCGGTTCGCATCCGAGTCCTCTCGGAGGAGCCGACGCCGTGGCGCTTTTCGCCCGTAGGCCTGGCGGTCCGCCTCTTCCTCACGGTCTGGATGGTCTACGCCGTACATTTCGCAACGAACATCGTCCGCGAGATCTATCCGGCCGTGGCGCTCGGGGACCACTTTTCTTTCCGCGTGGACGAGTACGGCGGCCTCCATCCGGACCTATTTGAGAAGAAGGGCTACGGGTGGCACATCGGTAACAATCCGGGCGCTTCGATGCTGGCGGCGGTCCCGTATGCGCTCGCCCGTCCCATCATTGATCCAATCGTCGAGCGGGTGAACGCCGGACGCCGGGAGTCCGCGGGTCCGCCGGCCTACAACACTCCGTGGCCGAACTCGAAGGCGTTCTTCGAGGAGGCCTGGCGGCGAGGACTGGACATCAAATTGGGGCTCGCTGCGCTCGTCATGCAGGTTCTCTGCATGGCCCCGGTCTCTGCCCTCGGCGTTGTGGCGATGTTCTACCTCCTGCGCCATCTCTTCCGATCCGACCGCGCCGCGGTATGGCTCTCGTTGCTTTACGCGTTCGGAACTCCCGTCTTCTATCGGGCAGGATTCCTGAACCACAACATGATGCTGGGTCACTTCGCCTTCATCGGCTTCCTGGCGATCTGGAATCCTGGGGGACTGAGTAGACCGTCGGAACGAATGCGCTACGTCCTGGCCGGGGTAACGGCCGGGAACGCGGTGCTCTACGACTACAGCGGGGTCGTGCTCCTGGGCGCGCTCTTCGTCTACGCGGTGGCCAAGGGATACGGGCAGAGAAGCCGGAAGCAATCGGCCCGCCTAGCGGCCTGGTTCACCGTCGGGTCCCTCCCCCCGATCTTCCTGCTCTGGTTCTATCAGTGGCGTAGCTTCGGGCACCCGTTCTACCCAGGGCAGCAATGGATGCCCCCGGTGGAGTGGATCGACATCGGATATCAGGGCTACGGCTATCCTGTCCCTGAGCTGCTCGTGAGCCTGCTTGTGGATCACCGCTACGGGCTGTTCGTGACCGCTCCCATTCTGCTCCTCGCGCTCGCTGCGCCGTTCGTCAACCGTGGGGCTCCGCGCCGTCTGCCCCAGTTGGAGTTCTGGTTCTCGCTTCTCGTCTTCGTGGCGATGTGGATCTTCTTCAGCGGGAACAACTACACGCGGCTCCAATTCAACACGGGGCTGCGGTACATGGCGCCCATCATACCCTTCCTTTTTGTGCCCACGGCGATGGTGTTGGTCCGGATGCGTCCGCTCGCCGCATACCTGATCGCCGTGCTGTCGGTCATGATCGCGTGGCCGATGGCAATGTACCGCTACGTTCAGTACCCGCTCGGCGTCTTCGATCCCGTCGTGCGGACGTTCACACATGGCCTTGCGCTGCCGGTCCTTTCAGCCCTCTCGCAGACGACGGGGCAGTACGGCGACTACTTCACGGAGGGAGTCTCTCCGCTCCCGCTCTTCCTCCTGGTCGGAGCCCTCCTTTACCCGATCTGGTCCCAGCGTTTTACGCGACATCGGGGACGATCCTCAGGCAACGGCGCACAGCGTCCGGCCCCGAGCCGGGCGGCTCGCTGATGAAGCCGCGGCTTTTCGTGACTGGGGCAACCGGCCTGGTCGGGCGGGCGCTGCGGCGACATCTCGACCCGGACGACTTCGGCCACGTGGCTTTCCTCGCGCGCGCCGTCCCCGCTCTCACGGACACGGCCGAAGCGAACGATCCGCGCGTGAAGTGGATCCAAGGAGATCTTCTTGATGAGCGCAGCTATGCGCACGCGTTGGAGCAGGCCGACGTCGTCCTTCATCTGGCCGCGCTTACGGGAGCTGCACCGGCGGCGGAGCACTTCCGAATCAACATGGAGGGCACGCGGCGACTGATTCAGGCGAGCGAGCGGGCGGGGGTGAGACGCTTCATACTCGTCAGCACGATCGCGGCGAAATTCGAAGTCATGCAGGGCTATTCCTACGCGTCCTCCAAGCGCGCCGCCGAGGACCTGCTGCGGACAAGTCGACTTGCCTACGCGATCGTTCGCCCCACGCTCGTGCTTGCACCGGATGCGCCGGTCTGGCAGAAGCTATCCAGGCTCGCATCCGTGCCCGTCGTTCCTGTGCTTGGAACGGGGCGTGTTCAGGTCCAGCCCATCTGCGTGGACGACGTTGCTGCAGCCCTTCTCGTCGTCGTGCGCGAGCGCGGTACCGGCCAGGACGAACTGGACCTCGGAGGTCCGGAGGTCCTCACGATGGAGGAGTTCCTCTGCCGCATCCACAGCGCACGCCGCCAGAGGCGGCCCCACGTCATCCACGTACCCGTTCGACCCCTCTACTTTGTGCTGGCGGCGCTGGAGCGTGTCATCGGAACGCGGCTGCCGGTCACGGCCGGGCAGCTCGCCCCGTTCCTCAACGACAGCACAGCGTCCGCGAACGACGGGTACCCACGACAGCGTACCCGGATGAAGGACATCGGGACCATGCTGGCTCACCTCACAGCCACGAACTAGTCCATGTGGCGCATGACCGGAGCCCCTCCGGCACCCCTCGCTCACGAGTGCGACGTGTTCTCCCGCTACCTCCTCGGCATGCCTGCAAGCTCGTACGTGGAGGCTGCGTACGGGCGTGCGGTCGCTGCGCTGGGGCTCGACGAGGCACGTACGGGCGACCACCGCCTGGAGGCGGTGCTCCTGCGTATCGCCCGGTCGCGTCCCACAGGAACGCGGCTCGCCGACGCGTGCAGTCTCCTCTTCCATCCCGAGTCCCAGGTGCGGCGACGTCTCGTCCTTCTTCTGGCGATCCACGAGAGCACGCCCTTCGCCCGTGATGCCCTTGGTAAACGGAGGCACGGCACGCCCTGGAGGAGTATCGGGCAACTGTGTCCCCGCGTAGTGTCGAGCCTGTGCTTCACGGTCGCGGCACTTCCACTTGGTCTCGTACTCCGCCTCAGGACGCCCCGAGAGGGCCGGGGGGAGGCCACATGACCCGCGTGGTGGTCGTTGGCTCCGGTCCCAGCGGTGTGCACTTTGCTCTCACGCTGCTGCGGCAGGGCCACGAAGTGCAGATGCTGGACGTGGGTCGCGTGGCGCCGGAGATCCCCGCGGCCGGTGCGGACTTCGAGGCGTTGAAACGCGCGCTCCCCGACCCGACCGAGTACCTCCTCGGCGCAGAGTTCGAAGCCGTGACCCTTCCCGGCCCCGGGGCCGGCGTCTACGCGTTTCCGCCCAGCAAGCGATACACGTTCGATGGTGCTCCAGGGTTTCCTGTCGACGGCCAAGGATTCGAACCCCTGTCCTCGCTTGCTCAGGGAGGGCTCGCCCAGGCGTGGACCGCTGGCGTGTATCCATTCAACGACGACGAACTCGAAGACTTCGCGGTCTCCTACGCGGAGCTTGCCCCCTATTACGCGGAGGTCGCCCGGCGCATCGGCATCAACGGGAGCCACGACGACCTCGCGCGGTTCATGCCGGTCCATGAGCACCTGATGGAGCCGCTTCATCTCGATCCGCATTCCGAGGCACTGCTTCGCACGTACGGAGCGCGGCGCGAGCGATTGCACGGTGAACTCGGCTGCTACATGGGCCGCTCGCGGATCGCGACGCTCACGCGATCGAGCGAGGGACGAGAAGGTTGTACGTACTGCGGCCGCTGCTTGTGGGGATGCCCGAGCGGGAGCCTCTACACGCCGGCGATCACCCTGCGCGAGTGCCGGCGCTATCCACGCTTCCGCTACCAGGGTGGCGTCCGAGTGACGCACTTCCAAGTGGATGAGTGCGGCCGGGTCGTGGCCGTCCACGGAAGGACAGAGGCCGGCGACTCGGTCCACGTTCCGGTTGATGTGCTGGCTCTCGCTGCTGGAACGCTCTCGACGTCTCGCATCTTCCTAGAGTCGCTCCAGCAGATTGATGGCGCTCGCCCGCGCCTGACAGGCCTGATGGACAACCGGCAGATCCTCCAGCCCTACCTGTTCTGGAGGCTCATCGGTGCGCCATACGCACCCGCTCGCTACCAGTACCACCAACTCGCGCTCGGCCTCACGGAGCCCGATCCGAAGGCCTATATCCATGCACAGATTACATCGCTAACCACTGGGCTCATTCACCCCATCGTGCAGCGCCTGCCGCTGGATCTACGCACGGCGACGGCGGTCTTCCGGCATGTGCGCGCGGCCCTCGGGATCGCGAATGTGAACCTGCACGACAACCGGCGGGCGGAGAACTACGTGCAGCTGAGCGCCGGGCCGTCCGCCAGCGCGTCGGCACTGGAGATCCACTACGTGCCGGATGCGGAGGAGCCGGAACGAATCCGACGTGCCCTCGCGCGCACCTCGCGTGCGCTTCGCAAGCTCGGGTGCATTGTTCCCACGGGGATGGCGGAGATCCGACCGATGGGGGCGGGAGTACACTATGCCGGGACCCTGCCTATGAGCCGCGCGCGCCGACCGCTCACGACGGCGCCCTCGTGCCAGAGCCACGACTTCGAGAACCTCTATATCGTCGACGGAGCCTCGTTCCCGTTCCTCCCGGCGAAGAACATCACCTTCACACTGATGGCAAACGCCGTCCGGGTGGCCGAGCATGTGGGGCGCACGATTTGTGGCTCGCGCGCTACATGTGTCGGCTCCGCAACGCGGGCGGCGGGGATGGGCGAGCCGCTCTCGACGCCGGTGCGTCCGGCCTAGAGCGCGGAAACGCGCGTACTTCAGGGCCGGACGCGGCATCAGCTCCACGACGAAGCACGACCTCGGTTTCCGGCGCTGCACTTGAACGGGACCGATGCGCTCTCCTGCGAAGTGCTCCTGCCAATCTCACGACGACTCACCCGACCCGGGCGTTCCGGTTCCTCCATGCGCCAAGCTCCATCCAGTGATCATGCATACCATCACCGCTGACCATCAAACGGGCGAGGAGCAGGAGCCGTCTCTCGGCAGGGACATTCCTCTGCCGACGGTGATCGTGCTGGGGGCGGCCCGGCCGGGGTCGGCGCCGCATATCAGCTCCGCCGGCGCGCCCGCGCCCGGGCGATCCTGGTCGAACAGCAGGCCGTCCTCGGGGGGAATGCCGGGAGCTTCCGCGCCGCCGGCCAGCGCCTGGACTTCGGGAGCCACCGCCTGCACGCCGCCTGCGATCCGGAGATCCTGCGGGACATCGACCGGTTGCTGGGCGGCGACCTGCTCGACCAGCCTCGGCACGGCCGAATCCGGCTGCGTGGAAAGTGGCTCCACTTCCCGCTTCGCCCGCTCGACCTGCTCCTTCGCCTGGACCGCTCCTTCGCCTTCGGAGCCGCGCTGGATATGTTCGCCCGGATGCTCCGCACACGGGGGGGAGTGGGCCCGATACGAACTTTGCTACCGCACTCCGCGCGGCGCTCGGCCCGACGATTTGCGAACATTTCTACTTCCCATACGCACGGAAGATCTGGGGCCGCTCTCCCACAGAACTCTCCGCGACCTCGGCCAAGCGCAGGGTATCGGCGAACTCGTTCGGGAAGCTTCTACGTCGCCTCGCGCGACCGCCGGGGGCAGGACGCTTCTATTATCCGCGCCACGGCTACGGGCAGATCACGGAAGCCTACGCGGCGGCTGCCGGAGAGCTCGGCGCGCAGATCCTGCTGGAGCGGCGTGTCGTGGGGCTCCAAGCTCCCGATGCGGTCTGGCCAAAGTGGCGCGTCGAAGTCGAGCATCGGGGCCAGCGCGAAACGCTGGAGGCGGACTTCGTGTGGTCGACGATCCCGACCCCGATCGTCGCGCGCGTGATGAAGCCCGCCCCCGCCGAGGCGGTTCGGGCTGCGACCGAGCAGATCGAGTATCGGGCGATGGTGCTGGTCTACCTCCAGCTGGACGTCGACCAGTTCACCACGACCGATGCGCACTATTTCCCGGAGGAGAACGTCGTCTTCACGCGTGTCTCGGAGCCGAAGAACTATTCTGATCTGCGTGGGCCGGAGGGGTCCACGACGCTTTGCGCCGAGGTGCCGTGCGCGGTCGGCGACGATATCTGGCAGATGAGTGACGAAGCGTTGGGCCGGCGGGTAGTACACGACCTCGAGGTCGCGGGACTCCCGGTTGCGCGGGCGCCGGTCCAGATCTTCACGCGGCGCCTGCCCCGCGCCTACCCGATCTACACGAAGGGATACGAGAAGCCCTTCACGACCCTTGATGAATGGGCCGCAGCCCTCCCCAATTTCCTAGTCTACGGACGCCAGGGCCTCTTCGCGCACGACAACACGCACCACGCCCTGTACATGGCATACGCGGCGGTGGACTGTCTGCAGGGCGGGCACTTCGACCATCAGCGCTGGGCGGAGTACCGGGAGGTCTTCGCCACACACGTCGTGGAGGATTGAGCGTGCGAGCAACGCTCAATCCATCCGCCCGCCGCCCGACCCGGGGGCGTCTCTCGCGCGACGCTGCGGTTGCGCCCGCGCACCCGTGGCGCTGGGTGGCGCTGCTTACCGTCGTCGGTGCCGTGCTTCGGGCGGTCGGGCTCGATGCGCAGCTCTGGTGGGATGAGATCTACACGCTGATCGAGACGGTTCGTCCACCCTTTGCTCAGCTGCTGAGCGTGTTCGCGGGTGATAACCAGCACCCACTCTTTTCGCTCCTCGCGCACGCCTCCATTCAGACATTCGGTGAGCACGCCTGGAGCCTTCGCCTCCCCGCGTTCCTCTTTGGCGTCGCCTCGATCCCGGCGCTCTATCTTCTGGGTGGGAGCGTGGCATCGAGGCGCGAAGGATTGCTTGCCGCGGGTTTCCTGACGGTCTCATACCACCACATCTGGTTCTCCCAGAACGCCCGCGGCTACTCGGCGCTCGCCTTCTGGGCCATGGTGTCCACGTACCTCCTGGTGCGCGTTCTTCGGGAAGGGCGACCGGGGCTCGCTGTAGCGTACGCGGCGACGGCCGCGCTCGGGCTCTATACCCACCTGACCATGGCGTTCTTGGTCGTGGGTCACCTACTGGTCAGCCTTGCAGCGGTGGCACGCGGACAGAGCCGGGCACGCTGGCGTGCGCTGGGGATCGCCGTCGGCTGTGGGGTCGCTTTCACACTCGCGCTGTATGGGTCGATTCTGCCCGGTGTGCTCGACTTCTTCCTGCACCGACCCTCCCAGCTGCGCGGGGTGTCCACGCCTTCATGGGCCCTGGCCGAGACGGTTCGAATACTCCGCGTCGGATTCGGTTCCAGCGTCGTGCTTGTCGTCGGTGCTGGCGTCTTCGCAACGGGGATATGGAGTTACGTGCGGCGCTCGCCGCTCGTCGGCGCTCTATTCGTGCTGCCCGGTGTGGTGACAATCGCCGGTGCGCTGGCCGCCCGCGGAACGATGTACCCGCGGTTCTTCTTCTTCCTCGCCGGATTCGCGACCCTGCTCGTGATTCGTGGGGCCGTGGTAGCGGGTGATTGGATCGCCGAGAGGTTCGGCAGCGGAAGTCGCACCTGGGGCGGGACCGGCGTGGCCTTGGTGCTGATCGGCGCCTCCCTCCTCACCCTGCCGCGCAACTACGCGCTTCCGAAGCAGGACTTCCTCGGCGCCCTTCGCTTCGCTGAGCAGACTGGCTCCCCACCCGTCCGGATCGCTGCCGTGGGCGTGGCGGCCTATCCCTACCAGCAGTACTACGGTCGATCGTGGCCGGCCGTCGAGCGGTTGGAGGAGCTGCAGGCGCTGCGGGGTGAGACCGAGGGGGATCTGGTGCTGTACACGTTCCCTCGCTATCTCGCCCACGGGGATCCGGAGCTGCTTCGCACGATCGAGGACGACTGCCAATCCTGCGGGCGTTCCCAGGCACGCTGGGTGGCGGGGAGGTCTATGTGTGCCGCATGGCCCGCGCGCAGGCAGTGCCGCTGCTGGCCCGCCGGTGAGCGCCGGTGTCGCGAAATTCCCTCGGGGAGAGCTCGATTATGCGTAAGCTGATCATTCAGATTCCGTGTTTTAATGAGGCGGAGACGCTGCCGCAGACGCTTGCCGCGCTTCCGCGATCACTTCCCGGGGTGGACCGTGTTGAGACCCTCATCATCGATGATGGGAGTCGAGATGGGACCGTGGAGGTCGCGCGCCGGCTCGGGGTCGATCACATCGTTCGGCTCCCGCAGAACCGTGGACTTGCCGAGGCGTTCGCGCAGGGTTTGGAGGCCTGCGTTCGATACGGGGCCGATATCATCGTCAACACGGATGCGGACAACCAGTACAGCGCCGCCGACATTCCCCGCCTGATTCAACCGATCATCGATGGCGTGGCGGATCTGGTCGTCGGAGATCGCGGTGTGGGAACGCTGGAGGGATTCTCCTTCCTCAAGCGCCGCCTGCAGCGGCTGGGCAGCTGGGTGGTGGCGCGCGCATCGGGCGTGGATACGCCGGACGCCACGAGCGGCTTCCGAGCACTGAGCCGAGAGGCCGCGCTGCGGACACTGGTGCTCAGCGGCTACACCTATACGCTCGAGACGTTGATCCAGGCGGGATCGCGCCGGATGGCCGTGCAGTACGTTCCGATCTCGGTGAACCCACAGACGCGACCGTCGCGTCTGATGCGCAGCATCGCGCAGTACATCCAGCGCTCGACGCTGACCATCGTGCGGATTTACACGATGTACCGTCCGCTGCGCGTCTTCACCATGCTCGGCGGCCTCCTCATCCTCGCTGGAATGATCCCCGGGCTGCGCTTCCTCTATCTGTACGCGAGCGGAAGCCCGTACGGCCACGTGCAGTCCCTCATCCTCACCGCGATTCTAGAGATCCTCGGCTTTCAGGTCATCCTCATCGGTTTGCTCGCGGACCTCTTGGGCTTCAACCGGAAGATCTTGGAGGAGGTGCTCTACCGGACGCGAAAGCTGGAGCTTGAGGCCGAACGGCGGTCGCGCCGAAAGATCCGCCTTGCAGTCGAGCCCGATGGGCGGCCGCTCGACACGGTCTCCGGAGGATATACCTCGTGAACGCGCTCGGCATGAAGGAGTCCGAGACCGGCGCACCGCCTAGGGCAGGGAAGTCCCTCCTGCTTCGCGTGACCGGCAGCGCGGTTGCGCTCGGCCTGGTGCTCTGGATCCTCCCGAAGGACGAACTGGGGAGTGCGCTGTCGCGGCTCAGCCTGAGTACATGGGCGAGTGCTGTGGGGATTTACCTCGCGCTGCACCTGCTGGGGGTGCTCAAATGGAGAATGCTGGTCAACGGCGCCGGTGCGGGACTGCGTCTCTCGGATGCCGCGCGGTTCTACTACACGGGCCTGTTCAGTAACACGTTCCTGCCATCCGTGGTCGGCGGCGACGTGGTACGGGCGGGGTTAGCGCTCGGACGGGTTCACTCGCGGATGGGGCTCGTATTCGGCAGCGTTGTGGATCGGCTCTTGGATGTGGGCTCGCTCGGCCTGGTCGCCGCGATCGGCGTGCTCATGATCCCCTCTGCGGCGGCCCCGCAGGCGCGCCAGCTCTTTCTGGGTCTCGCGGCGGTCGGGTTGATCGGCATGCTCGTGCTTGGCCTCGTGGTCGCAAGCGTGCCGGCTCGGCGACTCCCGTTTCGCATGCGGCGTCGGGTCGCGCGAATTCGACAGGCCGTACGCGCCCTCTCGCGCCGCCCTCTCGTACTGATCGGCGGGGTGATGCTGGGGATGAGCCTCCAGGTGAGCCTCGTGCTGCTCAACGCCTGGCTGGCGGTTCGCTGTGGCCTCCCGATCCCGGTTCATGCGTGGATGGTCGCCTGGCCCTTAGCCAAGATCGCTGCGGTAACGCCGTTTACGCAGGGCGGGATCGGGGTTCGCGAAGCTGCCCTCGCGACGCTCCTGGCCACCTTCGGCGTTCCTGCAGTCGCCTCCGTCGCCGCCGGCCTCGCCTTCCAGGCGATTATCATCAGCGGCGGGCTGGTGGGCGGCTTCCTCGCGTTCGTGCTACCCCGCCGGCGATCTCTGGCCATCTCCATCCTTCCACGCCGCGCACCCGCATCGGGTCCGTAAGATGTTCGCGTCTCGTCGCGCCCCACAGCAACTCACAACGACACGGAGCCATGAACGTTCTCGATCGCATGTCCCGGCACGCGCGGATCATGAAGCGGGCTTCAGGGGATCCGGAGGGCCCGCCGTTCTTGATCCTCTTCATCAACTCTGTCTGCAACATGAAGTGTGATCACTGCTTCTACTGGCGGAGCCTGAACCAGCGGGATGATCTCACGAAGGATGAGATCGTTGCGCTCTCACGCTCCATGGGTCGTATTGAGAACCTCAATCTGTCGGGGGGAGAGCCCTTCATCCGGAAAGAGTTCTCCGAGATCTGCCGCCAGTTCATCCGCCACAACGGCGTACGGCAGATCTACGTGCCGACGAACGGATACTTCACTGAGAAGACCGTGAAGGCGGTGACCGAAACGCTCCAGGAAACGGATCTAGATCTGTTGGTCGTCGAGCTCTCGTTGGATGGCATGCCGGAGTTCCACGACACGTTCCGAGGAGCGAAGAACGCCTTCGAGAAGGCGATGCAGACCTATGACGCGCTGGTCGAGGTCCAGAAGAGCGATCCACGCCTGCGGGTCCACTCCATTTCGACCGCAACCGATCTGAACATGGGCGAGATCCGCCGCCTGACGACGTATCTCTACGAGCGCTGCCCGCAGATGGATCATCACAACCTGGCCATCATTCGCGGGGACCGGAAGAACTCGACCTTGCAGGGCCCCACGCTGCAGCAGTACGGCGAGCTGTACCAGTACATCCGGCGTCTCTGGGCCCCGCGTGAGAAGGGGCGCTACGGCGCGAGCATGGAACCGATGCTCCAGTGGGCGAAGATCCGCACCGCGGAGGAACAACGACAGGTGGTTCCTTGTCGCGCTGGTCGTCTGAGCGCCGTCGTCTATGCCAACGGTGACGTGAGCCTCTGTGAGCAACACAAGCCGCTCGGGAACCTGAGAGAGCGGTCCTTTCCGGAGATCTGGAACTCGGCCGAGGCGGAGCAGCTGCGTTCCTCCATTGACCGCAAGGAATGCTACTGCACGACGGAGGTATTCCTCTGGTCCAGCATTGCCTACCAACCCGGACCTATGACACGGGCGATGTTGGGCGGACGGGTGTGGCAGCGTCCAAGTCCTCTGCGGGCTGATGAGCGCGAAGACGTGACGGTAGAGGACTCCCGGGCTTTGGAGGCGCTGGAGCGTCTCGGCAACTCGTCCAGCTCGAGAGCGCACCCAAGACGTGAGCACCGTCGCGCTCCAGCGGTGTTCGGGCCTCCATGGTCTGCCGTACCAGGAATCCTCCTGGATACGGACTGCGAGCGCGCGGACGCTCCCGGACGGTTCAGTTGCGGTAGGTGCGGCTTCATCAAGATGGTCCGTTCTCCCCTCATCTACGGAGGTGTGTCATGTACATCGGTCCTGAGACGGTGGTCCCGGTGGCAACGGCGCTTGCGGCGATTGGTGGCTTCGCCATGCTCATGTGGCGGCGCCTCGTCGCCTTCGTGCGTGTACAGCTACTGAGCCGCTTTCGTCGCCGGCGTTCCTAACGAACTGGTAGGTCCGGCCCGCGGAGTGCCCCGTATGGGGCACATCCCGGGCGCCGACGGAACGTCCGCGCCCAGGCTTCGGTCGCACCGCGCGCACATCCCCGCGTGCGTTCGCTCCTCGATCTCTCTTCTTCGTGAGACGCACGATGGCCCGAAAGACCGTTGTGATCGGCCTTGATGGACTCGAGCCGACGATCGTCGATGGCTTGTTTACGCGCGGCGAGTTGCCCACCCTGTGGCGGCTTCGGGAGCGAGGGGGTGCGGCGCGCCTCCGCACAACCACGCCGGCCCAGACCCCCGTGGCTTGGTCGTCGTTTGCCACCGGCACGAATCCGGGTGGGCACGGCATATTCGACTTTCTGAGGCGCGATCCTGCGACGTATCTCCCGGATCTTTCTCTGAACCGCTACGAGCAGAAGAACGCCTTCGTCCCGCCCAAGGTGGTCAACCTCCGGCGCGGCACGGCGTTCTGGGAGTTGCTATCGCGCTCTGGGATCCCCTCGGTCGTCCTTCGCTGCCCCTGTACCTACCCGCCGGACCGGATCAAGGGCCGCATGCTGTCCGGTATGGGCGTCCCCGATGTGCGCGGAGGACTCGGGACCGGCGTGTGGTATACCTCCGGGGTGGACGTGGAGGCGAAAGAAAGCGAACTGGTGATCTCGATCACGCTGGACGCGCGAGGGGCTGCGCAGAGCGTCCTCGTGGGGCCCCGAAATCCGAAGACGGGAACGGACGTTACGCTGGGACTCGGCCTGTCCGTGGACCGCGGAGCCAGAACGATTACGCTCCGGCCCGAAGGGCAGGAACGCGGAATCGTGCTTCGCGAGGGCCAATGGAGCGACTGGGTGCGACTCAAGTTCCGTCTCGGAATGCTCCAGTCGGTATCTGGAATGCAGCGCTTCCTGCTCGTTCGCACCGACCCGGTGCTTGAGCTTTACGCGTCGCCGGTGAACTACGATCCGGACGCACCTCCGTTCCCGATCAGCTCGCCGTGGGAGTACGCGACAGAGCTCCGCCGGGAGATCGGAGCGTTCTATACCACGGGCATGGTTGAGGACCACACCGCGCTCAGTAATGGACGTATTGACGAGGCGGCCTACCTAGCCCAGTGCGACCTGGTCTTCCAAGAGCGGGAAGCGATGCTACGCGTCGAGCTTGAGCGTATGCGCGAGGGCTTCCTGTTTTGCCTGTTCGACACGCCAGACCGCATTCAGCACATGTTCTGGCGGTTCTTGGAGCCGGGACATCCAGCGAACCGCGGTGAGGACGTGGGGGAATACCGCCACGTGATCGCGGACTACTATCGACGCTGCGATGCAATGCTCGGGCGGGTCCTGGAACGCCTCGGAGATGACGATTTCCTGATCGTCCTCAGCGATCACGGCTTCAACACCTTTCAGCGCGGCGTGCATGTGAACGCCTGGCTTCACGCCAACGGGTTACTGGCACTACGGTCCGGAATGGAGATCGGGGCCGAGTCGCCCGATCTCCTGCAGGCCATCGACTGGGATCGCACGAAGGCGTATGCGCTCGGACTTGGAGGGATCTACCTCAACCTGGCTGACCGCGAGGCCAACGGGACCGTGCAGGCACACGACGCCGAGCCCCTCGCTCGGGCGATCAGATCCGGCCTCGCCGGGCTCGTCGATACGGAGCGTGGGCAGGTAGCCGTCCGCAGTGTTTCGCTGCGCGAAGAGGTCTATTCGGGCCCCTATGCCGCCGAGTCGCCGGACCTAATGGTCAACTTCGCGGCGGGTTATCGTGCCTCCTGGTCCACAGCCACGGGTGGGGTGGGGAAGGGGCTGTTCGAGGACAATGTGAAGCGCTGGAGCGGGGATCATATCATCGACCCGTCACTCGTGCCGGGGGTGCTGTTTATGAACCAGCCGTTTCTAGAGGCGGACCCACACCTTGTGGATCTTGCACCGACGATCCTGGCCTCGTTCGGCCTGGAGCCAGGCGAACAGATGGAAGGCCGTGCGCTACTGCGTGTCCCGCTGGCGGTGCCTGTGTGAAGCCCGCCACGATGGGCCACCCGATGCGACTGGCGTCCGGCCCGCTGGCGCCTCGCGTGGCTCTCCTGGGGCTTGGGCGCACGGTTGTGCTCGCCACTTGGTTCGCCCTGGCCGGTGGCTTGGTGGAGGTGGCAATCCTCGCCGTTCGCCAGCACCTGCTGGGCACGATCATCTACCGGAACCCGCATTACGTGTGGATGTCTCCGGTCGGGGGCGTGATCGTCTTCGCTGCGTCCGCCCTCGCGCTTCGGCTCTTATCGCTTCGCTGGCCGGCCCTGGCGAGTGTCCGGGTGATCCTCCTCGCACTCACATTCCTCGCCCTCCTCGGCTGGATTCTGCTGCCCGGTTGGATCCATGGGGCCGCCGCAGTACTTCTGGCAGCGGGTGGATCACTGCACGTCTCGGCTTGGCTTGCACGTCGATGGTCTGCCTTCCGCAGCGTTGTCGATCAAACTCTTCCGGCGCTCGCAGCGGTAGTCATGGTGCTTTTCGCCGCAGCTACCCTGCTGCCGCGCGTGCGGGAGCGGAGGATTCTACGGACGCACGCGGCAGCACCGGCGGCGTATCCGAACGTGCTCCTCATTATTCTGGACACGGTGCGTGCGAATAGCCTCTCGCTCTATAGCTACGCACGGCCGACCACGCCTGAACTGGAACGGGTGGCCGAGCACGCGACGGTCTTTGACCGTGCGATCGCGCCTGCGTCGTGGACGCTTCCGAGCCACGCGAGCATGTTCACCGGCCACTGGCCGCACGATCTGGATCTGGACGAGTTCTCACCCTTAGGGGGTCGGTATCCGACGCTCGCGGAGACGCTAACGAAATCCGGCTACGCCACGGCCGGGTTCGTCGCGAACCTCTACTTCGCGGACTACGAGCACGGTCTCGGCCGCGGCTTCGCGCGCTGGATGGACTATCCCGTGTCCTTGGGCCAGATCCTGAACAACTCCTTCGTGGGACGCCACCTGGTTCTGAAGGACGTGGCTGGGTTCGATCCAGCACTGCCGCTGCGCGTCGCCGGCGTACAGAGCATCCTGGGCGGGAAAAGAGCACCCGACGTCAGCGCGGCGGCGCTCGAGTGGCTCGAGCGCGAGCGGGACCGCCCCTATTTCGTCGTTCTGAACTACATGGACGCGCACGGTCCGTACGTGCCCCCCAAGCCGTTTCTCGGCCGCTATGGCCCGCTGACCGGCCGTTCCTTTCCGACGCGTCTTCGAGAGCGTTTCGGCGTCGTGCCGTACTACTACGACCCCGAGCGGGAGGCGACACTTCGAACTCGCTACGAGGAGTCCATCACCTACCTCGACTCGGAGGTAGGAATCCTTCTACGCAGTTTGGAGGTGCGCGGGCTCCTTGAGAACACGGTAGTCGTGATCACGTCGGACCACGGAGAGGAGTTTGGTGAGCATCGAAGGTATCTGCACCAGACCGATGTCTACTTTACGCAGGTGCATGTGCCGCTTCTCATCTCCTTTCCGGGGCACGTTCCAGAGGGCCGACGGGTGGAGATACCGGTGTCCCTGCGGGATCTCGGCGCCACGATCTTGGATCTGACGGGTGTCGCCAATCCCGATTCCATTCCCGGCCGCTCACTTGCGTCGAGCTGGAAGTCGGGCTCGGCTCCGAGCTCGGTGCCGGTGCTCTCGACGCTCCAAGCGCCCCAGGGGACACAGGCGTCGATTACCACCGGGCGCTACCAGTACCTGCGTCTCTCCAGAGGCCAGGAGCGCCTCTACGACTACACGACCGATCCAGAGGAACAACAGGATCTTTCCGGAACGCCTGCCGGGGAGGCACAGTTGCCCGCGTTTCGTGAGCAGCTGCGTAGCATGGCCCCCTCCATCGCGGCGGTGCGTTCGAGTGCGGCAGGACACTGAGCCCCACCGGAAATATCCTGCGCTTCACGCCGTCCAGTAGCTTGGATAAAAGCGCGCCAGAGGGTGCCAGTACCGGAACCTCCCTGAGCGGGATCTCACGCGATTCCGGGGCATGAGAGCCGTCAGAACGTCGCGAATTCACTGCGAGACCGCGGAACCCGAACCGTTCCACGTCGCCCCGATCTCCGCCGTGCAGACCTCCGTTTCCCGTTCTCCTGTGGTGATATGAAAATTCTCGTCATCGGACTCGATTGCGCCGCACCGGAGCTGCTTTTCGGGGATGAGCGGCTCACCAACATCCGGCACTTGATGGCCGCGGGATGCTACGGACGCTTGGAGAGCGTGATTCCGCCAATCACCGTGCCAGCGTGGATGTGCATGGCTACAAGCCGAGATCCGGGATCACTCGGCGTCTACGGCTTTCGCAACCGGAAAGACCACTCGTACGATGGGCTCTCGATCATCGATTCGCGAGCGATCCGTGATCTCGCGATTTGGGACCAGATCGCTCGCGAGGGCGGACGGTCGATCATCGTTGGCGTTCCCCCATGCTTCCCTCCGCGCAAGGTCAACGGCATCAGCGTCGGATGCTTTCTCACCCCGGACACGCGGACCGATGTCTACACGCATCCGGCGTCTGTCGGGAGGAGGCTCACCGAGCTGGTCGGCGAGTACCCGGTGGATGTGAAAGGCTTTCGGACGGAGAACAAGGAGTGGCTCCACTCGCAGATCGAGGCGATGACGCGGAAGCATTTCACCGTCATTCGCACCCTCCTTAGAGAGGAGGAGTGGGACTACTTCCAGTTCGTCGAGATCGGTCTTGACCGGATTCAGCACGGCTTCTGGAAGCATCACGATCCGGCGCACGTCCTCCACGAGCCGAACAGTCCCTACACTGAGGTCATCCGGGACTACTATCGCCTCTTGGACGAAGAGATCGGGAGCGTCCTTGAGTTAATCGATTCGGACACCGCCGTGCTCGTCGTCTCCGACCATGGAGCACGGGCGCTTGACGGGGGGTTCTGCGTGAACGAGTGGCTCGTGGATCAGGGTTGGCTGGTTCTGAAGCACCAGCCCACCGAGGTCACGCCGTTTGCCGAACTCGACGTGGACTGGAGCCGGACCAAAGCCTGGAGCGAGGGGGGCTACTACGCGCGGGTGTTTCTGAATGTGGCAGGTCGTGAGCCGGAAGGAGTAATCGCACCCGAGGACTACGAGGCGGTGCGCAATGAGCTCAAGCAGATGCTCGAGGATACCGTCGATCCTGAGGGTCGGCTTCTTGGTACGCTGGTCTTCAAGCCGGAGGAGGTGTACCGGGAGATGAAGAACGTCGCTCCGGACCTCCTCGTCCATTTCGGGGCGCTCGCCTGGCGCTCGATCGGAGGCGTGGGTTACGGGAGGGTGCATGTTCTCGAGAACGACACGGGCCCGGATGACTGCAATCATGCGCAGTACGGTGCCTTTGTGTTGGCGGCTCCAGGAGCACCACCGCTGAGTCAACTCACGGGCGTACATCTCCTCGATATTGCGCCAACCCTCCTGGAACTGGGTGGCTACGAGGTCCCGGAGACGATGCAGGGCAAGGCAATTCCGCTACGTGCCGATACAGAGTCGGATGACACCCAAGGCTACTCGCAGCGCGGGGAGGAACTCGTCCGGGCTCGGCTTGCCGGTCTCGGCTACATCTCCTGATCCCACGACAGGCGTTGTGCCCTTGGAGCACGTACGATGGTCACATCACGGGTAGGTGGACAGGAGTCGTCGGCCGAGTTCCCTGGCGTGTGTCCCCGCCCCGACGGGCAGTCGGGGCGTGGACGGATCGCCCTCTCCATCGTCGTCACAGTGGTCGATGGGGGACGAGCGCTGCAGGCGTGCCTGCATGCGCTCTACGTCCAGGATACGGCTGAGCCCCTGGAGGTCCTTGTTCCCTTCGACGCGACCATTGCGGAGGTAGGGCAGCTCGCAGAGCGTTTCCCCGGGGTCCGCTGGCTGGACCTGGGGCATGTGAGGACTCAGCGGCCGGCTCACACGCAGGCGGGGCAGCATGAACTATTCGACCGGCGCCGCTCCGCCGGGCTGGCGGCCGCCTGCGGCGAGAAAGTGGCCATCCTTGAGGATCGGGGGATCCCCCGATCCGATTGGGCACGCGCGGCACTGGCGATCCACGCCGCGAAGCCGAATGCGGTCGTCGGCGGCGCGGTCGAGAACGGCGTTGATCGCCCGCTCAACTGGGCAGTGTACTTCTGCGATTTCGGGCGCTACCAGCTCCCGCTGGAGCACGGCCCGGCGGCCTATGCCACAGACGTGAACGTCGTCTACAAACGTGAGGCGCTTGATCGTACCCGTGAGCACTGGAAGGAGCGTTATCACGAGACGACGGTCCACTGGGCCCTGCAACGTGCGGGGGAGACGATCCTCTTGAGTCCGGAACCTGTCGTGGAGCAAGTGCGCCGCAAACTTCGTTTGTCCGCAGTGCTCGTCGAGCGCTACCACTGGGGCCGGCTCTTCGCCTACACACGGGCCCGCGAGGCATCCAATGCTCGCCGCCTGTGCTTCGCCGCTGGCGCCCCCGTGCTTCCCTTTCTCCTGCTGGCGAGGGTGGTCCGCGATCGGATCCGACGTCGTGCTCAAGTGGGCCTGGCGCTGCGCGTGATGCCCCTCATCCTTCTCCTTCAGGCCGCCTGGTGCGCGGGCGAGTTCGTGGGCTACGCCACACGACGCCCTTAAGCGGTGAGCGCCGGACGGCTTTCGTCTTCGCAATGTCACGCGGTGCGGCTTCATTTCGGGAGGACGATCAGATCTCTTGCACGGTAGGGGCTGGACGAGCAGCGTGTAGGTGGACTCACACTCGGAGGTCGAGATGCTCACGGTAGCCCACCTGCGGAAGCGGCCCGAGCACTTTCGTGCGTTCACGGGCCTGGAGCCGGCGCAGTTCGATGTGCTCCTCTCGGCGCTCACGCCGGTCTACGAGGCCCAAGAGCGAGCGCGCAAGAGCCGCCCCACGCGAGAGCGTGCCATCGGGGCGGGCCACCGGTTCCACCTGCGGCTGCCCGAGCGCTTGCTGATGACGCTCTTCTATCTGCGCCTCTACCCCTCGCAGATGCTGCTCGGCTACCTCTTCGGTCTCGATGAGAGCAACGTCTCGCGCGAGCGCACGCGGCGCATGCTCCCGGCCCTCCTCGAGGTGCTGCCCGTGCCGATGCGCAAGGAACTGGGCCTGGTCGGCGCGGCCGCGGACGAGCCGCCCCCCGAGGGCGCGCCGAGCCCCGAGCCGAAGACGCCCTCGAAGAAGGCGCCCAAGAAGAGGCGTCCACGCCCAGGCGCATCCGCACCCTGGAGGAGCTCCTGGAGCGCTTTCCCGGCCTGGAGGAGGTGCTCGTCGATGCGACCGAGCAGCCGAGGACGCGCCCGCAGAAGAAGGGGCTGCAGAGGGAGTATTACTCGGGCAAGAAGAAGCACCACACGCTGAAGACGCAGATCGCGAGCACCGGTCCCGTGGTGGTGCACGTCACGCGGCACGTGCCCGGGAGCGTGCACGATCTGCCGCTGCTGCGCTTCAGCGGCCTCCTCCACCAGCTGCCCCCCGAGACCGCGGTGCGCATGGACAAGGGCTACGAGGGGGTGGAGGCGGAGCATCCCGGGCGCAGGATCGAGCGGCCCATCAAGGCCAAGCGCAACCACCCGCTCACGCCCCTGGCGCGGGCGTATAACCGCTGGCAGAACCGCCTGCGGATCCCCGTCGAGCACGTCTTCGCCCGCCTGGAGAAGTTCCGCATCCTGGCCGAGACCTACCGCGGCCCCGTGGAGCGCTACGACGACGCCTTCGCCGTCGTGGCCGGGCTGAACAACTTCCGCGTCCTCGGTCGTCTCGCCTGGTGAGCTGTGCCCCCCGCCCGAGATCCACCCCCGTGCCTCCCGCGCTCACGCTACCGTGCAAGAGGTCTATCGATGGAACGGATGGCTGACGATGCCGTGGCCGCTTCAGGGCATGGGCGAGGTGTGGTGACGCCACTGTCGCCGAACGCGGCAACGGTGGCCGCATCGCCGGACTTGTGTCCGCAACCCGGCCGGACGCGGAAGCTGCTGCTCACCCTTGTTGCGGGTTGGATTCCCGTTCTCGTTGGAGCCGACGCGGTATACCGAACCTCCCGGCTGTTCCCGCTCGCAACGAGCGAGCACCCGTACTGGATTCCGGATCACTTCCTGTTGCTCTACATCGTCGGGCCCCTCGTGATGGTGAGCGCATTCATCCTCGTGCTCTCACCCGGGCTCTTTCTCACGCTTGCAGTCGGACAGGTGAGGAGCGCCGGGGAATGGGTTCTCCGCGCGTTGGCGGTGAGCATGGTCGTGGTCAGCGTGACTGCTGGTGTGGTCCAGCACGTCTTGGGGTCGCCCTTGCGCGGCATTGCCTTTCAACTCGTAGTCGTCGCCTGCTCCCTTGTCGCGGCGAGCAGCGTGTTCTGGAGAGAATGGCGTGGGCACGCGCTGTCGCACCGATTCGGGGCGCTCTCGCTCGCCCCGATTATCGCGCCGGTCCTCCTGCTGTCAGCGCTCATGGTGCCCAAGCTGTACTGGGAGGACTTCAATGGCGATGGCGCCCATACCCTCGAGGCGGCGCGGCTTCTTCTACACAGCCCCGTTCCGTTTTGGCCGAGCGATGCAGGCGGTATCTCCCATTGGCCAGACCTTTCGGCGGTGGCTTTCGTCTATCCCGTGTCCTGGTTCGTGCGGCTGTTCGGTCCGATTGAAGCCGCCGTCCGGCTTCCTTTCCTCCTGTTCCTTGCTGCTCTCTTTGGCGGATTGACTGCGGTGGTTCAGGTCGGCCGGCGTGACGCTCCGCCGATCGGCGATCAGCTTCTGCTGTGGCTTGCGCTGGCCATCTACACCCTTGTGATGGCGTACAGTGCGACGTACGAGCCGTACTTCGCCGATGTTGCCCAGCCTGGCGGCCAGGACACTCTTCAGATTGCCGTATTTACCGGACTGGTGCTGGCCTTCCTGCGAGGCCAGGCCCGATGGGCCGGGCTTTTCGTGCTACTCACGCTATACGTGTCTCCCGCCGGTCTGCTCTTGCTTGTGCTCTGGGTGGGAGCATCCTCACTGCTGTCCGGTCGCCCGGCAAAACGAATGGCGGTCTGGACTGCGGCGTGGATCATCACCGGCATCCTCGCTTCTCTCGTGGCTCCCCGTCTTCTTGCCTGGGCCGGTCAGCCAGTCCCCGGGGGCGAGCATGGGACACGGGAGCTTCTAGCAAAGTTTCGTTACCTGCAGTTCACGAGCTGGCGGAGACTCGGGTTCGTGCTCCTGCCCTGCGGCATGCTGCCTATACTCTCGCTGTTCCTATGGCGTCGGCAGGACCCGGTCGCGCGCGCGGTGAGTGTGGTGTCACTCGCGTACTTCGCCTTGTTCTACGTCCAAGCGTTCGTCTCCCTGCACTACTTCGCGCCGGTGATGGTGCTGCCGCTCGTGGTCCTTTGGCGCAGTGAGTACCTGCGCGAGGGATCGCCGCGGCGGCCCCTCGCGCGGCTGGCCGTCGCATGCGCCGGCATCGCCGCGCTTGCACTCTCCTGGCCCAGCGATCTACGGATCCATACGGAATCGCGAGGCGTGGGGGCCACGATCGAGAACCGTGTACCCGGTTATGCTCGATCGAGCCCGCTTGTCTTCCGTAGCTCTCAACTGCTCACGCGTGTCTTCCCGACCGCCTCCTCTCCGAAGGTGCCCGACGAGAGCTTTGGTGGGGCCCCGCTGGTCTGGAACTATTATGCGCACGATCCTCGTCGAGCATCGGTACAGCCCAACTACGTCTTGGACGTCCCGGGTCGTCCGGTCTCCAAAGACCTGCAGCTGCGCGCCGAGACCCCGTATGCGGCGCTGTACGTGCGAAGCGATTCCCTCTGGCAGGAGCAGCGGCGCCTCCAACCCGTGCGTTCGGCGGACAACCCGTTCTACCGAGTTCCGCAAAGCACCCTCTTTCGTGGCTTTATCGACCGACGGAGCGCCGAAGTGGTCGACCTCGCGCGATTTCTCCCCGGGACCGTTCGGAATCACCTCCTTCAGGAGTCCGGATCATGAGCTTTGTTGCGACCGATGAAGTACACTCGCGGGGCGCGGGGCGGCAGAACGCGGCAGCGAATCTCACACCGGCCGAGCGGCAGTACATCGATGGGTACTTCCATACGCGTTTCGGCTTCGATCCGCGGAGAGACATCGTCTGGCAGGAGGTGTGTCGCCATCTGCAGGAGCACTATATTCCGGACGACTCGCGGATTCTCGACCTCGGGGCCGGGTACTGCAACTTCATCAACAACGTGCACGGTGCGGAACGGCACGCGGTCGATCTATTTACGGACCTGCCCGAGTTCGCCGCGCCCGGTGTAACTCCGCACGTCCACTCCTGCGCTTCTCTGCCGTTCCTGGCGGATGAGTCAGTTGACGTCGCGTTCGTTAGCAATCTGTTCGAACACTTGGAGCGGCAGGCCACGGTCAAGACCCTCCGGGAACTCCGGCGGCTCATCCGTGTCGGGGGGACGTTGATCGTGCTCCAGCCCAATTTCCGATTCTGTTCGACCACGTACTTCGACGACGACACTCACCTGCAGATCTTTACAGATCGCAGCCTCGTCGATTTGTTGGAGGTGTTTGGCTTCGAAGTCAAACACTGCTTTCCGAGATTCCTGCCCGCGAATATGAAGTCGACTCTGCGGCTGCGTCTTCCGAAGCTTCGCTGGTGGGTGCGGCTCTACCTCACCCTGCCGTATCGGCCCCTTGCCGGACAGATGCTGATGGTGTGCGAAAAGAGGCCGGGACACGGACACCTCTCCTGAGCACCGGTGCAGAGCGACAGGACGTGGGGAACGCACGGGCGGCCATGATCGAGTGAAGATCATGGCCGCCCGCTTTGGTGAGGCGCGCCGCCCTCTTTGCCCGCGGAACGGGCGCGGCGATCGCTCCCTTACGCGTCTGAAGGCGTAGGGGGTGGGGTCGCACCGGGCCGTTGAATGCTCCTACGGATCCTCGGGAGGGCACTGCGATCGAGTGCTGCACACGAGCTTGTCCACGCTGCTGATCAGAGCCATGTACCCGCTGCTGTCTTCAGGCCTACGTCAGCGACTACATCCCCACGAGCTTGCGATACCGCTTGGGTGCCTGCGGACCGCCCATCGCCTCGACCAGTGCCTGTCGGCTGCTCGCCAGGGCGGTGGAGTCCTCCGGCACGCGCGCCAAGTCACGGGTTTCGAAGGGGTCTCGCGCGGAGTCGTACAGTCGCTCCTCGCCCCCTTCAAACCAGATGTAATGGTGCGACGACGTGACCAACGAGGTTTGTGCCTTCGTGTCGTGCTTCAGCGTGGTGAGCGCGGGGGATCCACGCGCGGCCCCGTTGCGCCCCGTCCAGCTCCAGGCGAGCGAGAGTCCGGGGAAGGTTGCTCGCTTCGGTGCTCGGGTCACATCGAGGATCGTCGCTGCCAGATCGCGCAGCGTGACCGGTTCAGCGACACGCACACCCTGAGGCACGTGTCCTGGATAGGAGATGATCAGCGGCACGTGGATCTGCGTGAGGTGGGTGTCGTTCCCATGCTCGTACTCGCCGTGTTCGCCAAACTCCTCGCCATGGTCAGCGGCAATGACCACCACAGTGTTCTCCAGGAGCCCACGCAGGTTCAGCTGCTCTAGAAGTCCGCCGATCTCGGAATCGAGGTAGGTAATTGCCTCGTCGTAGCGGTCGCGGTAACCGGCCTCGATCTCGTCCCACTCCCCGGGCTGCGAAGGCACCGCCCACGCGCGCTCCCGCCCCGCCTCTGCGATGCGCACGGAGAGTGGAAGCTGGTGCTCCTCTGCGAATCGACCCCGGAAGGGCGGGGGCGGACGGTAGGGAGCGTGGGCATCGAAGTAGTTGAGGAAGAGAAAGTACGGGCGGTCCGGGTGCTTTTCGAGCCACCGTAGTGCCGGCGTTGTGACTGCGGGTGCGGGCCTCTGTGTCGTCTTGTTATCGAGGCCCAGGGACCGGAAGAAGAAGTTGTTCTGGAATCCGTGCGCGCCATCGAGGAAGATGTACCGACCGAGCGACGTGTTGTAGAGAACCTGCCAGAGCGTGACAGGATAGTCCTCCCAGTGCGCAAAGCCACGATTCACGCCGTGCTCGTAGTCGGCGTAGGCGTAATTCGCAGAAATGCCCGCCGTGGCGTAACCACGGCGGGCGAGCATCTGCGCGAGCGTCGGATCGACGTCATCGAGCGGCGAGAAGCGCTCGGCCGAAAGTTCATGCGGGTATCGGCCCGTGAAGATGCTGGCGTGGGAGGGCAGGGTCCACGGTGCGGGCGCGATCGCTCGGTCGAAGACCACACCTTCGCTGGCGAGACGCTGCAGGTTGGGCGTGGTCGGCCGCGCGTATCCGTAGAGCGAGAGGCTCTGCGCCCGCACAGTATCGAGGATGATGAGCAGCACGTTCGGGGCGCCCTCCGCGGCCGCAGGCAGACCGTCCAAGCTGCGCCGCTCGGCCAGCCACGGCAGCAGATTGGCAAAGATTCCGAGCACTAGGACGAGCCCGGCGAAGAGCGGAAGCGTGAACCGCACGAGGCGATCTTGAAGATTGGGCCTCCGGCACATCCAAGCCGAGAGGTTGACCGCGATGCCAGTGGCGAAGAGCAGCCCCGCGAGCGGGTGGAGGAATCCGGGGACGAGGAGGACGCTCGCCGTGCCCAGGGTGGCGAACAGCATCGCCGCTGCACGTCGGGAGGCGAGGGCCGGGAACCGGTACGAGGCTCCGCGGAGAAGGAGCGCGAATCCGGAGAAGATCAGTACAGCTCCGACGGGTGCCATCCACGGGTACTGCGGATTACGGTAGATGAAGCCTTGCAGTACGTGCTGCTGGAACGCGACCATCGCGACCTCGACGAGGCCGGCGGCGAGCGCGAACCATGTTGCGAGCCGCATCGTCTCTGCGAAGCTCAGATGCTGTCGATCGCTCTGTTGAGCGATCGAATTCGGCGACCGAGGCGACTGGATGGCGGTACTGGACATCAGGTCCGATGGTTGGGGCGGGCTCTCCCGCCGTGCCCGTAGGTTCCCGGGGGTACGTCCTCGATCACGGCTGAACGGGTCACACGTTCAGGTAGGGGAGCGTTCCACGGTCGAACCGCAGTCCCCCCACGAAGGCCAGGGCACCCAGGTAGGCAAACATGCCTGTGCCCACGGCGAACCACAGGCTTGGGGGGCGGAGGAGGAGGAGGGTGCCCGCCATGGCAGCCCCCGCCAGCGCCGGCCGCCACAGCCGTTGCAGATGAGGCGTCCCGAAGCCGGCTGCGTGCGCTTTGCTCACGGTCAACCCCAAGCGGATCACCTCCGTGGCAACGGTGGCGAGGGCCGCTCCCCGGAGCCCGAGCGAGGGGATAAGGGCGAAGTTGGCCGCCAGCGCGACCCCTGCCGAGATAGTGGTCACGCGCAGAACCGCATGCTGCCGCTCGCTCACGATGAGGGGTACGGTCGCCACTTCGCGAGCAAGTGCGAGCGGGACGCACCAGAGCAGGATCTGGAGCGGTTGAACGGACGCCGTGTACCCAGGGCCGAAGATGAGCGCGATCAGTGCGGGCGCGACGAGAGCCCCTCCCCACGCGACAGGAAGCCCGATGGCGAACAGCTGCGCACTTGCATCGTGGTAGAGTCCGCGGCGTTCGGCCGGATGCGCACCGGCGCGCGTGATCGCGGGCAGGAGGCTCTGCGAATAGACGGCGCCCAGGTTGAGCATCAAGCTGATCAACGTATACGCGGCCGCGTAGTACCCGACGGCCTCAGCTCCGCGCAGCACCCGGAGCATGAGAAGGTCGGCGTTGTAGATCACGAGTCCGAGCAGGGACGTGACGACCAGAGGCAAAGAACGGAGTAACAGCGGCCAGACGGCGGCGCCGTTGAAGCGAGGACGCAAAGCGAACCCGGCGCGCGCGAGCGCAAAGAGGAGCAGGGCAGCTGCTACGCTGTCCCCGACCACGCCCGCCACCGGAGCGCGCAGCAGGTCATCGGGTCCGCGGACCAGCACGAGCGTAAGAACAGCCACGATCACGCCCCCGGCGATCCGGATGGTAGCGATCGCCGCGGGGCGTTCGAGGCCGAGCAGAACCCACCGCGTGCTGAGCGCGACGGAAAAGAGGCCGAGCCCTGTGAGCACCAGGACTTCGCCGTCGGGCTGCGGCAGCACTGTGCTGAGCACAGCGAGCAGGCCCACCAGAACGGCCGTGGCGGCTGAACGTGCGAGCAGCACTCCCGGGACCGTGGTCGCGACGCGCCGCGGATCCTCGGCGATCTCCCGAATGCCGAGGCCAAAAAACTCCATCCCCGCGTCCGCGATGCGGGCCAGGTACAATACGACGGCGCCCGCGAACCCGATCACTCCGTACCCCGAGGCCCCCAAGGTGCGGGCGAGATAGACGGTAACGACGAAAGTCGTACCGCGCGCAGCCAGCTCGCCAATCGCTAGTGCAGCAAAATGGCGCCCGACCTGCCCACCCGTTCGGGCTCCACTGCCGGGACGGCGCCTCCCCGTGATCGGCTCAGGCACGGAGCCTACAGCTGGTACAACGTGAGGACGCCTTCCGCGGGGATCGCGGTGTGAAGAACCGCGCCCGGGGCGAGTTCCACGTCCGGCTGGGCAGTATCCGTCTCGTTGTCGGTCGTGTAGCGGATGCCGTATCGGCCGGCCGGAATACCCGTGACCGAGATCTCGCCCCCGGCGTTCGCCTTCACGACGACAACCGCGTTGCCGTTCGCGTTAATGAACGCGAGCGGGTCCAGGCGTTCCTCCGTGCTTGTGGCGCCCACACGTACGGCACCTCGCCGGATGTAGCGGAAGTACTGACGGAGATAGCGCGAGCGGGACGCCAAGCGGATCATCGCATCGCCCGTGGCACCCTCGTCGATGAGATAGTGTTCCCCCCCCTTGTCTCGCGTCGTGGTGTACGCCAGTCCCATCTGCTGCCACGCAGAGACCTGTCCCACCTTGAGGTCCTCGTGAAGATCTTCATATCCGCTCCCAATGTGTTCGAGCATCGAGGTCCGGACGTGGTAGCGCTCGGCGCGCTCCGCGATCTGGCGGATGGTCTCTTCGCTCGGATTGTCGTAGCGGTGATATGAGTACTCCGAGAGGTACGAGAGCACCCCAGGGACCGCCACCATGCGGTCGAACGCCTGAAGGGATCGAGCGGCCGAGGTGTTCGAGGGCGCGATGAAGCGGGGGGTAAACCCGTTGGCCTCGAGCGCATGGGCGGCTGCAACCATCGCGGTGCCCATTTTCTCCCCGTTCCACCGTCCCGTGTTGTCCGGTTCCAAGATCAATTCCCACGCATCGGGAACCAGCCCATACTTCTGCCGCAAGTGCAGCGAGACGGCAAGAACAAACTCAGCGTACTCGTCCGGGTTCGCGTGCGGGTACTCCGTGCCGGACGGGCACTGATTCATGAAGGAGTCGTAGAGGAGGTTCACAAAGAGCGTCTCGCCCCGGGCCTCCAGCCGCCGCTGCACGGGCAGGACCACCCGCTCCACGTACGAATCGATGCGGGAGAACTGAAAACCGGCCCAATTGATGTGGTGCGGGTCCGCGTCATCGTTGATCGGCGCAAACCTTCGACAGCGCCAGCTCAGTGCGGCGCGCTGACCGGGGTCGGGGTCGGAGAAGAAGTCGCGGTCCGCCTCCATTCCGCTCCAGGCCTCCAAGCGCAGCCGGTTGATCCCGAGATCGTTCACGGCGAGATCGAACAGCCGGTCCTGGAAACGCGGAAAATCGGGGGAATCTTGCCCGGACTGCGCGTGCGCTTCCCAGCCGGAGATCGTCTGGTAGTGCTGCATCGTGTCCACCGTGATCTCCGCCGTGTCTGAACCGTCTCCGAGAGTCCCGGAATGCTGACCGCATCGTCGCAGCCCGATAGTAGGAGTGCGGCGAGCGGACCAATCCACCAGTGGTTCATCACGGGTTCTTCTCCTGGTACGTAGGTCAACCATCGAGCCGCCACCGGCCGGCGGACCGAACGTCGGCAGCTTGGGGGTGGAGGCGGCCCACGGGAATGTGGAAGCCCGAGACATCACCGCGTCTCCGGAGCTCTAATCGCGCTCCCTACCCATCCCAGGATCTCTGCAAAGGGGTACTACATCGCCTCATTGAGAGGCAGCAGGCGCCGCAGCTCACGAGCGGAGATCGGGCCGTAGCGGATGCGGAAGGCCCCATGGGTCCTCGTCGGACCGTCCAGAACCCAGATCGGTCGGTCGGCGTACGCCCGAAGCGCTTCCTCCCTCGCCCGGGCGTCGTGATCCCACACGTAGACGGGACCCGCCGGGTCCGTGAGATCGATCGGGTTGTAGATAGCGGCCGACGCATAGTCCGGGTGCCGGTTCCCTCGGATCAGCACCAGGCTTCGCCCGAACGCATGCTGCCGGGCGAGAATGCGCACGTCAGGCCGCATGTTACGGTAGTGGTGATACTTATCGACGGAGCGCCACGGGTAAAAACAGGCCAGCGTGCCCAGCGAGAGTGCCCCCGCGAGCACAAAGGCTCGTCCGGTGCTGAGCGTGTCAGCGCGCGCAAGCCAGATCACGCCGCGCCCGGTCAGCGCCACGCATGGAACCAGAATCAGGTACCAGTAACGCGCACCAAAGTCCGGGCCGCCGCTGAACCAGTAGAAAGAGTGAATCCCGATGATTATGGCCACGGTTGCGACCATATACCAGTCCGCGCGCTGCTTTTGGCCTCCGACCAGGAACGCGGCCGCCAGGAAAAGGGAGCCTGCACCCCAGCCTAACAGCTCCACGTTGACGGCGAACAGGTTGAGGTTCGCGTTGATCAATACATCGGGCCACGAATGCCCCGGCAGCGGGTCGAGGCCCCACCACCCGAAGCCCCGATTCGGACCGAACCCGAGATCGTTGGATCCGGCCGCGTAGTACTTGTCGAAGTACGCCATGATCGGGAACTTCAGCGCGTGGCCCGTCAGGAGGCGATTGTACCCCAGGCTCAGCGCGGTGGGTACGCAGGCGCCGAGCGCAAGCACGAGTGTCGCCGTCCACCGCAGACGGCGCCACGAGCCGAGGGTCCAGAACCCCAGCAGGAGGGCCACCGCCACGCCTTCGAGCGGGCGCGTAACCCCGACGAGGCCGATCGCCACTCCCCCGAATAAGCCCCATCCCCAGTGCCGGCCGCGACGCAGGTAAGCGGCCGCGATCGCACCCGTGAGCGCACACGCGAGCGAGAACGCGTGCGTCATGAACGACATGCCGAGAAAAATCTGCCAGGGCGAGATCGCCAGCAGCACCGCGATGAGTCGCGCTGCGCGGCGATCGTAGAGCTCGCGCAGCAGGACGTACGAGAGCAGGACGTTGAGGCCGGTCAGGATCGGGTTGACGAGCCACGGTGCGCCGAGCAGCACCCCAAGCGCGAGGACGGCCGGCCAGCCCGGCGGCACCGGCGAGAACCAGCGTGTAGGCTCGTAGATCATCAGATCGAGGCGGAACGCATCGACCGCCGGCGGCAGTGGCATCCGCAGCATGCCATTCGCAAAGTAGCGCGCGTGCATCAAGTATCCCACTTCGTCCGGGACGTGGGGGTGACGCTGATACACGAAAGTACTGAGCAGCACGGTGGCGAGCATCGCAAGACCAGCAGTCATGAGCGCGAAGCGATCGACGCCACCGGGTTCAGGTTCGCCTGTTGGGGAAGGGACTCCAAGCACCCGCTCTCCCCACCTGGACACGGTGTCCGCTCCCGCTGCTGGGAGCGCATGGGCGGCCAGTACCGCAGCCGCGAGGACGAGCCCTTGGAGGACGCTCGCCAGCAGAAGCTCCTGGGCGTAGACCACCGGATTACGAGAGAGCGTGGCGCTCATGCCGACAAAGAGGGCAAGCAGCACGCCTCGAGATGCCGGGCTCAGGTTTTGACGGACCCGTTCGAAGATTGCAGCTCGCTCCTTCCAGAGCTGCCATCCGATCAGCAGCAGAGCGCTTGCGAGGATGCAGAGCGCGGTCACGTCGAACGTTGCGCTATCATCCCAGGGAAGTAGGTGTTGATACGCAACACCAGGACCTGCTCGGGTAAGCCGCAGCGCGGCTGCTTGCAGTACCACGGCCAAGGCGGCCCAAGCAGCAGCGCGGGTAAGCACTCCCCCCCATGTCCTGGAGAGCAGCAGGGCGGAAACGCCAGCGGCGAAGGGGAGAACGAAGCTCGGCGAGAGGTCTCCCTCGCCATTGCGAAAGCGCGTGGCGACGAGGGAGAAGGAGATGAGGCCAGCGGAGAGGAGAAGCAGGAGGAGTCGAGCCATGCGTGCCCCGGGCGGCCGATGATCGGAGGAGTGCCCTTCGTGCCGGAGCGTATCGTGGTTCGTCCCGCCCGCGCGCGATACGCGGGAAGATGGCTGCACCGCCGGTGAGTTGATCATCCCGTGAACGTGGAGGAGTGGCCCCGGAAGGAGTGGAAGCACATCAGAGGTGGGAGGCTACGCGCAGATGGGGTGGCGTGTTCTGTGCCAGGGCAGCACTCCAAACGGAGGGCCGTTCCGCGTCGCGGCCGAGAGCCCCATACGGCCCCACACCGACGCACTACGCACGAGATCGCGAGCGGTTCAGCGAACGGATGCCCCCTCGCCTGTTTCGTTGCAGTCACGCCACAAGTGTGGGTGGGGAACGCGACCGCAGCAGATGCGCGTCCGGGCGTGATGCCGGAGCGGGTGCGATGCATACCTGGTTTCGTAGCCGAATTTCAGCGGGTCTCCACGCCGCCCGCGCCCCGGCCGCGCGGGTAGTGGCATCCGAGTGCTCGAGCGGCGCGGATGCTGCCATCGTATCACTTTGCCGACTCGTCTTCCCCGCGCTTCGATCGGGATGAGAGCTATTCTCACGTATCACTCCATTGACGAGTCCGGCTCAGCGATCTCGGTGAGTCCGGCGCAGTTCGAAGCGCAGCTGGAGTGGCTTGCGCAGAACAAGGTCCGTGTCGTGCCGCTGACCCAGATCGTGAGCGCCCCCTCCCGGGGCCACGTCGTGGCGCTCACCTTCGATGACGCCTTCGCCAACTTCGCCACGGAGGCGTGGCCGCGGCTACGAGCGCGCGGGTTGCCGGCAACCGTGTTCGTCGTTAGTGGCTGCGTGGAGGAACCAACCGGTGGAACGCTCCGGGGAGTCCTCCGGTGCCCGAGCAATCCCTGCTTGGATGGGGCGAGCTGCGCCGCCTCACGAGCGAGGGTGTGCAGGTTGGCTCCCACACGCGCACCCACGCCGATCTCCGCACGCTGTCCGGTCTGGCGCTCGCCGACGAAATCGAGGCGGACGCCCGAATCCTCCAGTCCCACCTGCGGCATACGGTTCATACGTTCGCTTACCCCTATGGCCGCTATGGGCGGGAAGCCGTGGCCGCCGTGCGCGCACGATTCCGCTTTGCCTGTACCACAAGGTTCCGCCCGTTGCGCCGCGTGGAAGATCCGCACCTGCTTCCACGTTTGGACGCGATCTACTTCCGCGCGGCCGGGGCACGGATGTCCTGGGACTCTCCTGCGTTCGCCGCCTATCTGCACCTGCGCTCGGGGCTCCGACGCATTCGCCCTCTCCTGAGGTCCTTCGTATGAGTTCACCGAGTCAGTCGAAGGTTCGAGTGTCGGTGATCGTGCCAGCGCATGCGTGTGCAGCACAACTGGAGGATACGCTCGGCGCGCTCATGCGGAGCGATCTGCCACGTCAGGCGTGGCAGTTGATCGTCGTAGATGATGCCAGCCCGGATAACACGCCGTTCGTGGCCTCGCGCTACGCCGATGTGCTCGTGCGGCTCCCGGATCGCGCGCGCGGACCTGCCTACGCGCGCAATCGAGGCGCCGAGGTAGCGTGTGGGGATCTCTTGCTCTTCCTAGATGCCGACGTGCGTACCCGGCCGGACACCCTCCGGGCGCTGGTGGAGGTTCTGGACTGCCAGCCACACGTCACTGCAGTCTTCGGCTCCTATGATGCCACCCCTGAGGCGCCCGGGCTGGTGTCCCAGTTCCGCAACTTGCTTCATCACTGGGTGCATCAGCAGAACCCGGGAGAGTCTCAGACGTTCTGGGCCGGCTGCGGTGCGGTGCGCCGGAGCGCATTCTTGGACGCCGGAATGTTTAACGAGTGGCACTACTCGCAGCCGCAGATCGAGGACATCGAGTTTGGCTACCGTCTTCACGAGCGGGGGCGGCGCATCGCCTTGCACCCCGAGGTGCAGGTCACGCACTTGAAGCGTTGGACCTTCTGGGGGATGCTGCGTACCGATCTGAAGAGCCGGGGAATCCCGTGGATGTGGTTACTGCTGCAGCGTGGCGGGATGGAGTCCGCCGGTGTGCTCAATGTTCGGATGTCCGAGAGGATCTCCACCGCGCTCGCGTGCACAGGAGCACTGGCGCTGTTCGTGGGGCTTCTCCTGTCGCAGCCGGCATGGGGCGCGGCGCTCTGGCTCTTCAGCTGGGCAGGGGTGGCCGGGCAGCACTGGGGTTTCTACCGCTTCCTACGCGCCGAACGTGGAAGTCTCTTCGCGCTCGGTTCGATCGGGGCTGCACTACCTCTACTACTTGCTGAACGGCGTCTCCGTGCTCGGCGCTTGGAGCTTGTATCACCTCTTCGGGGAGCCGTACGTGCCGATCCACGTGGGCTTGTACGGTGACCTCGGGCTGCAACTGTGGCCTCCTCCCGCGGCCCGGCCGACGCGGCCGGTCTTGAGTGGAACCGCGAAACCCACAGCGTCGTCTGAACGCTCCTCCGCATGAGGGCTCCGGAGAAACCCATCCATGCGCGCAGTGGCTGTTGGTGCGGAGGTCATTGGAACTCCCCCGGTTTCGTGGACACCCAGATAAGCCCGGTGGTGTAGGAGCCGGGCAAGGAGGTGATCCATGGCAGGAAAGCGAAGGCAGTTCACGGCGGAGTTCAAGCTCGAAGCCGTCCGGATGGCGAACGACAGCGGGAAGCCGATCTCGCAGGTGGCCCGCGAGCTGGGGATCCGCGCCGATATGCTGCGCACCTGGAAGCGGCAGGCGGAGAGCCGGGCCGGGCTGGCCCCGGGCGACGTCTTCCCGGGCAACGGCAAGCTGACGAGCCAGGAGGAGGAGATCCGCCAGCTTCGGCGAGAGGTGGAGATCCTGAAGCAGGAACGAGAGATCCTAAAAAAAGCGGCGGCCTTCTTCGCCAGGGAAGTGCGGTGAAGTTCTCCTTCATCCGTGCCCACGCGACCGAGTACCCGATCACGCGCATGTGCGAGGTGCTCGAGGTGTCGAAGGCCGGCTACTACGCATGGAGAAAGCGACCGGATAGTCGGCGCGCCCGCGAGGATCGGCGCCTGAAGGTGAAGATCCGCGCCGTGCACCGGAAGAGTCGCAGGAGCTACGGCAGCCCTCGGGTGCATGAGGAGCTGAAGGCGGAAGGAACTGCCTGCGGCCGCAAGCGAGTCGAGCGGCTGATGCGTGAAGACGGACTGCGGGCGAAGATAAAGCGGCGCTTCCGCCGCACGACCGACTCGACGCATGCGCATCCGATTCACCCCAACCGGCTGGAGCGCAACTTCGCGGTGCAGGAGGTCGAGGGCGTGGATCGGGTGTGGGTGAGCGACATCACCTATCTGCCCACGCGGGCCGGCTGGCTCTACCTGGCAGTGGTGCTCGACCTGAAGAGCCGCGCGGTGGTGGGCTGGGCGATGAAGAACACGCTGGAGACGAGCCTCGCCACCGATGCGCTCACGATGGCGCTGTGGCGGCGTAAACCCGGTCGGGGCTTGGTGCACCACTCCGACCGCGGGGTGCAATACGCGGCTGGGGACTACCAGGAGGTCCTGCGCCAGCATGGCATCGTGGGCAGCATGAGCCGCAAGGGAGACTGCTGGGACAATGCCGTGGCGGAGAGCTTCTTCGCCACGCTGGAGTGGGAGCTGATCCAGGACAGCGACTGGCACACGCACGAGGAGGCCCGCCGAGCGGTCTTCGACTACATTGAGGTCTGGTACAACCGGCAGCGCCGCCATTCCTCGCTCGGCTATCGGAGTCCGGCCGAGTTCGAGAGGCAGCTCGCCCTCACCCCGAGGGCAGCTTAAACCCGGTGTCCACCAAACCGGGGGAAGTCC
>CAWGFK010000025.1:0-256484 GCA_963821735.1 uncultured cyanobacterium
AGTTCTAGGAATGCTCCCTTCAAATAATTTATCCTCCGATTTCATGACGATCGCTCGCTTCATCTTCGGTATTTTTTAATCCGCCTGGACGGACGATGGTGTAAGTTAAACCGCTGTTTTGGATATATTTTTCCGCTTGTCTTTTCCAGACTAAAATCAGCCAAAATAAATTGAGCGGATGGAATAAGTTAGAGACGCACAAGGAGGAAACCAGAACAAAATGTTCGATCCCCTTGACTTTGGCGACATCGACGAGATGCTTGGTCCCTTCATAGTCAATGCGATAGGGTCCTGTGGGGTCGAAACTGGGAGTTGCACCGTGGCGCATAACACCACGGTACAATCAGCGATCGCCTCGTGGAGACTCTGGGGATTTAACACATCCCCCACAACTAACTCCACCTGGGGAGGTAAGAGTTGCTGACCTTTCTCCAAGTTCCGCACCAAGGCGCGCACCGGAATCTCCCGCTTGACTAATTCTTCGACAATTCGTCGTCCTGTCTGTCCCGTGGCACCCGCTACAAATGCTTTCATCAGTTTTTTCGGTAAAATTATGGATTCAATGTGAAATTATTGCTGTGATGCAATAGGGGGAAGGAGTTGGCACCCCAAGCCTCCTCTAGTTTAAAAAATTTGGGGGCCGATCGCGATCGCCCAGGTTCGGATATCTACATCACAGAACCTCCCTCGGGGGATTGTCTATGATAGAACCGGATGCCAGCTCAACCCTTGTGCCAATCCAGGCGAAGCTCACCCAAATAAAGGAAAGTCGGGCAGAATTACGGATTTCACCCCTCCCAAGGACAAGATAACGTAGAGAAAATAGCATCCAGCCACTCCGGTGGTCGTACAAAAACACAAACCCTCAGTCAGGGAAGCGGTTATGCAGTCAGATATTTTAAACTCTATGGCAACATCCATCGATAGCGATCGCGAGTCATCTAACTCCGTTGCTTGTGAACCGATGTGGTTTCAGACTCATTTTGTCGGATGCATGGAAATGTATGCCGATGTTGAAACCGTTGCTGCCTATTTTGACGTTCACCAAGGATGGTTTAAACGCTGTGCTCGTCCGATGCAGGCAGATGCTTTAGGAGAAAATGGCTATGCTCTAACGATTGGGCGCTTTGGTGCCCTCGGTTATGAAGTGGAACCGAAAATTGGTCTGAATCTATTACCCCAACAGAATCGCGTTTATCTGATCGAAACGATCGCCATTCCTGATTATGTCCCCCCGGGTTATGATGTAGAGTTTAAAGCGTCCCAGGAATTGATAGAAATTCCGGCAGATTATTCTAATATCAAACTCCGCAACACCGAGGACCTTCCTGCCACGATGACTCGGGTGGAGTGGAATTTAGATTTAAAGGTGGGGGTTTGTTTTCCCAAGTTCATCCATGCCTTACCCCTTCCCCTCGTCCAAAGAACCGGCGATCGCCTCCTGGCGCAAATCGTTAAACAAGTCTCCCGTCGCTTAACCTACAAAGTCCAGGAAGATTTTCACTCCACCATCGGACGCGATCGCCTGGAACTCTTCAAGAAAAAACGCGCCAAAACCTCCAACTCCGATCTGTGCCGTCAATGTAGCGGTTCCAATGGCACCGGCGAAGAGGTCCCCGAAGATGTCGAAACTCCCTAACCGATACAGGACTAGCCCTGTCAAGGTGTGTTGATTGTCGGAGTAAATGCTTGCGCCCAAAAGAGGACGCAAGCATTGCGCCCCTACAAGAAACCATGATTTTTCGTCATTAAATTTATCACCTTGACAGGGCTACCCATACAGGACTTACCCATAAACCTTAAATGTAGGGGGGATTCGCGAATTGCCCCTACAGATTCCTCGTGACGCGGCTGTTGCCGCGTCATTAGGAACCCGGTTTGGTCTTCCTCTTACTCTAACGGTGTCCTAGGAAGCACTGGTCAGAATCTTTTGGACGATTTGCAATCCTGTGAAAGCTTGCCAGCCAAACAGGGTGAGCAAGGTCATATTCATCGCCACATGGGTCACTCTCGCCCAAGCGACTCCTTGCTGCATCAAGGGCGCTAGGGAGGCGGAAATGGCCACCATTGTGGTCATGCCTAGGCCAACGAGCAGGTGCGGACCAAAAAATAGTTTGCCATTGTTCACATAAGTGGCACCCATACCCACCACGGTGCCGAATACCATCAGGGCCAGCATGAGGGACCCGATTTGGTAATGTCTAATATTGTATTTGCCCTTAATCAGAACTTTTTTCTCGTCTCCTGTCGCTTTGCGGGTGCGCTTCAGTTTCACTCCCAGGACAAGGGCGTAAATCGAGAGTCCAAACAACACCCACATCAACAAGGGGTGGAAAAAGGTCAATCCCGTTTGTAACGGTGCGGGCAGTTCAATGGTCATGGTGTTCTCCAGATGGCGTGAGGATCTTCATAAAACTTATCATAATTTGGTTCTGGAGAACTCTTGAACATACCACAGTCGCAAGGGTGGCGCGACATGAACAGACCGGCGTGATTGTAGCAGTCTGGGATCCGGCGCGATCGCCCGGGTTAAGATCTCCGGATGATCGCGGTTGATTGTCGGCTCCTTTCGCGATACCGTTAAATTACCCCGAGATAGAGTCGATCGCAGCAAATGCTCTCAAACCAGGATCTTTTATTAATTCAGGCGGCTCGCATTGGCAACATTAATCAAGTGATTACCCTGCTGGCTGAGGGTGCTCCTGTCAATGCCAAAGATCGAGAAGGCACGACTCCGTTAATGTTTGCCTCCCAGAAAGGTTACACAGAAATCGCCCGTCACTTGCTCGAAGCCGGTGCCGATGCGAATCTTCCTCGCGAAAAGTACGGCATCACCCCATTGATGTTCGCGGCAGCCAATCATCAGATTGATGTGGTCCGCCTGTTACTCTCCTCGGGAGCACAGGTGAACGCCCGGAATGATGATGGCAGTACGGCCCTGATGGCGGCTGCACTCAAAGGTAATCCGGCGATCGCCGATCTGCTGTTGACCCACGGTGCTGAACCCAATATCAAAGATAAAGATGACGATACCGCCCTCAAACTTGCCATTAGCGAGGGTCATCTTGCTATTGTTCGGTCTTTACTCACAGCAGGGGCCAATTTAGAGGCGATCGCCGACCTGCGATGCCCTCTTGTTCCGCATCGCCCAGAAGGGGAATGCGGAACTGTTAGAACTGCTGATCCAAAAGGGTCTCTCCTGTCAAAAATATGATTGCGGCAGTGCCTTGCTGGAAGCAGCAGAACGTGGGGACCTGCCCATTGTGCAAATCTTGTTAGCGGGGGGGACTCATCCCAATGTTACGGATAAAGATGCTGAAACTCCCCTGCTCCTGGCGAGCGATCGCGGCCATACCGAGGTAGTAATCGCCCTGCTGGCTGCCGGGGCAGATGTGAATGCCAAAAATCTCGATGGCTTTACCCCCCTGATGGCGGGGGCATCTGGCGGCCATTGGGACATGGTGCGGGCGTTGTTGGATGCCGGTGCTGAGATTAATGCGATCGATAGTGACGGAGAAACTGCCTTAAATTGGGCAGTAGTCGAAGGCTATGCCGATGTCGTCAACCTGTTACTCGACTCCGGTGCGGATTTCCAACGGTGCAATCGTCTTGGAGATACTCCGTTATTTGTCGCTGCCTTACACGATCGCGCCGACATTGTGGCGGCCCTCCTCCACAAAGGTGCAGAAGTTAACCCCACCAACTTTGATGAAACCCCCCTCACCGCCACCGCTGAACTCGGCCATCTGGACACCATCCGAGTCCTACTCAAAGCCGGTGCGGACCCCAATGCCGTCTCCACCGGAGGCAGAACCGCCCTGATGAAAGCTGCCGATCGCAATTTGACCGAAGTCATCGAGGTCCTGATTGGTGCCGGTGCCGATATCAACCGCCAAGATGACGCCGGGGCCACCGCCTTGATGTGGGCCGCCCATCGCGGGTTTGAGGAAGCAGTGCACCTCTTGGTTGCCGCTGGTGCCAATGTCAATCTCAAAAATCGCGGAGGGTACACCGCCTTGGCGATCGCGGAGTTTAACGGGTATAAGAAAGTCGCGCGATCGCTCCGGAATGCTGGGACTCTAGAATAATGCAACCTTTCCCCCTCCCTTTTCTCTTGGGAAGGGGAAACCCTGTTTATCTTTTATTGCGGAAGAAACTGCTTTAAAATGGCCTTCGGTTCCCGGTCCCAAGTATCAATATGTTCATAAATTAACCCATTTTCATCTAACTTATAATTAGAATACCCATTAAAAAATAAATCAGCTTTCCAAGGTAACCGTAACCGCCCGCGCACAGTCCAATTAGCTAAAATCATATCCGGCGCCACCTGCTCTACATCATGCAAATCAAAATAGAGTTCGGTAAAAAACAGTTGGCCGTGAAATCGTAATGTCCAGAAAATAATTCGATAATTGAACTTCCACTTAAACTGATTTACCGGGTCTTTGAAAAAAATATCTTGCCGATAAATATCATAAGAAATATCTTTTTTGAATAAGGTGGGTAAGTCTTCCTTTAAAGTGGCGACTGCCTTTTCAACTTGGGATTGATATTCGTCCATTGGTTCAGTTCTCCTGGCACTCTTAAGTTTTATTGTAGGGGGAAATAACCCGGAAACGACTGAAGTCGTTACTACAAACAAAAGAATTTTCCGACGTTCGTAGTAACGACTAAAGTCGTTATCCCCTTTAAAAGAAAATCTTTTAAAGGGGCAATGTCCGAGGGACATAACCCGGAAACGACTGAAGTCGTTACTACAAACCGAAGAATTTTACCCCGTTCAATGTCCCGACTTCAGGCGTTATCCCCTTTAACTCCGCTACAGAAACCAGGACCCCCTCGGATATCCGAACCCCTCTCATCTGATTCTCCACCTCCGCATCCGCATCCAAACCCGCTAAAATTATTAAGAAATGTATAGCTAATTTTTATGCCTAAACGTGCCAGTGTGTCTACGAAGCAACCCGCGCAGAGTTTGAATGGATCCTCCCTGACCGAGGCGGTGGTCAATCCCCGGGATCACGGGATCCGGATTCGGGTGCCAGACAGCACAACCTTAAAAATATTGACCTGGAACTCCCGCGCGATCGCCTGATTGTCTTTACTGGAGTTTCTGGATCCGGGAAATCCTCCCTCGCCTTCGATACCATTTTTGCCGAGGGTCAACGGCGTTATGTGGAGTCCCTCAGCGCCTACGCCCGTCAGTTTCTTGGACAACTGGATAAACCGGATGTGGAATCCATTGAGGGACTCTCTCCGGCGATTTCCATTGACCAAAAATCCACCTCCCACAACCCGCGATCGACGGTGGGGACGGTGACGGAAATTTATGATTATTTGCGCTTGTTATTTGGACGGGCGGGAAAACCCCACTGTCCGATTTGCGATCGCTCGATCGCCCCACAAACTATTGATGAAATGTGCGATCGGGTCATGGAACTCCCGGATCGCACGAAATTTCAAATTCTCGCCCCAGTGGTTCGTGGGAAAAAAGGTACTCATAAAAAAGTGCTGTCTAGTCTCTCTTCCGAGGGATTTGTGCGAGTGCGGGTTAATGGCGAAATTCGCGAACTTTCGGACCAGATTGAACTGGATAAAAATCATACCCATACCATTGAAATTGTGGTCGATCGCCTGATTAAAAAAACAGGCATCCAAGAACGTCTCGCCGATTCTTTAACCACGGGATTGCGCCATTCGGAAGGGATTGCGATTATTCAATTATTAGACAGTACCACCGATGACGGTGAGACTGAATTAGTTTTTTCTGAAAAGTTTGCCTGTCCTGAACATGGGGCGGTGATGGAAGAACTTTCCCCGCGTTTGTTTTCCTTTAATTCCCCTTATGGTGCTTGTGAAAGTTGTCATGGATTGGGCAGTTTTCGGACCTTTTCCCCAGAGTTAATCGTCCCGGACCCGGATGCGCCAATTTATGAGGCGATCGCCCCTTGGGCAGACAAAGACAGTGCGTATTATCTGTCAGTGTTGCAAGGGTTGGCAAAGGCGTATGGGTTTGAGTTGACTACACCCTGGAACCAGTTGACAACAAAACAGCGAAAGACTATTTTATATGGCGCTGATGAACCGATTAATATCGAAGGATGGGGAAATAATCGGCGGTATGCGGGTGCATTGGCGTTGTTGCAACGGTACTATGAAGAAAGTGCCTCGGAACTGCAAAAGCAAAAGTTAGAGCAGTATTTGGTCGATCGCCCTTGCGAAAGTTGTCACGGAAAACGCCTGAAACCGGAAGCATTGGCGGTGCGAATTGGGGATGAACATATTGATGATTTAACCTCGGTTTCGATTCGGGACTGTCGCGATCGCATTGATCAGTTGCAATTGAGCAGTCGGCAAGCACAGATTGCCGAACTGGTACTCCGAGAAATTTGTGCGCGACTACAATTTTTATTAGATGTGGGATTAGATTATCTCACTCTCGATCGCCCTGCCATGACCCTTTCCGGAGGAGAAGCACAACGGATTCGTCTGGCAACCCAAATCGGTGCGGGATTAACCGGCGTGTTATACGTTCTCGATGAACCCAGTATCGGATTGCATCAACGGGACAACGGACGATTGCTGCATACCTTAACCAAATTACGCGATTTGGGAAATACCTTAATTGTCGTGGAACATGACGAGGATACAATTCGCGCTGCGGATTGGATTGTCGATATCGGTCCTCGCGCTGGGGTACATGGGGGCGAAATTGTTGCCCAAGGGCAGTTAGACGCCCTCTTAACGGCAGAAAATTCCCTCACCGGGTCTTATTTATCCGGGCGGTTACAAATTGAAACTCCAGCGGAACGGCGTGAGGGCAATGGACGTTCTCTGGTGATGAAAAACTGTTCTCGCAACAATCTCAAGCAGATTGATGTGGAAATTCCTCTCGGAAAATTAGTCTGTGTGACGGGGGTTTCCGGTTCGGGTAAATCTAGTTTAATTAATGATTTGCTCTATCCTGCATTGCAACATCATATCACCCGAAAGACTCCCTTTCCCGGGGATATGGACGCACTCAAAACCTTGGGGGAAAAGAGTTTAAAAGATGCAGTGGATAAGGTGATTATTATCGACCAATCTCCCATCGGCAGAACCCCTCGGTCCAATCCCGCCACCTATACGGGTGTGTTTGATATGATTCGGAGTTTATTTGCCGAAACCATCGAAGCGAAAGCGCGGGGATATAAACCGGGTCAGTTTTCTTTTAATGTCAAAGGGGGACGTTGCGAAGCTTGTGGGGGACAAGGGGTGAATGTCATTTCTATGAACTTTTTACCCGATGTTTATGTGCAGTGTGATATTTGTAAAGGAGCGCGATATAATCGGGAAACTTTGCAGGTAAAATATAAGGGACATTCCATTGCCGATGTGTTGAATCTCACGGTGGAAGAAGGATTAGAACTGTTTAAACATATCCCTCGGGCGGCGACCCGGTTGCAAACTTTAGTGGATGTGGGATTAGGATATATTCACTTGGGACAACCCGCGCCAACCCTCTCCGGAGGTGAAGCGCAACGGGTGAAACTGGCAACGGAACTCTCCCGACGCGCTACGGGAAAAACCTTGTATTTAATCGATGAACCGACGACGGGATTATCGTTTTATGATGTGCATCAATTGTTGAATGTGTTGCAGCGATTGGTGGATAAGGGGAACTCAATTTTAACCATTGAACACAACTTAGATGTGATTCGCTGTGCAGATTGGGTGATTGATTTAGGACCGGAAGGGGGGGACAAAGGTGGAGAGGCGATCGCCACCGGAACCCCAGAGGAAGTAGCGGAAAATCCTCATTCCTACACCGGACAATTTTTAAAGCGCGTTTTGCAGCAATATCCCGCCAAATCCTAACGATTAAAAACCGGGTTTCTGACCCAAAGCTATGGCACATTGCAGCAAGTCATGGTAGAAACCCGGTTTCTGGTCCCCGTAACCTCATCCTTCCCTTGTGTAGAGTCCCCGGTGCGTTCTTTTGGTGAAAAATGATTACAATGAGTTAGAGTCCTGTAAAATTGCCTCCCGGCATTTAACCCAGAGGACCAACCGAATTGTTTTTTTAAAAAACCAGTTTGAGGGACTATGACCTTAGAACAAGATACGCTATTAGAGACGGCTTTAGCTTTCACTGTGAAACCCTACGATATTGATATCACCGGGTTTGTCAGCCAAATGATTTTGATGCGCTGGATTGAAGATTTACGCTTAGATTTATTTCAACAGTATTTTTCTTTAGAACAGCAATTAGAATTAGGAATATCTCCCTTGATTGGCAAAACTCGTCTGGAATATCATAAACCCATCAAATTGTTTGATTTGATTCAGGGACGAATGTGGTTTAGTGACATGGGGTCGATTAAATGGATCGTCAAAACCGAGTTAATCGTGGATGATAAAATTGCCGTGACTGCCAAACAAACGGGATGTTTTATCCATGTTTCTAGTCATCGTCTCGTTGCTATACCGGACAACTTGGTGAAAAAATTTGCCACCCATTCATCCGGGTGAATCAGTTGAGAGTGAGGTTTGGGGGTGCATCCCCCCAAGGGAGTTTATAGCGAGGCGATCGCAGAATTATCCCTGATTTAAAAGTTGTCGAGGGTCACCTTGGGGAGGGCGAATGCGCCGATAGCGGGCGTGTACTCCCATATACAGTCCATAAATCACTAATCCCGCAGCTACGACCCCCAACAGTAAACTCCCATAAGGCTGCCTCAATAAAGTCTCTAAAGTGCCGGGAATGGCCTGGGCTTCATTCGCATTGGATTCATAAGCCGCTTGCATCAAAAACCAGCCAATCATGCTAAAAATAACACCCCTTGCAGATAACCCCACTCGACCTGCTACCATCACCCATTTTTCTTCCTCGGGAGTCATTTCTCTGATTTTTAATTCTTTGCGAAACTTCCCACTAAAGGCTTTATAAAAATAATAAAATCCTAAACCAATCACGACTGCACCAGCCAGTCCCACCAACCATTCTCCAAAAGGTTGTGAGAGAAACCGGGCGGTCCAATGTTGAGCGCTTTGATCACTTTGTTCTCCGCCATTTTCTCCATTACCTGTCAAGATTTTAATGGCAGTAAAAGCAAACCCACAATAAATGACCGCACTCATTCCAAATCCGAATCGCTCGATTAATCCTTTGAAATCAGTCCCTTTATTGTCTGTATCCATAAAGGCTTGGAGAAAACGCCACATTGCATAACCAATCAGTCCAATGGTTACAATCGACAGTAACACTTGACCAAAAGGTTGCTCCACTATTTCGTAAAGCACGCCCTTTGGGTCGGTGGTTTGTCCCCCTTGGTTTAAGGCAACTTGCAAGGCTAAAATACCCACTAAGCCGTAAACAAATCCTTTGGCAACGTATCCAAAGCGAGCAAAACGCTCGATCCATTCTGATTGTTTAGATTGAGTCATGATGTATCTCACTTTTAATGGGTTATTATAAACAGTCAATTCCTGAAGAAAGCACCTGAAAAAGTTTCCTGAAGGAAAGGTTTGAGCTGCTAATTTTCAAGTTGATTATCTCTAGGATACAGAAATAGATTCAATCCCACCTCTATCAAAAGGCTCAAATTTGGGGCCGTCGTCGCCGGGATACCAGACCCCCACCCCAGGGCGATCGCAGAGTCCTGCCTGGGGAAAAATCAAGTTTTCATGATAAGCAAGACTGCAACTCGTGGTACAGTACAAGGTGAAGCAATCAGAGGGTTTAACTCTGATAAAAAAAACTCTATAGAAACGAGCTAGACCATAAGAAGCAGCAACAAATCTCTACAAATCAACTCAAATTATCTCTAACAGGGAGTTAGAAGTAATGAATATCACTCACGATCGCTCAGAATCAACCCTATTTGGACTGCCTGCACAACAAGGCAGATGGTTAATGATTCCAATGGGAATGAGCGTTTTACTCTGTCTGGGGAGTGTTTACTCTTGGAGTGTGTTTAGAAAACCCCTAGAAGGGGAACTAAATATTGGCGCAACGGAAAGTTTGTTGCCCTATACTGTAGCATTGGTTTTTTATGCCGTCATGATGCCTATTGCCGGGTTTTATGTGACCCGAATTGGCTCAAGAATTGTTACGGCAATCGGGGGAATCATTGTCGGACTCGGTTACATTCTTTCTAGTTTTGCCAACAATATTGTAGCAATGACTCTCACCTACGGATTGATTGCCGGGACTGGGGTGGGAATTGCTTATGGCGTACCGATGGCAGTGGTAGCGCGATGGTTTCCGGATAAAAAAGGATTAGCAGTGGGGTTAACAATTATTGGATTTGGACTCTCTCCTTTAATCACTGCACCCCTGGCGAAAGGGTTAATTGATGCCTATAGCGTGCGAGAAACCTTGCGGATTTTAGGGATTGCCTTTACCTTCATTATTCTGGCGATCGCCACGACTCTAAAAATGCCCCCCAAAGACTGGCAACCGGCACAACCGCTTACGGCAGCCTCCTGTGCTGTCCCCAGCGCCTATCCTGGGAATATCCTGAAAAGTCGGTCTTTTTATGGACTGTGGATTTGCTACAGCATCGGAACCTTTGTCGGATTAAGTGCGATCGGTATTTCCAGTCCCGTTGGGGAGGAAATGATCAAGATTGACCCGGCATTAGCTGCCAGTAGTGTCTCATTATTTGCCCTATTTAATGGCATCAGTCGCCCCCTATTTGGCTGGTTAACCGATCGCTTTAAACCCCGCTATGTGGCGATGGTTTCTTATACCCTCGTGTTGATTGCCTGCCTGTTGATGCTGAATGTCCAAGAGGGACAAGTTGCCACCTATTTGATTGCCTTTTGTCTATTTTGGGCATCTCTAGGGGGATGGTTGGCGATCGCCCCAACCACCACCCTGCGCTTATTTAATCCGGATAATTATGCTCAAAATTACGGAATTGTGTTTACAGCTTATGGCGTGGGTGCATTGTTAGGAACCCTCGTGGCAGGACAAATTCGTGATTGGTTTGGCAGCTATACTTATGCCTTTTATCCCATGATATTTTTGGCAATTGTGGGGATGGTTGTTGCCAGTTTGCTGTTGAAGCGAGATAAGGTGAGTGAGGTTTGAAGGGTCAACTAGCGGGGGTTACTGAAGATTAGGGTTTGGGATGAGGGTTTTTAGAAACACCGAAACCTAAATGTAGAGGCGATTCGCACAGGATGCCTCTACATTTAGGGGTAAAGCGTCAGTCCGATTATCCTTCAGGATGGCGATCGCCGCCCTCTAGTTCGCGTAAACGAGCCTCCAATTCCCGCAGGCGTGCTTCTGCGGACTCCGCTCGCAATCGTTGCTGTTCAGCCTCCTGACGTTGCTGTTCAGCCTCTTGACGTTGTTGTTCAGCCTCCTGACGTTGCTGTTGGGCTTCTTGACGTTGTTGTTCCGCAAATTTGGATAACTCCGTAGGGGTCAGAAAGCGATCGCCATCGGGACGATAGATGGTGAACTGTTCATCCTGGAGTTCAAAGCGAATCCCTAACCGGGGACTCGTAAAGTTTTCTGGGTGTTCAATCAGATCCAGGGAACCTGCCTGATTGCGTATCCACCCATTGAAATCGAAGCGATCGGGGTCGAAAATATAATATTCTTCCACACCATAGCGCTCATAAAACTTTTGTTTCTTCGCCATCTCATGGAGACGATTTCCGGGGGAGAGAATTTCAAACACAACTTGGGGAGGGATATTCCCTTCTTCCCATTGCTTGTAAGACCCGCGATCGCCTTTAGGTCGTCCGATCGCCACCATCACATCAGGGGCCTGACGCAGTTTATTATTTCCTTCCTCGGGATACCAAAGTAAATCCCCGGCGATAAAGATATTGGGGTCATCATCAAACAGAATTTCTAAATTCTCTTTAATCACCACAATCCAACGAAACTGGCGGGTATTATCAGCACATCGGATTTCCATCACAATCGGGGTAGATGACCTTAGTAGGTTGAGGGGTGGTTACCATAAATTAAACCTCTCAATTATTAAACAGGAAGCAACACCATTGAATCTGGGTCAGACCCTCTGTGCCCAGACTATTCAAGGGTCCGAATCGGTGTCTAGGGTTGTCTGATATTTTAACTAATTTTGCCGTCAATGGTCAGCCCAGGGTTTTTCTGGGTTTCTTAGCTGTTCATACGGAATCCGGTTGTCAAAGGTCTATTCCGGATGAGGCAAAATCTCTTTTTTCCCTCCTCGGAAAGGACGATACAAGCGCCACAGTAACAAGAGTACAAAGGGGAATAGGATACCAATACTCCAGAGGAAGGGGGGCGTTAGCATAAAAAAGCGATCGCCCTTTGGAGGTTGTTGAGTGGAGACAACGGTGGCAGTAATTGCACTCACTCCCAGTCCCACGGTGGCGATCGCCACGGTTTCGCTTAAAGCGCGATCGCTTTTGGTTTGTTCCAGTTGGATGATGCCTTCAATGGTTTTAATCGCATTTTCCAGTAAGCGCAATCCCGCACTTAAACTGGCAATATCTGATTCCAGTTGCGGTTGATATTTTTCTAAGGCGTAATCGGCGAAAGGTTGAAAGCAATCTAACAGGCGATCGCGATTCTTGCTGTCCAGTTTAGCAAAGGTTTGGAGTCGTCTCTGATAATTTTTTAAGTTAGAGTTAATGGTATGTTGTTGTTCTTCTAATCGACTTAAATAAGTAGCATAAGTTGAGAGTATTGTCAAGGTATCTGCCAGATAGTTTTGTAACAGTTTCAGATTGAGGGAATCCGCAGTCACTTGTTGGGGTAAGTCGTTGACAATGCGGTGAATCACTTGTGCCGCTTGTTTCATGTCGAATTTCAGTTTCCGACTTTGTTGATATGCCCAAATGATTTTATTGCGAAATTGGAATAAGTGCCGAAAATGGGGATAAAATTCTCGGATTTTGAGGATATCGGTATTGGAATGAAATAGGCAGATGACGAGGTGGCGATTGTCTGAAATTGGACTGCGATCGCTAGGTAAACGCCATAACTCATAAAATGTCGCCCCAGCGAATTCTCCGGACCCTTTTAAATCTTTATCTTTATCCCACTTAAAATCGGCAAATAACGATAAATAATTATAGCAGGTTTTAGCAATTATTTCCCCATCGGTTTGTTCCGGGGGAAGTTTTCCCCAGAGTAACCAACTTTCGCCAATTGTACAGGCATTATGGCGATGGTTGTGAACAATTTTATCCAGGGTTTGAATCACCTCCAGGGGTTGGGAGGTTTGGGAGTTTGTCCTCTGTTCCCCAGAACAATCGATTTGGAGGGCGTAGGTATCCCCGAGTTTAACGGGATAGTAATATCCATCATAGGGCGACTCAAAGGCTTGAATTGCTGGCTTTTTCTGCAATAATTCTAAACCATCGCTTGCCAAAGTTTCCGCCTCGGCGAAGGGTTGCAATTCTTCCTGAGTCAGGCGGGGATAAATTTTCTGCCAAAATTTTAGGCGATTTTCGTTGATTTTTGTCTCAGATTGTCCTAATCCATCCCCTAAATCATAGAGAAATATATCCAGAGTGGGATAAATTAACTGGAGATTGTTATTCATCAATTAAACCAGGTTGAGAGAGGGGTTTCCGGGACATGACAGCGCCGTGCTTTTTCCACTGGGATTAGGAGTTGGGAATTTCTGGGAACAACTTTAAGGTTTGGGCCGATTCGACAGGATTAGGACTCTTAAAAATCTGTTTTACAAATGTAATATCCGGTTGTCCGGGCCATCTTTCATTGATTTTGTCGAGAACTTCCGGCAGACTCTTTAACTCAGATATATCGCTAGAAGCATTATCAATTTCTGAGTTGTCTCGGCTGCCTTCCTCCAAGTCTGTATCCGGTAAAATATCCAATCCTTTGCGTTGTTGGTTTCCCTTTTGAGTGAAATGAGTATTCGCTTGTTGATACGCCTTTTTTAGCGGTTCATAGCCCCGGGCGAGGAGAGATAATTGAGTAAATCGCTCAGTTTCGCTGAGGGTTTGGAGTTGCTGTTGCAGGTGGGCGGGTAAGGGTTCGCTTAACTGAGCAAGTGCCGCGAGAAAGGCTTTAACAATGATGGCGTCCGAGTCTTTCATAGTCCGTATAGGGTAAAGGGTGACCAATGATAGGGATGAGCAAAAGGGGGATTTTCCTTTATTGTAGCAAGTCCATCCCTACAGGCTTCAAAATAGTTCAGGCAACGGATATCTCCATCGGAGAGTTCGGATTTTTGTTCCAGTTCCTCAATCTGTTGCTGATACCACTGGGATAAGTCTTTCTTAGTAACACTTTTCAGCCAATTTTGGGTATGGGTAAAGGCGACGGGGTAGGGATGTCCTTGTTGTAATTGCTGATAAAAATAGAGGGCGAATAAGGTACTGGCGTCGGATTGCACTTGCCAGAGGGTACTGAGCACGGAACCGACACCGGAACGCAGGAACGCACTGGTTAATCCCACATATTCGCTGGTAATCGTCGGGTTGCCGGTGACAGCAGTTTCGCAGGCGGAAAGGTAGATCAAGTGATAGCGATGGAGATTCAGGTGGATAATATCCTTAACCTGGAGTGTATCCCCCCACTCAGAAACAAAGCAGAGGCAAGGGGATCGGCAAATTCATAATACCCATGTCCCGTAAAGTGCATGACAGCATGAGACTGTTGCAAGGCAGCGATTACTGCTGATTTAGTGGCGTCGCTTTCCCCAAGGCGAGTGGTATCGGGAAACATTCGGGAGATGATTTCTGATTCGATATCCGCTGCGGGAAGGGCGGCGAGGGGTTTGTGCGAACCGTCTTTATCTTTGATGAGACTGGGGATTTTCGATACTGAGTAGAGAACTGAAAAGCCTCCCCTTAGCAACGCCATCGGGTTGGGGGGGTTCTTCGTTAAGGGTTGGAAGGATTCTTCTTCCCCGATACTACCCATAAAATTAGATGGATTAGCATCTAACCGACTCAATCCAAATGCTGCACTCGGGAGATAGGTGATAGCGCAACTCTGGGGGAATCCATCGCTGTTGAAAAATAAGGCATGGAGGGGAAGGCGATGCAAGTCTTTGTGCGGAATCAGAATCAGGCGGTGATATCCTTGGCAACCCTCCAATTCCTCTAAAATTGCCGAAATCTGGAGAATCTCTGCGAGGCGATCGAGTTGTTGCGGCAAAGACTCGCGCCAACTGGTCCGATTGTGCGCTGGTTTTGCTGCCTTTATCGCGACTATACTCTTGATTCCACTCCTCAATCCAGGTTTCCAAATCCAGCAAATTCCCCTGATACCCGGATTGGTCCTGAAACTGGGATTGCCGCAACACCTGGGGTTCATCCTCATCCGGTTTGAGAATAAACGTGGTGAGGGCGTAGGGACTCAGATGCCAATATACTGCCGCAGTTCCTGCACCTCACAACTGCCGAATCTGCTGCCAACTCGGTTCTGCCACGGCGTCACCCCTGCCATACAGCAACCAAGACAAACAGGCATTTTTCCCCGCCTCTGCCACTTCCAATGCCTGCACCACATCCCCTTTTTGCACCCACAAATCCACGGTTAACTGATTAAAATCAGCAAATTCTAGGGCAAGTTGCCGTTGTTTGCCGGGACTGGGACATTCCTCGACTAACCGCCGCAAGACATCCGTTCCCCACCGTTTCAACTGCTGCGCTTGTTCCGTTTGCTTCCAATCCGAGTAAGAGACGAATCAATTGCCGCAAGACTTTTAAATGTGCTTCAGGATAGGCAGTTTCCGTGAGGGTTTCCAGGGCGAGGTTGTAATGGTTGTGTGCGGTTTGCTTGGTCTTGGTGGCGGGTTTTGGGGTTTTGGCGCGATCGCCCATAATAGGTATTGCCGATACGAAAATTCAACATCCCCCACCCTTCCGGATGGGTATCTTTCGGGCAATACTTCAACCCTTCCTGATAACTCGCCAATTCACCCTCAAATCCTCTCACGTTCAAGTCAGGGTTTTGGATAGCGAAGGCAGAGGGTAGATAAGGGGAATTGCGCGTTTGTACCGTTCCTGCTGCAATGCCTCGATTTCCCCAAGCTTGCCAATCATCCCGTTTTAGAGTTAAGCCAGAATCAAAGGAGGCAATGGCATCCTCATATTGTCCTAAGTTACACTGCGCTTTCCCTCGGTTGTTATAAGCATCGGGAAAATCGGGTTTGAGGCGGATGGCTTCATTAAATGAGGCAATGGCATCCTCATATTGTCCTAAGTTATCCTGCGCTACCCCTCGTTCGTTATAAGCATAAGGAAAATCGGGTTTGAGGCGGATTGCTTCATTGTATAAGGCAATGGCAGCGGTAAAATTCCCTCCTGTCACATTGCTCATTCCCTCTCTGATACCATTCCTCTGCCTCATTTTTCTCCTGATCTCCTCGTCCATCCCCTTCCTTAGAACCGCAGGCGGTATCTGTGCTAATATTTGCCTGCCGATTCTTTCGGCAACTTTTCCCAATTCTCCGCGATGAAGTTGCCCCAACTGTACCAGGCGTTTGGCTATTTCTGCATGAGTTTCTGGGTTCTGTTGCAACTGTTCCCCGAAGCGTTGCAACCAGGGTATCCAGTCGGATACTGTGATGTTGGTTGTCATTCTCAATGCCTGAATTTCTCCCCCGTGGCACCCTGTGCTACGGCTTCGAGTAGCTGCATGAATTTTGTCTCGCATTCGATATCGGGGATTTGACGCGGTGGCGGTGGCGGTTCCGGTTTTTGGAATCGTTGTTGTAGGGAGTGATAGATTTGTTTCAGCCACCGCCACAGTTTGCGCCACATCTGCTGTTCTCCGGTTTGGGTGTGAGGGATATAAACTACAGATTACACTGATTTGCACTGAGGGGAACCCACGGATTTGTGGGCGATTACCCGGTGAGGGTGGGCAGTGCCCGCCCTACTTTTTACTCTGTGCGGGTTACAGGTTGAGGTCGGTGACTGCACCGAGGCTGCTGGATGAAACTAACTTTGCATATTTCGCGAGTACCCCTTTTGTATAACGGGGGGGACGCGGTTGCCAGTTAGCTCGACGACGGGCTAATTCTTCATCGGATACATTTAACTGTAATTTCCGATCGCGCGCATCAATGGTAATCGAGTCGCCTTCCTCTACTAAGGCGATCGCCCCACCGACGGCTGCTTCTGGGGCCACATGACCGACGACCAGGCCATAAGTCCCTCCGGAGAACCGACCATCGGTGATTAATCCCACCTTATCCCCTAAACCCGCGCCAATAATTGCGGATGTCGGGGCTAACATTTCCCGCATTCCCGGTCCCCCTTTCGGACCTTCATAGCGGACCACGACTACATCACCGGCACTAATTTTGCCATCCAAAATCGCTTTGAGGCACTCTTCCTCGGAATCAAACACCCGGGCGGGACCCTCAATCACCGGCGGTTTTCACTCCGCTAATTTTAGCCACAGCACCTTCAGAGGCGAGGTTGCCTTTCAGAATCGCCAAGTGACCCTGACGATACATCGGGTTATCCCAGGGACGAATCACATCCTGTCCGGTGGGGGGTTCTGCGGGAATATCCACCAACAATTCAGCAATGGTTTGGCCGGTAATCGTTAGCGCATCTCCATGCAGCAAATCATGGACGAGGAGCATTTTCATCACCTGGGGAATGCCGCCTGCTTTGTGCAGGTCGGTTGCCACATAGCGCCCACTGGGTTTGAGGTCACAGAGCACCGGGACTCTGCCGCGAATGGTTTCAAAATCATCCAGGGTCAGGGGGACTCCCATCGCCCGGGCGATCGCCAGTAAATGGAGCACGGAATTCGTCGAACCCCCCACCGCCATAATCACCGAAATGGCATTTTCAAATGCTTTGCGGGTGAGAATTTGACTCGGTAAAATTTGCTTGCGAATCGCTTCCACTAAGACCTGAGCCGATTTTTGCGTACTGTCGGCCTTTTCGGCATCTTCTGCGGCCATTGTGGAGGAGTACATCAAGCTCATCCCCATTGCTTCAAAGGCGGAAGACATGGTATTAGCAGTGTACATTCCCCCACAGGAACCGGCCCCCGGACAGGCATGGCGTTCGACTTGTAGCAGTTGCTCTTCGTCAATTTTACCGGCGCTATATTCCCCGACTGCCTCAAACGCACTGACTACGGTGAGGTCTTTTCCATCCAAATGTCCAGGTTTGATGGTGCCGCCATAGACAAAAATCGCGGGGATATTCATGCGGGCGATCGCCAACATGGCCCCGGGCATATTTTTATCGCATCCACCAATCGCCAGGACCCCATCCAGACTCTGACCATTACAAACGGTTTCAATGGAGTCGGCAATCACTTCTCGGGACACGAGGGAATATTTCATCCCCTCGGTTCCCATCGAGATGCCATCACTAATCGTAATCGTGCCAAAAATTTGAGGCATTCCTCCGGCCTCACGGACCCCATTCTCCGCCCGTTTTGCCAGGATATCCAGCCCCATATTGCAGGGAGTAATGGTACTGAATCCATTGGCAACGCCGACAATGGGTTTGATGAAATCGGGGTCAGAAAAACCAACCGCCCGCAACATAGCTCGGTTGGGCGATGCGCGTGTCCTTGGGTGACGGCTTGACTTCTAAGGTTATCAGGCATTCTTTTTTCCGGTAAACGAGAGCAAATCTCCAGGGGCTACTACTCTACGGTGGGGTTTGGTTATAGCTGTTTGCCTCCCAACTTTCGCTTCTCCCCCTAGGATCTATCTTTAGATTGTCTCAGAATCCAACCCCATTTGTCTGATGTTATTGGTCTTATGTCGTGGGTCCTAGGTCCTTATGTCCAGTACCCCATCTCCCCTATTCCCTCTCCCCCTCACGAGAAAAATGACTAAAAGGTATGTGTCGGAGTAAATGCTTGCGCCCTCTGAAAGTCAGTAGGGGCGTATTGCATACGCCCTCCGGAGGGCGTATGCAATACGCCCCTACATTGACGGGGGCTACTGCGTTGAGCCGTCACTACGAACGAACGGTTTGTTCATTTTATTTTTTGGAGTTCCCTAATGACTCATGACAAATCTCCCTTTTCCCACTTTCAATTCCTCTTAAAAGGGATTTGTGACATTGAAGACGATACATTGGAAGCACCCACCACTAGACTTGCACAGAGCGATAGCAAAGAGGCGACAGGACATGGATGTAAATGAATTACTAGAGCGATATGCAACTGGAGAAAGAGATTTTCGCAACCTCAACTTGATTGGTGCCAATTTATCCGGGTTGGACTTAAGTGAAGTCACTTTTCGCGATGCTGACCTGCGTCAGGCTAACCTGACTGCTACTAAACTCAAGGGGGCCAACCTGCGAGAAGCTAATTTGATGGGGGTAAACCTTCATCAAGCTAACCTGCGAGAAGCCAATTTGATTAATGCGAACTTAAGTAGAGCAGACTTAAGTGAAGCAGACTTAAGTCTGGCAAATATCAGCCGAGCCATTGTTGAACGCGCTAATTTACAGAAAGCTAAACTGATAGATGCTCTGGCCAGCGAGACGAGGCTGGGTTGGGCGAATCTCAAAGAAGCGACCTTAAATCAGGCGAATCTCAGTCGAGCGAACTTAAGTGAAGCAGACTTGACTGGAGCCAATTTAGAAGGGGCCAACCTGACGATCGCCATTCTGATTCAGGCGATTATGCAAAAAGTGAATCTGACTAATGCCATCTTAAATGGAGCCAACTTAACCGGCGTTAATCTTCGAGATTCTGACTTGAGTCGAGCCAATATGAGTGGATCCAATCTAGCCGGAGCAGACTTAACGAAAAGTCAGCTTCGGGGAACCAACGTGAGTTGGACCACGATGCGCGGGACGAATTTAGAAGGGGCCAGTTTGTATCGAGCCAACCTGGGTTGGTCCAACCTCACGGGAGCCAACCTCACGGGAGCCATTTTGATGGATACGAATCTGTATCGAACGAACCTCCGGGATGTCAAGTTGACTGGAGCCATTATGCCCGATGGGGTGATCCACCAGTAGCACCTGTTGCACGAGTCGCCCAGGATTTGGCCTTTTTTCACTGAATGGGGTGCGGATTGACCGGGAATTGAGCGCTTAGGGTCTGGGATCCGCCGGTCACCGGGCTGGAGATTCCTCTGGGGCTGCCTAAGGCGTGAATGCATCAGGTCAACCCTCCAACCGTTGCGATCGCACCTCGAACAATCGGCCTTGTTGTCCAGTCTATCTTCCCTAGGGGCAACATTCACAGCACTCTCCAGATGTGCTGTAACCCCATATCTACTTAGTTTTTGCCATGTTCAGCTCGATCGCTGAACCGGACATGGCAGGGCGATCGCCCTGGACTACGATTTTAAAACGTTTCGTGCCACGTTTGGCCGCATCACGGGTGCAGGATCCTTTGTCAGGAATCGAGCGATGATTTTGATTAGTCAGGTTAGCCTCATCAGTCTTGTCCTCACAGGACTTTCGGTGGTATTAGTGCATTCTCCCGCCCGTTGGGTTCCCCAGGCCGTCCCACCCAACCTGGGTCCCGGGACTCTCCTCTCGAATCCTTCGAGAGTCTAACCCCTTTGAAGAACCCACCCTCAACCCAGAAAATATCCCCTGCCGTCAGGAACCCATCGGCTTAGGGATTCCTGGATTTCAACCGGGAATTCATCAAGATTCAGTCTTCCGAATGTTTGGATTTCCCAGTCAAACCCTTCCCGGATATTGGCCGAATACTCATGCCGTCAGTTATGAGTTGATTCCCCATGAGGTGAGTCTAGGATTCCTGTTCGATCGCCAATCCCTACTCTTGCAGCAAACCGAAGCCTCCTTTGCTCAAAGCGTCAATACGGAGATTATTCTAGGCACCTTAAACAGTATGTTAGGTTGCCAGCTTAATGAAGAAATCACCTCCGGATTTCAACAAGTGTGGCAAGGTCAAGTGCGCCGGTATCAGTTTGCCCTGGGTCACCTCAAAGGGGCGATCGAGTGGGAAATCCGCTCCACATCCTCCGGCACTCAACAGGCAGAGCGCGTTTATATTGGGATTTGGCAAGCCGGTTTACACCGCTAACGGACTCAATTTGCTCCCTCCTCGCTGCGGATGCCCCATTTTATTATACGATCGATCGAGAACCCTAAAAATAATTGGCCCCGAGGGGATGTAAGAATGATGAAAGCTCAAGATATTATGACCCAAGACGTGGTGAGCATTCGCGGCTCCGCCACTGTTGCAGAAGCGGTTAAGCTCATGAAAGAAAAGGGCTTGCGGGCGTTAGTCGTATCCCGTCGCCATGATGAAGATGCTTATGGCATTGTCACCGAAACGGACATCGTTTACAAAGTAGCGGCGTTTGGACATGACCCGAAGCAGATGCGGGTGTACGAAATTATGACCAAACCCTGTATCGTTGTCAATCCTGACCTCGGTGTAGAATATGTGGCGCGGTTGTTCGCCAATACCGGCATCCGTCGTGCTCCGGTCATCAAAGGAGACTTGCTCGGGATTATTTCCGTGAGCGATATTCTAACAAAGAGTGATTTCGTTGAGAAGCCGAAAGCTAAACTCTTCGAGAGTGAACTGGAAAAAGCGGTTAAGGAAGCCCGAGCTATCTGTGCAGAAAAAGGCGCAACTTCTAAAGAATGTGCGGCAGCTTGGGATGCCGTGGAAGAACTACAAGCGGAAGCGTCTCATCAACGGGCGATGAAACCCGTTAAGAGTGCTTTTGAGGAATACTGCGAAGACAACCCCGAGGCAGATGAAGCCCGGGTGTATGACGTTTAAGTTTCCAGTTCGGTGAGCCGGGATCGGCTTGATGATATCACTCAGGGGTTGCGGGATTCGAGACGATCGCCGATGAGAATCCCTCCGATGTGCTAAGGCCGAACTCGGGCAATTTTTAAGCGGTGCGATCGCCAGAGTTGGCGATCGCACCCTTGTTTTTGCTCTTTGATTACAGCTATATAAAAACTAGCTCTGTCAAGGTGGTCAATGGAATCCCGCCTCATCCGGAGTTTCTCGTAGGGGCGTATTGCATACGCCCTCTTTATCCCTCTTTATCCCTCTTGATCCGTCAATGGAATCCCGCCTCATCCGGAGTTTCTCGTAGGGGCGTATTGCATACGCCCTCTTTATCCCTCTTGATCCGTCAATGGAATCCCGCCTCATCCGGAGTTTCTTGTAGGGGCGTATTGCATACAGGAGAGGGCGTATGCAATACGCCCCTACAAATACACCTTGACGAGGCTCGTTTTTATAGACCTTTGAGAACCGGATTCCGTATCTGCTTCAGTTTGGCTCCCTAATTCCTTGCCATCAGGAACAGGTTAAGACAAAGCGGCATCAATCCATTGCTTGAGGGTAGCTGCTACTTCAGAAATGGCAATTTCATGGGAGGTTTTAGTCGCCCGTTCTACAACTTCTACCTTACCGGCTTTGAGAGAACGACCTGTCACAATTCGATAGGGAATTCCCACCAAATCCGCATCTTTAAATTTGACTCCGGCTCGTTCTTCTCGGTCATCTAACAGGGTTTCGATGCCGACGGCATTGAGTTCCGTGTACAGGTTTTCTGCAACTTCCACCTGTTGATCATCGGAAATATTGGGAATGCAAATAATGGCATGATAGGGAGCAATTGCCACCGGCCAAATAATGCCATCTTTATCATAAGATTGCTCTACGGCTGCTTGGGCTAATCGAGAGACTCCCACGCCATAGCATCCCATGATTAAGGGGACGTTATCCCCTTGTTCATTGGTATAGGTTGCGCCCAAGGCTTGGGAATATTTCGTTCCTAGTTGGAAGATGTGACCGACTTCAATGCCTCGCGCACTTTTGAGGACTTGACTAGGGTCATGAACCGCCCGATCGCCTGCTTGGGATTTGCGTAAATCAACGATGCGATCGGTTAAGGGAAATTGTTCCCCCCAATTGGCCCCGACGACATGATAGTTCGTTTCATTGGCCCCGGTGACAAAATTCTTTAACTCCACCACCGTGCGATCGGCAAAGCGTAAAAATTCCGGGTGCAACTGTTCCGCTGGGGTGATATAATTATCCCCTAAATCTGGGCCAATATATCCTAAAGGTAAAGGCTTGAGGGTTAATTGTTGCTGCACCTGTTCCGAGGGGATATCAACGGCAATAATGGCATTTCCGCCATAACTCGGGGCCAGTTTTGCTAACTCATTATAGAGCTTCACTTCATTGACTTCTAAATCACCGCGAATACTCACCAAGACCAACACCATTCTACCATTGTCATAGACCACCCGGTAAATGATATTTTTGACCACTTCCGTGGGGGAACAGTTGAGGAATTGACAAAGTTTATCAATGGTGTTGGTATTGGGGGTTTCTCGTTTTTCATAGACAACAAAGCCGCTGGGTTTGGCTTCGGGAGGTAAGGAGGTAGCTTTTTCTACGTTGGCGGCATATTTGCCATCTTCGGTATAAAGAACTTCATCCTCTCCCGCTTCTGCCAAAATCATAAATTCCTGGGAAGCCGCCCCGCCAATGGCCCCGGAATCGGCTTGAACCGCGCGAAATTCTAAGCCACAACGGCGAAACATATTGCTATAAGCCCAGTCCATATCCGCATAAGTTTTCTGTAAACTGGCTTCGTCTGCATGGAAAGAATAGCCATCTTTCATAATGAATTCTCGTCCGCGCATTAATCCAAAGCGGGGACGAATTTCATCGCGAAATTTATTTTGAATTTGATACAAATGGAGGGGAAGTTGACGATAAGACCGAATCATCTCCCGGGCGATCGCCGTGATCACCTCTTCGTGAGTCGGTCCCAGTCCCATTTCTCGTTCCTGGCGATCGGTGAGGGCAAACATAATCCCTTCTGCCTTGGTGTAAGTCTCCCACCGTCCTGACTCTTGCCATAACTCCGCTGGTTGCAATTGTGGCAACAGGCATTCTTAGCCCCTGTGGCGTCCATTTCCTCGCGCACAATGTTGGAGACTTTTTTGAGAACCCGCCACATCAAAGGCAAATAAGCATAAACGCCACTGGCAATCCGGCGGATATAACCGGCGCGTAACAGGAGTTTATGACTGGGAATTTCCGCTTCTGCGGGGTCTTCACGGAGGGTAACAAACAGCATTTGTGATAGTCGCATCACGTTTTCCTTAATTTAGAGTTAGGGACATTATTATCTCAGAAAAAGTGGGGCGATCGCCTCGGATGCAGACCCCATCGCCCCAAATTCTCCCGATTCGGGTAAAATTCCCAGAGGTCAGACTGTCCCGAAATTGCCTAAGTCCCTAGATTAGTAGGTTGATTTTCACCAGGGAGATGCTGTTACTCCAGGGCAGTCACCGTTGCGGCGACAGAAGCGGCAATCCTAGCCATCACAAATTTTCGTAACAAAACTGGACGTTGGTGTTTTTTTTTGCGACAATGAATCATGTCTGAAAAATTCATAAGCAGACGAGGCTATTAAAATGATGCCTATTTATCTTTTTTGTTTCGGCATTGGCGGGATCTTCGTCCTGTTCGCCGCGATTGGGGGACTCGACGGTGCAGATTTCGGGGTAGCCTTTGATGCGGACCTAGAAATTGCCGAAACCAGTCAAAAACTGGATCGGTTAAAACGGAAAAATTGGCTGAAGCGACTCTTCCAGTTACCCTTGTTTAGTCTCAAGTTTTGGACTTTTGGCAGTTGCTTTTTTGGATTAACCGGACTCGTCCTGAATTGGTTGCGCCCGGAAATGCCTCCTGGACAGATGGCGGGAATTGCTGGGGCAATGGGTATTTTTTGTGGGAGTACAATGGTTTCTATTCTCAGAAGCCTCGGACACCGCCATGCCAATAGTCTCGCCCGTTCTAGTGACTTAGTAGGTCTTTCTGCCACCGTCCTCCTTCCTTTCAATTGCGAAAGTAGAGGCAAGGTCCGGGTTAACGTCAAAGGCGCGAATGTAGAATTTATGGCCTTTACAGACGACTCTAAATCATTCGGAAAAGGAGACCGAGTTTTGATTGTGGGTCTCAAAAATAATCGTCTTTGGGTTGTCTCGGAAGACGCCAACGATTTGATCCACTCCCGATGAGGCTGCCCTGTTTTTGGGCAGCCTCATCGGGAAATTCATTCAAAAACCAAACGTTTCTCTCTCAATAACTCAATTGGAAAGGAATCCAACGCTATGCAACCGATTCTTAACACCTCATTGGAACCTCGAAATGTTACGGAATCTGGGGAGGCGATCGCCAGACAACCCCAGGAGGAAATCTCTACCCTCCAAATCGCTCAAATCGATCCGTTACCGTCTACTCCTCAAAATAATACAACGGATCGATTAATTTCAGTCGGCGGGACGATTGGTTTATCAATTTTTGGGTTCCTGATATTTTTGTGGATTTTAAATAAAATCCTCTGTATCTGTAAACCCAATGAAATTTTAATTTTATCCGGGTTGAAACGGAAAACCAAAGAGGGTCACGAATTAGGATATCGAGTCACCCGCCATCGCACCATTTGTATCCCCATTTTGGAAACAGTCAAACGCATGGATTTGACAACCATGCCGGTGCCAGTCGAGGTGAAAAATGCTTATGCCAAAGGGGGAACACCGCTGAATATTCAAGCGATCGCCAATGTCAAAATTTCCAGTAATCCGGAAATTGTCGGCAATGCGATCGAGCGTTTTTTGGACCGCGATCGCAAGGAAATCGTCCGCGTCGCCCGAGAAACCCTAGAAGGCAATTTGCGCGGCGTTGTTGCCACCTTAACCCCAGAAGAACTCAACGAAGATCGCCTGCGATTTGCGGAACGAATTACCGATGATGTCCAGGATGATTTGCAACGCCTAGGATTAGAAATTGATACTTTAAAAATTCAAAGTGTCTCCGATGATGTAGACTACCTCAGTTCCATCGGACGCCGCCAAATTGCCGCGATCGTCCGGGATGCGGAAATTGCCGAATCCAATGCCTTGGCTGAAGCAGAGGCAGTAGAAGCGCAAACTGAGCAAGAGTCTGAAGTTGCCAAAACCCTGGCGCGGATGGCGATCGAAGGAAAAGATAACGAACTGAGGAAAATCAAAGCTGAACTGGATCAGCAGGCGCGATCGGAAGAAGAACGCACCAAAGCTGCCGCCAAAGAAGCCCGTGCCCGTGCCGAACAACTGCTACAAAGTATCCGTGCGGACCTAGAACGCCTCCGTTTAGAAGCCGATGAAGTCCTCCCCGCAGAAGCTGCAAGACAAGCCCAAGAGTTGCGATCGCGCGGGGAAGCTGCCATATTCGAGGAAAATGCCAAAGCTGCCGCAGAAGTTAACGACCTCTTTAACGAAATCTGGCGAGAAACCGGCACCGATGCTGCCGAAGTCTTCTTAATCCAACAGATTGAAATGGTCCTGCGAGAGGTGGCAAATATTACCCAGCGCGTCCAGATTGATCGGATCAATGTGATTGACAATGGCGACGGCAAATCCATCGCCAGTTTAGTCAATGCCTACCCCGAAATCGTCGGACAATTCCTCGATCGCGTCGATCGCACCCTCGGCATCGATGTCATCGGCACCTTGAACCGCAGCAACGGAGACAAAGCGGAAGTATCTGCTGTAGAGAGAGTATAGAGGGGAGATGGGGAAGATGGGGAAGAATACACCTCCGGTCCCCTCCCCTTGGCAAGGGGAGGGTTAGGGTGGGGTTCCCTCCCCCCTGGATCAAAAAATGGGGGAGATAGGATGTTAACCCTCACCAACTCTACTCCAGTCCCCTCCTCTTGCCCAAAACAAACGACCAATGACCAATTAGGAGACCCAAATGGAAGTTATTCTAGGATTACTGGCGATTTTAGGTGCAGCCGGTGGTGCCGGTGCACTGGTTATCAACAATCTGTATTACATCTGCCAACCCAGTGAAGTGCTAATTTTTGCAGGGAGTGCGCGTCCCCTGGATGATAATCGGATGGCGGGATACCGCTTGGTCAAAGGGGGAAGCAGCATTCGTCTCCCCTTGTTAGAACGCGCTTACCGCATGGATCTCACTAACATGATCATCGAACTGCGGGTGACCAATGCCTACTCTAAAGGTGGCATTCCCCTCAAAGTTGAAGGGGTAGCAAATATAAAAATTGCCGGAACTGAACCGACCATTCACAATGCGATCGAGCGGTTACTCGGCAAAACCCGTAAAGAAATCGAGAAAATCGCCCAAGAAACCCTAGAGGGAAACTTGCGCGGCGTCTTAGCTTCCTTAACTCCCGAACAGATTAATGAAGATAAAATCGCCTTTGCCAAAAGTTTGCTAGAGGAAGCCGAAGACGATTTAGAAAAGTTAGGCTTAGTCTTGGACAACCTGCAAATCCAAAATATCTCCGATGATGTGCGATACTTGGATTCCATCGGACGGAAACAACGAGCAGAATTGGTCCGGGATGCTCGGATTGCAGAAGCTAGAGCCAAGGCCCAGTCTTTGATTCGCGCCGCCGAAAATGACCAAAGTACCTCGATCAAGCGAATTGGTAGCCAAGTCGAGATCACTCGCGCCGAAGCCAATCGCCGCATCCAAGATGCCAAGACCATTCGAGCGGCATTAGTGGCTGAAGCTGAAGCAGAGATTGGCTCAGAAGTGGCACGGACTCAGGCGGATGTCGCCGTGCAAACCGAGCGGATTAAGCAAGTGGAGCAACAATTACAAGCGGATGTAGTCGCACCGGCTGAGGCACAATGTAAGCGGGCGATCGCCGAAGCGAAAGGGAAAGCATCGGAAATCATTGAAGACGGCAGAGCCCAAGCAATGGGGACAAAACGCCTTGCCGAATCCTGGAAAGCTGCCGGACCCGCAGCGCGCGAGATTTTCCTATTGCAAAAACTGGAACCCCTGCTCAAAACAATGGTTTCTACCGTCCCCGATGTGAGAATTCACACTTTGACTTCCATCGATACTACAAACGGCAATACTGCGGCGAAAATGGCATCCTTTTTGGAACAGTTGCGCGCAAGTACCGGGGTAGATGTGGCCGGAGTTGTGCGAAATTTCGGGTCCGGTGACAGAACAGAGGTGCAAGAGTTTACTTCCTCTAATCCTCCCAAGTTGCCTGATACACCCATCCTCTCCACCGCAGCACCCGCCGCCCAAAAAGTTCCGGGAACCAAGACAACAACAAAACAAGCGGTGAGTCCGGTGAATGCATTGTATGCTGAAGTGCAGGCATTTTTGGAAAACCTCGCCCAGGGAAATCCTTCTTCAGCGGTTGCAGAACGGGCGATCGAGCAACATATTAATTTCAATCCTAAGCTGAAAAAACAGTTACAGCGATTGAAAGAACTCGGAGGAACGGAAGCAGTGCGAGCCGTATTTGACCATCCCAGCATTCATGTTCCCGTCGGAATGATTGAAGTTTGGATTGCCAAGTAATTGGGAACTGCTTATAGCAGTTCGGAAACGACTGAAGTCGTTACTACAAACGGGGATAAAAAGTTTAGTCTCCCCAGTTCGTAGTAACGACTTCAGTCGTTCTCTTCATGTTCGTAGTAACGACTTCAGTCGTTCTCTAATGTTCGTAGTAACGACTTCAGTCGTTATGCTGGAGCATAAGGGCTGGTAGTCACCCTTTCCTGGACCACTGTTGGCGCACCGGCAACCAATCGCAAGTCTTCACAAGAAAAAGTCAGCCAAGGGTTTGACAAATTTAACATCGAAAAAGGACTCTCCGGAGGAATCACCAATCGGCTATCAACTAACCCAATATGAGAAGTTAATTCCCCGGGAAACAAGAGTAAATTTGACCCCCGGGTACTAAAACTGGGAAAGGCAAAGGGCATGGGAAACCGGAATGTTTTAAGGCTAAAATCGAGACTACAGAGCAGGCGATCGCCTTGTCGAACCATCACGCGATCGCGATCGTCTTTTTCCCAAGTAAATTCAGCTAATTCTTTCGGCAATCCCCAAATTTCTCGCCCCCCTGCCACCGAATCAGGATGGTCCACATAAATGTGAGAAATCCACGCCCCAAACTGCATCCGGTGGCGCACTAATCCACAAACCACAATTAATTCATTATATAATAAAGTTGATCCTGACCCATATTTAGCACAGTAAACCCCTCCCACAGTTTTTCCCGGGAAAATCTCTACAATCGCCAAATCTGAGGGAACGAGCGATCGCACTCGACGGGTATCAATGGGATGGAGAGTTTGCACGGCACGGCCTTTAAGTGTCCAAGGTGCACAGGGGTAAGGCATGAGTATTTCTCCAATGATGAGGCTCGACAAATCGGCTCAATCCAATTCCGATTTACTTTAGCACAGTTTCCCCCCAAGACGTCTCTATCTATCGATATAATTAAGTAAAATTTTTGAACCAGATTCAGTCGAAAAAGCTTACCAAAACCCTGCCAGTCGAGTTATTTTTTATTTCAACTTATTTCAAATCATCCCCGAGGTAGATCCCCCCACCTCAAAATCCGTTAAAATTTATAGAGGATTGGGAGTCACAATCCAATTCATAAAACTCTATAAACCCCGTCAGTATGTATTTCTATAGGGTTTATCGATTCTAAAAGCACTCTTTTAAACCTGGATTTTGGTATAATCATGTCTTTTTCTAGAAGCAGCGGCATTTTATTACATCCCACCTCCTTTCCCAGTCGATATGGCATCGGAGACTTTGGTTCCGAAGCGTATCAATTTATTGATTTTCTCGTTGAAAGTGGACAACAACTCTGGCAAGTCTTACCCCTCAGTCCAACAGGGTATGGCAATTCCCCCTATATGTCTTATTCCGCTTTTGCCGGAAATCCGATGTTGATTTGTCCAGAACATCTGCAACAAAAAGGGTTGCTTTCTGAGAAAGATTTAGCCCAAATTCCAGAATTTCCCAAGGGTTACGTTGACTTTGAGAAGGTGATTCCGGTCAAGATGAAGTGGCTAGAAACCGCCTATCAAACGTTTCAAACCAACGCCACGGCTGAACAGCATCAGCAACTTGAAAAATTTTGCGATCGCACCGCTTATTGGATTGAGAATTATGCCTTGTTCATGGCCCTCAAAGAGAAACATCATAGCGCTGCCTGGAACTCCTGGGAACCCATAGAAGTCCGAAAACATCAACCAGAAGCCCTAGAAACCGTCCGCCAAAAACTCAGCGATCGCATTAGTTTTTATAAATTTTTGCAATTTGAATTTGACCAACAATGGCAAGCCTTAAAACAGTATGCCAACGACAAAAATGTGCAAATTGTCGGAGATATTCCCATTTATGTCGCCCATGATAGCGCCGATGTCTGGGCCAATTCTGACCTATTTTATTTAGACGAAGAAACCGGAGAAACCTCCCTAATGGCAGGAGTTCCGCCCGATTATTTCGCCCCAGAAACCGGGCAGCTTTGGGGAAATCCGGTTTATAATTGGGAGAAATTAAAAGAAACTGAATTCGAGTGGTGGGTTGAGCGGTTTAGAACCACCTTTGATGCCGTAAATTTATTACGAATTGACCATTTTCGCGGATTTGAAGCATTTTGGGCTGTTCCCAAAGGAGAAAAAACGGCGAAAAATGGACAATGGTTAAAAGGACCGGGAATAGAATTTTTTGAAGTGATTGGCAACAAATTAGGCAAATTGCCCATCATTGCTGAAGATTTGGGACTGATTACGCCAGAAGTGGATGCACTGCGAGAGCATTTCGATTTTCCCGGAATGAAAATTTTACAATTTGCCTTTGAGTCTCATCCAGAACTGCATTTTCTGCCTCATAACTACAAGAATCAAAATTGTGTAGTTTATCCAGGAACCCATGACAATGATACCACCGTGGGATGGTATCAACAACTGCCCGCAGAAGCGAAAGAAAAACTCTGGCGTTATTTAGATAAACCGCAATCGGGAGAAAAAGAAATCCATTGGGAATTAATCCGCTTAGGATGGAGTACGATCGCCAATCAATCTATTGCTCAACTCCAAGATGTTTTAGGATTAGGCAACGACGCGCGCATGAATGCACCAGGTAAACCCGAAGGGAATTGGTCCTGGCGTTACCAACCGGAAGATTTATCTTTGGAACTTCGCAGTCGTCTGAAAAGATTAACTGAAACTTATCAACGGCTTCCCGAATAATACGGAATCCGGTATTCAACATAAAAACCCGCACCCTAAAGGGTGGGGCTATACGGACAAAGCCTGCCTCCGCAGGCTACTTTATTAAAATCATTTTCTAACCTAACTTTGAGGGGGAAATATTTCAGCCAAATCCAATAATATATCTGAAAACCCGCACCCTAAAGGGTGGGGCTATACGGACAAAGCCTGCCTCCGCAGGCTAGTCTATCAAAATCATTTTCTAACCTAACTTTGAGGGGGAAATATTTCAGCCAAATCCAATAATATATCTGAAAACCCAGGCAAAGGAACCTGTTCATTGGGCAAAACAATTCGGCGCTGACGATAGCCAAAACTTTCCCGATTATCCTGATAGGGTTCGCTGTAGCATTCCAGGGTATTGTTCACTAAATTAAAAATCCAATAGTCAGCAATTCCTGACTTGGCATACAGAGGCAATTTCACCTCGCGATCATAACGTAAAGAAGAATCAGCAATTTCAATCACCAGGATGACATCCTCTGGGGTGGGATGTGACACTAGATATTTATCAGAACGATTTCTTGCCAGGACTAGATCCGGTTCGGGTTCGCTATGATCATCCAGAATAATCGGTTCTTGACTTCGTAGAGTCACTCTTTTCCCTAACCGGGTGAATAACTCTTGCTGTAAAAACGTGCTGCAAACTGAGTGGGCGGTCCCTTTAGCTGCCATCTGAAGAATGTCTCCTTGAATCAGTTCAACGCGATCGCCCTCCTGGAAAAAGCCCAATTCCGTGAGTCGGTGATATTCCTGAATCGTAAACCGTTTAGCCGTAGGAATCATCATCACATTCCAAAAACAATAGGTCTACAGGTATTGTACCGCAGTTGTCTGGCGTGAGGATTGACGGAAACGGGCGATCGGCTAAAATGGGAACATCAATATCTGCTGTTGAGTCGGAAAAAATATCCGCTTTTTAGGGTAAAAATGGTAGTGATAGTCACAAATTTATGACTAAAACTTGCCATAATAGACCCGCATAAATCTCGATTTTTCAATAGAAATGGAGAAAAAATTATGTCCTTACCTAACCGAGGCGAAATGACATGGAAACCCGATGGCACAATGGGGCGAGTCTTATATTTACGGATGAAACCCCATGAACAATGGCGCTGTTACAAAGAATTTCCCCAATATTTTATTCCCGACTCCCCAGGGAATTCTCAAGGATACAATACTTTTGTTTCTTTACTGCGCCAGCAATGGAAAGTCATGTAGGAGTTTCTTCAGCCTTGACTCTATGCAATTCTTAGATGACTAAAAAGCCCGCATTTGCGGGCTTTTTTATCGGGTAACTTGAATCAGTTTGTAATTGTTAACTCAAAGACACTAATTGATTGCCACACTTAAAACAAAACTTAGAATTAGCCGGGTTTTTAGTGCCGCATTTGGTGCAGAATACATGGGTTTGTGGGGGTGCATCGGTGGGGGTGGCAACGGCGGTGGGGGCGGTTGCTGGGGGGACGGGAGATGCAGCAGCAGCGAGATGCAATTGATGGGTTTCGATCGCCTGTTGGATGATTTTGGCTTCTCGCTTATAAATCAAGCTATCTTTGCCGCCTTCTTTCTCCAGTTCCGTTTGTCGTTCCCCTAAATACTCCATCAAATGTTGATACAATTCCCGCTTTTGGGTTGCCGTTTCAGCGGCGTTGATTTTGGCGGTAACTTGGCGCTGAATTTCCTCGCGATCGCCTCGGCATTGATTGACTTCTAGCACTTGTACCGCTTCTTCCCAAGTGGCAGATATCTCCACATTTTCACTCCCGATGGAGGTTTGGCGGGTATAACGGACTAGATTTTCTTTCGTTTGGCGATTTTCTTCGATGCGTAAAACATTCAAAGACACGCCCTAACACAACCAATTGATATACTGCCGGATTTTCGGGAAAAATATCCCAAAATGGCGGTTCTTTTTGGATATGAACCGGAATCGGGGGGTCTTTGCTTTCTCCTTTTAATTGGGCGCGTTTTGCTTCAATGGTTTGTCCTTTCCAGTCTTGATAGGAGTGGCGCAATTCCTGCATTCCATCAATACAGCGTAAGGAAAATCCCCCCATTTCTTGCACGAATACGACCCGATGTCGTTCTTCTTCTCCTAATGGAGTCACCGCATCGGAACTGCCAACTCGTTCCTCTAATAAGGGGAGGAGTTTAATGGCAGCCGGGTCCGTGGGAGTTCGCCCTCCGACTACTGCAACTTTGGTATTTGTAGCGGGGGTAAATCCGGCATCTCGTCCTGTCATTACGGCAGGATTGAGGAGGATAACGGGTTTGGATTTACTGTAGGCGATCGCCAATTGATTGCGGATTTCAGCGGCATCATTATTAAACACTTTGAACAGGCGATCGCAAGCTGCCAGTTCCCGTTTAATCCGACTGCTATTCGGGGCTAAATTGATAATACTGCGACTTTTTTCGGCATATAATCCCTTGGAAATCCTCTTCCTGAACTTCCGCTAATTGTTGCACATCAAACAGGCGCATAGTTTCCCCTGCTGCCCGGTTTTGTTTCCACAATGGACTGCTATCGGCGAGGACTTGACTGGATAAATTACTACAGAGTCCATCGAGTCCGGTTTGATAGCGAGTCTTGCTGCCTTCGGTGGAACTGGCATATTGTTCAATCAAGTCTTGATAGAGTTGATTCAGTTCTTGGCGATCGTATAATTTAATCCCATTAATCGTTAACGCATCGGCACTATCCGCTTGGGAATCCGCTTCATGGGCGAAGGTATCGCGAGTTTGGCGCATCTTCTGAGTCCATCGGGCCAATCGGCGCTCTAACTCATCTAAATGCTCCTGTAACCGGGCGATGGTATCCAATCCCAAAAACCGCGTTTTGCGCTGAATGGTGGCAATTAAGCTCCCTTCTAAACCCGCTAATCCCTTTTCTGCATACTCCTCCATTTTGGCCTGTTTGGTTAAGCCAAATTTATCTTTAAAATGGCCGATATCTTGCAAGGCATCCTCATACTGTTTGCGGCGGTTTTCTTCATTGGGTTGCCAGACTTTCTCCCCTTCTCGCCGAAACTTTTCTACGGCATTCTCGAAGACTTGACGCACCGTAACCAGAAAGATTTCTGCAAATTTTGGCCCCCGATTGCGGTCCTCAATAATCCGATAAAATTCCTCTTCTAAGGCTTGGCGTCCTTGTTGGATGATGCGATTGCGATTATCATACATTTTTTGCAAGAAATCCCCATGCAATCGTTCATCGGGACTCAGTTCTCGCAGATGATTGGCCCGGTATTCCTCCACTTTTTCCTGTAAAAACTCTCCAAATTGGAGGATTTTGCCCTTTTCAGTTCCCGCAACTCCCATTACCCCTTGTTGGGTACATTGGAGGAGATTTTCTCGGGAAATTTCACTGCGGATACTATTGACAAAACTGGAGATTTCTGCTACATAAGATTTATCTCCCGCTGCGCCTAAATCCGTGAGTAACTCCATATCGGTGAGGCGCATCCGTTTAAGGATATCATTCTGCACTAACTCAAAGGTTTGCGGCGGTAAAAGAACACTTTCGTTTAACCACCAGCTTACAAAGTCGGCAGCAAGGCGATTGGATAAGGAGGTTCTAATTTGGGCAATGGGAATTTCAATGGTGGAGAGTCCAAAACTCATGAAGTTTTTGGGATACCCTCGTCCACCGGGGTCTGCTTGTCCCAAGCGCCTTTGATATTATCTCGAATTGAGCGCTTATGAGGGGCGAAGTCGGAGGTTAAATCCAGAAAGATATTTTGAGAAATTAGTTCGCGAATTTGGTCGAGGGTGAATTCACTGTCGCCATTTTTTGTGCCGACTAGATAGGTGAAATCAAAGGGGGCACGATTCGATCGCACTTCGTCGAGTAAGCTGGCACTATATTGGGCTAAATATTCCGTGCGATAGTCGGAAAAATAGCTCAATTCCATCATGGCAGCATATCCATTGGCGAGGACGCGATCGCCCACGTTAATGGTAGCAAAGGCAGCAGGCAACGGGGCGATCGCCGTTACCATCGGCTCCCTTGTCCTTTCAGCCAATGATTGATACAATAACCGATATCAATCAACATTCCACTGCCAGTCCCCCCAGAGAGAGACCCGATTACAAACACATTAATGCCCGAAGTCACGACTTTGATACCGTAGCGATCGAGCATATAATTCTCGTGACCTTTAATGCGATCGCAAGACCGTTCAAAGGCTTTCTGAATCCCGTGATAGTTGCAGAAAAACGCAAACCGACCACAGCCCCGAATTTGTCCCGCCCCTGCTTCAATAGCACTAATATTCCGTTCCAATTCCGTGGGAAACCAGCGTTCAATCCAGGGATAATTCTGCATATTCGACATCATATCCCGCACCTGCCGCCCACTGACACTGGCCCAGTATTTTTCATGGTCTTTAAAGGCCGAACCCGCTGCCACCGAACTGCTGACCTTATATTCTTTATCCGTGTCTATAACCAGAAAGCTAATTAACGGAAAATTCGCTAAACTTCCGTAAGTTTCCTCCACTAAACGCCGGACTCTGGAAAGCACTTCATGTCCCGTTCCGCCCACGCCCACGAGGACAGTGGGAACCATACTTTTTTCATCAACTGCTGCCATATTTTTTCCTGTTTATTTAATGACTAAATTAGGAGAGTTAGGATGTCCAAATCGACACCCTAACCCTGAGTTTTTTACCGTCTAGGAACCCGTTAATCAGCTAATTCCTCCGGGTCAACCCCCAACTCCCGCAATCGGGCGGCAAGGCGATCGGCCCGTTGACGTTCTTGTTCAGTCCGTTGGCGTTCCTGTTCAGTCCGTTGGCGTTCCTGTTCGGCCCTGTTCGTGACCGGATAACAGCAAATTTCCTTGACTGTCCCACCAGCGTAACCAAGGAAGGTCCATGTTGCCATACAATCCCGACCAAATTCCTAGTTCCACCCCCAGTTCTGGAATGGGAAAATGACCCCGTTCATTGGCTGGAATTAACTCATAGCGACTGATGGTGAGACCATAGACTTCCACACTGGCTTTTTGAACTTCATAAATCGCATAGTAGGCGGGTCGAATCACGGTTTCATAGATCCAAAATTTGCCTTCCCAAGGGGTTTTATCTCGTTCTTCGGCACCATTCCCCGAAACAAATTCAATGACAATTTGGGGGGGAATAACTTCTTGCCACAAGACATAGGACCGTCTCGGTTGTCCGTCCAAGGTGGGAGGAACATTGGGAACATAGAACCAATCCGGCGCTTTCGCACCTTTCAGGGGTGGGTCGGTGATTCGCCAGTAAATGCCGCTATCTTGACCGATGCAGTAATTTCCATCGGGATGTTTGGCATCCAGAACCGGAAGAATCGAATCAGTCAAGAGGATGCTTTGTGGGTGTTCTTGAAAGTTCTGCACAAAGGTGCCATCCTCACAGGGTAGTTGGGTATGATCGGGCAGGGAGGTAACCGATTCCGTGCTAATAGTCATAATGAATCATTATCCGATGAAAGTTTACAGGGTTTTAGGGGCAAACGCTGAATTTTAAATTGAAATCTCTCTTGACTTATTTCTAACATACTCCAGGGCAAATTGTCCAATCAAAAGCGAGAAAAATTTGACTTCCAAATCGAGGCTCAATCCACCGGCTTTAATTTGGAACATTCAACTCTGGTAACCTCCTACTCCATGCGATGTTTTCAGGAAAATTTAGAGGAAAATTCATTAAATTGGATTACCAAATGGTGGATAAATCTAAGACAAATCCCGGTAAAAGGGACTCTTCGCTTAAGGTGGTGGGTTGGGTCAAACAGTCTACAGGTTGGTTGGGACGATAAATATAAACTTGCTGGTGTTTGCGGTCAATTAGCCACCCGAGTAATGTTCCCTGCTCAATATAGTCTTGTAGTTTATCTTGCAGGCGTTTCAAGTTGTCACTGGGGGACCGGAGTTCTACGACAAAATCCGGACATATCGGAGCAAATTTTTGTTGTTGTTCTGGGGTGAGGCGGTTCCATTTTTCTAGTTTTATCCAAGCTGCATCCGAGGATTTTATAGAGCCATTGGGAAGGGTAAAGCCGGTGGAAGAATCAAATCCAATTCCAGTTTTGTTTTGTCGAGTCCAGAGTCCGAGTTGGACAATTAAATCAAAATTGCGGTTTCCGGTTTCTGACCCGGTGGGGGGCATGATAATCACTTCTCCTTGAGCGGTGCGTTCAATTCGATAGTCTCGGTTTTGTTGGCAAAAATCGAAAAATTGCTCGTCTGTCATCTCGATCGCCGGAGACATTTGCAGGACCAATGGGGAAATTTCAGGGACCGCTAGGGTGGTATTCATGGTTAGGGTAACCCAATGAAGTTTACATGACCAATGTTGTCGGGAAATTTACTCAATTTTATCATTTCTAGGGGGTGGGAGGTGACTGATGCTTCCCCTGTTCCCGGCGATCGGTTAGAATTTTAAATTAATCCTTCCCCCCGATTTAAACCCTTGTCCTCTCCCACTTCTGTTTCCATTCCCTTGAGTAACCGCCTGCATCGCTTTTGCATGGCACCTGCACCCTCTACCCCTAAATCAGCGGTAATTTTTTGGTTCAGTTTGAGCTTGACGTTCGCCGCTATCTATGGAATTGGGGGACTTCAGCAAGCATTTAGTGCTGATTTAGTGGTGCAAGATGATGCGCGGCAGCACGTTTTTTGGATGCAGCGCTTTTTGGATCCGGGGTTATTCCCCAATGATTTAATTGCAGATTATTTTCAATCTGTTGCACCTGCCGGTTATGCACTGTTGTATCAGTTTATGGCAGCGGTGGGAATTGCCCCCTTGTTGCTGAGTAAACTGTTGCCTCCTCTGTTGGGTTTAATCACCACTACTTTTTGTTTTGGAGTCACGATGGAGTTGTTTCCCGTGCCATTTGCCGGGTTTGTAGCATCTTTATTACTCAATCAAAGTTTGTGGATGCAAGATGGGCTGATTTCTGCTACGCCGAAAGCCTTTGTCTATCCCTTGTTTTTGCCAATTTTGTATTATTTTTTACAGAAAAATGTTGTTTTTACCGGGATATTTATTGCCATACTAGGACTCTTCTATCCCCAATATGTGTTGATTATTGCCGGAATTTTAATTTTACAAGGGATAGAGTGGAAAGGTTGGCAAAATTCGGAATTAATTTGAACCGTCAGAATATTAAATTTCTGGGGATTAATCTAGCTATTGCTGGATTAATATTATTGATTTATGCCCTAACTAGCTCAGAATTTGGTCCGACGATTTCGGCTTTGCAAGCGCGACAACTGCCGGAATTTTTACCGGGAGGAAGAAGCGAATTTTTCATTGATGATGCTTGGGCGTTTTGGTTTCATGGAAGAAGTGGGATTGCCCTGTCTGCTATTTTAACTCCGGTGTTCATGGCTTTCGGCTTTTTGTTGCCAATTTTGCTCAAATTTCCTACAGTATTTACTTTAGTTCCCTCGGTTTCCTCTCGCATCCGAATTTTATTAGAGATTGTCATTGCTGCTTTTTTGATGTTTTTTGCGGCGCATGGATTGCTGTTTAAACTCCATTTGCCGAGTCGCTATACCCAGCATAGTTTACGAATGGTGATGGCATGGTCGGCTGCGATCGCCATTACCATTCTACTCGATGCCCTCTGGAGATGGGGACAATCGGTTCCTAAAAAAATCACCGCAGGAATCATTTCTGCGCTGTTGGCGATCGCCTTTCTATTTTATCCCCAGTTGGCGATGAACAATTTTCCCTGGACTTCTTATGAACAGGGAGAACAACCTGAACTTTACGCCTTCTTACAACAAAAACCCCCAGATATTTTAATCGCTTCCCTAGCAGAAGAAGCTAATAATTTACCCACCTTTGCTAATCGTTCGGTTTTGGCTGCCCGAGAATATGCCATTCCCTATCATTGGGGTTACTATGAACCGTTTAGAAATCGCCTCCAGCGGATGATTCAAGCACAGTATAGTCCCAATATTGGGGATGTTGTGGCCTTTTTGCAAGAAAATGGGGTGGATTGGTGGTTGATTGAAAAAGGGGCGTTTACTCCGGGGTATTTATCTTACAATCGGTGGTTAAACCCCTATGCCGTCACCCAGGAGGCGATCGCCAATCTGGAAGCGGGCATTCAACCGGCGATCGCCACGCTAATGACCCAGTGTTCGGGGTTTGAAACCCCTGAGTTTGCTGTATTATCAGCGGATTGTATTTTAAACAAGCAGAATTAAGGATGAAAACTCCCCAACTTTATTGGAATAGTTTACGGGTATTGGTGGCATTAGTTCTCGCGATCGGTATCTTTTTAAGGTTTTATAATTTAGACCAAAAAATTTACTGGGTTGATGAAGTTCATACCTCTTTGCGAGTGGCAGGATACCGAAAATCCAACTTTTATGAGCAACTTCCCACCGGGGAACTGCTGACGATCGCCCAGTTGCACGAGTTTCAAAGCCTCTCCCCCGAACGGGGGTGGGGAGATACCCTCAATGCCTTGGCTAAAAATGCTGAACACGCTCCCATTTATTACCTCTTAACCCGCCTCTGGATGGAACTATTTGGCAACTCCATCACCGTGACTCGTAGCGTTGCAGCAATTTTGAGCTTATTGGCATTTCCCGCCCTTTACTTCCTCAGTTTAGAGCTATTTGCTGCCCCAATGGTCGGCTGGATTGCCCTGTCCTTGGTGGCAGTTTCTCCCTTACATTTGCTCTATGCTCAAGAAGCGAGACAATATAGTTTATGGACTGTGGTTACCTTAGTTTCCGGTTTAGCCTTGTTGCGATCGCTGCGCTTGAATACCCGAAGCAGTTGGGCCATTTATGCCGGAACCGTTGTCTTAGGCTTCTATTCCCACCTGATTTCAGGATTAGTCTTTTTCGGACATGGATTGTATGTGGGATTGCAGGAAAAATGGAAATGGACTCAATCCTTTAAATCCTATCTGATTGCTTCCGGAATTGGTTTTGCTACCTTGATTCCCTGGATTGTGATTTATTTTGATAATAACAGCCGACTGGGGGGATGGTTGGGGCGAGACACGCCTCTGGATGGGCTGGCAAAACGGTGGATCGTCAATTTGAGTTCAGTCTTTTTTGACCTTCATAGCGTCTATCCGCTGCGGTTTTTTGATGTAGAATTAGGCCAAGATTTCACCCCCTTGGCTTGGGGAAATCTCTGGGGATATGCAGTCATCCCGATTTTCCTGTTCGTCGGATATGCCTTGTGGGTGACGGTTCGCAAAACCCCGAAATTCGTCGGGGGGTTTCTGCTCACATCCATTGCCGCTAATGGCTTGTTTTTGATGCTCTATGATGTGATTTCCGGGGGGCAGAGGTCGGGGATTGCTCGCTATCTTTTACCCTCCTATTTAGCCCTGCAATTGGCGGTTGCCTATCTATTCGCCAGTCGCCTCCGTCTCGATACTGGCAGAAATCTCCAGCGTCGATTCTGGCAATTTGCCTATGTGGCATTGCTGGGGGTCGGTATTGTCTCTTGTGTCGTGAGTGCCTCTGCGGAAACCTGGTGGCATAAATATAGTTGTTATTATGATGTGGAAGTCGCCCAACTGGTCAATCAAGGGCAAAACCCTGTGGTAATCGGGAGTCGCGATCGCCTCAGTCGTCTGATTGCCTTGAGTTATAAACTCAATCCCGATGTGCGCTTTCTTCTTCTCCCTAACAGCGATGGCGTGGAAATTACCGAACCCTCATCCTCCCTGTTTTTATTCCGTCCCACTGAGGAGTTGTATCAATCCCTTGAGTTCGATCCGCGTTATACCCTCAATCCCCTCCATCCCTTTGGGCATATTTGGAGTATAGAAAAAGCCGTACCCCTAGATGGAGGATAAAGTTTGTAGTAACGACTTCAGTCGTTTCTGGAATTGATAGGAGGAGCAATTTACGAATTGCCCCTCTTATCAATAGAGGGGTTGAGTTTACTCCACTCTGCCATAAATAGCAGTCCCCTGGTGAGTTAACCAGGCCCACATTTGGTCCCCTTTACAGAAATGCCACCATTCATTGGGATGTTGAGCAAATCCAGCTTGTTGCATTGCTTGGGCCAAAATTTGGCGATGGTTGTGATACGTCTTGGTCAGTCTGACTGCTGCTTTCGGCAAAATAGTCAGGATGCGATCGCGGTGAGATTTCATCAATCGGGGAACCCATCTCCACAGCGATACCCCCCTCCTCTACTAAGGTGACATCCACAGCAGCACCTGTGGCATGAGGCGGAGGGGTGGCGGGGTCCAGACTGGGAACCGCCCAAAATTGATATACTTGCCCTAAAATTTCTTGGCGCTCAGAGGGGCTTAATTTCCCCGGGTCTAATCCTTGCGATCGCACCTGTTCCATGAAGGCATAGTCTACCATAAACTGCTGCACGGCAATAGGCCGATAGGCATCAAAAATTGAAATCTGCCACTGGGGATATTGCTGCTGGAGGTAGGTTTGTGCTTGGATTAAACCCGTCAGTACCCCTTGGCGCAGATAAAACGGCGATCGCCCTGAGTAGGGTGCGCCCAACAGTTCATAAGGATGAGGCAACACGAGGGCAAACTGATCCCCAGGAATCGCCACCAAGGGTTCGCCACAGTCGAGAATGGGAATTTGTTGATAGGGTTTCATCGGTGAGTGAGAGAGTCTCCTGATTCTAATAGACGGGATTGCCGTTGACTCGGCGATCGCTCGGATTGTGGCACGGATCAATCCCCGTTTAGCCCCCAATCCTTTCCGCCCCAGGGCCATGCTTCAAAGTTCCCGAGGGCGTTGCTTTTATTTTATGTTGGATCCGTAATCATCCGCCCAGGACCTGGTAAACCCGTTTGCCCAGCCCTAGATCAATCCGGCGAGAACCCCTTTGCACCCCAAAATATTGGTGGGAGAGGACCCATCAGAGATTAAATTGAGGGGTGCAACCCATCCCCGTGTATCTACGGACTATACTAGATCGTATCCAGGGTGATCTACTTTTTTCTTTCTTCCAGCAAAATTATCAAGCCTTGATTTACCAAGAACCCAGCCTCTAGTGATAATACGGAGGTTGGGTGTTCTATCTGATTGTCAACACATATCTACCGGGGATGTATTTCCAATGAACTACCCACAATCACAACCAATCAACCTCTTGTCCAGGATTTCCAAACGGTATCATGGTCTAGGTCCTAGTGAAGAACCTCCGATCCAGGCAACCCCTCCTGTAACCGAGTCCCGCACCCTGGTTTTTATCGATTCAGGGGTTTCTGAGCAACCAACCCTATTGGATGCTCTGGGACCGAATACAGAGGCGATCGTGCTGGATAGCGATCGCGATGGCATCGACCAAATCATTGAGGCGATCGCGGGTCGAACCGGCATCGACAGCATTCATTTAGTCTCTCATGGGAGTTCCGGCAGGGTCCAACTCGGCACAACGCAACTGGATGCCGAGACTCTGGATGCCTATCTTCCCCAATGGCAGATCCTGCGGGCGGCCCTCAGTGAGGGGGCTGATATCTTACTCTATGGATGTCATGTCGGGACCTCGGATACAGGGATTACCTTCCTGCAAAAACTCGCGGAGTTGACGGGTGCAGATATTGCCGCCTCCGATGATTTAACCGGCAGTGCTGAATTGAACGGCAACTGGACCCTAGAAGTGAGGACGGGAAACATTGAGGCCCCCTTGCCCTTCCAGTCCGAGGCGATCGCTACCTATAACGCCTTACTCCCAGAACCCACTCCAGTGAACGTGAGTAATGTCACCGAACTGATTGCTGCAATTACAGCAGCGAATCTGGATGAGCAAGACAATATTATCAATTTAGAAGCGGGTACCTATACCCTCACCGAAATTAATAATGATATCCTCGGTGCCAACGGGTTACCTTCAATTGAGACAGGGTAGTCTAACGATTAATGGCAACGGCGCTGAAATCATTCGGAGATCAGAACGAACCCGGTTTCCGGATTTTCCATGTCGGGGCCGCTGCTAACCTCACTTTAAATAATCTCACGATTAGAAATGGGTTGGCCAATGTTACCGCCCAAGACAATGGAGAGGATGGGGGCGGGATTTATAATGAGGGAACTTTGACCCTGAAGCAGGTTACCCTCACTGGCAACCAGGCTGAGGACGACGGTGGAGGCATTAAGAATGATGGGACTCTGACGGTTATTGAGAGTAGCATTTCCAACAACTTCGCTCAGGATGAAGGGGGAGGAATCCGAAATGATAGCACTGCGGTCATTTCCAATAGTACGATTTCCAGCAACCAGGCCGAGAGTAATGGGGGAGGGATCTACAACACAAGAAATCTAACCGTTAATCACAGCACGATCGCCTTGAATGTTGCTGATAGTGATGGCAATGATACCGGCGACGGGGGCGGCATCATGGCAGCGGTCAGATCTACCCTCAATCTCAGCCATACCCTGGTTGCCGGTAACACCGATAATAGCCCGTCGGATGCTGTCCACCAGGATATTTCGGGTAGGGTTAACCAGGCAGAGTATAACCTGATCGGCGATTTTACGGGCATCCCCAACTTAAATGCGGATGCAAATTACAGCTTTGACTTCCTCGGTGGGATTGAGATTACCGATGTCATCAATCCGACTTTAGCACTCAATGATGCACCTCCCGGGTCTCCCTTAACTCATGCTCTAATTGTTGGGTCTCCAGCGATTAATTTGGGCAATCCTAATGTTACCACTAATTTAGTAGTCACAGACCAACGCGGCACCGGATTCCAGCGCGAGGTAGGCACAGCGATCGATATCGGTGCTTATGAGAAACAGGTGCTCCCGGTGATTACGGAAATTATGTACCATCCCGTCAGTGACGAACCGGACTGGGAGTGGGTGGAGATTTACAATCCGACGGATCAAACCCTGGATTTAACTGGTTTTGTCTTTGCCAATGCCGGTGCAAACCTACCTGCGACAAATATTGCTGGGGGTGAGATTGCACCGGGTCAAACGGGAATTTTGTTTAATGACAACCTGCTTACGGAGTCGTTTAAGGCGGCGTGGGATACAGGGAATATTGCCCTGATTCCAGTGAGTAACTGGTCTGAATTGGGCAACATTAGCGATCGCATCGGGTTATGGCCCAGTTTTGGTAGCTATACCCTGGGGTTCTCCACCGCCATTGATGAGGTAGCATATAACACAACGGGATTATGGCCCACTCCCTCCCCTGGCGCTTCCTTGTTTTTAAAACCTCTCACTTTTGGGGAAGAAGAGGAATTGACAACAGCCAACAATGATGGTAGCAAGTGGTTAACCAGTGCGATCGGTCAACCCGGTGAACCCACGGAAGTGGTCGCCAAAGCTTACGAGAGTACCTTAGATGGCAACAATAGCGGGTTAGATATCGGGTCTCCGGGACCGACGGACTGGATTTTCCCTAGCTTTGAAAACTTTATTGCCGAAGATGTGACCCTTGCAGGTGGAACAACCTACAGTTTCACCGTCACCTTTACCGATAACCGGGCGATCGACTGGAGTACCCTGGATATGGGGGATATTATGGTCACGGGACTCAATAACGAAAGTCTCCAGGTCACAAAAATAGAGACCCCCAATCACACCGGCAATTTTAATAGTATCAACGTCACCTACCACATCACCCCTCCCGGGGACAGTTGGGATCCGAGCGATAACGGCACTTATACGGTGACGTTGCTAGAAAACCAAGTCACCGATACCACCGGCAATGCGATCGACCCAGGTATCCTCGGCACCTTTGCGGTCAACATCAATACCCCGCCCACCTTAGCACCCATCAATCAAACCGGCACAAAAGATACTCCCTTTTTCTTTAACCCCGAGTATTTTACCACTCAATTTACAGACAGTGATGGGAATACCCTCCAGAAAATTTCAATTACCTCTCTTCCGACCAACGGAACCCTATTTCTCGATGGAAATCCCATCCAAATTACCCCAGAAAATCCCCTGGAAATTTCCCTAATTGATATTGAAAAACTCTCCTTTGTCCCTGCTGAAAACTTCAATGGTCCGGTGAGTTTCAATTGGAATGGATTCGACGGCACCGACTATGCCGAAACTCCCTCCACCGTTAATTTAAACATTAACGCTCCCCCCATCCTCGTCAATCCCCTGGAAAATCAAACCACCACTCCGGGAACCAACTTTACCTTTCCCATCCCAGAAAATACCTTTGATGATGCTGATATTATCTACAATGACAGCTTAACCTATACCGTTACCCTCTCGAATGGAGACCCTCTTCCCAATTGGTTAACCTTCAATGATGACGGCACCTTCACCGGCACTCCAGCAGGAACCGATATCGGAACTCTCACGATTATTGTCACCGCTACCGATAAATCCGGTGCAAGCATTACCGACACCTTTGATTTAACCATTCAACCGCCTAACGGTGGCGGCGGTAATCCAGGTGGCGGTAATACAGGTGGCGGTAATACAGGTGGCGGTAATACAGGTGGCGGTAATACAGGTGGAACATGGTGAACAGGCGGAACCGATGGCGGAACTAATCCTGATACAGGTGGAACCGATGGCGGAACCGATGGCGGAACTAATCCTGATACAGGTGGAACCGATGGCGGAACCGATGGCGGAACCGATGGCGGAACCGATGGCGGAACTAATCCTGATACAGGTGGAACCGATGGTGGAACCGATGGCGGAACCGATGGCGGAACTAATCCTGATACAGGTGGAACCGATGGTGGAACCGATGGCGGAACCGATGGCGGAACCGATGGCGGAACTAATCCTGATACAGGTGGAACCGATGGTGGAACCGATGGTGGAACCGATGGCGGAACTAATCCTGATACAGGTGGAACCGATAGCGGAACCGATGGCGGAACTAATCCTGATACAGGTGGAACCGATAGCGGAACCGATGGCGGAACTAATCCTGATACAGGTGGAACCGATGGTGGAACTAATCCTGATACAGGTGGAACCGATGGTGGAACTCGATGGTGGAACTAATCCTGATACAGGTGGAACCGATGGTGGAACTAATCCTGATACAGGTGGAACTGATGGTGGAACTAATCCTGATACAGGTGGAACTGATGGTGGAACTAATCCTGATACAGGTGGAACCGATGGCGGAACTAATCCTGATACCGATCGCCCAGAATCTGAGAATCCCACCACAAATTCCCCCGATGGAGTACCGCATACCAGCAGCACAAACACTTGTAACCCCGTCCCTCTCGACCCCTCGCAAAGCAGTGGGTGTAAATGTCCCGTTCCACCCCCGCCAGAAATTATCTTTTATGGACCCCAAGAGCGACCCCCGGTGGAAATCTTCCTATTTGGAACCGAGGAAAATGATGTCATCTTCGGGGACGATCGCCACGAAGGGATATTAGGATTTGCCGGACATGATTTTCTCTGGGGGAAAGGCGGTACCGATGTGCTGTATGGCGATACCGGCGATGATTATATGCTGGGAGGCGTTGGCAGCGAGTACCCGGTAGGTCCTGGCATCGATCGCGATCGCATCGAAGGCGGCAAAGGCAATGATTTCATTAACGGTAACGAAGGCAACGATACCCTCTATGGTGGTCGAGCCAATGATATCATCCACGGCGGCAAAGACGATGATCTAATCTTTGGTAACCTAGATAACGATATCTTGTATGGTGACCTCGGCAATGACACCATTCTCGGAGGAAATGGCAGCGAAACCCCCATCGGTCCTGATGGCGATCGCGATTTAATCTTCGGAAACCGAGGCAATGATCTGATCAATGGCAACGAAGGCAACGATACCATCTACAGTGGCAAAGATGATGATATCGCCTATGGCGGCAAAGATAACGACCTGATTTATGGGGACCTTGGGAACGATATCCTCATGGGAGATCAGGGAGATGATAGTTTATTCGGCGGTACCAGCGATCCCAATGTCCCCGATATTGGGGGACGAGACTTGATTTATGGCGGGGATGGCAATGACTTCATCAACGGCAATCAAGGGGATGATACCCTGCATGGAGGTAATGGTAACGATACCATTCATGGCGGCAAAGATAATGATATCCTGTGCGGGTCCGCTGGAGACGACCTCTTATTTGGAGACTTAGGCGATGATACCCTCTATGGTGGGGATGGCAACGATACCATCCGAGGCGGCATCGGCAGCGATGTCCCCCTCGGTCCTGAAGGCGATCGCGACTTTCTCTGTGCGGGTGCCGGGGATGATTGGTTAGAAGGCAACGCCGGTAATGATACCCTGATTGGCGGCAGTGGCAATGATACCTTGTATGGCGGCAAGGATGATGACTTGCTCTATGGCAGTGACGGGGATGATTTCCTCAGTGGCGATTTGGGGAATGATACCTTAACTGGCGGTACTGGACGCGATCGCTTTGTCCTGCAAGCAGGTTTCGGGACCGATACCATTACCGATTTTACCCCGGGAGAAGACTCGTTTGTGTTAGGTCAGGGATTAACCTTTGATTTGCTCAATTTCTTTGCTGACAATTGTGGGACTGCGATCGCCTTGGGAGATGAAATCCTGGCGATCGCCAAGGGAATAGCACCCGAGACGATGGTTGCTGAGTATTTTGTCTTCCCTTGACTTAACTTGGGTCATCCGAGGAGGCGATCGCATTTTGACCGGAACAATTTCTCCCCAAATGCGATCGCTTTCTTCATGCCATTGGCATCCTGATTGGATTGGCCCTTCTCCCCATTCAGACTTAATCCCTTTTCCATTAGTCTGTTTAGGAATTTTGACTAACCCATTCTAGAAGTGGGGCAATGCATTAATTGCCTCACCCGTAACGGCGTTCATGCCTTCTAACCGGGGAATTCCAGTCATGAATCCCAGAGGAGAACTCGCCAATCCCCAGATCAACTCAAGACATTCAGGAAAGAAGAACTGAGGTATCTCATGCTAGATTTCAGGGAAAATTCATCGCGATCGAGCAACTCAGAGTACATACCGGGACTAACTATAGCCCCAACTGGATAAAACAAGTCGGCACAACCAGCGACGATCGCGCATACGCCATCACCGCAGACCCCCTCGGCAACCTCTACCTTGGCGGACAAACCCAAGGCGGATTAGGGGGAACTCCTCAAGGAGACTGGGATATTTGGTGGGCCAAATATGACAGCAGTGGCAATCCCTTGTGGACTCAGCAACTCGGCAGCGCCAACGACGATCGCGCCTATAGCTTCACCACAGACAGCGCCGGAAACCTTTATGTGACGGGTACAACCTCCGGCACATTAGGGGAAACCAGTGCCGGAGGGTATGAGCTGTTGTTGCCAAATATGACAGCAACGGTAGCCAAATCTGGGTCAAGCAATTCGGCAGCATGACCACCGATGATGCTCGGACTATCGCTACAGATAGCGCGGGTACTCTGTATCTAGGTGGAGACACTTGGGGCGATGTAGGTGGAGTGAATGCCGGAGAATCCGATGCCTGGTTCGGCAAATATGACAGCAGTGGCAATCCCCTCTGGGTGCAGCAGTTAGGTACTATTGGCACTGAAAACACCACAGAGGTGAATGCTGATAGTGCTGGAAATCTCTACGTCAGCGGATATACGACCGGCAGTTTAGGCGCTGCCAATGCTGGAAATGAAGACGCTTGGATTGCCAAATATGACAGCAACGGACAGCAGTTGTGGGTGAGACAATTTGGCACCGAAACCGAAGACAAAGCGATCGCCAACGCAGTCGATAGTACCGGCAACGTTTACCTCACCGGATGGACTGAAAGCATCTTGGGAGAAAGCAGTGCAGGCAGTTGGGACGCCTGGATTGCCAAATATGACCCTACCGGCAACCTCCTCTGGACCCAACAACTGGGAACCGCCAATTCAGATGGGGCCTTAGATATTCAGATTGATACCGATGACACAATTTACCTAACAGGAAACACTTGGGGGAGTTGGGAAAATAGCAGCAATGCCGGAGAGTCCGATGCCTGGGTGGCGAAATACGATGGCAGTGGAAATCGCCTCTGGGTCAAGCAATTCGGTTCCGAAGGTCAAGATCAAGCCTTTGGCATGGCGATCGCCCCCGACGGTAAAATACACCTATCCGGATGGACATTAGGGGATTTAGGCGGGACCAATGCCGGGTCCTACGATGCCTGGATAGCGCAACTCCTGCCGAATTCCGACCCAATTTTCAGCCAATAATAATGGCTTGAATGTGGAAGAAGGCGCAACGGTTCCTATCTCAACAGACTCAGCTTGCAAGTGAGCTGATGCCGATGGAGATGCGATTGTCTACACTCTTAACGTACTGCCGGGGAATGGTAGTCTCCAACTCAACGAGATGGTGTTATCCCTTGGGAATACCTTTACCCAAGCGGATATCGATGCCGGATTAGTCAGCTACACTCACGACAATAGCGATACTACGAGCGATCGCTTTCAGTTTACCGCAACCGATGGCAATGGAGGGGCGATCGGGCCTACGGATTTCGCCATTACCATTATCCCACCATTTAACCTTGAATGGACCCGGGAGATTGAAAGTACCTGGGGTGGGGGTTCTGGCATAACCCTGGATACTGCCGGTAATTTCTATTTCGCCGGAACTGCCCGTGAAATACAGATTCAGCGGTTGGGTGAGGAGGAGTTGGCCTTGTACCAACACTTGGTTTTGGACTGCCAAATATGACCCAATGGGTAATCTACTGTGGCAAGACCAGTTGCCTACAAGTGATTATTCCTTCGTTAGCAGCATTACTTTTGATCCGTTAGGCCATATCTATGTGACCGGAACCAATAGCGGTTTATCCATTGTTCCTGAAGCCGAAAGAGAGCCTGGGAGTGATCGCGTTTGGCTTGCCAAGTATGACTTAAATGGCAAGCGATTGTGGGTTCAAGAGGTTGACGTAGGTGTTGAAGAGTTTGAACAGAATCAGGAGGATACCCCCGCAAGGGTGGTTGTGGATGAGAGCGGTAATATCTACCTCACGGGATCGGGCCGACCATCCCGGGTTGTTCCGGAAGACGCTTGGGTGTCTAAATATGATCCAGAAGGCAATGTATTGTGGGTTCAACGGTTCGGCGGCAGTAATAAGACCAGTTTTGGACCTTTTGACTTCTCCGCAAGCGTGGCGTTAGATAACACCGGCCATCTCTATCTCACCGGCACGACCAACGGCGATTTAGGTGGCATCAATGTCAATGCTGGTTTCTATGATCCCTGGATTGCTAAGTATGACTCGAATGGCAATCAAGTCTGGATTCAACAGTTCGGGACGACTGGTCAAGATTACGCCACTAACGTGGTCGTTGATCAAGCTGGCAATATCTATCTCAGCGGCAGAACCAATGGCGATTTAGGTGGCATTAATGCGGGTATAGATGATGCCTGGATTGCTAAATATGACTCGAATGGTAATCAAGTCTGGATTCAACAGTTTGGTACAAACGGTTGGGATGAGCCGTATAGCATGGCGCTCGATTCTACAGGGAATATCTACCTGACGGGAAGCACTACTACCAGGGATGGCGAGAATAACTTTACTAGCAACTACTGGCTTACCCAGTATGACGCCAATGGTAATCAACTCTGGATTGAGTCATTTGATACCAGCGTCTTTAGAAAAATAGCCGTTGATAGTGCGAACAATCTCTATCTGTCGGCAATTCTCAACACATGGTTTACTGAGGGTGACTTCCGTTCCGGAGAAAGTCAGGCCATCATCGCCAAATTAATCCCCAGCAGCATCTCGAACAATCACCGAGAAATTGTCGGAACCGAAGGGGACGATACTCTGTTCGCCGATGTGGACGATGAAACCATTTTCGGCCAAGCAGGCAATGACATCCTCTATGGCAATATGGAAGATGATACCTTGTTTGGCGATGAGGGTAACGATATCCTCTATGGCGATATGGGAGATGACACCTTGTTTGAGGGCGGTAACGATCGCCTCTATGGCAATGCAGGAGATGACATCCTGTTTGGCAATGCTGGCAACGATACCCTTTATGGTGGCAAAGGCAATGACTTCCTTCTCGGAGGCGAGGGGGATGATCTTCTCAGTGGGGATTTAGGAGATGATACCCTCGCCGGTGGCAATGGTCGAGATATCTTTGTCTTACAATCCAACTCCGGCAGCGATATCATTCTCGACTTTATCGATGGGGAAGATTTCCTGGAGTTACCGGCTAATCTGTCATTCACGGATCTGGCGATCGCCTCGAACAACGGATCAACAATGATCCAACTCGGCGATGATACCCTCGCGACTCTCTCCGGAGTCGAACCCACGGGGATTTCCGAAGAGGATTTTATCTCCCTGTAACTGAGGAGATTGATACCGTAGCAAGCAACCAGGCGGGTCGGAAACTTGGTTTCTTGTTTTTTAATCTAAGTATCAATCCCCCTAACCCAACACAGCCCTCAAGGCGATCGCCAGTCCAATGGCGGCGATCGCCCCAATCGTGGTATTAATAATATTCACCACCTCATTGGTCATCCAACTCACTTGTTCCTGAATCGTCGCCCCAATCACACTCTCTAAATTCGTAGCTATAAACGCCGCAATCACACATAACCCCACCCCAGTCAAATCAATCAACCCCACCACATACCCCACCAAGGCAACGGCGACTGATGCCACTACCCCGGCGATCGTCCCCTCCAAAGAAACCGCCCCCTCGGTCCCCTTCGGCACAGGTTGCAACGTCGTAATCAAAAACGTCCGCTTGCCGTACACCTTCCCCACCTCACTCGCCGTGGTATCTGACAACTTCGTACTAAAACTCGCCACATACCCCAACAACAGCAACGGCACCACTTCCGCCCAATCCAACCCTTGCACCCCCAACACTCCCAAGGCGCAAACTGCTGCTGTCAATGCCGAACCCCAAACATTTTCTGGTCCCCGGCCCCTGATCGCTTCTCCGCAATTCCCTCCGCCTCCTTCTGCGCGATGCCAATCCGCGTCACTGCCGAACCCACAATAAAATAAAACCCCACCACCAAATATCCGGGCCAACCCAAGGCCCCCCAAATCAGCACCCCCAAAATCCAAGCATGGATAATTCCTGCCGGAGTCAGCAACTTTTTGGGTAAAAAATAAACAATCGTTAACAAAACCGTATTTAATCCCACCGCCACCAGCCAAGGATTCAATAACGCGCCATAATTAAAAACAAATTCTTCTGTTGGCATCTTAAATTACCCCTCATGAACAATGTCTTTTTTCATCTAGCCTTTCCCGTCACTGACATTCCCAAGACCAAAGAATTTTATGCTCAAGGTCTCGGTTGCCAAGTCGGACGCGAATCTCATACTGCTGTTATTTTAAACCTCTATGGCAATCAACTCGTTGCCCATGTCACCAAAGACCCCATCACCCCCCAAAAAAGCATTTATCCTCGTCACTTTGGTTTAGTCTTTGAAAATGAAGCCGATTGGGAAACCTTATTAGAACGCGCCCAAAAACATCAACTCCAGTTCCGTGAAGAACCGAAACGACGGTTTTCAGGTTCTCCCTTAGAACATCGCACGTTCTTTTTAGAGGACCCGTTTTATAATTTACTAGAGTTCAAATATTACGCCCATCCCGAGGCAATTTTTGGCAGTGCAGAATTCACCGAAATTGGCGATCGCACTTAACCCTTCTCCCCATTGCATCCCCTCCGCCTACCACAATCCACAGTCAGGGCAATGGATGAATTGCCCTGATTCTCTAAAATAAACAGAAAAAAGGACAAGGCAATACCCTGTCCAGATGCTTCCTTGTAAACTTGTATTTTCTACATCCCTAAACGCATTTTGCCTCTAATACAATCTCTATCTACTTACCAGGTACTCATTCCCCGTAAGCGCGAATTATGGATATACCCAAAAGTCCCATCGGAGGTAATCACTTGCGCCCAATCTTCTCCCCCTCCAATTCTCAAAACTCGCCCCCCACTCCGAACCCGGCCAATCACATCTCCCCCAGGAGATCCCCGAAGATTTGACCACCCATCGGCATCTTCCACAGTCCAAAACACATTACAGAAGCGATTGGATACCGTTTCCAAGCGACTCTGGTGAACGCCCCGGTTTAGAGCAGAAACCAAAATTGCATACCCATCGGAAGTCACCGATCGATAGGCAAAATGAGTGTTATTATTCAATCGTCCGACCACTTGTCCACTGGACAAATCTCGCACATTGACCCAACCATCCGGGTCCCGGACCCGCGCACAGGTTAAGGATTGAGCCAGAGTTGGTGTTGCTGAAATGCCTAGGGTCAGCAACGTTGCTAAAACTATTGTTATCCTGATCATAGCGCCGCCTCAACTGATTATCCTGCTTTCAAAAACAGGGATATTTCTGCTGTGATGAGAGGGTAAGGCGTCAGTTTGTTCCGAGTAAAACAATCGGGTTAATTGACAGAATATCAAGCTGCTTAGTCCCCCGAACCAAGGGTTTATTCCCGTTAACGGGTCGATTGATTTCATCCGGGCTTTATATCCTAAAAACACCGTTCCCGAGCGGGGAGATAAACCGGGTTTCTTGAAAAAATTTTGGCTAATCCGCAAGAATTGAGGGACAGAAACCCGGTTTCTGGTCCTATCTCTTGACGCCTATACTAATGCTCTAGGCTAATCATAAGCTAGGTTTGGGCAAACTAAACCCAATTCGTCATAATTCTTAATAAAAACTCTCCCTCCGATAGCCTGCGCGATTCCAAGATAGAGCCAGTCTAAAGGATTGCTTAGGAGACTTCAGTGTTAACACGGAGGGGTTCCGATAGGGTGTCGGCTATTACCTGCAAACAGCGGCGATCGCTCACCATCCATCGATGAATCAAAACTGGCAATATCACTTCCTTCCCTACAGGCATTTGCGAGCTTTTGGCCGGGATAATCATACTATCATAAGGCGTCCAAATCGAGGTAAAATTCACCCGTCCTAGCATCTCCACAGCATCCCGATTCAAATCTTCCAAAAACGAGCTTTTCGGACGCATTTGCAAACATCCCGGTAGAGGTAAGGCGTAAGCGGTTACGGTCCCTTGATTGGGTGCTGAGATGGAAATAAATCGCTGCACCCGCTCAATGCCACCGAGTCGCTGGAGATAGTACCGGCTGACCATTCCCCCCATACTGAATCCGATTAAATCAAAGGGGCGATCGCCTCCTAATGTTTGCTCAATAAAATCCCTCAGTTGTTCCGCTAAACGGTCTAATCCAACCGAACTATCATTCGGAATTAAATTTAAGCTATAAACTGACCATCCAAGTTCGGTTAAAGTTGGAGAAATTTTATTGAAAATATCACGGGTGTCCCAAATTCCATGAACTAACATCACGGGGTTTTTTGGATTGTTTTTATTCATAACTTTAGTGGTTTAGGTCATTAATTATTGTAAAAGAACCGGCATAAAAAAATGTTCGTAGTAACGACTGAAGTCGTTTCCGCGTGACTTGGCGTCAGCCAAGTCACGCACCCCTGTCCGGATCGGTCAGGGAACTCCAAAAAATAAAATCTCCAAAACGTTCGTAGTGAATGCTCGACGGAATAGCACCGTCAATGTAGGGGCGCAATGCTTGCGCCCTATAGAGGGCGCAAGCATTGCGCCCCTACAGATACCTTTCTTTTAGTTGAACGTTTGGAGGATTTATATTTTCTAATCCCCTCAGTTCCTTCACAGGCACTTAAGTCGCTCATGGTGCTTGTCACCGCTTCAGCCGGAAACGACTGAAGTCGTTCCTACCAACTAAGAAAGACAACGACTGAAGTCGTTACTACGAACATTTTCCCATCTTTCCCCACTCCTCTCCATCTCTTATTGTTAACTTACAATTTAATTCTGAAAATGTTTGTAGTTCTGTAAAGCAGATCTTAGCAAAAACAGGGATTTCAGCCGATTTTGTAAAATTTTATTAAGATTTTTCTCGAAAAAGGGGGAGTTGGCTTATCAGAACTTCATAATTAAACCAAACAGTTTTCAGTTTTTGGGGGGCCTTGAACAGAAACTGCTTGTCCGGATCCGTTAACCGAGGCGGCAATAGGCTGTTAAGGCTTGAACCCTTGGCCATTGAGAGTAAACATTTTAGGAGTAAGGACCATGTTTGGTTTTATCAAAAAATTATTTGGCGGCATTTTCAGCTTCTTCGGGGGCTTATTTGGATCCAAAAAATCTGGATACTACATGGAACTCGAAGAGTCGAAAGGGTCTACTCCGGCTGCTAAACCCGAAGCGGCTCCAGTTCAGAAATTAGAACCCCTGCCTACAGAGAAGTCAGAACCGGCAAAGGCGAGCAAATCTACAACCACTAAGAAAAAGGCGGAACCGAAGCCTGCTGCGCCTGCGCCTGCGCCTGCGGCGATCGCCGCTTCAGAACCGGCGAAACCCGCTCCCGCTCCTAAACCGGAAGCCACCCCAGTGATGGTGACCCCCCGTCGTCGTCCCGGTGCGAATATGACTTCTTATCTGGATATGGCGCGGAATATGCAAACTTCGAGCCGGTAGAAGTGCCAGAAAGAGACGCGAAAATCGCGTCTCTTTTTGATTTTTAGGGTAAAAGGCTCTGATTTTGGGGTCGGGTTAATTTCTAAAGCGGCAGCTACCAAGGATAAGGCAACTGCTGGTGCAGTCACGGCTCTCAGGATGCGACTGCCGAGAGAAACGGGTTGGAAACCCGAGGCGATCGCAATTTCCACTTCCCCTGGGGTCCATCCCCCCTCGGGTCCCACTGCAATTTCCAGAGGACCGGGTTGTAATCCCCCGGGGGACCCTTGACTGGCTAAAACCTGCCCGAGTAAATGGGGGGCCTCGGTGCGAGTGACGCAAATATAGCGGTTCGGAGGTATTTCCGGCAGAGGGAGATAGTCCCGAAAGGTGACTGGATCCAAAATGGTCGGGACAATTTGGCGTTCTGATTGTTCTGCCGCTTCTCGTGCAATGCGACGCCAGCGATCGAGCTTGTTCGGACTGGGTTTGAGGACCGTGCGATCGCTCAAAACCGGGACGAGGGTGGTTACACCCAGTTCTGTGGTTTGCCTGACGACTTCATCCCAGCCATTTTTAGGCAGTGCCAGGATTAAGGTGACAGGAACTGGCAATTCAGTTTGTACGGGGATTGACTCTAAAAGGGTGGCTAATTCAGGATTGGGTGACAATTGAGCGAGCCACCATTGTCCCTGTCCATCCATTGCAATAAAGCAGTCGCCTGCTTTTAAGCGCAAGACGCGACTGAGATAATGCTGTTGAGGGCGATCGAGCAGAATTCCCTCGGATTGAAGTTGGGTTGGTGCGATCGCCACTCGTTGCAGTTGGCCTAACTGTTGAAAATTCCCGGTTTTAGCTGCGTTCACAAAATACCCTTATTTTAAATTTAATCCTCGGGTTCTTGATTAATAAAATCTTCTTCCAAGTCTGGCTCTAAACTCGGGTCTATGGCGTCAGAGGGAGCCGTAAATTGGGTCAGAGGAATTATCTGAACATTTAACGAAATAGGTTTTTGCAGTTGGTCTTCTAAAAAATCGCGAACGAGCCTAACTTGTTTTTCTGAAATGGAGTTTTCTGCTGCGGCAACTTCTAGGTTGACAATCAGTGCATCTCCTAGAGGTTTAACCTCTACTTTCCGGACATCGGTTTTAGAAAAGGTCAGAGTTTCTTGACTAATTAAGACGGCAATACTCCGACGAACATTATCTCGTAAGACTAAGTTATTGAGAGAAAATCCTAAAGGAATTCCTAAAATTGTTAAGGCAAATAGGGAGATGAGAAAGCCTTCTTTTGCCCGTTTAAGTGAGCCATATTCTTGAGTGATAAAAACGAGACCGCCACTAAAAATAATTCCGATTAAGTTAGTTAAAAAAAGTAAAAAACTGCCAATAAAAATTTCATGAGAGGCTAAAGAAATTCCGATACCGATGACGCTTAAGGGAGGAACTAAGGCCACTGCGATCGCCACTCCCGGTAAGGCATCAGCAACATGGCGGCGAGATTTGGCAAAAGCGCCTGCAGTCCCGGCACCTAAGGCTACCCCCAGGTCCAGTAACGTCGGCTGCGATCGGGCCATAATTTCCCCTTGAACCACTCGTAAGCCAACCAAATTACAGATGACAAACGAGGTAAAAATCGTTAAAAATACACCACTTGCCAGGGTTAAAGCCGATCGCTTTAACAAGCGGCGATTCCCCATCACCATGCCATAAGCGATTCCTAGAATCGGACCCATTAAAGGAGCGATAATCATCGCTCCAATAATCGTAGCGGCACTATTAGCCAGTAGTCCTAGGGTAGAAATGATGGCGGACAATCCCAGCAAAACATAAAAGCTTTGGGAAGGGACCGAGGAGCGCCAGACTTGCCGGTTCAAACCTTCCATTGAAATCGGTTTTTCCGACAGCCATTTCCATTGGCCGCTATTACTGTTCCACCAGCTTTTTACAAACCGGATGGTTCGCAAATACCCTAAAAGTCCCAGTCGTTTGAACTTAAAGCTCACCCTTAAAACCTGCCAGGAATTTCAATTAGGAACCCGAGTCGTCATCACCAAAGCCATCACGCTCGTTCTGATGATACCTTAATTTATCAAACTCCTGACAGATTTTTCTTGCTCTAAAGGTAGATTAAACCGAGACAATTACTGAGAAATTCAGGCTTGTTCGCTCAAGCTTTTCAAGAAAGCATCGATCGCATCTCCAGCCAATTGACTCATTGGCTTACCCTGACGCTCTGCTTCCGTCTTAAGCTGGAGATAAATCTCATTGCTGACATTAATCCGGCGACGGGGAGGACGAGAAGAACCGGAGGCATCTTCCCCTTCACTATCATCACCGCCACCGCCACCGCCACTTGGGGGAGTCGGTGGAGTGGGAGGGACACCGGAATCCGCAGCAGCAGGAGTCTCACCCGTGGGAGAATCGCTGCCGGAAGTGACCGGCGCAGAGGATTCAGAACTGGTCGAGGCCGCAATGGGTTCGGCACCCGAAGTCGTGACATTTTCAGAATTAACGGGAGAAGAGAATTGATTAACCATTTCTTGAATTGAAGCGTTGGGAGTAGCAGAATATGTAGCAGCAAAGCGACGCAGGGCTTCAAACCCGACCCGATGGCAAAAATCACCAAAGCTCTCAGGTTCAACCCGATGAAGCTGTTCTTGTTTGAAATAAACAAACAAGGGTTCTAGGGTAGCTTCCAAATTTTCGATCGCTAAACTCTCAATGTAAGTTTCAGCCAACCTAGTTTGATGGGGATTCCCACCTAACCAGACTTGATACGCACCCGGAGATCTGCCAACAAAGCCGAGTTCAGCTAAGTAGGGACGAGCACAACCATTCGGGCAACCCGTCATCCGCACCACGAAGTGTTCTTCGGGTAAGCCGACGTGATTTAACAACGCACGAATGCGAGCCAGGACACCGGGGATCCCGCGTTCCGCTTCGGCAATGGCTAAACCGCAGGTGGGTAAAGCAGGACAAGCCATTGAATAGCGAACCAACGGGTCGATTTCGGTTTCCCGTTTAATCCCGCATTCTTGCAGAATTTGCTCAATATCCCGTTGTTGTGCCGGTGCAATATCGTACAGTAGCACATTTTGATGTGGGGTCAGGAGCATCGGCAGGTTGAAGGACTCCACAATTCGCCGCAAAGCCGTCTTAAGCTGCAACGAACCGCGATCGTGAATCCGACCATTTTCCACGGAAATTCCGTAGAACAGCTTGCCATCGCCCTGATCGTGCCAACCCAGGAAGTCGTGGTATTTAAACTCCGGTAAGGGTCTGAAGGGTTCAAATTTTTTCCCTAAATAGCCTTCGACGGTTTCGCGGAATTTTTCGACTCCCCAATCCTCGATCAGGTATTTCATCCGGGAAAGACGGCGTTCGACGCGATTGCCATATTCCCGTTGGGTGGCGACGATCGCCTTAACCGCATCGTAAATGTCGTCTTTTCTAACAAACCCGATGGGATCCGCTAGACGGGGGAAGGTTTCCTCTTTGTTATGGGTGCGCCCCAATCCACCGCCAGCGAGGACGTTAAATCCTTCCAGGTGGCCCGCATCATCAAGAATGACAACGAGGCCCAGGTCTTGGGAATAAATATCAATGGAATTGTCCCCCGGGACCGTGATGGCAATTTTGAATTTGCGGGGGAGATAGTGGGTTCCATAAATCGGTTCGGGGAATCCGAGAAAATGGTTCCGTTGCCATTGCGCTGCCGCGCTGCTTTCACCTCGGGATGTTCTTCCCCACTGAGGGCTTTTTCCCCATCCAGCCAAATCTCATAATAGGCCCCAGTCTGTGGGGTCAATAAATCGGCGATCGTGTTGGCATATCTGCGAACGCAATCGTAATCGACGCGGTTCGCAAAGGGTGCTGGTGGGGCCATGACGTTGCGGTTGAGGTCTCCGCAAGCGCCCAGGGTAGAACCCATGTTCTGGACGATTTCCTGGATCGTCGTCTTCAGATTTTTCTTCAAGATTCCATGCATTTGGAAACCTTGACGGGTCGTGACTCGCAGGGTGTGATTGCCATATTCTTCCGACAGCCGTTCTAAGGTCAGATACAGCTGGGGTGGAATGAATCCTCCCGGCGATCGCGTGCGGAGCATCATTTGGTAGTCTTTTTCCTGCCCTTTGACCCGATTTTCCCGGTTATCTTGCTGATATGAACCGTGAAATTTCAGAATCTGATAGGCATCATGGGAAAAATGAGTCGTATCTTCTAAAAGCTCGGTGGCAAGCGGTTCGCGCAAATAGTTGCTGCGTTCTTTGATGCCTTCGACTTTAGAAACTTTTTGACTGCTAGGAGTCATGGATGGTGTCGTTGTAAAGGATTGAACCATGAGCACATCTCGTGAAAATGGTAGAGGCTATTTCTCTCCGGTAATCCGGTCGGAATAGCGATGTTTTTCGATCTTATCACTGCCTTTCCTAATTTAAGGGATCATTTGGCAAATTAGGATCCATTCCTTAGTTTACAATGTTAAGTCTTGTTAATTTGGGTTTCCCCTGAAGGGGTTAACCCCTCCCTCAAGAGAGCCTCAGACCGATTGACCTGGCAGGATTTGACCCGGTTTTCGGTGAGTCTTAAATTAGCGATTTTTCTAGATCGCCCTCCCGAGTGGACAATCCTGAGCAAAATCTGGGGAACAGTTTCCCATAGATTTTCTCAAACCCGGTTGATTAGGTGTAGTTACTTACTGGCTTTCGGATACTCCTCATCCTCCGTTCTGGCGATCGCTCCAATCCATTCCAGCAGTTTCTACCTCCCCAATTTATGAATCGGTACTCTTTTCCCCGATCGCAATTTAACTCAAAATCCTGAAATATTTGATTAACTTTTGCTTTTATTCTGTAAATTTTTCCTAAATCTTCTGTAAATTTTCTCTATTTTTTTACCGAATCTGCTATAATGCATCCCAATACTCCGGCGATATCCATTGCCCTAAAATTTTAAGTTCTCGCTACAGACGAACCCAAAGCGATCGATTCCTCAAATTTCTGCCAACCGCTCATCGCTCAAAAATTTTCCGCCGCTTCAAACCCTGATAACCCCCCTCAATTCCCCCTCAATCCCGGCTGTATTCTGACGAGAATTCCTCAAAATACAGCAGAGGTCAAGAATTCCCCCTCAATCCCCATTCTCCCGCTTCCCTCCCTCATTTCCCCCTAGCGCTATCATGGAGATATCCGGTGAAGGCAATGTAAAGACATCAAATCTCTCGTCTCTACAGATCATCGGCTTCAAACCCACATCGGGTTATAGCAAATCATAAGCGAATCATAGCGGATTTCAGCTTCCCCCCAACCCATAACCAGTTGCTCAAGTGGCACATAGCCTCTCCATTTTCTCTACCAGAATACAATAAATAGTAGGTTAGGACTATCAGTGACAGCTTCCCGAATCCTCCCTGCTGATGGTTAATTGTACTCAGGGGGACGAGGATACTGTATGCTGATCCCGCACCCCTCCCAGAGGGTTAGAAGCTTGATGCCTCTTTTTTCCGGACTGGGAAATTTTTTAACCTGTCTGCTGATTCAACGGTATTGTATTTATGCCATCAAAGACCTAAGCGTGTAATGAAAGCGCTCATAGAACATATTCGAGATATTAGTAAAATGAGTGTTGCCTCTTGGCTGGCAACCTCCCTTGATTTTGTAGTCTTTACTCTATTCAACCGAGGAGTAAATCTCCAAATTTCCACCGCAGCCGCCCTCGGTTCTCTAGCCGGAGCACTGCTCCATTTTACCATTTGCCGACTTTGGGTATTTCGTCATAGCAAGCAGCACAGTTTGCCCGAATCTCTAGGCCGTTATATCATCGTGTCTGGGGGAGCATTAATTTTACATTCCCTCGCCACCACCCTCCTAGCTAACTCTATTATTCCCCAGGAAGAATTAGCCTGGTTAATTTCTAAAAATATGGTTTTCCTCTTCTGGGTGTATCCCGGCACCAAATACATGGTTTTTGGGCCAGGTCAATCCTTAAAGCGAAATTCACCTAATTTCACCGTCAACCCTAAACAGAGATATAGTAATCCTAAATCAGTTGTGGAAGACGATGGCGGCCCCCAACCCCTCTCCCGTTCTGGGAGAGGGGAGAAGAAAATGTTATAAATCATTGAGGACTGCTATAGAATATTATTTCCAATTATTTAATATTGAAAGATATTTCAGGTTAAAAAATCAGAGCTTTCTTGTTAAGGTTGAAGGAGATTAAATTAGTAAATAAAAAAGCATTCTGGTCCTCTTCTACAGGTAACCCGAATGCTTTTTTTTATCCGCTTGTTACAGCAATCGAACCCTAACATTCAGGAGTGGGAGTATCTTGCTCCCTACTAATTATATAGAGAGCAAGATGCTCCCACTCCTGTGCAGAATTGTTTGATTTCTAAGAGAGCAACGATCGCAGGAGGGAATCCAACTCAAAATTAAGGGGCGACAATCCGGAGGCGATGGGTAACCATTGTGATGCCATCTTTGCGAACAATAATCGCTGAAATCCAGCGATTATCTTCCGTAGATGGGGCTTGACCGACTTTAAAAAGACCTCCAGCGGCGAGGGGTTCTAATTTCAAATCAGAAGGGATTAAATATTGGGTCGTGCGAACGGGTTCTTCCAGTGCATAGCCGAGGATTAAATCATTTCGCAGGGGTTCAACAACGATCGCATCGAAGTGATAACGCTCGGAGGGGCGAACTTCTTCCGGTAAATTAATTTGAAGAGTGGGGGGATTTTCGCCGGTGGTGATTTGATTGCGTTCGGCTAGAATATTTTGACGCACAATTTGCTGGTTACTATAATGCTGCTGCGATCGCACCGTTGCCGTTAACCTCAAATCGCGATCGTTTTGAGTCTCCACCCCAGTAATTTCGGTAACCGTTTCCACCCTAAATCCATTCCCATCCCGTTCCCAAGACTCAATCTCCGTGCGATAGCTCAGATTAGGGAAACGCTCCCACAGTTGGGTTAATCCTTCCCTTAAACTCTGATAATCTAATCCATCAGAATGGACAAAGGTTGGACTATAAAACTGCATCACGGCTTGAATATCTTGGCGATTGGCTGCCGCATCAATATCCTGGAGAATTTGGTTCAGTTCCGGGGGTGCAGTTTGAGCCGTTGCTGCGGCGGCCCTCATGGGTGTGGCCCCTCCAGCACACCACAGGCTGAAACTGACCATAATTGCAGCGATCGCCGAACGTTCACGACTCGGGGTCCCCGTGGATTGCCGCGAAGGGCTCAAACGGGATTGCAGTAAGCTCAAAGGATTAGTCATTGGGGAGGGCTTCAACACGACACGATAGAACAGATCCTAGCAATAGTCTTCCGGAGAAAACCGGGGATTTCCGCAGGGATGAAGTGAATTGGATTGCACAGGCGCTCGAAAAACAGAGTTCAACCCGTTTAAATTTATAGTTTAGATGCGATATCGCGATTGTTGCATCCAACCGAAAACTATCCCCAGGAAACGCAAACAGAGGCTACCGACTTGGCAAATAAACCGATTCGACTACTGATTGCTGCGAGTGGCACAGGTGGGCATTTGTTCCCCGCACTCGCCACCGCAGAACAACTCCCAGACTATCAGATTGAATGGTTGGGGGTTCCCAACCGCATGGAAACTCAACTGATTGGCGATCGCTATCGGTTGCACACCATTCCTGTCGAAGGATTTCAACAGCGTCTCGGACTCGGCACCCTCAAAATCGCCCTCCGACTCGTCAGTTCCGTGTTTCAAGTGCGCCGCTTGCTCAAAACCGGAGAATTTCACGGCGTCTTTACCACCGGGGGTTATATTGCTGCACCCGCCATTTTAGCAGCCCGTTCTTTGGGATTACCGGCGATTCTTCATGAGTCTAACGCCTTGCCGGGGAAAGTCACCCGCACCTTTAGTCCCTTTTGTAGCGTGGTGGCAGTCGGGTTTGAGAAGGCGGCGCAATATTTACCCAAGGCAAATACTGCTGTTGTGGGAACTCCGGTGCGATCGCCTTTCCTCGCTACCCCGGAATTGGATTTACCCATTCCTGAAAATGTCCCTTTAATTGCGATCGCCGGAGGTTCCCAAGGCGCAGTTGCTGTTAACAAATTGGTGCGCGAATGCGCTCAATCTTGGATTGATGCCGGTGCCTGGATTTTCCATCAAACCGGAGACAATGATCCAGAAGTTAAGAGTTTTGAGCATCCACACTACATTTCTAAGCCGTTTTATCCCAATATGGCGGGATTATTGCATCGCGCTACCCTCGTGATTAGTCGGGCGGGTGCAGGGACTTTAACTGAATTAGCGGTGACGAAAACGCCCTCGATTTTGATCCCTTATCCCTTTGCGGCAGAAGATCATCAAGCCTATAATGCATCAGTCTTTGCCGATGCTGGAGCCGCCGTAGTTTATCGGCAAAACGAGCTAACGGCGCAACAGTTGCAACAGCAAGTTTTAGACTGGATCAAGTCACCGGAATCCTTGCAGAAAATGGCAGAAGCAGCCGGTGGGTTAGCCGTTCGAGATAGTGGCGATCGGCTTGCTAAATTAGTCCGCAAATGGGTAGAAAAGTAAGGGTTAATTCTCGGATACCTGATCTGTAGGGCGTTCTTTGAATCGCCCTACCGATCAGTGCGCTTCCTAACAAGCATAGTCCTTTAGGAGTGATTGGCGGAGCTTGATGCGGAACCGCATTTACATCTTGCGGGAGCATCTCAATTTGGCCTCAAAGGGGAATTTACAAGTCTTGCTCCCCCTTCCCTCGTTCTGCTCCCCCTTCCCTCGTAGGGAAGGGGGCTGGGGGGTTAGGTCTATGAGCCAAATTGAGATGCTCCCCATCTTCTCGCATTTCTATCCTCAAATATTGAGGCAATAAGTTTTTGTCCTCCTAAAAGTCCTAAATGCCCACTTTCCCCAATTCAAACCCATTAATTCACAACTTGAACACTATGACTGCGGGGGTCAGTTTTACTCGCATTTTTCGGTACTGCCGCACTATTTAACGCTGAATTTTGACCTTTAGCCTTGGCATAAGGTAAGGGATTTCCGGCAATTAAAGCTTCGATATTTTCCGCCATAACTGCCCGAGGAATTTCCCCGATCGCCTCTGCGATCGCCTCTCCCTCTCCGCCTAAAAATACAAAATGAGGAATGCCATCCACCCGATATTTAGTTAATTCCGGTAACCACTTGGTATTATCCACATTCAACATCACAAAATTAACGCTTTCTGCATACTCAGTTTCTAGTTCTTTCATTTCCGGTGCCATTGCCATACAACTCGTGCACCAATTTGCATAAAATTCCATCAGAGTCGGTTTGCCATTCTCCAGTGCTACCTCATAAGGGATTGAATCCGTCTCCAGATCCGTCAAGGAAACCGTACTCGATTCAGTCCGCAATCCCAGGAAAATCCCTACTGCTAGGACTGTAGCCGTTAGGACAATAATCAGATTTCTGAGTTGATTCAGGAATGAAGCCGGGGGTTTTTCAGGTAAATTTGCAGTCATTGCCTCTGTTATCACCAGTTGTTACAATTGTTTCTAGTTTAGCGAACGATCGCCAATTGGGAGGGATGAGCCTGGGGGTATGGGATTCTGGGTTAGGGTCAGGGTGATTGGGTACAGCGCGAACAGCATTTTTTCTCAGAAGCTGCGCTACAATAAGACTCGGGAATTTCGATAATAATTCGACAAGAAATCCCCAGAGAGTTTTACCCCTTTGCTAATTCCTGCAACTTATTCACAGTAAACCGTGAAAAAACGAGTTACCCTAACCTTTCCTAAACGTTCAGTACAAATGCCAATTACTTATCGGTTGGCGAAAGATTTTAACGTGGCTGCTAATATTATTCGGGCACAGGTTGCACCCAACCAAGTGGGGACCCTAGTGGTTGAATTATCCGGGGATATTGATCAACTGGATGCGGCAATGGATTGGATGCGCGCCCATGATATTACCATTTCCTTGGCCTCGCGGGAAATATCAATTGATGAAGAAAGTTGTGTTCACTGCGGACTTTGTACCGGAGTTTGTCCAACGGAAGCCCTGCATCTCAACCGGGAGAGTTTTCAACTGAATTTTACGCGATCGCGTTGTGTCGTTTGTGAACAATGTATTCCCACCTGTCCCGTCCAAGCCATTTCTACAAATCTTTAGGGTCCACCAAATATTGAACTATCAAGGCGTGGATTTTTAACGAATGCCAGAGGAGATCCCATGTTTTTTATTAAAGCACTTCCCCGGCTGTCTCTGACGCTACTTGGGATGACTTATTTTAACTTTGGCTGGACCTTAGCCACCGCCCAATCGCCCTTGTGGGTGTGGGTTTTATCGATTGTTTTGACATTTCTGATGGCGGAGGCTTTAGCGGCCCCTTGGTCGATTATCCGCACCTTTTCCGTGCGGTGGTTGAAATCCGATTATCGGACATTTTTTACCGTCCTGTTAGGTGCTTTTTTCCTAGTGGTGTTCCTCTCTTGGTTGGATATTTCCGCTTACGGATTAGCCTTATTCGTCTCCGCCTCGATCGCCAGACTGGACCTGCAAACGGGTCCGTTCCGTCCCTGGCAGGATTTTTTAATTTTATTTGTAGTGGCGACCCTGGGTTTGAGCCTCGGTTGGGGCCTTTACTTCCTGTTTTAAATCTCTTCATCAATCAATCGGGACTGTAACCATCTCCAAGAAATCGGACCCTCCGAGGAATCCAGCCGGGGTCAGAGTTGAGTCCCACCGCAGATGCTAGGGCGCGGAGGTTGTAAGATAAAAAAACACAAGCAAACCTTGAGATGCTCGATAATCTGGAACAGATGCCAGAAGCCAAGCGAGCAGATCTGGCCTCATGGGAGAAGGGAACTGGAGATGACCTCTGAGAAAACGGAATTAAAAACAACAGACCCCATTGAATCAAGCGGGTGGAAGCAGTGGCGAGACAACGTGCAAATTTTGGCACTGGCCTTGATTTTAGCCCTAGGGATTCGAGCATTTGTCGCCGAACCGCGATTTATTCCTTCCGTCTCAATGGTTCCGACCCTAGAAGTCGGCGATCGCATCGTCGTCGAAAAACTGTCCTATAACTGGCGATCGCCCACCACCGGAGATATCATCGTCTTCGATCCGCCAGCAGCCCTTCAACAGTACGGTTACACCAAAAACCAAGCCTTTATCAAACGAGTCATTGCCACCGAAGGTCAGTTTGTCCGCATTCACAACGGCCAACTCTACCTCAATGACCAACCCCTACAAGAAGAATACATCGCCGAACCCCCGGACTATGAATGGGGACCCCAACAAGTCCCAACCGACACCGTATTTGTCATGGGAGATAACCGTAATAACAGCAATGATTCCCACGTTTGGGGGTTTTTACCCAAAACCAACATCATTGGACGCGCAGTCGGGCGATTTTGGCCGATTAATCGGATCGGTTTCCTCGACAATTAACCGCAAATTTCCCTCAAAAACCGGGTAGAAATCTATTCTTGACTAAACCCATTTTCCACCACTGCACTAAAATAATAAGATAGACGGTGGGAATTCTCACCGAACGGGGAAACGAGTATAAGAGAAACTGGGAAAACAATGGGTTTTTTTGATTCTGAAATCGTTCAGCAAGAAGCCAAAGAGCTGTTTGAAGATTATCGAGCATTGATCCAACTCGGCAGCAATTACGGAAAATTTGACAGAGAAGGGAAAAAGCTCTATATCGATCGCATGGAAGCCATGATGGATCGGTACAGCATTTTTATGAAACGCTTTGAACTCTCTGAAGACTTCATGGCTCAAATGACCGTTGAACAGCTTAAGACCCAACTGGGTCAATTTGGCATGACACCGCAGCAGATGTTTCAACAGATGCACCAAACTTTAGAACGGATGAAAAAGCAATTAGAACAAGAAACTTAAACCACTCACCATCGCGTCAATTATATTACTAAGGGACGCTTTTACCCCAAGGGAAAAGGGACATGAGCGCCCACACCGATTTTTTGGGACAAGAAACCGGGTTTCTGGCCTAGATTTGTTGCGAAGTGCTACAAATCATTTAGCCCAGAAACCCGGTTTCTCTTGTGCCGACTCTACTGGCAGAACTGAATGGAGCATCCTACCCCATTTGGTTTTTAACAGGGGAGATGGGGGAGATGGGGGAGATGGGGGAGAGACGGGAGATGGGAACGACTGAAGTCGTTACTACGAACATCCTCCCTATCTTCCCTATCTTCCCTATCTCCCCCATCTCCCCTATCTTCCCTATCTTCCCTATCCTCCCTATTCCCCTGCTCAACCCCCTTATCGCGGGGGGTCAAATTCCCAGGGAGAGGGGAAGTTTTCCACCGGCTTCCCTTGCATCGCCTGATGCACTGAAATCTCGCCAAATGGGGGCAACAAAACCGCCACCCGTGGCTCCAGAAGCTAAAGGTCGGTTGTCATCATTGCCCACCCAAACAGCCGTAGACAACTGAGGCACATAACCCACAAACCAGATATCCCGTTGAGAAGAAGTCGTTCCCGTCTTCCCAGCCGCTGGACGGCCTATTCTGGCACTGGTTGCCGTTCCCTGGCTAATCACCCCTTGCAGGACATTTGTCAGAGAGGCAACCGACCAAGGATCGAGGACCAGCTTGGGTTTAGGGGTATTGTCCAGCAAAATATTCCCCATGCTATCCGTCACCTGGACAATAAAGGTCGGATCCGAATGCCAACCATTGCTGGCAAAAGTGGCAAAAGCCCCAGCCATTTCCATCGGCGTCATATCGATCGCCCCTAACGGCATCGAAATCACAGGTTCCATCGGACTCGTAATTCCCAGAGAACGGCAAATTTCAATAACTTTATTTAAACCGACCGCTTGTCCTAGCTTAATCGCCGGAACGTTCAGGGAGACTTCCAACGCCTTGCGAATCGAAACCGCCCCCGAAAAACCGCCACCGTAGTTTTGCGGCGAGTAATACCCATTCCCGTCTCGATAGCTCACCGGGGTATCCTGGACAATCGATTCTGGGCCGTAGCGACCCGACGCAAAGGCCGCATAATAAACAAACGGCTTAAACGCCGAACCCGTTTGCCGTCGCGCCTGAATCGCCCGGTTATATTGGCTACTTTGGAAATCGACACCCCCCACCATCGCTTTCACGAAGTGAGTGCGCGGATCCACCGCCACCAACGCAACTTGACCATTGGATCGGCTATAGAACAGTCCCTGATAATACAGTCGCTCATGCCAACGCTGAACCGTTTGTTCCGCCATGCGTTGGAAATTCATATCAATCGTGGTTTGAACCCGCATTCCTCCCTTGAGGACGGCATCGCGACCGAAACGGCGAGTCAACTCCTGAATCACCGCATCGGTAACATAAGGCAGATTACTTTGACCAAAGGAGGTGACTCGTCCCACTAACAGCGGTTGCTTACGAGCTTCGGCTTCCTCTTCTGCGGTAATCCACTTCAGGTCCCGCATCCGGCCCAGTACCACCGCCTGCCGTTGTTTCGCCAGGGGATAGTTGACAAAGGGGCTATATTCTTCCGGGGCCTGGATAATACCGGCCAGCATTGCCCCCTCTGCCAGGGTCAACTCCGAGGACGGCTTATTAAAATAGCTTTGGGAAGCCGTTTCAATCCCATATAAGTTATGTCCCCAATAGACCTGATTCAGATAGAGTTCTAAAATCTCGTTTTTTTCGAGAATTTGCTCCATCCGAATCGACAGAACCGCCTCAGCCGCTTTCCGGCTAAAGGACCGATTCGGGGACAAAAAGAGGTTTTTAACCAACTGCATCGTCAGGGTCGAACCCCCTTCGACGGTCTCCCCTTGCTCGATGTTGGCGACCAAGGCCCGCATTATCCCGCCCGGGTTAATTCCGTGGTGGAGGTAAAAGTGGCTATCTTCAATGGCTAGAACTGCTCGTTTGAGGTTCGGGGAAATATTATCTAAAGGAACCACTTCCCGGTTGGCTTCATCATGAATCCGGGTTAAAAGAGTCCCATTAATATCGTAAATGTACGTCGTTTCTGTGGGAACATAGGTGCGTAACACTCGGACGTCAGGAAGGTTACGGAAGCTCAAGGCCAAGCCGACCAGTCCACCAGCCACGACCGAACTGAGCAACATGGTCATTCCAAGCAGAGTTCCTGCGGTGACTTTGCTGACGCCCTGAAAAAAGCTGAAAATTGGTGCGGAGTCTCCAGGGGGATTTTGTCTAATCGTGTTAGTAGACACGGCGATTTTACTTCCTCTCTAATCAAAGCTCAATAGGATGAAAGGCGGACCGGGCAACTGGGGATACAGGCGAGGTCAAGTCATTTGGGAGCAATTTTAGCGCGATCGCAGAACAATTGGTGGTAGCAATCTCATCGATGCAGTTTATCATCCCAAGTCCAATCCTGCCGCAACGCCCACGCGCTGGCTTCCCCAAAATTAGATCGACAAGTTCCCAATCCAATAATCCGGACGGCCCGATCGCAATCTTGACGCGGTGGGGGGCTGGACTCTTTGATTTCTCCCAGGTTCTCCCCGGTCTAACCCACCTTAACTCACTCATTCTGGCAATTTGGCGTCATCTTCCTAGTCTTCAACCCTTTAACCCATGATTACGTCAACCACTCCAAGAACTCCAAGATAAGGGACCAAAGTTATTTATGATGGGTGCAGGGTTATGGTTTACCCCCTAACCCCTGGCCCAGTTCGGTTGATGATCTCGCAGCACAAGGGTTACCTGCTTTTTTAGGTAAACTTGTAAGTCTCCAACCCACTGACGCATTTGTACAACCTGGCACTAGAAGATTAAAACCCTTGAATCAAAGTTTAGCTTGGCTGCACCGTGGTGTCAGCGAAATTTTTCCCAATCAACCTGAATCCCAGGACCCCAATGAGTCCTTGGTTGCCCGTCTGCACCTTGCAGACCGACCCTTACGGGTTAAGCTAGGCATCGACCCCACGGTGCCGATATCCACTTGGGTCACAGCATCCCGGTCCGCAAAATGCGGGCGTTTCAAGATGCGGGTCATACTGCCGTTTTGATTATTGGGGACTTTACCGCCCAGATTGGCGACCCCACAGGCAAATCAGAAGTCCGTCGCCAACTCACCGCAGAAGATGTCCAGCGCAATGCCCAAACCTATCTCGACCAAGTTCGTTCTATTTTAGATTTCGATACCCCCGGACGTCTAGAAATTCGCTACAACTCCGAATGGTTGTCCAAGCTGAATTTAGCCAAAATTCAGGAACTCTTAACCACCATGACGGTGGGACAAATGTTAGCGAAAGAGGGATTCAATGATCGCTACGAGAAAGGCAACCCCATCTACCTCCATGAGTTTCTCTATCCCCTGATGCAAGGGTATGATTCGGTAGCGGTTCAATCCGATGTGGAACTGGGCGGGACGGACCAAAAGTTTAATATCGCCGTGGGACGGGATTTACAGCGCTATTTCGGCCAAGTGCCTCAGTTTGGCCTCCTCATGCCGATTTTGCTGGGGACCGATGGCACCCAGAAGATGTCTAAATCCCTGAATAATTATGTGGGATTAGCAGAAGAACCCTTATCCATGTATTCCAAGTTGGAGAAGATTCCCGACTCCCTGATTGAGGAATATTTTGAACTGCTAACGCCCTTAGCATTGGACGAGTTACCGGAAAACCCCCGCGATCGCCAAAAATTGTTGGCAACCACTGTGGTAGCGCATCAACATGGGGAAGAGGCGGCAAGGGAGGCGCGCCGCGCCGCAGAAACCCTGGTCCAAGGGGATGCCACCCAAGCAGAAGCGGTCCCAGAATTTTCGTTAGAGGGGGTAGAATTTCCTGCCAAACTGTTTTATATCCTCAATCTGAGTGGATTATGCGCCAGTAGTTCTGATGCGCGACGCCAGATTAAAGGGGGGGCAGTGCGTTTAGATGGCGATCGCATTGCTGACGAAAATCTCTCCTTTGAATCCGTCTGCCGACCTCAATCATAAGGTTTTACAAGTCGGTAAAAAGAAATTCGTCCGCCTAGTCCAGTCCTAACGTTTGTCCCCCTCTCTGCTGCAATTATGTCTATTTGCGATCGCATTATCGTCCCTCTGGATGTCCCCACTCAAACCGAGGCCCTCACCCTGATTGATGCCCTTCCCGAGGTCTCATTCTGGAAAGTGGGACTCGAACTGTTTGTCAGTTCTGGTCCCAGCATCCTCTCTGAACTGAAAACTCGGCAAAAACGGATTTTTCTCGACCTGAAATTTCACGATATCCCCAACACCGTGGCCGGGGCCTGTCGGTCTGCGGCCCAGTATCAGGTTGATTTGCTGACCATTCACGCCACCTGTGGACGCAGGGGGCTCAAAGATGCTCAAACCGCTTTAGTAGAAACCGCTGGAGAGCAAGCGCCTAAACTGATTGCGATTACCCTGTTAACCAGTCTTAACTCACGGGATTTAGCGTTTGACCTCAAAATTCCCGTGGAGTTGCCCGAATATGCCTTACAGATGGCTTTACTGGCGAAAGAGAGTGGCTTGCCTGGGGCGGTTTGTTCTCCTCACGAAGCGGCACAATTGCGATCGGTTTGTGGGTCTGAGTTTCTGTTAGTCTGTCCTGGAGTGCGTCCCGCTTGGTCAGAAGCGGGGGATCAACGACGCGCCATGACTCCGAAAGAGGCGATTAAAGCTGGGGCGGATTATTTGGTCATTGGGAGACCCATCACCGCCTCGGAGGACCCGAGGGCGGCATTTCAGCGGATTTGTGAAGAGATAGCGGGATGATGCAGAATTGGGTAAAAGAGGGACCCCACCCTAACCCTCCCCTTGCCAAGGGGAGGGGACCGGAAACCGGGATTTCTGAAAAGCCCCCCCTTACTAAGGGGGGGTTGGGGGGGGTTCTTGTCTGGAACGAAGAGGGACCCCACCCTAACCCTCCCCTTGCCAAGGGGAGGGGACCGGAAACCGGAATTTCTGAAAAGCCCCCCCTTACTAAGGGGGGGTTGGGGGGGGTTCTTGTCTGGAACGAGAGGGACCCCACCCTAACCCTCCCCTTGCCAAGGGGAGGGGACCGGAAACCGGAATTTCTGAAAAGCCCCCCCTTAGTAAGGGGGGGTTGGGGGGGGTTCTTCCCAGAATTGCCCGGGTTCTGCTGTGTGTTTGCACCCTGTCTCTCTTGCCAGTGGGGGTTAGGGTTGGGATACCGGAGGCGATCGCCCAAGTTTCCCCCTCTGTTCCCAGGGTTCGAGGGGTCTGTCCGGCAGATTTAAACCTGTTGATGGCTCAATTACTGCCTGATTTGCCCGGTTATGCCAATCGCACGATTCAACGAAGTAGCCAAGATTATGTGCCTCGGTTCGTGATTCTCGCGGGTCGTCCGCAATTTCAACCATTGCCTCAAGGTCCCGGGGAGAATCATCCTCCGGTTTCTCGGTTACCTGGAGATTTAGAAATCGAAGGGTCAAATCCGGCGATCGCCCAAGTCTTTTTCACCACTTTAGAACGTCATTATACTGCCACTCAATCTGTCGAATATGAGCAATATCATTGGCTATTTTTAGCCCAAACTGATGAAGGGTGGCGACTCAATCAAATGTTTTCTCGCACCGCCTATCCAGAAGAGGCAATTCCCACTCCTCCGCGAGATAGCAGTGATAGTGAAATGGCTCAAGCCATCCGTTTATGGTTGCGAGATTGTCGCTACAGGGGTTAGTTTTTTTAGTCCCCACACTATTTCCGAAGAGTAGGGTGGGAAAAGTCATTTTTATAGCCTAGCCCGCGCAGGCGGGCTTTGTCCGTAAGTGCCCCACCCTTCAGGGTGCGGGTTTTGATTATTTCAGTCCAAGTTCTGCTAATTTGGCACTCACGGTTTGGACATCTTGCCACATTAACCATTTAGGTGACCCTTTTTCTCGGGATGGATTGCGGAGTAGATAGGCGGGATGAAAGATGGGCATACAAAGTTTTCCTTCCCATTCAAACCATTGACCCCGAATTTTAGTAATCCCTCGTTTTTCCTTGAGCAATCCTTTAACTGCTGTTGCTCCTGTTAATAAAATAATAGCGGGATTGACGAGACGAATTTGTTCTAAAAGATACGGTTTACAGGCTTCCATTTCGTCTGGCGTGGGGGTGCGATTTCCGGGGGGACGGCATTTATTGATATTGCAGATGTAAACATCTTTCTCTGTGGAAAGTTTGACAGAGGCGAGGATTTTTTCTAATAACTCTCCACTTTTGCCGACAAAAGGTAATCCGGTTTCATCTTCGGTTTGTCCCGGGGCTTCTCCAATAATCATAATTGGGGCCTGGGGATTTCCTCTGCCAATCACCGCATGGGTACGATTCGCGCCTAATCCACATCGGTGGCATTGGTTACAGGGGATGGACAGTTCGTCAACGCTAGTATAAGTACCGGGAGGAATGGGAATATCAGCACGAGTTGGAATCAGTTCGGGATTAAAAGATGGGGGGTCGGGTGGTGCATCAAAAGGGGTGATGTCAAACAGATTAAGTTGGTCTTCGTTAGTCATTTTGTATGCTTAGTTTGGTTAGTTTAAAATTATAACCCTGTTCCAAAAGGCTTAAAAGCCTTGGATAATTTAAGATTTATTCCTGGGTCTTGTGGGTTTTAGACTTGAAGCCCGAGGGTTAAATTATGTTAGGGGTTTAAATGATTGAAACCCCGGTTTAAGCTGGTTTAGGCTAATTTTAGGCTAACAGAAAAGGGGATAAAGTGACCGATTACGCATCAGGTTCGGAAAAAATCAGCCATCATAGAGGCAACTGAAGTGCTATGTGACTGGAGGGGATGATGATACCTACCCCATTATTTCGCGATCGCGCTGATGCGGGAGAACAACTGGCTGATGCGGTGATTCGACAACTGACTGAAATCGATCCAGATTTGAAACGGCTGAAACCGATTGTCTATGCGTTGCCACGAGGGGGATTGCCGATCGCCGCACCCCTGGCGCAGAAATTGGGTTGTCCCTTGGATATCATTGTCGCTAAAAAAATTACCCGCCCAGAAAACCCAGAATTGGCCCTGGGTGCGGTAACGGCGGATGGAGTGGTTCTTTGGGGGAGGCAACGGATATTGCGACATCAGGTCCGCCAAACGGCTCAACAGGAGGCTCAAGCGAAAGCTCAAGCGCAGTTGAGTCAGATGACATCGGCTTGTCCCCAGGTGGACCCGACTGGGGCTTTGGCCCTGGTGGTGGATGATGGCATTGCCACGGGGATGACGATGGCGGTGGCGGTACAGGCATTACGGCAGCGAAATCTGGAGCAAATCTGGATCTGTGTGCCGGTGGCCCCTGGGGAGTTGCTGGAACAGATGAGACCCTGGTGCGATCGCCTGATAGTATTGGCAACTCCCGATCCGTTTATGAGTGTCAGTCGGTTTTACGAGGCATTTCCCCAGGTGGAGATGTCTGAGGCGATCGCCTATTTATCCTGCCAATAATTGCCCGGTTCCTCTCCAAAATCAGTGGCTAAGGGTTGACTATTCCTTCTGGAATAGACATTAGGCTGATGTCTTCTATCTCCAGGTGGCGGATCACTGGGTGAATCTGAGGTTAATCTTAGATTAAGATAAAAAACACTGTCTTAAATTTTTAATCTAAATGCGACGTATGCAATTTTGGGGGGATACCCTGATTAATTATATTCAGCAGAATCCTCCCCTGTTTATCGAACTGGTGATGCTTTCGGCAGCCATTGTTTTACTGGGATTTTGGGGGGTGACTCTGGACTGGCCTTATTTGGTCCTGAGTCTGAGTTATGCGGTTGGGTCGTCCTGTTCCTGTTTAGTTCGCGGTGCGATCGCCCCTTATCCAACCTTTAGACTCCCGCAATTGACCGCAATTTTGTTATTAGTGGTCAGCTTCTTCAGTTTTGCTGATTTATTGGGTTATTTATAATTAACTCCGGCTGAGGTCTAATTTGTGGGAAAATGCTCCACCGATTGATGAAAAATCAAGCGATTGCCCAAGGGGTCATAGCCGTAAATTTCCCGTCCGTGAGAGGCGGTGATAATTTCTCCTGGAGGGGGATATCCTAACTGACTCAGATGGGCGATCGCCTCCTCCAAATTGCTCACTTCAAAACATAAACTCAAACTGCCCGAACTCTGGGGCAAAAACTCCGATTCATGACTGGCTTTTGGCTTAAAAATCCCTAATTTCAACCCTGCCGCAGAAAACTCAGCATAGACCCCGGGACGATAGGGATTTGGGGCGATCGCCAATAGCTGTCCATAAAACTCCACAATTTCTTCAAAATTAGCAGCCGCCAACGTCACAAAGGCGGCTTGATAGTCAACGTTGATTCCCAAAACAGCCGACTCCTGGTTAGATGCGATCGCTGAAATAATACCCCCACCTCTGCCACTCCCGGTCCGGATAGCGCCACCTTTGAGGGTGTGGGGCCTGGTTTTTCACCCCAATCCCGAACCCGTCCGGAATGATTTTCTCAAAACCCGTTGGTCCGAAGGGCCGTACCTGGACTAGAGTAAGAGGGGAATATCCGAATCCTATCCTCTCATGGTAAATTAAGTGGGACTTATTCATCCCTTAAGTAACAGTTATTTAAGCTCATCCCCTTTGCAGTCCAAGCCGCGATGGGGCATAGGCCATAGGTCGTCACGGGTAAAGGGGACGGCAAACCCACCCTCTACTCCCCGCTTGACCCTGTGTAACTTCCTTTGTAAGCACGATCGCAGAATTCAATAAAAAATATGATGCATCTGAGTGAACTGTCTCACCCAAACCAGTTGCACGGTTTATCCATCCATCAACTTGAGCAAATTGCTCGCCAAATTCGGGAAAAGCATCTGGAAACGATCGCCGCCTCTGGCGGTCACCTCGGCCCTGGATTGGGGGTGGTCGAACTCACCCTGGCCCTCTACCAAACCCTCGACCTCGATCGCGATAAAGTCATCTGGGATGTCGGTCACCAAGCCTACCCCCATAAACTGATTACCGGACGGTACAACAATTTCCACACCCTGCGCCAAAAAAATGGCGTTGCCGGATACCTCAAACGCAGCGAAAGCAAATTTGACCATTTTGGCGCAGGTCACGCCTCCACGAGCATTTCTGCCGGATTAGGCATGGCCTTAGCCCGGGACATGAAAGGGGAAAAATTCAAAGTCGTCGCGGTGATTGGCGATGGTGCACTCACGGGCGGCATGGCATTGGAAGCGATTAATCATGCCGGTCATTTGCCTCACACCAATTTGATGGTGGTCCTCAATGATAACGAAATGTCCATTTCTCCCAATGTGGGGGCGATTCCGCGTTATCTGAATAAAATGCGCCTGAGTCCCCCGGTTCAGTTCCTCAAAGACAATTTAGAGGAACAGTTCAAACATCTCCCCTTTGTCGGGGAAACCTTCACCCCAGAAATGCAACGCATCAAGGAAGGGATGAAGCGGTTGGCGGTTCCCAAAGTGGGGGCAGTCTTTGAGGAGTTGGGCTTTACCTATATCGGACCCATCGATGGTCATAATTTGGAAGAGCTAATCGCCACCTTCAACCAAGCGCATCAAATGCCCGGTCCGGTGTTGGTTCATGTGGCTACGGTGAAGGGTAAAGGCTATGCGATCGCCGAAAAAGACCAAGTGGGTTACCATGCCCAAAATCCCTTTAATCTGGCAACCGGAAAAGCCATCCCCTCCAATAAACCTAAACCCCCCAGCTATTCCAAAGTTTTTGCCGAAACTCTGATTAAACTGGCGGAAGAAAACCCGAAAATTGTCGGCATTACCGCAGCAATGGCCACGGGAACGGGGTTAGATAAACTCCAGGCCAAACTGCCCGATCAATACATCGATGTGGGGATTGCTGAACAACACGCCGCGACTCTGGCAGCGGGTTTAGCTTGTGAGGGAATTCGCCCAGTTTGCGCGATTTATTCGACCTTCCTGCAACGGGCTTATGACCAAATCATTCACGATATCTGCATTCAAAAATTACCCGTATTTTTCTGTTTAGATCGGGCGGGAATTGTCGGGGCGGATGGGCCGACTCACCAAGGGGTATATGATATCGCCTATCTGCGTTGCGTTCCCAATTTGGTGCTGATGGCACCGAAGGATGAAGCGGAACTGCAACGGATGTTGGTGACGGGAATTGACTACACCGATGGGGCGATCGCCATGCGCTATCCCCGAGGCAATGGTTACGGTGTCCCCCTGATGGAAGAAGGATGGGAACCCCTGGAAATTGGCAAAGGGGAAATCCTCCGCAGTGGTGATGATTTGTTAATCCTTGGCTATGGTTCAATGGTCTATCCCGCCTTACAAACGGCGGAAATTCTCAACGAACATGGGATTTCGGCAACAGTAGTGAATGCTCGATTTGTCAAACCCTTGGATACCGAGTTAATTTTGCCCCTGGCTCAACGCATTGGTAAAGTGGTGACGATGGAAGAAGGTTGTCTGATGGGTGGTTTTGGTTCGGCAGTGGCGGAAGCCTGCATGGATCATAATATCCCCGTGTCCATGTTGCGTCTGGGTGTGCCGGATCAGTTGGTGGATCATGCCACCCCGGACCAATCTTTCGCTGACTTGGGTTTAACTCCTTCTCAAATGGCCGATCGCGTTTTACAAACGTTTAAATCGCCCGTCTCTGTTGCTCATTAATTCACAACCTGAGCAATTTTTCCTTTAAAATTATCCCGAGAACTCAGGAATAGAGAACGCAGAGAAAATAGGATTTCTCTGCGTTCTCTTTGTCTGAATGGAATGATCGGGGCTGTATTTCAGGACTAAATTCGGTGATATCATGAAAAGTTTTGATGTAATTATTGTGGGTGCTGGCCCTGCCGGAGGGCATTGTGCAAGGCAATTAGTGGGTGCTGGCATCTCCGTTTTACTGGTGGAACAACATCAAACCTTTGAGGCGAATAATTTTTCGAGTGCCGCTACTCCCCTTGAAACTTTGACTCAATTTGACTTACCCGAATCCGTGGTAGGAAGTTTTTGGAATCAGCTTGTGATTGTCAGTACCCAGGTTCGGAAACAGTGGCAGTCTGCCACCGCTTTAGGTGCAGTGTTGAATTTTGCTAAACTGCGGGAATTTTTAGCCGGGGAAGTGACGAAACAGGGGGGTGAGGTGTGGTTGGGTCATCGATATCTGAGTCACTCTTCCCAGGAGGGTGAAACGGTGGTGATGCTGAAACCCCAGGGAAAAGAGCCGATCGCCGTTCGGACGCGGGTGTTAGTCGATGCCACAGGTGCGGCGCGATCGCTGATGTGTCCTCACCGCCAACAGCGCCCTGATTATTTTACCGGGACGGGCATCGAATATTTAATTCAAGTGGATGACTCTACTTACCAGTCTTGTGCTGAATCTCTGATTTTTTTTCTCGGTCATCATTGGATGCCTCAAGGGTATTCCTGGATTTTTCCGATGGAACCCAATATTCTCAAGGTAGGGGCGGCTCGTTATTCCGGTCAACATCAAATTTTCAAGGACAACTATCCGCCGATTAAACAGTCGATTGAGGTGCTGATTCAAGACTATCTGCAAATTAAGGACTATCACCGCTTAGAAACCCACGGTTCGCTCCTGCACTACCGTAGCGGACTGCAAGATATTTACTACAGAGATAATTTAATCGCGATTGGGGATGCGGTTTCATCGGTGAATTTTTTGGGGGGAGAAGGGATTCGACATGGTATGGCCTCGGGCCAAATTGCCAGCGACTATATCCAGGAGTATCTCGCCGATCGCCTCAAGGATTTCGCGCAGTATCAAACCCACCTCCACCAGCAGTTTAAGCGGTCCTGGGATATTTCAGAGCGGATCGCTAAAAAGGTTTATCTGGATTATAGCGATCGCCGGATTGATCAAGGGTTGGCCTATTTAGGAACCCTGGAACTCAGGGAGGTGATAGACATTTTATTCTACTATCGATTTGAAAAGATTACGAAAGGGGTCCGGCGCATCCTCTGGCGCAAATTGACTGGATTTTGGCAAGAAATTCGGCAAAAACTGGGCCTATCTAGTACAATCAGTTAGAGCCAATTCACCTAGTTTTTACCGGATTGATTATGTCTGGAAATCCTCCTGTTTATCCCGTGGTGTGGAAAGAAGACCATGTAGCGCTCATTGACCAAACTCGTCTACCGACGGAGTATGCCGTGGTAGAAATTCGCCGCTATGAGGATATGGCAAGGGCCATTCAAACGATGATCGTGCGCGGTGCTCCAGCGATTGGAGTGGCGGCAGCTTATGGAATGTATTTAGGGGCTAGGGACATCCAAACGGAGGAACGGGGGGAGTTTTTGACTCAGTTAGAAAGGGTGGCGGAAACGTTACGCCAGACTCGTCCGACTGCGGTGAATTTGTTTTGGGCGATCGCCCGAATGCAAACGGTGGCAAGGCAGACGTTAGGACCTGTGAGTTATTTGAAGAAAGTCTTGCTGGAAAAGGCACAGGGGATTCAAGCAGAAGATTTAAAAACCTGTCAGGCGATCGGGGATCATGGTTTGGGGGTTCTGCCGAGTACGCCGCAAAAGCTGAGAATTCTCACCCATTGTAATGCGGGGGCGTTAGCGACGGCAGGATATGGGACGGCATTGGGGGTGGTGAGATCGGCTTGGAGAGGCGATCGTCTAGAACGAGTCTATGCCGACGAAACCCGTCCGCGTCTGCAAGGGGCAAAACTGACCACTTGGGAATGTGTGCAAGAAGGAATTCCCGTGACGGCGATCGCTGATAATATGGCCGCACACTGCATGAAACAGGGATTGATTGATGCTGTGGTGGTGGGTGCCGATCGCATTGCGGCAAATGGGGATACGGCTAACAAAATCGGCACTTATAATTTAGCCATTGTTGCTAAAGCCCATACGATTCCTTTCTTCGTGGCCGCCCCCTTATCCACGATTGATTTTACCTTAGTTGAAGGCAGCGAGATTCCCATCGAAATTCGGGATGCCGAAGAACTTTATAAAATTGGCTCAACCCGAATTTATCCCCTCGGTGTGGAATTTTACAATCCCGCTTTTGATGTCACTCCGGCAGAATTAATTACTGCTATTATCACCGAACATGGGGCAGTGGCCCCGTCCGAGTTGCACCAATTGCAAACTCAGCAGGTGGTTTAGGAGAATCGCAACCCAGGTGAGGTTTAAACTTTCCTCTATTCGGTTGTAATGGTTCAAACGGGTGTTAAGAGTGTGGTTCACCAAACAAAATTAGAGAACATTTCAACTCTTCAATGACTTTGGTGGTGACATTGCTGATGGCTAAACCCCCAGCAGTCCGACGACGAATTGAACGCAGGATAACCAGATCCACCGATTGCGCTGCCTTCATAATGACCTTGACCACATCATCATCGGGAATGGTGGTAATGGAAATTTTTACCGAGGGGTTATCCCGCTTGACCAGTCTGGCTAAATCGGATTCAAATCGATGAATTTGTTCGACGGGAGTCCGGCGTGCACAAACGTGCAGTAAGGTAATTTCCCCAGAATTGGCATCGGCAAATAATTGGGCAAATCGGACGGTTCGCAAGGTCTGCGGGGATAAATTTTTGACCGGGACTAATAGACGATGAATATTAACGGGTTCATCAATGAGACGCATGACGGCAACTGGACAGTGGGAGGACCAAAAGACGTCATTAATCAGGTTGCCAAATAATCGCGATCGCAAGCCCATTGTCGGACTCCATCCCATCACGATTAAGTTAGATTCCCATTCTCTAGCGGTTCGGCTGATGGCATGGGAAACATCATCATCAATCCGCAGTTCGGGTTTGGCTTTGACCTCAAATTCCTCTAACATTTGGACCGAGCGATCGAGCGATCGGCGACTTTCTCTGAGGGCAATATCGAGTTGGGGTTCATCCATGTGTACATGAGCGATCGCCACGGATAAGGGGATAATCTGCCCAGACTCATGACGGGCTAAAAGCGCCGCCATTTGAATTAAATACCGTTGGGTCAAGGGATTAGAAATCGGTACCACGACGGTAAACAAATCGTTCGGTGTTGCTAGAGTAGGAGTTACCCTCGTCTCTACTTCATGGGTTTCCCACCAGATCGACATATTATCCGAACCTAGCTGTACCTTGGGTACAGGCAGTTTGCTGGCAAATCTTGCCGTCATCAAGGGCCCAACCACTGACGTCACCAACATCAAGACAATCACGGTATTGAAGACTTCTGGCGTGATCACCCCCTGTTGAACCCCCACGAGGGCTGCCGCCAAGGTTGCGGCAACTTGTGGCACTGAAAGTGACCACATGGTTAAGGTTTCAATCCACTGATAGCGATACAACAGTTTGGCAACAAAGGCGGCGAGAAATTTACTCCCGAGTAAGCCAAAAACGATCGCCAAGGTTAATCCGAGGGAGGTGGTTAGGGTTTCGATAAATCCATTGATATCCAGCAATAAACCCATCCCCACAAAGAAGAATGGGATAAATAAAACACTGCCTACAAATTCTACTTTTTCCTTAACCGGACCGTTCCCCACCACGTCATTGACCGCAAGTCCGGCGAGAAAAGCTCCCACAATTTGATCCACATTAATCAATTGAGCGCCGACAGCGGCCAGAAACAGGGCAAGTAGGACGAATAAAAACTGATTTCCTTCCTCATCTCCCGTGCGGCGAAAATATTCTTTTCCGGCCCAATCAACTCCAAATAATACGCCAGCGGCGTACAATCCCAGTAATACTAACTGGAGGATTAAAGACAAGGCGGTGAATTCTCCGGCATTGAAGGAAACACAAATTGCCAACACTAATAAGGCTGCAATATCGGTAAAGATGGTCGCCCCAATGGTCACCGTCACGGCCTCATTTCCGACGACTCCCAATCGGTTAACGATGGGATAACCCAGGAGGGTATGAGAGGCGAGGAGGGAACCAATCAAAATGGAAGGATTCCAATCAAATCCAAAACTTCGTCCGACGATTGTGCCAACGATTAAGGGGACAAAGAAGGTGGCTGCACCAAATCCGATGGAGCGATTTTTAGTTTTGCGGAATTGTTGGAGATCAATTTCTAAACCCGCAACGAACATCAGGTAAATTTTGCCAATGTCCGAAAGCAGTTTGATGGTGTCGGTACTGGGATTGAGCAGTTTAGCCCCATCAGGACCTAAAACCACTCCGGCGACTAACAACCCGATTAATCCGGGTAGTCGCAGATTCTCAAAGATCGGAGGGACGATCAAGATGACCAAGAGTAGAAGGGTAAATTCTACGATTGGACCTTCGGGAATTAAGTTGATGATTTGTTCCATAAGCGTGCGATCGCAGCCAACTGATCAAGTTGGGGTAGAAGGGCTTAATTTAACTTATCATAGTCCAAAAAATAATTTTGATTCAATCGATTCTCTCTAATCAAGGGGGCATTTTTTAGTTTTGATTAAAATTTTATACCCAATTCCTCAATGAATTTTCCCCAAACAATTAGCTTTTCTCCAGTCAACCCTTTCACCCCGGCCCGATTAAATCCGTCTAAACATTAACACAAGTATCAGGGAGCAAGCTTTTCACGGATACTTGTTACCAGGGAGCAAGATTCTGCTCATCCCTTGGAAAGTTATCAAATTTATATTGATTTAGACTGGGCATTCCCTTCATTAAAAATTTCAAGAATGCTCTCAATAGGTCTTTGATTAACTATGAGATTGAGAGTATTTCTACCTCCTTAATTTTCTTAATCATTCTGGGGTAGAGGGGTAGAGTTAAGGAAACATACCCTGTTCAAGTTGGATGAGTTTGAACATAAAAAATCGCGATTCTCAAACCGAAAGGCGAGTCAGAATATCGGGGGCTGGCTTGAGGGGCCTCAAGCTGAGGTGAAGGGTTCGGCTTGGGGTGCAGGATCCTTAGTGAGGTGTTCTCTACCCGGAGACAGTCTTAGTGGGAATCGGTTAAATCTTCCTCTTCCTTTAGGTTCATGAGAACCCGAAACTCTGACAATTTTCCCCGGGTCAAACTCCATCGTTTAGGTGAGGTCATTTTCTGAAACATGGACTATACTGGAAAACGCTAAGTTTATAGAGTTCAATGTGGACTCAAACGATTAAGAGCTAGGGAGGGTCCTCCTAATTTTATCGAAAGAGCCGATCGCCATCAAACTGGGTGATTTGTTTCAGGGAAGGGGTCGATTTTATTGACCCTAGGGACTGAGATCGCGATGGTGCTGAATAGAATAGGCCGCTAAAACTAAAGCTTTCAGCCAGACAGGGTTCCGGCTACTTGGTCCGCGATAGCTTCACCAAAAAAAATCAAGAAGAAGCGAGAAATCTATTCCCTTCGTCAATCCAGGATAACAGCTTAGAGAAGATCTAGCACTGCAACTGAGGAGTGTGAGCGGCGCAGATAGTCCCTATACCGTCCAAATCCCTATTCAATGACGATTATTACCAGGTTTATAGCCCTAACTTATTAATCAGGAGTAGAGAGGGTGTAAACAACCCCGCTTCTCTTCCCGCTACTCTACCGACGCCCTAAAACTTTGATGATTTTTGTCCCTGGGAGTAGGGATTTCTCCTGAGAGGGAGTCTAGACTTGAATATTTTGAATCCCGGGCGATCGTCATATCGTAACTGATGGGTGATCCACCTCGACTCGAATGCTTGAACTTCCGGTATGATCAAAATTCCCCGTCCCCACTCAGGGAATCAACAATGGATTCCCAGCCATTATTCCAATGAAAACATTTATATTTATACCCAATTTATCATGAAAATACTGGTTTATAAAACCCGCTTTTTGTTATCCCTTACTTGGGGGATATTTTGCTTTTTTGTGACTCCAATCGCCGCAGTTTCTCAGCCAACCCAACCCATTCTCCCGGCTGAAGATGGAACTGGGACAGTGGTCAATCCCGAGGGAGAAGTGTTTTACATTCAGGGGGGGACCGTCTCCGGCGATGGGGCTAATCTTTTTCATACGTTTGAACAATTTGGATTAAATGCCGGTCAAACGGCTAACTTTCTCTCTAATCCGGAAATTCGCAATATTCTCGGACGAGTCACCGGGGTAGATGCGTCTTATATTAATGGCTTAATTCAAGTCACCGGAGGTCAGTCTAATTTATTCTTAATCAATCCTGCCGGACTGGTTTTTGGGCCGGATGCTGCTTTGAATGTCCCCGCTGCTTTTACCGCAACTACGGCGACGAGAGTCGAGTTCAATTCGGGGTGGTTTGATGGGGAAGAATTCAATAATTATAGCCAGTTGATTGGCCAGCCCCTGGCTTTTTCTTTTAGCACCCAAGCAGTCGGAAATATTATTAATACGGCTCACCTAAGTGTGAACCCCAACCAGAATTTAAACTTAATTGGGGGAACCGTGATCAATACCGGCACCCTCAGCGCCCCCGGAGGAACCATTACCCTAGCTGCCGTCCCGGGAGAAAGTTTAGTTCGGATTGCTCAAGAGGGATATTTACTCAGTATTGAGGTGAATCCCCAGGATTTGAACCCGGGAAATTCCGGCAGTCTTCCTTTATCGGTAAATCCCCTTTCTTTACCAGAATTACTAACTCAAACTGGGGTGAGTCATGCCACTGGAGTTACCATCACGGAAGGGGGAACGGTGATGTTGACGGGTTCGGGTTTGCCGGTGGAACAAGGGGATCTGGTGATGAGCGATCGCCCCTTATCCTCGCCAGTCCCCGAGGACCGAACGACAATTAATAGCGCAAATGCCATCCTTTCGGCCCCTGAAAACCTCACCATTGTGGGGGGTCAACTGCGGACGACGGGGGACCTAACCCTGCGAAGCGGTGATACAGTCAGGGTTCGCGAAGGAGAAACTGGATTTCAGGCGATCGCCGGAGGCAATTTAGCCATTCTCGGGGATCAGGGCATTGATATCCTCGCCTTAACCGGAATTCAACCGGCGTTTCAAGCAGGGGGAAATCTCAGTTTAGTCAGTCCGGGCAGTATTTCCGGGGATTCTAACTTTTCCGCTGGAGGAAATTTCTCCATTGAGAATGGAGTCGGGGGTGGGGGTCAGTTCGTGAGTTTATATGACCCAATTATTAGCGCCAGTGGAGATGTGATTTTTGGGTCTTATACGGGGGTATCCTTAAAAATTGAAGCCGGTGGGGCGATCGTCGCGGAAGATATTACGATCACAGGTCCCGATACCACCTTGGGAAACCTGAACGACCCTGATGCGGAACTCCTCCTGAATGCGGCCACGTTAATTTTGCGATCGGGGGTTGAGTCGTTAGTTAACCCCACGGATATCCCGACCACCCTAGGCAACACCTTTATTACTACCAGACCCCGGAGTTCGCCCGCTAATATTACCTTGGGAAGGGTCTCCACTGCCGGAGGACCCGTAATTTTAAACTCGGCAGGAGAATTATTTTTTGATGCGATCGCCACTGCTGGGGGAGAGATTCGCCTCACCGCTAACGATAATATCACCGCCACCGGAACCCTCAATTCTCAAGGGGGTGACATCGACATCACCACCGGCAATTTCCTGCGGGTCCTGGATACTTTTAATAACCAGAACGGTGTCAATGCCAGTATTTCATCGGCAGAAAGTGGCGATCGCGGTGGAGATATTCGCATCGAACACAGCGGAGGCACGACCACCCCATTTATTATCGGAGATGCCACCGTTAATGGGACTGCTGGTGCGATTACCACAGGTTCTACCACGATTTCGCCCAACTTCTCTGTCCCAGTTCCCCCATCTCGCTACACCCAAGGCAATATTACGATTGTTACTCAGAGTCCCGACGAAACTCCCTCTGAACCCGGTGGAGAAACTCCCTCTGAACCCGGTGGAGAAACTCCCTCTGAACCCGGTGGAGAAACTCCCTCTGAACCCGGTGGAGAAACTCCCTCTGAACCCGGTGGAGAAACTCCCTCTGAACCCGGTGGAGAAACTCCGACTCAACCGGGGAATGAGACTCCGACTCAACCGGGTGGCGAAACTCCAACTCAACCGGGTGGCGAAACTCCAACTCAACCCGGTGGCGAAACTCCGACTCAACCGGGTGAATGAGACTCCGACTCAACCGGGTGGAGAAACTCCGACTCAACCGGGGAATGAGACTCCAACTCAACCGGGGAATGAGACTCCAACTCAACCGGGGAATGAGACTCCAACTCAACCGGGGAATGAAACTCCAACTCAACCGGGTGGAGAGACTCCGACTCAACCGGGTGGAGAGACTCCGACTCAACCGGGTGGAGAAACTCCGACTCAACCGGGGAATGAGACTCCAACTCAACCGGGGGATGAGACTCCAACTCAACCGGGGAATGAAACTCCAACTCAACCGGGTGGAGAGACTCCGACTCAACCGGGTGGAGAAACTCCGACTCAACCCAATCCAACTTCTCCACCCATAGGGTCAGATAATCCTCCCATCGAACCTATTGTTACGCCTCCTATACAGCCAAATCCAGTGCCGCCACCGTTGATTATTTCACCGGAACCGGATGGGAGTAATCCGCCTGGAGACAATATATCCAACCCAGTTCTTCCCGGTAATAACGGCGGAGAGAATGACCCGATCGCACCAATAGTTCCGACCCCTCCGATTGATCCCGCAACTCCAAATGGGGAATCCAGATCAGAGGCGATCGGTCGGAACCTGCGATCGCTGCAATTAGAGGTTGCGCCGCATCTAGGAGAAACAGAAATTGGGAATACCCTAGTGCAACCTCCTTCTCCTTATGTTGAGGGGAGGGATTATGGACGCTTAGATTTAGCTGAAACCTCCGATATATCACAGTGGTCTGAAGCACAAAATTCTCCAGCCATTCGTACCATCAGTCGGATAGATATCGAACAACAGCTAGATCAAGGAAATGTTACGGAAGCGGTTAGCCTTCTGGATATGTATTTCACGGAAGAACTGGGTACTTATCTGGGTCAAAATGTCAGACGTAATCTCAGAACTTTTAGCGCACTGCAAGAAAAAATCGTCCATGATTCCGAACCGACTGGGACTAAACCAGCAATTCTTTATACCTTTGCCAGAGAGCAAGCATTAGATTTGATTCTTGTGCCAAGCAAAGGTGATCCAATTTACAAAAAAGTTGAAGCGGCAGATCGTGAAACGCTGATGAAAGTGGTCACCGACTTTCGGAAGGCCATTGCCGACCCCCGGTCTCGAACGACAAAAAGTTACCAAGACCCCGCCCAACAACTCTATCAATGGTTCATTCAACCCTTATCAGAGGATCTGGTAGACCTGGAAATTGATACATTGATGTTTTCAATGGATGAGGGGTTGCGATCGCTTCCTGTCTCTGCTTTATACGATGGGCAGCAATTTCTCGTTGAACAATACACCATTGGTCTCATTCCCAGTGTAAATTTAACGGAAATGAATTATAACCCGTTGAACAATGCTCAACTCTTGGCAATGGGAGTGTCAGAATTTTCTGAACTGTATCCATTACCGGCGGTCCCTGTGGAAATTGCCAGCATTCTCACGGAGTGGCCCGGTCAAGCTTTTCTGAATGAAAAATTGACATTAAAGAATCTCCAAGCACAACGGCAACAAGAAGCGTTCCAGATGATTCATTTGGCAACTCATGCGGATTTTAAACCTGGGTCTCCCAGTAATTCTTTTATTCAGTTATGGGAGACAACCCTACCGCTTTCTGAACTGCGCCAACTGAAATGGAATGAACCCCCTGTGGAATTGTTAGTGTTATCCGCTTGTCGGACGGCGATCGGCGATCGCAATGCGGAGTTGGGGTTTGCTGGGTTAGCCGTTCAGGCTGGCGTTAAATCTGCTTTAGCCAGTATTTGGTATATCAGTGATGAAGGAACAGTGGCCTTAATGAATGAGTTTTACAATCAATTTAGATCGGGATGGACTAATGAAGATGGCACTGCTGCATCAACTCGACCTTACATTAAAGCCGAAGCGCTACGTCGCGCTCAAATGGCGATGATTCGCGGAGAGTGGCGGATTGAAAATGGGGAGTGGATTGCCAACAATCCCTCTCGGAAAATTTCTCTGCCTTCGGAACTCAAACATTTAGAGAATCAAAATCTGGATCATCCCTATTATTGGGCTGCTTTTGTCATGATTGGTAGTCCTTGGTAAACGGAGAACTGCGCTGAAGTCCAAAACGATACAAGATGTTTGTTATTGGGCCTCTATCTTGTTTCGACTCAAAAGGCGAATCCTCCCATGATTGGACCCGGGATTAGCTTAAAAAAAGAGAGCAATGAGGTAAAATTTCGGACCCTATCCCTGTTCTCTCGAACGATAGCAGATAGCCCAGGTCGATTGATGTGGGCTGTCCGCTATCTGTATCAATTTCGTTAACTCCAAAAAAAATTCTTTACAAATCTTAATAAAACGACATATAATCTCACGTTATCTGCGTATTTTCCGCAGGGTCCTTTAATTGACGGTCCGGATAATCATGTTATATTGAGGAAAACCACTAGAAAATTTTGACATTTAGGGAATTATGACTAAAAGTACCGGCGTTGATAACACCGACGAAGGGGATGGAAGACGCCCTCGCCAACCCACAATAAGAGGAGAGCGATATCCATCCTAGGGTATAAGGGGTGGTCAATCAATCGCCGCCTCTATCTATTTTGAGAGAGATGTGAATAGGTGATTAATCCAGTTGAGGGCTAAAGTTATCTCGATTGGGCCATATCTAAATCGGTAACAGACACTTAAGATTAAGTCAAATCCTGAATGTTATTGTCTCGCTCTTGATGAAAGAGTCCAATACTTCAGAAGGTGAATCGTTTCCAAAAACCTTGGGGGATAAGGGGTTTTTCATAAAGGGAGGAGTGTATATGCCTGAGCTAACAGTGGGTTTAGATATTAAAGTTAATACAACCGTCGAGGGAGATCAGGTTAACCCTCGCATCAATAGCAACGGTCAGGGGACTACCCTCGTCGTTTGGGAAAGCCAGGGGAATCCCCCAGGGATTTATGCCCAACAGTATGACAAAGAAGGGAATCCCGTTGGGGATGAGTTTGAAGTTGCCCCAGGTAACAATCTGGAAAACCCATTAGTAGCAGTTGCCGTAGATGGCAGCTTTGTGATTGCTTGGGAACAAGCTGGGTCGGAAAATGGCATAGTTCTCCAGCGGTATGACAGTGGGAGAAATCCAGTAGGAGAGGCAGTCGCCACCTCCCTCACCAACACGGGAAACCAGGGAACCCTGGCCCTCGACGGTCAAGGAAACATTCTCTTGGTGGGGGCGGAGGGCAATGGTGCAAATGCAGGCATCTTCGCGCAACGATACAATCCCCAAAACGAACTCACCCAAGACTTTAAGGTGAGTAACGGGGGAATCAATGCGGCCAACCCGACGATCGCAATGGCCGCCAACGGCAATTATGTCATTGCGTGGGAGCAAATTACCCCCGGAAATCAAGCAGGAGCGGCTCAAAATATTGTAGCCCGACGCTTCGACGGCACGGGGCCACTGGATCTGCAAGCATTTCAGGTGAATACCACCGCTCAGGCAAACCAAGAGAACCCAGTCGTGGCGATCGCCCCGGATGGGTCAACCTTCTCAGTCTCTTGGGAAAGTGGCGGGGGTAATGCCTTTGGGGGGCTGTATGCTCAACGCTATGAGTTCGATTCTGGCAAAGTGATCGGGGGTGAAATTCAACTTGATGAGGGCATCAACGCAGCAAATCAAGCCTTGGCAATTGGTGCCGATGGTACTCTGGCGATCGGCTATGTAGAAGCCTCGGATATCTTCGTCAAGCGCTACGATCGCGCGGGTGATCTGCTCAATCCCGACGAAACCGCACCCATCAATGAATACACTGAGGGAACTCAAACCTCCCCGGCGATCATCCAGAACAATCAAGGGAACTTCATCATTGTCTGGCAAAGCCAAGATCAAGACGGCAGTGGTTATGGCATCTATGCTAAAGGGCTGAGTGGGGAAGTCACTGATCCCGAGAATCCCGAGAATCCCGAGAATCCCGAGAATCCTGAGAATCCCGAGAATCCTGAGAATCCCGAGAATCCTGAGAATCCCGAGAATCCCGAGAATCCCGAGAATCCCGAGAATCCCGAGAATCCAGATGATTCGGATCTTCCCAAACTGATTATTACCCCCAACGAAGAGACCCTGGAAGTCTTTGAAGGCAGCATTAGAGAACTCTACTCAGTAGTTTTGAGTCGTCAACCGACCGCCGAAGTCACGATCGCCTTCGAGACAGGTGAGGGAATTGAGCCCCTAAATCCGATCATTTTCACCGCAGACAACTGGGACATCCCGCAAGCTGTCACGGTGACTGCGATCGCCGATGATATAGACCAAGGCGATCGGCCTTTGGAAATCCGCCATCAAGTCACCAGTTCTGACCCCGATTACAATGGACAGGAATTAGACTCAGTGGTTGCTACCCTGATCGATATTCCTCCTCCGGTGACCCCGGGTGGGGTGAGATTAATCGAACCCATTGGCAGTACCGAAGTCCTGCAAGGGTTCAGGGGAGACTCGTATAAAATCGCCCTCTCCCAGCAACCGACGGACACCGTTACCATCACCGTAGAACTGCCGGAGAGCCTCTTAACAATGGCAGAGGGCTTTCCCCAGGGTGAATCCACAACCGAAGAGACCACCACCTTCACCATCACCTTTACCCCAGAGAACTGGAACATCTCCCAAAGCATTATGGTGAATGCTTTAGATGTTCCTCATGTCCCCAGTCGCAGTTTCCAACATGGAACGCCCTCGGTGGGGATTAACTATGCCATTACCAGTGACGATGCAGCTTATAACGGCTTAGTGATTAGTCCATTAAGCCTGAACTTCAACAACACCAACAACAGAGGGCTGGAAAAAACCCTCAACGAACCTTCGGCCCTCGGACTGAGCACCGTTGACGATCGCATTACCGGCTCCCTGGGCAATGATATTATCCACGGACGCGAAGGCAATGACATTATCTATGGAGTCGGCGGGGACAATATTATCTATGGACAGGAAGGTAACGACGGCATAGAGGGCGGTGCCGGTAACGATATTATTTATGGCGGTGCTGGGAACGATCACCTGTATGGGGAAGCCGGGGATGACATTATTTATGGAGGGGAAGACAGCGATCGCCTCTTTGGAGGAAATGGAAACGATGTCCTCTTAGGTGGCGAGGGCAACGATCGCCTCTTTGGAGGTCCCGGTCGCGATACCCTCACCGGAGGTCCAGGTAACGATAGCTTTGGCATCGGTCCTGGCACCGGGGGAGACAGTCTGACGGAAGCCGATGTGATTACCGATTTTACCAAAGGGGAAGATATCATCGAATTCGTAGGCAACCTCACCTTTGAACGATTGGATATCTATCAAGGGAGTGATGCTTATGCTGCCGATGCCATCCTGCGCGATCGCCAAACCGGGGAATATTATGCTCGGTTACAAAATGTCATCGCCACCAGCTTAGACCCCTTGGATTTCGTTTAAACGCGCCGACAGGTACAACCGTCCCGATTGCCGGTATGATGGGGAAAATAATAAATCGCCCGATAAGATGAATCCGGAATCCACACTCAACCAGCTAAAAGCCGCAAGTCCCCAAGGACAACTGCCTTCTAGCTATGGAGTTTACTTTAAGAATACCCTCGTGGCCCTGTGCCATGCCCTTGAAGATCATCTTTTGGAATCTTCTCCCACAGACTCTGACCAGAAACCCCTGGTTTTAGTCACCTTTCAACAAGGCAAGTGGTATTTGCAAGAAGCTGAACGATATTGGGACCTGGCCCAGCATTCCGGTCACGTGGCGATCGCCGCCCTCTCCGACAGTGGTTTTAGCACCCACCGCACCAGCGAACTGGAAAACGTTTCCTTGCTGGAACTGGATCCCAACGATAGCTTAGTTAATGAATGGAATTTAATCATTATCGCGCCCACCTATCGGGCAATGCTTCTATGCCACGAGCTTTCTGAAGAAGAGTATTTACCCGAAGGTCAACCTTCTGTAGATATGGAGCGCAAATTCTATGGAATGTGGACCTTTGATCCAGAACTCGTCGCCAAATCCGCAGAAATTTTAATCGAACGATTTCGGCCCTACAATTCGACCCTGTGCGATCGCCTCCGTCAACAACTCCAGGATATTCTCAACACCGAAGGTCTTCCCCTGGCCGATATGACCGGGGTGGTTAACCGCATCGTCACCTACCTGCAAACCTCGCAACAGCAACTGGTGACCATGAACCGCCAAACCCGCGAACTCTGGGAATTAGAAGGGCGCGCCCTAAAAATTAGTCGGAATTTGAATGCCAATAAACTGCAAGCCTTCCTACGCATGGCCCAGCGCGTGGATGAACGGGACGAAGCCAATCCCTGCGCCTGTTTGCAAGTTTCAGCCTTATCGGAAACCGTCGGTCAACTGCTAGATTTGCCCACCCTGAAACTGCGGCGACTGCGACTAGCGGGGTTACTCTTCCGGATTGGGTTAGTTTCCGCACCCCGGGAAATTTTTCTCAAAACCTCCCGAGAGTTAGATGAAGTCAGTTTAACCTTTTGGAGCGATCGGGCTATTCTCAGCGCTCAATTACTCTCAGCAATGCCTGAATTAGCCCCCGTCACCCACATCGTCAAACATCACCTCGAATATTGGGACGGCAGTGGCAAACCCGATGGACTGCGAAGGCAAGATATTCCGCTAGAATCTCAAATTCTGGGGTTAGTCTCCTATTTCCAAGAGCTCACTCAATCTCGCGGTTCGCGATCGGCCCGCAGTCTATCCGAGGCCCTAGAAAAATGTCAAGCTCGCAGTAACACCCGGTTCGACCCCCAATTAGTCGATACCCTCTCCCACATCGTCCGACTCACAGAAATGGGCCTCATGCAACTCCCCGATCGCCCCTCTCAACTGCCCAATGTCTGGTTAGAAGAAGCCTAGTTGGAAGATAGGGGAGATAGGGAGGATGGGGAGGATAGGGGAGATGGGGAGGATGGGGGAGATGCTCAACGTCCCGACTAAAGTCATTTCTTTTTGTTCGTAGTAACGACTTCAGTCGTTGCTCTCGTGTGATGGCGTCAGCCATCACACGAGCAAAGGCCGAATCTAGCGCCTACCTGCTTGGGGACTGGAGGCAGAGCCTCAAAGAGAGCGTTACATGGCTGAAGCCATGTAACGAGGAAACGACTGAAGTCGTTACTACGAACAAGAAGAAACGACTGAAGTCGTTACTACGAACCATCTCCCCCATCTCCCCCATCTCCCCCATCTCCCCCATCTCCCCCATCTCCCCCATCTCCCCCATTCACTCACTCACCCAACTCTCATGGATTTAGAAGCGATTCGACAAGGAAAAATTAAAGATTTGCGAAATGCCGAGCTTTCCGGTGCCGACTTAAGCGGCGCTCATTTGGCTCAAGCCGACTTGCAAGGGGCCAATTTAATGGGAGCTAATCTCTCCGGGGCCGACCTGCGGGGCCACAATTGCGCGCCAACTTACGCGGTGCCGACCTCACTGGGGCCATTTTATCCGGGGCCGATTGTCGGAATGCCGACTTGCGCGGGGCGATTTTAGTCGATGCCAACCTGCGCGATGCCAGCTTTGCTGGGGCTTTTTTAGCCGGGTCCGTCTGTAGTCAATTGGATTTGAGCGGCATAGACTTGCGCGGTGCAGATTTGCGCGGGACCCTGCTCAATCGCGCCATCCTACAAGGGGCCGAACTGACTTCCGCCAACCTTTCCGGTGCCGACTTATCCTCTGCTGACTTAGAAGAAGCTATTCTCAATGGGGCCATATTCTGTGGGTCCAATTTAACCGGGTCCAACTTGCTCTGTGCCACGATGGAGCAAACCCAATGGCTAGGAGCCAGACTGGAAGGGGCTTGTGTGGAAGGGACGCCTTTGGGAGAGCGCAGAGCGTCGGAAGGATGAACTAGGGAGCGGATTTCTGCTGGGATTTCTCCTTAAAAAGGTAGATGTTTTCAGTGGAGTCTCCTCCAATCTGGGTAAAGGCCCCACCCAATCTTTCCGGGGATGCGAGCCGGGTTATAAGAGGAATTAAAAAAGTGAACGGGCTACTGGGCGTAGGTTTAAGGCGTTTAGGGACTCAGAATCAACCCCCATCAATTCCCCAATTTTCCTCCTCTTCCTCCGGGTCACCCCTGGTTTCCCTTATGGTGTCCATAACCATCACAAAAGTTTACATTTTGTAATGAACCGTTATAATGGAGCAGTAAACAACCCTGCAAAAAAATGGTATCCTCATTGTTTGGCAGTAAACCGTTTCAAAATCAAAGTGGTGATGCTCTCGTTAGTAAAGTAGCGGGAACAGCGATCGCTGCGTTGTTCAAGAAATCTGAAAAAGTTGAAGCCAATGTCCGAGCAGAACCCGTAACAAAGCTGTTGCAGGGCAGCGTCGATGGCTTTGACTTCATTGGCAAAGGAATGCTGATGTATAATGGCCTGCGGATCGAGAACATGGAATTGTACTTGCAAGCCGTCGCCATTGATATTGGCGCAATTTTTGCCGGTCAAGTCCAGTTACGACGCCCCACCAGCGCCAGCATGAGAGTGGTTTTAACAGAATCTGACTTAAACAGTTCTTTTAATACACCGTTTGTAGTCGAAAAACTTCAAAGATTACAGTATCAAGGGGAGTCCCTGAATTTTCACCAAACTCAGGTCAACCTCACCCCAGATAAGAGAATTCAAATTTTGTCGCAAGTGAGTCTAGGCAACTCTGACACAACCATCGCCCTGGATATGACCGCCAGCGTTCAGGTGGAAGACCGCAGGAAAATTCAATTTATCGAAGTGAGTTATGGTGGAGACGAGAAGGCGGTTGATCTGGGTAAGGAGTTGATTAATCATGTCAATGACCTGCTGGACTTAGATAAATTTGCCTTAGAGGGAAGCCAATTGCGGGTGGACCGGATTCGACTGCAAAACCAAGAAATCGTCTTTTATGGTTCCGCGCAGATCGATCAGTTCCCCTCGGGAAAAGGGAAAAAATAAGGGAGCGATCGCCGTAAATTTGGGGGATCGCTAACGGCGACGCTTCATCAGACACTCCGCCTGGAGTACGACAAAATCGCCCGTTTCAAACTGAGTACAAGGGGCGATCGCTTTTACTAATGCCGGAACTGTTCCCCGTCGGAGTGCTGCTTCTGCTTGTTCGGCAGCCTTAAAAAGCGGTTGAGTTTCGGTCAGTTGAAAGCGGCGCAACCAAGGGCTTTTGTCTAAATACTCCGGGGTAAAGGCGGACCGTTCTACAATCCATAAATCAATCCCATACTTTTGAATCACTTGCTGGACTGCATCCAATTTTTCACTATATTGAGCGTTCAAAAGTTCTATTGCCCGTTGATTGAGTTCTTGATAATAGGTCTGATGATAGCCAATCACATAGCTAGGACTGACCAAAATAGACCGATTAGTAAAGGCGGGAGATTATCGGTTTCTTCAGCAATGGCAGCAATTAAGGTGTCTTTCGGTTGGGTGGCTAAAAATTCATAGAGGGGTGAAAATTTGCCAATTTTGTAATCCACATCGGGAAATTTTCTTAACAGAATCGGATAGATTAGCAAAATTGTCAACAAGGTAGTCGCCGTTATTCCCCATATAAATTTAGAGTTTTTGACCCGCGTCGTCCGCAGTTTTTGAACCAGCCATTCTAAAATCAACGTCAACGAAATCGCCCCGGCGATCGGCATCACCAGTCGCAGACTATGTTCCGTATAGCGACTGGGAAGATGCAGTTGAAATAACAGCGCATGAGCTGCCAAAAACATGAGGAAGGAAACAACCAATAATTGCGGCAACAGAATCAGGCGCGGATTGATTTTTTCAGCCAGGGGAAACCGGGGAGCAAATCGCCACAGAACCGGCAACAAAACTCCTAACCAAATTTGAGGCAAACTAAAAGAAAGTTCGCACCATTCACTCGGAAAAATGCCGGTTCTGCGCCAACATAACCAATATTCCCAAGGATTATCAATAAAAAAACTGGGCCATAAAGTTTTGGCTTGAACAGCAGTTAAAACTGGACCATATTCCGAAGATTTCAAGGCATAAGGTAACATCACCCCTAGGGCAACAGCTAAACCAATTCCCGACATTAAATAATGTTTAGGGTGGGAAGATAGAGAAATTCTGCCTTGATTCCAGGACAAACAGTGGAACAGTAAAAGACCCGATGCCAGAAAAACACACTGGGGATAAAATAGTCCTAAAAGGGCAATGGTTACTGCTGTTAAAATAAGATTTTCTCGCAGTAAATAATACAAAAAAGCTAAAAATAAGGGATAGGCGAAAGCAACGGGGGTGGCGGAGGGAATATCATCTTGTAACCAAAAGTTTTGATTCAGCAGCAATCCACAGATAAACCCGGCAAATAGCACCGGGAAAAGCTCCATCACCACTTTAAAGCAATAGAAAGTAGCGAGAATTACCAGAAGTAAAGGCAGGATTTTATTGAATAAAAACGGGTTGATTCCCAGTTTGGCCCCGATATGATAAAGGGTTGTATATCCAGCAGGGGCCACGGATTCAAAATAGTCCGCCATCACGTCATGAGGGAACAGGTTTGGATCTAAAAACCGCTGCATCCAAAAGACGTGCTGCCTAGCATCATCTTGGATGACATAAGGGTTAGATAAAGCAATTTTCAAGGCAAAAATTGCATAAATTGCCGCCACAGCGAGGGTGGCAATCAGCCAGAAAATCTGCCCTCGACGAGAGGAGTTGGAGAGTACGTTCAGAAATCGGGATGAGATCATAGGGGGGATGAATTGAACGTGAGAATACAGGCAGAATCTAAGACGGCAAGTTTATCGAATTGGAATACAGTACAGCGATCGCCAACCGTTGCTAAAGCTGGGGTGATTCCCTCCTCCAGTTGGGCGATCGCCTGACTCGCAGCCGGTTGATATTGCATCATCCAGCGATCGTTTTCCACGTATGAGGCTGTAAACGACCCTTCCTCAATTAACCAAAAATCAATACCATATTCGGTGATAAACTGCTCAACTTCGGCTAAGTTGGGGCTGTAATGGGCGTGAATTAAATCGAGACTCCGTTCCCGGATTTCTCCATAGTACCCTTCATGATAAGGTACAACATACCCTTCATTCCCAACCAAAATTGACCGCTGACTAAACGAAGGAAGATTATTCACTTCATCGGTAACTGATGCAATTTGAATATCTTTCGGCTGTTGGGCAAAAAATTCATATAATGCCGGAAAATACCCAAATTGATAATCAGTGCGAGGAAATCGTTTTAACCCTAAAGGTTCTAAAATGAGGGCGGCTAAAATCACATAGCACCCAACCCGAGTGACAGTCTTTTGATTGATATTTTCCCCCCAAATCAGAAGTGCATCCATGAGCAAAGTGACGGTGATTCCAGCGGCGATCGCACTGACAATCCTAAAAGTATGTTCCGTGTAGCGACTGGGTAAATGTAATTCAAATAACAACAGATGAGATAGGAAAAACATTCCTAACGATGCCAGAATAATCTCCAGCAAAATACCTGCCTGTTTTATCTGCCCCGACAAAGGAAAAATCCCACGAAATCGAAGTAAAAGTGGTAAAAGTCCTCCTAAAATCAGCGGGGAAATTATGGCAAACCGAGGCATCATCCCACTCCGTTGTCCGGTAAAGAAGTAATGGCCCCAATCCTGGCTAAAAAACTCACTTTTACCCCGCTTTAAAAACTCCGGCAAAGTTTTAGCTTCAGCAGCAGTAATCACCGGACCATAATCATCAGACTTCAACATATAGGCGATAATAACTATCGCGGCAATTCCGAATAAAGTGCCATAGAATTGATACAGTTTTCTAGGTTGCTTCCGATAAGGACGCCAATCAGTCAGACGCAAAACTTGTAAAACTAAAACTCCCAAGGCGACTAACAAACATTGCGGATAAAATAATCCCAAGAGGGCAACAAATACCCCGGTTAACCCCAGTTTTCGCCGCAATAGAAAATAGAGAAATCCGGTAAATAGGGGATAAACAAACGCCACGGGAGTTCCTGAAACCACATCATCCCGCATCCAGATATAATGATTTAGCAATAACCCACTGATAAATCCGGCAACTGGCACCGGCAACAGTTCCATTGTGATGCCAAAACAGAAAACTGTCGTGATTAATCCTAAAATAGGAGGCAGGAGTTTATGCAACAGCATCGGAGAAATGCCCAGTTTGGCGAAAATCCAATAGAAGGCAGTATATCCCGCTGGTGCAACGGATTGAAAATAATCGGCGATCCAATCATTGGGAAACAATTCCGGATCGATAAAACGCTGCATCCAAAAAACGTGCTGCCGCGCATCATCTTGTACCACATATTCGATACTAAACGCCTGCTGTAATACCAAAATTCCATAAACTGTAGCAAAAGCTAAGGTTAAAGTCAGCCAAAAAATCACGGTAGATTTTGGAGATTTTTCCAAGGGACCTGTCAAAAATCGATGCAAATTAGGCATTGCCATAGACAAGAGAGTGAAGTTGGCGAAAGGGAAGGGAATTAACCCGTGTGAATGGGACCGAGAATTTACTCTTAATCGTTGATCATACACTGAGATTGGACGACCCACAAATCTCCCGTGTTAAACACGGTACAACGGGCGATCGCCTCCGCAACGAAGGGCTGATTTCCCGATTCCAACGAGGCGACTGCCGCCTCCGCCTCCGGTTGATACTGTTGCAACCAGCGATTTCGGGAAAAATACCCCGGTTCAAACGCCGATTGCTCAATTAACCAAAAATCGATGCCATACTGTTCAATCACCCCTTGCACCACTGTTTTATCCCCACTATATTGAGCGCGAATTACATCCCGCATCCGTTGACTAAATTCACGATAATATCCCTGATGATAGGGAATTGCATATTCTCGCCCTACTAAAATAGACCGATGGGAAAATGTTGGTAAATTATTCGCTTCCCCGCTTAAAGAAGCAATTAAACTATCCAGGGGTTGCTGTTGGAAAAACTGATACAAATCGGGCAAGGGTCCCGGACGATAATTCGTGCGCGGAAAACTCGGCGTATAGTTGGGATAAAAAATCAGTGCTGCGGTGAAAACCAGGGTCATCCCTGCTGCAATAATCTGCTGACCCTGCCCTGAAAACGGTGTTACAACCTCCAATGCCCAATCTATCAAAATGGCAATCAGAATCCCCGTTGCTACGGCTAAAACAATCCTAAAACTATGGTCAATATAACGACTGGGTAAATGTAGTTTAAATAATACAGAATGAGCCGCCAAAAACATCAAAACTGCCGCCAACATCAAATTTTTTAATAACCGCAATGCTGGAGAAAGTTGAGAAACCAATGGAAACTGGGAAGGATAGCGACAAACCCAGGGTAAGAAAATTCCCACCCAAATCAGCGGGGGTAATAAAGGGGGGAGAATTCCCGATCGCTCTCCAATTAACCAGAAATAAAAGGGATTTTCATGGTAAAATGGGTTCCGTCCTCCCGGCCATAATTCCGGGGAAGTCATGGCGTCAGCAGCAGTTAAAACCGGACCATATTCATTCGTTTTCAAAGCATAAGGCAACATCACGGCAAAGGCAACAGCTAAACCGATTCCAGAAAAGAGATAATCCTTCCAATTGCGAGAGAGAGAAATCCGCCGGGATTGCCAAGAAAGTAGACGCAGGGCTAAGATTGCCGAAGCGATGAAAACGTACTGGGGATAAAAGAGTCCTAACAGGGCGATCGCCACACAACTGCCCAATAACTGATTGCGCGATAAATAATAGAGAAATCCCACAAATAGGGGATATAAAAAAGCCCGGGGAGTTGCGGAAACTACATCAAATTTCATCCAGAGACTTTGATTGAGCAAGACACTACTGACAAAGGCAGCCAAGGGAACGGGAAACAATTGTAAGGTTAATCCAAAACAGTAAATTGTGGTGATTATGGCAAGGGCGATCGGCAACAACTTACTCAACAATAAGGGCTCAATTCCTAACAGTGCCATCCCGCGATAAACCGCCGTATATCCTGACGGTGCCACGGATTGAAAATAATCCGCAATATAATCCCCCGGAAATAAATTGGGGTCCAAAAATCGCTGCATCCAAAAGACGTGCTGCCTCGCATCATCCTGGACCATATATTCAACACTAAAGGCTTTTTGCAGTACCATTGCTCCATAAATGGTCGCAAAAGTCAAGCTCAAACTGAACCAAAAGATAACAACGGGACTGAATCGATGGGAAATAGGGCCAGTTAGGAATTTGCGTAAATAATTCATAATTTACAAACAGTTATTTCAGGCAGAATTAATCCCAAGGTTATTCGCAAAAATCAATTGCTATAGCATCCGAAGGTTAAGCACCCAACAAGACTCGATTAGCCCGCGCAGGCGGGCTTCGTCCGTATAGCCCCACCCTTTAGGGTGCGGGGTTTTTGAATATTTTATTGTTTGCTCCACCCCTAACGATTTTGGGTACGGAGGGTGGATAAATAGCGCTCTAAAAAGGGTAATCCTGCAATTGCTGGGAGCAAATAACGAGCGGTGCAGAGTAATCCCAAAGCTGCTCCCGTTGCCTCTCCAAAATAGGGCTGATAAAACAGAATTAAGGCGGCATCTCGGGTTCCGACACCGGCAAAGGTTAAGGGCATTAAACCGGCAAGAATAGCTAAGGGAGAGAGGGCGAGGTTGGTTAAAAATGGCGTCCAGGCATTGAGGGCGAGAATGAAAAACCAAATCTGTAAGAGGTGGCAAAACCAGAGGAAAATAGAAGTGAGCGTAACCGTCACCAACCGACGGCGATCGCCCCAAAAGTAATCGTGCATTTCCCCCCAAGAAAAGCGCAACTTATCCAGCTTTATTTTAATCTTTTTCGGAGCAAAACGGGCAGCAATTCCAAAACAGACCCGAGCAAAACGAGGAGAGCTTAACAATAATAACCCGACGATTAATCCCCCAGTAACTCCCGTTGTCATCGCCCAAAATAGAGCATCTTTCGCAGGATATAAGAGCAAACCAAAAACGCACCATAAGAGCAGAGAGAGCAAATCGCAGGCTTTTTCAAATACGACCAAAGAGAGGGCCAAAGACCCACTCAAATGGCCGCGATCGCGCATAAAATAAGCCTTAGCAATATCCCCCATTTTCGAGGGTAATACCATATTTAACACACTAGAAGCCAGAATCAACCGATTTGCCTCGGGAAAATCCAGCCCTGAACTTGCGGGTGCAAGCTGCTGTAAACGCCAACTGGTAATCGCCACCAGGGGGACAACCATGCCCAAACTCACCACCATCCAGAGGCGATCGCAATTTTGGAACACCTGAACCAACCTGGGAAAATCAATTTTCCAGTAGATCACGGCCAGAATGAGCAAGCTAATCGTCAGAGAAATCAGTCGTTTCATTAATCCAGAATTAAGGGTAAGTGGAAGGGTAGAAAAAGCGCACATCTAAGCTTTTTAGGCATCTTCTTCGCTTTCACTCTCCTGCTGATCATAGCCTGTAATAATACGGCAAATGTCATCGACAGCAATATCGACTTGTTCAGATTTAGCATAAATTGTTAGCAAAATGATCCCCGTTGCTGTTTTGACGTAGTAAATCAGACGGTAGCCCCCACTTTTACCTTTCTGAGCATCGCTATTTCTGACTCTCAACTTGAAGACGGCATACCCAACTCCAGAGATTTGCTCTCCTGGCAACTCGCCCTGTTCAAGTTGTTCTATGACAGGCTGGATATCATTACGAATATTGCGATATTTCTTAGCAAGTGTGCGAAGATTTCGCTGGAATATTCTGGACGCTTCAACTTGAATACAAGGTTGCTCAGACATCTTCAATCCCTTCCCAAATTTGGGCGATCGGGATAGTTTGTCCAGACATCGCTTCGTGCCAAGCTTGCTGAAAGTTCTGTAGAAGTGCTGCCTTGGATTCCTCCTCTTCATCGATTTCTGAAAGTTCAGGAATCAAAACAATCACTTCAACTCGACTATTTTTATCAGTAATGAGGGGATAATCTAAAGTCAGTTGCCCCTGTTCATCAATCGTTGCCATAACCTTGAGTGCTTTCATGTTGGCTCCTTTCGTAAGTAGTAGTACCGCGTCAATCCCACTGCCTGGAGGCAACAGGTGATAGCGAACTCCCAAGTGCATCACAGGATAATCAACCTAACGCTTGTGTCAATCATCCTAGCCGATTTATCGTAGGGTCAATTTGTCCAGGGTTCAATCAAACCCTAAGCGTCAGGACGATTCATCAATCACAGCAATTCTCATTATGGAAATTTTGCTCCCTCTTATTGAGAACAGTCTCAAGAGTGCTTCTTGAAAGCCCCATTCCTTCGTTCAATATTTGGCAGATTGGACAGGATGCTGGTCAAAATGAGAATTGCTGCATCAATCACCGCGACAGTGTGCCGGACCCAGAGGCATGATATAGTAATACATGAAACCTACCCTGGCAGGAATCATCATGTTAGCTAACTCACCCTCTTACACCATCACCTGGGAAAAGTTGCCCGATGATTTTGTGCTGCCTGATGACCCAGTGGATAATATCAATCAACCAACTCTGGCGGCAGCCTTAACCGAAAGTTTGGAGTTAGCGGGAAAACTCCCTGAGAGTGCCTTGACTCCCACTAATTACGGCATTTGTGCCACCTTCAATGGCAAAATGGTCGTCAAAGCACCTGATTGGGCCTACATTCCCCATATTACTGCTAACCGCTCCGAAGTTGAGCGGAGTTATACCCCGCGACTGCAAGGGGAAATTCCCACCCTCATTTTAGAGTTTTTATCAGAAACAGAAGGGGGAGAATATTCCATCAAACCAACCTATCCCCCAGGAAAATTCTTCTACTACGAGCAGATTTTGCAGGTCCCAAACTATGGCATTTTCGACTTAGAGAGTGGGATATTAGCACTGTATCGCTTAGGAGAAAATCAGCGGTATCAACTAGAAAATGCTAATGAGGATAACCGCTATTGGATACCCGAAATGCAGCTATTTTTAGGAGTCTGGGAAGGACAACGAGAAAATCGTTCCGGATACTGGCTACGGTGGTGGGATGAAGTGGGCAATTTACTCTTGTGGCGTAATGAACGGATTGAACAGGAACGCCAACGGGCTGAACAGGAACGCCAACGGGCTGAACAGGAACGCCAACGGGCTGAACGATTAGCGGCTCAATTACGGGCTGCGGGAATTGAACCGGAAGAGTAGTTTTAGAGTTGTGGATTAGGTGTTTTTTTAGTTAAGAAGACCTGATCCACAACTCCTATTCCTAAGCGGCGATAAGTTTTTAAAATATCCCCAACACTCCTCTTTTCATTCCGAATCCCTTTTCGTTTCATTTTCGACCGACTTTTCCATCAAATGAGTTAAAATAATAAATATAATCTTAACTTATTTTAGGAGAAAAACCCATGAGACAACTTTCTGACAAGAATCGCACGCCCCGACTCGGCAGAGTCTTTCCAGATAGTAACTACACTCCCGAAGAACTAGCCCAACGCAAGGCAGAAAGCAAGGCATTAATGCAACGGTGTGATGCCATTTTTGAGGGAGTCAAATCTAATTTGATAGACCAGTTCTACGACTGGTTTATGGTCATTGAGCCAGAAAGTGGTGACTACTTCATCGACGAAGATGAAGATTTGGCAGTACAGAAAGCACATGAAAAATATCCGGAAACTGCCTGTGTCATCTACTGTATCAATGAAACCGGAGCCTGTTGCCGAGTATGATTGAGGGAGAGTTTAATAGAAAGGGAGAATTAGTCTTTGACATTGGTTTAATTGCTGCCGATCGCACTCATTGCCCTGTTAAAGCAATTCTCGATACGGGGTTCAATGAGTGGTTGCTGATTAATAACAAAGATGCGGAGAATTTGGAATGGTTGCGTCAGCCTGATACCCGCAAAGCCCGCACAGCAGGAGGAACAGTAATTTTGAATCGCTACGAGGGAATCGTACTCTTAGATGAAGAGGAATGGATCGTTCTTGTTTTAGGAGGAGACGAAATTAAAGACATTCTTTTAGGTGTGCGGTGGTTGCGATATAAGCGGCTGGTTGCCGATTTTGCCGCCGGGTTACTCACATTGGGGTAGGTGTCGGTGCGATCGCTATTTTATCCGCCACAAGCATGACTGATTGACCATTGCATGAAAGTTGCGATCGCGCCTCTTTCCATACGGAATCCCTTTTATACTGATTTTCGACAGAGTTCTCTATGAACTGAGTGAAAATAAGAGATAGAAGATTAACCAATGTAGGAGAATCACCCATGAAAAAACTATCTAAAATTCATCGCTCTACCCGACAGCTTAAAAGTGGATCTCACAGCAAGCACTCACCTGAAGAGATAGCTAAATTAGAGGCAGAAATAGAAAAATTAATGAAACGCTGTGACGCAGTATTTGAACGAGCAAAAGCAGATCTGATAAACGATTATTACGACTGGTTTATGGTCATAGAGCCAGAAAGTGGGGACTATTTTCTCGATCCTAATGACCGGGTAGCAGAAGAAGAATGCCCGGGCAAAATATCCCCTTGCCCAATGTGCAGTCTACTGCGTCAACGAAACGGGATCCTGTTACCGAGTATGATTTCAGGGAAGTTTAATAGAAAGGGAGAATTAGTCTTTGACATTGGGTTAATTGCTGTAGATGACACCTATTCTCCAGTCAGGGCAATTCTGAAATACAGGTTTCAACGATTGGCTGCTGATTAATGCCCAAGAAGCAGAGGATTTGGGGTGGTTGCCTGTGGGATATCCAAAAAGAGTCCAGACAGCAGGGGGACAAGTATTTTTGAATCTTTATGAGAGAAATGTACTAATTGATAACGAAGAATGGATTGTTCCTGTCTTAGGGGGATATCGTGTCAAAGAGATTCTTTTAGGTGTGCAGTGGTTGCGACATAAAACGGCTGGTTGCCGATTTTGCCGCAGGGGTGCTGACATTAGGGTAGGTGGAGGTGCGCTCGCTGTTTTATCCGCCACAAGCATGACTCATTGATAATGAAATAAAAGGGCGCGATCGCATTCAACTGCTGTGGGTGAGGCATCCGCTTTACACCCTAACATCCCGGACTTGAGTCAATGGGAGGAACACGATTTGGATCTGATATTCATCATCAAATGACCCTTCGGCAATCAATATCAACTCTTCTATATTTTTACCGATACTTAAACTAGGGCTGAGAATAAAAATTCCCGGGATGTGGCGATTTTGTGCAATATTTTCCGTTAAATGAACCGGCATCGATCGCCGGTTATTCGTCACCAGTATGAATTGATATTCTTCACACCAAAGCAGAATCTCTGGATCTTTCGTTCCGGTAGAAGGTGTGGCAGGTTCTCCCACTGCACGAACCACCAGATCCGGTGCTTGCTGACGCAATTGCGTTACATAAACCGGATCCACATTTTCATCCATGAGATACTTGAGGGTCATTTGCCTGTTTCTTTGCCTCTAGTTCGTCTCGCAGTTTCTGGAGTCGGGTGGCGGCTGGGTGAGGGTTCATCTCTTGTGCTTTTCGTTGCTGATGTCCCCACTCTAACCAGTCGGCGATATACTGACTCACTGCTTCTTGGTTCTGTAAATAATAAAGAATCGTAGCATAAACTTGTTCTAACGTAATACTGGAAAAGTGTTTGACAATCTCCTCGGGAGTGCGATCGCGATAAATGTACTCATACAGAATACTTTCAATCCCAACCCTCGTGCCTTTCAGCCGAATATCATCCTGTGAGAGAAAGTCAAAATAATTTTCGATATCCATAGCTTCACCGTCTTGTCCCAGAAATCTACCTCAGAGGTTAATTATTGTAACAAATCCCTCTAAAAATCAACCTGTGTGGTGCATTCTGTAGAAAAATGCTGCTATTGCAATATCACAGATTAATGATTTAATAAAACAGCGATCGTTCTTTTATATCCCACAACCATTACAGATTGATAATGAAATATAAAAGGGTGCGATCGCTATTTTTACTACAGACAATCCTTAACTACACAGAGGAACGCTTTAATGATTGATAATTTGCTCTTTCATTTCAGTAAATTTTTTCACATCACTGTTTAGCTTTTCGAGAAGCTGCTTCATTTCTAATTCTTTCTCACGCTCCGATAAAAACTTCTAGAGCATTTACCGATTCCCTGATTTGCTCTACAAGTTTCTTTTCCGTAGGCTGAGTTGTTTCTTGTAGTGGCTTTTCTTCTTTCTGGCGTAAGTTGAGGATACTGCCTATCATCACTGCTGTATTGACTAATGCAGCTAAGAATCCCAGTACAGTTCCTAAAATGATAATATCCATCTTGCTCTTGCTCCGTTTATCAATCCCAATACGTTTCTCTGTTGTTGATATGTCTGTCGTATCTTTCCGCAATATGCACTACAGAAGTTGCAACAATTCCCCAGCCAGCGAAAGCGTTAAATCTGGGCATAGGGTTATCGACTGCTAAAACTGCACCGTAAAATCCAGCAAAAAGCAAAGCAGCAAGTGCTGCTGCACCTCTCTGCCAATTTTGACGGGAGGCTGCGCCGGTGGTAATGGTATAAATTGCCGCTGTGATGGTAACTGATTCCTCACTGACTGACTCCTTTATTAAAAACTCCATAACGAGTGGCAGAATCGGTGCTGCTACCTGATAGAGCAAAGAAAGTATAAATTGTTGCCAAGGCTTAGGTGACGTTTTATATCCATATCCCACAGTTGATTCCTCAAAGTTTTCTAAATCTTTGCTACCCTTGGAAAACAATCTCTCTTGTGGATAATTGCTTCTGCTGCTATAACAACTGCAATTATTCCCCTTCCTCCATCAGAAAAAGTATCACTCACTATTTCCCATAAAATTTTTCCAGTTAATGAACTAGAAACAAACAAAATTAAAATCTTGATTCCATAAGGGGCTATTAATTTTTGACCGATTGCCTGACATCTCTTTATCCAGACTTAATGGGTTGTATGACTGGTTCCCGACTTTTTTCCTCCTTATCCCTTGCTGAGTCATCATAAATCATCTTAAGATTTATAGACATACACTGGGTTGTTTTAAAATATTTTTTACCCAATCATAAGTTAAACAAAATTTTATATGTTTGTACTACACGGTGTACCAAGACTCACAACACGGGTTTTGTGTACGTTTCCGTGTACTGTTTTGTTTGGGTAAACGGTGTACAAACATTCACGAGATGGGATCGTGTAGGCTCCCGTGTATGGGGTGCTAATTTTGAGTTATCCTAGAGTCATGGACGACAAACAGCGCTTTCACAGGGGATTTGAGGAACTGACACCGAGGCGACGGCAGGTGTTGGAGCGGTTTTTGGCTGGCAAGACTGATGCACAGATTGCCAGCGAGCTTGTCGTGGCTGAAACTACCATCCGCAAGCACATTCAGAATATTGGTCGCAGCTTCTTCCTGGAGGGACGCAACCAACGAGAGGAGTTAAAAGCGCTATTTCGCCATTACAAACCCGAACTGCTGGGTGAGCCTCTGCTGTCACCCCGACCCAGGAGGAACCGCAGCAGGATCTCGCGCCGGAAAAAATAACGCCGATGACGGGGGTGGTGCCTCTGAACTCACCCCTCTATATCGAACGGGAAGCAGATCGCCTGTGCCGAGAAGCGCTGCAAATCGGATCCAGTCGTCAAACTTCGGTGCCGTTTCTGCGGATTAAGGGGGCGCGAGGGCTGGGTAAGTCTTCGTTATTAATGCGACTGCGGCATTGGTTGGAAACCGAGCAAAAGCAGATCGTGGGTTTTGTGGATCTCGGTGGTTTTGACTTTGAGCCAGAGGCATTCAGGGATCTGAATAAGTTGCTCTATCAGTTCACCTATGCGCTTGCCCACAGCTTTAGCGCGATTGTACCTAACCTGCGTCCCCCCGACCTCAGAGAGTATTGGCGGAACGATGTGGCGGCAGCATCGAACTGCACCGATTATCTGGAAACCCATATTTTTGCCAAGATTAAGCAGCCGAAAACTCTGATAATCGATGGCATCGATAAAGTCTTGGATCGCGCAAAGAAACCCAAACCCCGTTTCTCAATCTGCTGCGGTCTTGGAATGAAGGAAAAATGAAATATGTGGGTCAAGGTGCTGATCCTATGGCCGAGTCTTGCGATCGCCTACTCAACCGAACCCTATCCGCATTATGAAAGCATCGATTCTCCCCTGCAAAATGTAGGAATCCCAGTCGAGTTAGAGGAATTTGATGTCGAGCAAATCGTAGAGTTGGCGAAACACTACGACGGATTGGAGTTAAACTACGATAAGGTGCATGACATCCAGCAGCTTATCGGCGGTCATCCGGCTTTAATCAATGAAGCGCTCTATCAAATCAGCCAAAATGAAATCAAGCCAGAAAATTTAAAAAACCAGCCCCTTGATCTGAGCAGACATTTACAAAAATTAGATATCGAGGTAGATCGAACACCCCATCTTCATCCCGACAGTAAAAGCTATCCTTTTGCTTATTTTTTGCAAAAAAATATTAAGTTTTTGCAAGCCCATGAAGAGTTAATGACCTGCTTTAAAAAGAGTTTGCAGGGAAAAAAATGTACGGATGAGTTTGCAAAATATCAGCTAGAACTCGCGGGTTTAATTCGATATTATCCCTTTGACGTGCGGGTTAGCTGTGAATTGTATCGCGAGTTTTTTACAGCGTACTGGGGGTTAGAGCGTGGCAAGTAGCTTTTATAAATTAGAGGGAGGAGGTTTAGAACCGAGTGCCCCCAGCTACGTGCGGCGTGAGGCAGACGATCGCCTGTGAGAATTTGTCGAACACGAGCGCAGCAGTTGCGGCGTTTGCTATATTTTAGCTCCTCGGCAATCGGGAAAAACGAGCCTGATGAATCAAACTGCCTATCAACTGAGGCAGCAAGATATCATCTGCTTGCAACTTTCACTACAGGAACTCGGGAACTTTGACTCCGAAGTTAAATTTTATTTTAATTTACTGCGGCGTATTTGCCAAGAACTAGAAAAGTTTGCTGGTTTCCCTATTAAGGGGCAAGTTGGAAATTTAATAGAAACCTTGGATTGAGTTTGGTATGCAAATCAGGACGTGCAGGCTGCACTCAGATTCAAGGAGTTTCTAAATAGAGAAATTTTAGCAATTTTCGACAACAAGTTGGTGATTTTTATTGATGAAATTCAGAGTTTAATTGCGTGGCAGTTACAGAATTCGTTTATTGGGTTTCTGAAATCCTTGTCGGAAACGAGGAACGAACCTGCTTTGAAGCAACTGGCATTTGTGTTGCTGGGAGTTGCCAAACCGTCGGATTTGGTGACGAACTACATTTATGCATTTAATTTTGGTGAGCAAATCGAACTCAGCTACTTGACGGGAGACTGTGAACCCCTGCAACGAGGACTAGAAAACGTCACTGGTAATCCCGCCCGAGTCCTCAAAGCAATCCTGAGTTGGACAGGAGGACAACCATTCTTGACCCAAGTATTGTGTGACTTAGTGGCAAAAGGTTCTGCCATATCAGAGGATACTAATGTTGAGGAGTATATTGATACCCTAGTCCAGGATGAGATGCTGGACAACTGGAGACGGCAAGATTGGCTCAATCACTTTCATGGGATTGAAAACTGGTTCCGTCGCGGGAATCCCAGTCAAAAAGTGAGCAAATTAGCCGCGATGAGAATTTGACAACCGCCTTCGAACTTCCGAGAAAGGAGCTATAAAGTTTGATGGATACGATCCCCGCCATTGGGATTTGCTGATTTCAGGGATAGTCAAAAAAGAGGAGGATTACTTAGCAGTTACCAACGGAATTTACCAACAAATTTTCGATTTGAACTGGGTTAATGAGTGCGAAAATTATTTACAGGAGAATTTTTATGGGAACCGTAGCCTTTTGCTTACGATTTACAATCGAGATGTTTTCATCTTAATCGACCAAAGTGCCTCCATGATCAGAAAAGATGCTGTTACGGGCAACCAAAGCCGGTATGAGTATCTCCAAGAAATTGTGGAAGGACATATCTACTCAATTCTTTCTGAAACGAGTGACCCCACTGGAAAAGCCGGTGAAAAAATTTGCGATTCCGTTTCGGTTTTCTTCTTTAGTCGCAACGAAGTCGCAGGTTATCCGATCAAGGTCCGGGATGCCGCACAAGTGCAAAGCTTATTTCTGGAAAATAAACCGAAAACGAAGACATTTATTGGACCGACTCTGGAGCGATGCTTAGATATTTGGTGAGCAGAAGGAAAACCCAACACTCGCGGGGCGTTTTTTATCATTTATACTGATGGTTTGTTTGATGATGAACCGCGCTTTGTCGAGTGTCTACAAAAAGCTTGTCAAAAAATTGACAGTGAAAAAGAAGTAAAGTTTGTGATCCTGGGCTTGGGTGCGGATATCAATGTAGAAAGTTTTCTGGATATAGACTTCAACGTGACTGCTAACTTAGATTACAACATTATGGTGTTTAATTTGGTCAACGAAGTTGATGATATCATTGTAGAATTAGAGCGGCAACTGGGAGATGATGCAGGCTTGGCGTTTCCGGAGTGGGTGAAGAAGAAACGCCCCGATTTTGTGAAGAAAGTCATGGAGGCGCATCAGTCCTCTGGGGGGAGTTGACTCCTGGGTTCCGGTGGAGATGACTCAAGAGGGCGAAGGGATGAAAGCTACCTCACCCTTTTCTTTTGCGAATGGCGCTGCGTTGGGTTCCCTGGCAGCAGCGCCATTTACCATTTGTGGCAGTTACCAGAAGCGCCCAACACGCCCCCGGACGTGAGACCGATCGCAACCCTCAATTTTGACGCTTTCAGTAAACGAGATAAATTAAAACTCGCCGCCAAACTGATTTATAATATGTAGCCAATAGAAATTATAAAGTATTTTAAATATTGACTTATTAAAATGTACAGGATGAAGCGATAGTTTTTGATTGGCAAGAGTACCAGCATTCTGACTAATGGATTACTGGACTGTAGATCCCATCGCCCTCCAACCACCTCCAACTCCCCACTCACCACAACCCCAACTATTAGCGAAACCTTAAACTTTTCCAAATAACCGCCTTATTCTGAGAAAATAGAAGAGTAAGCCGTAAAATAACCCCCTTAAAAATATGGATGCTAATGAACTACTAGAACGGTATGCTGCTGGAGAACGAGACTTTCGCGATACGGACCTGTTTCGGGCGGATCTGAGTAATGCGGAGTTGAGTGGTGTCAGTTTCTTTCGCACGAGCTTGTTTGGTGCTAATCTATTTCGGGCTAAACTTGTTGGCTGTGATTTCTTCCGGTCTACCCTGATCGGGGCTAATCTCTATTGTGCGAATCTGAGTGGGTCAAATTTGACTGGCGCAAATTTGACCGGCGCGAATCTCAGTGGTGCGGATTTAAGTGGTGCGGACCTCACGGATGCGGATTTGGGAGGGGCGGATTTGAGTTATGCCACGTTGCATTATACGGATTTCACAGGTGCCAACTTATTTCGGGCGATGTTGGTAGATGCGAAGTTGAATCATGCCAAGTTGGTGCGGGTTCGCTTGCGGGGTGCGAATTTGAATGGCGCGATCGCAGAAGGGGCGATTTTGTCTAAGGTGATGGGGCTTTCGGAGGAGGAGAAACAGGATCTCATCGATCGCGGTGCAGTGTTCCAGGAGTTGGCAGAAGCGGTTCCCTCCCCGATCGCCTGACTTAATCCAACTCGGGGCGATCGCACTTCAAAACTCACCCGGCGATCGCCCCATCGGACTTACTGCACAAACAACGGCATCACTTCCGCCGCTGTTAACAACCCGTAAATCCCCCGTTGGTGCAAGCGCACTCCGGCTTTCAAATACCCAAACGCAGGACCGCAAACATTCGCCGCCATACTGGTTTCATCCCCGAGAGTAAAGGTATGAGTCGAAATTTTACCCTCGAAAGTGCGACCCGTAATTTGGACATTGGTACTCAGCGGCTTTTTGGGATTGCGGGTATCCACAATACCGCCCACGGTGACGCGATCGCGCGAACAAATTCCCGCCAATTCCAACATGATATCATCGGCGTGTTCCATGTTTTCCAAGGCCAATTTGCCATCGGTGCGATCGAGCAACGCTTCCACTTCGGCATCGCTCATCGCCATCGCCTGGGCTACGGTATAACCAGGAATATGGGCAATATCTTCGCGAATCGTGGCGCGATAGGCTTCCCAGTTGGCAATCCCGACGCCAAAGGTAATTTTCACGCTATGGATTTCCGCATAACTTTGGGCGGCTAAAGCAGCAGCAGCGGTTAATAAGCCGGGGGTGGCACCACAGCCTGTCATGTAGGTAATCCCGGCTTTTTGTAAGTCATCCTGGAGTTCAAGTAACTGTTCAACGGCGCTAGTGCGTTTGAGCGCATCTACTAAGACACCACGCCATCCAGATTCAATAAATTGTCTCGCCACCGATGCCATAAAGGTATTGGGGAGGTTCGGTAATGCGAGGAAATACCCATCCACGTCAGCTTGAGAAATTAATTCGGCGATGCTGTCTTGGCTGAGGATGCCACCGGGTTCGAGATAGCCGAGGGACCCCTGTTGATGGTAGGTGCTGATGCAGGCATCGGGATTTAAGCCTTGGGAATTGTAGGCATATCCTTGTTTATCGGCAGCAGCCACCCAGAGGGTTTCGCGTTTGGGGGCGAGGATCCGGGCGGCAGCTTGTCCTAAGCCTCCAAACCCGAGAACACCGATGCGGAGGGGTTTTTGGGTTGGGGAGTGGGGGGTTTGCAGGTTACTCATGGGGGATTCCTTGAATTAAACAGATTTTTATTATCTAACGGAAGTTGAGCAGCAGCACGGTTTCTGGGGTGAGATGGGCTGGGATTTGTAAAGAATTATGAATGGAAGGACTGGGGCCAGACCTATCAAAATTTTGATGGGGGAGCATCAATTGTGTCAATGTTTCCAGACGGTTGGTCCTAGATTAGCCCGGGGTAAAGTGGCCTGACTGTAGAGCGATGGCGGGGATGGGGACGGGTTGAAAATAGCTGAGAACTCAAGGGGCAGCCCCTTCAGATTTAGGTAGTGGGGATCACTTGACTACTCCCTCAACTTAGGGGAAACTTAGCAAATATTGAGTGATTTACTCTAATCGGTAATAAATTTTGTTAAGGTATGACTCAATATAATTCGATTGGTCACAATAAGTTAACAGGACTTGCCAAGCTGGGCAGTCTAGGATCCCCGAATTGACCCAAAGGCATGACTGGCGGCGCTAGGGATTGCTCGCGGATGAATTAAAACCACCTAAAAAGCAAACCAAACCCATGGAAACACTCGAATTTGTCATCTACCCCGATGGTCGAGTGCAGGAAAAAGTCACTGGCATTGTCGGTGCATCCTGTGCAGAAGTCACAGCGGCGATCGAAGCCCAACTTGGACAGGTCCTTGTTCAGGAGAAGACTTCGGAACATTTTGCCCAAGTGGTAGAACTGTCCCAGACTGCAACCGCCCAGGCGAGTTGGAGTGAGTGGTAAATTTTTGTAAAACTGCAATTTAATTGTTTCTGGTCCCTTTAGATTCACAATTGTCAGCACAAGAGAGTCATCACTATGTCACATTTCAGCCAAATTAAGACCCAAATTCGCAATCTGACTTCGTTGCAATCGGCGTTAACGGAGTTGGGAATTGACTGGAAATCCGGGCCGACGGAGGTTCGCGGTTACAAGGGATTAACCCATAACGCCGAAGTGGCGATCGCCCAAGAGAATGGGTATGACATCGGTTTTACCTGGAACGGCCAAGAATATTCCCTGGTGGCAGATTTGCAATATTGGCAGCAACCCTGGACGGTGAATCGTTTTCTGAATGAAGTTACCCAGCGCTATGCCTATCACACCGTGGTGAATGAAACGGCGAAACAAGGGTTTCAAATTGCCGAACAGCAAAAAAATGAAGATGGTTCGATCCGGGTTGTCTTGCAACGTTGGGCCAGCTAATGGATGATTTTTCTGAGTTCTCAACCCCCGAAACTCCGGACCGTTCGGGTCTCGAACCGGAGTTAGGTGGCGCGTTACGGGATGCCCCGGAACGTTCAGGTTTGGAGCCAGAGTTAGGCGGCGCATTGCGACAAAATGGCGTCTATGTGGACGAACCGACTTGCATTGGCTGCAAACATTGCGCTCATGTGGCGCGAAATACCTTCTATATTGAGGAGGATTATGGACGTTCTCGGGTAGTTCGCCAGGACGGAGACCCGGAGGATGTGATTCAAGAGGCGATCGACACTTGTCCAGTGGACTGCATTCATTGGGTGGATTACACGGAACTGAAGCAATTAGAAAAAGAGCGACAGTTTCAGGTGATTCCCCGGGTGGGATATCCGGTGGAACAGGCGGTTTCTGTTGTGGGGACTCGCCGTAAAAAAGAAGTGTCTAAGCGCAAAAAAAAGAAGCCAGTGAGCGACTAGAGGGGTGCGCTTGACCAACTTCAAGGAGGCGAAACTTGATTCTTTTGGTTTGTTGAAGGGGTAGCAAGCGGCCCGATTTGCAAGAAAGCCTCAATTTGGATAACGACTGAAGTCGTTACTACAAACAAAAGCCGGAAACTGGATAACGACTGAAGTCGTTACTACAAACAGGGGTAAGAAGAAGCCCCGATTTTCCAAAAAGCCTCAATGGTTGATGACTGTTGGGGCTTTTTTGGGTTTATTTCAAGCTGTTATGTTCGGTGAGGATGCGTTCGACTCGCGCTTCTTCTACTTTTGAGGTGAGTTTTTCTGCTTCATGGCGATCGCGCAGGGTTTTGGCGAGGCTAAACGAGGAACCGACAGTGAAGAGGACCCCCATTCCCATGTAGCCTTTGACCCAATTGTTAACGGGTAAGTTAACGATGCCTACCCCAGTCGCGGCTAAGGCGATCGCAAAGGAGGCCCAAACTTGAATAATCCAGGCTGTCGTATGTTGTTCTGAAGGAACTTTGTTCATAAAAAACACCCTCAATCTCTGGTTTTCACCAGGTGTAAAAATTCGATTGTTTCCTGAGCTGGTTTGGCTTGATTCTATTGCCGAAGGGTTGAAGAATTAGAAATCCTGTGCCAGTTTGAGAAGTGGCATCTAGGCTGATTACAATGGGGTCACGAAAAGACCGATTTGGCGATCGCCTCCTCCTCGGATTTTTCCCGGCGATCGGGACTTGGAGGTGCAATGAAATGATGGAACAGGTCTAAAACTTCGAGAAAGGGCTTGACAAATTCACCCATATCGGGTAATTTATTGACTTATAATTACCCGAAAAGGCTATCGGAACTGCACCTGAATAACCCTTGATTTACCCTTATAATTTCTGATATCGGTGCAGGGACAGCAACTATTCTTCAATGATGTTTTCTTCCTGGAAAATAAAAATATCTTCTGCTTCCTCTACGGGTTCCTCCTCTTCAGTTAACCCACTGAGGTTTTGAACCACGAAGGGGAGAGAAGCCCCTTTGAGACCGCGTTTAATGCGATCGGGGGTATCATCAAACACTACAAATAGGGGATAAATCGTATCCGACCCTTCCCCAATCATGTATTGATAACGCAGAGGCATTAACCACTCATAGGCGTGAGACAACCACATTTGAGTTTGTCGCCACCGGCGGAGTAAATCGGAAAAATCTTCTTCGGGACGATGAATAAACACAAAGATTTCCCCGCCCATTTTCACCTTCCAATCCGGGTCACACATCAGAATGGCGACATCACAGGGTAAAGAAATTACCTCACCGGAGTTGGCATTTAATCCAGTCGCCGAATGAGCAGAAATTGTTTCGCGAATGCGAATATTTGGCAAGGGAATGGGAATGACACTTTCCTGGGGACGGCGCATACTTGGAATCATTTCCAAATAGGTTCGATACTGCCGCAACAGGGCGATCGCACTGGCCCGATTACTATAGTCAGCCAGTAATTGTTCGTAATGGTATTGTTTAAGAGACATGATTTTTCAAGACTTTTCAACTTCTGGATTGACCTCAACTGAGTCGGCATTCCAGTCAATGAGCCGTATCAAGAAACCAAAATCAGATGACAAGCGGGGGAAATTTGCAATAAACCCCGCTAGTTCTTGGACTTTCGCTCTCAGGAATCGGTTCGTCAATCCAGCTCATCCCTCTCGGTTTATCCGAGTTGGTCAAACACTGCAAACATGGGCAGATACATAGACATCAAAATCGAACCCACCATTGCCGCAATGCCCACCATCATAATCGGTTCCAGGGTACTGGTGAGACCTTTCACCGCTTGTTCCACTTCATCTTCATAAAAATCGGCAACTTTGGACAGCATCTTATCCAGTTCCCCGGTTTCTTCTCCAATTCGCATCATCGAAATCGCCATTGCCGGGAAGATGTTTTCTCGCTCAAAGGCTTCCGTTAAGCTGCCCCCTTGTTCCACCTCAGACTTACCATTACTAATGGCATTAGAAATTACTTTATTTCCGGCAGTCCGGGCCACAATATCAAAGGAACTGAGCATAGGAACACCCGCGCCAGTTAGCATAGAAAATGTGCTACAGAAACGAGCAACGGCAGTCAGTTTAATTAACGGACCAATGATCGGCAGATTCAAGTACATCCGATCGCAAATTAAGCGACCCTGGGGGGTTTTGTAAAATGCTTTATAGGCAGTCACCAGGAGGAAAAGGCCAATCAGCAGCGGAATCATTTTCCGGTAATCGCGAGTAAATTCACTGATTCCCAGCATAATTTGAGTAAACATGGGTAACTCTGCACCCAATTCCTCGAAAATGCCAGCAAAGGTCGGCAGCAGAAAAGTCGTCATGGCGAAAAACACGATGATCGCAATACTTCCCACTGCTTTGGGATAGGCGGAGGCGGATTTGATGTGGTTTTGAATTTTGGCAGATTTTTCTAAGGCAATGGCGAGACGGTTGAGCGACCATGTCAAGCACCCCCCCAATTTCTCCAGACTCGACCATTGCACAGTAGAGGATCATCAAAGATATCAGGGAATTTGGACATCGCCTCAGAAAGCGGGACCCCAGTTTCGAGTTCGCTTTTAATCTGACGCAGGGCCTTTTTTAATTTGGCATTATCTGAGGTTTCCCCCAGCATGGCGATCGCCTTCATTAACGCCACACCGGAGTTAAACATAACGGCTAACTGACGGGAAAAAACGGCTTTGTCTTTCACCGTCATTTTAGCCATTGCCACATTGAGATTTTCTTCCAATGCAGCAAAATCAAAACCTTTCTTTTTTTCTTCAGTTGTAATAACGTTTGTTGCCATGATTAACCTCCTGTTCGGTATATCGTCACAGAGCGCAGGGATGGAAGGACTCGAAGCATCCGTAAATGTTTAAGGTAAGGGCCGATTCCATCGTAACAACCGGCGCTCTTGATGGGGGGTTGCCTGGGGAGATCAGAAAGATTGAGGGGGAGGGATTTACCCAAGCCCCCCCAATATCCGGCCAACCCAATTAGCGACCTGCCGGTGCATTGCTGAGGGCCGGTGAGGGTCCAATCAACCGTTCCAGTTCATCGGCTTTCACCGCTTTACTCATCGCCGCTTCCCAGGAGACCTTGCCATCTTTGTAATGTTTAGCCAGGGCCATTTCCATTGTCTGCATTCCCAAGCGACCCCCGGTTTGGATCATGGAGTAAATCTGGGCTGTCTTTCCTTCCTTGATTAAGTTGCCAATAGCAGCATTATTCACCAGCACTTCCTGGGCGCAGACCCGACCGCCACCCAGCTTGGGAACCAAGTTTTGACTGCAAATGCCGATTAACGAAATCCCCATCTGCGCTCGAATTTGGGCTTTAACTTCCGGGGGAAACACATCCAACATCCGGTCTACGGTACCGGCGGCTGAGTTGGTGTGCAGGGTTCCCATGACCAAGTGACCCGTTTCTGCGGCAGATACCGCCAGAGAAATCGTCTCAAAGTCCCGCATTTCTCCCACCAGAATAATATCCGGGTCTTGACGCAGGGCTCCTTTGAGCGCATTGGAGAAGCTCTTCGTGTCTTCCCCTTTTTGCCGTTGGTGGAATAAGCTTTTGATATTGGGAAACACATACTCGATCGGGTCTTCCACGGTGAGGATATGTTCGGCGCGGGTGCGGTTAACCAGATCTAGCAAGGCTGCCATCGTGGTGGTTTTTCCTGAACCCGTTTGACCCGTGACCAACAATAGCCCCCGAGGGCGCTCGGTCATTTCCCGGATCACTTGGGGAACCCCTAACTTATCCGCATTGGGAATGGTGGAACCCAAAGCCCGCAAACAAGAGGCCCAGCAACCCCGTTCCCGATAAACGTTCACCCGGAACCGGGCCAACCCTTTGACCCCGTAAGCGCAGTCTAAATCCCAGTTCTGCTCTAAGGTTTTGCGCTGTTGGTTGTTGAGCATTTGGAAGATGACTTGCTGACACTCTTCCGGGGCGAGATTTTCCCCAAATTGGGGCTGGGGAGTCAGTTTCCCGCTGACGCGGAAGTAAATGGGTGCACCGGCTTGGATGTGGATGTCCGAGCCACCTTGTTCAACCAGGGACTCCATAATATCTTCAATGACCAGACCTGCCATAGTCGCATTCTCTCCGATAATGTCTGTTTAGATTGTATTGAAAGTAAAATGCCGGGGAAAGTTAGGCCGCGATCGCCTTACTCTTGGAAGCGTGGGGTCAAGCAGTACAGACAATCCAGCCACTCTTGCTGCAATCCGGCCCCGCAAGCTTTACAAGTTAGGCCCGTTTTGCGTTTGGCTTTGAGTTCAGCTTCCAAGCCCGAGTCAGTAAAGGTAACCCGTTCAACCTCTTCAAAGGTGGTATGACCTTCCCGAACCAGGTTGAGACTATAGGCGAGCAAGGTCACCATCCCCTCTTCCACGGCTGCTTCCTTAATCCTTTCGGTGGGAGCACCTTGAGAGATTAACATTTGCAGATTTTCAGTGTTTTTGAGGACTTCATAAACCCCAACCCGGCCTTTATATCCACCGCCCCCACATTTCTGGCATAAAGTCCCTGCTTCTTGGGCAGCTTTGCGCTCTGCTGGGGGAATGGAGTTCGCTTTATAGAAGGTGATATTATTTTCCCCAGAAACGGAGAGACCAAAGCGACCGAGTTCTTCTGGAGTGGGGGTGTAGGCGATGCGACATTCGCTACAAACCCGCCGCATCAAGCGCTGGGCCAATACCCCAATCAGAGAACCAGCGACCATGAAGGGTTCAACCCCCATTTCATCTAAACGAGCGATCGCCCCGGCTGCGTCGTTGGTATGCAGGGTGGTTAACACTAAGTGACCCGTCAAGGCCGCTTCAATCGCCGTTTTCGCTGTTTCTTTATCCCGGGTTTCACCCACCAGAATGATGTCCGGGTCTTGCCGCATGAACGCCCGCAATAAGTTGGTGAAGTCCAGTCCTTTGGCCCGAATCACCTGACATTGGGTAATCCCGGGCAAGGCATATTCAATCGGGTCTTCTGCGGTGGAAATATTCACGGCTGGGTCGTTCCGTTCGGCTAACACCGAATACAAGCGAGGTTGATTTCCCCGAACCCGTGGGTCCTGTCACCAAAATCAGACCAAAAGGACGACTCGCCATTTCTCGGACTAGCGCCAAACTGTCTTGATTGGAAATTAATTTATCCAACCCCAACTGGGTGGAGGAGTTATCCAAAATCCGTAAGCAGAGTTTTTCGCCATACCGCGACGGCAGACAGTTCACCCGGAAGTCCACGGTGCGTCCCTGGAAGATCCGCCGAATCCGTCCATCCTGGGCATTCCGCCGTTCAGCAATATCCATATCGGAAATAATTTTGAACCGGGAAGTCAAGGCATTTGTAATTTTACTGGGTAACCGGGCAAACTCTTGAAGTACGCCGTCTTTCCGCATCCGAATCCTCAGAAACTCTTCTTGGGGTTCGACGTGGATATCGGAGACGCCATCGGAAAGGGCTTTCGCTAAGATTTTATTAACGGTGTTAATAATGGGTGCGTCGTTGGCCCCGCGCAACGCCGCATCTAGGTTCATGTCTTCATTTTCTTCTGGGGCGTCATCGAGGGATTCCCCATCTACTTCATTGAAGACATCAGAGTTCAGGTTTAAATCGAGTTGATTCGCTTTTTCTGCTTTGGCCTGTTGTTCTTTGGCCTTTTCGTCAGAATATTGATTGAGTAAGTGGTTATAGTCTTCTGGTGTAATGACCAGTCGGCGTAGGGCCAGTCCCTGGGGCCGCAGAATTCGCGTCAAGTCGTCAAGGGCGGCTAAGTTGTCCGGATCGACCATTGCTACGGACACTGAAGGGGAGTCGCCTTCGTTTCGGGAGATGGGCAAAATGCGATGGCGACGGCAACTTTCCAGGGGAAGTAAGGTCTCTAGGAGTGGGCCGAGTTGTTCCGGTGACAGTTCGGTGATTTCCGGATCCAAGGCTTCTACGCCGTAGACAATTTTCAGTTCAAAAAGCTGTTGTTTTTTGTACTGCCTGAGCAATTCCGGGGGAAGTTGCTTTCCGGTAATGGCTTCGAGGACCTCGGTAAGAGGTTTGCCGGATTTCCGACTTTCGATGTGGGCCCGTTGAACTTGTTCGCGATCGGCATAGCCCGCTTGGATGAGCTTATTGCCGAAGGGAGAAAACGCATTCTGGACAACTACAGCACGCCGCTGTGATGCGAAGTTTGTCATGGCTGGTGGATTTAATATGCTTACTTAGATTATTCCCAAAATTAAGCCGGTTAAGCGCTTTTTGCCCCAAGTGGTTGGCTGGCGCTGGAGTTGAGCCTGAAGATCCCCACAGAGTCGCACGGGTGGGGCGAGAGGGAGTGAGGACAAACCCTCACTCCCTCTCGCCGCTGTGGGTTTAGTTCAATGTTTACTGGATTATCTTTGATGATAGCTTTTACCACCCCGAAAGTACCAACTTTTGAGCAATATATTCTCTTATTTATAGCCTGATGTCGCACACTTAGGGATTAATTTTTGGCAGTTTTGGGTTGGGATTGATTTTCAAGGGTTGAGTTTTTCAAGGGTCGCCTCGATCGCACCCCTGATTCACTTAGGGTTATCCCTAGCTTGCATCGGTCAGTTAGGGCTGAACGTCCTGCCCTCGGTCCCTCTGTTCGTCCTTCACCTGGAAGACGATCGCTGTTGGATGACTGAATCCGCCTTTATACCTAAAACCCTCTAAACTCAACGGGCGATCGACGATCCCCATCGGTTACCAGCCAGCCAATTCTCTTCACTGGAGGGCAATCTGATCATCCATTTCCGGGAAAGATATCCGGGCAGAGTGCCTTGGTCTTGTCCTGAGCAATATTCAAGGTTGGGTTTGATGATTTGGAGTTTTCTGAAGCGATCGGTTTCCCAACGCTGTCAACACTTTCTAAGCTGATATTTCCTGAAAAAATTGGCAAAAACTCTTGGCAGTTTCAGCCCATTAATGATAGGTTATTTCAGCCACCCCTAATAACATTTTATCAACCTAAATCCAGATGATTAGTCTGTTTTGATGAAATACATTCGTTCTAAACTAAACACCAGAACCACACTGCCGAGTTGGACGAACCACGGGGCTAAAGCCAATCCCCAAATCAACAAAATTCCAGCACTTCCTCCTGCTAAAATTGTGTAAATATCCTCAGAAGTTTTATGCAATAGCCAGAGCGCGGCAACGGCCAATAATAAGGGTAATAGATACATGGGGAATATCTCCTCAATCTTCATCGATGGAGCAGGGTGCAGAAGGGACGGGTTCAAACTTGACTCCACCATGACCCTATCATTTTTCCCAGGCCGGTCCCGTATTGTAAATCACATTCAGCCAATCTCGCTATATTTTTATTTCAATATAAAGGGTTTGAGATGTCATTGGGATCTGGAACACAGAAGAAGCTGAACCTCTAGCCCCGGATTCCCCAGCACCGATTAGACACAAGAGTTACACAAGAATCAGACTATTTTGAATTGGCAATAGAGGGGAAGCTAGTTGGCTTTTGTGGGTGGGGGAGAAATATGGCGAGTCCAATATAAAATGAAGAGAACGAGGGAGAGTTGAATCGGCCAAGGGGCAATGACGAGATCGCAGCCAGCCCCCAGGGTCCCGACGGCGATCGCCAGAATTCGGGGAATTTCTTCCGAGGTATTCATATAACAAAACCAGGCCGTTAAACTGGTTCCCAGTGCGATCCAAAAAAATCCGATCATTTTGAGTCCCTCCTCAAGGGCGAATCATGAATTGATTACATCCCTTAATCTCTTTTATTTTCTAGTTCTAATCTAACCCCGCATTCAAAATAAACCCGTGATGATAAGATGTGCAACCCTAAGATAATCATCACCCGGCCAGGAGATCCAAATCAACCCCAGAGGCGATCGCGATCGCCTCTACCCTCCTCCCCGTCCACCAGTTTGTAGTAACAACTTCAGTCGTTCCCCCCCCTGCCACCAGTTTGTAGTAACGACTTCAGTCGTTCCCTCCCCTGTGTAGAGAGGCCCCAATCGGTTCAACCAGCAACGTAATATTATCTCGTCCCACCACAGAAACCACTTCACCGGGACCTAGGGTAATATTATGTAGACATAAGGCAGGCCACCAGGAACTCTGAAACCGGACCCGTCCCCCAAAATAAGGGACAATGGTTTCATCCACGATCGCCAATTGCTGAGACTCCTGTTGTGGCATCCGTCCTGGCTTAATCTCAGCACCTTTAGGACCCATGCCATTTCTGCGGGAAAAAAACAGTTGACCAAACACCCATTGGAACCAATAGAACCTCATTCGATGCCATCCTCCCATCAACGATACCGATCGCAGTAGGGGCGTAAATTTAGCCCGAGGAACTTTCCCGATCGCCACTCCCCCTCCAGAGGCGATCGCCCTCTACAGTCTTTATTAGGATGAATTGCGGGAAAATATGCAGGGTCGTTCAAATTGGATTTGGTATCAGCCCGGTTTTCAGATTTACTATTTTCTTGACGAGGGAAGAGGTAGTTGGATGATGCAGGGGTTAGCAAAATTTAAACCCTGCCTCCTGAGTGTTTACAGGATTAGGAGATCGGGGTTTTTGGAAGGGGAAGAACCCGGAAACGACTGAAGTCGTTACTACGAACATTGGAGGGAACGACTTCAGTCGTGAGGTTGAACTGGGGGTTAGTTTGGGGGGTCTAGGCGGTTGACTAGGAGGGCGACGGGAATCATCGGTAATCCGGCAGCTAGACAGATGAACCATTGCGTGGCATTGAGGGGGGCGGTTTCAAAGATGCGATTCAGCAGGGGAACTTGGGAGAAGAGAATTTGCAGGACGATCGCCCCAATAATTCCGACGAGAATGGCGGATGCGCCCACTTTTGAATTGAGAGTTCCTTTCATTTTTGCGATTAAATTCGGCAATAATTGGCTAATGCTTAATAGATAAAAAATCCGACCGGAAACTAAGGATTGAACGGCGATGGTTCGGGCTAAGGCGAGTTGGTCGGGATAGGTTCTGAGTGACCATTCAAACATTCCAAAGATGATAATCCAGTTATAAATGGCAACGATGAGAATTCGTTTGATGCGATCGCCAGATAACAGGGATTCCCTGGGGTTGCGCGGGGGCTTTTCCATCACCCGGGGAGATTTGGGTTCAAAGGAAAGGGGAACCGTCATGGTGATGGAGTTGAGCATATTTAGCCAGAGAATTTGTAAGGCTTCAATGGGCAAAGCGCGACCTAACAATACACTCAATAACACCGTCATCGATTCCCCTAAGTTGACGGGTAAAATAAAGGAAATCGCTTTCACCAGGTTGCTATACACCGTGCGTCCTTCTTCCACTGCCGCTTCAATGGAGGCAAAGTTATCATCAGTGAGAATAATATCTGCGGATTCCTTGGCGACTTCGGTTCCAGCACCTCCCATTGCAATTCCGACATCCGCTTGTTTGAGGGCGGGTGCATCGTTGACCCCATCCCCCGTCATGGCGACAATCTCACCTCGGGCTTGCAGGGCCTCCACTAGGCGGAGTTTTTGTTCCGGTGCCACTCGGGCAAAAACGACGCTATCCTCTAGGTTATTGGCGAGGGTTTGGTCATCCATTTCGCCGATTTGAGTGCCGGTAAAGGCTTGAACTCGACCGTTTTTCTCCATTCCCATGCGTCGGGCGATCGCGGCGGCGGTGGTGGCATGGTCTCCGGTAATCATTTTCACCTGAATTCCGGCATTTTGACAGGCGGCAACAGCAGCGATCGCCTCGGGTCTCGGGGGGTCAATCATCCCCTGTAATCCCATAAAAATTAACCCCTTGTCGATATCTGGGCGATCGATGTTTTGCTGTCCCGAACTGAGGGATTTTTTGGCAAAGGCTAACACTCGCAACCCTTGTTCTGCCATGATTTCCACTTCCTGATGCAAGGCGTCAGCATCTAAGGGAATTACCTCACCTTGACTGTCAAAAATTTGGGTACAACGCTTGAGGAGGGCTTCTACTGAACCTTTGACATAAATCGTGGGTCCGTCGGGAGTTTCATGCAAGGTTGCCATATACTGAAACTCGGATTCAAAGGGAATGACATCCCGTTTTGGAAGTTCTTCGGCGATCGCACGTTGAGTTAATCCCGCTTTATTCGCTGCAACAATTAATGCGCCTTCTGTCGGGTCACCAACCACAACCAGATTCCCCTCTTTTTCTTCAAGATGGGAATCATTACACAGGATTCCAGCCCGCAGACATTCTAACAGAATTGGGTTTTGTTCAAAGTCAACGGGGGAATTATTGAGGGAAATTTCCCCTTCCGGCGCATATCCTTGACCTGTGACATAATACTTCTGACCCCCGGCATGAATTTCTTGAACCGTCATCTGATTTTCCGTCAAAGTGCCGGTTTTATCGGAACAAATGACTGTTGCACCTCCGAGGGTTTCTACTGCCGGTAATTTGCGAACGATCGCATGACGTCGCGCCATTCGATTTACCCCAACGGCTAAGGTAACCGTTACCACTGCGGGTAATCCTTCGGGAATGGCACTCACAATTAGGGCGATTGCAAAATATAAATCCTCCAAACGTTCAGCTAAAACGAAGCTATATGTAGGGGCGCAGATGCTTGCGCCCAAAAGAGGGCCAAGCATTGCGCCCTCTAATTCATTCGAGTAATGGTTACGTCCGTTGGTCCGTCACTAGAACGAACGTTTCGGATATTTCGGTCACCAAATTTTGCTTGGCAGTGTCCCTAATCCCCCGGCATAAGCCATATTGATGCGTTCAGCTAGGGCGGTTTCTGTGCTGAGGATTTCGCTATTTTTTTCCACAGGAACCGACTCCCCAGTCAGTCCCGATTCATCAATTTGCAAGTTCCGAATGTGAATTAACCGTAAATCAGCCGGTACTTTGTCTCCGGAATTGAGTAATACTAAGTCTCCTGGGACTAATTCTGTGGAAGAAATCCGCCGTTTGTTGCCATCGCGAATTAAAGTGGCTTCGGTGGTAACTGATTTGGACAGGGCGGCGATCGCCCCTTCCGCTTTCCATTCCTGGAGGAATCCAATCATTGCATTAATAATCGTTACTCCCCAGATGACCCAGGCATTTGGCCATTCTTCTAGGAAGGCTTTCACCGCCCCAGCCACGAGCAAAATTAAGATTAACGGTTGATTAAATTGCAGGAGGAATTTTAACCACAAAGGTTTAGCTTTCTTGCCCGTTAATTCATTGGGTCCGATTTTTTCTAATCGTTGGTTTGCTAAATCATTGGTTAGTCCGGCTTCCTCGCTGGACCCGAGTCGATTGGCAACTTCTTGTTCTGATAAGCTATGCCATTCCTGGGAGGTCAATTCGCTGGTTTGGTTCGAGGCTTGCATAAAATTATCTCTGGATGCGACAGGTTTTTAAATTAATTCCCAAAAAATCGGGTAAATTGATGGTAAAACTGGGGTTTAGGGAGCCTTTATCTTTATAAAAAACTCAAGCAATGTGATTGTTTATAAAAGCTAACAGGTGAAACTGCCGAGGTTTTTAAACTCGCAGCGGTTTATAGAACCAAAGTTATTTAAAAACTTTACTCCCCTGGGATTCTTGGCGTTAGCTAGGGTTCGGTTTAATGTAACATATTCTCAGAAAGGGTTGCTACATTTGCACTCAGTGCCATCCCATTGCATCCCAGTTCGGGAGAGAGGTGGAAAATTTGCAATTCGTCAAGGGTTCTGACGAGAGATTGTTAGGGAACCGGCGATCGCCAACCCAAATTCAAGAGACCCGTGGGATAATAACTTAAAACAAGTCCAAGGGGAGGATATGAACCAGCAACCCGTTACCTGGCATCTGCAACAACCCGTACTCCCTCCGGAGTGGTTCGTCGAACAAGTCCGACAGCATCTCCAATCCCAGCAGTCGGGTTTATCCGGCCAATATGCGGCAGCATTACTCTGGCAACGGGGAATTCAGGACCGAGAGGAACTGGCCCGGTTTTTAAATCCTCAAGACTATCAACCCGCCAGTCCGTTTGACTTCGGCGAGGAAATGTTCGCTGGTGTCGATCGCCTCCAACGGGCCCGGAAACAGGGGGAAAAGGTGGCAATTTGGGGCGACTTTGATGCCGATGGCATCACCGCCACCAGTGTCTTATGGGACGGACTGGGCCAATTTTTCACCCCGATCGCCCAACTCACCTACGTCATTCCCAACCGCTTAACCCAATCTCACGGTCTGAATCGGGCAGGAATTGACGATTTAGCGGCATCCGGAACCACATTAATTGTGACCTGCGATACCGGCAGCACCAATTTGGACGAAATCGAGTATGCTCATCAGTTGGGCATTGATATCATCGTCACGGATCACCATACTTTACCCCCAAATCGCCCAGGAGTGGCGGCGATTATTAACCCCCGTTCTCTCCCGGCAACCCATCCCCTCGCGCATCTTTCGGGAGTCGCCGTTGCTTATAAAGTGGTAGAAGCCATGTATAGCACACTGCCGGAGATTCCGCAAGACCCGGTAGAGGACTTATGGGATTTAGTCGCCATTGGGTTAATTGCCGACTTGGTACAACTGAGTGGAGACTGTCGATATTTAGCCCAAATGGGCCTCAAACGCCTGCATCAGGAGTCGCAGAAACCCCCGATGGAACGACGCCGACCGGGAGTCGGGGCGTTGTTAGATTTGTGCAAACGCAGTGGCGATCGCCCGACGGATATCTCCTTTGGCATTGGTCCGCGCATTAATGCGGTGAGTCGGATTCATGGGGATGCTTCTTTTTGTGTGGAATTACTCACCACTCGCGATCGGCATCGCGCCCAAAAACTCGCCCAGGACACCGAACTCGCCAACTCCCGACGGCAAGCTATCCAAAAAGATGTGGATAAACAAGTCCAACAAAAACTCGATCGCCTCGACCTCTCTACCACCGGGGTGATCGTCTTACAAGACCCCCAATGGCCTGCGGGAGTCCTGGGTTTAGTCGCGGGTAAAGTCGCCCAAGAGTACGCCCGTCCCACTATTTTGTTAAGTACCGATTCGGGCAATTCTCAGGCAGAAAACCCGGAGAAAATCCCGCTGTTTAGCGATTCAGCCTCGGATACCTCCTTGACCCTCGCCCGTGGGTCAGCGCGTTCTGTCAAAAATATTGACTTGTATGAATTAGTCAAAGAACAAGAGCATTTATTGCACCGTTTCGGCGGTCACCCCTTTGCCGCAGGGTTAAGTTTACCTATCCAAAATATTCCTCTATTCACGGAAGCGATTAACCGTTTGTTGAAGGAAAAAATGGGAGCAATCGGCGGTTTGGGAATGCCCGTTGTCCAAGCGGATTTACGCTGCAAAGTGGCCGAATTAGGTCAGAATCTATTTAAAGAGTTAAAAGTATTAGAGCCTTGCGGCATGGGGAATCCGGTCCCATCGGTTTTGATTGAAAATTGCCAATTTAAAAATATTTGGAATGAGAAAAAGGATAAAAGGGGTCGGAAAATAGACTATATTAAAACTACGTTTCAAATTTGGGATGACTCCAGTGAAACGGGGTTTCCCGGCTTGTGGTGGGGACATTATAAAGAAGAGTTACCCAATGTTCCTTGTGATGCTGTGGTGGAACTGGACTACAACACTTATAAAAAACGCTATGAAGTGCGCTTGATTGCAGTCCGTCCCCGAAAAGCCGGTACAGTAATAACTTCACCGGAAGGAGGGTTACCCATTCTGGATTTTCGCAGAAACCTGATTCCAAAAGGGAGAAGAGGAGAAGAAACAGCGTTAGGCGATTCATGAGGGGATGAATTTCGATCGCACTACCTCCCTTGTGCTAGAAACTTGTCCGAGTAGTTGGGAGGAGTTGCACCAATGGTTAGATTTGGCAATCCAGACTCAAAAGACATTGGCGATCGCCTATCCCCCGCCTAAACCTGTTTCTCCCCGGCAAGTGTGGCAGCAGTTGGTAGGGGTGGCGAAATATCTCAGCCGAACCGGAGAACGAGCAACTCGCGAACAAGTCTGTTCTAAGCTATCGATTAGCGATCGCACCTTAGAAATTGGCATCCAAGCCTTAATCGCCGCAGGGTTTCAAGTCCAGACAATGGGAGAGAGTTTGCAGGTTATCCCCGGACCCTTAACCCAACCTCTCGGCGTTGGCGATCGCTTTTGTGCGGCAGTTGAGGAGGAACAGTTTCGGCGCAACTATTTTTATCAAGTGCCTCTGTCTACGGTTCAGGCGATCGGGCGGAGTAAGGGTGATAGGGGAGATGGGGGAGATGGGGAGGATAGGGGAGATGGGGAGGATTGCTCATGTTCGTAGTAACGACTTCAGTCGTTTCCGCGTGAGTTGGCTGACGCCAAGTCACGCGCTTCTTTGGAGGCGATCGCTCAAGTCCCCAAACAGCTACTTAATCCGCTCATGGTAAGTGTCATGGCGGACGCCATGACACGAGAGCAACGACTAAAGTCGTTACTACAAACATCACCCCCATCACCCCCATCACCCCTATCCTCCCCATCCTCCCTGCTATCAATCCAACTGACCTTGATGTTCACAGTGATAATCCTCGGGTTGCCATTGGGTGAGATCAATTTCACTCAGGCGTTGTACCTGCTGACATTCGGTGGAATAGAATGGCTCAATGAGGGTCCACATTAAACTGCGGGTGACATCTAATGCGGTTTTTAGCCAAAACTCTTTATTGCCTGGGATGCCTTCTTCCGGTACGGTTTCTATTTCTACTGCAATGCCTTTTGCACCTAACAGAATCTGTGCTAACCACTTAGCGCGAGGGAGATGGGTTTGAGAGGTGATAACTTTGACTTTCTTGGCATCCCACTGTTTTAAAAGTTCACCACTAAAGGTAAAGTTGGTAAACGTAGAATAGGCGCATTGTTCTAGCCAGACATTCTGAGCAGGAGCGCGCTCGCGCTCAAAAATTAACTGCACACAAGGGGCGGCAGAACCTTCGGAAATCACAATAGGAATGTCCGGATTCTGTTTAGCAAATTGGGTGACGTACATTTCTCGTTTGATGCTGCCACCGAGGACTAAAATCGCATCAATGGATCCAGAGGCAGCGGAGTGTAAGTGGATAATTTGGGAGGCCGCCAATCCGCCGAGGATACCGAGGATCAGGAAAAAGACTAAAATCACCTGGGTGACAAGTTTCTTTTTTTTTCCTCTAAGTTTATGCCCTAATTGGGGAGAGGTGGGTTGGGGAACGGATTTGTGCTTCATGGCGATCGCCTACTCCGTCTCCGGTAGCCGAAAAATCACTCGACCGTCCTCGGTGATTTCCTTCGAGGCCCCAAGGTTGAGGATTTCTTGTTCGGCGCGTTGTTTAACCGATTCATTGATACTATTTTGATAGACCTCATTCCAGGCCCACAGGCGAACGCCGGTACTATCGGGTTGGGTTCTCAGGAAATCGGCTGCACTTTGATAGAGGTCTGCATACTCTTCGTACTCCGTCCCTCGGGTCCATTGCGCTGCCATTTCATGGGATTCAATACTGCCGGGAATATCGCCGAGTAACAGCAGTTGATCCAGTCCTTTGAAGCGCCACACCAGAAAGGCTTTCGGATTGATTTCCGGGGACAAGGCAGCTAGACCCCTTTCCATGTATTGGATACCCACTTCAGGTTCCCCTTGGGCGAAGGAAACGGCGGTGGAGATAAACGGATACATTTCCGCGAAGCGGGGATCGAGGCGGGTAATGACGTCGAAGTATTCTTTATTTAAGGCATAGCCGATTTCGTCTCGGATTTCCTCATCGCCAAAATATTGCACCCATTTGAGGAAGGTATAGTTGGCGATCAGGTTATCGAAACCGAGGGTGGGCGATCGCCTGAGTATTTCCAGTTGTAAAGCTTCTTGTTGTTGAGCTTGTCTGGGGTCGGTTTGGGCTAGGCGGGGGTTTCCTAGACCCGTCTGCTGCATCATGATGGCTCCAGCGAGGGCGACAATGGCGATCGCCACCGTCCTCCATTCTCCCCACCCTCGCGAGGTCACAGTTTGTACTTTAGATTCCACTACACCCTCCTCCTGATCTTAATTCTGGTGACTTGGAGGTAACCCCGGTCAGTGGTCCCAGTCCCTAGGGTGGGCTGGGTCTCCTGCGGACTGCCTGCGTCTACCGGATTGTCCTCCTGATTCTCAAGCGCAGTTCGCTTTGTCTGCTGGGGGTATCTGCCCCAAAGGGTTCAACCCGGATCCCCGAGTTACAGAATTTCAATATCTACAGATTAACTTAAAAAATATTGCATCCTAACATACTGCGCTTGACAAATATTTTAGCTACACTGGAGACAACCTCAAATTCAATCATCCGTGTGTCAACATCCATTCGGCGATTTCAGGGACGCTCACTGGTCCAGTCATCCGGAAACTGTTTCCGTTTTCGTGAAGTCACTGCTAGTCAGGAGAGCAAAGACGGTTACTCCATTGTCACCCCATTTGATAACGTTACGGGTTAAAGGGCCACCAACCTCTCCAAGACAAACCGGAGCAGATATTGCAAGGGATTGAACTGTTGGCACCGCTGCTATAAAGAGCAGTAGCCCTTGTCTAGTCCGGGTCACGGTTGAGGAATTCGAGCTAGGGTTCAATTGACCCAAACTAGACCCGTTTAGGGTTAAGCCTGGGGCTAACAAAGCCCTCTGTTGTGGAACAATACCCCCTAATTGGGAAGATTAACGATGACTAAACCGGATCGATTATCACTCCTGCAACTCAAAAATTGGAGAGTGTAAAGAATCAATTTTAAACCCGTTGATTCTGCTCATAAAATTCTGTAACAAATTGTCTCTATTCGTTAAACCCCTAATCCCCCAACTTACATGAATCAATACTCAAAACGGAACTCTTTGCTACAAATGGCCCTATTTGGTGGGGCATTTGCCACCACGGCTGCCCTCACCCTGTTAACACCCCTGGGTTCCCGAGTGGTGCGCGCACAGCTTCAAAATAGTCCAAAGGCGATTGTGGATGAAGTCTGGCAAATCGTCAATCGGGATTATGTGGATGGCTCATTTAATCAGGTGAATTGGGAAGCCACGCGCACGGAGTTGTTAAGTCAGGAATATTCCTCCCCGGAACAAGCTTACGCCGCAGTCCGAGTTGCTTTAGCCAAATTAAACGACCCCTACACGCGATTTTTAGACCCAGAACAGTTTGAAGAGTTGACCACTCAAACCTCGGGGGAAATGTCTGGGGTGGGGATGCGTTTAGAACTGAATGCTGACACCCAAAAAATCACCGTGGTTGAACCGATGGAAAATTCCCCCGCAAAGAAAGCGGGACTGCAATCGGGGGACCAAATTTTGCTGATTGACGATCGCCCCACCCAAGGGATGAAAGTGGAAGAGGCGGCCCAATTGATTCGGGGAAAAGAAGGGACGGAAGTGAGTTTGCGGGTTTATCGCTCAACTCAAGGGGAATTTGATGTCATCTTAGAACGCGCACGGATCGAACTCCAAGCGGTTCGCTATAATATCCGCGCTGAAGGGGGAACCAATGTCGGTTATATCCAGTTATCTGAGTTTAGTTCCCATGCCGCAGAACAAATGCGCGATGCGATCGCAGAACTGAGCGATCGCGGGGTGGATGCGTTTGTCCTGGATTTGCGCGGCAATCCGGGGGGTTTATTGTACGCGAGTATTGATATCGCTCGGATGTGGTTAGATAGTGGGGAAATTGTCCGCACGGTCGATCGCAATGGCGGCAGTCAAGATTTCCGCGCCAATCGTTCGGCGATCGCCAACCAACCTCTGGCAGTTTTAGTGGATAAAAACTCCGCGAGTGCCAGCGAAATCCTCTCCGGTGCCCTCAAAGATAACCGCCGCGCTACGATTATTGGCACCTCCACCTTTGGCAAAGCTTTGGTGCAGTCGGTCCATTCCCTCTCTGATGGATCTGGGTTAACGGTGACGATCGCCCATTACTACACCCCCAATGGGACCGATATCTCCCAACTCGGCATCACGCCAGATATTGCGATCGACTTAAGCAATGAGGACCAACGCCGTTTAGCAGCTAATCCCCAACTCCGGGGAACCTCCGATGACCCCTGCTATGCTCGTGCCGTTGCTTCCTTGTTGGCACAAGTCCAACCGAAACCATTAGCAATTCAGTAACCTGCCTTGTTTTGGTATTTTCTAACCGAACAAGACTGGCAACCCGGACAAAAAACCGGATTTCTGACCTAAATACTCAGGGAATGACCCCAATTTTAATCAAGAAATCCGGTTTCCAATCGGTACAAGAGGGACGCAAATCCGATGCGTCCCTCTTTTTGTGCTTCAAGCCATTAATCCAAAAACATGATATTATCTGCGGTTAAAGTGCCGATTCCCAAGTCGATGCGGGCGATCGCACCGGAGGTAAAATCTCCATCATCATCGATATACAGTTTTCCCGTATCCGTAGCATAGCCAATCCGAGCATTACTGCTCGTAATCGCTAAAATATTGGCCTGAGTGTCCAAAATCACTGTCTCTGTCCCATCCATCACCGATGCTTTAGACAGGATAACTGGGGTTCCCCCGGATACACCGGAGAGATTCTCCGTCAAGGCGATCGCATCTCCATCGGGTCCAAAGCTAAAATCCGTCATGCGATCGCTGGCAGTTCCCGGGGAATTCACCGTGGCATACACCACGATATCTTGACCCGTTCCCCCCGTCAACGTATCCACCCCATCCCCGGGGAACAGCAGGTCATTCCCATCAGTACCTTGCAAACTGTCAGCATCGCTAGACCCTGTAATAATATTAATTACAGGTTGATTCTCCACCACGGCTACGGCTGGATTATTCGACGCCATCACCCGAATTTCCTCGGGGGTATTGCTAAAACTGTTGTTCTCCAAAAACGCATTGGTCACATCCGGTTCAACCACTATCCCGATGGGTGCATTCTCGATCGCATTATTCGCCAGGGTGACATTCTCAGAATTAGAAACCAACTGAATCCCGATCCCTGCTGGATCTGCACCGACGGGTAAATTCGATAAATTGCGATTCTCCCCTAAGCTGACCTGATTTTCTGCAACTTCCGACTCCGATAAAGACCCCAAGATGCCAAAATCTACCGATTCTAGGGTGTTATTGCGAACGATCGCACTCATCGCTGAATCAAACAGTCCCAATACAATCCCGCCACTGTTTTGAATCAAATTATTCTCCACCGTTGCCGTGGCGGCATCCTCCAAATTGATGCCATCAAGGGCATCAAAAATTCGCACATTCTGAATCACCAAATTCTCAATCGCTCGTCCCATTCTGCGGTTGGACCGCTAGAATATCTCCATTGGTTTCCAGGCCATCCAGGGTGACATTACTGGCGAGAATTCTAATACTGGTTCCCCCGGTTTCAGTGGAAATCAGGGTCTCATTGGTCCCGCGAGGGCTATCGTTTCCGGCTACACCGGCATGAAACCCTTTAATCGTCAAGGCTTTATCGATTTCCAGGAGTTCGGTGTAGGTGCCGCTACTGACGAGAATGGTATCTCCTGGGTTGCTGGCGGCGATCGCCGTTTGAATTGAGGTATAAACCCGGTAAGTCTCCAGAGTTTCTGTCTCCGTTTCCGGGTCATTGGCTGCGATTTCAATTTCAAAATAACTGCGATCGCTGAGGTTTTCGGTGTTAGTCAGTAAAATCTCCCCGGTTTCTGAATCCAGTTCAAATAGCTCAGAGACTGACTCTCCCTCACTATCAATCACATCCAGAAGGGAATACTCAGTATTACTGGAATTTCCCTCGGTCGCAATCAGGGCGATCGCACCTAGGGGAGTGGTTTCATTGGCCACAAAGACTTGCTGAGGCGCAGGGGGAATGGGCCACTCGGCGGAAAAAACAGCACCGGCTCACTATCTGGAGGCGGAGGCGGCTCAATAAAGGCGCTGCGCGTCGCTTCTATATCAGATCTTCTCACCCCCTGCAAGATGGCTAAATACTCCCCCGTCCGTTTGTCTTGAATGAGGGTATTGCCGGAATTTCCATCCCCTTCCTGTATAAAGTTTAAATTCTCAAACCGGAGTTCATCGAGCAGTTCGATTTGATCTTCGCCCAAGGTAAAATCAACAATCAGATTCGCTTCGCTGCGGTCGAAACTCCCGGTCCCACGGGCCAGGATGAAGAGGTCGCCGCCTTCTCCTCCAATTAACGTATCGCTGCCGAAACCGGCCACTAAGACATCATTTCCCCCGCCCCCGGAGAGGTAATTATCTCCCTCTTCGGCATACAAAGTATCATCTTCCTCGCCGCCATAGAGAATATCGTTGCCTTCATTTCCGTTTAACCAGTTGTTTCCCTCATCCGCAAAGATCCGATCATCCCCGACTCCACCGGAGAGGGTATCGTTTCCGGCGTTGCCAAACAGGACGTCATTCCCTTTGTCGCCATAGAGGAGGTCATTGCCGTCGCCCCCATAAACCGTATCATCATCTTGTCCACCATAGAGGGTCCCATCTCCCCCATTGCCCACTAATATATCATTGCCCTGATTCCCGGATAGGAGGTTGTTTCCTTCCACCCCATAGAGGGTGTCATTCCCTTCGTTGCCAAACAGGACATCATTGCCTTTGTCGCCAAAGAGGAGGTCATTGCCGTCGCCCCCAAACACCGTATCATCATCTTGTCCGCCATAAAGAATGTCATTTCCCTCCCCCCCGATTAACCAGTCGTTCCCCTGATTTCCGAACAGGATATTGTTCCCGCCCACCCCATAGAGGAAGTCGTTTCCTTCGTTACCATACAGGCGGTTATTTCCAGCTTGGCCCACTAAGATATCATTTCCTAGGCCGCCAAACAGGGTATCATCATCGGGCCCTGCATAGAGACTATCGTTTCCCGGATTCCCTTGAATGTAGTTCGAGCCTGAATTGCCCTGAATTGCATCATCCCCTAGACTGCCCAGAATCGTCTCATTGCCATCGGGTCCTGGTAAAGTTTCGGACTCAGGGGATAAGGGTTCTATTCTATTGCTGGTATCTAGGCCGTTGATGGCTACCATTTTTTTTCCTCCTGTTAAATATTATTAAGTTTGAGCTTGCCCAGGTTTGGATGATTTTATTCTCAGTAATTATACGGGTTTTTCCGTAAAACTACTGAGAACAAGCTCGCAAGTTCTGTATAAAATATGGCGTTAATTACATAAAATACGGGTATTTCACCCAGACAGGCTAGTGATCCCAGGGATGAACTCTGGGCAGAAATGGGCGTTGTCAACTGAAATGAGGGAGGTTAACCCACAACAGCGCCCACAAAACTCCTCCTGGACGGATGACCCGACCCGATGGGTGGCGATCGCCAGAGTCAGCCCTTGCTTGCTGTACTTGCGGGTCCTGGGTTGATTGAGAACAGCAAAAGTCCTCAGTCCGTCCCATGATGGTGATCATGACCTACATTGACTCCAGTTCCACTCTATCGACTGGGGTGTTTGCCCTGTGGAGAGGGAAATCCAAAAGATGTCTTGCGGTACTTGACAAATTTTGGTGGTTATGAATTGCCTTGATTTTATTAAAAATTGATCGCAAGAGCAACCCCAGATTTTTGGCGTTGGTGAGGGAACTAAAAATGGGGTTTTTGGTAGGGGAGGCTTTTGGAGGTCGTTACAGGCACTCAGAAAGTGACCTGCTTAATGTTTGCTGCCGGATTTTACCTGTTGAGTGAGGTGAATTAATTCGGGTAAAATGAGCTGCTGGAGGGCCAGTTTGACCGCCCCGCTTGAACCGGGAATGGAGAAAATCAACTTAGATTGATAAAGGCCAGCGATCGCCCGCGAGGCGATCGCCCGCGACCCGATTTCTTGATAGCTTAAGGCGCGAAAGAGTTCGCCAAAACCGGGTAAAGTCTTCTCTAGCAACAGGGCGATCGCATCATAAGTCGTATCCCTCGGCGCGATCCCGGTTCCCCCATTAAAAATCACCGCCTCCAACTCCGGACGCTGACCCAGAGCGATTAGATGGCCCTGAATCTGTGCCGGTTCATCGGGAAGAATCGTATAATCCACCACAGCATGAGCGTGCTGAGTCAATAACGCTTGAATCAATTGGCCACTGCGGTCCGTTTCTGGGGTGCGCGTGTCGCTAATGGTGACAATGGCGCAATGGACGGCAACAGGTTGAGAGTCGGGATGAGGGATAGTTGTCATAGCATTTTCAAGGCGATCGCGCCGGAGTTGAGACCCTTAGACAAGGGTTACGCCTTGCTAAACCCTAAACCATTTTCCTTGGCATAGCGTTCCATAAAGCGCATAAATCGGTCCCAATCCGCTTGGGATTTCATCACATGGGTTGCTTCGATGCCGTCAGCTTGTCCGTTCACGAATTTACCCTTGACATCCCGGCAAGCGATTTCCCCTTCTTCATCCAGCAAGTACATTCCGGTAATCTCATCGGTGCTGTCCTTGTCGAGAATTGTGGGATTTTTGAAGTAAAAGGTGGCGGTTCCCTGTTTGCCATCTTTAGAGCGAGTCAGGCGCACGTCTGGGACCACATCTTCCTTGATGCCTCGGGAAAACTGAATTTCTGTCATGTTCTTGTAAAGTTTTATAAACGACTCTGGGGATTATTTTCTCATCTTTGGGCCTTATTTGCGCTCAGGATGAGAGGATTCTACAGAATCGGGGTCGCCAAGGGTGTTGATTCGGCGAATCAGTTGGTACATCCGTCCGGCATCCCGGCGGTTAAAGAAGAAAATCAGGCGGGGGAGTTCAAAGGTTTCATCGCCGGTTTCTTCCGGTAATCCCTGGCTTTTTTCGATGATGCCTTGGACGAGGATATCGCTAAACTCTTCATTGAGTTGGGCGACTGCTTCATCGGAGAGTTCAGTTTTGAGGCGAATCACGAAGCGATCGCCCACATAGCGACTGGAGTGATAAACGCGATAGAAACTGCGAATGGTTTCACAGGCGACCTCGACATTATCCGTAATCGTGTAAAGACTGCAATCATGGGGACTGATTAATCCCCGGCGCAGGAGGTGCTTGCGGATATAGGCATCCCAGTCTTTCCAGTAGTCGCCACCGGGACAGTCAATCAGGACCACGGGACAGGGGCCAAACCGGCCAGTTTGCCCCAAGGTGATGCATTCAAAGGCTTCATCTTGAGTGCCAAATCCCCCAGGGAACAGGGCGATCGCGTCACTTTCCTTGAGGAAAAATAACTTGCGGGTAAAAAAGTATTTGAATTCGACTAAATTCCCCGGGTCAAGATAGGGGTTCGCTTCCTGTTCAAAGGGCAGTTGAATGTTTAAGCCAAAGGAGTTGGCTTTGGTGGCTCCTTTATTGCCCGCTTCCATAATGCCACCCCCGGCACCCGTCATGACCAGAAATCCCTGCTGGACCACTGCACGGCCAAAGGCTTCAGCAATCTGGTATTCTGGGGCCTCTGGTGGGGTGCGTGCTGACCCAAAAATGGTGATTTTCCGAGTATGGCGATGGGGATGAAAGGCTTGGAAGGCGGCTTCCATATCGAGTAAAGCCGCACTGAGGATTTTCCAGTCCAAACGTTCAATGTCTTCACCCGTCAGGCGAACAAGGGTCCAGAGCGATCGCTCAATCCATTTTCTAAACTTGAGGTTTGGCAACTCATCAATGAGTTCATTAATCTGGGCCTGGAGGCGATCGAGAGAGTCAGAAGAGTAAGGGGAAGCCATAAATCTCAGAAAGGCTGCACCTTAATTTTAGCGAAAAGCGATCCCCAGTGGCAGAAAAACTAATTTCCGTAGAGAGTTTTGCCCAAAGACAAGGAATTAGGTCCCCGGGAAAAGAAACCACCGGGGTTTCTGGCCTAGCCCTGTCAAGGTGTATTTGTAGGGGTTTGGTCTCCAAACCCTCTCAAGGTGTATTTGTAGGGGTTTGGTCTCCAAACCCTCTCAAGGTGTATTTGTAGGGGTTTGGTCTGATACCCCTCAAGGTGTATTTGTAGGGGTTGGGTCTGATCACCCTCAAGGGATGTAATGCGATCGCCCCAAAAAGAGATCTGACCAAACCCCTAACATTAGGGCAGAAGAGGGTTTGGTGACCAAACCCCTACCAGAAACAGCAATTTTTCGTTATTAAATTTACCACCTTGACAGGGCGTTGTTCCTAATTCTCAGTTTGTGGAGAAACCGGGTTTCTAATCGCTACTGAACCCCTAGACTCGATCCGGTTCGGTCCGTCTTAACCGGATGCCAGAGGGCACAGAGGGCAGAAAGGATAAACCCGCCCCAGTTCAACCTAGGGCGGGAGAGAGTTTGGACTCCACAGAGTCCAGCGATCGCAAAGTTGATCTGGAGGAGTTCAGTTTGACTGGAGTCCAAAGAAAATGAAGAATTAGGCTCTAACAATTAAAAGGTTTAATGTTGAGCATTTTAAATTCTTAATTCTCAAGAACCAACATTTCATTATGAAATCTCCAGACCATCCGTTTACTAAGGGAGTTTCGATGGTGAGTCGATTACTTTGCTGTTATATATTTTTCTAGGGTATTAGCCAAGGTGGTTTTCGGCACGGCACCGACCACCATATCCACCCGTTGACCGCCTTTGAAAATCATTAAAGTAGGAATACTTCTGATTCCGTATTGGCTGGCTACGTTGGGATTTTCGTCGGTATTGACTTTAACGACTTTAACCTGACCGTCGTACTGTTGGGCGATTTCATCGACAACAGGGGCTACCATCCGGCAAGGTCCGCACCAGGGTGCCCAAAAATCGACGAGAACTGGAACCTCGCTATCAAGCACTTCTTGCTTAAAAGTAGAGTCTGTAACTTGTGCGGCTGCTGACATTGCCCTTGATTCCTTTTCTATAGGGTTTCTCAACGAGTAATTTTACCATCCTAGAACCGATCGCCTGTGGTCAGACTTCCTGGCAAGAGGGTAGCACGGGGCTAAATCTCATGTATTGAGTCGATTTAGTTTAGGACGATTGGTTTGGATGCAGATTTTAGTTTAGTCTATTTTGGCATTCTAACAAGTCGTCCTTAATAAAAAACCGCCCGAACAGAAGTCCGGGCGGAGTGTGGTGTGAGGAGTGAACGGAAACATGCGTCTCCGCTATATTCTATTGTAAACTACAGAACGCTGTGGTGGTGTAAAAATTGTGCAAAGATTTACATCACCACCAAGGGAAGTAAATTTACTTACCCATTCCGAGTTGTTGTGCTTTTTGATAGACTTTTCCTTCGGTGAGCAAAGAAGGAGCGATCGCCACTTCTACCTGTTGCATTTCCTTCATGTCCTTAGCGCCTAAAGTCCCCATACTGGTTTTTAGCGCCCCTAAGAGGTTATGAGTCCCATCATCCAGCCCCGCTGGCCCCCGGAGAATTTGTTCTAAACTCCCGGTACTGCCAACCCGAATCCGCGTCCCCCGAGGAAGCACCGGAGAAGGAGTCGCCATCCCCCAGTGATAGCCCCGCCCGGGAGCCTCATTAGCCCGAGCGAAGGGAGAGCCAATCATCACCCCATCCGCACCACAGGCAATACATTTACAGATATCTCCCCCCGTTACCAAACCGCCATCAGCGATGATAGAAACGTATTTGCCCGTTTCCCGGTAAAAATTATCCCGGGCGGCAGCACAATCCGCCACTGCCGTTGCCTGGGGAACCCCAATGCCCAAAACCCCGCGAGAAGTACAAGCGGCACCGGGTCCAATCCCGACCATAATCGCTGCTGCACCGGCTTTCATTAACTTCAGACTCACCTCGTAGGTGACGCAATTTCCCAAAATCACGGGAATGGGCATTTCCTGACAAAACTTAGCCAAGTCCAGAGGAGTGACGGATTCGGGAGATAAGTGATCCGTGGAAACCACGGTCCCCTGGACGAAAAATAAATCGGCCCCCGCTTTGGCAACCGTTGCCCCATACTGGGCGGCCCCTGCCGGAGTCGCACTGACGGCAGCGATTCCGCCTTGGCTCTTAATTTGATGAATACGTTTCTCGATTAACTCTGGCTGAATCGGTTTGGCATAGAGTTCCTGCATCAATCCTACAAACTCTTCTTTGCCGACTGATGCAATGCGATCGAGAATCGGTTCGGGATCTTCATACCGAGTTTGGATGCCTTCCAAATTCAGGACACCCATCGCGCCCAATTGAGAAAGCAAAACTGCCATGCGGACATCGACGACTCCATCCATTGCACTGGCGATGATCGGAATTTCTCTCTCAATCCCGCCCAGGGTCCAGCGCGTATCCGCTAAAGAAGGATCTAGCGTTCTCGTACCCGGGACTAAGGCAATTTCATCAATTCCGTATGCCCTGCGAGCTGTTTTGCCACGCCCAATTTGAATGTCCACTGCTTCTATCCGTTCCCAAAACTATTTATGCTAGACTATCAAATTTACAGGCAAACTGACCTAGAGTTGTCATTTGTCCTGGGTCATTTGTCCTTGGTCGTTGGTCATTTGTCCTTTGTCCTTGGTTGATGGGGAGGTGGGGGAGATTCGGCGCTGAAGCTTGCGATCGCCACTTTAGGCCCGTCAGAACTTTAGAATAAGAATAGAAAGAAAGTTCATAAAACTTAAAGGATGATGAAGCTGAAACGGATCGGACATATTGCCATTCGCGTCACGGACCTCGATCGCGCGGTGCATTTTTACCACAACTTAGGCATGACTGTGGTCTGGAAGGACCCGGATTGGGCTTATTTAAAAGCTGGAGAGGATGGATTGGCCCTCCTGAGTCCCAGCTATCAACACGCAGGACCCCATTTTGGCTTTGTCTTCAGCGATCGGGCCGAAATTCAATCCGCCTCCGATCGCCTCAAAGCAGAAGGGGCCGACGTCCGGGAAATCCACGATCACCGCGATGGCACTGCCTCTTTTTACGGCAAGGACCCCGATGGCAACTGGTTTGAATATCTCTACGAACCCACGACGATCAATCAACCCGCCCGGACCACCCCTTAAAAATTCCCCCCTCAACTCACAGGGTGGCGAGTTCCACCCTGTACCCGAATTGATATCTTCCAGATTTTGAATTGCGCCAGGACTCCTGTTGTGTAAAAATCCAATTTTTCACCCCTCTGCACAAGAACACAAAATTGATATACTATATTTGTAAACAACCTCTTTTTATACAAACTTATGTCTTTAACCATTGAACACTTAAAAAACCTGCAATCCAAACTTCAAAATGATTCCGATGATTACCAAATAGAATTGCGCGAGGGAAACCTGATTGTCATGGGTCCATCAGATATTGTTTCCAGCTATATTGGTGCACAGTTGAGCTTTCTCCTCAATCTCTGGGTAACCCCCCGTCGTCTGGGGTTAGTCTTTGACTCTAGCGGTGGATTTCATTCTCCCCAATGCTGATTTAACCGCCCCGGATGTGTCTTATGTCTCGCGATAACGAATGCCTCGCACCGTCCGGTATTTTAGCGAAGTGGTTCCGGATTTAGTGGTGGAAATCAAATCTCAGAGCGATCGCATTACTAAACTCCAAGAAAAACTTCAAATGTTTCTGGGACAAGGGGTAAAAGTTGGAATTTTAATCGACCCCGATGAATTAACCGTTACCCTCTATCGCCCCAATCAAACCCCTATCGTTTTTACCGACAACGATATCCTGACCCTTCCCGAATTGCTTCCAGGATGGGAATTACAAGTTTCTGATTTATGGCCCCCAGTGTTTGAAGAGAATGGGGATTAAATTGAGGTATAATCGTTTTAAATAAACTCCATCGATAAAAACTTATGTCTTTAACCGTTGAACACTTAAAAAACCTGCAATCCCAACTCCAAAATGATTCCAATGATTACCAGATAGAATTGCGCGAGGGAAACCTGATTGTCATGGGTCCATCAGATATTGTCTCCAGCTATATTGGTGCCCAATTGAGTCGATTATTGGGGAACTGGATCACCCCTCGTCGTCTGGGGTTAGTCTTTGACTCTAGCGGTGGGTTCATTCTCCCCAATGCTGATTTAACCGCGCCGGATGTGTCTTATGTGTCGCGAGAACGAATGCCTCGGACAGTCCGGTATTTTAGCGAAGTGGTTCCGGATTTAGTGGTAGAAATCAAATCCCAAAGCGATCGCATTACTAAACTCCAAGAAAAAATTCAAATGTTTCTGGGACAAGGAGTAAAAGTTGGAATTTTAATCGACCCCGATGAATTAACCGTTACCCTCTATCGCCCCAATCAAACCCCTATCGTTTTTACCGACAACGAAACCCTAACCCTTCCCGAATTGCTTCCGGGATGGGAATTACAAATTTCTGATTTATGGCCCCCAGTGTTTGAAGAAAATGGGGATTAAAATCAGAGAAATTAATTTATAGATTGATGCGGCGATTTTTCTATCTATTAAAATTGCCTAACTCAACCCCAAGATAGCATTACTTGGCATACAACTCATCCCGATTGAATTGATAATCATCAGGCAATTCAAAAGAATGTTGCTTGACAAAATCAAAAAAACGCTGTTTTTTGACTGCCAGTTTATGGTCTTCAAATACCATCTCCTGGAAGGTTTTTCCTTCAAGTTCATCGCCCAATTTTTCCTCCAGGACCAGATGTCCGTCTTTGTAGGTTGCTTTTAATAGTTTATGCATAAATTGGACTCTTCATTGAAGAAAGGGTGCTAAATTCTTGGCAGAACGGCTTAAAATTCAGAGAATAATATTTTACCACATATTGGCTCCAAAAACAAGAGTTCTGTGAAGATTTAATCCTTAATTTAACTGGATTTGGTAGCACTACTTTGAGGGTCGAGGGCGTCGCGTAATCCATCGCCGATATAATTAATGCTGCTGACGGTGATAAAAATTGCTAGTCCTGGAAAAATCGCTTGATGGGGGGATGTTTGTAAGTAATCTCGGGCATCATAAAGCATTCTTCCCCAGGTGGGAACGTCGGGGGGAAATCCTAATCCAAAAAAGCTGAGGGTGGATTCGGTAATAATGGCATTGCCGATCGCCAAGGTTGCAGCAACGATTACCGGACCAATAATATTCGGTAAAATATGAATCCAAATAATCCGCCGGGGAGATGCACCTAATGCCCTCGCTGCACTCACAAAATCTAATTGTTTAACCGTTAAAAACCCGGCCCGAACCAGTCTCGCTACAGACATCCAGGTGAGGGAACCAATCACCCAAACAACTAGGATAAAAATGCCAAATTCTGGTCCAGCGACTGCCCGAATTGGGTCACGAAAGAGGTAAACCACTAACAGCAGTAATGGTAACTGCGGCAGGGCTAAAAATAAGTCAGTCAGGCGCATGAGTAAGGCATCAATAATGCCGCCATAATATCCGGCAACTGCACCGATAAACACTCCGACAGTAATCGCCACCAACATGGCAGCGATACCCACTGCGATGGAGATTCGTCCTCCGGATAACATTCGGGCGAGGATATCTTGACCCAGGGAATTGGTGCCAAAGGGATGATTCCAACTGGGACCCATTGAGGACCGACTGAAATCAATTTCATCAATGGCGGTGGTATAGAAGATGGGACCGAAGATAACGCAGAGGAGGATAATGGTGAGGGCGATCGCACCTAAAACCGCCATTTTATCTTGATAAAATCTCTGCCATGCTTTTTTACCTAAATTTGGGTTAAAATTTGGCGGTATTTCGGTTTGAACAGGGCTTGCATTGGACATAATTATAACGGAATATTTGGATTATATGATAAATTTAGAATAGAACTATGAATGATATTTTACTCTAGGATCTAATATCGCATACAGTAAATCAGCCATTAAATTAAAAATGACAATTAATACCGCATAAATAAACGTAATTGCCATCACCACAGGGGTATCACTCCGATAAATAGAATCAATTAACAGAGAACCAATTCCTGGCACTCGAAACACCTGTTCGGTGACTAATGCGCCAGTAAATACCGCCGGAATATCGAGGGCGACCAGGGTAACGACGGGAATCAACGCATTCCTTAAAACGTGCCGTTGGATCACCCTAAATTTCGATAGTCCTTTGGCGTAGGCGGTGCGGACATATTGCTGATAGAGTTGTTCTAAAATTGAGGACCGGATAAACCGCATTAAAATCGCCGCTTGATACAGTCCTAAAACAGCAATTGGCATAATTGACTGTTTAAGTTGGGCGATAAAACTATTCCAATCGGTTACCCTTAAGGTGCTATTATAGATAAAGGGAAACCAGTTGAGTTGAACGCTGAAAATAATGATAAACAGCACCCCGGTAAAAAAGGTGGGAAGAGAAAACCATAAAAAGGCAAAGGTTGTGGTCAGTTTATCAACTAGAGAATAGCGGTTGAGGGCGGAGATAATGCCGAGAGGAAAGGCGATTAATATGCCGAAGAGATAGGCAGAACCGACGACCCATAGCGTTGTAGGTAACCGTTGCAGAATTAAGTCGATAACGGGACTACGACTGGTAAAGGAATATCCCATATCTCCGGTAAAAAATGCGACGGCCCATTTCACATATCGGATATGAATCGGTTGGTCCAATCCAAAGGAACGCCGCAGATTTTCTCGCACTTCGGCGGTAATGGCAGGATTGGTGGCAAATTCTCCTAATGGGTCGCCAGGTGCTAATGCTAAGATGGTAAAAATCACCAAACTAATGGCAATTAAGGTGGGAATGGAAATCAGCAGGCGTTTCAACAAATAGGTTTTCATAGGCACAAGAATTAAGAGTTTTAATCAACCGGCAGGGGTTTAGTTGAAACCCCCGCCGGTTGCTATCTCCGTCGCCATTGGTGGATGTTCCAAACGACTCTATCCCAAGAGGTTAATTCGACTCCTTCTAGGGTGTTGCTAACAGCGATCGCATCGGCGCGATGGACTAGGGGAATCACTGCCACATCCTCCACTAATAAATCATTCATTTGGATGAATAATTCCGCCCGAGTTTCCGGGTTCAATTCCGTAGTGGACTGTTGAAACAGTTGGTCATATTCAGGATTACAATAGCGGGAGGTATTGCTACCGGACCAGTTATTTTCAGGACGCGCAATTTCCCCGCAAGTGAAAGTTTGAAGGTAGCGGGTGGGGTCGGGGGAGGTGTTGCCGGTAGTCACCATTTGTAAATCTGCATAAAAGCGATTCAAGGAATCAGTATTTGAGGGGTCGCCAGAGAAGAAGATGCTGGCATCAATACTTTTTATTTCCATTTCTACCCCGATGGTTCGGAAGTTTTGTTTGATGATTTCCTGGGTTTTCTGACGAACCGGGTTAACCGAGGTTTGAAAGAAAACTCGCATTTCTACCCCATCTTTATCCCGGATGCCATTGCCATTGGTATCTCTGCCAACCTGCGGCATCGAGTAATGCTGCTGCTTGTTCTAGGTTAAATTCTAAGCGGGTATTGGGGGAGAGATAGGTGGGGGGAGAAACGAGAAAATTGGGGGTGGGGATGCCGGTGACACCATAGAGTTGCTCAGAAATGGTATTGCGGTCGATCGCCAGGTTGAATGCCTGTCTAACTTGCCGATCGCTCAAAAAGGGATGGGGAAATTCTAAACTAGAGCGATCGCCTGCTGCGGTGGCACGATTGGGGTCGGTTTGATTCAGTTGAATCCGTTCGCTTAATGGACCAAAATTTGCCATCACTTGTCCTTGTCCCCCCGCTTCTAATTGTTCTAAAACCAGGGGTTCGACTTGCAATCCATAAGCATAATCCGCATCTCCCGTTTGTAAAACCGCCCTCGCTGCGGAAGTAGAATCCCCACCGCCTTTGAGTTCAATTCGCTGAAAATAGAGGTCTTCTGCTTCTCGGAAATAGGGATTGGTTTCATAAACCACCGTATCCCCGGGTCGAAAGTCAACAACGCGATAAGGACCTGTTCCCACAGGTAATAAATTACCCGGTGCTTGTCGAGAATTTGCGCCGGTATAATCGGCAAAAATATGTTGGGGTAAAATCATCCCTTCGGACCCGACAAAGGGTAAAAACCAACCGGGATTAACCGCCTTAAAATTAACTTTAACGGTTAGGGGGTCGATCGCTTCTACTGAGGCGATCGCATCATAATTAGAGGAATTTGCCGAAGCAGTTTCGGGATTGGAGATAAATTCATAAGTAAACACCACATCGGCAGCAGTGAAGGGAGTGCCATCGGACCATTGTATATCCGGTTTGAGTTGCCAGGTTACGGATAAACCATCTGCTGCCACTCCGCCATTTTCCAGAGTGGGAACTTCTGCCGCCAAAATGGGGATTAACTCCCCCTGATTATTGAACGTTGCCAGGGGTTCTAAAGTGATTCGACTCGCTTCCCAATCCTTGAACCCCACAGATAGATGAGGATTGAGAATCGTTGGCGCTTGCCAGTAGAGTAAGCGGAGGACCTCCGGTTGTTGGATTTGGCGGGTGGGGTTCGTCCCGCATCCTGACAACAGGGATGCAGCGAGAAACGGTAGCGCCAACAGTGGCAGGATAAAAGGACGGCGATCGCGCTTCTTTTTCAAATTTTTCCCTCCCAGTGACGGTTTAAAACTCTACAGTATCAAGAAAATCCGGTTTTGTCTTGGGAGGGACCACGGCGATTAACGACACCCGGTTTAATGTCCCCCCTCCCGGATTCACGGAACCCGGTTCACCAGGGACCGAACCCAGTCCATTCAGTACACAAAAGGCGATCGCCACCGGCAACAAGGCGATCGCCTTTTGACGCGGGGTAGAAGTGCGATCGGTTTTGTCTCCAGTCCAGTGCCACAATAAGCAGATAACGCTCAAAGCACAACCGAAATAACTATCAATATACAGTCCTATTAAATTCGGGATAACGCATTCCATCAGTTGCCAGAATTTGGGGTCTTGGGGGATTTTGTTGCTCATGGGTTGAACTCCGAACGGCTATATCCCCATTAAATGGATTGGCAAAATAGAGGTCTATGGGGAACAAATAAAATCAAATAGGAGGTTTGCGGGTTTTTATAACTTTAAAAGACTTTAATAGCGGTAAAATCAATTCAAAATCCAAGTAAATAAATTCAAATAAAAACAAATAAAAACCGGTATTTTCCTGATTTGATGAGACATTAGCCCAAAATTAGGGTAGAGTAAAAACAGGAATAAACCCGGCCCTTCCAGGGAGGAGCCGATTCACCCCACAGGAGAGATAAAATGATAGCCATTACACCGGCCAACTCCTTACAAGAACGATTCCTCAACGACTTTGTAACCAAGTAGTGTGGCAGCATGGCAGCGACACCCAGCGGTTATGCTGTCGCTTGCGCTTTCATCCCCTCAACAAACAGAAACGGAGTTCCCAACTTGCCGAAACCATTCATAGTCAACTGAATATTACCTTTCCCAGTACGAATATGCCAGGAACATTAGGGGAAGTAATTGCCAAGATAAAAGACCGATTGGGCGACAAGATGGAAGCAGATGGGATAGCGCTTGACTTGTTGCAAAGAAAAAAAGGTAGGGAACCGCATCATCCGAATTCCAAAGCGCCTTGGGAAATCATTTATCAGTGGTTGTGGGAAATAGAATTTCCTCGACGGGGGTGGGAGTTGGCGAAGGAAATGGCGACTTCTGCGATGGCAGAATTGCAGATGATTGATCCAAAAAAGGTGGACCGGGATTTGGTGTTTAATGTGGCGAACGGCGACGATTCGCAAAGGGGAAGAATATGCCTTACAGGTGGATTTCCCGCATCAGGGTCATTTGCTCTTGATTAATCAGGGGGTATCCGGTAAGCGGTATTGCCTTTGTCCGTCTCTGGCATTTTCTGTAAGACACCCAGGTTACGCCGGATAAAAAACTGCATATTCCCGGTATCAAGGCGTTAGCGAGTTCTCTGCAATATACGGAGATGGGAAACGAGTATTTTCTGGCAATTCTGACTGAGCATCCGGTGAAGTTATCCTGGGTGAATCCGGATTCTAAACCGGCAGATATTCTCGTCACTGATGAACGATTGCGGGAGATATTTCAGGAGGTGGGACGGCAGGGGAATGCCCAGGTTTTTTCTAAGAAATTTGAGGTGGTGGAGTAATTTAATTGATTACCCTTGAACCCCGAAAAATCGGCGGGGTATTAAACCTCCGTCGTTGATGCCACTTGCATAATTTTATCCGATGCCATGATGATTTTTTGGACCTATCTGCGCTCATCTTTATCGAGATGCGCCCCTCGGTCCGCAGGCAGAGAGTTGGGTTAGTCGGGGTTGGATTCGGGAATATTAGACAAGGGAATAGGCCAATTTTGAGCGGACGGAATATTAGTTTACACAAGTATTGGAGGTGGACTGATGTTTGATAATCTGGTTGAGCAAATTAAGTCGCTGAATAGGAAGGCAGAACAGCCTATAAGAAAGGTCAGTATCAGCAAGGAATTCAATTCGCCAAACAAGCGTGCGAACTGGGAAAATATGCTTTCGGTCGAATCATCCCGACTATGCCGCAGTTTGAACAATTTGGCGCTACTGTACCATGCAATGGGGCGGTTGACGGATGCCGAACCCCTTTACCTGCAAGCAATGGAGATTAGAAAAGTGCAGTTGGGTGAGAATCATCCCGACTATGCCACCAGTTTGAACAATTTGGGGCGACTGTATTATGCAATGGGGCGGTTTACGGATGCCGAACCCCTTTACCTGCAAGCAATGGAGATTATAAAAGTGCAGTTGGGTGAGAATCATCCCGACTATGCCACCAGTTTGAACAATTTGGCGGGACTGTACCATGCAATGGGGCGGTTGACGGATGCCGAACCCCTTTACCTGCAAGCAATGGAGATTGAAAGGTGCAGTTGGGTGAGAATCATCCCGACTATGCCACCAGTTTGAACAATTTGGCGTGACTGTACCAAGCAATGGGGCGGTTGACGGATGCCGAACCCCTTTACCGGCAAGCAATGGAGATTAGGAAAGTGCAGTTGGGTGAGAATCATCCCGACTATGCCACCAGTTTGAACAATTTGGCGGGACTGTACAAGGCAATGGGGCGGTTGACGGATGCTGAACCCCTTTTCCGGCAAGCAATGGAGATTCGGAAGGTGCAGTTGGGTGAAAATCATCCCCACTATGCCACCAGTTTGCATAATTTGGCGGTCACTGTACGAAGCAATGGGGCGGTGGAGCGATGCTGAACCCCTTTACCGGCAATCAATGGAGATTAGGAGAGTGCAGTTGGGTGAGAATCATCCCGACTATGCCATCAGTTTGAACAATTTGGCGGGACTGTACGAAGCAATGGGACGGTTGACGCGATGCTGAACCCCTTTACCGGCAAGCAATGGAGATTTTGAGAGGTGCAGTTGGGTGAGAATCATCCCCACTATGCCACCAGTTTGAACAATTTGGCGGGACTGTACGAAGCAATGGGACGGTGGACGCGATGCTGAACCCCTTTACCGGCAAGCAATGGAGATTAGGACAGGTGCAGTTAGGTGAGAATCATCCCGACTATGCCACCAGTTTGAACAATTTGGCGGTACTGTACGAGGCAATGGGGCGGTTTACGGATGCTGAACCCCTTTACCGGCAAGCAATGGAGATTTGCAAGGTGCAGTTGGGTGAGAATCATCCCGACTATGCCATCAGTTTGAACAATTTGGCGGGACTGTACCAGGACAATGGGGCGGTTTACGGATGCTGAACCCCTTTACCGGCAAGCAATGGAGATTATGAAGGTGCAGTTGGGTGAGAATCATCCCGACTATGCCACCAGTTTGAACAATTTGGCGGGACTGTACGATGCAATGGGGCGGTTTACGGATGCTGAACCCCTTTACCTGCAAGCAATGGAGATTATGAGAGTGCAGTTGGGTGAGAATCATCCCGACTATGCCACCAGTTTGAACGATTTGGCGGGACTGTACGAAGCAATGGGGCGGTTGACGGATGCTGAACCCCTTTACCGGCAAGCAATGGAGATTTTGAAAGTGCAGTTGGGTGAGAATCATCCCGACTATGCCACCAGTTTGAACAATTTGGCGTCCCTGTACCATGGCAATGGGGCGGTTGACGGATGCTGAACCCCTTCACCGGCAAGCAATGGAGATTGTAAGGTGCAGTTGGGTGAGAATCATCCCGACTATGCCACCAGTTTGAACAATTTGGCGATACTCATGGCGGCAATCGATCGCCCTGATGAAGCATTCCAACTCATGCAGGAGGCGAACCAAATTCAAAACCGGACGATTGGTGAAATCTTATCCATCAGCAGTGACAGGCAACGCCTGGAATATATGCAGCAAAACTATTGGCAGTTAGAGGTATTTCTCTCTCTGATTACCCAATATTTGCCGGAGGATGCAGCAGCGAAACAAGCGGCGTTGGATTTGGTGTTGCGGCGCAAGGGGTTGGCGACGGAGGCGGGTTTGTTGCTGCGATCGCTGATCTTCTCCGGACGTTACCCGCACCTGATGCCGGAATTTGAGAAATTGCGCCAATTGATTCAGCAAGTTAGCTTTTTGACGACCCAGATGCAGAATCAATCTGGGGAACAGTTGTCCGGTTATCGGGCAGAATTGGCAAGGGTCACCCAGGAACGAGAGGAGGTGGAACGATCGCTGAGTCGTCAAATGCCGGAGATGAACCTGCAAATGCACTTGAATCATGCCAGTCGGGAGGCGATCGCCCAAGCTCTCCCCAAGGGGTCAACTCTGGTGGAGTTTGTGCGATTTAGTGTCTTTAATTTCAAGGCAGTGAAAGCGCATGGGGATAAACAATTATTTCCAGCGCGATATCTGGCGTTTGTGTTGCCCGCAGGAGAGGCGGCAGGGGTGGAAATGATTGATTTAGGGGAGGCGGAGGAGATTGATCGCCTCTGTCAGACATTCCGCCACTCGGTTTCCGACAAGGAACAGTCTCAGCCCAGATCGCGATCTGGTGATCAAATTGCACGAAGGACAAAACCCCCGTGGGAAAAGCACCTGACCCGAGTTCTCCCCCCGAATCTACACCACCTCGGAAGGGCAGGAATTGTATCAAAAGCTGATTGTCCCCCTGAAACCCTATCTGCAACCCCATCAGACGGTATATATTGCCCCCGATGGGGAATTGACCACCCTGCCTTTTGGGATTTTGTCCCAGGAGGGAACAGCCTATTTGATGGATGAGTATGGGTTGCGCTATCTGAGTGTCGGGCGAGATTTGTTGCGGTTCCAGTTCCCGATTCCCGTGGACTATACGGACTCGTTAGTGATTGCCAATCCCGATTATAATTTGCGGGTGGAGGGATTAAAACTGCCCAATCTGCCGCAACCGATCGCCCAGGAGATGACTCCCCACCGCCCAAACTGGAGAAATTAAAACCGCCCAAGCAGCCGCAACCGATCGCCCAGGAGATGATGTTAGCAGTGGCAGGGCGATCGCCTTTCTCTCCTATTTCATCTTGTTAGCTGTCTTTCCGATGGCAATTTTGCTGCTGGTTTTCGGGATGCTTTGGTTGGCGGTGGCGCTCCACAACGCTTCCTATGGCGATCGCTTACACCAGTTTGAGAAACAAGCGCGAGAGTACGATCGCCAGGTGACTCAACCGATAACCCCTGAAGGGGTTACTACAAACGTTCGTAGTGACTCCTGGAGGAATAACCCATCCCGACTCAACCGACTCAACCCGCCTCCCCGGTTTCTGAGGAAGTGCGATCGTTATTGCGGGAGTTGGGAGAGGCCCGATGAAGTCTTTACCAAGCTGCCAGGGACGCAAATTGAAGGGGAGTTGATTGCTGAATTATTGGGCGTTCCCCTCTATACAGAAGCCCAGGCGGTGAAATCCTTGCTGTCTCGGTGCCGATCGCCCAAAATTGTCCATATCGCCACTCATGGTTATTTTCTCCCCATTCACCAAACTCCCCCAGACTGGGGAATGTTCCCACAAATTCTGGGAAGTGAGACAAACCCAGGGATGCCGTTATCCGTTCGCAGTCGATACCGGGGGGAGTTCCAGGACCCGATGACGCGAGCCGGTTTAGCCTTGGCTGGGGCGAATACGGCGCGGCAAGGGGGCATTTTGCCGGAACTGGCGGAGGAGGGGGTGTTGACGGCACAGGGTGCATTCCAGGTGGATTTAACCGGGACTCGGTTGGTGGTGCTATCGGCTTGTAATACAGCGTTGGGAGATCAGTCCATTGGTGAGGGGGTACTGGGATTACGGCGCTCTTTTATTGTGGCGGGTGCAGAAACCGTGGTGATGAGTCTGTGGAGTGTTCCCGATGTACCCACGGCAATTTTAATGGAACGATTTTATCACAATTTGTTTGAGACGGATTGGGGTCGCACTCGGGCATTGGAGGAGGCACAACGCTATTTACAGCAGATTACCATTGGGAAAATTCGGGCTGAATGGTTAACCGAGGAGGCAATTAATGAGGTGGCACAGCATAGTGAAAAGAGTGCTATCTGGTTAAAAATTTTAAGCACAAAATCGGATAATTTTCAACCCTTTGCTGGGGTCAAATATTGGGCGGCTTTTGTTTGTATTGGCAATCCCAGTCCTTTTCCTAAGTTAGGGTAGAGTAGACCAAGTAGGGTGGCAGCAGGGCCGGGATACTCAGCGGTTATAATGAAGTGATTATTGCGATCGCCCACGGCCATCCGCCTGACCCGTAGCGTGTTTTTGATGCCATCTGCCATAGGTCCTACTGCCCGGAGTTGCCGTCCATCCGTGAGCGAAAATCGAAGCGCAAATTATCAAACTGGCGATCGGCCACACTTGATCTACCTGGGTCTCACGCATTGCTAAATTAGCATAATACATAGCGGCCACCCCAATCGGGCCAAACCATCCCATAAACAGCGTCTCGGGAAGGTTCTGGAGCGGTCGGATCCAGCGGTTTACGAGGAAAATGGCCGGGAGTCGGCGCAGGAGTAGCACCGCCACTACCAGGATCGGCCCACTCCATCCCCATGCCGCCCAATCCTGCCAGGAAATCGTCAATCCCAGCAAAATAAAAATCGGTAAACTAAAGAAACGGTTAATTGCCTCTTGGATATTTTCTTCCTCCGCTCGCTCGTTGCCCCCGATTGTCTCACTTAACATCAGTCCGGCCACAAATACGGCTAAAATTCCATCACTGCCCAGGAGTTTAGCCGCACCCAATACCAACAGACTCAGGGCAATGGTATAACCGAGAAAGGACTTTTCCTCAATGGTCTTTTTCTCTTCCGCCCAGTCTAACAGCCGACCCGCAGCATACCCTAACACCGCCCCCACCACCACTGCCATCCCCACTTCCCAGGCGATCGACCGGATCACCCAGTGAAATAGGGCATCTCCAGGAGGGCGCTTCAGCAGTAGTAGGGGTAAAAAGACGATTGGATAGGCCAATCCATCATTTGCTCCAGATTCCGCAGAAATGAGATGGCGCAGGCGTTCCGGAAGATAGCGCTTCGCCACCACCCCGGTGACAATTGATGTTGCTACAACGGGGTCTGTCGGCGTGATCACCGCCCCCACTAGCATCGCTTCCCAGAAGGGAATTCCCATGATGAAATAGACCAGAAAACTACTTGCTAACCACATCAAGGGCATCACCAATCCCAGTAACACCGCTAAGGGTTGCCAGTGGCGGAAAATATAATTTTTCGGCAGACGCAGCGCCACTCCCATCAGTCCGATCGCCAGAGTAAATCGCGCCGCTTGCTCCAATAATACCTCCTGGGCAATCCCCCAACTGCTGGGATCTAACCATGCCAGTCCCACTGGCCCCAGCAGCACCCCAAACAACAGCGCCATCATCGGATCTGAGGCCCACCAGGTCCGTCGAAGAAAGTCGGACAGCAGTCCCAGGATCAGAACTAAGCCGCCTACAGCCATCAGTGCAATGTTGAGTTCGTTCAAAATTCACCCTCTATTTATATAATTTGTTTTGTTGCTCACCTTTTTAAATCTCCCAATTTTATACTCTTCTTTTAAACCGGATAATAAGCAATATTAGCGTCTCTTGATCGTAAGGGTTAGGGTTTGATAAACATAAAACCATTTGAAGTGTAACCGCCTCGCGCGCACTCCAAAGCCCTAAAAACTCGCACTCCTTAAAAACAAGTGTAACCCGAAGCTACACTGGTTATATTCATAAGTGCTTGCCCCAGCCAATGCCATCTCTCTGTAGGTAGATTGCTGCGGATATTCTCATAATTCTAATAGCTAGACAGGTGAAGGGTCCTCATTAATTATCTCATAAAACTTTTCATTGTACAGTTATCACAATTTGTTGCAGACAGCATCATTACGTCAGTGCGAAAGAGTTACATCAATTCACTCCAAAAGCGGATGATTTTCAACTCTTTGCTTGGGTCAAATCTTGGGCTGCATTTGTTGGGATTGGCAATCCCAGTCCCTTTCCTAAATAGGCAACCCCGCAGCGTCAAGCCTGCGGGTTTTGATTAGTAATCTGATAGAAAAAGTAGGATTTATAAACCAGCCCGCGCAGGCACCGCTTCGTCCGTATGCCTCCGGGCTTGAGCCTGCGGGTTCTTACCACAGAAAGGACGACTTGCCAAAAATGCTACACTCAGAGATTAATCATTGTCAGCAGAATGTGGCACACTCAGGAAAACCGATCGGCATTTAAGTCCCTCAACCGGATGGCAAACACCCATGCAGCAAGACTTTCTTGAAAACAACCCGGTAGCGTCCCTGCTTACCAAGGTACTCAAGTCCCCCCTTTCTCCCCATGACTCCCGCGATGCTGAATATGAGGCATGGCGGGACCGTTTCATGCGGAAGCGTCTGGATGTGGGGTTGTGGATTGGATTGATTGCTTTTTTGAGTTCCAGTCTGCTACAAGTGAGCAATTTATTGTTCCGTCCCGAAGAATTTCAGCCAGCATGGTTGCGATCGCAGGTGAGCGACTGAACTCAGTTTACTGTTATGTCTATTACTTCAGCATAGCAAATTAGGTCGCCGCTATCCGAGTTTAGTCTTTCTTGCCTTTTATTGGTCCGTTACAATTATTCCGCAAATTCAGGGTACTTTGTCGGGAGTTGCTAAACCGGATATCTTAGTTTGGACGATTATGTTTTTCGGTCAGGCGACCTTTACTCCCGTGCGTTGGTATCTCCATCTAGCAGCTCAATTAGGGGTATTTTTGTACTACCTTGGGGTAAATTTAGCCTTAGGCGTAACCTTCAGCAACCCGACAACTTGGATGAAACCTTCCGTACTGGCTTTGTATTTCTTCTGGGTCTGTTTTATTGGCAATTTGTCGGTTTATTTATATGAAAAATTACAAAAAGCTGAATTTAAAGCTCGATGGGATTTAGAAGAGGCTTATGCTCAACTGGAGGAGGAACAAAAACTTTCGGAAAGTTTACTTCTGAACGTTTTACCCCACTCGATCGCCACTCGGTTGAAGCAAAACCCCAAAAATTTGGCAGATAGTTACACGAATGTTTCGGTTTTGTTTGCGGATATTGTCGGGTTTACGGAACTGTCTTCTCATATTTCTCCTTGGGAATTAGTGGAATTGCTCAATCAGATTTTCTCGGAGTTTGATGCATTGGCGGAGTTGCATCAATTGGAGAAGATTAAAACCATTGGAGATGCTTATATGGTGGTTTCGGGGTTGCCGGAACCTCGGGATGATCATGCTCAAGCGATTGCCGATATGGCGTTAGATATGCAGCGGGCGATCGCCACCTTTAACAATAAATCAGGGCAGAATTTTCGCATCCGCATCGGCATCGCCACGGGTCCGGTGATTGCGGGAGTGATTGGGATTAAAAAATTTATTTATGATTTATGGGGGGATACGGTTAATATTGCTTCTCGGATGGAATCTCACGGGATTCCCGGGGCGATTCAAGTCACTCGGGAAACCTATCAGTTTTTAAAAGAAGAGTATTTGTTTCAGGAACGGGGGAAGGTGTTTATTAAGGGAAAAGGAGAAATGACAACTTATTTATTGACGGGCAAAAATCCGGAGGTTGTTGAGGGCGAACTGTCTGGGGATTTGATTTGAGATGGGGTGATAATTGGGGTGGCTTTAGAAGTGGTACGAGTATTGTGTGAGCTTGGACAGGAGGATTTGTAGGCGCTTAAGCCGCAGAGAGTGCGTGTCACGGCAGAGCCATGACACGAGGATTTCTTCCTCTTGCTCCCCCTTCGGTGCAATAAAAAAATTTCCTTATACCTCCCTCTCCTCTTAGGGGAGGGTTGGGGAGGGGTAGGAAGGGGATGGGTAATCCTCTCACTTAGGATTTATTCCGCAGTTGTCCCACAACTTCTATCAAATGTCTGGGGTCAATGGGTTTAGGAATATGCATCTGAAATCCAGCGGCGATGGCGAGGATACGGTCTTCGGTGCGAGTATAAGCAGTGAGGGCGGCAGCAGGAATTTGTCCCCCTTGTTCTGGGGGGAGGCTGCGAATTTGACGAATTAAGGTATAGCCATCTTCTCCCGGCATTCCGATGTCACTGAGGAGAATTTCCGGTTGACTTTCTTGGATAACAGCGATCGCCTCAGCAGTGGAGGCAGCGGCAAAGACTTGGGCTCCGTATTGTTCCAAGGCGGTAATTAAAAACTCCCGAGTATCAAATTCATCATCTACGACTAAGATTTTTAACCCGGCGAGTTCTAAACAAGATTGATCGCACTCCACCGATGACGACCCCAAACATTGCTCGTCTATCCCATCGCTGGTTTCTTGTAAGCGCGGGAGTTGCACCACAAAGGTAGAACCTTTTCCCGGTCCTGGACTCTGAGCAAAAATATGGCCGCCATGTAGTTCTACAAGGTTCCGGACGATCGCCAACCCGAGTCCTAATCCCCCATGCGATCGCGTTGTTTTACTATCCGCCTGCCGGAACCGTTCAAACATATAAGGTAAAAATTCCGGTTCAATGCCGATTCCCGTATCAATAATTCGGATTTGTATCCAGTTTTCCACCCGTTCTAAACAAATCTCCACTCGTCCGCCTTCTGCGGTAAATTTTACCGCATTGGAAAGCAGATTCCAGATGACTTGCTGGAGGCGATCGCCATCGGCGGAAACCAATCCCACGCCTGGATCAAGAGTCGTTACTAACTTAATTTTTTTAATCTCTGCTGTAGGACGCACGGTATTGATGGCCGATTCAATTGCCGGGATTAATTGCAATGGACGCAGGTAGAGGCGAATTTTGCCGCGAATGATGCGCGAAATGTCCAGGAGGTCTTCAATTAACTGGGTTTGCATTTCGGCGTTACGTTCGATGGATTCCAGGGCCTGAGCCATTTTTTCCGGGTTGAGCTTGCGGCGACGCAGCAGCCGAGACCAGCCTAAAATCGCATTCAAGGGCGATCGCAACTCGTGAGAGACAATTGCCAAAAATTCGTCTTTCATGCGACTGGCGGCTTCTGCTTGCCTGCGGGCTTCCTGTTCGCGCAGGAGCAACTCCTCGCGCTGGCGTTCGGCTAACTTGCGATCGCTAATGTCGTAGAACATGACCACCCCCGCGACAATTCGTCCCGCTAAATTTTTCACAGGTTTGGCACTCAGGCACAAAATCTGAGAATGACCATTAGTGAGGGGTATTTCGATTTCTTCATCCATCACCGTCTCACCGAAGGCGATCGCCCGAGACATGGGAAATTCTTGCGGTTGATAGGGTCGTCCATCGGGATGCACGCCTTGGAACAATCGATACTCTTCTAGGTTGTGTTCTTCGGCGATCGTCTCATTCCAAATCGCTTGCGCTTGCTTGTTACTGAGTAGCACTTTCCCAGAGGGCGCTTCAGCCACGATCGCACCGGCAGGCATTTGTTGCAGGACTGCTTTTAACAGTTGTTGCTCAAATTCCAGTTGTTTGAGGAGGCGATCGCGTTCTTCCTCGGCTTTCTTCCGTTCGGTAATATCCAGGAGCACTCCCCCCATCCGCGTTGCCGTCCCCATTTCATCATAAAACGCTCGACCTTTTGCCGCAATCCACCGCACCGATTTGTCCGTTCGGATAATCCGATACTCGATGTCATAATCCGCCTGCTCGGTAATCGCACGTTGTACAGCCCGATTCACCCGGTCCCGGTCCTCGGGATGCAAACAGTCAACAAACTGAGCATATTGAATCACCGTCGCGGGTAAGTCAAGTCCAAATATGTCAAAACATCGCCGGGATACAGAAATTTCTTGGGTGTCTAAATCGTAATCCCACAAGCCTAATTTTGCAGATTCCAACGCCAACCGTAGCCGTTCCTGGTTGCGATCGGATGTGGCCCGAGCAATTTTATATTCGGTGATATCACGGCTGAGAGACAGGACTGATTCTACGGCACCCTCGCGATCAAATTCTGGAACTAAGCGAGATTGATAATAGCGAGTGACCCCGTTGACATCCGTTAAGTCACATTCGATTTCCCCTTCTTCTCCGGTGGCAAAGACTTGGGCAATGGCCCCTCGGCACTCTGCTGACTGGGTTCTGGGAAAGGTGAGTTCCGGGTTAGTTGTGCTGAGGAATTCTTCTGGCGATCGCCCGGTGACTCGTGAGATGGCTCGGTTGACATACAAAGGACGCATTTTGCGGTCAAATCGGGCAATAATATCTGGGGAATTTTCTGCTAAGGCTGTAAATTCTCGTTCCCGTCTGTAGAGTTCATCTTCCACTTGTTTGCGTTCGGTGATATCCCGCCAGGTTGCCAGAAATCCATCTCCAAATGCCACCCCTCGGATATCAAAGGCTTTCGTGACGCCTGTTGCGGTAGTGAGGTTTTCGTCCACAAAGGAATCTTTGACCAAGGGTTGTCGGGTTTCAACGACTTGGCAATATTCCTCGAAGAGTCCGGTGGTTCGGTGTCCGGGAAATAAATCGCAGAGTCTTTTTCCGTTCTGTTCTTCCCGAGTCAATCCATTGCTGGTACAGGTTGCGGCATTGACATATTCAATCCGAAAGTCTACAATTTTTCCCGCTTCATCCCGGACTGAGGTATAAATTCCAAAACAATCCAGCAAGTTTTCTACCGAGGTCCGGAAGAGTTCTTCTCGTTTTTGTAATTCGGTTTCGGCTTGTTTGCGATCGCTGATATCCAGGGTTGTCCCAATCACGCGCACCGCTTTCCCCGATTCATCCCGCAGAATCCCCCCGCGATCGGATACATTCAAATATCGGCCATCTCGGTGGCGAATGCGATATTCTATATCAAACCGATTGTCCTGATTTAATGCCTGATTCATGGCGATAAAGGCCCGTTCTAAATCATCGGGATGGATCAGAGAAATCCACCAGTCCGCATCCTGTCCCTCCTCGGCTAAGGGATAGCCTAAAAGTTGGCTGAGGCTTTCACTGCGAACCACCTGCTGACTCTCCAAATGCCAATCATAAATCACACAATTGACGGCAGTTGAGGCCAGTTGATACCGCTCATTGGCTTGTAAAAACTCCTGTTCTTTCTGCTTGCGTTCGGTAATATCTTCGACAATTCCCGCCACTCGATACACCTCACCCGTGCGATTATCGCGAATTGGAAATGCCCGCGATCGCACCCACCGAATGGTGCCGTCAGGATGAACCGTGCGATATTCTTCATTAAATTCCCCCCTTGACTGTTTGGCTAAAGCAGTTCTGACGCGATCGCGGTCCTCGGGATGTACTCCCTCCAAAAATGAGGAGGGTTGCTGATACAGACTCTCTAGCGATCGCCCCCACAGCTTTTCATATTGAGGACTGACATAAAAAACCTCAGTTTTCTCCAAGTCAGTCATCCAAATTAAGCAATCAATATTTTCAGCAATCTGTCGGAATTGTTCCTGGGTATTTTCTAACCCCTGAGCATACAATTCGGCTTTTTGGCGGGATGTGTAAAGTGCCGCAATCAGCCAACTGATTGCGAATCCTTCTATCAGAAATACCCCCAAAGCTAAAGTTTGCCCAGGGCTATGGACTCCGAAGGAATAAACCGGCAACAAAAAGAAATATTCACCGCAAATTGCGGCTAAGAGTGTAGCCAACAATCCAGCCTTAAATCCTCCATACCAAGCACTCACCGCCACTGTCGCGCTAAACAACAAAAAGGGGTTGTTTGTCATGAGTTCTGAAGAAATTAACCACTTCAGAATCAAAGACACGACTACCGTTGCCACAGCAAAACTATAGCGCCGGATCGGGGAGCGTGATTGTTCCAACATTGATTTCCTCGCTAGGGGGACACGAGTCTTTTGAATTAAGACCCCAATTGCTTGAGCCAGATGACTCTCTAAATATTGTACCGACTCGGAAAATCGAGAGAAATCTTTTATAACAGAGGTGACTGGGATGAGTGCCCATCGCCACCTATTTTAGCAATTATAGCGGCTTTTACTCCCGGATAGGACGGATTCCGACTCGGAATTTCCCACCCAGGAACTGGGTTATTCCCACGGAGGTTCTGTTCCGCTTCGCCTCCCGGGGTCTCCCTCGCCCATTCCCTCTCTTCTATCGCCCTAAATAGCCTGACAAATCCCCCCAAATACTGCCAGTCCATAGTGTTTCCAAGGAATAGCTACCGGGGCAAAATCCGCCGATTTTAAGAGGTCCACCTGTTCTAATACGGTTGCCAAGCGATCGGGACCCGAGTAGCCCTGGGGAATAGTTTGACCACATTTAGCTCGCACTTTTTCCAGGGTGATTCCCTGTGCCTTAACCCCCTCCTCTCTGACTGCCTGATAAACGGCTTCTAATGCTGTAGTTTCCGACAATACCGGGTCAGCATTCCAAAAACATCCCCCTGGAGACAGATTTTGACACACCCATTTAAACAGCTTTAATTTGACCGGATCACTCAGATGATGAATCGCTAACGAAGAGGCACATACATCAAATCCCTGATGCGGTGCAATTCGTACATTTAAGGTCGCCAAATTTCCAAAATCAGCCTCGATCCATCGCACCCGTTCCCCATAGCCTGCTGCTTCAATTTTATCCTGACAAACGCTCAACATTCGAGGGGAATAATCCAGCGCCACAAGTTCCGCCTCGGGACAGTGAGCCAACAATTTCAGACTAAGTTCTCCTGTCCCACACCCTAATTCTAAAATTCGTTTACTACTAACTGGAATACACCGCAATAATGCTGCCAACAATTCATCATAAATGGGGAGTAGTTGGCGAATTCCTGTATCAAAATCAGCTACATCTGCAAAAACTTCCCCGGGATAAATTTCCGGCCTAGGGTCGAGAGTTTCTAAACTCGCCTCATTCGGGTTTTCTTCTGAAAGTGAAGTCTCAGAACTCATCACTGGTTTCCTACTCATAACGTTAGAGAATGTTAACGATTTTATCATGATTTGGCCCCGGTTCTGGACAAACCATTTGACCTTGGCGATCGCCTCTAAACCTGGGGGAGTTCGGGAGTTGAAGAAAGCAGCATCCTAACCGGAACTCCCGAGGACCGGGTAGGGTAGAAGTGACTGAGGACCAAAACCCAGTCTGTCTTCCCTCCACTGTACCAATGCCCGAGCGTGGATCAGGACAGGCGATCGCCAAGCCTCCTTCGGGTCTCCAGTGATTCTACGGAGTCGTTACCGGATGAGTTAAACACCGGGTTTTTTGAGAGATAGACTCTCTCAATCATTCGGACCCTAAAATTACTCCTTGGGAGCACTGGGTGATCTTGCCGCAGTCGCGCGCTCTCGGCTGGCTTTCCACCACATCAGGGCCAGAAACCGGGTAACAGTCCCCGGGATTGAAGACGGTAGCGGTGTCCTTCTGAGCCACCCCAAAACTCACCCGTTCCCACCCCGGGCCTCCAACTTGTGATACCCTAGATCGTAACATCCGGCCTGTCACTTTTGTATCATTATGTTGTCTGCAATTCGGCTGGTTAAACCCACCCACCACTGGCCAATTAAATGGTTGCTCTTACCGTTTTCCATTGGCCTCCTCTCCTCGCCCAGCAGCGCTCAAATTGTTCCCGATACAACACTTCCGGTAAATTCTATCGTCACCCCAGACGGCGATCGCCTGGTGATTACAGGCGGCACCCCTGCCGGGTCCAATCTGTTCCATAGTTTTACGGAATTTAGCGTCCCGACAGGGGGAACCGCCTATTTTAACCAGGGCAATAATCTTCAAAATATTTTCACCCGAATCACCGGAATTAACCCCTCGAATATCGATGGAATTCTCCAAACCAATGGCAGCGCCAATCTATTTTTATTAAACCCGAATGGAATAATATTCGGGGCCAATGCTCAGTTAAATATCGGGGGTTCGTTTTTTGCCAGTGCCGGGGACCGAATCCAATTTAGCGATCGCACCGAATTTCAGGCCAATCCCGGGGACAACCCCCCTTTATTAACGGTGAGTTCACCGATTGGGTTGCAACTCGGCACCAACCCGGGGAACATTGCCCTCAACGGTACTCGCTTAGAAGTCCCAACCGACCAACAGTTAACCTTAGTCGCAGACAACTTGGCGATCGCCGGGGCACAACTGACGACACCCAGTGGCACAATTGACCTCAACGCCCAAACTATCGCACTTTCATCCGGTGCATTGCTAGACGTGAGTGGAGAAGCGGGAGGACAAATCCAGATCAGGAGTCGGGAACTCACCCTCACAGACCAATCCCGAATTTTAGCCGATACATTAGGTAACGGAACCGGCAGAGGTATTACATTGGGGAATGGCACCGGCAGAGGCATTGACATCACCACGGAACGACTGCAATTGAGCGATCGCGCCTTGATTTCCGCCTCCACCTTTGGCAGTGGCACCGGAGGTAACCTCACGATTCAGGCAACCGATGCAGTGGTCATGACGGGGGACAACAGCTTTAACCAAACCCTCGATCGCCTGTTTAACCGAGAAATAACCCGTCCCGATGACATCGGAACAGGTATTTTTTCTCTCACTTTTGGTACAGGCAACGGAGGCAACCTCACCCTCAATACTCCCTCCCTACAACTCGCTGACTCCGCCTTTATATCTACCGCCACCTTCGGCGATGGCACGGGAGGCAATATGACCGTCAACAGTGGCACGATCCACCTCGTTGAATCCGAACTGTTTGCCGATAATTTGGGCAATGGGGATGCCGGTGATGTGACCCTGAATGCCCAAACCCTCACACTGGAAAATGGGGGTGCGATCGCTGCCTCGACCTTTGGTGCGGGTCTGGGAGGAACCATCACTATCAATGTATCTGACTCCATCCAGGCCAGGGGAACCAGTTCCGCTGGTCGGTTTAACAGTGGCATCTTTGCCAGTGCCTACGTCAATGCCACTCAACCTGCGGGAAATATTCAGATTCAAACCGGCCAACTCAACCTGAGTGAGGGCGCTCAGATTGCCGCGACCACCTTCTCCCTAGTTCCCGGGGGACTCGTCACCGTAACGGCGTCAGAAATAGAAGTCAGCGGCACCAGTGCCAATGGACAATCTCTGAGCAGTATCAAAACTCAAACTCAGGCTGGGGGTCGGGCGGGCAATTTGAGCTTGAACACGCGATCGCTGATTGTGCGAGATGGGGCGCTCATCTCCACCTCCACCTTGGGAACCGGCGACGGAGGCAACCTCACCATTCAAGCCACGGACTTTGTAGAACTCACAGGAACCGGAACCTTGAATTTAGCCCAAGCCGTTATAGAAGGCACGTTTGAAGCCGGATCAGTTGCAGGATGGATTATTTACCGTGAGTTCGGGTTCCGGTAATGCCGGTAATCTCACTCTGGAAACTGGGAGACTCAGCTTGGGCAACGGCGCTCACATCGCCACCAGTACCCTCACTCAGGGAACTGGAGGAACTCTGACGGTCCGCGCCAGGGAACTCATTTCTCTCCAAGGCGCTTATTTGCTAACCGGAACTGCCGGTAAGGGGCAAGCTGGGGATATCTTTATTGATACAGGTGACTTACTCTTACGAAACCGCTCAGAAATTATCGCTTCTACCATCGCCTCGGGTTCCGGGGGAAATATTGAAATCAACGCCTCGGAGTCCGTCCAACTCCTAAACCAATCCTCTCTGATTTCCACCAGTGAAGGACCTGGGAAGTGCGGGGTATGTGCTAATTCAAACGGGGCAATTGAACCTCCAAAATCAATCCTTTGTCTCCACCTTTGCCGCAGGTGAGGGAAATGCCGGTTTTTTGGGAATTGCCGCATCCGAATCCGTGGAACTGCTAGACCAGAGTACCTTGGAAACAGCGACCTGGGGAATTGGCGATGCTGGATTCTTGCAGATTGATACGCGATCGCTGATCCTGGAAAACAGTGCCATCACCGTCAGCGCTCAAGGGACGGGAGAGGCTGGCAATCTCAACATTGCCAGCGATCGCTTGAGTCTGAATAATGGGGTCCTGTTGGGGATTGCCGCATCCGGTCGAGGTGGTAATGTTCAATTAGCGGTGAACGATCTCCTGACTCTGCGACAAGGGTCTGCTATTTCCGCTGAAGCGTTAGGGACCGGGGATGGTGGCAATGTAGCAGTCACCACCGATGCGATCGCCTTACTAGAAAATAGTCGCATCCGCGCTAATGCGGTGCAAGGCATGGGCGGGAATATCCAAATCTTCACCCAAGCTCTGTTTGAGGGTCCCAATAGTCAAATTACTGCCAGTTCTAACCAAGGCATCGATGGCGTAGTTTCCGTCAGTACCCCGGACTTCCAACCCACCCAAGGGTTAATTGCGCTCCCCTCAGAAATTCTTAACCTCACCAATCTGGTGTTTGAAGAGTGTGGGATTGGTGCATCCCAGAGTGAGTTTATTGTCACAGGACGCGGAGGATTACCCCCCAGTCCCACGGACCCCTTCAATGGCGATCGCATCCTGGAGGATTTGGGAAGGGTGCCACCCGCTCCAAATTTAACCCAACAGCAGTCTACCGGCGCGCCAATTCCCCCGACGCCCCCCTTCGTGGAGGCCAATACCTGGGCGATCGCCCCCAATGGTCAACTCATCCTCACCACTGCACCCACTCCCAACCACCCCAGCGATCGCTGGGAACCCCCCGTGAATTGTCATAGACCATCCTAGATCCTACCTAAAAGGGCGATCGGCTCTCCTGGCGTATCCCGTTCCCGGCTTCAGCACTTCCCACCTGCAAACCCTTTCAATTAGGATTGGAAGCGGTGCATCCCTTGTTCAAGCTGTTCTTTGCAGGTTAAGGAAAAATAAGTAAACCAACTCACAATCCCAAATAGCTTAAATCCATTTTCTAATAAGGCCCGATCGCGATCATAGATCAGTCCCCTGTCCACTAAATCTATGATGGCCCGCATATCCAGCAAAAGTGACAAGGCAAAGCAGACAAAGGCTAACCCCAAAAACAGTAAATAACGGCTATTCAAGATAATTTTATGAAATTTTATTAGGTACAGGGCCACCATCATCGCATAAGCTAAATAAACGATTTTTTCTGAGATTCCTAAATAATTGGGAAGGACTTCCTCATGCAACTGAAAAAAATCATCTAGCATCAAGATTGTGGTAATCACCCCACCGAATAATAGAAAGCGTTGATGTTTAAGGGAGAGATTCAGGGGTTTGAGATAAAGGGAAGTAAACAGACAAATGGCAGCGGTGGCACACCATAATAAAATGCCAAATTTCGTGACCATTCCTAGATAAAAAGGCGAATCTGAAATTTTAGCGGGATCGCCCATGAGATGATAAATGGGAACTCGATTTTGCTGTCGGACGAGCAACACAATGAGGAAGGTTGGGAGATAGACGGCCACCATCAGAGGGAATAATCCGGTAAGGCGATCGCGTAAGCTTTTCCTGCCTTTATCTGGCCTAAACTTGTCACTCAGGGGTTCGTTTTTCTTGATATCGGATTGGGGAGTTTCGGTTGAATTTATAACCGGATTTGTTTTTTTATTCATCGATTTCCTGCTTAATTTTATAGATTTTTAAGACCATTTTCCAAACTACTCGAATGCTTTTAGAAAAGGCTCTTGACCCAGCATTTTGCAAGTTAAGGAAAATTTTTACCGTTAATTAACCCTATGTTAACCCAAGCCAGCAAGCTTGTCTACTGCCTTAGAGAGGTAAGGATCGGGTCACTAAAATTGACATTTAGGGACTTCCTAAAATCCAGGCCAGAGGCGGTTAAATAGTGATTTAAGACTAAAAAGCCAGCGGAGAATCTGCTAATTGATATCACCGATCGCCCTGGCTAGTTGAGGCAAATATTCGGGTTTGTCCGGAATTCAAAACAAGCTATTAGCTTAAGTCTCCGAAAATGTCAACTCCCTCTAGTCTGAGGATTTAGAAGTTAGTTGAGAGTAAAGGGCAGATTTTTGAGGAAGGGTTTCCAAACATTTCAAAACATTTCAAAACATTTCAAAAAGTTTTAAAAATTTTAAATAATGAGGGGTAAATTTTCTAAGATTTTAAAAATTTTGCATTACTCATTTCAGAGCAGTAATGCCAGTAGTCTGCCAATCTTATTCCCGGTTGTTATGGCCACCTATGAGGTATAGGTAATCAGAAATAACCTCTATCTGAAGGCTGAAATTTGACAGGAGTTGGTTACATTTTAATGATAAATAGCGGGAGCATCTCAATTTGGCCTCAAAGGGGAATTTATACGTCTTGCTCCCTCTTCCAGCAATAAAAAAAAATTCCTTATTCTCCCTCTCCTTGTAGGAGAGGGCCGGGGAGAGGTGGGAAGGGGGCACCGGGGGTTAGGTCTCTTTGCCAAATTTAGATGCTACCTAAATAGCTCATGCTCCCATCCGGATGCAAGAATAGCGAATTTGCCTCATCGGGAAGCTCCCAGCCGGTTCAATCTTCAGCATTATACGGAATCCGGCTCTCAAAGGTCTATCAAAACCCACAGGCTTAAGCCTGGGGCTATACGGACGAAGCCCGCCTGCGCGGGCTAAAAACGAAAATCGACTTTTACCAACCGGATTCCGTATTAGCTCTTTACCTGGGAGGGTCAAAAGCCGCCATCAACCCCTAGGATTGAGACGGCCCTAAAAAAAATTATGGCCGGTTGCATTCTCAAAATGCTCACCAGCCAGTCAGGTTCTATTGAACTGTGGAGAGGGGGTACTCCAGCGATCGCCGAATGATCCCCTCGTGAGTTTAGCAATCAGTCCCGGCTGAGAGGGAACAGGACCCAGACAAATTGTCCCGATTCATTCCCCCTGACCAGCATTACCCTCTACTGACGTTCGCCAATCGGCTCACGGGAAGAAGAGTTCCGAGGTTTGGAGCGCTTGATCGGCTTCGAGAAAGAGCGAGATGAGCGATCGCGGCTGTCATAGCGCTTGTCAGAATAGTTATCTTCTTCCGGCGCATCTTCCGAGATATTGTTCGCCCAGTTGGGACGGGTGCGATCGTAAGCCATTTGCAGGGCTGCTGCGGCGATCGTGTGGGGGTCATACTCTTCGCTCAGTTGAGCGACGATCGGCAGGAACGAAGCCAGACGTTCGCCACTGAGGATTTCCCGAACTTGAGCTTGCAGTTTTTCCAGATGCCGCGCCTCAATTTGAGAGCGAGTCGGAATCGAGCGGATTTTCAGAGTTTGACGCAGATGCCGCTCAATTTGTTGGAGCTTGCGCCGGTCAAACGGCTGAATCAGGGAAATGGCAGTGCCTTCACGACCGGCGCGGCCCGTGCGTCCGATCCGGTGGACGTAGCTTTCCACTTGATCCGGTAAATCGTAGTTAATCACGTGGGTCAGGTGATCCACATCTAAACCCCGTGCCGCAATATCCGTGGCGACAATCCAGCGCACCTGTTGCTTGCGGAAGCGATCGATTAACCGTTCCCGCTGGGACTGGTTGAGGTCCCCGTGGTATTCATCCACGCTGTGACCTGCCGCTTGCAGTTGGCTGGTGAGTTCAGCCGCCGCCCGTCGGGTGCGGACGAAGACGATCGCCGTTTCCGGGTCTTCCAATTCTAAAATTGGCAGTAAGGCCCGAGATTTGGACCAGCCGCGAGGGACCATGTAGATTACTTGGTCGATCTGCTTCGGCGTTGATTTGTTTTGCTCAATCCTCACCGTGACGGGATCGCGCATGAACTTATTCATCAGCTTGCGAATGGAGGGTTCCATCGTGGCTGAGAAGAAGGCGGTCTGCCGGTCTTTGGGGGCGCGATCGAGGATTTTTTCCACATCGTCAATAAAGCCCATACTCAGCATTTCGTCCGCTTCATCCAGGACGAGATGGGTGAGGGTGTCCAGTTTGAGATGCCCACGGTTGAGCAAATCCAGAACCCGTCCGGGGGTGCCGACAACAATCTGAACGCCTCGTTCCAGGCGCTGAATTTGGCGCTCAATGGAGGATCCACCGTACACGGCAAAAATCCGGACTCGGCGATCGTCGGTTAATTCCCGAATCGCATTACTGACTTGGATCGCCAGTTCCCGCGTTGGAGCCAAAATCAGGGCTTGAACATTCTTGTCGTTAACATCCATCTGCTCCAAAATGGGCAGAGAAAAGGCCGCAGTTTTGCCCGTTCCAGTTTGGGCTTGCCCAGCTACATCCTGTCCTGCCATCAGTTTAGGAATGGCTTGTTCTTGAATAGGGCTGGTTCGGTAAAACCAAGTTTTTCTAGCTGTTGTACGCGCTCTTCTGAAAGACCTAAACTTTGAAATGAAACTGTCATTTATTCTCCTAAAACGTTTGAGTTTGGGGCTGCTCAAGGGCAGCTAATACCATTTCTCGTTTTTGATGCTACATGGGGTTGCTCTTAGAGATTTGGAGCTAGGACAGATACGCTTTCGATGTAGAGCATAAAAATAGAATTGGTATTGATGCTAATTGAGATTAGCGGATGTTGAGGGTTACTTCTAATTTGCCTTTTATTCACCAGATTTGTAAAGAAAAGGCACGGTAGAATCGGGCTTTCTGTCTTAAGGCCCGGGCCACCGATCCGGGGCAGGTATGGAACGAGCTTTTAAATTGCAGAGGATCTCAACATATCTGTTAAAGACCATACCAAAAACCGTCCCAAACTTCCCCAGAAAATCTGGATTCCTTAACCCAGGGCAATTGATTCCCGTTGCACTAGGTCAGCTACAGTTGCAACATGACCGTAGAGGTCGTAAACGTCAGCACTGGCGATCGCCACCGGTACTCTCGAACCCAGACGTGCATTTCCCTGAACATAGACCAACCCATCCACTTCAGGCGCAAATCGCGCCGATCGGCCTATCAACTCCCCAGTCTCGGGGTGTTCTTGTTCGATTAATACGTCTACAACCTTACCGATTTCCCCTTGATTCTTCTTCAGTGAAATCGGCTGCTGCAATTCCATCAAAGCATCCCGCCGCTCATCCATCACCTCTTGCGGGAGTTGATTGGGCAGCGTATAGGCGGGGGTTCCCTCTTCCGGGGAAAAGGTGAACACGCCTACATGATCGAACTCATGACGTTGAACAAACTGATACAGATGCTCAAAATGTTCGTCAGTTTCGCCCGGGAATCCTACGATAAAGGTCGTTCGCAATACCGCATCCGGCACCGCTGCTTTAATTCCCTCGATAATCCGATCATTGACCCCCGCTTGCCAGGGCCGATTCATCGCCCGCAGCACTTCCGGATGGGAGTGTTGCAAGGGTAAATCTAAGTACGGCAGCACGTTGGGGGTTTCCCGAATCGCCCGCAGCACTTTAGGGGTCAGTCCCGTAGGATAGGCGTAGTGCATCCGAATCCAAGGGACATCTACCTCGCCCAACGCACGCAGCAGTTCCGCCAATCTGGGTTCACCGTATAGGTCTAACCCATAGTTGGTGGTAATTTGAGAAATTAAAATAATTTCTTGGACGCCTTCGGATGCCAATTGCTTGGCCTCCGCTACGATGGACTCGATGGTGCGCGATCGCTGGTTTCCCCGAAGATGCGGAATGATGCAAAATGCACAGCGGTAATCACATCCCTCCGCGACCCGCAGGTACGCTACACCTTCGGTAGTCGTCCGGTAGCGCGGTGTCGTCTCATCGGCGATATAAGTCGGTTCTGCGGAAATCTCTGTGACTCGCTCGCCGACTTCGACCCGTTCAATCACTTCTACGATTTTATTATAATCCCCAGTGCCCACAACTGCAACTGCTTCGGGCAGTTCATCAAATAGTTGTTCCTGGAAATGTTGCGCCATGCATCCAGTAATGACGATTTTTTTCTTCGCCTCCGCTAGTTCTACTAGCGTCCGGACTGACTCTTCCCGAGCCGATTCAATAAAACTACAAGTGTTGACGATGACGTAATCTGCTACTTCTTCATCGGTATCGACCGAGTAGCCTGCTTGTACCAACAGGCCCAGAATATGTTCGCTGTCAATGCGATTTTTCTCGCACCCTAGATGAGAGATAGCAATGGTTGGCTTGTTGCCCATGCAGTTATTGCTTCGAGTTATTGTAATGGTGCTCCGTTGTAGAGCGAGTTTCGCTCCTGATCGTCAGTTTTATCAAAATACAGTATAGCCGCTTTTTCTACAAGTTTTCCCAATCGAACTCCTGGAGCTAGGGGTAAGGGTCCTGATAAAAGGATTCCTTATCCTTTCGGTTCTGGCTTGGGGCCTGTTGGATTTAAGGCTCCCGGTGTGGAGACGGATCGGTTGCACGGTCAGCAGCTTGTATCTCGTGTCAATGTACTATAGCATCTAACCGCTGTGATCCGAACCTCTTCCCCATAAATTCCTAATCCCAACTCCCTTTAAGGGTGACGCGACAGAACTCCTTCTCTATAATCACCCAATGCCGGGTAATGTACCTTCTCCCCGGGGCTGTACATCAATTTCTCCGCCGATTTGTGCCGATTTGTTCTGAATGAGTAAGTCCTGAGATAGTCAGCCTCTCCATTGATTACAAGTGATTACAAGCCCAATTGTCAGTATTTCATCATCTCGTCTTCCCCTGTCTTCTGCCATCAGGCCCACAAGAATCCAGCCCCGGGAAATTCGCCCCAGACTCGGGGCGATCGCCCCTTCTCCCCGGATTGCCCCGTTGGAAAACCCTGGTTTCATCCAGAGTCCGTGCCTAGAAAAACACCGATAGCCGCCTGTTTGAACGGCCCACTCCCCAGAGACCTCCCCCTGATTTTCCCCTAGATTGAATCCCACCCCAATCCGGCTCGTCAAAGGATTAATCTTCACTTTACATAGCCTTAAATACTCCCTTGCGCTCAATGCTTTTTTGCGAAGCGTTTAAATTAAAATAAAACAGAGTCAGAAAACTTTTTTCCCCGGCTATCAAGCCTCATTTCCCTAAAAAAATGACGATAAAAGAGCCTATACTAATGAGTGAGCGAGATTAACCCCAAAACCGGGATACTGAGAGTCTCCCCACCGGGTCCATCCAGGATTACTCAAAGGCTGTCCGTGAAAATCCGCTCGAAACACTCGGACCTGACTCGTCAAGCGATTCTAACCTTAACTGGGATGTTCAGACTCGGGAAAGAATCCCGGAATCAGGTCATTGATGTGTTGTCAACATCAGGAGCGATCGCCCCCTTTGTCGCCCCCTTTGATAGGATTCCTCCCGGGGAGTCTCCCCAGCTACAATGATTGGGGACAAAACCCGATCCCAGACTCCTAAACGGGGAGAAAAAAGGAGAAATGCCAAGTCTGTTCTCCCCGGAGTCAGCAACCCTCTCTCCGGGATTTTTAACCGGGGCAGAGGGGAGGGATTGATTGAACGTTTAATCTTTATTGTGCCTGAGCCAGGAGCGTAGCGCTATGTCAGACTTAAATCGTGGAATTATGAAATTTAAAGGGGCCGACAGCCCATTGCTGGTCGGGTTTTCCTCTGTGCTGATTTTAGGCGGCATTGCCTTTTTAATTTGGTGGGGGTTGCAATCGGCCTACAGTTTCAACTAGACCGGGATATTGAGGCGATCGCCGCGATCGGTCCAGTCTCCCCTCAGCCTTCATCCTCAGATGGGACTCAGGTTTGGAAATCATGGTCTGATAGTCCTACCCGGATCGACAGGTAGGAGACCCCTGCGGTCCCCTCTCCAAGACACAGGGGAGGGGGGATCATCTCAATTTGGCCTCAAAGGGGAATTTATAGGTCTTGCTCCCCCTTCCAGCAATAAAAAAAAATTCCTTATTCTCCCTCTCAGCAATAAAAAAAAGTTCCTTATTCTCCCTCTCCTCTTAGGAGAGGGCCACCGGAGAGGTGGAGAGGGCCACCGGAGAGGTGGGAAGGGGGCATCGGGGGTTAGGTCTATGAGCCTTCTTGAGATGCTCCCGGGGAGGGGACCGGATTTTAATGAAGAGTTTTGTGACTTGAAAAACAGCCTCTTTCTTGAGATCAGCCTAAAACTTCGGCAGGCGATCGCGCCATCAGATCACCCGAGACTCCCTCCAGCACAAAAGGGGGGACTTTTGTCGCCCGGATCATCCGGACTTCTTTGACAACAAGATCCGATGGGAACGTTATTATGAGCATCAAGAGCCTACTTGATAGCCTCATGAGCACAACGCTCTGGATTCCTTTAATTTTACCTCATTACTTCTGCCCCCTCGTGATTTCTTCACCCCTCCCCCATTCAGTTTTAGCTGTTTCTCAACTGCAACCCCTGTTAGGAAATATTTGGCTTGATGTCGGGGTCCTGATGTTCATGCTGGTCCTCTCAGCAATGTTTTCCGGGTCAGAAACAGCGATTACCGCCCTCGATAATCTGAAATTGCGATCGCTGATCAAAGAACAAGGGGACCCTCACCGCATCTTTACCCTGGTTCTGCACAAGCGGACTCGCTTTATTACCACCCTCCTCGTCGGCAATAACCTGGTTAATAATTTTTCGGCCATTTTGACCAGTAATTTGTTTGCCTTGTGGTTGGGAAATGCCGGATTAGGAGTCGCAACAGCCGTCGTCACCCTGTTAGTCCTGATTTTTGGGGAAATTACCCCCAAATCTTTAGCCATTAACAACGTGATCCCCTTCTTTAAGCTGGTGGTGCGACCGATTTATTGGTTGTCTCAGCTACTCTCCTTGTTTGGGATCGTGCAGTTGCTGGAAAAAATCACCCAGGTGATGATTCGCTTGGTTCAGGGAAATAACGTTCAACAAGGAGAATCCTTAACCGATCTGCAGCTCATGATCGAAATTCTCGGGGGTCGGGGTCAATTAGACTTGTACAAGCATCAGTTACTCAACAAAGCCCTGATGCTGGATAGTTTAAGCGCCCGGGAAGTGGTCAAACCTCGGATTGAAATGCGAACGATTTCTCATGAGGCGACGCTACAGGATTTGGTGGATTTGTGTTTAGAAACGGGATATTCGCGGATTCCCGTCCAGGAGGAATCCAAAGACCGAATTGTGGGGATCGTTCATCTCAAGCGGGCGATCAAGCAAATTCGAGTCTGTCAACAGGAGGGAATTGAGAATGGGGGCGTGACCCTGGCGATGGATCCTCCGGTTTATGTCCCTGAAACCAAACGAGTAGCGGACTTGCTCAAGGAGATGTTGCAACAGCGGCTGCATATTGCGATCGTTGTCGATGAGTATGGGGGAACCGTCGGGTTGTTGACCCTAGAAGATATTCTCGAAGAACTCGTCGGGGAAATTTACGATGAGAGTGATTTGGACAACCGCACCCACCGCAAAGGGGTCCTGAATGTCAGTTCCCTGAGCATTCGCAGCAAACGGGGGAACAGTCGATGAGCTATTCGAGGCCGGGTTAAACCCGGGCTTAAAAAAAAGTTTGCTTAAACCCTTGACTTCTGTCAGAGTTCTGCTAGTATTAGTAATTGTGGACAAAAAAGGGTCGATGCCCGAGCGGTTAATGGGGGCGGACTGTAAATCCGCTGGCTACGCCTACGCTGGTTCAAATCCAGCTCGGCCCACCACAATTCCTTCAAAGTTCCGGGTGAAGGGTCAAGAAATCATGACCGATTAACTGTTGGAAGTTTGAATGTTGTCTGCCCGTGTAGCTCAGTGGTAGAGGCACACCCTTGGTAAGGGTGAGGTCACGAGTTCAATCCTCGTCACGGGCTTTTGAAGCTGAGAATAAAAACAACAGGGTCTAAGACTTGAGAGAGTGTTAGACCCTGTTTTTTTGGATAACCATGAGGGCAAGAGGGGAGAAAAGCCCCTGTTGCCCTTGATTTTACCCATCGGGAAAACCCTCAGCCGAGAAACGGGTGCGGCAGGACTCGAACCTGCGACCAACGAATTAGAAGTTCGCTACTCTATCCATCTGAGTTACGCACCCACATAACGGTTATGGGAAAACCCCGATTGAGTTTTGGCTTTGGAGTCAGTCTACCAGACTATCTAATTCCAAGAGACTCTCAAGATTCATTTCTGTATTTTATCAAACAACAGGGCATTTGCATAGCTGCTTTCCCAGGGGATTGGGTTTTTTCGATTCAAAAGTTCGCCGATGGCGAGAATCCGCGTCCATGAATCTCAACAGTTGGGTTAAGAGTTCTTTATTGATCGGGAGTGTTTCAGGAGGGTCTTCCCAGAGGAACCCGAAATCCTAGTCCGGGGGTGCAGGAGGGGGAAGAACAACCGAGTTTTGTCCCCCCATTGCGGGCCAGAAAGCCCCTAAAGTTGGAGAAAAAAGCCGGGGTCTTGTCCCTAGGATCTAAAATAAGGGGACCGGCATCAGAGCAGGCTAGTCCCGGATAGCGGTTCCCACCGTTATGCGCTTACATTGTTGTCCATTCCATAAGCAGGAATAACAAGCTTGGGGTTTTTCCGGATAAGGCATAGAGTAAGATAAGGGTTAGTCAGGGCGTTGAATTACGTCGCCAGGGAAATGAGCAAGACTTGCCGAGTTGCGGTTAACTGCGTGAGTCAGACTAAACTAAAGCCCAAGTGTGGTTCAACTTAATCTTGAAACCAAGCAGGGCGACAAACGAAACTCTCGCTTTTCGCCATTTCCATTGAACCGACAGCACCCACAGGCCACGAGGACTCAATTGGCAGCGTCATGTTTATTCTGAAACGGCAGGATGTTGAAATAACGGGTATTCAGCACCCCAAAACGGGTCAGCAAATACCGATTTTGAACTATCAAGGTCAGACCTTTCGCTTAATTAACGTGTTTAGCGCTCAACAGGCGGATGAGGCAAGGGCCTTTTGGAGGGACCTAACGGATAACCGTGGGAAAGCTTGCGTACTGCTTGAAGAGACCGATCGATACAGTGTTTGGGGCAAAATCCGTCTGGACCAACTGACAGAGGATGCTCATGGAGGGGTAGCAGCAGCACCCCTTTACACCCAAGCCTGTCTTTTAATGTTACAAGCGGTTTTCTTTGACATAGAAGACTTGCTGGGCAATCGGCAAGCGGGTTCATTTGAAAAGGACATTGCTGAGACCTTTAAAAAATGGCGCTTTCCTCAAGCGGAATCACCGGATGCGGTTAACCAGTTGCTCAATATGGATCCCTTGAGCGGCGCTCAAGTCCCGTCTTGGCAAGAGCATCATTTGAATACCTTGTTGCAAGAGCTCTATCGCTTAGGCAAAGCCTATTTTGGGAATACCAGCTTTGTAGAACGAGCCTTAGATATCTTGGAAGATATGCCTTCTGCGGAACGCAAGCAGTTTAGAGATTGGCTTGGACAATCTCCCCTCGGTGAGATGTGGTCCCTATCTTGAAAGAGGGCTCTTTCAAGTGGGTTCTGTGATCTTGTCGTTAACAAACGGCTCTCTAGGCAAGCCCTTGGTCGTTTCTACGTTTAAGAAAGTCCTAGACCCCAAGACCGATGCCCCGTTAGCAATTTGGGAATTTCTATGCGAACGACTTCAGAAAAGTTAACCAGTTCTCAACCCATGTTTACAGCGCAGACCCTGGTGGTTGCCGGAATCGCCTGGGCTGTTTTAGCGTTGTTGTTTTTTTTGTTATTTAGCGTACCGGAAGCTCCTGGAATGGGGAGACCCTTGTGGTACTCAATCGGTACGTTAGTATTTGAATTAGTCGCTTTCTTGGGCGCTGCAATTCTCTGTTTTAGAAATTGGCGCGCTCCCCAAATTGTCAGTGGACGGAATGTCTGGCTGGCGATTGGGATTGGAATGCTGTGCTATTTTCTAGGCGGTGTGTTGTTTGGCTTATGGGAGCAGTATTGGAATCTCGCCCCGGATGTATCTTTGGGCGATTTCTTTTACGCAATTACCTATATTGCCCTAACCGTGGGGATGGTTCTGGCGGTCTCAGGCCGCAAGCTGAATTTAGAAATTTGGCAGTGGGCCGTCCTCGGGGCGATCGCCTTGGCTGGGATCGCGTTAGCCTACTGGCTGGCGGTGGCTGAACCGATTGAGGTCCCCGAGGCAGCTTCACCCCAGGCGATCGAGCAGGTGGCTTCGCCAGCTACCGGATCCGGGACACAGGCTCCTGCTCCTGCCTCCAGCACCCCGCAAACGGCTCCGGCCTTCATTGTGGCCATTGACCAAGCCCTGACTCCAGTGGCTTACTATGTGAATTTGTTCTATGTGATCATGGATGTCTTGCTCCTGATCCTGGCAACTGCACTGTTGTTAGCCTTCTGGGGAGGACGGTTCTCTCAGTCTTGGCGGATGATTGCTGCGGCGACTTTTTCACTCTATATTGCCGATATGTGGTTTAAGTACGCCGATGTGCGCGTCGCCAACTACGAAAGTGGCAGTCTTTTGGAAGTCTTCTGGATTTTCAGTGCGGTTCTCTTCGCCATTGGTGCAGTCTTAGAATACGATATCTCTACTCGTTCTCGTTCTCGGGGGCGCAGAAGAGGTGGGTCCTCGGATTAACCCAACCCCGGTGAGTCGCCACTCCGACTCGGGTGAAATCCCTTCTCCGGAAGGAGGCTGCTCTCTAACTCGCCCTTAATCCCACAATGGCATGATATTCTAACCCTCCCCCATTCGGGCAATGGCCGCGCTAAGATGGCGCTCATCTCCCTTTAAGCGCGTTCAATGCCTCCGACTCTCGTCCAAATGTTTACCCCCGATGATGCGGCATGAGTTCTCGAAAACTATCTGAATCTGACAAAAGCGACATTATCGACCTGTATCGACAGCCTGGAGAAACAACTTTAACTCTGGCAAGTCGTTACGGTGTCAGTAGCTCGACAATTAGCCGCATCCTCAAAAGCACGTTATCTGAAGAGGAATATGAATCCCTCATCCAACAAAAGCGCTCTGGTCGCTTCGTGACGAGCGATCCAGACCCCCAGGATGAGACAGAGGAAGGCGAGCAGCCCTTAGCTGTTCCCGCTAAAAAACGCATTCGCCTGCGTTCCGCTTCTGATGGTGCTGAGGAAGAAGATAAAAACGAGCTTGAACTCCCAGTGTCAGGCTTTAGCGATCGCTATCCCAGGAGCGAAACTAGCGCCCTTCAGGAAATGTTGGGAGAAGACATCCTGGATGAGGACGACGATGAGGAGGATGAGGAGGATGACGAAGAATTAGAGGATGAGGACGATGAGGACGACGATGAGGAGTGGGAGGATGATGAACCCCTCTTGCGGCGACCACTGCCTTCAACCTATACCGTCGTTGAAGTCTTACCCCTAGCAGAAGCTGAACTTCCCAAAATCTGTTATGTGGTTGTAGACAAAGGGGGGGATTTAATTACTCGTCCTCTCAAAGAGTTTGCCGAACTCGGACAAATTCCCGCTCAAGAGTCTTATGAAAGAACTCTGCCAGTTTTTGACAATCACCGAGTTGCTCGTCGCTTTTCAGCCCGAAATCAACGGGTGATAAAGGTTCCCGATGGCCGGATGCTGCAAAAAACTAGCGTTTATTTGCAATCTAAGGGAATTACCCGTTTACTCATTGATGGTCAAGTTTACTCTCTGTAAGGGTCAATCCAGGCTGGGACTAGGGACGGCCCCCTTGCTCCCGAAGCCCTGTTGATGCACAAATGGCCTTCTGCCCTCAAGCTAGGTTCTCTGGGGAACTAGAGGGCAGCCTCCGGATCCTTTCGGAACACCCGGTTTCTGAGTCCCGCCTGAACGCTGTACCGAGGCCCTCGGGTCTACAGGTCTTCGGCATTGGGCTGATCTAGACCGATCGCCAGTTGATAAATCTGGCGACGGGGAAGTTCGGTTTCCTGCGCCAATTGCCGGGTGGCTTCGGACCGGGTAAGTCCCTGGGCGATCGCCTTTTGTAATGCCGCCTTGAGGGTCTCTTCTGAAAAAACGGGGGTTGAGCAGTCGCCCCCGTCAATGACTAAGGTAAATTCTCCTTTGGGTTGACAATGGTCGCCATAATGTGCTATGGCCTCGGCAATTGTTCCCCGCCAAAACTCTTCATGGAGCTTCGTTAACTCTCGCCCTAACACCAAGGCGCGATCGCCCCCCAAGATTTTCTCTAAATCCCGTAATGTTTTGAGCAACCGATGGGGCGCTTCATAAAACACCATCGCCCTCATCTCTCCCTTTAACCCCTGCAACTGCTGAATACGTTCTTTTCCCTTCACCGGCAAAAACCCCTCAAAGGTAAATCGAGAGGCGGGTAAACCCGCTGCACTAATCGCCGTAATGCAGGCAGTCGGTCCCGGAATTGGCACCACCCCAATTCCTTGTTCCAGACAAGCTTTGACAAGTTCATATCCGGGATCGGAGATTCCGGGCATTCCGGCATCGGTGACGAGGGCGATCGCCTCCCCCTGCACTAACCGATTTACTAACTCTGGTATTCGCTGTTGCCGGTTATGTTCGTGATAGCTAATTTGCGGGGTTTTAATTTGAAAATGATGCAATAACTTCCCCGTGTGACGGGTATCCTCAGCGGCGATCGCATCAACTTCCTGCAAAATTCGCACCGCCCGGAATGTCATATCTTCCAGATTCCCAATGGGCGTTCCCACGATATAAAGTGTGCCTAGTTTTGAATCAATTTCCATGAATAACGGACTAAATTTTTCCCAAGTTTAATTTGGACAATGTAACCAATGGATCAACTTAAACTCCTGAAGCGGATTCCTTGCTCATCCGCATCCCAATTCATGATAAAGTATGAAGCCCAGAAGATTTTGAAGGAATGAAAAAATCTGCAAGTCTTGAACCGGGAGGATGAAACTCTGAAAAAACAAGGATTGTTTATCGGCTTAGTCACCCTGGACATGATCTATTTAAGCGCAGGAGTGCCTCAAAACAATCAGAAAATTGTGGCGACTGACTCGATGATCAATGCTGGGGGACCGGCAACCAATGCGGCGATCGCCTTTAGCACTCTTGGCAATCACGCGACCCTCCTTGGGGCAGTGGGACAACATCCCCTCACCGCCATTATTTATGGGGAATTAGAACGGTATGGGGTGGCGATCGCCGATTTAGACCCTCACCGTACCGAACCCCCACCCCTGTCTTCGATTATTGTCACCCAAGCCACTGGCGATCGGGCGGTTATTTCCATCAATGCCACAAAATCTCAAATCCTGGGCGATCGTCTACCCCTTGATTCCTGGGAACAGTTTAACATAGTTCTAATCGATGGACATCAAATGTCCGTCAGTCAACGGATCGCCCAAATCAGTCACGCCCAAACCATCCCCGTCGTCCTGGATGGAGGAAGCTGGAAACCCGGATTGGAAACCCTTCTCCCCTTTGTAGATTATGCCTTATGTTCCAGCAATTTTTATCCCCCAAACTGCCACAATGCCTCCGAAGTTTTCACCTATCTTGCCAACCTAGGAATTCCCCATATTGCTATTACTAACGGGGAAAACCCTATTCAATACCTCAGCCAAGGTATCCCGGGTTGGGTAGAAGTTCCTAAAGTCAAAGTCATTGATACATTAGGGGCCGGTGATATTTTTCATGGGGCATTTTGTCATTATATTTTACAAGAACCATTTCCCCGGGCATTAGCTTCTGCTGCAAAAATTGCCTCCGATGCTTGTCAAGTCTTTGGGGCACGCCCGCGCCATAACCTCACCTAAAGCCGGTCAGAACCTATCTCTTTAGAAGGATTTGACAGGGATTTGAATGGATTAAACTTAACACAAAAAGCCTGGAAAGGAAGCCAAGCCATGAACACCCGAGAACAATTCCTGCGGCTCTCTCCTCGTAATCCGTGGATTGGTTGGGGATTAGGAGTCTTTTACTTGAGCTGTGCCTGTCTGTCACTGCTCTTAATTCCGATTGGTACTGCAATGATTTGGATTGCGATGACCAGTCCGTTACTGATTATTGCCGATGAATTATGTGCTGCTATAGAAATTAGTAATAGCCGAATTGTGCGGCGTAGTCCTCTGAGTCCGAGGCTGATTATTCCGTGGGTTGATGTAAAACGAGCTATTTTAGTATCTAATCGTAAAAATAATCGGTTAGTTTATATTCAAGCGCGGGAACCGTTACGATATTCTATTTCTTTTAATAGTAAACAGAAACATTTTAGGGATGGATTGCGTCGGCTTTTTGAAATTGCCGAAGCGAATCGGATAGATATTGAAATTAAAGGATTGTCTCGGCGTCGAGATTGGAAACAGTGGGCTTACTTGAAAAATTGAGGGATTAGCATTAAGCCCTCCTAACTTTGTAGATAATCCGGCTTCTCAAGCCAATTTTAGAAAAATTAGCTTCGCACAGGAGTTACCCCTCACCTCGATAGAGAATCGGGGCAATTAATCTCAGTTCTGCTAACTCTGAGGAAAGGCGGGTCGAGGCTAATTGTTATGTTTTTCACGATATATATAGGTGTTCCGGGGATTCTTCTAGTACCTTTAAGGAAACAGGTTATCCCTTGGTATTGGGTATAGGGAATCCGTGAAATTACTGAAAAGTTGTTAGAAATCCCTGCAAATGTTAGCAAGTCTTGAATCAAGAAAACAGGGGTTAAGTTAGGATAGAGAGGTCAGCTTAAATTTGAAACCAAAGATAAGCTGCCCTTTTCAACTGTATAAAAAAACCGGATAAATCACTAGGAGAGGGTTGTAAAATTAGGCCAATTACCCAAGAGGAAGAATGAGCAAAAGCAAACAGTTAGGAACACCGATGACGGACGATCGCTTAGAGAAATTGGAGGAGATCGGAGCGATCGCCCGGATGATTGGTTGGGGGAGTGCGGATATTCTGACCTATTATCATAGCGATGCGGCTGGGAAACTGAAGGTGAGGGAAAAAAAGAAGGTCCCGTCACCAATGCCGATGTCGCGGCGAACGAGTATATCTTACAAAAATTACGGATTGCCTTTGGCAGTCTGGAGTTTGGTTATCTGAGTGAGGAAAGTTATCAATCCCATACCAACGGCGATCGCCGGGATCACCAGTGGGTTTGGATTATTGACCCCATTGATGGCACCCGCGCCTACATTCAGCAAAACCCGAACTATGCAGTCCATATTGCCTTAGTCCATGAGGGACAACCCGTGGTTGCAGTAGTGGCAGTCCCTTCCGCCCAGAAATTATATTATGCTCACCGGGGTGGAGGGGCCTTTGTGGAAACCCGGTCCGGCGATCGCACCCCGGTCAAAGTTTCCTCGCGCGATCGCCTCGAAGACTTATGCCTGCTAACCCGACGGACCCGCAAAGGAGAGAAATTGGATGAACTGTTGCAACGTCTACCCTGCCAAACCCAACAATATATCGGGAGTATCGGGTGCAAAATTGCCGCCATTGTGGAACAGCAGGTGGATGGGTTTATTTCCCTTTCGGGCAGAGGTGCGCCCAAAGATTGGGACTTTGCGGCCCCAGAGTTAATTTTGACCGAAGCGGGGGGCCAGTTAACCTTTGTGGATGGGACCCCTTTGCGCTATAACCAAAAAGATGTGAACCAGTGGGGGTGCGCGATCGCCAGTAATGCTCATTGCCACAAAGCATTATGTCATGAAGTCGAGACGATTTTGGCCACACTCTAACCCCGTCTGTGCCCAGGGTTATCTTTGCCCTCCCGATTGGGATAACCATCTTGAGTTATGCGGGTAAACGATGGGCGATAATCGCATAAAACGGGTCGCCACCGCCCATGCCCATAAACTGCAAGATAGAAGGCAAATCGGACTTGCGGGCGATCGCTTCGGGGTTAGAAAACCCTTCCACTGCCTGAAAGTAACGTTTCACCAGGGCAACGCGAGACCCTTCATTCCCCTCGCGCCATGCTTGAATCGCTTTTTGATAAAACATTCGATTGGAAAAACTAATAATCGCAATGCCACCGGGTTTCAGAATGCGGTGAATTTCGCTAAACACCACTTCAGGATGTTGGATATATTGGACCGAAACCGCATTCAGGACCGCATCAAAACTTTGGTCCTCTAAGGGGAGTGTGGGGGTTGTCGTTGAGATTTTGGACAAAATAATGGTTAAGACGACGATTTTTCGCCAGTTCCTCTTCATTGAGCCCATGACCTTCCACATGATCAAAGGTCATCTCTGGGGGGAGATGGGAGACCCAGGAACTCATCATATCGAAGATGCGGCTGTTGGGTTTGAGGCGATCGCGATAGAGATGGGTGAGTTGGTCGATGAATCCATCATCCACATGGGTGACAAATCGGGGGTAGGAATAGAATAGGCGATCGTCGGATTCATCGAGTTTCGTGCGTTGGGCCGGTTTTAACAACATAAAGACAGGGGACGGTTAGCTTGAGTTTATTCTCATTCTAAAAAAAATTAAGAAATATGAAGCATCAGAGTGCATCAATTTTCCCACTGCCGGATCTGGTATCTCGATGCCGGTGGAGAAGGGACCTATTTGAGAAGTCCGGCAGGGGCAAGAAACCGGGTTTCTCACCCAGTCGCCTCTCTGGGCCCCTACAGAGACCTTGCATCCTGGAGGGCGATCGTCAGTTGGTCGGCGATCGCCTGGACATGGGGAGAAAAATTCATCGTAATGTGATTGCCGGGAACCTCATAAATTTCTACCCCATCTGTGGCTAAATCCAACCAAGCGCGTTCGGGATGTGCCGGGGTAATCGAGTCGCGATCGCTGGCGCGGAAAAACAGAATTCGACCGGGATAGGGTCGCGGATTATAGTATTTCAACGCCTCAATATTGCGTTGAAAAACATCCATAAACGGCTGAATCTGCTCAATATCCATGTCCGGTAGCAGTTCCCGCGCCATCCCGCCATTTTTGAGAAAATATCCCAGACGTTGATCCGGTGGCAGCGACTGCAACTCTTGGGATGAAACCGATAGATTTGTCCCCACATTCAGCAAATAAGCAAACACTTCCGCATCCCCTTGGAGATGGACATCCAATTGTTGGCCTCCGGGACTATCCAAGAGTGCCAATAAGGCCACGGTTTCGCCTTGAGTAATCAGTTGCTGGGCCATTTCAAAGGCGATCGTTCCTCCAAAGGAAGACCCGCCTAGAAAATAGGGACCTTTCGGTTGAATCACCCGCAGGGATTCCAGGTAGCGACTTGCCATTTCTTCCACTCGGTTCAAAGGTGGGGTTTTGCCATCCAATCCTTGAGCTTGAATCCCATAAACCGATTGTTCTTTCTCTAAATATTGGGCTAATTCCCGATAAAAATAGACATATCCTCCCGCTGGATGAACTAAGAATAAAGGCGGCTGCAACGAACCGGATTTAATTTTAACCAGGAGGGGAGGAAGTGCCGGGGTAAGGGAATCCTTGGCCGTGGAACTGTCCGGTTGAATGACCTGAACTAAACCGGCGATCGTGGGGGCATTTAATAAACTGTGGGGTGACAATTCCACATTGAGAGTTTTTCGTAACTTGGAAACAATCTGCACCGCAAGTAAGGAGTCACCGCCTAAGTCGAAAAAGTCATCATGAATGCCAATTCGTTCAATCCCCAGAAATTTTTCCCAAATCGAGGCAATGGTTTGAGCAATGGGACTTTCAGGGGCTTGATAATCGGTGTTTAATTGGGGGCGATCGTGACCCGAAGAAGCCAGTTCAGGGGAGGAATTTTCCGGGGTTTCTTGAAAAGATTGACGCTCAATCCATTGAGCAAGGCGCAGGCTTAAATCGCCGGTGGAAACGACAATTTGAGTGTGAAGTCCCGAAGCAAGAATCCGGTTCAGGGCTTCAATTCCTTCTGATGGAGTTACCGCCAATTCTGCTAAGGTATTACTGGCATTTACTCCCGAGTTGAGTGGATTCGGTTCAATTGCCAACCTTCCCAGTTAATGCTAATCCAAGGAGTCCGATTCGTTTGATTGTGGTGATGGGTGAAAGCATCCATGAATCGATTGGCAGCGGAATAGGCTACAAATCCTAATCCGCCTAAAACCGAGGACAAGGAAGAGGTTAAGAGACAGAAATCAAGGGGATGGTTTTGAAAGAGGGAGTCGAGGACCAAAAGTCCTTGAATTTTCGGTTGAAATTGGGCCTGACATTCGGTGGGAGTCGTAGAAGAAATCCCATGAAAAGACTCATTTCCCGTTTTACCCGCCCCATGAATCACTCCATTAATTGGACCGAATCGGTCTTGAATCTGAGCAATTGCTTGGGTCATGGAATCCAGGGAAGCAACATCAGCCGTCACCACCATCACTTCAGAACCCAAGGCTTTCAATTTCCCGAATTCGGTGTATTTTTTGCACCGTAGAATCTTCCGGGGGATGAGTGTTTAACCACTGTTCCCACTCTTCTGGGTTTGGAAAATGTAGACCGTCCAATCAAGGCAATTTTTCCTTGGACTGTTTCTGCTAAATATTGGGCGAATACTAAACCGATTCGGCCCAAACCCCCGGTGATTACATACACTCCCTTTTCTTTTAAAAGCGGTGTTTTTTCGGTAGGTTTCTCTAGGGGAATTGGCTCAAATATTTGCACCCAACGATGTAACCCCCGATAGGCGACGGTGGGGGAAAGGGGTTTGGCGAGGAGTTCATGATGCAAGTTTTCCAGCAGGTTTTGCGCCGATGCACTTCCGGGTTCAGGCAGTACCAAATCAATGTGGGTACAGGAAATATTGGGATATTCTTGGGGAATAACTTGACAAGGACCGAGCAAGGTCGCTTTATCTGGGGATAAGATTTCCTCTCCGATGACCGACTGGATATGATTTGACAAGACAGTAATTTGAATCGGTTCCGTGAGATTTTGTTTGCTCAGGGCTTGAGCAAGGAAGAGGAGACTATAAAAGCCTAAATTCAGGGAAGTTTCTAAGCTATCTGAGGCTAATAAATTGCAGGGTTGCTCTGTGAGTGTCCAGCAATGAACGATGCGACTGGGGACTTTATTCTGAGTTTGCAGATGTTGAATCAAACGGTGATAATCGGCGGAATCAGCGGGATTGAGGGTATAAAGAGTGGAGTCTAAAGAAGCAAATTTGGTATCCGATTTAATACCAATTACATCCTGACCTATTTCTTGCAGTCCCTTGAGAATTTGTAAACCCCAACCGTCTGAATCCAGAAAGACTAACCAACAGGACCCGGTAGGGGGAAGGTTAAGGGGGTGTTGCGGCAAAGTTGAGCGTTTCCAGGAGGGGAGATAGAACCAATTTGCCGGATTTGTCTGTTTCTGTAAGCTAGGGCGACTGCTGAAGGATTCAACCGACTTGTGAGGTTCAATCCAATAGGATTGGCGCTCAAAAGGATAGGTGGGTAACGGGAGACGGTAGTGATCCCCGGTATAAAATTGTTCCCAATTTACTTTAACTCCGCAGGTCCATAACTGGCCTAAAGTGTTGAAGAGAAACTTCAGATCCGATTGGGAATCTTGGGGGTGACGGAGGGAGGGGAAAATCAAGCGATCGCCTCCTTGCGCGGGATGGCGTTTGGCAAAGGTGGTTAAAGTACGTCCCGGACCCACTTCTAAGAGACACCAATCCGAGGGTTTAAACAGGGTTTCCAATCCTTGAGCAAACCGCACCGTTTGTCGTAAATGTTGCGCCCAATAGTGAGGATTTGTAGCCTCAGAAGGGGCGATCCAAGTGCCGGTGACGTTAGAAATATAGGGAATTTTGGGGGGATTTAGGGTTACCTGTTCCACTGCTGCGGTGAAGGCAGCTAACATCGGGTCCATCATCGGCGAATGGAAGGCATGGGAGGTGTGGAGGGTGCGAGATTCCACCCCGCGATCGCTCAGTTGTTGATGGAAGGCAGCGACTGCGGCGATCGCACCGGAAACTACACAATTAGTAGGACCATTGATCAAAGCTAAAGACAGGTCCCCAGGGAGTAAAGCTTGGAGTTCCGCTTCCGAGAGGGGAACTGCTAACATTGACCCTGGGGGCATTTCCTGCATCAATTTTCCCCGTTTTGCCACCAGGGATAACGCATCTTCCAGGGAAAAGACCCCAGCAATACAGGCGGCAACATATTCGCCAATACTATGCCCGATCGCCGCCACGGGTTCAATTCCCCAGGCGATCCAGACTTGCGCTAAGGCATATTCGATCGCAAATAACGCCGGTTGGGTGATTGCCGTTTGCTTTAACTGTTCCGTCGCCTCGGCGAGACTCAAACTTCGGGGGTAGAGAATCTCCCGCAGATCCAGTCCCAGATGAGGATACAGCAACTCACAACAGGTATCGAGTTCCCGTTTAAAGGTCGGTTCCTTGTCATACAGTTCCCGCGCCATCTCGACATATTGCGTTCCCTGTCCAGAAAACATGAATGCCACCGGGCGATCGCCAGCATTCTGAACCGGAGTTCCCCCTCGCGCCGAATCCACGGATTTTAAGGCGGTTACTGCATCTGGGATATCTTGTGCAACGACTATCCGGCGGTGAGAAAATGCCTTGCGTCCCATTGCCAGGGTATATGCCACATCAGCTAAATCCAATTCGGGATGAGCACCCAGGTGAGTTGCCAGATTTGCCGTTGCTTTCTCCAATGCTGATGCTGTTTTAGCGGAAAGTATCAACAATTGCGGAGTTTTATTCGGGTTCGTTTTCGGTTCCCGCAACGGCGCTTCTTCTAAAATAACATGAGCATTCGTGCCACCAATTCCAAAAGAACTGACTCCCGCACGTCGGGGAGTTCCGTTCGTTTTCCATTCTTTGAGAGTGGTATTCACATAAAAGGGACTGTTCTCAAAATCGATTTGAGGATTGGGTTGATGGAAGTGAAGAGAGGGTGGGATTAATTGATGTTTAAGTGCCAGAACAGTTTTGATTAAACCGACAATTCCGGAAGCGGCATCCAGATGACCAATATTAGTTTTGACCGACCCGATCGCACAGAAGTGTTTTTGATTCGTTTGCAGAGAAAAAACTTGCGTGAGTGCGGCAATTTCAATCGGGTCACCCAAGGGAGTGCCGGTGCCGTGGGTTTCGATATAGGTAATCGTTTCTGGGTCAACTTCAGCTAACGCTTGAGCTTGGGCGATCGCCTCCGCTTGACCCTCCACACTGGGGGCGGTATAACCCACTTTTAAAGCGCCATCATTATTAATTGCTGACCCACGAATTACCGCATGAATATAATCCCCATCTGCGATCGCTTCGTCTAAGCGTTTTAACACCACAATTCCCACGCCACTGCCACTAACCGTCCCCTTCGCCTCCGCATCAAAAGCACGGCAATGTCCATCAGGCGAGAGAATCATCCCCTCTTGATATAAATAACCCTCTCGTTGCGGCAACGGAATAGAAACCCCTCCGGCGATCGCCATATCACACTGATACGTCAATAAATTTTGACAAGCAACCGCTGTCGCCACCAACGAAGTCGAACAAGCCGTTTGAATGGTAACCGATGGGCCTTTTAAATTCAGTTTATAAGAGACCCGAGTCGGGAGAAAATCTTTCTCATTCGCAATCATAATTTGATAATCTCCCGCTTTTTCCCGAATGTCCGGGCGAGACATCAAATTATGTAATAAATAACTATTTTTCCCCACACCCCCATAGACTCCAATCGTGCCATTGTAGCTGTCGGGATTATAACCCGACTCTTCTAACCCTTGCCAAGCACATTCTAAAAATAGTCGCTGTTGGGGGTCGGTGATTTCTGCTTCTCGGGCATTAAACCCAAAAAATGCCGCATCAAATCCCTCGAATATCTTCTAAAATTCCTTTGGCTTTGACATAGTTCGGGTCTTGCAGCAATTCTGACTCGATACCGGCTTCTATTAGGTCTTTTTCACTAAAAAAAGAAATAGATTCTACACCGTTTTTCAGGTTTTGCCAAAATTCATCAATCGTATTGGCCCCGGGAAATCGACCCGCCATCCCAATAATAGCAATGCCATCGATGATTTGTTCATCTTGAGGATTAGTCATTGATTTTTCTCCGTTGTTGTCTGAGTTGTTTTTGTTGACTTAATGCTTTTTTCTGCTGACTGGCTCGGCTTTGGACCCGCTCACCTAATGCTTGGTGTTGGTCCTGTTTATCGAAAAAAGACATCACATTAGGGTTCAAAGTGGTTTCAATATCGCTCAAATCCACCCAGTTTTGGGCGACTTTTTTAAATCTAAATATTTTGTACAAAACTTGCCGTTTTTTCAAAGCCTCATAGATATCTGAACCGGGCAAGGCTAAGAAATTAGCAATATTGACTCCATCAGGATTCGTCTCAAACGCCTCCTTGTAGCGAATGGCACTTTCATCCAAAGAAAGTAAAACATTAGGGGTAATATCCCGTTCTAACTCTAGCTCAAATCCCAATTTTTGTAGGAACTTAACGTAATTTTCAATCTCATCATGAGGTAGCGCATCGGTGTACAAAAAATAACCCTGCTGTTTGAGAACTCGGGAAACCCCTGCATAAAATTTGTAAATGTTGGGGTAAGCGTGCGAGGACTCAATATTAACTACCGCATCAAAAGAAGAATCGGCAAATGGCAAATTTTCCGCATCCCCTTCTAAAAACCTGAGCTTTTCCCCATGAAGATGGGTTTGACAAAATGAAATTGCCGTACCCGATAGGTCAATTCCCGTCACCTGTTTGACTGGAAACTGCTGAGAAATTGTCAAAGCATTTCCGCCTCGACCACAACCCACATCCAGAACTTCATACCCGGTTAAATTACAGTCCCCGATGAGTTCTAAAATCAATTTAATCGAGTTTTTCTTCAGAGCATGTTTGGGAACTTCAACTTGAGCATATTCTGGACTGTTATCTGAAGCATAGCCATAGTTCAAAAATAAAGAATATTCTCCTAATCCGTTAGAATTGAGTTCTTGATTGATGCCTTCATAAAATTGCCGCATCTGGCTTTTTAAAGTCTGGTTTAAATCCGGTTGATCCGAAAGATGGGTTGAGTTCATACGGGTTACCCTAGCTGGAACGAAACTGATTACAACAAGTGTGACGGTTGACCAAAAGCTGACCGGGAGTCATCCTCAAGGGGAGCAAAATAGAATGAGTACCCCTTGAGGAATGGGGAATTTACCGGGGATAAAGGGAGGCTAAATTGAACCTCATGATTTGTGCTGTTGTTTGAGGGTTCTTTGACGTTCGAGGGCGGCTTTTTGCTTTTGAGCGCGGGTCATGGAACTCTCCTTGAGCCGATCGCCCGAGTGAGGTAAATCCTCCGATTCCTTCATCGGCATACTTTGAGAGTCAAGCCCCGATCGCCGGTTCCGCAAACCCTCTGACAACGCGGCGATCGTTGGATACTGAAACAGTTCCACCATTGAAATCTCTGTCTTGAGCACCTCAACCAACTGACTATGAACCCGCGCCATACTTAAAGAATGTCCACCCAGGTCAAAAAAGTTATCCTGAACTCCCACTTGCTCTAAGTGCAGCACCTTTTGCCAAATCGCGGCGATCGCCTGCTCCATCTCACTTTGCGGGGGCAAATAAGGCTGTTCTGATTCTCGCTGTCCCCCCTCCGGTTTCGGTAGTCCCTTGCGATTGACTTTGCCATTGGGCGTTAAAGGCAGCGCATTCAGGAACAAGAAACTTGAAGGCACCATATAAGCGGGAAGTCGGTCCTGGAGATAGCGGCGCAGCGTCCCGGACAGAGTGCGATGTAGCACCTTAGAAAATCCCTGCTTGTCCAAAAGAGACTGTACTAGCGCCTCAAGTCGCGTTTGCGCTGAGGGGGGGAGGGTAAAATCAAGTCCCGCCTCACCTTGCTCACACCAGACCACCTGTGCATCAACCCAATCCTGACCCAGGGGATGTGAGGACCCGAACCGGAGGCGGACCGGCGTACCCGGTTGACAAGGCGGCAGTCCCTTTACCCCAATCCCGCCTCGGGAAATATTTTTCGTAGACAATTTCACCGGAGAATCCCCCGGCAATTCCACCCAACATTCCGCTTGGTACGGAACGCGATCGGGGACTGAACCCGACACCACATAAGCAACCAACCGCTGCTCACCAGGGATATCCTCCCGAACCATCACCACTGCCGCTTGAACATCAGGATGTTGGGTGAGCGTTCCTTCGATTTCCCCCAATTCAATGCGAAACCCGCGAATTTTAACTTGATCGTCAATGCGTCCGAGAAACTCAATATTGCCATCGGGGAGATACCGGGCCAGGTCGCCGGTTTTATACAACCGCGCCCCAGCTTCCTCCCCAAAAGGGTTAGGAACAAAGCGACTGGCGGTCAGATCCGGACGGTTCAGATAACCTCGTGCCAATCCATCACCCCCGATGTAGAGTTCTCCGGCCATCCCAATGGGAACCTGTTGCATCTGAGCATCCAGGAGGTATAGTTGGGTATTGGCGATCGCCCGTCCAATATGCGGGGGTCGGTGACCTTGCTCCGTTGCCATCACCACTGCGGATGTAGTAACGACAGTGTTTTCCGTCGGCCCATAATTATTGACCAGCTCAAACGGCAGAGATTTAGGAGGATAATGATGTAGTTGTTCCCCGCCTGTGAGTACCGTTCGCAACGGTATATCAATGGGCCAATCTAAGGACAATAGACTCTCCGCTAACGGGGTCGGCACAAACGTAATCGAAATCCCCCTTTGTATCAGCCAGTTGCGAAGTTCTAGGGCCGAAGTCCTCGTGGATTCCGGACAGATATAAACCCCTGCGCCTGCAGTTAAATAAGGCCAGAGTTCCCAGACGGAGGCATCAAATGCTGGTCCCGCTAACAGCGTAGCCCGATCGCTCGGTAACACCCCAAAGCAGTGATGATGCCAAACCACCAGATTTAACAACGATTGATGGGCAATCTCCACCCCCTTGGGTTGACCTGTGGAGCCGGAAGTATAAATCACATACGCTAAGTTCTGAGAGTTCATCGGAACCGCAAGATTTTCCTGACCCTGTTGAGCAATTTCTGCCCAATCCCGGTCCAGACAGATTAACTCTCCCGAGTGTTGGGTCATCGCACTGACCAACTGTTCCTCGGTTAACAACACCCTGACTCCCGCATCTTTTAACATGAAGGTCAAACGGTCCTGGGGATACTCCGGATCTAACGGTAAGTAAGCTCCCCCCGCTTTTAAAATCCCCAGAATTCCGATGACCAGTTCTAACGAACGGTGGACACAAATTCCCACCAGCACCTCGGGTCCTACACCCCAGGTTTGTAGGTAATGGGCGAGTTGATTCGCCCGTTGGTTCAGTTCCCGATAAGTGAGTTGTTCCGCCTCAAATCCCACCGCCACGGCATCCGGACGCTCCTGGACTTGCGCCTCGAATAGCTCGTGAATACAGGTTTCCCGAGGATAATCAGCCTGGGTTTGATTCCAGACCCTCAACTGCTGTCGTTCTTCCGGTGGAAGGAAAGATAATTCGGCGATCCGCTGTTCTGGATGCGCCACAATCTCTTCGAGTAAGGTCTGAAAATGCCCGACTGCTCGGGCGATCGTTCCCCCATCAAACAAGTCCGTATTATATTCCCAATACCCAAAAATTCGGTCGTCTCGTTCTTCAAGATGAACCGATAAATCTAATTTTGCTGTCCCTGGATCAACATCAAGTTGGTTAATCGTCCACCCCAGATCATTGGCAGGCATTTGGGGTTGCAGAACAAACATGACTTGAACTAAGGGATTTTGACTCCCCAGACGTTCCGGCTTTAATTCGCTGACCAAATAGGAAAAGGGGACCTCTTGATGGGCGTAAGCATCCAGGCAAACCGCCTCAACCCGAGGCAGCAGGTCCCGAAAGGTCGGATTGTCTGACAGGTTGGTTCGTAAGACAAGGGTGTTGAGAAAATAGCCGATCAGATTTTCGATTTCGGGGCGATCGCGACCCGCTGTGACGGTCCCCACACAAATATCCTCCTGTCGGGTATAGCGGTACAGCAAGGTTTTGAATGCCGTCAGCAACAGGGTAAATAAAGTTACCCCTTCCTTTAAACTCAGGGCCTTGAGTGCCTCGGTCAGGGATGGCGATAGCACGAGATATTGTTTCGCTCCCTCGAATGTGGCGGATCCGCGATGGGGTCGGTCCGTCGGCAGTTGCAGGGTTGGCAAATCTGCAAGCTGCTGTTTCCAGTACGCCATCTGTCGCTCCAAAAGGTTCCCCTGTAGCGCTTCTCGTTGCCAAACGGCAAAGTCAGCATATTGCAGGCTTAATTCGGGCAGAGGGGAGGGTTTCCCACGGGAAAACGCGGGGTAGAGTGCCGCCAGTTCCGGTAACAACACCTCATACAGAGAAACTGCATCAATAATAATGTGATGCAGGCTCAGAAATAATCGGTAGTCGGTTTCCCCCAATTGGATGACGGTCCCTCGCAACAAGGGACCTTTGCTCAAGTCAAAGGGTTCACGAGCTTGTGCCGTTGCGATTTGTATCGCTTTCTCCTCCCGTTGCCACTCCGAGAGTTCTTGTAAGTTAATCACACTCAGGGGCAGTTTTAGCGGAGGATGAATCACTTGCACCGGCTGTCCATCTACCGCCTGAAATGTGGTTCTGAAGATTTCGTGACGCCGGATGATTTCGTGAAAACTGCGCTCTAGGGCCTCTAGGTCAATCGGTCCGCTCAGATAAACGGTAATGGGTTCGTTGTACATGGCAGAGTGAGGTTGCCATTGATGCAGAAACCACAGTTGTGCTTGAGCAAAGGATGCAGGCAACAGCCGATCGCGCAGGGACGGGGCGATCGCCTCACCCAGCGACCCCAATTCCTCTTGGGGAAAGGTGTCCAACTGTTTCGCTAGTTCTGCCACCGTCGGCGCATTAAACAGCGATCGCAGGGGTAAGTTACATTGAAACGCTTCGCGCACCCGCGAGACAACTTGGGTAGCCAGCAGAGAATCTCCCCCCAACTCCAAAAAGTTATCATGCACCTCAACCTGTTCCACATTCAGCACTTCCGCCCAAATTTGAGCCACAATTTGCTCCGTGGGGGTACTGGGTAACTCGGCATCCTCTGCGACTATCCGGCTATTGCGTGGCGGTGCCGGTAGCATATAACTCCTGCAATTTTTCCATAGAATCAATCCAACTGAGTCCATAAAGCCCTATCCAAAAGTTACTATGACGGCGTTGAGAGCGTCCAGATTCGGTTAAACGAGCGACGTAAGATTGCACTCTTGTTGCTTGATTGGCACGCCTTGAATAGATGCGGACGTATAAGCCAAAGCAATTAAAAGAACTAGACGAGTCAACCGCTCTTGGTTGGCTCCTGTTCCTTCTAAATTATATCCTCCAGTTTTACAATCTTTGAACATCGCTTCAATGCCATCCGCATCTCATACGCCTTTAAAGCCTTTTTAAATCGGGAAGGTTGGTCAAGATATACCAAGGTTCACTCGACTTATTGGCATATTTCGTTTCCAGTAAGCGGCTAACGCATAGCGGCCAAATCCTTTCTTTTTAGTGAACTGAACCGAGGGTAAATAAAGTTTCATCCCGGTTGAAGTCCTAAATTATTTAAGCTCTCAAAATCCTCGCCTTTTTTCCGACTCTGTTTAATGTAAGTGTTGCATTTTGACGGAGGGCAAATAACTTTCTTTGACTGGAGCCACTTAGCCAGCTCAACGCTATGAAATTCACGGTCTCCAACGACGATAATTTTATAACCGTTTAATAACCGAATAATCGGAGTAAGAAGGGCTTTTTGACGGGCGAGATTGCTGGCCCCTGTATGTCATAATGTCCAATAAACCGGCCAAGCTCGTTTTTGATAAATCACCGAACCATGAAGAGGTTATTTTGTTCCAAGAGGTTCTATCTAAGGCTAGATAAATGGGCTTGTTTAGGAAAATAACGATGAATTAAAATTGAATCAAGGGAAACCCAGCAGAGGAACACTTAGACTGGTAGAGACTAAGAATCGTTGGATCGCCGAGACGGCTCTCCTGTTTAATAGCCAGGGGAAAACAGGCCGCCAACCGCTCAATTTTAACGGTTTTGTGCAGTTGCAAGAGCACACTAGGGTTTTAAATCAGCCAATCAGAATGATTCAGTTGCTCGGATAAAAAAGTTTGGTAAAATGTAGGTAGATTTTTTTGTGATTATAGAGGTTGGTAGGCTAAAAAGGAGCTGACCTCTTTTTTTTATACTACAAATCGCTAAAGTCGGCAAGGGGCAAGCCTTTTGGCCGCAGCTTTGCGGTTGACTTTCCCATTCGGGGTCAGGGGTAAGCTCTCCAGGAAGACAAAGCTAGAGGGCACCATATACTCCGGGACTTTTTCACCCAGGAACCGGCGCAGATTCCCGAGAGGGTGCGCTGCCACAGGCTATAAAATCCAGCAGTTTCTAACAGATGGTTGAAGCTCGTTTCGACGATCGCCTCCTCCGATGGAGTCAGTTCAAATTGAATCCCGGCTTTGTTGCCACGACACCAGGCAATCTGTCCCGATAGCCACTGCGGTTCTGAACATCCCGGTAATGCCAAGCACAGTCGGATCCATTGACGGGGTTGCCAAGTCCGAGGAACTCCGACGACTGCCAGTCCTCCCCTAGAGAAGTCTTCGGTTTGGAGGGATATCCGCTGTTGGTCGGGGCCTTCCGCCAGGGCTGTACAGTCGTAGGGGAGGCGATCGGGCATGACGGTACTGAGGATATAAGCCACCAGCCGTTTACTCCCCGGGACATCTTCGCGATCGATCACTACCGCTTGCCGGACATCGGGATGTTGGTTGAGGACCGCTTCGATTTCCCCAAGCTCAATGCGGAACCCGCGAATTTTTACCTGATTATCAATGCGTCCAATAAACTCAATATTGCCATCGCTGCGGTAGCTGCCCAGATCTCCGGTACAGTAGAGACGCTCGGAGGTTTGGGGATGGGTAATGAAGCGGGATTGGGTTTTGGCTTCATCCCGCCAGTAGCACCGCGCTAATCCCACTCCACCGATATAAAGTTGTCCGGGTACGCCTTCCGGACAGGGTTGCAAGGCTTCATCCAAGACATAGAAACGCTGGTTTCTCATCGCCCGTCCGTAGGGGATGCTTTTCCAACTGGGGTCAAGGGTTTCGATGGGATAAAGAATTGACCAGATTGAGGCTTCTGTTGCACCTCCGAGTCCAATCACCTGGACTCCAGAAACCAAGGCTTTGATTTGTTCCGGCAAGCTCAGGGGAATCCAATCGCCGCTCATGAGGACGACTCGCAAGGAGGCAGGCAGAGGGTCCGGTTGGCCGCTAGTGGCATCGATCGCCATTTGCATCAAGGCGGGTGCCGAGTTCCAAACCGTAATCTGCTGTTGCACCATTAATTCGGCCCAGTGGTGAGGGTCCGGCGTGGGTGAAGGGTTCGGCATCACGACGGTTCCACCGGCAATTAATAGGCCGAAGATATCGTAAACGGAAAGGTCAAAACAGAGGGAAGAGACGGCTAAGACCCGATCGCCTGGACCAATTTTAAAGCGATCGTTGATATCCACCAGGGTATTGAGGACGGCCCCATGCTCGATTGCCACCCCTTTCGGTTTCCCTGTAGAACCGGAGGTGTAGATAATATAGGCCAGGTGATCCGGCTGCACAGCACTGACGGGATTTTGGTCGCTAAAGCTGGCAATCTTGGCCGATTCTTGATCCAGACAAATTACCTGGGCCTGATGGTCCGGTAGTTCGTTCCCTAGTTGACTGTGGGTGAGTAAAAAACCGGCTTGGCTATGCTCTAGCATGAAGGCCAGCCGGTCACGGGGATAGCTCGGATCCAGGGGAATATAGGCCCCCCCAGCTTTGAGAATCGCTAACAGTCCGACTCCCATCTCAAGGGAGCGATCGAGACAGATGGCGACCAGCACCTCTGGCCCCACGCCCAAACTTTTCAGATAATGGGCGAGTTGGTTTGCCCGATGGTTCAGTGTTGCGTAAGTTAAGGATGCCCCTGCACAGAGGATAGCTGTTGCATCCGGAGTAGACTCAACTTGCACCTCAAATTGTTGATGAATACACCCTGTTGTCCGCTGTTCGCTCATGTTCTGTTGCCTTGCCCTGACGATTAATTCTCTGCCCATCGAACATCCCCCTGACGAGGGGTTTTAATCAGTAGTTTTACTGAATTTTTGCTGATTTCGGAAGATGATTACAGAGGTTTCTCCGCATCAACTGTCTCAACTCTCAAGGGAAATTCCGGGATGCGATCGCCTCACCCAGATTCCAGACAATTCAGGAATAACTACGGGATTTAACGCGCCTGATTTCCGTAAAACTACTTAACTTCATGCCCTGAATTTATTAATTTTGTACTCCTAGGTAAGAGTGACTCCCTTCGGAAAAATCATCACCGGGGTTACCGATGCACTTAAATCTCCTGGGGGTGATATAAATTTTAGACTTCCCTAATTTTCAAAAAAGTTTAACAGCTTTGGCAAATTTAATCCTATTTTGAGGGTTGACAAATTAGGGGGATGATATTAGTATTAATTATTTATTAAAATTATTAAACCGCTTGTCTATATCCAAAAAGGGGAGTTCTTGGATACCGACAAGCGGTTTATTCATCTCCAATTCAGTTTTTAAAAGTCTCTTTTCTCCCCATCCCCGTGCCGAGGGGGGCCTTTGTCCGGATAAGTCTGGACCCTTGCTCCTCTCGGCTTTTACAGGCTCACGCCAGGGATTGAGGAGAGAGTTTGAGGGGAATGGCAATCGCAAATTCGGACCCTTCTCCCATAGTGGAACGACAGTCCAGGTGACCCCCATGTTTTTCCACCACAATTTGATAACTGATGGACAAACCTAAACCCGTCCCGGACCCCACAGGTTTAGTGGTAAAGAAGGGGTCAAATAATTTTGAGAGAACCTCATCAGTCATCCCTGTGGCATTATCAGCAATCCGAATCACCACCGCATCCCCCTCAATATTCGTGGCAATCCGAACCCGAGGGAGAGAGTCAGGACTTTGTGACGCAGACAAATCCCCATGATTCTGTTTCCGCTCTTTTTCCTCTAACGCATCAATAGCATTACTGAGGATGTTCATAAACACTTGGTTGAGTTGACCCGCATAACAGGTGACCAAGGGTAAGACCCCATAATCTTTCTCTAAGGCGATCTCTCGGCAGCCCGGTTTTTCTTTGAGGCGATGGCGCAAAATTTCCAGGGTACTTTCAATCCCTTCATTAATATCCACCTCTTTGAGGTCCGCTTCATCTAAACGCGAGAAGTTTCGCAGCGATCGGACAATCTGCCGAATTCGCTCTGCACCCGCCTGCATTGACATCAAAATTTTAGGAAAATCTTCTTTGAGGAAATCCAGTTCTATGTCTTGAATTAGGTCCTGAATTTCCTCCGTCGGCTCTAGGTAAGTTTCTTCATAGAGTTCCAGGAGATTCAGTAAATCTTGGAGATATTCCCCCCCATGAATCAGATTCCCATAAATAAAGTTAACCGGATTATTAATTTCATGGGCCACCCCCGCGACCAACTGTCCCAAACTGGACATTTTTTCCGTTTGAATTAATTGGGTCTGAGTTTGACGGAGCTTTTTCAAGGTTTGTTGGAGGTCTTCATTTTTGGCCTGCAACTCCAGGGTGCGTTGTTCGACCTTTTCCTCTAAAGTATGATTGGCCTCTTCTAACCGCTCTTTCGCAGAAATGAGTTCCGTCTTAGTCAACTCTAAGTTGCCATACAATCGCGCATTTTTAATGGAAATCGCCATCTGAGAACAGAGCATTCTCAAGACTTCCACTCGACTCTCCGTAAAGGCATCAGGGGTTTGGTTATTTTCCAAATAAAGCAACCCAATCAGTTTACCCTGATTGAGGATTGGGGTACATAACAGGGATTTAGGTTGGCGGGCTTGAATGTAAGGGTCTGCCATGAAATGTCCATTTTTAGCCGCATTATTTAACACGATCGTTTCTCGGGTTCTGACCGTGTAATTCACCAGGGAAACCGGAACAACCTGACTGCTGTGCAACGGCATTTCTAATCCAACAATGACCTCCATTGGATTGACAGTTCCTTGGGCTTCTATATAGAGCTTTCCATCTTTGTCTAAAATGAAGCAACTCATTTGGGCTCCTGCACTTTCCATGACAATTTTCAGGAGTTTTTCCAGCAAATTATCAAATCTGATTTCATCGGCTAGAGCTTGAGAGGCTTTCATAACCGTTGCTAAATCCAATGCACCCGTTGTTAAGTTGGTGGTAGAAGTGGTGGTATGCGTGCCATCACTGGTGCTGAGGTTGAGGTCTCGAACTCGTTTTTGCGAGGAAAACTCGGGATAGCGCGACTCTAATTCCTGGACTTTTGCCATTGCACCCCAACGGAGATAGGCTGCATAAGCATCAACCAGATAAATTCGGGCAATTTTGGAGCGTCCTAACTCAAAATAAAACTCTGCCGCGCGTTCATTAGCGATCGCCTCTTCTTGGATATACTCTTGGTCTCGCGCCGAGGCGATCGCCCGGTCATATAAATCCATCGCTTCCACAGTCCGCCCCAAAACTCGCGCTTTCTCCGCTTCGACTAACTCATATTTATGTTGGAAGTTAGCCGGTGCATTTCCGGCCCAATGTTGCATTTTTTGCTGATTTTCCTGGACTTGCTGCAAATATTCTTCCTGTTCTTGGAGGGAGACCCGGGGATAGGTAGCCAGCAGAGAGAGCGAATAATAAAAATTATGTTGAGCCCCTAGGACTAAGCCCATCACAGCCCCGGCATAGTCCGCTGCAAGGGTCGCATTTTCAACCGACTTTTGCGAATGATTAAATAAATAACTCAGAATCCCCTTGGCCAAATAAGCCATAAACAGTAAGGTGTGATTCTGAATTTCTTGAAATAGAGGAATCATTCTCTCTTCATTAAAATATTCCCCGGTTAAACTGCAAGGGTCCTCAGAACTGTTCTGCAATTTTAGGGTGAACTGATTCCACAGCTTGAGATAATAAATCGGATAATCTTGTTTTAATTTCTCCACTAAAACAAGATATTGTGTTTGCTGTTTGTTCACCTTGTCCAGCGATTCACCTATCCACAACAGATTAGAACAATAGGTAATCACACAATTGGCCGAAAAAACCAGGTCCCCTGTTTCTAAACCACTTTGAGTTCCTGCCACCAAGTCGCTCATGCTATATTTAATATGCTCTTTCCAAGGCCGGATAAACCCGTTAAATAATTGGTAGACCTTGGATTTAAAAGAATTGGCCTTAAATTTATCGAGCAGTTTTAAAGCGATTTGACCCGAAAAATATCCAGCATCCGCTTGATCCATGACTGCACAAAGCAGCATTCCATACAGCGCATAGGCGTAGGGGGCCAGCGGTGAATGACCATATTCAATACAAAACTGGATCGTGGTTAATATAATTTGTGGAATCATTTCTGGCCTTGCCAGGTATGCTGGAGCAGCAAGACTCATTAACAGGCGCAAACCCGCTAATCGTTCGGGATCGCTTAAGACTGGATAATGGTCTAAATCCTCTAACTTCGGCAGTTCAACTTGCCAGTTCCCATCGGTGGGGATGGCAGATAAAGTGACCCCCAATTCTTCTAAGGCGTGCAATCCGATCTGGATCGCCTTCACAAGATGGTTTTGTCCCAGTGATATCTGCATTTGCAACTCGTACACTTTGACGCGATCGAGTCGGTTCACCGCATTCTTGAGTACGATTTCAGCGAGAAGGGCAGATTGGTGATAGTTGGTATTTAAGTATTCAGCTTCTGCCGCTTCTATATACAGATCTAAGCTGAGGTTATACTCATCTTCCCAGGATGTTACCCCAAGCAGTCCGATTCCAAAATTCAAATACTCAACAGCGGTTTCATAGGCCGTTGCTTCCTTAGCTTTATGACCGGCAATCAGGTTAAATCGCGCTAGTTCTAAAGGAGAAATCGTCTCTCCTTTGAATAATTGGCGGGACTTGATAGGGTTGTGGCTAATGAATTCTATTCCCCGATTTAACTGATTGACGATATCAAAAATATTGGCCTCGATTTCATCAGGTCCAATCTTTTTGAGTAACTGGTGGCCCAGTTTGAAATGGGTGATTTTTCGGTGTTCTTCGGGAATCAGAGCATAAGCCGCTTGTTGGATGCGATCGTGCAAAAATTTGTAAGTGACCGATTGAGAATAGGGATAAGCATCTTGTGGACTGCTGATGTCCAAAACTGCGGGGTCTAAGAGGCGATCGCCCATTGCCAAGCCGATTTTAGAACTATCACTGACTGGCAAAATTAACCCCACCTGCATCGGTTTCCACAACTGATCCGCTGTAGTTGACTCTGATTGGTCCGTGGCGATCGCCAGCACATCTAAAGTAAACCGATTTCCAATACAAGCCGCTACTTTTAACACCTCTTGGGTTGATTTAGAGAGCTTTTGAATATTTCTCGTCATCAATTCCACCACATTCAAATCCGTAATACCCCGGCTTTGAATTTGCTCAATATCCCACTGCCAAATTCCCTCGTGATAATCAAAAATCAATAATTGGTCATCATAGAGAGATTGGAAGAGTTGCGTCAAGAAAAAGGGGTTTCCTTGAGTTTTAGAGCAGAGTAAATCTGCCAAAGACTTGACTTTCGCCTTGTCTTCCCGAAGGGTATCGGCAACTAATGTTTGAACGTGAATTTTATCCAAATTCTGTAGCGCCAACTGATGCACCACTGTTCCAGCTTTTTTCAGTTCCTCCACCGTTATCATTAAGGGATGGGTGGCATCCACTTCGTTATCCCGATAAGCAATTAAAGCCAGCAAATACTGACTATCCAGATCCGTAATCAGCAATTCCAGCAACTTCAAAGAAGCGGCATCCGCCCACTGCAAATCGTCCAGAAACAACACTAACGGATGTTCCGGCTGAGTAAAAACCTGCACGAACTGCTGAAACACCCGATTAAATCGATTTTGGGTTTCCATTGGGGGAAGGGCAGGCACAGCAGGCTGTTTGCCCATAATCAATTCCACTTCAGGAATCAGTTCAATAATCACTTGACTATTCGGACCTAATGCCTCTAACAGTTTCTCTCGCCATGCCTCCACCCGGACTTGCGTTTCCGTCAAAAGCTGACGCACTAAATCAGAAAATGCTTTAACAATAGCGGTATAAGGAATCGTTCGCTGTAAAGGGTCAAACTTACCTTCAATAAAATATCCCCGACATTGCACAATGGGTTTGTGGATTTCATTGATTACACTGGTTTTTCCCATACCAGAATAGCCGGAAACCATGACTAACTCTACACTTCCAGCACAAGTATTTTTAAAAATTGACAACAGTTTATCGACTTCTTTTTCCCGCCCATACAGCTTCTGGGGAATAAAAAATCGTCCCGACTTGTCCTGTTTTCCTGCCTTGAAATTGGTGATTCCCCCAAAATAAATTAATTGATTCAAACAGACTTCTAAATCCACCTTCAGCCCTTGAGCACTTTGATATCGCTCTTCAGCGGTTTTTGCTAACAGTTTCATCACAATATTTGAAACCGCTTCGGGAATCTCTGGATTTAACTCATGAGGAGGGATAGGCTGTTTGGCAATATGGGCATGAATCAGTTCTAACGGATCGTTGGTCACAAAAGGAAGTTGACCCGTGAGCATTTGATAAAAGGTGATGCCTAGGGAATAGAAATCACTGCGATAGTCGATCGCCCGATTCATCCGCCCCGTTTGCTCCGGGGACATATAGGCCAGGGTCCCTTGGAGTGCATTGGGGTTGGCGATCGCCTGGTGCTCTCGATTCAGGCGCGAAGCAATACTAAAATCACTCAGTTTAACCTGTTTGGTAATGGGATGAATGATAATATTTTGAGGTTTGATATCCTTATGGATAATCTGATTTTCATGCAACTGTCCCACCACCTCTGACAGTTGAATCCCAATGTTTAAAACCTCCCTAACCTCCAGGGGTTGACCCGCCAAAAAGTCACTGAGGTCTTTTCCGCAAAAGTCTTCTAAAATCAGGGTAAGTCTATTTTCAACCTTTTCCAAATCATAGGCTTTAATCGCCCCTTTTAAATCCAAAAACTTAGAAACTTCGTATTCTTGTTTTAAGTTAATAACCTCCTTCAGGCTAGGATGCTCATTTTTTAGAACCTTCAAAATAACAGGAGTTTGATCTAAGGTCCTCTGCCCTCGATAAACTACCGTATCCTGACCTTCATAAATTTTTTCTAGCCTTTTGTATTTACAAACAGTATTCATAATTTTTCATCCAATCTTAGAAAAGGGTGGGTCATTCTCAACGTTTTTCTTACCTGCTTTGCTTGGCCCTGCCCTATTCCGCTACCCGATGGAGACCCCTTGAACCCCAGATAGATCATTAGCCGATCGCAAGTCATACAGTATGTTACAGTCAGGTTTGCCTTTTATTTAGGAAGTTGGGACAAGGGAGGGAATACCAACGGAGTTTTGTAATACAATGTCTGCTAATCTGCAACAAATTAGAGCTAAAAATTGTTTTTTCTCTGTTTTATTTAATAGCGGTTCAACGCTATATAGCAGTCCTAAATCAGTTGGAGAAGACGATGGCGGCCCCTCTCCCCTCTCCCAGAACGGGAGAGGGGAGAAGAAAATGTTATAAATCATTTAGGATTGCTCTAGCGTAGATTAATTATTTCAAGCATCATGTTTTTTGTCTATGATGAAAATACGGATTTTTTAGTCGTTCTTCTCAAGCAAACTATAAATTTGCCCAGGTAAAGAATGAGGAGATAGAGGGTCTCAATCTGGAATGAAAGTTTTCAGGGGCTGCTCAGGTCTCTCTGGGGGTATCAGTGGAGAGAGATGGAAGCAGTCCCGATGAAAATAGAAAACCGGGCCAAAAATCAGAACTGATTGTCTCGCTTGCAGTCCTTTCATCGCATTGGCCCCAACTCTCCCCCTGGAGGTCTGTCTGTTCAAGGGGAATCTCTGCCTGGAGCCGAAAGCCAGCTTCAATACGACCCAAACTGAGGAAACTCAATCCAGACCACAGGTTTCTGCATCAATATTTCGGATAAAAATACCCCAGTTTTTGAAAAACCAGGAAACCAGGAAGCGTTTTAATTGTTGGGGAAAACTGGCAAAAATCTGTGGAAAACTGACATCAATCTGTGGAAAACAACAGATTGTTTAATCGAAATTTCCAAGGGAGGAGGTGGCGTTGATCGCCCAGTAGCGGCATTATTCTAACGATTCAGGAGAGTCCGGCGCATAGCTAATCTCCGGGGATTGGTACCTAGGGGGTTCGATGTGAATCAAAATCCGGGCCGGGGAAAATCGCCCTTGTAAACGCGCTTCGACTTCCTCGGTAATGGCGTGAGCGGTTTCTACATCATTGGCATCAACAATCAGATGCATTTCCATAAAAACCTGACGTCCGACCACGCCGCGAGAGGCAATATCATGGCAGTTGAGCGACTCCGGGAACCTGCATCGTAATTTCGTGAATTGCCTCCGGGGCGATCGCCATTTTATCCACCAACCAAGGTAAATTATCCGCCAACACTTCCCACCCACTTCTAAACACCAACAAGGCCACTGGAAAGGCTAACATCACATCCACCCATTGCAACCAGGGCCAGCGACTGGCAAAAGTAATCGCAATTAACCCCGCCATCACCATAATTGTCACCCAAACATCGCTCATGGTATGTTTGGCATCGGCAATCAGAATACTGCTGCCAATTCGCCGACCCACAGTCCGTTCATAAAAGGCGACAAAGATATTGATTCCCAATACAATCAGCAAAATCCACAGTTCTCTGGCGGAAACTTCCACCGGGGTTCCATCTCCAAAGAAAATGCGCTCGATCGCACTGCTGAGAATTTCAAAGCAGGCTACCCCCAAAAAGGCTGCAATCCCCAAGGCCCCCACTGCATCAAATTTCTGGTGTCCATAAGGATGTTCGCGATCGGGATGGGGAGAGGCGAAATGATTCGTCACCAATCCCAGAATATTATTGGCACTATCGGTCACACTATGCAATGCATCCGCCAACAAACTCAGGGAACCCGTCAAGGTCCCCACCACCGCTTTAATTCCCAACACGACCAAATTTAAGCCTAGGGTAATCAGGAGTACCCGGCGAACTTCAACCCGATTATCTGTAGTCACGGATCTTTCCTTATGCAACCTACAAAAATTGTAGGCCATTCGGTTTCTGTGGCAGTTAATAGATCCCAATGTCCCCCTTCCCCCTTACCATAAAGAAACCGAATATTAAAAGTAGATCCCTCATGTCTGGTTCTCAACTCACCCTAAATTTAGTCGAGGGTTCCGTCTCGTTTCGGTTCTCTCCCGAAGCAGCGCGGGACTTGCAAGCGGCCATCAATGACCTGATGCAGCAGCTTAAAGCCGTCGCATCGAAAGCCACCCCCGGTGCCGGTGCAGGCAAACCCACCCCCCAGAAACCGATGGAATATCGTTCTACCGGGGATGTGTTTTTAGAAATTTTCTGCAATCCCAATATTTACCCCACCCCCTTTGCCGCCAAGGTGCTGATTACCCTGCGCGACGATCGCATTCGCCTGAGTACCGAAGCCGAACTCACCCGGTTAATCGAGGACCTCAATCTGTATTTAGAACAGGTGGGTTAAGCGCATCCTCACCCTGAGTCACTGGTTTTGAGGACAGGGGCCGGACTTACCCATCACTTGGATTGAAAGTAGGGGCAGTCAATCAACTGCCCTGATATTTTGGGTTTAAATCCCTCCATAGATCTCAGTTATCAGCGGTGGATCCAGCCAGTCAATATTGATTTTTGCTCCAGGAGTTTTACAGTCACCCGTAACATGAAACGAATTGTCATTTTAGATACTTGGACGAACAATACTAATTTAGGAAATAAAATTATTGTAGAAGCGGTCGAACATGGCCTCCAAGAAATTTTTCCTCAAGATTTCTTTTATCGAGTTCCCGCCCTCGAATATCTTCAAGCTGGACGCCCTAAAATTAACGAGGCCGATTATGTCTTTCTGGCTGGCACAAATCTCCTCAGTTCTAACATGGAAGCAACCAGTCAATGGTGTATCAAACCTCAAGAAAATTTTTGGCAAAATAAAGTTATTTTAATGGGACTGGGCTGGTGGCAATATCAAACCCAAGACATCAATGATTATACCCGGTCTCTGCTCAATTCCGTCCTGCATCAACAAGCGGCTCATTCCGTGCGGGATGATTACACCGCTCAAAAATTGCGTTCCCTAGGATTTAATGTCATCAATACGGGCTGTCCAACCCTCTGGTGGTTAACGCCAGACCATTGTGCGGGTATTCCCACTCAAAAAGCAGACCAGGTACTTTTAACCTTTACCGAATATAACCAAAATCCTCAGTTTGACCGAATTTTATTTGAAATTTTAGCTAAGAATTATTCTACAATTTATTTTTGGCCCCAAATGTATGGAGACTATGAGTATGCCCAAAAAATTGGGGGAAGTCGCCTGGTTTTCATCGAACCGACTTTAGAAGCTCTGGATGAAGTTTTAAGTTCTAATCAAGCCTTGGATTATGTGGGAAATCGTCTCCATGCTGGGATTCGAGCCTTACAACACCAGCGGCGATCAATTATTGTCGGCATTGATAACCGGGCAGTGGAAATGGGCCGGGATTTTAATTTGCCGATTATCAATCGCCCGAGCCTGGAGACTCATTTAGAAGCCTTAATTCATAAAAACTGGACAACCGAAATTCGCTTAGACTGGGAGGGAATTAATAAATGGAAACAGCAATTTGAAAAAACCGCTTCCCGAGAGGGAGGATTTATCTCCAGGAAACGACTAGAACGGACTGAGGAATCGAGTCAGCCCCAATCTTCTACTCACCGGATGTTAAATCAAGAGAGTTTAATTCAGAACGCCTTAGAACAACTCAACGCGAACAAGAATCAAGAGGCTTTAAAACTCTGGGAACAGGCGATCGCCACTTCACCGGATCTCCCAGGGTTACAGTATGGAAAAGCCGTTGCTCTAGCGAGACTGGACCGGCGGTCTGAGGCTATTTCCACCCTCAATCACCTCTTATCTGCCCTTCCCTCCCATCCCAAAGCGCGGCAATTACTGACAGAACTTCAGCCTAAAAACTCGGTTTCAGATTTAATTAAATCCGCCCAAATTAATTTAGAAAATAACCAGATTCAGGCTGCCTTTCATGAATTAGCAAAAGCCAAATCATTCCGGCAACCGACTCCGGGATTAGATTACCTGCGAGCCATTTGCTTTATCAAGCTCAATCAACTGGAGGGAGCCAAAGAAGCCTTAAACGAAGAATTGCGCTATTTCCCCAACAATACCGAAGCCCAAACCCTGCGCGATCGCCTTTTATCCCAACTCTCCCCTCACAATTCGGCCCCCATTGATGACCCGGAATTTCAGGAACTGCTCCGGATCGTTCGCCCCTACACCATGTTAAGCGAACTCCGCCTCTATTCCCTATTTTCCCTTACCAAAACCCTCTGTTTACAAAATATTCCCGGTAATATTGTCGAATGTGGCGTCGCCGGTGGCGGGTCAACGGCATTAATGGCTGCTGTCATTAAACGCTACAGCAAACAACCCCGCTGGTTATACGCCTGCGATTCATTTGAAGGAATGCCAACCCCCACCGCAGAGGACAAACATCAGGGTATCCCCGCAGAAGCAACCGGGTGGGGCACAGGAACCTGTGCCGCGCCGGAAACCAGTGTTCAAGAAATTTGTACTCAACTCGGTGTAATCAACTGGGTTAAACTCATCAAAGGTTATTTCCAAGACACCTTACCGAAAATGCAAAATCCGATTGGGATGATTGCCCTATTGCATATCGATGGAGATTGGTATGAATCAACCCAAACTATTTTACAGAACTTATATGACCGAGTGGTGAATGACGGGGTGATTCAAGTAGATGATTATGGTTACTGGGACGGATGTCGCCAAGCTGTTCATGAATTTGAAACCCAGCGTCAGATTAAATTTGAAATTAAACCCATTGATAGCACGGGAGTTTGGTTTATCAAACCCGATAAATTCCCCGTTAATCCGAAATTAGAAACGCCGATAATTTCTGAATTTGCCGAAGATGATCCCGTTGCTTATGGGATTGAAAGTCAAATGTCAGCCAATGAAAGATTTCAACTTTACTATACCCTGCGTCATCTCGTCCCCAAAACATCCAACCCCCTGCGATTTATAGAAATTGGCTCTTATGCAGGGGCTTCGTTATTTTTAACCTGGAAAACCTTAAAACGGATGAATTGGGCAATGGATGGATTTGCCGTAGAACCCGGGGGACAACCGCAATTTTATGAAGTGTTAAAACAGGTGCAAACCGAGGTCAGTCATTGGCGGTTATTTTCCCATCAAGCGGCGATAAAATTTCCCCAAATCTGGGAAAAAGATGGGAATCAACCTGGGTTTATTTTTGTCGATGGAGATCATACTTATCCCGGAGTTAAGCAAGATATTCTCAATTATTTTCCCCTGTTAGCACCTGGGGGGATTATGATGTTCCATGATTATCTCCCCATCCTGAACGACCACAATCGAGATGCGATTTTCTTCCATCATGGGAATCAGGAACCGGGGATTCGTCAAGCTTGTCAGGAGTTGATGGAAAATACTTATGGGTGTGAAGTTCTGGATATTCCCTTACTTTATCCCACGGATCCGACGCAAACTCAAGCCCATTTACCGATTATTCCCGGGGTATATTCAACGATTCGAGCCTATCGCAAACCTGCCCAGTAAAAAAAACTCATGACTAAAATTCTTCATATTATTCAACAACTGTCTTTAGGCGGCGCGGCACGTTCTTTAATTGCGACAGCAAAATACTCTTCAAAACAGAGTCAGATTCAGCATCAGGTCATTTCGCTGCTGCCTTTGGATAAGCGGGCATTAGAACTCGCTCAAGGGGCTGGAATTTCGGTGATAAATGCTCCGGATAAAGCAAAATTAGAAGCGGAAATTCAAAGTGCTGATATTGTGCAAGTGCATTTTTGGAATGTTCCAGAACTGTATGAGTTTTTGCGGTCAAAACTGCCCCCAATGCGGTTAGTCATCTGGTTTCATATTGCCGGGGATAAACCGCCGCAAGTGGTGACGAAATCCTTAATTGATTATGCAGATTTTGCGATTGCTTGTAGTCCGTACACTTACGAAAATTCAGTCTTTCAGAGTTTGGCTCCTGAAGTGAAGTTGCAAAAAACCGGCATGGTTTATGGTGCAGCGGATTTCGATCGCTTGTCAAACTTGCAACCGCAACCTCATAGCACGTTTAATGTCGGTTACATTGGGACGGTGCATTTTTCTAAACTGCATCGGAATTATGTGCCAATGAGCGCAGCGATCGCCATTCCCAATATCCGGTTTATTATCTGTGGTCCGGGGATGGGACAATATTTACAACAGCAAGCACAACAACTCGGTGTAGGCGATCGCTTTGAGGTTCGCGATTATGTGGAAGATATCAAATCCGTCATTGAAACCCTAGATGTTTATGGATATCCCCTTTGCGAAGATACTTATGCTGCTGCCGAATTAAACTTACAAGAAGTGATGTATGCCGGAGTGCCGCCGGTTGTTTTTCCTTATGGAGGCGTCAAACAACTGGTGGTGGATAACTATACGGGATTAATTGTTCGCAGTGAATTAGAGTACAAACAGGCGATCGAATATCTCTATCACCATCCCGAAGAACGGGTCCGATTAGGGCGAAATGCCAAAGAATATGCCTCCCAAATTTTTGGCGCAGAAATTGCGGCAAAACAACTCAATCAGATTTATAAAACCCTGATGCAGAGACCGAAACAAGAGCGAGAATGGGGCGTTGATAGAACCGCTAATCTGCTGCAACAGACTGTTTCTTTCCGGGATATCATGGGAGCGAGTCAACCCCTTTCCGGCGCGGATTTATTTATTGAATCCTTGGGGGATACGGCACCACAATTTGCCACCAGCATGAGGGGACAAGAGTTAGAGGAATTATGGGCAAGTGACTCCAAAATTGCGTCTTCCTCTATCTTACTCGCGAGTTATGGTTCGGGAGGGATTTTACATTACAAAGATGCCTATCCCGATGATGGATATTTAAGATTTTGGTCCGGATTGATTCTGCAACAACAGCAACAACACACTGAAGCCATCGGCGAATTTCAAAAGGCGACTGCCCTCGGATGTAACCATTGGCGCATTTTTTGGTACATTGCACAATCCGCCGCTCAAGTCAATAATATTCCTTTAACCCAACAAGCCTTAAGCACCGTTTTGCAGAACGCCCCCGATTTTTCTGAAGCGCAACAAATGCGCGATCGCCTCGGATCTATCCCCCCCCAAAAACCTGCGATTCCCGCCTCTTCCAACCCACTCAATACCCTCCAGCAAACCCGCCAAGAACTCGCCCAGCAATGGTTAAATACCCCGGCAGAACAATTACAATCCGCCTATTTAGGTGAACTGGGAACCGCCCACAAAGCCCTCCTAGAGAGTGGCATCAAACATCACGCTAACACCCCCGACGAACAAGCACTCATCCGCCAACTTTCTAGTGGAATTGTCTGGGGATTGGATGCGCCCAATGCGCTACAATCCTTCATTGCCGCTACCCTATATTGCTATCCCCATCAACTCCAGATTCCCTACACCAATGCACCGATTCCCAAATGGTTCGCCCAGGATTATCTCAAATTTATGTTTGCCAGTCCTACCCTGTTCCATGAACCGGGAGAAGTCGAACAATATTATCGCTATGTCCAAGGGTGGGTAAAATACGTCCATCAGAAAATATTCAGCAATTCTGACTCACCCCTCTGGCAAAGTGTTGCGGAGTTTTTCACCCAAGGAAATGCCAACTTTGCGCCTCTGTATTTCAGCCACGCTAACCTCAAATCTGTCTACATTAAACGAGCGGAGATTATTGAATTTGCCCTCAATAATCGGGGATTTGAAGTCGATTATGTCTTCCCCCCCCGTTCGACGAATCGCCCCAAAATTCGCCTGGGAATTTTAAAAAATCATTTCAATTCCGCTACGGAAACCTTAGCCACTCTGCCCGTCTTTGAACATTTGGATCGCCAGCGGTTTGAGATTGTTCTCTATGCCAATCAGGTTAATGGCAGCCAACTTGAAGGGTATTGTCAGAGTCGGGCCGATCGCCTGGTAAAACTGCCCGAACCCCTCTCCGAACAAGTCCAAACCCTCCGCAACGAAGACTTAGATATTCTGTTCATCGGCACCAATATTACCGAACTTAATAAACCCTTAACCGCCCTCGCCCAACACCGACTCGCCCGAGTCCAAGTCACCTCCATTGCCTCCCCGGTGACCACCGGCATCCGCAATATCGACTACTATATTGCCGGAAATTTAACCGCACCTACTAACACCAACAGCGAACAATACCGCGAGAAACTGGTGAATATTGAAGGGTCTGGATTATGTTTCCGGTTCCCCCTCCCTGAACCCGCATCTACCGTCAATCCGACTCGGGCAAGCTGGGGTGCAACAGAGCAAACCGTGGTGTTTATGTCCGGTGCCAACTTCTACAAAATTATTCCCGAACTCACCGAAACTTGGGCCAAAATTCTCGCCGCCGTTCCTAATTCTATTTTGGTCTTATATCCCTTTGGTCCCGCCTGGAGTTCCAATTACCCGGCCCTACCCTTTTTGGAACGACTCCACCGAATTTTTGCCCAACATGGCATTGATAAACGGCGGTTAGTTCTGATTAATACTCTACCGAGTCCAGCAGATATTAAAGAATGCGTAAAACTCGCCGATGTGTATCTGGATTCCTATCCCTATAGTGGGGCAACTTCTTTACTGGATCCGTTACAACTGGGAATTCCGGCGATCGCCTGGGAAGAGAATAGCTTAAAGTCTCGCCAAGCTTCTGCACTCCTGCGGGAAATCCACCTAGCTGATTTAATCGCCCAGGACGAATCAAGTTATATCCAATTGGCGACTAAGCTGGCAACAAACCCGCAACTGCGTCACCACTATCGCCAGCAAATCCAGCAACAAATGCAGCAAAATCCGCCATTTTTAGATAGTGCTGCTTACAGCAAAAAAATGGGAAATTTGTTTGAGCAATTGTTTCAAGGGGGACAGACTTCTGCTGTAATGGCGAGTGCGACACCCACCCAAAGTCCCTCTAAACCCGTCTCTGTTTCTCAGGAATTTCTCAATCGTCTGATTGGTTGTGCCAATCTGTATTATATTGACCCGTCTGATGAATCGATTCAACGGGAATTGCTTCAACTGCGGCGAGAATTTGCTGAGTTGTGGTTGCAAATCCCCAGCGATCGCCTGCGCGAATGCTATACCCAGGAACTCGGCAAAGCACATCAAAGTGTCCTCAACAGTGGCATTCAAAATCAGCCTTTACCGGAGACAGAACAGCCCTTTGTGCAGGAGTTAATCGCGAAACTGACCCCCGGACTCGATGCGCCTTTGGCAATCAATGCAGTCCTAGCTTTGCTGTTATATCAACAACGCGATCGCCTCCCCCAATTCACCCAACCTTTACCCGATTGGCTACATGGTTAATTGGAATTAATGGTCCCCCACTATATAGCGCGTTTAAATCATTTTGGCATGGAGAGAGCGAGCATCTTGCTCGCTCTCCACGGCTCTCGGGGGTAATACGAAATCCGGCATTTAAAGGTCTATAAAAACGGATTGTAGGGGCGCAATGCTCGAAGCCCTCCGGAGGGCGCAAGCATTGCGCCCCTACACATACAGATTGACGCCGCTCGTTTTTATAGACTTATCAGTATTGCGAAATGGAGTATTACATCCAATCTTCGCTATCACTATCTTGTGCACGATAAACTCGACCTTTCCGGTGAATCTCGCGGGTTTTTTCAAATAAATCCTCTTCCGTCATATTCCAACGGGATAACACTTTTTCAATGTCACTCCAGACATCCCTTGAACCGGGAAATCCTCGATACCGAATTCGCAATCGCGCTAATTCTGCCAGATTATATTCGGTCATATCTCCGGCTAAAATTTTGTCCAGAGTCTCCCGATCCTTACGAGCTTGGGGATGTTGTTGTTCCTGTTTAATCTCAGACATAATTCTGGAAATCCTCCTAGATTGAGTTAATGAATACGAACTTGCTATTTTCTTAGGTTTTCAAAAATTCCATACATATCTTGAGCAAATTTACCAGGATTCCACAACGGAGATAGGTGTTTGGGTTGCTTAGAACGGATTAATTGATGGCGAATGTCTTGGCGAAGTTTCAACTCTTGACCCAACCGAACTCCCCAATCGATATACTCCTCCCAACTCCAGGCAATTCCACCCTCAATGCCTAGGGTGTTAAGAAAGGAATATCCCATCCGTGCCAAACAGAGTTCTCCCACTCGGGTGACAAGGGGTAGGTTAAACCAGAGTGCTTCTAGGGTATGAGTGCCGCCATTGTAAGGATAGGAATCTAATAAAATATCTGCACATTCATAGATAGCCCGATGCTTTTCTTCCGTTGGGGTTCTGGCTATAAAAATAACCCGATTATGGGAAACTCCTAAATCGGTACAGGCTTGGTGATAGAGTTCCAAAATCGCCGATCGCTCTCCTTCGCCTTTATGGAGTAACACACTATTGGGAACTTGTTTAAGAATCTGAATTTGGGCTAAAACCAACTCTCGATTCAGTTTTTTACCCGGGGCGACACAGAGGTAGGCAATCTGTTGCCAACTGATTCCTAAGCTCAACCGGACCACTTCTCGCTCGACGGATTGACGCTTAAATCCGGAAACCGCCACAAAGGAATCGGGCATTCGGATTAACTGCTCGATGTAATCGGCTTCAATCCCTGGGGGATGGGTGTGCCGATCGCCTAAATAGTAATGCCTTGAAGATAAAAAGGGCGCATCAAATCCCAGCCAAGACAGGCAAATCGGTGCAGGTTGCCGGTACAAAATATCTAATTGTTCAGAACAAGTGACTGAATCTAGGTCAATTAAAATATCCAGATTATCCCGGCGAATTTGCTCCAAAATCTCTAATTGAGCCGCTTCAAAATTAGCGCTTTGCGGGTAATAAAATTGAGTAGCAATGTTTTGAAACTCTTGGGTTTTATCATCCTTCGCTTGAGATTGAGTCACGTAGAGATAGAGTTCAGCAGAAAGCCCAGATAACTCGCGCAGAATATCTGCACTACACCATCCGATGGAATGGCGGCGAAAATGAGGGGAGAGGAAGCCGATTTTTAGATGGGGGGGGGGATGGGGGAGATGGGGGGGATGGGGGGGATGGGGGAGATGGTTGAGGCGGGCTTGATTTTTAGAGCCTAGTAGTTTCGCTAAGGTTAGATTGGCCCTGGCATCATCGCGGAGATGGGGTTGGGAAAACATCAGGCGAGAATACAGCAAGGCGATCGAGTCGAGGTCTAGGCGATCTAGGTCAGACTGAATTTGAGTTTCTAGGGTGAGAAAGGTTTCCCTGGCTAAATCGCTGTATCCCCCATGTAAACATAAGGAGAGATAGGGGAGGGCCGCTAACAGTCTGGTGGGGCCTTGGGCGCGGCTTAAATAATCTTCGGCAGCTTGTCGCAGGGAGTCAAAGTCGATGCCGAAGGGGTCTCGGGAGCGAATGAGATAGAACAAGGCATGGTGTGCTGGGATTAAGTTGGGATCGAGGCCGATCGCCTGAAGAAAGCAGTCCACGACCTCTTGCCATGCTGACCGACTGAGAGTTTGATGCTGATGCCCTTGTTGTAACAGGGCTTGACCTAAATTGTAATGAATCCCGGCTAACTGGGGGCTGAGGGTTTGGGCGGTTTTCAGGGCCGCAATCCCGGCCTCGAAGGACCCCTGTTGGATCAGGGCGTTGCCGAGATTAGAATGCCCTTGGGAGAAGTTGGGTTCGAGGGCGATCGCCTGTTGGTAATGGTGAATCGCCTCCTCAACTTGGGCCAGGGTTAAGAGGGTATTTCCGATGGTTAAATGCCGTTCTGCATTTCCCATAGCCGGTTCCAGGCGTAAGGCATCCTGCCAGGACTCCAGGGCTTCTCCTAAGCGGCCTAGATCGTGATAGAGCATTCCGAGGTTCCAGTGAATGCCAGCTTGGGAGGGTTCGAGGGCGAGGGCTGTTTGGTAGCAGGCGACTGCGCGTTCCGACTCCCCCCGACGATAGTAGAGGCTGCCCAGATTCGCATGAACTGCCGCAAACTCGGGGATAATTTGTAGCGCCTGTTGGTAAGCGCGTTCCGCTGGGGCCCATTTTTCTTGGGATTGGAAGATATTGCCCAGGGTCTTGTAGGTTTCTGCGGATTGAGGGTTCAGTTTGAGCGCCCCTTGACAGTGGGCGATCGCCTCCGTTAGTTGGCCCTGTCGCCAATAGAGGTCCCCCAGTTGGCAATGGGCCTCAACTGATTCCGGGTTAAAATTCAGGGCTTCTTGATAAAGGGCGATCGCTTCAGACCACTGCCCCTTAGCTTTTAACTGATGGCCGCGCTGGATCCAAACCCCAGCTTTTTCCAGATCAATCACAGACATCTCCCTGATCCCCACGGATTTTCGGTCTTGACTTTCATAGCAATCCTAAATCAAAACGGCTCCCTGCCTCTACTTTGCCTTATGCCCTGCAATGGATTGCATCGTCTGGGTCGAAAGCGACAATGACAACTTCGTAATAATTAGCCAGAATTTCTCCGATTTATAGCAATTCCCTATAGAACCCCCTCGGGGAGCGTATAGAACATTACAGTAAAATTCGTCTCCGTAGTCTGTGCGCCCTTTGAGAATCGGAGTAGAGAGCAAAAAGAGTGGATCGGTTTAATTAATTCGGTGGAAACAATTAATGTAGAGATGAGAGATTTCGGGTCGGTTTAATCAATAATGTAGAGACAAGAGATTTCGGGTCTCTAAATCAAGCCCAGGGAAAGGCCCCTAGGAGCGGTGCTGATCGGTCCAGCTTTGATGGCTTCGGGACAACAGAGGGGGACAACAGAGGCGATCGCCTCTGGAACCCCAGGTCCCCTCCCCTAGCAATCCGTGAATCCTCTCTACTCGGTGTAAGCCGATGATTGCAGGTCACAATCAGGATTGTCACTGGGTTCCGCCTATAAAGGGTTAGCCGACTGGCCCCCAATTTGATAAACTTTAGCGCGATCTGCCGGGTCTGAAAAGGAAAACACAGAATAGAGGAATAAGAGCTGCCTGGGTAAGCATTTTGAGCCATTTCTGGAAAGGGAACTCTGGGATTGGTATCATAGTCGTGCACCCCAGCATTGTCAAGCTAAAATCAATGAGCCATGCTAATCGGTCATAGTTGGAACAGCTAAAATTTTGCCATCTTGCCAGACTAGACATTAGCACCCAATTGGGCTAGACTTGCTGCTGACAGAAAGTCCAGACGACTCAACCGAAGTCAAGGGTTTCCTAGGTTAGCTGCCTGAGCAGACTTGACAAGGACGACACGAAACAGATGAGGAGTGAGAAACTGAATGGTTAGAATACTCGATACAAGCCCGTTAAATCCGAACGATACCCTAGATCTACTCTCGTTTGGCCTAGGCGCAGATACGGTTGTGGGCCTAACGGGAAGTGATTTTATTACCACCGATACCGTCGGTGGGAGTTTAATTTTTGGGAATACAGAAAATGATTCCCTGTCCTCTAGCACCTCAGGAGACACCCTGTATGGGGGTCAAGACGATGACTTTTTGGTGAGCAAAGGGGGCGGGAGCGTCTTCTTTGGCGACTTAGGCCAAGATCGGTATGAAGCCCGAGGCAGCTTAGGTCGCGACACGGTTTACGGTGGCACCAACAACCAATCCGAAAACCTAGTAGAAGACAGCGAAGATATCTTCAACTTTGGTAATGGTCTTGGGGGTAACCTCGCCTTTGGAAACGGCGGCGATGACTTCATCAGTGGCTCCGGCTTAGGTGCAGATACCCTCTACGGTGGTGTCGGCGACGATACCATCCAGGTCATTGAAATCGCAGGTAGTGGCTCGGGTGCCGCAGGTGGAGGCGCAGCCTTCGTTCCGGATACCATTGGCGGCATTGGCTTCGTTCCTCCGTTCTTATTTGGCGGTGGAGCCGGTGCAGGTGCAACAGCAGGCTTGGGAGTGGGCGTCGTTTTAGAAGAAGGCGTAGCGGTTCCGAGAAACCCCGGACGCAACTATCTCAGCGGTGACAAAGGCAACGACGTCATCTTTGGGATTGGCGATCGCGACAGCCTGTTCGGGGGTGAAGGAAACGACTCCCTGTTCATGCTCAGTCAAAAAGCTCCCGCAGAACTCGGGTTACAGGAAGAAGGCGTCAACACCGTAGAGGGGGCGCAACGCGCACTCGCAGGCTTCCCTCGCAACAACTGGTTAAACGGTGGAACCGGAAGCGATTACATCTACTCCTACGGGGGCGATCGCGGACGTCAGACCATGCTCGGGGCTGAAGGGAGATGATTCCTTGTTCAACCGAGGCAGTCAGGTCCTGGTATTTGGAAATACTGGCATCGACTACTTAGAAACCACTGGCTTCTCTCGCAGCACCTTATATGGTGGACAAGATAATGACACCGTGGTTTCCGGTGTCTCCCTAGTCGATGGGGCTCACCGTAACCGTAGGTGGCGGCACCAACCTCCTGTATGGAGATAAAGGTAACGACACCATGCTCAGTAGCAATACTCGCGACACCTTATATGGTGGCAACATCGAAGACAACGACACGATCGCCGGAAACAATCTGGACTACTTATCCCTCGGTGGAAACTCCAGCATTGGCTTTGGGAACCAAGGGAACGACTCCCTGATTGGTACAGCCGCTGCCGTCACCCTGTACGGTGGTCAAGATAACGATTCCATCGTGTCATCCGGAGCCGATTCTTATCTAGCTGGGGACAAAGGCACCGATACCCTGATCCTTGGAGAGGTGCCACCAACAACACCCTGATCGGTGGCGAAGGCAATGACTCCCTCTACGCCCGGAACGGTAGCGGTGGAAACCTGCTGATGGCAGTCTCCGGCGATAACGTGCTGGTTGCTGGTAGCGCTGATGACACCCTGATGGGCGGTACCGGAAATGACTTCCTCACGGGAAGTGAAGAAGCAGATACTCTGCGGGCAGATAATCCCGGCCTGGATACCCTGGAAGGGTTCAGGGGTGCAGACAGCCTGATTGGAACTGCTGGGGAAGCCGATGCCTTCCTCTTCGGCAGTATTCTGGATGCCCGTGATGGTGTCCCCGAGGAAAATCCTCTGCCTACCGATGGAACCGCCACCGACGGTGATACTATCACCAGCTTCGAGAGTGGTCGGGATAAAATCTACCTGAACCTTTCCGGCTTTGGTTTAGACCCCGAAGCGATCGCTGGACTGCGGACCAACATCGACTTCTTCTCTACCAATAAAACCACGGTCTACACAGGTAGCTTCGAGAACCTGATTAGTGGAAATGCTAGCACTTCGGCGATCATCTTCGACGCCCAAGATGCAGGCGGGTTCTTGCTCTGGGATAAAAATGGTGCGGGCGTGACTAACCGAGCCGATACCGCTGAAATGATTACCATTGCGGTGGTCCAGACTGGTACGATTACCCGGAATGACATATTCCTGTTCTAAGGCGCTTGACATAAACGCCTCGTAATGAAAGAGCCACAGATGTTATTCATCTGTGGCTCTTTTATTGGGGGTCATTTGTCATTTGTTATTTGTCATTTGTCATGGGTTGATAGGGGAGATGGGGAGGATGGGGAGGATGGGGCTTTCCTATCCGGGCGAAATATTAATACCTCGACCGATTAGGTTGAGAAATGCGGTGCCAAAGTGCTGAATCTCCAGGAAACTGGCATAAGCGGGACCGGGTTTATAGATTCTAAAGGTTCGCATAATGCCGAGAGTGGCGACGCTTTCCAAGGGACCGATAAAACTGGTATCGCGGTCTAAAAAATAAGGCTGGGAAGCCCAATGGGCCATCTGTTTAGCATTCAGAAAAAAGCATCCCGAATGAGGATTAAGCGCCCGTTGGAAGATTACGGGTTGCTCCATAATATTCCCCTTCAACTCTGGGCGGTCCTCTACCTTCTGAAACTGGGCCGTTGCCCTAGGTAATAAATCCCCATCAATATAGACCTTACCCACCCGACCCGGAGGGGAGATTTCATAGCGATTTGGCTGCAACAGATTCAAATCTCCCGCTTGGGAGGAAAACCAGTTTAATTTAATAAAAAACCAGGGGTCATGGAGGATGAGGTCATCTTCCAAATAGCAATAATAATCATAGCGACCCAAACTATCGCGCAATAGAGCATGACACTCAAACCCCAGCATCAAGGGTTCTGCTTGGGTGGCGTGATGGCGGTAAATCTGACGGGGAACGGGCAACTCCTCTAAAACATGGCAGTTTTGAGTAGTACAAATCACGATGTCAATATCTAAGCCTTGACCCTGATTCGCGGGGATTGCTAGAGATTTAGCGATATCCAACAGACCTTGATATTTCCCTAAAATTGCGCCCAAATGAGTTAAAGACTGACTCAATGCCACAATCCGCGATCGCGGGTCTTTGCTGAGAGAACCATGTTTCCCTCCGCCATCGGGATTGAAATAATGGGCGATCGTGATCAGTATTTTCATAGATGATAAATTTAGATGGGGTAAACCGCCATCGAGAAGGGGTAGATGGGGGAGATAGGGGAGCAAGTGGCAACACCCACTGGGGGTTAAAACCCTAGCCCTGTCAAGGTGTGTAGATTGTAGGGGCGTATTGCATACGCCCTCCGGTGGGCTTCGAGCATTGCGCCCCTACAAGAAACAATGATTTTTCGTCATCAAATTTACCTCTTGTAGGGGCGCGAGAGTGATCGCCTGTCCAAGAAATAACGATTTTTCGTCATTAAATCAATACACCTTGACAGGGCTAGGGTTAAAACTCCCGCCGGTTGGTGCCACCCACAGGGTTTTAACCCCCGCCGGGTGTTGCATCAAACAACTCAGGTAACCGATCGCGCAATTCCTGATTCAACTGAGGGAGGCGATCGCGCAGGGACAAATACCATTGGTGACGTTCCCGGTAATGCTGCGAGAGCAAGCGATTTTCAGCCACCCACTGATAAGCATTCTGCCCTAAACCCCTCCGCAAATCCAGATCCCGGATTAAAGATTCTAATTTTTGACCAAACTCCCCCTCAGACCGATAAATTAACCCCGTTTCTCCCTCAATAATCGTGTTTTCATAGACCGTCGGACTCGCCACCACCGCCACCCCATGACCGGCACATTCCAGAAACTTTAAATCCGACTTCATGCTATTAATCCGAGTCGGAGTCAAAGGCAGCAGCGCCACATCACAACTATGCAACACCTCCTGATAAGTTTCATAAGGAGAGAAGGGTAAAAACTCTTTATTTTTGACTTGTAACTGGTCAAAAAACTGGCGATCGTGCAGCACTTTTACCCGGACCTGTTTCTTATATTTTTGCAGAACCCGATTCAACTCTGGCATAATCGGTTGCCAATCCGCCTCGCGATTGAGCGCCCCGAAAAAGATGGTACAAGTTTGGTCTTCAGAATAGGTTCGTTTCGGCGGTAAATAGCCCAATTGATTTTTAAAGACTGCCACATTGGGATTATATTGGCGTAAAAAATCAGCCAAGGGTTCCGTAGAAGTTTGCACACCGTGACAACCACGATAACTCAAAAACAGATTCTTTTCATATTCCGGACGGCGCAGGGGGTCATCATCAATTTCGGCAATAATTAAATAGCCTAATTGCAACAATTGTTTGAGTTTGACCACATCCTCGGGATAGTCCATAATGGTGCGTTGCCAGATAAAGACTTTTTCCTCTTGAGGGAGTGCAGCATTCAAATTGGCCGATCGCACCTCCGAAAGGGTTCGCACCCCCGGAATCGTGGAACTGAGGCGATCGGGTTCCAATACCCGAGGGCGATCGCATCCCGTCGGGGCCATAATAATCGTTTGAATTAACAACCGTCTCGGCGGTACTTCCGACTTAATTCCTCTCACCACATATTGAATCGCCCCCGTCTGAGTTTCAAATGCCTTTGGGTCAATTCCTAATCCTTGAACCACCGGGGCCATTAACTGCTGGAACTGTTGAAACGCCGGAGGTTTTCGTCCGCGAGTTTGGATTTCATAACTCTGTAACCCCGCCTGAAGGAATAACTTTTTCACCTCATCTAACGTAAAAAACCGTAAATGAGTGCGATCGAGCAACCCTTGGTCCTGATACTCCCAACTCCCCCGCAACAAATTAACAATTGCCGTCCAATGTTGAATATTCGGAATACAAGCTAACACTTGACCCTCCTCCTTCAACCATTTCACCTGATGCTGGAGAACCCGCCACGGATCAACCAAATGTTCTAACACATCCCCATACACCAAACAATCAACTGACCCAGGTTCAAACTGTAGCCGCTCATCCTCCAAATCCTCCACATTCGCAACAATTACCTCATCCAATCGTTGCGCCGCCAGCGCTGCCGCTTCCTGATTAATTTCCACCCCAATATAACGACCATGAGGATTAATCCGCTTATATTGCATCCCCATCGCCCCGGCACCACAACCCACCTCAATAATCACCGCCGCATCCGCCGGTAAAACCTTCAACAAATCCGGATTCACCCGGTCATAATAATCAAAATCAGTCATAAAATCATCAATCCCTTTTCTCTATAAATCTCTTCTCTAAATCTCTTCCGTGAAAATCCGTGTAATCCGTGGTTCAAATCTCCCCCTCCCACCTCACCAACTTCCTAATTTTGTCACTCCAAACCCTTCCAAAATGCTCCACTTCCAAAAAATTAGCCATCGGAGATGCCGGTTTATAAACCTTAAACGTCCGCATAATTCCCAAAGTCGCCGCACTTTCCAAAGGACCCACAAACCGAGTATCGCGGTCTAAAAAATAGGGTTGCTGCACCCAGTATTCCATCTGTCGGGCATTTAAGAAATAACAGCCTGAATGGGGATTGCAGGTGCGCTGAAAGGTAACAGATGTCCCCATAATCATGCCAGTGAGTTGAGGGTGTTCGCGAACATTTTGATAAGGTGCAGTAATTTGGGGGTGGAGTTCCCCATCGATGTAGGTTTTGCCGATGCCGGGGTGGGTAGATTGTTCATAGCGGTTGGGTTGGAGGAGATGGCGATCGCCTGCTTGTTGGGTAAACCAATTCAGCTTGATAAAAAACCAGGGGTCCTGCAAAATTAGGTCATCTTCCAGAAAACAGTAATAATCATACCCGCCTAAGCGTTCTCTTAAGAGTGCCTGACATTCAAATCCCAGCAGTAGGGGTTCGGCATCCGTGGGGTGATGGGTCCATAAATGGGCAGGCAGAGGCAGGCGATCGAGAATATGGTAGCCTTGGGTCGTGCAAATCACAATCTCAATGTCAGTCTGTAGGGATTGATTGGCGCTGATCGCAACCCGCTTGGCATAATCCGTGGCATACTGGGAGTTTCCAAATAACTGGTGCAATGCGGTGAGGTTTTGGGTGAGGGCTTGAATGCGCGAGTTGGGATCGTTGCGTTGAGCACCATATTTGCCAATCCCATCCGGGTTGAAAAAGTGAGCCAGGGTAAATAGGATCCGCATAGAAATTTTAGGCTTTAATTCCGATGAAGTTTGAGGCTTGTTCGCGACAGTTAATGACGACCTTTGCCACAATTTTAGATCCAAACCGTCAGGGGACGGCGATTGAAATTGGGGTAGGAACCCAGGATTATTATTTTGAGGATTTTGTCAAGGCGGGGTTTCCCACTTTAGCGGTGGAACCCGCCCCGGCAGAGGAATTACGGGTTACTTGTCAGCAGTTGAACGTCCCCCTGGAACAAGCGGCGATCGCTGAAGAAAATGGGGAAGTCACCCTGTATTTGGGGGAATACCAAGGTCAGCTTAATGTCAATTTGAACTCCTTAAATCCGGATTGGTGGGGAGTGGTTAACCCGCAACCGTCTAAGTCTCCCAGTCAGAGGAGAACCCCCGCCAGCCTGAATGTGCCTGCGTTTACCTTAAAAACTTTACTACAAAATCGGGGAATTGAACGGATTTCTCTTTTAAAAGTTGATACAGAAGGCAGTGAATTTGGCATTATTAATGGACTGCGGGAGATTCCCCCCCAAACGTTACCGAGTTTGGTGCAATTTGAATATGGTGGGGGAGGCGATCGCCAGAGTCAAGAAGGAGGATGGAACCCCAAATATTTTCAGAGTACCCTGGATTGTTTAGAGGTATTAAAAGCACTGGGATATGAATGGTTACTACTGATTGACCGGGAGTTACCCCGTCCCTGTTCTTTTGCGCTGCAAGAGATTACTAATTTTGCAGATATTTTTCATCCCCTGTCCCATGTCGGCAATGCGATCGCCTGCAAAACTCGCGACATCACCTCCCAAATTAACTTAGACTCCATTTGTCAGCCTTATCTTAATTATTCTAACAAATTAGCGCAAAGTTTGGTCAATTTAGGTTCATCTAAAATTGTCCATTCCTTTAAATATATTCTGCCTTATGTCATCATTCATCAGTACAAAATAAAACGTCGTCCGTTGCGCGTCTTAGAGTATGGACCTGGATGTAACACCGAGCAGTTTATCAAATCATTAGTCTGTCAGCAAATCGTGTCTGTCGAAGACAATGCGGGATGGTATGAAAAATTTGCCCCTATTGTCGAATCTGCTCAAGACATCGACATTGACTATCGATTAATTGAGGTTAAAAGTGAAGAAGGAAAAGCCTATTTGGGGGGACATTGCTGGACTGAATCCGAGATTGTAGAGTATTGCGAATATCCCCTGAAATATGGCCCAGGCTATTTTGATATTATCTTTATCGATGCAGGCGATCGCCAGGACCAAGTAACCATCAAAGGTCAAACTTATCCCGGTTGTCCGGTTCGCAATTTATGCCTAAAATTGGCCCATACCCTATTAGCGGATCAGGGAGTAGTTGTTCTCCATGATGTACCCGGTCCCTTTCCCACCATCAATCGTTCTTTAGTCGAATCCATCCAAACCTTTTCCGGGGTTAAAAGTTTCCCTCAAGTTTGTACAACTCTTTTATCTAATTCCCTAAATGTAGATGAATTGGAAGAGTTTATTTCTAGCCTTTATCATGAAACTATTCCGCCAGATTTTGTAAAATCCGAGATTCCCTCTAATCCAGAAAATTCTAAATCCAACCCTAAAATGTTGGATTTATTCCAACTTTTACAAGAGCATTGTATCACCCCTCGGGGAATAATTCATGTAGGGGCTAATGAAGGAGAAGAACTCAAAAGTTATCATCACATTGGCATTAAAAAAATCTTATTTATTGAAGCTAACCCCGCCCTTTTTCAGGTTTTAAAAGCCAACTTGAATGGCGTTCCTAACCTGATGGGCGTCAATTGTGCAATTTCCAATTTCAATGGAACTGCCACCTTGCACGTCACTTCAATGGATGCCGCCAGTTCGATTTTACCCCTGAAACGGGTGAAAGAGTATTATCCTGAGATTCGAGAAACTCATCAAATTCAAGTCCAATGCAAAACCCTGGATACCCTGTTGGCAGAATTGGGGTTAAATCCAGCAGATTTTAATCTGCTAAACTTAGATATCCAAGGTGCAGAATTTTTAGCCCTTCAAGGCGCAAAAAATCTGCTGCAACATATCGAAGCGATTAATACCGAAGTCAATTACGAGGAACTGTATGAAGGGACGCAGTTAATTGACCAAATCGATGAATTATTAGCGGAATCCGACTTTGAGCGCGTGGCAACGGTGACCCCCTATCATCCGTCCTGGGGGGATGCGTTTTATGTCAAAAAGCCCTTAATTACCCTGTCTACCCTGGGTACTAATGGACGGTTTGCCAATCAACTGTTTCAGTATGGGTTTTTGAAACTTTATGCTCAAACCCATCATCTACGGATAGAAACTCCGGAGTGGATTGGACAGTATTTATTTGGACATCAAGACCCCCCCTTATCTAAAAATTTACCGGAAGTTAAAGATGTCAGTACCCGCCCGGATGACTCACCGATTTTACAACGGGAAACTCCCTTAAAAAATGTCGATATTTGGGGGTATTTTCAGTTTCATACTCAGTATTATTCTCAATATAAAGACAAGTTTTGTCGCCTGTTTGAACCCGTTCTGGAAGTCAAACAACAACTGCTTCCGGTGCGCGATCGCCTCCTTTCCCAAGGCAAAACCATTATCGGATTGCATATCCGACTCAAAGATTATGGCTTTTCTTACTTTTTCATCGCCCCCCTAGTCTGGTATAAAACCTGGTTAGCTCAAATCTGGGATACCCTGGAACAACCTGTTTTATTCATTGCCAGTGATGAACCCGAAAAAGTCCTGCCCCATTTTGCTGAATATCAACCTGTTACTGCCAAATCCCTAGGGGCCAACTTACCAAAAGCCGACTTTTATCCAGATTTTTACTTACTCAGTCATTGCGATATTCTGGCAATTTCTAACAGTACCTTTTCCTTTGTCGCCTCCATGCTCAATCGCCGGGGAACCTGCTTCATGCGTCCCCAATTGTCCGCTCAATCCTTGATTCCTTATGACCCTTGGAATAGTGAACCGATTTTGCATGATGCCAAAGTGCCGAGGAAGTATGAACCCGCCTGTTTGCGACCCCTGCGAGAGCAAATTGCCGATCGCTGGTTGAGTTTAACCGGCGATCGACTCAAACTCAGCTATTTGAGTGGCGTGGGTATCGACGCTAAAATGCTCCTCGATAAAGGGGTAAAAAATGAACCCTTGACGGACAGTGAAAGAGAGTTAGTCCAACGATTAATTTCAGAAATCAGCCCCCGATTGGATCAGCCCAAAGCGATGCAATCCTTTCTCGTGGCGATGTTATATCGAGATGCCTATCAACTTCCGTTACCCTATAACGGCGCGGCGATTCCCAAGTGGTTTTTATGCAGATTTTTGGCGCTTTCTATTTGAAGCCCCCAGTGCTTTTTCGGAACCTGGAGAACCGGAACAATACTTTCACTACATCAAGGGATTGGTCAATTATCTCCATTCCTTTATGTTGCAAAATCCCCATTCAGAGTTGTGGCGGTATATTGCCTTATGTTTTATCCAATCCCATAATTTTAAAGCCCTATCCGCTTGGGAAGGGAATGGGTTGGAAATTGCCCAGAAACGGGGGGAAATTCTGGAATTGACCCTCAAAAATTTAGGGCAAAGTCTGGATTATGATTGTCCCCCGCGTCCCCCTTCTCGGGAGAAAATTCGCCTGGGAATTCTGCAACATAACTTTTTTGCGGCGAAGGAAACGGTGGTCACTTTGGCCGCCTTTGAGCATTTAGACCGGCAGAAATTTGAGGTCCGGTTGTATGCAGTCGCCCTGCAAGAGACCCCCTTGCAACAAATCTGCCAAAATTGTGCAGATAGCTTGGTGAAGCTACCCCAGAAATTGGGGGAACAAGTGGAGAAAATTCGCGGGGATGAGTTGGATATTTTGTTGGTGGGTAGCGACATTTCCAGCAATACCAATGCGATCGCCGCCTTAGCTTGCCACCGCTTGGCCCGGATCCAATGTACCGGGGCCTGGGTCCCCACCACCACCGGACTGCGCCAGATGGATTACTACATTACCGGGGATTTGATGGCAGGACCCAAGTTCCAAGACTACTATCAGGAACGAGTGGTCACCGTGAAAGGGTCCGGACTCTGTTTCGCCCGTCCCCAAACCCGGACACAAGAGCAAATCCCACCGACGCGCCACCGTTGGGGGACTTCCGAGGGAACCGTCATCTTCATTTCTGGGGCGAGTACCAACAAAATCGGTCCTCAGATTCGAGAAACCTGGGCCAAAATTTTGGCGGCAGTGCCTAATTCGATATTGGTGTTATATCCCTTTGGAGCAATGGGGGCCAAATTTTATCGCACCAGTCCCTACGACAATCAAACCCATAAGGTATTCCAGAGATATGGAATTGACTCCAGGCGGTTCGTAGTCATAGAGCAGTTGAGTTCTTTAGAGGAGTTGAAAGACTGTTTGCAGCAAGCGGATTTGTATTTAGATGCTTATCCGGATACTGGGGATTTGTCCTTAGTGGATCCGTTAGAAGTCGGACTGCCGATGGTAGTTCGGGAGGGGGAAGCGCCCCAAACCCGGCGATCGCCTGCCCTATTGCGAGAGTTGCAGCTAGGAGAATGGATTGCTCAAAGTGAATCTGCCTACATTGACTTAGCTGTTTCCCTAGGGACGAACCCGAGGCAACGGGAACAGTATCGACAGCAACTTCACCAGGGAAATACAAGTCCCTGTTTGGATACCCGAGCTTATTCCGCCAAAATCGGCGCACTCTTGGAAAAACTGGTTCAAACCCAAATTTGAAACCAGTTCAAGGAAAAATAGCCCAGGGGGACATAAAGTAGGATGACAGGGGTAAGGTGGGGAACCTTTGGAAAGAAACCAATCCCGGTTGACTAGCGTCCCCGGTAGTAGAGAGAACTCAATAGGGTATCTACTAAGATAGTAAATAGCCGACAAAAAAATTTTTCAGGGCAGCAACGGTAATCGGGAAGGGTCAGAGAACAACAGGATCAACGAGGGGATGAGCGATCGCGGGAATGTTCCGGATGCGGTTCATCCTTAATCCTAGCAATCGGCCTTCATCTAGCCCAAACGGGTAAGTTGATATCGACCCTTCCCAGAGTGCCATTGAGCGCGAGTTTGACCGGCTGTTTATGATGGGAGAGCATTACCCAAATTGCCCACAACCCCAACCCAAACTCAATTCAGGAAACAAACAGTGCTGGCAATGCCAACTAGGATTGGTTATATTTGTGGTCTTGTAGAGGTTGAACATGAGTGACCTTTTCCAAGTTGGCGACATAACGATTAAAGCCGAAGACATACCCGCCTTATTAAAGCGGTATCAGTTAGATCAGCAATTTTGTCGGGGTGTCGTCCTAGATCAAGGAATAGCCGAGGCGAATATCACGGCAACGGATGAAGAACGCTTAAGAGCGCTTGAAGACTTTGCTGTGCAGCAAAAGCTCACCTCCCCCGAAATCCGGGAGGCGTGGCTCAAAAGCCAAGGCATGACGGAACAACAGATGCAGGAGTCTGTGGTGCGACAGATATTGATAGAAAAATTCAAGACAACAACCTGGGGGCCAAAAGTTCAAAGTTATTTTATGACCCGCAAAAGCGACTTGGATAAAGTCGTTTACTCCTTAATTCGCACTCAGGATGCGGGTCTGGCCCAAGAAATCTACTTTCGGATTTCTGAAGGGGAACAAAGCTTTGCAGATGCGGCTGCCGAATACTCAAAAGGCCCAGAAAGCCGAACGGGGGGATTACTGGGTCCTGTGGCGGTCTCTCAACCCCATCCCCTGATTGGTAAACTGTTATCGATTAGTCAACCGGGGCAACTCTGGCCGCCTCGACAATTGGATGTATGGTTTGTGATTATTCGATTGGAAAAATTTATTCCAGCCCAACTGGATGACAATATGCGTCGGCAATTAATCGACGAAATGTTTGAAGTTTGGTGGCGAGAACAGGTGCAAAAAGTCGGGTCATTGCAGTCTATCGCGGGTTAGGCGCTTCGGAACGTTTCATCATGACATCAACAATCGATCTCTCTCAAATTTCAGAATTTTTAGGGAAAACGGCCCCATTTAATCGCCTCGGCGATCGGGCTTTGGAAAATCTGGCCACCCATTGCGAACTGTTGCGGTATCGGACGGGTCAACCGATTTTTGAGTTGGGCAAAATGCCGACTCAAGTGGCGGTGATTTACGAGGGCCAAGTGCGGGAATTGGCCCATGACCAACGCAGTCAAAGCATGGTCAGTTTGCGGTTAGCCGGTCCGGGAGAAATTCTCGGGTGGGGTAGCTTGATTCGAGGGGTAGCTGTAGATAGTGCGATCGCCTCTCGGGAAGTGATTTGTGTCTGCATCCGGGCCAGTACGTTCCTAGAACAGGTGAAATCGGAAAACGCTCTGCGAGAAGCCTTTGAGCAACAGGCGGCCTTGAATGAGGTGTTTGAGCTGCTCTCCGGGGAACTTCAGCGGCGAGCCGATGCCACGACCAATGCCAAAGACTTGACCCTGCAATTCCAACCCCGGGCGGTGGTCATCAACATCCCCAAAGGGAAAGCCAATCTTACCGAACTCGATCGCGAGCATCTCTGGTTTCTCAGCAGCGGGACCATCGGTGAATTTGAAAAAGGCAGCCGCCTGATGGTGGATGCCAACACCATTGGCAAGCTTGCCTTGTCCCGATGGGGCTAGAGTCGTGGGCTTACCCCTGTTTGATGTGGCGGGAGAGCCTGTGACTCCCCAGGACAATGGGGGTGCGATCGCCGATTCCCATAGCGCAGTCGCCCCGACGCCAACTGTCACCCCGACAGTCGTCGATGCCATTCCCTACGCCCCCGATCGCCCCCCGGTGATGGAAGCCGAAGAGAACACCCCCCGGGGCAAAGTTAAATATCCCTTCATGCGGGGAAAAGGCCCCATCCAAGGGTCTTTGGCCTGTTTTCAAATGTTGGGGAAACAATACCAGATTCGGGTGCGCCGTGACGTGGTGCAGCGCGTCTTGGAAAATCAATACAACTCCCACGGCAAACTGACCCTGCAATCCTGTGGGTCCGTCGCCGCCATGATGGGATTTAACGGACAGTTAGTCACCGTCCCAGTGGAAGTCCTCTCCCGACTCAAAGCACCGGCAATGATTCGCTGGGAAAATAGCTTTGCCCTCTTATTCAGCGTCAGCGATCGCGAAGTCGTTGTCGCCATCCCCTCCAAAGGCATCATTCGCCGCAAACCCCAAAAATTCATCCAGGAGTGGCAACTCGTCACCCCAGCAGAAGAAGGCAAAGAAGGCACCGAACAGGTCCTCCTCCTCGTCCCTCCCGCCGAAGACAAACAAGACACCTTTAACTTCTGGTGGTTCCTCCCCGAACTCGGCAAATATAAAAGCGTCTTAGTCCAAGTCTTCCTCGCCTCCTTCTTCGTTCAACTCTTTGGGTTAGCCAACCCCTTAATCACCCAGGTGATTATCGATAAAGTCATCGGTCAAAGAAGCCTAGACACCCTGAATATCCTGGGCTTATTGATGGTTTTAGTCGCCGTGTTTGAAGGGGCCCTCACCTGGTTACGGACCTATTTATTCGTAGACACCACCAACCGGATTGACTTGAGTCTCGGGTCCCAGGTAATTGACCACCTGCTGCGACTCCCCCTCGGCTACTTCGATCAACGGCGGGTTGGTGAACTCGCCGGACGGGTGAGCGAACTGGAAAAAATTCGCCAATTCCTCACCGGGACTGCCCTCACCGTCGTTCTCGATGCCTTATTTTCGGTGATTTATATCGCCGTCATGCTCTCCTACAGCCTCCTGATGACCGCCGTCGCCTTGGCAGTCGTCCCTCTGATGGCCCTGTTAATCGCTGGGGTATCGCCCATTGTCCAACGGCTGTTACGCAAACGGGCCGAGCGTTACGCGGATACCCAGTCCTATCTCGTCGAGGTCCTATCCGGGATTCAAACCGTGAAGGCCCAGAACATCGAACTCACCTCCCGCTGGAGTTGGTACGATCGCTATGCGCGCTATATCAGCGCTGGCTTTAAAACCGTCGTCACCTCCACCACCGCCAGTTCCATCAGTACCTTACTCAATAAAGCATCGGGTCTGGCCCTGCTCTGGGTCGGTGGCTGCATTTAGTGCTGAGTGACCCTCCCCAAATGTCCTTGGGTCAGTTGATCGCCTTCCGGATTATCGCCTCCAACGTCACCGGGTCCCTGCTACGCTTCGTGCAAGTTTGGCAAACCTTCCAAGAAACTGCCATGTCCGTCGAACGTCTGCGGGATATCTTAGAAGCCCATCCCGAGGCCGATGACAAGGACCGCAGCAATATCCCCATGCCAGCGGTACAGGGGGCTGTCCGATTTGAAAATGTGTCCTTCCACTTTCCCCAGAGTAAATCGCTGCAATTGGCGAACATTAACCTGGAGTTTCAACCGGGTCAGTTTGTCGGGATTGTTGGTCAGAGTGGTTCCGGTAAGAGTACCTTGATGAAGCTATTGCAACGGCTTTATGAACCCACAGGCGGTCGGATTTTACTCGATGGCTATGATGTATCTAAGGTGGAACTGTATTCCCTGCGGAGTCAAATCGGTGTGGTCCTCCAGGATACCCTCCTATTTAATGGAACAGTGCAGGACAATATCGCCTTGACGAATCCTGATGCCTCCACCAATGACATCATTGAAGCGGCCAAAATTGGCGTCGCCCATGAGTTTATTATGACCCTGCCCAATGGATATAACTCCGTTGTGGGAGAACGGGGTTCCTCCTTATCCGGGGGACAGCGCCAACGGATTGCGATCGCCCGGACGGTCCTCCAAAATCCCCATCTCCTGATTTTGGACGAAGCCACCAGCGCCCTAGACTACAATTCCGAGCGTCTGGTTTGTGAAAACCTCGCCGAAGCCTTTAAGGGTCGCACGGTCTTTTTCATCACCCACCGTCTGACTACCGTCAAAAAAGCCGATGTCATCCTCATGATGGACCAAGGCGCAGTGGTGGAACAAGGCACTCACGATGAATTAATGGCCCTCAAAGGTCTCTACTATTGCCTGTATCAACAACAGGAATCTCAAGTCTAGGGATGAAATGGGCAGAATGAGAGATGAGGGCAAAATTCCCCATCTCCCCCATTTCCCCCATCCCCCCCATCTCCCCAATCTCCCCAATCCCCCATCCCCCCAATCCCCCATCCTTCATAAAACCTAGCACCTAGAAACCATGAAATCAGCAGTTTTCGACCAACCCGTTATCTTAGAACGCCCCCCGATTTGGTCTAGTGTATTTATTTGGTTGATTATGGGTATGACCGCTTCGGGCGTCGCTTGGGCAGCCTGGGCGCAAATCGATCAATCCGTTGCCACCACGGGTAAACTAGAACCCCAGGGAGCGGTGGTGGAAGTGAAACCCCCAACAAATGGGGTGGTGCGAGAAATTCACGTTCAAGGCGGTCAGTTGGTGAAAAAAGGCCAACTCTTGGTGACCTTGGACCCCACCAGTCCTGAAGCTGATGTGGAGTCTCTCAAGCAACAACGAGACGCCCTGATGCGAGAAAACCAGTTTTTTACAGCAGCACTCAGTGGGAATACCGTAGGAGAAGCGGGTTCAGAACTGGAAAATCTGACCAAACTCCGAGCGAATTTAATTTCGGAAACCCAATTTTTACAAGCCCAACTTAATGGGGCCGCTGTCGCCAGCAATGGAGGCGACTTCGACCTCAATCAACAGCAATTGTTAATCGCGTCTCGAAACGAATCTCAATCTCGGGAACAAGCGGTGTCATTACGGGTAGATGAGTTGGAAAAACAACTCAACCAGGTGAACAACCAAATTCCAACGGCTCAAGGTCAAATTGCCATCTCCCAGGGACAATTAGAAACCGCCCGCAGACAATTAGAAAGCGCCCAGCGGCAATTGCCCAACGTGATCGACCAATTGGAGAACGCTAGACGGCAATATGTGGCATCGCAACAACGCCTAGAAAATGCCAAACAAGACCTCCCGAAGGCTCGGGAACGGTTGGAAAATGCCCGTCGCCAGCTACCCAGGGCCCTGGAACAACTTGAAACGGCCCGTCGCCAAATACCGACTGCTCGGGCGCAACTGGAAACGGCAAAACAGGGTCTGGCGGTCAATCAAAGTATTATGGGCCGGATTCAACCCGTGGTTGCAGAAGGGGCATTGTCTGAACTGCAAGAAGAGCGCCAGGAACAAGAAATTTTGCGCTCTCAAGCGGAAGTCTCTAACCGGGAAGCGGAATTGTTGAGTCGCCAGCAACAACTGGCTGCCCAGGAAGCACAAATTTTGACCCAGCAAAATGAAATTTCCTCTCGGGAAGCCGAAGTGCTGCGAAGTGAAGATGAGATTGCTCGACGGGAAGAGGAACTGTTGCGTTTTCGGAGTGAAATTTCGGCTCGGGAATCAGAAATTTTACGGGCTGAAAATGAGATTGCGGCACGCGAAGGGGAAATTTTACGCCTGCAAAATGAAGTGCTTTCGCGTTCGGGAGAAGTCGATCGCCTCTTGAGTGAACAAGAACGGCTGAATGTGGCGATGGCGCGATCGCGTCAAGAGGTCCAAAATACCCGCGCTATTTCTCAGCGCGATGTGTTAACCCGCATTGCCGACAATCAAAAACGAATTGCGGATATCAATGGACAACTCAGCCGCTTAAAACTGGAAAATGACAAGCGCATTTCCCAAATTGACGGCCAGTTAGCCAAGGCCAATCTGGAACTCCAATATCAAGAACTCAAGGCTCCGGTGGATGGGTATGTATTTGATTTGAAACCCAATTCTCCCGGATACGTCACCCTAGCCCAATCCCCGGAACCGCTATTAAAAATTGTTCCGAATAACGAACTCGAAGCCTCGGTTTACATCATGAACCAAGATATTGCGATGGTGTTAGATGCTCTGCGGAAGAGTCGAGAGGAAGGAAAAGAGGGAGTCCCAGTTGAGATTAGTATCGAAGCTTTCCCGGCCACGGAATATGGTACGGTTCAGGGTGTGCTAACCTCCATTGGTTCTGATGTGTTGCCTCCTGATGAAACCCGACGCTTTTATGCCTTCCCCGCAACCATTGTTTTAGATAGTGAAAAGTTCTTGTTGAATAATGGACTGCAAGTAGAGCTTCAGTCCGGTATGGCAGTGCAGGGTAATATTAAAATTGGCCGACGCAGTGTCGCTCCAGATTTTCTTGAGCCGGATGACGAATCAGACCCGCAGCATTGAGACGGTTAAATAATCTTTGCGGAATAAAGTGTCAAGTCGCAAGGAATAGGGTTGAGACTTGACACTTCTATTATTTTTGCTGAGGTTAGGATAACTGTTCTTGGGTGCGATCGCGATAAACCTGGGCGACTTTATCCTCGGGATTTTTACACAAACACCGTTCAAAGAGTTCCTGAGCTTCCTCTGGTGAGTTCTGGTTGTAGTAAAACAAGGCAGTTTCAAAGTCCTGTTTTGTCTCTAGCTTGGACACTTTCAGATCCGGTGGATCGGCATCGAACACTTCATAGACGGTGACTAATTCTGATTTTCCTTTGACTTTCACCGTCTCGATTTTGCGAATTCCATAGTGACTGGGGTTTTTTAACCGGGAAAAGGTGCCCTCAGAAATTAACAAGGACACATCATATTGTTTAGTAAGTCCTTCAATCCGGGAGGCTAAGTTGACCGCATCTCCGATCGCCGTCCCATCCATGCGCGTTTTTCCTCCCACGGTTCCTAACATTAAATCCCCGGTATTGATGCCAATGCCAATTTTTATCGGCAGTTCTCCCAAGGCGAGGCGATCGCGATTATATTCCCCGAGACTGCGGATCATGGCAATTCCCGCTTGCACGGCATCATCGGCTTCCCCATTAAATAAGGCCATAATCGCATCACCAATATATTTATCAATAAACCCATGATTGGCTGCGATCGCCGGTTCCATCCGGGACAAATACTCATTAATAAACTTAAATGTCTCTTCCGGCGTCAACCGTTCACTTAAGCTTGTAAAATCTCGAATATCTGAAAATAAAATTGACATCGACTGATTCACACTATCGCTCAATTTGACATCAATAATGCTTTCTTTATTCAGCAGTTGTAAAAATTCTCGGGGAACAAACCGACTGTAAGCTAGGTTAATATGGGAGAGTCTTAAATGAGTTTTAATTCGCGCCAATAATTCATTTTTAGAAATCGGTTTTGTCAAATAATCATTCGCCCCAGACCCAAACCCTTCAACCAAAACATCAATTTGAGTTTTAGCCGTTAACATCAAAATCGGCACTTCCGTCGCCGGAAACACATCCCGCAATTTTTGACAGACTTCTAACCCTGTCATTTTGGGCATCATCACATCCAGTAATATCAAATCCGGCTTAAACCCCCGCTCAATTACCTCTAAGGCTTCCATTCCATTAGAGGCTTGAGTAATCGCATAATTTTGTACCGAAAGATGATTCACCAACACTTGCAAATTGACCGGCTCATCATCCACAATTAAAATCTTAAATTGTTCCGAATTTTCATCCTCATTTAAGAGTGTTAAGGTTCCGATTGACTCCTCGGGGGATATGGGCGCTTTACCGGAGGAATCAAAACTCGGCGTGAATTCTTCCTTGATAATTTGCGTGGAAACCGATGGGGAACGCAACGGTTCTCCATCGGTTGAATCTACGGAGGCGATCGGCAAGGTAAAGGTAAATCGAGACCCCACTCCCACCGTGGATTCAACCGTGATTTCCCCCCCATGTAACTCCACAAGCTGCTTCGTAATCGATAACCCCAATCCCGTGCCCCCATATTCCCGCGCCGTAGAACCATCCGCTTGTTCAAACGACTCAAAAATTCGTTCTAACTTGTCCGAGGCAATCCCAATTCCCGTATCCGAAACCGTAATCGCTAAATAGCCAGAATTATCCGGAGTATCCGCGACGGATTCGCGCAACTGCGCCGATACTTCGATGACACCTTCGGAGGTAAATTTAATCCCATTGGCAATTAAATTTTGTAAAATTTGCTGCACCCGATTCTCATCCGCTAAAACTAACGGAACCTCCGCCGGAATTCCGTTGATTAATTTTAAACTCTTTGTTCCAATTAAAGGCTGACAGATAGAGAGGGTAACTTCTGCAATTTCTCTCATGCCAATCGGCTTGAGTTGCAGTTCAATGGTTTTATGTTTTAACTTGGAAAAATCAAGCAGGTCATTCACCAGATGGACGAGGCGATATCCACAGTAGACAATCATCCCTAAATTTTTCTGTTGGAGGGAAGTCACCGCGCCTGCGGCCCCATCAATTAAAGACTCCGCTAGACCAATAATGCCATTGAGCGGCGTTCGTAATTCGTGAGACGTATTGGCTAGAAACTCATCTTTGAGGCGATCGAGGTGTTTTAAGTCCAAATTCGCTTGTTTGAGGGCCTCTTCACTGTTTCTGAGAGCAGCAGTAGCGCGATTGACGGCATCCTGGAGTCTTGCCGGTGCACTGACTAAAATAAACACTAAACCCCCAGCCAAGCAGCGCTAAGATAGAGCCTCCAGTCCATAACCAGCGGGAAAAGGGGCGATCGCAGGCCATCCTTCTGCTGGGATTGCCGCTAACTGCCAGGATCCATTAGGGAGAATCACCGATAACAACACCGGACTTTGTTTAAAAATTTGAGGGTCCCCGAAAAATACCCCTCCGGCAGCCCCCAATCCATCATTCCCTCGGATGGCATATTTCAGTTGGGAATCCTTACCCAGCAAACCCGCCTCGGTAAACAGGATATCGCGATCGATAATAATCCCCACCATCCCCCAGTAAGACCCGCTTCCGGGTTCTGCACCGGGAGGGGTCAAAAATATCGGGGTGCGACTAATAAACGCCAGTCCTTCCGGAACCAAGTCCACAGGTCCAGCCAAAACTGTGCTGCGGGTATGAATTGCCCGCAAAATCGCCTCCCGTTCCGAGGGAATACTCATCGGATCAAACCCGATCGCCGCCTCATTCCCCGCGAAGGGATACATATGACTAACAATGGTATTTTCATACAGGGCAATACTGCGAATCCCCTGTTGCTTGGCGACAATCACCCGTGCTAGGTTATCAAACTGCTCTGGATCAATGTTGGAATTGAGGGCGCTAATATAAGCGACTAACCCCCGTTCCAAAAACAGCCGCTGGTTTAACCCCTGTTCTAATCGGGCACGGATGGCGCTGACTTCATTCAGGACATTGGCGCGATGCTGCTGTTTCCAACGCTGTTGTTCAGAATAATTCAGGACTCCTACTCCAGCTAACAGCAATGCCACCGTGACGGATGCTGCCAGATAGGGAAATAGACGAGTTTTCACCGCCAGATTGACAGGTCGGCTGGAAAAGGGGTGTGCGAAATATTTATGAAATGATTGCATGAACATACCGGATAAACGCGACGGCGTTTAGGGAAACTACCGACGAGAGGAACGTACACGATCTTGATCCTTGACCCCTTGGGATCAGGAATGCTAGTGGCTACCCTGAACCTTAAATTCGATAGCGCCCTCTATCCAGGTCCCTGTCTGTTTTTGAAAATGCCCGGGTTAACACAGTCCCTGGATTGGTCTTTTGAGCCACTCCCCCTTGAGTTTAACGGACCGGAAAATCAGTGCTAATTTTTAAACCTCTCGGTTTAAAGGCGAGCAATTCTGATAAATTGACTAACGGCTGAGTTTAAACCCAAAAACTCCCGGTTGCTATCCCTGACAGTTTTTAATGAATATAATTCCCACTGATATTCCTGATGTCGTGATTATCGAACCGAAAGTTTTCGGCGACGATCGCGGTTTTTTCTTGGAAAGTTATAACCAACGCACCTTTGCGGAAAAAACGGGCATCACCGCCGAGTTTGTCCAAGATAACCACTCGCGATCGCGCCAAAATGTCCTGCGCGGTCTACATTACCAGATTCAACAGCCCCAAGGAAAATTACTCCGCGTCGTCGTCGGTGCCGTGTTTGATGTGGCGGTGGATATTCGGAAACAGTCTCCCACCTTTGGACAGTGGGCCGGTTGTCTCCTCAGTGCCGAAAACCACCGTCAGTTCTGGATTCCGCCCGGATTCGCTCATGGTTTTTTGGTGGTGTCGGAGATGGCGGAAGTGCTGTACAAAACCACGGAATATTACGCCCCACACCATGAACGCTGTATTCTGTGGAATGATCCGGAATTGGGCATCGATTGGCCCTTAAATAGTGCCACTCCGATTTTATCGGAAAAAGACCAAGCGGGTCTGTCTTTGAAGGATGCGGAAGTGTTTGCATGACCCAGATTTTACTAACCGGGATCACGGGTCAATTGGGACAGGAATTGTCTCCCATTCTTCAGGCGGTGGGTGAGGTAACCGGGTGCGATCGCCAAACCCTGGATTTAGCGAACCCGGACTCGATCCGTCACATCATGGCAACGGTCAAACCTCAAGTGGTTGTCAATTGTGCTGCCTATACGGCGGTGGACAAAGCTGAAACGGAACCGGACCTAGCACTGGCGATTAATGGCACTGGAGTGGGAATTTTGGCGGCTGAGTGCCATCAATTAGGGGCGCGGTTGATTCATGTTTCTACGGATTATGTCTTTGATGGCACTCAGTCTCATCCATATCGCGAAACCGACCCCACCCATCCATTAGGACAATATGGTGCATCAAAACTCGCTGGCGAGGAAGCGATTCGCCAGGTGGGGGGAGATGCGATTATCCTCAGAACCGCTTGGGTTTACGGGACTGGGGGTTCGGGTAATTTTGTGAAGACGATGCTGCGCTTGGGGTCCCAACGGGAGGAATTAGGGGTGGTGACGGATCAAGTCGGCAGTCCGACTTGGACGGGGGATTTAGCAGCGGCGATCGCCTCGATCGTTCAGTTGGCCATTCCCTCGGGGACTTATCATTACACCAATAGCGGGGTTGCTAGTTGGTATGATTTTGCGATCGCCATCTTTGAAGAAGCCCAGGCCCTGGGTTTTCCCCTGCAAATCCAGCGGGTTAAGCCCATTTCTACCGAAGAGTATCCTACTCCCGCCCGTCGTCCCGCCTATTCGGTCCTCTCCTTGGCGAAAATTGCCGCAACTTTGGGAACTTATCCCCCCCACTGGCGACAGGGACTCAGACAAATGCTCCGGAATTTTAGCGGTTAATGATTGATATGAAAGCACTGATTTTGTCCGGTGGAAAAGGCACTCGCCTAAGACCTCTTACCTATTCCGGTGCTAAACAGCTTGTGCCGGTCGCCAATAAGCCGATTCTCTGGTATGGCATTGAAGGAATTGTGGCCGCTGGAATTACGGAGATTGGAATTATTATCAGTCCAGAAACTGGGGAAGAGGTAAAATCTCTGACCGGGAATGGCGATCGCTTCGGTGCGAAAATTACTTATATTTTACAGGAACAACCCGCCGGTTTAGCTCATGCGGTGAAAATCGCTCGGCCATTTTTAGGGGATGCTCCGTTTATTATGTATCTCGGAGATAACTTGATTCAAAGGCCGCTGAATCCGTTTTTGGATAAGTTTAAAGCCGAACAACTGGATGCGTTAATTCTCCTGCGTCCCGTCGCGAATCCCAGCGCATTTGGGGTAGCAAAAGTGGATGAAACGGGGAAAGTTTTAGCATTAGTTGAGAAACCTAAAGACCCGCCGTCTAATTTAGCTTTAGTCGGAATTTACTTTTTTTCTCCCCAGATTCATGAGGCGATCGGTCATATCCAACCCTCCGCCCGGGGAGAGTTGGAAATTACCGATGCTATTCAATGTCTCATCGACTGGAAAACCTCCGTGGAATCCTGCACCCTAGAGGGGTGGTGGTTGGATACCGGGAAAAAAGATGACCTCCTCGAAGCGAATCGGATCATTCTGGATACGCAATTAGAGGCCCAAAATTATGCCGAAGTGGATGATAAAAGTCAGATTATCGGGCGGGTCCAAATTGGGGCAGGGACGAAAGTGATTAACAGTTCCATTCGCGGTCCTGTAATTATTGGCGAAAATTGCTATCTGGAAAACTGCTTCATTGGTCCTTATAGCAGTATTGCGGATCAGGTGAAGTTAATCGAAGCGGATTTAGAACATAGTGTGGTGTTGCATAGCGCTCAAATCATTGGCATTCATCAACGATTGGTAGATAGTGTGATTGGCAGACGAGCACAATTGACCGTCGCCCCCCGACGACCCAAAGCACTCCGGTTTATGATTGGCGATGATTCTCAAATAGAATTACCCTAATGGGGTGGATGAAGGAGCAAATCAATCTAAATCCAAACCTTGATAGGTTATCTTTCATCCCCGTCAAGTTGGTCAATCACTCGATGGAATCTCAAATCAGGTGCTTTATTTTGTAACCGTTAATTATTATTCTACCGAGTTAGTTGAGCAATTAATTCAATCCATTGAGGACAGTTCTACCCTGGAATATCAGGTCATTATTGTTAATAATTCACCGTGGGACGGCTCAATTTACCAGTTGGAACGCGAGTCTACGGTGATTTTGGAGTCTGGGGAGAATGTCGGATTTGGCGCGGGGTGCAATCTGGGACTGGATTGGGTGTATCAGCAAGACTCCCAAGGGATTGTCTGGTTAATCAATCCGGATACTCTGCTGGGATCGCAAGGATGGGAAAAAGTCCCGAATTTATTTGCAGCGAATCCCGAAGTGTCTATTTTAGGTACAATTGTTTATGAGCCCACCGGGACCCTTTGGTTTGCCGGTGGGGTATTTATTCCGAGTCAGGGTGCGATTCTGGAAAAAAACCTGTTGAGTCTGGAGGCGGATGTCGATTATGTCCCTTGTGACTGGGTAACGGGTTGCAGTTTATTAATTAATTTAGGACAGTTTTCCGAATGTCCAACCTTTGACCCCGATTACTTTCTCTATTATGAAGATTTTGACTTTTGCCGACGCTATGCCGCCCAAGGACATATTATTGGGGTGACGCCCAAATTAAGCCTAATTCATTCTCCGTCTTCGATTGCAGATACTCAGGTTAAACAGAAGTTCAAACACAGCACCTACAGTTATTTAAGAACAATGGAAAAATACAGTCCAAAACGAGTTTTAATTGGTCGATTGTTCCGCTTAATTGCCCATGCCCTAATTTTGATGGTTTTTAAGCCGGAGATTGCCCGAGGAAAGTTTGCGGGATTGGCTCAATATTGTCAGCGATCGCCTCTAGTCCAAGCCCTCCTCTCTCCCCTGAAACGGAGAGGTTCGGATGTTTACTTTGGATAAAACAATCGTGTTCGCTCTTGCCCTGTAGTTGGACGTCACGCAAAAAATCCGAGGTGCACGCTCTTGACTTCCCTGTCCATTAATCTGTCTTTTTTGATTCCCAAACCTACGGGGATTACCACTTATGCTAACCAAATTGTTCCTTATCTGAACCCTCTGGAACCAACTTTATTAATTGGGCGGGAATTAGCGCCTTATAATTGTTATTTAGTTCCGGAAGATTTAACCCCAGATTATGGCAAGAAAGGTCATCTTAAGCGGTTGTGGTGGACCCAACAACATCTGCCGAAAATTTATCAAAGTCTGCGATCGCAACTGCTGTTCTCCCCAGTGCCGGAAGCCCCCTTGTTTTCGGCCTGTCGGTCTGTGGTGATGGTTCATGATTTTATTCCCCTGCGCTTTCCCAACAAGCGCTCTCCCTTAACCTATTATCATCGCTATTATATTCCCCTGGTGTTACAGCAAGCAACTCATATTGTTTGTAACTCCCTTTCCACTGCTCGGGATATTAGTAATTTTTGTAAAATATCCGTAGATAAAATTACCCCGATTCCCTTGGGATATGATGTAGATAACTTTAAATTTTTAAACTTACCTGTTAGCAATTATTTTCTCTATGTGGGTCGTTGTGACCCTTATAAAAATCTGCATCGATTAATCGCAGCCTTTGCGAATATAGCCCAGGGTTCAGACTATGAATTGTGGTTAGCCGGTTCCGCTGACCCGCGCTACAGTCCCGCCCTTCAAGAACAGGTCAAAGAGTTGGGATTAAGTGAACGAGTGAAATTTCTGGAATATGTCCCCTACGAGAAATTGCCGGTATTGATGAATCAGGCGATCGCCTTGGTTTTTCCTTCCCTGTGGGAGGGATTTGGTTTGCCTGCCTTAGAAGCAATGGCCTGTGGGACCCCGGTGATTACCTCCAATCGGTCTTCTCTGCCGGAAGTGACTGGGGATGCGGGAATCTTAGTCGATCCCTACAATATTCGCGAAATTGCCAGTGCCATGCTGGCCGTAGCCCTGGGTGCCACCACGCGATCGCGCCTCCGGGAACTGGGTCTAGCCCGTGCCAGTCAATTTAGTTGGTCTAAAACCGGAATCTCCACAGGAGAAATTTTAAAAGACTATCTTTGACTATCTTTGAAAGATGAACGCTCAAGGATGAAAAAAAATCCTGAAAATTCATCCCTGATCCTTCTATCTGGAGACGCTGAACCGGCTGAACTCCGGATTTCAGCTTTTTACGCTTGATTTAGTAGGATATTTCTGTGGAAATGCTATTCTCCACAGTGAATCTATTATTTTGGTGTGTGTGGAGTGAATAAAATTATGGTAACAACTCCAGCCTGGACGCAAGGCTCTGGATCAAACGGCTCATCCTTAACCCTCGCCGGGGTGAATGGGTCTAAATCGGTACAAAACCCCAAACCCAGTGGGGGTAAAGAAGTCATTAATCGCCTTTCCCTGGTAGAAACGGGAATTTACCTGCCGAATACTCCTTTATTTGGGACCGATGGAATTCGCGGACGAGTGGGAGATTTTCTGAATGCACCCCTCGCCTTGCAGGTCGGATTTTGGGCCGGTCAGGTCCTGAAAGCCCAAAGTGGGACAACGGGTCCGATTATTTTAGGACAAGATTCTCGCAATTCTAGCGATATGTTAGCAATGGCCCTCTCTGCGGGGCTGACCTCGGCAGGGTTAGAGGTCTGGAATTTGGGATTATGTCCGACCCCCTGCGTGGCCTACTTGACGAGCGTTTCTGAGGCCATTGGTGGGGTGATGATTTCGGCGAGTCACAATCCCCCGGGGGATAATGGAATTAAGTTTTTTGGATCCGATGGGACGAAGCTACTCGGGGCGGTGCAGAAGCAGATTGAAGCCGGGATCCGAGGGCAGATGGACTTGGCCGGTTTGACAGGGGCCTGGGGACATCAGTATTATAGGCCCGAGTTAGTGGCGGATTATGCGAAAGCGTTGCAACTGCCGTTGATTTATGGTAATGGGACTGAGGAATTGCCATTACAGGGAATGCGGATTGTTTTAGATTTGGCCTGGGGTGCAGCGGCGATGTTGGCCCCGGAGGTGTTTAAGGCATTGGGGGCTGAAATTATCTGCTTGCACGATCGCCCCGATGGCGATCGGATTAATGTCGGCTGCGGTTCCACCCATCTGGATGTCCTGCAATCCACCGTCAAGGCTTACAATGCCGATATGGGGTTTGCCTTTGATGGCGATGCCGATCGCGTCTTAGGGGTGGATGATAGAGGCCGCCCGATTGATGGGGATTATATTCTATATTTGTGGGGACATACCCTGGAACAGTCCGGTCAACTCCCGGATTCGACGATTGTTGCTACGGTAATGTCTAACTTAGGGTTTGAACGGGCCTGGGAAAAATTGGGAGGTAAACTCCTCAGAACTCCCGTCGGCGATCAGCACGTTCATGCAGAAATGCTGCGTACCGGGTCGATGTTAGGCGGTGAACAATCCGGTCATATCCTCTGTCGTCACTATGGGGTAACCGGAGATGGGGTGATGACGGCGATTCATCTGGCAACGGTTGTTAGACAAAATGGCGGTTCCCTGGCGCAGATGGTGGATGAGAGTTTCCAGACTTATCCGCAATTGTTACGAAATGTGCGAGTAGAAGACCGCGATCGCCGGATGGATTGGGAAAGTTGCGAACCCGTGCAAATTGCGATCGACCGTGCAACAGCAGCAATGGGCGATCGGGGTCGGATTTTAGTGCGCGCTTCGGGTACGGAACCCTTGATTCGGGTGATGGTAGAAGCAGCAACAGCGGACTTGGCGAATTATTGGACCGGAAAATTTAGTGCAAGTTGTTGAGCAACATTTGGCCGCTTAGAGTTGAATTATCCCGTTAAGTTGCAGTCTTAAAATCGGAATAAATTTAGAAAAGAAGGCGCGAGCGATCGGGTCTTCTTTTCTTTGTTTGGGGAAGCGTTGGCAGGGGGAGAAATGCGGGAGAAACAGCCGAACTCGCAGTAATACTCCATCCAATTGTCAAAGGTCTGTAAAAACCCGCAGGCTGTTCGCGTAGCGTTCCGCGTAGAAAGCCTGGGGAAAAACGCGGACGTTCGCGGTGCCTGCGCGGGCTAAAACAGAAAACCTATTTTGATCAACCGGATTTTGTATTAGCTAAGATTGATATAAGAAACCGGGTTTCTAAGCCATAGGAGAAGTTATGAACATTAAATTAGTGGAATCGTTAGCCCAAGTGGTTCAATCACTTTCCCCAGAGGAGCGATCGCTCTTGGAGGAGAAGCTCAAAGCACACCAGGACCAAACCTCAGCCGAGGGAAAAGAGCGTCCTTTGTATGAAACCGTTTATGAAAGGGCCAAAGCGTTTTATGAAACCGCCACTCCAGCAGAAAGGGCCAAAGCGTTTCGGGAGTGGGCTGAGAGTCACCCGCGCAATCAGCCCTATTTATCCGATGAAGCCATTAGCCGAGAAAGCATTTACGGAGAAAGGGGTTAATGTCATTTTTGATTGATACTAATATTCTGTTGCGGAGTGCGGACCCTACCCATTCCATGCACGCCGATGCGGTAACAGCGACAAATATTCTGCTCGCTCAAGGGGGAGATGTTTGTATCATTCCCCAAAATTTAATTGAGTTTTGGAATGTTTACACCCGCCCTGCGGACAAAAATGGGTTAGGGCATACCCCAGGGGAAGCCGCTGCCGAAGTCAATCGGTTAAAAGGGCTTTTTTTGCTGTTACCGGATACGTTAGCTATTTATTCTGAGTGGGAACGGTTGGTGCTGAGTTATGGGGTGAGGGGAGTTAATGTCCATGATGCGAGGTTGGTGGCGGCGATGTTGGTGCATGGATTGACTCATATTCTGACGTTTAATGTCAAGGATTTTGCCCGGTATGCGGAACTAACGGCAGTGCATCCGATGGAGATGCGATCGCTCTGAAGTGAGGGGCTAAAATTGCGGCGATCGGCCTCCATATTCCATGCAGCGTCAGCCAAAAAAGCCCGGTTTCTGCTCCATACCACAGCATGACAGGAGAATGTATGAATATTAAATTAGTGGAATCTTTAGCGCAAGTCGTTCAATCTCTTTCTCCAGAGGAGCGATCGCTTTTAAAGGAGAAGCTCAAAGCACAGCAGGAGCAAAACTCAGGGTCAGGAAAAGAGCGTCCTTTTTATGAAACCGCCACTCCAGAAGAATGGGTTAAAGCGTTTCGGGAATGGGCCAGAGTCACCAGGGCGATCGGCCCTCTTTATCCGATCCGGTTCCCTCCCCTTGGCAAGGGGAGGGTTAGGGTGGGGTCCAAAGATATGTTGATTGCAGCAACCGCTATTGTTAAAGGTTTAACCCTAGTTTCTAATGATAGGGATTTGTTGATATTTGAGGGATTGAATTTAGAGAATTGGCTAAATTAATAAACCAGATGGATGCAACGGTGGAGGCAATTGCTAAACTATAGCAGTCCTAAATCAGTTGGAGAAGACCCTCACCCCCAACCCCTCTCCCAGAACGGGAGAGGGGAGTAAGAAATGTTACAAATCATTTAGGATTGCTATAGAAGCACCGAGTTAGGAAAATCTCAGGAGGTTGGAGTTATGAGTCCGTTATTAGCGCAAGTGTTACGGGAAATTGAGCAACTGAACCCAGATGAACAATTGGAGGTGATTAGCCATGCAACGGAGCAATTGAAGCGGCAAACGGTTAAACCGAAAAAACACAAGCTGAGTGAGTTTAGGGGGATAGCGCCCAATTTACTAGAGGGGCGGGATGCTCAAGATTGGGTTAATGAGGTACGGGGGGAAGCACAACAACATCGCGATCGCCTATTGGAAAGCAAATATGAAGATTGAAGATGCTTTGGCAGGGGTGACCCGCATCTATTTTAATAGTGGGCTGTCAGGCGTTTTTAACCAATGATGGGCAACTGAGGCGGGTAACAGAAATGACAATTATCCTGGTGAGTGAATTAGAGGTTTAATCAGCCGATGAATGCCAGGGAATTAATTAATATTTTATCGCAGTTTGACCCAGAAACCCGAGTAGTGGTGGCGGGATATGAAGGGGGATTTAATGATATCACGGAGATTCACCCTCAAAGGCTCCGGCTGAATGTAAATCCAGAGTGGTATTATGGCAGTCATGGGTTAGCAGAGGATGAGGAAAGCGGGAAATTATGGCCGGATGCACCTGTAGTGGAGGCTGTTTCCCTCATCGGCGAGAATCAAAATTCGGAATAGTGGAACAGTTGTGTTCAGCGCATGGGCGCGTTAAAATTTTCGCTTATATTTGTTTAAAAAAGCCAAGTTTCTGGCGGCAAAAGAAACCGGGTTTCGGCGATAACTTGGGCGACAACAGCCAAGATTTATTGGAGAAACCCGGTTTCTGAACCCTCACTAAATCACATCGGGCAACTCGCGTTCTATAAACCACAAGCGAGGATAGCGGTAAATGGAAACTGTTACCAATATGGCGATAATTTCCATCGTAATAAATAGGAGACCAATCCCGCGACCTGGACCCACGCCAAGGATTTGTCCGATGCTTCCAGCGAGTAACCCGTCAGCCGCCATGAGAGGTTCAAAGATGCGATCTGCTAGAGGGCCTGCTATAACATAAGCCAGAGGGATACAGGAGAGAGCGATCGCTTGCATTGTAGCGAAGACCCGGCCTTGAATAGCCGGAGGCACTTTTCGGAGCAAAATGGTAAAAACCGAGCTATTGATAATAGGTACGCTGAAAAAAAATAAAAACATAGCTAATGAGAAAAGTGTGGCGTCAGTACGCCATCCCAATGCTAGGATACACAAATGAGCGAGAATGTCGAAAGCAAAAATGCCCCGGATGAGCGGTTTAGTTCCCCCCCAAATACTGATAGCTACACTGCCAACTAGCATCCCCGCACCACCCATAGATTGAATGGTTCCAAGAACAGTGACAGAGGTGAATGATAGTACCAAGGGGGTGAGCAAAGCTTCAACCGTTCCGGCAACAAAATTGCCTAGCGCGAATACAATTAGCAAGGCTAAAAGTCCGGGGCAACCAAAAATATAAGTCGCGCCTTCCATCGCCTCTTGCCAGAGAGAAGTTTTTTCCTCTTTTGGAATGGCATCAGTCTTAGTATCCGGAAAGCGAACCCACAATAACGTGGTGAGGGCAAATAGGAAAGTTGCAAAGTCAACTAAAATCACACCTTCAAGCTGGATAATTCCAAGCAAGACCCCTGCCAACAGGGGCGAGAGGAGTTGGGCGCAGGCTTGTGCTGATTGCACCATCCCATTGGCGCGAGGTAACTGTTCTTTCGGTACTAATAAAGAGGTCGAAGCAGTGTAGGCGGGTAACTGGAAGGCTTTGAAGACGGAACTAAGACCAACCGCAAGATAGATGTGCCAAAGCTGAAGGTTGCCAGCAATGAGTAATAGGGCGATCGCCACTGTGGTTACACCAGCGCCCGAGTCCGATAGAATCATGCACCATCGTCGGTTCCATCGGTCAACCATTGCCCCAGCTACTGGGGAAACTACGATACTGGGGAGCAGACCAAATAACAAAATTAGCGAAAATTGGGTGACTGAACCCGTGCGCTGGTACACCCACACTCCCAATGCGAAGTTAGTCAGACCCGACCCAATTAGGGATATTAGTTGTCCGAACCAGACTATAAGGAAAACGCGCATTCCAACTATAAAAAGTCGGAGATTTTTAAGCCTAAGCATGAGGTCTAATTTCTGGGTGTTATTGAGCGGCTAGTTCCGAGTGACTTCTTTCTCTAGCCTCACTAAAAATTCCCACGAAAAAATATCTGGATCGTCAATGCCTTCATACTCTTTGAGCGCATTGATTAAAATATCTGAATCCCCGAAATAAATCTCAAAGCTCAACCGTTTGAATCCTACTTCCTTGAAAATTCGATTCAAACGCAACGGCGTATAATGTATCTGTCCATTTTTTCCGTCGGGCGGGTAAGAAGCACTCTCAGGTATATTAATTCCACCGCTAGTTATCCAGTGAGCTTTATCTGGATACAAATGAGCAATTTCTAATAGGCAAAAAACGGTTGGAAAAAATCCGTAAAGCTTTCCGCCCGGTTTGAGAACCTTAAAGAACTCTTTTAGCATTTCGCGATTTAATTCATCTTCAAGAGAAAGAACTGAATTAACAATTAAGATGTAATCAAACTTATTCTTCCAAGCGGGCTTCTGTTCAGTAATTTTAGTAGAGTCTATACACTCAAAATGTAAAGGTGAATTGTTGAGCCTGTCATTTGAATCAGATTGCTGCCATTTCGTCTGGGCTTTTTTGATTGCTACTGGTGATAAATCTGTACAATAAACCGCCCCAATATGAGGACAAAATTTCAGTAATGTCTCCTGAAGATAAATTTCAGAGCCACAACCTGGAATCAGAATTGAATTTCGGGTGAATCAGGAATATTATAGTCAGTGACCTGACTAGAAGGATGGATAAGAGTTTGGCAAATTGCAGGATCTTGCGTTACACTGAAAATGTTTTTTGAATAATCTTCGTGGTCTTCATCCCAATCTTCTCGCTCTTGGTCAATAGATGGCGAGGTACGGCGAGATGGAATGATCCATTTATAATTATTTGGGTTCATAATTGAGTTTACCTCTAAGATAATTAAGGGACATTAACCAAGTATTTAGCACTTTACTCAAAATTTAGTTTGCTAAGTACCGAAAAACATTTGTCTTCAGAAGCCTCAAATAAATCAATCTGAGTTTCTGGGGATCAACAATCTTCTGTAAGATTTCCTGATAGTCACTAAACATTAGCTCAATCGTTTGCTGACTAAAACCAATTTTGCTGTAAAAAGTACCCATTTCAATCGCACTAGAATCCTCTCCTCTAAAATTAATGTAAAGTTCGATAGGGAAATGCTGTTTCTCCCAAAGTTCGCTTTCTATGGGAACTGAGATGTTTTTCCACTCGATCTCTGATTCTCCAAAACGACTGGCGGAACCATACTAACGCTGACAGTACGAAGCGATTCTATGGGGCTGATTTCCTTAACAGCTTTGAGGACTCTTTGGAAGGGAATTTCCTGATGAGCAATTGCTTCGGTAACAGTTTGGTTAACCTGCTCTAAAAGCATAAGTGCCGTTTGAGAATTCTCAACCCGGGAGCGTATAAGCACGTCATTGATAAAGCAACCCAGCATTTTTTCGATGTAGGGGTTAACCGATTAGCAGTGGTTGCTAAGATCAGGATATCACTGTTTCCGCAAATTTTGTACAAGAGTAGCTTTAGGGCTGCAATTAGAATGGCGAAGATGGTTACTCCTTTGGAACGGTTTAAGGCTTTGATTGATGCGACAAGAGTTTCGCCCAGAACTAGGGAATAGGAAGATGCGCGTTGGCTATCGGAACTTACCTGTGGCTGTCCTACAGGTAGAAGATTCAGTGATGCTGGAATGTTAGCTAATTTTTGTAACCAATAATCAAGTTGCTTTTGCAGTACATCTTCGGTTAACCACTGGCGTTCCCAAAGGGTAAAGTCTGCGTACTGCAATGACACTTCACTTAAGGGAGAAGGCAAACCGTTTGAGAAAGCATTGTAAATCGTTTCTATCTCTTGTAAGAAGATTCCATAAGACCAACCATCTGTGATGATATGGTGCATCGTTATTAGCAGCCAATGCTCCTGTGGATTAAGCCGTAGCAAGGTGGCCTTGATTAAGGGTTCACAGGCTAAATCAAACTGATACTGAAAATCCTGTGCGGTAAGTTTTTCTGCTTCATATTTTCGCTGATAGGGTGGTATATTTTGTAAGTTTACTATCTTTAATGGAACGGTCACAGATGAAGAAATTACCTGGATGGGTCGTTCATCTATCACAGTAAAGTTAGTTCGCAGAATTTCATAACGGCGGATAATTTCATTGATGCTCTTTTCCAATACTTCCGGAGAGATATTTCCCCTCAAACATAAGGCAGTGGGACTATTGTAAGCACAACTGCCGGGATATAACTGCTGAAACTTCCATACATACTCTTGTGCAAAAGAAATTGGTATGTAGGTTTTCTGTGCGGATAAAGAACGGGCTAGAACATCAACTGCCTTACTGTTAGAAGATTGCTGGTGCAAACCACCAGAACGTGCAGTATCTATTGCCTTGCTTAGAGAAGCAATAGTAGGGGCTTCAAATAAGTGGCGTAGGGGAAGTTCGATCGCAAAAGATTGCCGGATGCGAGACATAATTTGGGTTGCCAGCAGGGAGTGTCCCCCCAATTCAAAGAAATTATCATTGATGCCAACCCTTTTTAATCCCAGGACTTCAACCCAAATAGCTGCCAGTTTTGCTTCAGTCGGGGTGCGAGGAGCAACAAATTTATCTTCCTGTTCGTTGTGGAAGCTATCGGGTGCTGGTAGACCGCGACGGTCTATTTTGCCATTCGGTGTCAGCGGCAGCGCTTTCATCAGTACAAAGGCGCTCGGTATCATACAGTCGGGCAGTTTTTGCTTCAAGTACCCGCGTAGGTTGCGAGTCACAGTGCGCTGCAAAATTTTCCACAACTCTTGATTATCCAACTGATAGGCTGTGCTTCGGTCAACTTGAGCCTGTTCGTAAGGCATAAGCTGAAACCGAATCCCAGCCTGTGGGGGATGCGACCAAACGACTGCCCCAGAAAACCAGCAAAGTTCTTCCTCCCCAGGCAATTGCAGGTGCAGGCGGACACTGCTACCTTTATCAAGAACTGGTACCCCCACTAGACCAACGCCGCCCCTGGAGATATCCTGTGTCTCAATTTTGAGCGCGTTACCGTCTAGTTCTAGTTCGCATTTACTGTGATAAGGGATGCGATCGGGGATGAGGTTGGAGACCATATAAGCCACGAGACGCTTGTTTCCAGGTGTATCTTCTCGGTCAATAACTGCAACTTCCCGCACATTCGGATGTTCTGCGAGTACCGCTTCAATTTCTCCCAACTCGATACGAAAACCTCTAATTTTTACTTGATTATCGATGCGACCAAGAAAGTCGATGTTACCATCGGGGAGATAACGGGCTAAGTCCCCTGTTTTGTAAAGGCGCGAACCCGGTTCATTGCTAAAGGGGTTAGGAATAAATTTCTCATCAGTCAACTCGGGACGGTTGAGGTAACCTCTGGCGAGTCCCACACCCGCAATGTGGAGTTCTCCAGGAACACCGATGGGAACGGGTTGGTTGTGAGGGTCGAGAATATAGATTTGGGTGTTGGCAATGGGACGCCCAATGAGAGGTTTTCGACTGCCGTCACTGCAAAGGCCAACAGTGGCGCAGACGGTGGCTTCTGTTGGCCCATAAGCATTGAAAAACTGACGCCCTGATGCCCAACGTCCCACGAGGTCAGGAAGACAGGCTTCTCCTGCTACAATAATTGTCTGCAATGCTGGAAACTCTTCGGGAGGCAGAACCGCCAAAACTGACGGGGGTAGGGTAATAGTGGTGATGGCCTCCTCGCGCAGCAGCCCTGTCAAAGCAGGCCCCGGCATTAAAGAATCCCGCTTTGCTAATACCAGTGTTGCTCCCGATATCAAAGCCATGACAACTTCCGAAACCGAGGCATCAAAGCTAAACGAGGCAAACTGAAGAATTCGACTGTTTGAGCCTACGTTGAATAGCTTGCTTTGTGCCCTGGCTAGATTGCACAGCCCAGAGTGTGCTAATAACACGCCTTTAGGTTTTCCTGTAGAGCCTGAAGTGTAGATAACGTAAGCCAGGTTATCCGGCGTTACTGTCCTGCTGGGGTTTTCCTTGCTATGAAAGCCAATTTCTTGCCATTGAGAGTCCAAACAAATGATCCTTGCAGAGTGTGGAGGCAGATTCTCAACCAGTTTCTTTTGAGTGAGTAGAACCGGCACCGAGGAGTCCTCCAGCATAAAAGCCAAGCGCTCTTGAGGATACGCGGGGTCGAGCGGAACGTAAGCACCACCGGATTTAAGGACGCTCAGAATTCCCACAACTGTGTCAAAGGAAGGCTCTACACAGATGCCAACCAATACTTCAGGCCCTACGCCCAAACCTTGCAGGTAGTGCGCTAACTGATTTGCCTTTGCATTTAACTCTTGATAGGTGAGTTGTTCTCCTTCAAATACCACTGCTACAGCGTCCGGTGAATGCTCAACCTGCGCCTCAAATAACTGATGGATGCACTTATCCTGTGGATACTCAGTCAAAGTGTCGTTCCACTCGACGTAGAGCTGGTGGCGCTCTGTGGGTGTCAGCAGGGGCAATTCTGAAATTTTCTGTTTGGGATTGGCGACAATTCCTTCCAGCAAAATCTGGTAATGTCCCGCCATCCGAAATATGGTGGCCTCATCAAACAGGTCAGTATTGTATTCCCATACTCCTATTAATCCAGAGGCGGTATTCTCTATTGATAAGCCCAAGTCAAACTTGGCCGTGTTGGTTTCCACTGGATAAGAGCTTATCGATAATTGAGGCAGTTCCATTACAGGCACTAAATTTTCGTCGAGGGAAAACATCACCTGAAACAAAGGTGTGTAGCTTAAGTCTCGTGTTGGGTGTAATATCTCTACCAACTGCTCGAAGGGTAAATCTTGATGGGTATAGGCTCCCAAAGTCACTTCCCGGACTCTACCGAGTAACTGCTCAAAACTGGGGGAACCTGACAAGTCGGTACGCAGCACTAAGGTATTGACGAAAAAGCCAATTAACCCTTCAATTTCCCGCCGGTTACGGCCTGCTAATGGCGTACCGACTACGATATCATGTTGCAGAGATAAGCGGTAAAGCAATGTTTGAAACGCCGCCAAAAGCGTCATAAACAGAGTGACTTCCGCTCGCTTACTCAAGGCAGTAAGTTCCGCGCTCAATTCCTGGGGAAAAACTGCATGGTAATGTCTTCCCTGGAAGGTTTGAATCGCCGTTCGCGGTCGGTCGGTGGGCAATTCTAATAAATCCGGGGTGTTTGAGAGTTGTTCCTTCCAGTAGTCAAGCTGGTTTTCGAGTATTTCTCCCGCTAACCATTGCCGTTGCCAAACTGCAAAGTCGGCATATTGTACTAGCAACGAGGGTAAAACTGGATGCTTTCCAGTGAAAAGCCTTTGTAAAGTTCTATTAGTTCTTTTACAATACAGCTCAACGACCACCCATCAGAAATAATGTGGTGCATGGTGAATAGCAAGACGTATTCTGTTTCATCTAACTGGAGCAACGTGACTCGAAATAAAGGCTCTCGCTCCAGGTTAAAAGGCCGATTCGCTTCTTCATTTACCCATCGTTGAGCCTCGCTTTCTCGTTCATTTCAGGCAGGTATAACAGGTTAACTACTTGCATCTGACAATTGAGACTTGAGGCAATAACTTGGACGGGTTGACTTTCTCCCGTCGCAAAGTTGGTGCGTAAGGCTTCATGCCTCTGGATAATTTCGTTGATGCTGCTTTCTAAAGCCCCTATATTAAGCTGACCCCTCAGACGCAAGGTCAAGGGGATATTGTAAAACGAACTGTTGGGCTGTAATTGGTCGAGGAACCAGAGTCCCAGTTGGGCAAAGGAAAGAGGAAAGCTGTTTTGTTCTGTTCTGGATATTGGCGCGATCGCCGTAGTAGTGGTTTGAATATTGGCTTGTTGCAAAAAGGAGATTATCTCCGCTTTCCTTCCGCTCATTTCTGACTTCAGTTCAGCGGTGATAGCACCTTGAGGAGCGTTGCACCGCAGGCGATCGCCTTCGAGAAACAGGTTAATATCCAGCTTGCGTAAATAATTTACGAACTCAACTATATCCATTACAGTTCAAATTCCTCTCTTTCGTCACTTGTATTAATATTTTCGATGTTTTCGCTTGTCCAAAGTGTGGCATCAATGTAGCTAGAAAGGCTGGCTACCGTTGGCAACTCAAACAGCTTAGACAGAGGGAGATGCAGCCCTAAACTAGAATTCAATTGGGAAACGACTTGAGTCGCGAGTAACGAATGCCCACCTAATTCAAAAAAATTATCGTTGACACTTGCTTGCTCTACTCCCAAAACCTTTTCCCAGATAGATGCTACTAATTCTTCTGTTGGAGTTTGAGGAGCGACAAACTCTAATGTTTGAATCAAACTATTGATATCTGGTGCTGGCAACACCCGGCGATCTACTTTGCCATTGGGTGTTATCGGCAGTGCCGGTAGGCTAACGAAAGCGTTGGGAATCATGTAATCGGGCAACTGCTGTTTAAGAAAGTCGCGCAGTTCGCTAACAGTGGGTGCTGACTCCTGAACGGTGACAATGTAGGCCACTAGGCTTTTTTGGCCGGGAATATCTTCTCGAAGCGCAACTGCGACAGAGAGCAAGTTGGGATGTTGACTGAGTGCTGCCTCGATTTCTCCTATTTCTAGGCGGAAACCGCGAATTTTCACTTGGTCATCTATCCGACCCACATATTCGATATTGCCATCGCTCAGGTAGCGGGCTAAGTCTCCAGTTTTGTACAGGCGATCGCTGGGAGAGTCACTAAAGGGGTTGGGAATGAATCGCTCATCGGTTAACTCAGGACGATTGAGATATCCCCGTGCCAAACCAGCGCCGCCGATGTGCAATTCTCCCGGAACGCCTATGGGTAAGGGCTGTCGGTTCCCATCTAAGATGTAGGTCTGAACATTCCCAATGGGACGACCGATCGGCAACTCCCTCAATGTGACGTCGGCTGCGGATAACTCGTAGATTGTGGCTCCCACAGTGGTTTCCGTCGGGCCATAATTATTTACCAGACGAACTTGCTGCCCCACACACTCAAACCAAGTTTTCAGTCGTTCCGGTAATGCTTTTTCTCCACCTATGATGATTAATCGCAATGATGGAGGAAGGGCAACTTTTTCTTGACTCAAGAAGGTGGTAAGTTCGTGCCAGTAGGCTGTAGGAATTGCCAGAACGGTGATTTCCCAATTGTTGCACTTCTGTAAAAATCCCTCAAGGGAGTCCAGCATGGAATCAGTACGCAAGACCAATGTTGCGCCCGATGTAAGGCTGGTATAAATTTCTTCGGCACTGACATCAAAACTAATTGAGGAAAATTGTAGAATGCGATCGCGACAGCGATGCGTAGCATTATCGCTTCTCTGATGCCATATTCAGCACTGATAACTGTTGTGTAGTTAACGAGCGATCTGTGTTCGATTAAAACGCCTTTGGGTTTGCCTGTAGAACCAGATGTGTAGATAACGTAAGCCAAGTTTTGGGGCCTTACTGTGCTGTTAGGGTTTTTCTCGCTGTAGGCAGCAATTTCTTCCCAGTCTGAGTCCAAGCAGACAACACGAGCCGAATTTGGAGGAAGTTTCTCCACTAGCTTCTGTTGAGTCAGCAGCACGGGAACGGACGAGTCTTCTAGCATGAAAGCCAAGCGCTCGGAGGGATAATTGGGGTCGAGTGGGACATAAGCACCACCTGCTTTGAGGATGCCCAATAAACCGATTACCATTTCGAGGGATCGCTCTACACAGATGCCCACTAATACTTCTGGACCGACTCCTAGCGATCGCAGGTAGTGTGCCAACTGCTTGGCTTTTACGTTCAACTCTCGATAGGTGAGTTGTTCTCCTTCCAACACCACAGCCACCGCGTTGGGCGATCGCTCAACTTGCTCCTCAAACAACTGGTGGATACACTTATCCTGGGGATACTCAGCCCAAGTATTGTTACACTCGACTAATATCTGATGTCGCTCCGTTTCTGTCAGCAGGGGCAATTCTGAAATCTTTTGTTTGGAATTGACGACAATACCTTCGAGCAAAGTCTGAAAATTCTTGGCTATTCGAGCGATGGTAGACTCATCAAACAAGTCGGTATTGTATTCCCACACTCCTATCAATCCAGAAGCGGTATTCTCCATTGATAGGGTCAAGTCAAATTTGGCTGTGCCGATTTCCACTGGATAAGAACTTATCGTTAACTCAGGCAGTTCGAGAATAGGAACCAAAGCATCGTCAAGGGCAAACATCACCTGAAACAGAGGCGTATAGCTTAAAGAACGTTCTGGTTGCAATACCTCTACTAACTGCTCGAAAGGCAGGTCTTGATGGGTGTAAGCTCCGAGCGCCACTTCCCGGACTCGTTGAGTAACTGCTCAAAAGTAGGGTTGCAGCTAAGGTCGGTACGCAGGACTAAGGTATTGACAAAAAAACCAATTAATCCTTCGATTTCCTGTCGGTTGCGACTCGCTACAGGGGTACCCACTACGATATCATCTTGCCGGGATAAGCGATAGAGCAAGGTCTGAAACGCCGCCAAAAGGGCAATAAACAGAGTAACTCCTGCTCTCTTGCTTAAAGCCGTCAGTGCCACGCTCAATTCCTGCGAAAGGGCTGCACGGTAATATCCTCCCCGGAAGGTTTGAACTGCTGGTCTCGGTCTGTCTGCGGGCAATTCTAACAATGCTGGGGCGTTCAATAGTTGTTGCTTCCAGTAGTCAAGTCTGCTGAACCCGTATTTCTCCAGATAACCACTGCTGCTGCCAAACTGCAAAGTCGGCATATTGTACTGGCAATGAGGGTAAAACTAGAGGATTTTCCATGCAGAAGGCTTTGTAAAGTTCTGCTAACTCCTGCACAAACACGCCCAACGACCACCCATCAGAAATAATGTGGTGCATGGTAGACAGTAAGACGTATGCGGTTTCGCCTAGTTGCAACACCAAACCTCTGAGCAAAAACTCTCGCTCCAAGTTAAAAGCTCGATTCGCTTCTTCATTTACCCATCGTTGTGCTTCAGCTTCTCTCTCATTTTCTGTTAAGTGCAACAAGCTCACTACTTGTAGCTCCCAATTGGGATTTGAGGCGATGACCTGAATAGGCTGACCTCCTACCGTCGCAAAGTTGGTGCGTAAGGCTTCATGCCGCTGGATAATTTCGTTGATGCTGTTTTCTAAAGCGGCTATATTAAGCTGACCACTCAAACGTAACGCCAAGGGAATGTTGTAAAACGCACTATCTGGCTGTAACTGGTCGAAAAACCACAACCGAGCTTGAGCAAAGGATAATGGGATGGACTCTGACCTTGGAATTGGTACGAGAGGCAGAACTTCTACCGATTGTCCGTTTTTCAGCGAATTCTCAACTCGCTCGGCTAATCCAGCAACAGTGGGTGCTTCAAACAAGGTGCGGAGGGGTAATTCAACCGTCAAGGTATCCCGCACTCTGGAAATTACTTGAGTGGCTAATAAGGAATGTCCGCCCAGTTCAAAGAAATTGTCGTGAATGCCCACCGAGTCAATTGATAGTATGTTACTCCAAATACTGACTAACATTTCTTCAATCGGAGTGCGAGGGGCAACAAAAGACTCTTCCAGTTCGTTCCG
>CAWGFK010000026.1:0-16154 GCA_963821735.1 uncultured cyanobacterium
TGCCAAGGGGTAGGGCTGTTTCATTCTCAAGGTCAAATTACTTTTTTGCTTTTAGTAAGCTTTATCTGGCAGGGGATGCAGCCGTTATTTCCTAATTTTTAACTTAAAAGTAGGAAATAAGGCCGAAAACCCTTGGGCTGTAACGCTTACGGGGTAAGGAAAAGTACGATCAAACAGCCCTACTTTGCCAAGGGGAGGGGCCGGGTCGGGTGTCTCCAACTGCCCTCGGTCAAGAATAAGAAAAAAGCCGTCTGCACGGGCTATCATAAAAAAGCGGCTTTTTAAAAATTACATTTGACCATCATTGCTCGTTCTTCTAAGGAGTATTCGTAATTTCCACAATCATTTCTCCTTGCCGCAATTGTTCTAATGCATTCGGCAAAGTTGCCATCAACAATTGTCGCAAGTTACGGTTAGTGACATTGCCACAAGTTAGCCATAAAATTTGAGGAGGCGATCCTAAACGACATACCAAGTCAATGAAATCACTATCTTTCGTCATAATCACCACATTTTCAGCCCGTGCTGCTTCAAAAATTTCAATATTTTGAGCATCCCGCAAGCCCTAAATCTCGCAATGAACTCGCTTCCTAAACCAAGGTTTCTGTCAGCCAATTTGCCAGCGTAGGTGGAAGTTGAGCATCGACCCAAATCTTCATGCAGTTAGTCTAGGAAAATCAGTATGTCTTGCTGCAAACGACTAGACAAGCTTGAATATCTGCGAGTTCTAAATCGGAAAATCTTCTAAAATTTCAGTAACGCTAACATTTTCCGCTAACATTCTAAAATATCGGTAACTCGAATTCGCATCCCTCTAATACAGGGACGACCCCCACATTGACCAGGAATTTGAGTGATGCGGTTTAGCAAGTCATTCGTTAAGTTCATAATCCGTTTTTGTGCTTAATCAGTCATTGGGTTCTTTGATTAATTAGAGCATAGCATCACTCACTCAACCTTTGAACCTTTAAAAACCCGGGTTTTAGAGATTTTGATAAGAACCCGGATTGCGAATCAAAACCAAGAAACTATTGCTGGGCTTCCATATCCGATCGCAGTAAACGATTAATCTCAGTCTGATAACTCTGACCTTGAGATTTAAACCACTCCAAAACATCACTATCAATACTTAAAGTGACTTGTATTTTCGTTTGAGAATTAGGTAAACCTCGCCTAACCACTGCCTTAGCAACCATTTCCGGCGTAATTTCTGGACAGTCAGACAAATCAATTTCTTCATCAGTCATCCTGTCTAAGCGGTTCCAGTCAGTTTGAGAGTTGCTCGAAATAAATTTGTTGTTCATATTTAGTAGCTTTTCTCGCAGAAATAATCCGAATACATTCTTCTTTGTCTGTATGGACAACAGCGATTACTCGCCCTTAAAACAAGCCAAAAGTCACAAATCCTTGCTCTCCATAATTGAATTCGTTATCTTCAATCGTTACGATATCTCCCTCAAAACCAAGGGAAATATCAATAAAATCAATGCCATGTTTGCGGAGGTTTTAAGGACGTTTTTTCATTTTATTCAAATTCCATGCCTTGACTGTTACTACAGATTGTAACTAAATTTTCCCAAAAATTCATATTAACAGAATCAAATGCCGAATTTTCACCCCTGCTGCGAAGTGAACTCAGCAACCAGGCGATCGCGAAGCGTCTCGGAACAAGAATCGCCCTCATCCTCTATGAAGAACCCACCGATCCACCCATCACAGAACCTACGCATTTTTGCAGGACAGACCCTCAATGTAGGGGCAATTCGCGAAACGCCTCTACAGAAACCGGGCTCATGGGTAAGTCCTGAATCAACCCGAAACATCCAGTTTGACCCTATCTCATCACCGAATCGCTATAATCAAACCGTCCCCTAGTTTCTGGTCGATACTAACTATGCAACTTCAACCTCAAATCTATCCGCCCTTGGAAAATGGCGATCGCCTCAGCTACCGAGAATTTGAGCGACGTTACGCCGCCATGCCTACGGATCAGAAAGCCGAATTAATTGAAGGAGTCGTTTATATGGCATCACCCCTGCGGTTTACCACCCATGCGAAACCCCACGCCGATTTAATCGGATTGCTTTGGACTTATAAAATGGCAACCCCACGGACAGAAATCGGTATTGAACCCACCCTTCGCCTCGACTCGGACAACGAATTTCAACCCGATGGAGTGTTGTTGATTCCAGGGGGAAGTTCTCAACTCACCTCAGAAGGCTACATCCGAGGGGCATCCGGAATTAGTGGTGGAAATTGCAGCCAGTAGTGCGGCGATCGATTTAGGGGATAAAAAACGGGTCTATCGGCGCAATGGGGTGAAGAATATCTAGTTTGGCAAATCTTCGACCAAAAACTAGATTGGTTTTATCTGGAAAGGGCGTTTATCAGTCTCTTTCTCCCAATGAACAGGGGATTTTGTGCAGTCGAGTGTTTCCCGGTTTATGGTTAAATGGAACGCAATTGTTACAAAATAATCTCGCTACCGTTTTGGAAACCCTACAAGCGGGATTGGCATCCCCAGAACATCAAGCCTTTATCAGTTAGGGAACTCCCAAAAATAAAACCTGCAAAACGTTCCGTAGTAACCCCTTCAGGGGTTTCTTTAAACTCAGATTTTGCACTATTCTCAACACCGGCGGGGGTTCAAACCCCCGCCTCATAGCTAAAGTCGGTTAAAAACCGACTGCAAGTCTGATACAGTGGTGTTTTCAGTCGGTTTCAACTGAGATCTTGCACCATTCTCAATTAGCCAGACAGGGCCTAGTGCTGGTGATCCTGATATCTAACCCCTGTTGTCGAGCTATCCATGCTTTTTCCTTTATCTCAATGAGTAGCAGAAGTAAAACGAGGCGGGGAAATAAAGTTTCTTTTGCTAGTTTTGATGCCTCACCCCAATCAGGGAGAGTTGTTGACCCAGACCATAGACAGGCATAATGAGCCAGTAAGTAAGCGATCATGGATAAAATGATCCAACGATAAACGCCTTTAAGAGTACCTTGACCAAAGCGATGCAAACCAAATCGGTGTTTGGCGACTTTAAAAAATCCTTCTATGTTCCACCGTCGTCTACCCAACATAGTAATATAGACGGCTGAAAGAGGTTTGGTAGAAATAACAAAGCGTTTTTCTTTTTGGCCATTTTCAAGTTTAAACCAATACCAAGAAAGGGTGACGGGGAAGTCTATCCCATGAAGAACAACCTGCTGGCCCCTTTTACTAACCTCTGATACCCTTAGACCATCCGATAAGCGTCTATCCTTTCTGATTCCGACAATACCATGATAGTTTTTATGTTGGTTTATCCACTTCAGAAAATCAATACTTCCAAAAGCTGTATCCGCCAAAATCCTGATTTCAAAACGGGTTTTCAGGGATTGGGGGAGAGTATTTAAAAGGCGAATAGCTAGTTGAACTGGGGGAGTTTCGTCTTTTCCTCTATAGACTTTAAAACCCCAAGGGAGACGGCGCTCACCCAATAATATGTAGAGAACCAGTAAATGGAGTCCCCGTTTACCGTTATAGACTCGAATCAGATTGTTGAGTCCCGTAAATTGACCGACTTTTTCCAGAGTCGTCATGTCAAGTATTAGATATAAAATTGGACGGCGACCAGTTGGTGTTAAGGTTTTAATTTGAGCCACAATATCTGCTCGGACCGCTTTAATCACAGCCCGAGTAGACCAGTTATAGTGATTCAAAAAGCGACTTAACGCACTAGCCGACTTGTTTTTACAATGTTGGGGTAAGGGATATCCATTTCCTTCTAAAAATAGTCCAAATAGAGCTTGGATGCTGTCTCTTTGGTAAATAGATGGCATGATGTTTAACAGAACGTTAACAAGGGCTATTGCCGGAGTCAGAATGCTATCCATCTTTCTGGTACAAGGAAGGTCAATGTCTTCTTTTTTGCATATGTGGCCCCCTTTTGGCAACTGGGGCCACACAGATTCTCTGGGGAACTCAATTGGCTCCATCCGAGTGAAATGCTCGCTATAGCAAGGGTTTAGGCGAAAGTGGTTTCCCTAGCACGGTCAAAAGCTTATCGAGGCTAGATTAAAAACTCAGCTTAGACTTGTTTAGGCGAAAGGGGTTTCCCTAGCACGGGGATCCTCTGATGATGGAAACCCCTTCGCAGATCCCTCGTTGTTGAGAATGGTGCAAGATCTCAGTTTCAACCGACTTTAGCTGTTAGGCGGGGTTTGAACCCCCGCCGGGTGTTGCCACTGGTGCAAGATCTCAGTTTAAAGATGACTCCTGAAGGAGTCACTACGAACGTTTGGATGATTTATATTTTGCAATCCCCTTAAGACTTCCTCCCCGTCGGCGCATCCACAAACAATAAACCCCTGTCAGCAGCAACCATCCTAACGCACAGCCCAAAGGAGCGGACATCACCGGAACAATCGGCACTGACTGCACCTGAACCTCAAGCCATTGATTAATCTGAGGTTCCACGAAATTACCATAGGCGTTTTCTAAGGCTTCCCGTTGTTTGACTTTATCCTGTAGCTCGTCCATCACTCACCTCATTTGTGTCTCTGAGGTCAGTGTTTTTGGGCTACTGCCCAAGCAAACCCACAGGTAAAATCCTGAAATCCTTGCTACAATAGCTTTACCTGGTTTGGGCAACTCTCCCGTTTGGGCAAGTTTCCCCAAACCAGCACCAGTTTTCTATTGAGGGGTCGTCATGGTGGGAAAATCGGGTCAGCCTGTCAACAAAAGCCGCAAGTCTGAGAAAGCGCCGACGACTTAACGATCCGTCTCGACTTCGTAGCGGCGTTGTTGGCCCTGGCTGATGAGGAAATCACGATTCCCCCAGACCCACTCAAGGCACAGTTCAAACTGGAGTGGGTGAAAGAGGACGAGTTGAGGGTGTCTGGCATCATTGAGCAAAAACAGCGCAATGGTCAGATTAAGCGGATAGAAAAGGGGATTACTAAGAAGGAGTTAGGGGTTTTATTAGAAACCTATCGCCAGAAACCTATCTTGGAAACGGCGAGGGATGAACTGATTCAAAATGCCCTGGCTTGCCTTCGAGATTTGGGGATTCTTAAAGAGCATGAATCAGCCAAAAATCAAGGATATTGGAAGTTTTCTCTCTGTCTCAAGCATCAAACCCAAAAAGAAGAAAACTTACAGGTTATTCAAGATAAATGGAAAGATTTCTTTGGGAAACTGCCTGCACCTAACCATCCCCCCCAACTCACGGCGACTCTAAAACGCTGCATTTTAGGACTGAAGGGAAGCTATCAACAGGCGCAACAGCAACTCACGGAAATCACCCAAACCCTGCAAAACCTCCTCAAGGATAAAACCCTCTCCATTACCAAGGTTGAGGAAGGCAGTATTATCCTGATTGTGGAGAGTTCCCAAACGGGGTATGAGCAACTTAAAACCCTGATTGGTCAAGAGATTGCGGGTTTTTCGGTGGAATATGCGATCGATGAATGGCAAGATATTTGCCGTCGGATGTTACTTGACCGGAAACGCTTAAGCAGCAATACAGTTTTAGGTCAGGTTTATGGGAATCGCAACTTAATCGATGATGATTTATTTGTCGATTTAGCCCTGGTGAAACCGAAACAGAGTCAGAACCCAAAACACCCCCGAGAGATTGACCCAGAAAAGGGTTCAGATTTGTTCACCCGTCAGGAAGAAACCATCGAGAAACGCTTTGATTATCAGGAGTTTCTCCAAGAAGTCATTAGCAAACGCACCGAGCAACAGATGGCTATTATTGGGGAACCGGGGGCGGGAAAAACCACCTTACTCCAGAAATTAGCCTTTTGGTTATTACAGGAAACCGATGATTTAGTGGTTTGGGTATCCTTGGCCGAATTGGGCAATCAACCCCTGGGAGAGTATTTAGAGCAAAAATGGTTCAAAGAGGCATTAGGCAGAGTCCAGAGAGGAAATTAAAGCGGACTGGGAGCAGAAATTTAAAGGGGGTGCAGTCTGGTTACTGTTGGATGGCTTGGATGAGATGAGCCAGAGTGACCTACAGGGGTTAAAATTCCGAGGGTGGGTGACAGATGCTCGGATAATTGTCACCTGTCGCTTGAATTTGTGGCAAGCGAACCCCAGCCAGTTACAGGGGTTTCAAACCTATCTCACCCAACCGTTTCAGGATGAACAAGTGCAGGAGTTTATCCGGAGGTGGTTTCCCGGTGGGAAGTTGACGCGGAGTCGTTGTGGTCACAGTTGCAGGCTGCGGGGAAAGAACGGATTAAGGATTTATGCCGCAATCCCCTGCGGTTAACCTTCTTATGTAGCGACTTGGAAGAGTGGAAGAATGCGCTACCGGAAACGATGGCGGAATTGTATGCGGAGTTTGTCGAGTGCGATCTATAAGTGGAAGAAAAAAGCATTTACTGTGAAAAAAGAGGAAAAGAAACAGTTAAATGCAGCTTTGGGAGCATTGGCGAAGGCATCCCTTTCGAGGCAGAAACTAGCCGATTTCGCTTAACTCATCGGTTAGTCTGTGAGTATTTTGGAGAACTCGATGAGGATTCCTTAGTATTACGGTTGGGTTGGTTGAATGAGGTAGGAGTGGCGGAGGAAAGTCTCCGAGAAAAGATCTATACGTTTTATCATGCGACGTTTCAGGAGTATTTTGCAGCGTTGGCAGTGGAGGATTGGGATTATTTTCTGCCTCGGAATCATGTGAGATAGTCCGGTGGAGGGGGAGCGGTATCGGATTTTTGAACCGCAGTGGAAGCAAGTGATTTTGTTGTGGTTGGGGCGTAGGATATTACGCTGAGGATAATAAACAGAGGCTTTTATTCGGGCGTTGGTTGAGTTTGAGGATGGTGTCGGAGATTTTTATCAATATCAAGCCTATTTTCTAGCGGCTGCGGCAATTAATGAATTTAAGGCTTGTTCCCTGGCAGATGAGATTGTGCGGCAGGTGGTGAGGTGGGGATTTGGTCACTTCAATATTGAAAAACAAGGATGGCGAACTTTTTTAGACCCGATCGCAAAAGGTGCGAGAAATGTTCTAGGTGAAACAATTAGGCAAAAGGCGATCGCCGCCTTAGTGGAAATCTTACGGGATGCTCGTGCTAATAATGACACCCGTAGGCAAGCAGCCGAGATTTTATGGACAATCGCCCCAGGGAACCAGCAGGCGATCGCCGCCTTAGTGGAAATCTTACGGGATGCTGGTGCTGGTAATGACACCCGTAGCCTAGCAGCCGAGAGTTTAGGGGAAATCGCCCCAGGGAACCAGCAGGCGATCGCCGCCTTAGTGGAAATCTTACGGGATGCTGGTGCTGGTAATTCCCGTTGGCGAGCAGCCGAGAGTTAGGGAAAATCGCTCCACCAGGGAACCAGCAGGCGATCGCCGCCCTAGTGGAAATCTTACGGGATGATGGTGCTGATGATTCCGCCCGTTGGCGAGCAGCCTTTAGTTTAGGGGAAATCGCTCCACCAGGGAACCAGCAGGCGATCGCCGCCTTAGTGGAAATCTTACGGGATGCTGGTGCTGATTATGTCACCCGTAGGGAAGCAGCCGAGAGTTTAGGGGAAATCGCCCCAGGGAACCAGCAGGCAATCGCCCCCTTAGAGGAAATCTTACGGGATGCTGGTGCTGATTATGTCACCCGTAGGGAAGCAGCCGAGAGTTTAGGGGAAATCGCCCCAGGGAACCAGCAGGCAATCGCCCCCTTAGAGGAAATCTTACGGGATGCTGGTAGCTATCTACCTCCATCCGTGCCATCCGTAGGTTCGCAGCCAAGAGTCTCGGGAAAATCTCCCCAGGGAATCGAGCAGGAGATCGCCCCCTTAGTGGAAATCTTACGGGATGCTGGTACTGATGATTCCACCCGTAGTCACGCAGCCTTTAGTTTAGGGCTAATCACCCCACCAGGGAACAAGCAGGTAATAGCCCCTTAGAGGAAATGCTTACGGGATGCTGGTGCTGATGATTCCACCCGTAGTTCGGCGGCCTTGAGTTAGGGAAAATCTCCCCAGGGAACCAGCAGGCGATCGCCGCCATAGTGGAAATATTACGGGATGCTGGTGCTGATGATTCCACCCGTAGTTTAGCAGCCTTGAGTTTAGTGAAAATTGCCCCAGGGAACCAGCGGCGATCGCCGCCTTAGTGGAAATCTTACGGGATGCCGGTGCTGATTATTCCAGGCGTAGTGACGCAGCCGAGATTTTAGGGAAAATCCTCACCACACCCCAACACTATGCAGGGGTCGTCTCCGCCTTAAAAGACTGCCTCAGCGATGAAGTTTATCAAAACAACTTTGACCGATTCGATAAATGCTACAAAGTCATCTGGAACTGTGCCGAAAACCTCCCCTATCCCGAATTTTATCAAGCCTGGCACCATCCCCCCACCACCCCCCATCCCGAAGTCACGGAACAAACCCCCAATAAGGGAGAACCAACTTTCGCCTCTCCCCTCACCTGGGAATCCCTGCAACACCTGCCTATGTATTGCCTCAACGCCGACCTCCTAGCCAACGAAACTCGCGAACGGGAAATCGCCCTCACCCTCAGCGAACTGATTTGGGAAATCACTCTGTCCCGACGAAGACCCCCGAACCCGCCACCCCCGCCGAACTGCGCCGCCACCTCAAAACCCTAAAACGCCGTAAGCTCCTCCCCCACCGTGCCATCCTTCTTACGGTAGCGGGGCAAACATTTTCACCCGACCCAACCCACCCCAGAAGCGATCGCCTTTTGCCAAAAACTGACGGGGGTAATAGCCGTTGCCTTCCTCACCGAGGAACCCCTAGAAGCGCCGTTAAAAGGCTTTCCCCCCAATCAACCGAATCTGATATCAGCCATTGAAACCTGGTTAGGAGATGATTTAAGCAGCGACCAAGAAACCCGGTTTCCGAACCCTCACCCCAAGTTCTCAAATTCGCTAAAATATCAGCAAACCCTAGCCTTCAGCTAAAACATGGAATCAATTGTTAAATTTATTGTTTCTACTCCCCTAGGGTTCACCGTCCGCACCACCGAAAGCTACTGGCAAACACTGCTTATCAAGCATCCCGATATTACCCATTATGAAACTGAAATTCAGCAAACCCTTAATCAACCCGAGGCCATTTACCAAAGTCAGCGCGATATTGATGTCTTGCTATTTTATCGCACCCTCAAAGCCAAAAGGTGGCTCGTTGCCGTTGCGCGGCGTTTAAATGGAGAGGGTTACTTGATTACAGCTTACCAAACTGATGCAATCAAAACAGGAGCAAAATTATGGCCCAAATAAAAGTATTTTACGAACCCGAAACCGAACTCTTAACTATTTTTTGGCAATCTCCCCGCCCTAACCAAATTGCTACGGAACTGGGGAACGATATTATCCTTTTCAAAGATGGAGATACCAATGAACCCATTGGCATCGAAGTGTTATCCTATCGCCCTGGAGACGATCGCATTAGTGGCATCTCCCTGGAACTCGGCCAACAAAACCTAGTTAAAACCTGAAAAAATAAAAAGTATTTTACGAACCCGAAACCGAACTCTTAACTATTTTTTGGCAATAATTTCTAGAAGGCGACCCGGATTTGATTGCAAATCTCCTTCAGTGGTTGCACAATTGGGAACGATAAGAGGCGATCGGCCATCCCACCCTATAATAGTCATAGACCATTAAGCCAACTAACCATGCTTACCCTAGAAATAGCCATCCAAAAAATTCAACAATTGCCCCCTGAACAATGGCAAAAGGTACTTGAATTCATAGAATTCTTAGAATACCAATCTATCCACCAGCAAAAAGCCCCCAAAACAATAGAAACCCCTGAAGTTTCATTCGCAGAAGCAGCTAAAGAATTTATTGGCTGTCTCGATAGTGACTTAGAGGATCTGTCCCACAATCCTCAACTATCGGCTCTTGAAACCGGGTTAAAGGAGACTTGAGAATTAATTATTGTCAGGTCGAAAGCGTAAACTATTAAGGCTTGTCACCGTTGCAATTGTCTCAAAATCCCTGTCATTATGAATTAAAATGAACTGATGTTCGATCGCCAGTTGAGCAATGCAACAATCAATACTACTTCTAACCGTTAACCCCTGTCGTTGCAAATCGTAATAAATTCGGGCAGCCGCGACCCAAGTATGAGGAGTGGGTTCGATGTAGTCTTGGTCTTGCAGATAAGTTTCTAATAGCCTCCACTCCCGTTCATCTCGGCAACCTTGCAACAGTTCCATCTGAGTGAATCGGCTCAAAAAAATCGGTTGCTCATTAATAATTGCTGACAAAGATTGACGGACGGTATCAGTCCTGTCTCGGAAAACAGCAATCCAAACCGATGTATCAATCAGAAACATTGCGGTTTTCCCGTAAGGCTGTGTAATCGTAATCTGTTGAAAATTGAATCTGCCCGCTTAACTCTAGTAAGTTGCGTTTTTTGCGGGTACGGATTAACTCTGCTAAAGCAAAGTTAATCAATTCTTGTTCTGTCTGAATATTGGTTAAGCGCAATGCTTCTTTGACTAATTCTTCGTTCAGTTCGATGGAGGTTTTCATGCTTAATAATTCATTTTTGTTTTGGATTAATTAGAGCATAGCCTTACTCATGTTAACATTTTTTGGCTCAATGCCCTCCGGGAAGCAAAACCCTGACTCGAACTGATTTGGGAAATCACTTGTCCCGAGGAAGCCCCCTGGCGCCCCCCGCAGAACTGCGATCGCCACCTCAAAACCCTAAAACGCGCCCCACCTCCTCCCCCACTACGCCATCCTCTTCGGCGGCGAAACATTTCCCACCCCTACGAAACCCACCCCAGAAGTCATTGCCTTGTGCCAAAAACTGACCGGGGTAATCGCCGTAGCCTTCCTCACCGAGGAACCCCTAGAAGCGCTGTTAAAAGGCTTTCCCCCCAATCAACCTCATCTAATCTCTGCCATTGAAAGCGGGTTAGAGGAGGTTTAGAAGCCCAGTTTCTGAACGTTTAATACACCTCATCATGGCTGCCAATATCAACAAATACAGCCTTTTCATCTTCGGTAAAATAAAACACTACCCTCTCATCATACTCCACACTAAAACTCCATAAGTCTTTTAACTTACCCAAGAGTTGGTGCGTCTTTAAACTAGGCTCAAATGGGTCAACAATAAACAGTTCTAATTTTTGCCAAAACCTTGCCTCCAAATCTGGACTGCCTTTAATCTTCTTTTTAAACGCCCGTTTGAAGGCAGAACTGAAACTAACTTCCATGATGATTATTCAAGCAATTCTTCTTTCAATCGGTTAATCTGGCTAGAAAACATCAGGTCTCCTTGCTTTTCTTCCTGCTTGGCTACTTGAAAATTTTCATAAATCTGGTCACGAGACTCCTCACGAAGATACTGCTGTAACAACAGGGAAATTTCTCGCTTTTCATCTGTAGAAAGACTCTTGATGACATCAACTACATCACTAAATCTCATCATTAACTAAGCCTCATGATGCTGAACCGTTTTTCATGATATCGCATTTTGCCATAAACTAGCCGACACCCGCCCAAAAGCACCCTTGTTTAGAGGAACTTTAACGAGAATTGCCCTCATCCTCAAGGGAACGGCTATCCCAATTTGGAAACATCATGCCAACAACTCATCAACAGGAATACTAAACCCGGGCAATACTTGCTGAGTTGCGACAACTTCACCGGATCTAAAGCATAACAATTCAGTTTGGGTCTGAATGAAAACGAGATGAGACTCGGGAAAAACCAGCCAAACTTCTAAACAACCGGAGTCTAAATATTCCCGCGCTTTTCAGAAAAATATCCTCCGCCAAATCCGTGGGAGAAACGATTTCAGCAATCAGCGGAAAACTCTGGGGTAATGTGGCAAAATCCCCATATTGCTCTAATAATTCTGGCGTAATATAAGCCACATCAGGTCGCCGTCCCTGCTGATTGGTGCGGCAGGGGACCTCAACATACGCTTGTCCCCCTTGACCACTAGATTTTTGGTAGTCTTTCCAGTAGCTTCCTAAGTTCAATTGGATTTTACTATGCTTTAATGTCATCCCGTTTTTCTCCACGAGTTGTCCATCCACCCATTCCATTGCGTCGGGGGGATGGGTGAGAAAGTCTTCCAGAGAGAAATTGTCTTGAATCAGGGTTGCAGTTTCCATAACTCTCTCCTAGAGCAACAGTGCCTCATCTGAGTATAGCGCAATTTTTAGGGAGGGGAGGAGAATCGCCTCTAATTCTTCCCATCCCAATCCGGCAATCAATCCTAATCATTCATCCCTGAATTGCTAAGTGTTATCGGGAAATTCCACATCTTCATAAAGCATAGAAATCGAAAAATAAAAGTTAACAGTGGTCAGGTTGATGTCTATTTCTACTGGTTCAGTATTCAGTTCATCCAATGAGTAAGACGTGAGTTCCCATTTTCCCCGTTCATTGAGACAGTAATAATCAACGCTGATTTTTTCAGCACTAATCAGGATATATTCTTTTAAGGTGGGGATGCGGCGATAATGTTTAAATTTATCCCCTCTGTCAAAGGCTTCCGTACCTGGAGAAAGAACTTCTACTAACAAGCAAGGAGAATAAACAATTTTTCGAGCATTTAGGTCCTGGGAATCGCAAGTTACCATCACATCAGGATAGTGAAAGGGACCGTTTTTAGAAACCCCCAGTTTCGCATCTGCCATGAAAACTTTACAGCCTTTACCCCGTAGGTGATTTTTCAAGGCAGAGGCTAAGTTAAGGGCGATCGCATTGTGACCCAGAGTTCCCTCGGTCATCGCCAACACTTCGCCGTTGGCATATTCGTATTTAATCGGCTGTTGTTCTTCCCAGTCCAAATACTCTTGGGGAGTCATTCGCGAAAAATGCTGATTGGCTATCATGGTTTTCGTTAATTTTTTGAGCTAATTTTACGGTTATCTTGGTTTGAAAAATATTAAATAAATTTTTAGACCAAATGATTAAATCGCAAGTAATTCGGCGAAGTAATCTTTAGCATCTTTTCTGGGGAGTCATGAATCCCTTGCTGCTTTGACTGGGTGCGAGTGGGCTTTTTAGAAATACTGATGTCCCGGATACTAACGAAGCGATAGTCATAATTGCTCAGAAAATCGGGTTGATTCCAAAACTTTCGACCAATTTCTCGGCAGTAAGCGACGAAGCACTCTGCTCCTTTAAGCTGTTTGATAATATTGGCTTCCCTGTCTCCTTTGCCACCTTTCATTTCAATACAAAGAATAACTTTAATTTTTTCGGTGTCAGCAATGATAATAAAATCCGCACGTTTACATTCTCCATTTTTTCCTTTAAAAACGGCGTTAGGTGACGTAAAAGCATCGGCTTTGATGATAATAACTTCATCCTCATTCGGCATTCCATAAAGGGTGACAGAATAGTTGGCCGGTGCCGGTTCTGCTAGGGTGACTTGTTTTTTGTGATTGCGCTCCTCCAAGGGTACTATAGCCGTATCTTGGAGCATCTCTTTGAGGATAGCAATATCACCCATTACTCCCCACCCCAGACGATCGCTTCCTGAATTCGGTTCATAGTTTCAATGGTGGTATCAAAACTCCGCGCTTCAATCCCCATTTCTGGGTCTATATCTGCTGGAGTGAGAGTGTGGCATTTTGTTGATTCGGGTTTTCCCTCTCCTGTTCTTGATGTCTCTTCCGCAATATAAACTTTAATTTGGTGCGCCGAAATTAGTTCTGCTTGACGATACCCTTCTTCTTTAGCAATTTGTCTGAGATACGGTTTATCATGGTTTAACATCATTAAGGTATTCAATTCTTTGATAATGTAATCGCTATGAGTGGTGATAAAAATTTTAATTCCCAGATTCACCAATCGGGCGAATAATCGGGCCACCCGACGTTGATTCTCTGGATGTAGGTTTAATTCCGGTTCATCCACCATCAGTAAGTCGCCGATTTGCGCTTCATGTCTCAAGTAAAACCCCAGGTCTAACAAAGAACGAACTGCACTAGAACTCTCCACCAAAGAAAGTCTGAGTTGTTGACTTTGACCTTGGGGTAAATAATACAACTCATCGTTGGGGGTGACAATGTATTCGCCTCCGATGATGTCGGCAAAGTCCGCTAGTATATCGGGATGATTTTCCGTAATAAAACTGCTTTTTTTGACAATATTTTCCAGCTTTCGAGTAAAATCCACGTTGGTTTCAATCGGCAGCGGATAATCCTGATATACTTGGGAAACCAGGACCAGGGGATTAATCGGATTATGATGTTGTCCCAGTTCTTCTACCAATCGATTGCGGGCAAAATTTAATTCTTTGCGAAAAATCGCTGCACCTGTTCGTTCTGCACTGGCAATGAATGGACGAGGCAGCAGGGGACCAAAAATTATATCTTTGACTACATCGCCAATGGTGCGTTTGAGGATTTCTTTAGAGATTTTTATCTGTTCTTTTTCGACCAGCAGTGTAACAATTAAGTCGGGACTCTCGGGAGTTTTGATGAGAGAAAAGAGTTGGGTATTTGCTGAACCCGTTGTTTGCTCGAAACTCTGGGTTAATTTAATGATGTCTAGGTCAAGGTTGACCTCAAATTTTGAGGTTTTAAATCGATCTGATGGGGAGGCAAAATTTCTGGTAATTTCTGGGTATAGGCTAGACTTGCTTGAGAGAGAATTTGCTGCGCTTGGTTGGCATATTCTTGGAGTTCAATGCGAATCACTCCCTCGTTTAGCAGTTGCTCAATCTTTATCATTAGGGATATTAATTGCCAAGATTTGCCGCCAGGTCAATAAAAACCCAAATAGGGCATAAGTGGCGTAGGTTTTCCCGGTATTATTACAGCCACAGAGGATTGTTAGCTCTCCTAATGTGAATTCTGCTTGCTCTAAAGCGCCAAGATTTTTGACTGTAATTTTCATAATTAGATTGGTTTTAGGGAGATAAATATAGCGGTTCCCGGACTCATGAGGTACAGTAGCAACAATGAGCAAACCAATTGCGAATATCTTGTTGAGTGACTTGCCGCATTGCTTCGGTAATCCCAATAACTAAATCTTCATAGGTTCTCGCTTGAAATTTTTTGAGAATCTCTTTAACTTTAGACCAAAAATTCTCAATTGGAGAAAATTCCGGAGAATAAGGAGAGAGATAGATAAGTTTTGCTCCGGCTTCTTGGATAGCTTCTTCAACCATTTTGCTCTTGTGAATGCTGGCATTATCCATAACTACACAAGCATTTTCCCATAAATTAGGAACAAGCTTTGTGACAATAAAGGCTTCAAATGTAATTTGATTTGTTGTTCCATATATATTGGTTGAAGTCACGAGTTTTTCGAGAGATAAAGCACTCAACAAAGATACTCGTTTTCCTCTTTTTTGGGGCTTTGGACCTCTAGCTCTTTGCCCTTTAACAGCTCGGGCTTGGGTTTTAATTAAGGCTAAGTCTACTCCGGATTCATCTATGAAAATCAAGTCCTCATAAGGAATGTCTCGAATTTTCTCCCAAAACTCCACTCGCTTTTTTTGAACTTCTTCTTTATATTTTTCTTCGGCATAAAGGGTCTTTTTTTTACAAGTGTAGTTGAGCTTTTTAATGACTCTATCTAAAGTAGATGTACTGACTTTTATTCCCGTTTTTTCTTCAAGCAAATCACAAAGCTCTTGCAATGTAGCATCATTATTATTTTCAAGGAGTTCTATCAAAATTACTATTTCTTGACTTCCGAGTTTAGGGGCAGTATTTCCCCCTTGAGGTTAGGGGCCAAATCACCCGTTTCTTTATATTGCTTGAGTATTTTTTGCACAAAACTTTTAGCAACCCCAAATCGAGCAGCTATTTTTCGCATTGATAATTTTTCTTCCTCATAGATTTGTACGATTTTTTGCCGAAAGTCTAGAGAGTAGGGTTTCATGATAGATTCGGATGGTTAAGATGAGTCAGTTCTCCTATGTATTGTACCTCATGAGTCCGGGAACCGCTATAGAGGATTATAGCGTTTCCCGGACTCACTAGGTAAAGATATTTAGAGGAGAGGAGTGCGAGCATCTTGCTCGCTTTACAAGGAGAAAGGAGTGCGAGCATCTTGCTCGCTTTACAAGATAGCGAGCAAGATGCTCGCACTCCCAAAAATGTACGATAATAACTGTGGGAACCACTATATTCGGATAACTTAACAGTCATTAGTGTTTCTATCCTTTTACTATAACCCACGGTTTTACTCGCCCCTCCCACCAACTCCC
>CAWGFK010000027.1:0-332767 GCA_963821735.1 uncultured cyanobacterium
GCTCTCCTTTTGAAGTACTATTTATCAGTCGTTATCTTTCTTAGTTCGTAGTAACGACTTCAGTCGTTATCTTTCTTGAGTACGAACATCCGGAAACGATTGAAATCGTTACTACGAACATCCGGAAACGATTGAAACGTTACTACGAACCGGGGAAGTGTTTATGAATTTATTATTGAATTATCCTATTGTTATGCCTAACTTAAATCGCCTCTCTATCACCGTTCGGGGGGCAGTACAGGGGGTGGGATTTCGACCTTTTATTTATCGACTTGCTACCGAACTGCAACTGAATGGATGGGTGAATAATTCCGCCCAAGGGGTGTTTATTGAAGTAGAAGGGACTCAGAAACAATTAGAAACCTTCTTACTGCGATTGGACCGAGAAAAACCGGCAATTTCCTTTATTCAATCCCTGGAATCCTCTTGGTTAGAACCTGTGGGGTTTACAAAATTTGAAATTCGTCCTAGTGTGGCGGGGGAAAAAACGGCGGTGGTGTTGCCAGATATTGCGACTTGTCCCGATTGTTTGCAGGAGATTTTTGATTCCCAAAATCGCCGCTATCGTTATCCCTTTACCAATTGCACGAACTGCGGTCCTCGCTATACGATTATTCGAGGATTACCTTACGATCGCGCCAATACTTCGATGCAGGGATTTCAGATGTGTCCCGACTGTCAGGCGGAGTATGAAAATCCCTTAAATCGGCGATTTCATGCCCAACCGAATGCTTGTCCCAATTGTGGTCCACAGTTGGAATTTTGGACGGGATTGGGTGAGGTGTTGGCAAGGGGCGATCGCGCTTTAGAAACGGCCATTTCTCGGGTGAATCTCGGTCAAATTTTGGCGGTTAAGGGATTAGGTGGATTTCATTTGATTGTAGATGCCGGAAACTCGCAGGCAGTTCAGTCGTCTGCGGGACTGTAAGCGTCGGGAAGAAAAACCGTTTGCGGTGATGTATCCGTCTTTGGAACAAGTTCGCCAAGATTGTCAGGTGACGGTGATTGAGGAGAGACTGTTGCGATCGCCGGAATGTCCGATTGTATTATTGCGGCGTTTGTCGAACTCGGATACAAATATCGCCCCAGAAGTGGCCCCGGATAATCCTTATTTGGGGGTGATGTTGCCTTACACTCCGTTACATCATCTCCTGTTGGCAGGGTTGGGTAAACCTGTGGTGGCGACGAGTGGGAATCTATCTGATGAACCCATTTGTATCGATGAACGGGAAGCGGGCGATCGCCTCAAAGACATTGCCGATGGATTTCTCGTCCACAATCGCCCCATTGTTCGGGCGGTGGATGACTCGGTTGTGAGAGTGGTGGCAGGGCGGGAAATGGTGATGCGACGCGCCCGAGGGTATGCGCCTTTGCCGATTTCTCTAAAGGTTACGCCGGATTCTCCCCCCTCTCCCCCGCCCATTTTAGCAGTGGGTCGCTCATTTGAAAAGTGCAGTCGCCATTGGCGTATTCCCCCAAATTTTTGTGAGTCAGCATATCGGAGATTTAGAAACACCCCAAGCATTCCAAGCATTTCAGGAGGCGACTGCCAGTTTACAACATCTGTATGAGACAACCCCGCAACTTGTCGCCCACGATGCCCATCCGGACTATCGTTCTACCCGCTTTGCCGAGGAACTGACGTTGCCACAAACGGAGGTTCAGCATCATTATGCCCATGTTCTCGCTTGTATGGCGGAAAATCAACTGTTAGAGGAAACAGTCCTGGGGGTAGCATGGGATGGGACGGGATATGGGTTGGATGGGACGATTTGGGGAGGTGAGTTTCTGCGCGTTTCTCCCACATCCTGGGACCGAGTGGCCCATTTTCGCACCTTTCCCCTGTTGGGAGGGGACAAGGCGGTGAAGGAACCTCGCCGGGTGGCGTTGGGGTTGTTATATGAGGTGTGGGGGAGTCGTCTGTTTACCCAGGGGGTGACTAAAAATTATCAGCATATCCTGGAGGCGTTTACACCGTTGGAGTTGACCCTGCTGCGATCGATGTTAGAAAAACAGATTAATACCCCGGTTACCTCTAGTGTGGGACGGTTGTTTGATGGGGTGGCAGCGATCGCCGGATTGAAATACCAGATTAGTTTTGAAGGACAAGCGGCGACTGCCTGGGAATTTGCCCTAGAAGGTTGGATGACTCAGGATGATTATCCCTTACCCATTCAGACGGGAAACGGGGTGGCGATCGCCGATTGGGAACCGACAATTTTAGCAATCTTAACCGATGTCGGCGATCGCGTCCCGATGGGAATAATTTCGGCTAAATTTCATAATACCTTAGTTGAAGTCATTCTCTCCATTGCCCAATTAGTCGGGCAAGAACGAATTGTCATGACGGGCGGTTGTTTTCAAAATGCCTATTTAACCGAACGGGCGATCGGTCGGTTAAAATCAGAAGGATTCCGCCCCTACTGGCATCAACGAATTCCTCCTAATGATGGGGGGATTGCCCTTGGACAAGTGGTTGCAGCGTATCGAAATCTGACTCAGGAGTAATTTAGAATGTGTTTAGCAGTACCGGGCCAAATTATCAGTATTAATGAAAATGACGAACCCTTGTTGCGATCGGGCAGAGTCAGTTTTGGCGGCGTGGTCAAAACCGTGAATCTGGCCTACGTTCCCGAGGCGCAAGTCGGTGACTATGCGATCGTTCATGTGGGTTTTGCCTTGAGTATCATTGATCAGGGCGAAGCGGAAGAAACTTTAGATTATTTTAAACAAATCCAAGAAGTCTCCACCTAAATCCAGTGAATCCAAATCTGGAAACACCCGATACCCTCCACGGGGTCGGGATTTTTTTTGTCCCGTTATCCAACCCGTATTGATTTAACACAAGATACCATACTTCATAAATCTTCCGCTAAAATCTTAATAAAAATTCAACATTTCCCTAAGAAATGCCCACTCTCTTAGGGAAAGTTCCTTAGAAAAAAAGGACCGATGAAACCCAGGAAAAATTTTCCAAAAAAAATCTCAAAAATATCAGCTTTTAAGATGTTATAATAAAAAAGACAAAACAGGCAAGGGTTTGTCTTGATGCAGGTTAAAACCTAATTAAGAAACAAGCTTGTTGCAAAAATCAAGAACTTATGGGTCAGAAGAATTAAACAAATAAAAGGTTGTTTATCTGGACCTATCCAGGGAAAAACCACTGAAAAATGGCTGAGAGGAAAGGAGAAAGCTGAGATTCATCAAGTTGCAGATTAGCAAACCAATTTCCGCCTGATTCCCACCATCCATGAACGGGGTAATCTGGCAGCTAGGCGCACATAAACTATAGAGTTGCTCCACAAAGGTTAAAAACATGAGTACGAGAACATTTGCTACCCTAGACGCGAACGAGGCGGTTGCCCGCGTTGCGTATAAATTAAATGAAGTCATTGCCATTTATCCGATTACCCCCGCTTCACCGATGGGAGAATGGGCAGATGCCTGGATGTCCGAAGGGCGTCCGAACCTCTGGGGGACAATTCCCTCGGTGGTAGAAATGCAAAGTGAAGCCGGGGCAGCCGGAACGGTACATGGTGCCTTACAAACGGGTTCCCTGACGACTACGTTTACTGCGTCCCAGGGATTACTGTTAATGATCCCCAATCTCTACAAAATTGCTGGGGAACTCACTTGTTCGGTGATTCACGTCGCCGCCCGATCGCTGGCAGCCCAAGCCCTTTCTATTTTTGGCGATCATAGTGATGTGATGGCAGTCCGCAGTACCGGATTTGCCCTAGTTATGTTCCGCATCGGTGCAGGAAGCCCATGATTTCGCCTTAATTGCTCAATCGGCAACCTTGAAATCCCGCATCCCCTTCATTCACTTCTTTGATGGGTTCCGCACCTCTCACGAAATCCAAAAGGTAGAACTGTTAGAAGAGGAGGACCTGCGATCGCTGATTGATGATGCGGGAGTCTTCGCCCATCGCGATCGCGCCTTAACTCCCGATCGCCCCGTCTTACGCGGAACTGCCCAAAACCCCGATGTCTATTTCCAAGCCCGGGAAACCGTCAACCCCTTCTATACCGACTGTTCCGACATCGTACAACAGGCAATGGACCAGTTTGGGGAACTCACGGGACGTAAGTATCAACTGTTCGAGTATCACGGTGCACCGGACCCCAGTCGCCTGGTTATCTTAATGGGTTCCGGTTGCGAAACCGTCCATGAAACCGTAGATTACCTCAACGCCCAAGGGGAAAAAGTCGGCGTTTTGAAAGTGCGATTGTATCGTCCCTTGGATATGAAACGCTTGGTTGCCGCTATCCCGGACAGTGTTAAGGCGATCGCGGTTTTAGATCGCACCAAAGAACCAGGGGCCGGAGGTGACCCCTTGTATCTGGATGTCGTCACCGCCATGCATGAAGAATGGACGGGCGATCGCTTACCGAAGGTGGTAGGAGGACGCTATGGCTTATCCTCCAAGGAATTCACTCCGGCAATGGTTAAAGCTATCTTTGATAATCTTAGCCAAGCCAAACCTAAAAATCACTTCACCATCGGCATCAATGATGATGTCACTCACACCTCCCTGGATTACGATGCTAACTTCTCCACGGAACCCGATAACGTTGTTCGGGCAATGTTCTATGGATTAGGGGCCGATGGAACGGTGGGGGCGAACAAAAACTCAATTAAAATTATTGGAGAAGAAACGGACAATTATGCCCAAGGGTACTTTGTCTATGACTCCAAAAAATCCGGGGCGATTACCATTTCCCACCTGCGGTTTGGACCCCAGCCGATTCGTTCCACTTACCTAATTGAACAAGCCAACTTTATCGGCTGTCACCAGTGGATTTTCCTAGAAAAATTAGACGTTTTAAGTGCAGCCGCCCCCGGGGCCATCTTCCTCTTAAATAGCCCCTATCCCCATGAGGAAGTTTGGAATCAACTCCCCATTGAAACCCAAGAACAAATCGTCCGCAAAGGCTTAAAAGTCTATACCATTGATGCCAACAAAGTTGCTCGCGAGAGTGGCATGAGTGGACGGATTAACACCGTCATGCAGGTGTGTTTCTTCGCCTTAGCCGGAGTTTTACCTCGGGACGAAGCCATTGCCCAAATCAAGAAGGCGATCGAAAAAACCTACGGCAAAAAAGGCAAAGAAATCGTCCGCATGAACCTGCAAGCGGTGGATAATACCCTCGCGAACCTGTTTGAAGTTCCCCTCGGACAAGCCAGCAGTCCCCTGCACAAACAGCCTGCTGTGCCTGATTTAGCCCCCGCCTTTGTACGCGATGTCGAAGGCAAAATGCTGGTGAAAGAAGGGGAAGTGTTGCCCGTGAGTGCCTTACCTTGTGATGGTACTTATCCCACCGGCACCTCCAAATGGGAAAAACGGAATATTGCCACCGAAATTCCCGTTTGGGACCCGGATGTTTGCGTCCAATGCGGCAAATGTATAATGGTTTGTCCCCATGCCGTCATCCGAGGGAAAGTTTACGAACCGGCAGAACTAGCCAATGCACCGGCTACCTTCAAGGCAACGGATACTAAAGATAAAGACTTCGCCGGAACTCAGTTTACCATTCAAGTCTCCCCAGAAGACTGTACCGGCTGCGGCATCTGTGTCGAAGTCTGTCCCGCCAAAAACAAATCCATGCCATCCCTGAAAGCGATTAACATGGAACCGCAGATTCCTCTGCGGGAACCTGAACGGGAAAACTGGGAATTCTTCATGAACTTACCCAACCCCGATCGCCGCACATTGCATCTCGATCGCATTCGTCAGCAACAACTCCAAGAACCCTTATTTGAGTTCTCCGGGGCTTGTGCCGGATGTGGCGAAACCCCGTATCTGAAGTTAGTCTCCCAACTCTTTGGCGATCGCAGCGTCATCGCCAACGCCACCGGCTGTTCCTCCATCTATGGCGGCAACCTCCCCACCACCCCCTGGGCGCAAAACGCCGAAGGACGGGGACCTGCTTGGTCTAATTCCCTATTTGAAGATAACGCCGAATTCGGCTTAGGATTCCGGGTTTCCATCGATAAACAAGCCCAATTCGCTGCCGAATTAGTCCAAAAACTCAGCAGTGAGATTGGGGATAACCTGGTTACCGGCATTCTCAACGCCACCCAGAAAAACGAAGCCGACATCTGGGAACAACGAGATCGCGTCGCAGCCCTCAAAGAAAAATTACAAGGGATGAACTCCCCCGATGCTCAACAACTCGCCAGTCTAGCCGATTACCTCGTCAAAAAAGATGTCTGGATTATCGGGGGAGACGGTTGGGCGTATGACATCGGTTACGGTGGCTTAGATCACGTCATCGCCTCCGGACGAAACGTCAATATCCTCGTCCTGGATACAGAAGTCTACTCCAACACCGGAGGACAAGCCTCCAAAGCCACTCCCCGGGGGGCCGTTGCCAAATTCGCAGCCGGTGGCAAACCTGCCGCTAAGAAAGACTTGGGCTTAATTGCCATGACTTACGGGAATGTGTACGTCGCCAGCGTCGCAATGGGGGCGCGAGACGAACACACCCTGAAAGTCTTCCTAGAAGCCGAAGCATACGACGGACCGTCCTTAATTATCGCTTATTCTCACTGTATCGCCCACGGCATCAACATGACAACGGCGATGAATCACCAGAAAGAAATGGTAGAAGCGGGACGGTGGTTGCTGTATCGCTATAACCCAGATTTGGTGGAACAAGGCAAGAATCCGTTGCAGTTGGATATGCGATCGCCCAAGAAAGGGGTGGAATATTCCATGTACAACGAGAACCGATTCAAGATGTTGACCAAAACCAAACCCGTTGATGCCAAACGGTTATTAGCGGAAGCACAAAACGACATCAACACCCGTTGGGAGATGTATGAATATCTCGCCTCCCGCCATCTGGAAACTCACAATGGGGATGCTGCTGTAGCGCCCCCTGCTGCCACCCGCCGCAGCGCCCGCAGCGCCCGCAGGCTAAAGCCCGGAGGCTACACGAACAAAGCCCGCCTGCGCGGGCTACTCCGGTCCCCTCCCCTTGGCAAGGGGAGGGTTAGGGTGGGGTTCTTCCCTCCGCCCCCGCAGGCTAAAGCCTGGGGCTACACGAACAAAGCCCGCCTGCGCGGGCTACTCCGGTCCCCTCCCCTTAGCAAGGGGAGGGTTAGGGTGGGGTTCTTCCCAAGATTATGAGGGAAAAACGATATCTCACCCCTGCCGGAAATAACGACTGAAGTCGTTACTACAAACGTCTTCCCCTATTGGGAAATAACGACTGAAGTCGTTGCGCGACTCCGGTCCCCTCCCCTTGGCAAGGGGAGGGTTAGGGTGGGGTTCTTCCCAAGAGTATGAGGGAAAAACGATATCTCACCCTGCCGGAAATAACGACTGAAGTCGTTACTACAAACAAGAGAACGATTGAAGTTGTTACTACGAACATTAGAGAACGACTGAAGTCGTTACTCCCATTTCCATAACAGGAGAACATAACATAATGGATCTGAGTACAGAATATCTCGGCTTACAACTGAAATCCCCCTTAATGCCATCGGCTGCCGCACCCCTAACCGAAGATTTAGACAACATCAAACGGTTAGAAGATGCAGGCGCAGGGGCAATAGTCCTCCATAGTATCTTTGCCGAACAACTCAAAATTGAACAACACGAACTCCATCATCACACGATTTCCCATACCGAAAGTTTTGCCGAAGCCCTCACTTATTTCCCCGACCCCGATACCTATCATGTAGGACCGGAAACTTATCTGGAACATATTCGCCAAGCGAAAGAGAGTGTAGAAATTCCGATTATTGCCTCCTTGAATGGTTCTACCTTGGGCGACTGGGTGGATTATTCTAAACAAATCCAGGAAGCTGGGGCGGATGCTTTAGAATTAAATATCTATAGTATCCCCACAGACGCTGACTTCACGGGGGCGCAAATTGAGGAAGATTATCTCTCGATTGTAGAAGCAGTTCGCGCGGATGTCACCATTCCCCTGGCGGTGAAACTTAGCCCATTTTTCACCAATTTAGGAAATATGGCGATGCGCCTGGATCAAGCCGGTGCCAATGGGTTAATTTTGTTTAACCGCTTCATGCAGGCGGATATTTCCCCGGAAGAACTGGAAGTTTGGCCCCATCTAGTTTTGAGCAATCATCAGGAATCCCTACTCCCCATGCGCTGGCTGGGATTGCTCTATGGTCGCATTAATGCTGACCTTGCGGCAACCACGGGCATTCAAAAAGGACGGGATGCGGTGAAAATGTTGATGGTGGGGGCGAAAGTGACCCAAGTCTGTTCTCCCCTGTTGCGCCACGGCATCGGACATCTGCGGGAAATTGAACGGGAACTGGTGGAGTGGTTGGAGGAACATGAATATCACTCAGTGAAACAGGCGATCGGGACCATGAGTCAGATGAATGTGGCCGATCGCAGTGCCTATGAACGGGCGCAATATATGAAGGTGATTCAAAGTTTCGATTACGATCAGGCGATCGTTACCGCTTCCTCTGTCTAAGCAATTTTCTCTCCTGACTGATTTTTCCCAATGTCAGGAAATCCCCATCTGGCGGCAATGCCGCCTTTTTTTTGTCCCTATGATCCGCAGCGGCATGAAATCTGCACAGTTCAAAGTTCTTGTTTGTAGTAACGACTTCAGTCGTTATCCCTCTTGTTCAACGTCACGACTTCAGTCGTTGCCTCCCCACCCGTGGTCAATGTCACCCCACATTTATTAAAAAATATGAAAAAATCTTAACCTAAACTCGTTTCCCGCCAAACTAAAAAAATCGGTTAAATTTTAAAATGCAAGATAAAGTTCGGGAATCTTGCCCGTTAAAGTTCATCGAATCAACCCTAACTTAAGGAGAAGTTCATGCATCAGAGAAAAAGACTAGGCGTATTAACCAGTGGGGGAGACTCGCCGGGAATGAATGCTGCGGTTAGGTCCGTGGTTCGGTCGGCGATCGCCCAGGGAATTGATGTATTTGCCATTTATGAAGGCTATCAGGGGATGGTGGAGGGGGGACAATGCGACCTGGAAAACCCGCGCCGTGTGGCCCCGGATGCGGAGGCTTGTATTCGCCAACTCCATTGGTATGACGTGGCGGGCATCTTACATAAAGGGGGGACAATTATCGGAACGGCGCGATCGGCCCAGTTTCGGACAAGGGAAGGTCGGTTGCAGGCGGTTCGGAATCTGTTAGCCAATGATATTGATGGATTAGTGGCGATCGGGGGAGATGGCAGTCTCACAGGCGCTCACTTGTTCCGCAGTGAATGGCCGGAATTAGTCGCAGAACTTTTAGAACGAGGTGAGATTGAACCCGAAGTTGCCGAACGTCACCGCCACTTAACCATTGTCGGATTAGCCGCATCCATTGATAATGATATGTATGGCAGTGACATGACGATCGGGACCGATACCGCCCTCCACCGCTTAACCGAAGCCGTAGACTCGATTTCCTCCACTGCTGCCAGTCATCAACGCACCTTTGTCGTGGAAGTGATGGGACGGCATTGCGGCTATCTGGCGTTAATGGGGGCATTAGCCACGGGTGCAGACTGGGTATTGATTCCCGAATGTCCTCCCGAGGGGGATTGCTGGGAGGAAAAAATGTGCCAAGTGCTTCAAGCCGGTCGAGAATCTGGGCGTCGGGATACCATTGTGATTGTCGCTGAAGGTGCCAAAGACCGTCTCGGAAACCCGATTTCCTGTGAATATGTGCGACAAGTGTTGGAAGAAAAACTCGGGGAAGATGCGCGAGTCACGATTTTAGGCCATGTGCAACGGGGAGGGTCGCCCACGGCATTTGACCGCAATTTAAGCACTTTGTTAGGTCATGCGGCGGTTAATGCCTTTCAAACGGCCACCCCAGACAGCGAATCCGTGCTGATTGGAATGCGGGGAAATCGGGTTTATCAAGCGCCGTTGATGCATTGTGTGGAACAAACCCATGCGGTGAGTCAGGCGATCGCCGATGGAGATTACGCCAAAGCGATGGATCTGCGGGGAGAGAACTTCAAAAATGCCTATCAAATTTTGCATACCCTGATGCAAGCTAAACCCAGTACCCCCGAACCCCGGGAAGGCAAACCTTTGAGATTCGCCATCCTCAACTGTGGCGCAACCGCCCCGGGAATGAATACCGCTGTGCGCGCTGCTGTCCGACTGGCGATCGACAAAGGACATACGATGTTAGGGGTCGAACATGGATTTCGCGGCTTAATTGAGGGACACATTAAAGAATTAAACTGGTTAAGTGTGCGAGGATGGGCGACGACGGGCGGTTCTGAACTGGGGACTAGCCGCAAGATTCCCCAAAGCAAAGACTTTTATGCGATCGCCCGTCAAATTGAACGCCATGACATTAATGGACTGTTGATTATTGGCGGGTGGAGTGGCTATCAAGCCGCCTATCAACTCTATTCCCAATGTGAAACCTTCCCCGCCTTCAACATCCCCATTCTCTGTATTCCTGCCTCGATTAACAACAATCTCCCGGGGTGTGAACTGAGTATTGGGGCCGATACTGCTTTGAATAATATCATCGAAGCGGTGGATAAAATTAAGCAATCGGCTGTAGCTTCCAATCGCTGCTTTTTAGTGAAAGTCATGGGACGCTACTGCGGATATTTAGCGGTGATGAGTGGCTTGGCAACCGGGGCAGAACGGGTGTATATTAACGAGGAAGGCGTGGCCCTCACCGACTTGCAAAAAGACCTCTCTACCCTGATTGCTGGATTTAAACAAGGGAAACGAGTGGGTTTAATTATCTGTAATGAAAATGCCCATCCGGTGTATGATAGCGACTTTATCTGTGATTTGTTTGCGGAAGAAGGAAAAGAAGTATTTCAAGTGAGAGAAGCCATTTTAGGCCATCTGCAACAAGGCGGCGACCCCACCCCCTTTGATCGCATCCAAGCCACCCGCTTCTCGGCGATCGGTCTCGATTTTCTGATCGAACAAGCCCAAAGACCCTCACCCACCGGGGCTTTTATGGGAACCGAAGCCGGTAATGTGCGATTTATTGACCTGGGCATGATTCCACGCATGGTAGATAAAGAACACCAACGCCCGAAGGAACAATGGTGGATGGAAACCGCTGAAATCGGCAAAATCCTCGCCCACAATGCACCCCCAACTCACGGGTGAACCCCTCTGAAGGACACGGCAGAAGCCGTGTCTTTCCCGGATCAAGCAGAAGATTGTCAAGTGCAAAGTTCTCGGGTTCCGCCAAAAAGCAGTACACTATACGCCATCGCCTATCCAATCCTTGACCCGATTGCCTTCCATGCCAGAACCTGTACAGCTTAATTTGTTTGACTCAGTTTCCCCTGAAGGCGACCCCGAATGCGGGAGTGCGATCGCCCAAAGAACCGGGACATTTACCGATAATATGAAACTGCCCATCCATCGGTGGTTTCGTTACTCGGCGGGATTTTCAGCGGATTGGGTGGAAAGGGCGATCGGCGAACTGAATCCTCAAACCCTCTTAGATCCATTTGCCGGATCCGGGACGGTTTCTGTGGTTGCAGACAAATTAGGCGTCATTTCTTACGGCGTGGAAGCGCATCCGTTTGTCTATCGACTCTGATAACTGAATCAGAAAAACAGCCGCTTCGACAGGCTTTAATGCAGGTGGATCAAAAACAAGTTGAGGAATTTATGACAAAGCTTAAAAATTGTCTTGAGCGTCACATTACTCAAATTATGATTATTCCGCTGTTCGGAACCCGCTATGAGTTTACTCGCCCGCAAGAGGCGATCGCCACTCTCAAAACCCTAGACTTAAAAAACCCTAAAGGTGATTTTCAACGGTTTGAGGCGGTGATTGATTATAACAATGGAGATTCAATTCGTGCCACTTTTCAGAACAAACTGTTACTAGCGGACTTTTTGCACCGTTTAAACAACGAGTAAGGGGCGTTACTCTCCTCACTTGATGGTTCAAACTAAGCGAGTTGATCATGTAACCGTTGGGTTATTGTACTTATAGAATCCTCCGAAGAAAATTTCCTAAAAACCCCATTTGTAGGTTAGGATAACCCTAGATCTTTAAAAAATCTGATTTACCCTGTTGTAGGAGTAACTGGAAGTATGTTATCTGCAATGACCCTATTTGACGAAGGGTTTTATTTGTCCCGAAATTCTGATGTAGCGGCAGCCGTTGCCAGTGGGATATTTAGTAGTGCGGCCCAGCACTTTTTTGCGTTTGGAGAACAGGAAAATCGTGACCCGAGTGCATTGTTTCAGACCGATTACTATCTCTCTCAAAATCCTGATGTAGCGGCTGCGATTTCCCCAAATCTGACAGCGTTTGACCATTTTATTAATTCCGGTTATCGGGAAGGTCGAGATCCAACTCCCTTTTTTAATACCAACTTTTACGCCCAAACCAATCCCGATGTAGCCGAGGCAGTTCGTCAAGACCCTCTGACAGGTTTCTTCGCTCACTATATCACATTTGGGGCGCAGGAAGGTCGCAGTCCTGTCGCCTTTTTTGATCAGAGTTATTATCTGGAACAAAACCCTGGGGTTGCTGAGGTGGTTTCCCGAGGAGAGACGACAGCGATCGCCCATTTTATCAATTTCGGTCAGTCTGAGGGTCGTCTGCCTCGTCGCTTATTTAATGAGATGTATGTCTTCGGCGACAGCCTTTCTGATGATGGGAATTTGTTTGCCTTAACCCTGGGATTATTTCCCCCAGAATCCCTTTATGCCAATGGCAGATTTAGTAATGGACCCATCTGGGCTGACCTTCTCCCTTCTCGTCTCGGGTTAGCGGTGAATCCCCAAACCAATATTGCTTTGGGGGGGGCAACCAGTGGAGAGCTTAATATCGTAAATTTGCGAAATCCTGAGTTACCTAGTTTACCGGGTTTGCAAACCCAAATCAATGCTTTTCTCGCCCAAACGCCGACCTCTAATCCGAATGGACTTTACACAATTTGGGCGGGTTCCAATGATTACCTGGAAGCTGGGGTGACGGATATCAATATTCCGGTGAATAATGTCGTGAATGCGGTGACTCAACTGGCAAATGATGGGGCTCGCAATTTTATGGTGATGAACCTCCCGGACTTGGGTAAGACTCCCGGAGCCAGAAATCAGGGACCGCAAGCGCAGCAATTTCTCTCCCAACTATCGAATGCTCATAATGCAGCCTTAGCCGCAGCAATGGCGAATTTAGACCAAAACCCGAATATCAATATTATTCTGGTTGATGTTAATGGGGTGGTCAATGATGCGATCGCCAATCCCACTCAATATGGATTTACAAATGTCACCGACTCCGCCCTGCAATCCCCGGGAAGCGACCCCAATACTTTCCTGTTTTGGGATGACGTCCATCCTACCACTGCCAGTCATCAAATTATCGCCGATACCGCTATCAAAACGGTGACGGACTTATCTGAGTTGGTGCAGGTGATTCTCTAACCCCTGAACCCTTAGAAAATGCGGGCATCTCACTCGCGCAAGATACCCGCATTTTCATAATTTTACCCGAGGGTTATAAGCCTTATGCTCATCGGATTACTCAGGACTGAATTCAGCGATTTTTGCCATTGGGGTGAGGCTGGGTGCTTTGAAACCGATGGTTTCGCCCGATCGCACCTGGGCGTAGGCTTGGGTGGCTACGCTATTAATCGCCACGGTGGTATTGTCATACACCTGCATGGCAATTTTGGGATAACAACCGATCGCCACGATCGCCACCAAAAAACTCAAGGCGATCGCTACTTCCCGAGGGCGACTATCAATAAACGCCGCTTCTCCCGGTAAGATACAATTCGTCCCAAAACAAACTGCCGCTTGGTTTTCAATGAAGTCTTCCCGTAACTCCGGATCCGTGATGTCACAAGCCGGAATTTCCTTCGACCCGTAGAAAGACCCGTGAAACACTTGCCGGACCATCGACAGCAAATAAATCGGGGTTAAAATCACCCCAATTGCCGCCAGAAAGACCACAGCAATCCGGAAAGTCAAGCTATAAAAATCACTGGTGGCAATCCCAATAAAGACCGTCACCTCACTGGCAAATCCACTCATTCCCGGTAGGGCCAGAGATGCCATTGCACCGGCAGTATAGAGGGCAAAAACTTTGGGCATGAAAATCCCAATTCCCCCCATATCTTGCATGGTCATGGTATGGGTGCGGTCGTAAGTTACCCCGGTTAAGAAAAACAACACCGAGGCAATTAATCCGTGGGAAATCATCTGCAACATCGCCCCATTAATCCCGAGGTCGGTGAAGGAGGCAATCCCAATTAACACAAATCCCATGTGGGAAACGGACGAGTAAGCCAGTCGCCGTTTCATGTTGGTTTGGGCAAAGGAAGTTAAGGCCCCGTAAACAATATTAACGACTCCCAAGGTGACCAAAACCGGGGCAAAATAAACATGAGCATCGGGCAGTAATCCCATGTTCATTCGCATTAATCCATAAGCACCCATTTTTAATAACACCCCAGCCAAAATCATCGAAACCGGGGCGGATGCTTCGCCGTGGGCGTCAGGCAGCCAGGTATGGAAGGGGAAGGCAGCGAGTTTGACGCCAAAGGCAATTAATAAACCCGCATAGAGGGGCAGTTGCAGGGCTAAGGGAAACTCTTTTAAGGCGATATCTGCAATATCAAAGGAAGCAGGGCCGGGTCCATAGAGGGCTAAGGCGAGTCCGGCAATTAGAATAAAGATGGAGGCTGCTGCGGTGTAGAGTAGAAATTTGATAGCAGCATATTGCCGTTTCGGTCCGCCCCAGATGCAGACGAGGAGATAGACGGGGACGAGTTCGATTTCCCACATGATGAAGAACAGCAGCAGGTCCTGGGCGATGAATACCCCCACCTGGGCTGCATATAACACCAGCATCAGGAAGTAGAACATTCGCGGTTTGCGGTCTACTTGCCATGCGGACAGCAGGGCCATGCTGGTGACGAATCCGGCTAGGAGGACTAAGGGCATGGAGATGCCATCGACGGAGACGGTCCAACTGATGCCGAGTTGGGGAATCCAGCTAAATTGTTCGACGAGTTGAAAGCCGGAAATCTGGGGATCGTAATGTTGCCAGAAGAGGAGGCACATCAGGGCGAAGTCAGCGATCGCCACTCCGGTTGCATACCAGCGCAATACGTTTCCATCGCGATCGGGGATCACTGGAACCAGTAAGGCCGCCACTAGGGGCAGAGCAAATATAGTAGTTAACCAAGGAAATGAATCAGCAAGCATTGCAGTGATTTTTCTCTTTTTAAAGGGGCCAGGGGATTAATCTTGAACCTATTATGCCTGCTTTTGTAACATTTCTTTAACTTTTAGGGAAGGGATTGAGGAAATTTTATCTTGAACTGAAGACAAAGGGGACTTAAGCCTAAATACCTAAATATAGGGGGACTTCCCTGCGGATAGCGCTACATTTAGGTATTTAGGCTTAAGTCCTGTCAGAGAATCTGCTGATTCATCACGACCTTTGATAGCCATAGATTTTTAAGAGGGTCTGGTATCTTGAATGCTCTATATATTAATCCGATGTTGGCAATCTGCAATATATTGAGCAAATAAAAAGTCAAACAGTAAAAGCCGATCGCCTCGTAATAAAGATGAGAGGTGGGACTGAAGTGCCGCCCACCTCTAAGGAAGAAATCCCCGTAAAGGGGAAATTAACCGGATGGGTTATGTTCTCGCAGATGATGGACCAACGCCTGAAGTCCTAGGCGATAACTATTGGGACCAAACCCGCTAATTTGCCCGATGGCGATCGCCGCAATGTAGGAGTGATGGCGAAATGGTTCCCGGCGATAAATATTGCTCAGGTGAACCTCTACCGTAGGAATATTAACCCCGGCGATCGCATCTCGGATGGCCACACTCGTATGAGTATAAGCCCCAGCATTAATCAACAGACCTGAGTGCTGGTCCCTGGCGGCATGGATCGCATCAACCAGTACCCCCTCATGATTGGATTGCAACGCAGACAGCTTCACTTGCAAAGCCTGGGCCTCTGTTTCCAGCAAGCGATTTATATCTTCTAACGTTGCGCTACCATAGACTCCTGGCTCTCGTTGACCCAGGAGATTTAAGTTTGGTCCGTGCAGTACCAATATATTCAGCAATCGCAGATGCCTACGCCTTTAACACTATAAATTTACCGACGCCGACGGGGTTCGTTGACTGGAATAGGAATCGGTTCCGGTTCCGGTTCTGCCTCTGGACCGAGAAGGGCCTCAATAATTTTGCGCGCCCATTCTTTTAATTTGTCGATTAGGTTATCTATATAATCCATTGAAAAGACAGCTCCTTGAGTCCAGGCTATCGCTCTACTACTTGACGGCAGTTTCTGAGTGCCGTCTGTCACAGAATTGGAATTACTCTGTTTCTTTGATCATAACGAATCCTGAGAAATGAGCAAGTACACTCAACCGTACAAAAGCGCCTTTTGGGGATCAGCCCCAGGCAGTTGGCTCAGACCCATCGCTATATATAGGAATTTTTGAAAAAGCAAACGCTACAGGTAGCGTCTTGTCACAAATATTAAGAATGTTAAGCGATTCTTAACATTTTTCTTCTGAGGCAGTCCAGAGCACTTTCGGCGCTGTAATGACGAATCAAGTCCCTTTCTTGGAACGCGCTCAAGCGGAATTCAAAACTTTCCACCTCACGGTTGGGTCCAGCTAACCCGATATAAACTAATCCCACAGGTTTCGTCTCGCTGCCACCGCCAGGACCCGCAATCCCGGTCACGCTCAGACCCCAAGTTGCACCTAATTTAGCGCGGACCCCGAGGGCCATTTGTTGAGCCACAATGTCGCTAACTGCACCTTCCCGGGCTAAATCCGCTGAGTTGACATCCAGAAGCCCGATTTTTACCGAATTGTCATAAGCAATCACCCCGCCTAAGAAATAGCGAGAACTGCCGGAAATGGCGGTGAGGAGACTGCCGATACTTCCTCCGGTGCAGGATTCGGCCACGGCGAGGGTTTCGCCCCGTTGGAGGAGTAACTCACCCACCACGGAAGCGAGGGTATCCTGGTCACACCCAAAATAGTCAAATCCAGCGATCGCTTGAATCTGTTGCTGCACTGGGGCGATCGCCGCTTGTGCTGCGGTTTCATTGGAGGCGCGGGCGGAAACCCGGAGTTTGACCTCACCATTGAGGGCATAAGGAGCCACCGTGGGATTGGTCAAATCCAGTAACGGAGCCACTTTTTCCGCTAAAACCGACTCAGAAACGCCCCAAAATTTCAACATCCGACTGTAGATAATATCCTGACCCCAGCCTTGGGCTTTCAGGTACGGGACAGCCGTTTCTTGCCACATTCGGTACATTTCCTTGGGAACTCCAGGAAAGGTCAGAATCGTCAAATTAGGGCGAGGCTGCCAGATGATGCCCGGGGCCGTGCCGAGGGGATTGGGTAAAATCTCCGCACCGGCAGGAATTGAGGCTTGTTTGCGATTGCTGACCGCCATAGGCCGACCGCGAGAGGCATATTTTTGGATCAGACCTTCGAGAATGTCCGTTCTTTCGACCATTTCCACCCCAAAACAAGCAGCGAGGGTTTCGTGGGTGAGGTCATCGGGGGTGGGGCCGAGACCGCCGGTAAAGATGAGAATTTGGGCAGAACGCTCAACGGCGATCGCCACCACCTGTTTAATGCGGTCTGGATTGTCCCCGACCACGGTTTGAAAATAATGAGGGATACCCAGTCCAGCCAGTTGTTGGGCTAAAAATTGAGAGTTGCTGTTAAGAATATCTCCTAACAGCAATTCTGTGCCAACACAAATAATCTCAGCACTCATGAACGTTTGATTTTAGAGTTTACATGATAGACAGGCAGGGGCGTGACTGTTCCCGGGTTCAGGGTTATAACCTCGCGTGTTTCTTCACCTTCCAACTGGCATAGCTGAGTAAAGCCGTTGCCGCAAAAGCGTAGGCGACGCCACTGGGAATTCCAGCAAACGCCAGGGCGATACTGCCGACCCAAATGGTCAGGGCGTAAATAAACAGAACGGTTAACCGATGGGAGAGTCCCGCTTCGAGGAGACGGTGGTGCAGATGGCGTTTATCGGCGGTAAAGGGAGATTTGCCATTACGAATGCGATCGACAATCACCGCTGACATATCCAAAATCGGCACCGCTAGAATGATATAAGGCAGAACCACCGCTGTAACAGCCGTGGTTTTCACCAAACCCACTACCCCGACCCCAGCGAGGGTGAAGCCGATAAAATAGGAGCCACCATCCCCCATGAAAATTTGGGCCGGATTAAAGTTGTACCGCAGGAAGCCCAAGGTGGCACCGGCTAAGGCAGCGGCAATCAACGCAGCGGCGGGTTGATGCATAAAGAGGCTCACCATGAGCATGACTAAGGCGGCAATGCCGGAAACACCTGCCGCCAAACCATCTAATCCATCGATCCAGTTAATGGCATTGGTCATACCAACCAGCCAGATCACCGTGATGGGATAGCTAATCAAGTCAGGGAATTTAACTAATCCCAGAAAGGGAATGGTTAAAAATTCAATTTGAACCCCGACTGCCCAAGCCCCACTGGCACAGATGGTTTGTAACAGGAGTCGTAAGAACGGAGAGAGTCCGTATAAATCGTCAGCAAGTCCGATCGCGAAGAAGGCAAGGCCGCCTAGGGTGAGGCCCCAAATTTCGTACTCTTTCGGAGTTGGCAAGAAGCCAAACCCACCCATCCACCAGACAATTAATAGGGCGATCGTGGTCCCTAGGAAGATGGATACGCCTCCCAAGCGCACCATTGGCTGGCGGTGTACCTTGCGTTCTCCAGGAAGATCGACGCGGCCACTTTTAATCCCAATTTTTTTGACCACCGGCGTCGTTGCAAGGACAACAAGGGCGGCGACGATAAAAGCAACCAGATGGTAGAGCTGGTAAGGCATCAGAATAAACTCAGTTGCAAGACAAAAAACATCTCAGGCAAATTCTACCTACATTTACTACATTTAACTGAACCGAGCTACGGATGAAAGTGGGAGATTTATTAAAATAAAGCAGTAATGGTTTTCCAAAGTTTAGTTGGGGCGTTGCTACGGGGGGGAGGTGGGTGACAACCCTCATCAGCGGATGACCCGATCGCCCTTACGGTTATAACCCAAAATCAGCCTAACGCTTTTTTCCCCAATTTCAGCAGGGAGTGGTGCAGGGGATGCGATTAGGTAAAATAATTTTTACAATAAGATCCGCAATGTCCGCTTTCCTCTGTTGGAGAGGAGGGGTCCGAGAATGACTCGGGCGATCGCCTAGCCGAGGGGATATTCAGTTAAATCTGCGGTTACTGCCTTTTTCCGGGTTCTACCCGCCCGATCGGATAAAGAAATCAATCAGGGTCTATTCGGTACAATTATTCAGCCACTGCATCAGGTCATCATCGGGTCATCTCTCAATAGACGATTTACCCCCCCTACTCTAAAAAGCCCCCGGTTAAATCTGGTCCCCCTTAAGAAGTGGCACAGTTCCTCATCAACGGTTCCTCGTCAGTAGGAAACTTAAATTAAGAAGAGGGACATCCAGGAATGACTGTTTTTTTTACTTTGGTTAGAGGGAACAGTCCTGAAACAATTTCTGACTTCATTCGGAAGAGTTCCCTTTCAACGCTTTTAAGAAGGGGTCATTTTTGGACGATTGTCCGGGGTTTCATCGGGCAAAAAATCGGTCTGAAAGATGGTCTACACCCATTCAGTATAAACATCTGGGATAATCGAGGAGAAGAGGAGATGGAAGTGACAACGGTCACCCAAAATTTGCGTCAAAATCCTTATGAGGTTTATCGAGACCCACTCACGGGAAAATGGATCGTGATCAAAAATCAGAATTTGATGAGCGATCGCAATTTTAATAATTCCAAACCCTTATCTAACCCCCCTAAATCCATAGGGACAGCAGGGACTCAGGAATTGCCCCCCGATTGTGGGGGACCGCCCCTCAAAGAATAAATAAAATTGATTTAGAATAGGGAGCGAATGATTTAGGGTGAGATAGATTACAACCATGGCAACTTATTTAGTAACAGGAACTGCGCGCGGCATTGGGTTAGCATTGTGCCAGCAGTTACAGGAACGAGGGGATACGGCGATCGCAGTTTGCCGTCAGTCCTCCCCCGAGTTAGATGCATTAGGGATTCGCGTCGAAACCGGAATTGATATTACTTCGAGTCAGACTCTAAAAGAACTGGTGCAGCGATTGCAGGGGATATCCTTGGATGTGTTGGTCAATAATGCAGGCATTTTAGAAGAAGACAGTCTCGATCGCCTGGATTTTGACAGCATTCAACGGCAGTTTGAGGTCAATGCTTTGGGAACATTGCGGGTGACTCAGGCACTACTCCCATTGCTCTGTGAGGGGTCTAAGATAGGGATTGTCACCAGTCGCATGGGTTCCATTGAGGATAATAGTTCCGGTGGTTATTACGGGTATCGGATGTCGAAAGTCGCTGTCAGTATGGCAGGTAAATCCCTGGCGATCGATTTGAAACCTCGCAAAATCGCGGTCGGGATTGTACATCCCGGGTTAGTTCAGACCCGAATGACGGATTTTACGGGAATTTCTACCGGGGAAGCAGCGCATGGTATCATTCAGCGCCTGGATCATCTCACCCTGGATAACTCGGGTACGTTTTGGCACGCCAATGGCGAAGTGTTACCGTGGTAAAACAGGGGAAGTGATCCTGTGATGAAAACTTAGTCCAGTTGGAGTGTAACAGATGCCTCTATGGGGAGATGTTCCGAACCTGTAGGCGGTAAAACCTGACTCGATGTTGCACTCCACTCGGCAGAGTACCAAATCTGATCAATTCTGAACAGGGGATGGGTGAGTCTCCAGTTAATCTGTTTAATCAAGTCACTTAAAGGCCATCCATAAGGCCAAGTGAATCCAAACCCATATCCAGATTGTTTGTAAGCATCTTCCATGACAGTTTGTAACCGTCGGTAATCTTGAGACGTATCGGTGAGATTAAAATCGCCAGCAGCAATCACGGGTAGGGTTTCTTGGTGGATGCGATCGATTAAATCAGCAATTTGGAGATTGCGATCGCCGTATTCGTAGGTGGGAATGGTCAGATTTCCGATCCAGGGTTGAGGCCGAATCCAAGGGGCAATGGTTTGCACATTATACACCACAACGGGCTGCCCTTCAATGTCTACAATTGCCCGTTGCTGAAATTCTTCGAGTTCCGCCAGGTGAATCATTTTTTTGTCTACGATGGGATATCGACTAAACATCCCAACTCGATTTCCAAAAAAGATGTAGGGGTATAATTCTTTCACATAAGGGACAACTTTATGGGTGTTTCGTTTAGTGGTTTCTTGCAATAAAACAATATCCGGCGTTTCGGATTGAAGTAACTCCACTAAACTCTCAGTTTTGGTACTATGCCAACTTAGATTCAGGGATAAGATTTTGACCGTTAAGGCATCATCCGCGATCGAGACGGGTTTGGGGGACCAATAGGTTGAATGCAACCAACCTATCAGGATTAAGCAAACGATGGAAGAGGCGATCGTCAATCTTTTTTGTCGGAGAATTAACCCAGCCATTCCCGGGATGAGAAACAGGGGAAACAGAATCCAAGGAATGAGAATACCAATCAAGGCAACAATCCAAAGTTCATCCCAAAAAATCAGCCTTAAAACAACATAAATGGCTAAAAATAGAAGATAGCTATAGAGCAAGACCAGAGCAATGGCCTGGATGAGTCTTGAAAATAACAGTTTCAGGGGCTGGAATCGATTGAACATATTTTTAAAACGACTCTATTTAATGGATTGCAGCAATAGAATCACCCTGAGATTAGGTTGCTAAAAACCTGACGATAGAGTACCTTTAATCTCGTATTTCACCACATATTTCATCATAAATCTCGTTCATTTTTTGGATGACTTCCTGAGCCTTTTTTTGCTGTTCGGGATTATCATAAAATAAATCCGGATGCCATTTTTTCAGTAAAGCTCGATAAGCTTGTTTCACCTCTTTCAGGGAAGCATTGGAGTTCAGTCCGAGGATTTTGTAAAACCGAGCGATTTTATCGCTGACAGGTGGCGGGGGTGTTGGGGTAGGGGAATTTGTGGCATCGGGAGGCGATCGCAAGTTCATCTGTTTCAACTTGGCCAATTCTGCATCCATTTCCCATGCTTGAAATTTGGCTTCCAACGGGTCAATCATTCCCAAAACCTCCTCAGTTGAATTTGCCCCAGCGGGGTTAGCCCATATCCGAACAGCACTCCTTCACTTTCCCGTAAATTCAAGTTTCTTTCAAAGACTGCACATCCTGAGTTAATGCATTCAATACATTCTGTAAAAACTGAATTTGATGGCGCTGTTTTATCATTTCGGATGAGGGCTTCGGTGGGTGAAATTGAATCACAGACAAGGCTATTTTTTCATAGTCTTGCAGAGTCAAAAAAGCCGCTTCACTGAACCTCGTCAGATAATCCTCCACCGCTTTTTTATAGATCGTTTGTAAATCAGGAGAGTTCACAGGAGTGGCAGGAGTGGCGGGGGTGGATGAATTGGGTTCAACAATTCGATTCAAGATATAATAAGCACTGCGAGCCACCGTATTGCCCACAGGACTTTCTAATAGCCAATCCAATGTCTTCTCCCCCGGGATAGCGCTGGCACGTTTTGGCGACTTAGGAGTAGAGGGAGTTTGGGTAACGGTGACAGAGGGAGGGTCAGGAAATTTCAGGGTTAATACTCCAGGGTGAGGGTGATTAAAAAACTCACAAGCTTTATTCACCCAATTGGTAATTTCTTGCTGATATTGAACCATTGCCGGTTGAAAAGATTGCGTTTCCCAGGTGCGAAATTGACCCTGTTGGAGTGCAGCGATCGCCTCTAGTTCATATCGCTTTAACAGGTTCGGTAAATATAGCTTACTTTGCAAATCCGAAACGCTCCCCTCAAACCCCTGTTTAATCAGTTTTTCCGCCTTTTGTTGCAACTGAATTTTATTCGCCTGTTTTTCTTCAGCCACGGCTAACTCGGTGGTTAACCCTTGAAGTTTTGCCGTGAGAGACTGGCAGATTTGGGCGGCGATCGCCTCTAAGCGCGGCAACCAATTGACAGTTTTTTCTTGATGAAACGCCACAATACTTTGCAGCGCCGACTCAAACATCGGTAGACCCGTTATCTGGGCTGCTGCCGCATCCCCTTTCAGTCTTGCTCTGAGGGCCGGTAAAGCATCAACCCGATACAAATTACTAATCCCCGGAGGCAAATTGGACCGAAAACTTTCCGCCACAAACCGCATCCGGCTGGACACTTCTTTTTGGTCATCGGGGTCCATTAAATTCATAAAATTGACCGCAAACACCACCGTTTCAATCCCGCGATCGAGCAGCCAATCCCGGAGATTTTCCCGTTCTCCCAGGGTCATCAACTTACGAGCATCTAGTACCTGCACTATTAAATCAGCACTTAACAGTTGGTTTCTGACTAGATTATCCTGTTCTTCCCGGTCATTGGTTCCCGGCAAATCTAAAAATTCTACCCCAATTTGCAGGAAAGAATGGGGACAGAACACCTCAACCTGAGCCACATCATTTCGCATCCGCCGGTCTTGGTCTAAAATAGCATATTGCTTGAGGATAGCCGTGCCGCGATCGCTGATTACCTGTCCATCCTTTAAAGTAATTTTAGCGCTCAGTTCTTCCCCATATTTAACATAAATTGCCGCCCCGGTTGTCGGAATTAAATCAATTGGCAAAGTCCGCTGTCCCAGCAAAGCATTGAGCAAAGTAGATTTGCCATAATTAAAAGGACCAAAAACGGCAATCCGAAAGCCCGGATTTTCCAACGCTTCGCAAATTGTCAGGCTATCTTGATACAGGGGTAAACTTTTATCCAGTTCTAATGCCCCTAATGCTGCCCTGATATTCCTAACTACATCTTGATAAACTTCCTGCTGCATCTTTTTGCCTCGGTGTAAAACTGCCAATTAACAGGATAGAGTTCGGTTCTGAATTCACCCGCTTACGGCGTTGCCAATATTCAAAGGAGTTGGAGGGTCTCGCTCCCTAATCGGGTCAGGGATAGAGACGCTCCCACTGCGTAGCTCAGATTATCTGAATGATTGAGAGTTTAAGATCTAGGTTAGCCTACAGCAATCAGTAAATCCTGATATTCGCTCTCAATATTTCGCGCCTCCAAACTGACATCAGCCTCTAACTTTCTGAGTCGTTCTAATTCACTGCTCCGATTAATTTCATGAGATTGCTTTTGTCCCAGCAAATTATCTAATTCTGCTTGACGGGATTTGATATCATCATCGATCCGTTGAGTCACTTCGCGGTCATAAACATCAAAGCACTCTTTAACCGCATCGTGAATCGGCTGCCACTGTTCCTCGGCGACTTGGGGGAGATATTTGACCAGTTCTTTTTTGGTTACTTTGACCACTTCTAGGCGAGCGCGATCGGCTTGAAACAGACCCACGCCTAGCCCCACCATTGCTAAAGTAATCGGCCCTAAAATAATCCCAAAAACTGTAGATACCGCTGCGCTAATTCCAATCACGGCCACCATATTTAACAGGATATTTTTCCAGTCGAAACCCGCTCCCATGAGGGCGGCTCCTGCTAGATTGCCTGTGGCTAATGAAACTAATCCCATTGCCCAGTTTGCCCAGGCGGGAGAGCTATCTTCTGGTAAACTGTTGCTACCGGGATGGATTTTTTGTCCGGTGAGTTTTTCTGTAATTTTAGTGGTGACTTTGGTGTAGTCAGAGCCGTACTGCGAGGCACTTTGGGCTAATTGGATGAACGCCCCATTCATCTCTTGTTCGGCGGTGAGGCTCCAAGCGGATAATTTATCATTAATGTACTGCTCAAATGCCTGTCGGAATCGGGCTTCAAAGTTCTCGCGTTTGCCTTTGTCGATGAAGTCTCCAAATTTGATATCCGGTTGATAGGTTAAGAAATCACTTTCAAAGGTATTGCCTAAGTTGAGAACATAGGTGCGGAATGAATCGGCGATCGCCCGTGCTTTGCTATCTCGAACCTGTTTAATTTCATCCTTGAAGCGATCGCGAATATTGGTTAAAGCTTTAAACTCCGGTTCAACGGAACTAATCCGCTGCTTTAACTCATTCACATCCCCATCCAGTAACGGAATCCGGCGCTCGATCGCCTCCCGCACTCGGGTCGAGGTTTGACGCGCTAAGGTCCGCGCCTGCCGTAATTCAGAAACCGCCCGTTCCTGAGTTAAAAATGCATTCAGCGCCCCTAAAAAGTTGGGAAATCCCGTTCCCTCTAACGAGGCGACTGCATCCTTGATCCGTCGTCTCAACGCTTGAATTGCTGAAATTTCAAACACCCGTTCCTCATAAATATCATGCCCATCTACCACACAATATTCCGCCAAATTTGCCTTAAAAACTTGCCGCAATCGGCTCTCTGAATCCTGCAATTCTTCCTCATCATCCGGGTCAATTAAACTCTCCCGCACCTGATCCCAAGCATTAATCAGAAAGAACACACTCAATCCCCGCCCCTTAATATAATTCTCCAGATAGCGGCGTTCTCCCAGGGTGCAAGGTTGCGATGCCCTCATCACAAATAAAATCGCATGACAATTGTTAATATACCCCAGAGACAATTCATTGCGCGATTCCGTATCATTTAGTCCCGGACTATCAACAATTTCTACTCCTTTTTGCAGTAACGATAACGGATACTCTAACACTGCATAGTCTACATCGGGAAACGCTTGTTGCTGCTTCTGTTCTAGTTGTTTCGCTTCCGAGGGAGGGATAGTATAGTTCTGCTTGAAACTCTTAAAATCTAGCTCCTGGGGACTTTTTCCATCCTTAAAATAGACCGTTACCTTCTTTTCTGGTCCGTAGCGCAACACCGTCAGCAGGGCCGTACAAGGGTTGACATCACTGGGTAAAATATTCTCGCCAATTAACGCATTGAGAAAGGTGCTTTTACCCCGCTTCATATCTCCCAAAACCAGCAGGCGGAAGACCCCATGCCGTAAATTATGGCTCGCTTTTTGTGTATCTTCGATTTCTCGCTCTAAGCCCAATTGCCCAGATTTCTTCGCCCCTGCTGTTTCAGCTTCTTTCAAAATATTCGGCTATCTTGCTGAACGCATTAGCCACATCTGCTCGCACTTCGGCGACCCGCTCTAAATTCGTGAGAAAACTTTTGGTTTCCATTTTATAGCTCATGCTGATTAAGGGAATATCGGTTAATCAAGTTTACCCGATTGTACTTCTGTTGTCTTATATTCGGGCCTCCAAACCAGACCCGAACAAAACCGCGCAACCCATCGGATGCCATTTCAGGCATTATATGAGATTAAGGACTCATAAACCCGGTTAACGGTCCGGCATTCTGAGATGATGTCTGCCTCTAGTTTTTGCAGGCGCTTTAACTCGCTGTCTCGATTAATTTCTCGGGACTGCTTTTGTTGCAGCAAATTATCTAATTCCATCCGGCGAGATTTGATGTCATCATTCAGCCGTTTCATCACTTCGCGGTCATAAGTATCGAAACAGTCCGTAATCGCTTGATGAATGACTTGACACTGTTCTTCTGCGATTTGAGGTAGATATTTAATCAGCTCTTTTTTTGTCGCCTTAATCAATTCTTTGCGACCTTGTTCCGCCTGCAATGCACCCACGCCTAATCCCACGAGCAAGATTCCCAGGGGTCCAGTTAACAGAACTGGAATCGAAAAAATGGCTAAAAAGCTATAGATACCAATCACCGACAGGGAGTTAACGAGAATGTTTTTCCAGTCAAATCCTGCACTTGCTAAAAAGACCCCTGCGATGTTACCCGTTGCCAGGGAAACTAATCCCATTGCCCAACTCGCCCAGGTGGGGGAATCGTCTTCTGAATTGAAATCGCTGCGGGTATAAATCTGTTGACCAATTAATTTATCGGTCATCGTCTGGGTGATGCGACTATAGGCTGAACCATACTCGGATGCGCGCTTCGCAAGTTGGTTAAAAGCCTCCTGCATTTCTTGGTTAGCGGTCTTTTCCCAGGCGGTTATTTTATCATTTAGGTATTGTTCAAATGCCTGTTTGAAGGCGGCATTAAATGCTTCCCGTTTGCCTTGGTTTAAGGATTCAAAAAAGCCTAAATCAGGTTGATATCGTAAAAAATCGGCTTCAAAGGTGTTGCCCAGATTAAGAATGTAGGCGCGCAATGACTCAGAAATTCCCCGCGCTTTCTGGTCCCGGACGGTTCTAATTTCATCGGAGAAGCGATCGCGGATGTCATTGAGTTTCTCGAATTCCGGTTCTACGGAGGAAATCCGCGCTTTCAATTCGTTGACATCGCGATCGAGTAAAGGAATCCGACGGGCGATCGCCTCCCGCACGCGATCGGTACTCTGGCGCGCTAAAGTTCGCGCTTGCCGCATTTGAGCTACCGCTCTTTCTTCCGTCAAAAACGTATTAATCGCCCCCATAAACTCAGGAAATCCCGTCCCTTCTAAGGATTGCTCCGGGTCTTTCACTCGTCGCCGCAATGCCTGTAGTGAAGAAATTTCAAACACTCGTTCAGGATACAGATCATAGCCATCTACCTGGCAATAATCAGCCAAGTTGCTATGAAACACCTGCCGCAGTTTTTCCTCTGCTTCTTGGAGTTCTTCTGCGTTATCCGGGTCAACCAGTCCCTTTCTAATTTCATCCCAGGCATTGATGAGAAAGAACACCGTTAATCCCCGCCCTTTGATATAATTATCCAAATAGCGACGCTCCTCTAAAGTTACCGGCTGACCCGCCCGAAGGACAAACAAGATTCCATGACAGTTGTTGATATAATTTAGGGACATTTCATTCCGCGCTTCCGTATCATTCAGCCCCGGACTATCCACAATTTCAATGCCCTTTTCCAGTAATGCTAAGGGATATTCAACCACAGCATAAGTTACATCAGGAAAGGCTAACTTTTTCTCCTGCTCTAGGGTTTTGGCCTCTTCTGGGTTAATGGTATAACGCTGCTTGAAGGTGGAAAAATCTAACCGTTCCGGCGGTTTGCCCTCTTTGAAATAAACCGTCACGGTTTTCTGTTTTCCGTAGCGTAACACCGTGAGTAATGCAGTACAGGGATTCACATCTGCCGGTAATAGGTTCTCTCCAATTAAGGCATTCAAAAAGGTGCTTTTCCCCCGCTTCATGTCACCCAAAACCAGCAGTCTAAACACCCCCTGCCGTAAATTCTGGATGCCGAGAGTCAGGTCCGCGAGGTTGCTTTTTAATCCCAGTTTTCCCGAGGTTTGTTCCCCTTGGGATTCGTCTGTTTCTAACAAGTCAACCATTCGCTCCAAACAGGCGGCCACCTCAAACCGAACTTGAGCCACACGCTCCAAATTGTTCAGAAAACTTGCGGCTTCCATTTTATAAACCATTGGTATTCTCTCTATTTATTGGGTTTGTCTGAGCCAAAAAAAAGTTGGTAGCCAACCCAAGCGATCGCCCCAACAATTACCGCACTCGCCAGCATCGTTCCCACCCGGACCGCAGCAAAAACGACAACCACAACCAGGGCATACTTTCCCACCCGCTTGATTTGTCTTCCCCATCGCTGGAGTTTCGATTCTCCGGGTTCCTCTTTAATGGTTTGATACAGGGGAGGTTCTGCTTTGTATAGCTCCATCTCCATTTCCCGCAGTCGCAGCGATCGCTCTCGTTCCGCAATTTCTCGTTCTCGCTGTGCTAGTTCCTTTTGCCGATTTTGCTGTTCTGAGTCTGGGTTGCGTTTGTCTTTCATCTGTCTTCACCCTCTCTATACAATGGGTTCCAACCCTTGTTTGAAAAAGTTTACTCCCAATCAGGCAATTTTTTCCGCTTCTATTGTAAGCCTCTTTCCTCACTCCTGGTAAGTTAATCAGCTCAGAATTGGATATAGCCTGAAAACATTTCAATCACTTCCATCACTGCTCAATTTTATCAAACATTTTACCTCTTTTTCATAGGTCTATTGGACCGTTGAACAACCGTTAAAAAAATTAATATTTTTTTAACAAATAACAAGCCCTGTTTATGATTTCCCTGACCATAGACCGGGGTACACTCGATATTTTTTGACCTCAGTGTGTGAAGTTTTGTTGAGAAAACCTCTTTTGATTTGGGCTTTACTTAAAATTTAACATTCTCCAGACCCGGGTCTGTGATTTCCATCACAAAACCGGCCTGACTTATTGATTTTGTCAGTTGATTATCACCGCAGTCAACCCCTGTAAAATTTAGTGAATCATACCGGACCGATTCTGCTAAAGATAATTCCTGCTATTGATTCAAACCGGGTCAGAAAATGCCCGCCTGACGATTGCCGAATAACAGGGATTATCCCATTGACGGGAAGTCATCTCATCCCAGCGATCGCCTAGAACGCCTGGATCAAATTTCATGCCAAGCACAAAAACCCGGGTTTCTGCTTCAGAGTTGCTGCTAATTCCTACAAATTTTCTGAAGAAACCCGGTTTTTCAGCAATCCTGGGAGGAGGACAAGGGAGTGCCTTGTCCCTACAGTCAGGAGGGGAGGGACCGGGAGGCGTCCTATTTCATCGGGATTTCAATAATAAATTCGGCTCCCTGTCCTGGCGCACTCACACAGCGTAATTGTCCCCCATGATTGTCGGCGATAATTTGATGACTAATGTATAATCCTAGGCCGGTGCCGGTACCGACGGGTTTGGTGGTATATAAGTATTCAAAAACTCGGGCCATCACTTCCTCACTCATCCCGGGACCGTTATCGGCAATGGAAATTGCCACGCGATCGCCCTCAATCGGGTAAGTGCGAATGGTGATGATATTCGGCTGGTTCTTCATCATTTCGGCCCAATCCCGTCCAACACTGGCCTCATCTAGGGCATCAATGGCATTGGCAATTAAATTCATAAAGACCTGATTCAGTTGTCCGGGATAACAAATCACCGGAGACAATTCTGCATAGTCTTTTTTAACTTCAATAGAGGGTCTGACTTCACTAGATTTTAATCGATGTTTTAAAATCAACAGGGTGCTATCGATGCCATCATGAATATTAAACGGAATTTTTGTGGTTGTATCAGACCGGGAAAAGGTCCGTAATGAATTACTCAAATAACATATTCGATCGCTGCCTTCTTTCATGGAAGCAATCACTTCAGGAACGTCATTTACAATGTAGTCTAGGTCAATTTCGTGAATTTTCTCAGTAATATCTTCTCCCGGTTCGGGAAATTTCCCTTGATAAGACTGAATCAGTTCAATGAGTCCATTCATATAATCTTCAGCAATTTCAATATTACTGGCAATAAACCCCACGGGGTTATTAATTTCATGGGCGACCCCTGCCACTAATTGACCCAAAGCGGTCATTTTTTCATTTTGGATCATTTGGGTTTGAGCATCCAATAGCTTTTTGCGGTCTTCCCTGAGTTTTTGGACTTCACTTAAGGCTCGATTTATGGTAATTTCTAAGTCTTCAAAATCAATGGGTTTAGTCAGAAAGTCAAAAGCCCCCCGATTCATGGCGGTTCTAATATTTTTCATATCGCTGTAGGCGGACACGACTACCGTTTCGATGCTGGAATCGAGTTCGCGGATTTTTTCGAGTAAGGTTAGGCCATTCATTTGGGGCATATTAATATCGGTGATGGTTACCCTAATTTCAGCATCAGCTTGTAAAGCTTCCAGGGCTTCTAACCCATTTCCGGCAAATATAAATTCATATTGTTCAGAGCGAATCTGCTTGCGAAATTGCCTTCTAATTAATTTTTCAAAGGAAGGTTCGTCATCTACAAATAAAATTTTGGTTGGCATAGCTTACTCCGATTATAGGGATTAAAGGGTGAATTGAAGGGGTTAGTTAGAGGAGGTAGTTTGGGGTAAGATGATCATAAATTCTGTATGATCTCCGGGGTGGCTATTGACCTCTAGCTGTCCGCCATGCTGTCCCACGATGGTTTCGTATGTTAGAGATAAACCTAAACCTGTGCCTTCTCCCGTAGGTTTGGTGGTAAAAAAGGGATTAAAGATTTGATCCAGGATATCCTCGGGAATCCCAGGACCATTATCGCGGATCCGAATTTCTATCCCGGGGTCCCTCCCTGGGTCGGTAGGGCGATCGCTGCTTGTACGGGTTTTTACTGTGAGGGTAGGACGATATCCATCGGGATCAGCTTGGTATTTCTCATACAAGGCGTAACAGGCGTTATTGACGAGATTCAGAAAGGCGCGGCTCATATCCTGGGGTACAATATAGATCTCACTGATTGCTTCATCATAATCGGTTTCGATCGCAATCGAAAAATTCGGGTCTTTATTCTGGTAACTGTGGTAGGCTAACTCGATAGCCTCACTTAAGATCGCATGAAGATTGACCCGCGATCGCTGACCTCGTTCGGCCTGAGATAGCAGCAGCATTCCCTCAACAATTTTTTCTATTCTTTCTCCATGCTGTTTGATATCCACCACGCTATCTTTGAGGTCCGTGAGGGTTTCATTCAAATATTCTACATCTAAGTCTTCTAAATTCTCCCGAGGATTATCCAGTTCTTCAATCAGTTCTTCGGTTAAATCCACGGAAATCGAAGCAAAGTTATTGACGAAGTTGAGGGGATTTCTAATTTCATGAGCAATGCCTGCCGCGAGTGACCCCAAAGAAGCCAATTTTTCCTGGGCAATCATTTGTTTTTGAGCCGCTTTTAACTGTTCCAGGGTGAGTTTAAGCTGTTGATTTTTATCGCGTAACTCTACTGTTCGCTGTTCGACTTTCACCTCTAAGGTGCGGGAATACTCTTCAATTTGTTTATAGGACAACTGGAGGTTTTCTAACAGCGTGTAACCAATGGTGACGATCGCTGACCCGATTAACGCTAACAACGGAGGAACCAGGGGAATCCACCAACTGAGTCTAAACGCACTATAAACCGTCACGATTAACACTAAGCTGGCTAGGGAAATCATCACCCCAGTCCGGGGAAAAGAGATATAGGGTAACCCTTTAATATCTCGCCACTGACAGGTAAATCCAGCGCCAATGACCCCCCATAGAAAAATCCACAGCCATTCTATCCCCTCGGAGGCTGTGTGAATGGTTGATTCACCTTCTAGGGCTGCTGCAATCAGATGACTGGTCAGATTGGCATGAATTTCTATCCCCGCCATCGATTCCGGAATGCCCGATAAAGTATTACTATAAGGCGTCAAAGAAAAATCTTTCAGACTAATCGCCGTCGAACCAATTAACACGATGCGATCGCGCATTAAATCCGGGGGAATTCGATTCTCTAACACATCCATCAAAGAGATGCTTTCAAAACTTCGCTGGGGTCCGCGATAATTTACCAAAATTTGATAGCCTTCATCGGAGGCGCGGACGTAACCGCCATCATAAGCACTAAAGGGGGAAAATACGGCTTTTCCTAATTGAATGCGAGCCTCATCTTTCATCTGGGGAGCAATCCCTTCTCCCTCCAGATAAATCATGGCTAACTTAAATGCCAAGCTAAAGACGAGTGTTCCCTCTTCATCGCTCAAATATAAAAAACCCCGACGAATTTTATTATCCATATCCCAGGGAAAATCATTCGCCCCTACCTGATCCAGGCTATTAAGAATGGGAGACGGTGCAATCTCCGCTTGCTGTTGATTCCCTACCACTTTGCGAATTCCAATCAAATTCGGGGTCGTCTCAAACACCGTTTTTAATTGTTTAAACCCGGGTTCTACCGGCATATCCCGATAGATATCTAAACCGATCGCTCTCGGTTCCTGGGCCTTTATTTTCTCTAATAATTCCGCCAGGACATCATCGGGGATCGGCCAGGTTCCCAAGGTAGTCAAATCATTTTCATTAATTCCAATAATCAAAATCCGGGGGTCCGGGGGCGGCACAGGCCGAAGCTGAAATAATACATCTAGGGTTGATAATTCCAGTGCCTGTAATACCCCACTCATTCGCAGCAAAATCACCAATCCTGCTACCGTCGGTGCGAGGATTGACACTCTGCGCCATTCCCAAATTTTTAGCTTAACCTTGGCCCACATAGAATTAAGAATTAAGAATTAAGAATTAAGAATTAAGACAGCCGAGAAGTTCAATTCTCAATTCCTAATTCTTAATTACTACCAGGGACTGCCAATCATTGTAAAACCCGCCCAATAATAGGGGTGTCTTAACTCTCGATTCCCGAGGCGTGAAAGCTCCGGTGGGAGTTCTACGTTTCCGAACGACCCGACCAAGGCCCCATTTTCCAGATGCACGGTCCCACCAATCATGGCGATTTGTGGCTTCTCCTCAATGCCTCTGCCTTAATCGGGGCCGATCGCAAGTTTTGGTAAAACTCGCTCATCAGTCCCAAAGTTCCCGCATCATTGGCGTACCAAAGACTGGCTACGGCTGATTTAACCCCGGCTTGCACCGCTAATCCAGCAAAGCCAAATTCCGCCTCTAAATCTCCGATGGCCGTGCGACAGGCGGACAGCACTAACAATTCTACGGGCGGGTCGTTCCATTGTAACTGCTGCATCCGGTCCAAGTGTAATTTTTCCCCCCATAACTGGAGGTAGGAGTTATCTCGTTCTCCCGAGTTAAATTGGCCGTGGGTTGCTAGGTGAATGATCCCGAACGGTTCTTGTTGGCGCAGTTCTTTCAATTTATCCAGGGTAACGGCTTCATTCAGGAAGCCCGTACCGGGCCATAATTGGTTAACAATGGTGTTAATTTCCACCGGCACGGCAGGTAACGGATATTGGTCAGAAAATTCTGACAATCCCATCGCTAACACTTCGGTACTTTTCCAGTTGCTATAACGGGCATCGGTTAAATGCAGGCTGGGAATTAAGGTGAGGCTGTATTTTTCGACTAAAAACTGCTCCCCATCATGTAAGGCGGCAATCGGCAGCATTCGCAATCCCGCATCCATGCTAAAAATGGTCGTCTCAATTCCCAACCGTTTAAGGTCCGGTTCTAAGGGGGCAATAATCCATTGATAGAGTTGCTGGGCCGGGGCTAAATAACTGGTGGTGCGCCGTCTGGCGACATTGCCAATCTCTCCCTGTAAACGCTGCACTTCCTGGAAAAGAACGGCTTGGTTGGCTTCAGGAACGCTTTTGTAAATCGGTTTGCCTAGGGGGGGAATTAAGACTAAATCTAATTGCTCATTTTAGAAAAGACATAAATCAGACCGGCCTTTTTGCCCGTCAAGTTTTCCATGTCTCTGAGTTTGTTCTGAATGGTCTCAAAGGATAAATAAGGGAGATTAATATTCTGCCCTAAATATTCTTCAAAGTCTTCACTAAACACGCGATCGCCCATTTCAATCGCCAGTTCTATTTCCCCGGAATCTAGCAGGCGATCGATATCGCTGCGATTGTTCAAGTTGAGAATGGCTGGTTGAGTCAAAATATCAGACACAGACCGTTCTTTGCTTTCTTCAAGTCCCGGCGACCCATAAACCGATCGCCTAGGGAAGGTGTCCAAGGATAGCCCGTTTCAGTCAAGGAGGGAACATTAATCAGTGCAGGTTCTGCCGGAACTGGCGTGGCGATCGGCGGTTCAGGTAAGCCCCCCGGACCCTGAGTCTCAGGTCCTGCCACCACCGGAGTGGGTGCGGGTTCTGCTACCGGAGTGGGCGCGGGTTCTGCTACCGGAGTGGGCGCGGGTTCTGCTACCGGAGTGGGCGCGGGTTCTGCTACCGGAGTGGGCGCGGGTTCTGCCACCGGAGTGGGTGCGGGTTCTGCCACCGGAGTGGGCGCGGGTTCTGCTACCGGAGTGGGCGCGGGTTCTGCCACCGGAGTGGGTGCGGGTTCTGCCACCGGAATGGGTGCGGGTTCGGGTAGGGGAATGGGCGCGGGTTCGGGTTCCGCAGAGGGCGGATCACTGGGTTCTGGGGTCGGAATTTCCGGTGTACTCGATGGCGAAGGCGGTAATGGCAGGGGGTCGATGATGGGGGCCGGTTGGATCACCGGGGTAAAAGAGTTGTCTTCCTCGTCCTCTGGGGGTGGAGTGGGTTCAGGTTCTTCATCTGGGGGTGGAGTGGGTTCAGGTTCTTCATCGGGCAGGGTGACATTTTCAATGTTAAAAGCACCGCTCGTCCCCGTGGCGATTTCTTGGGGAAGATTAACGGTAACTTCGCCAGTATAATCGGAATAATCCAGGCGATCGCTCCCTCCTGCACCATCGAGTCTGCCAAACCGCGCCCCATCGCGAAACACAAACGTATCACTGGCACTGCCCCCGGTCAAGTTTTCAATATTTTCAAACCTCATGCCGTTGGGATAGCCGCTGAGAGTGCCTCGGCCAGGGCCGGTGAGAGTCCATGTGGTATTTTGATTGGGACCCGTGAGCGTCTCTCCACCAGCGATCGTTACCGGCGCATTAAAGTCAAATCCATTGTATAATCTGACATTTCCGGTACTATCGGGTCTGCCAATAACAATCGAATCAAATCCATTTGTGAGGGCCTCTAACAGGTTGCTGCGTAAGGTCAAGGTATCATCGGGCTGGTTATTGTCCGTCGGGGCGATCGCCACATTTCTATCTGCGGAACCCGGTTCTATGACCAATCGCCCGCGCCCAGTCGCGGAACTGTTGCCCGTTACTTCAATCGCATCAGCCCTCACATTGAGATTGTTCGTGTTGATGTTGCCTCGCAAGCGCAGAGTTCCCGTACTGGCATCCAGGGTAATAGTTCCTGCCGTCTGGTTAGAATCCGTGGACAGGTCCTGGGTTGTGATATCTCCGCCATCGGTATTCAGCTCGATCGTCCCCCCTTCTCCGGATGCTGAAGATGCATCAAGGGTCGCATTTCCAGTTTGGATGGCGATCGATCGCCCTCCCCCGGCGGTGAGAATAATATCTCCCCCTGTCCCTTCCCCCTCTGAGTTGGCCAGAATCGTGCGGGTTGTAATGTCTCCATTTTCAGTAGTCAGGCGGATTGTTCCCCCATCCCCAGATGCGGAAGACGCATCTAAAATCCCGTTTCCTGTACCGATATCGATCCCCCCGCTTCCTCCGGCACTCACCGTAATATCCCCGGCAGTTCCCTCTCCATCGGATTTGGAAATCAGATCTCGCGTGGTAATATCCCCGGTTTCAGTCGTCAGAGTGATGCTTCCCCCATCTCCTGATGCGGAAGAGGCATCTAAGTTGCCCGGTTGGACGTTGATCGCCCCAAGCCCTCCCGCGCTCACCGTAATATCCCCGCCTGTCCCCGAACCTGTAGACTGGGAAATTAGCTCACGAATTTGAATATTGCCATCGCTACTGGTGAGGGAGATATTTCCCCCATCTTCTTCTGCGGAGGTATCGATCGTGGAAACTGTGATATTCGCTCCAAAAATCTCAATATCTCGCCCTTGAGCCCGGATCTGGCTGGATGGATTCATCAAAAAAGTGCCGGTTCCTTCGTTGTCGGCATCCGCCCGCAATACAATGGTTTCCCCAGGGACAAATTCGAGGGCAACATTATTGGCAATTTCAATATCATTCGTCGCTTCTAGGATGATATTGCCGCTTTGGTTTTGAAGGGTTTCGGCAGAAATTGTAATAGTGGCCTCGGCAAATTCATCGTCCTCACCGGCTAAAATATTCGGCAGTAAATCGGCGATATTGGAGGGGTCATCTTCATCATTAGAAATGATAATGTTCAAGGGGTCGAGAAGCAGGGTTCCGGGATTTCCTTGCGTGGCACTGACATCAACAATGCCCTCAAAAATCAGGTGTTCTTTGCCTGAAACTTCTACAAATCCGCCATTTTGAGCGGGAGTAAAGGGGTCGGAACCGCCTCGGGCGCTAATATTGCCATAGAATCCGGTGACGCGATCGCTCCAGACAATGGCGCGTCCCCCATTCCCGGTACTGAGGGCATCCACTCGAATGGTGGAATCGGGACTGATTAAGGTGCGATCGGCACTAGGCAATCGACTCCCGCCTTGGAAATCCCCCCCGAGATAGACTTCGCCCCCACCATTGGCTCCAGAAGCATCGACGGTTGAGGCGATCGCCCCAATTTTTTCCCCTAAAATCGTGACGGTTCCCCCAGTTTGCACCCCATCAGCAACGGAAATCTCACCGCTGACAATGGTAGTTCCTGACTCTGGGCCCAGGATAAATTTGAACCCGTTAGGGTAATCGTGCCATCAGGATTTACCACGGCACCTCGGGCGTGTCCCTGAGTGAGATTTCCTTCCGTGAGCAGTTGGGGTAACTGGAGGGGGGAAATTCCCGTCTCGGCGCTAGGGGCGATCGCCTGGAATTCCAGACTCAGCAGCATTCCTTCCTGAGACAAGCGGACGCGATGGGGTCCGGGGACACTGGCGATGGTAATGTTGCCCCCGGGGGCGGTTAAGGTTCCTGTATTCAGGACCGTTCCCCCCATCAGGGTAATCGTTTCCCCAAACCCGACGGTCAAATCTCCAGCATTGACAATACTCCCAGCTTGAGATTGAGTAAAATCAAACTGATTGGGGGACCCGGTGAGGCTGTGATAGGAAGAGGTCCCCAATACATCAAAACTCGCTCCCGAGTTAAATCCGAGCGAGTTGGCCGTGGTGGCAAAAAAGGACCCCGTGAGGTTTAACTGAGCGATCGGACCGAAGAGGATGCCTGCGGGGTTGATTAAGTATAGATTGGAGTGGCTGCCGCTGACTTGTAGCAGACCCTGAATTAAAGAAGGGTTCCCCCCGACAACCCGAGTGAAGATATTCTGGATGTCGGGATTTGCCAAAAAGTTAGCCGTTTGACCCGCGTCTAAACCAAAGCGATCGAAACTGTGGAAGAGATTGGAGCCATCACTGGAGCGACTACCCCCCTGGATATTAAAGCGATCGCCATCATGGGTAACTTGGGTCCCGGTTCCATCCACAGCGGGAATTATCGATTGAGTCCTTCCCGCTTCTAGGAAAACGCCCCACCAACACACTACGGCCAATAGGGTACTTGGCCCATTACCCATGATGACTTCATGCCATTACTCCTGACTGATTTGAGTCGCATCTACAAGGGGTTCTGTTGCGAAGTCCCCCAATTGGACAGAATCAAGAAACTGTTGCCACCGGGCAAACAGGACGGTATCCTCGGGATTATCCCGGCGCATTTGAGCCAGAATGCTCAAAGCATCATGCCAAATCCCTTCCCGAGCATAGATCGAAACCCGACTGCTCGGTGTTTTGGCATTTTTGAGTTCTAGGGCAATGGTTTCATCCGGTTCCACTCGTTCGATCCAGCCATCCACCACAATATCCCCGGTGCGATCGCTCGCATTGCAGACCATTTTTAAGTACCAATGATAACTTTTCCCCGGATTTAGGCTGGTCGTATCATCCACAGGTAAACTGTGACTAATAATCCCCCCTTGGGGAATCTGGATTTTGGCTTGATAAACCACATTCTCCTCATTATCCCCCTCCACTAATTCAAACTCTAAGGTTTGGGGGCCTGATGTGGGGACATACCAGTAAAATGTGGGATGCTCGGCCAACGTCAAGGGCATCGCATCACCGGGCGTTAACGCTGTCAAAGGTTTTTGGCCCGCTCGATAGGTTCCACAGCCTCTAGTGCCGCCTTCTGCCGTCCGTTCCGGGGCCTCGCGATCGGGTGGCGTGAATGATTGACTCAGTAACCAAGGACCCCCAGTGGTTGGAGAGAGGGAATCCGGTTCATTTTGAGCCTGCGCCTGCAAATTCAGACCCGGACTCATGACCATTCCCAAACATAACGCCACTGAAAATGTGGTAACTTGTTTAAACGATTTGTTCCAAAGCATAATACGGAAGCTCCCTTCATCTCATCAAATAATCGCGATCGCCCCTAACACCCTCTTCCCCTGGGGGAAGATTGTCGAGCCTACTTTAATACGGGTAATAAAAGCTACCCTTTCTGTTATGCCAATAATTATGGGGATCGTCAATACGAAATTTAGAATTTACAACTCAAGATATAGCTAGACTCTGCCCTTTTAACCTAACTGAGGTGTAGATCTCATCCCGATCAGGGTGTAGATTTTTAGACAACCCCTATCTGACTCTGTTCCGGTTTGAAGATTGGGGAGAACTTTCAATCCAGTGGCTCAAAACTTCATCCCGTCAGGGCCAATTGGCCATCTTTGGGATCCGGGTTAGTGGATCCTATGCAAGTACAGACTCTCCCTCCTACTATGACCCTTCGTTCACTCCCTACATGATCAACAAAGTAGTGACGAATTCTATAAATAATTTGAGCCCCACCCCACAGACTCCAGGATAATTTTACCCCTATAAACCCCTACTTTCATTGTAACTCTCAGAATCAAATACTTGCTTCAGTATTTTTACTGATTTAGCTCGGTTCTGCCTTGCGGTTTGAGTTAAAAACCCAATCCAATCAATTTTCTTACAGGTTGATTTCCAAAAATTCTAACAATTTAATGATTTCGCCTATAAATATGCTACAATTTGGCGAATAAATTAGGCGATGCTGACCCTCCACCCTACCGCTCAGAAAGCGGTTCTGTTTATCAGAACAGTTGTTTCGTTACCCCGATTCAATTCACCAAAATTTTGCAAAACAAGGGACCGCTAATGGAGGAAAATTGTGATGAATTTCACCTCCACTGTCTTCAGGGGTGAATCAGTCATTCTATTCTAAACGAATCAACGCACCAACAGCTAAAGTGATGTCATTATTATTGGACCGGAATTAAACTTATCTTAACTTGGACAATCTGGGTTATCTCATTAGATCATGCCTTTCCCCCGCAAAGGTATTTTTTAGTATTGCCTTCTTTTGTATGACTCTTTGACCTAGAGGAATTTTGTCAAGTGTTTATGGACTGTTTTGTTTTGATGGTAGTCCAGTTTTTTGGGTCCCAAGAACAACCGACTCAGGTTTGTATAAAAGTAAACACTGTCCAGTTGCCTCCATTTAAGCGAAAAACCAGATTTCTCACTTTATCTTACTTAATCAAAAAGCCCGCTTAAGCGGGCTTTTTCTATTATAGATCAACTCAAAGATCAACTGCCAGTTATTCGATGGGTTGGAGGATCGGCTCTACCTCAGTTTCCATTGGGGCCGGTTCGGGGGTGAGTTCTAGGGGTTCGGGTTCACTCGGTTCTGATATCACTTCTGGAACGACTTGCGGTTCCGGGACTACGGGGGTGGCGGGTTCTGGAGTGGGACGACGGAAGCGATCGCGCAGTTGATCCCATCGCGATCGGCTTACAGGTTGTTCAGCCGGTTCCACCACTTCCGGTTCCGGTTGGACTTCCTCGGGGACCAGTTCCGCTGATTCTTCGGTAGATGTTGGGGCCACAGTTTCCGGCATCGGCAAATATTCCTCGGGGACCACTTCTACCGGCATCTCTTTCGGTTCCGGTAGGGGCAGCAGAGACTCGGGTTCTGGGGTGGGTTCCGGTGTCGGTTCTGGTGTGGGTTCCGGTGTCGGGTTCTGGTGTGGGTTCCGGTGTCGGTTCTGGGGTGGGTTCCGGTGTCGGTTCTGGTGTGGGTTCCGGTGTCGGTTCCGGTGGTGGGTTATAGGTGGGGTCTACGATCACGATCGCCTTTTCGGCTTTCAGGTCCCCCCGGACTAACCGCGATAGGGTGTCTTTGCCCTTCGGTTGATAGTCGATCGCCTGGACTGTGGTATTAAAGGCATTGTTGACGGGATTGCCTTTCTCATCCAAAAATTCCACCTTGACCCAGTTTTTCCCTTTCTTAAATCCTTTCAGATAAATCGGGTCCCAGCGATCGAGGACAAAACTTTCTCCATTAATCGTGACCCGAATCCGCCAGTCGGCTATTTCATCCGTGGCGTTTTCTTGGGCGACGAGGTGTAATGGGGCATTGGTCAAGTAGAAGTCCAGCATAATCGGTTCTGCACCATAACTCCCTTGGGGACGACTGTAGGTGAGGAGGGGTTTGGTGGGATCCGGTTGATTGTCTTCACTGGGGGCAAACAGATGAAAGGTGGTTTGGGCGTAGGCCCCTTCATTTTTAAAACTTTCATGCCAGGGACGGGAGGCGAAGACTCGGAGAGTGTGGGTCCCTGGTTCTAGGTCAGTTAAGAGGATGGGTTCCCTGACATCATAAATGGCTTGGTAGGGATGGTGGTCTAAAAAGAGGAGGAGGTGGGGTCCCAAACCGAGGTCCTGATTTTTAAATAGGGGCAAATCCCGTACTTGGAGTTGGACGGCAACGGTACTATCCTCCAAGACTTCCCCGGGTTTGGGGCTTAAGATCTGGACTTGAGGTTGATAGGGGTCTAAGGCGAGTCGGAGTTTTTGAATTTCTTCCGGGGGGGAGACTTCGGAGATTTGGGACTCGCTGTCGATCAGGACCGCTTGGGAGGCTTCGACGTTGGGGGGGGCTTCGATGCGATCGCTACAGGCCCCTAAGCCCAAGAGGACAATGATGGCGGCGATCGCACAGAGTAACGATTTGACAATCGGCGATCGCGAATTTCTACCTAGCACTTAGCAATTCTCCTATATGAGATCAACTATGAAAACTTGTTAAGTCTTTCCATAAATAAAACCAATGAGGGGCTATCTGCCCAAAGAAGAAGATGAAAGGCGATCGCAGCAGTCAAAGCAGACAATCCGATTCCCGGTTTAAATGCCTTGGAAACCGCCCGAATCCTGACATCCCCTCATCTTGCAATTGTACGCCAGTTGCATCGCCTACCACTGATTCGAGGCAAGTATTAAGTTATGTTAATTTATGCCAAAACCTCTTGACTTTTTTACGACCCTTTGAAACACAAAGCCAATCCCCGATTAAATTTTGGCTAATTTGAATTATTGTTAAGCAGCGCATTCAGATAACCGAGGTGGCCTTATAATGCACGAACAGAAGCCACTAAGGTTGTCTTGCTCGACAGACCAGCATTTTGCTGGATTTTTAGAGCGGTTACTACACAAAATCCCGAGTTTGGATTAAACTAACAAACTTAAGAACCCTTAAAAGGTTTTTTAAAAAGTTGTAAGCCACCCAACACTCACCTTTGGTAGTGAACCGTTGTGTCAAAGCAACACCTTGGGTGGAATGTAAATTAGGTCCTTGTTTAGAGAGAGGAGAGTCTCGATGACGATTAGCCCTCCAGAGCGAGAGGCAAAAGTCAAGGTAACGGTGGATAAAGATCCCGTTCCCACCTCATTCGAGAAGTGGGCCAAACCGGGTCACTTTGACCGTACCTTGTCTCGCGGGCCCAAAACCACCACTTGGATTTGGAACCTGCACGCTAATGCTCATGATTTCGATAGTCACACCAGCGATTTAGAAGACGTATCGCGCAAAATTTTTAGCGCACACTTCGGCCACCTGGCTGTAATCTTCATCTGGTTAAGTGGTGCATATTTCCACGGTGCTAAATTTTCCAACTATGAAGCATGGCTGACGGACCCGACTGGCATTAAACCCAGTGCCCAAGTGGTCTGGCCGATCTTCGGACAAGAAATTTTAAACGCCAACGTTGGGGGTGGATTCCACGGTATTCAGATCACCTCTGGTTTATTCCAGTTGTGGCGCGCCTCTGGTATCACCAATGAGTTTCAACTCTATTGCACCGCGATCGGTGGATTGGTGATGGCAGCGCTGATGCTGTTCGCCGGTTGGTTCCATTATCACAAACGGGCTCCCAAACTGGAATGGTTCCAGAACGTGGAGTCGATGATGAACCATCACCTGGCTGGATTACTCGGATCTCGGCTCTTTGGGCTGGGCGGGTCACCAAATTCACGTCTCTTTGCCGATCAACAAGCTCCTGGATTCTGGGGTGAATGCGAAAGACATTCCCTTACCCCACGAGTTCATCTTGAACCCGAGCTTGATGACCCAGCTATATCCGAGCGTGGATTGGGGATTCTTCAAAGGAGTAATTCCGTTCTTCACCCTCAACTGGGGCGTTTATAGCGACTTCCTCACCTTCAAAGGTGGCTTGAACCCCGTTACCGGCGGTTTGTGGTTGACTGACACGGCACACCATCACTTGGCGATCGCCGTTCTGTTCATCATCGCAGGCCATATGTACCGGACCAACTGGGGTATCGGTCACAGCATGAAGGAAATTCTGGAAGCCCATAAAGGTCCTTTCACGGGTGAAGGCCATAAAGGTCTCTACGAAATCCTGACCACCTCCTGGCACGCGCAACTCGCCATTAACCTGGCAATGATGGGGTCCTTGAGCATCATCGTGGCCCATCATATGTATTCGATGCCTCCGTATCCATACATTGCCACCGACTACCCAACTCAGTTGTCCCTCTTCACCCACCATATGTGGATTGGCGGCTTCCTGATTGTCGGTGCAGGCGCTCACGCCTCCATCTTCATGGTGCGCGACTACGATCCAGCCAAGAACGTCAACAACTTGCTCGATCGCGTCCTGCGTCACCGTGATGCGATCATCTCTCACCTGAACTGGGTCTGTATGTTCCTGGGCTTCCATAGCTTCGGGTTGTACGTTCACAACGACACCATGAGAGCGTTTGGTCGTCCCCAAGATATGTTCTCGGACTCGGCCATTCAACTTCAGCCCATCTTTGCCCAATGGGTGCAAAACCTGCACTTCTTGGCTCCCGGTAACACCGCTCCGAACGCTCTAGCCCCGGCTAGTTTCGCCTTCGGTGGAGATGTGATCGCGGTTGGTGGAAAGGTTGCCATGATGCCGATTACCCTCGGTACCGCAGACTTCCTGATTCACCACATCCACGCTTTCACCATTCACGTTACCGTTTTAATCCTGCTGAAAGGGGTTCTGTTTGCCCGTAACTCTCGTCTGATTCCAGATAAGAGCGAACTCGGCTTCCGCTTCCCTTGCGACGGCCCCGGTCGTGGCGGCACCTGTCAAGTTTCCGGTTGGGACCATGTGTTCCTCGGTCTGTTCTGGATGTACAACTCCCTCTCCATCGTAATTTTCCACTTTAGCTGGAAAATGCAATCCGATGTGTGGGGTGCAGTCTCTCCCGATGGCACCGTCGCTCATATTACCGGCGGTAACTTTGCCCAAAGCTCAATCACCATTAATGGTTGGTTGCGCGACTTCCTGTGGGCGCAAGCCTCTCAGGTGATTCAATCCTACGGAACTGCCTTATCCGCTTACGGTCTGCTGTTCCTCGGCGCTCACTTTGTGTGGGCATTCAGCCTAATGTTCCTGTTCAGCGGTCGCGGCTACTGGCAAGAACTGATTGAATCAATCGTCTGGGCACACAACAAACTGAAAGTTGCCCCGGCAATTCAGCCTCGCGCTCTGAGTATCATTCAAGGACGTGCGGTTGGGGTTGCTCACTATCTCTTAGGAGGTATTGTGACGACCTGGGCATTCTTCCTGGCCCGCATTATTGCAGTCTCAGGATGATAGCGAGGAGGCAGCTCAGAGAATTCTAAAAAAGACATGGCAACAAAATTCCCAAAATTTAGCCAAGACCTCGCGGCAGACCCGACAACACGTCGGATTTGGTACGGGATTGCAACCGCCCACGACTTTGAAAGCCATGACGGAATGACCGAGGAAAATCTTTACCAAAAGATTTTCGCCTCCCATTTCGGACACCTGGCCATCATCTTCCTCTGGACATCGGGCAACCTGTTCCACGTCGCTTGGCAAGGCAACTTCGAGCAGTGGATTAAAGACCCCCTAAACGTCCGTCCCATCGCTCACGCGATTTGGGACCCCCAATTCGGTCAACCGGCAGTCGATGCCTTCACCCAAGCGGGCGCTTCCAACCCAGTCAACATCGCCTATAGCGGTGTTTACCACTGGTGGTACACCATCGGCATGACCAAGAACTCTGACCTGTACCAAGGTGCCATCTTCCTGATGGTTCTGGCCGCAGTCATGCTCTTTGCCGGTTGGTTACACCTCCAACCGAAATTCCGCCCCTCGTTGGCTTGGTTCAAAAATGCGGAATCCCGCTTGAACCACCACCTGGCCGGTCTCTTCGGTGTCAGTTCCTTGGCCTGGACGGGTCACCTCGTCCACGTTGCTATCCCCGAATCTCGTGGTGTTCATGTCGGTTGGGATAACTTCCTCTCCGTCAAACCTCACCCAGCGGGTTTAGCACCGTTCTTCACCGGGAACTGGGGTGTGTATGCTCAAAACCCTGACAGTGCAAGCCATGTATTTGGCACCGCTCAAGGGTCTGGCACCGCCATCCTCACCTTCTTAGGTGGATTCCACCCCCAAACCGAGTCTCTGTGGTTGACAGATATTGCCCATCACCATTTGGCGATCGCTGTTCTGTTCATCATCGCGGGTCATATGTACCGAACCAACTTCGGTATTGGCCACAGCATGAAGGAAATCATGGATGCCCACAATCCCCCGAAAGGCACTCCCTTCGGTGGTTTGCTCGGTGAGGGTCACAAGGGAATGTACGATACCTACAACAATTCACTGCACTTCCAATTGGGATGGCATTTGGCTTGTTTGGGTGTGATTACCTCCCTGGTGGCACAACATATGTACAGTCTGCCTCCTTATGCCTTCATGGCTCGGGATTACACGACACAGGCAGCCCTGTACACCCACCACCAGTACATTGCTGGATTCATCATGGTGGGAGCCTTTGCTCACGGCGCGATTTTCTTGGTTCGGGATTACGACCCAGAAGCGAACAAAAATAACGTTCTCTATCGCGTTTTAGAGCATAAGGAAGCGATTATTTCCCACTTAAGCTGGGTCTCGTTGTTCCTCGGATTCCATACTCTGGGTCTGTATGTTCACAACGATGTAGTCGTAGCTTTCGGGACTCCCGAAAAGCAAATCCTGATTGAACCTGTATTCGCGCAATGGATTCAAGCGGCGCACGGTAAAGCTCTTTATGGGTTTGATGTGTTACTGTCCAATCCGGATAGTATTGCTTCGACGGCATGGCCGAATAATGGGAATGTCTGGTTACCGGGTTGGTTGGATGCGATTAACAGCAGCACTAATTCTCTGTTCTTGACGATTGGTCCTGGAGATTTCTTGGTTCACCATGCGATCGCCTTGGGTCTGCATACGACGACTTTGATTTTGGTCAAGGGTGCGTTGGATGCACGGGGTTCTAAGCTGATGCCGGATAAGAAAGATTTCGGCTATGCGTTCCCTTGTGATGGTCCTGGACGGGGCGGTACTTGCGATATCTCAGCTTGGGATTCGTTCTACTTGTCGATGTTCTGGATGTTGAATACTATTGGTTGGGTAACCTTCTACTGGCATTGGAAGCATCTGGGTATTTGGCAAGGGAATGTGGCTCAGTTTAATGAGTCTTCGACTTACCTGATGGGTTGGTTGCGTGATTATCTGTGGTTGAATTCGGCTCAGTTGATTAACGGTTACAACCCTTATGGGATGAATAATCTGGCTGTTTGGGCTTGGATGTTCTTATTTGGACACCTGGTTTGGGCGACTGGATTCATGTTCCTGATTAGCTGGCGCGGTTACTGGCAAGAACTGATTGAGACTCTGGTTTGGGCGCATGAGCGCACTCCTCTGGCGAATTTGGTTCGTTGGAAGGACAAGCCGGTGGCGATGTCGATTATTCAAGGTCGCTTGATTGGTTTGGCTCACTTTACGGTGGGGTATATCCTGACTTATGCGGCGTTCTTGATTGCTTCGACTGCGAGTAAGTTCGGTTAACGTTAACCTGCGACTGGTAATTAGTTGAAAAAACCCCCCGCTGTTATGGCGGGGGGTTTTTTTTGGATTTTTTGATTGGGGTTGCGATCGCCCGAATCTGGGGACCCAAAAGTTTCGGGACATTATCGGGTGTTTCTGTTGCAAAAATTTAGATCAGAAACCCAGTTTCTGATTGGACAATTGGGCAATGCTATGATTAACAAATATAGACAAAATAACAATAAATGACCCGATTTATCTACGACCAATTTACCAAACAATACATCCAGGAACTGTTAAAGCAATTAGGGCAAACTGAAACCAGCAAAACGATGGCTTCAGAACGGCGAGAAATTGACATATTTTTCACGCCCAACCCCGAAAAACTCGCCGATGCCAGTCACATCGGCTTACTGGGAAGATTGGCGACCACTCCAGCGGTGTTTGAACCTTTCAGCAATCCAGTTAAACCCAGAGAAATTTGTAGTTGTCTGGTGAAACTCTTAGATATCAAGGCAGAATTTGAACGTCAAGCCACCCGGGAAAAAAGACGAATCACTCCAGCCGAATCACCCCGGTTGTGGATGATGACTCCCACCGCATCCGCCGCCGTCTTAGCCGATTTTGGCGCTACCTTAGACTTGGAAAACTTTCCGGGAGGCGTTTACTTTCTCCCCAAGGGACTACAAAGCGCCATTATCGTCCTCCACCAACTACCGCCGACGCCAGAAACCCTGTGGTTGCGGATTTTAGGCACCGGCAAAGTCCAAAAACAAGCCCTGCAAGAACTGTATCAACTCCCACCGGATAATCCCACGCGAGAAACCACGCTAGAATTACTGTACAACCTGCGTGAAATGCTAGAAGCTCGGCAAAATTTAGCCCCAGAAGAGAGGGAGTTAATTATGGAACTATCACCCCTGTATTTACAACGGTTACAAACGGTTAAAGAAGAAGGCATCCAACAAGGAGTCCAGCAAGGCATCCAGCAAGGCATCCAGCAAGGAGTCCAGCAAGGACAGCAGCGGCTGGTGGAAAGCCTGCTGCAAGTGAAATTTGGTACTGTGGATGCGGAATTAGCTCGATTATTGAGGCGTTAATCGAAATTCCCCCATTGGAGCAAGCTCAGTTGATTTTGCAACTATCCCGCGAGGAGCTTTTAGCTCGATTTTCCTGTGACTTCTGAACTTGGAGTGGGGACAAGAAACGGGGTTTCTAGCAACATCTCTGGTTTTCATCAAAAATTGAAGAAAGAAATCCGGTTGCTGAGTTTAGGGTGGGGGACAAGAAACCGAGTTTCCACAAATGACATAAGACAAATGACCGCCGAAGGTTATATCTGAAATGTTGATGAGCAAACGCTGATGAACCCTAAACCTAGACGCGCCTCCTTTATGATCACCCCGCTTTACCTATTGAGCAGCTTGCTGTTATCCAGTTGTTTCGCCATTCCCCTGGGGTCATCGGGGGGTGAAGTGGGCGAGTCATCGCAGCTTGCTTTTGGGGCTAAACGCACCGCTGAAATAGATCGCCTCGTTGCAGACAGCCTCTGGGAGGATGGCGCGGTGTGGCGGTGCTGATACTTGATCAGGGGGCGATATGGCAAAAGGGCTATGGTTTCAGCGATGTGGTGGCGCAACGCCGGATTACCCCGGATACGGTGTTTGATTTGGCTTCCGTATCCAAGCAAATGACAGCGATCGCAATTTTAATCCTCATGGAGGCGGGAGAATTGGAACTAGAGGATGCAGTCATCGAGCATCTGCCGGATTTTGCAGAACCCAACCCCGATGACCCGATTTTAATTGCTGATTTGCTCTCTCACACCTCCGGTTTAGCCGACTATACAGGGGATGCTTGGCAGGGGACAGATGCGGCTTTTGCCCGTTTAACCGTTGAGGAGCATTTGCAATGGTTGAATACCCAGGATATTGAGGGCGATCGCGGGGTTGAATTTGAGTACAACAATAGTGGTTATGCTCTGTTAGCCTTAATCATTGAGCGGGTTTCCGGGCAACCTTTTCGGGACTTTATGGCGGAGCAGATTTTTATGCCCTTGGGGATGAATAATACGGTGGTGTTTGCGGATTTAGCACAACAGATCCCCAATCGGGCTGAGGGCTATGCGGTTTCCCCGGAAGGGAAGTTTGAACCCTCTGCGTTGCCTTCGGTGATTGCGGGGGATGGCAATATTTTTAGTTCCATCGCCGATTTAGCCCGTTATGATCAGGGGTTACGCAATGGCGAAGTGGTGGAACCTGCAACTTTACAATTGGCCTTCACACCGGGTACTTTGGATAATGGCGAGGGTCGTTTGCCTATGGTTTGGGGTGGGCAGTGGGCCCGGACTATGTGGAGCATAGTGGGAGTTGGTACGGCACGAGCACTTTTTATCGCCATTATACCGAGATGCCGGTGACGATCATTGTGTTGTCCAATGATGAAAATTATCCGGTGGATGAGTTGGTGGATGATCTGGCGAAGTTGCTGGGATATTAAGTTACAGCCACTATTGTTCAGAGTGCAGACTAAAGTCGGCCCCCTTTGCCCGGTGAGGGCGATCGATGTTATCGGTCAGGACTTACGCATTTAGGGTAAATTCTCAGAATCTGCGTAAGTCCTGTCGGTGAAATCATGTCTTCATGGTCTGTCCTGGATTCTGGAGCAATGGGTTAAGATGAGGGGGAGTCCCCTACCCGGTGCGTTGCTATGGATGAACAACGAGTGCAGGCGTATCTTTCCCTGATTCAAGAACTCCTCGACTGTGTGACTGAGGAGGAAGCGGATATATTGAGTGCTAACCTGGAACTCGTTGATGAGGGATTAGTCGAGGTGATGCGATCAGAAGCCGAAAAAATGGCAGAACGGGGGGAGGGGGCTGCCGGTTGGTTGTGGAATTTTGCCGGGAAAGTCGAAGCGGCTGACTATTCTGTGCCTCAACTACAAAAAGCGGAAGCAGATCGCCTCCTACAGCGAAGTGTCCGACAGTCTCAGGGGAATTTGCCACAGAAAATCCAAGCGGTTGACTTGGCTGGAGAGCAAAAAGCAGAAGCAGAGCGCCTGTTCCAGCAAGGTGTCCAACAGGATAAACAGTTTCAATATCCCCAAGCCCTCCAATCTTTTCAACAGTCCCTCCACCTGTATCAAGCAATTAGGGATAAGCGCGGCATGGCAAACTCTTGGGGAATGTTGGGAGTTATCGAGCAATTCGGGGCAACTGGGATAAGGCGGAGCGTCTGTATCAGCAATCTTTAGAAGTGATGACCGAATTGGGTGATCGCCAAGGCATGGCATACATTTGGGTAAGTTTGGGTTCTATCCAGCGAAATCGGGGCAACTGGGATAAGGCGGAGCGTCTGTATCAGCAATCTTTGGAAGTGATGACCGAATTGGGCGATCGCTCGGGGATGGCAACCTTTGGGGAAGTTGGGAGATATCCAGCGAAATCGGGGCAAGTGGGATGAGGCGGAGCGTCTGTTTCGGAAATCTTTGGCATTGAGAACCGAATTGGGCGATCGCTCCGGGCATGGCAACCTCTTGGGGAAGTTTGGGAGATATCGAGCGAAATCGGGGCAACTGGGATGAGGCGGAGCGTCTGTATCAGCAATCTTTGGAATTGATGAACCGAATTGGGCGATCGCTCAGGTATGGCAACCTCTTGGGGAGAGTTGGGAGATATCCAGCGAAATCGGGGCAACTGGGATGAGGCGGAGCGTCTGTATCAGCAATGTTTGGAAGTGAGACCGAATTGGGCGATCGCTCTGGCATGGCAACCTGTTGGAGAGTCTTGGGATATATCGAGCAAAATCGGGGCAACTGGGATGAGGCGGAGCGTCTGTATCGGCAATCTTTGGCAATTGAGAACCGAATTGGGCGATCGCTCCGGTATGGCAACCTCTTGGGGACAGTTGGGTGATATCCAGCGAAATCGGGGCAACTGGGATGAGGCGGAGCGTCTGTATCAGCAATCTTTGGCATTGAGAACCGAATTGGGCGATCGCTCGGGGATGGCATCCTCTTGGGGAAGTTTGGGAGATATCCAGCGAAATCGGGGCAACTGGGATGAGGCGGAGCGTCTGTATCAGCAATCTTTGAATTGAGAACCGAATTGGGCGATCGCTCCGGGATGGCATCCTCTTGGGGACAGTTGGGATATATCCAGCGAAATCGGGGCAACTGGGATGAGGCGGAGCGTCTGTATCAGCAATCTTTGGAATTAAAACCGAATTGGGCGATCGCTCTGGCATGGCAACCTGTTGGGGAGTCTTGGGAGATATCCAGCGAAATCGGGGCAACTGGGATGAGGCGGAGCGTCTGTATCAGCAATCTTTGGAAGTTAAAACCGAATTGGGCGATCGCTCGTGGATGGCAACCTCTTGGGGACTGTTGGGAGAAATCCAGCGAAATCGGGGCAACTGGGATGAGGCGGAGCATCTGTTTCAGCAATCTTTGGAATTGAGAACCCAATTGGGCGATCGCAAAGGGATGGGCTACGGTTACAATAATCTGGCATTTGTCCATCTACACTCCAACAAAATCCCCGAAGCGATCGCCTGCTGGAGAGCGGGTTTAGCCGTTTGTCCCCCAGCCGAACTCGCCGTAGAAGCCCTATTTCTCGCTGGCAATCTTGGCCATACCGCCTATGACATTCAAGACTGGGAAATCGCCATCGAAGGCTATGACAACGCCATCCGCGCCGTGGAACAAAGCCGGGACTGGGCGAATTCCCCCCAAATCAAACAACAACTGATTGCCGATGCCCTGCCCGTCTATGGCAAAATGGTCGAAGCCTGCCTCCACCTGGAACGCTACGACCAAGCCCTGCTCACCGTGGAACGCAGCAAAGCCCGCACCCTGATTGAACTGCTCCACAACTCTAACCGCCTGCCCCAAAACGCCAGCGCCGAGCAACTGCAACGCTACGAGCAACTCAACCGGGAAATTGCCGCCCTCCAATATGCCCTGGATGACCCATCCCAGTCCCGCCCCACAGACCCGGAACTCCCCGGTGGCCGGAACTTCAACCTCCCCAACTCCGCCCCTGCCACTGACCCCCTGCGTACCCTCCTGGAAGCCCGCAAAGCCCTACTGAAAGAAATCAACGACCCCACCTTTAACAAATTTGAAACCGTTAAAGCGGAACTCCCCGACTTCGGCCAACTCCTCAACCCCACCACCGCCCTGATTGAGTGGTTTCTCCCCCAAGACCCCGACCTGGGAGCCTACGCCTTCCTCGTCACCCACCAAAACGGCCAAACCCAGATCCACCCCCACCGCTACAGTCCCGCCCAACGCCGCGCCCTGGATGAGTTCAACCAAACCTACAACCAGGACTACCGCAAGGACAGTTGGTACCAGGCCCTGGATGAGCGCCTGGACAGCCTCGCCCAACTCCTCGACCTCCCCACCCTGCTCACCCACCGCCCAGACCCCTGCCATCACCTGATTCTCATCCCCCACCTTTACCTACACCTGTTCCCCCTCCATGCCCTTGCCCTCCCCTCGCCCTCTGGGACAGGGGCCCAGGGTGAGGGCCAACTCCTCCAGGATGAATTCCCGGAAGGGGTGCGCTATGCCCCCAGTTGCCAAATCCTCGCCTACCTCCACAACCGCCCCCGCACCCAAACCACCGCCTCCTTCTTCGCCATCCAGAACCCCACGGAAGACCTCCCTTATGCGGATGTGGAAATTGACCTGATTCGCCCCCGCTTCGACCCGAGTCCCTACATCCTCAAACACAAAAAGGCCCATAAAGCCGCCTTAGAGGAATCCACCACCCGCGCCCAACTCCACAACAGCGAAATCGTCCATTTTGCCTGTCATGGCGGCTTCGACAGTGCCAACCCCCTCAATTCCGCCCTGATTCTGGCTGGGGACAGTCCCGCCCCCTTGGAGAGTCGCCAGACCCTCACTATCCGGGATGGTCGCCGCTTCGACACCGCACACCAGGGCCTCACTGCTGCTGAAATCTACCGCAATCTGAAACTCACTTGCCGCCTGGTCATCCTCTCCGCCTGCGAAACGGGTCGCCTGGATAGCCGCACCACGGATGAGTATATCGGTCTCGCCAGCGCTTTGCTGTACGCCGGGAGTGGGACGGTGGTCGATACTCTCTGGTGTGTGGATGATTTTGCCACGGCGTTTCTCTCTGTCCGATTCTATGAGGAACTCACCCCCACCCGCACCATTCCCCAAGCCATCCAAGCGGCCACCACCTGGCTGCGAACCCGCACTCCCGCCCAATTCCTAGACTGGTGCAGGACCACCCTAGGGTTCTCCCCAGATGATTTAGACCGCTGTGAACTCAGACTCAGCCGGTATGATTCAGCCTCGCCCTTTGCCCCCCGTCTCTACTGGTCCGCGTTCCGCGCCAATGGGTTAGAATAGTCGAGAGACGGGAGCATCTCAATTTGGCAAAAATATTATCTTTTTAGAGTCGGATGATGGGAGGACCCTTCGCCTGGGTTGCTGAGAAAAAAGTTTATCAAAGCTTGGAGTAAACTTTAGGCAGAATAAAACGACCTAACTTCCCATACGGGAATCAGATAAATGGGATAAAATATTGAGTTATAAACTCTAAAAAAATAAAAACTAACCGTCAGTCTTTGTCACCTTATGCAGCTAGGCTCCCATTAAGATAAGCACAGCGTAATCCTAAAATTTTATGGAGATTTTCGGAATTCCATTGTGCTCCCGCTAATTTTAATCGTTTGTCAATTTGCTTAACTGCTGACTCTACAGCTCCCGAGCCAATGGAACAAATTTGTTCTTTTTGAGCTTGCTCATAATTAATAATTCGGGATTCATGTTTAGTTAAATACGCTCTGAATTTAGAGGCTTGGTGACTTTTATACTTGAACACTTCGGCTTTAGCCTCTATAACTTGGCCCTTCCAGAGTAAAGTTTCGATTTTTTTCAGGTTCTTCTTTGACCCCCTAACTTTATAAAGATTTTCTTTAAGATGAAACCAATCTAAAATTTCCTGACGTTGTTCGGGGCTGCCTATTTCTTTAAAAAGATTCCAAATTCCGTCATGCCCATCTCCTAAACAGATGAGTGGATTAGTCGTTTTTTGACTATTAATCCAATCCGTTAAAGTTTGAGGGTCTTGAAAGGTCGCCCCATAGTAAATTCCTTGCATTCTTCCTACTTTATAATCTTTCCAGACACAAGGAGCGCCTTGAAAGGGAGTACGCAGTCTAACTTTACCTCCATCAATGCTGACTTCACTTACGGCTTGTTTAGCTGAAGGCCAATCAAATTCTGACTTATTAACTTGACGTTGTAATGTACTATGAGAAACTTGGACCCCCGTCAAGACTTCTATGTCCTTTTCTCCCATTCCATAAGAAGCTTTAGCACTCACTAACAAACTACATTTTAATAAAAGTGGGCTGAGGCGAGCATAGGAGGTTATTCCCATAATATGGGCTTGTTTGTTAGTTAAAGTTAGGTTTCCTACACAAGTTTTAAGTTTCCGGTTTTTTCCGTGAGTTGTTCCGGTCACTTGAGAGATAAAAAAAAACAAAAGTTTTGGCCCTATATAGTCCAAGATATGTTGCCGCGTCATGCTTTCTAACATTTCCATGTCTTTAAGCTTAACTGAGTCCATCTGGCTGTACAAAATTTCACCTATTTCTTGGATACAGGCGTCAAGGCGTTCTAACTGTTCAGGATTCAAGTTCATCAGCTTTAATTAAATTCAAATAAATAAAATTTTATCACATCAAATCACCCTCCTCAGCTATTGACTATTTAAATTCAATGCTTCTAGCTCATTCATCGGCTGCAACGCCGCACCCAGTCGAGTTTCATAATTTCCCTCAGAGCATCCAATGAACGACGGTGAGCAGCTTAGTACCGTTTTTCTCTTCTTTAGTTTAATATTGGCAATCTGCACTAATTTGAACAGTTACAGGCTTTTCCTGCCCCCTAAAAGTATCAAGTGCCAAATTGAGATGCTCCCCGAGAGACATGAAACATGAAACATGAAACGACGTTTCGCCGCTCCTTTCAATTGCTTTGCTGTCTCAATTAATAAATTTTTCACCGAATCCGTTAATTCCATCTGCCTTCTCCTCAGTCACGGGGTTAAGGCTTATTTTATCACGGCGTTGCAGAATTTATTTTCTGAAAATCCCTTAACTAAAAAAAATGCCGTTTCAATCTCCCAACGACGGCAATACAAATCAGCCACCACATAGGGTGGTAACTCCTCAGGCTCAAGCACCGAGGTAATATAGTTATACCAGCTTTTACCATGACGAACCTGTACTAGACGCACGGTAATCTGTTTCGCCTTTCCTCGTTTATGGCCGAGCAAAACTAATTGGTCAACCAGATTAGCACTCAGGGTAAGCGCATCTAATTTGGTATCAAATGTAACAGACGGCAAAAAGAGAGTGCAGTATTATAGAGGCTCGGTTTGTCCCAGAGATTCTATAATAACTCTCAAGCTCAGTAGAAAATAGGAATGAATACTCTATGACTAAAGGATTTTCACCCGTTGTCGGGAGCGCTAAATTAAAACCCCTAAAACCCCAGCCTCAACCTATTTCTATGGAAGAACTAGAAGGGGGTTTGTTGAATTATTTTGATGATATACCGGATCCAAGAGTTGACCGCACTAAACACCACTTACTTAAAGATATTATAGTGATTGCTTTGTTATCTATCCCTCTTCTGTCACTCTAGGCAGAGGAAAATAAGAAATCCACGTCAGGCGAAAGAGGGAAGAGAGGGAAACAGGCCCGATTTATAAAAGAAATTAATCGATTTAACTCCAAAGATAACTGAGGAATAGGAAACACTTGTAGCCAATAGAGAATAGAATTAAAACCGAGCATCGGCAGGAGGAGTAATTGAAGATTATTTAACGCGCTCTTCCAATTCGTTTGATGATTCCAATGAGGATGTTGAGTGACCGAAGACCTAAAAATTTCTCAGGTTGGAGTCGGCGAACTTGTTGCTGAAGACTTAAAAGGAGCAGTGGTCAAAGTAACAAGCAAATAAACACTACAGACAAGTTCCCACCATTTTTCGATATCCGAGTAATGAGTCAGCCTCCAATCGGCCCATCCCAACTCAGACTTACATTGCCTAAATCCATATTCAACCCAAGTTCTATCTCCGTATATATCCCCTACATTTTTATAGCTAAGGTTCGGAATGTTGCTCATCACAAAACTGGTTGAATTTTCCGGAAAAGTATCTTTATCTGTTGTGAGGCCCCAATAAGTTCTGCGTCCTTTTTCACCAAAAATAACCTCTCTTATATAGCGGGTTTCTGTTTTACCCTGACTCATATTCCGGGTAAATGTTGTCCATTCATTGGCTGAAACGCTTTGTCCTTCAGGTAGCCAGACTCCATGATTACTCCTGATTGACACCATATACAAGAGTCCTAATTCCTCCAGTTTGTTCAAAAAATAAGTCTCACTTTCCCCATAAAGACTATCGGCTAATACCAATTCTATTTGGAAACCAAGGTGAACCATCTCTTCAATTAATCCGGCGGCAATTTGAGGTTTGGTTTTATAAATATCTCCCGCTTTTAAGCACTTTTGAGGCTTGAAGACTTCAAAGAGGATGAGGAAAAGTTATTCCATCAATTAATCCGTAAGCAACTACAGATACAATTCCGTTTTCTACCTTCCCTAATCGACCGATATATTGCCGAGCTACATAATCAGTTTTTTTGCCTTTTTTAGGGTCTCCTGTCTCATCAATAATCACCCGAATTCTGCGACCTTTTAAATGATTTAAAATGAGCTGGATTCTCGAATTTCTGTGCTGGTGAATGTCCCAAGGAGAGCGAGTCAGAAAATGGTGTAACCCCTGGGCGTTTTCTAGTCCCAAAACTTTCGCGATTTCCCGCACAAGTCTTTCGTTTTATTTCGGATAATATTCCTACATGGATATTTTTAAATGCCTCATAAGTTCTAACATCTGAAAACAGGCTTTTATAGTTTTCACAGTATTCATCAATTAGAGGGAGGGTGGGCTTGGCTTGTTTTGGGGCAATCATGGTCCTGCTCTGGCTTTCAGCCGTTTTTTTTATTATACTCTACCTAGAGTGACAGAAGAGGGTTACCTGGATTTGGCTGGCGGGTAAAGGCTGGCGGCAACTGAAGACATTTCCTCTCCAGCGTGGTGAGGCTCTGTGCTTGCACACTGTTAAACTCCACAAGCAAGAGTGTTATGGACCCGTGAATGTGGCCATCGGCTACAACAACATAAACGGTGAGTTTTGGGCCATCGTCAGTGATGAACCCACCAAATTACAAACTTTTCAAGAATATGGATTACGCTTCGATATTGAGGAAGCCTTTCTTGATGACCAGTCCAATGGGTGGAATCTTCAGAAATCTGAGGTTCGTTCCGTCTGTGCTCTGTCTCGCCTCTGGTTTATCCTAGCGGTGGCCACTCTCTATGTAACTGCCCAGGGCACTCAGGTAGTAGCTGAAGGGTTGCGTCGCCGAATTGACCCTCACTGGTTCCGGGGCAATAGCTATTTCCGAATTGGTTGGGACTGGATTAAAACCGCCTTAGAGCAAGGCTGGCAGATCATTCACTCCGTCTGCTTTACTCGCTCCGGCGACCCCGAACCCGCTATGGCTTCTCGAAAACAACATGACAAGCGTACCTACCGTATTGAGTTCAAAATACATACTTACAGGTATCAGTCTGACTAAGTTTTGTCAGTCAACCAGGGTCTGTTGAGAGAGTCAGGGATCTGGTTGACTGACAAAAGTTAGGAATAAGGGCTGAAAGCTTTACACGCAGGAATTTTTAGCCCTGGGGTTGAAAAAAGGGGAGCCAGCGTTCTAAGCTCTTATTCCACTCAAAAGCCAGAACGCCATGAATAAAAGCTCCCCTCTCTATAATGCCTTGCACAGTTGGTTGAGTCAATCGGTTCCCTGGTGCTATAAAGCTCATCTGACGACCTGTCTGTGGATGGTAGTGGCATTGCTCTGAAGGGGTGACAAGAAGGCTCTAAGGCTTACCCCTTGTCGGTTTTGGCGAAAAAGTCGTATAAAAAAAAGAGGTCCGCTCCTTTTTGGGGCCTAGCCAACCTCTATAAATCACAAAAAAATGCTACCTACATTCTATCAAACTTTTCTATCCGAGCAACTGAACCATTCTGATTGGCTGATGGTTCAAACCCTAGTGTGGCTCTTGCAACTGCACAAAACCGTTAAAATTGAGCGGTTGGCCGCCTGTTTCCCCCTATCTATTAAACAGGAGAGCCGTCGTCGGCGAATCCAACGATTCTTAGTCTCGAACAGTCTAAGCGTTCCTCTGGTATGGTTCCCCCTCATTCAAATTTTAATTCATCGTTATTTTCCTAAAAATAAGCCCATTTATCTAGCCTTAGATAGAACCTCTTGGAAACAAAACAACCTCTTCATGGGTTCCGTGATTTATCAAAAACGAGCTTGGCCAGTTTATTGGACATTTATTGACCATACAGGAGCCAGTAATCTCGCCCGTCAAAAAGCCCTACTTACTCCAATTATTAGGTTGTTGAATGGTTATAAAATTATCGTCGTTGGAGACCGTCCATTTCATAGCGTTGAGCTGGCAAAGTGGCTCCAGTCAAAGAAAGTGTATTTTGCCCTACGTCAAAAATGCAACACGTACATTAAACAGAGCCGGAAAAAAGGCGAAGATTTTGAGAGCTTAAGTAATTTAGGGCTTCAACCTGGGATGAAACTCTATTTACCCTCGGTTCAATTCACTAAAAAGAAAGGATTTGGTCGCTATGCGTTAGCCGCTTACTGGAAACGTAAGTATGGGCCAAATAAGGCAAGTGAACCTTGGTATATCCTGACCAATCTTCCGGACTCAAAAAGTGCTTTAAAAGCTTATGAAATGCGGATGGGCATTGAAGCAATGTTCAAAGATTGTAAAACTGGAGGATATAATTTAGAAGGAACAGGAGCCAACCAAGAGCGGTTGACTCGTCTAGTTCTTTTAATTGCTTTGGCTTATACGGCCTCATCTATTCAAGGCGCGCCAATCAAGCAACAAGGAGTGCAATCTTATGTCGCTCGTTTAACCGAATCTGGACGCTCTCAACGCCGTCATAGTAACTTTTGGATAGGGCTTTATGGGCTGAGTTGGATTGATTCTATGGAAAAATTGCAGGATTTGAGTATCGAGTTTATGAAACTTCATCCCGATAAACAGCCTTTTTATCGCAGGGGCCTAAGAGCCATGTCCCTTATCCAATCTACTTTCTAGCCTTCTTGTCACCCCTTCAGGGCATTGCTCCAACGGGGCGAAGTCAGTCTTACCCGTTGGTTGCCTTACCTACCCTGTCGTGGGGAGCAGGCACAGAGTAAACAACGCCGGGTCAGTCGATGGTTGCACAACAGTCGCATCAATGTCCATCGACTCTACAAACCCCTGATTCAGTCAGCTTTAGCCAACTGGGAGGAGGATTGTCTGTATCTGAGTCTAGATACCTCAACGTATTGGGAGGAGTATTGCCTGATTCGCATAGCAGTCGTGTATCGTGGTCGGGCGTTGCCTTTGGTGTGGCGAGTCTTGAAACACAAGAATGCCTCGGTTGCCTTTAACGAATATAGAGAAATGCTGTATCAAGCGGCCCATCTATTACCCAAGGGAGTCAAGGTCGTCTTGCTGGCGGACCGAGGCTTTATTCACGTTAAGGCGATGGCAGCCCTTAGCAATGACTTGGGCTGGAACTACCGCATCCGCCTCAAGAGCAATACCTGGATTTGGCTGGCCGGTTCAGGCTGGCGGCAACTCAAAACGTTCCCTCTCAAGCGTGGCGAGGCTTTGTGCTTGCATAACGTTAAACTCCACAAGATAGAGTGTTATACGGAATCCGGTTTGTAAAGGTCTACAACAAATCATCAATAGGTCAACCAATGATAATTGGTCAAAGCTTTAATTTCGGTTTGCATATTTTCTTGGAGAAAGCGGCAGCGTTCAACTATAGCGGTTCCCGGACTGATGAGGTACTTTTCAAAGCCCCTCTCCCGTTCTGGGAGAGGGGTTTGGGGTGAGGGTAGTACCTTATGGACATGAGAAACGCTATAAGACTTTTTCTAGGTCATCTAAGGTTTCAAAATAAGTATTAACTAAGGGTTCATCTATCAATTTCCATAACCGCTCTGCTGGTTGTAGTTCCGGAGAATAGGGCGGAAGATTTTCAATTTTTACCCCTAAAGGTAGCGAAACTTTCTTGCTTCTATGCCATCCGGCGTTATCCTCGACAATTAAAATAATTTTATCTTCACCCGCTCCAACGTCTTTGGCAAAAGTTTCAAAAACTAAATTTAACCATTGAACGTTTACTCGCGGAATTAAATAACTGTGAATTCCTCCAGTTTTGGGGTTAACAAATCCATAAACATATAACCACTCATATCTATGATGAACAATCGCTGTAGGTCTTTCCCCAACGGGGGCGCAGACTTTCGCCAAAATCGGTTTTAACCCAACGCGATGTTCATCAAAAAACCAAACCTCTACTTCAGCATTGGGATTTTCTTCTTGAATAAGCTGAACTTTTTTAGGAAAGCTTTCCTTAAATTCTTGTTGCTGAATTGGGCAACCTTCTCGATGTTTAGGTCTGGGTCTTTGCCCTGAGTATCCTAACTTTTTTAAGTAGTCCCATCCTCTAGAATCATAGATTTTACTACGTCCGGTTTCTTGTTCCATCCATCGAGCGACTTTAGGTCCGGTCCAAATTCCTCCATCTACAGGCTTCTGTTTTATAACTTCTTTTAATCGCTCTAATTGCTGTGAATTTAATATAGATTTTTTACCTCCTTTATGGTTTATGGGAGTTTTAGGGCGAGCATTTTTAAGTGAATCTATCCCCAAAACATTATATTTCTTGACAACTCGGCGGGCATAGTCATAATTGAGGCCCACAACTGCGGCGGCAGCCTTCACCGTCCACCCCGAAGCGACTTTCCAGAGTAGATGACAACGCCGCGCTTCTACTGGATCCTTAGAAGAGCGGTATCGCGCTTTCAGGTCCCCTGGACTTAAATGAGGCTTTAATTCAACTTTTCTGGGCATGGCTATTTTTCTGAGATTTTTTCAGATATTATAACATACCTTGAGCAACCGTATATGGTATTACGGACCCGTGAATGTAGCCATCGGCTACAACAACGTTAACGGTGAGTTTTGGGCCATCGTCAGCGATGAACCCACCAAGTTACAAACCTTTCAAGAATATGGATTACGCTTCGATATCGAGGAAGCCTTTCGCGGTGATCCAGTCCAATGGCTGGAATCTTCAGAAATCTGAGATTCGCTCCGTCTGTGCCCTGTCTCGCCTCTTTTTTATCTTAGCGGTGGCCACTCTCTATGTAACTGCCCAGGGTACACAAGTAGTAGCCGATGGGTTGCGTCGCCGAGTTGACCCTCACTGGTTCCGGGGCAACAGCTATTTCAGAATGGGTTGGGACTGGATTAAAACCGCCTTAGAACAAGGCTGGCAGCTTATTCACTCGGTCTGCTTTACTCGCTCTGGTGACCCAGAACCGGCTATGGCTTCTCGAAAACAACATGACAAGCGTACCTACCGTATTGAGTTCAAAATACATACTTACAGGTATCAGTCTGACTAAGTTTTGTCAGTCAACCAGGGGGTGAGTTTTATAAAATTTATCTCGATCTTGCTCGTCACAAGTTACCATGACATCCGGATAGTAAAAGATATCTCCATTCCCTTGGGTGACTTGGATTTTTAATTTCAAATCAAAGATAAATGTTTTACAGGCACTCCCTCGTAAATGAGTGATTAAATAGATACAAATATTACCAGCAATACGATTATGTTCTTTACTGGAATCAGCCATTGCAAAAAGTTGTCCCCCCAGATATTCATGGCGGATGGGGCTAGTTTCTTCCTGTTTGAAATAATCAGCGACAGAAACAAAAGCGGGGGCGATATCCATCAATTTTACTCCTTTTTTATCTTTAATGTAGCAACGCTCTAGCGCATCAGTACCCCGCCGGGTGTTGACCGATCGCCCAAAAGGAAGGGAGAGATTATGCAACAACGGAAAAAAATGCTGCTTTTGGCAGATGCGCTTGGGCGAGGATTGCTGCTAATCTGGAGTCAGCTTAAGCAAATCGGGTAATTGATTCAGATTTGCCCAAGAATATAGCCACGGCTTTTTTAATAAAACATTATATCAAAAATTGCGCTCTAGTTTAGAGACCTGCGATCGCCTCCTTTCTTCTGTAAAAACTTCTGATTAAATTCAAAACAATTATGAGCTATCTAACCGTTGAACCCACCCCTCAAGGGATTCAAATACCGGATCCTAATCCTTTACCGAAACCGGAATCCCCCCCAAATCCAGGACCCCCGACCCCGGAACCAGTCCCTGGACCCATTCCGCAAACTGTTCCGGCACCTGTACCGGAAACCGTACCAGAACCAGTCCCCCAAACCGTTCCTGCACCCATTCCTCAAACCATTCCCGAACCCCAATAATCAGGAGAATCGAGGGACCTTGTAATTCATTTGGGTCAAGGCTTGACAACACTTACAAAAAAGTTGTAAAACTTACTAACTAATTTAATCGTTCATTTTTCCCCAGGCGATCGCTCGATGGGGAAAAACGGAAGTAGGTATTCTAGCCGAAGGAACGCAGCGCATCTTTACAGTAAAGTATAGAGGTAGATACAATGATGCTTGTGCCTTCATTAATGTCCTTGGCAGTCGCTTCCTTAGCGTTTTGTCTCAGTGTCAATACAACCGAAGAAGTCGTCAAAGTCGCCGCCACGGTTCTTGCTGCCTTTTGCCTGATTTTAAGCCTAATATTTGCACCTTGGATGGTGAAACTCGCCCTATTGGCGATTCCCTTCCTCAGTCAAAAACTCAATCCGGCTTAAACCCCTGCCTCCATCCCTCCAGTCCTATAGCACAAAATGCAATTTATCCGCAAACTTGTGAGAAAATTCTGGAGGCAGATTGAACTCAATCTCACCCGATGGGATAACCGGAGGCAGAATCCAAGTTATTTCGCCTCATTGCCTAATTTTCATAAAATAGGGACAACGGGTTCTCACCAACCGGATTGCTGTGCCAAATTTTGCCACAGAAACACAGATTTTGCCAGAAACGCGGTTTTTTGCCTTAAGGCGATCGCCGCTTTTTCCTGAACTTAATCAAGGCGATCGCCCCGAGTGACGCTAAACCAGCAAAAGCGAAACTCAGCAGCAAGGCAAAAATAAACGGATGGGGGCGATCGCCGTGGGATGCTTCCCAGGGAAAAGTCATCGGTTCTTGCTGAAAGATTAACGCCGAGGTAGATGCAACGATCGCCCCCACCGCAATCCCCACCCCGATGATTTGGATTTTGTTTTCCAGAATGCGATCGCGTTCCGCCTGGTCAATTTCCACTAAACCTCGAATCGTATTAATTGCCGTATCTAACAGCCGTTCCCCTTACTGAAGATACACCAAATCGGCCTCAATTTGCTGCTGGAACCGTTGAAAAGTGCGATCGGCCTTGTCTCGCCAAATCCCTAAATCACTTTGACTATTAACCTCCATCCGACTCAGAGTATCAAGATAATTTTGCCGATTAATCTCAATCGTATTCTGGAAATTTCCCAAACTGCGAATCCGTTGGGAATACCCCAAAGACAAGTCTAATAGATTTTTGATTGTTCGTTTCAATGTATATACTCCTGCAATTCCTCCACATCGCAATGAATATTAATGCCCCTCTCTGATAGAATTTTTTGAAATCTAACCTGCCAGAGATTCAGTAACTCTGCTGCCTTACCCAAGCTAATTTTTTCCTGCTGAAACAGCAATAATACCAACTCGATAATTAACTCTTGTTCAGAGAGTCCACGGGAGCATCTCAATTTGGCAAAGAGACCTAACCGCCGGCAGCCCCCTTCCCTACGAGGGAAGGGGGAGCAAGACTTGTAAATTCCCCTTTTAGGCCAAATTGAGATGCTCCCGAGTCCACTAGCTTTAACAATGTCTTCGGAAATCACCAAGCTCATAATATCACCTCAAAAAAGATAAATTATTTTCATTCCAGGTTTAGAATTCACGGGAAAACCGAGCTAAAAGTTCCTCGCGGGATAGCTGCAAAATAAACTGAGCTTGCTCCAATGGGGGAATTTCGATTAACGCCTCGATAATAGATGCTAATTCCGCATCTACGGCACCAAATTTCACTTGCAGCAGGCTTTCCACCAGCCGCCGCTGTCCTTGCTGGACTCCTTGCTGGATGCCTTGCTGGACTCCTTGCTGGATGCCTTCTTCTTTAACAGTTTGTAACCGTTGTAAATACAGGGGTGATAGTTCCATAATTAACTCCCTCTCTTCTGGGGCTAAATTTTGCCGAGCTTCTAGCAGTTCACGCAGGTTGTACAGTAATTCTAGCGTGGTTTCTCGCGTGGGATTATCCGGTGGGAGTTGATACAATTCTTGCAGGGCTTGTTTTTGGACTTTGCCGGTGCCTAAAATCCGCAACCACAGGGTTTCGGGGGTCTGCGGTAGTTGGTGGAGGACGATAATCGCGCTTTGTAGTCCCTTGGCGAGAAAGTAAACGCCGCTTATCCAGTTTTCCAAGTCTAAGGTTGCGCCAAAATCTGCTAAGATGGCGGCGGATGCGGTGGGAGTCATAATCCACAACCGAGGTGATTCGGCGGGAGTAATCAGTCTTTTTTCCCGGGTGGCTTGACGTTCAAATTCTGCGGTGAGGTCTAAGAGTTTCAATAGACAACTGCGAATTTCTTTGGGTTTAACGGGATTACTAAAGGGTTCAAACACTGCTGGAGTTGTCGCCAATCTTCCCAGTAAGCCTAGGTGACTGGCATCGGCGATGTTTTCCGGGTTGGGTGTGAAAAATATGTCAATTTCTCGACGTTCTGAAGCCATAGTTTTGCTGGTTTCAGTTTGACCTAATTGCTTTAACAGTTCCTGGATGTATTGTTTGGTGAATTGGTCATAGATAAATCGGGTCATTGACTTGGTGTTTTAGTCGTTTGTCATTGGTCTTATGTCATTTGTAGAAACCGGGTTTCTTGTCCCCTAGCGAGATGGGGAAGTTCAGGCGATCGCCTTCATATTTTCATAGTAGGTTGCCATATCCTGCACCGATAGGGTATCGGTTTCAGCTTGCGGACTCCATAGCAATTCTAAGACAAGCAAATAGTCTGACGAGAGCGATCGCAATTGACTTAGGGCAGTTTTCATCCCACCGATCGGTATCAATTGGGGCAAATAACGGCTGATCGTGTGCCGTTCCCAGCAACACCGTAATCACCACATACGCCCCTTCTCCTCCGTCCTGAATCACTGCCGGTTTATCGGTTTGGGTAATGATTCCCTCCACATTACTCAGGGTTTCTGCACTAAATTTACCCCGTTCCTGAAGGGATAAGCTTTCAAATACTTCTTCTGCTGCTTCGCGACTCTCGAAAGTTTCCGAACTGCCTAAAAGATGAGTCCAATAGAGGCAGTTTTCGAGCAACTGTTCTACGGTAACTTCGAGTAACTCATATAATCCCTCTGGGGTTTTCGTGTCGGCTTTCAGGCTTAAGTTGGACAATTGAGATTGAATTGAACTCACTCCAGCACTGACGGCAATCTGAAGTTGGCTCACGGTGACGATATCGTTATCGAGTTCTGAATGTATCATTTATATTTATCCTAAGTAGACTGGTTTGAACGTTATACAGATACCCTTTTTAAAAGTTAAAAAGTGGGTTGTTCTTATTTTAGCCCGCGCAGGCGGGCTTTGTTGTCCGGATAGCCGCACTATACACGGGTTAGGACTGCTGCTTATCAAATTTGAACTAGGTCACTATACTGAGTTAGCAAGTCATCATAGCTCAAACTATCGGTGGATTCCTGGGGACTCCAGAGTAACTCAAACACCAAGAGATAATCTGGGGTGATGGCGGCGACTTGTTGGAGGGCCGATCGCAGTTCTTCCGCAGAATGGATGGGTCCGAATAAGGGGTGATCATCTTCCGTTCCCAGGAGGAGGGTCACCACGAGATAAGAGGCGGGGTCCCCTTCCGATTGGGGGCGGGATTGATTCTGCCGAATTTTACCGCCAACATTACTCAAGGTTTCTGCACTAAATTTACTGCGTTCTTGAATCGATAATTGTTCAAAAACTCGTCCTGCTTCTTCCCGACTCTTGACAGTTTCTGAATGGGTTTGAACATGAGTCCAATATTCAGGATGGCGGAGTAAAGATAAGGCGGATTCTTGTAAAAATTCCGTCAATCCTTCGGGCGTATCGAGGTCGGCACTGAGGCTTAAATCGGTGAGATGGGATTGAATATCTCGGGCGGAAGCTAATAGGGCAACCTGCAATTTTGTCACTGTGACAATATCATTGTCGAGTTCTGAAACTGCGGTGGCTGTCCGTTTAGAACGCATCCACCACAGTGCTGCGATCGCCCCTCCGGTAATCAGTAAAAACAGTAAAAATTTCCAGGGAAAGCGATTATTTCCAGCAGATTGGGTCCCGGCATAGCCCGATTGGGGAGACGGAGTTGCGGCAGGGACGGGTTGGGTGGTTGCTGGTGCAGTGGGACTGGGGACATACGTTGGCGGGACGACTGGGGCGGGTTTGAGTCCAGTTCCGGCAGAATCCTCATACTGGCGATCGCTGTATTGGGGAGTGGGATAGTAGGGTTGCGGGACCGGAACAGGCACTGGGACCACCACCGTTCCCCCTCTGGATGGGGAGGAGGTTTGCGGGACTGGAGTGGGGTCGAGTGGGTGTTGGAGTGGGTGTTGGAGTGGGTTGCGCCTCGAAGGAACCGCCCCTTGCTCGTCCTCCCGTATTGCCGCGACTGGGAGTGGAATCTGTGGGCGGGGGATTATTGTTCGTGCGCGAGGGACTGTTGCTACTACCGGAGCCACTGGAACTCGGGGCTGAACGGCTGGGAGTAGGATTGGTGGTGCGAGAAGGGGTAGAACGGGAGGGAGTGGAACGGGAGGGGGTGGAGCGAGAAGGGGTGGAACGCGAGGGAGTGGAGCGCGAGGGGCGACTGAAAGACCCTCCCCGGCTTCGTCCTCCGGTGCGGGCTAAAGCAGTGGATTGAACCTCTATCCACTCTCCCATTGGGCGGATCGAAGGGGTAATCTTGACTTCATTAAAGAGCAAGAGGCAAAGGAGAGTGGTTAAGGTGAGATTAAATTTATGCATGGCTGAAAACCCAGCTTTATTTATTTAGTCATAGCCCATCCCCCTCGGAATTGTCATCTTTTATTGACAGATTGTCCGAGTTTTGGAGGAGGTCCGGGCGGCGATCGCGGGTGCGTTGCAGTTGTTGGGCTTTGCGCCACTCCTCAATTTTACCGTGATGTCCCGAGAGTAACACCTCCGGTACTTTCCAGTCGCGAAATTGGGCCGGACGGGTGTAGTGGGGATAGTCTAGTAATCCATCCTCGAAACTCTCCGCTTCTAGGGATTCGGGTTTACCCACGGTTCCAGGAAGCAGGCGGACGACCCCATCGACTAAGGCTAAGGCGGGAATTTCTCCTCCGGTGAGGACAAAATCTCCTAGGGAGACTTCCCGAGTCACGAGATTCATCACCCGTTCGTCAATCCCTTCATAATGTCCGCAAATCAAGACAAGTTGATCGAAATTTTGGGCGAGTTCCCAGAACAGGTTACGATTCATCGGTTGCCCTTGGGGGCTGAGAAAAATCACCTCGCGGCGAGGCAGAATGGGTAAGGATTCCACTGCCGCAAATAAAGGTTCAGGTTTCATGACCATTCCGACGCCCCCGCCATAAGGTTCATCATCGACTCGGCGATGCTTATCCGTCGTAAAGTCGCGAGGATTAACGAGATGGACCGCAGCAATTTGGTTAGCCAGGGCTTTGCCGAGGAGGGAAGATTGCAGTGGGGTGGTAAAAAAATCGGGAAATAACGTGATAATATCTATTCGCACAGGGACAACCAGGGATCGGACACAATCTTTTATTATAAGTCCGAGTATCCAAGCTACCCGAGGTTGGGAATCTCTCCTAGGTCCGGTAGAGGCGATCGCCTTAGCCTAATGCTTTACCCTGCTGTTATCTTTGCCACGGGCACGCCACTATTGAGGACAATACCTTTCGGGGGTGATGTTTGAATTCTAAATATTTGTGGAAATTTTTGCCATTATATCGACTGAATAACCACCCGCGCTGACCCGGTAAAAGCGGGAAGAAATCCAAAGGAGCAAGCAAGCGGGGCGATCGCTCACTAGCCCGGGGATTCAGCAGGCACGGGAAAAAAAAACCGTGGAATCGTAAAAAACGTGAGAAAATTAAACTCCCTGACCCTGGGTCCGCACTTGGGCGTAAGATTGCCCATCCGGTGATGCAAAAACGGACAAGAATGCCCTCTAAAGCCCTGCGCTTGGGGAAGGATCGAAACGTACAAAAAATAAGGGCCAATAGCAAGACCACCCATGCTACAGTTAGACACTCAATCCCTACAACAGAAGATGCCCCAAACACTTAAAAGCACTGTAATGGTGATTGGCGGTGCGGAAGACAAAGTTCATGGCCGCGAGATCCTGCATACGTTTTTTACTCGTGCTGGAGGAACCGAGGCGAAAATTGCGATCGTCCCTTGTGCTTCGCGGGAACCCTCGGCGATCGGGGACCGATATCACAAGATCTTTACAGAGATGGGTGCCACCAGCATCGAATTGCTAGATATCCGCGAAAGGACCCAGGGAGAGGACCCGAAGTGGCAAGAGTACATGGAAGAATGTACGGGAGTCTTTATGACTGGGGGCGATCAACTCCGCCTCTGCGCCTTAGTCGCGGATACGCCGTTGATGGAAAAGGTTCGGATGAAGGTGCGGGAAGGAAAAATTGTGTTGGCCGGAACCAGTGCCGGTGCCGCAGTGATGGGCCATCACATGATTGCAGGCGGAGGCAGTGGAGAATCGCCGAATCGCTCCTTAGTGGATATGGCAACGGGATTGGGAATTCTGCCTGATGTGATTGTGGACCAGCATTTCCATAACCGGAATCGGATGGCAAGGCTCCTCTCGGCGATCGCCTCTCATCCAGACCGCCTCGGCATCGGCATTGACGAAGATACTTGCGCCATGTTTCAAGGCGATGGCGTGATTGAAGTGATTGGCAAAGGCACCGTGACCATTGTCGATCCCGGTTCGGCTTTCGCAACGAACGAGCAACAAGTAGGAGCCACAGACCCCTTGAGTTTGTACAATATGCGCTTACATATTCTGTGTCACGGCGATCGCTTTGAGTTACGTCAGCGCGTCAGTCGTCCCACCCACCCCTAGGCTTTTATGGCAGCATACACCCCCGACTCCCTCGTTATGATTAAACTGCACAGACGAGAATAGGCCAGTCCCGGTGAAACTTGAACGTTGAAAGCCTAAACTTTACCCCATTCGACTTCACGCTTCACCTGAACAACCCATTCTCGACTGATTCAGTTTGCGCTTGTCCCTCCCTGGACTCCATCAAGATGTTCAAAATGAACATATTGTAACGGACGAAAGCCAGAAACTAGAACAAGTGCCTCTATTGCTTCCAAAACAAGAGCTTCATCCTCGCGCAGCTTATGAAAATACTTAAAATCCAGACATTACGGGGTCCGAACTACTGGAGCATTCGACGCCACAAGGTTATCGTGATGCGCCTCGACTTAGAGGACTTAGCAGAAAAGCCGACGTCTTTGATCCCCGGCTTTTATCAAGGTCTCGTTGAGGCGCTACCAAGCTTGGTAGAGCACTACTGCTCTCCCGGTTGTAGAGGAGGTTTCCTCAGCCGGGTCCAGGAGGGGACCTATATGGGTCATGTGGTGGAACACGTTGCCTTAGAACTCCAGGAACTCGCGGGGATGATAGTTGGTTTTGGTCGCACCCGCGAAACCTCGACACCAGGCACCTACCAAGTCGCCTTTGAATATATCGATGAACAAGCGGGTCGCTATGCCGCTAGAGCAGCGGTGCGCCTCTGTCGCAGTATTGTCGATACAGGTCGCTATCCTCTTTCTGAGTTAGAACAGGACCTCCAAGACTTGAAAGATTTGGCCGCTAAAGCGTCCTTGGGTCCGAGTACCGAGACCCTGATTAAAGAAGCCGAAACCCGCGATATTCCCTGGTTTCACTCCAGCGCTAGGGCGATGATCCAACTGGGAACGGGGATTTATCAAAAACGAGTCCAGGCAACCCTGACCGATCGCAGCAGTATTTTAGCCGTTGAACTCGCTTGCGATAAAGAAGGAACCAAAAAAACCCTACGAGATGCCGGAGTGCCGGTTCCCCGAGGGACTTTGATTCACTATCTCGATGAACTCCAAGAGGCGATCGATGAAGTGGGGGGCTATCCCATCGTGATTAAACCCCTCGATGGCAACCACGGACGCGGGATTACGATCGATATCAACTCTTGGGAAGAGGCAGAAGAAGCTTACGACGCTGCCACCACGGCCTCCAAAACGCGATCGGTGATCGTCGAACGCTACTACAAAGGTCGGGACCACCGAGTTCTCGTGGTCAATGGTAAACTGATCGCCGTAGCGGAACGGGTTCCTGCTCATGCGATCGGGGATGGCCGGTCCACCATCCAAGAACTCATTGACGAAACCAATCGCGACCCCAACCGAGGCGACGGCCATGATAATGTTCTGACCCGGATCCAAGTAGACCGGATCAGTATGCAAATCCTGGAACGCAAAGGATATGACCTCGACACCGTACTCAAAGACGGCGAAATCTGCTATCTGCGCTACACCGCCAACCTCAGCACCGGCGGCATCGCCATCGATCGCACCGATGAAATTCACCCAGAAAATCTCTGGATGGCGGAAAGAATTGCCAAACTGATTGGCTTAGATATCTGTGGCATTGATGTGGTTACGGAGGATATTTCCCAACCCCTCCGGGAAAATGATGGGGTCATCGTCGAAGTCAATGCTGCTCCCGGTTTCCGGATGCACGTCTGTCCCAGCCAGGGCCTGCCCCGCAACGTCGCAGCCCCGGTTATGGAAATGCTCTTTCCCCCAGGCACTCCGTCACGGATTCCCATTCTCGCTGTCACCGGCACCAATGGTAAAACCACCACCACCCGCCTGTTAGCCCATATTTATAAACAAACTGGCAAAACCATCGGTTATACCACCACCGATGGGACTTATATCGGCGATTTTATCGTCGAAAAAGGGGATAACACCGGACCCCAAAGTGCTGAACTGATTTTGAAAGACCCCACCGTCGAAGTGGCCGTCTTAGAAACCGCCCGAGGTGGCATTTTGCGATCGGGTTTGGCCTTCGATCGCTCTGATGTCGGGGTGGTGTTAAATGTCTCTGCGGATCATCTCGGCATCGGCGATATCGATACCATCGAACAAATGGCGACCCTCAAAAGCGTCGTCGCCGAATCGGTGGATCCCAAAGGCTATGCCATCCTGAATGCCGAAGACCCCCTCGTCGTCAAGATGGCAAAACGGGTGAAATCTCAAATCGCCTATTTCTCGATGAACCCCGAGAATGAGATTCTGCAAAATCATATTCGCAACGGGGGACTCGCCGCAGTCTATGAAAATGGCTATCTCTCGATTATTAAAGGAGATTGGACCCTGCGGATTGAGCAAGCGGTTAATGTGCCCCTAACTATGGCAGGATTGGCTCCCTTTATGATTGCCAACGCCCTCGCTGCTGCCTTAGCTGCCTATAGCAATGGGGTTCCCATTGAGCAAATTCGCAGTGGATTGGCAACGTTTGAGGCATCGGTTGCCCAAACCCCGGGACGGATGAATCTGTTCAATATGGGGACTTATCATGCCTTGGTGGATTATGCCCATAATGCCGCCAGTTATGAAGCCCTAGGCGGGTTCGTGCGAAATTGGCCCGGAGAAACCATTGGCGTCATCGGGGGTCCTGGCGATCGCCGGGATGAAGATTTGACCAACCTCGGCAAACTCTCCGCAGAAATCTTCAAACAAATTATTGTCAAAGAAGATAATGATACCCGAGGTCGTCCCCGGGGAGATGCGGCCCACTTCATCTGTAAAGGCATTGCCCAAGTGAATGGTCCGGCAGCGTATCAAACGATCCTAAATGAAACCGAGGCGATCGAAACCGCCCTAGACGAGGCTCCCTCGGGCAGCTTAGTCGTGATTCTGCCTGAAAGTGTTAGTCGGGCGATCGGTCTCATCGAGAAGCGCAAACCCCTAGAAGAACCGCGCATTCCCCTCAACGGTTCAAAGCCTGTAGAATCCTCCTCGGTTGAATATAGCGAGTCTTCCACTTAATTCACACCTGAACATTCACAAAAGACTTGAAAATGATAACTCTCCATTTTCAAGTCTTTTTTTTATTCAAAAAAAACTCAATTCAAGCTAGATTCCAGATAACAATCAAATGGTGCTATAAATAAGCAAGAGCTATTTAAAGTCAGTTAATGTCTTAAAATTTTAGAAAGCTATGAGTGGCAATTGCAAGCAAACATCTGGCAAATTATGCGGTCATTCTCGTGATAGTAATACGACCCGTCAAAATCAACCAACTCTTGCTTATTGGGTGAATGATTATCTGGGTCATTTCGGAACTTGTTATCAAGCTCAAACCCAATGGTGGGGCGATCGCACCCTGACTTGGGATGCAGCCTTGGAAAGAGCTTGGCTTTCTAAATTTGCCGATGGGAAAATGCACCCCCATCAGCGCCGAGTCTCCTCTAAATTAGCAGAAGGATTGAACATATCTCGCCAAGATTGTAAGCAAGCACAGCAGTTTAAAACCTTTGAAGAACTTCATCACTGGATAGAGTCAGTGACTGCTCGCGTTAAAGGATTAGGAGAAACCACAGCTTACGATGTGGCTCAACGCTTGGGAATGTGGCTAAATTTAGCACCCGATTTAGTGTATCTTCATGCGGGGACGGCTGAAGGTGCAGCCCTTTTTAACATTACCGGAAAAACTACTTTTTTAAGTGATTTTCCTCCAGAAATTCAAAAACTCGGAGCAACTCACGCAGAAAACTTTTTGTGTATTTATAAAGATAAACTCAAGTCGTTATCTTTATAACTAAATGACTCTGTTTCAAAGGTTAATTTTTGGGGAAATTTAAAAATATTATGGTTGCAAAGAAGCGAAAAAAACCAGACAAGTCGTTCTCTTATCTTCGTTCGTAGTAACGACTTCAGTCGTTCTCTTATCTTCGTTCGTAGTAACGCCTTCAGGCGTTCTCCAACTTCCCTATAACAACACCCCAACATCCCAACCCCCTAAATAGGATAAAATAAACACTGCGCCCCGCGCAATATTGATCCACCCTCATATAGGAAAAACCCATGACATCAACCTCTAGTCCATCCCTACGAACCGAACAACATAGCCTGATCCAAAAACTCGCCGATTGCATCGAGGGCGTGTGGCAAGAAGAATTAGAACTCTCCCCTTATCCCCTCCCCGAGGACCTGGGATATGTCGAAGGAAAATTAGAAGGGGAAAAACTCAGAATTGAAAATCGCTGCTATCAGACCCCAGAATTTCGGAAAATCCATTTAGAACTGGCAAAAGTCGGCACTACCCTGGATATTTTGCACTGCGTGATGTTTCCCAACCCCAACTATGATTTACCCATGTTTGGGACTGATTTAGTAGGAGCAAAAGGCAAAATCGGGGCAGCGATCGCCGACTTATCCCCCATTCGTCAAAAAGTCCTCCCCCAACCCTATCAACAACAACTTTCTGACTTACCAGCGATCGCCTTTACCCATCCCCGAGACCTCCCCCCCTGGGGTCATATCTTCTCAGAATTCTGCCTCTTTGTGCGACCGGATAATCCTGCCGAAGAAACCCTATTTCTCGATCGCGTCAAAGGAGTATATCCAAATTCACTGCCAACAAGCCAGAAACACCCCAGCTACCCCCGAACTCCACAGCGAAATCCTCGCCGGACAACGCAATTACTGCGACCATCAGCGCAAAAATGACAAAACTCGCCGAGTTTTAGAAAACGCCTTTGGCAACGAATGGGCCGAATATTATATGACCCAAGTCTTATTTGACCTGCCGGAAGAGAACTAAAAGACCATGACCGAAACAAAGTGCGCTCACGTCTTAATTTCGGGAATCGTTCAGGGAGTCGGGTATCGATTTAGTACCGTCCATCAAGCCCAGAAATTAGGAATATCCGGTTGGGTGAGAAACGTAACCGATGGACGAGTCGAAGCCATCTTTGAAGGCACTTCCGAAACCCTCGATCGCATGATAGCCTGGTGTCATCAAGGACCCTCATCCGCCCAAGTCACCGATGTCACCGTCACCTATCAACCCCCCCAAGGACTCACCGGATTCACCACCCGCTATAAATAACACCTCCATCGGGACAAGGCATTGCCTTGTCCTATCCCTCTCATATCATAAACCACTCAGTTCTAAAACCGTTGTCTTTTTAGGGTGAATGAATTAAAGTAAAAGAGATAAAAAATACACCTTTAGACCTTGTACTTATCCATCAATTTTATACCCCAAACTGTTATGAATACGCCACTGGTCAACGCCCTATTTCAATTGATTCATTCCCTATCCCCAGAAGACCGGGCCGCCTTAGAAGAAAAACTGTTTTTCGACAATGCTTATCCCTCTAACTCCGAGGCGATTAACCTGGCTTTGCACAGCAGTAGCTTTGATTTTCTCAACGATGAACCGGACCTCTATACCATTGACGATGGAGAACCCATTGCATGAATTTGATTAAAGGCGATATTGTCTTGGTGCCTTTTCCCTTCACAGACCTGAGTCAAACCAAGCTACGGCCTGCGGTAGTTTTGTGGGTAGATTCACAAGGGCAAGATATTACGGTCTGCTTTATCTCTTCACAAAATCTTGATTGCATAAGCGATGATGAATTTATAATTGAACCCAGCGACCCAGAATTTGCCCGAACTGGCCTGAAACTGGCTTCAAAAATTAGAGCAGCTAGAGTAGTTACTCTTGAGCGCCGACTTATTAAAAGACGATTAGGCAGCTTAGGTCAGCAACAGATTCAACACCTTAATGCCGCATTGAGTCTGGCTTTTCAGATTAATTAATAAAAAAAAGTAACCTTATCCTTAATTAATGAGAAATCAATATCACCGGCTCCGATGCCTTTCTAGCCGTTTTTCTCCACAGGTTCTAGCTGTTCTAATCGATTTTTTGAAAGAATCTCAAAATGAGAGTTCACCCGCTCAAATGACTCTTTACAGGAGGCTTTATAAAAACATAGAATGTCTTTGATTTCCCGTTCCGTCAGCATTCTTTCCTGATTCCAAGTGCATTCTTCATAGAGGAGATCCAGAATCTGCTGAGAAATTAGCTCTTTTTTAAGTTTCTCCAATGCCTGAATTCGTTCAGTAACTTGGTAAAAAGTCTCCCCTTTTAAATGTTGAGCAGTAAAATAGGCTCTTAATAGATTTGCATAAGCTAAATATGAGGTATAAATATATTCTAAAGAGAGCTGAATCAACTCACCTTTTTGATACCGACTAATTAAGTCCTGTAAATGAACTTCCATGTGATTAAGTAATTGTAGGGTATTTATTCCCAACGCTTCAGTTAATCCGACTTGATCTAACTTTCCCGATAACGTCTCCGCTTGCTTGATAGAAACCTGAGTTTCTATATAGAGCTTTCTCTGCTCATTACTCAACAAACTATCAATTTGAGAACTAATTCGATCCAGATTTCGGCTGAGTTTATTGATTTGAGAACTGATTTTACAAAAGCCAATCAAATTCAGTCCCAAATTTAGACTCAGCAAACCTGTATTCATCCAGGCAATAAATTGTAATTGATTGACTAAATTATAAATTTCATTAACGCGCTGGCTAACCTCATCCAGTCTTTTGGAGATAACCACACCTTGGAACACAGATTCTACCACATCAGTAGCAACCAATGCGGCTGATAAGGGCGTAACACTGACACCCCATTTCATTCCCACTTTTAAGAGTTCGGGTGCGGCTTGCTCCAAATGGGCAACAATTTGTTTCGTAGCGACATCTCTCGCTACACCACCACTAATCATGATTTCTCCAGCCTTATAAGCTTCTATGAGATGCTCAGGGAGTTGGACTAAAAATTGGGGGGGTGTCATTTAAAGTTTCTCCAGTCCATTTTGAAATTTATAGCTGTAAATCGAAAAAATTGCCTGGATAAATAAAAGTTTTTTGCGCCTATTATTGTACCGAATCCAGAATACAATTGAGAACAAGATGGCTGCGAACCCAATTAACGGTAATAGTTTTGACCAACTATTATTTCCTGTTGCCTGAATAACAACCTGAGTTATAGGCACTTCATCACCACAAGCCCATGATTTAAGAGGACCAACAGGTAGAGGGTAGCATAAGGCTTCAGCGAATATATTCACTACCCCCTTATTTGCTTTGTCTATTACTTCACTTGTTTTTTCTATTGCTTCCGAAACTGGTGATTCTTTGAAAAATTGAATAAAAACCCAACTTCCCATTGCTACCAGAAAAATACAAGCACTATCTCCTAAAATATTATACTGTGCTGCTTGCTTGAGTGGCTTTTTGGTTAGGAGCGACTGGTAAGGTTCAGAATTTTTGGTGATGACATCTTTAAATACACCTTCTGCATTAGATTCTTCAAAGAATAATAGCAAGAGTTGCTTGGCGATCGCTTCTAACTTTTCATCTCGTTCTTGGGGGTTTTTAAGAATTTTGATTTTAGAAATTTCGACTAAAATCAGATTTTTAGTAGCCTCCATTTTTTCTTGAGGCATTGATAAAGAGTTGACCAGTTCTAATAAGTGAGTGATCCAGAGAGACAAGATGTCTTCTTCCTTAAGATTCGTTTGTTTCTGATGCTGTTTCGTGAATCCCTCTAAAAATTCATAGATTTTCTCAGTGAGATTTTTGCTTTCAGTCGGGGAGTCTTTAAGGAAATCCGTTTATAGATTGCCTGAAGCTGATAAACTTCCAGGGATTCAAGTGTCCAATACAAACCGGATTTTTTAGTAGATTCTGTGTCAGGTGGGGGTGTGTCGGAGGATTCCTCCTCGCTGTATAAGGCTTTCAGAACATCATCCCCTGAAGAATAGCGTCGGTTCGTGGCACGTTCGAGCATTTTGTCCAAAATTGAACCGAGGCGATCGCTGACTGAATTGTTGTTTAAGTATTGCCGCCAAATCCAGGTATCTTCAGTATCATTAAATAATTCAAATGGAGAGACTTGAGTCATTAAATGAATACAGGTTACCCCTAAACTATAGAGATCACTGGCAAAGACAGCTTTTCCTTTGGCTTGTTCTGGGGCAACATAAGCGGGACTCCCGATTGAGGTTCCCGTATTAATCATCGAGGTTCCGGTTACTGATTTCGCCGCACCCCAATCCACCAGAACGAGTTTTCCATCCGTAGCGCGACGAATAATGTTCTCGGGTTTAATATCCCGGTGGATTACCTTGGCGTCGTGGCTCAATTTCAAAACGGGCAACAAATCATGGAGTAATATCCAAATTTTTGTTTCGGTAAAAGGCCCTTCCTGCTTCAGTTCCTCACCTAAATTTTCCCCTTCAATAAACTCTTGCACCAAATATTGATAGTTGTCTTGGGCCAACGAGGTTAATAGGGCAGGAATTTGGGGATGGTCACCTAATTTTTTCAACCAATCCGCTTCTTTCTGAAAGGATTGTGTAGCTTTTTTTACATTGTTGGGCTTGACTTTGGCAGTAGAAAACTGCTTAATCACACAACGAGGTTCACTGGGGTCTGAGCTATCTACCCCTAAGAATGTTCGGCCAAACCCGCCTTCACCAATAGGCTTGATAGCTCGATACCGCTCCTGAAGTAGTAATTTAGAGCCACAACTCTGACAAAATTTTGTCCTGTCTACATTCTTAGGCTGCTTGCAATCAGGATTAAGGCAATAGCTCATAATCAACCTCGGAATTACCCATACTCAATTATTGTAAGGCTGCCTGAGTATTTTTGGATATAGGGTTGATGCTCGTATCAGCCTATCTTTGAGCCGGTTGGGGATATTTAAATCTTAAAACACTTATTCCATCGGGGTTCCAGAAGTTAATAAGTATTGTTAAGTTTTTCAGTCTGACTGTTTACCAAAAACATCAAGACAAGGGTATAGCTGTGTCGTCACTCCATCCTCTCCCGGTCTTGGGAGAGGGACCCGCTTTGAGGGAATACCTCATGGACCAGAGAACCGCTATAGGTTGAATTTAACATCTGAAAGATTTAAAATAGGAGGGGTAGAATCTGCCCATTTTATCGAGGAAACTAGCCATGTATGCGGTGATTTCTCCTGAAGAAATTAAATTGCCAGCGGGCAGTGTGATTCGGCTACCGGGAACCTGGCAGGAGTATCAAGCTTTATGCGATCGCCGTGGGGACGGTTCCATTCCCCGAATTAAATATCGTTCTGGAGAAGTATGGCTGATGTCTCCCTTGCCAAAACACGGACGTGATGCTCATTTGATTGCTGCCATCATTACCACGTTGCTGGATAGCCAGGAACAGGAATATGATGCCTTTACGCCAGTCACAATGCAACTGCCAGAAGAAAGCGGCATCGAGCCGGACTATTGTTTTTACATTGACCATTGGCAAGCGGTTTCGGGCAAAGAACGGATTGATTGGCGCAACGACCCCCCGCCCGATTTGGTGTTAGAAATTGATGTGACCAGTTATTCCGATGTACAGGATTATCTCCCCTATCGAGTCCCAGAGGTCTGGTTATTTCGTCAACAACAATTGTTGATTTACCAGCTTAAAGGCGATGAGTATGAGGTCAAATCCCAAAGTCAATACTTCCCAGAGGTGAACCTAGCTGATATCGTCGCCCGATGTTTGGAAATTGCCTATCAACGCAATACTAGCGCAGCAATTCGTCACTTGAGGCAGCAGTGAAAAGTTCTTGAGGCGCAGGGAAGGGCAGATGTTTTTCTTGTTGATACTAAATCTTGTGGTTAAAAGTCGGTTTTTTCTATGACCCTGCGTTTGGCGCAGCCTGCGCGACAACGCTTAGGCAGGCTATATCCGTGGGAGCATTTCAATTTTGCCCAAAAACCAATCTGACCTCTCCCCCCCTGCCCTTAGAAGAGTAAAAACCTACTCTGGTAAGGGGTTCTTAAATCCGCTAATTCTTGCGTCATGATTACTCCCACAAATGAAAGGGTGAGCAATGGCCCACCCTTTCATTTGAATTACCCAAATATGCCACCAAAAAAGTCGATCGCCTCTTTTAATGCCACAATAAACGCATCAATTTCTTCTGTGGTATTGTAGAAATACAAACTTGCTCGGGCGGTGGATTGTGCGCCAATGACGCGATGTAAAGGTTGAGTGCAATGATGTCCGGCACGAATCGCCACCCCTGCCTGATCTAAAATCGTGGATAGGTCATGGGGATGGACTGTTCCGCAGGTAAAGGAAGCTAATGCCGCTCGTCCTGAACCATCGGTTTTAGGTTGAGGTCCGTAAATTTTGACATCAGAAATGGGGTTGAGTTGCTCGAACAAATAGGCAGTCAACTGTTTCTCATAGTCATAGATTTTATCCATGCCAATGCTGCTGAGATAGTCTACTGCCGCACCCAACGCTACCGCTTCTCCGATCGCAGGCGTTCCCGCTTCAAATTTATGAGGGACATCCGCATAGGTGGAATGGTCCAAAAATACATCGGCAATCATCTCACCTCCCCCTAAAAAGGGCGGCATCGATCGCAATACTGCCAGTTTGCCATACAGGAACCCAATTCCGGTTGGCGCACACATTTTATGTCCCGATGCCACTAACCAATCACAATCCATTTCCTGGACATCAATCGGCAGGTGCGGCATACTTTGGCAAGCATCAATCAAGACTTTTGCCCCCTGTTCATGGGCCAGATTAGCAATTTCTTTCACCGGATTAATACAACCCAAAGTATTAGAAATATGAACCACTGCTACTAACTTCGTTTTCTCCGAAAGCAGGGTTTTATATTGGTCCATATCAAACTCTTGGGTTTCCGTGAGTTCGACAAATTTGAGAACTGCTCCTGTTTTTTGGGCTAAAATTTGCCAAGGAACTAAGTTGCTGTGATGCTCCATCACAGTGAGGATGATTTCATCTCCCTGCCGAATATTGCTCACTCCCCAGGTATTGGCAACGAGATTAATTCCCTCGCTGGCATTGCGGGTATAGATAATTTCCTGTTCCGATGCCGCATTCACAAATTTGGCAATTTTTTCTCGGCCTCTTCATAAGCATCGGTAGCACGTCCACTGAGGGTATGAACTCCTCGATGGACGTTGGCATTGTCAAAATCATAGTAACGGCGCAAGGCATCCAAAACCTGCACCGGCTTTTGGGAAGTGGCGGCGTTATCTAAATAAACTAACGGTTTGCCATGAATTTCTTGATTTAAAATCGGGAAATCTGGGCGGACTTTTTGAGCTAATGTCTTTTCTCTGGTAACTATCATGGTCCTGAATGAATAAAGGATGAATGGGTTGGAGATGTCAAAAAAATCAGTTAGAGAAAATTAATGCAAAATTATTCAATTTCTCTCTGACGCTGCGGAGGCAGGCTTCGTCCGTATAGCCCCAGGCTTGACGCTGCGGGTTATTTAAAGGTCATTTCACAGAAAAAATTGTTATCATAATTTATTTTATAATTTTGAAAGTTGGGTTGTAGAGACGCAATATGTCACGTCTCTACATCGATAAATTACTCGATACTAATTTCACCAATTCGCCTGTCATTAAAACTGCCAGGTTATGGAGAAATTAGATACTTTTACAAGCAACACATCGAGAAATTTTCGTTTGCAAGGCATCAGAGGGTAATTCTTGCAGAATTTCTCCGGCAAATCCATCAATCAGCAGGTTGCGACTGGTTACAGGGTCTAATCCGCGACTCCGCAAGTAGAAGAGTTCATCTTCTTCCAGTTGGCTGATGGTGGCACCGTGAGAACATTTGACGTTATCAGCGGTGATTTCCAGTTGGGGTTTGGTATCGACTCTGGCTTTCGGCGAGAGCAATAACGTGCGATTCAACTGGCTGGCATCAGTGAGTTGTGCCGGTTTGGGGACAAAGACTTTGCCATTAAACACGCCCTGGGCTGCATCATCAATGATACATTTGTGCAGTTGTTTGGTGGTGCCGTTGGGATGGTTAAGCACGATCGCACTGTGAGTATCGCTGACTTGTTTCCCAGCGGCGATCGCCAATCCGTTGAGGGTGGTATAAGTTCCTTCCCCCTGTTGGTACACTTCCAGATGATGCCGGGAGAGTAAACCGCCGGTGGAAACTGCGGTACAGGAATAATTACTATCTTTCGCTTGGGCGATCGCTGTCTTGCCAATATGGAACGAGTTGGTACTCTCACGCTGAATTTTAGCATGAGTCACCTGAGCATTTTCGGCTACCCAGATTTCCGTCACAGCATTGGTAAAATAAGGCGCATTCCCCTTAAAATTGCCGCAGGAATCGTCATCCGCCACCACATATTCCTCGATCGCCGTGCAGCGACTTCCCCGTTGCGCCACCACTAAACAGCGGGGTTGAATCAACCGGGGTTGATCTCCAGGAACTGCCATAAATAACAGATGAATCGGTTTGTCAACTGCCACATCCTTGGCAATCCACACCACTGCCGCATCCATTAATCCGGAGGTATTCAAAGCGGTAAACACCTCTTTGTTGCCGTCAACATTTCCCAAGTATTTTGGCAAATCTGCCTGCAACGATTGGGGTAATTGTCCCAGACTTCCGACAAATATCCCTTCCGGTAACCCAGAAACATTGGAAAGTTCAGGGGAATAACAGCCATTAACAAAAACTAAGCGGCTGTCTAACATCTCGGGTAACTCAAAAGGCGCGACTCCCGTCGCCGGAATTGCCTCCGGAGGTGCTGCTTGGAACGTCAATGCCTGCAACCCAGACAAATCTGTAACTCGCCATTCTTCATCTTTGCGAGTCGGCATTGCCAATTCTCGCACCCAAGTTGCTGCATTATCCCGCACCTGCTGCAATAACGCTGCCGTTGGGGGTGCAATTCCATACTCTGGATTCACCACTGGCGCAGGAGAGGCGACTGCCTGTTTCAACAATTCATCTAAATAAGACACTTGGGGTTTTTTAGAAACCTCTATAACCATTACACACCTGCCTTCACCCGATCGGCTTCTACCACCCAATCATATCCCCGTTCTTCCAATTCCAGCGCCAAATCTTTGGTTCCGGTGGTCAAAATTCGACCCCCTTCCATGACATGAACATAATCCGGCACAATATAATTCAGCAAGCGCTGATAGTGGGTAATTGCTAACACTGCATTATCTGCCGAAGATAAATGGTTAACCCCATTTGCCACAATTTTTAAGGCATCAATATCTAAGCCGGAATCTGTCTCATCCAAGATGGCTAATTTGGGCTCTAACAGTGCCATTTGTAGGATTTCGTTGCGCTTCTTTTCCCCGCCGGAAAATCCTTCATTCACACTGCGGTTGAGGAAGGCTGGATTCATCTTCACCACGTCCAGCTTTTCTTCAATGATGTCTTCAAAATCAAAGGCATCGACTTCCTCTAACCCTAAATATTTCTGGCGAGAATTGTAGGCAACCCTTAAAAAGTCTAAATTACTTACCCCGGGAATTTCCAAGGGATATTGGAATGCCAAGAATACTCCCGCTAATGAGCGTTGTTCCGGTTCCAACTCTAGGAGATTTTGACCCATAAAAATCACCTCTCCCCCGGTGACTTCGTAGGCGGGATGACCCGATAGCACCTTGGAAAAGGTACTTTTTCCGGAACCATTGGGTCCCATAATGGCATGAATTTCTCCCGCCTTGATTTCTAAATTCAAGCCTTTGAGAATGGGGGTATCATTCACATTCGCGGTTAAATCGCGAACCGAGAGAATTACTGGACTACCTTCTTTAATCATTGCTCCTCAATCATTTCATGAAACAAACTAAACCCGAGGGGCAGAAAAGGCGATCAATCAGCGGCGATCGCCTCTCCTCAATCCCGTGAGAAACCTTCCCACAGGATTACCCTACCGACCCTTCTAACTTCAAGCTCAACAAGCGATCGGCTTCTACCGCAAATTCCATCGGCAACTGATTAAACACATCCTTGCAGAATCCGCTAATCATCATAGAAACCGCATCTTCCGGCGAGATTCCCCGTTGGGCAAAATAGAACAGTTGATCTTCCCCAATCTTAGAAGTAGAGGCTTCATGTTCTACTTTTGCCGTATCATTTTCCACCTGAATATAGGGGAAGGTATTCGCCTGAGCGTTGTCCCCAATCAGCATAGAATCGCACTGAGAATAGTTGCGTGCGCCTTGGGCTTTCGGTGCAACTTTCACCAATCCGCGATAGCTATTGGACGAATTTCCTGCCGAAATTCCCTTAGAAATAATCGTGCTGCGGGTGTTTTTGCCAATATGGATCATCTTGGTGCCGGTATCGGCTTGTTGTTTGTTGTTGGTGAGGGCGACGGAGTAAAATTCTCCCACGGAATTATCCCCCACTAACATACAACTGGGATATTTCCAAGTAATTGCTGAACCCGTTTCGACTTGAGTCCAAGAAATCTTAGAATTTTTGCCTTTGCAGAGTCCGCGCTTGGTGACGAAATTATAAATTCCGCCCTTACCATTTTCATCTCCAGCGTACCAGTTTTGGACCGTGGAATATTTAATTTCTGCATTATCCAATGTCACGAGTTCCACAACTGCGGCATGAAGCTGATTCGTGTCAAACATGGGGGCGGTGCAGCCTTCCAAATAGGAGACATGGCTGCCTTCTTCGGCAATAATCAAGGTGCGCTCAAACTGCCCCGATTCGCCATTGTTAATCCGGAAATAGGTGGAGAGTTCCATCGGACATTTGACGCCTTTGGGGATATAGACAAAGGAGCCATCACTAAATACTGCCGAGTTGAGGGCGGCGAAGTAATTATCAGCAACGGGAACGACACTGCCCAGATATTGCTTCACCAGTTCAGGATAGTCCTTGACGGCTTCAGAAATGGAGCAGAAAATCACGCCTTCTTCGGCCAATTTTTCTCTAAAGGTGGTGGCGATGGAAACGCTATCGAAGACGGCATCGACGGCAACGTTACTCAAGCGTTTTTGTTCAGAGAGGGGAATTCCCAGTTTCTCGAAAGTTTCGAGAATGGCGGGGTCAACCTCATCCATGCTATTCAGTTTTTGCTTTTTCTTGGGAGCGGAATAGTAGATGATATCTTGATAATTAATTTGGGGATAGTTAACGTGCGCCCAAGTGGGGTCGGCCATTTTTTGCCATTGCCGAAAAGCTCGGAGGCGGAATTCTAACATGAACTCCGGTTCTTCTTTTTTGGCCGAAATTAATCGGACGACATCTTCATTAATGCCGGGGGGTAAAGTGTCGGATTCAACATCGGTGATGAATCCATATTTATAGGGTTGATTAACGAGGGTTTTTGCAGTAGTAGCAGTCATAGTCTTAGTTCAGTGTTCTCTCTAGGTTCGGATCCAGGGCAGGGGGGAACTGAGTCAACAGGACGGTTGAATTGGCTCCTAGAACGTCGGCTTAGGGTTAAATACGGAGGAACAAGAAACCGGGTTTCTTCCCGAGATTTGGTGCAATTGAGGGATAAATTGGGTCAAGAAACCCGGTTTCTCAATCTTTGCTGTGCCGATCGCCTTAGAAAATTTAAAGTGTTCGGAAAGGGTTAATATTGATTGGTCATTTCGCGAATTTCATCAAACGAAATGTTCTGTTCTTTGCCAGCGAATGGATTATCATCGGTCAGAAATAACATACAGTGGCATTCTTTGCGCTCGCGCATGGGAATGCAGGGACAATTCCAGAAGGTGGCTTTGACTTCGGCTTCTTTGTCTTCGTAGTGGCGACAGGGACATAGGGGTGCACCCAACTCATCCTTGTTTTTTGCCAATCCTTCGATGACGACGGCAGTAACGCCCAAATCGGAGCAGAAGTAGGTCCCAGTGCGTTTGGCGTACTGCTCAGAAAAGTGCCGCATCGCTTCTAGGTTTTTGTCGGTGGCTTGTTGTGTAGGCTGTTCTAAAGTCATTATCCAGGTTGATATAACGAGCAAATTTTTGGGGAAGGATCCCCGGTTTAGGGGAAGGTTGAGGTCAGATTCAGGCGATCGCCCCTTGAATGAGTCAATCGGTGAACTCTCAGCCAGGGACTGCGCCCTCTTTACTGGGGGGCAGTTTGCTGTTATCGTTCCCAATCACCAGTCCCTGATCTCCCGTCCTTTGGATTCTTTCTCTTTGCCTGGTTGGGCATCCTTGCCCTCCGTCTATATATAATAGGGTTAAAACAACACGCCGGTTGCTTAATTCTATTTTAGAATACTTTAGCAACAAGTGTGTTGTCAAAGTCGGCAATAGATTTTTTCGAGCGTTTTGGCGTTTGACTACAGGCAAGATGATGACGACTACTCAGCAACCTTCCACTAAAGAAGATATCCTGCAATACTTATTAAAGCAGGGTCTAGCCACGGCTCAAGAGTTAGCCGAAGTTTTAGATATCTCCCCCCAAGCGATTCGCCGCCATCTCAAGGACCTGGAAGCGGAGGAATTGATTCGCCATAAGGCAGTACAGGCGGGGATGGGACGACCCCAGCATCAATATGAACTCACCCACAAGGGGAAAGATTATTTTCCCAATCAATATGATGATTTTGCCGTGTCTCTCCTAGGGACCCTGGCAGAAACGATGGGGGAGGACCAGATGACCTCAATTTTGCGGAAGCAGTGGGAACGCAAAGCCATCCATTACCGCGATCGCCTAGGAAATCAGCCGTTATCCGAACGGGTGGCGGGATTAGTCAAACTGCGGCAAGCGGAAGGCTATATGGCGGATGTCCATCGGGTCGAACCCGAGGGGTCCAACAGTGGCGACTGCTTTTTGCTTACCGAACATAACTGTGCCATTTCCACCGTAGCGGAGTCTTTTCCCAGCGTCTGTGGACATGAACTGGAAATGTTTGAGGCAATCCTCCCCGATTGCACCGTGGAACGGACTTACTGGATGATTGACGGCGAACACCGTTGCGGCTATTTGATTACTCTGCAATCGGAAACCGCGCGATCGGTCCTTTAACCGCTTCCAGAATCCTCAATCTGTAACCTGAAGGGTTAAAATTGCTGCTGTTGTCGCAACTGCGGCATCCATATTATGCTGTCTAAATAAAAAAATTATGGCCTCTCCCGAACCCTCTGCCCAATTTTTAACCCCAGAAGAATCCTACGCCGTTGATGGCGCTCTCCTGGCATCCCATGAAAAGTTTTTAACTCGCCTGACCATTTCTTCCTTGAAGCTACTCCAACATATCGCTACAGATTTGGGAGTGCCAATGGAGTCCCTCACCCACGAGGATATCATTGCTTGGTTTGAGAAAGATGCCAAGCTACGTTATGAACAAGGTCCCGAAGCCGCTTTTTTGAAATGGTAATGGGGGGCCGCACCCTTAAGGGGCTTACAAGAGTTCACTGCACCTCCGGTCCCCTCCCCTTGGCAAGGGGAGGGTTAGGGTGGGGTCCTCTTGACGAGCGATTTCCTATGGGATAGCTCCGCTTACCGCCCGTCAGTTGAGGAAGGAGTGGGTGGAGACTTCTCGTACAGGCGCGATTGGCCAAGAAAGAGGTTTCTCCAGCCTCCATACAGGTGCTTAAACCGTTAAGAGTGACGCGCAAGTGGCGATCGCCACTTGCGCGTGAACCCCACCCTAACCCTCCCCTTGCCAAGGGGAGGGGACCGGAGAACTGAAGGTTCTGAAGAGCGATCGCACCGTAAACCTAGCGATCCCCATCAACTAATCGGATCCTTTCTCCAAAACATAAGTTTTTCTACAGATTTGTCAGCAAACAAAGATAAAGTTATCTCAATTTATATTAAAACTCCGATATAAAGGGGAATTCAGCCGAACAAGCACCAAAAAAAAACGCTAATATCGAGGGCAAAGGTTACGGATTCCCCCGGTTGACAGAGCAGGGATGACCCATCTAAACTCATCTCGAAGCAGGCCGGTCTATTGCGATCGCACGCCTGCTGCTCCTTGAGCCGGTGAACGCTTCCGTTTTTCCTGATAAATTTACCCAGAACAGATAAAAAATGGACAAGTGCGTGGGGATCGAATACGATGCAAAACGCCAAAAGCTCAACTCCGGTTTCTCAGCAATCAGTTGACTCCTGTCATGGTTTCTCAACTTTAAGCGCACTCCCTAACCTGTAAAAAGTACCACGGATGTCTCTACCATTGCTCATAGAAAGCACCATCCCTCCGGGATCAGCCACCCCCCAAAAAATTAGTAAACTTAACACCATTGAGAGAATTGCGCTCAAAAAGCCCCGGTAGCCATCAGTCACCCCCGAAGAGCGGCTACCCCCTGTCTTGTTCAGTCCCCCTCACCAATTTAATGGGTCTAACCAATAAGGAGAAACGATGAAAATAGCTGTAGCAAAAGAAATCGAAGTGGGAGAACGTCGCGTTGCCTTAATCCCAGATATGGTGGCGCGGTTAGTTAAAGCCGGACTCGAAATTTTCGTGGAAGCGGGCGCAGGAGAGCAATCGTTTTTTTACGATGACGCATATCAAGCCGCTGGCGCTAAGATTGTGGCCGATAGTGCTCAACTTTGGGGGGAAGCCGATTTATTGCTAAAAGTGGCGGCCCCTAGGGAAGAGGAAATTCACAAACTGCGTGAAGGCAGTGCACTGGTCAGTTTTCTGAATCCCCTGGGTAATCCAGTCATCGTCGATCGCCTCGCCCAACGGGGGGTTACCGCCTTCAGTATGGAAATGATCCCCCGGACGACGAAAGCCCAAAGCATGGATGCTCTCTCCTCCCAAGCGGCGATCGCTGGCTATAAATCCGTCCTACTGGCAGCAGCAACTGCCCCAAAATTCTTCCCCATGTTAACCACTGCGGCAGGGACCATTCGACCGGCGAAAGTGTTGGTGATGGGTGCAGGGGTGGCGGGATTGCAGGCGATCGCCACCGCCCGTCGTCTGGGTGCCGTGGTGGAAGCCTTCGATATTCGTCCTGCTGTTAAAGAAGAAGTACAAAGCCTTGGGGCCAAATTCGTAGAGGTCAAACTTGATGAAGAAACCGTGGCAGAAGGGGGATATGCCCGAGAAATTTCCGAAGAATCCAAACGTCGCACCCAGGAAGTGCTTTCTGATACGGTAGCGGCTGCGGATATTGTGATTACCACCGCACAAGTTCCCGGCAAAAAAGCGCCGAGACTGATTACCGAGGAAATGTTTGCGCGGATGAAACCCGGGGCGGCGATCGTGGACTTAGCTGCGGAACAAGGGGGCAACTGCGCCTATACCGAAGCCGGAAAAGATATCGTTCGCAATGGTGTCACCATTGTCGGTCCGATTAACTTACCCGCTTCCATGCCGGTCCATGCGTCCCAGATGTACTCCAAAAATATCGCCACATTCATTCAGTACATGATCAAAGACAACGCCTTAAACCTAGATTTTTCTGACGAAATTATCGGCAGTACCTGCGTTGCCCACGGTCATGAAATTCGCAACTCCCGAGTGCGGGAAGCGTTAGAAGTTGTCGGGGGAAAGGTGTAATTTTTTCAGAGAATGAACCATGAACCGAAACATTCATCCTTCATCTTTCTCTGCTGTCCAATTTCCCCAATCATCCATCAACCGGAGTATTGAATTAAGATGCCCGAAGCCATCATTTCTGCTTTATTTGTGTTTGTTCTAGCTTCATTTGCTGGATTTGAAGTCATCAACAAAGTACCACCGACTCTACATACCCCCTTAATGTCCGGGGCGAATGCGATTTCGGGAATTGCTCTATTAGGTGCGATCATCGTCGCCGGAGACCGGGATTGGAGCGTGACGGTAATTTTAGGATTAATTGCCGTCGTGTTTTCCACCATTAACGTAGTCGGTGGATTTCTCGTGACCGATCGGATGTTGCAAATGTTCAAGAAAAAAGAGGTAAAAGCGTGAGCGACTTCATCCCAACTGGCATACAGTTAAGCTATTTAGTAGCATCATCCTTATTTTTCGTCGGTCTGAAACAGTTGAGTTCTCCCGCCACTGCCCGGAACGGAAATTTATTAGCATCCGTGGCGATGTTACTGGCGATCGTGGCAACTCTACTCGATCGCCAAGTGCTCAATTACGAGATGATTTTGCTTGGGATTGCGATCGGGTCCGTGATTGGGGTTGTCTCCGCCCAGAAAGTGGAAATGACCGCCATGCCACAGATGGTCGGTCTCTTCAACGGATTTGGGGGTGCTGCCTCTGCCCTAATTGCCGTCGGTGAATTTTGGCGCTACTATCAAAAATTCCAGGAACCGCCTCTGGATACCACCATCACCGCCTTACTCGGCATCTTAATCGGGGGAATTACCTTTACCGGGTCTCTCATGGCCTTTGCTAAACTGCAAGGACTCGTCACCGGCAGACCGATTACCTTTCCCTTGCAACAACCTGTCAACGCCCTCCTCTTCGGCGGTTTCCTCGTTGGCAGTGTATATTTAGCCTTCAATCCCTTAAATACCCCAGTATTTTTGGCCTTAACCGGCGTTTCCTTAGTCCTGGGTGTGATGTTCGTAATTCCCATTGGCGGTGGGGATATGCCGGTGGTGATTTCCCTGTTAAACTCCTTTTCCGGTTTAGCGGCATCAGCAGCGGGTTTCGTGGTCATGAATAATATGCTGATCGTCGCCGGTGCCTTAGTCGGTGCCTCGGGGATCATCCTGACCGTGATTATGTGTAAAGCGATGAACCGATCGCTGACAAACGTCCTGTTTGCCGCCTTCGGAACTGGGGAAGGGGGCGGAACTGCCGCTGCTGTTGGGGACATGGGGGATAAAACCGTGCGCTCCATCGACTCCGAAGAAAGTGCGATGATGTTAGGATATGCCCGTTCCGTCGTCATCGTTCCCGGATATGGCATGGCCGTCGCCCAAGCGCAACACGCTGTAAGAGAATTGGCCGACCAATTAGACCGATTAGGGGTAGAAGTCAAATATGCTATTCACCCCGTAGCGGGTCGGATGCCCGGACACATGAATGTCTTACTGGCGGAGGCCAATGTGCCTTACGAACAGTTGTATGACATGGAAGATATCAATGCCGAATTCGATCGCACTGATGTCGCCTTAGTCATTGGCGCAAACGATGTAGTCAATCCTGCCGCCCGAGACAATTCTGCCAGTCCAATTTTCGGTATGCCGATTTTGGAAGTGGATAAAGCCAGTCATACCATTGTCATCAAACGCGGCATGAGTACCGGATTTGCCGGGATTGACAATGATTTGTTCTACAAAGATAAGACCATGATGCTATTTGGTAGTGCAAAAGATGTGATTACCAAGTTAGTCTCAGAAGTCAAGCAGTTGTAAGTGGATTAGGGCTTACAGAGTCTTGCAGAATTAACTTTAAATATAGGGGCGAGAAAACGAATCGCCCCTACATTTATTTATTAGGGGTTTAGAACTGCTATAGCAGTTCCCGAAGTCAGGAGGTACAGATGCTATTAATTATTAAGGAGTGCGGTAAGCGACGCTATGCCGTAGGCTTTGCATCTTGCTCGCTATTAAGACAAGCGAGTAAGATGCTTGCACTCCTTAATCAGGTATATCGTGAACAGTGGGAAATGCTATAATTAGGATGGGGAAACCGCAAAGGAGACGTTGAAAATCTGACAGTCGTCAGCCTCGCTGTTGTAAAGAAAAATTTGCCCGAAGGGGTGATCACTGGTACGAAACTCAAATCCGCCAAAACGTTGAAGTGGGGAATCAGGGCAAAATCGTGGCGATCGATATTGAAACTGGCGCTTTTGAAGTAGCGGATGAAATCTTGGATGCCAGCGATCGCCTATTTAAGCGGATTTCCAGAAGCGCAACCTTGGATCGTTCGCATCGGACATCGGGCTGTTGATCGGTTTGGTGCAAGGAGTCGGAGAAACCAGGATGACGCAGATTCGGTTCAATACAATCTGTGAAGCCACCCTTTCCATGTTGTCGCAAATGAGAATAGTCAGTCCAAACTCATTGATGCGGTGATAGACACAGGATATACCGGATTTTTAACTTTGCCAAGGGAAATTATCACTGCATTAAGTTTACCTTGGACAGGAGTCGAGCGCGGCACATTAGGCGATGGTAGTGAAGTGACGTTTGAAGTTTATGCGGTGAAGGTAATTTGGGATGGTACATACCGTGATATTCCAGTGAATGAATCTGAAACAGATCCTTAGTTGGCGTTGAGTTTATTGCTCTATGGTTACGATTTACAAATCCAAGCCATTGAAGGGGGACACGTCATAATTAGACATCTCCAAAATTCCCCAAATTTTATGCCATAAGCATTGATAAAATTAGCATTGCCGTAAGCGAAACTATGCTGTAGGCTTTACCCACTCCAAAATGTACCTCATAATAGGGATATGCTTCTATCATTAACCAATGCTGGGTAAACCTTTGACCTCAATCTGATGACAATCACGAGCGAAACAAGTATAGTACAAAAAATAGAAAGTATGTAAAGATAAGTAAAGACCTGTGCTATCATTACCGGAGGAAAAAATTATGCGCGCCGCCTGAGAGTCTTTCTTACCCCAGAAGAAGATAGAACCCTATTTGAACTTAGAATGGCAACAACTCTACCTCAAAGGGTAAAAGATAGAGCCTCCGTGGTCAGGTTAAATGCTCATGGATGGTATGTTGAAAAGATTGCGAGTCACTTTAACTGGTCTATTTCGAGAGTTAGGGACACACTACATCGTTGGGAGAAGAAGGGACTAGGGGGACTGTGGGACAAATCGGGGCGCGGAAGCAAATCGAAGTGGAAAGAGGCTGATATAGCTTATGTAGAAGAATGTCTTAGGCAGGAGCCACGCACCTACAACAGTAAACAACTGGCTCAAAAACTGGCGGACAGAACGGCAAGTTTACCTAAGTGCGGATGGCCTCAGACGGGTGCTAAAAAAAAGGGAATAATTTGGAAACGGACAAGAATCAGTCATAAAAGTAAGCAAGACCCTGAAGAAGGAAAAGGATAAAACAAGCGGATTTAGATATGCTGGAATTCGCCGCAGCAGCGGGAGAAATTGACCTCAAGTATTTAAGATGAGTCGGGGTTTTGTTTATGGAGTTCGGTCAGTTATACCTATTTTCCAAAGAAGGAACAAAAATGTCAGGAACAAACGCGCATACGAGGTAGAAGACTAAGCATTTTAGGAATAATGCAACCCAAACTTGGCTTTACCTATGGTCTGGCCATTGGAAGTTTCACCAGTAAATCTTATATTAAAATGATGGACATAGAAGCGGAGGAAGCAGCGGAGGAGTTAGCCAAAACTGGACGAATTCGGGTAATAGTGCAAGACAATGGGCCGATTCATAAAAGTTTAGAAGTTCAAGATAAATGGTCTTCATGGGAAGAGAAAGGATTATACATTTTCTTACTCCCTAAATACTGCTCTGAAATGAACAAAATTGAATTAGAGTGGCAGCATTTGAAACGTGATGAATTGGCCGGACGTATGTTTGAAGATGAACTAGACCTAGCTTATGCGGTAATCTCCGGTGTAGAGGCCCGAAGTGTAGAGGGAAACTATACAGCCAAACGGGTTAAGTTTAATCCTGGCCCCTCTTCTTAACATATTTTTACTTAGTTTCAATTTTTTGTACCTACCTACTTTATTAAGCAAGACCTCGATCGCCTGAGTGACGAGCAACTTCGTGCCGTTGCTGATTTTATTGCCTTCCTCAAATTTCGAGATCAACGCCATCGTGTCAACCTCAACGCCACCCAGCTTGCTTCCCTGGCAACTGAGTTTGCGGAAGAAGACCGCACTCTGGCAGAAGCAGGAATGGATGATTATGTAGAACTGCTGGGTCAGGAAGATTAAGCATGACGAACCCAATTAAACGGGGAGAAGTTTGGTTAGCAAATCTCAATCCTACTCAAGGTTCTGAACAAGCGGCGATTCGCCCAGTAATTATATTCCAAAATGATATTGTTTCTCAGTTTTCCACAACAACCCTAGCCATTCCCCTTACAACAAACCAACGTCGTGCCGCCTTGCCAATTTGTCTGGCGATCGCCCAAGGAGATGGCGGATTAGCCGAGGATTCAGTGGCCTTATGTTTTCAAATGCGAGTATTAGATAAAACTCGGCTAATTCGGAAGTTGGGGCAGCTTAATGCTGAAACAATCATCCAACTAGAAGCGGTCGTTTTGATAACATTGGGATATGATTTATAGCAATGTCTGGTTAGAGAATCATGACTTACCCCCCATCGCAGAGCAAGTCTAAATAGGGTTTGCTGAAAAAGTTATAAAAAGCAGGGGGGGTAAATGAACAAGAGGCCCCTCTGACTGCACCAATAAACATGGCTTTACTTCGATTCTTCAATTCATAGCTAAAATTAATGCTTCGGCATAAAATTACAAGAGTTTGGAAAAATTGACACAAAAAAAGACAGTAAAACTGCCTGAGCAGTTTTACCAGGTTGAGCACTAAAAACGTAAGAGTAATGGAAGTTTCGGAGGTATTAGATAGTTTGGACATGACTCGATTCAGGCTGAATCTTCTTTTGCCCTGTCCAAATTTTCCTTCAATTTCGTTGCGAATGCGCTCGTCTTCTTGTGCTTAGTTTTTTATCTTGAAGGCTAACTTGGGCAGGAGGTCTTCCTAAGGGAGGCCCGCTCGAATCTAATTCCTCTTTCTTTACACCAAGCTCTATTGACTCGGGTGCGATAAATTTTATCGGCGTGAACCGATTCCGGGTAAAATCCCGTCAATTCTTTGTACGCCTCTACTTGACTAATAAAATCTCCACTTTCATTATAACTTTCCCAGCTAATTTTTTCGAGTAATACATATCCTTCTACACAACTAACTGATAACTTCGCTCCGAATTCCGTAGGACTTCCTGCCTTACCTCGGACGATTGGACGGACATGAGGTTGTGTTAAACTGACAATCCGATTGTCGATTCTTTTTTGATTATTTGACCACATCAAATCCTGTTGACGATAAATTTCAGCGGAGACTAATAAATTCCTGTATTGCCTTCTGCTTAAGAGTTCTAAGTCTGGCTCCTTCCTCAATTAACTTGTCAATATGTCCCAAATTACGTTTGATATATTGCAGTTGTTTTTTAACGGCTTCTTTCCTTTGTTTTCCAGAAGACTTCCTTTTTTTTGCAAAATTTAAATAATCTTTTCTAGCATTTTTTCTGTAAGTTCTTGGTTTTTTGTCTAGGTTATCCTTCAGGGACTTATATAAGAAGTCTATGATCAGTTCGGTGGTTTTTCTCGCTTGATTTAACAGATCCACATCCGTAGGGTATTTGATATCGGCAGGGGCAACTGTTGCATCCATTAATAGCCGGCCTCTATTCCCTTGTGGTTTTTCGGCTTCTTCTAACTTTTTTGTGCTAGGTTCCTCCGGATTCAATCCTAGACTTGTTTGGACAATTCTGCGATTGATTTTTTGAAGCATATCCGAACTAATTCTTTGCCGAAAATGAACCATCATTGAAGGGTCAAAGGGCGCTTCGTTTTGATAACTGGTTCTTCCAATAAAATACTGTAAGTAAGGGTTTTCCTGGATTTGCTCAACAGTTTCTCGGTCACTGATTCTCAATTTTTCTTTGATAATTAAAGCAGCCAGTGCCATCCTAAAAGATTTGGCTGGTGCCCCCATGTCTTCTGAGAAATTCTGGGCATATTCTGCCTCAAAGTAAGGACCACGGAATTAGCTTCGACAGAACTATCCAACGATTGTCTTCACATAGCTGGCCCTCAAAGGGAAGTTCAAAGGCTCCTTCTGGCCCCAGGGCTATTTTGTGATTTTCGATACATTTTCGCTTCACCGATGCACAACAATTTCCCATTTTACCCCTTTTTCGTGTCTTTTGTGTCCGGGCAATACTTCTACAAGCCTTGTAACATCAGCGTTTCGCTTTTTTTCAGCAAGTCTAAATAAATTAGATGAGTTTGAACCTTCCCGACTGGATGCGGGGCAGTAGATAAATTGCCCCTAAATAATTTCTTTAAATGTGTTTCCATCACCCAAAACTGACTCCGGTGGGTTTGACGAACTCTAAATTATCCACATTCCAGACTTGACCATCGAGGGCCATTTGTTCGATTAAACTAGCTAATCTCAGAGCTTTCAGAGCTTGTTCTCCGCCAACTGAGGGTTGATTGCCGCCGCGAACACATTGGATGAAATGTTCTAATTCAGCGTGTAAGGGTTCAATATTACTGGTATAAACTTTTTCGATTAAGCCATCCTGCCGGTACAGCACTTGACCATATTCGGTCATATAATTCGCTGTGGTTTTCCGGTGGATTAAAATTTCATTGTTGAGAAAATCAGCTTCAGTTAAGGAATTTTTGCAATGGGTGACGATGCGTCGTAATTTTCGGTGGGTGACTTTACTGGCGGTGACGGTGGCAATCACGCCATTGGCAAATCCCAAGGTGGCGGTTACATAATCTAAATAAGAATTGGCTTCCGAGGTGTCTTGATTCGTGCGACTGCCACTAGCAGTTAATCGCACAACAGGTGCGGCAGCTAATTCTAAAATGAGGTCGATGTCATGGATCATTAAGTCCAAGACGACGGAGACATCGTTCGCCCGATCGCTGTAGGGACTCATGCGGTGGGCTTCGATCGCCAGCACTTGTTCGGTTTTGAGAACCTTGCTCAATTCCTGGAATGCCGGATTAAACCGTTCAATATGACCCACTTGCAGGATACATCCCGATTCGGCTGCCTCATTCACCAGGGATTCCGCTTCGGCAATACTCGCGGCGATCGGTTTTTCAATTAAAACATGAACCCCCGATTGCAGGCAGGTCATTCCTACCGCATGATGCAGGCGCGTGGGAACCGCAATACAAACTGCATCCACATGAGGCAGCAAATCTTGATAATCTTCAAAAAAGCGAATCCGATATTTACTAGCAATATCGAGTCCACGCTCTACATTAACATCAGCTACACCGACTAATTCAATATCTTTAAGCAAGCTGAGAACGCGGGTATGATGCTGTCCCATACTGCCCACTCCGATCACCCCAATTCGCAAGGGTTCCGGTTGAGTTTTTGGGTTATGATGATTCAATTGCCGAGCTTTCATGGGATTATTTTGCACTCCTTGATGTCTCCTCCACCACCATTAGTCAGAGCCGCTTGACAGGCATCTAACCTCGCACACCAACCCGATAGTATCACAGGCGCTCCAGTTGTAAAGATTTACAACATTTTCGACCCCCTCCAGTATAGAGTGGGAAATCCGTTTTCGAGGGAGTGAGCTTCCCAGAGTTTTAGGCGATCGCCCCCCCGCACCCCATCGCCCCCCGCACCCCATATCCCCCCACCCTCCAAAAAAAGCCACCCCTGATGGGGCGGTACAGTCACCGTCAGACAAACTGGGTTTCTTGACCCAATTTCTGCTCATGGGCAACAAATTAGGGTCAGAAACCCAGTTTCTGGTCCGACTCATTGAATGAGGAAGCGAGGTCCTAGCCCTGAACTAACGGAGGACCCTCATGAATCCGGCTAAAACTTAAAATGTGGAGCCATTCCAGCCCCACATGGAACCCTCGGCATCGGTAAATTCGATATAGATCCGATTTTGCGGAACCCCGATCGCCTGGTGAATCTTATTGCAAAAATCTTTGCTCATCGCTTGGGTTTGTTCCGGACGGATCGTCCCCACACTCTTAACCTCGATGTAGCAAACCGGGTCAAAGGTTCCGGCAAATGTCATCGGGACATCAGCGTTAAACGCCGTCATCACATAAGATTCAGGTTTCCCCAGATGCTTCGCCAAGCTGGAGGAAAGTCCCTTGAGTAGGGTCGCAATTGCATCATTCTCCGGTGTAGACACGGAAGTTTGAACTTTAATCAGGGGCATAAATTGACCTTTTAACTTGCGTCTTTCTGATTCAAATCGGGATCCCGGAACAGTCTCTATCCCAAATTATCCGCCGTAATTCCATCCAGTGCTTTCCAGCAATAAGGGTTCCCCTTCTCGGTGGACTCCGGCGGCAATCACTTCACCGACAAAGACGGTGTGATCGCCCTTTTTCACCGAACCCACCACATTACATTCCACATACCCCAGAGAGTCGGAGATAATCGGACAGCCGGTTTCTCCCAAATAAAACTCCACATCTTCAAATTTATTCCCCACCCGGTGTTGGGGTTTAAAGAATTTTTGGGCTAAGTCTTTTTGTCCCGCTTCTAAGAAACTCAGAGCAAAGACGCCACTGGCTTCAATCATGGCATGGGACCCGGAATCTTGTTTAACACAGTTGATGACTAAGGGTGGCTCAAAGGACCCCTGCATCACCCAACTGGCGGTGAACCCGTTGACATTTTCTCCATCTTTGACACCGCAAATATAGAGTCCGTGGGGAATCTTGCGGAGGATTGTTTTTTTCGCTTGTTCGTCTAGCAAGGCTTTACCTATCTCTTGATACAGAACTGATGGACATTTATATTAGAGTATCCGACGGGGCGTCATCCCTGGCGCGAGTGGGGTCGAAACAGGTGGCTATGTTCTGGATGGTAGAGGCGCGATCGCGCTGTTTCTTTCCCCGCCTGCCTTTCCGGTTCCGCCAAAGCTGGACTAATTAAATATAGAGTCGTCCGAATTAAATTTTCAGCCTGGGTAACTTGGGCCATTTCTTTCAGAGGGACCACCACAATTTTTTCATCGGGCCACCCAATCCGGTAGCAAATGGCGATGGGCATTTCTGCGGGATAATGTTCCATCAGTTTGGCTTGAGCATCCTCAATATGGCGCGCACTCAGATACAGGCACAAACTGGCTTTATGGGCTGCTAAAGCTGCTAATTCTTCCGATTCCGGGACGGAGGAGGCTCGACCACTGACCCGGGTCAGAATGATGGTTTGCACCAGTTCTGGGATGGTGAGTTCTAGGTTGAGTTTGGCTGCTGCTGCTTGAAAGGCACTAATTCCGGGGATAATTTCACAGGGAATATCGGCATCGGCTAAGGCGTGCATTTGTTCGGAGATGGCGCTGTAGAGGCTGGGGTCCCCGGAATGCAGGCGCACGACGGACTGACCTTGGCGTACTCGGTCAATCATGATGGGTAAGATATCTTCTAGGGTTTTATTGCCCGTGGGAATGACTTCGGCATCGGGACGAACCCCTTCTAAAATTTGTTTGGGAACGAGGGAGTCGGCGTAGAGAATCGGTATCGGCGATCGCCAGGATTTTTTGGGCTTTGACCGTTAATAAATCTGGGTCACCGGGTCCGGCCCCAACAATATAAACGGCGGGTTTGAGTACAGCCCGGTCGGGTTGTTGTTGGTCCGTTGGTTGGAGTTTTGACATCAAAATAAAACAAAAAAAGCAAAAGGATTGGGAAGGTTCCGGATGTTACCGGCTCTATGAGGTAATCAAGCACTGGTAGATGCACCCTGGTTAAACCCTAGAATAAATTCTAGGGTTTTTTTATTTTTTGGGTATCAATCATAGGGCCAGGTTACCAGTAAAGGGAAGACTAACCGCGATTTTTTGCCCCCATTGGTGTAAGATTTCCTCGTAAGTTGGGATGAGAAACCCGGTTTTTTGTCCTAGTTTTTTTGGGAAGAATTTCTAGGAAGAAGATCGTTCGCCATTGCTGCGGGATACGACGTCAGGCAAAGGACGATTAAATCCATAAAGCCAGACTAATCCGGCTATTCCTAAGACAATACCCGTTAAACTGACAAATTGAGCCATGCGTAGGGGACCGAACATTAAGCTATCGAGTCGCAACCCTTCAATCCAGAAGCGACCGCAGCTATAGACGGCCATATAGACTAAAAATAAAGTGCCGACTTTTAAGCGGGGTTTGCCTTGGAGATCCCGAAAGAATAAAAACAGTAATAAGGCAAATAAGGCCAGATTCCACAGGGATTCATATAAAAAAGTCGGATGGAAATATTGCTCGCCTACATATTGAAAGGGACGAGATTCCGGGGGAATGTAGAGTCTCCAGGGTAAATCCGTGGGTCTGCCGAAGGCTTCGGAATTAAAGAAGTTTCCCCAGCGTCCGATCGCCTGACCTAAAATCAAGGAGGGTGCGACTAAATCGGCTAATTGCCAGAAGGGGATTTGTTTGAGTCGGGCAAAAATCAAGGTGGCGATCGTCCCGCCAATAATTGCGCCATGAATGGCAATCCCGCCTCGCCAAATCGCAAAAATTTGGCCCGGATTATCGGCATAGTTTTCCCACTGAAACAGGACATAATACAGTCGCGCCAAGGGAATTGCGCCAACCACTAACCAGAGGATCAGGTCACCCATGAGTTCCGGGTTGACGTTGCGGCGTTTGGCTAAAAATTGCGAGAGACTGACGCCAATCAAGACAGCAGTGGCAATTAAGAACCCATACCAACGAATGGTTAGGGGTCCGATTTCGACGAGGATCGGGCCTGGGGAGGCAAAGGTCAAGGCTAGGGGTAGAGTAACAATAGTCATAACCTTAATAGTACGCGCTTGGGGGGACGATAGGTGCACTGGCCTTGTTTCTCTTTCGGTTCTAGGATACTTCACGGGATGAAGTCAGGGAGGCAACAAATAGTCAGGGGGTCGAATCTTTGCTATCTTCATGGGGAGATAGGCGCGATCGCCTTGATACCCCAGGGCAATTCTATTGAATCGTTTTAAATTAAGATGAACTTTCCCCTAGCGCGGCAATCGTTTTACCAAGAGATTCACCAAAACGACGACCAAATCGATCTCGCTAAGGCAGCGCTTTATATCGCCCAAGAAGAATATCCCACCCTGGATCCGGCTGAATATCTCAATATCCTGGATGTGATGGCACAGGAGGTGGCACAACGGTTAAAGGATCAACGCTATCCCTTGCGAATTGTCAAAGCGATCAATGAATATCTCTATGAAGATTTAGGGTTTACCGGCAATACCCGGGATTATTATGACCCTTGTAATAGTTTTCTGAATGATGCGATCGCCCGTCGGACTGGCATCCCAATCACCCTGGCATTAATTTACTTAGAAATTGCAAGGCGGTTGGATTTTCCAATGGTGGGAATCGGGATGCCAGGACATTTTTTAATTCGCCCAGAGTTTGATGGGGCGGGTATTTTTGTGGATGCGTTTAATCGGGGGGAGGTGTTGTTTCAAGAAGACTGCGAACAACGTCTCCAGCAAATTTACGGTCCGGAAGTATCCATGCGTCCGGAGTTTTTAACAGCGGTGACGCGCAAACAGTTTTTGGCCCGGATGCTGACCAATTTAAAGATGATTTATCTGAATCGCGGGGATGCGGAGAAATGTCTAGGGGCGATCGAACGGATTTTGTTGTTGTTTCCAGATTCACCTTTGGAATTGCGCGATCGCGGTTTATTTTACTATCAAAATGGCCGATGGACTCAGGCCCGTCAGGACTTACAAACCTATTTGGACCGAGTTCCACAAGCTGAAGATGCCTCAATCATTCGGCAAATTCTCGATCGCATCAGTTGGCAAGAAAATGAGTAATCAAACCTTCATAACTGTTGCAACACATGAATTTCTAATTTTGTCAATCTTTCTTTAGAAATAATTTTTAACGAGTTGAACCTTCGGCCCGATCTGGATCAAGTTGTTCAGCAATTTGTTTGAGGCGATGGAGTTGGGCCTGCATATCTTTCTGGGTCCAGGTTGCTGCAAACAGATTGAAGCCCCAGGCGACTGCGGGATTGGGAATTTCAAATTCAAAGCGATTGACGAGTCGAGTTTGGTTGCCGTCTGGTTGACAATCCCAGCGATCGCATCCTTGAAAAAATCCCTGAAACTCCCAGACAATCAGTCCCGGTTCCCGTTGAGCGATCGCACAGTTTAAGCTGGGTTGCAACAGGGGAATATTCAAAATAAACCGACTGCGACTCCCGACGCGGGTATCCCATTCGCCAATGGGTTCGCAACGCAAGGCGGGATTCAACCACTGGTGCATTAATGCGCGATCGGTAATACAGTAATCAACAACCGTAGGGCTGGCCTGAATTTGAATAGACTGTTCAAAGACTTGAGATGACATGAGAAATTAGACCTGATTGATGACAAGTTTTTATAGAAACTCCCCTTCAGAACGGGAATCCCAATGAGTTAGGAAAGTCTGAAAGGGGCGTGAATCAGCCGAAAAGACAGCAGACCCTTCCCTCGGACTAGGACAGAATTGTTACAAATCACTACAGTTCCAATATTTTGCGACAAATTGTCCCTAATCTAATTTCTAGTCACGAACAATTGAAGCATAGAGCGTTTGCTCCGCCTCTGTTGAGAATTGGGAAAAACGCAAAAGATGGCATAGACTACAGCAACAGATGCATAGCCCTGTAGGATAAGGGCAAATGCACTCACTCGCATTTACTGAATGATCAACTCTGTTGAACGGTCATATCGAAAGTACACTCAAATCACCTTATGAATGGAATTTTGCACGAAACATCAGCCGTGGTTTGGGGGAATTTAAGCCCCGAAGTGCTGCTGGCTCAGGAAGGATTCGCTACTGGCTTTGGCATTGGACAGGTTACGGGATTTGTTCAAGCCCTCGTGGTCCAGCTGGGGATGTTCCTGCCCAGTTTATTAGGAGCGCTGGCCATTTTGATCTTGGGCTGGCTCTTCGCTACGGTTGTAGCATTCTTGATTAGAAAGGTGCTGCACAGCACGAATCTGGACAACCGGATTGCTAGTGCCGTTATGGGACGAGGCCCTGGAGAACCCCTGCCGCCCACGGAAAAGTGGATCTCCAATACGGTCTACTGGTTGATCATGATTTTTGTCTTGGTCGCCTTTCTTCAGGCCCTGAACCTGGAGGTGGTTTCCGAACCCCTGAATCAGTTCTTACAGCAGATTTTAGCCTACCTACCGAAGATTGGCGGGGCCGCAATCCTGCTGGGTGTCGCCTGGGTGTTGGCAACCCTGGCCAAAATGTTACTCACCCGGGGATTAGCCCAGTTCCGTTTAGATGAACGGTTTGCAGAACAAACGGGACAAACGACAGACCCAGAAACTGCTGGAGAAAGCCGGTTTTTACTCAATGAAACCCTCGGCAATGCCCTCTACTGGTTTATCTTTCTGGTCTTTCTGCCCCTAATTCTGGATGCCTTAGACTTAAATGTGCTGCCGGTCCAGAATTTGGTCAATGACTTTCTGTCGGCGGTGCCTAAAATTCTGATGGCCCTGGTTATTGGGGTTGTTGGGTGGTTTATGGCCCGGATCGTCCGGGGGATTGTCACCAACTTGCTGGCGGCGACAGGAACCGATCGCCTCGGGGCTCAGTTGGGTCTGTCTCGGACTCAAGATGGGATGTCTCTGTCTCAACTGATTGGGACGATTGTCTATGTCTTGATTCTGATTCCGACAGCGATCGCCGCATTAAATGCCTTGGAAATCGCAGCGATCTCCGTTCCGGCGATCGCCATGCTGTCGCAAATTCTGTTCGCCATTCCCCTGATTTTGACCGCAGGGCTAATTTTGGCGTTATTTTATGCGATCGCCAAGTTCACCTCGGATCTCGTCATCCGCATTCTCCGCAGCGTTGGCTTTAACAATATCTTCTCCTGGCTAGGTCTGCCGACGACCGGGAGTGGCAATCCGCCCCAACCCCCACCGGCAGATCACCGGATATGCGATCGGGTCAACAAACCGTTGTCCAACCCTCCTCGTCTTCCACGAGAACTCCGGCTGAAATTGTCGGAATTGTCACCTGGGTGGGCATTATGCTCTTTGGGGCCGTGGCAGCTACAGAAGTCCTGCAATTGCCAGCGCTCACCATTATTATGCAGGGCCTACTGGTGATCGCCGGTCAGGTTCTGGTTGGGTTGATCGTCTTTGGCATTGGCCTTTACTTGGCAAATCTGGCCTATCACGTCATCTCCGGTTCCCGAGGGTCCCAATCCCAACTTCTGGCTCAAGCGGCTCGAATTGCGATTATTGCTCTGGCCGGTGCGATGGCACTCCAACAAATGGGGATTGCTCCTCATATTGTTAACTTGGCCTTTGGGTTGCTCTTTGGGGCTGTTGCCGTTGCTATTGCCCTAGCCTTTGGCTTAGGGGGCCGCGATGTGGCATCCGAGCAGTTGCGAGAATGGCGCAATGATTTCAAACAACGACAAGAAAAATAACGAAAGGAGTCACATCCTCTTAAGTTCCTCTACTTAAGTGAGAAACATCAGGCTTTTTCAGGGTGAAGCCTTGATGAGAAAAGTATTAACCTAACTCACTTGAGTTTTTATGCTTTTTTCTTTCTCTCACTTTGAGGAGTTTTTCTTGGAGTTCTTCCTTAATCCGACCCATAATGGTGGTTTCATCGAGGGACTCAATAATCCGGGTGACCACAGCTTTTGGCCCATCCGGTCCCCAGGAAGCCCCATTTGCGAGGTAGGTTTTGGTCACCTGACCTATGGCGTAGGAAGAAAACCCAGCGACACCGGCTTGGGTCATGGCAACGGAAAGATAGGGTACTAACGATGCCCCCCCCGTAGCCGGTGCCGCCAATCCCAACAACCCTTTCAGGGATGATAACCCCAGGTTTGCCAGGAGTTCGCTGGCACTAATTCCGCCCATACTCAGGGCTATTTTTTTGAGCAGATTGATGGCACCGGCTTGGGTCATGGGAATGCCATAGAGCTTTGATAAGGTTAAAATCGTGGCAACATCAATCACTGCGCCACTGAGGATATCGATCGCCGTAATCGGATTCAGGGCGATCGCCACCGCTTTCGTCATCACCGCATTCCAAATCAATCGGTTCGCACTCTTGTCCCGAATCTGCATTTTGCGCTCAACCAATTGTTCATTCACATCCCCGGCATAAAGCAGGGTATTCAACGCCACCAGGGATTTCCCCTCCCGGTCTAAAATTTCTAAAATTTTTAATTTTAAATCCTCGACTTGCGGTAAACCCCGCTTCATCTGCACCGCCATTGTGCCATCGCTTCGAGGGGCCGCTTGGGCGACTAAGGGGGCTGCTGCTGCCATGACGATTTCATCGGGGGAGAGCAGTTCTTTGACCCGATCATCGCGGATTTTGCGATAGACTGCCTCGCGATCGGCTTCGGGATATTGGTCGATTTTGTTAAAAATCAGCAGCATGGGTTTCCCCGCATCCCGCAACTGGGACAGGGCTTCATATTCCACCTGGGTCATATCCCCGGCGACGGCAAATAAAATTAAGTCCGCCCGAGAAGCCACCTGCTGGGCCAAAATTTCCCGGGTTTGACCATCGACTTCATCAATTCCCGGGGTGTCAATCAGTTCAATCTGTGATTGTCCAATTCCCGAGAGGGTAAGTTGGGTAATGTTGCCCTCTCCGCCATCTAGGGGCGATCGCTCAACTCGCCAATTCACCCCCTGGGAGGTCCGGGTTACCCCATGAATCGGCCCGGTTTCAAAGACATTCTGCCCCAATAAGGCATTCAAAATCGAGGATTTTCCCCGTCCCACCATGCCAAACACGGCGATTTGCACCACCGTCCGTTCCAGTTTATCCAGCATGGTGCTGAGTCCTTCAATCTCTGGATCCAAGCCCGCTCGTTCTTCCGGGGTCAGGTCCAGATTCGCGACTAACTCTCGCAGGGCGTCTTTGGCTTGTTTGTAGTTCAGGTCCGCCTGAATATCTGCAAACGACAAAATTGCCTCATCCAGTTCTCCATCTAAATTGGAGGAACCGGGTGAGGGTAAGGGGGAATCATGGGAGTTGGGGCTTTGTTCCTCGTACTCGTGGGAACCTCCGTGAGTCATAAGAGGTGGGCTATCCTTCAGCGCTCTACACTACCAATCGTAGTCCAGACTAGCCCGAGACGGGGAGATGAAATCGAGGGTGAATGCCTCCAGTTCAAGGATTAAAATTATTTAATCGTGAGTTTTCAAGCAATTTGACTCATGAAAGATAGGTCAAGCGCTCCAAAATTTGTACTTAAGGCTACATTGATATTTTCTAGCATTTTGATGAGCCAGATAATGCTATCATTGTTAGAATTTTCATAGTGGTTAAACAAAATGGAAAGGCGTTTTTCTAAATAGGGTTTCACTTTCCGACAGAGCAGAACAATTTTCAGAAGCATTCCTGTTGTTCGGGTGGGTCCAATATTAGAAACCACATCCAGAAAGATAAAATGAGTGGGCTTTTGAGAACTTTCCACCACTAAAAAGTTTAGGAGTTGGCTGCAAGTTCTAACCACCAGAAAATCGCTGAGTTTTTGGGAATCACTCTGGGGCAGGGTGGCTTTTAAATGCTTACATAATTTGTCGTTAAATTGGCGTTTGCCATATTCGGGGTCAACGGACCCGATCAGGTAGTCGTATAAATCGGCTTTAAATTCTCTGTAGTTGGGAGTCTGACTGGTGTGGGTGATAAAGCTCTGGGCTAAATCCCGGTAAGTGTGGCCCCCTTCTGCTTTGCCGACATAATCTTTCAGGGAATAATACAGTTCGCGATCGCTCAGTAAGGTGGGATTGTTAACCGGCGACAGGTTTCGGACTGCATTTACATTCCCCATCCGCCGGACCTGCGATCGTCGGACTTGATAGGTGACATACTGGGATAAGTTAATTTCAAATTGCCGTTGCCGTTGCGCTTGAATTTTTCGCACGGTTTGCTGATGTTCATAGCTGCTATCTTCACTCAGCAGGCAATGAGAGTACAGGTAGGGATAGCGATCGATAAAGGTCCCTAGGGGCCTATGCTCTTTAGGGGGGCTGGTTTCCGAACTATGTTGCACCACCTTCGATAACCGTCGCAGGGTCAGATACTGATCCGTTGCGGTGAATTCTTTGACTAATTCTTGCAACTGTCGGCCCGATCGAGAGCGTCCGTAAGGATTATAGCCCCCAGGTCGTTCAAACAGCGCCACCAACTCCGGAATCGCCTCTTGCGTTTGGCTGTGCATTTGCCAGCGATTCACTAAAATGTGGCAACATCTATTCAGAATAAACTTAAAGTCTTGGTCCATGCCCTTATAGGTGAGCATCCGACCTAACGCCCCGGAGATCTCGGCTTCAGGGTAGTCCCTGCCTTCAATAAAGAGGCTTTGAAAGCGCGAGATCATCTCAGACGGTGGCTCCGCTTTAACCAGATCAAGGAGGTGATCGTATAGTAACTGCTCCTCCTGAGTTGTTTTTCGGTTGTAAGGATCCGTTCGATGATTCACTTGACTTTCCCCCCTGCCCAGATGTTTGGCTTGATTCAATTTTCCAGAGCTAGCGTTTTCAATTAGGACACAATTTTCCCCGTGGAATATTGTCAGACCTTCATGGATAAGTTATATTTAATCCGGTTGGATAATGGCTATCAAACAGATTCAGATCCGTCTCGGGCCACTCAGATTCACCCATGTTACATGAAACTTTATAAAAGAGTGGGTGATCGCTTGCAACTTGGGAATGGTTCTGAGCTTTCCGGGAGCCATAGGACCTCTATCTATTAGAATAGCCTAGGCAGATCTCCTCAACCATCCAGTATCGTAAAAAGTTGATAAAGATGCCAGGGGGGATTCACGGAATTTTAATGAAGATTTATCACGGTTGACGGGGGATACACCTTTATGGTATTTCCCGGCTGAGATTGAAGCGATTTCCTGCTTGGGACAAGGATTGGGGAATGGTATCATTAATTTTTATTAAATTCAAGTCCTGATACCATGTCTTGTTTTGTGACCCTTGCTCAACTGCTTTCCCTCCTGAATGCCCAAGCCCTTCACCCGCTATCGGAGGAACTTGGCGCAAAACAGGCCCTCGGTATTATCACGGATACGCGCAATTTACAGGCTGGTGAGGTCTTTGTGGCCCTAAGAGGGACACAGTTTGATGGGCATCAGTTTATTGGGTCCGCATTTGACAAAGGGGCGATCGCCGCGATTGTCGATCGCGACTATGTGAGTCCCAACCCAGACTGGCCCCTGTTGATTGTCCCGGATACCTTGGTTGCTTACCAGGCGATCGCCCATTGGTGGCGGACCCAGTTTGACATCCCCGTGATTGGCGTCACCGGATCCGTCGGCAAAACCACCACCAAAGAATTAATTTCAGCGGTTTTGAACACCCAGGGACCTGTTCTCAAAACCGAGAAGAATTATAATAACGAAATTGGCGTTCCCAAAACCCTCTTAAATTTGACCACAGACCATCATTATGCTGTGATTGAAATGGCCATGCGCGGCACCGGAGAAATTGCCCTCCTCGCAGAAATTGCCGCCCCGACCATTGGCGTCATTACTAATGTCGGTACAGCCCATATTGAACGCTTGGGTTCCGAAGAGGCGATCGCCAAAGCCAAATGTGAATTATTAGAAAAAATGTCCCCGGATGGAATTGCCGTCCTCAATTACGACAATTCCCGCCTAATGGAAACCGCAGCAAAAGTCTGGTCCGGCAAAACTCTCACCTATGGGTTAACCGGAGGAGACTTGCAGGGAACCTTAAAAGCGGGAGATGTCCTAGAAGTCGAAGGCATGACTTTTCCCGTCCCGCTTCCCGGGGAACATAATGCTTTAAACTATTTAGCTGCATTAGCCGTCGCCAAACTCCTCAATGTGAGTTGGGAACCGCTCAAATCCGGTTTAGCCGTAGAATTACCCGATGGCAGGGCCAGACGGTATGAATTAGCCAATGATATAGTGATTTTAGATGAAACCTATAATGCCGGGTTAGAATCCATGACTGCTGCCCTCCAAATGCTGGCACAAACCAAAGGAGAACGGCATATAGCCGTCCTTGGAACCATGAAAGAATTGGGAGAGCGATCGCTAGAATTTCATCAGCGCATCGGCAGCGTTGCCAAATCCTTAAATCTGGATGGATTGTTTATCTTTGCCGACCCCGCAGAAGCCGCAGCAATGGCAAAAGGGGCCGAAGGTTTACCCTTTGTAGAAATTATCGATATCGAACAACCGAACGCCCATGATTACCTCTGCCAGCGCGTTAAAGATTGGGTGAAAAAAGGCGATCGTATTCTCTTTAAAGCCTCTCATTCCGTCCAACTCGATCGCGTAGTCGAAAAATTTCGAGCCGGTTAGATTCAAGGTAAGTGAAAACCCACCCAGTCGTTATCTTGTCTGAGTTCGTAGTAACAACTTCAGTCGTTATCTTGTCTGAGTTCGTAGTAAACAACTTCAGTCGTTATCTAATCGTTATCTTCCCCAGTTCGTAGTAACAACTTCAGTCGTTATCCCACCCGTACAACTTTAAAATTCAGACCCCAAAAACCGGGTTTCTATCCTAGAGTGGTTACAAATTGCCACAAATTTTGTCAAGAAACCCGCTTTTTATTCCCTCTCCTGTACCCACATCCTATCCCTTCCTTAAAAGTAGTCAAATATGGCAATCAGACTAGATCAGATTATAGTCATTGACATTGAAGCAACCTGCTGGGAAAAAGAACCCCCACCCAATCAAGAACGAGAAATCATCGAAATTGGAATCTGTCCCCTTGATATCACCTCTGGGGAATTACTCCAAAAAGAGAGTATCTTAGTCAAACCCAAACAGTCCCAAGTGAGTGAATTTTGCACCCAACTCACCACATTAACTCAAGCCCAAGTGAACCAAGGGGTATCCTTAGGCCAAGCTTGCTCAATCCTCCGAAATAAATATATTGCCCATCAAAGAATTTGGGCCAGTTATGGCGAATTTGATAAACGGCAATTTCAAGTAGAGTGCGAAAAAAAAGGGGTTCGCTATCCCTTTAGTAATCGGCACATTAACGTGAAAACCTTGTTTTCAGTCATGTATGCCTTAGAAAAAGAAGTAGGAATGGCTGGGGCATTAGAACGGCTAACTTTGCCCTTAGAGGGAACCCACCACCGAGGTGATGATGATGCCTGGAATATTGCTAAAATATTGGCTAAATTAATTACTGAACAACGAAAATGAGCGAATGTTTAATATTATTGACTTAATGGATTGCCGGGATACCTTCCTTGAACCCCTGAGTGAATTACTTCTGAAAGGATTTCGTGAAAACTGGCCGGAAGCATGGCCCACAATCGAGGCGGCAAGACAGGAGGTTTTAGATTCCTGGGCAGAGGATAGAATTAACCGAATTGCCATCAATGAGGCAGGTGAAGTATTAGGATGGGTTGGCGGAATTTCTCAATATAACGGCCATGTTTGGGAGGTTCATCCCCTTGTGGTAGCGGCGGATTATCGCCGCCAAGGGATTGGCAGAGCTCTCTTGAAGGATTTAGAAGAACAAGTCAGACAACGAGGTGCATTAACCCTCTGGTTGGGAAGTGATGATGAAATGAATATGACCAGTCTTTCCGGGGTAAATCTTTACTCCAATTTGTGGGAAAAAATTCGGGATATTCAAAATTTGCGAGGCCATCCCTATGAATTTTATCAAAAGTGTGGGTTTGAAATCGTCGGCGTCATGCCCGATGCCAATGGGATAGGGAAACCGGATATTTATATGGCAAAATCCGTGGGTTGATCAAGAATCCCACCCAAGAATCTATGATGCGAACCGGAAAGCCTGTAGCTCTTGTTGTAGCAGTATCCTAGAACGTCGGGACAATCAAGGTTAGAAACCGGGTTTCTTGCCCTAAATTATGAGAATTAGCAGGCAGTTAGGACAGAAACCGGGTTTCTGTTTCCCTGAATCTCATCGGGTCCCGACGCCCAAGCACACCTTAATTTGATGTCGAGGGATAAATGAAAGCTTATCAATTTGTCAAAACCGCAACGATTTTCCCTTGGAGACGCTACGCGATCGCCTCCCTGCTATACGCCCTATCTTTAGCTTGTACTGGAACTGTGAATCGGCAAAGCACTCTTACAACTGCCAACGCCAGTGATACCGAACCGAATATTTCCTATGGGGAGTTAGTTTTTCCCCAACAATCTGACTATTTTATTATTCCGGTTGGGTTGGAGGGTGATGGAAAAAGCTCGAAAAGTGTATTTTCTAAGGATATGTATCGAGATTCTGCCTACGATCGCATGAGTCTGATGACGATTTATAATTTAATTTTTCATAATCGGCGCACGGGAGAATCGCATTTACTCCTCAGCGAAAATACCTTAATTTCTTCATTTCACCTGATTAATGAGGAAAATGAAGCCGGGGAACCGATTAAAAATCAGTTTATGTTTTTAGAGGTGATTCCTGAAGATACGAATCAAGATGGAAATCGCGATCGCCAGGATGCAGTGATTGGTTATATTGCTGATGCTTCCGGGAAAAATCTCAAACAGGTGACCCCAGATAATACTCAACTGGTGTTCTGGCAAATAGATAAACCGTTAGGGACTCTATTACTGAAGGTGGTTAAAGATTCTAATAGTGACAGCAAGTTTACGGGAGAAGATGATATCAGTTTTATCAAGGTTCCCCTGGGTAATCCAGGGATTGGGCCGGATATTATCACGCCGGAAATGCGCCAGCAAATTAATCAGCGGGTTATGTTATAGCATGGCTATTTCCTTCTAATCTTGAACAGTTGCCCCAGACAGAACGGGTAGATATGGGATTGACACAGGCCAAAGTTATAGAGGGGTTGATAGAAGAAGTTACAGATCTCAAAACATCTGTAAAGAAAACAGTCAAACTTCCTCAAATCCTCCCCCCTCTACAGATATTTTGAAGAAATCGAAAAACCCCAAAAAACAAGCTAACGCCGAAACAAATGCTCCCGCTGAAGTCTGAGTAGACCCCCCCTTTTGTTAATCCTCCCTACCTGAATGCTTACGTTTATTCTTTATTGCTCTGTGCCTACAAACCCTGTGTCAGAAATCGGCTGAGAATCGGCTTTTGCAGACATGAACCAAGCTGTGCCAATCACTGTCGAATAGCATCCAAACAAAAGCGCTGCATACCGCCCTGCTGTTTCCGGTTGCATATTGCTCATCAGTTCTGAAAAACTAGCAAGAATTGGAATCTCGCCCAGCATCCCCGGCAAAGCAATACAGATTGCACCCTGCAACCAATCTTTCTGCTTAATTTTCCGCCACTTCATCACTCCCAGGAACAAAACGGTACATAGAATGCTTGTGAAACCGACATTCAGCCAATACCCAGTAGCAGAACCTTCAAAGAAGGATGAACCCGTCAGGCGATAAACCCACGTTCCTGCGGCCCAAATAACCAAACCGAGCACAATGAAGCCAACTCTATCTCTCATCTTCATGGTTTTGCCCTACTTAATCGTGTTAATGTAATAAGAGTTACGTTAATCATAACTGTAACAGCTATTACGTTAACTGTCAACCCATGAGCCGACCGACTGAACCTGAGAAGAAGCAAGAGCTTCTAGAGCAATGCCTAGCTGCTGCGATCGCAGCAGGAGCATTGGAGTGGAGCATCAATACGATCGCCAAGAAGATAGGCACTAGCGGACGAATGCTGGTCTATCACTTTGGCTCAAAACAAGAATTAGAACGACAACTCATTGGTTTACTAGAGACTCGCTTGCGCGAAAAGCTCTGGTCCTTTCAAAGCCCGTCCTTGGAAGGGACTAATTGTCTAGCCGAACCCCTGCTCGAAATGTGGAGCCATTTAACTTCCCCCGCCATGTGTGGCTTGCTGAAGCTGGCGATGGAGCTAAATCAACGTGCCATCCAGGGCGACTCAGAAACCCAACATTTCATGGAAGAAGAGAGCCAAAAGTGGGTAGATCATTTATTTAATCTCACCCAAGACAAAACTACCGCTTTATCCCTATTTCATTTATTTCAAGGCGCAATCCTAGACTTTTTGACGACCGGAAATGCACAACGTGGACAGCAAACCATCAAGGCTTTCGCGGAAACGCTGCGGTAGCTTCAACTTGAGCATCTAAAGACAATCTTTTGGTTACTGTCCCACCTAGAACTCAAGCAACCTAACACTGCCTATCAACCTCGACGGGTTGACAATTCGCCCTGCGGGAGATTGGCGAATAAAACGTGCAGAGGGTCCCATTGGTTGACTCCGATAGACATCAAGGTAAAGAAACTAGACAACTGACCTGACCCTTTTGAAAATCCCGATCATGTTCCTTTCTCGTGACCTAAAATCGAGAAAAAATCAGCTCCATATAAGCATCAAATAAGGCTTCAGGCTCTAATTGCTGATCCAGGAACAATCCATTCCAAATCGTGGCGACCAATCCTGGGGATAGCATGAGAACAGGATACCGGATCAGAACATCGGATGTCAGTTCACCGTTGGCTTTTGCCTGCTCGGCCAGGGTTTGAATCGAGGACAGAACCGGCTCTAGGACAACCCGTCGATAGGTAGAGACCAAACTGGGGAATTTTGGACCTTCAGTGATAATTAAACGAAACAAATTAGCTTTGGAAGATTTCTGCAAATCTTCCATAAGTGGACGCAGAGCATGACGCAAGAAATCTTCGATGCGCTCTGCTGATTCCAGGTTGGGATTTTGAAGGGTCTGGACTGTACTGCCTAGGGCTTCTTGAAGCACTCCCTCAAATAACGCTTCTTTGGTGGGGTAATAGCGATAGAGCGTTCCTTTGCCCAAACCTGCTGCCTGGGCAACGTCAATCATTCGGGTCCCTTCAAACCCGCCTTCAATAAATAACTGGAAAGCCGCCTGGACAATCCGGGCCTTGGTTGTGGCCGTTTTAGCAGGGCTTGGCCCCCGGCCAGGGCGCTGCGCCTTGGGTCGGTGTTTGGAGTTTTGAGAGTTGCCATTGCTTACCATAGGAAAATTTTACAACAAATTGGGGTACCGGAAAATTAAAGATGACTTTTCGGTCATTTTTATTGACATTTCTGACCAACGGGTCTATTTTGGATGTAGTGATGATAAATGCTCCAAGAAGAACTCCGATACGTCTCACTCTGAAAGGGATTTTAGATATGACCTCAACTCATGCAACGTCTGATGCGCCGACCCTGTTGGTGGTTGGCGCGGGTCCTACAGGGCTTTTTCTGGCCTTGATGCTGGCTCGGCAGGGTGTCCGAGTACGGCTGATTGACCAGAAATCGGGTCCCTCGCAAGAATCTCGCGCTATGGGGGTGCAGGCGCGATCGCTGGAATTTTACCGACAGTTGGGCCTAAGCGAAGCTCTGGTGGAGCTTGGCATCCCCACAGGAGATGCCCATGTCTGGGTAAACGGGCAGGAACGGGTTAATTTTTCCCTGAAAAACATGGGAGAGGGGTTAAGTCCCTATCCGTTTCTGTTAACCCTGGCCCAGGATGTGCATGAGCGGTTTTTGATTGAACAGTTGGCCGCCTGCGGCATCCAGGTAGAGTGGAACACCGCTTTAAAAAGCCTTTCCCAGAGCGAAACCCGGGTGGCGGCTACCCTGAACCTATCAGATGGGTCTGAGGAACAGGTGGAAGTGCTTTACCTGGTGGGTTGTGATGGAGCTAACAGTGCCACGCGCCGGGGCCTGGGCATCGGTTTTGGGGGCGGCACCAGTGAAGGGCTGTTCTATGTAGCGGATGTGGAAATCAACCAAGATAACCGTGATGTTCACGTTGGTATTTCGGGGGATACCCTCAATCTGATGATGCCGGTGCGTACTAGCGGGATGCAGCGCCTGCTGGGGATTGTGCCTAGGCAGGTCGCTACCCAACAGGAGATATCCTTTGCCGATGTGCGAGAAGCTGCGACTCGCTTGCTCAATATTGAAGTGCAAGGGGTCAACTGGTTCTCAACCTATCAGGTTCATCACCGGGTGGCTGACCACTTTCGGGTGGGGCGTTGTTTTATTGCGGGGGATGCCGGTCACATCCACTCTCCGGTGGGTGGACAGGGGATGAATACGGGATTGGGAGATGCTATGAACCTGGCTTGGAAACTGGCCCAGGTGGTCGCCAACCGTGCGGATGTCAAACTGCTGGATACTTACGAACCAGAACGGATTACTTTTGCCCAGCAACTCATTGCCACCACTGATAGTATGTTCCAGAAGATGGTAGCGGAGGGAGGGTTGGCTCGGTTTTTACGCACGGTGATTGCGCCGGGGCTGATCTGGCTTTTAACTCAGTTCCAGGGGAGCAATCGGGCACTATTCAAAGCGGTTAGCCAGATTCAGATCACCTATTTCGGCAGTGCGCTGAGTATCGGAGGACGCGGGCGCATTTCACCGGGCGATCGCCTGCCGTTTGTTCCGGAATTGGACAACCACCAATCCCTCGATCGCCTCGACTGGCAGATCCATGTCTACGGGGAGGCTTCGGAATCCCTAACTGAGGCAGCCGCGTCTCTCGGGTTACCCCTCACCACCTTTCCCTACAGTCCGGTAGTGAGAGCCGCTGGGTTTGCCCATCATGGAGCTTATTTGATTCGCCCGGATGGTTACATTGGCCTGGTGATTCCCCAGCAAAATCCTACTGCTATAACCGATTATGTGCAGACTTGGGGACTGAAGTTTACTCCGCAGACGATGAGCAGACCCGATGCGATAAAAATACAAGCATAATCACTTAATGCTTGTTCTTGCGGAAGTCGTGACGTTGAACATCGGGGAATTATTTTGTTAAATGCCGTGACTTTTGCCGATGACCCAGTGGCGGCGGAAAAAACGGGCTAGAGATGACTCTTCTAAGGATAAATAGATGGGTCTGCCGTGGGGACAGGTGCGGGGGTTGCGGGTGCGTTGCCAGCGGTCTAAAATATCCTGCATTTGGGGTAAGGTGAGGGGGGTGCCGTTGCGGATGGCGCTGCGGCAGGCGGTGGCGACTTGGGCTTGTTGTATGTCTCCCCCTAAGCTGAGTTCGATCAGGGCGTCGGCACAATCGTCTCGTTGTGCTAACAGTTCGGGGACGGTGCGAATGGCCCATAATTCGCTGCCAAAGGGTTGGATATCGAGTCCGAGGCGGTTGAGTTGTTCGAGTTGGGCGGGGGTGAGTTGATTGAGGACGATCGCGGGTTCGATGGGGACGAGTTGCCACCGATCGCAGAGTTGTTCGTATAAGATGCGCTCATGAGCGATATGTTGTTCTACTAACCATAATCCGTTGGGATGTTCGGCAACAATATACATTTGGCTGACTTGGGCGACGGCGCGCAGGTGCAGGGGTTGCGCCCGACTGCCGGATTGGGAAGTCTCTTCGGGATTAGGGTTGACGTGATACGCACCTTTTTCTTCTGATGCTTTCAGGAGTTGGGTAACACGGTGTTGGGCGGCGTCGGGGGTGGTTTCTGGATTTAACTGCAACCCTTGAGCGATCGCCTCACTGATTCGTTCCTGCCACTGGGTGATATTCTTGAGATAAATTTCAGCTTTGGCGGGATGGCGGTTCCAGTCAATTTGTTCTGGGGAAATTCGCAGATGCAGTAAACAAACCGGGTAGCGATCGCGGGGTAAGGTGCGGGCAAATCCAGCAATCAGGGTTTGTTCCAATTCTGGCGATCGCACGCAGCGTCCGTTTACTGCAACTTTGACCCAATCGGGACGTTGGCGATGGCAGCGATCGGGTAATCCCAACACCAGGGAGATGGATTCTGCCTCACTCACGGACAGGGTTAATGCTTCTAAATCTCCACTCTTGACCCCGCGTAGAATTTGGGGCAGAATTTGTTGGGCGCTTTGTCCCGGGGTAATTTTAAACCAAGGGCGATCGTCTTGTTCCACCTGCCAGAGTACATGAGGATGGCATAAGGCGATGTGCTGAATCATCTGCTGGATTGCTCGCACTTGTTGGGGAACCGAGGGCAACCCCTGACGCCGGGGTTTCCAGCGTTCAAACAGATCGCAGACGGTGACGATTGTTCCTGGGGCGACTGCCGTGGGTTGGACTTGCACTGCCTCACCTTGGGAATTGTAGGTCGCACACCATCCCTCACCTTCTGCGACTCGACTTTTAATTTCCAACTGGGACAACTGCGCTAAACTATGCAAAGCCTCACCTCTAAATCCCAGACTGGTAATGTTCCATAAGTCGTAAACATTGTGGATTTTGCTGGTACTGTGGGCCGTTGCCGCCTGTTGCAAATTCGGCAAATCCATGCCACATCCATTGTCTGCCACCCGCACGCGCCAGAGTTGGGGCCACACCGACAGGGAGATCCGCGTTGCACCGGCATCGAGGGCGTTTTCTACCAATTCCCGCAACACTGCCGCCAGAGAGTCGATTACCTCTCCGGCAGCGATCAGATGTACGACATCTGGGGGTAGGGTTTGAATAATCCCTAACCCGGTTAGCATTTCGTTCCTAGAATTGGGTGGTAACAGAACTTCGTTCACTCCCGTTGTGTTCACTCCTGAAGCCGACTAATTAGTTCCTATTGTATCAGAAATCCGGGACAATCAGGCTGAATTTAACGGCAGCCAAAACTTAAACCCGAGGCGATCGGTTTGAGGGTTGCATTGAATGATGGGGTCATCAAGATGGGTTCAGGTGGATACCCTGAGTGGGGATTTGGCGATCGCTCACCGACTCTAGATGCCCCATAAGAGATACATGGGCAAGAATGCCCCTGCTGTAGCCACAAGCATGAACTATTGTTGCTAAATTCAACGGTTTCTGGAACTAAGTGTTTTAATAGAAGTCATCGAGCGCGAATATAAAACATTTCTGGACCGATCGCCGATGTCTTTAGAATTATTTGATGCTAGTTATTACCTCGCTGCCAATCCGGATTTGGCCGCCGTAGGAATTGCCACACCAGACCGGCTGTACCGACATTTTCAAACATCAGGGTTAGACGAAGGGCGGGCTTTTTCTCCGTTTGTCAATCTGAATTATTATCGAGAACAATATCCTGAATTAGCCTTTGCGGGACTCACGTCTAACAGTCAACTCTTAAGGCATCTTCAAGGGTGGGGGATTGCGGAGGGGCGAAGTTTCTCCCCTTTGCTCGACCTGAATTATTATGTGAATGGAAATCCCGGCCTTGCCTCGGCATTTGCGGGCAACCTAGAAGGGGCATTTCAACATTTTTTAACCCGAGGATTTGCTGAAAATCGCCGATTTTCCCAATTTATTGATTTGGACTACTACTTAGCGGTTAATCCGGATTTAGAGCAAGCGTTAGGAGGCGATCGCCGTGCGGCATTCTACCATTTGCTGAATACAGGGATTGCCGAAGGACGTCGATATTTGCCCGGAGATCTCGGGCGATCAATTCCTCTCACACCGTAGGAACCGACCCCAACACTCGTCCCGTCGTCACGTCTGTAGATAGCGAAGACTATTATAAGTTTCGCCTAGATACCTTTAGCGATATCAGTGTCAAATTAGATGGCAGCAATGCCTCGGCGAACATTCAGTTAATTCGGGACATCAATAATAATGGGATTCCCGATGACGCTGAAGTGCAAGCGGCGATCGCTGCGGAAAAAGCTCCCGTCTCACAACTTGATCGCTTTGCCACAGCACCGGGAACCTATTTTGTCAAAGTTTCTGCCGATCAGGGAGATACCGCTTATCAGATTAACGTCTCTGCCGTTCCATCGAGTCGCCTCTTGCAAGCTCATCCCGGTAATACATTAAATGAGGCATTATGGATTGGAGATTTAACCCGTCCTCAAGCCCATCAAGGGTTTATTGGCACTAATAATTTCCAAGATTTATATCGCTTTACCGTCAATCCTACCAGCGATTTACGGTTGTCTTTGGAGAATTTAAGTGCGAATTTGCAAATTCAAGTCATTCAGGATCGTAATGGGAATGGCATTATTGATAGTGGAGAAATTATTTCAACCCAAGCCAATAATGAGCGCAACCTGATTGATTTGAATGGGGATGGAGAAATTGACTTTATGGAGTATCTCAATTCCTTCCAACCCGTGGAAGAACCCGAACCCTATCCTGCTACAGTTTACCTCTCAGGCTTGCAACCGGGAACCTACTTTGCCCGAGTTGTTCAAGTTGATAATCCGACGGCTTACGATTTGAGGATGGAGTCTATTCCATCGGGAGTACCCGCATCGGGAGCAAGAAATACGGAACCCATTAGTTTTGGGCAGATTGGGGTATTACGCGATCGCTTTGAAGTGGCCGATTTTATCGGCGAAGCCAACCCTTATGACTTTTATCAATTTGAGGTCGATCGGACTCGAAATATTGATATCAAACTGCAAAGTTTAGAACAGCCTGCGGATTTTTTCTTGATGCAGGATATCAATAATGATGGGACTTTTACTTTCCAGGAATTTATTACCTATCCCGGAGAAGAACCTACTCTGACGCCCCAAATTAATCGGGTACTGGGACAGGGAACTTATTTTCTGGGGGTGGTTAAAGTTGGTGGAAATACACCCTATTTCCTCACCATCGATAAAACTGCTCCCACCTTGCCTTCTTCCGGAGCCGGAAATACCCTAGGGACTGCCGTCGATGTGGGAGCTTTATCCGAGGTGCAAATCAAAAGTGATTTTTTGGAAAGTATTAATCCAGAAGACTATTATAAGTTTACCCTGGATACTTTTCAACAAGTGAAAATTATTCTGTATGAACTCAGTGGCAATGCTCAACTTTCTTTGATTGAAGATATTAATGGCAATGGGATTATTGATCCAGATGAAGTCATTGTTTCCTCGGAATCTCAGGGTGCGGCTCAAGAGACAATTGAACGGACTTTGAGTCCCGGAACCTATTTTGCCCGGGTCAATACCATCCAAGGAGATAGCACCTATAATCTCTGGGTAGAAGCGAATGCTCCAGAACTTTCTCCGAATGCAGCGGGGAATGGGGTCGCCAATGCGTTTAACTTTGGCTTGCTCGATCGCGTGCAGCGCACATCAGGAATCATTGGACCCGAAAATCCCAATGATTTTTACCAATTCCAACTCGATCGCCCTCAAACTATCAGCCTATTTTTAGATGGGTTAAGTGCGAATGCCGATTTGTATTTAGTTCAGGACCGCAATTTTAATCAAGCTATTGAACCGGAGGAAATGGTTGCCCTTTCCACCCAAAAAGGTTCGACATTAGAACAAATTCACCTCACCCTAGACCCAGGAAACTATCAAATTATGGTGTCCCAAGGGGGCGGTCCAACTGCCTATGACTTGAGCATTTCTCCCCAGCTTTTTAATCGCTCATCAGGGTATGGCATGGTGAATGCAGCAGCGGCAGTGGCAGCGGCAGTCGGGACTGAACCCTTCCCTGAAATGCCGCCACAGGTGGGTTCAAATTGGGTTTCGGATATGGTGAATGCACCCGCCGCCTGGAATCAAGGTTATACGGGGGAAGGGGTGATTGTCGCCGTCATTGATGGTTATTTAGATTATACTCACCCTCAGTTAGCCGGAAGCATTTGGACCAACCCGAATGAAATCAACGGCAATGGCATTGATGATGATGGCAATGGATTTGTTGATGATATCATCGGCTGGAATTTCTTGGATGGCAATAATCAGATTAATCGGATCGATCCGTTAGAGGGTCATGCCAGTCATGTCGCGGGAATTATTGCCGGAAATAATAATGGCATTGGCAATAGCGGAATTGCTCCCAATGCCATGATTATGCCCGTCCCTGTCATTGGTGCATTTACCGGAACAGAAGAACGGATTGCCAACGGAATTCGCTATGCTGTGGATAATGGTGCAAGGGTAATTAACTTGAGTTTGGGCGGCGGTGCTGTGAATAATACCCTGAAAGAAGCTCTCATTTATGCCCGAGAAAAAAGGAGCAGTGATTGTCTCGGCATCTGGAAATGATGGATTAAACTCTGCTGGAGGAGATCAACGGTTTAGTGCAGTCAGATATCCAGCCGCTTATGCCTCAGAATTCGGCATTGCAGTTGGCGCAGTGACTCGCGATCGCCAGGTTGCTGACTTTACCAACCGGGCCGGTACTGATATCCTTAATTATGTGGTTGCACCGGGAGAAGATGTCTATTCCTCTGTACCCATTAATACTTACGATTTCTGGAAAGGAACCTCAATGGCTGCTCCCGTTGTCAGCGGCGTCGCTGCACTGATGCTCAGTGCTAATCCAAATTTGACCCCCCAACAAGTGGAACAAATTATTACCGGAACCGCTAATCCGAATGGCATTATTGAGGATGGTGCATTCGATATTTTGGGTTAATTTTATAGCGGTTCCCCGACTCATGAAGTCCCGAGGCTATTAAGATATCAGGAGTGCGCTTACTGCACTCCTGATATTTTTACCCTGCGAATCAGGGAACCGCTATATAAAAAAATCTGCCCAGTTCCCTGAAAAAAACATCCGATCGCTGCTATCACCGATCCTATAGGAGTGTAGAAATGAAACGCAATATTGTTGTCTTTTCTGTATTGAGCGGGTTCACAATTTTGGCGGTTGTGCCATCGAGTTGGGCACAATCCGAGGAGAATGTTGACCCCAACTGCCGGACCTGGTATCGTCGGGTGACGACGGAAGGGGGGGTGCTGAATGTGCGAGAGAATACCGATACGAATGCCAGAATCCGGGGAACGGTTCCGAATGGGACGGTGGTGTTATTTAATACAGGCGATCGCAGTGGAAATTGGTCAGAAATAACCGCCCCAGGTGGGTTGACAGGTTGGGTTGCCGAACGCTTTCTCACTTACCATCATTATGGAAACAGGCAGTTTACAGGGTCGATGCAAGTTAAAACCTTAGACGGGGGACCCGTTAACCTGCGATCGCCCGGTGGAGAAGTGATTGCCACTGTCCCCGACGGCACCCTCGTAACGGTAGAGGATCGTAGCGGCTATTTTGCCAATGCGATCACCCCCCAGGGTCGCCGGGGTCAAATTGTGACTCAGTTTTTAATTTGCAATTAGCCCGTTCCTGGAGTTATTCAGAAAACGGACCTCAAAACTGTGAAACCCTGAATTTATCCTGACCAAATTTCGCTAAAATTTAGCTAAAAACCTCAGTGGAGACGCAGACAATGGGACGAAAAGCTAAACTTAAAAAACTGAGACGGGATGCGCCACCCCCTGGCGCAGCACCTCCGGTAGAACCCGAGGAACCGACTAATTTTGTGCGAGAAATGGACCATCAGGGTTATCACCTCAAACAAACTATCCCCGCGCCGGATATCCCTGAATCCCAACTGGAACCGAAAGCACAAAACCCCAGACTGTAGCATCGCTTCTGGATTCAGGGTGGGGTTTTCCCCGGTGGGTGAAACTTCATCGGGTGACTCAGCGATCGCCAGAAAGCAGCTTTCTGACTCAGCTTTCTGGCGCTGGCATCCCAATCGGGCGGTGGTAAACCGGGCTAAAAGTGCAGGGTTTCTCAAGTAAACAGTTGGCTCTCGGTCCTCTTAACCCTACAATCAAGAAAGGATTCGCCCTCCCCGCTCAGGGGACTGTTGCTGACTGTTCCTTGAGGGTCAGAGATCGCGACCCGACCCCACTCTAGGGTTATTCTGCCGCACGATTTAAGGTTTGATTATGTTGGAAATGCTGCTATTAGATATCTTCGCTATTTTTGCCGTTCTCTGGTTCATTGCGGACCCGAACAAGCCCAAACCTGTGATACGTCGTCCGAAAAAAACTCGCTCCCTGGGACGTATCCCCTCGATTTCCCCTGGGATGGGGGATTCTGAACCCAGAGAAATGACTGCCGAACTGATACCGGAACTCTCAGAATCGCGATCGCCCGAAGAATCAATCCCTCCCCATCCAGACTCCACTGGATCCGAGTCGGCAACCCCCAGCGCACCTCGTTGGGAAAAGAAATCTGTGCGAAATCAGAGCAAACAAGTCACCGCGCAACCGATACCTGGTGAAGCTCAATGGGGTTCAGTTTCTACCAAGTAACTCCTGGAAGTTCGCTCTAGTCGCCCAGGTAGGGTCCTGATTGATCTTTTTCCATGACAGGCGATCGCCCCGTCCCCCACTTCAACCTTAAATCTATGAGTGAATCCTTTCTGGTTAATCTTAAAGAAGCCTTCCTGAATGCACCGGGGTTTTGGGAAGGCAGTCTTTCCGAAAAATCAGGGAACTGGTGCAAGCGAGTTGAGGGAGTCGATACCACCGCCACCGATGGGTATTCGATTCTGGGTGATTTTGTCAGTAACCTCAGCGTCCAAACCTTTCAACAACCCGGACTCTATCTGCATTGCGAGAAAAAAGGCAGCAAAAAATCCACTCAGAAGCGGTTGTACAGTTTATTTGTACTCGAACCCAATGGCACGGTGCAGATTATCAAAGAATACCGGAGTTCCAGTAAAGATTGGGCGGTGGAATTATGGCCGGATATTGAAGCCTTTCTAGCTTTGCAAACCGATGGGGTAGAACAACGACGACAGCAACTGCTTTCGGAAATCGAATCCTTAGAGTTTCAACTCTCTCAGCGTCGGGCCAATTAGCTGCCTTGGAGTTTTCTGACCTCCTAGACTAGCGCAATTTAGCTCAATCCTGAATCATTAATCTGTAATATTTAGTTGAATAGGGTGAAATAATCCCGAGGCCGTGAACGAGATTTGGACCTTTTCGGCGACTTTATAAATTTTTGTTAAAGAACTGTGGGGTTACACCCCTCATGGGTTAATATAAGGTGCATTAGTAGATGCACCCTGATGGCTTCCCGTTCAACTTGAGCGGGATTTTTTTTTGCCCAGTCAAAAATCAAGGCTGAAGGATTGACAATTGAGCAAGGACAATCCCTCTACAATCCTCAAGGCTCAATTCTCAATCCTGGGGTGGCGATCCAGCTCAACTCGGTGCTTCCAAGGGACGTTAGCGGATGTAAGGTCGGCCCTTCCAGAAAATGCCCACCACCAAAGCGATAAAAGAGATTTGGGAAAGATCCACGAGTAACCCGGGGATGGGGAGGAGGGACTTAATCCAGAGACCGAGGAGTAAGCAAAAGGCTAGGGCCCAGAGACTCCCGGTGTTGAGCATGGACCGATTCCAGAGTTCGCATCCATAGACGGCGATCGCCCCCATTCCCATCCCCAACGCAAACACAACCAAGGTTCCTAAAGGAGGTGCATAGAGTAAAGTCAAGGCATCCCGAAGGGCGCTGGATTGGGTAGCACCATACGCCAACCAGACCTCAATTGCAGCCACAAGTTGAGTCGTGAGGCCCGCAACCGGCAGTAGGGAAGTCCAGGGTAAATATTTTAAGCGTTCTAAGGGATTGCTCATGATGGAAAAATGCCGCTAAATTATCTCTTAATTTTAAAAGAAATAGATGCAAATCAAAGATTGATTTGTGCTGATCCAGTGAGAGAAGAAGGATAAATCAGGACGTTAACTCACCTGGGAACGGATTCCCGCATCGGTTGCGATGGATTCAGTGGAGATTTCCTGATTTTTTTTACAGACAAGTACAAAGGCTTAAGTTAAACTGAGAAAACAAAAGCAAGCAGGGTTCCTAACCCACCATGCTTCCGAAGGGCGATCGCCACCCTAAAACCCGGTTGAATCCACCCCGAGAAGACTAATTTGAACCGTTCTGGGGGTATTTTAAATTTTCCCTATTCTGACTGGACCAACCCACCCACTGGACCTATGATAGAAAGCAAAATACTGACCCCAGCCCTCAACGGTTTTAGAATCATTGACCAACTGAGCGAAAATGCTCGTTCCAGCGTCTATCGCACCCTCCGATCGCGAGATAACTTACCGGCGATCGTCAAACTGTTGCATTCCGATGGAGCCAGTGCAGGAGATTTCAGCCGATACAAGCAAGAGTATGAAATTTATCGGCTCAATTTAGACGGCGTAGTCCAGACTCATGGCCTGCAAAAGTATAACCAGGCGATCGCCTTAATCTTAGAAGACTTTGGCGGACAATCCTTAAAACAATTTATCAAAAATCGGACCTTAACTCAAGCGGAATTTTTAACCCTAGCCATTCAAATTGCCGAAGCCCTGGGTTCCATCCATAGTGCCAACATCATCCACAAAGATATCAATCCAGAGCATATCCTCTTCAACCCCGAAACCGAGGAAGTCAAGCTGATTGGATTTAGCATTGCCACCATTGTTTCCCAAGAAAATCCCCCCTCAAAAAATCCCAATCTCTTAGAAGGGACTCTCGCCTATATGTCCCCGGAACAAACCGGCAGGATGAACCGCACCCTGGATTATCGGACCGACTTTTATTCCCTAGGAGTCACCCTTTACGAACTCCTGGTCAACCAACTCCCCTTTACCAGTCCCGACCCGATGGAACTGGTCCATTCCCATCTGGCAAAACAGCCAATTTCCCCCCATCAAATCGACCCGTCTATTCCCAAAATCATCTCCGAACTGGTGATGAAATTGCTCTCCAAAACAGCAGAAGACCGATATCAAAGTGCCTGGGGACTCCAAGCGGATTTAGTCGTCTGCTTGATGCAATTAGAAGCAACCGGAGAAATCGAAGAGTTTATCTTAGGGGAAAATGATATTTGCCGAAAATTTAATATTTCCCCTAAATTTTATGGACGACAAGCTCAAATTCAAACCTTAGGCTCTGCCTTTGAGCGCACCGTCAATTCCCAACGAGAAGTGATGCTAGTCGTCGGGGAAAGCGGCATCGGTAAAACCGCATTAGTCCAGCAACTCGAATCCCCCATTGCCACAAGAAATGGCTACTTTCTTTCGGGAAAATTTGACAAAAATCAGCAGGATATTCCCTATTTAGGCTGGATTAAAGCCTTTGAGGAATTAGTGGCTAACCTGCTCATGGAACCGGACGATCGCCTCAACCACTGGCAAGAGCAATTAAGAATAGCACTCGGAAACAATGGACAGGTAATTGTTGAAGTGATTCCCGAAATGGAGCTAATTTTGGGCAAGCAGCCGCCCATCAACAGTTTACCCCCCGCCGAAGCCGAAAATCGCTTTCATTTGACCTTTCAAAATTTCATCAAAGTTTTCGCCCATCCTCGCCATCCCCTGACCCTATTTTTAGATGATATTCAGTGGGCGGATGCCGGGTCTTTGCGGCTGATTGAACGGCTGATGACCGTGGCCGATCCGGGACTTTTTTTAATTTTATCCTATTGTGAGATAGAATCTCCAGTTCCCTTCCGAGATACCGCTTCCCCGGTTTTAGAACGGCTGGCCCAAATTGAGCAAACCGGCGGAATTGTCAATCGATTGGAATTAGAACCCTTAAGATTAGTGAGTATCAATCAGCTTTTGGCTGATACCTTTCAATGTTCCTTACGACAAGCGGGACCGTTGGCGGGATTAGTGGTAGATAAAACCGGAGGAAATCCCTTTTTTATTCAGGAGTTTTTGACCGGGCTTTATGATGATGGATTAATTGAATTTGATAATAAAAGTTTGGCATGGCAGTGGTCGATTGAAAAAATTAAACGGCGATCGATTACGGATAATGTCGTGCAACTGCTGGCGGCAAAAATCCGGAAGCTGGGGGAACGAGAGCAGTCCGTACTCAAGCTGGCAGCTTGTATTGGTAAACGCTTCGATCTGCAAACTTTAGCGGCGATTTCCCAGCAGTCCGTGAAAGAAACAGCGGCAAATCTGCGTGCAGGAGTCACCCAAGGGTTTGTGTTACCGGCAACGGAGAGTGCAGATTGGTCCGTGGCGATCGCCGAGTGGAAATCCGGCACTCATGAAGAAGCCAATCTCGATCGCCTCACCGCGCACTACAAATTTGTACACGATCGCATTCATGCGGCTGCTTACTCTCTGATGTCCGATTCTGCCAAGTCTGCGGTGCATTTGAGCATCGGACAATACTGGCTCAACCAGACTCCCAGCGATCGTCGGGATGAGGTCCTGTTTGAGATTGTCAATCAACTCAATAAAGGCACCTCACCGAGTGATTCTCCCAGGGAACGCGAAAAACGCGAAAAAATTGCTCAATTAAACCTCAACGCCGGACAAAAAGCCAAGCGATCGGCAGCCTACAAAACAGCTCTCAACTATCTGAATCAAGGTCTTAACCTCTTAGGGAACGACCGCTGGCAAACGCACTATGACTTAACTTTAACCCTCTATCAAGAAGCCACAGAAGCCGCTTATTTATGTGGTGACTTCCAGCAAATGACAGCATTAGCCAATCCGGTCATTGAGTCCAGTAAAACCCTGCTTGATACCATCAAAATTTATGAATTCAAAATTCAAGCTTGTATGGCCCAAGCCCAACCCCTTGAAGCCGTAAAAATTGGCGTAAACATTGCCCAACAACTGGGGATTGATTTAATCGAGCATCCCACCCGGGCCGATATCCAACGGCAACGGGAAAAAAACCAAGCGACAATGGGGGACAAAGACCCCACAGATTTACTGGCATTGCCAGTCATGAGGGAACCCGAGAAACTCGCCGCCATGAGAATTCTCTCTAGCTTGATATCTGCCGCCTATCAAGCCGCTCCTCCCTTACTGCCTCTGATTGTATTTGAACAAGTGAATCTATCCATTGAATCTGGAAATTCACCCTGGTCCGCCTTTGCTTATGCCACCTATGGCGTAATTTTATCCGGCGTATTTTGTGAAATTGAACTCGGGTATAAATTCGGACAATTAGCCTTAAATCTGTTATCTCAGTTCGGGGTCGGTCAAGCCAATGCCAAAATTTTAACAATGGTAGAAGGGCTCATCAACCCTTGGCGCGTGCATCTCAAGGAAACCTTGATTCCGTTACGGCAAGCGGAACGGAGCGGGATTGAAAATGGAGATTTAGAATGGGCCTCTTATGCGGCCAAAAACCGCTGTCAAAACTTATACTTTACCGGAACAGAACTCAATGAGGTAGAACGGGAAATGGCATCCTTGAGTCATTCCCTAACCCAATGGCAACAGATGACCGTGGTGCAATGGAATGAAATGTATCGGCAAGCGGTGTTCAATTTATTGGGACGAAATGAAAATCCCGGGGAGTTAGTGGGAGAAGCCTATAAATGGGGTGCAAGCGGTTCCCTTGATGATTTCAGCTAATGACCGCAACGGACTACACGATTATTTTGTGAATCAATTGATGCTGTGTTATTGGTTTGAAAATTACGCCGAAGCGCTGGTTAATGCCGAACAAGCGCAGAACTATTTAGACGGCGCGATCGCCTTGCCGGTTGTCGGGCTGTTTTATTGGTATGATTCCCTCACTCGAATCGCCCTGTGCGATGATCGCACGCCCGAGCAAAACCGCAAAATTCTCCTAAAAAAAGTCGCTACAAACCAAAAGAAACTGAAAAAATGGGCCGCTCATGCCCCCATGAATTATTTGCATAAATGTTATCTCGTTCAGGCCGAACGGGACCGCGTTCTCGGTCACAAATTGCAAGCGATGGACGGGTACGATCGCGCGATTCAACTCGCCACAGAACAGGAGTATGTGCAAGAAGCCGCCCTCGCCAACGAACTAGCGGCTAAATTTTATTTAGGATTAGGAAAACTCACCCCGGCTAAAGCCTATATGCAGGAAGCGCGGGAGGGGTATAAACAATGGGGAGCAACCGCAAAAGTGCAGCAGTTGGAGTCTACCTATTCCCACTTGTTGCCCGTCCCCTCAGAGCAATTTCATCCTACCAACGGACAGAAACCAACCCCGGTGGGAGTCTCAGTCCCTCGGGAGAGTAGCGATCGCCTAGATTTGACCACCGTCTTGAAAGCCTCACAAGCGATCGCCAGTGAAATCGTCCTGGATAAATTGCTGGCAACCCTGATGAAAACGGCGATCGAAAATGCGGGCGCTGAAAAAGCCTTTTTAATTTTAAAGAGTGAAGGCAAACTTTTGATATCTGCCTCTGCTTCTACCGCTGCTGATGCAGTAAACGTAGAGCAATCCATTGATATCGAAACCTGCTCCGATTTACCCGTGGCGATCGTCAAATATGTGGCGCGAACCGGCTCTAATTTAGTTTTAAGCGATGCCGCTTGTGAAGGGGCATTTACAAAAGAGCCTTATGTGGTGGCTCATCAATTAAAGTCCTTGTTATGTACCCCGATTGTGAATGGGGGAAAAACTTTAGGCATCCTGTATTTAGAAAATAATTTAACCCGGGGAGCCTTTACCCAGGACCGCCTAGAGATTTTGAAAATTCTCTCCTCCCAAGCGGCGATCGCCTTAGAAAATGCCCTGCTTTATGCCAACCTGGAAGCCAAAGTCCAAGAGCGCACTCAGGCTTTAAATCAGGCCAATGATGCCTTAAATGAAAAAAATCTCCACTTGTCGCAAACCTTAGAAACCCTCAAACAAACCCAAACCCAACTGATTCAAACCGAAAAAATGTCCAGTCTCGGCCAAATGGTGGCGGGAATTGCTCATGAAATTAATAACCCCGTGAGTTTTATCTATGGCAATCTGAATCATGCGGGAGATTATCTGGATGACTTGTTTAACTTAGTCTGTCTGTATCAGAAGCATTATCCGACTCCCCACCCGGAAATTAAAGCAGCCATCAAGGACATGGATTTAGAGTTTTTACTGGAAGATTTACCGAGGTTGCTCTCTTCTATGAAAACCGGAGCCGATCGCATTCGTCAAATTGTTCTGGGATTAAGAAATTTCTCGCGCCTGGATGAATCAGCGATGAAAGAGGTGGATATTCATGAAGGAATTGATTCGACGCTGTTAATTTTGCAGTCTCGTCTAACGGGTAAAAATGGGCGTCCAGGAATTGAGGTGATCAAGGACTATGGCAACCTGCCGAAAATTACTTGTTATGCGTCCCAAGTGAATCAGGTGGTGATGAATATTTTAAATAATGCGATCGATGCGATGGATGGGGTTGAGGAATTCGGCGAGGAAAGTTACGAAGAATTTCAGGCTGATTCTAGCGTTTCGGTAACCTCTACCGATGTCATGCGATCGAATTTAGACCCGGGGAAAACCCGGTTACCGAGGATTATCCTGCGTACCGAAGTCTGCGATCGCCATTGGGTTCAGGTTCGGATTGCGGATAATGGTCCGGGTATCCCTGAACAGGTACGATTGAAAATTTTCGACCCCTTTTTTACAACGAAACCCGTCGGCAAAGGGACGGGTTTAGGACTTTCAATTGCTTACTCCATTGTGGTGGAAAAACATGGGGGAAAACTGCGCTGTCGTTCCACCCCGGGAGAGGGGACAGAGTTGATCATCACTTTACCGATTACCCCGCGATCGCCCCGAGAAATATCCCCGGGACCCAAGAGCAAACTCTGATGAAAAGGGAACAAGCCACCTTGTCAAAAATCGGGTGCGTCTCATCCCAAAATTGCCGAACCCGGTTGAGGATGAATCCCTTGACGCACCCGCACGATTACGGCTCACGAGTCAAACCATCTCACTCCTCTCTCCAAGTGATTACCACTCGTGATTCACCGGGGACACTCTAGAACTTTCTACCTTCTTATCGTGCAAAACTGGGACGTTCAGGAATACGACCCGGAGCGACACGATACTCTGGATCGAGCCAGCAGATGGGTAAAGGTTCGCCCGAGGGGAATTTTAAATCTTCTTTGGGAAAAACTTCCAAATCTTGCCGTTCTTCTCCGGCATGAGAGCGCCCCATGACTTCAGCGAGACAGGGGTCAGATAAATCCTCTAGTCTGATAATTTCAATCAAATCACCCGTCGATTTTTGTTGTAAAAACATACTGATTCCTCCTTGTTAAGTTAAGGCGAGTGAATCATGACCTTGAAGATGGAGGTGGGAATTTCCGTGAGCGAGAAGGGGATAATTTTTTGACCTCCTCAACGAGTGGAAATGGGGAAGAAAAAAAAGCGATGGATTAGGCTTTCTACTTTAGATTATATCCGGGTTGAGCGGGTTAAAATCTTGAAAAAAGATTAAAAATAAAAACTCATGCAACCGCCTAAAACCGTGGGTTTTGCTCCCTAACCCGCTGGGGATGTTCATCCACGGAGCACACTTGCGGGGACTGAGTTTGAGTCCCCGGAAGAAAAAGGAAAGATGAGGACTCCCCTAGTGCAGAGGGACCCGGGGTAAAGCTAAAGGGATCTGGAGGAGTCTCGGCATCCAGGGGCGGTGTAAGGTAACGTAAAAAGGTAAAGAACATCACAGAGGAATCATGGAACCAGATTCTTTACCCACAGAGGTGATATTAACCAAACCCTCGAAATCCTTGGGGAAAGTGCATTTAGATTGGAATCCGCAACCGGGCCACTATCTAGATCTCGAAGGAAAAACTTACGCCGTTTTAGAACGCCGCCATCGATATCAACTGAAATCCGGTCGTTATCGCTTGCAAAATATTGCTCTGTACGTTCAGTCAGCGCAGCGACCGATTGAAAAAAGCCTTGTAGAGGGTCGTTGGGTGATTGGAGAAGCCAGTTGCCGCTTCAACGCTAAATCCGAACTGATTCGCTGTGCCGTCAATCCAGAAGGACCCTGTGCAGGATGCCGCTTTTTTGAGTCCTTAACCGAATCCGAATCCGAAGAGACGCGATCGATGCCTGAGTAGGAAGCGATCGCGTTTCTATCGGCACTCAGGCATTCCCATTACCCAACATTTCCCCCGTGAGTAGATGCATCCCATTGGCAAAATCCCAACCGGATTGAGAGCGTTTACCCGAAAGCTGGACTTGTTGTAAGAGTAAAAAACCGTCGCCGGTTTGAACAATCGGCCCGATATGTTTGGCAATACTGACAATTTCACCGGGTTTGCCCTCTCCAGGATAGAGGGCAGGCCAATTATGTTCGAGAACGCTAAACGACGGGGGAAGCTGTTCCCAGTAGCGATCGCCCACAGGTGCAGTAGCCATAATTTTCAGGTCCTGGCCGCGAAACTGAGCGATGCAGTTGGGAAAAAAGCCGCGAATTTGGTTATGGAGGGCGACTGCACTGCGGGACCAATCCAGCAGATAATCCTCTTTTTGAATGAGCGGCGCATAAGTCGAGTCCGCATCATTTTGGGGGATAGGTTGAATTTGCTGACGGCCTAACTTCACCACCGTTTTCAGCAACAACTCAGCCCCTACCGTAGAGAGGGTATGAGCCACATGATCCGCATTGTCCAACAGTTCAATCGGCACAGAAGCCTTGAGCAATATCGGTCCGGTGTCCAAACCGGCCTCCATTTGCATCGTCGTGACTCCAGTTTCCGCGTCCCCATTGTACAGAGACCATTGAATGGGAGCAGCCCCTCGGTATTTAGGCAAGAGAGAGGCATGGACATTCACACAGCCCAAGGTGGGCATATCCAGAATTTCCTGAGATAAAATCTGTCCATAAGCCACCACCACGAATAAATCCGCTTGAGTTTGTCTCAAAAACGCCAGAGTATCAGCGTCTTTTTTGACTCGTTGGGGCTGCCAGACGGGCAGATTATGAGCTAAAGCTAAACTTTTGACCGGGGAAGGGTCTAATTGGCTGCCGCGACTGCGACGTCTATCTGGCTGAGTGACCACAGCTAATACGTCAACCTCGGGAGTGGCTAACAGAATTTGCAATGTGGGAACAGCAAAATGGGGAGTACCGAAGAATACGACTTTCATGTTGCGTCAGCGCTCAGTGATAGGTGGTTAAGGGGGGACTCCTCAGAATTGAAGGCTCCGGAGTGGATAGCAACTGACTATTGCCAGTTAACAGATTACATTTAGCAGCGATCGCCCTCCCTTGGCAATTGGGAGTTGCCCCTTGCCGGAGTCAGGACTGACCCCACCCACCTCAACCCCTGGGTTGTTTCCCCGATGTCTGGGTTGAAATCAAAAGCTGGCGTTCCCTTTTATCTTCAGGAAACAGCCAGTCGTCCTATCCCTGTCTGCTTCGGTTGGCCATCGGACTGACTCCGTGCCTGGATCACTCAGGGTAACCCCGGGGTAAAATTCCCGATTTTATGGAAGGCTCGAACCCGTTCCGGTAACGGTGTTAGGACTGGACTGAAGCGCCCGATCGGTGAGCGAGAATCAAGGAGGGGCAAAGAGTGGGGGCGGGGGCGGCCCCGGACCCTGCCTATCGAAAACCCTTCCAGGGGCTAATCTGCAAAATGCCACCGGAGGTAAAAACCACGCGGAATTCAGCCAAAGAGGAATCGCTGCCGGTGGTGTTGCGGACATAATCGGCTGAGGGTTGATGTAACTCCTTCAGGGGCGTTTGATCCAGAGCCGTTTTTGCCAGAGAATTCGTTCCTTCGTAGTCCACGATCGCCCCTTGAGCATTCACCCAAATCCGATAGATCAGGTCCTGCTCAAACTCAGGATTTTGGGTCCAGGATCGGTCAATCGTGTCGTAAACTTGCTGTTGTAACGATTCCAGAACGACCGGATCTTGAATATCCGCCACGGGAGTGACTGCCGGGACTTCAGAGCGATCGCTGACTTCCGAGCGATCGCCGACTTCGGAGCGATCGCCTTCCCAAGGACTCACCTGGAGTGTATTTGAGGGTTCAAACACCACTCTAAACACAGCCACCTCTTCCGCCGTTGCCGTCCCCCCATCAACGGGGATGTACACCAAATCCAACAGGGGAGTTTCATCTTGATAATCCCTTGCCGCTTGGTTTTCTGGTTTATATCCTAAAATCGCCCCATCCGTCCCTGCGGCGACTTGATAAACTAACGCCTCTCTAAACGTTGGAGGGGTTCTCCAGGCGCGATCAATCTGGTTATAAACCTCCCGTTCGAGACGCTGCAATTCACTGACATCAGTAATCTGTCGATTGCTCACCAGGGTGGTGCCGAACTGGGCGGGACCCGGGGGGAACCTGCCGGACGACTACCGGGACCATTGCCACTGGCGATCGCCGCAGTTCCTTGGCGCGACTCCTCGGAACTTTCTCCGGGGACGGGTTCGAGGGGACGTTGATATTCCGGAATTGGCATGAAGAAAAAGGCCAGGGCCGCTACTGCTAAACTCGACAGTCCCACCGTTGCCGGTAAGGCTCGTTTGGCGACAGGTTCATGAACCTTGGCTTCTTGGCGACTCAGAGAGCGTAAATTGCCGTGGATCTGGGGTAGAGTCTGACTATCCGCGCAGAATTGATCCACCGCCTCCACCAAGTCAAACAACTGCACCGCGCTCAAATCAATCTCAATCGGAGCACTGTTATAAGACTCCTGGGGTTGGACAATCAAGCGGTGCAAATTCGGATTAATTTTTTGCAACTGTACTGGTGTGGGTACCCCATCTCGGGGTTCCACCGGAATGGTGTAGAACGAGAACCGCTTGACCCCACTCAAAAATTCTTGGGCATAGTGACTGACGACATTCACTAAACTTTGAAAGAACTCCTGTCCCCCAGCAATGGGTTCCTTACGGGGGGGTAAATAGCACTCCGCACTGACCAAAATCGACATCAGAGGTCTGGACCCGTCCTGGCGATCGCCCGAGAGGTTATCGTCGGTTAACCCCTCTAACACCAGCTTGCAAGTCGGTAAACTATATTGACGTTGAATACTCATTCAACCTCCCCATCAAACAAACTGAACCACAACCGTTGCATCCCTGCTGTTCCGGTACAAAACAGTAATTCCCCGAGCAGTTCCATTGCCAGGTCATTTAACTTTTCATTGGTATTATAAATCGCCACCCCCGCACGGCGCGGATTCATCCGACTCCGGAAATGCGCCCGGAAACGCTCTAGGTAATGAGATAATCGCAAATGATGCTCCAGGGGAATTTGTTTGTGTTGCAATTGCTGATAGTCCGTGAGCAACTGCCGAATCGTGACGGTCATTCTTCGAGCTAATTTACAGGCGATCGCCACCAACGCCTTGGCTTCTTCTAAGCTCAGGGGGCGACGTTGACTATAACGGCGCAGGGGATTCGTGCTGCGTAGCATCCAGAGGAACACCCGATTTTTAATAATATCTTGCAGTTGTTCTTCTTTGGCGACGGCTAAGATCGATTGAGATGCGTTCAGATCCAAGGCTTCGATCGCCAACAGCAGCAAGTCAATTTGCAACCGCGCTCGTCTGGGGCATCCCCGCCCGGAAAACCCGGGGGGTTCGGGCAGATGCTCTAAAATTATCGGAGTGGTCGTTTCGGGTGGATGGGTTGTTTGCATTACGCTTACCGGAGCATTCATTGTAATTCGCCTTGATGGATGACTGACTTGAGTGCAATTGACCGCAAGGTTTGTTTCTCTAACTTTGATTTTAGTATTCACCTAAAGAGTTGAGCTTTGATCTAGCGATCCAAACGATCCTGTTGCCTCACCTTTCTGGTAGGCGTAACCGCCACCAGGGAACGCCCAAATGTTTTATTCTACCAATCCAGTGCCTTACCCCAAAAAAGATCCCAGGTTTTACCGGATTTTGGGACGGATGTCGCTTGAATAGGGCGACAGGGATGACGAAACCCCGGGCTGAGTCCCCCTGGGTAATGGTAGTAATGGTAGGATTTAAAGCGCGATCGCACCCTGGCCGGTTTTATTATAAAAACCCCGCAGGCTCAAGCCCGGAGGCACACGGACGAAGCGGTGCCTACGCAGGCTATAAGAGAAAACCGACTTGAGACAACCGGATTGGGTATGAGTTAAGACTAAACCCACCTTCTAGGCCCTCTTTCATCTTCTAAACTTGTTGTATGGATATAAAATCTCTGGTTCGTGACATTTCCGACTTTCCTAAACCGGGCATTCTGTTTCGGGATATTACGACCCTCCTGCGAGACCCCCAGGGTTTACGGTATGCGGTGGATCTCATGACGGAAAAATGCGCCCCTCTCCAACCGGATTGCATCGTCGGCATGGAGTCTCGGGGGTTTCTGTTTGGGGTCCCTTTAGCTTATCAACTCGGCATCGGGTTTATCCCCGTTCGTAAACCCGGGAAATTACCCGCCCCTTGCCACGAAATTGAGTATCAGTTGGAATATGGCAGCGATCGCCTTTCCATGCACCAGGACGCCATCGAACCGGGGACTCGCGTCTTAATTGTAGATGACCTGATTGCCACCGGAGGAACTGCCGTTGCCACCACCCAACTTTTAGAACTCGCCCAAGCTGAACTCGTGGGCTTTTGCTTTTTAATTGAATTGCAGAATTTGAACGGACGACAACGACTCCCCAATGTCCCCATTCTAACTTTGATAGAGTATTAAATAGAGGATTAGAACTTTCCCGGGCTTAATTCTCCCTTCAGCTTTCGCGCTCTCCCTCACCGCCTGAACACCCTTTAGGGAATGCGCCACCGAACAATTATAGACAATCAAAATAAACTCTATGGCTACTACTAAAGCACCCTCCAGTCGCCAACGCCTAGACTCGGCAAAAAACAGCCTGACTAACGCCTTCACCAGCGAGACCTTTTTTTATGTAGTTAAGCGCTTATTACAAGCCTTATTAACCCTATTACTAGCCTCTGCGCTGAGTTTTTCCATTATTCAACTTGCCCCGGGGGATTACTTAGATACCTGGCGGCAAAATCCCCAAATTTCCCCCGAAACCTTAGATGCTTTGACTGCCAGATTCGGTCTCGATCGCCATCCGGTTGAACAGTATTTCCGCTGGCTGACCCAAATTATCACCCAGGGAGATTTTGGGTATAGTTTCAAATATCATCGCCCAGTCACCGAATTATTATGGGAACGCATCCCCAATACTCTGCTATTGTCCTTTTCTTCCTTAATCCTGACTTGGGCGATCGCCATTCCCCTGGGGATTATCAGCGCGGTTCGACAAAATACCACCCTTGACAAATTCTTACGCACCCTCAGTTACATGGGACAAGGGTTTCCCAGCTTCATTACTGCCTTGTTATTCCTGTTTTTAGCCCAGCGACTCTCTCCCCTCTTTCCCGTGGGCGGCATGACCAGTATTTATCACAATGAACTCACCCCCTTTGGCAAAGTTGTGGATATTGCTTGGCACATGATTTTACCCACTCTCGCCCTCTCAATTACCAGTTTCGCAGGATTGCAACGGATTACCCGGGGGGAATTATTAGATGTTCTTCGTCAGGACTACATTCAAACCGCTCGCGCTAAAGGATTGCCGGAAAATCGCGTCATTTACGTTCACGCCCTGAGAAATGCTATCAATCCCTTAATCACGATTTTGGGCTTTGAATTTGCCGGTTTACTCAGTGGCGCATTTATTGCGGAATTCTTCTTTAACTGGCCCGGTTTGGGACGGTTGATTTTAGATGCAGTCAGAAGCCAAGATATTTATCTGGTCATGGTTAGTTTGATGATGGGGGCCGTGATGTTAATCATCGGCAACTTATTAGCTGATTTACTCCTAAAATCCATTGACCCGCGCATTAAGTTGGCCAACTTGAAATAAACTCAATTAGGGGATAATCAGGAAGAAAATACTCCTGATTATCCCCTGAAGGGATGACAAGAAGGCTAGAAAGTCGAAGGGTAGAAAGTCTATGGGATAACCGACATATAGCAGTCCTATCTTAGTTGTGGAAGACCCTCACCCCCAACCCCTCTCCCAGAACGGGAGAGGGGAGCAAGAAATGTTACAAATCATTTAGGAAAATATGCTCCCGGTAAATGATGGGATACCGAATAGCTCTTAATCCCTTTTGATACAAAGTTTATGGGGGGAGTTTCATCAAAGCGATGGTCAAATTCTGCAATTTTTTCAGAGAATCAATCCAATTCAATCCATCAATTCTTATCCCCAAAACATTATTCAGCTCAAGCTTCATCAGTCTTGGTGTTAAACAACCGCATGGCGTTGAAAGTTACTAACAGAGAAGACCCCATATCTTCTAATACCGCCATTGGCAGTCCAATTACCCCCAAAGTTCCCAGGAGAATAAACGTTCCGTTCAGCACTAAAGCAATGACAATACTTTGCTGAATTACTGACATCGTGCGGCGACTGAGTTGGATGGCATAAGCCAAACGTCTGAGGTGATTCCCGACTAGCACCACATCAGCCGTTTCAAGGGCAATGTCGATGTTACCGACTGCAAAACTAACATCTGCGGCAGCTAGAGCGGGAGTATCATTAATGCCGTCTCCAACCATGCCTACCGTTCCTTGGTGGCGAAGGTTGTAAATGGCCTGAAGTTTATCTTCCGGAAGTAACTCGGCTTGATACTCATCAATGCCAACCTGTTGAGCGATTTGAGAGGCAACGGAAGCCCGATCGCCAGTCAGCATCACCAATCGATTTAAGCCAATTCTTTTCAACAATCGTACCGCTTCAATGGATTCCAAACGCAGTCCATCGGCTAAAGCGATCGCTCCTATTAAGCCCTCTCGGTTTCCCACTAGCACAGGAGTATGCCGACGAGATTCAATCTCAGCCAATAAAGATTCTGCTGCTGCGGACAGCGGAATTTCTAACTCGGCAAACAAACGTCGATTGCCAACAAAATAAATTGACTGTCCGAAGTTTGCCCAAACTCCCTTCCCAGGGATAGCGGTAAAATCCTCTGGAGTCTCTAATTCCATCCCCTTTGTTTTCGCTGCTGTGACGATCGCCTTTGCTAGAGGATGTTCCGATTGTTGTTCTAGGCAAGCCGCAATCCGCAACACTGTGGACGCCTCCATTTCTCCCAGGTCGTAAACCTGTTGTACGACTGGCATTCCCTGAGTAATCGTACCCGTTTTATCAAAGGCAAGGGTTGTTAGTTTTCCGGCTGTCTCTAGCGCATTTCCACCCTTGAATAACACACCATTTCGGGTTGCCGCCCCAATCGCACTCACCAGGGAAACGGGTGTAGCAATTACTAGAGCGCAAGGGCAGGAAATGACTAGCAATACCAGTGCTTTGTAGACCCAAACATTCAACGGTTGCGCCAACAATAACGGAGGTATAAACGCAATTCCTGCGGCCAAAGTTAGAACAATCGGCGTGTAAATGGCAGAAAAGCGATCGACCCACTGCTGGATTGGAGCGCGGCTTTCTTGGGCTTCCTCCACCAGATGAATGATGCGGGAAACTGTGGTGTCTTGGGCCGTATGAGTGACCTGAACTTCCAAAAAGCCGGTCTGGTTCAGGGTGCCTGCAAAAACGCGATCGCCCTTCTCTTTGTCCTCTGGGATCGCTTCTCCCGTAATCGGAGATTGGTCAACGGCACTCATCCCAGACACTACTATGCCATCCAGTGCGATGCGTTGTCCCGGTCGGATGGTGAGAATTTCACTAACTTGAATCTCTTCCACAGGAACGAAAACCTCTTGCTCGTTCCGTTTGACGGTGGCGGTTGGTGGAGTCAAGTCCATCAAGCCGCGAATGGCATTGCGGGTGCGACCGAGAGTAAATGTCTGTAACGTTGTTCCCAAGGCAAACAGGAACATCACCAGTGCACCTTGGAACCATAAATTCAAAATAGCCGCTCCAATCGCCGCCAGCGCCATGAGCAAGTTCATGTCTGCTCGACGCAGTTTCAAGGCAATCCATGCAGCGCGTGCGATCGGCAGAAAAGCCACCAGCAAGCTCATGACATAGAAACCTTGGGCAATCCCAGGGAGGGATAACAATTGTTCGGCAATCAATCCTAGAACTAGGCCAATGCCACTGAAAAGAACGGTTTGTCCTCGTCGTGTCAATAGCCAGAATTGCCAACCTGTCAAGTCAGATTTGGGCGATCGCTGGTTAGGTGTCGCCTGAGTTTGTGCCACCGCATCAGAACCACTGCCCGTATCCCCCACATTCGTGGTTGTCACGTCCTCCACTGTATAGCCTAAAGCGGTAACTCGCTCGGCGATCGCCTTTTCGCTGACCTGGCTCGGGTTGTACGACACCTCCAACCGCTCAGTGGCAAAACTGACTGAAACTTCATGAATTCCTGCCGTCTTCTGTAGGCTGGCTACAATGGTTTTAGCGCAACTGCCGCAATCCATTCCGCCCACCTTGGCAATCAGTTTTTTAGCAACAGTCTTTTCCTGCGCCTGCTCAACGGTATAGCCCAGGTCTGTCACACGCTTGATGATGTCGGCTTCACGGACTTGTTCGGGGTGATAGGAGACGGTCAATCGTTCTGATGCAAAGCTGACGGAGACCTCAGCGACTCCAGCCAACTGCTGCAAATTCGCTTCAATGGTCTTGGCACATCCCCCACAATCCATCCCGGTGACCTGGGTTTGAAGTGTTTGAACGGGATGGGTTGGAGCAATATCAAGGGTGTAACCTAGAGCCGTGATGCGATCGCGAATCACCCTTTCCTCAACTTGAGAAGGGTCATAGGAGACACTCAGCTTTCCACTGGCAAAGTTGACAGCAGCGTTTTCCACACCAGGAAGATGCTCCAAATTCGCCTGAATGGTTTTGGCGCAGCTAGGGCAGTCCATCCCATTCACGATTGCTTGTAAGGTCCTCTTTGAGGGAGTTGTTGACTTCATAAGACCATTGACCATTCAAGAAAGAAACATGACCTGGACTATGATGTAGGCACTGACAGCCCGGTCAGTCAATACGGCTCGACCTATCCGGCTATCATATCAGCACTCGCTGATATGTCTTCTTTCAGGATATCAGTCCTCGCTGATATGTCAACCCCCAAGCCTGTTGCCCCCTATCCATGATTGCCAAACCTCAACTCACCAAAACTGAAGCTACCGATCTGAAGGTCAAACTGTTTCGGGGATTTTCTGACTCCTCGCGGTTGTCTATCCTCAATGCTTTGCGAGAGGGACCGAAGAAGGTCAACGAAATTGTTAAAGCAACGGGACTCACCCAGTCTAATGTTTCCAATCATCTGAGTTGTCTGCGCTGTTGCGATTTGGTTGTCCGCCAACAGCAGGGGCGTTTCGTGTACTACCAACTCAGCGATGTCCGAATCACCAAGCTTCTCGACCTCGCTGATGAATTAATAGCTGATGTGGCTCTTGGCGTAGACTCTTGCCCTCGTTATGACGTACCCAGGGAAGGAACATTCTAACCAAAAAGGTGTAATGTGAGAGACAGGAGACCCGGATCGCTTCTGAAGTGGAATTTAATCATTTGAGCCAGTCCACCCACCAGAGCGGAATACAGCCCATTAGAGGATATTGACCCCGATTGACAACTGTTTTTCGCCCTAGGCATTGATGTTTTATCCCCTTGATTTGAAATTTTTTAGATAATTATGTACTCCCAAATTCATTACTTAATTCGGTCTCAAATTGACGGTAGCTATATTGCGGCCCATCCTCGCGGAAATGACCCAGATAAACCAGCGGATTCAGGGTATTTGCTGTTGTTTCGCGAACATTTTGATGCGTTAACCTATATGAATAAATATGCCCCGGACTTCAAGGACCGAGTGGCGATCGAATCCATACCGGGTTCTCAGCTAGGTGCTATCCTGAATCGGTGGGGGTTTACAGGAGTCGGTCTGGTTCGAGACCCCCTGCTGCCCCAAGTGGAATTTTTAACGAAAAGTTAAGGGATTTAAACCCCTTTTTGGCATCAAAAATTAGGAAGTTAATATCATGACAACGGTCCCTTTAAATTTTAAAACCGCCCCAGGACATCAAATTTTAGCCGCTGCGGGGAAAACCGTTCTCAGACCCGGAGGAATTGCAGCAACAGAGCAGTTATTGAACTGGGCCAATTTTCAACCGGGGGAAACGGTGCTAGAGTTAGCCTCCAGTTTTGGGGAGAGTGCGATCGCCATTGCTCAACGGTTTGGAGTGCGGGTGGTTGGAGTGGAAAAAAATCCCGAAAGTGTTGAGCGATCGCGCCAAAATATTCGTGCTGCCGGATTGGACATCTCAAATCGAAATCATCGAAGGGGATATTTTTCGTTTAGAGGAGATTCCTGGAGAATTTGATTATGTCCTAGCCGAAGCAATTTTAACTCTGCAATCCCTTCCGGGAAAAACCAAATTGGTCAAATCTATTCGCCAGAAACTCAAACCCGGAGGCAAATTTCTCTCCCAGGAAATGCTGGTTCGGGACAAAGAAGAAGAAATTCATCAAGTCTTAGCCAAAGTGATTCGGGTGAATTCATCTCCCCTTTCCCTGAACCATTGGACAGAGCTTTATGCAGAAGCGGGATTACAAGTGCAGCAAACCCACAGCGGAGGCATGGAATTATTGAGCTTGAAACAACTGATTCGCGATGAAGGATTGGGGGGAACCATTCGCATTGCCAAAAATATCTTAACCAATCCGCCGTTACGAGAACGGGTGTTAGAAATGCGCCGCACCTATCTCAACTATCAAAATGAATTAGGCTATATCGCAATGTGTGCGATCGCTCAATAAAAATTGAATAAAAACCCTCGTTCCCTGGCTCTGCCAGGGAATGCCAAATCAGAGGCTCTGCCTCCTTAATCAATTACCTTGAATCAACACCCCTATAGTTAAGCCATCCCCATTTCAAGGTAACAGCCCAATTTCAAGTATTTCTTGGTAGAATTTAGAAACAGTCCCTTGAATCAAGGGGATGGAATACCAAAAGGAGACAGATAACAATGACTGCGATCGCCCCGAATAACGCAACTTTTACCACCCAATTAAAAACCCTGATTGAATATCCCACCGCTGGAGTTCTGAGCAAAGTAGTTTTACAAGATAAAGCCTGTCAATATACCTTATTTTGTCTAGCTGCCGATACGGATATTTCTGAACATACCGCCCCACGCAATGCCACAGTCAATGTAATTGAAGGGCGAGGCATCCTCACCTTAGAGGGAAAAGAAATCATCCTAGAACCGGGTGTTTTCGTCTTCATGCCCGGTAGCGCCCCTCATGCTTTAAAAGCGGAAGAAAATTTAGCCTTTTTGCTGACTTTTTCTGAAAATCCCAAAGCCAGCTAAAACCAAATCCGGTTATAAAAAGTCGGTTTTCTCTTTAGCCCGCGCAGGCGGGCTTTGTTCGGATAGCCCCACCCTTGAGGGTGCGGGTTTTTAGAGACCAGATTCCGTATAAAACCCGAGGGAGAGTAGGCGAGGGAGTCCCCCCAACCTTCGGCTTAATTCTCCCATCCTGCGATCGGCACTTAAAGGTAAAAACGGGCTAAAAACCCCCTACAATTAAGGGATACCTTTTATCGTTCGAGGAGACAGAGCGAGAATGCCTGCTGCTGTTGGAGTAATTCAAACATTAGGGTTTCCGGCTGTGCTTGCCGCTGCTGATGCGATGGTTAAAGCCGCCCGAGTCACCCTCGTGCATTATGATTTAGCGGAAAGAGCCGAGTTTATGGTGGTGATTCGCGGACCTGTTTCTGAGGTGGAAACCGCGATGGCGGCAGGAATTGCAGCCGGAGAGAATACCCCTGGGGGTGTGGTCGTTACCCATTATATTATTGCCAATCCCACCGACAATGTGGTCGATGTCATGTCGATCGCCTACACCGATGCAGTGGAACAGTGGCGATGATTCCTGCCCCTACCCAGGACCCCAAAATTCTAAAATAATCCGCATCTCAAGACTAAATGTGTCAACAAGCTGCGTAAAATTGGGTTTGGGAGTTTTACAGTTTTGATTGAGGAAATAGAGGATGCCATCACAGCAAGCAGTTGGAGCACTTGAAACCAAGGGGTTTCCCGGAATTTTAGCAGCAGCAGACGCGATGGTGAAAGCAGGTCGCGTCACCTTAGTGGGATATATTAGAGCCGGAAGCGCGCGCTTCACCGTGATGATTCGGGGGGATGTCTCGGAAGTCAAAACGGCAATGGAGGCCGGAATTGATGCCGTAGAGCATACATTTGGGGCGACCTTAGAAACTTGGGTGATTATTCCCCGTCCCCATGAAAACGTAGCATCGGTGCTGCCGATCGACTATTCCGATAGTGTGGAACAATACCGGCAAGCAACAGAAGGGATGAGACTCCCTCGGGGAAATGGTGCACCGCTCGCTCTAAGCACAGATAAGGGAGGAGTCCCCAGAATTGGGGCGCACACCATCGTGCGCTCCTTCTCTTGCCCTGGCTGGATAAGAGGAGTGCGGTGAAGCCTCAAACCGCCTTTAACTCCCCATCATTTGCCCCAGTTAATTGGATCGATAATAGTTAATATCTAACCCAAGCAGGACCTTTTCCGTATTCGCCAAATCCCCAATAAACTTCTGTAGCGGTGGTGGCAATTTCTTGACTAAGGTGGGAATCGCAATAATTTGTTCTTGTTCCATCAGTTCCGGCTGTTCATAAATATCAATAACTTCTAATTCATATCGTCCCGGTAAATATTCTTCACAAATATTTTTAATTTTGTTGAAAGCCCGATTAGAGTTGGGCGTATTTCCAGCAATAAATAAGCGAAGTAAGTATTTTTCCTCCTTGGGTCGCGACAAAAATTCTTCAAATACATCGACCTCGGGTTTAGAGATTTTTTCCGGCTTGTTTTCCATGTTCTTTTCCTTGAATGAGTCACTGATATCATGGGCTACTCCTATAACGAGAAATAGCAGAGGTTTAAACATTGACACGAATGAGTGTGAGTCGGGAGGAAAGGGCTGGTTAGCCCTTCCAGACTTTGCAGGGAAATACTCGAATTGGAGGCTGTAGCCCAGTTTCTCCGAGGGATAACCTCTGGTGACCCACAATGGAAGGGTGACTCGCTCTTTCAGCCGTCACGGAATAAGTTAGACCCGCTATAAGTCACTATTCCCCTCAACCCGTCGCATTTCTCCCATCTTTATTTCAGTTTCTCGGTGAATTTTTTCCTCCAACTCTTCTTTATGGATTCCCCGTTCTATCTCAGCTTTTTCTAATTCAAAATCAGCTTGCAAAGCCTGAATTTTGGCTTCAATCACCGCCCGTTTTCGTTCGATGTTTCGTTGTTTAGTTTCAATTTCTTTTTGCCGCAATAATGTCTCGGCTTGTTCGCGAGATTCCTGGACTGCACGTGCTGAACCCGTAAGGACGCCCCCAGGTCCGAGATAGGCTTTGATTAATTCTACCCCGGATGAACTCAGGCGAAATTCCCGGACTTGATTCGAGTGTTCCATACCGCGAGATTTCAGCAGGTACAGTAATCGATTTCGTTCGCCGTTGGTTTCCATATCCCGCAGCATCAGCCAGGTATCCATTAATGAAGAAACTCCAATATCCGTGCGTTCTAAGGAGGTACTGCTGCTGATGGTGAGGCTGGTCATCAAACTGGTGATAATGTGGGTTTTCAGAAAGTCTATCAGGCGCATCAGAAAAGATTTGACCTCGATATCATTCCCAACATAATGGAGGTTAGAAATTGGATCGACAATTACAACCTGGGGTTTTAAGGTCTCGATCGCATGATAGAATTTGACCAGGTGCATTTCTAACCCATACAGGGTCGGACGCACGGATTCAAAGACGAGCAGACCCTCTTGAACGCAACTTTCTAAGTCTAACCCAATCGATCGCATATTCCGAATAATTTGGTTGGGAGATTCCTCAAACGCAATGTAAAAACATCGTTCTCCCCGCATACAAGTTGCATGGGCAAAATGTGCCGCTACTGTACTTTTTCCCGTGCCTGCCGTGCCACTAATTAAAACGCTACTACCGCGATAAAATCCCTGACCTCCCAACATCATATCTAGTCGGTGAATTCCCGTAGAAATGCGTTCCGTAGAAACTTGATGATTCAGTCCAATTGAGGTGATGGGGACAACAGAAATTCCGTCTTTTTCAATTAAAAACGGGTACTCATTACTGCCATGTTTGGACCCGCGATATTTGACGATATGTAAAGTCCGGGTGGCAATGCGATCGCTAACTTGCTGCTGTAGCCGAATCACACAATCGGAAACATATTCCTCTAATCCTTGACGGGTGAGGGAATTTTCCCCACTTTCAGCGGTAATAATCGCCGTTACCCCTTTCTCCTTGAGCCACCGAAACAACCGCCGCAGTTCGGATCGCACGATCGCCTCATTGTCCAATCCGCCAAATAACACCTCTAGGGTATCCAAAGCAACCCGCTTGGCTTGGACTCGATCAATGGCGATCGCCAGTCGGAGAAATAATCCTTCTAAATTGTATTCTCCAGTTTCTTGAAACTCACTGCGATCGATTTGCACATAATCAATCCCTAACTTTTTTTGGTCTTGTAAGGCTTTAACATTCCACCCCAGGGAGATAACATTTTGCCTTAATTCTTCAGGGGTTTCTTCAAAAGATAGAAACACACCCGGTTCATCGTAGTCCTCAACCCCCTTGATTAAAAACTGCATCGCCATCAAGGTTTTGCCACAACCGGCTGTTCCACAAACTAAGGTAGGTCGTCCCTGGGGTAATCCACCCCCGGTTATTTCATCTAAACCTCGAATACCCGAGGGACATTTTGTTAACTCCTGCGGTTCGGTTTTTCCCTTAAAATTTTGTTGAATCATGATTTTACAACTGAAATTTTGAAAGATTAGACAATAATTACCCTGAAATTATTATATCCCGCCCTCGGTTCTATCTCGCGCTGCATCAACGCTGGATAACGACTGAAGTCGTTACTACAAACCGGGGAATTTGTGGGTTTCTTTGTTCGTAGTAACGACTTCAGTCGTTTCTTTCCCAAGGTTTAAGGAACTCTACGGTTGACTTTCCTTGCTGGGATTGGGTTTTTGCGGAGGCGATATCCGGGTTCCCATCAACCCGGATAACGACTGAAGTCGTTACTACAAACGGGGGAATTTGCGGGTTTCTTTGTTCGTAGTAACGACTTCAGTCGTTTCTTTCCCAAGGTTTAACGAGTTCTACGGTTGACTTCGCTTGCTGGGATTGGGTCGTTCCTGCTGCGATCGCATAGTTAAACTAATCCGCTTTAACTTTTCATCCACAGAGAGCACACGCACTTTCACCACCTGTCCCACCTTCACCACTTGATTCGGATTATCCACAAAGCGATCGGCGAGTTGAGAAATATGCACCAATCCATCCTGATGCACCCCAATATCCACAAACGCGCCAAAGTTGGCAACATTCGTCACCACCCCTTCGAGTTCCATTCCCGGTTGCAAATCCTTCAGTTCATTCACCCCCTCTTTAAAGGTGGCGGATTTAAACTGAGCACGAGGGTCGCGTCCCGGTTTTTCTAACTCGGCAATAATATCCCGTAAGGTCGGAATTCCCACCAAGTCGGTGACATATTTATCCAATTTCACCGATTTTAATTGGTCCGATGCTTTGGCAATGTCTGTTAAGGGGACGTTTAAATCGGCTGCGATCGCCTTCACCACTGGATAACTCTCCGGATGCACTGCCGTATTATCTAAGGGATTCTCTCCGCCGCGAATTCGCAAAAATCCCGCCGCCTGTTCATAAGTTTTCGGCCCTAATTTTGCCACTTTCAGCAATTGACGGCGATTTTTAAACGCCCCATTTTCATTGCGATAGGTGATAATATTTTTAGCAATCGTCGGCGTCAATCCGGAAACAAAAGTCAGTAATTCCTTAGAAGCAGTATTTAAGTCTACGCCAACATAGTTCACGCAACTTTCTACCGTTTCCTCTAATTTTTTCCGCAGTAACTTTTGGTCAACATCATGTTGATATTGACCCACCCCAATGGATTTAGGGTCAATTTTCACCAATTCCGCTAAAGGGTCTTGCAACCGTCTCCCAATACTAATCGCACCCCGGACCGTTAAATCTAAATCCGGAAACTCCTCTCGCGCCACATCACTGGCGGAATAGATAGAGGCACCGGATTCATTCACCATCACCTTAATCGGTGCAGGAGTGCAGGTTTTAATTACATCGCCAATAAAGGCATCGGTTTCTCGTCCAGCGGTGCCATTGCCAATGGCAATCAATTCGATTTGATATTTAGCAATCAGGGTTTTAATGGTTTTGGCCGCTTCTAGCTTCTGCCTGTCCCCGGTATGGGGGAAAATGGTGTGATATTCTAAAAACTGTCCCGTGCCATCGAGAACCGTGACTTTGCATCCGGTTCTAAATCCCGGGTCAATGGCGATCGCCGGTTTCATCCCAGCAGGTGCCGAGAGTAATAACTCCCGTAAATTAGATTCAAAGGTGCTAATGGAAGCGAGATCCGCCTCTTGTTTTTTGAGCGATCGCACCTCAGTGGTCAGAGAATTCTTCATCAACCGATTAAACGCATCTTTTATCATCTCCCGATAAAAGTTTTTAATCTCTGGAACCTTGGTTTTAATCTCCTGAGACTCCAAATATCCCAACACCTGAGACTCATCAAAATCTAAATCCAGGGTAAGAATCTCCTCCTTTTCTCCCCGAAATAAAGCTAACAGGTTATGGGGTGCAATATCCTTGACTTTGGCCTGATAATCCCGATACATTTCATATTTGGTACTGCCTTCGGGATGCTCATCTTTAATTTGGGAGACAAATCGTCCCTCTTGTAAGAAATAATCCCGCAAATAGGCCCGAGATTCCGCTCGTTCTGAGACCGCTTCCGCTAAAATATCCGAAGCACCTTGGAGGGCATCTTCTGCTGTGTTAATGCCATTTTCTGGGGAGAGATATTTGGCCGCTTCTGCCGCTAAACTGGCGGTTGCTTTACTCAGATTCAGCGCAGCAATCCACTCCGCCAACGGTTCTAAACCTTTTTCTCGGGCAACGGTGGCGCGAGTCCGACGCTTGGCGCGATAGGGAAGATAGAGGTCTTCGAGTTCAGTTTTTTGCTGACAGGATTCAATTTTGAGCCTCAGTTCATCGGTGAGTTTTCCCGCTTGGGAAATGGCCTCTAAAATGACTTTTTTCCGGTCTTCGATTTCCGTAATATAAGCAAACCGTTCCGCAATATCGCGTAACTGAACCTCGTCTAACGACCCGGTTCGTTCTTTCCGATATCGGGCAATAAACGGAATGGTTGCTCCTTCCTGCAACAATTCTAAGGCATTTTCGACTTGCCAGAGGTTTACGGAGAATTCTTGACTGATAAGATGGGGAATATTGAGCATGGCTTGTGTTATCGAGTAAGGGTTTCAATCCCTACCTAATCGCTAAACTCGCTAAAGAAATAAAAGCATTGAGGGGGTAGATTACCCCCTGTTTCAAATTCAAGGGTTTTGTATTGCTATTTCCAGGCGAGATAGGGCAATTGAGCAGCGGTGGTGCGGATGGCATCGCGATTTCCTACCAATTGTCCGCAAGTATCCCAGGTGCCCGTAGTGAGCATTTGGTGGGGACCTGCTGCCATATTAACCGATGCATTGAATCCTTGGAACTGCACCTGTCTCGCCTCTAAATTTAAGGTCATTTCCAGGTTAGGATTACCAGCGATCGCCTCTTGCAACGTTCTCACGGTGGCAGGGTCAGCAGTGACACAGGCAACCCCCATCGCTACACAATTGCCAAAGAAAATCTCAGCAAAACTTTCCCCAATAATGCCATCAATTCCCCATCGGGCGATCGCCTGGGGTGCGTGTTCCCGACTGGAACCACAACCAAAATTTGCATTCACCACCAACAATTTCGCCCCTCGATATTGAGGTTGGTCAAAAGGATGAGTCCCATTAGATTGAGCGCGATCGTCCTTAAAAACTTCTTCCCCCAACCCATCAAACGTCACACAGCGCAAAAACCGCGCCGGAATAATGCGATCGGTATCAATATCATTCCCAACCAGGGGAATTCCCCGACCCTGAATGATTTTTACTTCATTACTCATCGATATTTTTCTCCTAGATTTGCTGTGGATTATTGCGACACCCGCTGGGGGTTCAAACCCCCAGCTAATAGCTAAAGTCGGTTAAAACCGACTGCCACAATTTCACGGTTTCTCCGATGTTCGTAGTAACGACTTCAGTCGTTCTCTTGTCTTAGTTCGTAGTAACGACTTCAGTCGTTCTCTTGTCTTAGTTCGTAGTAACGACTTCAGTCGTTATCCCCTACAATAAATCCCGAACATCAGAAACCACCCCATTAATAGCAGCAGCAACAACCATTGCCGGACTCATTAATAAAGTGCGACCTTCCGAAGACCCTTGACGACCTTTAAAATTCCGATTAGAAGAAGAGGCACTAATTTGACTCCCTTGCAACTTATCCGGATTCATCGCCAAACACATCGAACAGCCCGATTCCCGCCATTCAAAGCCCGCTTCCAGGAAAACCTTATCCAATCCTTCCGCTTCCGCTTGCTTTTTCACATCCTCAGAACCCGGGACAATAAAGGCTTTAATTCCCGGTGCAACTTGACGACCTTTGGCGAATTTTGCCGCTTCTCGCAAATCACTAATTCGTCCATTGGTGCAGCTTCCCACAAAGCAAACATCTACTTTGGTTCCGGCAATGCGATCGCCTGGATTCAGTTTCATATAGCGATACGCTTCTTGCGCGATCGCGCGATCGCTATCCGATAATTCCTCCGGTTTCGGAATCGTTTCATTAATCCCAATTCCTTGTCCCGGTGTAATTCCCCAAGTCACCGTCGGCGCAATATCTGCCGCATCAAAAACGACCACATCATCATATTCCGCATCTGCATCACTGCGGATACTCGTCCACCACTCCACCGCCTTATCCCACTCTTCCCCTTTCGGTGAAAATTCTCTACCTTTGAGATAGTCAAACGTGACCTGATCCGGATTAATATATCCACATCTGGCCCCGCCTTCAATGGCCATATTACAAACGGTCATCCGTTCTTCCATCGACATTTGCTCAAAAGTGGTTCCGGCATATTCGTAGGCATATCCCACGCCGCCATTTACCCCTAATTTACGGATCAGGTGCAGAACAACATCTTTGGCATAAACCCCCGGATTCAGAGTGCCATTGACTTCAATTTTCCGAACTTTGAGCTTAGAAAGCGCCAAAGTTTGGGAAGCGAGGACATCGCGCACTTGACTGGTACCAATTCCAAAGGCGATCGCCCCAAATGCGCCGTGAGTTGAGGTGTGCGAATCCCCACAGGCGATCGTCATTCCCGGTTGGGTGAGTCCCTGTTCCGGTGCAATCACATGGACAATTCCCTGCCGTCCTGACCCCACATTATAAAAGCGAATATCATGGGCCTTACAATTGTCCTCCAACGCGACAATCATCTCTTCTGCCAGGACATCGGCAAAAGGACGCGCTTGATTTTCCGTCGGCACAATATGGTCTACCGTCGCCACCGTCCGTTCTGGAAACAACACCTTCAGTTCCCGTTCGCGCAACATGGCGAAGGCTTGGGGACTGGTGACTTCGTGGATGAGGTGCAGTCCAATAAACAACTGGGTTTGTCCGGAGGTTAGAGTACCGACGGTATGTAAATTCCAAACTTTATCGAAAAGTGTCCCCTTACTCATAACTTGATCGGGCTTCGTTGATGGGTGCAATCTTTTATCTTAGAGCGAATCGTCGGCAAGGTGGGGGAATTTGCAGGTTTTGTTCAAGATTGGGTGATGGGGGAGATGGGGGAGAGTGGGGAGGTGGGGGAGATAGGGGAGGTGGGGGAGATTGACTAAAGTCGCTATCCCCTCCCTGTTCGTAGTAACGACTTCAGTCGTTTCCTCTCCCCATCTTCCCTATCCTCCCCATCCTCCCCATCCTCCCCATCTCCCCTATCCTCTACGCTAAGGCAGGGACCGGAATGGTCAAGTGGGGATAGAGGGGGAAGCGATCGCACAGACTAGCCACCCGTTGGCGACAGTCGGCTGCTACAGACTCATCCTCGGGATTTAACAGGCGATCGCTGATGATGTTGGCAATCTCGGTAAATTCCGTGGTTCCCATGCCGCGAGTGGTCATAGCAGGGGACCCTAGGCGCAATCCACTGGTGACAAAAGGCGATTGGGGATCAAACGGAACAGTGTTTTTGTTGGCGGTGATATGCACTTCGCTCACCAGTTTATCCGCTTGTTTCCCCGTCATATCAACCGATCGCAGGTCCACCAGCATCAAATGATTATCCGTCCCATCGCTGACCAGTTTCAGTCCTCGGCTTTGCAATTGGGCGGCCATTGCCTGAGCATTGGCAATCACTTGGCCCGAATAGGCTTTAAACTCAGGTTTGAGGGCTTCTCCGAAGGCGACGGCTTTTCCTGCGATAACGTGCTCTAAGGGGCCGCCTTGGGTGCCGGGGAAGACGGCTTTATCGAATTTTTTGCCCAATTCCTCGTCGTTGGTGAGGATTAAACCCCCCCGAGGACCACGGAGGGTTTTGTGGGTGGTGGTGGTGACAACGTGGCAGTGGGAGAGGGGATTGGGATGATGTCCCGTGGCGACTAATCCGGCGATATGGGCAATATCCGCCATCAAATAGGCCCCGACTTCATCGGCGATCGCACGGAATTTCTCGAAATCAATGATTCTGGGATAGGCAGAATAGCCGCAAATAATCATTTTCGGCTGATGTTGCTTCGCTAAGTCGCGAATTTGGTCATAATCGAGGCGTTCGGTTTCGCGACTGACGCCGTAATGTTCGACTTTAAACCATTTGCCGGAGACGTTCACCGGAGACCCGTGGGTTAAATGTCCGCCATGAGAGAGGTCCATTCCCATGATGGTATCCCCGGGTTGCAACAGGGCTAGGAAGACGGCAAAATTGGCCTGTGCGCCGGAATGGGGTTGGACGTTGGCATGGGCGGCACCGAATAACTGTTTGGCGCGATCGATGGCGAGTTGTTCAATCTTATCGACAAATTCGCACCCGCCATAATAACGCTTACCGGGCAATCCTTCGGCGTATTTGTTGGTCAGAACGGAACCTTGGGCGGCTAAAACTGCTGCGGAGGTAAAGTTTTCGCTGGCAATCAGTTCGATGCCATCCCGTTGGCGCTGTAATTCTTGCTGGATGTAACCTGTAAGCTCTGGATCGGTGGTTGCTAGGAAGTCTAAGTTGGTCTGAGTCACGGCTGAACCTCTATGGAAGAAAACAAAACTATCACAAATCTTGGGGAACTGGCTAGATCAACTGGGCTGTGTGATGCGGGAGTCCAGAAGCCAAAATCGCACAGGGCTACCGGGGGGCGATCGGGAAATTTCCCGGATTGGAGACTCTTGATTATAGTACAATTTTCAGCCGCTCTGAAACTGAGTCTTACTGAAACAGGCGGCGGCAAGTTGGGATATGGGCCAAAAATCTGGAAAACTGCAATGGAAGATACGGTTCCCATTATCACAAAACGTTAAGCTTTAGCCCAAATTTCCCAGGATTTCCAAAGTGTTGACTTAACTACTGGGGAGTTTGAGGGGCGCTAAGTCCCGCGCTGTACCAGAATGGTCAGCGGGATACATGGACCCCTCAAGTCAGTGGAAGGGTTCGATACCCTATTTGACAATAGCAGTCCTATATCAGTTGTGAAAGACCCTCACCCCGTTCTCGTTGGCGGCCCATAACATCCGGCAGGAGCTTTCAATGTTACAAATCATTTAGGAATACTAAATCAGTGGGATTGTCGTGTTATCATATACTATCGCCAATTGTTTTTACAGTAATGCTGAGAGCAACTAAGTACAGAATCTATCCAACCGCTGAGCAAAGACAACACCTTGCTCAGAGTTTTGGTTGCTGTAGATTTGCATGGAACTACGCTCTCAATCTGACCAACGAAACCTACAAAGCTACAGGGAAGGGTCTAGGTCGTTTTGCTCTTCAGAAGGAGATAACTAATCTCAAGAAAGAGCATGAATGGATGAAAGAACCTTATTCCCAATGCTTACAGGTTGTGGCCCTAAATTTGTCCAGGGCTTTTATCAACTTTTTTGAAGGGAGGGCTTCTTATCCTCAATTCAAGTCAAAGCACCGTAACCAATCCATTAGTTATCCTCAGAATGTTTCTATCGTAGAAGATGGCATCAAATTCCCCAAAATGGGAATTGTTCATGCCAGACTACATAGACCTATTGAAGGGGCAATCAGAACAGTCACAGTGTCGATGAATGCCTCTTGTCAATACTTTGCCTCTGTCCTAGTCGATGATGGGAAAGATATCCCAGAAAAAACGACTGAAGGTAAAGCAGTAGGTATTGATTTAGGCTTGACTCATTTTGCTATCACCTCCGATGGGTGTAAATTTGATAACCCCCGTTGGTTAGCTAAACATGAGAAAAATCTAAGAGCAAAACAAAAGCGGTTGTCCAGAAGACAAAAGGGCTCTAACAACCGTAACAAAACCCGTAAGCAGGTAGCAGGGGTACATAACAAAATATGTCGATGCCGGTCAGATTTTCACCACAAACTATCGCGCAGGATAGTCAACGAAAACCAAGTCATAGTGGTAGAAAATCTAGCAGTTAGGAACCTGGTCAGAAACCACTGTCTGGCTAAAGCAATCAGCCAAGTGGGATGGGGTCAGTTCTGTACTATGCTGAAGTACAAAACAGAGCAAGAAGGGAAAGTCTACCTTGAGGTAGACCGATTCTTTCCTAGCTCCAAAACCTGCAATGTTTGCCTTAATCAAGTAAGAAGCCTGACCCTTGATATGAGGTTTTGGCAGTGTGAAAAGTGCCAAACGAAGCACGATAGAGACATAAACGCTGCTAAAAACATCAGAGATGAAGGACTGCGAATCTTATCCTCGGGGACCGGGGAGTTCGCCTATCGCCCAGGTGTAAGTCAAGACAGTAGAGGTCGCAAGAAATCTACTGTGTCGCAATCTGTTGGGTAGGAAACCGACGGTGTAATCGATCAATTCACCGTTTGGTAGTTCACGATAGATGCAGTGGCATCGGCGATCGCTAGGAGGTGTCGAATGCTGGTTATTGTAATGGAAAATCAAGTGCTTGCTCCCCGGCAAGTCTGTCAAAGCTGTTTACTTGCGGATGCGAGTGGTCAACCCCGGTGGCGGGGGGGCCAACTTAGTTGTGGTTATGTGATGACAAAATGCTCGGAGGCTCAACCGGAACGCTATCAATGTCAGATGGGATTCACCATCGCCAATATTGATTAGGGGATTCCCGTGATTCCCTCCCCGATCGCCGGGGTAGGGACTTTCATCCCCGAGGTGATGAATTTTGGTGTGGATCCGGTTGAGTTGAGGAATGCGGATGCTCTATCATGAAGGGTGCAGATTCCCGAGGCAATGTTTACCGTGACCCCAACATGAAAGTCAATCAGGATATTCTCACGCGCTATTTACATCGACTCCGCAATCAACCGGAATGGTTAAGTTTGAACGAGGTGGCAGAGTCCCTAGGAATCGATCGCGCGGCGTCTCGGCGCTATACGAAGATGGCGATGGAGTGGGGACTGCTAGAACGTCAACAATTGGAAAATCAACCCACCCAAGTTAAAGCAACGGAAAAACTCGTGGCACTCTCTCCTTCTGAAGTGCGATCGGTGGTCCAGGACAATACTTCCCCGGAATTTTCCCCCTGAGCGATCGCCATTACAGTATTGAACCCTCCAAAACGAGTTCCCATTCACTCATCCCGGGAGGGACAAGGGACTCTCTTGCCTTCCCCTCGTCAGAATTAGGGAACTCCAAAAAATAAAATCTCCAAAACGTTCGTTCGTAGTAACTGCTCAACGGAATAGCCCCGTCAATGTAGGGGCGCAATGTGCAGGCCCCAAGGGCGCAAGCATTGCGCCCCTACAGATACCTTCCTTTCAGTTGAACGTTTGGAGGATTTATATTTTGCAATCCCCTTATGGACCCCTCGGGTCGGTTTTCCTCTGCTGCGGATGCCAACGAGTCCCGAAAATACGATACACTCAAAGGTTGCAGCACAGTGGGCTTTTTGCCCGAACACAGGAGACTTAAACCTTGGGGATAGAACTACGAAGTTATGTATTTTTAGACAACTTGCAGTCCCAACACGCCGCCTATATCGGGACTGTGGCCCTGGGGTTCTTACCCCTACCCGGAGATGCCTCCCTGTGGATTGAAATCTCTCCCGGCATTGAAATTAACCGCATCACCGATATCGCGCTGAAATCGACATCGGTGCGTCCGGGGGTGCAATTTGTAGAAAGATTGTATGGATTACTGGAAATTCATTCCAGTTCCCAAGGGGAAACGAGGGCGGCAGGTGGAGCGATTTTGGATGCCCTGGGGGTGAAGGAACGCGATCGCCTCAAACCGCGCATTGTGTCGAGTCAAATTATCCGCAATGTCGATCCCCATCAAACTCAACTGATCAATCGTAACCGCCGGGGGCAAATGCTCCTAGCGGGTCAAACTTTGTATGTGTTGGAAGTGGAACCCGCTGCTTATGCTGCTTTAGCAGCAAATGAAGCGGAAAAAGCCGCGTTAATTAATATCTTACAAGTTCAAGCCGTGGGCAGTTTTGGTCGCCTTTATCTCGGCGGAGAAGAACGGGATATTTTAGCGGGTTCAGCGGCGGCGGTAGCAGCGATTGAAAATATTGTGGGACGTGAACACCCGATGCAAAAACGCCAGGAATAATCATCGGGATCAAGTTCGCCGCCTACCTGACCGCCTTTAGGATTCCGAGGAGCCAGTCGCCCCAGTTTTGAGGGACTGTTCTAACACTTGTCGCTGTTCGGCATTATGTAAAAAATAACCACTCATCATCGCCGAAGCTAACATCCGACCCAGATTTTCCCGACTGGTGGTGATGGTGACGCCGAAATGTTCCGGAGGCAGAGCACCTAACATTCCTCTGAGGTTACGTTCCATGATTTCCGCTGCTGCACTAGAGGGTTGCGACAGTTTGGCGATCGTCTCCGGGTGCAGTTCTTGCATATATTCCCACAGGCTATTTTCGTCTTCGGAATCTTTGCCAAAGAAGGAATGCCCGCGATTCGATAAATTGTTCATGGTTTTATTTCCCTTGGATAGTCCATCTTTACGGTTTCTATAGTTCTAAGATAGCAAGCTTAAACCCAGAGTTATAGTGAGCAAAACCGAACTACAGTGACGGATTCTGCGACTCAGACTCAGACTTTTCCCTTGCCGATGGAACCGAAGCAACCTCAAACTTCTATCAGGCATTGAAACTAGACGAGGAACTGAAACAAACCGGATGAGTTTGGGGATGTTTTATCATAGATAAGCTAAACCGGAGCACTCCAATAAGTCGAGCTTACCGAACTTGACATCGGGCGGTTTTCCGTACTACCGGGCAATTGACGAATTCATCGCACTTTATTTAAAGTGCTGTTAAAGAATAAACCACGCTGGTTTTAATTCCTTGACCAGCCTTTTGAACATTAATTTTTTTTCCCTAAAATCAGGAGAGATTTATATGCGGATCGCCCAAGTCGCGCCATTGTGGGAACGAGTCCCCCCTCCGGCTTATGGTGGTATAGAATTGGTCGTAGGTTTACTCACCGATGAACTGGTTCGCCGAGGACATGAAGTCACTTTATTTGCTACCGGGGATTCCGTGACTTTAGCCCAGCTAGAATCCGTACATCCTAGAGCCATTCGCACGGACCCGACGGTGAAGGAATATGGCATTTATGAAATGCTCCAACTCAGTCAGGTGTACGAAAGAGCCGATGAGTTTGATATTATTCACTCACATACGGGGGCGAGTGCGCTCTCTTACGCTAATTTGGTGAAAACCCCGACGGTTCATACCCTTCATGGGATTTTCACTCCGGATAATGAAAAGATCTTCACTTATGCTCGAAATCAACATTATGTGAGCATTTCCCACGCACAAAGAGAGCCACGATTAGGACTCAACTGTGTGGACACGGTTTACAATGGCATTGATCCCACGATTTATGAGTTTCGATCGCAACCGGAAACTCCCCCCTATCTGGCATTTTTAGGCCGACTCTCCCCCGAAAAAGGTCCACATTTGGCGATCGAGATTGCCAAGCGTTCCGGTTGGCGCTTAAAGATGGCGGGGAAAGTCGATCAGGTCGATCGCGAGTTTTTTGAGCGGGAAATTGCACCCCAGATTGACGGCGAGCAAATCCAATATTTAGGAGAAGCCAACCATGCTCAGAAATGTGAGTTACTCGGAGGCGCGGTAGCCACGTTATTCCCGATTACCTGGCGCGAACCCTTTGGGTTGGTGATGATTGAATCAATGGCAACGGGAACTCCTGTGATTGGAATGGAAATGGGGTCAACCCCCGAAGTCATCGCCCACGGGAAAACCGGCTTTTTGTGCCGGACGGTGGAAGAATGCATTGCGTCAATTGATCAAGCGGTAGCATTGAACCGTTACGACTGTCGCGATCGCGTCCTGTCCCACTTCAGTGTAGCCCGCATGACCGAGGGGTATGAAGCGGTGTATCAGCAAATCCTGGCGGAACGCTTCACCAAAAATGGTAAGGTCTTCAGCAGTCGTCTGAGTGTGGCCTAAGTTGCCAACGACACCAAATCTATCCAGAGATATAGGACAAAAAACTCGCTTTGTGGGGTAGCCACACCCGGCGGGGGATCAATCCCCCGCTGGGTGTTGCCAACGGTGCAAGATCTCAGTTCACCAAAATTGTGGCGAATCACCCCAATAGTCTGAAGAAACCCGATTGCTAACCCCCCTCAGTCATCCTCAAATAGAAAGCTATAATAAAACAGGCGGTCGTAAAAAATTTGGCTCAGTCTAAATTTCTGCGACTGCCTTTTTAATGTGTACGCGCAAGTCTGAGGATTATGTCAGATACCGTAGAAATCGAAGGGAAATTATTCGTTCCCGCCGAAGCAACAGCGATCGCCCAATGGCCGAGTGTGGTGAGTGAACACCCCCAACCGACCCTCACCCTCAAAGATGACGACCTATTTTTAATTACCGATACCATCGGCAATATTGCGGGTTTGCTGACGGACGAACGTCAAGGCAGCATGGGTTTGTTCTGCCACGATACCCGCTTTTTAAGTCGGTTAGAACTGCAAATTGAGGGTCATGCCCCCATTCTGCTGAGTAGTAATGCTCGCAAGGGATTCGCAATGTCTGTATTGTGCGCCAATCCCCGGATTGGCGATCGCATTCGGGCGGAGACAATCGGCATTCAACGAGATATTATCTTGAATGGCGGATTGTTTGAAGAACTCAAGGTAACAAACTATAACACTCAGCCGGTGAAATTTCAACTCACCCTCAGCTTTGGGGCTGATTTTGTAGACTTGTTTGAAATTCGGGGATTTAGCCGGGAAGGACGCGGCCAGCTTTTGCGCCAGGACAAACCGAACAATGGGTCACACAATGGCAATGGTGCAGGGGAATTTGGGGAGAGTCCTGAACTGATGAAAGCCGAAGATACCCCCGGGCGATCGCTCACTTCTTCGGGGATGAACCCTCCCCAGGAACTGATGTTAGCCTATAAAGGACTGGACGGTTCGGTGATGGAATCACGCATCAATTTTGTCCATCGCCAACCGGATTATCTACAGGGATATACTGCCGTTTGGAACTTAGAATTGGACCCTCACGAAACCCAAGTCTTCGGGTATCGCCTGCAACTGCTCACGGACAACCGGCCTACAACCGCTGGAAATACCCCAGGAAGCCTGACTCAGGCCAAAGCCTCAGTTTTGATGGAAGAGGAAGAATGGCGCAATTCTGCGACGCGGATTCGCACCAATAATAAAGCCATCAATGAGGCGATCGCGCAAGCGGAACAAGATATTTATTTGCTGCGGCAAAGTTGGGGGAAAGGGAAAGCGCTATCAGCAGGAATTCCCTGGTTTTCTACCTTATTTGGACGAGACTCGATTATTGCTGCATCTCAAACCCTGATTTTAGACCCGGCGATCGCCCGATCGACCCTGGAAATTTTGGCGGAATATCAAGGCAAAACCTGGGATGAATGGCGGGATGAACAACCGGGCAAAATTTTACATGAAATCCGCTTAGGGGAAATGGCGCGATGCAATGAAGTTCCCCATACCCCCTATTATGGAACCGTTGATGCAACGCCGCTATGGTTGATGCTGTATGCGGAATATTATGCTTGGACTCACGATCGCGATACCCTCGATCGCCTCTGGTCAAATGCGATCGCCGCGATGGAATGGATTGACCGCGAGATAGAAGCGACGGGTTATCTCACCTACGCCTGTAAATCCAATCGCGGATTGGCGAACCAAGGCTGGAAAGACTCCAATGATTGCATCGTCGATCGCGATGGCAAATTAGCCAACCCCCCGATCGCTTTATGTGAAGTGCAAGGGTATGTGTATGCGGCCAAACAGCGTCTTAGCGAACTCGCCCGCTTGAAAAAACGCCTGGATTTGGCCGAACGGTGGGAAGAAGAAGCCCGCAACCTGAAAACCCGCTTCAACCGGGATTTTTGGGTTTCCGATCTGGATTTCTGCGCCTTAGCCTTGGATGGAGAAGGCAAACCCATCGATGGCATTTCCTCCAATCCGGGCCATTGTTTGAATTTGGGCATTTTTACCCCAGAAAAGGCCCAAAGTGTGGCGGAACGACTCCTGGCACCGGATCTGTTTAGTGGGTGGGGGATTCGTACCCTCAGCCGCTTATCTCCGGCGTATAATCCGATGGGATATCATACCGGGTCGGTGTGGCCTCACGATAATGCTTTGATTGCGTTAGGATTGCGATCGCAAGGGTACATTGATCAATCCCTAGAAGTGACCCAAAGTATCTTGGATATGACGATCATGCAGCCTTATCAACGCCCGCCAGAACTGTTCTGCGGGTACGATCGCAGCGAGGGTAATGAACCCGTTCAGTATCCCGTTGCTTGTTCTCCCCAAGCTTGGGCGAGTGGCAGTATTTTCCAGTTTATTCATACAATGGCGAATCTGGTGCCGGATGCGCCGGGAAATTATCTGCGAATTATTGACCCCGCCCTACCAGAGGCGATCGAATGTCTGTCCATGCAGAATCTGCGCGTCGGTTCTACCCTCCTCGATTTAGAATTTGAGCGGTCCGGAACCACTACCGCCTGCCGAGTTACCAAAAAACGCGGCAACCTGCGGGTGGTGATTGAAGCCTAATCAACCTCCGAATGTAGGGGGAGTATAGAGCGAGTCTCAACCATTCTGACCCGACGATTCATCCGTGGGAGCATCGGCTGACCGACGACACTAAGGGACCCAAATGCTCCCACTTCTTTTACTTTTTACGACACCACTACACTCGCGAGCTAGAAGCGGGCCTATTGATGAAGAATCGAATAAATTAGCGACGGTTTCACAGGGGAATAGGATAAGATTAGATGAGGATTTGACTTACAATAAACCCCCAAAAATAGGAGAGAATCTGTGTCTATTGCCGATCCGATTAAAATTATTTTAAAACTGGTTAAAATTTTTGAACAATTGGCAATCCCTTATGTGACGGAAAGTGGGTTAGCTAATGCGCTCAAAACCGACCGCCAGCTTCCCAGTTTTATCGCCCTGATTGTTGATTTGCGTCGGGATAAGTTGCGGGGATTGTTTGAGGCGGTTGAACCCAATTTTAAGGTAACAGAAGCGGCCATGCGAGAAGCGATTCGGGCGCAATCCGGGGTTACCTTAGTCCATAAAGAGACGAATATTGCGGTGAATTTGTTGCTGTTAAAAGATGAATCGTTTTGGCAGTCCCTATTTAGTCGGCGCAAGTCGATCACAGTGCAACTGAACCCCGAACGATCGCTGTGGATACCTTCCTTGGAAGATATTTTTCTGGAAAAACTCATCGCCTATCGAGATAGCGATCGCAATGGAGATCAACTCTGGCGGGATCTTGTCTGGATGCTGAAGGTTCAGAATGAGGATTTAGACTTTGAGTATCTTCGGGAATGGGCGATCGCACTCCATACCGTCGATATCTACGATCGCGCATTAGGGGAAGCAGGATTTGACATCCTGTAACAAAAAAAATCCAGTGCAATGGGATGTTAGCGCAATCAGGGGATAGCCAAATTCCCTTGATTGCTGGATAGAGACCTAACGATAGCGACCCTAAATGAGTTTGGGATAAAAATAGCGAGCAAGATGCTCACACTTGTCTGATTCTAACTATTTTATCAGTTTAAAAACGGGTATAAATGAAGGATTTAATTAAACGAAGCTTTGACAAAGGTTATAGAAAAAAGTAGGGACATAACCTGGCTATGTCCCTACAGAATTGATGGAATAGACATCAAATTCTGCTAAACTTTTAAAGCTCGGCGAGCTAATTTAGCATAAGTTTTGACCGTTTGATAGGGCATTTGTAAATCCGAGGAGATCGCCTGTAAGGATTCCCCTAATTCACGACGGGCCAGGATGGTGGCCCAGGTTTCGGCAATTTCCCGAGCGCGATCGCCGCCTTTGCGCTTACGTTGGCTGATGAATAATTCTGTTAATTCCCCAATCCGTTCGGCTAACATTCCTTGGATAGAAGGAATCGGAATCGCTTCCTCAACGGACCATCCTAAGCGGGTTTGACCTAACCCAAAGGTGGTTTTATGTCCGGTTCCACAATAGGGGGCAAATTGTCCCAAGGTATAGAATAGCCGCTCGAATTCCGGGACTTCTCCCGATTGGCGAGATAATCCAAATTCCACCAATCCGGTAAATCCGGTGACCATGCCTTTTTTACCAGCGGCCACTTTCGCCGATTGCAATTCGTGACGGTGAATTAATACCGATTCCTCGACCCATTTTAAAAACAGGTCGCGATCGACATTCATCCCTGAAAAATCATTCCACCGGCGCAAATAACTATGAAAAACATTGGCTGGGACCGGCAAGGGGAAGTGATGTTTCTTCCGACGGAAACTGGTCGGGGTTATAAAACTCAGTTGCAGAGTGGAGGAATTCATGTCTTGGGAGGCGAATAATTGCCGATAGGTGGTCGGCGAAATCGAAATTTTGCAGGACTTAATTTCTAACGGTGCTTTCCGTAAGGCGATCGTCTCCGGTAACTGCTTCACCCACTGTTGCAAAAACTGGACCACGGGTTTAGAAAGCGCCGTCACATACCAGCGATAGGTTTCTCCCGGTTGCAGTTGAAAATCTTTCCCGCAGGAGACTAATTTGCCTTCTAAACCGGATAGGGTAAAGGGTTTTTCCGTTTGGACATCATGTAAATAGGCGGACAGTTCCGGGTCAGCTTGTCGCACTTGGTCTAAAAACCAAGCGTGCAATCCAATGGTGTACTGCGCGTACAGATAATCCGCTGCCCGAGGGGTCACTTCAAAGACTAACCCGAGCAATTCTGTATCCGCAGGCCAAGTGAGGTGAGAGGTAACCGCCTCTTTGGGGAGGGTTCTGGGGACTTCCACAGGAGTGGGGTTGGGAACATAACGGGGAGAAAGGACTTCCCGGAGGGGGGTTTTGGTGATGGGAAGGGGAGACAAAGTTAAATTGGAGATCATGGTAATTTCCTTGGGTGTAGTATAAAAAAGGTTCAGTCGCGTGAACAACGCTCAGAATGGGAATTTGCTAAAAGGTGGGGTTGGAGTTAACCCTCAATCACTTCGACACCGGGGATTGATTTTAAAAATTTGCCAAACCAACATAACAATTCCTCAAGTAAAATCCGGACAAAGATGAGACCAATAAAACTTCAACCGTGGATAACGTTTAGGGCTGCTGGCAAATAGGGAGGTCCGCTTGGGCTTGGGGATGGGCTTTTAAATAATCCGTCAGCCAATTACATCCCGTTGCCAGCAATTCATCTAATTCTTTGATGCGCCACCACCTCAGTGTATTGTCCGTTCCCACCGTGACCAGCCCTTGACCCTCTGAGAGAAAGGTCATGCTCAAAACATCAGTTTCATCCGCTTTAAATTTGGCTAAAACTTGTTTTGAAAGTTGGCCCGTGAGTAAGAAAACCGTCACCGTTCCATCCGTTCCAGCCGTGGCTAGAAGTTGTCCGGTGGGATTAAAACTTAGGCTGGTGACCCACCGAGTATCACTGTTAAATTTATCCAGTTCTTCACCGGATAGAGTCCATAAGCGAATTTTGCCATCAGCAGAGGCGATCGCCAGCCGGTCACCCTCCGGACTAAAGCTAATGCTACTAATTTGGCCGTAGGGAAAGGGAATTTCATCGACTTGGTTAGTCGAGAGATTCCAAATTTGTAATTGTCCCGGTCCATTGGCGAAGGCAATTCGCTGTCCATCAAAACTAAAACTCAGGCTTTTAACTTCCCCTCGGCTATGATTTAACTCTGGCTGAAGAGGTTGACCCAACTGATTCCAAAGGCGAACCGTTCCATCTTCCCCTGCGGTGGCGAGAGTCTCTCCATCCCAGCTAAAACTGAGGGTAGAAATCCGACTTTGATGGGCTTGAAAGGGGGGAATCACCGCTTGACCGGAACGGGTCCAAATTTGCACCGTTCCATCGGGTTGAGCCGTGGCGAACCGTTCACCATCGGGGCTAAATCCGATTCTAAGAAATTGATTTTCTAACGGGATTTTAGCCGATCGCACCATCATTTTAGGTGAATTACTTGGGTCTAGGGTTTTATTTCTGGGATAAGGGGGAGTTGCTGGGAGTTTCAGTTAGGGTAAAGGGCTGATTGCCCTGGCGGGAAATATCCCAGAGTCGGACGGTTCCATCCACTCCTCCAGTCACTAAACGCGCTCCATCGGGACTAAAAGTCATGCTGGTAATTCGATCATGACGATCGCCTTTAAATTGCTGGAGTAATACCCCCTCCAATGTCCACAGACGCACCTTGCCATCAAATCCAACAATGGCAATTTCCGCCCCATTGGGATGAAAACTCATGCTATTGACGGCACTTTGAGCGGTGTTAAACTCCGAGATTTCTTGACCCGATAGGTTCCAAATTCTCACCGTCCCATCAAATCCAGCGGTTGCTAATAATTCCCCGTTGGGGCTAAAGGTCATGCTGTTGACTGATGGTTGAGCATCGGGGGTAGAACTGAACTCTTGGCGGGGAGTAGTGGGAATGGTCAAAGTTGCTTGACGTTGGCCATTTAGATTCCAAATTTGCACGGTTCCCTCGACTTCAGCAGTGGCAAAGTGTTCTCCGTCTGGACTAAAGCTCACGGTATTAATTTGACGGTTCACGCTTCCTATTTCATTAAGCAACTTTCCTTGCTGATTCCAGACTCGGACTGTGCCACTTTCTGAAGCGGTAGCAAGGCGCGTACCATCGGGACTAAAACTCACGCTATCAATGGCTTCGGTTTCGGTGGCGATCGCCCCAATCGGAGTGCCATCCCGTTGCCAAATTTGGACCGTTCCATCCTCGGAAGCCGTGGCAACTCGCTTACCATCGGAACTAAACCTCACGCTATCCACAGCACTTTTATGAATTCCAATAGTCCGCAGATGCTCCCCCGCCCGCGTCCAAAGTTCCACTCGCCCATCTTCTCCAGCCGTGGCTAAAAAGTCTCCATTGGGACTGAAGCTGACACTGCGAACTGCACCTTGATGTCCTCTGAGTTGATTTTTTTCATGGATTTGGTGGAGGATGGTTTGTAATGCATACAAAGGGCTAATCGTGGGATAATTAGTCAAGCGTTGATCGCCCTTGACCAGAGCTTTTAAATCTTGTCCTGCTTGCATCGCCAGTAACAAGGCTTCGAGTTCCACCCCTTCGGATTCAAACCACTTTAAAGCATTCGCCCCTTGGCGCTCAATTAACGTTCCTTTTTGGGCTTCTTTTAAGGCAACCGTGCCGCGACAGACGATAATGACGGCCAGAATGACCAGTCCCGTAATCCCCCAATAGGCGCGTTTGAGCATCCGATTGGCTTGTTGTTGGGCTTCGGTTAAAATGCGATTGGCTTCTATCTGTTTTTGGTTGGCTTCCGCTAACAGGTGAATCGCTTTTTTCTCGGCTTCTAGGGCTTTTTGGACCTCGCGCTTTTCCACCTCTTGACTGGCGGCGAGGAACTGATAGTCGCGATCGCTTAAACTATGGGTCGTCGCCCATTGTTGAGCATCCCGTAACGCCTGTCCCCGCAACAGTCGCGATTCATCCTGGTAATCCGACGCCACCCAAGCGGATAACGCTTCGGCATAAGGTCGCAAATCCGCTAATGCCTGTTCGACCCATTGCTCATTAAAAACTAAGGCATAAATGGGGTTATAAACGGTTAATTTAGAATAGCGCTTCAGGGTTAAACCGGATAGCTGCAATTCCAGTTGTTCCGGACTGTTATCAGCCGGGAGTTCTCCGGAGAGTAACACTTGCTGATAGAGTCCTAATAGCCGACTGGCCTTTTGTTCATTTCGCAACAGGCGATCGCGTAGGGTTTTTAAATGGGGGGGTTCATCCTGGGATTCCCAGTTCTCCACAATTTGCGATCGGGTCAACTGTTCCACCCGTTCAGCCTCCATCCCCGCCTCAATTGGACTCTGCGCCGCTAACACCAACTGACAGAGTTTCTGGGTCAAAAACGGTTGTCCATTGGTCCAGTTTAAAATCTCTTTCAGGACCACCTCCGGGCGAGAACACCCGGGTTCTAATCCCTCCGCCAACGGTTGCACTTCCGGGAGTTTAAATCCCTCAATTTGAATCGCTCGCCCGATATTAAACGGGGTGCGACTTTTATCCTGAATCAACTCCGTGGGGGTTGCCACACCGAGTAAAACAAAGGTAAGTCGTTTGTATTCGGGGTTTTGCGCTCGTTTATTATAACAAGCCCGAATGGCTGCAAAAAAGTCATCAATCGGAAAATTTAAGCCCAGAACGCTATCAATTTCGTCGATAAAAATGACGATATTTTCCGACATCCGCACCAGCAGAACTGACTCGATAAATTCATGCAAGCGTTGGACTGGGGAAAGCTCGTCGCGATCGCGCAACCAGGTTCTAAACTCCTGGCGACTGAACAAATTAAAATAACTGACCAGGGTATGAATAATCCCGCTATACCACTGCACCGGGGTCACGTCTTTATTCCCGATCGCCGATAAATCGATCGCCGCACAAGCGCATCCCTCCGCTTGGAGGGTTTGCATGGTCCGCAGTTGCAAGCTGGATTTACCCATTTGCCGCGAGGTTAGGACATAGCAAAACTCTCCCGCCTTGAGATTCTCATACAGTTCGCGATCGGCTTTACGGACCACATAAGTCGGAGAATCTGGCGGTAAACTTCCCCCGACTTGATAATACATGGTCGTCAGTTTTTTATTCATCCAGTCACCCGTCTCTACCTGCATTGGCCCTCGGTTTTAACCCTGAACAACCTCGAAAACCCTTCCGTCCGGTTTCACCCCGGTGATTTACGGCAACTCAAAGTCCGTTTCTTCCAACTCACTCCCCCGACTACAGTTAATTAATCGTTCACTGGGTCGGGTTCTAAAAGGAACCAATGTTCCAGCCCGGTCTTGAAAAACACTCAATAAATAACGCCCCGGTCGCATCAGTGAAAATTCATAATTCGGTTGGTTGGGGCCATTAGCATAAGCCGGAAATCTCGCTAAAGCATTATCGGTATTGGGGTCAATCACCACCACATAAATTCCTCGGGAATTCTGGCGGTCAATTCCATAAATTCTTCCGGAAATAGCACAAGCATCTTTACTTTGTTTACTCTGTACTAACCCTTGATTTAGGGTCTGGGTTTTCCACTCCCCTGATGACACCCCGGAACAGGTTTCAGGACCTGCTGATGGCACGGCGGGCTGCACCCCCTGACCCCTATCAGACCCTCGACTGTCTGCACCTAAGCCAGAAGATAGCGTTAAGTTTTGGTGGTTTTCCCTAGAGCAGTTATCCGGAAAAACTCTCACGGTTTGAGAATGAACTGCCGGAGTAAAACACGCAGGGATTGCCAACGCTACCATCATGATAATTTCGGTTAGATGTTTGAGAGTCATGGAAACTTATCAGCTCCTCGAATATAACTGGCCCGACTATGGCAAAAGGCACCTGAATCTCAATTATTCATCGAGTCGATTGCGGAAATACTGGCGATATAAATCACATCGTTCAACGGCCTCATTTCCTTGAAACTTAACTAACCCCATGCTGTGTAATTTAAACGCCTGTTCTGAGGGCAAGCGCACCGGATTTGGACTGAAAACAACCTCTTTCATGGCTCTAGCCAATGCCGGGTGTTGTTCTAAATTCCAGAGATGACGCCGCAAATGGTCGTTATAAAAACCAGCTTCAGTGGGAGCAGTTTTTAAGAGGGTTTCTAGGGTAATGTCTTGTCGAGCGATATGATAGAGCGCCAACCGCACTAAAAAGGGGTGTCCTCCTACCATATTCATGAGACGATTGACGTCTGTTTCGCACCAATTGATTCCATATCGCTGGGCTAAATTTTGGACGAGAGTTGGGGTAAATTCCGGTAATTCAATCGGTAATCCCACGTTGAAGGGGGATTGATTGATATTCATGGGAATGTAAACTTCAGTGGAATGAACCACGACTAAGCGAAGTTTTTTCCAAATCTCGCGCCGTTTTGATTCTTCGTGCCATGCTCGCAATAAGCCAAAAAAGTCATCGGCAATATCCGGATGTTGAAACACCCGGTCTACTTCATCGAGACATAAGGCTAAAGGGGTGTTAATTTCTGGGAGAAGATAGTCTTCAAAGTAGGATTTGCAGTTGACATTACTGCCTAAAAAATCATCCCAATATTCGGGAAGTTGATTGGGGAGTTGTAACTGCTGACCGATATAGGCACAGAACCATTGTAAGAATTTATCTAGGCTGGCAAATACCCCTTTATCAGCTAAATGAAAGCTCAAATGAACCGGACGATAGCCATGATTGGCCGCATGATTGAGAATGCGAGCCATTAAAGAAGTTTTGCCCATTTGTCGCGGTGCTTTGATCCGAATCAGCGCACCGGGTTGCAAAATCATTTCATAACAGCGCTCTTCGATCGGGCTACGATTGACGTAAAAGGGAGAGGCTAAATCCACTTGTCCTTCCGGGAGTTCCGGTCCAGCAAAGGGTAAGGGACGACCATCGGCACTTTCCCAGGTGGGGGTTAAGGCGCTGATGACGGCAGATTCTACCGCAACTTGCCGGGGGAGATTACCCGTAGCGATCGCCTGTAGCACTTCGCTGACGATCGCCGGGGTATCCGTGGGCGATCGCCACTCGCGCTGGGGTACACCTTGTAATAAAACTCGCAGATCATAGCTTACCGGAGAATCCGTCGGCCAATTGATCCGAATCGCGAACATATCCAGTGTGCCATCTTTGCGGGTCTCTCGCACTTCTCGGGCGAGGCGCACTTCTTCAATTAATAGGTCACTAAAGGCGGATTGTCCGGAGAGCAACAGTAACAAGCGATCGCAAGCTTGGAGTTCCTGTTGCAGTTGTCCCAATCCGTTCTCTCCTGACTGGGGATGAACCCCCGCGAGGATCAGTTGATGACCCGCACTGGCGATCGCCCGTTTTAAAGGGTCGAGTAGTCGTTCATCCGGTTGGCGATCGCCGAAAAATAGGGCAACTTTCCGACTCACCATTGCCGGAGACGAGACAGAGGCGATCGCACTTGCTGTCTCCGATAACACCCGGGAGTCTGCACCTCTGGCGGTTGGCGAACCGAGATTCACCTCCAAACCGGGTAACACCGAGGCGCGATGTTGCACCCAGCGTTGATCCAAAAATGCTCGCAGTTCGCTTTCCTTCCCGCGAGTCCCCCCTTCAATGCCAAATTTTTTATAAACTTGACCCATCCGTTTGAGGCAGGCTCCTTTTGAAGTTTCTACCTGTTCGGCAATATCTTCATAATCCTGATCCTCGGCAAACCGTAGCAAAAAGACTCGCTCCTGATCGGGAGAAAGCTGATGCTGATGAGCGATCTGAGTTAGGAACTCGCGGGAAAACACCGATTTACTGCCCCTTGAACGATACAATAACAGAGACTCTGTTATCCTCGGATAGTTCCTCCGTTTCAGAGGGTATCCTAGAATTTTGCTCCATTTATAAGATATCTTACTACAGGACCGATGAGTTATCCGGATTAACCCAGTTTTTTCAGAGGGTGCAGCCCCTATTCCGGGAAAAAAGTACCGTTGTGGAGGATAATCCCTCTAATTACAGAGGCTAAGGGTTGTCGGGTTTGTGCCTATGAGGTCCCTAATCAGCTCTCCCTGTGCCAAGACGAGAGTTTTCAGAGGATAGGTGACCGAAACTCTAACTCATTAAATCTTCCTCCTCTCTCAAGTCTATCCGTGGCCCCCAGGGGCCGGAGCGTTGAGGGGGTCTTTTTATGGGGTGCTATTCTGAGTACATAGAAGATTCAGGGGCCGACTGCCCCGGGTTCCGTCGCCATCCTACAGACCCTATCAGGACTCACTATCTTGACATCGAGGGAAAATCATCCCATATTTGAGGGCTGGAGGGGACTGGAGGCGGATCCCACCTAAAAAAACATCTTAATAAACAGTCATGACCCAATCATTGAATATTGCATTTTTTGGATCAAGCATTGTCTCTGCCTATTGGAATGGTGCCGCCACCTACTATCGCGGCATCGTGCGCGCTTTAAGCCGTCGTGGACATCAGATTACCTTTTATGAACCCGATGCTTTTGAACGTCAACAGCATCGGGATATTCCCGATCCAGAATGGGTCAAAGTTGTTGTATATGAAGCCTCTGAACCGGGGGTGACTCAGGCATTAGAGACGGCTAAAACCGCCGATTTGATAGTCAAAGCCAGCGGGGTTGGGGTTTTTGATGAGTTCTTAGAATCCGCTGTTTTAGACCTCAAAAAACCCAACAATGCGATCGCCTTTTGGGATGTAGATGCAGCCGCAACCCTCGATCGCGTTCACGACAACCCCACCGACCCCTTTCGCACTCTAATTCCCAACTATGACCTCATTCTCACCTATGGCGGTGGAGAACCTGTGGTGAGTGCTTATCAGGCATTGGTGCCAAAGAATGTGTTCCCGTCTATAATGCTCTCGATCCAGAGACTCATCACCCCGTCCCCCCAGACCCGCGATTTGCCTGTGATTTAGGCTTTTTAGGCAATCGTCTCCCCGATCGCGAGGCGCGAGTTGAGGAATTTTTTATCAAGGCTGCCGCACAACTGCCTCACTCTCAATTTTTGCTTGGCGGCAATGGTTGGCATGATAAACCGATGCCGGATAATATCCATTATTTGGGTCATGTTTACACCCGAGACCACAATGCGTTTAACTGTACCGCAAAAGCAGTTTTAAATATTAGTCGGGCGAGTATGGCAAAGTATGGGTTTTCTCCTGCAACTCGGGTTTTTGAAGCCGCTGGTGCCGGGGCTTGTTTAATTACCGACTGCTGGCAGGGAATCGAACTCTTTTTAGAACCGGACTCAGAAATACTCGTGGCTGACAATGGCGAAGCCGTCGCTGAGATTTTAGATTCCCTTTCTCCCGAACGCGCTCAAAGCATTTCAGATGCAGCCAAAAAAAGGGTTTTAGCCGAACATACCTATGCTCATCGAGCGGCTCAAGTCGAATCGATTCTTACCGGAAAAGTGGCGAGTCTTCTCCAATTGTAATTTTAAAAAATTTCCCCCTTTGCTGTCTCTCTCGGCAAGAGTTGAATTAAATTATTGCTACTGAATCCAACTAATTCGATTTTTTAAAGCTGTCACTTGATTACCATGAAACTTGTTTTTTTAGGACTGTCAATTACTTCCTCTTGGGGAAATGGACACGCCACGACTTATCGCGGATTAATTCGTGAATTAGTCGCTCGGGGTCACGATGTTTTATTCTTAGAACGGGATGTTCCCTGGTATGCTGCCAATCGAGATTTACCCGAACCTCCCTATGGGCGGACTCACTTGTATTCTAGTCTGGATGAACTGGAGGAAACTTATAGCCAATCGGTGCGCGATGCTGATTGCGTAATCGTCGGCTCTTATTTGCCGCAAGGGGTGCAGGTGGGGGAATGGGTAACGACTACGGCTCAAGGGGTGGCGGCATTCTATGACATCGATACCCCCGTGACTCTGGCTAAGTTAGAACGGGGAGATACAGAATATCTCGCATCGGAGTTAATTCCTAAATATCATCTGTATCTATCCTTTACTGGCGGTCCCACCCTCCGGCGAATTGAGCAGCAGTACGGTTCGCCGATGGCGAGAGCTTTGTATTGTTCCGTGGACCCGACGTTATATTATCCCGAACCGGGCGATCGCCCCTGGGATTTGGGTTATATGGGAACTTACAGCGACGATCGCCAACCAGTCCTCCATCGCTTGCTAATTGAACCGGCACAGCAATGGACATCGGGGAGTTTTGTGGTAGCGGGTCCTCAATATCCTGCTGATATACAATGGCCGAGCAATGTCAAGCGCATCGAGCATTTACCGCCCTCGGACCATCGTGAGTTTTATAATCGTCAACGCTTTACCCTGAATGTGACTCGGGCGGATATGGTGCGGGCTGGATATTCCCCCAGTGTACGCCTGTTTGAGGCAGCCGCCTGTGGAACGCCTATCGTCAGCGATCGCTGGGAAGGGTTGGGGAGCATTTTGGAAATTGGGAGCGAAATTCTGGTGGCAGAGAGTCCGGCAGAGGTTTTGGACTATTTACAGCAAATGCCAGAATCGGAACGGCAGGCGGTGGGCGATCGCGCTCGGAAGCGGGTTTTGGCGGAACATACTGCCGCTCATCGGGCGGCAGAACTGGAAACTCACCTGGTGGCAGCTCAGAATATAATTTCGTAACCTCATCAAATCTCTAACTTTAGGGGAATGACAGGGAGGGGAATGGACTTGTTAGGGTGAGAAATCAATTCTTGATTAGCCTGATAATATTGACAGCGGTATGACAAATCAACTCAACTTAGAAACGGCGAATTTGGGGGAATCGATACCCCAGGCGATCGCCAATCTTGCACCTTGGTTCCATAACCTCCATCTCCCCGATGGCACCCAAACGGCTCCAGAACACTTCCTCGGTGACTTTCCTCGGTTTAAATGGGAACAACTCGCCCCTCACTTGCCGGAAGATTTAGCCGGGTGGAAGGTGCTGGATATTGGCTGTAATGCCGGGTTTTATAGCTTTGAACTCGCCAAACGGGGGGCGAGGGTGACGGGGATTGACCTCGACCCCCACTATCTCGCTCAAGCAAATTGGGCGCGATCGCAATTTGGTCTGGAGGAACGGGTAGCGTTCAAACAAATGCAGGTTTATGATTTGGCCCAGGTTGAAGAAACCTTTGATTTAGTGTTATTTATGGGGGTGTTTTATCACCTGCGCTATCCGTTATTAGCCTTAGATATTGTGGCGCAAAAGGTGAAGGGATTGTTAGTGTTTCAAACTCTGACTTTGCCGGGAACAGAAGTGTGGGAAGATACGAGCGATCGCCCGATTCATGATCGGGAGGCATTGCACCAACCGGGTTGGCCGAAAATGGCGTTTATTGAAGACCGTTTTTCTGGAGATCCTACGAATTGGTGGATTGCCAATCATGCCGCAGTGGAGGCAATGTTGCGCTCAAGCGGTTTGCGCGTGCTCAACTATCCCGGGGATGAAATTTATCTGTGTGAACCCGACCCGAAAAACCCATCCTGCGTCACCACTTGGAATCAGGATGAGTTGCTTTCTGCAACGGGGAAAATTTGGAAGCCCTAAAGCCAAAGGTTCCCGCTTTGCCCTTTCTCAATCCTCTGGAGCTTGCCCCTTGCAGTCGCAGTTTTGGGGGACAATACCTGACTGTTGGTAGAGGCGATTTCCCGGGGCGATCGGTTACGATGAACCGGAATAGAACGACCCTAAATGAATTGTTAAAATGAGTTAGGTGGATGCCCTTTATCAGGGGCGGGGCGGATTTAAGTTAGGTTTAATTTCGCTTTACTTCTTAAATTTGTAACAGTTACCAATGGATTCCGATGGACAATCAATTTCCCTTTTCGGGGCTGCTCTCCCCTAACCGCTTTATTCCGATTCAGGAAACCGTCCTGTTTCAGGATAATTTTTCGGAGTCGGTTATTGCGAGAAAGGGTATCAAAATCCTCAATTGGAATGTTGCTAAAAATAATAATAGTTCTAAATGGGCTACGGATTTTTATAGCATTGTCGAGAGCCATCAGCCTGATTTAATCTGCTTTCAAGAAATTGAATTAAATAAAAACACCCAAAAAGTTTTAGCATTAGAGTCAATGGGATGGAGGTTTGCTCCAAATTTTATCGATGCTTATTACAATACTTATTGTGGAATTTTAACGGCCTCTAAAGTGCATCCGGTTACAAGTCGAGCCATTCTGACTTCCGAAATTGAACCCGTTACCAATACTCCGAAGGTGTCGCTGATTTCTGAATATCCTTTACAGGAAACGGGAAAAAAATTATTAGTGGTGAATACTCATGCCATTAATTTTGTTAACATCAATAAGTTTAAATCTCAACTCCAGAAACTAGAAGTAATTTTAGGCGATCGCCGGGAACCGTTGATTATGTGTGGAGATTTTAATACCTGGAGTCAAGGGCGGTTTAATTTATTGAAGTTGATGGCAAACCGACTCAATTTAATCCCGGTGCAGTTTTCGAGACAGGAACAGGCTAAACTAAAAACATTTTTGGGGTCGCCGCCTTTAGATCATATTTTTTATCGCGGGTTAACGCCCAAACTACAGACGGCAAAGGTTTTAGATAAACTCTACTCCTCGGATCATAAACCGATGGTCGTGGAATTGGCCCTTGTCCTGTAACCTAGAAAAGAGAGAGCAGAATAAGATGCGTTAAATAGGGAAACTGTGGATTTAAACTATATGGCACTGGCGACTGCAATCATCGTCGCCTTTTATGGAGTGGGATTGATGACGGCAGGTCATGCAGTCATGACGGTGCGATCGTCCCGGGGTGCGGTAGCTTGGGCTATTTCTCTGTGTACTTTTCCATTTATTGCCATTCCCCTGTATTGGGTGTTTGGAAATCACAAATTTAATGGATATGCCGATGCTCATCGCTATGCTGACCGCGAATATCGGAGGATTATTCAACAAGTTTATCAGGATATTCGAGAATTTTCCTCTGCTGAACCGGACCAGTTTACGGAGATTGCTAAATTAGCCGATGAGTTGACCAAACTCCCCTTTACGTCCGGGAACGCGGCGAATTTACTCATTGATGGAACCGAAACTTTTCCCGCGCTGCTCAGGGCGATGGATGCCGCGAAAGATTACATTTTAATTCAATTTTATATTGTCCGGGAGGATGAAATTGGTAATGCTTTTAAGAAAAAAATGATTACCAAAGCGCGGGAAGGAGTTCGGGTTTATTTTATTTATGATGCGATTGGTTGTTATGCCCTTTCTGCTGAATATTTACGGGAAATCAGAAGCAGTGGAGTTTGGGTTACTTCCTTTAATAGTACCAAACGGAGACGAAACCGATTTCAGATTAATTTTCGGAATCATCGCAAAATCTTAATCGTTGATGGCAAACAAGCTTTTATCGGGGGGTTAAATCTGGGAAAAGAATATCTGGGAAAAGACCCCCGTCTGAGTCCTTGGCGGGATACTCATTTAGAACTTAAAGGTCCCTCGGTCCAATGCGTTCAAGTTGCCTTTCTCAAAGATTGGTATTGGGCGGTTCGAGAAATTCCGGAGGTGGATTGGACGATTCAGCCGGATCCGGAGAATCAAAGGGCGATCGTTGTGTCTACGGGTCCCGGAGATCAACTCCCCGCTTGTACCCTGTTTGTGGTGAGTCTGATCAATGCCGCCCGGAGTCGCTTGTGGATCACGAGTCCCTATTTGGTTCCGAATGAATCGGTCCTCACGGCTTTAAAATTGGCCGCATTGCGTGGGGTAGATGTGCGAATCTTATTACCCAATCGCCCGGATCATCTCCAAGTTTATCTCGCTTCCTTATCCTATATCACAGAAGTAGAACGCACGGGAGTTAAGGTGTATCGCTATCGTCCGGGATTCATGCACCAGAAAGTCTTCCTCATCGATCGCACTCTGGCCGGAGTCGGAACCATTAATTTAGATAATCGCTCCTTTGAACTAAATTTTGAAATTATGGCTTTTGTAGCGCATCCTCGCTTTGTTGCCGATGTTGAAACGATGCTGAAAACTGATTTTGATAATGCCTATTTAGTGGATCATGCTCAACTTGACCATCGAAAACTTTGGTTTCGGTTAGCGGTGCGTGTGGCCCGTTTAATGTCGCCGATTCTGTAGGGAATGTTGGACTTAAATTGGAAATTGTTTTTTCCTTTCTTTCTTTAACATTAAATCAAAAATATAGAGGCGAATCGCGATTCACCTCTATATTTTTGGGAAAGTCTCAAAATCTGCATAAGTCCAGTCTTGCAGAAAAAGGAAGCAAGATGCTCCCACTCCTGAATGTTCGGTTCATAATGAGTTAGATTGACTCGAATCAAACCCTTACTGATTCCACACAAAGACCTGGGCTTCATATTCACCCAAATCGAGAACTAATTGGTTATCCTGCGATTCAATATCGTAGTTTCTCGTCCATTCGTGCCATTTTCCATTATCGGGAAAGTCGGGAATGGTATAATTTCCGAGAAAATTGCCGGAAAAATTGGCAACGACGACCACTCGGGACCCTTCCTCATTCCAGCGAATATAAGCTATCACTTGGTCTTCGGGATTTTCGTGGATAAATTCAATGTTTTCACTTTGAATGGCATAATTCTGCTTGCGTAAGGCGATTAATCCTTTATAATAATCAAACAAACTGCGGTTGCGTTCGTTGTCTAACAGATACCATTTGAGTTCACAGCTTTGATTGGGATGTTCGCAGCTATCTTGACCAAATTCTTGACCCATCCATAGCATAGGGATACCGACGGTGGTCATTAAAATTGCTGCCCCTAATTTAGTCCGACGAAAGGCATGATCATCAAAAATTCCCCGATCGCCTAACAAGTTGAGGATTCGGTCTTGGTCATGGTTGGAGAGGTAGTTAATCACATTGGTGGAATCTTCATACCCCTGGGTTTTGCAATCTAGCACTTCCTTAAGTTGCTCAAGGTCTAAGGTATCATTATTGCAAATATAGTCTACTAAGAAGTAGTGAAAACTTTCATGCCAACAGCCATCCATCGGTCCTTCAAAGCGGGCATATTTCGGCTTTTCAGGGATATGTTCTCCGATATTATAAAAGGGTTTAGCCCCAGCGGTTTCTCGGGCAAGGTTGGCAATCCAATGTAAATACTCCCAATTGGCGAGTTGACTCAAGGCATCATAACGCAGTCCGTCAATATGATATTCTTGAATCCAGTAGCGGACGACATCCCCGGTAAAGGACCAGGCGGGACGAATATCTAAGTTTTCATCATAATGGTCGTAATTAAATTCGGGACCCCACCAATTGTTATCATCATCGGGATAATGCTTATGGTGATAGTACCAGTAATCTCGGTCAATTTTTAACAGGGGAGATTCATCATTGGAATGGTTCAGAACCATATCCAGAATCACCCGAATTCCTCGGGCGTGACATTCATCAACGAAGCGCTTTAAGTCGAAGGAGGAACCGTAATGGGGGGCGGGGGCAAAATAGTGAGTGACGAGATAACCCCAGCCTTGGTCTCCTGCCATGACGGGCATTAATTCGATCGCATTAATCCCCAAATCTGCTAAGTAATCTAATTTAGCGATCGCTGCTTCAAAACTTCCTTGTTCTCGGTCCTCTTTCTGACCACAAAAGTTACCCACTAGCATTTCATAGATGACTAACTCCCCATTACTCGGTAAGGGAACTTGGTCATGGTGCCAAACATAAGTATCAACAATCGGTTGCCCGTCTTTAATGCGGATGATCCCATTTTGCCCCGTTTTATCAATTTCTTTGGCATAAGGGTCGATCGCATACACCCAGGAATCCGGGTCTAAATATTCGGTGTTAGTCTGAACTCGGAATTTATACTCATAAACTCCATCTTCGAGGTTGACTGAAGTGCGAAAATAACCCTGATCATCTTTTTCCATGGGAATGTTTTCCCATTTGGAAAACGAGCCGATCAGTGCGGCCCCTTTATTATAGGGGGCAAACAACTTAAATTCAATCGCATTAGCCATTAAAGTTCTCTCTTTTTTTAAAAAAATAAATCCGCAGCAAAACCCACTCGTTGTCCGTTAAGACTCCTTATGAGTTTGCTTAAAGGTGGTATGGGTCCAAATAAGGGAAGGCTTTATCCGAAACTCCTTCTTCCATCCCGGGGGAAATTGTCTGCTCGATTTAGCTGACCTTTTCTAGGAGGGGACGAAGGCGTTCTATTGAGTACCTTTTTGGTTCATGATACGAATGATAACTCAATTCAATTGTCAAGATTCTCTAACTGAAGAAAGTATCATCTATCTATCGGAAGTTAGATCTTTGAGGAAGGGGGGTAGATGGGGAACAAAAACCTAGGGGTCCCGATGCGGATCAGGCGATCGCCCTTGGACAATCCAAGGTTGATGAAGAGGGGAAAGTTTTCCCGGGGAGTCGATGGCATGACAGCCAGATATCTCCTGAGCCGTTAAAATGGAACGATTGATAAAAACACCAGTCGCACTGAGCTAACCGTCAACTGTATTAATGTCATGGAATTTAAAAGTCCTGCTTTTTTCATTGGGAATACCCTTCCGTTTGAACATACCTGCGATGGTGAAAAGAGTTCTCCACCGCTGAGTTGGGACTCCCCCCCACCTGGGACAATTAGTTTTGTGCTGATTATGGAGGACCCGGATGTGGCTACGCGCAGCTTAACCCACTGGCTGGCTTATGATATTCCGGCGAATATTCGTCACCTGCCTCACGGAGTGCCAAATGAACCGAGACTGGACAGAGGCGGAGTCCAGGGAAAAAATGATTTTGGCACGTTAGGATATAGTGCACCTTGTCCAGAGGAAGGAACCCACCGCTATTTTTTCAAACTGTATGCCTTAGATACTCTCCTCAGTCTGGAACCGGGGGCCAGCAAAGCGGAGGTGAAATCGGCAATGGAAGGTCATATTTTAGGGGCAGTGGAACTGATGGGACGGTATGGTAGAACGGGGTAATTGAGACAGGGGGGCGAGGGGTCCCAGCTATGGGGCAGTCGCCTCGCCAGATTTACCCCGAATTTGGGTAGCCTATCCCACCCCTGGAGTACCTGAGCCGGGTTAAACTATCGGTAAAGTCCAACCCGATGGTGTTCTGATGGCGAAGGTCTACAGTACGCAGGAGTTAATCGAAATTTTAGAACAGGAGCGCCGCGCTTGCTTGCGAGGTGAGCGTTTGAACTTGTCTGCGACTCCGGCGATCGGGCTTTCGGTGGTTGACCAGTTCCTCAAACCGGAAGGTCTGCAAAAGTTTACGGCTTATCAGGATTTTAAGGCTGCCGTGCATGATTATCAGCGATCGCACCAGGTGTCGGGTCTGATTTCCCATGAAATTACCCTCAAAGGCAAAACCCTCTCCTATCCTCAACTCCATGATCAGTTGATTGCGCTACCGGAGGACCTGGAGACCCTGAAGGCGGCAAAACCTGCTCTGTTGTCGTTTTGGTTAGAAGTCACCGAGGGAATGGATTTGTATCTGCGGATCAATAATGGATTGAACGATCGCCAAATTTCTAAAGCGGATGTGGAGGCGATCGCCCTCAAAACTGAATGGGCGACCCTGTTTAAATGGGAAAAATCCGACTTCTTGGAAATCCTCCTGCAACTAGGATGGGGTAAACCGGAAGAAGCATCCTATCGGCGATCGTGGCCCGAATCCGGGACGGAAGACATTCATGCAGTGAATCCAGGCAATCAACCCATTTGTTAGCAACAACCTGCACCCTCAAGGTCTGATGGAAGGTATGTGTAGGGGCGCAATGCTTGCGCCCTCTCCTACGGGCGCAAGCAGTGGGAGCCTAGAAGAAATAACGATTTGCTGTACGGGTCATTAGATCCTTACCACCTTGACAGGGCTGGGGGGTTAGGTCTCCCCGATAACCAACCGCGTCCTTCAGGGTGCGGGTTTTTACTCTAATTTCTCAGTTCCCCATTTTGCCAACTGCCCTCGACGCGGGTGCCGTCGGCATAAATATAGATGCCGGTTCCGTGTTTTTCACCTTCAGAAAATTGGCCTTCGTAGCGATCGCCGTTGGCGTAGGTGCAGCTTCCGGTCCCGTGAAACTTCCCATCGGAAAATTCCCCTTCACAGCGATCGCCATTGGCAAAACTGTACGTGCCTTGACCACTAAACTGACCATCTTGAAACGTACCGGAATAACGATTCCCGTTGGCAAAGGTAAACACCCCTTCCCCATTAAATTTGCCATCGGCAAATTCCCCTTCATACTGATTGCCATTCTCAAAGGTTAGGGTTCCGCGTCCTTGGGGTTTGCCATTGACAAACGGTCCTTGATAACGGTTGCCATTGGTAAATTCTCGGACTCCTTCCCCGTTAAATTGACCGTCCCTAAATTCCCCTTCATAGCGACTGCCATCGGCAAAGGCGAAAATTCCCCGGCCCTCGGGTTTGCCATTGACAAACGCTCCTTCATAGCGATCGCCATTGCTATACTCGCGCACCCCTTGACCATTTAATTGGCCTTCGGTAAATTCGCCCTCGTACTTTCCACCATCGGCAAAGGTATAAATTCCCTGACCTTGGGGCTGACTATTCACCAATTCCCCTTCATAACGATTGCCATTGGCATAGTCACAAGACCCTTGACCGTTGAGTTTGCCATCGGCAACGGTTCCCGTGCAGCGGTTGCCATTGGGAAAGACAAAAGTGCCGTTACCGGCAGGAGACCCTTCTACAAATTCTCCCTCGAATCGGATGCCATTCCCAGAAGTATAGGACCCGGTGCCGTGAAACTTGCCATCTTTAAATGCACCTTCGTAGCGGTTGCCATTGGCAAATTCCCGGACTCCGGTTCCATTAAATTGACCATTACTAAATTCGCCTTCATACCGACTATTATCGGCAAAGGTATAAATGCCTCGGCCATGAGGTTGGCCTTCTTTAAAGTCTCCCTCATAGCGATCGCCATTGGCATAAGTGCAGACTCCCGGACCGCTAAGTTTGCCCTCTTGCAGTTCTCCCTCACAACGACCGCCATCGGGTAAGGTGACCACACCGGCGATCGCAGGCCAGGGGAGGGTCAAAGTGAAGGCGATCGCGATGGGAATTCCGAATGAATGGATAGAACGAAGCATAGATCAATTCAGGGTAAACAACATTAAGTTAGGGGTTAGGGTTTTGGGGGACGGTGAAATGAGACGAATCACCCACCGAACCCCATCATTTAGGACTCCTCTAAACGGAAGGGAATTCTCACAAGCTTATTTTGCTGACCACGATCTGACTGCTCAAATTTCCAATTCCTAATCGTGTCCATTGCTGAGTCATCCAAGGCTGAATGTCCACTGGATTCTTCTAATCGCACATTGGTGACATTTCCGGAGGGGTCGATATCCACACTCAGTAAGACCACCCCTTCCCATCCGGCGTCTCGGGCAATTCGCGGATAGCTGGGTTTTCCGCAACGACGGCAGTCTACGGAATCCGGACCCGATCGAGGAACCGTTGGGCGAACCGGCAGGCCCTCCGGAATTAGCGCCCGGATCCATCGGCCCGATGTTGCCGCCAAAGGGTTCGGAGGCGGTACCATAGTCACTGTTTCCCGTCCCGGTGGAGGGGGAAGTTGCGGAGGGATTCGTCCCGCTAGAGTAGGGGTTGGCAGCGGTTTCTAAATCATTCAAAAAGTCCGAACCCGTCTCACCACTCCCAGGGTTCGGGTTGATGGCAGGAGATTCGGCAATACGCGGTGGCGCACTATTGGCATTGGGGTTGAAGGGTTCATTGAGTCCCAAATCACTGTTACTATTCCAATTGGAAGGGGCGCTGTTCTGATTGTCCTCTATTCTCGGTGCAGGATTGTTCGCTTCTAGTTGTGAGAACAAGTCGGGATTGCCGGTATTCTCGGGACTGGGGTTGAGGACGGGACTGCTGGGTGTGGGTGGGATATTCGGGTTGAAGGGTTCCTCGGGGGTGTCGTTGATATTCTCATTCCAAGGCGACTGCGCGGTGGGGTTGAGTTCCTCTACCGGAGGAGTCGCGTCCGAGTTGGGAAATTCCGTGAGCAAGTCCTCCTCAGAGGTTTCGGGTAAACTGCCGGTGACTGGGGGTTCTAGGGGACTTGGTTCGTTTAAGGGTTCATTGAGGGGCCGGATATTTTCAGCAAACGGATTCGACGCGGCAACCTCTTGATCGTCCAAGGCGATCGGTTGATTCGCGGAGTTAAAGTCGTTCATCCAGTCAGATTCGGGACCCGGGGGTTGCGGGACCGAACTCACCACTGGGGGTTCCGGTAGTCTGTCCACCGGATCCTCCAGTGGTAGGGGTTCTAAATTTTGGGTCTCTGGTTCCTGGGCGATCGGCGGACTTTCCATCGGTTCCAGGGGCGCGGGTTCGGACAAAGAAGGTGCTTCCTGGGGTATTAAGGGTGCCGGACTCGGTGCAGGTTCCGGCATCGGTTCCGGCATGAAGGGTTCGGGAACTGGCGTCGGTTGCTCTTGCAGGAAAGGTTCCGGTTCCAGCAGGGGTTCGGGTTCCGGCAGGGGTTCCGGTTCGACCATTTCCGGTTCCGGCAGAGGTTCGGGTTCGGGAAGAGGTTCCGGTTCTGGCAGAGGTTCGGGTTCGGGAAGAGGTTCCGGTTCGACCATTTCCGGTTCCGGCAGAGATTCGGGTTCCGGTTCCGGTTCTGGGAGGGGTTCGGGTTCCGGTTCGGGTTCTGGGATTGCTAATGCTTCTGGTTCTGGCGGTGGCGGGTCTTCCTCCGGTTCGGGTTCAGGTTCGGGTTCCTCAAGAACGATAAACTCAATGGGTTCCTCGATCGCCTCGGGCGATCGCGTCACCATCCAGTTCGCCATCAATGGCAAGAAAACCAAATGCACCACTGCTGAACCAACCAGGGTCCATCCAATCAGGGTCTTGATTTGCTCCTCTTGTTGTTCTCGCTGTGCCGCAGAAACGGTAGAAAAAGTCATGCCTGCTAGATCTCCTCAGAACAAAGGTGTGGACAACAGGGGCAAGGGTCGCTCTGTCCTGTTTCTCCAACACCCAAAAAATGCCGGAGTAACACCCTTTAAAGTTTTTAGCACTATTGAAAGTTATTAGCAATAGCTGATTAAAAAAATTCAAAGAAAGTCAGCCAATTGAGATGAACAGAACCAGATTAAACCCTATTTGACCGCCATACAATAAGGAGAAGAATTTGTCAAGGATTTGTTTTAGATTTAAAAAATATTGGTATAATCCTATGGGGGAGAGGGTTTAGGCGCTTTTGTCGGTGAGAAAGGTGAGAAAAATATAATTCCTGATAAATGTGAGAATTAGAAAAATTCTTTGATAGTCAGTTGCAATTAGGTTTGTTGTTTTTAAGAAGTTTTTTCAAAAAGTAGATTGAAACCCGGGAAAGGGCTGGATTCAGAGACAAAAATAGTGCAGATTATACTTCCTGAGTCCAAAAAATCGACAACTGAAGTCGTGAACAACTGTCTTGGATGTCTTCAACCCATTCCAGTTCTGGGGATCAACCGTCTGGGTTGAGAACCCCGATTTAAGCCGAGTCGGCTGTTTGTCCAGAACTTGAAACCTTCTCAGAGCGAGAGAATTGCCCGTTGTGTTACCTGATTAAAAGTGGGTTTAATCAGATCAAGACAAGGGTTCGGCACTGCCCACCCTATTTTCTGGCACCGGAGGGGAGTATTCTGGAAAGAGTCCCTTATTTGCCTTGCGATCGCAACTGGGAATCAAAGATGATTTCCCAACCCTGGAGCAATCCGCGCTCTACCCACCCAGGAAACCCGATAAACTAATCGGTAAACTCCCGTTACGCTTAACTCTTATTGATAATGATGAACCGAAAATTATTTTTCACCCTGTTAGGGGCCGTCGCCCTGGTCCTCTGCCTCCTCGGTGCCGGGGGCTTCTATGAAATCCTCGCCACCGGACCCGTCGCCTTATTGCGCGGACCCGTGGAAACCCGGGTTGAGGCAGCGATGTTTGTCCCCCGACAAGCCCCTCTGATGACCTCTCTCTTAGTCAATGTGGACAAATTAGAAGATGTGGGACGATTGGCAGTCGCCCCCAAATTGCGGGGTCAAGTCCGGGAGGAATTTGACAAGATTAAAAAGGGTGTCCTCGCCAATACGGATTTAAACTATCACAAGGATATTGAACCTTGGCTGGGGGATGAGATTACCTTTGCCGTCACCAGTTCCGACTTCGATCGCGAACAGGGGAATGGACGGCAAGCGGGGTATTTGCTGGCGGTGGAAACGAAAAGCCCTCAACGTAGCCGAGATTTTCTAGAGGTATTGTGGTCCCAGAATGCCAGTAACGGGGTAGAGGTTGCAGTCGAAAATTATCAAGGGGTGAAGCTGATTTATCGCCAAACTCCTGGCAGTGCAGACTCCGGGGGAAATTGGGCCTCTGCGGTGGTGGGCGATCGCTTCGTGTTGTTTGCCAATCATCCGAAAGTGCTGCGGGATGCCATTAATAACGTCCAAGCTCAAAATCTCAGCCTCAAAGGAAATCCCGCCTATCAAGAGGCAGTCGCCAATATGGCATCTACGGGAATTGGACTCAGTTTTATCAATGTTGAACAATTTACCGCCTGGATTAGCGATCGCCCTGGGGAAAATGGCCTCAAACCCCCCTCTGAGCGCGTTCTCACCGCCGAAACCTCCCCCAGCTTAGGAATAGCCCTGGGGTTAAATCGCCAGGGACTGCTGGCCCATACCATCTGGAATGGTAACACCGCCACGGAATGGGCAACGAGTTTACCCAGTTTATTGGGACCTGTCCAGGCATTGCAATATCTGCCGGAACAGACTGCCTTTGCGATCGCCGGTGCCGATTTGAATCAGTTATGGTTGGCCCTAGAAGAAGGATTTCCCGAATCCGGGGCGGTGGGTGAAATTTTGCGGCAACCTGTAGCAATGGTGCGATCGCGCTGGGGATTGGATTTACCCGAGGCGATTTTTAACTGGGTCCAAGGGGAATATGCGATCGGTTTATTACCGAAATCCTCAGTGGAAAACGTGGATAATCCTGGATTGGCTTGGATTTTTGTTGCCCAGAAATCTGGGGAAACTGCTGTCAAAGGGATTGAACAATTAGATGCGATCGCCCAAGAACAAGGGTTCAGCGTCGGACCCGTCTCCTGGGGGAATCGCCCGATTTCCACCTGGACGAAATTAACCACCAAACCCGTCCCCACCAAGGCAAAAGGGAACACACCGTTACAGATTGCCGCTGATGTTCGCGCCGTGCATACGGAAATTGGGGCTTATGAGATTTTTGCCAGTTCCCTAGAAACCCTAACAGCGGCCATCAATGCCCCAACAACGGGTTCAATCGTGAGTAATCCAGACTTTCAGAGTGCGATCGCGTCCCCTTCCCGAATCCAATTACGGTTATTTCTACCTGGATTGGTTAGCTTCTGAAGAGAGCTTAACCCGTCGCTTCCCGGTTCTGCGATTAGTCACCCTCGCCGGAAAACCTCTATTCCAGCGATTACAGTCCATTTCCCTGAGTTCACCGGCACCGGCGATCGACCCTGGGATAGAATTACAGCCGGTCAAGGGTTCCCCCTTAGCTGACTTGTTTATTCGATTGGGTTCCTGATCCAAACCGATAAACCGGCGGGGGTTCAAACCCTAGAGTTCTCAAGGTGTATTGATACCAAATCCGGTTGTTAAAAGTCGGTTTTCTTTCTTAGCCCGCGCAGGCGGGCTTCGTCCGTATAGCCTCCGGGCTACAGCCTGCGGGTTTTTACAGACCGTTGACAACCGGATTCCGTATGATTTGTAGGGGCGCAATGCTTGCGCCCCAGGGGCGCTTCGAGAAGCGCCCCTACAAGACCCACGATTTTTGGTCATGGAATGGAGGGCGCAAGCATTGCGCCCCTACATGAAACACGGATTTTTGGTCATGGAATGGAGGGCGCAAGCATTGCGCCCCTACATTCCATAACTCTTTTTTGTCATGGAATGGAGGGCGCAAGCATTGCGCCCCTACATTCCATAACTCTTTTTTGTCATCACATTGATCACCTTGACAGGGCTATAGTTTAAACCGCCACCGGATCGTAAATTTCTCAATAAAAAAAAAGCAAATAGACGATGTAAAATTAATCTTATCCCTCCAATTCCAGGACTTACCTCCCGAGGATATTTTTAAGGGGATGACCCAATCGTTAGAGTTCTGCTTTCTTGTGCGTAAGTCCTGAGTTCATCAATTTTTCGCCTAACACCCAACCCATTAGGATTGACCCGTGACGACTACCGAAACACCAACTCCACAAACTCCCATTAGTGAATCTGTCGAAAACCAACGCGATCGCCCAGTGATTGACCGCGAGACCATTCTGATTTTAGACTTTGGCTCTCAGTATTCCGAACTGATTGCCCGTCGGATTCGGGAAACTCAGGTTTATTCTGAGGTTCTCTCCCATCGCACTGACGCCGCAACTTTACGAAAACTCAATCCCAAAGGGATTATCTTATCTGGGGGTCCCAACTCCGTTTACGATGAAGGGGCTCCCCTATGTGATCCAGAAATTTGGCAGCTAGGCATCCCGGTCCTGGGCGTCTGCTATGGAATGCAACTGATGGTCCAGCAGCTTGGGGGCCATGTGGCCCGGGCAGAACGGGCAGAATATGGGAAAGCATCGTTGTACATTGACGACCCCACAGATTTGCTCACCAACGTGGACGAAGGGTCCACCATGTGGATGAGTCATGGTGACTCGGTACTGCGGATGCCAGAAGGGTTTGAACGACTGGCGCATACCGAGAATACGGAATGTGCTGCCATCGCCAACCACGAGAAGCAATTATATGGCGTGCAGTTTCATCCGGAAGTTGTCCATTCTGAAGGGGGAATGCCCCTGATTCGGAATTTTGTCTATCATATTTGCGAATGTCAACCCACCTGGACAACCGCCACCTTTGTCGAAGAATCGATTAAAGAAATTCGGGAGCAAGTCGGGGACCGTCGGGTATTATTGGCCTTATCCGGTGGGGTGGATTCCTCGACTTTGGCGTTCCTATTGCACAAGGCGATCGGGGACCAACTGACCTGTATGTTCATCGATCAAGGGTTCATGCGGAAATATGAACCGGAACGCTTAGTCAAGCTGTTTCATGAGCAGTTTCATATTCCGGTTGCCTACGTTAATGCCCGCGATCGCTTCTTAGCTCAAATTGACGGGATTACCGACCCAGAAGAAAAGCGCAAACGGATTGGACATGAGTTCATCCGGGTGTTTGAAGAAGAATCCAAACGTCTGGGACCCTTTGATTTTCTGGCCCAAGGCACTCTCTACCCCGATGTGATTGAGTCGGCAGATACCAGCATTCCCTCCCAACCGGGTCAACGGGTGGCGGTGAAAATCAAGAGTCATCACAATGTCGGGGGGTTACCGGACGACCTCTGTTTTAAATTGGTGGAACCCCTGCGGAAACTGTTTAAAGATGAAGTCCGCAAAGTCGGGCGATCGATTGGGTTACCCGAGGAAATTGTCCAACGTCACCCCTTCCCCGGTCCTGGTTTAGCGATTCGCATCCTCGGGGAAGTCACTGCAGAACGGTTAGATATCCTGCGGGATGCCGATTATGTAGTTCGTCAGGAAATTAATCGCCAGGGACTCTACCATGATTTTTGGCAAGCATTTGCCGTCTTGTTACCCATCCGCAGTGTGGGAGTCATGGGGGACCAACGGACTTATGCTTATCCCATCGTCTTGCGCTTAGTGTCTAGTGAAGATGGCATGACCGCAGATTGGTCGCGGGTTCCTTACGACTTGTTGGAAACGATTTCTAACCGCATCGTCAATGAAGTGCGCGGGGTGAATCGGGTGGTTTATGACATCACCTCCAAACCGCCTGGAACTATCGAGTGGGAATAAACTACTTAAAGCTGAGTTATGCGGTTCGGAGTTTTTAAGAGGGTGAGACCACCCCGGTTGAGTCTGCCCCTGATGTAGAGAACTCCAAGCAGACAAAAATCAGACTGTCATAAGGCGGCAAATGCCGCCTTATGATTGGAATTCGGTAAATTTTCGGATGCCATTGTCAGCTAGATATGCTGCATTAGTAATAAGTCGTCATAAAATCTGCGGCAATCTGGGCTGATGTTTTTATGGGCGATCGCACCCTAGAATGGACAGATGGCAAAGTAGCTACTCCGCTACCCCATCTCTAACAGTTTCCAACCACAATTAGGAGGAATAACAGAGGAGGTGATAGTTCTTATGGCCCCAGCAACCTATTCTCAATTTATCCGATTTCTCCAAGAAGAACTCGCCATTTCCACCGCGTCGATCGCCTTCGCCGAGCGGATTTGCGGGACTTTTGGCCTACATAGTCGCGAACTAGACTACAGCACCTTACCGATGGTGCTCTGGCAGTATGGATTTGTCACCATCGACCAACTAGAGCGCATCTTTGATTGGCAAGAAACCACCCCCACCACTACCTGAACAGGTAGTCCTAAATGAGTCATAAGGAGGATGATTTAGGGATGAATGAACCCGATTTTATGTGGTTTTACGTCTCATTGAACAGAAAAATAAATTCCCAAAAAGCCGAGGAGAAAAACCCTCGGCTTTTTAATTAGGAAAAACCCCATCCCCTCAAAAAGTGGGGCTTTTTCTGATGTCGAGGGGAGTATAAATTAGCGCAACCTAGGGAAGGTGGCCTATACCTAAAGGCATAAAAAAGCCGAATCCCTCCGAAATTTCACCAGGTTTTTAAAATTCACTTCTAACATGGGGATCAGAGGCTACCGAATAGAAAGATTCCAATTCATCAGAGGTTAACCATGAGCCAAACCCTTATAACATTAACCGATTCCGTAAAAACAGCGGTCAAAGAAGCCGCCTCAGAACAGACAGGAATTTCCCCCTACCAACTCGAAATCGTCCAAGCTGAAAAGCACACTTGGCCGAATGGCTGCCTCGGCATCGCCGAACCCGACGAATTATGCAGCCTAGCCAAAGTAGAAGGGTGGCGAGTCGTCATCGAAAATCAAGAGAACGGACACAAGTGGGTATATCGAACCTCCTTAGAAGCCGAAGAGATTCGGTTAGAGGATCAATATATCTATAGCGGGAACCTACCCCCCGAGGTATTCGAGGCGGTGATGGAAGATGCCTCCGCGCGATCGCACCTCCCGAAAAACCAACTAGAGATCCAGCAAGAAGAACGCAAAACCTGGCCCAATAATTGCTTAGGACTCCCCGACCCCAACGAGGGTTGTGTGGAAATGCTAGTAGAAGGCTGGCGAGTCGTCATCTCTCACGAAGACCAAACCTGGGTCTATCGCACATCCACCAACGCCGGTGAGATTCGGTTAGAACCTTCTAATTCTTAGAAGATAAGAAACCGGGTTTTTGTGACCCGGTGAGGTACAGATTAGGATGGTGAGGATATGGAATTTGGAGTGCGAGCATCTTGCTCGCTACTCTACTAGCGAGCAAGATGCTCGCACTCCTTTAAAATCTCGACTCAATGTAGAGGCGATTCGCGAATCGCCTCTACATTGAGTTTAAACCCTCAAAATCTGCGTAAGTCCTGCCCAACTTCCGTTAGACTGATAAAATCTGGACTGACCTCAAGAAAAACAGCCTGGGGAATAGCCAAAACTACCTGGGCGATCGCGCTGTAAACTGCTTCTTGAGCCGATGAAGATTCCCGAATAAAATCAAGGGCAATCTTTCCCCGTTTACCGATTCCAATTAAAGCATCATCACAACCGACTGTGGCTAAACTCTCCAGGTAATCCTCGGGATTACTCTGAGCATCTGGCAGATTAAATGTTAAAGTAAACTCATATTCTGGCATCCTCTATTCCTCCTCTAGGTCAATATAACTTAAACTAGCACTATTGAGAACCCAAGGAGACATAAAAGGCATGAATCCCCAAGAAGTTGGATATATCACCGATTCAGAGGGCAAGCTAACGGCTGTCGTTGTTCCAATTGATTTGTGGAGGCAAATTCTCCCTCAAGACAACCCCTCCCTCGAAACAATGACAGAAAATATCGAAGACTATTGCCTCAATAAAGCAATGGATGAAGCCAAAGAAACCCCGCTTCTCAGCCGCCAGCAAGCCCTTGAATTTTTAGGAGACGATGAAGATTGAATATTGAGTATAGGACCCTGTTTTTGAAAGATTTAAAAAAGCTCAATAAACAGGAAATTTATTCATCAATTTATGAATTGGTTTTCACCACCTTACCAGAAACAGCATCTCTTCAAGAGTTACCAAATGTTAAAGCTTTAGCGGGAGCATCCAACCGATATCGTATCCGAATTGGCAATTATCGGATTGGTTTTGAGGTCAATGGAGACCAGATAGAACTGATGCGAGTTCTGCACCGTAGGGACTTTTATCGGTATTTCCCTTAAAGAGACTCGGAGAAACTGTGTTGCACTAGAGAGTTGAATGAGACTCAGATGGTCAGTATCCAGAATATACATCAGATTTCAATCACGTTATTGGGCAGTTTTGCGCCATTCTTGTCCGAGTTGAATCACCGCTTCAAAGGTGGAATCATTGGCGTGACTCCCAGCAATGCGTTCCCACCAGGGTTTTTGTGGGGGGGTGACAGTGGATAAGATTTGTTTAATTTCAGTGAGTTCGAGTTCCAGACTTGTGACTCGTGCTTCGATTTCCTGGGGTTGATTTTGGGTGGATTGCGGGGTCATAGGAAAGGTTGAGTTTTAAGGTGATTTGAGTCTAAGGATCATTATAAATCATCTTTTCAGGGAAGAAATCTAGTCTCTCAGTGGCGGGGAGGGGTATAATAGGGGCGCTGTCCTGACCTGGAACGCCGCTATGGATGAACAACGAGTGCAGGCTTATTGATCCCTGATTCAAGAACTATTCGACTGTCCGGGTGGGGAGGAAAACCAACTCCTCAACCAGTCTCTCGATTTATTGGATGCAGGATTTGTGCAGGTGTGTGAACTGCTGGCGACGGCACTTTCAGGAGCAAGGACAAGAGAATAAGGCGAGTTGTCTGCGAGATTTGGCGCAACAAGTGGGGGCATTTCTCAACCTGATAGCCTCTGGAGGTGGAGGTGACAGCGAAAACAAACCTAACGCTACACAGCGTGACTATCTCAGATTCTTAACTGCATTGTTGCGAACAACCTCAGATAGTCAAGCCAATCCTTATGTAGTTATCCTCTGCTCCAACGGAATTTAGACAAATTGGATTTCAAGTTTGCCCAGATATTACAATCATGGGCTGCTCAAACTTTGGCAGAAGCAGAGCAAACAACCGCTTTAAATCTGGCCAGAGTTATTAGCAATTTGTCTAGTTTAATAAAAGACTTTCCATTAGGGAGTCGGGCAGATAATATCGAAATTGCCATTGTCGGGTATGAAAGTAGTCTTACTGTGTTTACCAGAAGCCAGACTCCAAAAATATGGGCAGACTCAAAATAACTTAGCTTCTGCCTACTCTAACCGCATCCAAGGAGAGCAAACCGAGAACTGGAAAGGGCGATATCCCCCTATCAAATGGCATTAGAAGTTTATACCCGCAGCGCCTATCCCGAAGAATGGGCCATGACGCAAAATAACTTGGCCTCTGCCTACTCTAACCGCATCAAAGGAGAACGAGGCGGAAAACCTGGACAGGTCGATTAGCTAACTACTAAGCTGCATTAGAAGTCTATACCCGCATCGCCTCTCCTGAAGATTGGGCAATGACGCAAAATAACTTGGCCAATGCCTACTCTAACCGCATCAAAGGAGAGCGAGCAGAGAACCTGGAACAGGCGATTGCCTGCTACAAAGCCGCATTAGAAGTCTATACCCGCAACGCCTATCCCGAACGATTGGGCAAGGACGTCAAAGATAATTTGGGGACTGCCTACTTTGATCGCATCAAAGGAGAGCGAGCCGAGAACATTGAAGAGGGCGATCGCCTGTTATGAAGCGGCATTAGAAGTAGATACCCGCAGCGCCTATCCTGAAGATTGGGCAATGACCCAAAATAACTTGGCGATCTGCCTACTCTGAGCGTATCAAAGGAGAGCAAGCAGAGAATCATGGAAAGGGCGATCGCCTGTTATCAAGCCGCACTTGAAATCTAAACCCGTAGAGCTTTTCCCCAAAATCACACTGAAACTCTCAAATAACTTAGGACTTACTTACCAAGCTCAATCCGCATTACACCAGTAATAGCCCGCCAAAAAACAAACTGCCCTGGAAAATGCCTACCATAGCTTTGCCCAAGCCTTGGATACAGTTGGAATATCTGCGCGGTGAAATTACCTCCGGGGATGAAGCAAACGTAAATTTAACGAAGAATGGAATCACTTTATCTCGGCATAGTGGAAGTTTGCCTAGAATTGGGCAAACTACACATACTGCTATTGAATATGTAGATCGCAGCAAAGCCCGCAACCTAACAGAACTCATCGCCACCCGTGACGCATACCCAGGGGGAGAAATTCCTGCCATAAGTCCGCCAACGCTTGCAAGAACTCCGCCAAGCTATTTCTGAAGAAGACCGCCGCCTGAAACAAGACCCCAATCCCGACTATACCCACATCACTCAACTGCGGGAAGAATTTCAGGCACAAATATCCCTTACAAACCTTTGAAATTCCTGGAGATCCAATCTCTACTGGACGATGAAACCGCTATTTTGGAATGGTATATTCTGGGCGGATAAATTCCTTACGTTTACCCTCACCCGCCAAAAACTTAACCTCTGGCAATCTTCTCAGGAAGACTTCGACACAACCTCATCGACTGGGCAAACACCTATCTCCACGACTACCGCAACAACAAAACCCAATGGCAAAATCACCTCCCCCAACGCCTCGAAACCCTGGCTCAAATCCTGCATCTGGATGAAATCCTGCAAAACCTGCGGGAAAAATTCCCCAACTGCAAAAAACTCATCCTCATCCCTCACCGCTTCCTGCACCTGTTCCCCCTCCATGCTTTACCTGTTGCCGCAGGAGAGAATCAGCGTCAAACCCTACAGGAACTCTTCCCCAAGGGAGTGAATTATGCGCCCAACTGCCAAGTGTTGAAACAAGCCAAAAAACGCATCAACCAACGTCCCGACTTTAACCAACTCTTTGCCATCCAAAACCCCACCCAAGACCTCGACTTTACCGATATCGAAGTCGCCGCGATTCAATCCCTATTTAACCCCCACCAAGTCCTCAAACATGACCAAGCGGAAAAAGCCGCCATTCTCGATGGGGATAAGTTGAAAAATGCCCACTGCACTCACTTCTCCTGTCACGGCTATTTCAACTTTGAAGATGCCCTCAAATCGGCCCTCCTCCTGGCTAAGAGCGAATTTACCCCACCGCCACCCCATGAGGACCAAAGCCGTTATATTCCCCTCCAAAATGGCAATCTCCTCGACTTGGGGAAATGCCTGACTATAGAAGATATCTTACGCCTCGACCTCACCCATTGCCGTCTCGTCACCCTCTCCGCTTGCGAAACCGGCATCACTGACTTCACCTCCACCAGTGATGAATATATCGGGTTACCCAGTGGGTTTATTTTGGCCGGTTCCCCCAATGTCGTCTGTTCCCTGTGGACGGTGAATGATTTATCCACCGCCTTGCTGATGATTCGCTTTTACCAAAATGTCAAACAGGGTGAAACCGTTACCCTGGCGCTGAAACAGGCCCAAATCTGGTTGCGGGATGCGACGGCGGAAATGTTGCAGGTGTGGTCGAGTCAGCTCAATTTACGCTCTAGCTATCAAGACCAGTTTTACAGTTTTAGTACAATGGAGGCAACGGCAAAACCGTTTGCCTCGCCTTATTACTGGGCGGGATTTTGTGCAATTGGTGCTTAGGAGCAAAATCATGTCACTGGAAGACCAAATTATGCAAAACTTTCTGACTTTGGTAGAAACGCAACCGCCTTTATTTGCGGACTGCCAAGGGGAATTGGAACAATTGTGCACAGAGTTTGCCGGAGGATAAGGAGGAAATGTCCGATGCGATCGCCGCTTGGTATAGGTTTCGTCCGGCGATTCGCGAGGCAATGTATGCCCTGTCTCAACGAAAGGAGACAAAAGAGAGCGATCGGCTTCAGGACATACCGGCAATGCCCCACCGCCACCAGACCCCAAAACCTACCGAAACATCCTGGAAAATGCCATCCGTCGCATCCAGTCACCGCCTAAGTAAACCCCATAAGCGAACAAAATATTCCCTCATGGGGTTGGGGCAATTTTTTCAATTGCCCCAATTCTAATTTAATGAGAATCCAGCCACTGCTGTAAATCCGCCAAGTTGGTAAAGTCTAATAACGCTTCACTCAACTCCTCCAATTGCGGCTTAATCAGTCCCTGAATTCGGGACTCAATCTCCGGATTTAGCGGTCCACAAAAGCGATGAAGCAGGCGCAAAATTACCGCTACTTCACCTTGTTTTTCGCCCTGGGCGATTCCCTTTTGTAGAATGTCTTGATAGACTACAGATTCTTGCATAACTTCCTCCCTGAACATCGGCAAGGGGTCTGATGAGGAATGGGGCAATTAAAAAACTGCCCCAAATCGACTTTAATGAGAATCCAGCCACTGCTGTAAATCCGCCAAGTTGGTAAAGTCTAATAACGCTTCACTCAACTCCTCCAATTGCGGCTTACTTAGGGACTGAATTCGAGACTCAATCTCCAAATTAAGCGGCCCACAAAAGCGATGAAGCAGGCGCAAAATTACCGCTACTTCACCTTGTTTTTCGCCCTGTTCTAATCCCTGCTCTAATCCTTGGGCGATTCCCTTTTGCAGAATATCTTGATAGACTACAGATTCTTGCATAATTTCCTCCCTGAACATGGTGGATATTAACTGGTTATCAAACCGCAACCCCGCTAAAATTTGAGTGCAGGCTGCAATTTCCTGTCGTAGGTCTGTATCCTGTATTTTACCCACTTCTTGAGCCACTTGACTCAAGAGTTCCGTGGGGTTCTGTGTGGCGCATAACACCGCCAGTGGCAGTAAGGCATTATTCTCCAGTAAAGGTTCGGGGGATTCTTCCCATAACCGAATTACCTGATATCGGTGGTGGGTGAATTCGGTCCGAAATTCGGTCTCGAATACCGCCGGATTACTCGTCGGAAGCAGCCAAATCAAGACTTGCCTGACGGGCAGTTCATATTCCCACTGTAACCGAATGGAATAGCTGCACATCCGGATCGGCATCGGCCTATTTTGCGGAACCCTCGTCTGAAATTCTAAATGCTGAATTTCGGGGCCGCTTTTTAGGAAAATAACTGAATCCGCCCGAATCGGTTCGACGGAGAGTTCAGTTTTTAAGATTTCAACGCGGGGTCGTAATGGGTTGTCTGAAGGCCCAGGATGCCATTTGTTGGGCATATTTTTCTGCCCAATATTTTAGCAGGTTGTCATAACACATGGTTGGTATAAATGTAAGGTCTGGGTATGCTCTTTCTGAGGACTAGAAAACTCTCGGGGGGTGACTCTCCCTCCTGATTTCAAATTTTACCAGAAAACCTGAGAAAATGCTATCATTTGTATCTATTGGCTGCCCCAGGAAACCCTATGATCGAACAATTATCGGGAGAATTACTCCACTATCCCAAACTTAGCTTATATGCCTTCCACCTCTGTCATGATATGGCATTGGCGGAAGGGGAACGGGTGGAAGATGCTGATGTGCTGTGGCAGCGGTTTGAGGAATTGGGAAAATCTTTGAAGATTCCAGCCCTCAAGATCTGTCGTCAATGGTTGAAGATTCCGGAACATCAGGGAACGGAACCGTTTCGAGAACTCCTTTCGGAGAAAATCGGTCGCTGTTTGAGCTTCCACTTTCCCCGAGGTAGAGGGTAACTCGGATACTCCTCGGCGCAATGGGGAACTCTACGCGGTGCAACTCCATGATACTTATGTGGCTGACCTCACGTTTCGCTATCCGGGAACGGTCCCCGTGGCGGAACTCACTCACCTCAATCCCGAGGGAATGCTGCTGCCCGATCGCATTTCTGCTTCCATCGGCCAAACGTTGGTCCTGTTCGCCAAACCTGTCATTGCCGAAGAATCCCCCTCCCCTGACACCTTGCGCCAGTTAGCCGATCGCTGTTTACAAGCCTTACTCACAAACGCTCCCCTCCCTGTTCTACCCTCCTATCGTGCCGAGGGTAAACTGTTAGGCAGTCCAATTTTTGAATATGACAATGATGCGGAAAATCCGGCCCAATCCTGTCACATTCTCATCTGGTTAGACTGCCATCCCGATACCACCCAACTCGAAGACATCTGGAGACTACTATCACCCCCTGATGGATTTGCTTTGTTGTCGCAGCAAAATCCGTTTCAGCTATCACCAAGCCCGGACTCGCTATCGAGACTGTCGTCAACTTTATACCGAGTTAGAAACCCTGATGAAGGCGTTACAAACCTTGCCGGAAGATACGGCTGAAAAGTTAACGGTTTTGCAGGACGCTCTCCTCAAAATTAACCCCCAAGCCTTTAGCTATGCCAGTCATATCCGGGATATTGAAGACCAGCGCACTACGATAATTACGAATTTAAAGAATTATACCACAAAATTGGAGGAATTAACGAATATTGCCGGAGAACAGGAGTTAAGTTTTTTACAAGCCTTTAGCTATGAATGCCGGTCCAAATTATTAGGACAAATCCACACAGACCTGAATTATTTAAGGCCAGGAAATGCCCTATTCGGCCACTGTATTGCCACGATGCGCGGCATTGTCGAGGTGGAACAAGCCAAGATGAATCACAATCAGCAGGAAGTGAATCAAGACTTGCAAGACCAGATTCAAGCGGTGGGGGTGGGAATTGCTGCTGGGGCGATCGTTGCTTCGACTTCGGGGTTAATGTTTCAACCTTGGGAGTGGAAAGGGGAAAAAATTGAACCTTCTTTCCCCTTGCCGTTGTTGGCGTTTCTGATTGCGTTGTTATTCAGTGCTGCCTGTTCCGTGGGGGCCTGGTATTGGGCCAAAGAGGGGATTAAACAGGGGCGATTTCCCTTCCGGGATGTGAAGGAAAGGCAATCAGAAAAATCGAAACGGTGAAGGGTGTGGATATTAAGATTTCTTGCAACAAACATAGCGGATTGATCCCCCCAACCCCCCTTAAAAAGGGGGGCTTTAGAGAATTTTGAATAAGTCTATAGAAATGAAGACATCGGAGGCAGGCTGATTTAACATTTTTTTGATATTAAAGCTCGAATTATCAATGCCTAAGATTTACCTCATAACTGAGGCGGAGAACGACTAGGTATTGCCTTGTCCCTCCAGTCAAAATCACCACAATTTTTGTCTGCAAACCCCTTACGAAGACGGTTGTTTTGGTGTATTTTGACGTTGTTTTACTTGTTCCATATCCTGATATTCCGCTTGGGGTTGTTCATAGCATTGGGTTTGGCCTTGCAATTCTAATCCTGATTCCTCATGGAGGGCATTAAAAATCCCCTCGGCTCGTTGGCGGAGTTGTTCTTCATCTAATAAGCGATCGCTGAAGGCATTGATGGAAATATTATTCGCTCCTAATTCTTTTTCCGGCGTAATCACGGTGACCACTTCTTCCCCAGCAATATTTTTGACTTTGACGACATAAGCATTCCGATAGTCTGCACCTTCGTAGCTGGCATCCGCCTTGGGGTCTGCGAGTTGATAGCCGTAAGATTCCAGCATTTCTACGACATTATCGGCAATTTCTGCCCGCATTTGGGAGAGAATCACTTGCATTTTGGCTTGGTTGGCAATGTCGGCTAGTTCCGGACGGAGGGCTTCGATTTGTTGGCCTAATTCCTGGATTTGTTCCGTGGTTAGGGTGGATTCCCCTGCGGTGAGTTGTTGTTGAAACTGTTCGAGCTTTTGCTGATAAGCCGTTAACCGTCCATCAGTCCAATAATCAACTTCTTCCTGAAAGGTTTCGACTTCGCCCCCGGCTTCTCCGAGTTCAATTTCAATCTGCCGATGGGCTTGCACTTCGGTGATTAGGGTTCGCAAATCTTCTAATGTTGCGGTATAATAAAGTAACCATTCTTGTTCTTTTTGTTCCAGTTCCAGGCGCAAATCGGCGAGTTTGAGATAGGTGTCTTGGGAGGTGGCGATCGCCGCTTCAAAAACCCCAGCAGCTAAGTTTTGTTTTGCCAACTCTAAATTGCGCCGTAAGTCAGCCAGTTGATTCGGAGCAAAGCGCTGGTGTTGGTAATCGCGGTCGATTTGCTGCCAGATTTGTTCCACATCGGTGAGCAGTTCTTGCGCCAATTTTGCTTTATTTTGTCGTTCCTGTTCAAGGGTGTCAAATACCCGGTCAATTTGCTGTTGGAGCATCCGTTGTCCCGTTTCCCGCGCTTGCCGTTCTTCCTCCAAGAGTTCGGAGAATTTCTGCTCTAGGTGTTGATTCAGAGCGAGATATTCTTGACGTTGGTCGGCAGTAATGCGAAGATATTCAGTGCGCTGTTTTTCAAAACCGGCGCGCATGGCGGAAGTGAGCCGATCGCCTTCTTGAAGCAGCGCCTGTTGTTGTCGCACTTCGGATTCTCGGACCGCTTGCTGAAAGTCTTGGCGCTGTATTCGCAATCGCTGTTGGGTCTCACGTTCCAGGTCCCCCAGATGACTCCGCAGGCGTTGTGCCTCTTGTTCCTGCTGTTTCGCACGGTGTTCTAAGGGAACGAGGCGTTGCTGCATTTCTTGATTCGCCTCTGCACGCATCCGATTCAGGCGATCGGGTAAGTCTTGTTGCACCGATCGCAGTCGGCTATCCTGTTCCTGTAATCGCCGTAAGTCGGCTTCACTAATACTCACATATCGGTCTTTTCTACCACTCATCTTGATCTCCAGTTATTTATCATTATCTTAACGAGAAGAATCCTGTAGGAACTCTTCTCTTTGGGTCTCCAAAGCATTTTATAGCAAGTCTAAATCTTTGGAACAATTAATTGAACTTAGCCTAATTTGAATTGCGGTAAATCCTGTTTAGCAAAGGTAATCATCGCTTCCCCTTCGAGGTTGTCGCGGATGAGGCGAACCTGCTGTACTTGGACCATTGCCTCAAACAGATTGCGGACCTCTCGGGCGTTACCAAAATTGCGATCGCGCATCTTATACATTCGATTCAGTCGTTCTAATACCGCTTGTTGCACCTCCGGAGGACAACGGTAAGCGGGTTTAGAAGTCCGGCAATAGGAAAGGAAAATCTCTAGCATTTCCTCCCCGGTATAGTCGGGAAATTCGATGGTTTTGGCGATGCGGGACTGGAGACCCGGATTGGTGGCTAAAAAGGCTTGCATGGGTTGGGTATAACCGGCAAAAATCACCACCAGGCGATCGCGATAATTTTCCAGCATCGGGACGAGGGTATCCACCGCTTCTTGACCATAATCCTGTCCCCCTCCCCGGGATGATGCCAGTGCATAAGCTTCATCAATAAACAAAATTCCATCCAGGGCTTCTTCGACTTTTGCCCGGGTTTTTGGGGCGGTTTGTCCTACATATTCAGCCACTAATGAATCCCGAGGTTTATCCACTTTAATCAGTTGGCCTTTTTTGAGAATTCCCAAGGCTTTAAAAATTGCTCCCACCAGTTCGGCTACGGTGGTTTTTCCAGTTCCAGGATTGCCTAAAAATACCAGATGGCGCGTGATGCGATCGCCGGTTTCATATCCCGCTTGTCGCAATCGTTGTTTTGCCTGTTCACTGGCGACTAATTCATGCATCGCCGCTTTGACTGAACTTAACCCAATCATCGCATCCAGTTGTTGGAGTAAGCCGTCTAATGTCCCCTGATCTCGTCGTCCAGAACCGGCAGAAATGGCAGCAAAATCTAACTCCGGTTGTTCGCCATTGCCCGGAATAATCTGCATTTTTTCCCCTTCTAGGCTCAATGTTGCCCGGTCAATGTTCTGGGTTTGTAACTCAATCAAATCATCGGTAAATAGGTCAGTAATGGCTTCATTCACACCCCGTCCTCCATAGTTTTGCGCCGGTTCATAAGTGGCGCGGACTAAGGCGGTTAATGCAGGCGCATCAACCACCACCTCAATATTATATCGGTCCTGAGCAAATCGTTTTAACAACCGGAAAATCATCTCTGTCTGTTCCGCCAGTTCCAAGCGACTGAGGGGAATCACTTTATCAATCCGCCCTATGAATTCTGGAGGCAAATATCCAGTTTTTTGTAAGATTTCCTTAGCCAAACTCGGCGCTTCGCTAATCGCTTCACTGGCTAAATTGGTGGTCAACAAACAAATCGTGTCTTTCGGGGAAATCACCGTCCCATTCACATCACTAGCGCGTCCTTCATCAAAAAAGGCTAACAATTGCCGCCAGATAGAACTATGGGCTTTTTCTATTTCATCAAACAACAAAATGCACCGTTGCTGATTCCGTCGCAAGGCATTGGGTAACCATCCACCCTGTTCTGAACCGACATATCCGAGGGGACTGCCAAACAGATTGGAGACTTTATGTTCTTCTCCATATTCCCCCATATCACACCGTTCTAATGGGGTTCCGAGGGCTGATGCAAGGGCTTTACTCAGTTCCGTTTTGCCTGTTCCTGTGGGTCCGGGTAACAAAATGACCAAGGGTTTAGGACTTTTTTGGGCGGCGATTTTGCCCCGGACTAATTTAACTAGAGTGGCGACTGCCTCTGAATGTCCAATCACTTTTGCCGGAGTTTTTCCGTCAGTTCCGCTGCTGTCGGTAGCGGTATTGTCTGCGTCCATTTTTCCCGTTCTGCCTGTTTTAAGGAAAATTCTGAACCGGATAGAAACCGCTCATGCCAATATTTCAATGGCTTAGATTCTTGGAATAAAGAAGTGGTTAATTGCTGCAACTCATTCCAAGCAATGGGTCGTTGATTTTGTAACCGAAAGCGCTGGATTAAATAGCCGATTTCCGAAGCAGTGGGAGTTCCGACATTACAAATATTCAATAAATTTTGAGAACGTTCGCGATTCAGCAATAGATTACTCAAAAATGTCAGGCCAATTTGCTGGCAAAATGATTGCAGTTCTGAATAAGTATCTTGATGGAAAATAAACACGCATAAATTGCGATTGGTCGGCAATAACCGCGACCATTCCACAATCGCCCCATCCAGTTGCCGCAGTAGCTCAAATCGCCGCAAATCTTCGGGATTAGCAAAGACAATGGCAGAGGATTGGCGAGTATCTTCCATAAAATTTTGCAACAAAGGCAGCACATCCCGGTCCTGCATTCTTTGGGGACGAGTTGTGGAGGGGGATGGGTGAAGATTGGGGGGAGTTTCTGGCGTTTGCTGGGCGGTTTTTTTGCCTAAAAATCGCTTTTTTCTTCCCAAAGGACCGGGGGTAACCTTGATTTCAGATTGACCCTGAACTGGGGAGGGAATCGGAGGGCGTAACAAGGCCCGATCGCGAGAGTCTGTATCCAGAAAATAGAGTTTCCGATTGCCCGAATAAAAGGCAATTCGCTGATATCCTTGAGCTTTAAGATAGCGATGCAATACCTGTTCGATATCTTGTAGAATCAAATCCTCACTACAAAACGAATCACTGGTATTTGCTCCATATAAAAGCAAAAAGCGATCGCCAGTTGCCTCGCGAATTCCTTGGGTAATCCGCTCAATTGTCACGCTGGTTGTCCTCCCTTGATATTCCCTACCATCTCTGTTCTCGAAAATGTCTCTGCTGAATTCATCATTGTGATACAGATACCCTAATAACACAAATTTTTACTATTTTTGTGTACCCCTTGCATTTTGCTCCCTAGACTAATACTGAGCAAGATGTAAGTGATAACGCACTGATGCCAAGGCACTTGTGCTCTATATCGGTAACTCATGAGTCCGGAAACCTCTATATTTTCAGTCTGCAATTTGAGAGCGGGAGAACTGGCCCCTACCCCGCCAGGGAAATCGTTGGTCAGAATGAGACTTATTCTCGTATAATAGGGAAAAACAGACTCGTTATTGAAAGTCCCTTGAACTCATGGTGATTCCTAGACTGTTGAGCCGATCGCTCATCCCACTCCTACTATTGCCGATGGCGATCGCCTGTCGTGAACCCGTTGCACAGACGGAAACTGACACGCAACTCGCTGTATCCGACACCCCCTCTCTGAATGTTGTCGCCACGTTTTTGCCGATGTATTGGTTTACTCGCGCTGTGACGGGGGATAGCGCACAGGTGCAAGTGTTGATTCCTCCAGGAAGCGATGTCCATGAGTATCAGGCGAGATCCGCAGATGTTCAGGCGATCGCTACTGCCAATATTTTAGTCAAAAATGGTATCGGTTTAGAAGAATTTCTCGAAAATACCATTACTAATGCCAATAATCCTAACTTACAGGAAATTAATGCCAGTGCAGGGATTCAACCTTTAAATGACAATACCCCGGTTGTGAAAGCGGTGGATAGCAATCATGATCATGACCATAATCATGATGACGAACATCTTCATGATCATGCTGAAGGGAATCCTCATGTTTGGCTTGATCCCGTATTTGCTCAACAACAAGTTACCACCATTCGAGATGGTTTAATCACTGCTGATCCGGCCAATCAAGCTATTTATGAAGCCAATGCAGCCGCTTATCTTCAAGAATTACAACAATTGGATCAAGAGTTTGAGCAGACTTTATCCCAATATCCTAATTGTACCTTTATTACCTTTCATGATGCCTATCCTTATATAGCTAATCGGTACAATTTACAGCAAGTTGCCATTGTTTCGGTGCCTGAAGCCAGTCTGTCTCCGCAGGATTTCCAAAAAACGGTACAAGCGGTTCAACAGTATCAAGCGAAGGCACTGTTTTCGGAACCTGGAATGGAGAATCAAGTATTAAAAACATTGGCAACGGACCTCGAATTTACCCGTGTATGAAATTAACCCCTTAACATCGGGACCCCTTGACCCTCAACATTATTTGACCGCCATGCGCGGGAATTTAGAAACGATTGCCAATGCTTGTCGGTAACTACTATGAAAATGGGTGAATCAGGGGAGAGTAATCTCCGGAAATTAGCTGTAAATTTTATGGGCCATTACGCGATTGTTAAGGTTGAGAATTTGAGTGTTTACCAAGGTAATTATCGGGCATTGCGGGATGTTTCATTTGAATTAACATCAGGAACCAATGTGGCGGTAGTCGGGCCAAATGGGGCGGGAAAAAGCACCTTGGTGCAAGCGATTTTAGGGTTAATTCCCCGCAGTTCCGGCCAGGTGGAAATCATGGGAAGACCTTTGGAAAAGCTGGGACGGTTGCGATCGCATCTCGGTTATATTCCCCAGAATTTTCTATTCGATCGCACCTTTCCCATTTCCGTTGGGGAAGTGGTGGGGTTGGGATGGCAACACCGGGAACCGTTTTCCTTCTCGCGAATCCAGCGATTTCCCTGGCAGTCTAACCCTGAAAAAGAAAGCGCAGTGATGTCAGCATTGCGGCGAGTGGATGCCTTGCATTTGCGACATCGCGCAGTCGGTGCACTAAGTGGGGGACAATTAAAGCGGGTATTACTCGCCTATTGTTTAGTTATGTCTCGCCAATTGCTAATTTTAGATGAGGCATTGGCGGGAGTTGATGTTCAGGGAGAGGCTGATTTTTACAACTTATTAAATGAGTTAAAAACCGAACAAAATTGGACGGTGTTGCAGGTATCTCATGACCTGAATATGGTCAGTCGCCATTGCGATCGCGTGATTTGTTTAAATCAAACTCTCGTCTGTAGCGGTGCACCGGATATTGCCTTAGCGCCTCAAAATTTGTTAGCGACTTATGGTCCAGCTTTTGCTCACTATCATCATGATCATTGAGGAAATGGGAAGGATGGGGGAAAAGTTCGTAGTAACGACTTCAGTCGTTATCCTTCTTAGTTCGTAGTAACGACTTCAGTCGTTCCCCCTCCCTTCCCATTCATCCCTCATTCTTCATCCAAATGTTCCGTCACTGCCTCATAGAGACTAACCACATGATTATCCTGAAGTCGATAATAGATCCGGCGTCCTTCTTTGCGATAACTCACCAGGCGAATTGCTTTTAAATTTCGCAATTGATGAGAAACAGCAGATTCAGTCATCTGCACAATTTCCGCTAATTCATGAACGCAGAGTTCTTTTAATGCCAAGGCGGAAATAATTCTCAAGCGATTGGCATCCCCGAGAAAGCTAAAAAACTCCGCCATCCGTTGCGCTTTGTCTTCCTTCAGTAGCTGATTTTGGATGCTGTTGATATTTTCTAGGTCGATCGCGTGTTCCGATGTGCATTTGAGTTCATCAGATTCTGGGGGTGAGTCTACTGCCATTTTATCGGTAGAATAGTTAACTGCCATGATTTGGATTTAGGGAAAATTTCACTAAAAAACTTGAATACTTGATTATTCTTTCAGATATTAATGATGATAGCGAATTTATTGGAAATCTTCAACCCTTGTCAGGGATATTTACTCCTGGAGAATACTGCGATCGCCAACTTACTGGAATTGCTGAGTTTCCCTTTCATGCAACGGGCGATCGCTGGTGGGGTCTTGATGGGAATTCTCGGGGGGTTCCTCGGCACTTTTGTGGTTTTGCGTCAACTCTCGTTTTTCAGTCATGCGGTGGGACATTCGGCGTTAGTGGGGGTGGTGTTAGGGGTGTTGTTACAGGTTGATCCGAATTGGACGCTGTTACCCTTTACCCTGCTATTTGGACTCTCCTCCCTGTATTTAATCGAACGCACGAAATTGCCGAGTGATAGTGTGTTTAGTATAGCGGTTTCCGGGGCCTTGGCAATTGGGGTGATTTTGACCAGTTTTATCCCTGGATATCGGGGAAATTTAATGGCGGTGTTGTTTGGAGATATCCTAGCGATCGGGCCAACTGATATTTTTTTAATTGTGGGATTACTGGTTATCAGTTGTCTGTTTTTATTCTCAACTTGGCGACAGCAAATTTTACTCACTCTGAATCCAGAACTGGCCCAGGTTCAAGGGATTGCTGTTGATATTCATCGCTATTTATTTGTGGTCTTACTCTCGCTAACTGTAGCGATTTCTATCAAGGCCGTCGGAATTTTACTGATTAATGCCTTTCTCGTGATTCCTGCCGCGACCGCCAAATTGCTGACTCATCATTTTACCACATTTATTGCCCTTTCTGTCATATTGGGGGCAACCAGTTCTGTGGTGGGAATGCTAGGGTCAGGATTGTTTAATTTTGCCTCTGGCCCTAGCATTGTGGTAATGCAATTTTCAGTGTTTTTGGCGGTTTTGGGTGGGAATCAAATCTGCCACCTTATAGGGTTCCGTCGGCAGTAGAGAGAACGCTGTACAGTTCCGGACGCCGATCGCGGAAAAAGCCAAAAGAGGCGCGAGTCCGGGCGATCGCATCTAAATCAAAACTGGCACAAATCACCCCCGGGCGATCGCGGTCTAATTCCGCCACCTTATCCCCCCGTTGATTGACAATAAAGGAATGACCATAAAAGGTTTGTCCCTCTTCTGTTCCAATGCGATTTGCTGCCACAACTGGGACAATATTTGCCACGGCATGACCAATCATTACCCGTTGCCAAGGGTCTTTGGTATCTAAATCTGGGTCAAGGGGTTCACTGCCGATCGCCGTGGGATAAAACAACAAATCCGCCCCCATTAATACCATCGATCGGGCGCATTCTGGAAACCATTGATCCCAACAAATTCCCACCCCAATTGTCCCATAGGTGGTTTTCCAAACTTTAAATCCCGTATTTCCCGGACGGAAATAGAATTTCTCCTCATAACCGGGACCATCGGGAATATGACTTTTGCGATAAATCCCTAAGACTGTCCCATCGGCATCGATAATAGCGACACTATTATAATAAGCAGGTCCGGCCTTTTCAAAAAATGAAACCGGAATCACCACCTTTAATTCTGCCGCTATTTTTTGAAACTGGGCAATCGTTGGATGTCCCTCTACGGGATGCGCCCAAGCAAAAAATTTATCTCGTTCTTCGCGACAGAAATAATAGCCTTCAAATAATTCAGAAGGCAGGATAATTTGAGCGCCTTTTGATGCTGCTTCTCGGACTAATTCAGTGACGCGAGAAACGTTGGTTTCTTTGTCTTCACAGAAGGCGGTTTGTAGCGCTGCAACCGTAACCATTTGAGTCATTGGAGTTAAGGGATGGATAAGGGGTGAAGAGTTCGGGGGGGGTTTAAATTCCCGGGGGTTGTCTGTAGAAGCGATTCGCGAATCGCCTCTACCGCTGGGGGTTCAAATCCTAGCTCTGTCAAGGTGTATTTGTAGGGGCGCAATGCTTGCGCCCTCCGGAGGGCGCAAGCATTGCGCCCCTACAAGAAATAACGATTTTTCGTCATTAAATTTACGCCCAATTCAGCGCTTCGAGCATTTACTCCGACAAGAAATAACGATTTTTCGTCATTAAATTTACCACCTTGACAGGACTAGGGTTCAAACCCCCGCCGGTTGTAGCAACTACCTCCCAATCGGTTGTTGTTGGGTGATGCAGTGAAAAGCACCACCGCCTAATAAAATTGCTTTTGCCGATCGCCCGATGGTCCGGCGAGTGGGGAACAGTTTGGCGATCGCCTCTACTGCTTCTCGATCATACCTTGCGCCGTAGGTGGGAACAACAACGGTGCGATTTCCAATATAAAAGTTGGCATAACTTGCCGGGACAATTTCGCCACTGTCATCAACAATTTTACCCGGTGACGGAATGCGAATCACTTGTAAAGGACGACCTTTAGCATCGGTCATTGCTGACAAATTCTGAGCAATTTCGGTGAGGACTGCGGCATTGGGATCATCCGCATCTCGGGGTTCCATACATAAGACGACCCCAGGCGCAATAAACCGGGCGATCGTGTCAATATGTCCATCGGTGTGATCGTTGAGCAAGCCTTCATTTAACCATAACACTTTAGAGACACCAAAGGCTGATTGCAGAATTTCTTCTAATTGCGCTTGGGTGAGTTGAGGATTGCGATTGGGATTTAACAAACATTGACGAGTGGTTAAACAAGTGCCTTCCCCATCCACTTCGATCGCCCCACCTTCTAGGGTAATCGGGAAATGGTAACTGGGTAAATTGAGGCAGTCGCTGATGGTTTTTGCGACTTCAGCATCACCGTCTAGGATATATTTTTCACCCCAACCATTAAAATTAAACCGGACTGTGGCGAGAGTGCCATCAGTTTCAAAGCGAAAAATTGGGCCAATATCCCTCAGCCAAATGTCTCCAAAAGGGATGATATGAAATCGTGCCGAAATGCCTGTTAAGGCAGCTTCAGCGAGGGTTTTCACCCCTTCATTGAGGACGAGAATTTCTAACCTTTCGCCCACGGCATTCGCCGGAGACGGGATCCGGGTCAGCGATCGCCCGACAGAGGTCCACAAATTCCCGACGCGCCGCCTCTAAACTCTCCATCCAGAGGTCTTCATGACTAGGAAAAGCCAACCAACAAGCCTGATGGGGTTCCCATTCAGCAGGCATTCGATACGTTACCACAGGGGGAGTTAGGGTAGTCAAGCGCGTTCCTCCAAAGTTTTTCTCCTCTATTGAATATTTTAGAGGATAGGAGGATGGGGGAGGATGGGGAGGACTTACAAGAGTAGGTTGTTTACTTCCGGTCCCCTCCCCTTGGCAAGGGGAGGGTTAGGGTGGGGTTCTTCCGCGCCTCCCGAAGAAAGAGGTTAGCGCCTTTCTAGTAGAGGCATTGCCAATTTGGAACCTGCTTCGCGACGAATACAGCCGGTGTTGAGTGCGTCCCATAGTTTTTGCAGCGAGTCCAGGTCCGCTGACTTACAGCCTTTGGTGGCGAGGACTTGGCGGATTAATGCTTCGGACTCAACGCTGAGGCAGCCGGTTTTAAATGCAGATTCTACCAGAAAGTCAATCATAACAGCTACTGCATCCTCTTAAAAAAAATTGTAGATTCCCTCATGTTAGTTTCCGCTATTTTGGAGGAAACCAGGCCGATCGCGATCGGGAAAATCTGTGATAATAAACACCTGGACACTGTGACAGCAATCACTGAAAACCTCGTTTGATTCAAAAATGACCATGATCGAAGCAGCAGAATATCAGCAACGACGGCAGGCACTGATGGAAAAAATCGGGACCGGGACCGCGATTTTTCGGAGTGCGCCGATGGCGGTGATGCACAATGATGTGGAATATACATTTCGCCAAGATAGCGATTTTTACTATTTAACCGGGTTCAATGAACCCAATGCAGTGGCGGTGTTTGCACCCCATCATGAAGAACATCAATTTGTGCTGTTTGTGCAACCCAAGGACCCGGAAAAAGAGGTGTGGACGGGATACCGGATGGGGGTGGAAGGTGCAAAGGAACGGTATGGTGCCGATGAAGCTTATCCGATTAGTGAACTGGAAGAAAAGTTACCGCAATATTTAATTAAAGCCAGTTGCATATACTATCACGTTGGGCGCGATCGCCGGTTTAATGAAACGGTTCTCACCCATTGGCAACGATTGATGAGAACCTATCCCAAGCGGGGAACCGGACCCGTCGCTATTCAAGATTCTGGGACAATTTTACATCCGTTGCGCCTGGTGAAAAGTCCGGCAGAATTACAACTGATGCGAAAAGCTGCGGAAATTTCAGTCAAAGCGCACATTCATGCTCAAGAGTTCGCACAACCTGGGCGATATGAGTATGAAATTCAAGCGGAAATGGAGCATTTGTTCCGGTTGCAAGGCGGGAATGGGTTTGCTTATCCGTCGATTGTTGCCTCTGGTGCAAATAGCTGCATTTTGCACTATATCGAAAACGATCGCCAACTGCAAGACAACGATGTATTGCTGATTGATGCCGGTTGTGCCTATGGGTATTACAATGCCGATATCACCCGCACTTTTCCGGTCAGTGGTGCGTTTACACCGGAACAACAGACGATTTATGATATTGTTTTAGAGGCGCAAAAACAAGCAACAGCGCAAGTACAACCCGGGAATCCTTACAGCAAAATTCACGAGACAGCAGTGCGGGTTCTGGTGGAAGGATTAATGGAAATTGGACTGCTAACAGGAGACATTGAAGAAATCATTAAAGAGGAAAAATATAAGCCGTTCTATATGCACAGAACCGGGCATTGGTTGGGGTTAGATGTGCATGATGTGGGAGTGTATCAAAATGGAGAAGACCCACAGAATTTGCAACCGGGAAATGTCCTAACCGTAGAACCGGGACTTTATATCGGATTGGAAACCAAACCTGTGGAAGGACAACCGGAAATTCCCGACTGCTGGCGAGGAATTGGGGTGCGGATTGAGGACGATGTATTGGTGACCCCAGATGGACATGAAGTCTTAACTGAAGGCGTGCCGAAATAAGTTTGAAAATGCCGGTTTTGGAAGGGTTGAGAGTGGGAGGATGTGGGTCTATTCTGGCCGATGTTAGGGGGTTTTACCCTCTAGCACCCACCCTTGGCCCGAAGTGAAGGGCGATCGCTGCCGTTTCCAGTTCCCAATCCTTTTTTATCCCTATCTTGATGTTTCAACGGTATCCGATCCTCCCTCGGTATTCACCTCAAATATGGGGTTTTCCCTCCACTTATAAATTAGGGGTTTAATCTGATGCAGAGATTAAACAAACAAGGTGATATGTAAAGGAGAATCCCCTGACGATCGCAATCCGGTCAAGAATTTGGCGAGGGGCTTTTCTCCCGATGCTTCCGCCTCTGCTGAGGATAGAAATAATCGAGACGGACGCGATGTTTTTAATTCGACCTTTGGAAAAATCACCAACTCTGATAAATCTGACAAAAAACAGTTGACAAAAAAATTAAAATCTTGTATGGTAAACAGATTTCAAATCAATCCCCTGTTAACTTAATCATGTTGCTTCTGCGCCCCTTAGTTCTGCTGTAGTTCCATTTGTAGCAGCGATGCAAATCGTGATGAGCCGGAGGTGGCTCAGGGTGTAACTGAATGGAACGCCAGAGTTTATTGCTGCGATCGCGTTGGAATCGGGGGAGAGCGATCGCCTAGAGTGGGTAAAAAGACTAGCCATCCTAACCGATAGAACCGAACGCAAAGCATTAGAGGAGATAGCTCAAAAATGGATAGAGCAGCTTCAATAGTCTGGGTGGGGAATCGTCCGAATCAATGGGAGAAATCCACATTTTTGACGGACTCGATAGTTTTGGCCCAGAGGCAGGGCTATACCGTCGAAGAATGAACCGCCAAAACGATTGTCGATGTATTACCCTTAGAAAATAGGTCCGATTTAGCCGAAGGAATTCTCAGGAGTAGCGATCGCCAAGATGCAAGCCTTGTAGTTCCGGCAGAGTCGGAAAAATGATACAATTTGGCCCGTTCTGATCAACGCAACTGCGATCAGAGACCCTGCCGTTCAAATCCTCTATCACGCTATTCGCGTTCAAGATATCAGCGATCGCAAAACTATGGAAGAAGAACTCCACCGTCAAGAGCAACAGTTCAAGTCCCTGGCGGACCAGGCCCCCGATGGAATTGCCCGTTTTGATCGCGACCTTCGCCACGTTTATATTAACCAGGCTCTGGAAAAAGCAATAGGGATATCTGCTGAAGCCATTCTCGGCAAAACCCATCAAGAGTTAGGGATTCCCGAAGCCATCGTCTGCCTGTATCAACAGCAGTTGCGCCAAACCTTTGCCACCGGATGCGAATGCTTATTTGAATACCAATTTCTGGGATCCGATGGAATACGGTTTTTTCAAACAAAAGTCTTTCCCGAATTAGCAGCAGAGGGGTCGGTGGAGTTTGTCCTAAGTATTTCTCGGGACATAACGGAGTATAAACGAATCGAGGAAGCCTTTCAGAAAACGGAATCGCGGTTTCGTCGAATCTTTGAGTCCAATATGATTGGCATGGGCTTTTGGGATGCCACGGGCAAGATCACCGAAGCCAATGATGCCCTGCTGACGATGTTAGGCTATAGCCGAGAAGAATTTGAAAGCCGGGGACTCTCCTGGGAAACCGTCACGCCCCAAGAATATCATCAGGCAGACCTCAAGGCCAGAGAAGAAGCCTTAACTCAAGGATATTGCACCCCTTACGAAAAGGAATTCTTTCGCCAAAATGGGGGTCGGGTCCCGACCATTAGTGGGGGAGTCCTCTTTGAGGATACTACCGAGGAGGGAGTCTTTTTTGCCCTGGACCAAAGCGATCGCAAGCGCACGGAAAAAGGCCCAACAATATCTCTCCGAGGCGAGTACCATTCTCGCCAGTTCCCTGGATTATCAAATCACCTTAGCCACCGTAGCGGACCTGACGGTACCTCACCTCGCCGACTGGTGTACCGTCTCTGTGGTTGAAGAAAATGGCAAACTCCAACCTCCGATCACTGCCCATAGCAATCCCGAAAAAGTCGCCTGGGCGAAAGAACTCCACCACAAGTATCCCGTTGATCCCGACGAACCCCGGGGTTCGCCACAAGTCCTGCGGACGGGGGTCTCCGAACTATATCCCCATATTCCTGAAGAGTTGCTGGTAGAAGCAGCCAAGGATGAAGAACATTTGGAAATTCTCAGAGAAGTCGGGTTTAGTTCCGTGATGATCGTCCCCATGATCGCCCGGGGACGGTCCTTGGGAACTATTTCCTTTGTTGCTGCGGAATCGGGCCGTCGTTACGATCGCTCGGACCTGGATATGGCCGAAGAACTGGCCCGTCGCGCCGCCCTCGCCGTAGATAATGCCCGACTCTACGAACAAGCACAACAAGCAAGGCAGATGGCAGAACAGGCGGCAGCGCGGACAGCGCGTTTACAAGCAGTTACTGCGGCTCTGTCCGAGGCCCTCATCCCTGCGGAAGTGGCCGAAGTGGTGGTTAATCAAGGGATTGCAGCCCTTGATGGGAAAGCCGGGATTCTGGTCATCCTCACCGATAACGACCAGAGTTTAAAGATGGTCGGGGCGATCGGGTATCCCCAAGAGATCCTCGACCCCTGGCAGAATATCCCCATTAATGCCCCCGTCCCGTTAGCAGAATGCGTGCGGATCAAGGAACCGATTTTTCAAGAAAATTTAACCGATTTAAGCGTTCGATATCCCACCCTGTCCCAACTTCCGAGCAAGACAAATAATCAAGCGTTAGCTTCGATCCCGTTAATTTTACAAGGACAAACTATTGGGGCGATGGGGCTAAGTTTTGCCCAGGCGCGAGAGTTTTCCCCAGAAGACCGAGCCTTTATGGTGGCCTTGGGCCAACAGTGTGCCCAGGCGATTGCCCGGCGCTAACTCTATGAAGCCGAACAAAGTGCCCAAGCACAAGCGGAAACGGCTAATCGAGTCCGGGATGAGTTTATCGCCGTCTTGTCCCACGAGTTGCGATCGCCCCTCAATCCAATTTTAGGCTGGACCAAACTCCTGCAAATGCGGAAATTCGATGAAGCCAAAACCAAACAAGCCTTAGAAATCATCGAACGCAATGCCAAGTTGCAATCCCGACTGATTGAGGATTTGCTGGATATTTCCCGGATTTTGCTTGGGAAATTGACCCTGGAAATGCTTCCCGTCCATTTAGGAAAAATCATTGAATCAGCCCTAGAAACGGTCCGATTAGTTGCAGAAGCCAAGGGAATTCATGTTGAAAAATTTCTGCCGATGGAGGCCGTGGAAGTTTTGGGAGACCCGAACCGCTTGCAGCAAGTGGTGTGGAATTTGCTCTCCAATGCGGTTAAGTTTACCCCAGAAGGGGGACAGGTCACGATTCGCCTGGAATCCACTGGCAACCTCGCCCAGATTGAGGTGTCCGATACGGGTCGAGGAATTGCGACTGAGTTTCTCCCCTACGTTTTTGAGTATTTCCGGCAGGCGGATAGTAAAACAACTCGGTCTGTTGGAGGGTTGGGTTTAGGGTTGGCGATCGTCCATAACCTGGTGGAATTGCATGGGGGTTCAGTGCAGGCACACAGTGATGGAGAGGGTCTAGGCGCAAGGTTTACCGTGACCCTCCCCTTGATTTCCCTGGGTTCTGTCGTTCCGGAGGAGTCGGTTTTACCCGAGAGTGAGCTGAGTTTAGCGGGGATTGCCCTGGTGGTGGTGGATGATGACCGCGATACCCTGGAGTTTTTGGAATTTGTGTTGCAGGAATATGGGGCCAACGTCCGGGCGGTGAGTTCTGCACAACAGGCGATCGCCGCGATTGAAACCTCTATTCCTGATTTACTGTTGAGCGATATCGGAATGCCGCAAATGGATGGGTATATGCTGATTCGGGAACTCCGACAATGGGAAGTGCAACGAGGGGGGGCAATCCCGGCGATCGCCCTGACTGCCTATGCCGGAGAGACAAACCGTCAGCAAATCCTCGAAGCGGGGTTTCAGCAACATCTGTCTAAACCCATTCAACCGGCAGAGTTAGTCCAGGCGATCGCCTTCTGGGTTAAGCGCCATCAAGATTCCGACTGAACGCGGTTAATCTTTCCGATAGGGTACCCTCAGACTAGGTGGCACTGGAGGGACCGTAAATGTCACCCAGGGGGGAAATGCTTTGAGAAATCAACCGATCTCTGGGTTGTCCATTGTCATCTCCCTGGCTGCGATCGCTGATAAAAGATAATTCCATCGTGAGGCGCATCTCTGCGTGTCGCCATTCCTTACCCGGTTCCAGAAATTCAATGGTGGGAAACCCTAAACGAGTCGGTTTAACAAAATCGGTCATTTCCGCACAGGCGATTTGCACTTCTTCTTTGCAGCTCTTTGATAATTTCGCTGACTTGACGGGGTTCGCGACAAATCAGATTGGTATCCGCTTGAATGACCGCAGTATCGGGCAAAATTAACTTAGGGGCTTGTCTCGTCAGACAATCGATGTGATTGAGCGTTTCCTCCCCTCGCATTTTGAATCCGGCGATCGCCAACAAGCGAATCGTCCCGCGATCCCATCCCCCACTGGGTTGAATCGCCGTTCCTTTCGACCCATCAATTAAACAGTTGACGTCGTAAGAAACGCGGGTAACGGCCCACAGGAGGATAGACAGCAGTTCATTAAACAAGAATGTCTGCCGATAAAACTTGTGGGTGGGCAGCTTAATTAAGGTGTCGTTGGAAAAAATGGCCGTTTGGATCGGGGTTTGAGAATGGGTCATAGCACCAAGGGGTAGGCGTTGGGCAAAAGAACGCGATGCTATTGTAACGGTTTTTGGTTAGCGGGGGTAGCGCTGTCGGTGTCCGTTCTTTTCCGACTGTGGCATTCCTCTACTGTAGTCCTTCTCCTCTAAGGGGAGACTGGCCCCCGTCTGCATCTGCGGATTCTCCCCAGATGACAACAGCGCTTCCCCGGGAACATCCGGGATAAATTCCAGACTAATTTTCATTTTAATTTTGCCTTTTTGCCAACCCTGACCCGTAATTGTTAGAAGTTCCCCGTTCACCCCTTGATGCAAAAACTCTTTCGTATCCGTGATCCCTAACTCTAATCCTTTTTGTTTTAACGCATTAGAAAGAGTAAGATTGAGTTGATTCTGCTCGGTCATGGCATGGCCCATCATTTTTCGCAATTGACTGACTTTAAACAGTTTGCCGCGAAATGACACCACATCATCATCGGAGCATTCGGGTAAAATGTTATTTTCTTCCATAACAATAAAATATTCCAAGGACGTCTTTGCCGATATCATACAAGCAAGGTACTGCCTCACCCGTATTGTTCCCTCCACCCCTTTGGTTGTAGCCCATGCTTTTGTGGCAACATTTAAGCTGAGATCCGGTGCGGTTTGGGATTAAGAGAGTTCTGGATTTGTCGTGGATTTAAAATTATCGGTGAAATTCAACTCCCTCAAGGCGATCGCACTGCGCCACATCCTCTGTATTGTTAACTCTCTTCAGTCTGGGTAACGGGGTAGATACAATAGACCCTTTGTATAATTGCTCAGAATCTCTATGAAACTCAGGAATTCATGAGTCTCCCCTCGAATTGGGCGATCGGGCATGATTCCTGACCCTGTATCCCTGGTGATTTCACCGAAAAACTAAGGAACTGACCTGATGGACCCTAGAATTAACCCCAGTAATCTCGTATCATTTGACACGGAAATAGGTTTTGCGCCATGCTTAATGTGAAGGCAACTCTTAAAAAAATCTGGATTAACAAGGTCCCATGCTCGATCGCCTGTGGAAAAACTTAGAAACACCATTTCACCTACCCCTGGGTGTAACCCTTCCAGTGCGCCTAGAACACTTAATAAATCGAACCTATGGCTATTCCCTTCCCTTGCCCCTGCCGTTCCCCTATCAATCCTACTTCCGCATTGCCCGACTTTTGACGAAAGTTTTTAATGTTTTTCGCCGGACCTCTAACCGAATCCCCAGGGATGCGATTTCTTCCTTAGGGAACTCCAAAAAATAAAATCTCCAAAACGTTCGTTCGTAGATCAACGGAGTAGCCCGATCAATGTAGGGGCGCAAGCTTGCGCCCTTGGGCGCAAGCATTGCGCCCCTACACATACCTTACTTTCAGTTGCGCGTTTGGAGGATTTATATTTTGCAATCCCCTTAAGTCATCCCTCAACTACAGATGGGGAGATGTCATCAGTCTGCCTAACCTCTTGATCACAACAGGGGTTAAACGCAATCGGATCTTTATTCACTCAAATTCCCCGTTAAGTTCCGGGTTGGAAATCAACCTCCGTACTCGGAACTCAACGGGGAATTTTCCTTCACTTGAGGCCGATTTGTCAGGTTGTAAACCGCACTGGCACATCCGCACCAACCCACCCGGTTTCTCACTTGGCTCAATCAGAATTGACGAGAGAACAAATCAAAATGAACCCGATTTGAACAGCGCCTTGTGGGGGCTAGATAGGGGTGAAATCAAGAGTCAGAGTCAGAGGTCCCTCAATAGCCGAATGTGATGACGATCGCATCGACCCTTGAGACCGATCGCCGCATCCAAGTGAAAAACAATCTAGGATAAGTGATAAAGGTGAATGCTTTGATTGCACGAGGCAAGGGTAAAACGATGGAGCAAACAAATCCCCCACTACGCCAAAATCCATTTGAGACCTATCGCGATCCCGTGACAGGTCAATGGATTGTCGTTAAACCGTCTGAGACATCCAACTCAAATTCGTCTCAAAGAGCGGCCTAGGTGAAAGGAAACCCCTCCGATTCCCTAACAGTTGGCCCCTTCAGTTGATCGCCTTCGACCTCAAAAACCCGAACCTTCTTCCTAAAAAAATGAGACCTTCGCCAAATCTGGAGTAGCGCAGTTCATCCCCCGAAACCGGGCGGAAACCCTGAGTTATCCAATCGTTCTCCCGTGTTGCTTTCAGCGAAAACGTCTGAAAAAGTGACGCGATTTTTAATGTTTAAGGCCAGATTTTTCCCTCGCCCAGGTGGCACAAGCAGTATTTTTAGGGTAGCGATCGCCCGAAGCGAATTTTTCGGGTACAAAAATTAATAGAGTCCGGGGATTGGTATTGGTTCGAGGGGTCATTTTTCCCGGACTCAAACGAGAGGGCGATTGCTGGGTTTCAGGCGATCGCTCTCATCTTATTTAGGAAAATTTGGGCAAATTTGAGCAAAAATTTGGGCAAAAATTAACCAGAATACCCATAAACTGCGGGGAAGAACAATGGGCACCTTGCCAGATTTTCAATTGTCCATCCTGGGTCCGAGTCAAGTGCGAGTCTGTAGCAGGGTTTAACGGAATAATCGGCGATCGGATCAAATAGCGACACCCTCCAAACCGGACGGGAAAACAAACCCGACTAGAGTTGATTTATCAAACATCAACGCTCACGACTATGTTAAATCGAATTTTTTTAGCCCTGGCAATCGTATCGTCTTTACAATTTTTTTTAACCAGTCCCTCCACCGTTCCCCATCAGTCCCGTTCCAATCTCTCTCAAAACCCCGTTATCTCAATCTTGACCTCAGAACGGTAGCACCCCTATTATCCTGAGTGCATTGCGCGTTGATCCCCATTCCCCCTGATTCAGGGGGTTTTTTTTGCTTTGTCAGACAGGAAGGGTACTAATATACAGGTCAAAAATTCAGCAATTCAGTGAAACTTAGGGAGAATTGAGGGCCAGAGGATAGGGACCAAGATGCTCGCACTCCAAACTTCCCCAATCATCTCCCTCATCACCTTGAATCAGGCTATAAATTAGGGAGGAAATCGGGGAGAGAAGAGAGTATGACAAACCAAACTAGGGATGAGGCAGTGCAAGCGGCGCGATCGCAACTGTTGAAGGACTCAGAAGAAGGCAGTCTGGACTCCGTAAGTCTACAAGAGGCAGTCGCCATTTTGGAAAAAGCGCAAATCCGAGGCGATCGCCAGTTGCTAGAGGGAGAATGGCGGTTACTCTGGAGTTCGGGAACGCGCAACGCTCAAAAATGGAACAAACCGGGGAACGGCATAAACCGCAAGGCGATCGCCTCCGTCATCCAGCGCCTGGATTGCCAGCGCCTGTGGTTTGAAAATCAAATTACCATTGCCGGGAGTTCCCTGATTGTGGGCGGTCCTTTTGAGTACAAACAGCACCGCATTCAGTTCCGGTTTGAGCGCCTGGGGTTGCAACTCGGCCCCTTGGGACCTCTCAAACTGCCCCTGGGCAAGTGGGCCTCGGGATGGCTACAAACCACCTACTTAGATCAGGACTTGCATTTGGAACGGGGGGACCGAGGTGGGATTTCCCTCTATCGCAGAGTGGGGACTTCAACCCCAACCCTCTGAAAGGATCACGATAGAATAATACTTTCACATACCCCACCAGAGGAATGAACAATGGTTCAGAAAATTCAAAAATCAGAAAGCGAGTGGAAAGAACAACTCAGCCCGGAACAGTTTAAGGTGACCCGAAAGAAGGGAACCGAAAGAGCGTTCACGGGAGCCTACCACGATAATAAAGAGAAAGGAGTTTATAAATGCGTCTGTTGCGGGACGGAGTTATTTAGCTCACAGACTAAGTTTGACTCCGGTACCGGGTGGCCCTCCTTTTGGCACCGATTGAGGAGGGACATATCGCCGAAGAAGAGGACCGCGCCCTGTTTATGCGTCGGACAGAAGTTCTCTGTGCCAATTGTGACGCCCATCTCGGTCACGTTTTTCCCGATGGACCGAAACCGACGGGGTTGCGCTACTGCATTAATTCGGCATCCCTGGACTTTGAAAAAGTAGAAGATTAAAGGGGGGAGGAGGTCAGATGGCGATCGCAACCGCTGACCGTTGAACTCCCCGGAAGCACCTGGGCAACGCCTACTCTGCGATCAAACAACATATCCCGCGCTCATCGGGCGGGAAGTCATTTAAGGTCTATTGTCTGCATTCACCATAACACTCTGAGGGGAAATCCCCTCTTTTTTTTACAAAAGTTTACTTGTTTTCTCCCGGACCGTTTCCCACTGTTTCAGAGGCAACGACCGAAAAAGTTTTATGGTGATGATGCAATATAACTAAGAGGCAAAGTATCGTAAAAACTGTTTTTTTAAGCTAACTTATCTTTGCATGAACTCCATAAAAGTTATCCCTAAAATTATCCTAACATCCCCCGCAGAGGCTCTTAAACAAAACTTAAAACCCCCTTGACAGGAGAAAGTAGAGGCTCTTTAATGAAGATGTTCAGAGGATTAAAGAGGGTAGCGCCAGCGCTCCACTCTTCAACCCTTATTCACTTCAAACCAGACAAAACAATGATGATCTCTCTTACAGCTTCTAAAACCGTTGCTCAAGTTGTCAAAATGCCGAAACTCAGCGGCCTAGTCGGTTTACTGACCCTCGCCACTTTAGGCATTGCATCCCTTCCTGCTCAAGCTGGGGGATACCGCGTCACTGGGGATAGTGCTGTGGTTCAAACCAGTGAACAGCGTGCGGTGGTGATCGGCAATGGCAACTTTGTTGACCAAAATTCCACCCAAACCAATATCGATCGCCGGGGTGGTGGAGTCGGAAACCAAGGGGTTGTTCAGGACCAATTGCAGAATGCCGATGTTTACGGACATCACAATCAAATCCGTCAAAGCAATCGGCAAACCACTGTGGAAGCGGATAGCACACGGTTCGCACCTCGCCCTCGTCCTCACTATCAAAAGAAACATTAAGGCGATCGCTGGTGGAGAACTCCCGATTCTGACGTCGGGATAGATCTCACCCGACGTCATCCCCTTTACTCACGGTGCCAATTATGCTCACACCATTCAACCGAGTCTATCTGATAGCGACCCTTTCCACCGTGGCGATCGCCACTCCCTTAGCGGCACAAGTCTCCCCGGGTAACAATCGACCTCTGACCCCCTCCATTGATCAACAAACGGCGATTACCGGCAACGGTAACACCGTTAACCAGAACATCAATGTATATTATGTTGACCCCCCGGGTCGGACCTTTCCGAATTCCGCTGTGCCCTCCTCGAACCGCCTATACCAATCGGTTAGCCCCAGTCTCATCCGCACTCCGGCTAATCTTCCCAACGCTTCTTCACGAAACCCTCAAAATTTCATCCGCCACTAATGGCCTAATTTTGATAATTTCGTGAACGCAATATTAGAGTCAATCTTGGTGCATCCCCTTTATTTCCTGTCATTCAATCGGGCAGAAAAGACTTCCTTTGTTCTTCTCCTATTTAGTCATCTTCATTGGTAAAGTTCATGAAAAAATACTCATTTCTAAGTAGTTTATCCATTGCTGCTTTATTCAGCATTGCCCCCATTCGGATAGATTTAGCTGCCGCCCAATGTGTGCAAATTGATACCGGCGTGCAAATTTCCATCAGTGGCGGAGGTCCGGCGCAGCAAACCAATACCGTAGACATGGGAAACCCCGGCACTTGTGGTCGCAATGCCACCGTGACTACGGGAACTCAAATTCATGTCGGACCGAATCGGGCGGTTCAAAACCGTTCCGTTCGTCAGTCGGTCCGAGGGACAGAGCGACTGCTCCGGTCAACTGGCTATCCAGTGCAGATTCAAGTTAATCCTCAAATCAATGTAGATAATCCCGCCGATCGCATTAACTCTATTAATAATCCAGCTTTGCGCTATCGAGAACAACTGCGGTTAATTGAGTAATTGGACGGGATTAAAAGAATGAGTTAGATTGGCTGCTGCTTTTTTGTATTTAGGACTAAAATCATGTATAGAACTATCAAGTTTATGGGGTATTTAATCAAGCCGCCCCACAGGATGAGATGGGTTGCCCTGTGCACATCTTTAGCCGCATTGGTGTTCGGGGCGACTCAGGCTCAGTCCCAGATGTCAATTCAGGTGGATGAACAGGGAATTCGAGTCGAATCCGAGGGGGGATTGAGGATTGAATCCGTTCGCAGTCGCAGTCGCCTCGGGCAACCGACTCACTTAGAGCGATCGCAACCGGGATGGATGGGTTTCCCCCTTGAGCGCCCGAATCTGGTGTCTCAGTCGGTGTATTCCCGGCAGTCACGGGGGAGTAACCTCTCTCAAACCCAAGAAACTGGGATTACGGTAGATCCCGACCAATTATTAGCCCTGGAAGTGTGGGGCGATCGCGGCACTTACATCAACGCCGAGATTGTGATTGATGGGACAGTGGTGGAAACTATTCGCGGCAACTATACGGCGATCGACCTCTCGTCCTACCTCAATCCGGGCAAAAATGAGATTGAAATCATCGGGAATTATACTCCGGCTAATTCCAACATTTATGTGGAGTTAACCGGCGATCGTAATACAGTCCGGCATGAAACTCAGGGTACGGGCCGCCTCAATCAAACCCTGATTCTGGACCAGCGTTAATTCGTGAGTTCCAGGTTACAGTTAGCCTCGGTCCAGTCCAGGTGAGAAACCGGGTTTCTTTACAAAATATATAGCAATCCACAACCCAAAAAGGTCTAAAAACCCGGTTTTTTATCTTTAGAATTGAAATCTAGCGTTTCCCGAACTCTCAGGGTACAGAGGCTATCAGGAGTGCGACCATCTCAATTTTACCTAAAACCCGATCTGACCTCTCCCCGGCCCTCTCCTAAGAGGAGAGGGAGAATACAGAATTCGGTTGTCAAAGGTCTGCAAAAACCCGCAGGCTTAAGCCTGGAGCTACACGGACGTAGCGAAGCCCGGCCCTTGGGCTATAGCCCGGCCGGGCTAAAAGCGAAAACCGACTTTTACCAACCGGATTTGGTATAAGGAACTTTTTTTATTGCTAAAAGGGGGGAATTTACCTCTTTCTCCCCCTTCCCTTGTAGGGAAGGGGGCTGGGGGGTTAGGTCTCTTTTCAAAATTGAGATGTTCCCGTGATTGGCCTCCTAATCTGCGTAAGTCTGGCCTAAAAATGTGCGATTTCCCTAGCCGATTACAGTTCATTATAAATCCCTAACAATTCATCAACTCGATGGGCGCAAGTATGACGACTGTGAATGATTTCTAACCCGTTTTTTACTAATTCTTGCGCCATTTCTCTATCCTTCAATACCGTTTTTAAATACTGCTGCATTTCTTCCCCACTGTGAGCAATTAGATAGTCTTGACCGGGCCTAAATAAGCCCTCGGCATCTTCCCAGGGGGAACAAATTAAGGGAATTCCACAAGCTAAGGCTTCAAAGACGCGAATGGTAGGAATGCCTGGAAGAACCTTGACATAAAAGCGCCGGGGAACGTGAATGGTGACCCGATATTGGGCGAAGACTTGGGGAACTTCAGCATTGGGTAACCATCCGGCATAGTCAATTCCAGCAGCTTGCAAAGCGGCAACTGCCTCCTGGGGATACCGCACCCCATGAACCCGGGTTTTGAGGTCCAAATCTTTGGCAGGTTCGAGGAGAAATTGATATAATTCTTCGGTTCTTTCTTCATCTCCCCAGTTGCCAATCCAGACTAAATCTCCCGTGGGTTCGACCTCGGGGAGGGGATGAAATACGCGGATATCCGCAGCTTCGTGCCAAGTCCAAGCCCGCTGAATCCAGTTTTCTTTTAAATAGATATCCCGGATAATTTGACCATAGGCTAAGACGCCATCATAGTGAGTCAAATCGTAGGCTGCCATTGCCTTGCGATCGCTGACACAGCGGTGATGGGTATCGTGGAATAGCAGGCGATATCCCCCGACGCGATCGCGATGTTGTCCAATTTTTTTAACCAGTTCCGAATCGTTCCATTCATGAACGATCGCTAACTGGGTTCCTGCTAAAGCGCAGTCCAAGTCTAGGGTGTTTAAATCGTAGGAAATGCTCTCTAAACCCGGATACGCGGCTTGAAATTGGGCGATCGCATCGGGGCGTTCGGTGAGCATATTTTGCCGACTCCAGCCATCCTGGGGTTCATACACCTCAACCTGATGACCCCGATGGATTAACTCCCGAACGATTCCCCGTAAAAAATGCGCGTTTCCATGATTCCAGTCTGACACCAAGGAGTGATAAAACAATGCAATTTTCATCGATTATTTTCCCGTACAATAATTGCCAATTTTGAAGACATTTTTACGCATTATACCTCCTTATTTGTAGAAAGTTTCCCTGAATTCAAACAACCCACTCGATAAGAGCGCCAAGCCAAACTTAGGGTTCAGCATCCGTTAGGGGTTCCCCGGGTAAGGTGTCTGGTACTGGAGGGGAATAAACTTCTTGTCGGGTCCAATTGTTCATTACATCCTTAACGAATACTTCCTTCAACCAAATTTGTAACACCGCTACGATGGGGAGGGCCAGGAATAAACCAAGGAGGCCAAAAAACTGAGAAAAAATCAGCATAGAGGTTAAAGTAACCGCCGGGGGTAAAGAGATTTCATTTTCCATCACCATTGGGGTTAAGACTAGCCCTTCTAGCTGCTCAATAAACAGGTAAAATACAATGACTATCACTCCTTTTACCGGGGAATCTAGGAAGGCTAGGGCGATGGGTGGAATGGAACCGAGAATTGGACCAATATTGGGAATATAGGTCACTAAACCGGATATCATGCCATTGACTAATGCTAAGGGGATGCCTATTACCCATAAGCCTAATCCACTGGCGACCCCAATAAAAATCATGTTAAAAATTCGGGCAATTGCCCAACCCACGAGATTATGTTCGCATCCCTGGAGAATTTCATCGATTCGTCGGCGATAAAATGCTGGGAATAGTATTATAAAACCCTGTCGATAGAGACTTGGGTTTGCTAATAGCATGACAATGAGTACGAGAACCAATAGCAAGTTCAATATAAAGTCTAACGAGTTAGAGAAAATATTAAAAAAGCCGCCAAACCAACTTAAACCGATATTAGGAATGCGTTCTGTTAAAAATTCAATATTTTGAATATCTTCAATCACCTGATCGGGAATAAATCTTTGTGCCCATTGATACCACTGACGCAACTGTGCCAATGCTTGGGGGAGGAGTTCCAGCAATTGTTGAAATTGATCAACAACTCTGGGGAAAATTAAGACGAAAAATAAACCAACGATGGCGATAAGCAGGCCAATTGTCAGGGCAATGGCAAACCCGCGATTCAGACGCGATCGCTGCAAGCGACAGACCACCCGGTTGAGGACTGTGGCAAAGGCAACTGCGGCAAAAACCAGCAGTAATACGGTTTTAATTTCCCAGAGAATAATCAAGGAAACAATAAAAGCAATTGCCCCAATCAGGTTACTAAAACTCAATGTTCTCCCTCCTTTATTATCAATTTTCTTCAGGTTAATGGTTTGAATTCAGCCGGTTTAAATCCGATAAGCAGTCTCCCTTTTCTCTTGGCGATCGCCCACCGGCTGTACCCCCAGTAGCACTTGATACAGTGCTAAATAACTGGCTGCCATGCGATCGCTGGTGAAGTCTAAGGCCCGAGTATAAGCGCGATCGGCCCACTGTTGCCGACTTTCGCGATCGCAAATCAACCGATTCAGTTGATACGCAAGCTCTTTATCCTCATTGGGAGCGACAAACAGGGCTGCATCTTCCCAAATTTCCCGCAAGCTGGGAATATCTCCCAACACTAACGCACATCCCGATAGCGCCGCCTCCAGTACCGATAACCCAAAGGGTTCATATCGTGCGGGTAAGGCATAAATTGCCGCCCGGGCGTACCAGTGAGATAAGGTTGGGGGAGATAAGCGCCCCAAGCGGGTCACCCTAGGGGAACGGCCCTCGGTGTGAGCGTTTCCCCCATTGGGATGTTTATCCTCCCCTGCGAGATAAATCGGCCAAAATACTTCCGGGGCGATCGCCTCTAAAGCGGCCACATTTTTAGCTTCATCCCACAACCGCCCGACGGAGAGAATAAAGTCTTGCTTCTCATCCCGATAAAATAGCTGGCGATCGCGTCCATTGGGAATCACACTTCCCTTTAAAAACGGTCCATAGTGAGTGTGGAGGGCAGCTAACATGGCCCGAGACGGGGCGGCGATCGCATCTGCCGCCTTGACTCCCTGCTGCACTGCCTTGTGATATCGACTCCAGCTTGCCGGGACTGCCTCCCCCTTCACCGCCTCCCACCAAGACAAAACACAAGAATGTCCCACCACCAACACTGGCGCATTCCAAGGCAAGGCCGCATGAACATATCCATTCAAATGAATCAGATCCGGCTGAATCTGCGCCGCCAAATCCAGCAACCACTCTCCCGCCTCTCGCACATCCTCCCAAGGCTCCTCCATCCATTCCAGCTTAAACTCACTCGCCCTCACCTGCACATTCGCGAGGGTTCCCACTTGCGCCTCCTGTTCGGGCGTCAGCGGTGTACCCATTGTTGCCAAGGTCACATTCACCTTGTATTTTTCCAGTGCTTTCACCAGTTCCAAGGCATAAGTCCAAACTCCGCCCACGGTGTCAGCCGTCATCAGAATATGTTGAGGAAATCCATTTGAAATCATGATTCTATTAACCGCAATTGACTCCTTAAACTCGCTAATTTTTACAAATGACTGGGAGAGTGGATTTCTCCAACGCCAACCCTTTCTGAAGAACCCTGCACCAACTGCCGCGCATTGGGGTTTTCTAACTCCCACAAAGGTAACGGCTGTTCCTCTTGAATATCGCTAAATTCCCGATAAACCGCCAGATAATATTCATTCGCCCGTTCCCAAGCAGAGTCATCGGGAAAACCCCAGCGTTTAGTATAGTCAGGAGAACCTGGATAAGGAAACAGGGGAACAGGTTTATTGGCCCAAACTCCAAACTGTTGTAAGTGCTGACGCCAATTCTCCACTGCCTCGGGTTCGTCTAATTTCCCTTCTAGTAAATTGGCTTGCACAAACGGCACATTTTGTTTGGCATAAATTAGCAAGTCGCTAATTTCATCCGTAGACAACCGACATTTTTTATCCAACAGTTCCCGACCCTGGGCGGAAATACTTTCCACCCCCGCCTCAATAGAAACACAACCCGCCTGTCCCAGTAACTCTAATAAAGGCTTAGTCCATAAATCGATGCGCGTCTGCACCCCAAATTTTATCTTTCGGTCCACTAAGGATTCCAGTAAAACGCGATTGGGTAAGAAAATTTCATCAATAAAATAGACATACTCTATCCCTTGATAAATCAATCCATCCAGTTCTTCTAAAATTACTGCCAGAGGACGTTTGCGATAGGCATTCCTAAAATTGTCCTTCGCACAAAATGAGCAGTGATAGGGACAGCCGCGAGAGGTTTCCATTTCCGCACCGGGTCCCTGTGGGCGAGGCATCAAAGCGGTGGTGATGATGGAAATGGCGATCGATGCTGGCTTGGGGCCAATGTAAGGCCGGTAAAGCGTTTAGGTCCGAGGTATGCGGTCCTCCCTGTTGTTTCACTTCTCCATTTTCCCGATAACAAATGGACGGAATTTGATGCCAGTTTCCCGTTAATTGAGGTAAGATTTCTTCGGCTTCTCCCAAAACCACCACATCCACCTTTAATTTGTTTAAAGCAGCTTTTGGGGTAGTAGAACCGTGAGGACCGATCGCCACTTTGACCCCCCCCATCTTGCCGAGAGCGCGTAAGGTTTCTTGGGGTACGCGCAGTTCCGGAGGGGGACAGCGCCAGAATAAATAACTGGGTGCAGTGGTGATGACAGTAAAATCCGGATTAAACTCTGCAATCTGTTCTCGAATTTGAGAAACAGAGAGTTCTAATAATTGGGCATCAACCAGCAGCACCTCGTGTCCCGCTTGTTCTAAAAGGGCTTGGGCATAGCCATATTCCAGAGGAAGATGGGCATCGCGACAGCCAAAATAGGTGCTGCCTTCAAAGGTCCAGTTTGGGTTAATTAAAGCATATTTCATCGGATGTAACCTCTCTATTTTTTATAAAAGTTAGGGGAACTGTTGCTATAGATTTGGCTCGATGATTTCTCCCTTTCTAACAGCAGTTGATAAATTTTCTCCAGTCCTTGGGTAAGAGAAGTTTGGGGACTCCATCCCGTAGCGGTTTGAAATTTAGTGGTGTTGCCAATCCCATAGCGGGGGTATAAAGAGGCATTTTCCTGGAGAGCATCCTGAGAATTAGCAGAAAATTTGACCAAGGGCTGTTTTCCGCAAATTTCTCCCATTGCCTGGATTAATTCCAGTTCGCCGAGGGCATTTTCCGGCCCTCCTCCCAGATTGAAAATAGACCCAGGGACTGCTTGGGCATTTTCCTGGGCTAATAATAATCCATCGACTAAATCATCGATATAAAGCCAATCTCGCATGAGGCTTCCCTCACCCTCCACCCCAATTTCGCGATCGCCAACGATTGCCGAGAAACAGTCTATCAGGGCAATCTGCTTTTCCCCGCAGAGATGGTCCATAAATTGACCCCAAGCGTAAGACGATCGCCGGAATGCCAAAACTGCGAGCATAGTTGATTGCATACTGTTCGGCAGTGCTTTGAGCGCAAGCGTCACTTGTAGGTACGTTCAGGGGATGGTCTTCTCGAAACCCATCCGGATGTTCTCCGGGACCATAAACTGCGGTGGTCGAGGTATAAATCAGGGGTGGGGGATTGGTGAGCGATCGCAGTTCTTCTAACAGATACAACGTACCCGAAGCGGTAACCTCAAATGCTCCTAGGGGGTCGGGTTGACCGCCAGGTGACGCCGGTGGGGAGGCCAAATGATAGACAGCACAAGCCTCCTGTAGGATGTAGCGCAACCGATAGCGATCGCGCAAGTCAGCAATGGCGACTTGCACCAACTCTCCCCAAGTTTCGCACAACTGCCGCAGATTTTGCTCAGACCCCGGTCGCGATAGGTTATCGAAAATAACCACAGGTTGCCCTTCCCTCGCCAGTCGGTGAGCCAAATGGGTCCCAATAAACCCCGCACCACCCAGGATGACCACCGGCAATCGAGGAGGCGTGAACCCATCTATCTTAGCCCGCGCAGGCGGGCTTTGTTCGTATAGCCCCACCCTTGAGGGTGCGGGTTTTTGCAAACCTCCCAGGACCTCCATTTGAGCGAGATCAGCCACTGATTCCAGTCCCTCACTTGCCCAAATCCGGTATAACAGTTTAGCTGTCCCATCTTGGCGTTTGAGTCCGGTGTGATAGTGCCGTTCATCTACATGAAATCCTTCTTGGGAGGGGAGGTCCGGGTGCAAGTCATAGCAGGAATACCAGTAAACACGCTCCACCGGGGCGGCGATCGCCTCGACAAAGCACTGTAACTGGCTATATTCGTCATGTCGCCAAGTGGAAAACCCCGTTTCCGTAATCCAGATTTGGGAATTGAGGTGATATCGATCCAGGACCGCCTGGACTTGTTCCACCTTCTGCACCCAAGGAAGGGTGTGAAATTCCCAAGTGCCAGGAAACCCATGCAATCCCACTGCATCGATATACTGTAGCACTCCGCGATCGGCAATTAACCCCAGCCAGTACGGATCCACGGGAGCCATTCCTGCCAACAGGGTTTTTTTGCCCCGTTGTTGCGCCCAATAGGCTGCCGCCCCCACCATCTCACAAAAAATCCCCCACTGCGGATCAAGCCGCCAATCCCAATCGCAGAGGTTATTCGGCTCATTCCAGAGTTCCACCCACTCGAAACAGGGGTCAAAGTCCGTAATCATGCGATCGATGAAATCCGCGTAATCCCTAGGACGACGCGGGGGTGACGAGGTTTTCGGAACCATTCCCAAGGAAGGTGGAGTATAATGGAAACAGGGTAGCACTTCCACCTCCCGCGCCAACCTCGGCAATAACCAGGCATACCAGTCTTCTCCCTCCGGGCTATGCCAATCGGCCCAAGAAACCCCGGTCCGCAAAGCGCGAACCCCGACTGCCTTCAGGTCCGATAACACTCGCTCAACTTGAGCATATTCTCCGGGACGAAACCATTCCAGGATGCCGACTGCTGGACTCATAAGCTCAACCCTCGGGCCGCGAGTTCCGCACTTGCTTCAGAGACGCAATCCCGCGCTTCTTGGCCTTCTAACCACATCGCCAACTCGATGAGTCCTTCTTCCAGACTGACTCGGGGTTCATAGCCCAAAATATTGCGCGTCCGGGTAATATCTGCAAAGCAGTGACGCACATCTCCCACCCGATATTTTCCGGTAACTTTCGGTTGGATGCGTTCCTTGTCCAATACTTTGGCGAGATGTTGTGCTACCTCCTTCACCCGGTACTGACATCCACTGCCCACGTTGAACGCGCTTCCGGCAGCTTCCGGTACTTCTAGGGCGAGTCGGCAAGCCTGGGTTACATCATGGACGGATACAAAGTCCCGTTTCTGTTCGCCATCCTCAAAAATCAAGGGCGGATTGCCATTAATCAAGCGAGAGGCAAAGATAGCCAGCACTCCAGTATAGGGATTTGAGAGGGCTTGTCGCGTCCCGTATGTATTAAAAAACCGCAAAGCCACCGTGGGAATGCCGTAGGATTCTCCGGCAATCAAGCACATTTGCTCTTGATCGTACTTGGAAAGGGCATATACAGAAGCCAAACAGGGGGATTTAATTTCCGGGGTCGGAATGGGTGTGAGAAGTTGGCCCTCTGAATTACGAAGTTCCCATGCTCCTGCTTTTAATTGGTCAGGGCTGCGGGCGATGCCTTGGCAGATAGTACCATCCGGGGACTGGTACAGCCCCTCGCCATAAATGCTCATGCTAGAGGCGACTATCAGCCGTTCCACAGGTTGCTCGATCAGGGCTTCTAGGAGTACGGCAGTGCCCAGGTTATTAGTGTGAGTATATTTGATGATTTCATACATACTTTGCCCCACTCCCACCATTGCTGCAAAGTGATACACCGCATCAATGCCTTGAAGGGCTTGGCGCACGGTATCTAAGTCGCGAATATCCCCTACCATGAGTTCGACGTCCGGATGCAAATAGTCCGGGCGACTGGCATTGAGTCCGTGAACTTGGGGGGAGAGGTTATCTAAGGCGCGAACGCGATATCCGCACCGGATCAGTTCATCTGCTAAATGAGAGCCAATAAATCCGGCTCCCCCGGTAATTAAAATATGTTTATTCAAATGACTTTGCTCCGCAATTAATCCAATAAAAATGATAAATGGAATCCCAGGAAACTCGGGGATTTCCTCTTATAAAAAGATTATTGTGCCTGGAATTTCCCTCTGGAGTCATCCCCCTTGAGACAGAGTTGTTTCACTACATTTGTTGCTGCGCTCAGGGAGCCGGATTCGTGCAGTTATTCCCTAGAGCAAGGGCCGATCGCACCGGGTGCAGGAGTCTTCCGGTCCGGTGAAATTCATCTTCCCAAAGGAACAGAGAGGGTCAAATTAACCCTTTCCCTTCTCAACCCTCTATAAATCCGGGTTCGATGCACTACTTGTTATGGGGCAGTTTCCGGGAAATGATAGATATGATCGACCATTAAAACGGGTTGGTCTATATATTCTGCTGCCAACTGCTCTCTAACCGTCACATCCCAACTTAAAGGATGCTCTCGCTCAATTTCTGCCAGATCGAACGGACGTAAAACCCCTGTTGCCAAAATGCTTTGTCCCGGTTGCAAGGGGGGTGAGTTCGGGGCGATCGCCAGCAAATTGTTCCCTCCCATCGCACCGGATGCATCCAAGGTAAACGACTCCGTAGCGACTCTTGTCGCAACTTCCCCGGGGACTGCCAACACATGATTATAGTAGCGCGTCGGATTATTGGTCACTTCAGCCGGTTCCGGCGAGAAGGCGATCGACTCAGCGATCATGGCGAGTCTGCCTTCATACGCGGTATAGAGGGTTGGATCAAGTTCAATTCCATAAGCGCGTTCAATATCCACAGGGATAAACCGGACCACCTTCCCTGTAATTTGTAGCGGGATTTGAGGGTCGAGGGGGACAATCACCGGCACTCCCGAGGCATTGATCGCTAAAATCGGTTCGCTGCCAAATACCCAGTCATCCTGGATTGTGAAGCTGTGGGGACTAATTTTGGCGACGGGTTCAGCCCGGATGGTGATCATCTCCCCAATCAGTTGTTCCGTGCGTTCTATGGCCTCGGATGAGGCAACAGGGTCAGGCGGTGCTGTCTCACTGTTCATGGGACTGTCCGCTTGACAAGCAACGAGGAACATGACCATCAACCCCAGGGCGAGGGGGATGTGCCGGATGGTTCGGCAATCGGGTAGGCGATCGCGACTCTGGACATTGAACATGATCAATCAGATTTCTCCTTCTGTGAGGGTCGTGAGGACTGAGGAACGTTACCAACGGACACCGTTCGCCCAAGGGAGTTTGAGCCACAATTAGCTTTTTCCACCTGCCTTTTGGGTGAAAGCAATGGGGTGAGGGCTTGCTCTGGGAGACCGTTTTTTCCCGGGTAGGGTAGGGGCTTTCGGTTGTCATAGCTATCCTAATTCTCCACTTTAAAAGCAAGGAAGACTCTCTCACCTCTGTCTAAAGAAGGAAATGCTTGGAGGGGGTGGAATTTCCGGGAAAGATTTCGGGGAAAATTGAGTGAGTTTTTAAGTGAATTCTTCCCGGCGATAGATTTAAAAGCTTCGCTTCACCCCTTATCCTAAAAGTTGGGGAACATAAATCTTTGGGGCGAGTATTCCGAATCGCCAGCTCAACTGTGGGGGTTGATTCGGTTTTGGCTTGTGCTTTGGACTTGTGCTGTTGATTACCCCTCCACTCTTTATTAAAAATGAAAAATAACCGCCCTAGTCACTCGATTTTCAATGTTTTCTTCGCCCTTGGCTCGATATTTCTGCTCTTTGTTATCGGGGCTGTATTTCATCTGTTTTCTAATCAAACTTCAGAACAACTTTATCCAGAACGAGAGACCCCACAACGGTTAAAGCAAGAACGCGATTCCCCTTGATTAATTCCGCCGTCTTACGAGTCTATCTGCTTGGATGAGCTGCTTGGATGAGAGGAATCTGGATTCAACATAAAGTAGAGCCTAATGATCCGGTTCCGGGTCTTTCTACTTGACATTTTATGATTGTTCTAGTATTATTCAAGGATAAAATCTACTGTTTTTTTTCCATTATCCAGCAGCGGATGCTACCTCACCCGGACTTTAAACCGGGCGCTTCAGGACTATGTAACAGTGATGAGCAAGGCAAGTTCTGTTGACCCCGGAGTTGAGAGGGAAAGGGGTCATGGATTAGGAAAATCTGATGAAATGTGATTCAAGAATTTGACTCATCAAACCCTGTACCGTCCATTGAAAGACTATGCAAGACCAATTTCTCACGATTCTTGAGGGCATAAGCGATGGTTTAGTCGCCTGCGATCGGCAATGGTGCATCACTTATGTCAATCAACGGGGTGCTCAAATCGTGGGAAGAAGTCAAGAGCAGTTGATCGGTACAATCCTCTGGGAGAGTTTTCCCGGGGAGATCGCCTCATCATGGAAGCCGGAATTTCATCGGGCGATCGCCCAAGGGATTTCCGTAGAAATACAACAGTTTTACCCGACCCTGAATCGCGGGATCAAAGTGCAGGGAATTCCCTCCACAACGGGGCTAGTCATTTATTATCAGGATATCACCGGCCTCCTCCCGGTTCAAACCGCTCAGGAATGCGAGGAAATAGGGGCAGAAGGAGGAGAAAGGGGCGGCTGTGGAGTAGCGATCGCCCCGGCTACAACTCACCGTTTAGAACAGGTCAATTTCACCTGGGCAAAAATCCAGGGGTACGAGGTGGGCGAACTGATTGGCATCTCAATTTTTGAGTGGTTTTCCCGAGAGTGTCACGGTCAATTGATTAACGCTCTGAATTTAGCAGATGCCGGGGGGTTTCATACCTTTGAATCCGTCCAGTCGGGGAAACAAGGGAACCTCATTCAGGGAATGACTGAGGTCAATTCTATTAAAAATACAGAAGGAACGGTTCTATATCGGGTCTTTACCCTGACGCAAATTCACCCAGAAAAACAAGCTTCAGAAAGGGTTGTAGGGAAACGGATCGAGATAACTGAATTGGATCAGGCGATCGAGATGTTAGAAAGCATGACCGATGCCTTTGTCTCCTTAGATCGGGAATGGCGAATTATTGAAATCAATGGGGAAACCGCTCGAATTAATCAGAAACAGCCCGAAGAATTAATCGGAAAAACTCATTGGGAAGTGTGGCCTTGGTCCGTGGGAACGGAAGTGGAACGGGAATATCGACGAGCGATGCAGGAACAAGTCGCGGTCCATTTGGAAGTGTTCTACGCACCCTTAAAAATGCAGTTAGAGATTCAGGCTTATCCTTCTAATCAGGGGTTATTTATTTATTTCCGGGATATCAGCGATCGCAAGCAGTCAGAAGAAGCATTGAGGCATAGCGAACGCCTCTACCAGGCGATCGGGGAAACCCTGCAATATGGACTGTGGATCTGCGATCGCGAAGGTCGCCTAATTTATGTGAGCGAATCATTTCAGAACCTAGTCGGACTGACCCTCGCCGAATGTGCGGGGTGGGGATGGACCCAGGCGATGCATCCGGATGACCTGGATCAGACCCTCTCGTTATGGGAAGAATGCTTGCGAACGGGTAATATTTGGGATCGTGAGCATCACTTTGGCGGTGTTGATGGGAAGTGGCATCCGATGTTATCCCGAGGTGTTCCGGTCAAAAATGACCAGGGAGAGACGATCTGCTGGGCCGGAATCAACCTGGATATCAGCCGTCAAAAACAGGTAGAACGGGAACTGCGCGATCGCCAAGAGCGCTTGCAGGCAGCACTATTGGCATCAGAAACGGGTACCTATCGATGGAATATCAAAACGGATTCCGTCGAATGGGATGAGACGATGAATCGGCTGTTTTGCCTATCAGAAGGCCATTCCTTGACAACGTTACAGGAGTTTGTCTCCCTGATCCACCCAGAAGACCGAGACGCTGTAAAAAGTGAGATAGAAAAGTGTACTGCCGCACGTGAGGAATTCGAGATGGAGTTCCGAATTTTCTGTCCCGATGGGAGTATTCGGTGGATTTTTGACAAAGGAAAGACTTTCACCGATGAGGGGGGTACTCCCCTGTATTTCACCGGCGCTTGTGTCGATATTACCAATCAGAAGCGGATGGAGGAAGCGGTCCAGATTGGACGCGAACGCCTGGATCTTGTCTTGGAGTCGTCGGAGTTAGGCGTATGGTATTGCGATTTGCCCTTTGATAAACTAGAGTGGAATCACAAGTGCAAAGAACTTTTTGGACTGTCTCCAGAGACGGAAGTCACCATCGCTCTATTTTATGAGTGCCTGCATCCAGAGGACCGGGATCGCACTCACCAGGCCATTACCCAGGCGATCGCCGAGGGGACTCCTTATCAACTTGATTATCGCACCGTTGATCTCACGGGAAAAATCCGCTGGATTCGCGCGATCGGACGAGCGTTTTACACCGAAACGGGACAACCGATGCGGTTTGATGGAATTACCATTGATATTAGCGATCGCAAACGGGCCGAGGAAACCTTAGAGAGTAACCAAAAATGGTTAGCTTTAGCTCAAAACATCGGCAAAATTGGGGTATGGGATTGGAACTTACAAACCGGGGAACTTCTTCTGACTGAAGAACTCCAATCCATTTATGGACTGGTATCCGGTAGCTTTGATAGTACATTTCAAAGTGGACTGGCTATGGTTCATCCCGGCGATCGAGCCAGAGTAGAACATGAAGTTCGATGTTGTAGTCAGGATGGCGTCGATTTTAATAGCGAATTTCGCATTCAACGCCCCGATGGTCAAATTTGCTGGATCGTCGCCAAAGCGAGAGCCTTTCCGGATGAAAATGGCACGCCTATCCGGGTGATCGGCGTTAACATGGATGTGACCGATCGCAAGTTAGCTGAAGAAGCCTTGCGGGAGAGTGAAAAGCGGTTTCGCGTCGCCCAAGAACTCTCCCTGGACGCCTTCACCATTTTTCACGCCATCCGCAATTCCACCGGAGAAATTATTGATTTTCATTGGGATTATGCTAACCCCAAAGCTGCGGAAATATTGGGCTGTTCCATTGATGAATTAGTCGGTCACCGTTTGAGCGATCGCCTGCCGGGAAACCAAACCAATCGTTACTTGTTTAAGCGCTACGTCCAGGTGGTAGAAACCGGGATTGCCCATGATATTGAAGTGGAATATCACGCCGAAGGAATTCACGGATGGTTCCGGAATATGGCAGTCAAATTAGAGGATGGCATAGCAATTTCCTTTAGTAACATCACCGATCGCAAATTGCAGGAACAGGAACGATTGCACCTGCTGGAACTGGAACGAGAAGCGCGATCGCAAGCGGAAGTTGCCAACCGGATTAAAGATGAATTTCTCGCCATCTTATCCCACGAGTTGCGATCGCCCCTCAACCCCATTTTGGGCTGGACGCAACTCCTCAAAAAAGGTACACTTTCCCCGGAAAAAACTATCCAAGGCTTAAACAGCATTGAACGAAATGCCAAATTACAAACCCAACTCATCGAAGACTTGCTGGATGTCTCTCGGATTCTACGCGGTAAGCTGATTCTCACCGAAACCCCAGTCAAACTCACTGAGGTGATTGAGTCAGCGATCGAAACCGTCCGCCTAGCAGCCCAAGCCAAATTTATACAAATTAACACCGAGTTTAATCCGCAATTTGGACAAGTTTTAGGAGATTCAAACCGCTTGCAGCAAGCCGTTTGGAATCTGCTGTCCAATGCCGTCAAGTTTACCCCCCAGGGAGGTCAAGTCACCGTCTCTCTCACTCAAAGGTCAGACTGCGCGCAGATTCAGGTCCAAGATACCGGATCGGGAATTGACCCGGATTTTTTGCCTCATGTTTTTGAAAGTTTCCGACAAGCGGATAGTACCACCACCCGCACCTTTGGCGGACTGGGGTTAGGACTGGCGATCGCCCGTCACTTAGTGGAATTACATGGCGGCAGAATTTGGGCGGAAAGCTCAGGACTCGGACAGGGGGCGACCTTTACTGTGAGTCTCCCTTTGTTACCGGAGTCTGGGGAACCCTCGCCCCCGGAACTCATCGCCCCGGAGTTGCCGAACTTACAGGGGATAAAAATACTCGTCGTGGATGATATACTCGATACTCGGGAGTTTCTGGTTTTTCTGCTGGAAATGGAAGGTGCGTTAGTACAAGCAGTCGAGTCAGCAGAAATGGCGATTTCTGTCATTAAAAACTGGCAACCGGATGTTTTGGTCAGTGACATTGGAATGCCCGAACTTGATGGCTACGGCTTAATTCGCACCCTGCGATCGCGCCCACCCCAGGAAGGGGGAACCCTACCCGCCATCGCCGTCACCGCCTACGCCGGAGAGAGCGATCGCGAAGCCATTCTCGCTGCTGGATTTGATGCTCACATTCCCAAGCCAGTGGAACCCTTGGATTTAGCCCAGGCGATCGCCCGGTTGTTGCCGTGAGGCGATCGGCACAAGTAGAATAAGGTTTTATAGTATGTTTCGGGGATTATCCGGGCGGACCTAACCCCTAGCCCTGTCAAGGTGTATTTGTAGGGGCGTATTGCATACGCCCTCTGATGTATGCAATCCGCCCCTACAAGAAACTTAGGATGAGGCGGGATTCCATGAGGGATCAAGAGGGCGTATGCAATACGCCCCTACAAGAAACCGGGATGAGGCGGGATTCTATTTACCACCTTGACAGGGCTAGACCTAACCCCCCAACCCCCTTCCCTGCGAGGGAAGGGGGAGAAGAGGGAGAAGGGGGAGAAGGGGGAGAAATGGTTTTTGAGGTTAATCCAGTGGAGTTGATATTATGTTGGATCGGCGACTGCTGAAATTCCCAAGGATTGATGATAGTCCCCTTGCCAGATGACCAAATCAGAATCCTCTTGAGCGAAAATAGACTGGACTTGTACACAATCTTTGTGACGGACTGAAACAATGTAGGGTTGCAGACTGGTAAACGGGACTTTGACTCCCTCTAGCAACGAATGGATCAACGATCGCGCCTGATCATCAAATTCTACGATCGCACTCACCCGATCGCCATCGGATTCTATGATTTTAAACCGATTGGCGACTGCCTCAAATTTCCATTGCTGTCGTAATTTCTGAATTCCGAACTCGTCGCGCTTATCTCGAATTCCGCCATGTAATCGCTTGAAATATTCCCCGAAGGTGGCGGGGTCGTGAAGATTGGTAGATTTTAGGGATTTGGCGACATCAATCCGAAATTGGTAGTCTTTAGATACTTTAGATGCGCCCTCTAACTCAAACACAAATAAAGTACCCGTGGACCGCTTGCCATTGCGGTTGACTCGTCCCGCAGTTTGGGCGATCGCATCTAATCCCGCCCATTGCCGGAACCCGTACTCAAAATCCACATCGACTCCCGCCTCAATGATTTGAGTAGAGACTAGGTAAACCCGACTGCCTCTAATCAGTTTGGCTTTGACTTCTGCTAACACTAACCGACGATGCGCCATGCACATGGTTGTGGATAAATGATACAGGCAATCCTCCCCGAACCGATCGCGCAAGGTCAGAAATCCTCTAGCTGCATCGGCTTTGGTGTTGACGACAAAAACCGCATTCTTGAAGCCCGAGGCCATGTCTGCGATCGCCTCCCAATTGAGAGGCTGCGGCAGGAACTCGTAATCAACCCGCTGCAAGGTTTGGAAATGTTTTTTGACAAATTCAGTGGGGACGAGTTCCTGAATTCCTGCCTTGAATCCGGGCAGTTTTTCAAAAGCCGGTTGAGTGGCACTACAAAGGAAGACGCTACATCCCCATTCCTCCACTAACTGGCGTAAAGCAAACAGAATGGGGTCGAGTAATCCAATCGGCAGGGATTGCACTTCGTCCAAAATAATCACCCGGTTCTGATATTGATGAACTTTTCGACATTTCCGAGGATGATTGGCAAAAAGACTTTCAAAAAACTGCACGGAAGATGAAACGACGACTGGAGAATCCCACCGCTGGGAGAGAATTTTATAAGTATTTTGTTGGTAATGTTCGAGACTGTCTTGGTCAAAATTAGAATGAACCTCTAGGACCGCATCCCCCAAAATATCCCGGTAAACTTGCGCCGATTGCTCGATAATGGTGGTCAAGGGGGGAACAATGATTACCCCGTCCATCTGATGCCGGTTACAGTGTTCCAGGGCTGCTGAAAGCATGGTCAGGGTTTTGCCGCCTCCGGTGGGGGCCGTTAAGCGGAAGAACCCGCGAGGCGATCGCGCTTGTTGGAGGGCTTCTCGGTAAATCTCCGCCCTCACTCGGTTAGTCGGCGTCGGTTCCGCAGTGGCAATCAAACGCTCCTGAAACGAAGTGAGTTGATGGCACAATAGCTCTATCGCTGGATAGGTGAAATCAACCTGCTGCCCTTCAAAACGGGCTACATCCAGGCGATCGCTATCCACTAAGGCCGAGAAAATCATCCGGGTCGCCATTTCCCTGGATAAGCTGCGTTCGTGGGTCGGTGGGGTGAGTGGGTCTAATTCTTGATTGGCCCAGGCTTTCATGGTTTCAAGTAAAGCCACTTCACCCGGTAAGGAGAAAAAGTCGATCGCATATTTGGGTAAAGCAGGGACGGTCTCCCGAATTGCTGACGTCATACAATCCCCGGTGATGACCGGCGATCGGCAGTGCCAATTCCAAAATGTCCGGAAATAGCATCGCCCCATAGATGGCATGAGGGGGCAGGCGTTCACTCTTCTCACCTCGGGAGAGTTTCTCAAAGGCCGTTTGGATATTGGGGTGGAGTTTACCCAGGTCATGCAGCCAACCGGCGATCGCCCCCAATCTTTTGTAATCCTCCGGGAGGCGATCGTGTCGTCTGTTGTCCAACAGCGAGCAGATGGTCTTTGAGGGAGTGAGCGCGATCGGCGATTCTGGGTCTGGATAAGGGTTTATGTATAGTCATCGGGGAATTCTTCCAACGGGTCAGTGATCATAATATTATGAGTTCGTCATCATCCCCCAGTTAAAGGAGATGACGACGAACGCATCGTTTCAATCGTTTCAACCCACAGACCCGGGAAATGAGGTCGTTTCAATCCACAGACCTCTGTTATCCGAGGTCTGAAAGGTCAAACTACAGAGGCGATCGGCCAATCGACTACAACGTGTTTCAATCCACAGACCTCGTGAACCGAGGTCTGAATGCCAATCTTCAATCGTCTCAATATCGACGTTGCTCTGCGTTTCAATCCACAGACCTCGTTACCGAGGTCTGAAAGTCACTATCTAGACGAATCCAGCCGCGCTTTTCATGGGTTTCAATCCACAGACCTCGTTTCCGAGGTCTGAAAGTCAGCTTTCAACTCGATGGCGGCGAACTCGGGATGAGTAGTTTCAATCCACAGACCTCGTTTCCGAGGTCTGAAAGTAGTGTAGCGGCCAAATGCCCGATTTGATCGATCCAAAGGTTTCAATCCACAGACTTCGTTTCCGAGGTCTGAAAGTGATAAGGGGCGTCGCGAAGCCTCTAGTGGTTGGCATGACGAGTTTCAATCCACAGACCTCGTTTCCGAGGTCTGAAAGTTAGACGGCTCAAATAGGATATAAGTAACCTTAAGTTTCAATCCACAGACCTCGTTTCCGAGGTCTGAACAGCTTTAACCCTGCCATCCATTCGGCAACTTCGATCGTTTCAATCCACAGACTTCGGAAATTTCCGAAGGGCTCTGAAAGCCCGTAAGTTTCATTCTTGGCGAAGTCTGAGTAGCTTACTTAGAAGTTTCAATCCACAGACCTCGGTTCCGGGGTCTGAAAGTTTGCCACCGTAATGAATACGGTGCGGACATCGCCGCAGTTTCAATCCACAGACCTCGTAACCGGGGTCTGAACGCAAGAATTCCGACTGTGCCTGAGTGCCGTATCCATCCTGCGTTTCAATCCACAGACCCTCGTTTCCGAGGTCTGAAAGGATGATATCACGCAACCATTCCACCCGTAGTCTGAGAAGCGTTTCAATCCACAGACCCTCGTTTCCGAGGTCTGAAAGTCACGCGAGAATTGACCATTGAAAGCAAACGGAGATAGAACGGTTTCAATCCACAGACCCTCGTTTCCGAGGTCTGAAAGCAACTAAACGATATCAATTTGAAATTTTCCGAGATCCGTCGTTTCAATCCACAGACCCTCGTTTCCGAGGTCTGAAAGTCCTCGGATTATAACACTCTCCATGCAATCGTTTCACGCCCAGTTTTGGCAGGACCGTAGTTTTTGTTACTACAGTTAATTGCATGATTTCACAAAAATCGCCTCAAAGCCTTATCCGGTCTGACTGGCGGGAGTAGGGGGGATTTTCCTCCCGCTTCCCCCCGCCAAAATAATCGGCTGCTGGGACCATTGCGAACACCCCCTAACCCGGGTATTTCTTCAGGGGTTTGCCCCGTTTCAATCCACAGACATCCTTTAAGATGTCTGATATTATACAGACGTCTGATTAGCGCAGAACTGTGGCAGTGACAGATTCCGGGACCGCATTCAACTCCCATTCATACTCCTCAAAACTCCGGGGTGCTGGTGATTGAGAGGCAATTTTAAACAGATTGAACAACTCATGGGCGGGTGCATTCCCCCACTTCGATTCATGGCTGAAGACAATCAGCTTTCGAGTTGCCATGAACCCACGGGCCGCACTGCGATCGCATTCCCAGCAATTGAGTAAAGCCTCCCAGAATAGTTTGAGGTCATCTGCACCGACCCCAGTCTGTTCCGCAAAGGTGGGACTAAAAAACCCGTAAGCCCGATACAACCCATAAGGAATAAAGGTTTTGCGCCCCATCGTCTTATTATCCTTGTCTTCCTCTCCCTCCGTGGCGGCACAGCGGGTAATGGAGATAGAGGAGGGGACAATCGTATCAATAGAATCCGCGAAAGTGATTTGCAGGGGACCGCGCACCTGTCCCGCATTGCGCCCGGTAGACATCACCGCCCCAAACATCCGCACGTCATAATAGCGATCGCACATCCAGCGGCGCATCGTCTCGACATCCTTGGAATCTTTAACTGCTTTCCCTCCTTTCCCGGGACTGATATCATTAGCAGTCATGGATTCCTCAATTTTTTTGTTGAGAATGCTGCCCTCTTCTACAAAAATAGGCTGGCCCAGCAAAGCCGCATAATTACGGATTTTTCGCTTCAAACAAACATCGGTCATAAAACCATGCATCGTCTGAGGGTCGGTGCGGGGAAGATTTTCCGCGTCTGGGTCTCCATTCGGATTGCCATTTTTAACATCAACTAACCAAATAAAATCATGTCGTTTGCTGGGGTCTAAATAAATGCTCATCGTTCTATTCCTCTCCAAGTAAATCCATTAAACTGGCGGGTTCTGTAGAACTAACCGCTTCCTCTGGCTGCTCGTCTTTCGTTTTTTTCCGTTGCAGTTCTGACCAATACCCCATCGAAAAATAAGCCTGCTGTTCAATACTAAACACTGAGGGCAAAGGCAGTAATTCGGCAATTGCTGCATTCAATTCCGCAAGCTGGTTTTCAAAATAGTGAGCCAATCCCCCTCCACTTTTGCGCGAAATAACTTGCAGATGATTGTTCGCATTGCTTGCCAGTCGCAATGCCAGGGTGACGGGAGACATCCCAGCAGTACCAAAGGCTTGGGCGGCATTGGTTTTAGATAAATCGCAATTCTGGGCCGCCCGTTGGATTTTGGCATAAGTCGCTAACAACCGCCCAAAATTGAATGCCATTGCGTGGTTTCGGTCTAATTCCATAGTTGACTGCCCATCTTTATAAAGCTGGAGGTAAAGATTAAGAAACACGGCCCGAGACCAGCTTACCCCTTTTTCAATGCGGTTCCGCTCACAGACATTTTGAACCAGGGATATAGGCAAAGGTTGACCCCATAAAGCATTATTTAGCAGCGCTTTAACCGTGCGATTGAGAATTTTTTTCTCATCGAACCGATAAGGCGCACGGCTCAGTTGATAGATGCTAAGATAATGGTAACTCTCAAAGCTGTTCCATCCAGGAATCTGCTGAAATCCTAACCAATTAGAAAGAGACGATCGCAGTTTTTCCTCCGGTTGTCGTTGCCATTCCCGAATGGATACCCGCCCTGCATTACCGCAGAGCATTAATAGGTTGACTAAAGGCGATCGCTTGGGGTCCGGGGAAAAGGGAGTTTTCAAGTATCGCTGACAAGCTTCTACATCCGCCAGTTCTTTTCCCCCAAATGTCGTCCCCCAGAGCAAAATCGCCATATCTCCAATCCGGAAAGAGCGCTCAGGGTTAGCCAGCATCCAGTTCAGCACTTGATGGATATCATTATCCGCAGAAATCGAAATGGGTGATGCTTGCTTAACGCCATAGGATTGGAAGGCATCGCCGTAGGAACTAATCAAAGAAGCACCACTCGAATTACCCCCAGGGATATTTTTAAGCTGAATGGCTTGCTTTTGGGCAATTTTCGCCTGCTTTCCCGTCACCAAACACTGGGAAATGGGTGCATCATTGGGCTGCGATCGTTCTTGCCACCATTGTTTAATAATCGGGATATCGCGTGATCAGGCATCCTTCATCAACCCAGAAAAATGCAATGCGATCGCCAAACTCAATGTCATCGGGTTTGACAGGAGTATTCTGACAGTAATCTAACACCGCTTTAACCGAGGGTTCCTGAGTCGCTTCCCAACAGTCTTTCAGCAATTGCAAATAAGCGTCGCGATAGCCCTTTCGACCCCCTTCATAAATATATTCCGCAGTATCGCTAATCAGTTTCGCCAGACATCCATTCCGACGGATTTCTGGAACTTCCAGATATTTTCCCGGGACTTTAACTTCCTTTTTGCCTTTTTTCTTGGAAGTCTCCAAGGGTTCATAAACATAATTCTCTGAACCATCCAGATGAATCAATCCCGCAACTTTGGCCGATCCATACCCCATCGAAGGTAGCTCATCAACGGTTTGAGCAAACTCATAAAGAGACTCAAGTAACATGAATGATTCCTCGCTCTATTTGGGGCCGGTAGAATGATGGAGTGCCGGTTTTATAGTCAATGTCACGCAGCATCCATCCCAAATCGGCACTGTAATCGATAGGCTGTTCATTCGCCATCGGGAAAGCCAAAAGATGCCACAAATTCTCGGACGCCGAAATAAGGTTGCTGGAAACATTGACCCTTGGAGATCCGGCGCTCATATTGCGCCTGATATTTGTTTAAGGAATTTTGCGGCGATTCAGTGACCCGAGGACCAAGCTCAATCTCGAATTCAAAGATATAAGCGACATCGCGCAAGATGAGACAGTGACGCTGAGTGCGATCGTCCTCGATCGCGATCGGTTGTCCAGTACGAGACGCCTTGGATTTTACGTTATTGACCATGAAACCAAACATATCGATTGGCTTCAAAACCTCAATTCGTTGCAGCTTGCGGCTAATTTCCGGTTTCCAAAAAATGGAATCGAGGATACCCAAAGCTGCTGTCGGAGTCGGTACATCATAGGACACCCGTTCAGCCTTAAATTCAGGGCGATTGAATAAAGCGCGAATCGCCCCATACCTTAAGCCTGAGTTGAAAGCCCATTTAGTAGTTCGAATAGTTTCTAACTTCTAAGGTAGCTTAACACGGCCTATTCCATGCAACCATAAATTTAAGAATGATTTAACCTCGTCTGGTGCACAAAGAGGGCGATTGTTAAATATAGCGTTTCCCCCAGTGCTGACGCACAGCCTTCGCCAACGCACTCCGCAGAGTCGGCTTAGAGTACGAGACAGAGTAAGGCACTCAATGATAGGATAGAATACACTAAAAGTGATCCTCTAGAACTTAAAATCTTATCTATGAAAATTGTTTCCTTATCCGCGCATTTTGATGGACAGTCTATTCAACTCGATGAACCCTACCCGATTGAACCCAATACCAAACTGATTGTTACCCTCGTCCCCGAACAAATATCAGAACAAGCAGCCTGGTTTTCTCTATCTAGTCATCACCTGAATAATGCCTACAGTGAGGAAGATGATTACCCGTTGGATGCCATTAAAATAGCCAATCCTGACTATACAGAAATCTGAAATTGTTTTCACCCCTATTTTCCAATCGGACGGAATTATCAAGAATTGTCCAATTATTCTTCAGAACTTACGCATTTTTGTAGAGCAAATCCTAAAAAAATGTAGAGGCAATTCGCCTCTACGTTTTTTAGGGTTCAATGTTATAGATGACGTCAGTTCTGTTCTATCGCCACTCTTCTCCAACTAACCCCATTCAAGCACTCAATCTGACCCTCGCACATACAAGCGGCTAAATCGTTCCCCCTGAATCAGCCTACCCTCAATCCCGACTTCGCGATCGTCTATCCACGCTTGCTGGGGTTGGAATCCGTGGAAATGAACTTGCACCTGAGCGTAAGGGAACGGATAGGTTCCTTCTTCCTCCCATCTCACCTCTAATCCTTGCTCATCGCGGACCATGTAAAAGCGATCGCTTCGCCCTGGGTCATAGCCATCGCCCGCATCGCTGTAGATCCAGCCTTCACCAGACCCTTGCACTGGGGGATAGAGGTGGAGAATCAGACAATTTCCTTCCTCCATCGGCAGAATGCTTCCCGCTTTCACAAACACCGGAATCTTTTCCAGGGGACTCTCCACGGTTACCGATTGCCCGCCCTCAAACTGCCGGTCCTGCCAGAAATCATACCAAGTTCCCTGGGGTAATCGCACGGAGCGCGATCGCATTCCCTTTCTCGGCAACAGCCCAAACCAGCAGCGCATCCCCGAGTAAAAAGCCATCCTCAATGTCCCAAAGATGCGAGTCCTGGGGTCAGCCCAAAACAACGGACGCACTAAGGGATATCCCTTCTGACTCGTTTCGTGAGTCAATGTATAAAGATAAGGTATCAACCGATAGCGCAACTCTAAAAACCCTTTGACTATACTCAAGGTCGGTTCTCCATAGACCCAGGGCGGACGCGCTTCCACATTATTGGAGGAATGAGTGCGATAAAAGGGTAAAAAGGTTGCCATTTGGAACCAACGCAAGTATAACTCTGGGGAGGGATTTCCCTGGAAACCGCCAATATCCGGACCGCTGTAGGGAATTCCGGACAATCCCATCCCGAGTACCGTAGCGATGGTTTGATGGAGTGCGCCCCAACTGGATTCGATATCTCCGGTCCAAGTCCAGGCATACCGTTGCAGTCCCGCCCAACCGGACCGCGACACGATAAACGGACGGCGATCGGGGTGATGATTGCACAAACTCTCATATCCGGCTTTAGCTTGCAGCAATCCATACAGATTGTGAGCTTCCCGGTGGTCGCCACCCCGACCTTCCATAAAATGCTTGGTCGATCGCGGGGGTAAAGTGCCATCGCCCCAGGCTACAAAACAGGCTGGTTCATTCATATCATGCCAAAATCCCGTGACTCCCGCATCCAGTAAATAGCGATACTGGCGACTCCACCAGTGGCGCGCCTTGGAACTTGTAAAATCTGGAAACACGGACCAACCGGGCCAAACCGGGGCCGCGACTAATGTCCCATCGGACCGGGTAACAAAAGGCCCCGAGTAATTGACCTTCCAGAAACAAATTACTCTCCCGGCTATACTTAATTCCGGGATTGAGAATGGCGATAAATTTTATCCCTTTGTCCAGCAAATCTTCGGTAAATTTGGGGAGGTTGGGAAAGCGCTCAGGGTCAATGGTGAAGGCGCGAAACCCGACTTGGCAATCAATATCCAAGTGAATGGCGCTCAAGGGCAGATCCCGCGCTTGAAATTCCTCTACCATCTCCTGGATATTTTTTTCCGTGCGATATCCCCACCGGGATTGATGATATCCCAGCGCCCAACGCGGGGGTAAGGGGGAGACTCCGGTTAGCTCTGTATAACGTTCTAACAACTGTGCCGGTGGACCGGAGGTCAGGTAGTACCGCAGAGGACCGCCCTCAAAATCAACGGTGGCTACATCAGCAAAGGTAAAGTGAGCGTCATAGGAGTTTTCGTAGAAAATCAGGTAACTGCCGTTGTGGTGCAAGCCCATATAAATGGGAATAGAAATATACATTGGGTCGGAACCGGGGGCATATTTTCCGGCGGCATCAAAGTTCCAGATCCGAAAGGTTTTGGGGTGGCCTTTTTTATCTTCAGCTTGGCGCAAATTCAGGGAGGAGGCACGTTCTCCCAACCCATAAATCCGTTCTTCCTGTTCCAGGGGGGCGCGATGAATCCACCCTTCTGGTTTGCGTTGCGGGGGTTGTTCTTGGCGGAAGAGGGTGCCGTGCGATCGCGCCATTGTAGCGATCCATCCCAAGGCGACTGCCATCTGTAACTCCCCCACTGTCCAGAGTCCAACCGTCCTCGGTTTCTGCCAAAGTGGTCTCTACTTCGGGCCAATCCTGACGGGCGATCGCATAAGGAATCGGTTCGAGTCCCGGTTTCCAATCCACTCGCACTAAATCCCGGGTTAAAAAGGTAATGTGCAGTTCAGCTTGTTCAAAATAGAAGTTTGCACCCCTCGGAGTCGATTCGACATTCAGCAATTTTCCTGGCCCATCAAAGGGTTCAGCAGTACCAAGCTTGGGTTCTTTGCGTTCTACCCGATCGCGTTCCCAGGAGTAGAGGAGAGCGGGAATGGTATATTTAAAGTAAAATAGACCAATGATATAATATCGGAGTTTGAGATAAAGTTGTTTGAACAGTGTCATAAATTTGGCAGTAGGAACCAGAGCTTGCTTCGACGGGGAACCCCCAGCGATCGCTCCTTTGATGGTTCTATCTTGGCAACTGAAAGGGCGATCGCGATCAACCCTCAGAAGGATTTTGCAGCGCAGCGGTAAGGCGAAGTGATGGGCTATCCGGCCCTATTCTGTGCGGGAGAGTCTGACCAAAATAGCCTCTGCCTCCGGTGAAGCGGGGAGGCAGAGGCTATTTTTTCTGATTTGGCCAGGTTCTGACAAGAGGTTTTAACAATTAAGGAATCACGGTGACTGTTGTGCCAATTTGCACTTGATCATATAAGGCGATCGCATCGTCATCAAACATTCTAGCACATCCCCAGGATTCAGCCCGTCCAATCGACTCGGGAGAATCTGTGCCATGAAACCCGATCGCATTATTGCCATCGGTCCAAAATGCAATCCATCTCGGTCCTAATGGATTTTGAGGCACTCCTGGGGGAATAATTTCCCCGGTAAATGGACTTTCCCACGCCGGATTTTTGACCATTTGAAAGACTTGAAATGTCCCCAAAGGCGTTTCCGAACCGCGTTTACCGATGGCAACCGGATAAGAGGACTGCAAGACCCGATTGTGATAAACATAGACCCGGCGATCTCTCAAAGACAAGATGAGATGAGTCTGAGTCGCTGTCGGAGTCCGATAGGCAACGTCGTGCGGATTTATCCTCTGAGTTTCAGGAACTCTAGGGGAACTTGCGACCTCATTAAATGTAGCATGAGCGGGGGCATTACCCAAAGCCAGTATTAAAGCACCTAAGACAGAAATGTGACGGAGGAACATAGTAATACCTAACTGCGATCAGTAATTGCAGTTTACTCAGGCCGCTGTTCCGCCTACAGATAGCACTGTTCCACTATTGGGAGTGGATGTATTTTTGTGGCGATCGCCAAACAAATACCCCCACAGGAACCAGACAGTTCCCCAACTGGTTCAAGTTCTCCCGGGACAGCTCAAAAACTGTCTGAATCTCTCTGCTAAAACTCAAAAATCGTCCGGATAATTAGACTAGAAACCCGATGGACAAAACCCCGATTATGAACGCACAACCTCAATCTCTCCAGACCCCCACAACTCCGCCTCCCCAGACTGAATTAGAAAAAGTGTCCCAGGATTTCGGTCGGGCTTTAGTGGTGTACTTAGCCTGGAAATCCGCCGGGTTACTCGACCCGGAAGCCACCTGCTCTCGCCCACAACCGTAGTAATCTGCAATACATTAAAACAAGACTGACTCATCACCTTTTGTAGATTATTGTAGGGGTAATTCATGAATTATCCCTACAGTTTGGCGCGTTCTTTAAGATTAAGCCCTAAATGTAGAGACGAGCAAGGGAATCGCCTCTACATTTTCTACATTTAGGGTAAATTTTCAAAACTGGCGTAAGTCTTGCCCTACAGAGTTGCGCGATCGCAAGTCTATTGTACCGCCTTCCCCGAAGTCATACCAGAGGGGGTCATGCATCAGCTAATACCAAATCCGGGTATGAAAAGTCGTTTTTATGGAGTAGCCTGCGTAGGCAGGCTTTGTCCGTATAGCCTCCGGGCTTGAGCCTGTGGGTTTTTATAGACTGCCGCTGTCAAGGTGGTAAATTTAATGACGAAAAATCGTTATTTCTTGTAGGGGCGCAATGCTTGCGCCCTCCGGAGGGCGCAAGCATTGCGCCCCTACAAATCAATACACCTTGACGAGGCTCGTTTTTATAGACCTTTAATAACCGAATTCCGTATGAAAACCCAAACAAAAGCCCCCATTGATGGGGGCTTTTTCACGCTTGAAAGGGTTAAATATTAGTAAATACAATGCAATTAACAGCCTGGGACTGCCAGGGTAGCAGGGTTTAGAGTGTCCAGCTTGCTTCGTGGAGGCGATGCTTCCTAAAACTGGCGCGGATGTGGCTGGAATAGCTCAGTGCTCGCAGGAACTGTTCAGCTAATTCTTTGATGGAGTTCGACAGGGGTCGAGATGTGGTCGTTTGAGTGTCATTTTCCATGACTTGATCCTCTTTTTCTGGATAGGGGTTGGCAGAGTTGTCGAGTTCTAACCATCCTAGTTCTAGCTTACATCACCCTAGACCATTTATTAACAGAGAATTGATAACCACCTGAAAATGGGAAACAGGATAGGATTTCTACTCAACAGTTATATTGTCCCATTTTTTGACAAGGTAGCCGGTGATGATATCGGGTAGAACTGGGTGATACTTTCGCCCATCAGAGGCGATCGCGATCACAGGTTCAAGGGGTTTAGGCAACCCGCATCAATAGCACTAGGTCACTTTCGACCGTAGGCTGAGGCGGGGGTGAGGTTTCCGAAGGGACGGAATTCGACTCAGGAGATTTTTGAAAGAAGTAGGTGATAATTTCCATGATAGATGCGTTTTTTAGCTCGATGAATCAACTATGAGCCATCAGGGAAACTACTGAGGAGAGCTTGTGGCAGTCTTTAAATTGGTTTTTTCATCTTCCCAGTGCAACGGTTTCAACCCTGCCAACACCCTTGAAACAGTGGACAGTTGGAAAAGTGGCGATCGCATCCGAACTAGGATAAAATACTGAGTGTTACTGCCGCCTTTCCCCAATCCCTCATGGTTCTATCTGACTCCTCCACTGCTCATCCTGGGCCAGACCCGGCTCACAATCACGATTCTGAAGGGTTCCACACCCACCCCAGTCCCGATCACGACTCAGGCAGCCACGCCCATGTTCACGTTCACAGCGAAGAGTCCCTGCGTCGCCTCGTCAATCGCCTCTCTCGCATTGAAGGCCATATCCGGGGCATTAAAACAATGGTTCAGGAAAGCCGTCCCTGTCCGGAAGTCCTCTTACAAGTGGCTGCCGTTCGCGGTGCACTCGATCGCGTCGCCCGCATCGTCCTGGACGAACACCTCACTGAATGCCTCGCCCGGGCAGCCAAAGAGGGTCATATCGAAGACGAAATCGAAGAACTCAAGGCCGCCCTCGATCGCTTTCTGCCCTAGCCACCACCGAGCGTTAGTGTAGCTTTAGAGTAAAATCGTTTCAATCGAGCTACTCACTAACGCTAAAGCCAGCGCCCCAAAAATAGCCGTCGTGATGCCTTTCTCCAACCGAAAACCAGGAACCACACGGGCAGCCAGGGCAAAGATGAGTACATTCATCACAAAGGCGAATAACCCAGACAATAAGCCCAATGTCACCAAATTTGGGATGAAAAATACGGCTTTGAGTAGGGGTAAAATCAGCACATTTAATCCGCCCAACGCTGCCGCAGCCATCAGCGCTTTTGGGGGACTATCAATCTGAATCCCCAAGGGCAATCGAGAAATCAACAGCAAGCTACTAAACGTAACTAACCAGGCAATCAGAATATCTACGAGTTGCATTGTTATATTTTCCTTTAAAGTAACAGAGTCAAATTTTCACTCTCTTACCTTATCTCTTCCTCCGGTGCTTTGACCTCTGCTTTAAGATATAACTCTCTCTCTGCCAAAAGGTGATTATAGCGGTTCCCCCAGTTATTCCCGTAGATTTTGGGGAGTATTCTGGAATCCAGTACGGATAGGTCTATAAAAACGAGCCTCGTCAAGGTGTATTTGTAGGGGTTTGGTCTGATCACCCTCAACGGGTGTAGGGGTTTGGTCTGATCACCCTCAACGGGTGTAGGGGTTTGGTCTGATCACCCTCAAGGGATGTAATGCGATCGCCCCAAAAAGAGATCTGACCAAACCCCTAACATTAGGGCAGAAGAGGGTTTGGTGACCAAACCCCTACCAGAAACAGCGATTTTTCGTTATTAAATTTACCACCTTGACAGCGGCAGTCTATAAAAACTAGCCCTGTAGGACTGATGGACTGGTTTGATGCCGGTTGATTTTTTGGGCCTCATGAGTGACCCGCGAGGACTTAGACAGAACTTTTCCTTGTACGTTTCACGGTCCAGTAATCCAGCCCAACACCGATCGCCGCTAGTCCCCAGAACCCAAATAATAACCAATCACCCCATCGCACATACAGGGTTTGAGTTTGGCGTCGGTAAATCGTATCTGCATGAATTTGATAGGTATTCTGTTCGGAAATCCAGAGGGTTTTGCCTTGGGGATTGACGATCGCGGAATAACCTGTATTGGTTGCCCGAACTGCCCAGCGATCGGTCTCGATCGCCCGCATCACATCTTGAGCATGATGTTGCTCCATCATGGTTGCGGTATAATGAGCATCATTAGACGCACTTAGGATAAACTCCCCTCCGGCTGCTGCTTGTCGTCGAAACAGTTCAGAAAAGGCGGAATCATAACAAATCCCGGCGATCGCTCGTCCGAAGGGTGTATCAAACACTTGGTCCGGTTTCCCCGCTACTAACCGTGCCTCTAACGGCGATAACCTCGCCACAATTTTACCAAAAATTTCCTCAAACGGAATATATTCTCCCAAAGGAACCAGCTTGGTTTTATCGTACCGGCTAAAGGTTTCTCCATCGGGAGTCACCGTCACTAAACTATTGGTAAAATTGCCCTCTTGACTGCCAAAGGTTCCCACCCAAGCTATTGCATTATAATCCCGAATCGTTTGATAAAAAGAACTGTAACGGATATTTTCTGGCGTCCATAAATAGGGAAATGCAGTTTCCGGAATCAAGATGCCATCGACTCCCGCCTCGGCTAACTCTTGATAGCCGGTGGTATATCCCTGCAAGGCGCGACGCCATCCCTGGGAATCAAACTTAATCTCATTGGGAATATTCCCTTGAATAATGCCAACGGTTAGGGCAGTTTCCGGAGATTGGGTCAGGGGACGATTGTAGAGGACTAATCCAATTCCATGTAAAATTATAAATAAAATAAGCGCAAAAGCTAATAATAAACCTCCGGTTCGGTTGAGAGATGTTCGGTCAGACTTGAAGGATAGAATGGCTTCAGCAATCAACCCATTGATGATAACGATCGCCCCGGTAATGGTAGTCGGACCCGATAGCTGTCCCAGGTGCAAAATGACTAAGTTTTGGTGACTTTGGGTAAAGGCGAGGGCAGTCCACCAGAGATTTCCGGCACTCCATAAGGCTTCTAAACTACACCAAATGGCAGTGGCGATCGCCACCCGGACCCAGGGAGAAGGAGAATATCCAGAAACTTGTGTAAATAGGCGAGTAATTGCGGTCAGAATAACAGCCCAAAGGGTGACTAATGCCGCACCCCAGAGGGTGATAAAGCTCCAACAAAAGCAGGCGATCGCCAAACTTGCCAGCCAAGGAACCCCCAACCAAGTCATCGGATGAATTCCAGTAATCCAAAACAAGGCGATGCCGTGATATCCGATTCCCCATAATAAGGGCAATCCTAAAAATTTCCAGTGAAAGATTCGCTGAGGTTTCGATGGATTTTCGCCGCTTTTGACCAGAAGAATCCACAGGGGAACTAAGGCAATCCAAGCCAAGGGCCAAGCATTAACCGGGGCCGGAGTTAATCCCATCAAAATACCAGAGAACAAGGCGGCGGCCAATCTCCAAAAATTGTTTGATTTTAAAGCAATTTTGAGCGTATTAAACACGGTTATCTATCTAAAACTTTGCTGTTGTTTACTAATAGTAATTTTTTACAAAGAAAGCGAGCATTTAGCTCGCTTTCTCTATTACGAAATGATGGAAATTTGCTACAACCGGCAGGGTCAAAAACCTGTCGGTTGTGACAACTTCTAACAGTTCAGAGGAGTTTAATTTTCCTCGTCGCTTCCGTTGTCGGTGGTGAGGTCATCTTCCTCACCAGATACGGTGACTACATCAACTCCAACTTCCATTTCCAAGTCGATCGCGTTCTCGGAGGTGAGGTCATCTTCTTCGCCAGATGCGGGAACTAACGCCACTCCGGCGATCGCATCGGAGGAATCGAGACGCTGAACTCGCACCCCTCGGGCCGATCGCGACTGAGAAGAAATCGCCTTACTCGCCTGCCGAATGATAATCCCGCGATTGGTCACAATCATCAACTCATCATCTTCATTGACGATTCGCAAGGCCGCCAAACGGTCTTTTTCATTGCGGAATTTAATCGCACAAACGCCTTTTCCGGCCCGTCGTTGTAGGCGGAATTGCGTCACCGGAACCCGTTTACCAAACCCGCCGGTGGTCACGACCAAAGCCCAAGGACCCGGATAAGAAGAGGTTTCGGCAATGTTCTCTTCTTCCCCTTCGGTTTCCTCAGTTTGCAGATCCGTTTCTTCCTGTTCGAGTTCGATATCGAGTTCTGCATCAAGTTCTACATCGAGTTCGAGGTTTTCATCCTCGATCGCCTCTTCCATTGCAGCAGTCACTTGAGAGGGAAGCACATCCATGCTAATAATATTGTCCCCTTTACGGAGGTTCATGGATTTCACCCCTCGCGTGGCCCGACCGAGAGGACGCAGTTGTTTATGATCCGCTTTGAAATGAATCGCCATTCCCTTGGCAGAACCGATGATAATGGTATCTTCGGGTCGTGCTTTCCGGACCCAACGCAATTCGTCGCCTTCGGATAAAGAGATGGCAATTAATCCATTGGCGCGGATATTGGAAAAGGCCGAGAGGGCAGTTTTTTTAATGTAACCGCCTTTAGTGAGCATCACTAAATATTCTTCATCGGAGAATTCTTCCACCGAGACAAGAGAGGTGATTTTTTCATTAAAGGGAATCGGCAACATTTGAGTAATGGCCATGCCTCGGGCGGTGCGAGACCCGGTGGGAATTTGATAGGCATTTAGGGAGTAGACTACCCCGCGATCGCTGAAGAACAAAATAGCATCATGGTCGCGACAGGTTAAGAAATGGGCAATCCCATCATCTTCTTTAATCTTCGCCCCAGATTTGCCTCGGGTGGCCCGACTTTGCGCCTCGAAGGTGTTAACGGGCATCCGCTTGATATACCCTTGTTCCGTAATCATCACCAGGGCTTTTTCATTGGCGATTAAGTCGGTAACATCAATTTCACCTTCGGCGTGTTCGATGACGGTGCGACGGGGGGTAGAAAACTTCGTTTTGAGTTCTACCGCTTCGTTTTCAATGATTTCTAAAACCCGTTCCCGCCTTGCCAAAATATCCCGCAAATCGGTGATGGTCAGTTGCAGGTCATCATGTTCTTGGTGAATTTTATCCGCTTCTAAGGCGGTTAAGCGGCGCAATTGCATTTGCAAAATTGCATCGGCTTGGACTTCCGAAAATTCATAAGTGGCGATTAATTCTTGTTTGGCAGTGGGGGTATCTGCTGCCCGTCGAATCAGTGCAATAATGCCATCTAAATTCTCTAGGGCAATTAACAATCCCTGTAACAGGTGGTCCCGTTCTTCGGCTTTTCGCAGTTCATAGCGCGTCCGGCGTTCGATGGTTTCGATGCGGAATTCTAGGAAGACGGTGAGGAACTGTCTGAGGGTGAGTAACTGCGGTTCGCTGTTGACCAGCGCCAGCATATTCGCCCCGAAATTGGCCTGTAATGGGGTTTGTTTGTACAGGTTGTTGAGGACGACGCGGGGGTAGGCATCGCGCTTGAGTTCGATGACGATTCGCATCCCGTCACGATCGCTCTCATCCCGGATATCGGAGATGCCTTCGAGACGCTTCTCGTTGACCATTTCGGCGATGCGTTCAATCATCGCGGCCTTATTGGTTTGGTAAGGCAACTCGGTAATCACGATCGCGTCTCTGTCGGGACGTCCGCGATGTTCGATGGTTTCAATGGTTGCCACCCCGCGCATGGTGATCGAACCCCGTCCCGTGGTATAGGCTTCCCGAATGCTCGTGACGCCCAGAATCTGACCCCCGGTGGGAAAATCCGGACCGGGGATATATTGCATCAACTCAACATCGGTAATCTCGGGATTGTTAATCAGTGCGACTAACCCATCGAGAAGTTCTCCCAAGTTGTGGGGAGGAATGTTGGTTGCCATCCCCACGGCGATGCCAGAGGACCCGTTGAGTAAGAGTTGGGGGACGCGGGTGGGTAGGACAATCGGTTCTTGCTGCGATCCATCGAAGTTATCAATGAAATCGACGGTTTCTTGGTCGATATCCCGTAACATGGCATCCATGCTCAGGGACTGGAGACGACATTCCGTATAACGCATGGCTGCCGGAGGGTCGTTGTCAATGGAGCCGAAGTTGCCGTGACCATTGATTAGGGGCGATCGCATGGAAAAATCCTGGGCCATCCGCACCAAGGCATCGTAAACCGCGGTATCCCCGTGTGGATGGTACTTACCGAGGACTTCCCCGACCACACGAGCGCATTTACGAAAGGGGCGGTCTGGGGTCAAGCCCAACTCGTGCATAGCATAGAGAATCCGCCTGTGTACAGGCTTCAGACCATCCCTAGCATCTGGGAGCGCCCGACCCACGATCACGCTCATGGCGTATTCGAGGTAGGACTGTTGCATTTCATTCCGCAGATCCGTCGGGATTATCCGCTCCTGGGAGGTGGTCATAAGATGAAAAACTCCAAAAATGTGAGACTAAATAACTAATGAGTCAGAGAACCGATTTGATGCTACCTCGCATCGAAATATTGCTAAATTTCTGATAAATATTTTAACATAGATTGACCGAATTTTGCCCCAGAGCAAGGCTCTAAAATGATCGGATTTGTGGGGGGGTATTTGAGTGTAGATAATGCGCTGTGGATTAGGGTGAGTAGAGGAGGTTGGTCTCAAAAGTTCACGATGGGGAGTAGACAGTTCTCAGCGCTCAGTGGAGAATGAAGAATAGACCCTGAACAAATTGCCTCCGACCCCATAGATAAGACCCTGGACATCAGACCCATGACAAATGACCAAGGACTGTTTTCTGTAATTTACTCGGAAGAATTTTTAGAGCATGATACTGGGCGATCGCATCCGGAACGTCCTGCTCGGTTAACGGCCATTGTCGAAGCGTTAAAAGCCGTACCCTGGGCCAGTCGCCTGTCCTGGCACCTGCCGACCCCGGGACATCAACCCTCGGTTCTATCGGCGATCCAGCAGGTTCATACCCCGCGCCACATTCACGAAATCGAAATCTTGGCTGAATGTGGGGGGGGCCGGTTAGATATAGATACCCCGGTTTCTCGCTATAGTTACGAGGTGGCGCTGCTGGCGGTGAGTGCCTGGTTGGATGGCGTTGATCGCGTGTTGGAGACGGGGGAACCGGCATTCGTGTTGGCGCGACCCCCGGGACATCATGCACAGAGCGATCGCGGCATGGGATTTTGCCTATTTTCCAATGCGGCGATCGCCGCCACCCATGCCTTAGATCAGCATGGACTACAGCGGGTTGCCATCCTGGACTGGGACGTGCATCATGGCAATGGCACCCAGGAAATTGTTGAAAAAAATCCCCACATTGCCTACTGTTCTCTCCATCAATACCCCTGCTATCCCGGGACCGGCGCAGCTCATGAAACCGGCCCTTATGATAACATCCTCAATCTTCCCGTTCCAGCAGGCAGTACCCTCGCCGAATATCAGGTTTTGTTTGAGAAAAAGGTGATGCCATTTTTGAGCCGGTTTCAACCGGATTTGTTACTCGTGAGCGCGGGATATGATGCAAATTCAGCAGACCCCTTAGCCCGAATCGACCTGCAACCGGAGGATTACGGCATCCTCACCGATTATTGTTTGCAACTGACCCGCCGGATCGTCTTCGGATTGGAGGGAGGATATCACCTAGATGCACTGAGTCAGTCCGTGATCGCCACCATTGCGCGCTGTCTGGAATTATCCTAGAACTATCTTGGCCGTTGGTTTTGGTTAAAGAGGGTGATGCTATCTTCCCTCTTTATCCCCCGGATTTAGGACTCTTTGCCGATTTTAATTTTCGGAACATCCAACCCGATCTCTGTCATCGCATCTCGCCATTTGTCAATCCGGGTTTGAATCCGGTCTCTATTTTTGGTAGAGGAGGTAATCGCTTCACTAAACTCGGGGTCTTGACACACTTTTTTAAGTGCTTCAATAATCTCGGCTTTGCTGCTGCGAATGTCCTCAGAATCGACATAAGCAAACGAGAGCATGATCACATCATAAATGGCCCGGTTGATGGATTTTTCCCATCCCGTATCAGGATTATAACGCCGGAAAGCTCCGTAATCAAAAACCGCGAACACATCATCAATGGTTTTTCTAAAGATTTCTCGATGATGCTCGATGGTTTCATCGTCAAAATGGATTCCCTGTTCTAGGTATTGATCCAGGAATTTCGATAAAGTCCCGCGATAGGCGATCGGGTCGAAAAAGAAGGCAAAAAAGCGCAAAATCATTTCGCAATCTTGCATTCGTTTATCGATACTCAGAACCCGGCGAGTTTTTTGGAAAACCTCATCCTCGGAGAGTTCTAAAATTAAATCATTCAACTTGCCGCGATAGACGCTGTTGCGGATTTCCTGAGCATTCAGGGGGACAAAGCCCGTATTTAAGCGCTCAAAGACATCAAATTTAATATCCGGGTGGGATTCTTTGAGGATGACAATACAACGAATGGTCCGCGAGAGGAGCAAGCGTTGGTAAGACACCTCAAGGTCTTGAAATTGTTTACGATTAATGTCGGGGAGAATTTTTAACGCCCGGAGGGGAAATTCATTATTGAGAAACCGATAAATCGCGGTCAACCGTTGTTGACCGTCAATGACGCTATAGGATCCATCATCTAATTCCGCAAAATAGCAGACGGGAATGGGAACATTCAGCAGGAGAGATTCGATCAACCGACTGCATTTTGTTTGGTCCCAAACTTGCCGACGCTGAAATTTATCGGCCAAAACCAGAGTCTGGTCATCAATCTGAGCTTTGAGCGATCGGATCACGAAGTCATAAGGATGCGTGACGAGCTTTCTATCCTTCACCGGGATAGTCAGTTCCTCCTCTAACTCTTCTTCGTCTTCCTCTTCAAATTGATCCTCAAGTAGTTCCTGGCTATCTTCAACTTGAGTGCCAAGACCGTCTTCTAGCATTGCCTCCCTCCTTATTCTCTGCATCGCTTGCTTTCTCCTGCCCTACAAGTATCTTTATCTTTACTTCAAGACTGTTTGGCTCTCCGGGGATTGAACCGGCAAGACCCACGGTTTACTGTGGCAAGCTTATTGTTACAGTGTAACAGTTAGCTGAACTTCAGGCGTTAGTTGCGTCTAGGTTTGGGGGGGTGGGGAGAATGGATCAGTGATTCATGTTTCCGCGAAGAGACTACAGATCCTAAATGTAGGGTAAGCAATCCCTCGCCTACTCTACATTTAGGATCTAGCTTGACCGGCGTCAGCCTGAACCCCGGAAAGCTTGGGATTGAACCGCAAAAATTGGGTTCTCGAAACCCAATTTTTAAGGTGGGGTGCGTTAATCCAGGGAGCTCGATCCCAACATCACCAGAGAACAAGAAAGCTCCTGGATGACACTTGTGGTGACATCATCCATCTCTAATCCGGACATGGTGCGCCGTCTGATGGCTTGGAGAATCACCAAATCATAGCCGATCGCCTCGTTGAGAATCGCCCCGGGGATATCATCATTCGGAGCAATCACAATCTGAATTTGTGTCGGATTGCTCGGCGCTAATTCCGTGATTAAGGCCGAAAGTTGAGCCTGGATGCGAGCATTCACCTCTTCCGGGGTGCGGCGATCGCAAACATGGAATAAGGTCACCTGTCCCCCATTCATCTGGGCTAAATTATAGGCAAACCGCACGGAAAACACCGCCCGCGCCACAAGATTATCCACGGAAACTAAAATTCGTTTCATTTGCAGGGGTGAACCGCGCAAGCGCGTCACCGCTACGGGACAATGCGCTGTCCATAAGAGGCGATCGATGACGTTGCCAAATAATCTCGCCCGCAGGGTGGTGGTTTCCCCCCATCCCATGACAATCAAACTGGCTTTTTGCTCTCGACTCGCATGAGCAATTCCCTGGGCGATATCATCATCAATCCGCACCGCAGGTTCGGCTTTGACCCCAAATTCTTGAGAGAGTTGCACTGCTGCGGCGACTAACTTCTCGCTACGAATCAGGGCGGCATCCACCGCTGATGCTTCCATTTGCGCCATCACCCGGGCGATCGACAGGGGAACGATTCGGCCCTCTTCCCGGCGCACCAGCAACGCCGCCATTTCCACTAAATTCTTTTCAGTTTCTGGGTTATAAACCGGCACAATCACCGTAAACGGACCATTCGGCTGATTCTCTTCATCAAAGGGCGTTTTCACCGTATCCAAATTGGTCGTCGGTGGGGTCAAACCCGCTGCCGCCCGCGCTGTTAAAAATGGCCCTAATGTGGCAGTGACTAACATCATCACAATCACCGTATTCAGGACCTCTTCACTCAACAACCGCTCTCCCAAAGGGTTTAAGGCGTTATATCCCACAATCGTTGCCGCCAGGGTGGCCGCCACCTGGGGAATAGATAGGGACCAAATCGCTAGAGTCTCGGCGCGAGTGTAGCGATACAGCAATTGAGTCAACAATGCGGCAACTAATTTACTGACTAATAACCCTGAAATAATCGCCAGGGTCAACCAAAATGAAGTCAGGGTGGCGATAAAAGCAGGAAGGTCAATTAAGAGTCCTAAATTCACCATAAAAATGGGAATAAAGAGGACACTTCCGACAAACACCACCTTTTCTTTCACCGGACCGGAACCCATTGCGCCATTCACGGCCATTCCGGCTAAAAATGCTCCGACAATTTTTTCCACGCCAATGATTTGAGCGCCAACGGCGGCCAAGAAAACTGCCAGCAAAACAAATAAAAATTGGTTGCCTTCTTCATCTCCAGAACGGCGAAAAAATTCCCGTCCCGCCCAGTCAAACCCAAACAGCACAATGCCGGTATAAAGGGTTAGCAGGACGAGCATGATTGCCAAATTTCCGAGACTAAAACTCCCAGCATGAACGCTGACACAGACTGCCAAGACTAATAAAGCTGGAATATTGGTAAAAATGGTCCCGCCAATGGTCACCATCACGGCTTCATTTCCCATCAATCCTAATCGACTGAGAATGGGATAACCGAGGGGAGTATGAGAGGATAGCAAAGACCCAATTAATAGGGAAGCATTCCAGCTAAATCCAAAGAAACGGGCGATGATTGTGCCAGCAATCAAGGGGAAAATAAAGGTCAAACTTCCAAATCCAATGGAGCGATTTTTCACCTTTTGAAACTCGGTCATATCCATTTCCAGACCGGCCACAAACATCAGGTAAACTACCCCAATGTCAGACAGGAGTTTCATGGTTTCGGATTCCGGCTGTAAAAGCTGCAATCCACTGGGTCCAAAGGCTACTCCAGCCGCCAATAGGCCAATTAATCCGGGCAGTTGTAGCCGTTCAAAGAAAATTGGCACGACTAAAATAACGGCCAACAGAACGGCAAAGGCAAAGATCAGGTTCGTTCTTCAAAAAGCCGAGGGCGAGTTCCATGCAGGTAGGAGATTGAATTTTTCTTATTCTATCTCAGGGTTTGCGGATTTTACAGAGAGGCGATCGCCTAAATTATTCCGGTGCTTTCACCCCCTGATAAAACCCAAGCAAATCGTAATTTAGATTACAATTTTTTGCCCGATTAAGGGCGAGAATTCCCACACTGCTGGGGCTGGTTTATCCGCTTATTTCTGACGGATTTGAGGCTACTTGCTCGATCGCCGTTACAGTCCGCTCTAATTCGGCAAATAACCAGGGATTAACCGCTGTGGGACGAAAGGCTTCCACCAAGGCACGATAATACCAGAGTGTCCCAGTTTTACCCCCTTTAAAACGGTCCCAGACAACCTCTCCGATTGCCCGATAATCCTGTAGAATTGACCGGGAATTGTGCAATTTATCCGAGGCACTCACCAACAGGACCGAGGGGGAAGCCGTGGGAAGATGGGACAGATAGAGTTCTTTACGCTCTCTCCAAGGGGGTTTTGGGGTAGAATCGGCATCAGTGCAAGCCTCTACAATTGTCGCGACGGTATCTCCAAAGCGACGGCGAATTTCTGCCCCGGTAGCGGCCCCTCCTTGGTCCTCGATCGCATCATGGAGTAACGCCGCGATCGCCTCATCTTCATTGGCCCCATATTCTAAGGCAATACTGGTTACCCCCAGTAAATGCGCCACATAAGGCACTCCCGAACCCTTGCGCTGTTGGTGCGCGTGGAGTTGCGCCGCAAAGGTTAAAGCCTGATTAAAGCGGTTTGATAACATCTGTGTTCCTTCCAAACGACCGAGTTAGGATACGCTGGATTTTAACAGGTTCCCGCGACTGACCCAGGGCAACCGAGAAACTGGGTTTTGCGGTGAATGGACTGAAAAATCCCGGATGGGTTGCCCATCCCTAGAGTTACTAAAACAATCAACCCCAATTTTCACGGACCCGTTAAATTATGATAGAAAGATGTGAGGCAAAATGCTACGGATGAGTGTAGGGACTTTTCCTGGATCGAGGTCAAAATCAGGTTTAATTTAGGCTAAACTAAACCCATTCCCCTGGTTGAGTGTACTTCAGTCAACATTCCCCCTGGAGTCATCCTTCAGCTAAAAAAAAGCACCGGACCCTCAAGAATCAATCGCCGCTTTCGACTAGATTGCAGTTATTATGGAACAACAACAGCCCGAAGATGTAGCGGCTTACAACGAACGCTCCCTAAATACCCTATCGAGGGCGATCGCTTTGTCTGCCGAACAATTTGCCATCATTTTGGTGCGGTGCAATTATCGGCATTTGCAAACAGAAATGCTGCAACGACTGCGGGAACGATGTCCGGTTTCGGTGGCCGAAATTCATTTACCCCCCTTAAGTACCACCTTATTTGGTAAAATGATTGAGGAATTTGGGGAATTGCCCTCACTCCCCGGGGTGATGGTTTTGGGATTAGAATCCGCAGTGGCGATCGATGAATTATTAATTTCCATTGATTTAGTTCGGGACGAATTTCGCAAACAGTTTCCCTTCCCGTTAATCCTCTGGGTAACTGACGATTTGCTCCATCGCATCACCCAATTTGCCCCGAATTTCAAAAGTTGGGCCGGACCCTCCATTAAATTTGAAATTCCCACCCCTCAACTCATCCAACGCTTACGCCAAACCGCCGAAAATTTATTTACCTGCATCCTAGAAGCTGGTGCGGACCAACTGCAAGTTGGCGCTGCCATTGAACTGTTGACCCACACCCATCGCCAGGAAATCGCCTGTGCAATTAAGGATATTGAACGGGCGGGGCAGAGTCTGGACCCCTATTTACAAGCCTGTTTAGACTTCGTGCGGGGTTGGAACGCTTACAGTCATGATGAACTCGCAACCGCCCGCGAATTTTACCAACGTAGTCTCGCCTTTTGGCAAACAGCTGTCCCCACCGTCTCGACTTCAGAGACTCCACCGCAGGAAAACTCTACCCCTCATTTAGAACGCTATGGCTGTTTGCTGTTTTATCTGGGGGCCTGTTGGCATCGGGAGGCCCTGTTACATCGGGGGGCCGCCCGTGGAGCCTACCGGCAAGCGCGGGACTATTTTCAGCAATGTGTCGCCATCTACCGACAAGCCGATCGCCCGGATTTGATGGCAAAATTTATTAATGCCCTGGGGGAAGTGCTGCAAAAACTCCGGGACCATGATGGATTGGAAGAGGTGGCATCGATCGCCACTCAACTGCATCAACAATATCCCGACCCGATCGCGGAGGCGCAGGATTGCGGCTATTGGGGGGAAGTGGCCCTGTGGAACTCCCAATGGGAGATCGCCAAGCAGTCCGCCTTAAACGCCCTCCAAATTCTGGAATCCTACCGCACTACTGCTCTCACTCCGGAAAAACGCAGTTTCCTAGAATGGTCCGCCCAATACCATCGCGGCTGGTATTTATTATTATTAGGGAGAGCTTTGTCAGAACTGAGTGAGAGTCAAGAAGCCATCGCTACCCTAGAGGAAGCGAAAGCTCTAGCGCAACCGGAAAGCAATCCTCAATTATACAGTGAAATCCTCCGGGAATTGCGATCGCTCTACTTTAATCGCGGCGATCGCCTCACTGCCTTTGCTCTGAAACAGGAACTCTACGCCCTGGAACATCAGTATGGATTTCGCGCCTTCATCGGTTCACAACCTCTGCAACCCCAACTCCACCCCCTGAATCCCACCCAACTCCTGCATCTCGGCATCGGCGATCGGCCCTTTCCCCGGAAACGGTATGCGGGGGAAAGTCTCACCGGACGAGAATCTGAAGTCGAATGTGCGATCACCCGCATTGGCCGTCCCGACTACAAACTTACCCTGATTCATGGTCCCGCAGGTGTTGGCAAATCCTCCCTTTTATCCGCCCAATTAGCCCCCGCCTTACATCAAAAACAAATCGGACTGCATTTGGCATTACCCCTGGTTATCTCGATTCAAGGGGATTGGTTTCCCGGCGCAGTTGAGGTATTTAATTGCGCCTTTGTTCAGATGGGATTACCCATTGTGGACATCACCGAGGAGCAAAATCGTATCCCCATTCTGCACAACCTCTGCGATCGCCTAGGAGAACATGGCGATCGCAACATCTTAACCGCCCTACTGTTTGATGTGGATGCCGACTTATTTGATAGCGCCCATGAGTCACACCGCCACCTGTTTTATGAATTTCTGCACGACTGCTTGAAACGTTCCCTTTGTCAAGGCAGTCGTCTGTTTGCGGACCGAACATCTGGCTGATTTATTAGACAATGAATCCCTGCGATCGCTAGAATTTATCAACCGAGAGACCCGGGAAAACTTGTGCTATCATTTGCAAGACTTATCCCTGGACACCGCTCACCGGGCAATGATGGGGTTAACAGAACAGGCCGAATATCCCTTAGAATCGGAACTCAGCGAGCAATTAGTCCGCGACTTAGCCCCAGGCACCCTCGCCGAAGTGCGAGGGCTGATGTTACAGTTAGCGGGCACCCAACTCGAAGCCGAACAGATTACCACCCTCAGCGCCTATCAAGACTATGGCGGCAAAGCAGCCTTACTCCGACGAGGCATCCGAGAGGCCATTTCTGACTGTGGGGTAGAAAACATCCAAATCGCCCGATCTGCCCTCCAAACCCTCGCCAAACCCACCCCAGACTGTGAACAGTCCCCCACCCTGCCCTATCCCTGCCGCAAAACCCTAGAAGAACTCACAACCGAACTCGACACCAGTCCAGAGAGATTACAGATCAGTCCTAGAAATCCTAGTCCAGTCCGGCTTACTTTTCCGTTTATACGATAATACCCCAGTCCCCCGCTATCAACTGGTGGATCAGGAGATTTGCCGGATGGTATGGCAGGGGTAATCCGGAATCTGGTTTTTAGAAGAACCCTACACTCTCGGCACGGACTAATACGGAATTCGGTTGTCAAAAGTCTATCAAAACCCACAGGCTTAAGCCTGGGGCTATACGGACGAAGCCCGCCTGCGCGGGCTAAAAACGAAAATCGACTTTTACCAACCGGATTTGGTATAAGGGAAAACGGGCTTTTAAAAACTAGCCCTGTCAAGGTGGTAAATCGAATCCCGCCTCATCATCCGGGTTTCTTGTAGGGGCGTATTGCATACGCCCTCACTATCCGTCAATGGAATCCCGCCTATCCGGGTTTCTTGTAGGGGCGTATTGCATACGCCCTCTTTATCCGCCAATGGAATCCCGCCTCATCCGGGTTTCTTGTAGGGGCGTATTGCATAAATGAAAGGGCGTATTGCATAAATGAGAGGGCGTATGCAATACGCCCCTACAAATACACCTTTACAGGGCTAGCTTTTAAAAACCAGTTTAGTATAAAAATAGGGTAAATTTGATGCTATCTGAATCGCCACTATAAATCTAACGGTTGCAGCAGGGCGATCGCATTACAGCCAATATAACCGACTGCTAAGGGGGATTTATCCGGTAACAACGCTATCACATTCTGCAAGGTTTGTGGCAGAGTCGCGCCATAGATTTGCCAGAGGTTCTCACGCAGTTGATTGATAATGCGATCGCCTGCAATATCGTCAGTTCCGGGTCTGAAGAACATCAGCGATCGCCAGATTTTGAAGTATCGAATATCATGACTCTGCACCACCCGTTTCATTTCTGCTGTGGCACGTTCGACTAATTCATCCCGGACTGATTGCATAACCAGGGGTTGCAAGGTGAACGCAGAGGACTCCTCACCAAACCAGGATTCTAACAGCGATCGCCTCTCTAAACTGGCAATTCCTTCTAATAACACTGCTGGATCGACTAACACCAGAAAATGAATTTGCAGTCGGCAAAATGAGACGGGTTCTTGCCAAATTGCCAACCAGTACAGAATTTCTCGTTCTAAATCAGATAGGCGTTCCAATTGTTGGTGCAACAAGGTTCGTAATCGATCACCGACAATCAGGGTATTTTGATTCAGAAAGGCGGCGACATTTGCCCCAAATACGGTCTTAATCAAGGGGGTGACAATTTTGAGGGCGAAGGGATTCCCTCGATACAGTTGAATTAAGGCCGAAATTCCTAATTCTTTCCCGGTCAATCCTCGGGATTTTAACAGGTCTACAGCAGCAGTATTTCGCAATCCAAAGAGAGTTAAACCCTTGCAAGTTTGGCTTTCTAGGGAGATGGCTTGAGGTTGTTCGCGAGTGGTAACCAAAATGCAGCTTTGATGCCGATCGCGACTTAATATTTTGAGAAAATTACTATATTCTATCTCCGACTGCTGTGATTGTAATACCGATTCTAATCCATCTAAAATCAGCAGATAGCGCCGGTGTTTGAGATGGTGGAGTAATTGGGTTATGCCTTGTAAAAAAATGGTTGCAGGGGTTTCTTCTAGGGTGGAGAGGAGACTATCGAGGAGTGCTTCAACCGAGGGGGAATGGTGTAGCGATCGCCAGATTATCCCCTGGAATTGCAGTTGAATGGAGTCAGCAAAAGCGAGAGCGAGGGCTGTTTTTCCGATGCCACCGATGCCGGAAATCAGGATAATTTTGGCAGTGGGAATCCATTGTTCCAGTTGTGCCAATTCGCGATCGCGTCCGAAAAACGAGTCTAAATCTGGCGCTTCCTGCCAGTCTCGGATGGGAGGAGACTCGGGGATTGCCGGATCGAAATCCGCTTCACAGGGTTCAGCGATCGCCTCCCAATCCCTAATTCCTACTGCGGCACAAATCGCGATAAAAATGTCCCGTTGAATGCGATCGCCATGCCAAAATCGGCGTAAAGTGGCGCGGGAGGTATGAGCATCCTGCCACCATCGCGCTGTACTGGTTTTTGTCCAACCCAAACGCTTTCTGGCGCGATCGGCGACTGCCAATCCTTCCGTCGATGCCTTCAGCGACTTTGACATACTTCAGACCTATCGAAGGATAACATTAATCCGTAAAATTTAAGAGACAATCCATGATAAAAATCTACGGAGGTAAAAACCCCCGTAGAATTGGTATTAAAGGCGATTGTATGATCCAATCACTTATGCCAGTCCCACTAACTTAGCACTTAGCTCCCACATCCGCTTACCATTATCATTATCCCGAGCTTGGGGAGAAACCCGTTGGACAAAAGATTTTCTATCTTTTTTCTGACGATTTCCCCAACTCCAATAAGCGCCGGACTGTTTGTATTCCGGATCGGCAACCACATCCGCCACTCGTTCTCCCGCTAAATCCTGAGATACATATCCTTTGGTAATGTATTTTTGGAAGATAGGGAAGATTTTTTGGAAGAGGGGATAATGGTTCCGGAATAACGGCGTTTCCGCAACACATCCGGGATAGAGAGAGGTGAAGGTAATTCCGGTGGATTCATGATAGCGTTCATGAAGTTCCCGCATGGTTAAGACGTTGCAAACTTTGCTATCTTTATACGCCTTAACGGGTTCAAACTTCTTGCCATCAATCATCGAGTGAGGTTCTTTGAATCCTTCAGCAAACCCTTTGAAATCCCCTAAATCCGGACGGGGGGGAATTTTGCCGCCGAGTTCATCGGGGTTGTGGGTGACGGTTCCTAGGATGACCATGCGCTTATCCGGCGCAGGCGATCGCTTCATATCCTCCAACATGACATTGCACAGGAGGAAATGACCCAGGTGATTCGTCGCCACACTGAGTTCATACCCTTCAGGACTCCGCAAGGGTTCCTTGATTAACGGCATATAAATAGCCGCATTACAGACCAAAGCATCCAGGGTCCTCCCCGTAGCGCGGAAGTCATTAATAAATTGACGCACGCTCTGTAAGGAGCCTAAATCGATATGGAGAATCGTATAGCTGTCCGGAGACATTCCCACAGACTGGGCCGCTTTTTCAGCTTTGGCTAAATCCCGACAGGCCATGATCACGTGCCATCCTCGTTTCGCCAGGGCTTTCGCGCCGTATAAACCGACCCCGGAGGATGCGCCCGTGATGACGACCGTTGACTTTCGATCTTGTTCCATCGGTAGAGAAATGAGTTGACCGTTGTTGACTAGATCTAGGATCTCATATTGCGATCGCGATGGTAAACTAAATTTTTTCCGGGGTCCTGGGGTCCTCTAGTCCAGGCCCCTCCTGAAGTGTTCCGGGGAAGTCTTGGCGAGGTGGCGGGTTGATGCTCAGGTTCGGGAGATGCTGACTTCAACCCGGCGATCGCCACCCAAAAATCAACCCCTCAACTCCAAACTCGTTGCAAATTCAACACAAAACCCGGTAACACCGTCTCCCCAGATAATTGACTCGGATTCACCACAATTTCCACCCCTTGTCCGGCGCGATAAATCTCCACCTGTTGCTGTTGCGGGTCAATTAACCATCCCAATTCTGTCCCATTGTCGATATACTCCTGTAACTTGCCTTGCAGTTTTGCCAAACTATCCGACTCGGACCGCAATTCAATCACAAAATCAGGAGATAAAGGCACAAATCCTTTCCTTTGCCCTGGGGTTAATGCTTGCCAACGTTCTATACTCACCCAAGCGGCATCGGGAGAACGGTTTGCACCATTGGGGAGGGTAAATCCAGTGGAGGAATCAAAGGCAACGCCATTTCTGATGAGCTTCTTACCAATTCCATTTGAGTAAAAAATAGGCGATTCTGATATTGCGATACCTGTTTCGCCGCCAGTAGGGGGAGTCACGATTAATTCTCCTGTGGCAGTGCGTTCTAGTTTTAACTCAGGGTTCACAGCGGCGATCGCAGCAAATTGCTCTGGAGTCACCTGAAGGTGCAGGTCCCAGGGTAATTGCAAGGTGACGTTTTCCAATTTTATCGGGGTTGCGATCATGGTGGCTCATCCTCTACCGCTCTGATTTGATTGTAGTAGAATCAGTAAAATAGAGCAGGTTCAACCCAAATCCACTGTCCCGGAGTGTTCGACACGCACCTTGAGGTCAGGAGAAGTTCAATACGTACATAGCGTGATCACGCCGGTCATTGTCTATCCGGGGCAGACTCAGGTGATTCCCTTAGTCCCTGAGTTTGTCTGTCCCCAAGAGGGTCATGACAAACAAGACTGTGAAAACGCTGCGGCGAAGCGGTGGTTAAACCAGCATGGTCCACGCTTGAGTCGATTGAAGGTAACGGTGTTAGGCGATGACTTGTACTCCCACCAACCCCTGTGTCAGCTACTGTTAGACCACCAGTTAGACTTTATCCTGGTCTGTCGCCCGGACTCCCACACCACCCTTTATGACCATCTTAAGGGGATTGACCTACCAACGCTCATCAGCAAACGATGGACGGGAAAAATAGAGGAAACCTGGACTTACCGATATCTCAATGACTTGCCCCTCAAAGACGGGGCAGATGCGCTGTTGGTGAACTGGTGTGAGGTAACTGTACCCGTAGATGAGCAGTTAATCTGAGGGTTTTTGAGCAATAGCCTGGATCCGAAACAACCTCAGTGAATTGCTACTATGAGAGTGCGCTAAATGTCAGGTATTTTAGAAAGGAGTATCTAGGATGACCCATCGTGAGCAATTGATTCAGGAACTTGAGCAGGCCCCTGATGAGCTAGTAGAAACCGTCCTAGAGTTTTTACATCGAGTTAAGGCAATTCGGGAACATCCTCTGGCGAAGTTTGCCGGAATTCTTAGTGATTCAGAGGCAGCGGAACTACAACAATCCATTACAGCCGACTGTCGGAAGGTTGATCTGAATGAGTGGTGAAATTGCTTTAGATACCTCAGTAGCAATTCGCTTCTTGAATGGAGAAGCCGTGATTACCCAGAAAGTGCTGGCATTACCCGAAATAGTTTTGCCAATGGTAGTGGTTGGGGAATTACTTTTTGGGGCAGAAAATTCGAGCCGTCCCTTACAAAATTTACCTCGATATGTGGAGTTTATATCCGCTTGTGTCGTTTTACCATTAGGACGAGAAACAGCAACCAACCACTTATGCTCAAACTCGATTAGCATTGAAACGCAAGGGAAGACCGATTCCCATGAATGATGTATGGATCGCCGCGCAGTGCTTAGAACAGGGTTGGGTCTTAGTAACCGATGATACAGACTTTGATTATGTCGATGGCCTGATAGTGGAACACTGGAGTCGAGGGACAAGTTAAATTGACCAAGTATGTGGGTTAGGAATTTGCCTAAAAAACTGTCAAAATTGACACGAAATACAACATTGTCCTTTCATTCTTGGGAATAACAGGGCAATATTATTATTAGTGTTTTGATTTTTTGGTAATGATTTTTGTTGCAGAATTAAAAGCGGAGAATATTTCGGCTTCTCTATCATACGGAATCCGGTTCTAAAAGGTCTATAAAAACCCACACCCTCAAGGGTGGGGCTACACAGACGAAGCCCGCCTGCGCGGGCTGAAGAGAAAACGGACTTTTGACAAGCGGAGTTGGTATCACGGCTAGGTCCTGGTTAAAACCCATAAATAAAATTTAATGGGTATCTTGAAAAGATTTTTAACACAGGCTCTCGCAAAATGTAACCCACCCTCCACCCCTGAACCTGGGACTGAACACTGAACTGAGCACAAAACTGAGCGATTTCCTCAGGTGAACCCGCTTACAGTGAAGACAGCACAGAAATGGAGGCCAATCTTATGTCTCAGATGCTCGATCGCAAACCGGCTGGTTTATACGTTGAAACCCCGGACTCTCAGCAAATTGCGTTTCCCCTCAAACATACGGAAGTGAGCGCTCAAGTTGCGGGAAATCTGTCCCGGGTGGAAGTTACCCAAACCTTTGAAAATCCCTTTACGACGACTTTAGAAGCGGTCTATATTTTCCCGTTGCCCGATGAGGCGGCGGTGGATGAAATGTTCATTAAAATAGGCAGCCGCACGATAAAAGGTCACATCAAACAACGAGAAGAAGCGCAACAAATTTACCAGCAAGCGAAACAACAAGGACGCACTGCTGGACTCTTAGAACAAGAACGAGATAATATCTTCACCCAATCCCTGGCTAATATCCAACCCGGTGAGCAAATTGATGTGATTATTCGCTATTCGGCGAGTCTGCAATTTGAAGGAGGAAATTATGAGTTTGTCTTTCCAATGGTAGTAGGTCCGCGCTATATCCCCGGTACTCCCATTGGAGAAAATGCGGTAGGTTCGGGTTCCGCACCGGGACCGATGTCTCAGAATCAAGATACAAATTTAGTTCCCGATGCCTCTCGGTTAAATGCGCCTATTTTACCGGCGGGAACTCGGTCCGGTCATGATATTAATATGACGGTAGAAATTGATGCGGGAGTGAACATCCAAGCGGTGCGATCGCCTTCTCATCAACTCCAAATTTCCTATCAAGGACGCCTCGTGCGCGTGGGGTTGGTTGGCAGCGATACGATTCCCAATAAAGACTTTATCCTCCGTTATCAGGTGGCGTCAGAAACCACTCAATCGACCTTACTGACTGAATCTGAGGACAAAGGCGGACATTTTGCCCTGTATCTTATCCCGGCTTTGGAATATGCTCCGGCACAAATTGTCCCTAAAGATGTAGTCTTTTTGATTGATACTTCTGGCTCTCAAATGGGTCCTCCCTTGCGCCAATGTCAAGCACTCATGCGTCGGTTTATCCAAGGATTGAACCCGGATGATACCTTTAGTATTATCGATTTTTGTGATACTACTCAGCAGCTTTCTCCGGTTCCTCTCCCCAATACTCCCCAAAATCAATACCGGGCGATCGCCTATATTAATCAGTTGACTGCTGGCGGGGGAACGCAACTGTTACGCGGCATTCAAGCGGTATTAAATTTCCCGGTGACCGACCCCGGACGATTGCGGAGTATTGTTCTGCTCACTGATGGATATATCGGCAATGAGAATCAAATTTTGACCGAGGTGCAGCGCCATCTTAAATCGGGAAACCGTCTCTATAGTTTTGGTGCCGGGAGTTCGGTGAATCGGTTTTTGCTCAATCGGATTGCCGAACTCGGACGGGGAATTTCCCGGGTGATTCGTCATGATGAAGCGCCCGATGAGACGGTGGATCAGTTCTTCCGGCAAGTTAATAATCCGGTGTTAGCTAATATTCAGGTGAGTTGGGAAGGTGAGGGGGAATCTCCGGTGATTTATCCGGCGATCGCACCGGATTTGTTTGCGGAACAACCCCTGGTTTTATTTGGACGTAAACCGGATGCGGTTTCGGGAACCTTGCAGGTTTCGGGAATCGCTGCGGGGGGTACTCTCTATCAGCAACGGTTTGAGGTGAAGTTTGACTGCGGGGGAAATCCGGCTGTCGCCCAATTGTGGGGACGTTCCCGCATTAAGGAGTTGATGAAGCAGATGGTGAGTGGAGAAACCAAGTCTGGCGTTGAAGCAGTCACCCAGACGGCGATCGCCTATCAACTCCTCTGTCAATATACAGCCTTTGTTGCCGTGAGCGAGGAGGTGCGCGTGGAGCATCCCGAGGCGGTGGTTTCGGTGCAGGTGCCGGTGGAAATGCCAGAAGGCGTCAATGCTGAGGGCATTTTTGGCTCCCTTGCCAGTGCGCCAGCACCCTATCAAGCGGCAAGATTGAAGCGTGCAATGTCTCCTGGACGCCAGATGGCAGAGATAGCGTCCTTAGATCTCAATTTGGCGAATGAGCTAGAAAAGGGCCAACCTCCACAGAACCCGGGGTGGCATACAGTCCGCAGGTTCCTCCCTCGATGCGACAACGAGCTATGAAAAAGATGCGATCGCTGTTTTCGGGAGAATCCTCAGACAGTGGGGATGCTGATGTTAGCGAGACCCAGAATTTCTATGCCGATTACACTCTTGATGAGGCAGAAGATGAATCGTTGTCGCCTTCGGAGTTAGCTGAAATGGAGGAGATGGCTAACTCCGAACGGGTATGCTACTTGGAGTGGTGAATCTAAGGCAAAAGATAAATCGTTATCGGCCCCCAAATTCGAGGCCCCTCCTCGACTGGAGTCCCCTGTAAAATCTATTGATGTCACCTTTCAAGCACCAAAACCGCCAATGCCGCCACAGCGGTTAGAGATTGTGAGTGTAACGGGATTAGATGCTGAGGCGATCGCCTTGCTGACAGCCTATCTACAATCGATGCCGCTTCCTCCTGGGGTGAGTGGGGAACTGGTTTGGGAGTTGCGGATTACTCAAGGACGAGTGAAACAGGTGATTCTGGATGACGAGCAGTCTTCTGGGGATGATCCGGAACTGGTAGAGGTAATCCGGCAATGGCTGTTTAGCTGGCGATCGGGACTCACCCTCGCCACTACCGTACTGCTGCGGGTGCGGATTTCCGCATAGAGGCGGTTTAAACCCACCTCAAGCACCTGGAGCTAAAGGCGGGGGGTCATGACGACTGGCATCAGCACAAGCGCCTTGACCCCCCGCCTTTATTCTTTTTCTCTCTGGGACAAAAAACTTTACAATTAATTTAGATTTTTCTGTCTTCAGAGCCTAGTCAAAACCAAAGGAGCGTGCTATCTTTATTAAACCGCTTTTCCAATAAAGCCAAAAGCGGTGGAGAGACGATCGCTGTTGCCTAAGCTTCAACCCGTCCCCAATGGGGTTCGCGTCAAGTCAATCGATAGCTCGTCTTCAAGTCGGAGTGGGGAGTCAGCACCCCCGGCTGAAGCATGGGGGCTTCGTGCCTCCACTTCAGGTAGCTGACCAGCTTAAGCCTTAACTGGCTACGTTCAGGGCAAGAGTTAAAGTTCCTACCCGGGAATGCGTGCTAGTTCCCGGCTCTAGAACCGAATCGTTAAACATCCCTAAGGGGTTAAGGACGTGCGATTTGGATAGTACCGACTCTGAACATTGGCGAAGCAAACATGACCCCGCAAGGGAGTCGGAGCCAACCATAGCTCCGTGGAGGGGCAACCATACCCCTCCAACCCGCAAGGGGGTGCTGGCGGCGCTCATCCGCTTGAGTCGGTTTTCCTCTCCGTGATCAATCACGGAGCTTCCAACCCTCCCAGGAGTTTTACGTGAGAAAAATTCGCCTGCACCCTCGTGACAGCGGCGATCGCTGTTGCCGGAAGCAGAGCGGTTAAGTCTTAAAGCAAACCATTGGCTGCTATCTCTGGTAAACATCCAGCGGCATTCCGGTCGGTGGGAATGGATAGATAGATAGATTGAACTCAGAGAAAGAAAACCCCGAGTCATCCTCAGCTTAACTTGTTGAGTTAAACCTCGCCGTTAACCGCATCAACGAGTATTTACCAATCCGGTTTCCGTCCATTCGTACTAGGCTGTATCCCAGCTTAGGGGAATCCTGTATTTTGCACCCGAAGCTCGATCCACCTACTCAGATACCCGAACAATCGCCACAGGCAAGACCCTAGAAACGTGAGTCCTGGGCGCATCAAAATCCGGATTAAGAAATCTACCTAAGATGTTGCTCTCTTCCCTGCCTGGGGGTAGAGGTAGTCTGGTGATTTACCCCGAATAATTTGAATCAATAACAAAACAAAAGGTTGAAAAATTTGTGAAACTCTCTAACAATTACGGACACTTGGTAAAATTTTTACAAGAGGAGTTGGCGCTGTCGCCTTCCTCCATCGATATGGCCCTCCGGCATGGAGAACAGAACCTCGGTCCTTTACCGATGATTCTCTGGCAGTATGGGTTAGTTTCCCTGGAACAGCTTGAGCGAATTTTCGACTGGCTGGAAAACCGAACGGCGATCGACGGAAATCTCTAAATCGGAGGACCAACCAGGATGAGACTTGATAGAACTGAGGATGCAGTCACTCGTGAGCATTAAAGTTTTAACGGGAAACAGCAATTGGGCGATCGCCTTCGGGTCTAAATTGAATCAAAAAATTTAAGATTTCCGCTTCTGAGCTAGAAACGGAAATCTTTTTGATGATTTCATGAATCCGTTCAGTTCCAGGCAGAAATAGGCCCGTTGATAGAGCCAGTGGATAGAGAACGGGCGATCGCTTTGCCACCGCACCCTCCCCAACAACAATCAGAGCAATCAAGCCCCAATTGTTAAAAAAAGCGGAAAATTTGAACAACAAATCCGTGACGAGCCTGGGATTGAAGCTAGAGAGGTTGTCGCGAAACCTGCTTTTCAAAGTAAGCTTGAGTTTGCTGTAACAACTGTTCTCGACTATCGCCAGCAGTTTGAGTCAGCGTCGGGACTAAATTCCGCGCTTGTAACGTCATGTGAAGCTGTAGGTGTGCCACATACTCACTGATATCTTCACGAACGATAGCAGAGTGGTGTTGATTCAGATTGTTAGCCAAAGTGTTCTCCTTACCTCAACTCGCGTCAAGTCCAATACCAATAAAAGTTACCATTAGTTCTACAAAACGTCTAGCTTTGCAACAAAGCTTAACGTTAGGGACCCCCTTCTGTAGCGTTCTGTAACGTTTTCATCGCCACCCCTATCACAAGTCCGGTCCGTTGAGTATCCAAACTGCCATGCACTCCAGGGGCCAATTAGGTCCCTCCACCCCATTGACCTAGGGACCCATAAACACCCGAAAGATGTAAAAATTCCCAGAAATTGCTAAAACAAAAATAGGTGCAGCTTTCCTCAGACTCAAAAGCTCAGAAAAACTGCCCGAATTTCCAGGTGCTGAACACTGTAGCTAACAATCAAGCTATTGCCTGTACCTCATCGCTCCTTTAACCTTATAGCCGAATTGTTGGAGCTGAACTCATGTTGTACTCCCCAGAGAATTTCCACCTGCTCAAGATATTTTTGGAACAGACTCCCCAGGCAATAGCGATGGTCGATCGCCAAATGCGATACTTGTTTGCCAGTCGCCAATGGTTGCGAGATTGCGGGTTTGCCGATCGCGATGGCAATCCCCACTCCCCCGACTCCGCAGCAACCCAGACTCCGACTCCCCCGGTTGAGTCGATTCTGGGTCGTTCTCATTATGAAATCCTGCCTCGGTTTAGCGCAACCCAACCGACAACCGACAACCCAGAGGAAGCAGGAAGTAGCAACCTAGTCCTCTCCCTCGAATCCTGGAAAGAGGTCCAAGCGATTTGTTTAGCAGGGGGGGTACAATCCTGGGAGGAAGAGTTGAGCGCAGAAGGCGATCGCCTCGAACGAGTCAAGTGGGAGGTGCATCCCTGGAAAACCGAGACGGGTGAAATCGGTGGATTGCTGCTGTTGAGAGAAATCACAGGGAGAACCTCAGAGAATGGAGACCCCTTAAATCAGTTCACTCCCAAAGCATCCAGCAATTCCCACCGGCGATCGCGATCGGACGAAAGCGATTTGCGTCGCCAAAGTCAGATCCTCGTCGAACTCGCACGCAGCAAAACCCAGAATGAGGGGAATTTAGAAGCGGCGATCGCTGAAATTACCGAAGCTGCCGCCAATACCCTCGCCGTAGAACGAGTGGGAGTCTGGTTGTACGATAATAACCAGACAGAGATTACCTGTATCAATCTCTACGAACGCACCGATCGCCTGCATTCCTCCGGCAGTCTGCTCCTGACTGCTCCCTATTCTCAATACTTCCAAGCGTTAGAAACCGAACGTGCCATTTCCGTCGATCATGCCATCACCGATCCCCGAACCCGAGATTTAGCCGATACCTACCTCATCCCCCTCGGCATTACCTCCAAATTAGATGCACCCATTCGCATTAGTGGCAAAATCGTCGGAATTGTTTGCTGCGAACATCGCGGTATCCCCCGGAGGTGGAAATTAGGAGAACGGCACTTTGCGGCTTCCATCGCCGATTATACGGCCCTCGCCTTAGAAACCCACGATCGCATCAAAACTCAAACCGAACTCGAATCCGCCAACGACCAACTCCAAGCGGTTTTAGATGCCGTTCCCGGGAGCATTTCTTGGTTTAGTTCCGATTTAGTTTATCTCGGAGTCAATGGGTACTTGGCGAAAACTTTTAATGCCAATCCCGACACCTTCCTCGGCAAAAAAATCGGCTTTTTAAAGGGGTCGCCGAAGTTTAATCACCTGGTCCCGGAATTTTTTAACAATCCGGCAAAAGAAGCACAGCACGAAATTGAGATGATGGTTCGCGGGGTGAATCGGCACTTTTTGGTGGTGTCTCACAAATATCAGCAGGGACAGGCGGCAGTCTTTATCGGATTTGATATTACCGATCGCAAAGCGGCTGAAGCTGCACTCCAAAAAGCCAATGAGGAACTGGAAACCCGCGTTGCCGAACGGACTAAAGATTTGACGGAGGCGATCGACCAATTGCAAGCGGAAATTCGCACCCGCAGCCTTTTGGAAGAAACCCGCGACGTTTTGGAATTTTCCATCAACAATGCAGCGGATTCCGTGTTTTGGCTGACTCCCAATGGTAGATTTTTCTATGTCAACGATGCCGCTTGCATCACGTTGAACTACTCCCGCAAAGAACTTTTATCCCTGAGTGTGCATGATATCAACCCCGATTTACCCGCTGAAGTTTGGCCGGAATACTGGGAGGAAATAAAAGAATTTGGGTCCGTCCGTTTGGAATGCCATCATCGCACCAAGGATAATCAGATTTTTCCGGTAGAAATTACCATTAATTATTTTCAAATTAAGGGGAAAGAATACAATTGCATTTTTGCCCGGGATATTACAGAAACCAAACGAGTTGAAACGGAATTGCAAAAAGCTAAAGCCACCGCAGAAGCCGCTAATTTGGCAAAAAGTGCATTTTTTGCCAATATGAGCCATGAATTGCGGACGCCATTAACGACGATTATCAGTTATAGCGATTTGTTGCAGGAAGATGCGAAAGAGTTAGGGGTGAGCAATCGGGCTTTCTTTGGGGATTTGCAGCAGATTAATAAAGCGGGGAAAGATTTGTTGGTGGCGATCGATGATATTTTGGATTATTCTAAGATTGAGTTGGGTCGGATGCAACTGGATGTGGAGTGCTTCGAGGTAGGTGAGGCGATCGCCATGATTCTGGCGGAAATTGAACATAAGCTGGTTACGAATAATAATACTTTGACGATGGGAGGGGATGCGGAGTGGGGGATAATATGCAGCGATCGGCATAAACTCCAGCAGGTATTGTGGCACTTGTTAGATAATGCCACCAAGTTTACCGAAAACGGGGCGATCGCCTTAGAAATTACCCGAGAAGATACCCCAGATTTCCGAGTCTTAAATGCCGCCTCCAAATTTAGTAAACCTGAACTAGAAACCACCGAAGAATGGATCGTCTTTCGAGTCCGAGACAACGGCATCGGCATCACCCCCGAACAACTGCAAGAGCTATTCGAGCCATTTAGTCAAATCCATACCTCTGATATCCATCATACTGCGGGGACTGGATTAGGATTAGCTGTAGCCCGGAGTTTGTGTCAACTCATGGGCGGAGATTTATTCGTAGAAAGTAACCTCGGAGAGGGTTCAACCTTCACCGTTTATTTACCCGCAAACCTCCAGAAAAATTCCGTCAATGCCGAGGCGCTCAAGTCCAAATTAACCCCCAATTTTCCCGAAACTCTGTCCCCAGACCCTGACCAAACATGGCCGGAAGAAGATGGATGGGTCTTTGATGATGAGTAATTCATCATCCAATTCATTGCCTTCTCAAGTGCATCAGATTATCTAATCTTAGCCCTGTTAATGGGGCCAAATTAATGACGAAAAATCGTTATTTTATACGGAATCCGGTTGTCAAAGGTCTGTAAAAATCCGCACCCTGAAGGGTGAGGCTATACGGACGAAGCCCGCCTGCGCGGGCTAATGCAGAAAACCGACTTTTAACAACCGGATTTGGTATTATGTAGGGGTTTGGTCTCCAAACCCTCCAACAGCATGGAGGGGTTTGGTCTCCAAACCCTGTTCAGGCTAATTATCCAATTCTATCCTTTTGAATCGATTTAATTTATCGAAAACTTCCCCAAATGAAATCCAATCTTACCGCACCAACGAAATCTTTAGCATTAAATCATAAAGATAGAAATGATTCGCGAATCGCCTCTACCTTTAGGGGAAACTATCAAAATTTGAGCAAGTCCTGCCTTAAACCATTTCAGAAACAGATAACGGGTCTAAAAAAAGCATCTAATCCCATCATTATTGTTTCATTAGGCTGTCTTATTTTTACCCTTTTAGCAACCCTCAAACCTGCATCAAGTCTTGGACAATCCAGGGAGGAGGTTCTTGTTGCTGAAGAGATTGCCCAGAACCTTAACTTTGGGCAACATTTCCAAGAGTTAGGAGTTGAAGGTTCAATTATTATTGCGGAATTAAATGGCAACCTCTGGCAACATAACCCCCAACGCAATCAAACCGCCTTCCCCACCGCCTCAACCTTTAAAATCTTAAACTCTCTCATTGCCTTAGAAACCGGCGTCATTCCAAATGAATTAGCAGTATTAACCTGGGATGGAATTCCCCGAGCAATTTCCACCTGGAATCGAGACTTAAATCTGAAAGAAGCCTTTAAACTCTCTGCCGTCTGGTTTTATCAAGTTTTAGCACGCCGCATCGGATATGAGCGAATGCAGCAATGGATAACCCAAGTCGGTTATGGCAATCAAAACATAGGCACACCCGAAGACATTGACCAATTTTGGCTACAAGGAAACCTCCAAATCACCCCCCAAGAGCAAGTCCACTTTTTGCGCCGTCTCTACGATAACGATTTACCCTTTTCTGAGCAGACCCTTTCCCTAGTCAAAGAGATTATGATTTATGAACAAACACCCGACTACACCATTCGCGCTAAAACAGGTTGGTTTGGATATGGAAATGAATCGCTCCAAAATATTGGATGGTTTGTGGGGTATGTAGAAACCGGAGATAATGTTTATTTTTTTGCAACTAATATTGATATTAACAAGCCCGAAGATGGACCCGCTAGAATTGAGTTAACTCGGCGGTGTTTGCAAGATATCGGCGTGCTGTAGTGCCAGTCTAGCCCCTGCCAAGCTTACTTTTTTACCTAAATTAGTCTAAAATATGCTATAATAGTTCCATTACCATTTCGCCTGATGAGTTACGGAAACTGAGGATAAAAAATTATGAAAGCAATTCATTTTATTGAGAAAGAGCACATCAAAATTAACCCCAGTTTACCCAGAGCGAGATGAGTGGGAAACCGGATATTGGTCGGTTAGACGTCAAAAAGCATTTGAACTCATAGACTGTGAGCTTTATCTGCACCGGGGTCAGAAAGAACCGGCATTTTTCGGGGGGATTATTATCGGCTTTTACTGTTTTGATACTGAAGGAGTCGGGAGGATGAAAGAGCGGATTGTTTTTCGAGTAAAACGAGTTCCTGAGCTTGAGGGAACGGTCACCCCTCAAGAGGGATGGGGAAACGAACAGAAAACAGTTTACTGATTTTGGATGGAAGACTTTCTAATCGGGGGTAGGAGTTTGCGTAAATCAGGTATCAATTAGCGATTAATCATAAATCAGAGGAATTCATGCTGAATATAGAACTCGATCAAGAAACGGAAGCCTGTTTAGTGGAAATTTTGGCAAGGGAAAAAATTACCAGCGATGAATTGATTAAACGCTTGGTTAAAGAACGCTGGTTGAGTTTACAACCCCGCCAAACTATTGTCCAAAGACGTGGGGGACATCCTGAACATTTGTTAGAAGATGCGCCGCCTGGTTTATCAGAACGGGCCAATCGAAAAAAAGCAATTGCTAATTATTTGGAGAACAAGCATTCCCCACATCATTCGTAATGATTTATCATCCTGTAATTATTGTAGATAGTGGAATTTTAGTGGCTTACTACAGTTCCACCGATCGCTATCATCAACAGGTCCGAGTCTTCTTTGAAAGATGTACAAGTCATCTAGTCACTACGGTGAGTTGTGCTACTGAGGTTATGTGGCTACTTAGTCAAGATTGGCGTACACAAAATGAGTTTCTTCATGATCTGGCTATAGAACTTTATGAATGCATCCAATTGATTCCTGAAGATTTTACGCGAATTGCTCAACTGAATCAGCAGTATGCAGATTTGCCGGGAGATTTTGCTGATTTGTCTCTCATTGCAATTTCTGAACGGCTGAATATTCCGGCTATTGCTACTTTGGATAGTGATTTTGATGTTTATAGACGTTATCGAAAGCAATTTTTTGAACGGGCATTTATACCTGAAAACTGAAGCTATTTTTATTGGTCTTCAGGATGCCTAACTAAGGATTCTGTTGGCGCAACGCTAGGGCGTAATTCACCAACAGAATCAGAAAGGAACTCGGGGGGTAATGGATGCAATCCAGAGGATTTCAGGGAAATTGCCTCACCCGAGACCCAATTCTCACTGAGTATTGCTCAGTTGAGCGGTTCTCACGGTGAGTTCTAGGGTTTGAGGGCCCCGTTGAACGGTGAGACGGAGGTCGCGATTGACGCCGCTATTTTCGACGATGCGCTGCAATTGGTCGGCGCTGGTGATGGGGGTGCCATCCACGGCCACGATCGCATCTCCAAGGCGCAATCTAGCGGCCTCTGCGGGGGAATCTCGCAAGACTCGCATCACTAACACGCCATTGATTTCTGGGACAATTAAGTTAGAATTACGGTCCTGATTGTTTTGGCGCGCTAGATCCGGGGTTAAGGTGACCATCTGAATCCCGATAAAGGGATGAGTCACCGTCTCACCTCTGGATAATATATCGGTGAGCGCTTTTGCTTTGTTGATAGGAATCGCAAATCCAATCCCTCTGGCGTTGGGACGAATGGCGGTGTTTATGCCGATAACTTGACCGCGATCGTTCAACAGGGGACCGCCTGAGTTGCCGGGATTGATGGCGGCGTCGGTTTGTAAAAAGTCCACTCGTTTATCGGGAATGCCGACTTGGGAGGACGATCGCTCTAAGGTGCTAATAATCCCTAATGTGACGGTATTATCTAACCCAAAAGGATTCCCGACAGCGATCGCCCAATCCCCCACTCGCACTTGTGAGGAATCTCCCAACGGTGCCACGGGTAATTGTTCTCCGGGGTCATCAATTTTGACCACGGCTAAATCGGTGACTACATCAGTTCCGCGCACCTTTCCCTCAAATGTGCGACCATCTTTTAAGGTCACCGTAACGCGATCGGCATCACTGACGACGTGAGCATTGGTGAGAATTAACCCATCACCGTCGATAATGAATCCCGAACCCTGACCCCGCAGGAGTTCTTCTTGCTGGGGGACTGGCACATCCGGTCCGAAAAACTCTCGGAACAAGGAATCATTAAAAAATGGGTCATCCCGACGGGCGATCGTGCGTTCGGTATTCAGGCGGACCACGGAAGGTCCGACGAGATCAACTGCTGCGGTGACAAAGTTGCCTGCACTTCCCTGGTTTTGCTTCGGTTGGAGGGCCACCGTTACCGGGTTAGCGGGGAGGGAATCCACCGCAGACAAGGGAGTTGCTGCCGCAGAGAGTGACCCGAGGGGGTTTAACCAGGCGACTGCACTCCAAATCCCCATTAATAAATAAGTGATAAGGGTTCGCCAATTCGCACAAAATTTAGAAAAAGACATCGTGATTATTTATATCCGTCCGTAGAGTAAGCGCGAAAATCGAGGAGGCGACGGGTTACCCCATCACCCTCCCCTGATTCCACTGTAATCGAACTCGGCTGCACTCACAATCCTCTGAAGATAGATTACTCAATTCTGGAAAGTTTTGAGGTAACCCCAAACCCTTCCCAGAAGTCGCTTCCCTATTCACGACAGAGGACAAGAAACCCGGTTTCTAATTTCTACTGTACCAACGCTGTCAGATTTTTCAGACAATCAGAGATTTGTCCCCAAAGAGTTCCCTTCAAACCCAAGGAATTGTTATCTGAGGAAATCCTGAATGCCAGAAAACGGGTTTTTATTTTGACTGAATTGCCAATTAGGGGATATTAGGTCAATCAAACACTTTGCTGGAGGTTGAGGGGGTCAGAACTGCTCAAAGTAAACCCCCTCGACTCAGGTTAGCCAATGTTCACTTTAACGACCTTGTTTTTCTCCTCTTCAGCTTTGGGCAAATTGAGCTGGAGAATGCCATTTTTGTATTCCGCTTGCACTTCGGTATTTTTCACCCGGGCGGGGAGGGGAATGACGCGGCGGAATTGACCATAGCGAAATTCGCTGCGGGTCATGCCTTGTTGTTCGGTGATGGTTTGGGAGCGGCGTTCTCCACTAATGGACACGGATTCGGCGGTGACTTGGACATCAAAATTCTCGGGTTCCATGCCGGGAATTTCTAGTTTTAGGTGAATGGCATCGCTGGTTTCTGAGAGTTCGGCAGGAGGAACGAAGGTCAGCGCGCCATTTTCTGTTTCTGGGGAAGAAGAAATGGTGTCAAATAAGCGGTTCATTTCCCGTTGTAGGGTGTCAATTTCCCGGAAGGGGGAGTAACGAATGAGTGCCATAATAGGTTGCCTCCTCAAGATATTGATGTTAGGTTGAGGTTTGAATCGCTTACCTCTTTCTGGAATTAATATATCTAAGTTTAGGGGAGGGGTAAGTTCGGTTTTGGGTATGGGGTGAGTGTTAATTACCGCACCTGTAGTGAGGAGAACGACTGAAGTCGTTACTACGAACACTGGAGAACGACTGAAGTCGTTACTACGAACATTGGGAACGACTGAAGTTGTTACTACGAACACTGGGAACGACTGAAGTCGTTACTACGAACATTGGGAACGACTGAAGTCGTTACTACGAACAGGAGGGAACTGGTAGAATCCTTGGGGGGTAGAGAAGGGGTCTCCCGGATTGGGGTTTAAAGTGGGTGAATACCCCGGCGTTTGGATTCCTGGGAAGGGGCGCTTTTTCCTGGGAATGAGCGCTTTGCTGATGATTCACTGTTGTTTATTTGGACTGTGGTTTCTGTTTATGTTGAGATTGACTCGCGATCGCCTTTACAAATCCCTGAAATCGCTGAATCTGCTGGGATTGATACTGATGTTGGTTAATGTGCCGTCCCCGGTTAAGGGACAAACGCCGCCATCCTCTCCACCTCCGCGCTTTTGTCAGTCGCAGTTGGAACCGACGATCGCCGGGATTATCAATCGTCCTCAGTTGCGGCGCGCCCGATGGGGTATTCTGGTGGAAACGTTGGATGGTTCCGGCGATCGCACGCTTTACAGTCGGGATTCTGAGCAGTTTTTCATTCCCGCATCAACGGCTAAATTGCTCACAAGTGCGGCAGCGTTACAGCATCTTGGTCCTGACTTTCGGATTCGCACCTCGGTTTATGGTTCTAATCCGACTGGGGACCGGATTGACTCTGTGCGGATTGTGGGACGGGGTGACCCGACGATTGGGAAAACTCAGTTAGAGGCGATCGCCCAACAATTGCAGCAACAAGGCATCCGGCAAGTTGGGGAACTGATCGGGGAAGATAGTTATTTCATCGGGTCTCCCGTCCATCCTAACTGGGAATGGGAAGATGTCCAGGCGGGATATGGTGCACCCGTTAATAGTCTGATTTTTAATCAAAATAGTGTGGATTTTACCTTGACTCCCCAGGGATTAGGACAACCGTTGTCGGTAACTTGGGCGAATCCAACGGAACAAACCCGATGGCAAATTGAGAATCGTTCCACGACGGTTTCGACGGATTCCCCGGAATTTTTGGAAGTAGGCAGAGAGTTTAGCAGACCGATTGTGCGAGTTTCGGGTCAGTTGCACGTCGGGTCACCGGAAGAAGATGTTTCAATTTCTGTTGCGGAACCTGCGGAGAACTTTTTAGGGTATTTCCGCCAAGCGTTGAATGGGGTGGGAATTACCACGGGACGGGAGATGGTGAGTGACCAGTTTAGAAATATGCCGAATCAGCAAGAATTAGCGGCGATCGTCTCACCTCCCTTGTCGGAAATGACGGTGGAAGTTTTGCAAAAGAGCAACAATCTTTATACAGAGGTTTTGCTGCGATCGCTCGGTGCCAATCCCCAAGGGAAAGGCAACAATCCTTTGCCAGAAGAGACTCGGGAGGCGGGTTTACAAGTGTTGAAAGCTGCTTTAACGGAATTGGGAGTCGATCCCACCAGTTATGAGTTAGTCGATGGTTCTGGACTCTCTCGCCGAAATTTAGTCAGTCCTGAATCCTTGGTGCAAACCCTGCGAGGGATGGCGGGTTCTCCCTATTTTGAGATTTACCAGGAAGCGTTACCTTTAGCAGGGGTGAGTGGTACGTTGCGAACCCGATTTCAGAATACCCCGGCAGCGCAAACGGTTCGGGCGAAAACGGGTACGTTAACGGGGGTATCTGGGTTATCGGGGTATGTTCCCAACTCGGACTATAATACGGTGTTGTTTAGCATTATGGTTAATCAATCGGACCAATCTGCGGCCATGTTAAGAGCGGCGATCGATGAAATTGTGGTGGTGTTGACGCGACTGGAACGCTGCTAATTTTCTAGGTCTTTAAATTCTCTGTGGGAATTGCCCCCTGCCGCAATAGTAGGGGGTCAAACCCTCCAGATCGGCAAGTTGAAAGGAAAAAAACTCGACGGATTTTTAATAAAAGTTAACAATCAAGCCCCTATGGGGCGGGGCAATTTTTAATAAAAATTAACAATAAAACCCCGATGGGGAGTGGCAATTCCCCAAAGTTTTTAGTTAGGGTTAAGTGATCAACAGATCGCTGTTACTTAAACTCTGAGTTGACAAAGCAGGGATTGGAAATTACTCTAAAGAGAGCAACTGGGATAAAATTTCCTCCATACTCCTCGAACTGCTGAAAACATAACCGTCTAAATCCCCCCAACCATAAAAAAGCCAGAAAGACAAAGCAGCTAGTGAACCGAGTTTGAATACGGGTCTGGAGTTCTCCCGGGTCTCAATCCATTGGACAATTCTGGGTCCGTCTCTTTCAGAAAACTGTAGGGATAATTTACGTTTCACCCTTATAGGAATGATTTAAACTATCTATATAGATAGCCGAATCTATTTGGGGAAAGAGTGGGAAAATATAGATTAGGGTTCAAGCTAAACCCCACCAACTCAAAAGCGCGATCGCCCCAGGGTCAGGACCGCGCCAATTGGCTCATCCCAATCCAGGGGTGAAAGAACTTCTTAAAGACCAACCGGGGTAGAGAGGAAGCGAGGGGAGGCCATCTGCCCAAGAACGTTTCATACTCCGACACTGTGACTAACCATCATGCTGAGACGGAGCCGCAACCACTAGGGTGAATTATGAACCGCATTTTGCTCCTAATTGAGGAACACCGAACCCGTAACCTTTTAATACAACAGTTAAGCCCACATTACGAAATCGTAACGGTCGAATCAAACCGGGTGGAGAGGGTGGCGGGGTCAGTCCACCCTGGCTGGAATGGCCTAGATTTATGCATTAGCGATCGCCTCGGGTTGGCGACTTACCGGGGGTCTTGGGAATGGGGAAACCCCTCCCAACCTCGGGATTTTCCTCTATTGTTGGTCATTCATCCCGGAGAGTGGGATATTTTGCAATCTCAACGGGAAGCGGAAGAAAGCGCAACCCAAGAGCGAACCCTGGGAGTCAGGAAATATGACGATGCGATCGCCGCCCCGATCCAGCCCGAAGAACTCTTCTGGAGAGTCGAAAAACTCTTAAGCACCCGCGTCCGAGTGAGCCATCGCGAGTCCCCGTCCCTCTGGGCCGCCCATCCCTCCAACCCTGGGGAACCCCCGACTACCCACGGCCCCCATTTACAACGACACCTGCAACAAAAAGATCAACTCTTCCGCGCTTTTGTCGAAGAAATCCGTGACTACGCCATTTTTCTGCTCGATTCAACCGGAAGGATTGCCAGTTGGAATCGCGGCGCACAGAGACTGCTGGGTTATTCCTCTGCTGAGATTATCGGCAATCACTTCTCCTGTTTTTATCCCGAAGAAGATATTGCCACGGGCAAACCCCAGCAAGAGCTTCAACTCGTCGCCACTGCCGGACAATGTGAAGATGAAGGATGGCGCAGGCGACGGAACGGAACCCGGTTTTGGGCCAATATCACCCTGTCGGCATTACAAGACGCTCAGGGACAATTAGTGGGATTTTCCGTAATTGCCCATGATCTGAGCGATCGCAAAGCTGTAGAAATGGAACTCTGTTCCCTCAACCGCGCCCTCACCACGATATGGGAATGCAATCAAGTCATGGTCCGGGCCCAGGAAGAATCCGAACTCCTTTATGAAATCTGCCGGATCATTGTCGAAACCGGGGGCTATCGACTCGCTTGGGTTGCCTTGTCTGAAGCAGAAGAACCCGGGCAATTGGGGTCCCAACGCCCCCCGCAACCTGCCGCCTTCGCCGGAGATGCCCAGGAGTATTTACAACAAATCCAGGCATCCTGGAAACCGAACCCAGAATTTAAAGGCATGACCCGCACCTGCATTCAGACGGGTAAATGTTGCTTGGTGCAAAATATTCAAACCGAACCCAGTTTTGCTCCCTGGCGAGAATTGGCCCTCAACCAAGGATTGCACTCCACCATTGCCCTACCCCTGATTGGCAAAAATAAAACCTTTGGTTCCCTGCGGATTTATTCAGGAACCGCCAATGCCTTTGATATTGCCGAAGTGGAACTCTTAGCAGAACTCGCCAATGACCTCGCCTACGGCATTGTCGCCCTGCGCGATCGCGCTGAACGCCAAAGGGCCGAATCCGCCTTGGCGAAAAGTGAGGAGCGTTACCGTCGGTTAGTTGAACTCTCTCCCGAAGCCATTATCGTCCATAGTGGGGGCAAAATCGACTTTATTAACACCGCCGGAGCCAAACTTCTCGGGGCCACCAGCCCAGAAGCCTTGGTGGGGTTACCCGTCATGAATTTCGTGCATCCCGAGAAACGCGCCCTGGTGGAGGAACGAATTGACCAGATTTTAACCGAACATCAAGCCGTTCCGTTTATTGAACAACAGTTTTTGCGCGTCGATGGGAGCATCGTGCCGGTGGAATTAGCCGCCACCCCCTTATGCGAAAACAACGGCATCTTAAACCTGCTCACTGTGGCCCGAGATTTGAGCGATCGCAAGCGGATGGAGGCTGCCTTACGCGCCAGTGAGGAACTCCACCGGATCACCCTAAGCAATATCTCCGAAGCCGTGTTTATCACCGATTGCAATGGGGCGCTGACCTATATCAGTCCCGCAGTCCGCTTCATCTGTGACTATTCCGTAGAAGAAGCCCAACAATGGCGCTACATTAGCGACTTGCTGGGTGATGACCTGTTTGACGCAGAGGAACTGGATCGCCTGGGGGAAATTCACAACCTGGAACGGACCATCCTGGATAAAACGGGTAATCCCAGGACCTTACTGGTGAGCGTCAAGCAAGTGGAGATCGAAGGGGGAACCCTGCTTTATACCTGCCGGGATATCACCGAACGCAAACAAGCAGAGGAGGCCCTGCGCGAGAGTGAACATCGATTCCGCACCACCTTCGAGGGGGCGGCGATCGGGATGAAAATCACCGATTTAGAGGGACGATTTCTGCAAACTAATCCGGCACTTCAGGGGATGTTGGGGTACACTCAGGCTCAGTTGCACGACTTCTGCTTTGAGTCCATTACTTATCCCGAGGACCAACCCACCAGCCGACAACTGTTTCAGGAACTCCTCGCCGGGGAGCGCGATCGCTACCAACTGGAAAAACGCTACATCCATGCTCAAGGTCACTGCGTCTGGGTCCGGCTGAGTGTCTCTTCGATTCGAGATACCCAAAACTGCTGGCAATTTGCGATCGGCTTAGTCGAGGATATCACCGAGCGCAAACAAGCCGAAGAAGAACTCCGACTCTACCGCAACCACCTGGAAGAACTGGTGGCGGAACGGACTGCCGAACTCCAGCGGATCAACGCCCGGTTAAGAACCGAAATCTCCCGACGAGAACAAGCCCAACAAGCCTTAATCCGCGTCACCCAAGCGGTGGAAAGTACCAGTGATGCGGTCCTCACCATCGATATTACTGGACAGGCTATCTATCATAACCGCGCCTTTTTAGATTTATTTGAATGCACCGTGGAGGCACTGAATCAGGCCGGTGGACTGCCTTCTTTATTTGCAGATTCCGCCTTGGGTCAAGAAGTGTTTAATCTGATTCATCAGGGAAATAGTTGGAGTTCCGAAGTGCTGATGCGCGGACGAACTCCTCGGTCCTTTGTCTTACCCCTGGGGATCGATCGCAGTACCGTCAATACCATTTCCATCTGGCTGCGGGCGGATGCAGTGACCGATGAAAACAATCAACGAGTCGGGTCGATCTGTGTCTTAACCGATATTACGGACCGTAAACAGACTGAGGCCGCCTTGCGAGAAAGTGAAGAACAATTGCGAACCTTAATTAATGCCATGCCTGATGTCATCTGTTTTAAAGATGGTCGCGGGGCTTGGTTAGAAGCCAACCAAGCTATGCTGAAAGTCTTTGAAATCGGAAATTTGGATTATCAGGGGAAAACCGATGCCGAAATTGCAGAGTTGACCTCGTTTTATCGGGATGCGTTTTTGGAGTGCGAACGGTCCGATGAGGAGGCGTGGAAACATGGGATTCTCTCCCATAAAGAAGAAGTGATTCCCGTTCCTGATGGGAGTCAGGTGATTTTAGATACCCTGAAAGTGCCACTGTTTCATAGTGATGGCAGTCGCAAAGGATTGGTGGTGATTGGGCGCGATGTCACGGAACGCAAGCAGGTAGAGGAGGAACGTCTGCGTCTGGCTTCTATTGTGGAGTCTTCCGATGATGCGATTATTGGCAAGACCTTAGATGGGATGATTTTAAGTTGGAATGCCGGGGCTCAGAGAATTTATGGCTATACTGCCGAGGAAGTGAAGGGGCGATCGATTTCGATTTTGATTTTGCCCGATCGCCAAGAAAGCGAGTTACGCCTGTTGGAAGGGATTCGCCAAGGGTCGAGTATTGACCATTATGAAACGGTGCATTTGAAGAAAGAGGGTTCGCCGATCTATGTATCGTTGACGATTTCTCCGATTAAAGATGCGGCAGGTCGGATTACGGGGGTTTCCACGATCGCCCGGGATGTGACGGACCTCAAGCGGGTCGAGGATTCCCTAGAACGTCTGCGCCATCAAAATGAGTTGATTTTAAATTCCGCAGGGGAAGGTATCTGCGGCATGGATATTCGCGGCAATACGACGTTTATCAATCCTGCTGCCACGAAGATGTTGGGCTATTCGATGGGGGAATTGCTGGGGGTTCCGTTGACGATGATTTTGGGACCTAACTTTCTCCCCGAGGAGGTGGGTGACCCTCCAGATGGGGGGGAAGACTGTTTAGCATTCCCCCTGTATGCGGCGATCGCGGATGGATCAGTCCATCACGGCACTGCGGTGTTTTGGCGCAAGGATGGCACGAGTTTTCCCGTGGAATACATCACGACCCCGATTCAAGAACAAAATGAAATCAAGGGGGCGGTCCTCACCTTCAAGGATATTACGGAACGTCAGGGGGTGGAACGGATGAAGGATGAATTCATTTCGGTGGTGAGTCACGAACTGCGAACTCCCTTAACTTCGATTCGCGGATCTTTGGGTCTGTTGGCGAATGGACTGCTGGAGTCCTATCCGGAAAAGGCAGGGCGGATGTTACAGATTGCGGTGTCGAATACCGATCGCTTGGTCCGGTTGATTAATGACATTCTGGATTTGGAGCGCATCCAGTCGGGTAAAGTGACGATGGTTGAGCAGTATTGCAATGCGGCTGATTTGACGATCTCCGCAGCGGATGCAATGCGGACAATGGCGGATAAGGCCGGGGTCACCATCTGCGTGAACCCGATTCCGGTGCAACTGTGGGCAGACCCCGATCGCATTTTTCAGGTCTTGACCAATTTGCTGAGTAATGCGCTCAAGTTCTCGCCGGAAGGGGGTCAGGTCTGGTTATCTGCCTCTCTCACTTCCGCCCGGTCTCCAGATTTCCTCGATTCGTCCATTCCTGAAGTGCTGTTTCAGATTAAAGATCAGGGACGGGGTATTCCTCGGGATAAACTAGAGTCAATTTTTGAACGCTTCCAACAAGTTGATGCCTCGGATTCTCGCAAGAAGGGCGGAACGGGCTTGGGGTTAGCGATTTGTCGCAGTATTGTCGAACATCACGGTGGGCAGATTTGGGTGGAAAGTGTCGTGGGTGAGGGCAGTTCGTTCTATTTCACCCTGCCGGTGGAACGGCCAAATCCGGACTCAGGGGAAGAAAATTCTGATTTTACCCGGTCCGCAGCCCCAGGCCCAGGGATTGCGGTAGAATCAGGCGATCGCCAAGAGGAAGGGTTGACTCAGGATCATCCGGGACCCCCTGAGAACAACCCTCGGGCTCATTCGCCTACCCCGTCGCCCATTGTGGAGGAAATCGCGCCGTTTCAACGGCGATCGTGATTCTTCCCCACTCCCCCAACTCCCTCCATCCCGGCCTAATTCGGGACAGATTTGAGGAGTTGAGGGACCCGGTGAAAATCGGGAAGTTGCCCGGTTGGTGAGTTCTTGCTCGTTAAAATAGAGAAGTTTGGCAGCACTGATACGGAATCCGGTTGCTCTAGGTCTATAAAAACCCACACCCGTTAACGGTGGGGAAAAAAGCGGACTAAAGCCCGAAAAGCGCGGCGTCAAAGCGAAAACTGACTTTTACCAACCGGATTGAGGATCAATGGAATTCTGTGCGAATGCCGAATCCTATTTTGCTCTCGTCCTGCCGCCACCCTTGTCCCTTTTCCCTTAAATCTTCTGGCGAAAGGAAGCAATCCTGTCATGGTCTCCGTGCAGGGTCCCGGTTTTCTCCAGTTTTGGGGGAACTCCCTAGTCGGGGATATTCCTCCCCAGTGTAAATTTTAATTTTTCGCCCCGGTTCGTCCGAGTCAGGGCGTCCCTTTTTTTCAGGAGGTCTGCGTGAGTTTGAAACGAATTTTAGTCATTGATGATGAAGATGATATCCGGGAAGTCGCTCAACTGAGCCTGGAAATGGTTGGCGGTTGGGAAGTGCGCCACCGCTAGTTCGGGTCATGAGGGACTCCAGGTGGCTGAAGCAAAACAGCCCGATGCGATTCTCCTCGATGTGATGATGCCAGATATGGATGGCCCTGCTACCTTTAAAAAGCTCCAGGCTAATCCCTCAACTCAACAAATTCCGGTAATTTTGCTCACCGCAAAAGTGCTGTATGCCGACCAGCGCCGCTTTTCAGAACTGGGGGTTAACTCGGTAATTGCCAAGCCTTTTGAACCCATGAATCTAGCCGCTCAGGTGGCCTCGGCTCTCGGTTGGGAGTCCTAATCTCCCCTATCCTTCATTGATTCACAACTTCTTTATGATTATTTTTTAAAATGTGTCCCGATTAGCGGTTCGCAAATTCTTTTTTGCGTACAATCACCTTCATAAGTATAGATCCATATATCGCGGAGCGCCTTGATGAAAATAGCAGAAACGATTGAACAAGCTTTTACTTCTTATTTGGAAAAGCTGGGAATTGCTTGGTGGATTGAAATCGTTACCGCAGAACCAACCTGTACTTACTACTTTGGTCCCTTTATGAGTGCCAAAGAAGCGGAGTGCTATAAAGGGGGCTACCTGGAGGATCTCGAAAGTGAAGGTGCTCAAGGGTTTGCTGTTTATATTCACCGCTGTCAGCCGACTGAACTTACGATCGCCAATGACCTAGACTTTGATTAATTTTTAGGTTTAATCTCCTTCAGTTCTGACAGTTTTTACCCCCGACCCTCAGGCAAATTATTAGGGAAGGGGGATTTTTTAACGATTCATTTTGTCCAATAGTAAGGAATTGGTTTCTGGAATCCGGTTGCTCTTAACTCCTCTATCATCGCCGCTGTCCCCCGGGTTTTATCATCTTAAAAAGTGCCTTGTTGATCCCCTTCAAAATCGTCCTAAAAAATGCCAAGATCAGGAAGTATTCATACTTAGCAACTCTCGGGAGTACGGTAGCGATCGCCCGGATCCCTCTCTAGCCCAAGATGGGGAAAGTCTTTCTTTTAATCCTCTTTCTATCGGTTCGGCGATCGCATTGTTTCTGCAACCGGAGTTGCGCCCTTGCCACTAAAATCCTATCGGAGAGTTCCCCTGTTCCCCTTTATCCCATTCCCGGTCATTTCTCTCCATAAAACAGCCTCTGGCCCTTTTTCTATTTCTATAGCGCTTCTCGTCTGCCGGTTGTCATCAAATAGCTTGCGCCCGATATCACTGCACCACCCCTCGCAGAAAGAGCGATCGCAATCCTTCACAACCCGACACTTCAGGCGTCCAAGCCATGATTAGAATCATTGAGGTTCGCTCTATCCGGATGAAAACAGGACATCTCGGGACCCGCCGGACCCCAAAACCAAGCCCACCTTTTTCAGCCAGATCAATCGGGGTCAAGTGATCCCCAAAGCTCGGTTTTCCCGCTACTTAACCCCCGCCCTCAATTTTTAACCCTTGATTATGGAGACATTAAATCATCCTTTAGGTAGATTCAAGAATTGGGTTATTTATCAATATTTAGGAATCGATTTAACCGACAGTCGATGAGTATAAAAGACCAGGTTGGGGATCCCCAATACCAGAGTTAGCCTTCATTCTTAGCCGATACTCTGCGATCCCTCTTGGATAGCTCTAGAGTTTCTCTGACCTCTACCGGCCAAAAAAGGGAAAACAGACAAGAACTCTCCCGGAAAATGGTCTGCTCAAAAAAAAATTAAAAAATCTCGATTTTTCCCGTTCTCTTCACGCTATCTTCACATTCTTGCTTTAACTTCAATCATAGAGCTGAATTCAGCTCGGACTGTCCTAACGATAAGTACCAGGAGTCCCTAGCCATGCCATCCGCCTACCTCGCCCTCTTAACCATCTCTTTTGGATCCGCCTGGATTTACTTACGAGCTTCTAGTGATGTTCCGTTTGTACTAGCAGCTTTAACAGCGGTGGTTTGCTTTATTTGGGGGTTTGCCTTGGCACCTTGGCTAGTGCAGTTATTCATTATCGGACTCGTCCTCGGTTTGGATAAATTTTACTTCTCTAAAGCAGGGCGTCTGGGTGGAAATTAACCCGAATCAGCCCCCGAGTTTTCTCCGTAGAATCACGCACAATTCCCGCTCTGCACATTTCTCTTTACAAGTTTCTAGTTACTCTTCTTCTATTATTGTGAAACAGGTTTAAAAATCATGAACAATTGCCCTTGCTGCTCTAGTGCCTTACTCCGCCACGCTCGTCATAGCGGTGTTTATTGGTTCTGTCCTCATTGCTGGCAAGAAATGCCGGATCTGGCTGCAATGGTGGTACAACCTCGTCACCGTGTACAGCAGCTAGAACGTTTAATCGATCTTTCCACGATTTCCTCCCGGCCCTCCAGACCTTCCCCACGCGAAGTCCGTAGCATTGCTTAAGGCAACCGATAGACTATAATGATTTACCTGGGTTAGAAAAAATTTATGTTGTTGAGAGACACGCCGTTTCAGATATTGCGAGCGTGTCTCGTGCATTCTGGATAGATTCTGAGCCAGGGGCGATCGCCCCCTGGGGTTACAGCAGGGTTTCGGGATAGCGCAACTCAAACCCCGCCCGTTTCAGTTTCTGATTCGAGAGTCGGACATGATAAGACCGATCTAAGGGGGTCGAGGGGTCCCAGGAAATGGGAGCCAGATTGTGGCGATCGCAGAGGCGATCGAGCAGTTCCCGCATCGGCAGGGGGACATCATTCACCAGATTGTAAATCCCCTGGCAACGCTGACGACAGACCCAGACGATCGCCTCTACAATGTCCTCTAAATGAACCCAATTACTCCAATAGTCCCCAGTGCCGGGACGAGTCGTTCCCGCAACGCGACTAAAAATTTTTAACAGTTCGCGATCGGGTCCATAAATTCCCGCCAAGCGCAGAATACAGACATTCAGGCGATCGCTTTGTGCCCCTAACAAAACCTGCTCCGTCTGCGCTAAAATTATCCCATTCTGATTCCCCGGTTTCACGGGGGTGGTTTCATCCACATCCGCACCCTGGTGGTCCCCATAGACCGACGAGCTACTGGTATAAATGACCTGCTGAACTCTCAAGGATTGCTGTAACACCGGCACTAGAGTCTTCGCCGTCTCCAGATAGGTTTTTTGATAATCTCCTCCCCTGGAAGGCGCGATGCTTAACAGGATCACATCTTGGTTTTGGACCATTGATGCTAGGGCCTCCGAATCATTCCCCTGGAGCACTACCACCTGTTGCGCCACCTGTTCGAGTTCCTCCCGGCGATCGCTCCGGGTTGTCGTTGCAGTTATACTATGTCCATCCTCGCGCCATCGACGTGCTACCGCCGTACCCACATAACCACAGCCAATAATTCCAATATTTAATCCCATCGTGACCCATCCTCAATCTTGCCTCAATATTTTCCCTAATTTTGCTATCCTTTAACCGTTTCCACTCAACTCTTTAACCGTTGATACCCAGTATAAATACCTCATTCGCTGGGGGGTTCCCACCTTGCAATCCATCCTTTCTTATCCCCCCCCACCGGATATTCATGCTCTAGCTATCATAGAGATATTGTAATTCTCGGTTCAAAAGAGCCGTTTAAGTGTATGACCGTTAAAAAACAGTTTGCCAGTTTTGAAGAAATGCTCACCGATTCAGAACTTCCTGTGTTGGTGGATTTTTACGCCGCTTGGTGCGGGCCCTGTCAAATGATGGGTCCTGTATTGGATGAAGTGAATGCTCGCTTAAAAAATCGGATTCAGGTCGTTAAAATTGATACAGAGAAATACCAGGATTTGGCAACCGAGCACCGAATCTATGCCTTGCCGACTTTAGTTCTATTTAAACAGGGAAAACCTGTCCAGCGATTTGAGGGATTTCTCAGCGCCGAACAGCTTATTCCCAAACTTGAATCCCTGCTATAAGGGAATCCGGAATACCTGAAGTGGGGGCGACTCTCAATCAGTTGGACTGGCGATTTGTCACCTTGATGTAGTCAGGGGGTAGCAACTTGAGGCCGGGATGGGATATCTTAACTGGGAGTACCGATATCCAAGAAGCCGTAGCGGATGAATACACCCAGTCACGCGATCGTCAATCTTGCTGTGTTCAGTCAGTTTTCCCAACCTGAAGCGAATCTGGCGATCGCTGTGGGTGCAATTCTTCCGGATCTCCCCATCTTTTTGTTTTATGGTTGGGCTAAATTCATCCAAAAACTGCCCGAACGTCAAATTTGGAGTGAGAGTTATTGGCAACCCGGATTGCAAAATTGGGTCGCGTTATTTCATTCGATTCCTGTAGCAATTTTTGCGGCAATTTTGGCTGATTATTGGGGTTGGGAAACGGGAAAATTTATCTTACTGAGTATGGTGATTCATTCATTGGGAGACTTGCCTGTTCATCATGATGACGCCCATCGGCACTTTTTTCCCGTTGAGCGATTATCGGTTGATTAGTCCAATTTCCTATTGGGATCCGCAGCATTATGGGAGAATTGTCGCCGGGGTAGAAGTGCTGGCGGTGTGGGTGGGAACCGCCGTGAGTTTTCCCGGGGTTGCTTCAGGACTGGGGAAAGGACTGATGGTGGCGATCGCCGGATTATCTGCGATCGCCTATTTCTATATTTACGCTCGTCCTCTGTGGTTTAAACCCTCTCCCTCAAACTCCAGTAAGACTTAGAAGAGTTCAGAATTACAGCAGGAGATTAGTTCCGGCGAATCGTGAAACAGCACCAATCTTTGCGTCGCCAGAGGGTTGCCACCACCCAACCATATTGTTCCAGAGTATCCGCTACAGGTTTGGCTTGGTCTAATAAAACCCCGCTAATAATTCCCCAAGTGCTGGGTTTAGAAATTGCATCCATTTGGGGAATTAAATCAATAATCACTTCCGCGAGGATATTACAAACAATCCCATCAACGGGTTCCTCACTCATTTGGGCAATCATTTCAACACTGCCTAATTGAGCTTGTAACAGGGATTCATCAATCTTATTTAATTCCCGATTGCGCCTTGTCGATTTGACCGCCAGAGGGTCCGTATCCACCGCATAAACCTGCTCGGCACCGAGTAAGATTGCCCCAATGGATAGAATCCCCGAACCACAGCCAATATCTGCGATCGTCGCGTGGGTTTCCTCATATCCGAGGCGCATTTCCAGGGCTTCCAGACAGAGTTGAGTGGTCGGATGAGCGCCGGTCCCGAAAGCAACACCGGGGTCTAATTGTAGCACCAGGCGATCGGTTTCAGGAATGGGCAGCCATGCAGGGTTGACCACAAAGCGATCGCCAATTTCTTCGGGATGCCAATGCTGCTTCCAACTACTGGACCAATCTTCCTCCTCAATCAGATTCCACTGGACTGCGGGAATCGGGAGATTGACACAGAGAGCATCTTGACGAAAGAGCAGAGACAGGGCCGCCAAATCCAATAAATGCGCCCGTTCCTGGGGGAGATAGGCTGAAATCAAACAGGAATGGCCTTTCATCTCACTGGCAGTACCGCGACAGCCAAAAGTTTCCACTCGCAAGAAGACCAAATCTTCTAACGCCGGATCGCAGAGGACTTGTATTTCCCACCAGTTGTTAGCCATAGCCCGTGAGTTCAGAGTCCTGATTTGCGGTTGCGTTCTTGATATTGTGATTCAGAGCAGATTGGCCGGCGATCGCACAGTGTCAGGGTCAAACCCTTGCAGAAATCAACGGTTCCCGGGTACTATCCCTTACCGAATCACCCTTCAATTTCGCGGATCGGGACTCAAACGACATCGTTGATCCGGTCTGCGATCGAGCCAACCCTGACACCGGGGACCTAAAACCCCTCTTCTGCCTTCAGGAAACTTTTCCTCCTATAACATTACCGTATAGGCATCCCGAATACCTGGAACCTTCATAATTTCTGCTAAAATCCCTTCAGGCAGGGGGTCATCCAGGCTCAACACCATCACCGCATCCCCGCGCACAATTTTGCGACCTACCTGCATACTGGCAATATTGACATTAAAACTGCCCAACAAAGAGCCAATTTTGCCAATAATTCCCGGCATATCCCGGTGGCGAGTAAACAGCATATGGTGAGTCGGAGGGACATTAATCGGGAACTCATCGATATCCGTAATCCGAATTTCCCCATCCCCTAACAGCGCACCCGTCACGGAATGATCCCCAAGCGCACCCTTAGCTTCTAGGTGCAGAGAACCCGTATAGTCGCGAATGGAACCATCCCGAGTTTCAATAATGCGAATGCCTCGTTCTTTCGCTTCAATGCTGGCATTCACATAATTCACCCGTTCCCGGAGTGCTTGGGAGAGTAACCCTTTCAGGGCCGCCACTACAATCGGTTGACTGTTGTTATCCGCCAACTCGCCTTGGAGACGGACATTCAGCAACTCAACTCGACCCCCAGCCAACTGTCCCACCAAATTCCCGAGGTTTTCGGCGAGTTGCAGATAGGGGCGGAGTTTTTCCAAAGCATCGGGGTACAAACCGGGGATATTCACCGCCGATCGCGCCGGTAACCCCAGCAGGACATCTCTAATTTGTTCGGCAACATCGATCGCCACATTGATTTGCGCTTCCGCAGTAGAGGCCCCTAAGTGCGGCGTCAGAATCGCTTGTTTCCCCAGACTCCGCAAGGGAGAATCCGCTTCTAAGGGTTCATTTTCATAAACATCCAGGGCCGCCCCGCCAATTCGTCCCTCTTTCAATGCCTCAGCTAAAGCCGCTTCGTCAATAATTCCACCTCTGGCGCAGTTGATAATCCGCACCGTCGGTTTCATCTTGGCAATGGCTTCGGCATTAATCAGATTAGCCGTTTCAGGGGTTTTGGGAATATGCAGGGTGATGTAGTCGGATTCCCGGAAGAGTAAATCCATATCCACTAACCGGCATCCGAGATGATCCGCCCGTTCAAGGGAAATAAAGGGATCATAAGCAAGCAACTTCATCCCCATTGCTTTCGCCGCTGCCGCAACATGGGAGCCAATTTTGCCTAATCCGACAATGCCGAGGGTCTTTTTGTAAACCTCTGCACCGACATAGCTTTTTCGGTCCCATTTGCCATTTTTAACCGAGTGGTTGGCATCGGGAATGTAGCGAGAAAGAGCCAGCATCATCGCCAGGGCGTGTTCAGCAGCAGCAATGGTGTTTCCTTCCGGGGAATTCACCACCACGATTCCTTTACGGGTGGCGGTGGGAACATCGACGTTATCCACACCGACTCCGGCACGACCAATAATTTTAAGTTGGTTACCGGCTTCGATAATTTCTGGGGTGACGCGGGTCCCTGAACGAAGCATCAGGGCGTCATATTCGGGGATAATCTGAACTAATTCTTCGTTGGATAGCCCTGTTTTAACGTCAACTTGGGCAACTTGGGAGAGGATATCCAGTCCAGCTTGGTCTATGGGATCGGAGACAAGAACCTTGGGCATGGTCAGCGTTTAGGTGGCAACAAACAACAGCAGGCTCCTCTTACCGGGGAGTATCGGGCGGCAACGGGGTCTGGGTTCGGGCCGATGGAGGGGGCGATCGCTTTTGCAATCTCGCTCTCGTCGGTCTACCGGGCAGACTTGTTGCAGTAGGTCATTTTAACTGGAAAGGGTCTGCTATAGCTCAATGACTTAAAATTTTTAAGGTTTCGGTGAGTTGGTCCCGCTGTACCCTTGGAAAAGCCCCAAAGTGCTGTAGGGGCGCAATGCTTGCGCCCAAGAGGGCGTATGCAATACGCCCCTACAAGTCATCGGTCCGTGGAATGGGTCCGTAGGGGCGCAATGCTTGCGCCCAAGAGGGCGTATGCAATACGCCCCTACAATAGAATGGGTTCGTGGGGGCGCAATGCTTGCGCCCAAGAGGGCGTATGCAATACGCCCCTACAATGGAATGGCTCCGTGGAATGGGTTCGTAGGGGCGCAATGCTTGCGCCCAAGAGGGCGTATGCAATACGCCCCTACAATGGAATGGCTCCGTGGAATGGGTTCGTAGGGGCGCAATGCTTGCGCCCAAGAGGGCGTATGCAATACGCCCCTACAAGTCATCGGTCCGGGGAATGGGTCCGTATGGGCGCAATGCTTGCGCCCAAGAGGGCGTATGCAATACGCCCCTACAATGGAATGGGTCCGTCGCTTGCACCCCTAGTTCACTAAAATTTTATATCCAGGAACAGTTCAGAAAAATCGTCTTGAAATTGAGGATGATCTGGATCTTCTCCCCAACGTTGGGGATTTAGTTGGATATATTCTCGAATTGAATTGAGCGCTTTTTCATCTTCGATAATCGACTCATAATAATTCCTTTGCCAAATGGGAATAGATGGATTTTTACAGAGTTGATTAATTCTTCTGGTCACACTTCCTTTAAAGCCCCCAATAAAAGAACCCAAAGAATTTGCTTTACGATTAAAAAATTTTTTAAAAGACTTATTATATAAACTTCCAAACCCAGATTCACAGGGCAATTCATGACTTAAATCAGTTTTCTGTAGTTCCTTGGCTTCAAGAATCCAGACAATTCCATGTAAATGATTTGGCATAACAACCCATTCATCTAACCTGATATTGGGTCTCATTTCGGCAGATTTCAGCCATTCAACCTGCACAATTTGACCCAGGCGATTGAGGCGCATTTTTCCATCATAAATTTTGCCAAACCAACATTGTTTGCGGGTAGTACACAGGGTAATGAAATAAGCTCCGGGCTGAGAATAATCATAGAAAGGGAGACGGATAGAACGGCGATGATGAATTTCAGGGTTATATTTCATGATGATGTTAGGGCATCACAAGAGAAGATGCAAGAAACCCAGTTTCTAAAGCTTAGGTATAAATTGAGGGTGTAAGCCGCCGCGACCCTAATGCTTGCGCGCAGTAGAATTACACCCGCAACAATCATATAACATTTCCCACCGTTATGAGGCACTCCTTTAAATATCTGTGCTTCATGAGTTTAGGAACGGCTATATTGAGCAAGTGTCGCGAGATTAGGGTTTCGAGTTGTCCTCAGTCCGGCGCTTAATGGAATGAAAAAGCACTGCAAGACCCTGAGTTTTAGGTTTCTTTAGTAGTGTTGGCAATGATATGTAAATCAATCTCGGGAAGAGAGCGCATCAACTGTTGGACAATAGAACCCCGCCACAATAAATCCCATCGCGATCGCCGGGTTTCTCCTAACACGATTTGGGTGATTCGATATTGAGCAGCAATCTTAGAAATTGCTTCCTTAATATCCCGGCTTTCTACCCGGACAAATTCACCGCCAAATTCCTCACAGAGCTTTTCACAGGTTTCAATATGCAGACTTTCCTCTTTCGTTAAAAACCGCTCCGGGGATGAGACAAACATCACATAAAATGGCGCATTCATATAATTGGCTAGTCTCGCCCCCCGCCGAATTAATAATAAAGATTTGGGATAAGTGGAAACGCAGACTAATACCCGCTCTTGGATACTACAAATTAATCCATGAGAGGTTCCAGATAATTCAGTTTCTTCTATATTATCCGCAACTTCTCTTAAAGCTAATTCTCGCAAAGCCACTAAATTCCGGCGTTGGAAAAAATTAGCGAGGGATTGTTGAATTTTAGCGGGAGCATAAATTTTGCCCTCGCGCAATCGTTCTTCTAGGGTTTCTGGGGTGATATCCACCACCAGGACTTCTGATGCTTCTTCTAACAGGCGATCGGGAATCCGTTCTCGCACCACAACTCCCGTGATTCTCGCCACTAAATCATTGAGACTTTCAAGATGCTGAATATTAACCGTAGAATAAACATCAATTCCCGCCTCTAAAATAAATTCCACATCTTGATAACGTTTTTCTCGCAGGGAACCGGGGATGTTAGTATGAGCCAATTCATCGACTAAGACTAATTGAGGCGCACGGGCTAAAATCGCCTCCACATCCATTTCCGTCAAAACAATGCCACCTCGTTGGATTTTTTGGCGCGGGATAATTTCCAATCCTTCTGCTTTTTCGGCAGTTTCTCGACGTCCATGAGTTTCTAACAGTCCAACCACCACATCAATCCCTTCCTGTTTGAGAGCAAGTGCTTCTTCCAGCATTCGGAAGGTTTTCCCAACCCCGGGTGCCATGCCAATATAAATTTTATGTTTACCCCGACGACGAGAGGGCTGATATAGGGAATCGGATTCAGGTAATTGTTTTGGGAATTCCGTATGTTGATGAGAATAAAACAAGCAGATTATTCCTCCTTTTTTTAAAGCCGTTAATTTAGATTTCAGGGAGCATTTAATTTTTTTTAAGAGACCTAAACCCTAGCCCTGAATTGGTGGTAAATGGAATCCCACCTCATCATTGTTTCTTGTAGGGGCGTATTGCATACGCCCTCTTTATCCGTCAATGGAATCCCGCCTCATCCTAAGTTTCTTGTAGAGGCGTATTGCATAAATCAGAGGGCGTATGCAATACGCCCCTACAAATACGCCTTGACAGGGCTAGACCTAACCCCCCAGCCCCCTTCCCACCTCTCCCCGGCCCTCTCCTACAAGGAGAGGGAGAATAAGGAATTTTTTTTTATTGCTGGAAGGGGGAGCAAAGGGTTAACCGGATTTAGACTCCCGAGATTTGGTCTAACTCTAAATTGAGTTTCAAAACGTTAACTCCAGGTTCCCCAAAAATTCCTAAAAAGCGACCTTCGATATGGTTAGGAATTAAGTCTTCAATTTGACTGGGGGAGAGTCCTCTAGCTATGGCAACCCGTTGTACCTGAACCAAAGCAGCTTCTGGGGTAATATGCGGATCTAAACCTGATCCAGAACTATACAGTAAATCCCCCGTCGGATTAACGTCAGCCCTCGTTAATGTAGCAATTTCTTCCGTAATTCGGGTCATCAATTCGGGATTACTCGGTGCTAGATTGCTGGCCCCCGAAACGCCCGTGGGTTGTGCAGCTTCGCCTTGACTATAATTAACCACACTCGGACGACTCCAAAAATAGCCAGGTTCGGTAAACTCTTGACCGATTAATGCAGAACCTACGACTTCACCCCCCTGGTTTTGAATTAAACTGCCATTGGCGATATTGGGAACGAATACTTGGCCTATAAACAAAATAAAAAAGGGATAAATTACAGCCGTGATTACCCATAGAATTAGGGTGGCACGCAGGCCAATTAGGATGTCTTTAATCAGCGTCATAGTCATGATTATTTCTCCTGCATTAATTCAGTTCAATGATGATGGTTTGAATTGGAAAGAGTTTTTTCTCCAGAAATGATGTCTCTTATGCTGGCATTTCCTGGCAAAGCCAGGGAGGGTATGGGGCTATTTTGTCAATCGAAACCACCCCGGTTAAAACCGTTCAGGTTGAATGATGACGGTAAACAAGTAAATGGACAAACCCAGGGTTAAGAGTCCCAATAGGCCAAGAGTCCAAGCCGATTGGCGAGTTAAGGAATCCCCATTTGAAGCATAGAGGGCGGGAGCAATTAATAGGTTAAAAACCATGACAAAAAGTAACCGCATGGCGATGGGGTGTCTTTGCCATAATTTGAGAAAATCCTCAAATTCTTCTAGTAATTGGGGAAATAACTGTTTTTTTCCTAAAACCTGGAGTTGGGGTAATTCTCTATTTTTGTTCATGCTGTTTTCTCCGATTTTAAACAAATTTCAAGTCTGTGAAAGTCCAAACCCGTCTAGGCCAAGCCAATTAACACAATGGCCCAGTCAATGAGTTTAATTCCGATAAAAGGAGTGACGACGCCTCCTAATCCGTAGATTAAGATATTTTGCTGCAATAACTGATTGGAACTGAGGGGGCGAAATTTCACCCCTTTGAGGGCTAAAGGAATTAACGCCGGAATGATTAAAGCGTTATAAATTAACGCCGATAAAACTGCTGATTGACTACTGGCTAAACCCATGATATTGAGCGTGCTAATCCCGACAGTGGCAAACATCGCGGGGACGATCGCAAAATATTTGGCGATATCATTTGCCAGAGAAAAAGTCGTTAAAGCACCGCGAGTAATTAACAATTGTTTGCCAATGGTGACCAAATCAATTAACTTAGTCGGATCCGAATCTAAATCCACCATATTGGCCGCTTCTTTCGCCGCTTGGGTCCCGGAATTCATCGCTAAACCGACATTAGCTTGGGCTAAGGCAGGGGCATCATTAGTGCCATCCCCCGTCATCGCCACTAATTTACCCTTGGATTGTTCAGTGCGAATCACTTCAATTTTATCTTCAGGAGTCGCTTCGGCAATAAAATCATCGACTCCCGCTTCTTGGGCAATCACAGAGGCAGTAATCCGGTTATCTCCAGTTAACATCACCGTCCGAACTCCCATGCGACGGAGTTGATCAAAGCGATCGCGAATTCCGGGTTTGATAATATCTTTGAGATAAATCACCCCATAGAGTTGATCATTCTGACAAACCGCGAGGGGAGTACCCCCGAGGCGGGAAACCCGTTCATAAGCGGTATCCAGATCCGGTGAAATCGTTCCTCCGCGCGATCGCACAAACCCTTTAATCGCCTCTACTGCCCCTTTTCTCACCTGCAATCCTTGGGGTAAATTCGTCCCACTAATTCGGGTTCGGGCGGAAAAATCCACCCCCTCCGCCTGACTGGGATTAAAGGCGATCGTTGCGCCTAGTTTTTCCGCTAATCTAACAATCGATTTTCCCTCGGGAGTTTCATCAAATAAACTCGCCGCTAGGGCCATTGTTGCCACCTCTGCCTGAGAATGACCATTCACCGGAATAAACTCTTCCGCCAAGCGATTTCCTAAAGTAATCGTGCCCGTTTTATCCAAAACTAGCGTATTCACATCGCCACACGCTTCCACCGCCCGTCCCGAGGTGGCAATCACATTAAACTGGGCAACCCGATCCATCCCGGCAATCCCGATCGCACTTAATAACCCGCCAATAGTCGTCGGAATTAAGGCAACTAATAGGGAAATTAAAGTCACCACCCCCACCGGCGCATTCACATAATTGGCAATCGGGTGGAATCGTTGCCACAACGATTAAAAAGACTTGGGTTAAAACCGCTAATAACACCGTTAAAGCAATTTCATTCGGTGTTTTACTGCGTTTTGCCCCTTCAACTAAGGAAATCATCCGGTCTAAAAATCCCTGACCCGGATCAGAAGTTACCTGGATAATCAATTCATCAGAAATAATCCGCGTTCCACCTGTTACTGAACTCGCCACATCGGAACCCGGTTCTTTAAGTACCGGCGCTGATTCTCCGGTAATTGCGGATTCATCAACCGATGCTACACCACGAATCACTTCTCCATCCACAGGAATGATATCTCCGGCAATTACTTGGATGCGATCGCCCCGGCGTAAAGTTGTGGAAGATACTTCTTGAATCGATTCATCTGCTAACCATTTTCGGGCAGTCGTTTCTGTCTTGGTGGAACGCAAAGCATCCGCTTGAGCTTTTCCCCGTCCTTCCGCAACCGCTTCCGCAAAATTAGCAAACAAAACTGTGAAAAATAAAATCACCGTCACCTGGGCATTAAACCACCGCTGATTCTCCCCGGGGACGGGTCCAAATAAATCGGGAAACAGCACTAACAATGCCGTAACAATTGTTCCCACCCACACCACAAACATGACTGGATTTTTAATCATGACTTGCGGGTGAAGTTTCAGAAATGCTTCCCGAATCGCCCGTTTATACAATCCTTTCGTGTTGACATTGTTTGACTTTTTTTTGCGGCGGCGCATCGGGTCCTGGGGTTGACCCTGGGTAGATCCAGATTTGTTGTTCGTCATCGTCTTCATGATTGTCCTCAGAATTGAATCAGAATAAAGTTCGCTTGAAATGACTTGAAATTAACGGAAATGAATTGGCTAATATCGCGCCAAATTAAAGGCTTCAGCCAGAGGTCCGAGGGCAATTACGGGAAAGAAAGTTAACAGCCCTAAAATTAACATCACTCCGGCAGTAACACTGGTAAATAACGGGGTATCTGTTCGCAAAGTCCCGGGAGTTTCTGGAACGGGTTGTTTATTAGCCATGCTATCTGCCAAGAGCAATAAAGCAATAATGGGAATATAGCGTCCGGCTAATAAACTCATGCTGGTACTCAAGTTCCACCAGAGGGTATCATCTCCCAAACCTTCAAATCCAGACCCATTATTCGCCGCAGCAGAAGCATATTCATAGACGACTTGGGAAATTCCATGAAAGCCTGGATTGGTAATATTTGCCAGGAGTTCTGGATAGGCGATCGCAATTGCCGAGGGAATCAAAATCGCGATGGGATGGACTAACAAAATCACACTGGCTAATACAATTTCTCGCTTTTCAATTTTTCGTCCCAAAAAGTCCGGAGTTCTCCCTACCATCAATCCCGTCAGAAATACTGTCAAAATCAAAAACACAAACAAATAAGCGGTTCCGGTTCCCTGTCCTCCCCAAATAATTTGTAAAAACAGATTAAACAAGGTTGAAAACCCACCCGTAGGCATCAGAGAATCATGCATCCCATTCACAGCCCCACACATGGTTCCCGTCGTAGTAACGGCCCATAAAGCCGTTTGCGCCCATCCAAATCTGACTTCTTTTCCTTCTAAATTTGGGGTGGAACTTCCCAACAAATTATTCACCACAGGATTGCCGCCATACTCCCCGACTGCCGTAATCGCAATCAAGGCAACATAGAGAATAAACACCATCCAAAACAGCAACCATCCCTGTTTTTTATTTCCGGCAATGATGCCGTAGGTGTAAATCAAGGAAGCCGGAATCGAAACCATAATCACGGTTTCTACTAAGTTTGTAAATCCATTCGGATTTTCATAGGGATGAGCCGAATTAATGCCAAAAAATCCCCCGCCATTTTCTCCCAGTTCCTTAATAATTTCAAAGTGAGCAACCGGACCTCGGGCAAGGGTTTGAGTGGCTCCTTCTAAGGTCGTTACTGTAGCGGGACCAGCTAAAGTTTCCGGAACCCCAGCCAGCAGCAAGACGATCGCACCAATCACCGAAATCGGGAGCAAAATTCGGGTAATGCTGCGGGTTAAATCCACATAAAAATTCCCCAAGGGTCTGCCGGTTAACCCGCGAATAAAGGCGATGGCTACCGCTAACCCAGTTCCTGCCGAGGTAAACATCAAAAAACCCAAGGCAAACATCTGGGAGGCATAAGTAAAGGTGGTTTCTCCCGAATAATGTTGCTGATTTGTATTGGTTGTAAATGAAATCGCGGTATGCAGGGCTAAATCCCAACTCGGGGCCTCTAATCCAGTGGGATTTAAGGGCAGTATTCCTTGAAACATGAAGATTAAAAAGACCAAAATCCCCATCATCAGATTACTGATGAGTACGGCCCGGGCATATTGCCAACCCGTCATAGATTCCCAGGATGATATGCCTCCGATTTGATAAATCCAGCGTTCAATCGGTCTACATCCTCGGTCCAGAAAGGTCCTTTCTTCTAAATACACATCAGCCATGTAACGACCGAAAAAAGGCACAATTGCCACTAATATCCCTAGAGTTAAGGTGATTTGAATGAATCCTTGTAGCATAACAATCAATGATTTTTCCTAGAAAGGACTCCAACCTAGATTGGTTCGATAGCGAAGGTGGCCACAGGTGGATAAGGGTTCACAGCCTGAACTTCTCTGCCTTGATGGCATCGGGAAAAGACTGAATAGTTGTTACCCCCAGCGGTGAATTCGCTATATCTGTATGCATTATTAGGGACAATTTTTGGATTAGACAAGATATAGAAGGCTGTTTGTTGAGAAATCTAACCTAGGAATATAGAGCAAGCCATATAAGGGCAATGAGAGCGTTTAGATGAATCTATATCTGGAGATATAAAATTAGATAAACGGGAAAGCCTTGAGTTAAAATAGACCCAATCAAAATTACCCGGCGAGTGTTAAGGATGTGGCATCAGATATCCAACCCTAAGCGGATTTCAGCAAAAACTCAGCATCCGTTTGATACCCGATGGTCGATCGCCTGTGTCTGTGCGATCGTCTTTGTACTGGAATTTTCGACTCCACCGCCTTATGTCTTTGGTTATCTTTATATTGGGACGATTATCTTGGCGAGTTCGCGGTTAAATAGCTCAACCACCTGGAAAGTCACGCTATTAGGATCGGTTTTAACCCTGTTAAACTTAGTGATGCCAGGAACTGAATTGATTAACCTATCCGTGATTGCGAACCGATTGCTCGTGGTATTGGCGCTACTGGTGACGGCATGGTTGAGCAATCGCACTCGATCTTATGAAGAGGCGATCGCGCAACACAAAGCGCAACTGCAAGCTCAAGCACAACTGGCGCAACTCCGGGAAGATTTTGTCTCCACCCTCACCCATGACTTAAAAACCCCCCTCTTAGGCGCGATCACTACCCTCAAATCCTTTCAGCAGGAGGAATTTGGTCCCCTGATCCAAATGCAACAACAGGTTTTGGAAATGATGGAACGCTCTTTCCAAACTACCCTCCAACTGGTAGAAACCATGCTGGATGTCTATCGGAACGATAGCGAGGGACTCCAACTGAATCTGATGCCGGTTAATTTAGTCGCCATTGCCGAAGAGGCGATCGCCTCCTTAACCCCCTTAGCTACCAACCGGCGCATCTACATTCGCACCCGGTATGGAGAATCCCAATTTCGTCGCACCCTCTGGGTTCGCGCCGATTCCTTGCAACTGCACCGCGTCTTTACCAACCTCCTCGCCAATAGCATCAACCATTCCCCTCGTGGCGGTTCAGTTGATGTTATTCTAAAATCGACTTCCACCGCACAAAAGGTTCAAGTCCTGGACCAGGGTCCCGGCATCACCCCGGATGAATTCCCTCATTTATTTGAACGCTTTTATCAAGGTCATAGCAATCGCCATGCCAAAGGGTCCGGACTCGGTTTATATTTGAGCCGACAGATTATTGAAGCTCATGGGGGAATGATTTGGGCCGAACATAACCCACCTCATGGCGCTAAATTTTGCTTTAAATTACCCGCCGCTCAACCCCTTCCCAACTAAATGCCATCTACTTCCAGGCTCCGTTTATTATTAGTTGAAGATGACGAACTGTTTCGCCTCGGATTACAAGTGCGTCTGCAACGAGAAGGTGATTTAGAAATCATTGCCGAAGCGGAAGATGGCGAATCCGCTGTGGAATTAACCCACCAATATCAACCGGATGTGGTGGTTTTGGATGTCGGACTTCCGGGAATCGGTGGCATTGAGGCTTGTCGGCAAATTACCAAAAACCACCCGGATATTCCCGTTTTAATCTTAACTTCTCATTCCCAAAAAGCACTGATTGAACGGTTAATTGAAGCGGGGGCGAAAGGCTATTGTCTCAAAGGCATTGCTCCAGAAACCTTAGTCCTAGCAATTCGCTCTTTAGTGGCCGGGGCTTCCTGGTGGGATCCCACCGCCACCCAACACATTAAAGAGAATTTTGCGAGTCCCACACCCCCAGTTACTCCCCCGGAACTGGTTGCCAATCCTCTAACGAAACGAGAACAAGAAATTTTAGCCCTAGTTGCAGCAGGAAAGAGTAATCAAGAAATTGCCTCTATTCTATTTATCGCCCCGGGTACGGTTCGGGTTCATGTTCATGCTATTTTACAGAAATTGGAAGTCCGCGATCGCACTCAAGCCGCAGTTTTAGCCATTCAAAATGGGTTAATCGATCCGGATTCCCGGCTGTGAACCCTCTCCCATCCTGACTCGGGCTAAACCTAGACTCTTCGTAAATTTTTAACTTATTTATCATAGGTTTACGCTTTTGTCAAGCCGAGAAATCTAAATTCTTCATCCAACATCAGTAGTCCCCAACTCGATCTAAAATGAGTGAATCGTGGGTTCAGTGCCGTTCCTCACTGGGACCTACCTCAATCCGTCCTTAATGCCGTATATTAACCTCATAGATTTCCTTTATGAACTATCTCGTTGCTGTTGTATCAGACCGAATTCAGGCAGAAAATGCTTACTCTGTCCTCGAAAAAGAAGGCTTTCCCCTCAATCAAGTTTCTATTTTGGGTCGGGGTTATAAAAGTGCTGATGAATATGGCTTGATCGACCCCAACGAACAAGCCATTAAACAAAGTAAATTGATGGCAACTTGGCTGATTCCCTTTGGTTTTTTTGCCGGAATTGTTTTTAGTGTGATTTCCGGTTTACAAACCTTTAGTTGGGCCGGGGAAATTGGCAATCATGTCGTAGGCGGATTCTGTGGTGCCATTGCCGGTGCAATGGGGAGCTTTTTTGTCGGAGGCGGTGCGGGAGTTGCCTTCGGCAGTGGCGATGCCTTACCTTATCGCAATCGCCTCAATCGCGGTAAATATTTGATTGTGGTTAATGGTTCTCCCCGGGCCATTAATCAAGCGAGTCTAATTTTGCGAAAGCTCGACTTGGAAGGGTTGCAAAGCTTACTTAGAAGAGTAAAAATAGCGGTGATTTTTAGGGATTTGGTAAATTCCGGAAACGACTGAAGTCGTTACTACAAACGGGGAAACTACTAAGTTAGTGGTTTCTTTAGGGTTTGGTATTACGAATTCAGTCATTTCAAAAGCTGCCTATCTGGATTAGATAGTTTTAAGCCACCCAGTCGCCATCCTGTTCTCCAAAGGTCAAGTGAGCAATCAGTCCGACTCGTTGTAAGGCGCGTTCTAAGGCTTGATTAATGGGAAACCGATCGCTGCCTAGAGAGGGGTCAAGATTCGCCACCTCGGTTGCGACTTCTCCAAAGTTCGGTGCACTCATCCCTTCGGCGATCGCAATTTTTGCTCCTTCTACCTGTTCCGGAATCGTCTGTTTTTGTCGGATACAAGCCGCCAATTCCGGATTCCCTTGCTTATTCTTCACCGTTGCGAAGGCAAACAATCGGCAGAGGGTGGGTCGCCAGGAATAAACACTACAGCGCCCATTCTCTGGAACAAACGGATCCGGGCGATAAAATAGACAAGATTCAGACCCATTTAGGGTAGAAAGGCGTTCTAAATAAGCTGCCGCTTCTCCAGTCCGCCATAACTCTAGGGCCAAGGGCATCATTTCTAGGACTGTTGCCTCTACTTCCGGATTTTCGCAGCATTTGCCACATCCCGGGGGACAGTGCAATCCCGTTGCGGTTTGAAATGCTGCGGTTTCAGTCTCAATGCGATCGGATAACGCGACGATCTGGGGGATGACTTCACTGTTCATACATTTTAAAAACTCCAATCCCAGTTAAGGGGAGAAAAAGAGCCATCTTTAATATGTAGCTTAGGTGGGACAAGATTGGGTGAATCTGGAGGAAAAATATTTTGCCCCTCACGGGTTCAAGGTTGAGGTGCATGACCCCAAGTGGAGGAGAGGACTATCGGGAACCCCTGATCCCGGATGCCCGATCGCAATACGGCCCCTTTCCGGTCAACCGGCGAGGTCAAAGGATAAAATAAACCCTAGTGTTAAAGAAAGAATTACTAAACGAATGCTGCCAAGGGAAGAACTATTAAAAGGCGTTGAAAATCGTGAGCAAATGGCTCGCATCCTCGATCTGGCCGATCGCGCCATTAAAACCTGGGAAGTGGCGGTGACGGATTTTCTTTCGCCGATCGAACTGATGGAAACCCAGACGGCGTTCAATCGGCTGACTGAGGTTGATCTGGTCGCATTTGGGGGATATCCCCAGGCGGAACGACAACGGGTGGCGATCGCCCGCATCGATTTGCCTTTAGATCGCCACCACTGTCCCCTTAGCGGCGTTAGAAATTGCCGGTAACTTTTTGTTTGATTCCGCCAGTCACCGGGACTTTCTCGGGTCTATCTTAGGGACTGGCATTGTTCGCGAAAAAGTCGGAGATATTATTGTGCTGGGGGAACGGGGTGCACAGGCAGTCGTCTCCCCGGATCTGGTGGAATTTTTGGAGATGAGTTTAACTCAGGTGCGATCGGTCCCGGTGAAAACCCAGCGCATCGAGTTGGGGGAGTTGAAAATTCGCGAACCCAAAAAGAAAGAGTTAACCACCGTCGAGGCATCTATGCGCTTAGATGCGATCGCCTCTGCGGGATTCGGGATGTCTCGCAGCAAAATGGCCGATTTAATTAATAGCGGGGATGTCCGTGTTAACTGGAAAGACATCTCTCAAACCAGTTACCAGGTTAAACCCAATGATTTAATCGCCATTCGTGGCAAAGGACGCCTAGAAGTTGGAGAAGTTCAAGTTACGAAAAAAGAACGCTATCGGATTCAGCTTACCCGGTATTTGTAAAAGATTGGGAAGTCGTTACAGAATGGGGGAGTGGACTGTCCTTTAATTGACTACTGACCAGTCAACTCGCCCCAATCATGGAGCCACCTAAACAGAAAGCGCCCTTTTTCCGACGTTCATCACTTCTCACACCCAATAATAATTTAGAGATGCAAGGAATTTTTTCGTCTATCTCTTCAATTATTGATTCAATCTATTCTCGATTATTTAAGCCCTGATTAATGTTGAGCCTGGGTTGAGTGAAAAACATTTTAGGTTTATATCGGGCAAATCCACGGTGAATTATTTGTAAACTCCTTTGGGAACGCTGAAAAAATTGGCGATCGCCTCCTCTGGGACAATTGAAGGGTCTGACCCCTCACTCCGGGTTAAAATCATGTCATACTGTCAAAAAAACAGGGGTATCCTGCGTTGACCATTCGGGAATAATCGCTGCTATGGTACGCCAAAATCAAGAGTTTCTTGATCAAACCCACGAATCTAAAAGATTAAATCACAGTAGGAGATCTGTGTTTGTCAAGTTCTTGCGCCAGATTCAGAAAAAACTGCCCGATTTGACGGGGGTAGCGGTGGTCGGCATGGCGACCCTTTGTACCTCCGGTATTGTGCTGGGAGTCCGGCAACTCGGCGGTTTCCAACATGGGGAACTGATGGTTTATGACCGGCTAATGCAGTGGCGTGTCGATGAACCCCCAGACCCTCGGATTGTGATCGTAAAGATTTCTGAAGAAGATATCCAGGCCGAGGGATGGCCCCTATCCGATCGCACCCTGGCCCAGGCATTGGAAAATTTGCAACGATATGAACCCGTGGCGATCGGCTTGGACCTGTATCGGGACCTCCCCCAACCCCCGGGACATCCTGAACTGCTCAAAGAATTAGACGCCCCGAATATCATCGCCATTAGAAACGATTCCCCCGGGGTCAACCCACCCCCGAGTGTCCCGGCAGAACGCATCGGCTTTAATGACTTGGTAAGCGATCCCGATGGACCGATTCGCCGCAATTTAATCAGTTTCGTACTCAATGGGAAAACTAACCTTTCTTTTTCCCTCCAACTGGCGATGCTCTATCTAGGGGACCTGGGGTTTTTTCCCCAACCCAGTGAAACCCAACCCGGTCACATCGTCTGGGGAAAAGCGGTATTAGCGCCCTTGGAGTCCCACTCTGGGGGTTATACCCAACTCGATGCTCAAGGATTCCAGATTCTCCTCAATTATCGGTCTCGAAAGGAGGTGGCCCCGTCGATCCCCTTGTCTGAAGTCCTCGCCGATCGCCTAGAACCCGAATGGATCCGCGATAAAATCATTGTCATCGGCACCACTGCCCCCAGTATTAAAGATGTCCACCAGACCCCCTATAGTTCGGTCGAGAACAATCCGTTTATGCCCGGGGTATTGATTCATGCCCAAATGCTCAGTCAATTGTTGAGTGCCGTTTTAGACGGGCGGCCTTTATTTTGGGTGTGGCCAGAGTGGGCCGAAGTCCTCTGGGTGATTGGCTGGATCACCGTGGGAGGGACGACCGCTTGGCTGATTCGGCATCCCTTAATTTTGCCCGGGGTCACTGGGGCCTGCGCTGGGAGTTTATTTTTAGCCAGTTGGATTCTGTTTAGTCAAGCCGGTTGGGTGCCGGTGGTGGCTCCTCTAGTGGGTTTGGCTACTGCCGTCGGTGGGGTCGTCGCGTTTCGCGCTTACCAGTCCGGACAGCAACAGCAGATCGTCATGCAACTTTTAGGACAAAATGCCTCTCCAGAAGTGGCTGATGCACTGTGGGAAAACCGCGATCGCCTGCTCAAAGATGGCAAACTTCCCGGTCAAAAACTGACCGCCACCATGTTATTTACCGACCTCAAGGACTTCAGCACCATCTCGGAACAAATGCCCCCCGAAGCCCTCCTGGAGTGGTTAAACGAATACTTGGACGTTTTGAGTCAAGTCGTCCAAGAACATCAAGGAATTATTAACAAATTTACCGGGGATGGCATTATGGCCGCGTTTGGGGTTCCCCTACCTCGTCAGTCCAGTGCCGATATCGCCCGGGATGCCCGCAATGCTGTCTCCTCGGGTCTGGCAATGGCCGATCGCCTCCAAGAACTCAACCGCAACTGGCAAAAACGCGGGCTCCCCGTGATTCAGATGCGGGTCGGAATTTTTACCGGCGCTGTGGTTGCCGGTAGCCTCGGGGGAAAGGAACGCCAAGAATACGGCATTATCGGGGATAGCGTTAACATTGCTTCTCGCTTAGAAAGCTGTGAGAAAGACCGCCAATCCAGTATTTGTCGCGTACTCATTGCCTATGAAACGCTGATTCATATCCAGGACGAGTTTTTTGTGGAACATTGGGGACCCTTGGCCCTCAAAGGGAAACAGCAAACGGTTGATGTTTACCGGGTGGTTGCTCGTCGCCCCCCGACTCCCTAGCGTCTCGGTAACCTCTGGAGAAGACACACTGGGATTCTGTACCCAATTTTTTGCCTAGTCCTAACTTTTTTTGGGATAAAAACTCAGTTTCTTCTCCTTGGGCTTTAAAAACCTAGCCCTGTCAAGGTGTATTTGTAGGGGTTTGGTCTCCAAACCCTCAAGGTGTATTTGTAGGGGTTTGGTCCGATCGCCCTCAAGGGGTGTAGGGGTTTGGTCTGATCACCCTCAATGGGTGTAATGCGATCGCCCCAAAAAGAGATCTGACCCAACCCCTAACATTAGGGCAGAAGAGGGTTTGGTGACCAAACCCCTACCAGAAACAGCGATTTTTCGTTCGCCCCAAAAAGAGATCTGACCCAACCCCTAACATTAGGGCAGAAGAGGGTTTGGTGACCAAACCCCTACCAGAAACAGCGATTTTTCGTTCGCCCCAAAAAGGAGAAATTTGGTGACCAAACCCCTACCAGAAACAGCGATTTTTCGTTATTAAATTTACCCCCTTGACAGGGCTAGCTTTGAAAACCCTTGCGCCAGAGGAACCCTCCCCAATTCGGCGAACTCTATTCTGGAGGATGGCCCAATCTCCAAAATCAGGAGCAGTCGGGGAGGAACATTTTCCAAAATAATGCGTCTTCAATAGATAGACTTTTTAATATTTTCCACGAAATGCTCATATTTTAGAATCCCATCGGGAGAATCCCATCCCATCGGAATGGTCTGGACTTAGGACTGGATTTGAACGGGCTTTAATCTTGGATGAGGCAGGGAATGGCTGCCTTCGTTAGGGGAAGTCTGAAGGCAACCGACTCAACCGAGACAAAACTGTGAAATGCTTACCAGGGTAGGGTAGGTGGAACTGAAAAATTTGGACAAACCGAGTTGTGGCGATCGCTCCATGTCAAGGGGAGGATAAGAGAATGATTAATTTTTTGATGCCTTGATTGCCAAAAAGATGTTTAGAGAACGCTCTTTTGAGCGATCGTGAGGGCAGAGCTTATGACATAAGTCACAGTCTGATTCAATAGAACTACTAGAATTAATTTAGTCATTCACTCAATCCAATCAATCTGTAGCTGAAGGGAGAACCGAATATGATTAATACAAAATATTGGACTCCATCAATACTGGCTAGTATTGCAGTAACTCTGCAATTATTAACTGGGGGAGGCCTATCAACATCAGCAGCCGAATTTACCCCACCGGATAATGTAGGCGCACCTAGAGGACGAGTTGGCGGAGGCACCGGGGTGGAAGTCCCTTTGATCAAGTCTCTCCTGGAGCGCCAGGACGACGGATTGGAGGGGGTAGTCGGGGTTGTAGCGTCACCGGCGATGGTCCAAGCGATCAGGCGTTAACAGCGTTGGTCCCTGAAACCACGATGGGATTAACCGTAGAAGCCTATCCCACATTCTTTTGGTATTTACCACCGACTTCAGCCACGGGAGTAGAATTCGTGCTGATGGATGAAAAGGGTGAAAAAGTCATTTACGAAACGACATTTCGCACGAAAGGTGAGGCGGGAATCGTGAGCTTGAACCTCCCGGAAAATGCTAGTCTCCCCCCACTAGAAATTAATGACAGTTATCGCTGGTACTTTTCTATTATTTGTAACCCAGAAGATCGGGCGGCAGATGTTTATGTCCAAGGGTGGGTGCGCCGAGTAGAAGCCAGCGCTGGCTTAACGGAACAGTTAGCTACCACCACCTCGGACCTAGAACGGGCTCAAGTTTATGCTCGCAACGGCATTTGGCATGAGGCGATCTCCCTGCTGGCTCAACTGCGCCGGAGCAATCCCAATAATGCCGACATTAGAAGTGAGTGGCAAGAACTAATCACTTCGATTGATCTCCAAAATGTAGCGCAGGTCCCCCTCGTTCAAGAGATCACCGTGGAAGTCCAGGAGGATCAACAAAGCCGTTCTCCAGAACCCAACGCTGAAACCAACCCATGAAAGGGACAATTCTCAAGGGGGTCTTGTGAAGGAGGATGAATTTTTTCCTTCTCCCCCCTTTTCCCCCTTTTCCCCCTTTTGGGAGTGATGACAATTAAGGCTGAAGCTCCTTCAGAAGGGCTTCGACTTTTTCCAATCTTTCATTTTCACCCTGCTGCTGATAAAGCTCTTGGGCTTTTTTCAATTGCTCGATCGCCTCGGAAATCCGATTACGTCCTCTTAAGGCCAGGGCGAGATTATAATAACCATCACCATTGTCTGGAGCCAGTTCTGTTAATCGACGATAGGCAACGATCGCCTGTAAATAGTCTTCCTGCTGGAGATGAATCGCGGCGATCGCTGCGTGGGGTTCTACCAAATCCGGCGCTAAACTCGCTGCTCTTTGATACGTGACTAGGGCTTCGATCATCTGCCCCTGGTCCTGGAGTAGTTTGCCGATCGCTAACTGAAGCTGGGCATTTCTGGGTTCCAACAGGGCCGCTTGCTTAAAGGTGTCCAAGGCTTCACTGGTCTTTCCTTGAGTCAAAAGAGCCACCCCTAAAATCATTTGAATACTGCCTTGTCGGGGAGCCAAGGCTGCGGCTTGTTGGAGTGCGACAATAGCCTCATCAATCCGTCCCTGCTGGAGTAGCGCCGTCCCAATCGACTCGTAGGCTTGCCAGTATCTTGTATCGCGACTGGTCACCTGTTGAAACGCCTGTAATGCTCCATCATAGTCTTCTTCCCGCAACAGAACCACCCCTAACCCAATTTGAGCGTTAAGGTTCTCCGGATCCAGTTGTGCTGCTCGTCGGTAGGCCACCGATGCTGCCTCATTATTGCCCAAATTCGCCAAGGCATAACCGAGAGCATATTGGAAATCTGCATTCTCCGGTTCCAGAGCAGTCGCCTGCTGAAAAGCATTCACTGCGGCTTCAAAGTTTTGCTGGGTGGCTTGTAAAAAGCCGATTCCAGAAAAAATCCGCGCGTTTTCACCATCTAAGTTGGCAGCTTGTAAATAAACCTGGATGGCGTTGGCATAATCCCCCGCATCCACAAATTCTCGCCCTTGTCTCAACAGTTCATTAACCTCGCGGTCGAGATTCTGATTATTTTGGGCCGCCTGCGCTAACACTAGAGGTTTGGTTGCCCCCAGGGTAACCGATGGGGTGATCAGGCTGATTCCTCCTAACAACAGGAGACTCACGAATACAGGGTTCAGTTTTTGCACGGCCTAACTTCTCTTTTTTGACGATAATTGCTAGAGATTACAAGAATGCTTCTCTGTTACCGGGAACAGAGCAACCCACAGGAGACCCCTTGCCACCCCTAGGGCGAACAGACGGGTGCACAAAGGAGCCAGGGATTGGAGGGGCCAGGAGCAAGGCCACCTCTCGGGACTCTGATTCTAACCACACGGGTTCTCATGTTGAAGATGGGGTTCTAGAATCCTATTCTAGGGATTTTAATGGCAAAAGTCTGAGATGATCGCCATCAACTTGGAAATTTTTCGGGAAAGATTCAAGATGGGATTGTAGAAAGCATCCGCTCAGTGCAGAAACGGTTTCTGCGCCGGGGGATTAAGGGCCGATCGCCGCACCCTCAAAACGCCCTTAACCTCGGGTCATCCAGGGGCGCAGAGGCAGTCCCTGGGACTGGATCAACTCGGGCCCTCCTGGCGAGCAAGGCGATCGCCTCGATACGCCTTTAACGATTTTGCTCTTCCCGATTTCGGGAAAATCGGCTCTCTTGGAATGAACTCCCAATCCCTTGCAGAATCCCTCGCCCAATTAAACCAATGCCTTTCCCCAATTGAATCAGCAAATATCGCGCACTATCCCCCAGGGAAAGCAAAACCGCTTTGACTCGCGGGGAGATGGCATCGCGGATTTCTAACAGCAAGGTCACCCAAAGTCGCGGTCCTTTGAGTCCGACTAATTCTTGCCGTCGTGGGGAATAAATTTGGATTTTTTTAATCCCCGGGTCCTCCAAGATATAGAGCCAATGTCGGCTTTCAAAGATGGCTTTAGGTTCTACCCAGAGATTTTGACGCCGATATTTCCAGGATAAATCATTTCTAAATCGCTCAATTTCTCGACTCGATAGCCAGTGCTTATCTAAAAAGTTCAGTTTAATTTCTTCTACATCAGCGACCCGATTTAAGAGGGGTTGGATGATAGCGTTGGCAACCTGAATGATCAGGTTTTCGAGTAAAGCTGTAGCGCGATCGATGGATTGCGGGTCTTCCGGGGGGTAGATCACATTCTCGATCGCCAAGGGAATTTGATAGAGGAGATAGGCTAATAAATCCAGAACGAGAGGGATTTTATTTAATAAAGCCCCTTCGACTATCTCGATTTCTTCTAGTAAAAAGGGTACTAGGTCAAACTCACCGAGGGCATTCGGGAGGAATTCCCTATTCCCAGGGTGATGGAATAGTATTTCCCAAAATAGGCAGTGACGGACATTTCCCATAAATCGCGGATGATGCGATCGCGTTTTGAGGGGAGTTCCGTGGCCTGGACTTGAGCATACCGCAGTTGCGCCAAAATCTCCTCAAATTGGTGCAAAACTGTGTAGAGCAATTCTTGCTTTTTGTCAAGGTGCAGGATATCAATTTCTAGGACAGTATCCGTGAGGTTGGCCAAGGGAGTATCAATTTTAGCGGCGATCGCCTCCAGTAATGGGCGAGGCAGGGGAATCGGGCTCAGTTCTGAACCCGTAGGGGGTAACAACTCTGCCGCAGAAGCTCGGACTAGGCTGGTGCGATCGCTGGATGTTGGGGGGCGATTGTGGCGTTCTGGAGGGGCAGAAATGCGGTGAGGGGGTTGGGGAGAATTGACGGGAGGACGGCGATCGCCAAGGTTTGCAGACAGAGGAGGTGGCGGTTCGCTCACTGGGGGAGCCAATAACTTATTCACCATCCAACGAGCGGTGAGGAGTTCCCGGCGGCGGCCCTGCCAAAACAAGCGGTCAAAATCCGATAAGCGATCGCCTTGCAGATTTTGCAGATACTGATCAACCTGGCGAATTTCGGCATCAATTTGACGCAAACCCGAGAGGCGCAAGTCTTCGAGCAGAATGCCGATCACGCCACCCCGCCTAGAAATACTCCGACTTGACCCCGTGGAAACCCGAATATTTCCGCCGCTACCCCAATAGGTTTCCCCTGATGCCACCGTCCGGATCGCCTGAAGCAGTTCCGATCCGGCTATCCCTTTTGGGCAGTATCCTTTGACATTTCTAGGATATTCGGCCCCTCTGGGGTTCGGGTCTGGCGATCGACCCAACAACAACAGAGACACCCGAGGGTATCGTTCCCAGAGTGCTGCCATCAAAGTGAAACTCGTGACCCCAGAGGGTTCCGTGCAGCCTAACTCCAAGTCCAGCAACACCACATCCACCGGGCGATCGGTAGGAGGGGGGTCACTCTGAGTCGAGTCTGCGGGAGTGGCTAGAGTAGAGAGGGTCTCTAAGGCACGAGTCCCGTCAGTGGTTTGACCTACCACTTGCAGATCCGTTGATTGCTCACACAAGCTGGACAGACCCAATAAGAAAATCGGGTCTTGATCAATCAAGAGTAATTGAAAAGGGGGGTGACTCACGGCAGAAATGAGTTAAAGGGCTGGGACAGGGGAGCCAGAACAGAGCCGGTCGGGAAAAGCCCGGAAAAAATCAGCCGTTTTACTGACCCCCCGAGTGCTGTCTTGGGTGATTAGATCCCATTGTAAGCTAACCCCTCAATTTCAATCCGACGCGACCCCAGGAAAGGGATTTTATTCAATCCCATCAATAGGCAAGGGAGCATAAGAGTCTTCAGGGTTGGAGGCTGGAACCGAGTCTTGATAGGCCGGTGCGGGTTCCTCATAGTAAGAACTGGGTTGTTCATAGTAGGGTTCTGGCTCTTGATAGGCCGCTGCCGGTGGCTCATAGGAGGGTTCCGGCTCATAGTAGGGTTCCGGCTCATAGTAGGGTTCCGGCTCATAGTAGGGTTCCGGAGCTTGATAGGCTGCTGCCGGGGGTTCCTGATAAACAGGTTCCTGATAGACCGGAGCCGGTTCCTGATAGACCGGAGCCGGTTCCTGATAGACCGGAGCCGGTTCCTGATAGACCGGAGCCGGTTCCCGATAGACCGGAGCCGGTTCCTGATAGGAGGAGCGGGCCGCTTCAGCTTCCCGGGCGGCATAGATGGCATCGAGTTGGGCATTCCAACGAGCGATCGCCGTTCGCGCTTCAGAATACAAAGCACGACCCGAGCGAATTTTAGAAGCCGTATTGATCGCCTTGGTGAGACTCCCCTGGGCCGCCAAGGTGGCGGCTTCGTCGAGAATCGGTCGGTCTTCAGCAATTTGAATTTCGCTGACCCATTTGGCAATATTGTCTGAGGCTTCTTGATGTAAAGCTCGACCCTCCGCGATTTTTTTGGCTTCGTTGACAGCTTCTTGGAGTTGACCGGCTTGGGCGAGAGCCTGGGCGCTGGCGAGGATGGGTTGATCTTCTAGGGTTTCAACCTGTTTGTTCCATTGGGCAATCAAGGTTTGGGCTTCAATCCGCAGGGGCCGTCCTTGGGCGACCTGTTGGGCCGAGGCGATCGCATTTCTCAATGCGGCAATATTATTGGAGTCCGCGATCGCCTTAGCGGCGACGACATAGCCTCGGTCTTCAATTTGTTCAATTTCCTTTCGCCATTGGGCGATCGGGGTTTGAGCATCGAGACGTCCGGGGCGGTCCATCCCCACCATTTCGGCTTGCGCGATCGCCAACTGCATCAGCATGGGGTGACGGAAACTGGCCACAGCTTGGGCCATTTGTACCTGAACCAGGTCCTGTTTGTGCTGATTCCATCGGACCAAGTTTTCTTGAGCTTGGCTGTACAGGGGACTGTCGGATTGGATTTGACCGGCGATCGCCGAGGCTTCTAGGAACGCAAACAGGCGATCGGGGATGGGTCCGGCGGGTTTGTCATTTTGGACTAGCGCTCGGGCGGAACTCAGGTGAATCAAGTCCTGACTTTCCCCATAAACCGTTGTATCGGAGGGAATCCACTTGGCAGCGGAGATGGCTCCATCAAAATTGCCACTTTGGAAGCGAGTTTTGGCGATCTCTAGTAATTCGGCACTCCAGCGATTAATCTCCTGATTCGCCTGCTCTCGAACATATCGCTGGGGGTTAATTTGGCGCGCAAGGTCGATGGCGCGGACTAACTCCTCTGCGGTCCGGTTATAGACCAAATAGCGGGCATCTTCTAACTGTTTCCAAGCTTCCTTTTCCGCGACAATTCGCTGCTGTAGTTCTCCATAACGGGTGGAACGCCAGTGGACGTTATCCAATTTGAGCAACTCTCGCATCTGATCCTCGACTCCGCTCCAGTTACGAGCTTTCAGTGCGGCTTCAGCTTGATCGTAGATGGCTTTTCCTTGATCCCAATTAGCCGCCCAAATTTGTAATTCTTGTTCGACTTGGGCATACACGGGGTTGGTTTTAGGAATTTTTTCGACAATGGCATTGGCCCCGTTTAAATCCCCGGCCATAAATTTCTGCCGCGCCAAGTCTAGAATTAGAGCTGACCATTCTCCGACTAATTTATCTCCTTGACCTCGGAGGGGATGGTCTTCGGGCCAGCTTTCCACCAGTTCGATTCCCGCGACTAGCCGGTCTAAGTCCCCGGTTTTGGCCGCATTTTGAGCACAGTAGAGGCGATCGCGCTCGGTGGACCCTACCCCGAGGGCATCGCAATCAATCGGTGGGGGCATGGTGAGTAACCACCGCAGGGATACGGCTCCCATACTGGTACAAGCAACCAGGAGACTCAGCCAGAGTAAATGCCATCCCCATAACAGACTTCGACCCTTGTCGGTTCGAGGTTTCTGCGGAGTCGTGGCCACTAGCGCCCCAGGCTGATTCTCGTCCTGATTTTTCGGGTTTTTCTGGACCGGAAGGCGGAATTTCCAGCCCCAACCCTTGCCGGATTTCGGAGGGTGTTGGGCCAATTCCGTACTTTGGGTTAATGTATCGCCGGTTTCTGTGTGATTGCGCTGCGATCGCCCACCCCATAGCCGAGCGGCGATCGCTGCTTTAATGCGTCCATCCCGCCGTCTCCGAATGCGGTGGTTTGGCTGTGTACTGGATTGGTCAAATTGTTTTCTCACCATTGCTTCAGCCTGTCCCTACAATGCCGACTTGTATTGGCACATCTTTCTACTTTTTGATTACCGGGTAGAGACGGGAAAATATGGGGTCTCTCCACTGTAGTTGCTTTTCGATTGCGTCTTGAGGGTCACACTTGCAAGCGATACCCACCCCCTAGGATATAAACTGTGCTTGCTCCCTTGGGGATCACCCTAGATTCTACCTGATGGCTTAGATTCATGCTAAAAACAGAGTCTTTAAAATACATCCGTACCAAATGCTTTTACCGTTTGCCCGATGTCTGAGATCCAGAGTGAATCCGAGATCATCTGTTGGTCTCAATGACAAGCCTCTTGCGGGATATATCCTGGATTGCTCATCCTAGAAATTTATAAGATAAAGGATCAATTTAGGGGATAGATTGTCCTCTTGGTTCATGCATCACTTCCCAATCGTGATTTTCCGGCTTATGGGAGAGGCGAGTTTTTCTCGATTGTCACCCCCTGGGCGATCGCCACTCCAGTTTAGGATGGAGACCCCTGAACTGTTATCAAGATTCATCCCGGATTTCAAAACCGTGCTAAAAGTTTAAAGTCTATAGCGATTTTGTTTCATTTTTCAAGCAGTTTAGCTTGAAGTTTTGGGAACGGGTATCAAAAAGTCATAGAAGTGGGGCATTTCCCGGGATGACGAGAACTGGGTACAACATTCAATCACAGCAACAAGAAACTGGGTTTCTAGCCCGGTGGATTGAATGCTGTACCTGGAAGCTTTAGGCGATCGCCCCGGGGTCTGTAGCCTTCTCGGTTTCTGACGGGGATTCCTGATAACGATATCCGAAAAAATTAATTTGATATTCCACAATCCGGACCCCAGTTTGGGCTTCGACTTGTCGGATTAACTCCTCGGGTAATTCAATCTGAACGTCCAGCAGTTGATTGGTATCGATGCAGTTAACGTGACTGTGAGCATCGCTGATATTCCCATACAACCGACCATCTGAGCGTTCGATGCATTCGATAATTCCTTGGTTGGAGAGCGCTTCGAGGTTTTGGTAGACCGAGGTATGTCCGATCGCCTTCCCCCCACGATTGAGGCGATCGTAAATTTCTCTAGCCGAAAGATGCTCTTGCTCAGTCCAAAGCAACTCTAGAATAAAGCGCCGCTGTCGCGACAGTCGCATTCCCAAACTTTGGCAGCGATTGAGGGCATCTTCTAAGGAGCGAATGGGTTTAACGGATACTACCTGTTTTTTCATAGTTTTGTGTTGAGGCATTCATTTAATGGCAAATAATGGCAAATAATGGCAAAATTAATTAAGGATGTATCCTGTCCCCTTTCATAGTTATAGCGGGTTTCACCGAACCAGGAAGTTAGCAATTGGGGCGATGAAGGTCGCGTCGGATCTCGTCACTGGGAGGGGGAACCGGACTCATCCCGTGGACAGGATTGAGATAATTCTATCGTAGGCTTCGTTGGTCCGTGGGCGATCGCCAAGGAGTTCCCCCCGGTGTGCCACCCTCTGGCTTCCCTTGGAGGCGGGTGTGGACCCTGGTGCATCCTCCCCTCTGTACATCCTCCCGCTATACCCCCTCAACCCTATCCTGATACGGTAGAATAGGTTACCCATTCACCCACTGCGTTACAGTTTTCTGATTTCACTTCTACCTCCTGCCCCTGGTTTCATGACAATTACCATCGCCCTCAATTCCGAGTGTTTGCTTAATTTGGACTTATCCCCCGTCCAAGGGGCGATCGCTAAATTATCCCCAGATCAACCCTTCACGGACCCGGATCTGTCGTTGCAGTTTGAAATCGATTATCCCCGGGATCCCTCGGACCCCCGCGAACTCTCGGAAATTCCTGAGATCCGTCTGTGGTTTATCCGATTAGATGCCACCTATCCCTGGTTGCCTTTGCTCCTCGATCGCAAATCTGGCGAATTCGCCCGCTATGTCGCGATGTTGGTCCCTCACGAGTTTCATCGCACCGAGGGCATTCAATACAACCCCGAAGCGTTGGAAATTTTTTTGATGAACAAAATTTTTACCCTCGCCAACGTCTTGCAGGAACATGGCGTACCCAGTAAGTCTAAGCTAATTTCTCTGTCTCAGATGCTCGGTTACGAACTGGATGATGGCTTTTTTGAGTTGCTGGGGATTCACGCTTGAGCGTTTTCTCCCTCCAGTTGGACCCCTACTCGCTTCATTCAATCCCGGGAGTTCGGTAGATCGGAGGTCCGTCTCAATTGTGGGTAGATATAGAATTCAGGATAAGGAGCATCTTGCTCCGTTATGGGAGTAGGGAACAGGATACTCCCTCTGGGTTTAAAGTTCCCCCTTGCTAAGGGCTGGAATCTCGTCAACCCTGAGTTCAATCTAACCTACAAACTCATGAGCGCATCCCAGCGGACTCCACGGATTCACCCCAAACTGTTAGCGCTTCATTGGCAATGCTCGATACTCAACAAATTTGGAGCAATTTTTCGAGAGTTTCTCTCCCATAAATTATAATCAGGATGAGCCAAAAATAAACGGGGTTCGGATCGTTGCAGGCTGGCTATCCCAGCTTCGGAATTGGCAAATTCCGGAGAAAAATTTACCTAAAAATTTTCCATTTTTTCCATCTATAGGCATAGGACAAGCCGATTCACCTTACGACTAAATGTAGGGAATGCAGGAGAGGATCAGTGATATGATTTCCGGAAAGTTGGGGAACCCTTGCGAGTTGGGTAACTAGAGAGAATGCGCTTGAGATCACAGCCCGAGACAATTCTTTTGAAATTAGTCTCCTCAAGGTAGTCTACTTGATCGCCCAAGTGTGTGACTGGTATCCCTGACCCAATCTGCCCCTCGGAAGGAATTCCCCGGGAACTTTCGATATTACTTCAGTGCGATCGCCAAGGTGGGGCGAACCCTTCCATCAGCGATCGCCTTCCCAAAACCGCGATCCTTAAGGGGATGGCAATGATCCCCTGCCCCTCAATGGGTCAGATGATCCCGGTCAAACTCTCGAACGATAGTCACCTTGAGCCATCAACAACACAGATTTAAAAATCGAGTTGGAGGATACATAATGACTTGAGCTATCAAGGATCGTGGATAATTGAGTGCCATTGTATTTATCGATGGATCTTTTTCAACCCAAACTCACCAGGTTGTGTATGCTAAATAACGAACGGGTTATCGACTGCCAAACCATGATCAATAGCGGGAGTGCTATGAAAGAAGTAATTGCCATGACCGTCATGCTACTGACTTCCGTATCTGTCGCGATTCCAGTGGGAGCAGAACCGAATGCCACGGACCTCCAACAGTTGCGAATGACCAGAGTCTGTCCCCGGTGTAATCTCAATGGTGCGGATTTGAGTGGCATTGACTTACAGGGTGCGGTATTAACGGATGCCAACTTGATTGGTGCCAACCTCAGTGGTGCGAACCTGAGTACAGCAGACTTGAAAGGTGCGGATATGACAGGTGCTAATTTTCAACTGGCTAATCTGTCGGAGGCAAATCTCAATGCAGCTAATTTAAGTACCGCCAATCTGCTGGGGAGCGTTCTTTTAGATGCCAACCTGAACGCGGCAGATCTGAGTAAGGCCAATTTTTATGGCGCGGATTTGAGGCGGGCCAATTTCCAAGATGCGAATCTCAATGAGGTGAATCTATTTGGTGCCGATGTAGAAGGAGCTAGAGGTTTGAGGCCCTAACTGTGTAACTAAGTCTCTAACTGGCGATTTTCCGTCCGAAGTTAGCAACAGAGGAGGGTCGGTCCGCATCGGTTTTTTACTCGGGTGTCAAGGAACTCAGAGGGGAGGGCTTACAGGTGGGAACGAGAATCCAGGGGGTCGGGAGAGAGTAATACCGATCGCCTTTCTGGGAATTTGCGATCGCTTGATGACAATCGGAACTTTTTTCTGGACGACCGAGATTGACCCCGCCCTCAGATCCAGGTTTGATCATCCTGCGGCCCTGTTTTCACTCCAGTTTCAGCCGCAGAATGGCGATCGCAAAAACATCTTTTTCGCTGTTAAATTTTATACAGTTTACAAACCCTATCCCCGCTAAACCAGTGGGGTAGAGTTCCGGGAGGCTTTTCCTCAAACCGGGCGTCATCGGAATGGGCGTTAAAAGAGGAGTCCTCAACCTTGGGCGATCGGCTCACTTATTCGAGATTTCATGATTCCCCCCTGGACTCTATCATTTTTATATTATATACAGGAAGTATGCCAAACCCAAATTGATGCCCATTGTATTCGCACTCTGTGCTAATACATCAAATCTCAGGGTTTCGCTGTCAAATCTAAACCCCAGGCGATCGTCTCCAACTCATCTATCCGGGCTACAAAACACTACAAAAAAGCGGAAGCCACTCTGTACCCTTCCAGGTCAATCTTAAGTGGCTTCCGCTTAACTCACGGTAGAGTTTTAGTCCCTGAAGCTCTAACTGATAGCGTTTCCCAAACCGGGAAAGTAAAGACAGGATATGGATCTAGTCCGTAGGAGCATCAAGCTTCCCTAGATATCTGTACCTCATGAATCCGGGAACCGCTACAGTCTGGGCGTGCAGTTATTTACCCGCGCCGACAGGCATTCCCAAAATATCCTCAATCTTGGGCAACTCTTCCAACGGAATCACTCGACCTTCATCCTCAAATCCTTGGATTTGGTCAAAGTTCAAATACCGATACAAATCATCAGCAAAGGGATTAATTTTCTCACTGACAATTGCTTGATATTCTTCCACCGTGGGAATCCGTCCGAGTAAGGCACAAACCGCTGCTAATTCCGCTGAACCGAGATACACTCGGGCATCTTTGCCCATGCGATTATTGAAATTGCGGGTGGAGGTGGAAAACACCGTTGCTCCATCGTCAACTCGGGCTTGGTTGCCCATACAAAGGCTACAACCGGGCATCTCCGTCCGGGCATTAGCTGCCTCGAAAATCTCGTAAATGCCCTCAGCTTTTAACTGTTCTTCATCCATCCGGGTGGGAGGACAAATCCACAGGCGAACCTTGACTAATCCCGCCCCTTCTAATACTTTGGCAGCAGCGCGATAATGGCCGATATTGGTCATGCAGGACCCGATGAAGACTTCATCAATTTTATCTCCGGCGCATTCGGACATTAATTTAATGTTGTCCGGGTCATTCGGTGCAGCAACAATCGGTTCCTTAATCTCGTTCAAGTCGATTTCTAGGGTTTCCACATACTCGGCATCGGCATCAGCAGACATGAGTTCGGGATTCTCTAACCATTGCTCCATTTTGGCGACCCGGCGTAGGATGGTGCGAGGGTCTTGATAGCCTCGGGCGGCCATATTTTTTAACAGCGTCACGTTCGATCGCAGGTATTCGGCGACGGTTTCCTCACTCAGTTTAATAGTAGAACCGGCACAGGAGCGTTCTGCGGTGGCGTCGGTGAGTTCAAAGGCTTGTTCGACTTTCAAATCCGGTAAGCCTTCCATTTCCATAATCCGCCCAGAAAACACATTCTTTTTGTTCTGTTTCTCGACGGTGAGCAATCCTTTTTGGATGGCAACATACGGAATGGCATTGACAATATCCCGCAGGGTGACACCGGGTTGCAATTCCCCTTTAAACCGAACTAATACCGATTCCGGCATATCTAAGGGCATGACGCCTAAAGCCGCAGCAAAGGCGACTAAGCCGGAACCTGCGGGGAAGGAGATTCCCAAGGGGAAACGGGTGTGAGAGTCGCCTCCGGTGCCGACGGTATCCGGGAGTAGCATCCGGTTTAGCCAGGAGTGGATGATGCCATCTCCGGGACGTAATGCCACGCCGCCTCGGGTGGAAAAGAAGTCGGGGAGTTCTTTTTGGGTGGTGATATCCACGGGTTTGGGATAGGCGGCGGTATGACAAAAACTCTGCATGACTAAATCGGCGGAGAAGCCGAGACAGGCGAGTTCTTTGAGTTCGTCGCGGGTCATGGGTCCGGTGGTATCCTGGGAACCAACGGTGGTCATTAGGGGTTCGCAGGCGGTTCCCGGACGGACGCCAGAGACGCCGCAGGCTTGTCCGACCATTTTTTGGGCGAGGGTGAAGCCTTTGCCGGAGTCGGTGGGGATTTCGGGACGGGTGAAGATGGGGCTGATATCGAGTCCGATCGCCTTGCGGGTTTTGTCCGTCAGCGATCGCCCGACAATCAGAGGAATCCGTCCTCCCGCGCGCACTTCATCCAAAATGGTGTTCGGTTTGAGGGTGAAAGTGGAAATCACCTCTCCCGCTTCGTTGGTGATTTGTCCTTTGTAGGGATGGATGGTAATCACCATGCCGGTTTCCAGGTTGGTAACGTCGCACTCGATGGGGAGAGGCACCGGAGTCTTCGGCAGTGTTGAAGAAAATCGGGGCGATCGCACCCCCTAGGATATAGCCCCCAGCCCGTTTATTGGGAACGCAGGGGATATCATTGCCGATATGCCAGAGGACGGAGTTAATCGCCGATTTACGGGAGGACCCGGTCCCCACCACATCCCCCACATAGGCGACGGGATGTCCTTTGCCTTTGATTTCGGCTAAGGTTTCTAGGGCCCTTCCATGCGGGATTCTAACATTGCTAGGGCGTGGAGGGGAATGTCCGGGCGAGTGGTGGCATGAGAGGCGGGGGACAAGTCGTCGGTGTTGGTTTCCCCGGGGACTTTGAAGACGGTGACGGTGATTGTTTCAGGGACGGGAGGGCGAGAGGTAAACCATTCCGCATTCGCCCAGGAGTCGATCGCCTGCTTCGCGTAGGGGTTGGTTTCGGACAACTCCAGGACATCATGCATGGCGTCAAACACCAGCAGGGTTTTCTTGAGGGCATCTGCGGCAGCTTGGGCGATGGTGTTGTCACCAGATTGCAGCAAATCGATTAAAGATTGGACATTGTAGCCGCCCAACATGGTGCCGAGGAGTTCGATCGCCTCCAAGGGGGAAACCAGGGGAGAGGTGACTTCGCCTTTAGCAATGGCGGTTAAAAACCCGGCTTTGACGTAGGCAGCCTGATCTACTCCGGGGGGAATGCGATCGCGCAGCAGGTGCAGCAGGGTTTCTTCTTCTGCGGTTGGGGGATTTTTTAGCAGTTCACAGAGTTCTGAGGTTTGCTGGGCATCTAAGGGCAGGGGCGGAATACCTTGATTTGCCCTAGATGCGGCCTGTTGACGGTAGGATTCTAGCATTGCAGGTGTCTCCTCTAACGGTATCGCTAATTTTAGTGTAGGAATGGGTTAGATTCAGTAGGCACTTTGACAGGATGAGGGATTGTTGCTGGGGGGAGGGGATAGGTTGTTCGTCCGGCCCCTAGGGACCGGGTGACATCCCAAAAGCTTATGGGTCAGTCGTTCTGGCTGTAAAGATTTATGTACAATCCTTAACTTTGTGGGATAACTCTTACAATGATTGGAATCCGTGAACCCTCTACCTGCATCTACCGACCTCCACCGCAGGCTGAGGAGGGTTAGTCCGGGTAGGCGGTTAACATTTCATCCGGTTAGGACCCGATTTCTGGCATCACTCTGATGATTTCAGGGTTATTGAGCGCGATGTTTAACCGGCAAGGAACAGGCAAGGGAGTAATTAGCTTCATCAGGGTAATCTAGGTACAGAGGCTTGAAGGGTAACCGGGGTTTTCATCAACAAAGACCCGGTGAACTGTCTTTTAGCCCGAGGAACGGGCTTTTTTGTTAAGTATTGGCACAAGTTCTGTCTACCGAGCCGATGGGCTTTAATGAATTTTAATTAAAACTGTTTTACAAAAGGCCCACAGAATATTAAGATTAATTAAAAAATGTTCATACAATTTTTCAGATGAGATGGGCAGGAAGTTTCCCAACGAGAGGGAAGGAGTGTGGATGAGCTTAGTGGAACAGAATGAAGAGATAGAATGGATAAATGAAGATCAGGAAAAGCAGAAGTTAGAACGCCCAAGGGTCAAGGAGGAAGCTACCCTGAGTTACATGAACCCGGACGGGTCTATTTCCAGTGATTTACCTGTCTCCCTAGAGATTTGCGGGACGAACTGTCTGTTTGAGGCGATCGCCGAACGGATTTCTGTGCCGATCGCCTTGACCAATTCTACCGATGGCAAGATTGTCTATGTTAATGATTGCTTTCGGGAGCTTTTCGGCTTTAGAGGCACTGAGCCGATTAATCGCAACCAAGACTGTTTTTATTATAACTTAACGGAAAGAAAAAAACTCCTCGATACCCTCCAGCTTCAAGGGGTCATCAAGAACTATGAACTGGTGGCGAAGAAAGCCGATGGTACACCCTTATGGGTGAGTGTGTCCGTTGAGGCTATGACTGTGGGAAAGGAGCTTCTGTACTTTCAAACCTTCAAAGACATTACCGAGTTCAAGGAAGTCGAGAACATCCTGCAATCCCTAGCCAGTGGAAAAGCCCCGGTGACAGGAGAGCAGTTTTTTCCCGCTTTGGCTTGCTATCTTGGGTCATTGTTGGGGATGCGCTACGTCTTTATTGGGGAGGTAGTGGGTAACAAAGCTTCCGTGGTGAAAGTTCGGGCATTCTGGGAGGGAGGCGAACTGACGGGTTCGGGGTGGAATGAGCAATTGTGCGAACTGGAATATCCGATCGCCGGGACCCCTTGGGCAAAAGTCCTGCAATGTGGAAGCGACTGGATTGCCGATGAATTTAAGTCGCACCTGTCTCCGGGACACCCCCTGGGGACCCTAGAAGCTTGCAGCTACTTGGGAGTCCGATTGGTGGATATGCATGGCAAGCCAATCGGGTTAATCTGTGGATTCGACGATCGCCCGTTAATCGACGTTCACCGCGCCCAATTGGTCTTGAGTATATTTGCGGGACAAGCTGCTGCCGAACTCGATCGCCAGCGGACTCAACGGGCATTACAGCAGAGTGAAGGGAGATTGCTGGCTGCATTTAAAGCGGCTAAAATGGGAGTTTGGGAGTGGGATTTGCGCTCGGGAAATGTTACCTGGTCTGATGAAGTTCACGCCATTTTAGGGGTAAAAAAGGGCAGTTATAACCCCACGATTGGCACTTATATTAAAACAATTCAACCGCCAGACCGGCCTCTGGTCCAAAGCACAATTGTGCAGGCGATCGCGGCTAAAACGAACTACGAAAGTGAATACCGGATCCTACATGGTCAAACCGACTCTATCCGCTGGATTGTCAGTAAAGGAGAAGTCCTCTGCGACAGTACCGGCCAAGTCGTGCGGTTAATCGAAACTCTGACCGACGTGACCGAACGGAAGCAAACTCAGGCGGCCTTAATTGAATCCGAAGCCAATTTAAGGGCAATTTTTAATTCATCTGCTCAATCCATTGTTTTGATTGACCGCAATTATCAAATTAAAGATGTTAATAAAACCGCCCGGGAAACCGTTAAAACCTTATGGAATAAAACAATTCAGCCCGGAGATTTTGCTTACGAATATGTATCGAACAATGGGTTAAAACTGTTTAATCAAAGTTTTCATCAATGCCTGCAAGGGATGCCAGTCCAACTCCAGCAGAAAATCTTAGGAAATACGGGAACCGAATACTGGTTTGAAATTAACGGCCAACCCGTGTTTGATGAAAGAAACCAGATTATTGGTCTTTGTCTGAGTGCCTTTAATATTACCGAACAGAAAAATGCGGTAGAAGCCCTGGCTAAAAGTGAAAACCGCTTTCGCTCTTTAGTCCAGAATTCATCGGATATTATTACTATTTTAGAAGAAGATGGAACGATTCGGTATCAAAGTCCATCGGTGGAAAGAATTCTAGGCTATAAACCCCAAGATTTAATCGGTGACAATGGGTTTAACTACATTCACCCCGAAGACAAAGAGGGGATTTATACTCTTTTTACCCAAGCCTTGGAACAACAAGGGGGGGTAGTTGAGAGTGAGTTTCGCTTTCTTCATGCCAGTGGGAAATGGGTTACTCTAGAGTCTGTGGGCAGCAACCTGCTTCAAGAACCGGGAATTACGGGATTTGTGCTCAATTCCCGGGATGTCACGGAGCGCAAAGAACAAGAAGAACGCCTGCGACTCTTTGAAAGAGCGATCGCCGCTAGTAGCAATGGCATCGTCATCTCTGAGTATAACAAAGATAATGCCGTGGTTTACGTCAATCCCAGTTTTGAAAAAATGACGGGGTATTCCTACGCCGAGGCGACGGGACGCAACTGCCGATTCCTGCAAGGCCGCGATCGCCATCAACCAGCATTACAAGAATTGCGAAAGGCCATTCACAACGGACAAGATTGCAAAGTTACCTTACGCAATTATCGCAAAGATGGGACATTATTTTGGAATGAACTGAGTCTGTCTCCCGTTGAAAATGAACGGGGGGTAATTACCCACTATATTGGGGTTCAAACCGACATCAGCGATCGCAAGCGGACAGAAGAAGAACTCATTCATCAAGCCTATTATGACCCCTTAACCGGACTGCCGAACCGGGCCTTTTTAATGGAACGACTCCGGGAAGCCAGCGCCCGCAACAATCTGCAAAGCGATCGGCAAATCGGGGTTTTATTTATCGATATTGACCGATTTAAACGAGTCAATGACAGCTTAGGTCATGCGGTCGGGGATATGCTATTAATTGCGATCGCCTTCCGCTTAGAACGCTGTCTAAATTCTCAAAATACAATTGCCCGTCTCGGAGGCGATCATTATGTCATGCTGTTAGAAGATGTCCAAACCATTGAACAGGTGAGTGACTTTGCAGAAAAAATCCACCAACAACTTAAAGCACCCTTTACCTTTGAAGGACACGCCGTCTTTATTACCGTTACCATCGGTATCGCCCTGAGTTCCATCGAGCATGAAGTCAGCGCCGATTTACTCCGAAACGCAGATATCGCCATGTATCATGCCAAACGCAGTGGCAAAGCCCGAACTGCTATCTTTGATAAGGCGATGCATGACCGGGCTGTGGAACTCTTACAGTTAGAAAACGATTTGCGCCGAGAACTCCATGAAGCCGAAAGCCTCAATCAAACCTCTCTTAAACTCGCCTATCAACCCATCGTATCTCTATTCGACGGTAAAATCGTCGGATTTGAAGCATTGCTGCGCTGGCATCACCCTCAACGAGGCTTTATTCCCCCTGGCGAATTTATTCCCCTGGCAGAAGAAACAGGTTCAATTGTCCCCTTAGGCATCTTAGTCCTGCGGGAAGCTTGCCGACAACTTGTGGAATGGCAAACCCGATTTCCCTCGGTTCGTAAAGCTGGGGTTTTAAAAATGAGCGTCAATTTATCGGGCAAACAATTTCTACAACCGGATTTAGTCGAAGACGTTGATCGCATCCTCCAGGAAACAGGTCTCAATCCGGCTTTTTTAAAGCTAGAAATTACTGAAAGTGTCCTAATTGAAGATACCCAAGCCGCCAATCAAACCCTCTGGCAACTGAAAGAACGAAACATTCATTTATCTTTAGATGACTTCGGAACCGGCTATTCTTCCCTCTCTCATTTAGCTGAGTTTCCGATTGATACTTTAAAGATTGATAAATCATTTGTGCAACGGATCGGCACGGAAGGGAAAAATTTGGAAATCATTCAGGCGATCGTCACTTTAGCCCACGGTTTGGGAATGGATGTCACCGCAGAAGGGGTTGAAACCTCTGAACAACTCGCCGAACTTAAATCCTTGGGGTCTGAAGATGGACAAGGTTATTTTTTCTCTAAACCCTTGTCTGCTGAAAAAGCCACCCTGTTGCTTAGACAGTCTATCTCGTAGATTTCTTGTATCCTGTTTGATGAATCGCCCAGAGTGACCTAACCCCCCAGCCCCCTTCCCTACGCTAATCTTGTAGGAGTTTTGGATCAGGTAGGGAAAGAGTCTTCAGGGTTTAAGGAGATTCGTCTGACCAGTGTACGCCCAGTAAAGGCTTTAGTGCCGGAAAACCCAAGATTAGGCATCATGATCTACATTGAGGGCCGTAGGGATGTTCCCTGATGGAACTCCAAAAAATCAAATATCCAAAAACCCGCACCCGTGTATGGTGGAGGCTCACGGGAATTAGCCCGACGGAGCGCGTGGAGAGTCGGGTGAGGTGCTTAATCATGGGATTGGGATGATTTATTGATTTGAATCCCCTAAGACTGTTCTTTAAGACTACCGCTTCAACTCAAGGGAGGACCCGGGTCATCTTGAGTTAAGCTTTGGCTAAGGCACAGCCAATCCCTTGGAACTCAGATAACCAATCTTCATAAAGAAAAAACGCTCAAGGGCAGTGGCGAGAACCTTTACCCCTGGAAACGGTTGTTTTTTCGACGGTGCAAAGCCGATAAGTTTAGCCAAAGCTAAAACCGCTTCGCCAATGGAAACAATTTTTTTAGAAGAGACTTGTTGTAGCAACATCACCTCAGACTCATCAAACACCGCCAAGGCACTTTGGTCAGAGTTTTTCCTAACCGCATGAGTCAGGGCCAAGAGCTTGCCACCCCACCACTGAGGGATTTCCAGAAAATAAATTCTGCAACGACGTGATAAAATAAGCATTAACCCCGTGACTGAGGAGAACGCAGATGGAATTAACGGATTCGGTGAAAACTTTATTAAGGGATTTGCACAAAATAAAATCTGCAAAGTTTACGGGGCATTATAGAAAATGTCTACAAACCATTTACCCAAGTTGTACTGATTTTCTGGCTCTAGGTTTATAAAACGAGTGAGCTTGGTTTCCAGCTCTTTCATCGCTTTACAAGTTAGCTTGACTCCTGTTTGATAGGTCCTATTCACGAGCTTTACTACGGGATTATCGCCTTTCCAAGTCATGGTTTTTGCCCACTGTAAAGCCGTTTGAATATCCTCAAGAATAGTACCATTCCAATGATTTTCTAAAACAGCCCAAGTCCGCTCAATTGGATTATATTTACTGTGATATGGCGGATAGTATGCCAGACGCACGTTGATTTTATAAGTTTCAACAAACTTGACAATGCGGTTCATAAATTGAGTTCTTCGTGAATGATTCTCTGGCCCATTATCTTGTTTGATTAGCAGGGTCTTACACTCCCCAAACATTAGAGCAAAGTCTTGCCACCAATCTTCTAAAATATCAACAATGCAATCGCTAGTCACCTTGGATTCTATAAAATATAAAAATAAGTCGTCTGACTGAGGTAAAAGAATCCCATAAGGTATGACTTTACTCTTTCAATTAAAATCATAATTGCAAGCGGATGTTGGGCACGAGTTTTTCCTTTTCGGAAAAAGGCCCAATGTTGTCACTGCTTTGCCGTCCATTGATATTTCTAAGGTCTAGGAGGTGAAGCTTCTTGATTAATCACTTCCATCTGCTCAAAAATTTCATCGGTTTCGGGAATTTTTTTTTGAGGTTGACTTTTTTTCACTTTTTGCGGGTAATAACCTAAGTGGTTAAGTGTTCGTCGTATGGTTTCTGTCGTGGGCAACTCTTCTTCCGTATAGTTTTTTTGGATAATCAGTTGCTTTCTTACTTGTTCGGCGCTCAATCGGGTATATAAACGGCTACTTTTAAATGTCGGGTCCGTTGACTCTGACTATCTACTATCGATTGAATATCTGCTAAGAGTTCCGGCAAATGTTTTCAGCTTTTTTGCGACCTCGTGCTTTAATTATCTACACAAGTTATGCCGGTCTCTCATTTCCGCACTCCTTTCCTTACTGTATCCCTATCCCATTCCAGTTTTTTGTTAGCTCGCCTGCCCCCCAAACCCCAAATCCTAACCGTCAGTTCCATAAAACGACGTTTCGCGGCTCCTTTCAATTGCTTTGATGTCTCAATTAATAAAGTTTTCACCGAATCCGTTAATTCCATCTGCGTTCTCCTCAGTCACTGGGTTAATGCTTATTTTATCACGGCGTTGCAGAATTTATTTTCTGGAAATCCCTAATTGAGACAGCAAAGCAATTGAAAGGAGCGGCGAAACGTCGTTTCATATGGCTCCTACGGTTAAGGAATTGGGGTTTGGGGGTCAGAGTCGAGCTACAAAAGAACTGGGATGGGATAGGGATACAGTAAAGGAAAGGAGTGCGGGAACTAGAGACCGGCATAACTTGTGTAGATAATTATAAAGCACGAGGTCGCAAAAAAGCTGAAAAACATTTGCCGGAACTCTTAGCAGATATTCAATCGATAGTAGATAGTCAGAGTCAAAAGTGACCCGACATTTAAAAGTAGCCGTTTATATACCCGATTGAGCGCCGAACAAGTAAGAAAGCAACTGATTATCCAAAAAAACTATACGGAAGAAGAGTTGCCCACGCAGAAACCATACGACGAAAACTTAACCACTTAGGTTATTACCCGCAAAAAGTGAAAAAAAGTCAACCTCAGAAAAATATTCTCGAAACCGATGAAATTTTTGAGCAGATGGAAGTGATTAATCAAGAAGCTTCACTCTCTCCTACAACCTTAGAAATATCAATGGAC
>CAWGFK010000028.1:0-118803 GCA_963821735.1 uncultured cyanobacterium
CGCGAGGTGGCGAGCGCGGCTCCGTGAGCTGGGCCACGACGACTTCGTCTCCTATGTCGTCTGGACCTGCGAGCGAGCGCTCGAGCGCGGTCTGCTCCCGCACACGAACCTCGGCGTGCTCGCCGCGACGACCTGGCGCGCCTTCGCGAGGTGACCGCGTCGCAGGGGCTGATGCTGGAGTCGACCGGAGCGCGGACTGGTCGTCCAGCCGGGTCGCCGACCAAGCACCCCGCGCGGCGCCTGGAGACGATCGAGGCTGCCGGCGAGCTGCGGATCCCCTTCACGAGCGGCATCCTCGTCGGGATCGGCGAGAGCGTCGACGAGCGGATCGCCTCGCTCGAGGCGCTCGCCGACGTCCACGCCGCGTCACGGCCACATCCAGGAGGTGATCCTCCAGAACTTCGTCCCGCACCCCCGCTACTACGGGCGGGAAGTCGCGGACATCGCCGACGAGGCCGCCGCGAGGGAGCGCTGGGACCGGGGAGCGCTGCAGCATGGATGTGACGACTGAGCGAGGCGGATGCCCGAGCGGCCCGACGGGGGTCGCACCGCCCATGGGCACCGAAGCTCGACGACATGACGCGGCTGGTCGCGCGAGTGCCGGCGGCTGATGCCCGAGGTCGGGATTCAGATTCCGCCCAACCTCTCGGACTGGTGGGTCGATCTCGTCGAGGATGGGGCCACCGATCTGGGCGGGCTGTCCGCCAACGGCGACCACATCTCGCCGGAGCACGCGTTCCCCAGCCCCCACCAGGTTCGCAAGCGGCTTGCGCCCCGTGGCTACGCGCTGACCGAGCGGCTCTGCGCCTATCCGCAGTACCTGGAGCCCGGCTGGATGGAGCAGGGCGTGCTCGACGTCGTCAAGCTCAAGTTCTGGAGCTTCATCCCGCGCAAGCGGGTCGGGGCGGCGCGACGGAGCGGGCTGATCGATCCCGACGCTCGCGCCGCGCGCGATCGAGAAGGGGCGGCGAGGAGAGGCTCTCAGCGAGGAAGAGCTGACCGCACTGTTCGCGGAGACGCCGGCCCGAGGTGATCGAGGAGATGCGGGCGGCCGCCGACGAGCTCCGCGCCGAGCTCGCCGGCGACGATGGCGACGTTCGTCGTCAACCGCAACATCAACTTCACGAACATCTGCGTCGTCGGCTGCGCGTTCTGCGGGTTCGGCCAGGGAAAGCGCTCGCCGGACGCGTACCACGTCTCCGAGGACGACTTCCAGGCGCGGATCGAGGAGGCGGTCGAGTTCGGAGCGACCGAGATCTGCATGCAGGGCGGGATCCACCCCGACTACACGCTCGAGCACTACGGGCGCTGGCTGCGGCTGGCGAAGGAGGCGGCGCCGCAGATCCACCTGCACGCCTACTCGCCGATGGAGATCCACTACATGTGCGAGCGCTCCGGGCGTGCCCCGGACGCCGTCTTCGACTACCTGCGCGAGGCGGGCCTGGGGTCGACCCGGGCACGGCCGCCGAGGTGCTCCACGATGGCGTTCGCACGCGCATCTCGCCGAACAAGCTTCCGGTCGCCCGCTGGGTGGAGATCATCGAGGCCTGCCACCGCGTCGGGCCTGCGGTCGACATCGACGGTGATGTTCGGCCATATCGAGGAGCCATGGGAGCTGGCGCGCCATATGCGGGTCGATTCGCGAGCTTCAGGAGCGGACGGGCGGGATCACCGAGTTCGTGCCGCTGAGCTTCATCCCCTTCAACACGCTGCTCGGGCGCACGCACGGGGTCGAGGAGATCTCGCGCGACGGAGAACCTCAAGCACACGGCGGCGTTCCGGCTCGCCCTCGGGCGAGACGATCAAGAACCTTCAGGCCAGCTGGGTGAAGATGGGTCTGGACGCCGCGACCGAGAGCCTGCGCTGGGGGGTCAACGACCTCGGCGGGACGCTGATGGAGGAGAACATCTCGCGCATGGCCGGCTCGCAGCACGGCGTCCGCCTCGAACCCGAGGAGCTCATCGACGCCGCCCGCAGAGCGGGCCGCAAACCGGCGCAGCGCACCACCCTCTACGACATCGTCGAGACGTACTGACGCCCGGGCACTCGCTGGTGGCGCGAGCGCAAGAAAACGGCGGCAATGAGGGGAGCGCCCAAGCCTCCAGCTCGCCCGGGGGGGCGCCACGATCGAATGTGGGATTTGGGGTCATATGGACCCCAAATCGTTCACTCGCTGGACGGACCGCTTCATCTCGCACCTTGCCGCCAAGCAGCACGGCGTCGTCGCGCGGTGGCAGCTGCTTGCCGCGGGCGTAACAGCGGAACAGATCAAGGTGGGACTTCGTAGTGGGCGCCTTCACAAAATGCATGCGGGTGCGTACCTCGTGGGCCATACCGATCCCGCCGCCGCTCGCCCTCGAGCAGGCGGCGTTGCTCGCCTGCGGCGAGCAGGCAGTGTTAAGCCACAGAAGCGCGGCGAGTCTCTGGAACCTGCTCCCCTACCCAGCCTCGGCTCCCGCTTGGGTCACGGTGCCGCCGGAGCGGAACGCAGGACGGCCCCGGATCAAGGTCGCAGCGCGCTCGCCTAACGAAGCGCGACATCCGCACCCGCCACCGCCTGCGCTTGACAAGCCCGCCCCGGACGATTCTGGATCTTTCCTTCCTCCTTGATGACGAAGAACTGGAGAGCGTCGTCGCAGAAGCGCAGTACCGCCGGCTCGCCTCGCAGGCCGAGTTCGAAGCTCAATTGGAGGGCAACCAGGGGAAGCGAGGCGTGACGAGGCTGCGTCGTGTGCTCGGTCTTCCGGGCGGACCAAGGCGCACGCGCTCACGTGGCGAGCGGGCGATGCTTCGACTGCTGCGCCGTGCGGGCATCACCGGGCTTTGAGACCAACGCCTGATTCACGCCTATGAGGTCGATTTCTTGTGGAGAGATCTCAGCGTCGCAGTTGAACTGGATGGCTGGGATGGCCATTCAGGGAGCGTCGCCTTTGAACGAGATCGGCTGAAGGTTGCGACTCTGAGCGCACACGGAATCAGGGTGGTTCCCGTTACGGGCCGACACCTCCGCGACGACGCTGCCGGGGTGCTTGAAAGGTTGGTACGCACGCTCGGCGCCGCAAGCTCGATCGAGTGAGTGCCCGGCTTCTCACAGCGGCTCGATTCCGTCACCGGTTCGCTGTGCGCCGGACGGGTGCGCCATGATCATCCCGTGCGGGCCATGGTGCTTCATGCGCAGCGGGAGCCGCTTCGGCTCTCCGACGTCCCCGAGCCCGAGCCGGGGCCCGGGCAGGTGCTTCTCCGGATCCACGTCTGCGGGGTTTGCCGGACCGATCTGCACATCGTCGACGGCGATCTGACCGAGCCGAAGCTGCCGCTCGTTCCCGGTCATCAGATCGTCGCCACGGTCGAAGCGACGGGGGAGGGCGCGGAGCGGTTCGACGTGGGTCAGCGCGTCGGCGTTCCCTGGCTCGGGTGGACGGATGGCACCTGTCGCTACTGCCGGACCGGCCGCGAGAACCTGTGCGTCAACGCCAGGTTCACGGGGTACGACATCGACGGCGGCTACGCCGAGGCGGCCGTCGCGGACGAGCGCTTCTGCTTCCCAATCCCCGAGGGGCTATCCCGATCTGCAGGCCGCGCCGCTGCTGTGCGCTGGGCTGATCGGGTATCGGTCGCTCCGCCTCTGCGGCGAGCACGCCGAGCGGGTCGGGCTCTACGGCTTCGGGGCCTCCGCCCACATCATCTGCCAGGTGGCGGCTCACCAGGGGCGCGAGGTCTACGCGCTCACGCGTCCCGGGGACGAGGCCGGCCAGCGGTTCGCCCTGGAGGTCGGGGCGACGTGGGCGGGGACACCGAGGGGGGGTCTGAAGTCTGCGAGCCGGGTGAGGGCGGGCTGCCGGAGCCACTCGACGCGGCGATCATCTTCGCCCCGGTCGGGGATCTCGTCCCGGCCGCCCTGCGGGCCGTCGCCCCGGGCGGGGCGGTCGTCTCCGCCGGGATCCACATGAGCGACATCCCCTCGTTTCCCTACGAGATTCTCTGGGGCGAGCGGATCGTGCGCTCTGTGGCCAATCTCACACGCCAGGACGGCGAGGAGTTCCTGCGCATCGCGCCGGAGGTGCCGGTACGCACGAAGGTCGCCGAGTACCCGCTCGAACGTGCCAACGAGGCGCTCGACGACCTGCGCGCCGGCAGGTTCGAGGGTGCCGCCGTGCTCACCGTGCAGCGGTAGGGTGGGCCCGACTGGACGGTCAGGTAACGAACATCGGGGCGGAGAGGACGGTCATGGCGGACGTCACGATCAAGCGAGTAGAGGACTTCGAAGCGATCTTCGGCGGGGGCCTTCGCCGCGCCCGATCGGGGCTCGGCGTCCGCTCCTTCGGCATGCAGGTCGAGGAGTTCCCGCCGAACGCGACGCAGTATCCCGAGCACGATCACTCGGCGGACGGCATGGAGGAGGTCTACACCGCCCTCGAGGGCAAGGCGATCCTGGTGGTGGGCGGCGAGGAATACGAGCTCGAGCCCGGGACGTTCGCGCGCGTCGGCGCCGGCCGAGACGCGAAAGCTGATCACCCGCGACGAGGCAGCGCGGGTGCTGGCGATCGGCGCGGTGCCGGGCGAGGTCTACGAGCCGCCCGAGTTCACCGAGGAGGGCCAGCCGGACCCGATGACGCACTGAGCTCCGCGCGGATCACCTGAAGAGGTCGTCTTCCCTCGGCCGGCGCAGGGCCGCCGCCCCGGGGCCGTCGCCCGCGGTGACGAACCGCCCGAGGCCGCGAACGATCGCCGCGGGAACGCCCTCGTCCTTCGCCCGGACGAGGTCCGCCGCAGCCGCCACCTCGTCGGCGACCGCGATGGCGGTCGCCGCCAGCTCGGTTCCGTGGCCGTCTCGGCGCCCCCGCCAGTCGTCGATCGGAGCCAGCCCGGCGCAGCCGATCGCGACATCGGTCTGACCGATTCGCCACGGACGGCCGAAGCTGTCGGCGATCACAACGGCCGGCGCCGCTCCCACCGCCTCGCGGAGCTCCCGGCGCAGCCGGCCGCCGACGCGTCCGGGTCCTAGGGCAGGAGCGCCACCCGCTCATCGCCCGGAACGTTCGACGCGTCGATGCCGGCGTTGGCCGAGATCCACCCCGCCCGCCCCTCGACGATCAGCACGTCCCGCTCGGCGCGGACCACGTCGACGCTTTCGCGAAGGACCAGCTCCACGATGCGCGGGTCCTTGCCCAGCCGATCCGCCAGCTCCCTCGCCCGCTCGCCGGGCTCCACGTCCGCGAGGTCGACCACGCGTCCCTCCGCCTTCGAGACGATCTTCTGAGATACGACCACGATGTCCTCGTCGGTGAGCTCGGCGCCCGCAGCGGCGACGGCGCGCGCGATGAGCTCCCCGAGGCCGTCTCCGGGCTCGACCTCCGGCAGGCCCGACGAGCGGGACCAGCTCGACGCGTCCGCTCACTCGCGTGTCCCGCTTGCCAACTTGCCGAGGCTCTGGAGCGCGGCGGCGGTCCTGGGCGCACGGTCGGGCTCGGACTCGAGGACCGCGGCCAGCGCCCGCAGGTCGTCCGGCGTGTCGACGTCGAGCGCGAGCGAGACGAGCGGCTCGACCGCCACCTCGTGTCCGGCACGTTCCCCCCGGTCGGCGTGGCGCGCGCAGCTCCCGGGCCCGAACGCCGGCCCGATCGCATCGGCGGGCGCCATCACGAGCGCGTTGGTGCCGGTCCCGTGGCGGTCGGGGACGACGGCGACGCGGCCAGGATGCATGCGCTCCAGCGCCGCATCGAGCTCATTCGCGTCGAGCAGCGGGCAATCGCCCGGTAGGAGGACCACGCAACCCGCGCCGAGCGCCTTCGCGCGGACGATCCCCAGCGTCGCCGCCTCCGGGTGTCCGCGGTCGGAGGGTTCCTCCAGCACCTCGATGGGCGTCGCCACTCGCCGCGCGTGGCCGAGCGCGATCCGCTCGGCGCGCCCCTCGGAGGTCACCACGATGACCCGCTCGACATTCCGGGCCGCGGTCGCCGCGGTCAGCACGTCGGCGAGCATCGCCTTCACGAGGGCGGCTCGCTGCGGCCGATCGACGGCGGCGAGCAGGCGCTGCTTCGCATCACCGAACCGTTTCACCGGGAGGATGGCCGTCGCCTCCATCTATCGCGACCCCGCGCCCCGCCCGGCTCACCCCAGGACCTCGGCGAACTCGAGGACCTGCTCCGCCACCTCCCGGCGTCCTTCGCGCCCCTCCATCAGCGTCGGGCACGAGAACACCTGGACATCATCCGGGCCCGGGTCGGGGTCATCGGCGTCGACGACCATCGCCTGGATCACGCCCTCATACAGCGAGGCGACGCCCGCGGCGGTGGAGGGCCTTCCCAGCGCCGCCACGAACTTCTCGGTCGGGCCCTTCACCGCGTGGCCCGCGACGAACGGGCTCACCGCGAGCACGGGGGCGCCCGAGGCCGCGATCGCGTCACGCATCCCGGGCACGGCGAGGATCGGGCCGATCGAGATCACCGGATTCGAGGCCCGACCACGATCGCCTCCGCAGTGGCGAGCGCCTCCAGGACCTCGGGCGTCGGCTGCGCCTCGTGGAGTCCCTGGACCTCCACGCCCTGGATCTCGGGCTCCGACCGGTCAACGATCAGGAACTCCTGGAGGCCACGCCAGCCGACGGGCGTCATCACCCGCGTGTAGACGGGCTCCTCGCACATGGGGAGAACGCTCGAGGACACGCCCAGCGCACGCGCGATCTGCCCCTGCGCGGCGCTGAGCGTTCCGCCCTCGGCCATGAAGTGGGTCCGGTAAAGGCACGCGGCGAGATCGCGATCGGAGAGCCCGAACCAGCCGGGCGAGCCGAGCTGCACGAGCCGCTCGTGAACGACGAAGGTGTCGTCGCGGATTCCCCAGCCGCGCTCCTCGTCGACCGCGCCGGCGAGCCAGTAGGTGATGAGGTCGGGGTCCGGAGATACGTAGAGGCCGTGCACGCGGGTGTCGTCGGCCGTGTTCGCGATCACGGCCAGGTCCGGCCCGACCAGCTCCTGCATCCCGGCGGCGAGCTTCGCTCCGCCGGTCCCACCCGCGAGCAGCGCGACCTTCACCCCATTAGCCCCAGTGATCGTCGTCGCCGAGGCCGGTGATCCTGAGCCCCGCGTGCGTCTTGTACCGCGCGTTCACCGAGATCAGGAGCGACGTGATCTGCTCGACGATCCGCGCCGTCTCGAGCGGTCCCGCGTTGACCGCGCGGGGCCCCGGAACCAGCTCGATGATCCGCGCGACGCGGGCCTTGTCGGCCTTGCGGTCACCGCAGACGAGGATGTCTTCGCCGAGCTCCGCTTCCGGATCGGCGAGCGTCTTCGCGCTCACGGTGTGGAGGGCGCCGATGACCGTGACGCCGTCCGGCACCATCTCCTGCGGCCTGCTGGGCGGCCGAGCCCTGCCAGACGCCGAGCGTGCGGGTGGCCTTGCCGCCGACGGCCGCCGCCGTGGGAACCGTGCAGTCCACGAGGAGTTGCTCCGGCCGCAGGACCTCGCGCAGGTTGTTGAGGTTCTCCGACTGCGCTCGGAACGGGACCGTGAGGAAGACGATCGGCCCGCGCTGGGCGGCCTCCTCGTTCACGAGGCCCTTCCACGTCGGCATCCATCGGATAAGAAGGCGGGGAGAGTCCTCCGCCTTTTCTGATACAATGAGCGAGGATGGGGAGGATGGCGATCGCGCCTCCCCTCTTGTCGCCTGGGTTGGCAACCGAATCGGTCAAAAAAATGCCGTTTCTTCAGTTCGTAGTAACGACTTCAGTCGTTTCCGAACAGTCGTAAAGCTATCCTAACCCTAATAAAATACCCAACCCCTCAAATCCCTCCTTATCGCGGACTAAACTTAATCCGATAAACCGAACCTGGATACTCCTTAAATATTTTACTCACCTGACTCCGCAAATTCCAAAAGCGCACCGTATTATCTTCACTGGCAGAGGCTAAAATCTTCCCATTGGGACTAAAACTTACACTATAAACAATATTCTGATGTTCCCGTAACGTCACCAACAAAGCGCCATCTACACTGCGCCAAATTTTTACGGTTTTATCTGCACTTGCTGAGGCAATTAACTCGCCATCGGGACTAAAACAGACATCTAATACCGCATTTTGATGACCCGTCAAGGTGCGAACTTTGCCATTGCGACCCCAAGAAATATCTCGCACCCACAATTTTATCGTCCCATCGCCACTCCCGGAGACTAATTGATTGCCATTGGCACTAAAATTAACGCCGTAAACACTATCCTCATGACCCTCTAAGGTTCTCAAGCAAATTCCATTAAACTGCCACAACTTAACTGTACCATCCGCCAAACCCGATGCGACTAAATTGCCTTTAGGCATGAAACTAATATCAAAAAAGCCTGAAGATTGTCGTTTAATTGAGCGAATCAATGTACCATCTTTTTTCCAAAACTTTAAAGTTTTATCGGCACTGGCGGTGGCAATGCGATTCCCTTTGCTATTAAAATCCACGCCAAATACTTCCGCATTATGCCCTTTCAGGGTGGTTAAAAAGGTTCCATCTCGACGCCACAGCTTGACCGTTTTATCGGTACTGGCGGTGGCAATGAGTTTACCATCGGGACTGAATGCCACACTCAAAACGCTGTCACTATGGCCATTGAGAATCGTATCAACACTGCCATCAAGTTGCCAGAGTCTGACCGTTGTATCGGCACAGGCAGCGGCGATCGCACTAGAAAGAGTTGGGGAAAAAAACATACAACAGTCAGACCGTTTTGGAGTCAGCAGAATTTAAAAGGAAGAATTTCCGGGTTATCTACGATTATAAAGGGTTAAGGTTTCCCTGTCCTGCACCAGAAGAGACCCAGAATTGTCTATAATATCAACATCGGATTGGGGAGGTTGTATGGCGTTAACAAGTGAACTGCGCTGGTTTTATCCGGGTTCTCCACCGGAGGCGATCGCCCATTGGTTTGAAACTGAATGCCCTCAGCAAGGTCCCGAGAATCCCGAAACGCGAGATGATTTATATCTGTTCACCCCAAACTGTGATTATCTTAATATTAAATGGCGACAAGACAGCCTAGAAATCAAATGGCGGCAAGCAGAATGGGGGGAGGTTCAGTTTGGGGACTGCCTATCGGGGAATCTGGAAACATGGCAAAAGTGCGCTTGTGAGGAGTTGACTGCTGCAATGCCACCGGATGCCGAAACTAAGGAAACCTGGGTGAGGGTCCGTAAACGGCGATCGCAACGGTTCTATCAGGTTCAAAATGCCACCCTTGAACCCATCAGTGGCGATCGTCCCATGTCCCCAGGATGCAGTTTAGAACTGACTCAACTGGCGATCGCAGATCAACCCTGGTGGAGTCTCGCCTTAGAAGCGAATGGCCCCCCAAACACCCTCCAAGACACCCTAAAAGCAACCGCAACGGTCCTTAGCGCCTCCTATCCCCGGGAATTTCCCCTAACCCCTGCGGCATCCTTTGCCTATCCCCATTGGTTGCAACAGGTTCTCCAGGGAAAAGGGGAAGGTTGAAGCGGAAGAAACGACTGAAGTCGTTACTACAAACAGGGGAGAACGACTGAAGTCGTTACTACAAACCCCCATCCTCCCCATCTTCCCCATCTCCCCCATCTCCCCATCTCCCCAATCCCCTATTTCCCGTAATATCGACCCAATTGATTCGGGAATCCCGATCTCTACACTGGGCAGGGCTTAATTAGAATAAAAATGTGACAATAATAGGGAAAAATAGTATGCAACCCAATAATCCGAATCAGTTTACAGAAAAAGCGTGGGCGGCGATCGCCCAGACCCCGGACCTTGCCAAACAAGCGCAACATCAGCAAATCGAAAGCGAGCACCTGATGAAAGCGTTACTCGAACAAGAAGGACTCTCCAGCAGCATTCTGAATAAAGCGGGAGTCAACATCCAACAAATGCGCGATCGCACAGAACAATTTATCAATCGCCAACCCAAAGTGAGTGGCACCAGTTCCGTCTATCTCGGACGTAGCGTGGATACCCTCCTCGATCGCGCCGATGCTTATCGGAAAGAGTATGCCGATGAATATATTTCCGTCGAACATTTATTACTCGGATTTGCCAAAGATGACCGCTTTGGTAAAGGACTCTTCCAGGAATTAAAACTCACCGAACAAAAACTTAAAGAAACCATCTCCCAAGTTAGAGGCAGTCAAAAAGTGACCGATCAAAATCCCGAAGGCAAATATCAATCCCTAGAAAAATATGGACGCGACCTCACCCAAGCGGCGCGAGAAGGTAAACTTGACCCCGTAATCGGTCGAGATGACGAAATCCGCCGAACCATCCAAATTCTCTCCCGTCGCACAAAGAATAATCCGGTGTTGATTGGGGAACCGGGGGTGGGTAAAACGGCGATCGCTGAAGGACTCGCCCAACGAATTATCGCCGGAGATGTCCCCCAATCCTTAAAAGACCGCCAATTGATTACCCTCGATATGGGGTCATTAATTGCCGGTGCTAAATATCGCGGGGAATTTGAAGAACGCCTCAAAGCAGTCCTCAAAGAAGTCACCGAATCCGGTGGGAATATCATCCTATTTATCGATGAAATTCATACCGTCGTCGGGGCCGGTGCAACCCAAGGCGCAATGGATGCCGGAAACCTGCTCAAACCCATGTTAGCACGGGGAGAACTGCGCTGTATCGGGGCCACAACTCTGGATGAATATCGCAAATATATCGAAAAAGATGCCGCCTTAGAACGGCGTTTTCAACAAGTGTATATCGACCAACCCAGCGTTGCCGATAGTATCTCCATTTTGCGCGGACTCAAAGAACGGTATGAAGTGCATCATGGGGTAAAAATCTCCGATAGTGCCTTAGTTGCAGCAGCGACTTTATCCAACCGTTATATCAGCGATCGCTTCCTCCCGGATAAGGCGATCGACCTCGTAGATGAAGCAGCAGCAAAACTGAAAATGGAGATTACCTCCAAACCCGAAGAACTAGACGAAATCGACCGCAAAATCCTCCAGTTAGAAATGGAACGGTTGTCCCTCAAAAATGAAAGTGACATCGCCTCCCAGGACCGACTGGAACGGTTAGAGAAAGAACTCGGCAACCTCAAAGAACAACAACATACCCTAAATGCTCAATGGCAGTCTGAAAAAGATGTAATTGCTAAAATTCAGACTATTAAAGAAGAAATTGATCGGGTCAACATTGAAATTCAACAAGCGGAACGCAACTACGACCTCAATCGCGCCGCTGAATTGAAATATGGTAACCTCACCAATTTGCAAAAGCAACTGACCCAGGCGGAATCCAATTTGGAAGCAACTCAAACCAGCGGTCAAACCTTACTCCGAGAAGAAGTAACCGAAGCGGATATTGCGGAAATCATCTCCAAATGGACCGGAATTCCGATTAGTAAATTAGTGGAATCCGAGATGCAAAAACTGCTGCAACTCGAAGACGAACTGCACAAGCGCGTCATCGGACAAGAGGAAGCAGTCACCGCCGTTGCCGATGCAATTCAGCGATCGCGCGCTGGATTATCTGACCCTAATCGCCCCGTTGCCAGCTTTATCTTCCTCGGACCCACAGGGGTTGGTAAAACTGAACTCGCCAAGGCACTCGCCGCCTATCTGTTCGACACCGAAGAATCAATGGTGCGAATTGATATGTCCGAATACATGGAGAAACACGCCGTTTCCCGGTTAGTCGGTGCACCTCCGGGATATGTGGGATATGAAGAAGGGGGACAACTTTCCGAAGCAGTCCGCCGTCGTCCTTACTCGGTGATTCTATTCGATGAAATCGAGAAAGCGCATCCAGATGTATTCAATATCATGCTACAAATTCTCGATGATGGTCGAGTGACGGATGCACAAGGACATACCGTAGACTTTAAGAATTCCGTAATCATTATGACCAGTAATGTGGGGTCACAATTTATCTTAGATGTCTCCGGGGAAGACGAACAGTACGACGAAATGCGGGGTCGGGTGATGGAGGCAATGCGGAGTAATTTCCGTCCGGAATTCCTGAACCGAATTGATGAGATGATTATCTTCCATTCGTTGAAGAAAGAGCAACTGCGGCAGATTGTACAGTTGCAAGTCGAACGAGTCATCGAACGCCTGCGCGATCGCAAGATGTCCTTGAAATTGTCCGATAGTGCGGTAAGTTTCTTAGCGGAAGTGGGATACGACCCTGTTTATGGCGCACGTCCACTGAAACGTTCCATCCAGCGTGAGTTAGAAACGCAAATTGCTAAGTCTATCTTACGCGGTGATTTTACCAATGGGGATACGATTTTTGTGGATGTGGAAAATGAGCGGTTAGCGTTTAAGCGGTTAGCGTCTGATTTGTTAGTTCAATCGGATTTGTAGGTTCCGCGTAACCGGCGGGGGTTTAAACCCCCGCCTAATAGCTAAAGTCGGTTAAAACCGACTGGAGAGGGTAATTTTAGAAAATGATTTAGGAGGGATGGTTTAAATGAGTGTTCAATTGATTAAGCATAAATTTACCGTTGATGATTATAGTAAAATGGCAGAAATGGGGGTTTTGAAAGAGGGCGATCGCGTTGAATTAATCCGAGGAGAAATCATAGAAATGTCACCCATTGGAACTCGTCATGCCGCTTGTGTTGCGCGTCTGATCAACCTATTCATGAATCGCCTAGGGAAATCGAGCGATCGCATGGCCGCAAAATCCCATACAATTAGGCAACAACTCTCAACCTCAACCCGATGTAACCTTGCTGCAACCCCGGGATGATTTCTACGCCACCCAACATCCGCAACCGGCGGATATCTTCCTATTAGTCGAAGTTGCCGATACCACCTTAGAAGGCGATCGCACCATCAAAATCCCCCTCTATGCCGAACATCACATCCCCGAAGTGTGGTTAGTCAACCTCCCCGAAAACTGCCTAGAAGTCTACCGCCAACCCACCGCCACCGGGTATCAAATCGTCAGTACATTCTATGCCGGAGACACCCTATCCTTACAAACCTTTCCTGACATTACCATCAACGTCAATCAAATCCTATCCTAATCTCCACGTTCGTAGTAACGACTTCAGTCGTTCTCCACGTTCGTAGTAACGACTTCAGTCGTTCTCTCCCCGAATCCCCCAACCAAAAACAATGGCATACAGTGACTTTAGTTTAACAGAAATAAAAACCAAATTCAACTTAACCTTCACCGAACAAATCGATTTATTTTCCGATATTCCTGAAATTCCAGGCAGCAACCACTTAACCCAAACCCTCCAAGATAATATCCCTCTTGCCTTGGCGATCGACACGGAAAAAGCTCGTTCAGAAATGATAGTCGCCCCCATCTTAATCGAACTCAGAAAATACTTTCAACTCCAAATTAGTTTATTTTCCGGCGTACCCTTTAACGTTGATATAGCCCAGGGATTAAATGGAACCTGTGACTTTTTGATTAGTCACTCTTCCGAACAACTCTCCATAGAAGCCCCCATCATTACCCTCGTTGAAGCCAAAAACGATAACATTAACTCAGGACTAGGACAATGCCTCGCGGAAATGGTTGCTGCCCAATTATTTAACAAACAAAAAGGTAACTCTATTCCCACCATTTATGGAGTTATCACCACCGGAAGCATCTGGAAATTCCTCAAACTAGAAAATCAAATGGCATCCATTGATTTGGTTGAATATTACATTCGAGATTTACCGAAAATTCTCGGCATTTTAGCCAGTGCGATCGCCTCCCCGTAGGCAAACTGCACGGCCCTCTATTCCGCGCATTGACATCCCGCCCTAAAACCGGATAAAATAGATGAGCCTAACCGTTACATAATCCCAAATAATCTCCTTAAAACCCAAATCCCAATCTAACCCCAAATCAGCACCATGACTTCCAAAGAACGACTGATTCAAGAACTCGAAACCCTTCCCGAACAACTGATTGATGAAATTTTAGACTATATGAGGGTTCTCAAAACTCGTCATGCATTACAGACCGAGAACGCCCCCAAACCCAGAGCAAAATTTGATGAAGAATGGTGGGATAATCTGGCGGGATTCACCCCAGACTTTTGCCCCAAACGAAAACAACCGGAACTCCCCAATCGAGAGGATATATTTCTATGAAATTTCTGCTCGATACCAACATCTGCATCTACATTATCAAACAAAAGCCGATATCCGTAAAACAACGCCTGCAAACGGTCACTCTTTCAGATATCGCCCTTTCAATTATCACCCTAGCCGAACTTGAATATGGAGCAGCCAAAAGCCAGAATCCCTCACGCAACCGCCAGACCCTAACCACATTTTGTAATCCATTTGAGATAATAGGCTTTAATCAAGAAGATGCGCGAATTTTTGGGGAAATTCGTACAGAATTAGAGAAACGAGGACAGCCCATTAGTAGCTATGACTTGCTGATTGCCGCCCAAGCTCTCAGTCGGGGTTTAACAGTGGTAACAAACAATATTAAAGAGTTCAGCCGTATAGACGGATTGGGACTTGAAAACTGGGCAGAATAGAGGGTTCCTGAGACAAACGGGATTATAATAAGAACCATCCCCCTACTGTATCCCCGGCCATGAACGAACAACGCATCGCAGCCTATGTCAACCTGATTCAACAACTCCTCACCTGTCCCAGTGGCGAGGAAACACAAATCCTCATCGGTCATCTGAAGTTGGTGGATGAGGGGTTTGTGCAGGTGTGCGAGCAGGAGGCGGCACAGTTGCAGGAACAGGGACAAGAGAATCAGGCGGCGTTTCTGCGGAATCTGGCGCAACAGCTAGGGGCATTTTTAGAGCAGGAGACAGCACAACCATCCCAAAGCCACACAATACCCGCAGAATACGAAACCTTCTTACAAGAAGCCCTGCGCTTGACGAGTGAAAGCAGTGTTAATCCCTCCGTCGTTTATCCCTTCCTCGCCGGTCAACAAGCCAATATTAATGAGGATTTGATTGCTCTTATTCCCGCGTTTGCCACTCGACGCAATATTATTGATTTGTTCAATTTTGCTAAGTTACTGCAACAATTTCCCCTCGGTCAACGGGCGATTAATTTAGAAATTGCCATTGCCATCTACACCAAGTCCCTCGACTTTTTTGACCGCCAGAATTATGAAACGATCTGGGCAACAATTCAAAATAACTTGGCAATTGCCTATGGCGACCGAATCAAAGGAGAGCTAGGGGACAATATCGAGAAGGCGATTCGCTACTACCAAGACGCCTTAGAAGTCCGCACCCGCACCGCCTTTCCCGAAAAATGGGCAGAGACTCAAAATAACTTGGGGAATGCCTACAGCCAACGCATCAAAGGAGAGCGAACAGACAATATCGAGCAGGCGATCGCTGCCTACGAAGCCGCCTTAGAAGTCCGCACCCGCATCGCCTTTCCCGAAAATTGGGCAGAGACTCAAAATAACTTGGCAAATGCCTACTTATACCGCATCAAAGGAGAGCGAACAGACAATATTGAGCAGGCGATTCGCTACTACGAAGCCGCCTTAGAAGTCTACACCCGCACCGCCTTTCCTGAAAAATGGGCAACCATTCAAAATAACTTGGCGAATGCCTACTCATACCGCATCAAAGGAGAGCGAGCGGACAATATCGAGCAGGCGATCGCTGCCTACGAAGCCGCCTTAGAAGTCCGCACCCGCACCGCCTTTCCCGAACAATGGGCAATGACTAAAAATAACTTGGCAAATGCCTACTTATACCGCATCAAAAAAGAGCGAGGGGACAATATCGAGCAGGCGATCGCTGACTTAGAAGCGGCCTTAGAAGTCCGCACCCGCACCGCCTTTCCCGAAGATTGGGCAAGCACCCAAGTTAATCTCGCCGATACGCTTCTTGAGTTCTTTGAATGCTCACGGCAAAGATCAGGACCTCAATCAAGCGATCGCAATTTATCGAGAAGTTCTGGATTCCTACCCACAACTCTCCTTAACCCTCGATCGCCCTTCTATCCTCTACAAGTTGGGCAAGGCACTCTCTCGACAAGGCTCCTACTCACAAGCGATTCAATCGTTGGAAGAAGCGCGTACTTTGCTCAAGGGACAGTTACATTTACGGCTATTGGCGTTAACTTTCTTTGAACTCGCTCGCCTCTATCATCGGATCCATCGCTTGGAAAAAGCCCGCCTGTATTTTAAGGATACTCTACGGCTATTTCGTCGGCTAGAGGAGCAAGACTCGATCGCAGACGTGATGACTGAGTTAGGGAACCTAGAGCTACAACTCGGGCAGATTCAGTCCGCTAGAACTCATCTCGAAGAAGCTAGAGAGTATTATCAAGGTAAGAATAACCAGGAGCGAATTGAGCAAATCGAGTGGTTACTGAGTCTACTGGGGGAACCGAAGGAGGCGATCGCCCGAGGATAACCCACAGTGATCGCTTCCAGCAAACTTGCCGAATCTAACCCTTTTAACTTGATCAATAGAGGAATGAAAAATGTCTATACTTGGCCCTTATAAATCAACCTTAAAACGATGGGGATTAAATGAAAATCCATTTAATCCCACCCCTCCCGATGATATCAAAAAGTTAGCTCAAATTTTTTATGGGCGAGAAGCGGAGTTAAACGCTGCAATTCCTGCCCTCTATGAGGGGCGGAATATCCTGATTAGAGGAGCATGGGGAATTGGTAAAACTGCTCTCATTCTGAGGCTATTGGACTGCTTGCAGCAAGAAGTTGCCAGTCTGAATGAAAGAATGCTGGTGCTTTACTTAAATAGCGTTCTGGGAGACTCACCGCAGGACTTTTATCGCGCCTTGTTATTAGCGATCGCCGATCGCTTGGCCCAGAGTAATGGCGACCCAGAGGCTAAGGCGATCGCCGATAGTTTACGCGGTCGCACAGGTTTACAAAGTAAGGTTAAAACTGAAGGCAGAGTAACCCTGGGTTTCGCTTCTTTTGCAGGGAGTAGCGAATCTCCATCTTCAGCAAAAATTGACGATCCTTACGCCTTATTAATTCCCATGCTAGATAAAGCCCAGGAATCTTTTGATCGCATCGTCTTGGCAGTAGACGACCTGGATAAAAAAGATACGATTGTGGTCCGAGATATTCTCGAAGGGAGTTTAGATCTGTTTCGTCGGGGAGAAAAACGAGCCTTTTTAATGACCGGGCGGGGATTTACAGACCTCCAGGAAGCTAGTCTTAAAGCCCTGGGTATATTCTCCGAAGATTTCAGTCTGAATCCCATGAGTCAAGAAGCCTTATATCAGGTAGCGATTAACTATCTCAACCTCGCCCGAGAAACACCCAGCGATCAACCCTATCCCTTTACCGAAACCGTACTCAATCTCATCACCCAATACGCCCAAGGGATTCCCCGACAATTGAATGCTATCTGCGAGAAAGTGTTGCGGGAAGGAGCAATGGCAGGATGCGAGCAATTAGATGAAGCCACCTTTACACCGATTTGGAAACGTATTCAAAATGATGTAACCTACTCCCTGACTCCGCAACTCCGTCAACTGCTTTACATCGCTTACCAAGCTGGAGGAATTAGCGAAGACATAGAAGATCGCTATCTTGAGCAACTCGGGGTTTACACCTTTGTTGAGTTACTACCCATGCTGAAAACCTTAGAATCGAGCGACACCTTGATCCGCCAAGAAGATGAATCTGGGTATCGTTTTCTTCCTTCCAAACTGTATCTTCCTCCCTCCCAGTCTGAGCAGGAGTAATATACAGCCCATCTCAATCATTTACATCACCCTTGATTTGCGACCCCCAAGAATGGTAAAAATAACCTCGCCCTGCCTTAAGCAAGTATCGTGAATCAGTTTCTCAAAGGATGCAATCTCTATCTCGTCGGGATGATGGGGTCTGGAAAAACCACCGTTGCCCAAATTCTGGCCCCTCAACTGGAATATCGTTATTTTGACACCGATCGCCTGATTGAACAGGTGGCGGGTCAGTCCATCCCTGACATTTTTGCCGAAAGTGGAGAGGCGGCGTTTCGGGAACTGGAAACCAAGGTGTTGAGCGAATTGTGCGCCTATACCCATCTGGTTGTCGCTACGGGGGGAGGGATTATCCTGAACCGGAAAAACTGGAGTTATTTGCAACATGGGGTGGTGGTGTGGTTGGATGTTCCTGTGGAGCAACTTTATCAGCGCTTGGAAGGGGATACCACCCGGCCATTGTTAAGAGACCCTGACCCAATGGCTAAACTGCGATCGCTCCTTGACCAACGTCAATCCCTCTACTCCCAGGCCGATGTGCGCGTGATTGTCGGTCCTGAAGATACCCCAGAACAAATCGCTACGGGAGTTTTAAGCGAAATTGCCAAAATCCTCAAACACCGTGTCAATCAGAACTAAATACTCCCCTTCCTGTAGCAAATTGGCAGATTCCCCTCAACCCAAATTTTTTGGATGATTCTCAGGGTTGAAAAATTGCCATAAGCTAGGAGTGACCTATTTTCAGGGAATACCTATGCTGACCGAAAAAGAACTCAGCCAACAAGAAACGGAAGCGATGCGGGTGAAGGTGCTTAGTGAAGCCCTCCCCTATATCCAGCAATTTGCCGGACGCACCATTGTCGTTAAATATGGCGGTGCAGCCATGAAAGACAGCACCCTCAAGGACCAAGTAATGCGGGATTTGGTGTTTTTGGCCTGTGTGGGGGTCCGGCCTGTCCTCGTCCACGGAGGCGGTCCGGAAATCAATAGCTGGTTGGACAAACTTGGCATTGAACCCCAATTTAAAAATGGTCTGCGGGTCACCGATGCGCCGACAATGGATGTGGTGGAGATGGTGTTAGTGGGTCGGGTGAACAAGGAAATTGTCGCCTTGATTAGTCAAGCGGGGGGTGCTGCTGTCGGGTTGTGCGGGAAGGATGGGAATTTAATCACCGCACGTCCTCAAGGGGATGAAGGGATTGGTTTTGTCGGGGAAGTGAGTTCGGTGAATACTAAAATTTTAGAAGCCTTAGTCAAATCTGGCTATATTCCCGTGGTCTCCAGTGTGGCGGCGGATGAGGCGGGTCAATCGTATAATATTAATGCAGATACGATCGCCGGAGAACTGGCTGCGGCTTTGGGTGCGGAAAAATTAATCTTAATGACGGATACTGCCGGAATTTTACAAGATCCCAAAGACCCTTCTACCCTGCTGGCGCAACTGGATATTCAACAAGCGCGGGAACTGATGAAAAACGGGGTAGTTTCTGGAGGGATGATTCCCAAGGTGACCTGTTGTGTAAGAAGTTTGGCTCAAGGGGTAAAGGCGGCTCACATTATTGATGGTCGGATTAATCACTCCCTGTTGCTGGAAATTTTGACCGATACGGGAATTGGTTCGATGATTGTCGCTTCGGGGTATCAGCGGTAAAGTTCAGCAGCGATTTTTCATTATATCAGGATTGCCGAGTCAGAAGGATGAAATAACTATATATCCTTGATCCTTCTGACTGTACCGGGTGTTTAAATGTTGAATTACTGTGGTTCGATCGCCGACTTTGTTTGCAATGCCAAACGCCGTGAAGATGCACTCCCTCTGCTGAATGAACATTGCCGATCGCGCTTTTTTCTCCATCCTCGCCGGACCAAAAAAGTGCTGCTGTTCTTTCACGGGTTTACTGCTGCACCCTGGCAGTTTGTGCCGATGGGGGAAGCATTTTTTAAGGCGGGTTACAATGTTTTAGTCCCCTTAATGCCCGGTCATGGTCATGGAGGGAATTGGAGTCGCCAGAATCCTGCGCCATTACCCACTCAGGCAGCAGTGTATCACGAGTTTGCCCAGGAATGGCTCGATCGCGCTCAAGAGTTGGGAGAAGAGGTCTACATCGGTGGGTTATCTGGAGGGGGTACGGTAGCGGCCTGGTTGGCCTTGGAACGCTCTAGCGATATTGCTGGTTGTTTGTTATTTGCACCTTATTTGAGCAGTAGTAGTCGGGTTTTGGATTTGTTTGTGCGAAAGCTGACCCCAGATTATTGTGATTGGGGTGCACCGAGACCCGGACAGGCACGGTATGGGTACGATGGGTTTGACGTGGAAGCGCTGAAAACGGTGTTATTGATGGGGGGAGAGGTTCTGAATCGGGCCAAACGAGAACCCTCTGCACCAATGTTTATTATTTCGAGTGAGAGCGATCGCGCGGTAGGTCATCGGGAACATCGCACCTTATTTGAGTCGGTTTCCAATTTTGCACCCCGGAGTTGGTATCATATTTTTGACCGGGTTTTGGATATTCCTCACACCATGATGACCCAAGTGGAGGGAAATCCCCATGAATCCATGTTGATTGCAATGGCCAAAGCCTATATTGAGAGTCATTTAACTTGGGATGAAATTGGGGAGATTGCTGAACGGATGACCCGAGGGGAAACCTTGGATGCGGCAGTCCGGACTCTGAATTTAGGCGATCGCGCTGCGGCAGAACTGCCAATTTTCATGACCTTACTGGATAAACGTTCTCTGGTGATGGAACGAAATCCTCGGTTGCGGCGCGCTTAAGTTTCTCCCCCGTCAGGATTGCTGTATCTCTTCAGTTAACCCCGGTGAAGGCGTAACGATTGAAATTTCAGTGGCATAAAAAATCCGGCAGAGTTATCTGTCGGATTTAATCCCTAAAAGCCCCAGAAATTTACAATGAACTGGGAAGCACACCTCGCACCCGATTCGTGCGAGGTTGAACCAGGAGACGGTTACGGTGTTGGGAATCAATAATCACCGGATTAATCAGGGTCGAATTTTCGATGCGCGAATCAATCACGGTGGGATTAATCAGGGTAGAATTCCGAATCGTCGGTTGTCCTCGTTGGGGATAATATTGGGGATAATAATTGGGAGGATAATAGGGATTATATTGTCCGGGATAGACCCCGGGGTGACCATATTGGACCGTTCTGGGTTGTCCCACCTGAATGGAAATTCCTCGGTCAATCACGATGGATACATTGGCCTGAGCGGAGGGGGTGTTAAACTGAAAGACTCCAGCGGCGATCGCCATCGGTGCCAAGGCGATCGCCAGGGGATGAGAGGCTCTAAACGGACGAAAGTTCTCAAACATTCTTTTACCTCAAAAGGGGATAAACCAAATCCATCAAATCCAGTCGCAGGTTCGGTGACGCGAAGTAACGCTAAAATGATTCAGGAGATTGCCTAGGTCCGCAATCAATAGCGACATTTTATAGAAAAATCGTGAGTACAGAACCCTTAGAGCAATTTAAGATCGAGTACCAGACTGGCAAAGACGCATTTGAGCGAGGCCAGTATCGAGAAGCGGTGCAATTCTTAGCAAAAGCGAGTCAGTTAGTCGATCGCAATTCCCGAGTCGGGGGAGAAACCCTAATGTGGTTGGTCACCGCTTACCAGGCGGCAGGACAATCCTCCGAGGCGACTGCCTTATGCCGAACTCTCCTGCGCCATCCTAGCATCGAAACCCGCAAACAAGCCAAACGCTTAATCTATATTTTAGAAGCGCCAGAACTCAAATCCCGTCCAGAATGGCTCGTTTCCATTCCCGATATGAGTACCCTGGATGAAGGGAACTCCAAAATTGCTCAAGTCAGCATGACGGCAACGGCAAAAAAGCCAAAACCCAAGTCCTCGGAATCGGAACTGCCGTTTGAGGACCTCTCCCAAATCAATACCCAAGACAATGGATTTGTTTGGGTGGCAATGGTGGCGATCGCTTTACTGGTGGGGGGATTGCTTTGGTTCAGCTAACGGTTGATGTGGTGCATCGTTCCTAACCCAGGGACTCTAGCATTCTCTAGCCCCTTCAACCCGTTCTCAAATAAGGTAAGATAAGCACAGGTGCGTTCTATTCTTCGGTTAACGGCATACCCAAATTTCCCATAACCCGCAACCCATCGGCACAAACGACAAATCCTCAATCCTGAATCAAGCTAGACCCGGGTTACCCGAGTGTTGCGATCGCGGTTTCTCCGATTCCGGCTGATTCCACCCGCTTTCGCAATCCCTCACCATTGGAACCCTGTCATGATATGCCTCCAAGCTCCGGGGTCCCGGGTTTCCTTAGCGGAATTATTCCTGATCCTGGCCGGTGTGGCATCGGGTCGCAGTCACCCGGTGCTGTTGAGTGAAATCGTTCCGAGGTGATCGACAAGGAACAACCCAAATCTTGGCTCTTTCATCCGCTTTATCCACTCATGAGCGCTGCCGTCAAGGATTTATTCTATGACTCAAGAATTTAGACATAAACGCTTCGATAAAGGCCACGTGATTCCGGAATCTTTCCTAGAAGAATTTCGCGCCAAAACACCGAGTACCCGTCGCTACTTATTAAATTCTTTAACCTTATTTGCCTGTATTTCTCCAGAACAGCAACATCAGGCATTAAATGATTTAATTCAATCCGAATTAGTCAGTTTAGCCGAAAAAACTCAAAATTATCTCCATGACCGCATTCATACGGTCCTCACTTATTTTGGCGTTGATGAAACGGGAGAATCTAAAAGAATTGCCGAATATTATTATCGGTATTATTTGCTAACGGGAACCGTCCCAGAAAATTTAACCACCGACTATTTAACGCATCTTTTAAATTTTATCATTGGCATAGAAGTGCTTAAAATCATCTTTGCTATGAGTTTTATTGAACAACAGCGCTTCTTTGAGATTCAGGGTCGCTACGGTATTCAAGTGATGATATTTTATCGTTATATTAAACCCGTTCGTGAAAAATTAATTCAAGAAAAACTGATTAACCGGGATGTTACGGGAAGCTATTATTATACCAAAGCTAATTTAAGTGAGGATAAAATTTTAGATTATATCTTTGAAGTCTTCAAACTTGAAAAGATAGAAACTCTCGGAGAGTTAGCGAAAGATTTACAGTTTGACCGAGAGTATATTTATAAACCCCCTCACGCCGACGAGCGCGATGTGCCGGTTTTTTAACTTCTCAGGGCAAATTGGAGGAATCTTGACTTACCCTGAAGGGTGACCCCTGCTTTCCTCAACACCGCACCGAACGCCAACTCAATCCCGTAGGTGCAACAAGGACAAGGCGGGCGGATCCCCGTGACTCTATCATTTAGACCTCGTTTCTGACCCGAGTTCTGACCCATTTTGTTGACTTTGGTCCCCACTTTTGATAGATGCGATTCCTCCTCTGTTTATGCCTGCTTACCCCAAAGTAGAAACCCCTAAACCTGACCCACCAATTCTCAAAAAATTTTCTACAATATTCAGTAAATACAACCAAACATTGACCGGCCTACCCGATATCTACACCGGCCAACGGTATTTTTACTCATTTTTAGGAAAAATCAGGGGCGATCGCCAATTTTAGGAGAAAAAAAATGTCAATTACCAATAGCGCTATCAAACGCCAGAAATCAAGCGGACCGCCCAGAGTGCTGCCGCCACCGCCGCCACCTCCCTCGGGTATCGCCAACCGAAACGCCGCGCAACCGGCGCAGACTCAAACCCATTATATCAAAGCTCTCGTCGAACAAGCCCATAGTTGCAAAGCCTCAGATATTCACATTCGCGTTGGAGAAATCCCGCGATTCAGAATCCGGGGACAAATGCGCGAAGCCCTCGAACAAGAACGTCTGACCCCGGAAAAGTTTAACGAATACCTCAACGAAATTCTCACCCCGTCCCAGCGGTCCCAATTTGCCAAAACCAAAGAACTGGATACCGCCATTTTCTATCCTGGCTTTATTCGCTGTCGGGTGAATTGCTTTGAAACCCTGATGGGTGGGGCGATGGTCCTGCGCTTGATTGACCTCCATGTTCCCTCCATTGATGAACTGCGCCTCCCCGAAGTTCTGAAAAAAGTGATTTCCCATTCCCAAGGGTTGGTGTTGGTGACGGGTCCGACGGGTTCGGGTAAATCGACGACAATGGCGGCGATGATTCGCTGTTTAAACGAAAGCAGCTATAAGCACGTTATTTCCATCGAGGACCCGATTGAATATGTCCATGCCTCAAAAAGTTGCCTGATCTCGCAACGGGAAGTTGGACTGCATACCGATGATTTCCACTCCAGCTTGCGATCGGCCTTGCGGGAGGACCCGGATGTGATTCTGATTGGGGAAATGCGCGATCGCATTACGATCAATATCGCCCTCCAAGCGGCCCAAACCGGCCACTTGGTCCTCGGAACCCTCCATACCCGGACCGCCATCAGCGCCATCAACCGCCTTTTAAATATGTTCAATCCCGAAGAACAAACCGCAATCCGCATTCAGATTGTGGAAACCTTGTATGCGGTGGTCGCCCAATTGTTGCTTCCCACCACTGATGGAGGACGGACGACGATTAATGATGTGTTAATCAATACCGCCACCATGCAGGATTACTTGTATAAGGGGGATGATGATGGGGCTTTTGCCTTAATGCGATCGGATACTTATGAGGGAATGCAGGTGATGAATCAGGACCTGTATCGCAAAGTCATGGAAGGTCGGGTGGCGATCGAAGTCGCTGAGATGCACTCTCCGGATCCCGGTGAATTGGATCGCTTGATTCGCACAGGCGGATTTGATGCCTCGCGATCGCCTCGGGATTTTGCTTGATTCTGTGGAGGAAGAAACGACTGAAGTCGTTACTACGAACGAAGAGAACGACTGAAATCATCCCATCCAATAAAAGAGCCCGCGTAGGCGGGCTTTGTTCGTATAGCGGCAGGCTTGAGCCTGCCCGCTATATATACATCCGATAACTTAGCGTTTCGCTAACTTCTTAATCGACATCTTCCGCAAGCGAATCGATTCCGGGGTAACTTCTAACAACTCTTCGGGACCAATGTATTCTAGGGCCCGTTCTAAACTCATTTCCACCGGCGCTTGTAACTGCACCAGTTCATCTCCCGTCGAAGACCGCACGTTAGTTAACTGCTTCGTCTTCGAGACGTTCAAATCTAAATCTTGAGGACGGTTATGTTCCCCGACAATCATGCCTTTATATACTTTCGTACCCGGAGTAATAAAGAATACTCCTCGGTCCTCAGCATTTTTCAAGGCGTAGAACGTCGCCGTTCCTTCATCAAAAGCAATAATCACACCGTTGCGACGGGCTTCAATATCTCCGGCGAGTGGGCGATAATCCAGGAAGCTATGGTTCATAATTCCGGCCCCGCGAGTCAGACGCATAAACTCACCTCGGAACCCGATTAAACCCCGGGCAGGAATGGCAAATTCCAGTTGAGTGCGTCCCGTGGCACTCACGCGCATATCTTGCATTTCGCCCCGTCGTTCGCCCAGGCGCTGCATACAACCACCCACCCCTTCTTCGGGAACGTCTAAAACCAGACATTCAAACGGTTCACAGGGTTGACCGTTGATTTCGCGGTAGATGACCTGGGGTTGGGAAACTTGGAATTCGTAGCCTTCCCGACGCATGGTTTCGATGAGGATACCCAGGTGCAATTCACCCCGTCCAGAGACGAGGAATTTATCCGGGGAGTCGGTTTCTTCGACGCGGAGGGCGACGTTGGTTTCCAGTTCTCGCAGGAGGCGATCGCGCAATTGCCGAGAGGTAACGAAGGTGCCTTCTTGTCCAGCAAAGGGAGAATCGTTCACCCAGAAGGTCATCTGTAAGGTCGGTTCATCCACCTTAATTAGAGGTAACGCTTGGGGTTCATTGGGACAAGTAATGGTTTCCCCAATATTGGCATCAGCAAACCCCGCAACGGCGACAATATAACCCGCTGAAGCTTCTGGCATATCCACGCGATTGAGTCCTTCAAATCCCATTAATTTGGTGATTTTGGACTTAACAATTTCGCCCCCTTCCTTCACCAAAGCCGCCTGTTGTCCGGCTTTAATCACCCCATTATGAATCCGACCGATGACAATCCGGCCTACATATTCAGAATAGTCCAGAGTCGTGACTTGTAACTGGAGGGGTTTGGTGGGGTCTCCTACCGGAGGCGGAACGCGATCGAGAATCAGGTCAAATAGGGGCTGCATATCCACCCCTTCCGCGTCCATAGTGGTTTTGGCATATCCCGACATACCCGAGGCAAACAGGTAGGGGAACTCGCACTGATCATCATCAGCACCGAGTTCGATGAATAAATCTAGGACTTTATCCACTGCGACGTGGGGGTCAGCTTGGGGTCGGTCAATTTTGTTGATCACCACAATCGGGCGTAGCCCTTTTTCTAAGGCTTTTTTCAACACAAAGCGAGTTTGAGGCATGGGACCTTCATTGGCGTCCACAATCAGCAGACAGCCATCCACCATGCCCAGAACCCGTTCTACTTCGCCGCCAAAGTCAGCGTGACCGGGGGTATCGACGATATTGATTAACGTTTCTTTGTAGCGAACGGCAGTATTTTTGGAGAGAATGGTAATGCCGCGCTCCCGTTCTAAGTCATTGGAGTCCATGACGCAATCAGGAACCTCTTCCCCTTCGCGGAAGATGCCAGATTGTTTGAGGAGAGCGTCAACGAGGGTGGTTTTACCGTGATCGACGTGGGCGATGATTGCGAGGTTGCGAATGGGAAGACTCATAAATTGCGTCAGGGATGCGAAATTGCAGAAAAAGTAAAGCAGATTGCATTTATATTTCTTTACAATTCTAGCGCATCTTGATCGAGATTGCAGATGCGATATCTAAATTTTTGTCTTTCTCGATTTCGAGGGGCAATTGAGGAATTGCCCCGACTCCTGGAACTATCTGCGCCCGCCATCCGGGTTGGTGAGACTCAGTTGCGCTTCGTTCAGATTGGTATTCATTAATTGGGCATTTTCCAAATTAGCTTCTCCCAGACGTGCCCCAGCGAGATTGGCCCCATATAAATTGGCATTTTGGAGGGTCGCCCGTTCTAAGCTGGCCCCGGTGAAATTGGCCCCGCGTAAATCGGCCCCTAGTAAATTGGCCCGGTCTAGGTAAGTCGGCGAAACCTTACAAGTGGCCCCGGGACATTGGGGACCCGTGGGTTCGATCGCCGATAAATTGGCCCCACGCAGACTCGCTTGTTGGAGATTGGCATCAATCAGATAGGCCCCGCTGAGTTCGGTAAAACTCAAGTCGGCAAAGCTCAAATCTGTACCATTGAGCTTGGTGGTGAGTAACCGTGCCCCTCGCAGATTCGCCCCGGAGAGGTTGGCAGCGCGGACATTGGCGGTGGATAAATCCGCTTGGGTGAGGTTGGCATTTCTCAAATCTGCACGGACGAGATTAGCCCCGTTTAAATTGGCTTTATGAAGATTGGTCCCATTCAGAATGGCATCACGCAAGTCTGCTGCCGTGAGTTGCGAGATGACTAACGGGGGGTTAACTGAGGTAATGCGATCGCGGCGAATCGTCGAGGGAAGGGGTCGCACAAACCGCGCTTCACTCAGATTGGCCCCAGAAAAATCGGCCCAGCGCAGAATGGCCCCGCGTAAATCCGCCCGACTGAGATCCGACTCCGTAAGATTGGCCCCGCGTAAATCGGCCCCCAGTAAATTGGCCCCAACGAGATTGGCCCCGCGCAAGTCTGCCCCAATCAAGTCGCATCCCATACATTCATTGGTGCGGAATAACCGGAGGACATGATCGGGATTCACCCCGAAGGCGGGACGGGGAAAGGCGAAGGGAAGTAATGCGGCAGCAGCAGCGGATAACAGCGTTGCTGCGAACTGTTTTGGTGCGATCGTCCGTTTCATGGTGTTCCTGTCTCCTGAGTGAGTCTATAAAAACCCTCACCCTTACAGGGTGCGGGTTAAAGCGATAAGTATCGGATTCCGGATAATTTGAGGGTAGCATTGGTTCATGCTCCGCCCCACTCCGGAAAATCCTATACTAGAAGAAGATCGGGAAATTCAACGAGGGCAGGATATGGCTCTAAATCCCACAGTAATGCAGGCTGTCGAAAAACTGGATTATCGCGTCACCGTCGGTGACGTGGCAACCAGCGCCGGACTGCAAGTGAATCTCGCCGAGCGAGAATTATTAGCCTTAGCTTCCGAAGCTGGAGGACATTTACAAGTTGCGGACACGGGAGATATTGTCTACCAGTTTCCCAAACAATTTCGTGCCATTCTGCGGAATAAGTATTTCCGAATTCAGTTGCAGGAGTGGTGGGAAAAGGTTTGGCGGATTCTGTTCTACCTGATCCGAATTTCATTTGGGATTATTTTAATCCTGTCAATTTTTATTATTTTTGCCAGCATCTTTATTCTGCTGACGATGGCGAATAAAGATAGCAGCAGCAATCGGAGTCGGTCCCGAGGCGGGGGGATGATATTTTTCCCGCGAATGTTTTGGGGACCGGATATTTTCTGGTTTTTCAGTCCCAATTATGGCCGGTATCAGCGGCAACGGCGACAAAAAGCGCAGGCTTCTTCATCATCAGAAGAATCGATGAACTTTTTGGAGTCCGTGTTCTCATTTTTGTTTGGAGATGGGAATCCGAATGCTAATTTAGAGGAACGGCGTTGGCAGGCGATCGCCGCGACGATTCGGAATCATCAAGGTGCCGTGGTTGCCGAACAAATTGCTCCTTATTTGGATGATTTGGGAACCGGATATAGCAACGAGTATGAAGATTATATGCTGCCGGTTCTGACGCGATTTAATGGTCGTCCGGAAGTCAGTCCCGATGGGCAGATTGTCTATCATTTTCCTGAATTGCAGACGACGGTCCAACAACGGAACACCTTGGCGGTTCCGGCCTATTTACGGGAATTGACCTGGAAATTTAGCGAAGCCTCTTCCAGTCAATTAAGCCTAGCCGCTGGATTGGGCGTGTTGAATATTGGGGGAGGAATTTTTCTCGGGTATTTATTGCAAGACGGGGCGATCGCTGCCCAGATTGGGGGATTAGTGGCGTTTGCCGCCTCGATTTATTGGCTGTTGATTGGGTATGGAGTCGCATTTTTGTCGGTTCCGTTAATCCGGTACTTCTGGCTGAAAGGACGCAACCGCCAAGTCGAAGTCCGAAACGAAGCTAGACAAGAACAGGCGATCGCCTTAAATCAACCCTCGGATGAGTTGCGCCAAAAACTCGCTTATGCCCAACAATTTGCCGCCCAAAACATCATCGGGAGCGGGGATATTGCCTACACCACCGAAACCGATTTAATCGAGCAAGAAAGCCAAAATTCTGCCAAATTGGATGCCGAATGGCGCAAGCGTTTAGAAGGATAAAATCGGGAAAATTGAAGAAGGATGAAGGAGGAGGGAAACTATCCCTCTTTCCCCTTCTGCCCTTCTTATTCTTCTTGACCCTGCTTCAGACGTTTAAAGGTCAAAAACCCATACCCATAGGCCGGGGTAAAATTAAAATTGACCATTTCCCAACCCTGTTCTCCCTTATGATTGGAATATTCATAAAGCGGTTGTTTTTTGTGTTCGTCTCGCAGTTCTTGTCCGTTTGCACTATGCACGCACAGGTCACCGGCAAAGTAGTCAACTCGAACAACAAGGTATTCCCACTTTGGCACAGTGATTCTCCTGTTATAGATGGGTGGACAAAAAATATCTCCCGCTCCCTGACGGTGGGAAATAGAGGGGAGAATTGGAATTAAACCGGAATAGTCGAGCGGCTCCTTGAGCCAATCCTCAACAGCTTACTCTACACGAATTTTTGCCAAAGTAGCATTTTGGTAATAGTGGAGAACGATTTGTTGGTAATTGACACCCTGGGAAGCCAGATTGTAAGCCCCCCACTGACTTAATCCGATGCCATGACCAAATCCCCGACCCTGAATGGTAAATCCAGAGGGGATATTGGATAAAGTATTTTTACTCGCCGATGGACCCCCTTGCGGGACCACCACAAACCGAGCGCTTCGGAGGTTGAGGGCCTGCCGTAACTCTTCCCCATCAAGGGTTCGCTGACCCGCATCTCCCACAATCAGCATGGACTGAATCCGTCCGTGGGGGCTGGTGCGTTGGGGTCTCATGGAGAGGACATTCCCTACCCCGGAGATGCGGCTGCTGAGTTGACTGCGGGTGAAGGTTTCGGTCCATTGGTAGACTGGGGAACCGGCATCATGGTCCGGGACTCCGCGTAGATAGGGTCGCGGTTCCATCCAGACATCTTCCACATTTTCCGTATGTCCCCCCGAGGAGGAGTGGAAAACCGCTTCAATGGGTTGACCATTGTAAACCAAGACCTGTCCGGCAGTCGCTTGCACCGCAGCATGGGTGGTATTGGCTTCTTTTTCGACCCCCTGATAGACTTGCCAGTAGGTGTCATTCCCCAGGTCATAGAGGGAATTCCCGCGTTTCTGGCGCTGATAGAGGGCATAAGTCCGGGCGGCGACGGCTTGCGCTTTGAGGGCTTCCAGGGGCCAACTCGGACTCATTTCCGCCCCTAAAACACTGTAGAGATATTCTTCGAGGTCCACCTGGTTAATCACCGTCAGTCCGCCGGAAGTAGGGACGAGGACCGTATTGCCGCGATACCAGCGATCGCCAATATAGACAAACCCATCACCACTGGGTTCGATCGCGATTTGGCTGCCTTGCCATCCCTCGATCGCCACACCGGATCCCGTACTCCGGGCTAAAGATGCCTGCATTCCCTCCAGTTGACCCAGGGACCGGCCTGCACTATCCAAAACTGTCGCTGGAGTAGAACTGCCAATGGTGACTTCGCTGACATCTTGTTTAATCGCGACTCGCAATAATAAACTGGCTTGAGCGGGGGCCACCATCATCAGCCACATCAAAGCAATCAGCCACCACTGGTGTCGGCTTTCCCACAACGGCTTGAGTGGAGATAACAATCGGGTTGGGGTGGGTGCTAGTTTCATGGTTGGCAAGCTCCTCAAACAGGGAATCCTCTAAGATAAAGTTCAAAAGATAATCGATAATCGGGTTCAAGGTCATTCTTCAATACCGAAGTCTGAGCCATGTCTTGTCATAACCCCCTATCATACAAGCAAGATAGGGAGATGAGAGGGCAGATTTACTCATTCTATAGGCTGAATTTTAATCCGCCCGCGTTTGCTCAGGGATAGGTAAAATTGAGTGAGTTTGATTGAGCTTGGCTGTTATGATTTTCGATTTAACCCCGTTGAACCCAGTATCCAGGAAGTCCGAAGGGTAGAAATTGCCTAAAATAAGTTATTTGAACGGTCAAAAGAGCGCCTTAAGATGCAGATTACGTTTTTAGGAACCAGTTCCGGTGTACCGACGCGATCGCGGAACGTATCCAGTTTGGCGGTCCGTCTGCCTCAGCGATCGGAGGTGTGGCTGTTTGACTGCGGCGAAGGCACCCAACATCAAATTCTCAGTAGCGAAATTAAAATTAGCCAAATTAGTCGCATCTTTATCACCCATCTCCACGGGGACCATATCTTTGGATTGATGGGTCTATTGGCCAGTTGCGGTTTAGCCGGGAATGCCAGTCGGATTGATATTTACGGTCCTGCGGGGTTAAATGACTATCTAGCCGCCTGTAGTCGCTACTCCCAAACTCATTTCTCCTATCCGATTAAAGTCCATCAGAGTCGCCCGGGAGTCGTCTATGAGGATGATGAGTTTATTGTCAAATGCGGACGCCTAGAACATCGGGTCACCGCTTATGGCTATCGGGTAGAAGAAAAAGACCGCCCGGGACGGTTTAATGTGGAAAAAGCGGCAGCTTTGGGGATTCCCTCCGGTCCTCTCTATGGTCAACTCAAACGCGGGGAAACGGTAACCTTAAGCGATGGTCGGCAAATTTCTGGTCAGGAGTTATGTGGGCCTACGGAACCGGGGCGGAAAATGGCCTATTGTACGGATACAATTTTTTGCGAGGGGGCGGTGCAACTGGCGCAAGATGTGGATGTGTTGATTCACGAAGCGACATTTTCCCATCAAGATGCCCAGTTGGCAATCGATCGCCTACATTCGACCAGTACGATGGCGGCCCAGGTGGCTTTAGCTGCCCGGGTAAAAACATTGATTATGACCCATTTTAGCCCCCGATATGCCCCGGGAAATGATATCCAGTTGGAAGATTTGCGCCAAGAAGCCCAGGCGATTTTTCCGAATACCGAGATGGCTTACGATTTTTGGACCTACGAGGTGGAACGCCATCGGTCAACGGAGTTAGAGTCAGTGGGGACTTAAGGCGATCGCTTTTCATTCATGAAGGGCGATCGCCCTGAGCCTGGAAGGACTGTTATTCTACTCCCATTTTGGAAATAGCCTGACATTCGCATTGAGGAAGGTCTTCTAATAAAGGAATCAAATGTTCATCCGGAACCAAGATAGCGCTGCCGTTATCTTCCTTGTACTTCTGGTTGCGGAGGCGATCGCGAATTCCTCCCAGGCGACGGCTTGAGTCTACCGGCGATCGCGGTTGGGGCGCTTCCGAATTCGGCCACAACGGTAAATCCACACAAGGACAGTTTTCCGGGGGAGTTCCCCGAATTTTAGCAGGAATCGGCATCGTACATCGCGCACAGAGCATCACGTCCCACTTTGGCGTTAGCAATTCGGCGATCGTTTCCTGGGTTGCCTCCAGATAACAACTTCCGCTCTTGGGATCCACGATCGCTTGCCAACATCTCTCAAATTCTGGACTGTAGGAATTGTCCTGGTAAATCGGGTCCGGCAGTAATTTATCCGTCCCATTATTCACCACAACCTTTTTGCCTAATTGGAACCAGTAGGCAAGATATTTTTTGACCTGTTCTTCCGTTGCCATAAATTTTCCTGAAATCTTTTTGCTGTACTGACGAATCAATCCCATTCGAGTGATTCGTAAGCTTCTTACTAAAACTAACAAATGGACAAAGAGGCGGTTTCCAGAGCGTTTCTAACGGATTCAGGCATCGCCAGTTCGGAGGATTTAGCCGCAACATCCAAGCAAGTTATCCATAAGGATAACCTACGCTGACTGAGATCCCTGGCGATTCTCTGCCCAATCTGAGGAAACATGAGCCTACATCTATCTTAGCTTGTGCTCAACCCAGACGGGTTAGAAAAATCCCCAAATTGAGTCTGAGAAATCCACCTCCGGGGGATATTTATTTTCAGGCTGAATTGTTAAGTTTTCCCTTAATCCTCTCCGGTTGGAGGCGGAGGGAGGACCGAACCGATCGCACTCAAATTTACGGCATGACCGCCTGTCACCAGATAAACTGGGTCGGCGATCGCCCCTAAACGACGCACCAAATCCCCCAGGCGATCGCGAAAGGTTCGACCTATGGGGTAAGCGGGAACCACCCCCCATCCCGTCTCCTCCCCCACAAAAATTACCGTTCCTTGCTTCAAACCCTTCAGACTCTCCATCAATTCCTCTAAAATGGCCCTCCAGGTGGGGTCGTCTTCTTCGAGCAGATTCGCCACCCAAGTACCTAAAGAATCCACCAACAGACAACTGGGATGGTCCGAGGCAGTCCCTTGGAGAATCGCTGCTGTGAGTGCCAGGGGAACCTCTTGGGTCCTCCAGCTTGCCTGTCGCCGTTTGCGGTGGCGATCGATTCGCCCTTGCCACTCCGAGTCATCGGGATCCAAACGAGAAGTCGCCAGATAAATCACGGGTTTTCCCGATTGTTCCGCCAGCAGTTCCGCCCATTCACTCTTACCCGATCGCGCCGGTCCCGTCACCAAAATGATCCGCTTCACCACCCTCTCTATCCCTAATTGCTGTTGTTCACTCCATCTCGCCTCCGGATTTTTCCAGGGAATCACCCGACCTCTAACCCTTGTTGCCTTCCCCCAGTCTGTGTATCAGTGGTTTTGCCAGAGCGGTAAGTTATACTGCTCCAAGGAGAGTCACTCCATTCCAGATCCTGTCCAGATCGTGCTCACCGAGGGTTAAGGAGGTTGAAATCCGTTAAACAACAGAAACGAACGAGTCCAAACTGCTCGCGTATCCCGAATTTTTATCGTAAATTATACCGTCCGTTTAAACGCTCAAATCCAAATAAAATCTTAAGACACAGACCGCCTGGGCACTGGGTCTGTTTACTGAAAAGCCGCATGATAACCCAGAGTAGATTCAAAAAACCCGCAGCCTAAAGGCTGGGGCTATACGAACGAAGCCCGCCTGCGCGGGCTAAAGAGGAAAATAGGTCTTTGAGAACTGGATTGGGACTCAATTCCCACCGGCAGGATTTAACAACTCAGCACAGGAGCTAGACTCAATCGGAGTAACCCATTTATGCCACAGCCCGATATCTCTGCAATTATTTGTACCCACAATCGAGACATCTATTTAGGTGATGCGATTGATAGCTTACTCCAGCAAGATTTCCCCAATTTTGAAATTATAGTGGTGGATAACGGGTCGAGCGATCGCACCAAAGAGGTCGTCGCCCAACGGGAGTCAGACTCCCGCGTTAAATACATTTATGAACCCACCCTGGGATTGTCCATCGCCCGCAATACGGGATTTAAGCAGGCTAATAGTGCAATTTTGGCCTATCTGGATGATGATGCAGTCGCCTCTCCCCAGTGGTTGCGAATCCTGTGGAATGCGTATCAAGAAAATGAAAAGTTGGCGATCGCTGGGGGGAAAGTTACCTTAATTTGGCCCAAAGGGGTTGAGCCCCCAATTTGGCTGTCTCCGGGTCTAGCAGAGAACTTAGGTGCTTATGACCTCGGGGACCAAATTACCCTGATTCGTCAACCGGGTTTGACTCCGAGAGGGTTAAATTACTCGATTCGGCGATCGTTTCTGGAAAAAGTGGGGGGTTTTGATTTGAATCTGGGTCGCGTGGGGAAATCCTTGCTGTCCAACGAAGAACTCCACATGACTGAACTGGCCCTGAATCAAGGGTGGGAAGTTGCTTATCTCCCGGAGGCGACTGCCGCCCATAACGTGGCCCCAGAACGGTTAAAGCGCAGTTGGTTTTTGAGTCGTGGATGGTGGCAGGGGATTAGCGAGTGTTACCGCGAACAACTCACCGGACGCGCTGGCATCGGACAGTTGAGTAATGGCGGTGAAAAAGTGCTGCGGGGCGTTTATAAATCTTTAAAATATGTTCGAGATCCGGCCTTAAGCTTTGACAACTTGGTGTACGCTTACGGTCAGATTGGTTATTTAAGCGCAGCATTACGCTCCCTGTTTTTGGGTTCTCCATTTGCCGGATCCATATCCACATCGGCTGGGGAGAAGCATTCAGGCGATCGGGCCGAACCCGGTTAAAACCAGATAGAGCGAATCGGAGGTTGGAATGTGCCTAGGATGGAGATCAACGAGGATGAAGGAGGATGAACGAGATTGGCAGAACAGGCTCAGGAGTATCGAGGGCGATCGTAACTTTCACCGACTCTTAACCCCCGAAGAACGCCCCCTACTCTATAAGTTTAAGAATCACCCTTAACCCCTGCGGGTCCAAAATCAACCTGTTATCCACACTGTAAGCTTGCGTTAAGTTAAACCAGATAATCATGGCCTCGACACCCTCAAAAATTCCAATTTCTGTTTTGATTCCCGCTAAAAATGAAGAAGCCAATCTCCCGGCTTGCCTAGCGAGTCTCGAACCCGCCGATGAAGTTTTTTTAGTCGATTCCCAAAGTAGCGATCGGAGCATTGAAATCGCCGAAAACTGGGGGGCAAAAGTTGTTCAATTCCACTTTAACGGTGGCTGGCCCAAAAAGAAAAATTGGTCCTTAGAAAACCTCCCCTTTCGCAACGAATGGGTCCTAATCGTCGATTGTGACGAACGCATCCCCCAAGAACTGTGGGAAGAAATGGCCCAAGCCATCCAAAATCCCAACTGTGATGGCTATTATCTCAATCGGAAAGTCTTCTTCCTCGGCAAATGGATTCGCTTTGGTGGCAAATATCCCGACTGGAATCTACGTTTATTCCGCCATCAAAAAGGCCGATATGAAAACTTAAATACCGAAGACGTTCCCAACACCGGCGATAACGAAGTACACGAGCACGTCATCTTAGATCGTCCCGCTGCATACTTAAAAGCAGACATGATTCATGAAGACTTTCGAGACATTTATCAATGGTTGGAACGCCATAATCGCTACTCCAACTGGGAAGCAAGAGTTTACTATAACCTCCTCAGCGGAAAAGACGACAGTGGCACCATTGGAGCAAACTTTTTCGGCGATGCCGTCCAACGCAAACGCTTTCTAAAAACCGTCTGGGTGCGCCTCCCCTTCAAACCCCTCCTGAGATTTATTTGGTTCTACATCCTTAAACTAGGGTTTCTGGATGGCAAAGCCGGGTACATTTATGGACGATTGCTCAGTCAATATGAATATCAAATCGGAGTCAAACTCTTTGAACTACGCCAATTTGGCGGACAGTTGAATCAACTCTCCACCAAACCCACCCCCGAAACCCCAACCCTTCCAGAAATCAAAGAATCAGCCTAAACTAAACCACAGATTACACAGATTTCACAGAAAACAATCCGTGAAAATCTGTGTAATCTGTGGTTATTTTTTTACCAAAGCCATCCCCAGAAGTACAGCCCCGCAACAGTTTGGCGCGACACCTAGCCAAAAGTACAGTATTTCCCACCCAGAGTCAGGTGAGGGCTGATCTTTCGGATAGGTTAAAAACTAACCGATTGGTTAGCCCTATCTTTGGCTTAATCTGCGTAGTAAAGTAAAAACCGTGAGGAGAAACAACTTTTAAAACCTTTTGGGTTAGCACCCTTGACATCCCGATTAATTTGTGATAGATAATTATTGGGTAGATCGAAAACAGGCCGAGATACATCTGAATCAAACGCCTTGAATCAAGTTAGGGATAGGGCTATATCGTTTGGAACGAGTAGTTTGCTATTGAATTTTTTGGGAAAATTCAAGCCAAACTTTCAGTATCTTATACAAAGTTAGAATTTTTTCTGGCCAATATCTACAGGAGTTTCCTCTTGAGATAGATTACACAGAAAAACATCCGTGAAAATCTGTGTAATCCGTGGTTAATTTACTACGGTTCCCAGCCTCCTTTATTCACCTCGCCAGATTTTGATAGTATTGTCTGCACTGCCACTAACAAGGGTCTGCCCATCCGGGCTAATGGCTACAGACCAAACTGAGCTAGAATGACCCGCTAGGGTACGGATTAAATTCCCGTTGGCCAGATTCCAGATTTTAATAGTATTGTCTACACTGCCACTGACAAGGGTCTGCCCATCCGGGCTAATGCCTACAGAATAAACCGCCCCCGAATGACCCGCTAGGGTGCGGATTAAATTCCCCGTTGGCCAGATTCCAGATTTTGATAGTATTGTCATAACTGCCACTGACAAGGGTCTGCCCATCCGGGCTAATTGCTACAGACAAAACTCCGTAAGAATGAACCGCTCGGCTGCGGATTAAATTCCCGTTAGGCAGATTCCATATTTTGAGAGTCTTGTCATCACTGCCACTGACAAGGGTCTGCCCATCGGAGCTAATGGCTACAGACAAAACTACGCTAGAATGACCCGTTAGGCTGCTGAGTAAATTCCCGTTGGCCAGATTCCATATTTTGAGAGTCTTGTCATAACTGCCACTGACAACGGTCTGCCCATCCGGGCTAATGGCTACAGAATTAACCCCAGAGAATGACGCGAATGACCCGCTAGGGTGTGGATTAAATTCCCCTTGGTCAGGTTCCAGATGTTGATAGTCTTGTCATCACTGCCACTGACAAGGGTCTGTCCATCCGGGCTAATGGCTACAGACAAAACTCCCCTAGAATGACCCACTAGGGTGCCGAATTAAATTCCCGTTGGCCAGATTCCAGATGTTGATAGTCTTGTCATAACTGCCACTGACAACGGTCTGCCCATCCGGGCTAATGGCTACAGAATTAATCCCGAGAGAATGACCCGTTAGGGTGTTTGTTAGGGTGTTAACACAATCAGTCGCTTTACTAATAACACAAGGATTTTCTGGCAGATAATTGTCCCCGCTTACTTCACCTATTAGGGGTGGCTGAGGCGGTTGTATTAATTGTTTTTCCAGTTCCTCAATGCCATGCCATAACGCCTGAGCATTCATCGGGCGCTTGCGGGGAATTCGCTCCATCAAATTATCGATAAAATCTAATAACAGGGGCGAGATTCCCGGCAGATGAGAGCGCCAGTTAAAAGTATCATTATGAGCATCATAAAACATCAAAGGATGTTGGCCGGTTAATAAATGGACAAAGGTCCGTCCCAAGGCAAAAAAATCAGATTGCGGTAACGGTTGAGCATTTTGCTGTTCCGGTGGCGTATATCCAGCAGAAGTGACCGACGTAATGCTACCAATCCCGCCCACGTTCGCTAAATAAGTATAAGTTTCCTGGCGCGTTGTGCCGATGTCAATTAATACTAATCGCCCATTGGGACGAATCCTAATATTCAGAGGTTTAATATCTCGATGAAAAAAATGCTGTTCATGGACAAACTGTAAAATTTGGGCAATTTCTTTCAACCATTTTATCGCTTGTTCCTGGGTAATCCCTTGAGAATTCTGCTGCCCTAACCATTGTTCTAAATTCACCCCGTCAATTTTTTCCATGACCATGCAGTGCATCCCAAAACCCGATTGGGTTTGATACTGGAAGTACCCCTCTACTTGGGGAATGCCGGGGTGAGAGAGTTGACGCAGAACTTCTGCTTCTGTCTTAAATAACTCAACGGCTTTCAAGTCGCTATTCCACTCTGACTTGAGAACTTTTAGGATTTTTGGCGTCCCCTGCTCAAATACTTCGTAAATATTGGCAAAACGGCTGCGATCGCTCAATAGCCGCATGACCCGATAACGCTCATTCAGAAATAAGTCAGAACCGCAACTTTGACAGTAACGGTTATTGATATTATCGAGGCGATCGGGTTGACGGCAGTGGGGGTTGATGCAGAGGCTCATACAGTTGACCCAAAAAAATCCGTGAAAATCTGTGTAATCTGTGGTTCCCTATCTAATAATTAAACCACAGATTACACAGATGATACAGAAAAAAATCTGTGAAAATCCGTGAAATCTGTGGTTTAATCTTTTCATTCAACTGCTCAACGCAGTGAATTTATACCAAGTGTAGGTTGGGATAGTAGGTCAACATATCATCCGTGGTCAAGGTATCTCCTTTCGCTTGCGGCGTCCAGAGGACCTCGAAGGCTAACAACTGTTCGCTACCAATGCCGCCAATTTGACTTAAGGCTTGGCGCATTTGGTCGGAACTGTTAATCGTGGGGAGTTGCAAATTACCTAATGTGCCAACTACTAGGGTCACCACAATATATTCGCTGGGTGCTTCCATTTCGGTTTTCACCAGTTCGCCGTTTTCATCGGTGGGCAATGACTTGGTTGCATTGCCGTCGCGTAACTGGTTATTGACGTTGGAAAGGGTTTCCTCTTGGACTTTGGACCGTTCTGCGAGGGCGAGTTGGTTAAATTTGGCTTCGGCAACCGCTAACCGGGTTTTTTCCGATTGGGTGGCACCGTAAACCCAGTATTCGGGATGGCGCAAGAGGGCGAGGCTGACTTCTTGCAGGACTTGGGCGCGCCCTTCGGCAGACCCGGTATTGGCAGTCATGGCGAGTTTATCCAGTTCGGCTTGCAGTTCTCGCGCTTCGGCTAAGAGTCCGACTTGGACTTGCCCGATCGCCACTGTCGGATTATTCGTGTATTCCGCAGTTTCTTCGCTACCCGCACGGCGGAACGCTTGCATCAAGAAGTTGGCAAGGGCGATCACAATGAAGATCCCGAACAATCCTCCAAAACCGCCGCCAAAGCCAAAGAACGGCAGCAGGAAGGGAAATCCAAATCCACCCCCACCGGGATAATAGCCACCACCCCCGGGTTGATAGGTGCGAGTTGGGGAAGAATAGGGACGAGAGGGTGCGCACGGAAGGAACCGCCCCCGATGCGTCCTCCAGAACGAGCGGCAAAGGCGGCATCGGCGCTACCGAGGACCAAAACGACGACCAAGGCGATCGCCAGGAGGGGTTTGAAAAAGGGTTTAATTGCTGAAAGCAGTTTTCTATACATAAAGCAGCTAGGAAGTCCGATTCTCATCAAAAGGGTTCCGACTCAGAACGTACCGGCTATATCAGTACCGTTCTGGGATTTGGGAGTCGGCAGGCAGATCATAACTTTCTGCCTCCCTTCTAATGTATCGTTTTCCTCTGCCAACCGAACTCGAAATCCCAACGGATTTGGGGGAGGATAGCCGAACCTTGGGGTTTTTTCATCAATCTGAGTCTTGTACCCATTGCAACACCCTATCAAGGTGTATTTGTAGGGGCGCAATGCTTGCGCCCTTGTAGAGGCGATTCACGAATCGCCTCTACATTTTGCACCAGCAATACTGTCAACTATTTGTAGGGGCGCAATGCTTACGCCCCTACAAAGGGCGCAAGCATTGCGCCCCTACAAGAAATAACGATTTTTCGGCATTAAATTTACCACCCATTCAGGGCTAGGTTTTAACCGCCGCCGGTGTTGCAATTGCTTCCCTTGGACCCTTAGCCGCCGCCGACAATGGTGACAATTTCCAGGCGATCGCCTTGCTGCATCTGAGTTCCCTCCCAAAATTGCCGATGGAGAATTTCCCCGTTGTACTCCACCGCCACCAACCGAGGATTTAACCCCAACTGTTCTAGGAACTGTGGGAGATTCAGTCCCGGGGGACAAGATTGGGTTTCACCATTAACTTGTAAAGCTATTTCAGGCATGAGACTGGACATTCCGTTGTTCAACAGCTTTCAGGGTTTGAATCCGATTCATTTGAGAGAGAAAATATTGGGTAACTAATGTCGGCTGTTCCACATCCATGATGCCGCGCACCACCGCCACCCGTTCTGCACCACAATCGAGGACATCGGTCAGGTTGTGCATATCGATGCCACCGATCGCAAACCAGGGGACCGAAGAATGCTCCGAAGCATAGCGGACGTAGGCTAGACCCGCTGGGGTTTTACCCGGTTTTGTGGGGGTTTCATACACCGGACCGACCCCAATATAGTCCGCCCCTTCAGCGATCGCCCGTTGCATTTCTTCCGGGTTCGTGGTAGAGCGACCGATTAAACGTTGAGGGCCAAGCAACTGACGAGCAAAGGCAGTCGGCATATCCTGTTGTCCCAGATGAACCCCATCCGCATCTACCGCTAAGGCCAAGTCCACCCGGTCATTCATAATAAATAACGCCCCGTAGTGGTGACAAATTTGGCGAAGTCGTTCCGCATTCCGGAGACGCTCTCCATCATCTGTATTTTTGTCACGGTACTGAACCAGGGTTAAGCCCCCTTCTAGGGCCGCTTCTACCACGGCAAATAACTTGTCATTCTGGGACGTAACCAGATATAAAGGGGATTGATCCAAAAGCTGACGACGCCGGTAAGCCATTAAGTTACTTTCCAGGGTATAAACGCGGTAACGCATCTGCTTAAACACAGCGCCCATATCCGGATGGTAAAGCTTGCCATATTCTTCCAGGACCCGCAGGGCTTCTTCCACCCGACAGCAGTTCGCCTGCAACAGGGACTCAATGCCAGAGCGTTCTTCTTCTTGGGGGTGGCTGAGGTCTGTACCGGGGTCCCCTGGGGTATTCCGGGCCGCCCGCAGTTCCGGTGCGTGCCAACTTGCAAGTTCCTGGCGCATGGCCTTACACTCATTAGCCAGAGATGAACTTTGCAGGCCAAAGCGACACCATTCTTCAATAATCCGCAAACCTTCTCGCGCCCGGTCTAAATTGGCATCTAAAATCCGACAGAGCGCCGGTTGCAACTGGAGGGTCCCTAAATCTGACACCCTTGCTAAACCGCTGTTTTTTTCAGCCATCGAAACCCCCTTTCATTGCTCGATCCGAACAGTCTGTTTTAACGTTTCCCATGAGGCGTGAACATTGAGGAACTCTATGATGCAAACTTATAATATCTTGTCCGCTTTTTTAATTTTTTTTAATGCGGTGAAATTTATTGTGGCACAAAAAATTAGACATCCGTTAATTTCATTGGATAATCAGGAGGGAGGAAATTGACACTCGGGCATTTTATCGGCATCTACATCGGATGAACTGCAACTGCTTTTGGTGATTCGTTTAGGAGAAGATAGGAGGAGAGTCGTGAGTTTCAGAAGCCCCCATCAATCGCATTCAGATAAGTATCGCATCGTGGCCCCGTTGGGAGTGGCGACGACTGCGCTGTTCTGGTTCTATGGGCCAACGGCGATCGCCCAAGGCATTCCCGAATTCCAAACCGCCCAAAATTCCGGGGCCGAAGTGGCCTCACAAACCCAGTTATTTGTCAATCCCACTCAGGGGAATGACTCCAGTGGCAACGGAAGCGAATCCGCACCCTTTAAAACCATTACTCAAGCGTTGCGGCAAGCCAAGCCCAACACCACGATCCGGCTGAGTCCCGGCACTTATAGCGCTGAAACGGGGGAGAGCTTTCCCCTAATGCTCAAACCCCAAGTAGCCCTGGAAGGAGATACCAGCACCCGAGGACGCGGAATCATTATCCAAGGCGGGGGTCTCTACCTCAGTCGGACTTCGGCCCGTCAAAATGTGGGTCTTGTCGCTGCTGATGGAGCCAGGGTCTCCGGCATCACCCTGACCAATGACAACACCAGCGGTTATGCCTTATGGGTGGAATCCGCCTCAATGGATGTCACGGATAACACCTTCACCGGCAGCGGACATGATGGAATTTCCGTCGTGGGCAATAGTCGCACCCAGAATTCAGGGCAATCATTTTGTGGAAAATGGGGCAAACGGCATCACCATTTATGGAACCTCCCGACCCCAGCTTGTGGAGAATGTGTTTGAGCGCACTGGATTCGGAATCAATATCGGCCAAAAATCTGAACCCATCTTGACAGGGAATCAGGTGAGGCAGAATCGAGATGGGGTGGTGATTCATGGATTCGCTCGTCCCGTGTTGCGAAATAATCAGATTGAAACCAATCAGGAAAATGGGGTGGTTGCCGTTGGCAATTCTCGTCCAGATATGGGGACTTCTGGAGATCCGGGGGGGAATGTGGTCCGCAATAACGGGCAGATGGATATTAATGGGAGTGCGACGAAAGAGATTATTCCGGCGTTTGGGAATCAAGTTGCCAGCGATCGCACCAGTGGACGCTTAGACCTAAATGGGACGCTCAACCCCAATCTCAGCGCCCCGATTGCCACAGCACCGCCACGCCCTTTACCCCTGCCCTCCGCGACTCCGGCCCCCACACCACCAGCAACCCCGGCCTCTTTTCCGAGTCCAACTGCCACAACGCCTCAGCCTCCCCCGCCCTTATCGGCGACGGTGAGCTTGCCGGTTCCCGCACCCGGTGAAGCCATCCCCATTCCGGTCCCGCCCCCCCAAACCGCGAATCGCACCAGCACCAGCACCAGCACCGCGAACCCCTGCACCGGCACCGGCGATCGGGAATCGACCCGGGGATACTCTACCCAACCTCCTACCCGTTCCCGATGGCAATCCCCCGATCGGAAATGGAGGTGCGGGAGTCCCCGTGGTGGGTGCTCCCAGTGGCGGCCCGGACAATGGACCCCCGTCACCTCCGAGCCGTGCTGCCGCCCTAGGACTGCGCTATCGGGTGATTGTTAATGCCACCAGTAGCAGCGAACAAGCCCGGGTCCGTCGCGTCGTTTCCGATGCCTTCCGGACCCGAATTAATGGTCGGATGGTGATGCAGGTCGGAGCCTTTGCCACCCAAGATAAAGTTGATGAAATGATGCAATTGCTTCAGCGCAACGGGTTAACTGGAGTGGTTCTGGATATCGAATAATCCTGAATCAACCTCAAAAACCATTCCCTTTCAGGAGTCAGAATTAACAGCAATTCAGGTTAACGAATTGTGAGCAATTAGACTCCTGAATTTTTTTTGTGAAAATTGAGGATTGGGTTCACCTGATGCAACCCAGGTAGGGGTTTAGTCTCCAAACCCTCGGTGGGCTTGGTTTCCAAGCCTCTACTGTTGGCTGATTCATTGCCCCGAAGGGGACTGTTTAGCCCGCCTCGGCAGGCTTTTCTATAAGTTGCCCCACCGGAAAACGTGAGGGTATTTTGTTAACTCCCAGACTGGATTTTTTCCACAATCCATTCAAAGGTTTCCAGAACCTGGTGCAGGGCGCTTTCATCTTGTAAGGTAGACAAGGGAAAGGTCGGTAATCGGGTTTCACTGGAATCAGCGGGAAGGGACAAGCCAATCGAACTGAAACGAGAGCGCAATTCTTGCCAGTTTTCTGGGGAATCAAACGGGGGTTGAGTGGCATAACTGCTACTAGAAATCACAAAATCACCCGAAATATCTACAGTAAATAAGGCAATGGATTTGCGACCTTTTTGCTTTAATTTTGCCAAAAACCCGCCATAGAGTTCCCCAGTTCCCCAGACGACTTCCACGGACGGTTCGTGACGTCGGACCCATTGTTGAATCTGGCGGGCCATTTGCGCTTCTTCATAACCTTGGCGAGTTTCAAATTCATGAAAGAAAGACGCTTCATCCCAGCGACGTCTCTCGCGAGTTGCACTGGCTTTTTTCTGTTGCGCTTCAGCGGTTTGACCAATGATTCGGGGAACCAATGTTTTAAGTCCATCTTGGCTGACATATTGTTTAATTTCCAGGGCCAAGACTTCCGTCGGGTCTAATTGTTCATTGAGAAATTCGACCACTCGTCTGAGTTCAGGAGAAATTTCATCGGAGACAAAAACTAATCTCAGTTTTCCAGCTTGGAGGTTGGTTTTGACTTTATCCCAGAAGCGGTCCTCATGAGCATCGACTCCGAGAAATTCTTCAAAGACTTGTTCAGGGTCGCGACCGACATCGCGGCAATTGGATTCAAATTGAGTAATGATGGACTCAATGGGCCAATAGATTAAAACATTGGCCGCATATTCTAACATTTGACCGACAATTTCCCGGCGAATTCGGGTATCTTGAGTATGTTTGACGGCCACTAAGGTAGGAATGGCATTTTGGTCGATAAATAAATGTTCAAAGGACCATTGACCATTAACTTCATCCTCTGCCGGTAGCGGCATTTCCCGGGAAATTAATAACCATTGGCGAGGGGTCGCCCGGTCAATTTGGTCTCCGGCGATTAGGTTAGGATATTTTTCGAGTAATTCTTGCAGTCGATCTTCGTTGTCGTAGGCTTGTTCTATCATTTCTACAAGCCGGTCTTCGTCTTGTATGAGGTAAATGCCTCCACCCATCTCTGTTCTCCGTATTGTGATTAGTGTTGCGATCTGGATGTAGGCGCGGATCTCAGATCCGGCCTGAAAATACCCGTTCGGCAGGACCAGTCATGTAAAGTCGGCCATCGGATTCAGACCATTCGATGATTAGAGGGCCACCGGGGAGTTCGATGGTCGCTTGCCGATCGCATCGACCCGTCAGGACCCCTGCAACCAAGGTGGCACAGGCCCCGGTCCCACAGGCGAGGGTGACACCGGCCCCCCGTTCCCAAACTCGCATTTTGAGATGCGATCGCCCCATCACTTGAATAAATTCCGTATTAGTCCGCTTCGGAAAGGCCGGGTGATTCTCAAACTGAGGACCAACTACCGCCAAATCCACGGCCTCCACATCCTCTACAAAGGTAATGCAGTGGGGATTTCCCATGCTGACGCAGGTCACATCCCAGGTCTTTCCGGCCACGGATAAGGGGACATTAATCGCCTTTTCCTCTGGAGGACAAAGGGTTGTGGGAATTTCTGAACTCAGCAACCGAGGCAGGCCCATATCTACCGTAACTTGACCGTCGGATTTCAGGGTTAGGGTCATCACCCCTGCTAGGGTCTGTATGCGATATTCTCCGGTTCCCGTCGCTGAACTGCGGGTGGGAACGCCCAAGTCCACGAGAAACCGTGCTAAACAGCGGATGCCATTCCCGCACATTTCCGGTTCCGAGGCATCGGAGTTATAGATTCGCATGGTGTAGTCGGTGTCCGGTTCCGTAGGCGGAAGGGCAAAAATTACCCCATCAGCACCGATGCCAAAGTGGCGATCGCATAACTGTTCGGCCTGGGAAGGCGTTATCATCGGTTCCGGGTTCTGACGGTTGTCAATCAGAATGAAATCATTTCCCAAACCTTGATATTTGGTAAACTCTAACGTCATGGCTTGTACTCGCGAAATGTTCGGGTTCTTGTCCTGGTTTTATCTGATAATACCCGATGTTACAGTTCCCACTTTTGGGACCGGAATCTTTATTCCCACGGAAAAGCTTGATCGCAGTCCCCATCCCTCACATCCTGAAGGCTATTCCGGGTGTGAATCCTGACTGGGCCTGAGTTGATTCCCGGACAGGTTAACATGATTCATAGAGCCGGTTGAGTGCTTAACATCGAGGCAAAATATCCGGCCTGCCTGAATTTTGTCCGATGTGCTTCGATTTTGATGCCAAATTTTTTCTCGTTGAGACCCAATCATGTCTGACTTCGATACTAACTTACCTAGCATTCGCCAAGTTCAAAATTTCATTAAAGACAAACACGAGATAGAACTCAAACTGGTCACCGGAGATTTGTTAGCCGGTAAAATTTTCTGGCAAGATAAACACTGCATTTCTATCCTGGATCACTACGACAAACAAACCATCGTCTGGCGTCATTCCATTGTTTATCTGAAACCCAAATCTTGACCCTTGTCCGGTTTGGGCTGATTTTGCCCATACCGGAGAATCCCCCCTAACCCCGATCGCTGGGTAATCCCTCCTTTAGCGGTTCACTTTGGTGAGCTTTGTTCAGGGCAACCGTTATGGGACCCGATTGGTCCTGATTTGTTGCCAACCCCAGTTGGAGGCGTTTCAGGGAGAGGAGACTGCCGCACAGCAGGAGGCGATCGCCCGCTTGCACCTGAGTCCCTCCATGAGGAAACCTAATAAACTGCCCTTCCCGGCGAATCGCTTGCACCTGCACCTCATACTCCGCCCGTAAATCCAGTTGCGCCAAGGTTTTATCGGTGATTGGACTCTGTTCGGGGACCATCAGCCATTGACAGGAGCGATTTTCTTGGGGAATCGCTACCTCTCCCCGGGCTAACTGCTCAAAGGTGGTCAGTTCTTGCGCTTGTCCCACCACCAGGAGTTTATCCCCCGTCACCAAGGCTGTATCCGCCGTGGGATAGTCGATTTCTTCCCCATTGGCGCGACGAATTGCCATTAAACTCACCCCACTGAGTCGGCGCATATCCGTTTGTTCTAAGGTCATCCCTGCCAACGGAGACCCCTCCGGTAGGGGATACCATTTGCTGTTCATATCCAATGCCGCCACCTGTAACTCCCGGGAGACTTCCTCGGGCGATCGCACCGGACGTAATTCTAAATAGTGATGACTGCGAATTTGTTCGATTTCTCGCCGAATCCCCGGCAACGGCAATCCCACCCCCAGTAACAAATGAGTCGCCAGTTCTAAACTCACCTCAAATTCCGATTGCACCACTTCCGAGGCCCCCAATTGATAGAGGAGTTCAATCTCCTTTTCTTGGTTCGCCTGGACTACCACATCTAATTCTGGCGATAACTCCAGCGATCGCTTCAGACACAACCGCGTACTCATCGGGTCCGGCAGGGCCACCGCCACCGCCTTCGCCTGATCCACTCCCGCTGCCTCCAAAACGTGCAACGATGCCGCATTCCCATAAATATAGGGAATTCCCGCCGCCCGCAGTTGCCCGATCGCCCGTTCGGAACTATCAATCACCACCAACGGATAGTTATGCGCTTGCAGCAGTTGGACCACTTTTTTCCCCACCCGTCCATATCCACAAACCACCACGCGATCGGGCAAAGGAATCTCCTCGGAAACAGCCTGGGGGCCACTGGTATCCTCAAAAAATCGCTTCAACCAGACCTGATTCTCCGCCCAATCCAGCAATTTCGGCACCAGTCGCAACACAAATGGTGTCACCACCAGAGTTACCGCAGTCGTCCCTAAAATCAACAAATACACCGGACGGGAAACCAACCCCGTCGCCAGTCCCTGGGCCGTCAACACAAAGGAAAATTCCCCAATTTGCGCCAGTCCCAACCCCACAATCAACGCCGTTCTAAGGGGATAGCCAAAGCTGGTCACAATCGGGGTGATAATTAAAAATTTGCCCACAAACACCAAACAGACTAACCCCAGAATCAGTTCCAGATTCTGCCAGAGAAACAATGGGTCAATCAGCATTCCCACGGACACAAAAAACAGGGCCGCCAAAATATCTCGCAGAGGTTCGACATAGGTGAGGGTTTGGTCTGCATATTCCACCTCAGAAATCATCAACCCCGCAACGAAGGCCCCCATTTCAATGGAAAACCCCAAGTAGTAGGTGACTAAGGCAATTCCCAAACATAAGGCAATCACCCCGAGTAAAAACAGTTCTTGACTCTCCGTTTTTGCCAGAAACCGCAGCAACTGGGGAACGAGGAATAACCCCACCGCGACTGCTGCCACGGCAAACAGGGCAATTCGCACCACGGCAGAAAGCACCGCCATCCCGATCGCCTCCGGGGGTTCGTTCAGGGCCGGTAACACCGCTAACATGAACCCCAAGGCTAAATCTTGGACTACCAAAATCCCCAGCATCACCTGACCCTGTAGGGTGGGGAGTTCGTTACGTTCCATCAAACATTTCAGGACCACAGCGGTGGAGGACAGGGAGAGAATCGCCCCCAAAAAGACGCCCTGGGACCAAGAGGTACACCAACCCATCACCAGAGAAACGAAGGTGGTGACGGCGATGGTTAAGACAATCTGGAGAGTGCCACCCCCGAGACTAATCCCTTTGACTTTTTTAAGTTCTGCAAAGGAAAACTCAACTCCCAGGGCAAATAATAGTAGGGCCACGCCAAATTGAGCTAGGGTTTCCACTTGAATCAGTTCTTTGATCCATCCCAAACCGGCAGGACCCACGACGATTCCCCCCAGTAAGTAGCCCAAAATAGCCGGTTGGCCCAGGAGGGACGCGAATAAACCACCACTAGCAGCAGCGGCCAGCATCGTTACTAAGTCAAGGATGAGTCTAAAGTCTTCTTGCACGGGTGTTTGTCAAAAATGAGAGAAATGTTACGGGTTATAACAATTCAGCATAACGATTTTTGGGGGGAAGCATGAGGGATGATGGGGGAGATTGGGGAGATGGGGGAGATTGGGGAGATGGGGGAGATTGGGAGGATGGGGGAGATTGGGGAGATGGGGGAGGATGGGGAAGCATGAGGGATGATGGTAGTAACGACTGAAGTCGTTACTACAAACGAAGAGAACGACTGAAGTCGTTACTACAAACGAAGAGAACGACTGAAGTCGTTACTACAAACGAAGAGAACGACTGAAGGCGGGACGTTGAACTTCTCCCCCATCCTCCCCATCTCCCCAATCTCCCCCATCCTCCCCATCTCCCCCATCCTCCCCATCCTCCCCATCCTCCCCATCCTCCCCAGAAAGGGCGTGATAAAATGTGGAACTTAGCGCGATCGCCCGTAAGTCTATCTAGCACGATTAAAACAGACGAATAGAAGAATCATGACTCACCTGCATAGCTCAAATCCGATCGCCCCTGGGATGCTGGGTTGGCTCTTCAGAGGGGCCAATCCCTGGCTAAAACAACAAGTCAAAACCAAAACGGCCCCGGTGATTGGATTGACGGTTTCGGTACTCTTAGCCCTTGCCAACTCGGTGCAAGCGTTAGAAGTCCAGGTGGAACCAGAGAATCCGCAACTGGGGGATACTCTCTCCGTGGTGATTTCAACTGACGCCTCAGATTCAGCCACGCCAACGGTGATGTCTCCTGATGGCCCGGTCCCAGCTTTTCCCCTTGGGGGCAATCGGTATCGGGCGATGATCCCCACGACGCCGTTAAGTCAAGCGGGACGATGGGAAATTCGGGTGGAAGGGGAGGCTCAAACCCGCAATATTGCCGTGTGGGTGAGCGATCGCGAGTTTCCGACCCAATCCATTTGGCTACCCCCGGGTAAAGACGACCTCGAAGGGACCGATATGGAATTCGACCGGGTAGATGAATTTAAAAAACTCGTCACTCCTGAGAAATTCTGGAATGGTGCGTTTTTGCGCCCCAATAACGGACCGATTACCACCATTTATGGAGTCCGTCGGTATTACAATGGGGTGTTTGCCGATGATTATTACCATCGCGGTGTAGACTATGCCGGATCCCAGGGTTCTCCTGTAGTGGCTCCTGCTGCTGGTCGAATCGCCTTGGTGGGACGGGAATCGGAAGGGTTTGAAATTCATGGCAACATCGTGGGGATCGATCATGGTCAGGGCTTAACCTCCCTGTATTTGCATCTGAGTCGGATTGATGTCCAGGAAGGCGATATGGTGCAGGCGGGTCAAGTCATTGGGGCAGTCGGGTCAACCGGCGCTTCGACCGGACCTCACCTACACTGGGGATTATACGTTCATGGACAATCCATCGATCCGGTGCCCTGGCGATATGAGGGAGTAGAATAACTCTCATTAGGCATTGAGTACAGTCAAGCCGCCTGACTAGGGATATCCTGGAGTTGTCTGGAGGTAGAGCTAGGGTAAGGCGGATTGTAGGGCAAGATCTGTGCAGGGTTGTCCTGGCGATCGCAGAGTTGTCAATGAGGCGATCGCCCCTTGAAACTCTTGGATCAACTGAAAAAAGTGCCGTGGAGCAGAACGAGGCAGTATGAGTATAGAAAAAATCGTAGAACAGGCACTACAAGATGGTTATCTAACGCCCGCAATGGAAGCTGAGGTGGGCAGAATTTGCAACACCGCCTCAGAACTGTCTATTGAAGAGTACATGGCTTTGGATCGCCTGATGGGGTCGCTCTTAACTGGAGAAGTGGTGGTTTTACCACGGAAACAGTTTATTAATGTCATGGAAGAGTTGGTGCTCTCTGAGGCGATCGCCCGAGTTGCCGAAATTGAGGCAACAAGCGATCGGACCCTGGATGTCGGCGATATTGCCGCTTATGCACTCAACCGACTTCCTCCCCTTTATGCAACCACGGAGGAAGGCGCAAACTATCAGCGGGTTCGAGCCAAGGATGAACTGCAAGAGCTCATCTCCAAACAAGTCGAGGAGGCGATCGCCCGGTATCTGGACCGCCCAGAATTCCCGGGTAGAGTCGCTCTGGGTAAAAGTTCGGGCAAAGAAATGCTCACTCAAGTTAACAGCATCCTTCAGTCCTACGCGACTATCTTTGAACCCCAATCCAATACCCCTAGTTAAAGGAATTCCCTCCCACACCACTCGGTGCGCTGTGTTCGGATTCCGATTGGCTTTTTTAACGGTTTTGCTTGCCAAAACTTACCCCAAGAGGGGAACTGTTTTAGTCCTGACAATTAAGGCGCTCCTTTTAGGGGCGTCTTTCTTTTTAATGCCAAATTCCTCCCCATTCCTAATGAATAAAAATTGCTCCCGGTTCTGATCTGTTGAGCCGCTAACGAGGTTCAAACCGCATGGGTTAATCTCTACTGTTCTCAACAGATTTGTCTCAACAGATTTGGGCGCAATTTCAACGCCATTCATCCGGACTCGGGAAGGAGAGTCGCTCGGCGATCGCAGTTATTTCCGAATTATTTCCGACAATGGCATCATTGTCAGCAATTCCAGATAAAAGTTATTCCGATGCTCCCGATAGAGGGTCCCCCAAGTCGGGTCGAGTCTTCGAGGATGAGTTCCCGGCAAGCAATCCTCGAAATCCCCATTAAAATCCTTAAGCGCTCCCTAGCCCATCTCTCATCCGGCATCATTTTACAGCAAATATAAATCAGGTTGTTTTGCTACCCCTAATTTTCACCGATCGCCGACTTTCTCCAGAAGGGGCGATCGCCTCTTGTAAATCATAACAGAATATTCTCTACCCATTTTTAATTATCAAGGACAACCATGAACTCAATCAGTGGTCAGCTATACCGACCGATCGCTCAATGGACTGGACAATTAATCTTACCCTCCCTGGCACAACGTCACCGGGATGGCGGCGTTTATCTCACCCTCGAAAATACCCCCGAACCCTACCGCCATCTCAAAGGTCAAACCGTCTGGCTCAACTGGCATTCCAACTCAATTCATCAAAGCTGGATCAACCGGGCAGTTACGGATATTCACTTTGATGAAACCACTCGTCAAAGTATGGAGAATTTTAGTATCCACCCCACCCGGTTAGAGGGATGGTCAAATGTTAGCCCCTTAGAATCCCTAGCAGGTGCTAGACCCGACGATGATATTCAGGTCGAACTAGACGTGCAGACGGTAGAACAAGTCGGAAATACCTGGATTGTGAGCATCGGTGATGAACCGATCCAAATTGTCGGGGTTCAAAAAGCTTTTGTGCGATTTGTAGCATCGGCAGGAGACAAGCGCTACCGCGTTAGACACTATAATCCTCAAACCCGAAATTTTGACGGGAAAGAAGAAACGATCGCCCTGCCGGATGCCGGATTTTTACATCCCGGACATCAGGTCGAACAAAGTTCGATTCTCGATATTGAAACTTCTCCCCTCAATGCTGAAGGATGGTATATTTATGGCGATCGCGATCCAGAGGGATTGTTTATTGTCGGGGCCATTGAACCCGCAGCCGCGCTCTCCCTTGCACCGACGCGGATGTTAAGTGGACGGGAAGAAACTCGCCAGCACTTTGTAGAAACGAAGTGGGAACAGATTCCCTTGCATCGCATGGAACGCACCCTGGTGGATAACAATGGGGGTATCCTCTATGGCAATCAGCGATCGCCAGATTTGATGCAAAAACGCACCCGCGAATTGTGGTATAAAGGGGATGTGGGCTTGGTGGTGCATACCTTCGGTTGGCGCGGGGGAGAACGGGGCGATCGGGCGATTCTGGGACTGGTTCCAGGACATTTTGCCTTTGGATTTGCCCAAGTGATACCCGATGAATTTACGGGGGAGTTACGCTTTAATTTAGTATATCGCCAAGTATATGGACATAACCGGGAAGGGGTAGTGGCCGGTGCTGATCGTTGGCACTCCTATATGGGGAGTTTTAAGCGGGGGTGGATGTACACCTTGCCGGTTTCTGATGTAGTGATTCGTATTCCTGAACTGACGGTCCCCTACCAATTGGGCGATCGCCGGTTTGACCCCATGCAAACAATCCTCCAAGAACTCGCCTTCATGGAAACCCGATATCGCACCGGACCGGGAAACGGGGCCTCGGTGGTAACTCCTGCTACATCTTGTGTCAAAGATTCCAGTCAATCCCTGTTTGCCGCGATCCAACGCCTCAAAACCGAAGTAATCAGCGATCGCACCGTCAAACAGTGGGTAGAAAATCACCCCACCGACTTCGAGGTTCACCGATTTAAACGCCTGGAATTATTACTCGAACAAGTCGAAAAATCGATGTTAATTCCTCTGGGTTATGTCCCTCAAAATTGGCGAGGAGAGAATCAGGAAGTTGCCGCCCATCGCCGGGGGGCATCGTTTAATGCCTCTACGATTTTGGAAGGATTGAAAGCCTGGAAAACCATGTTGCCCCGCCGCGCTGAAATGGAACTGATGCGGGTGTTAATGGAATATGGCGGGACGATGTTTGATTACCAATCAGCAATGATTGGCGGAAAAATTTCGGGATTAGTTCCGAATCCGCCTACGGTAATTTTGTAATTTATCCTAACGAGGGGTAGGGCTTTGATAGGCGAATTGCGCTTATCTTTGTTCCCAACCTCTCCCGTGGGAAAGCCTATTTAAAATCAAAAATTTCTGGTTTGATAGTTTAAAATTTATTTATTTTAAAGCGTCGGTTCAATAGCCAGAGTTTGGAGGTAAAAACTCAAGCCCTTAACTCTTCTGGACCGGCGCTATTCATGGGTTTAAAGTCCGGGAGATTTCCGGGGTGACCTTGACGGCTTGGGCCAAATTTTCTTAAGGGATTAATAAGGGAGTATAAAGAGTTTATAATTCAGCGATTTATTGTTAAAGCAGAAACTGAGCGGGTAGCCAAATCTGGGTCAGAGTTTAACCCAATGTACCCCAAGAAAACTATTAGCTCGAATTAGAGCAGAGGAGGCAGGGAATCAGTTAAAATGCATTTGGGGAATATCAGAAAAGTTGCATTTAGAGACGTCCTGGGTTAAAATCGCTCATTGTTCAGGATACGATCGCGGATTGCTGTGATCCCAACTGCCAGATTTGAGGCAAATTGCGACAAGAACATTCTAAAATTAAGGATGACCTGTAGCAAACACTTTATGACCCGAGTGATCAGTTCGAGGGTATCTCTAAATCAGTAGGAGGGAAGGGAACTTAGTCTCTTTTGAGTCCCAAGGCAAACGATCGGGTCTGTAGGGTTAAGCGCAATTTCCGCTTTGTGCGGGGGTCTGACTGTGGCAACTTCAGGGCTTGGAAGATCTGCACACAGGAGTCCCTAAGATGAGCGCGATTAGAATGATGAGAGCAAAACCTGTCAACCTATCTGAGATACCCAGCAGCAACTTAGGTGTAGCGGCTCACACAGATGAAACGAATTTTAGTGGTTGATGATGATAAAACCCTGCGAATGATGCTGAAACGTCATTTGGAAAAACAGGGATTTGTAGTTGAGGAAGCAGATTCAGGAGTGGAAGCGTTAAACCTGTTCAAGCGGGATCCACCGGATTTAGTGGTATCAGACGTGATGATGCCGTTGATGGACGGATTTGAATTTTGTCGGCGTCTTCGCACGAATCCCGCTGGGAAGTTGGTTCCGTTTATTTTCCTATCGAGTAAAGGAGAACTGGACGATCGCATAGAAGGTCACGCGATCGGGGCGGATGATTATTTGATTAAACCCTTTGAACCCTTAGAGTTGGTGGCGAAAATCGAGGCACAATTAGAGCGATCGCGACGGATTCACGCCGAGATGATCCGGTTGATGCAGCAGTTTACCCCGCAAACTGCGCCGCCTAGGACCGAGGAAGAGTCGGTGCAACGGATTCACGATCCGGCAGAGGGGTGGCATTGCCATCGGGATCAGTCCGAGGACCTGAACTCGATGCAACCGGAACCTCTTCCCCTGACCCCTGCGGAAGCGCGAGTCTTTTGGGAAGTAATTCAAGGTCATCCGAATAAACAAATTGCAGCGCGCTTGGTGATTAGTCCCCGAACCGTTCAGACTCATCTGAGTCGAATTTTGAGTAAATTGGGATTAGAAAATCGCTCCCAACTGGTGCGCTTTGCCTTTGAACATGGATATCGACCGGGGAGTGAACATGAACCGAACTAGGTTTTGGGGGAACCCGAGGGGTATCAAATTTTTACTGTTTGCTGTTTGAGAAAAACCGATGATTCCTGGTCTTTACACAATTTCTACCCTGGTGGAGGCGATCGCCGCTCACCCCGAACAATGGCGGCCCTTGGTCTTTACCAATGGCTGTTTCGATCTCCTTCATGTGGGTCACGTTCGTTATCTCCAAACCGCCAAATCCTTGGGACGGACTCTGGTGGTCGGTCTGAATAGCGATCGCTCGGTCCAAACGATCAAACCCGTCCAACCGGGTATGCCTGCGCGACCCATTATCCCAGAAATCCAACGGGCTGAAGTGCTTTGTGCCTTAAAACCCGTAGATGGTGTGATTATTTTTAACGAACCCACTGCGATTACCCTCCTAGACGCCCTCAAGCCGGATATTTACGTTAAAGGTGGAGACTGGACTGTAGAGAGTCTACCGGAAGCCCCAACGGTACAAGGCTATGGGGGCCGCATTGAACTTTGTAAAATCGAAGTTCCGACCTCCACTACTGGTATAATTCTTTCTATTCTCAAGCCCTAACCTGAACAGCACCCTAATGTTCAAGTCCATCAACCCGATGGGAATTCGCTTGTCCTTAAACTTAAAGGGGGCAGGAATATCCTGCACTGTTCGAGTTAACCGGATCAGTTTCTCTTGACTTCTATGTTTTTTTATTCGGATTAAAGAATTAATGCCCCAGGAAGTTACTGGTTAAACCCATTGAAGCCTCCTACTTTTAGATCCAGTAAAATACCTGTTTGTTAATTCGATATCCAACAATTTTGTATGAGTGAACCAACAACGTCATCTTTATCGGAAACTTCCGCCAATTTAGCCGACCTTGAATCTCAATTAAAAACCGCCTCCGAGAAAAATCAGCTTCAACTGATAGAACAGATTTCCGCAACTGGGGAAGCGGGCTTAATTATATTAAAGCAATTTTTGCAAGAGCGTCAGAAGGACTCGGTTAATTTCATTGATGGAAAAATCTATCAAGTATTGCTGAAAAGTGATTCTCCAGAAATAGCGGATTTTTTGAAAACTGCCTATCCCAATGGGGTGGTTTCCCTGCAATCATTGCGCGGCATTGATTATTCCCCCGTGCAAGAACTGCTGGCCAAACAGGATTATCAAGCAGCAGACCGGGTGAGTATGCAAAAACTCTGCGAACTGGCCGGAACTCAAGCAATGGAAAGAAAATGGCTGTATTTCACGGAGATTGATAAATTTCCGGTGGAGGACCTCCAAACTCTAGATCGGCTTTGGCAGGTTTATTCTGAGGGGAAATTTGGCCTGTCTGTCCAGCGGGAAATTTGGCTGGGAGTCGGGAAAAATTGGGACAAACTCTGGCCTAAAATTGGCTGGAAAAGTGGCAATACCTGGACGAGATATCCAGGGGAATTCACTTGGGATTTAACGGCTCCCCGAGGTCATTTACCCTTGTCTAATCAATTGCGTGGCGTTCGAGTCATCGAAAAGTTGCTGACTCATCCAGCCTGGGGTTAGTGGGTTCTGAGGGCCAAGATCTAGGCGGAGCAAGGGGCTATATTCGTCAAAATTGTCCTGACTGTCCTGACTCTATAACCCCGCGACGATCGCCGGGTTGGACGGCAGAATTAAACAGGAGTCCGGGGAAGTTTCCAGTGGAGAAACCGGGAAAACGAGGGGAGCGATTGGATAACCATAAAGTCGGTTGCTCCTGGGTCCGGTTGGGGATCAATCATACGGAGGGAGCAGTTTGGGGGTCCCTCCAGGCGATCGCCAGCCATTCCCGTTCTGGGTTAAACCTCTGGTTAACCTCAAGCCTTGGCGAGTAAAAACCAGGGGTATAGTAGGGGCAGCTTAAATCAGAGGAAAACTTTCATTGTTGGGTTCCATTGGGTGTTGAATTTTATGAGAAATCTGTTTCCACCGATCTTCAGTTGGGGAGCCAATTTATCCCTGTATCAATGGAGTAGCGCCAGTTACTTGCACCAGGCGATCGGTATTCTGGCCCCGCTGCGTCGCTCTAGCTTCTTAATCCAGTGGGCTGACCCGATCGCCGCCTTGTTAGTGGGACTGCTCTTTCTCTTGGGGCCTTTTGTTTCCACTGCCCTGATTGGCGTGTTATTGGTCGCTTGCGGGGCCTACTGGGTCTTAGTCACCTTAGCCGATGATGACAACACAGGGTTTACCCCCATTCACTTGCTGATTTTGCTGTATTGGGGGATCAACACCGTCGCTACTGCCATGTCTCCGGTGAAAAAGGCCGCCTTTGTCGGCTGGACCAAACTCACCCTATATTTACTCCTGTTTGCCTTACTGACGCGGGTCTTGCGATCGCCCAAGTTGCGTGCTTTCATCATTGCCCTCTACCTGCACGCCGCCACCTTTGTCAGTATCTACGGCATCCGCCAATGGCGATTTGGGGCCGATGCCCTGGCAACTTGGACCGATCCCAACTCTCCAATGGCGAAAGTAACCCGGGTTTATAGTTACCTGGGCAATCCGAACCTCCTGGCTGCCTATCTCTTGCCTGCGGTATTTTTGGGGGTTGCGGCAATTTTTGCTTGGCGCGGATGGGTCCCCAAAGCCCTTGCCGTGACCATGACCCTCGTTAACACCTTATGTCTGGTCCTCACCTATAGTCGAGGCGGATGGATTGGCTTAGTGGTGGGGGGATTTACTCTGATTCTGCTGTTGGTCTATTGGTGGAGTGTCAAGCTACCGGAAGCCTCGCGAAAATGGGCCATGCCTGTTGTTTTAGGAACAACGGTAGGGGTGATTCTCCTCGCCCTGATGTTTGTCGAACCCGTGCGAGAACGGGCTGCCAGTATGTTAGTGGGACGCCAAGATAGTAGCAATAACTTCCGCATGAATGTTTGGGATGCGGTGTTTGAAATGATTCGCGATCGCCCAATAATTGGGATCGGTCCGGGCAACACTGCATTTAACCAAATCTATCCCCTCTATATGCGGCCCAAATATACCGCATTGAGCGCCTATTCCGTGCCGTTAGAAATCGCCGTAGAAACTGGATTCATTGGGTTGAGTGCCTTTTTAGGACTGATTTTCGTCCTCCTGCGCCAAGGAGTCCGGCAGATCCAGCGCCTGCGAGCCAAAGCCAGCCCTCAAGGGTATTGGCTAATTGCAGCGATCGCGATTATCCTAGGGATGATGGCCCACGGAGCCTTTGATACGGTCTGGTATAGACCCCAAGTCAATATGCTCTGGTGGCTGGCGGTGGCTTTGGTTGCCAGCTACTATACCGTACCCTACCCCCAGTCAAGCTCGATTGAGAATCATCGCTCAACAGATCAAGAGGAGCCGGGTTAGGTCCAGTAGATTCTGAAGACCGCTCAAACTTGATTCCTCATGCAGGGCGCTCTATTGTTGTAAAGTTGACAAAAAATCTGGACGATTCAATAATGAGCGCCAATATTTTCTGGACATTTTGGGGAAAACTAAGACACAGAAACGGCGATCGCATCTTCAAAACATGAGGTTGAACCCAGGGAGCTAGAGCCAACAGGTTCGCGATTCTGGATTTGTTCTGTCCTCCATGCCATTGCCAATCCCGACAAATAATGAGGAATGAGGTATGAGACATCCGTTGTCGGATTCAATCAGCAGGGTGACAATAACTTTCATAGAATTGGGTTAATGACAACATCCGTTTGTAGCAGCCTCGTAATTTTGGTAACACAAGTTCTGCCTCGTAGCTGTAACATCCAAGGGACAAATGTCCACTCACCTGGGCGTTTCCAGAGTTGTTACCACCGGGGCTTGCATCCTAAACGCTAAAAACTTCCTATGGTTAAGTCAGGTCAATCCTCCTTTCGCCGTATCCTGCTGTCGCGGATTTTACTCCTAAGCGTCCCTGTTTTGCTGTTAGGGGAGTATGTGACCTATCGCAAGGCACGCTCTAGTCTGCTCGAAACCGCTCGCCAAAACCTCACCGAAAGCGCCGTTCGTAAAGGAGATAGCATTCAGGCATCCCTCGAAACCCTCCAGGCGAACCTACTCACAGCCAGCGAATCGGTCCTGCTGCACTCGGGTTCGGTGCCAGCTGTCCAAACTTATATCGAGCAACTCGCCCAACGATTACCCACTAAGGTCCAATGCGTTCAACTGACTGATGTGCAAACGGCAGAACTGCTCGCGAGTACCTGTGGAAATCAACCCCTGAGCGATGAAATTTTGCAGATGTGGCAACAGCAAGGCAGTTTTGCGTCAGGGACTGGTTCCGGAGTTCATATCAAAACTGTTCTGTCGGATATCCCATCCGGTGAGTCGGCCCCAGTCGTTTCCCAAAATGACCCCAGCTATTTCGACCAACTCAAATTGATTCTGAGCGCCCCCGTGTATTTGGATGAGCTTAATCCATTAGCGGTCAATAATTCAGGGATTCCAGACTATGCCTTAACTATTCGCTCCACTTTAGGTCAACGGGCCAGCGATCGCCGCATTGAACCTGGTTCCCTCACGGGCTACACCGTCGTCATTGACCAAGATGGCACCATTCTCGAACATGGCAACGACCTCAATCGCGTTGGACGAAACATTCGGGACGAAGTAGACGCCAAACGCCTAGAAAATATTGTTAGAAATGCCCTCCAAAACCGTCAGGACTTTTTCCATCTCTTTAATTTCGATCAAGCGGGAATGGAATTACTCTCGGGATATACCGCCATTCCCAGTCCCCTCTCCACAGGGGAACAACGCAAATGGGTGATCCTCGCCGTCACCCCCCTGGACAATGCTCTGGCGGGATTAAAGGAGATTCAAAACGTTCTATTCACCCTCATTTTGGGTTTATTAGCCGCTAACCTGCTGGCAACCCTCTACTTAACTCGCGATTTGGCCCTCCCGATTGAAAAATTGCAAGACTATGCGATGAATATTCAGTGCCGTGCTACCACGGAACGAGTTCCGCATAACTTGAGCATTCGTGAGTTTAACCGGCTGGCTGAAGCCCTCGACAGTATGGTAGAACGCTTGAAAGCTTGGGCAGAGGAGTTAGAAACGGCCTGGAAAGAAGCGAAAACGGCCAACCAACTGAAAAATGAGTTTTTGGCGACGATTTCTCATGAGTTGAGAACTCCTCTCAATGCGATTCTCGGCTGCATTCGCTTAGTTCGAGATGATTGCTGTGATAACCGGGATGAAGAAATTGAGTTTCTTCAACGGGCCGATGATGCGGCTATTCATTTACTGAATATTATTAATGATATTCTTGATATTTCTAAAATTGAAGCCGGTACTCTCTCGGTAGTCATGGAGCAGGTTGATGTCAAACGCCTGATTAAAGAGGCGATCGACTTACAGCAATCAGCAATTCAGCAGAAGGGTTTGCAGTTAGAATTCCATGAAGATGCTCAATCCATTACCGTCGAAGCCGATCCCGCTAAACTCAAACAAGCACTTCTCAATTTGATGGGGAATGCGATTAAGTTTACAGATACTGGACGGATCACGATTTCAACTCGCATCGAAGGGTTAAGCGAGGGTCAGTCCTTTAATAAAGCCGATGCCGGAAATGGTTCCATGCAGCCTCATTTGGTGATTTCTGTCCAAGATACGGGAATTGGCATTGCACCGGATCAGCAACAGAAACTCTTTCAACCCTTTGTTATGGTCGATGGTTCAAGAACTCGCCCCAAAGGAGGGACAGGGTTAGGTTTAGCAATCTCCCGCAATTTAATCGAACTAATGGGAGGGACAATTCGCTTAAAGAGCAAAGGCATTGGTCAGGGGACAACGGTTGAGGTGGTTTTGCCGATCCTCAATTCCACTCCTTCCATTCCTGTAGCGTTGGAGTCGAAAACCCCCAAAGAACAAAATCGCTAAATTGTTCTAACCTTTTCTAAAACCCCTTCGCCATTTCTAATGATTGCCTCCCGGCTCGTAGTAACAACTTCAGTCGTTATCTTTTTTGGTGTGCGTATCTGTTCGTAGTAACGACTTCAGTCGTTATCTTCTCTGGTGTGCGTATCTGTTCGTAGTAACGACTTCAGTCGTTATCTTCCTCAAGTTCGTAGTAACGACTTCAGTCGTTATCTTCCTCATGTTCATAATTCAAATCAAGGGTAATAGTTCATTCCTCAGAACTAACAATATCCGAAGGCAAATCTTACCCCAAAAATCAAGTTTTCCAACATGATTATGGAGGAGAATTTGTCCTAAAGCTGAACAGGCACTCCCCCTTGTTGAATCGAGTGACTTAAACCCGTGAGAATGGTGATTAATTCCGTGGCGATCGCCCCAGAAGATGAATCAATTACCCCAGATTCCACCCCTTGTCCATTGCCTTGCACCAACTTCAAAAACCGATCGCAAACCCGCCCTAAAGGTTCACCCTGTTCTAACCTCACCACTTCCCGGTTTTGATTCGTGGGAATCCAGCGATCGCCCTCTTGCTCTAAACTCCCCTGTTGAATCACCAAAGGCGCATCCCCAGACATTTCATCAAAAATCAAAGTTCCTTGACAACCCACCACCGCCAAGCGTCTCTGTTTATCGGGATTCAACCAGCACAAATGAATAAACGCTTGAAATCCACTTGGATAAGTCAGCGTTGCCATCACAAAATCCGATAACCCCTGGGGAAACAGCTTCGAGTCCCCTCCCTCCAACGGCGTCGGTTGCAACCACACTCTCCCAGTCCCTTGGACTTGAATCGGATATTCTCCTAACCAACTATTAAAAATAGCAATATCATGAATCGCCAAGTCCCAGAGAGCATCCACATCTGGGCGTACCGGACCCAAATGCGATCGCGTGGCATATCCGTAGCGCAATTCCCCCAGTCGTCCCCCTTGCACCACTTCAGTTCCGGCAATCACTGCGGGATGAAACAAATAGGTATGATCCACCAGCATCTGACGCTGACGTTGTTTTGCCCGTTGATATAATTCCCGACATTCTGCGGGGTCAAGGGTTAGGGGTTTTTCCGCTAAGATGTGATAGTTCTGCTCCAGGGCATCAGAGATTAAAGCATAATGAGTAGCAGCCGGAGTAGCCACTGCTACTGCTTCCAGTCCTGGTAACTGTTTAATATCCTGCCAATCCGTTGCCAGAATCACACTTTCATCTAAATTAAATTGCGATCGCGCCGAGTTCAATCGCTCTACATGAGGGTCCACCACCGCCAGCACTCGCGCCTGGGGATGGTTTAAAAAATTTCTGATCAAATGGACGCCCCAACGACCCGCCCCGAGAATTGCGATCCCAACTGGATTTGACATTTTTTGAGAGTGATAATTTGAGAGTGATAATTTGATAGTAATAAAAAGGGATTACTGAGCTACATCCAACTCTCGCAGGGCAAAAAATGCCACCTTTGCTGCGGCTTGTTCCGCCGCTTTTTTACTGCGTCCAGTACCCTTACCTTTGAGTTCTCCCAGTAGCCAGACCTCAGCGGTAAAGCGATCGGGATGGTAATGTTCCCGATGGGTTTCAAACACGCGATATTCCGGTAAAATTCTATAGCGTACTTGGGTCAATTCTTGCAGCGCATCTTTATAGTTGTGACGGGCTGGATCTTTGCGAATCTCTTCCGATCGCTGTTTGAATTCCGGGTCTAACCAAGGACGAATTAAATCCAAATTATGGGTACTTAAATATAGGGCGGCTAAAATTGCTTCAAAGGCATCGGCTAACCGAGATTCCTTGCCGGTAATATCTCCAGCAGCGCTGGCGGAAACGAGCAGGTAGCGCTCCAGTCCGTACCCTTCGGCGATCTCTGCCAAGGTGCGATCGCTCACCAAAACCGAACGAATCGTCGCTAACTCCCCCACCTTTTCCTGGGGATACAGTTCCATTAACAATTCCGCCGCAGCTAACCGAACCACTGCATCGCCGGTAAACTCTAACTGCTCATAATTCGCTTCCCCAGAAACACTCGGATGAGTCAAAGCCAATTCTAACAAGTCCCAACGGATTGAAATCCCGTCAGGAAGCCCTAATTTTTGCAATAGTTTTTGTAACTCGCGTTGTCGTTGTGGATAAAGAAGCGTCATAAAAATATTTGTAAATTAGAAATTAACCTTAAAATTGAGGGAAACTTAGGAAAATTTAACCGTTTGAATTTTAAGGTTAAAATTTAACCCCATCAGGAATCGAATGAGGGCGTGACAATTACCATAAAAATTGGAAAGGGAGAGAGTCAGACATAAGCCGGGTTCTGTTCCATTCATGACAATTGCCATGAATAGGGCAGTTATCTATCTGGGACCTCTGTTACCAGAAGCCTCTAGCGGTTCTTTCTAGGCGGAACGGGTAAAAGACCAACCCTTGTCCCTCTGACCTTGCTCCCAACCGGGGTTTACCGAGCCAGGGCCTCTCGACCCTGCTGGTGCGCTCTTACCGCACCTTTGCACCCTTACCTGTGAGCGATCGCCCAACCGGACAATCCCTCCATCGGCGGTATGTTTCTGTGGCACTATCCTCACGGTCACCCGCACTGGGCGTTACCCAGCAAGTCTGGTCTTTCGGGAGTCCGGACTTTCCTCAGATTCGTGAGAATCCGCAACTACCTGCGCCAACTCTCTGCCCATTCTAATTATAATCGATGAACTGCCACAATTTGACTGAGTTGCGCGCTCAGAGGGGAACTGTCGAGTTGATTTGCGTTCTCTACCCTACAATTCGGGTTTACTGATACATTTACGCCAGCAATTCTCATTTTGGAAATTTAACTGCTATTGAGGGGAATCTCTAGCTCAAGTCCCTGGAGCATGAAGGTGAGCAGGTGATCCCAATTATCGAAATACATATAGCGGGTTAAAGCGCGCAAATCCTCGAAAAAGGTTTTGCGGGTCGGCAGATGGGCTCGCAGCCGTTTATATTTCTCGTCGAGCCGATCAAGCAGGGTATGAAAGAGTAGGGACAAGATATTGAGAGTCGCCAACAAGGCAGCCAGATGCTCTTTGCCATGCCCAAAGTTGTGTTCAAGATGGTAGCCTTTGGTTTTGAGGGTATTGTTATTCTCGTTCTCAACCTTCCAACGAGTGCGGCCAGCTTTAACAATGGAGGCCAAGTTCTTATCACTCAGGGTGTAGCGGGTGACAAAGGCGTTGTGGTAAATCACCCTTTGGTCAGGACGGCTAACAGTTACCTCACACCAGTTCACCAACAGCGCATCCGCCCCGTCTTTGAGGGGCACGTCATTGAGATATCGGTAAGTCCAGGTTTCCTCAACTTTTCCTGTCCACCGTTTGCGGATGAGCGTTGGTAGGTCAATCCCCTCAAGATGGTCATAAAGAGTGGTGTGGGAGTCAGGGCGACAGACCAAGATAAAGTCCAACTGGTGGTCTAACAGGAGCTGACACAGGGGTTGGTGGCAGTACAAGTCATCGCCTAACACCGTTACCTTCAATCGACTCAAGCGCGGACCATGCTGGTTCAACCACCGCTTCGCCGCAGCGTTTTCACAGTCTTGTTTGTCATGACCGTCTTGGGGGCGGACAAACTCAGGGACTAACGGAATCACCTGCGTCTGCCCCGGACAGACAATGACTGGAGTGACTACGCTATGTACGTATTGAATCTCTCCTGATCTCAAGGTGCGTGTCGAGCAGGCAGGACAGTGGATTTGAGTTGAACTGAAGTATTCCGTCCCATCCATAGCAACCAACAGGGTGTCAGAAACAGACCGGAAGTCCCTCAACTGACCCTGTTCGTCCAATATCTGTAAGATTTCCTCGAATACGGGAAACACATTAGAGGGCGCAACCCCGTCGAGCAAGTCCCGGATGTGGTTGTCGCTCGGAATCTGATGGACTCCAAACAGGCTTTGAGCATTGCTTCGACCCTTATTGTCTACCATCTTGCGCTGATAAGCCAGGAAAGATGGGGTTTGGGTGAAGAACACCCCAAAGGCGCTCAAAGCTGCATCCTCCATTCCATAGCGGGTATTTTTACCTCGACGCTTGTCTGGTAGCGATGACAAGCGCTCGCGAAAAGAACTCACTACAGTGTCAAACCAACCTGGCTTTTTCAATGGCTCTGGCTCTCTTGGGTTTTGCAGATATCATTACCATACAGCTCTCAAGGGCACTTGAACAGTTTTTGCCATAATGAGAATTGCTGCATTTACGCGACATTTTTCCGGTTGTTCCCGGACAATGCGACGATAGCACTATTACCCGTTAAGGTAACAGAGGCGGTATCCCGCAAAGCTTTTAGAAAGATTCCAAAAGCACCGTTCCAGTCCCTGGGTAGAGTGACCCCACACTCGGGACATCGGAACGCTTTTGAGCCACCTAGCTTAGAGTGAACATGACCACAGTGAGTACAGGTTTTACTGGTGTATTCTTCGGTCACATCCACAACGGTGGTTCCAGTTATTTCGGCTTGATGTTTCAGGGTTAGTTTGAATCGATAATGCGCCCAGGTTAGCATTGCCCTTGCTGTCTTAGACCTAATTTTCCGCTTGGCCTTGGCAACCATGTTGGAAGTCTCGAAGGTAGGCAGAAAAATCACACTATAGTGACGAGTCAAGTAATGAGCAATTTGTTTGTGGGCCTCATCCACCAAATTCCGGATTTTGGTTCTCATTCGTTGAGCCGCTTGCTTCATTCTCCGTCGCTTTGAGCGATTGGGCTCTTTAGCGATTCGGCCCATCAAATCATCCAAATGTTGGCATAGCCGAGTAATACGTCCTATATCTCCGGAGCCAAATTCTAAAAATCGTGAACCATCAAACCCAGTTATGAAAGTTCGGACACCCGGATCTAATGCAATCACTCCGGTGGCTTCCGTTGGGATAACGGCAACAGGTTCAGGGAAAACCGCAAACCATCGACCTTTGGTAAACACCAACTGAGTTCCTTGGTCGCAAGTTTTAGGGATAGGTTCGGAAACCCTGAAAGTTAATCCTTTCGTCAGTCTTGGATACCAACTCCCTGAAGAGAAATTAGCATCGTTAAACTTAATGGTTTGGGAACTGTCACGGCAACTTCTAAACCTGGCGTCAGAACTGGCGCTAAAAGCCAGATGGGCATCGAAGATTGCATTTTGCCGGATGTGACAAGGCGTTTCTTTAACCCACGCAGGCAAATCACTCTGCATCACTTCGTTGCGTAACTTCAGCTTGCTTAGTCGTTTACCGCTTTTCTGCAAAGCAATTGCTTGGTTGTAGCAATACCGACAAGCCGCCAGCCATTTGCGCCAGACTTTATTTAGCTCGGGGCTGGGGTAAATCTGGATCTTCTTTGACCTTAGTTTTGTATTTACGCAGTCCGTATAATCGGGAGCTAAAGCAGTGGAGGATGGCGAGAATGTCCTCAACCATTTCTCATTCTGGACTGAGACTTGTCTCATTGAGAACCAAGAGTTCGCACCTGTTTTGCTCACAGAGCCATCGAAACAAGTCAAATCCAAATCTTGCCAATCGGTCTTTGTGGGCAACGACAACCATGCGGACATCTCCTGACAAGACTTGTCCCAGTAAGGCCAGCATTTTCTTTCGCTTGAAGTTAGCCCGCCTCCGATTTCATCAGACGACTTCTGCTTCGGGGTAGAGGTTGGACAGTGCGGCAACCTGTCGGTTGAGGTCGGACTGCTGGGCGCGGCTACTAACTCTGGCATAGATAACGACTTTGCGTTTGTCACTGCCTGAGAAGGCAGTATATGACTCAACGTTGTATCGTCGTTGCCCAGCGGGGGTTCTGATGGTCTCGATTGAGCCATTTTCGTCCCATCTGCGGAGTGTTCTTTCATGGACTCCAAGGATTTGGGCCGCTTCCTTGGGCTTGACATATCTGGCAATAGGTTTATCCTCAACTCTTCTCGCGTATTGTACCGTATCGCCCTAAGATGTTCAACTAATCTGCGATTAAATTAAACTCTTAAATAATGAATAAGTCCTGTAGAAAATACTCCCTTAAAACTCTCGGCGCTTATTCCAGGGGATATTAACAACCCAAGGCAAAACTGACGCCATAAACCGACAATTCACCAGATAAAGCGGGAGATTTCCCAGGTTATGTTCTCCCGTGCCAAAGCGTAGAGCAAACTGAAGGGTAAACGTCAGACAAGGAAGTTCCGCCTTGGGTGAAACCTGTTTTCTCGGGTTGGGTTTGAGGGGGGCCAGGTTCACCATAACGCGATCGGGTTTTAAGGGTCCGGTTTCTCCTTGTCGTTTTAAAGCAGATTCTGCCGTCAATACTTCTTGGAGGGTTTTTCCCGGCGCAATCACGCTAAACACTTGAGCCGGTAACAAATCAAACGTCATCCCTGGTGGGAGTCTTACCAGGCGTTGTTCGCGACCCTGAGCATCAATCAGAGCGCTATAATCCCAATCAATATAAAGGGTTTGATTTGGGGATTGATTTTGGACACTTACCTCAAGGAACCGAAACTGGTCTAAATCATATTGGGGGGCCGTAAAGAATTTGAATCGAACTTTCTTTTCTAAATTTTGGCTTTCGAGTTGATTTTTGAGAAAATCTTCATCTACTTTAATCAGAATTTTCTCCACCAATAAAGAAGAAAAAGCGCGTAATAAAACAGCACTCACGCAGATTAGATAAACTGTGATTACGATCCAATCCAGTCCTGTCATTAGGGGTTAGAGCAAAGGGAATGGGGCGACGCCCATAGCATAGCCTATAGATTGCAAGACGCATATAAAAAAGCGTTAAAAAGACTCCCGGGGTTCATACTGACGACAGGTTTCACAGGGGCCTTCTGGATTGAGGGCGCACCGCAGATAGGCCGATCGCGCATTGTAACGGCAAGTGATATCCCCAGTCACATCCCCAACGCCTTCGACATAATGGCGATCGGCAGGAACTGGGGGGGAGCGGGTATTCTCATAATGGGAATTTCTCGGGCCGCTTGTAAGCGAGTTCGCGCCCGATCTTCTGCTTTCCGCATCGCGAACAAAGAGAGTAACGGAGGCGTTATCCCAACCAAAAAAATGATAAGTGTCTCTAACATGGCGGATGACTAAAACTGAACTCCTTAAAATCGGCAGGTTAATCTCAGGTACACTGACCTCAACCGACCTCCACCGGGAAACCCGACTCAGGTTGCAGGGGAGTTGTTAGGCGGTGAGTTCCACCGCAGATTGAAAGAAATCCCGTTCGCATAACATGGCATAACGATAGGTGGAATGGGTTAGGGGAGTTGAGGCAGCATAGCGATCGAGCAGATGTTCTAACTGTCCCGACAATTGCTCAAATTCTTCCCCCGTATAGGTCCGAATCCAGTCGGCATAGTCGTGATTGGGAATGCCATCTTTTCCTAATTGCTGCCCTAAAAAAGCGTAAAGACGCATACAGGGAGCCATTGCCACCGCCGTTAACCCAACATCGTGACTCCAAGCGGTTGCTAGTAAAAAGTCTGTGTAACGACGAGTTGCCGGAGTCGGTTTCACTGCTAGAAAATCAATCCCCCAGGTTTTGGCATAGCCTTGATGTAAGCGCAGTTCTTCTAAGACGCCACTAGCTAGGGCATGGAAGACTTCAAAAGCTGGCCAGTTGGGAGTTTTCGCCGCCGCAATGCTATAAGCGCGGGCGAAGGATTCCAGGAAAAAAGCATCCTGTCCCACATAATGGGCAAATTGATAGCGCGGTAAGCACCCATTGCCAATGCCTTGGACAAACGGATGTTGTAGGCACTCCTGAGCTAAGTCTTGATTCGCTTTCCACAAGTCATGAGATAGGGTCATATTTTGGAGAGGTTGATAGGTGTTGATTGGATTGAGGTTTAGGATGTTGGACAAAAGAAGAACGACATCCAGTCGTTACTACGAGCTTAAGAGAACGACTGAAGTCGTTACTACAAACTGAAGAGAACGACTAAAGTCTTGGGTTTCATTTTTCAGCTTTCATCTGGGACGCTGGATGGTGGAAAAGTTGTTAAACCAACCGCGACGCCAAAAGAGAAAAATCATCAGGAGGGCGATCGCAATCATCACCACCCAAACCGCCGGATAACCCCAATACCAGTTAAGTTCTGGCATATTCAACGGTGAGGCTTCGGGATTGAAGTTCATCCCATAAACCCCGGCAATAAAGGTCAGGGGAATAAAAATAGATGAAATCACCGTCAGCAGTTTCATCACTTCATTCATGCGGTTACTGATGGAAGAGAGGTAAACCTCCATCAGCCCACCCGCGAGTTCCCGATAGGTTTCCACAATATCTAAAACCTGAATCGTATGATCGTAACAGTCGCGTAAATAAATCCGAACTTCATCAGAAATCAAGGGACTGCCGTCTCGAATCAGGGCATTGATGGCATTTCGCTGGGGCCAGATTGCCCGACGTAAGGTGAGTAACTCCCGTTTGATTTTATAAATTTTTTGTAGGGTGTGGGGTGTGGGATTTGCCACCACCTCATCCTCCAAATCCTCGATGCGTTCACCATACGCTTCCAGAACCGGGAAAAATCCATCGATAATGGCATCGAGAAGAGCATAAGCGAGATAATCGGCTTTTTGTTTGCGAATCGTGCCTTTATTACTGCGAATGCGATCGCGCACGGGACCAAAACTGTCATGTTCTGGCTCCTCCTGCACCGTCAGCAGGTAATCTTTACCCAACACAAAACTAACTTGTTCGCTGATAAAGCTTTCCTCCGCTGGATCATGGCGATGTTCTTTGAGCATCACCATCCGCGCAATAATCACTAAATGACCCTCGTAGTCTTCCACTTTAGGTCGCTGGGGGACATTGACGATATCTTCTAATAGCAGGGGATGCAAGTGAAAAACTTTACCCAGTCGCTTTAAAATATCTTCACTCCCCAACCCCTGGACATCTAACCAGGAAACGGACTCACTGTCTAAGTAGGGGATACATTCTTCCGGGGTCGTCATGAGTAGTCGAATGGCCTTTTTTTCGCAATAGTCGATCGCCACAATCGTGGGAATTACTGCATCATCTTCAATAATCAGGGTTCCGGGCATACTCCCCGGTTCGTCATAGCAGTAATCCACGTATGACTCTTCGTTTTTATCGTTCTCCTCTTCGGGTCCGGAGAGGAAATTAGTCATTGTCCATCCCGTATCTGTCATCTTTATTTTCCTGATCGCGGCTACCACTGCGATTCTAGGCAATTCGGGAGAATGTTGGAGGCGATCGGGCGAATCGTCCTCAAGTCCTGTGCTTTAGCGCCCTGGGTTCGGACGCTAACACAGCCGCCCAATTTAGATTGCACCGAAACCAAGGAATAGATAGCAGTTCTAAATCCGTCGGACCCTAACATTCAGGAGTGGGAGCATCTTGCTCCCTACTCCAGCAAGGGAGCAAGATGCTCCCACTTTTTTTTGGAATTGGACAATTCATTTAGACTGGCTATAGAGGGAGATGTTAAGGTTTGGATTGCTCTAAGACTTCATCCTCCCTCAAGGATTTCCGAGCGATCGCCCCTGTGGAAACATTGGGTTCCTGCCAATTATTTTCATCCGATTGAGGCAACTTGACTTCCATCGGGAGATAAACCGTAAAGGTTGAACCCACCCCCAACTTACTCTCTACTAGAATATCTCCTCCCATCATTTGAGAAAATAATCGACTAATTGCCAAACCCAACCCTGTCCCCCCATATTCTCGGGTTGTAGAGGCATCTGCCTGCATAAATGCTTGAAACAAATTTTCTAACTGCTCTTGACTCATGCCAATGCCTGTATCAGAGATTTGGAACACGACAAATAAATCATTTAAACTCGATTCTTGCTCTGGGGTGACGGCCATAGGAATCGCACTCCGGAGTTGTTTTGTTACGACCATCTCTATCTTCCCCTTCCGAGTGAATTTAGCCGCATTACTGAGTAAATTGAAGAGAATTTGTCGCATCTTGGTTAAGTCAGCATACATCGGACCCAATTCCCCACTCAACTGCACCACCAATTGGTTAGAATTTTTCTCGGCTAGGGGTTGAGTCGTGTGGCAAATTTGGGTAATCGCCTGGTCTAAGTCAAATGATTCTAAAAACAGTTGCATTTTCCCCGATTCAATCTTGGAGTAATCTAAAATATCTCCAATGAGAGCCAACAGATGTTTCCCTGCCGTATTAATGGAGCGCAGGTCATCCAGAAATTCTGCATCGTTAATCCCGATATCTCGGGCATCTTCTTGGAGGAGTTCACTATATCCAATAATGGCATTGAGCGGGGTTCTCAATTCGTGGCTCATATTTGCCAAAAAGGTACTTTTGGCCCGATTAGCCGCTTCTGCTGCTGTTTTTGTTTCGAGTAATTGCGCTTCGACTTGCTTACGCTCGGTAATATCTCGCGCCAAAATACAGTTATATTCTTGTCCATTAAATTCCAGATAATTCACGGTGCTTTCTACCGGAAATCTTTTCCCTTCTTTGGTTTGGTGATAACATTCAATTGTAAACGAACCATGCCGCTTGATTTCATCCCAATAATCTGACCAAACATTTTTAGGTAAATCCAAGTTAATATCATGAATAGTCATTAAAATCAACTCTTCTCGGGAATAGCCTAAAGACAGACAAGCGGCTTCATTGACATAAAAGAATTGGGCATTGGAGTTGACCCAGAACACTGAATCTCCAGCCCGATTCAGAGAAAACTGAGTAAAGGCTAAGATTTCCTCAATTTGTTGGCGATGGGCTTTTTCTGCCTCTAAGGCGAGGACAGTCTGGTGTAACTGCAAGGCTTTCTGTTCCAGTTCATGGCGAAGTTGTGATTCAGCCTGTTTAACCTGAGTTAAATCTCGCACTAGGACTAAGACTTCATCCTCACTGCTGGGGACAATTTGAATTTCATGAATTGAGGGTAAATAGGGATGAGGATTGGTTGAAGATAACTGGGGAAATTGAAGCGAACATAGACAATCTTTTCCGCTTAATTCGACTTCAAAAACTTGCTCGCTGAGAGTGGCGATCGCCCGTTCTATGAATTCTCTACATTGCTGAATCACTTCTAAAGGCCAAATTTCCCACCATTTCTTACCGACATAGGTGCGATCGCTCAAATTGTCTATCCCTTCCGGCTGCAACTTCTGCCCTGGATTTGTGCAACCCGCCCACAGGATAAAATTCTTCGGCGGTTGATAATCAAGACAAGTGCCATCTTTATGGATCCAAAAGATGGCATCGGGAATTGCCTTTAATAAAGCACGATTTCTGGTTTTGCTGGCACACACCACCGCTTCAAGCTCCTCCCCATTCCCTGAAGATTGTTCAACCTTATTATCCCCATGTTTGCTCAAGAACTATTGTTTGCCTTGATAAAACAACCCAACAGCCTCCCAGCAAGGTGAGCGAATCCGTACCCCTACAGGGGCGTTTTCTACCTGTGGATTGCCTAGGGCCTGGATAATAATGACTATAGCGCCCCCAGTTTGTGATGAGATGGCGGCGCTCCCTTGTTGCCCTTTCTGGAGGCATAATGATGAATCATTTTAAAACCGTTGCCCTGTTAGGTTTGCTCAGTGGACTACTCATTGCCGTGAGTTACGCCATCGGCGGGACCACTGGAGCCTTCTTCGGAGTCGTCTTAGCGGCCATCACAAACTTTGGGTCCTGGTACTATTCCGATCGCATTGCATTAGCCGCCTATCGTGCTAAACCCGTCACTCCCGCGCAAGCGCCGGAACTGGCGATGATGGTCCAAACCCTGAGCGATCGGGCCGGTTTACCCATGCCTGCTCTTTATATCGTTCCCTCTCAATCCGCCAATGCCTTTGCCACCGGAAGAGACCCGGATCATGCCGCCGTCGCCGTCACTCAAGGGATTATTAGCCTACTCCCTGCCGATGAACTCGAAGCCGTCATCGCTCACGAACTCAGCCATATCCAAAACCGCGATACCCTCACCCAAGCGGTTGCCGCCACGATCGCCGGAGGCATCTCTTTCCTGGCGCAAATGGCCTTTTGGTTCCTCCCGATCGGTCGCGATGACAATGGCTCCAATCCCTTCGCTGGACTGTTAATGCTCATTGTCGCGCCCGTCGCCGCCACAGTGATTCAACTCGGCATTTCTCGCACCCGCGAATTTGCCGCCGATGCCGGTGCCGCCCAACTCACGGGCAACCCCCGCGCTTTAGCCAAAGCCTTACAACGACTCGACCAAAATGCTCGACAACTTCCCATCAACGGGAATCCCGCCTTTGAACCCCTATTAATCATGAATGGATTCTCCGGTAAGAAGTTTACCTCTAAGCTATTTTCCACCCATCCCACCACAGAAGCTCGCATCGAGCGCCTGTTGCAGTTAGAGGGGAAATAGGTCAAGTGTTCGTAGTAACGACTTCAGTCGTTGCCAAGCGTGTCATGGCGGATGCCATGATACGCCCAACTGGACTGGAGGCAGTGCATTCAAAGGGGCGTGACGAAAGCTAACGCTTTCGTCACGAGGCAACGACTGAAGTCGTTACTACAAACTTGAACCCCCTCTCTCCATTCCAGAGTCCAACTTTAGCCGTTAGGCTAGAGGCAACAAGTTATCCAATTTAGTAGGAGACAAAATCATGACTGATGAAGCTCAAGTGCCTAAAGAACGCGCGATCGTGGAAGTAAGTCCCGAGACGAAAGCGCTGGTGGAAAAAGAAATGCCTGATGCCACCGCCCAGGTGCAGCAGGAAACGATGGCCCTGTTTGAAGCCATCAAACGCCGTGCCCAAGCGGAAATTCAAGGAGCCAGCAAATTTACCTCAGAAGCTTATCTGAGTGCGGTGCAACAAGCGCGGGAGACGATTGAAACCGATCGCCTCATGGATCCAGAACGGATTGCCTATACCATCAAACTGATGGAAATGGATGCCAAGCAAAACTGGGACAAGATCCTCACTGAAATGAGTGAACTGGGCGATCGCCTTGCTCAATCCGCTAAGGACGCATGGGACTCTCTCTTCAATCCCGAAGGCACTCCCCCCAATTCCTAAGCAACATTTAGCCTAAACACCTGCTGATAGAGGGCGATCAATCGATCGCCCTCTATTTTTTTAAGTCTATCCCCAGAGAATCTTCCATCACGATGACCCGTTCGTGCTAGATTTTAAAAGTTTGCCTCTGTTGTTTGTTTGAAAGATTCCAACTCAGCAATCCAACCCAATTCAATCCCAGATTGCGATCGAGCATCGAACCCCTAGAACCGGGGCATTCTAGCCGTTCCCTTGTCCACTCATTACGTCTGAAACTGTAAAGCGACCACCATGCGAACCTACTATTGCGGCCAACTCCGAAGCGAACATATTGGAGAAACTGTTACTCTGTGTGGATGGGTAGACCGCCGACGAGATCATGGTGGAGTCATTTTCTTGGATTTGCGCGATCGCAGTGGCATCGTCCAAATCGTTTCTGACCCGCAGCGCACCCCGGATTCCTACAAGGATGCGGAAACCATCCGTGGTGAATATGTCCTCCGCATCACCGGACGGGTCAGCCAACGTCCTAGCGATTCCCTCAATCCCAACTTACCCACGGGAGAGATAGAAGTTTACGTCGATCGCATTGAATTACTCAATGCCGTCCATAAACTGATGCCGTTCCCAGTTTCCAGTGGACAGACGGAAACTGTGCGCGAAGAGTTACGCCTGAAATATCGCTATTTGGATCTCCGTCGCGAACGGATGTCGCGAAATCTACAACTGCGCCATCAAGTGGTGAAAGCCATGCGCCGCTTCCTGGAAGATGAATATGGCTTTATCGAAATTGAAACCCCGATGCTGACCCGTTCTACCCCAGAAGGTGCCCGGGATTATCTCGTCCCTTCCCGGGTGAATGCCGGTGAATGGTATGCTTTGCCCCAGTCGCCGCAGTTATTCAAACAGTTGTTAATGGTTTCGGGGTTAGATCGCTATTATCAAATTGCCCGATGCTTCCGCGATGAAGATTTACGAGCCGATCGCCAGCCGGAATTTACTCAGCTTGACATGGAAATGAGTTTCATGTCCCAAGAAGAAATTCTGGAGTTGAATGAGTCTTTAGTTTGCCATATCTTTAAAACGGTTAAGGGCATTGATATCCCCCGTCCTTTCCCCCGGTTAACCTACGCCGAATCGATGTCCCGGTACGGCACCGATCGCCCCGATACCCGCTATGGCATGGAATTGGTGGATGTGTCGGATTTGGTGAAAGACTCCGGTTTTAAAGTATTTTCCGGGGCCATTTCTGCGGGTGGGATTGTCAAGGTGTTACCGATTCCCGGTGGCAATAGTGCCATTTCCAATGTCCGCATCAAACCCGGTGGAGATTTATTCAAGGAAGCCGCTGAAGCCGGTGCCAAAGGGTTGGCTTATATCCGCGTTAAAGATAACGGGGAAATTGATACAATTGGGGCGATTAAAGATAATTTAAGCCCGGAACAGAAGCAGGAATTGCTCTCGCGAACTGGAGCACAATCGGGGGATTTACTGTTATTTGGAGCGGGAGATACGGCGACGGTGAATAAAACCCTCGATCGCCTCCGCCAATCCGTGGCTCGTCTGTTAGGGGTGATTGAGGAGAGCAAGCTCAATCTGCTCTGGGTTACCGATTTTCCGATGTTTGAGTGGAATGCTGATGAGAAGCGGTTAGAGGCGATTCATCATCCGTTTACGGCTCCTAATCCGGAAGATATTGACGACCTCAAAAATGCTCGGGCTGAAGCTTATGACTTGGTTTACAACGGCTTGGAAATCGGCGGAGGGAGTCTGCGGATTTATCAGCGCGAGGTTCAGGAACGGGTGTTTGAGGCGATCGGTTTATCCAAGGAAGAAGCGGATAATAAGTTTGGCTTTTTAATGGAAGCATTTGAGTATGGCACTCCTCCCCACGGCGGTATTGCTTATGGTTTAGACCGCTTGGTGATGTTGTTAGCTTCAGAAGAGTCAATTCGAGATGTGATTGCCTTCCCGAAAACCCAGCAAGCTCGATGTTTGTTAACGGGTGCTCCTGCTCCCATTGATGGGATTCAGTTGAAGGAATTGCACGTAGCTTCTACGGTTAAGCCTAAACAGGCTTAGGGATTTGTTGAAGATCAGGTCATGGGTAATCCAGTATTTGGGTAAATTATCCATGACTTGGTATTCTGAAGACTGAACTGAATTGTGATTATTTTCTCATCAGAGAACAAACAGTTCAAAAGCCCACTATCATCTTTATGAGTAACAAACCGATGAGTTCTGACATGAAGTTTGAAGTCGTTCGTCCCAATGGCATTTTAGATGGGACTCAAGCTAATGTATTTCGCCGTGAAGTGCGCGATCGCCTGGATAAACAAGCCAATATTGTCCTCGTCAATCTCCAGGATGTAACCTTTATTGATAGTTCGGGTCTAGGGGCTTTAGTCTCCGCCCTGAAAATGGTCCGAACTGCCGGTGCAAAGATGGTCATCTGTTCCATTAATGATCAGGTCAGAATGTTATTTGAACTCACCAGCATGGACCGGGTGTTTAAAGTTTATCCTAATGAAGAAACTTTTGAAAATGAAGTGAATTCCGATATTTAGTTTAGGATAAAGTTTACAGTGAAGGTCGGGTGTTATTCCAAAAACTCTACCTGGAGCAAGGAGAAGTCATCATCAAAGGTCGGGTTTAGATTTAAACTGCGGATGCGAGCTAATAACCCATCAATATCCCGGCCATTTTTTTGCCAATAATAAGTGAGCAAATTGCTAAAGGCATCCAGACCCCAAAGGGTGCCATCTGGCTGATTGATTTCATAAACGCCATCACTAAAAACATATAAGGTACTCGGGGTCTCTATGTGACAGACACTTTGGATATATTGGGCTTCGGGAAACATTCCGATGGGCAAGCCTTTGGTTTTGAGCGTTTGGAGGGTAGGCGGTTTTCCTGGAGTTCCAGAGAGCAATAAGGCCGGAGGATGGCCTGCACTGGAGTACAAAAGAGTGTTTTGGGTGCGGTTATAAACGCCATACCAAATTGTAAAATATTTATCTTGTTGTAAGTCCATTTGAAAGTATTGATTTAATTCGGTTAAAACCGAAGCCGGTTGGGTGAAATCAAAGCCAACCTGGGAGTGGGACCGTAACAAATTTAAGACCGAAACTGAGGGGAGGGTCGCCGCTAAACCATGACCCGCAACATCCAGTAGGTAAATGACTAAGTGTTCAGAATCCAGCCAATAATAGTCAAAGCAATCGCCACCGAGTTGACGAGAGGGAATAAAACGGTTGGCGATCGCCACGGGTGTATCCAGGGGGTCCGGTAAGAGCGATCGCACGTAATCTGCTGCTTCCGCTAGTTCCGCTTCTAAAGCTCGTTTCGAGTTTCGCAAATCTTGAGTAAGCTGATATATCCTCAGTCCCGCTCTAACTCGGGCATTTAATTCGTTAATTTCGATCGGTTTAGAGAGAAATTCATCGGCACCTGTATCCAGTCCGACGATCCGATCTTCCGTTGCGCCCCGAGAGGTTAACAGAATAAAATAGGTATTGGATAATTCTGGATGCGCTTTGATCTGACGGCACACTTCCAACCCATCCATCACCGGCATCATCCAGTCACAAATGATTAATGCAGGCCCTAATCGATAAGCCTGTTCCATTCCTTCTTGACCATTACTGGCAACGGCAACGTGATACCCCTGTTTTTGCAAGGATCTCGTCAACACGACGCGAATAGTCGGATCGTCATCAATCACAAGAATGTGGGTCATGGACTAGGAAATTGCGACAATTAGCTTTACACAGAATAGCACTCACGAAAAAGACCCCCAACCCGCATTGTTTACTGATGTCAGGGAACCCTACAAGGCAACGATGCCGCGTCTTGTCACCGTTTCCTGATGTCGGGAAATCCTTTCACAGAACTGTGATGCTTTTGAGGGGGTTGGGGAGTCTGTTTCACGGAATGCAACCGCGTCTACTCTAACCCCAATTGTCCACGAAAACCCGTAATAATCCTGGTTCCATCTTTGAGAATGTGGATTTCCATCTGGTCGCTGGCCCAGGTAATTTTATCCTGAAAGGCTTCATTAAAGATATGAATCCGTTGATTGCGGGAAGAAACGGGGGATTCTGGGGAATGAATCCCTAAGGATTCTACATAAGGACCATCAATTAGGATGTCGAGTTGGTCTAATAAGGCCCCCGCACCCGGTGGCGCAGAGGGTGACTGCAATTCCGCCAAGGTAAATCCGGTAAAGGACATCAGATTTAATCCCGCTGCCTTGATTTTTTTTCCCTAGTTCGGCGAGTGCAGGGGCCTGCCAAAAGGGTTCACCGCCCGAAAAAGTCACCCCTTGATTCCGGGGATTGCTCAAAATTTTATCCGCCAGTTCATCAATGGCCATTAATTGATTGACTTCAAAGGGCCAGGATTCGGGATTAAAACAACCGGAACACTCTCGCAGACAACCTTGGACCCAAACTACAGCTCGGGTTCCGGGTCCATTCACTTCGGATTCATCCACGTACCCCATGATATTCAGGTAGCCATCTGGAATCTCTGGGAGGGTGGGTGATGCGCTGTTGATTAAATCGCTCATAGGTTGACCTCTCGTCAAATAGAGGGTTTTAACTCACCGGGTTAAGGGTAAGGTTCAAATATCCTTATATCGATTATCAGCTATATTCCGGAGAATCACGACTATATTAAAGGAGATTTTCCGATGAAGGCGATCGCCACAAAGCATCCGATCGCCTATTTCCCCATAGTTCTTGACCCCGTTTCAACTCAAGTCCCACAGAACAGTCCCCCAAATCGAGTCGGGTCTACTTCTTCTAGTCTTTAGACAAATCTGCTCAAATCCTTTAGTAAAGCCCTTTGGCGAGTTCCAGAACGGCTCTGAACTCCAGGTAAGACCAACCTATCTGTGGGTTAAGGCTAAAAATTTGGAGTTTTCACCTGGTCGAATGGGGAATAAAACGGTAGCATTGTGGGAGAGCCAAATTGTCTCTGATTGAACAAAATTCACCCGGTTTAAACCAAATGTAAAGTTTTCCCCGGCTACTCTGAATAAAACCCTCTACTCTCTCCTCATTATTCTCCGTATTTTCTCGTAAGTCATATAGCACCAGCATAGTTACCAGGTTTAGACATCCGCAAAATAGCTTATATTCAACGAGGTTATTGCAATCTTTAAAAACACCTAGGCTAGTATTTTATTTAGATAAAGAATGACCTAAACCCCTAGACGAGACAGAAAGTAAAGGTAATAATCAGAGACATAAGCACAAGAGAGATTAAATAAACACAAAGTTATCTCTTGACCAGTCGCTCGTAACTTAACTCTGAACTGTAAGGTGTCAAACCATGATTACTAATTTAACTTTTACGAACCGTCTCACCAAAACTGCTCTGATTTCTCTCGGTCTAGCTGCTGCCTCCCTTGCCTTTGCTCCTGGACAAGCCAAAGCTGATACGAGAACCTTTGACATTGCTCCGAGTGGCACAAATCCGGGTATGAGCGTACTCCTTGAGGATACTGGCACTACAGGGCAAGTTAAGGTCACTGTCAATGTTGTACCTGGGAGCAACGGTAGTATCGCTGACATCAACGGTGTTTACTTCGACCTTTCCGATGGCGTCGGTCCTGTGACTGTGAGTGGCGTATCCGGTGGGCCAGTCAACGAGCTTGCAAGTGATTTAAATGGAAACGCTGGCAATCTGGGTGATGGTGTGAATATGAACGGAGGGGGACAGAGTTCCTTCGATGTGGGCATCCGGATTGGGTACTCCGGGGGTGCCAGCAATGGAGGAACCCCGGACGACTTCCAAACCACGACCTTTACGCTCTCTGGTTCCGGACTCTCCCTGAATTCTTTTACCAATGAAGGGTTTGGCGTGCGCCTCAAGAGTGTCGGCGTAGGAAGCAGTCGCGATGGCAGTCTCAAGCTGGGAACAACTATCACATCGCCAATAGTTGTAACCACTCCGCCAGCGGAAACACCGGAAACTCCAGTCGTGGAAACTCCGGAAACTCCGGAAACTCCGGAAACTCCAGTCGTGGAAACTCCCGTAACTCCCCCTGGTGACGGTGGATCTGACCCCGTTGCTGTTCCTGAACCGATGACGATTGGTGGTTTGTTGGTGGGTGCCGGTGGTTTGTTGGCCGCACGTCGCCGCAAAATGAGCCAAAAGGGTTAATCTAGCCTGCGATCGCGACAAGAGCAAGTTTCAGGAAGCCTTGTCCGATTAATGGATAGCAAATTCATCAGTTCGGTCAGTCCCAATTTAAGGGGCCTGACCGAATTTTTTTGGACAAATTTCCCCATAAGTCATCAACTCTTGAATTCTACAGAAGCCCACAGAGGGAATAGAGGAGGAAAAAGATAAACTGATTACCGGCTTATCCCAGGGCTTCTGATACGCTACTCAAAGGCTGAAGGTTCAGCTTTAACCCAAGTTAACCGTAAGTGGATTATGTACGAGAAACTGACTCCCCCGACGACTGGCGATCGCGTCACTTTTAAAAATGGTGAACCCATTGTTCCCGATAACCCGATCATCCCCTTTATTCGCGGCGATGGGACGGGGGTAGATATTTGGCCCGCCTCCCAAAAAGCGATCGATGCTGCGGTAGAAGCGGCTTATGGGGGCAAACGTAAAATTAGCTGGTTCAAAATCTACGCCGGTGATGAAGCCTGCGAAAAATACGGCACTTATCAATATTTGCCCGAGGATACCAACAAGGCGATCGCAGAATATGGTATCGCCATCAAAGGCCCCTTAACCACCCCGATCGGTGGCGGGATTCGGTCTTTGAATGTGGCCCTGCGCCAAATTCACGACCTCTATGCCTGTGTCAGACCCTGCAAATATTATCCCGGAACCCCCTCCCCGCATAAACACCCCGAACAACTGGATGTAATTGTTTATCGGGAAAATACCGAAGATATTTATCTAGGAATCGAGTGGCGTGCAGGAACGGAAATCTGCGAAAAATTAATTGATATTCTCAATACTCAATTAATTCCTCAAACCCCAGAACATGGGAAAAAACAAATTCGCATGGATTCCGGCATCGGCATCAAACCGATTAGCAAAACTAACTCCCAGCGTCTGGTTCGCCGTGCGATTAAACACGCCTTACGCTTGCCGAAAGCTAAACAGATGGTGACTTTGGTCCATAAGGGCAATATTATGAAGTACACCGAAGGGGCCTTCCGGGACTGGGGTTATGAACTGGCAACCACGGAGTTTCGCAATGAGTGCGTCACGGAACGGGAATCCTGGATTTTGAGCAATAAGGAGAAAAATCCCGACCTGAGTATTGAAGAAAATGCGCGTCAGATTGACCCGGGTTATGATTCCCTGACGGAGGAAAAACGGGCGGTGGTTTGCGAGGAAGTTAAGCAGGTGCTAGAGAGTATCTGGGAGACTCACGGCGATCGCAAGTGGAAAGACAAAATCATGGTCAATGACCGAATTGCCGATAGTATCTTCCAACAGGTCCAAACCCGTCCCGATGAGTATTCGATTCTAGCCACGATGAATTTAAACGGAGACTATCTCTCCGATGCAGCAGCGGCGATCGTCGGGGGATTAGGCATGGGACCCGGGGCCAATATTGGCGACCAATGTGCTATTTTTGAAGCCACCCACGGCACCGCCCCCAAACACGCCGGTCTCGATCGCATTAATCCCGGTTCCGTCATCCTCTCTGGCGTCATGATGTTGGAATACATGGGATGGCAAGAAGCCGCTGACTTGATTAAAAAAGGCATTGGTGGCGCTATTTCTAACCGCGAGGTAACTTACGACTTAGCCCGCTTAATGGAACCCCCGGTAGAAAAACCCCTCAAGTGTTCCGAGTTTGCCGACGCGATTATTAAACATTTCGACGATTAGACCTCGGACCCCCCGCTAAAAATCCCCCCTGAAAATCAAATCAGGGGGGAATCTCTTCTGACGAAGCCAGAAATTTTTGAGTGAAAGCTGGTGACAGGAGTCGAACCCGCGACCCACGCATTACAAGTGCGTTGCTCTACCAACTGAGCTACACCAGCATGAGTTTTAACTTTACCAAAGTTTGGGGCAGTTATGCAACCCCTCCACCGGACTTTTTTAGGAGGGAATCAGACCCTTGGGTTATAATCCCGATATCTCTGCACGGACTCTGAGACATGATTGAAACCGCAAAGATGCCTAACCCACGAATCTATTTAACACCCGCTTAGTCTGTAATCCTTTGTTGGCTGCCTCTGTTCTAGTACCTGTTCGTGGATTTCAGTTGTCCTGGAGATAGCTGCACGTTCTCCAAATTACATAATCACAATGAAATTTCCCTTATCTTGGCAATACGATGAGTTCCAGCAAGTCGGCAAAGACTATGGCATTCCCACGGAAGTTGAGGTGTATGATTCCAGTCATGCGGACTTCCGAGATATTGAGCAAGAAAGCAATGCCGTCCTTGATTTACTCGCCCTGAAGACAAACGAGGTGGTCATTGATTTTGGGGCTGGGACCGGCACGTTTGCGATTCAGGCTGCCATTCGTGGGCTTAAGGTTTATGCGGTGGATGTTTCCCCGACGATGCTGGAATATGCCAAAACCAAAGCGGCTCAAGCTGGAGTCTCCAATATTACCTTTTGTCATGGCGGATTTCTGTCCTACCAGCATCCTGATGAATCAGTCGATGCGATTATCACAACTTTTGCATTCCATCATCTACCCGATTTCTGGAAGGGAATCGCTTTAGGGCGGATGAATCGGATGCTTAAACCAGGGGGTCAGTTTTATATTCACGATGTGATTATCAGTGAGCATCATTCCCTGGACAATATCGCCGCTTTTATCGAAAAACAGGCAGCAGTCGGGGGCGATTTTCTGCGGGAAGATGCGGAAGGACATTTCCGGGATGAATTTTCAAGTTATGACTGGATTTTTGAGGGGTTGTTGTCCCGCAATGGTTTTAGTATTCAGCGTCAGAGTATTGAGGATGGCGTGATGGGGACCTATTTATGCAGGAAGAGTGTAACTGCTGCGTAGTCTATAAAAACCCACACCCTCAAGGGTGGGGCTATACGGACAAAGCCCGCCTGCGCGGGCTAACACCGAAAACTCGACTTTTACCAGCCGGATTTGGCCCTAGAAGCCTCCGGTCTGTATAAAAACCCGATCGCGGATTAAATCTCATTACAGAGAAAGAGGTCAAAGCTAATCTGACTCGATAGACTCAGAGAGTAGAGTCAGATCCGGAGCAACCCCATCCCATGAATCAGCCCATCATTACTCTATTATTATTTGGCCTGTTACTGATGGCCGTCCTGTCTCCCTTTGGCGCTTTATCGGCTTTGATGCTGGTGGTGTTAGGGACGGGCTTACTCTGGACCCTGTGGAGTCTGTTTCAGGCATTTTTGAGAGACCCTTCTGAGGATTCGGGTTCTGCGGGGAATTAAGCCGGTTTTAAGCGGGGGAGGTGACTTGTAATTGCTGATAGGCGAGTTGGCCCGAGCACGCACGACTAACTCTTCATCGGATTTAGCCCGATCGCCTAACTGGGTCAAAAGTGGGTCCAACCAATTCGGTGCATGGGACATCCCGGCAGTGGCGAGTCCTTGCATTCCCACCACTGCGGCATAGCGCACCACCCATTCTGGATCTTGCAGGACTTCCAACAGGGTTTGATAGACTTGCTCTTGGGCCGTCGTCCTGTCCTTGGGGTCCATTTTTTCCCAGAGGATATTCCCTAACCCACTTGCTGCTGCACGACGCACACTCAGCGCAAAGTCATGAACGGCGGTGTCTAACAAGAGTGCTAACCCCCGGGGGTCACCAATTTTGGCTAATGCCCGGAGCGCCCAGGCTCTGGCTCCATAGTTGAACCCATCCAGTTGTTCTAACAGGGGTACAACGGCGACTTCTCCGAGGGCCACGAGTCCCTCGACTCCCGCAACGGCGGCACCGGGGTTATTAAACCCGAGGGCTTCGATTAAGGTGGGAATGGCTTCGGGCGATCGCGCTTGGGCTAATTTCCATAAGGCTATTGTTAACCGTTCTGCGGAGTCTGCCTCTTCAACGGCTTTAATCAGGGCGGTGATTTCGGCGTTTTCAGTCATGAGCACGGTTGGATGGCTGTTTTATTAAAACGAGTTAATTTTAATTGACACAAAAGTTAAAGGAGTAGGGTGGGCAATGCCCACCCTATTATTGCTCTCCGGTCCCCTCCCCGATGTCTTGGGGAGGGTTAGGGTGGGGTCCCTCTGGGGCGTACCTACAACAGACTATCCATCAGATTCATCACTTCAATTAAATCTGGGGATAAATCTGGGGCGGCATCCGGATGAGTCAGGGTCAGATGATGCTCGACGAGTCCTTTGAGGGCAATCAACTTGATACTATTTTCGGCCAAGGTTTGAGAAATGGCTTTGGCTGCGGGTAAATAGGCGATCGCCCCCAAATCTAAGAGGGCCGATCGCCGCAGTTGCAAATCTTTTCCCTGCAAGGCTTGGACTAAGCGTTCTGCATACCGCCCTTCCCCAGTGAGTTGATACATCGCCCGGGCGGCAGAATATTGCACCCGAGGAAAGGAATGATCCAGAAAGGGTTGAATCAGGGGAATTGCTTCAGTGGCTTGCAGGGTTCCCAAGGCTTCTAAAATTGTATCGTAGGGTTGGGTGAGGTGGGGTTTTCCCGGCACCTGGACCGCTGCGGTGAGGCCCCCGGCGAGTAATTGCATCAGGGCCGGAATGGCGCTGCGATCGCCGAGTCGTTCCAAACTCTCGGCTGCCGCTTCCCGGACATAATAATCGGAGCAATCTAAGCAGTCAATGAGGGCAGGAACGGCGCGATCGTCCCTGACTTTGCCCAGTGCGCGGGCGGCATTGCGCCGCAGGGGGAATCCGCCCGCCTCGGTTTTATCTCCCTCTTCGGATAGCAAATCCAGCAAGGCATCGATCGCCGCTGGTTCGCGTACTCCAAATCGGCCAATCCACCAAGCGGCGTAGTAGCGCAAGCTCAAGTCTTCGTGGCGCAAATTGGCGATCGCCACTTCTACAGTTAAAGTCTCACCGTCCCCTGCTGGAGGAGACGGTGAGTCTGACAAGTTGTCCCACATGAATTAAAAACCGGATTGGGCTAACAGGTTAGAGATTCTAACCTATTCCCCTTCTCCTTGATGAGTCTCTTGCTCAACCTGAACATTCAAGGGGTGAATGCTGACAATTTTTCCACCCAGACGGGTAATCCGCTGCATTTCTTCGTTCATGCGGTTGTAGGGAACGGTGATAAACACACTCCCGCTCTGGCGGATCGAGTAGTTGCTCTGATCGGTTTCTTCGTTTTGACGCAATCCGGTCACTTCATAGCGAAAGAAACGGTTTCCTGCGTTGGTATTAGATTGATTGAAGCCTGCAACTTGACCTAACATTTGATTTGACTAGCTCCTTTGGTGTAGATTAACTGGGTTAACCCACAGGCGATCGCCATGATGCTTGTCCGGGGTTCATCTGGAATATTTCACCCGTGCCCTGGGAAATATTTCGGAGGAATTAATCCGGTAGCGATCATGGCAGTTTGCGTCCTGTGGGCTGTTTGAGACCTTATCCTAAATTAGGCAGTCGTGATGCTGGCGATTTTTCCGCCTTGCTTCACGATTTGCTGAATTTTGGTAGATAAGCTCTCGAAAGGAACGATGTAGGTTTGGCAACTGCGACGGACGCCGGTTTGGCGCAGTCCGGTGACTTCGATGCGGTAGACTCCGCCATCTTTTCCAAACCCAACAAACGCACCACCGAGGCAGGTTGCGGGAGAAGAATCGAGAGAAGGACGATAGGACCAGCCTTCCGAACCACCGGAGGGGGCAACAATCGTGTTAGTTTGATTTTTGCTCAGTTCGCGAATCAAGCGAGATTTGGTGCCTTCGAGTTGAGCGCGATCGCTGTTGGCATAACCGCGATAGAGGCGGAACATCCGGTTAAACCCGACGGTTTTTTGACCATTTTGGGTCGCAAATCCCCGATAGTAGGGTACGATATTGTCCCCAAAGTTGCTTTCATATTCCGGGGAATCGATGTAAGAATCGATTTCTGCATCAAACCCTTGGGTTTCATACAGATCCAGGTGGTAAATCACCTCGGATTCATCATAAGGAGCGCGTCCCAACAGATGTTTATAATTGAGTTCGATGACTCGGGTTTGGAAATTGGGGTAAAGAAACTTTTCTTTGTAAAGTTCCGATTTAGCCACGGCGCGGACGAAATCGCGCACGGTCATTTTGCCATTTTTCAGCAGCGATTCCGCACTGTTTAGGCGCTGGGATTTCATCACATAATCGTTCCCGAGGACCTGACGGTAAACGCTGCGAATCACTGCTTCGATATCTTCTTCACTGCTATTTTGACGCAGTTCTACCCGGCCTGTATCTTCATAGGGGGTCGTTCCCAAACGGGATGCTGCTGTTGTAATTGCCATCTAAACAATCTCCCAAAAAAAAGTTTTTACTGTTGTGATTTTAGATGTGCTTTTCTTTAAGACCATCCAAAATCTTGGTGCTGCGATCGGTAATTACGAGGTTTTTCAGCTTAAATACATACAAAGATGCCCGGACAGGTAAACAGAGACTAGCCTGCTGCCAGCACCCGCCTACCTCCCCGGACATCTCACCTTTTACCGTTCTAAGCAATCAGACCGATGCGAGTTAAGACTGCATCAATTAGCTCAGGGCGTTGATTGCGTAGTCGATGTAGGTGTTGGCTTCAACAGCAGCTTGTCCGCTGAGGCCATGATTGCTCTTGATGTACTTGAGGGCTTCAACGTACCAGCTGGGAGATAAATCAAAGGTGCTGTTGATTTCATCCAAACCAGCAATCAGGTACTCATCCATGGGGCCGGTGCCACCTGCAATTAAGCAGTAGGTGACCATGCGGAGGTAGTAGCTGATGTCACGAGCAGCACTTTTGCTTGCCGGTTTCGGTGGAAGCATAGTTCGGTCCCTGCATCGAGGTGGTGTAGGGGAACTTGTTGTACACAGCTTGTGCAGCGCCATCGATCAGGCGTTGGGCGTTGGCGGTTAAAGCACGAGCGGCTTCCAGCCGGCTTGAGCCGCTTGAAACGACCAAACAGCTTGCATTTCGGTGCTGCCCAGGAAACGGCCTTGAGCGTCAGCAGCAGAAATTGCTTCGGTTAAAGGGGTTTTCATCGTTACAGTTCTCCTTAGGGTTGTACTAATTTTTCGTATCTTGGTTTTGGGGTTTTACGGATGGGCTTAATGGCTTGGTCCTTAAACAGAAAAGTTTGGGTTTTTAGTCAGAATATTAGACTAGGAAACTGCAGCAGCTGCGCGATCGAAGTAGCCAGCAATTTCAGACATCAAAGCGCTGCAATCACCAGGAGTGATACCTGCGGGGTCGTTGGCGATGCGACAGCAGCATCTTTCATTTTTTCAACGCCAGTGGCAACGGAACCACCGGGAGTACCCAGGGCTTGGTAGGTTTCACGAAGACCATTCAAGCAGCGATCGTCGAGAACGCTAGCATCACCAGCGAAGATTGCGTAGGTGACGTAGCGCAGGATGATTTCCATGTCGCGTAAGCAAGCAGCCATACGACGGTTGGTGTAAGCATTTCCACCGGGTTGGATCAGCTGGGGTTGCTCAGCGAACAGAGAACGAGCGGCTTCAGAAACGATCTTGGAAGCGTTGCTGGTGATCCGGTTGACGGAATCCAAGCGCTTGTTACCTTCTTTGACCATGTCGCGTCAGAGCATCAATCTGGGCGGTGCGAGAGGAATTCGCCACGTGCGTCTGCTTGGGAAACAACTTTAGCAAATGCGTCTAGCATGGACTCAATCTCCTTTATTTATTGGCTTGCTTTGGGCTTCAATCAAGTTTAGTTGATCCCGCTCAAGCTAAAAAGCTTGTTAGGTTCCGACTAACCCCAGCTACAACACTACAACAATTCGTTTGTTTATGTTAAAGCTGGACTCGAAGTTAGTGGCTGGCCCCGTCTGGGGCTTCGTCACCCGCTTTCGAGAAATCTTAGAAAATATTAGCAGAAGTATGAGAAACTTGAAAACCCTCTTTAATCAATATTCAGGTTAACTTTTTTCGTTTCTCAACCCCTTCAGGTTACCTTTATACACTGCCTTTGTCCCCAAAATCATTACGAAATGTTAAGTTTTTTTATTTTTGTCCAAATTGAGCAAATATACTTAACGATTTAAGCAGTCTGAGTCTCTGAAATCCTGGGAAATTCCGGGGCGATCGGGAGTCGGGAAAACCTGCTAAAACCTTAACCAGCAAGAGTTTAGGGAATCGCCAGAAGCCTTCGACCCCGGGTAGCAACCCCCAGTCCCTTCAAATTCTCAGAAACATCTATGCCAATCGATAGATGCGGGAAGTCAAACTTGAGGTATTCCAAGCTGAAGAAGATGGATCTGACTTTCTCTCGGTATCGGTCAAGGAGCTACCCGGAGGTGGGGCCTAGGACTTCCGAAGAGTTAGAGGGAAGAGGAACCGAGGGATCTCACAAAAATAATGCGAATTAGCCACTAATTAGCTTCTAAGCCCCGATGTCTTGTCCTGAAAAATCAGGGACTGACTCGAGCCCATCTATATCTAGGGTGGCAAGAAGCCCCCGGATCCATTTCTTTCCCGTCCATCCCTTGGAGTTGCCTCCGGATAACTGGGTTGAATCGGGTCCCGACGCTCTAAACATCAGGGAAAGCTGATTTGTCGCCTCTATCAAACTGCAAATCAGGGAACCCCCAATCGGTTGATTCGTAAAGAGTTAAGGGTGACGAGTGAGGGGTCCTCATTGATGACTTCCCTTGAATCGAGAACAAATCCGCTTTAAGGGAAGTCATGAATTGAAACCTGATAATCGGTCTTAATCTGGGTTAATAAGGTTTTAGAAGTCATCTTTAACCCGTGGGCGATCGCCTTTTTAAATTCCGTTCCGCCTATAGAACATTTTTAGTTCATAAAAGAATGGATCGGTCCAGTTGTCTTGAGCATTTTTTTAGAGCTTACCGTTGCCAATTCCATAAAGTTTCAATTCAAGCCCCAATCCCAATATTACTTTTTAGGAATAAAAATAACAGCCTAAAATTAAGGCTGATTTTCCCGATAATCCAAATTGATGCAGAATAAGTCAAATAGTTATTTCTTAAGGAATTCAATCCTCATGAATAAAAATAGCCTGGGTTTAAATAAATTTCTTTGAGTTCCAGGCGTTGTTGGGATTCTTTTGAATAACCGGATTGATTTACGCACTCAGGATTCAGTCTAATTAATGGCTGAAAACATTCTAATCAAAACTGAATGAATATTAACTACCATTCAAGTCCTGACGGATTATGTTTGGGGATAGAGAATGTATCAGCAATGATTTTACAAGTATTTCAGGGTGTTTCATTAGTTAGCTGTAGGCATTTTAGATCTATTTTATTTGACCAAGGTTTGAATAATTTAGACAGCAGATAGCTCGAAATGTCTTCCATTAATTAAGGTTGGCTCTAGGGAAAGCAGAATTATGAACCTTGATTGATTGATTCAACTTGAAACAAAAAAGGTGATCGAGTCATGAAACGAGAGCAAGAATTGGCGAAGTTACGAGAAATTACGGAGAATACGATAGAAGATGTCGTGGTAAAAATGTGGGAACTGGGGAAAAGCTTTCCAGATATTGCCCAGTCTTTAATTCTGACCGAAGCCGAAGTGGAAGATGCTTTTATCCGATATCAGCATCGATTTGAAAGAGGCGATCGCACTTAAGAGCAATGCAGACGAATCGACCTGGAACGGAAGAAGTGTTCAGGAAATATTGAATCGGGAACCGCTCATCTGGACGAGTCTGTGCCAACTGAACATCAGGGGAGAATTTAGCTAAAATTTAGCTAAAATTTAGCCTGGGGGAGTGCGATCGCCACCTGGGTTTTATCCTGGGGAAAAACAAGACCGAATTCAGGGCCATATCCAGGGAGTGACCACCCGCAATGGCAGGAATCGGATCCCAAGCAGAGGGCAAGCCGTCCAGGGGAAGCTAAAAATAGGCTCAGGAGTAGACTCAGGAGAAAATGGAATCAACCCCTGGGGTTATAGAACGGCAGACAGATCGAAGGTGGGTATGCCAGGGAACGGGCAACCGGCATAAAAATTGAAACCGAATCATTTTGATACCGGATAATTGCTAATCTTTAATGGAGGTGTAAGAACAGGCTTCGACGGATGACCTTTCCTAAAAGCCAACCGGGTTAACCCATCGGTAAAGAATAGCAGGGCAAAAATCAAGCAATCTCGATGGGTTCCGCTACTAATGCAGCTAGAGGGTCAAGTAACCGAGGAAATTGCCAATAAGTTGGCAAGACCCTACAGTTAGGAATGATAACTGCAAGTTATAGTGTTCTTGAGACGTGCAGTCAGAATATAGGGTAATGTAGCTTCTGTGAGTTATTGCCTGAATCCCAAATGTCCCCATCCTAATGAACCAGCCAATGCGAACCAGGTCAAATGCGTTCACTGTGGCTGTGATGTACTCCTGCAAGGGCGGTATCGGATTATCAAACCCCTTGGCGGTGGAGGCTTTGGTAAAACTTTTGAAGTGGATGACCAAGGCACCATCAAGGTCCTGAAAGTATTGCTGCAAAACCATGAAAAGGCAGTAGAGCTTTTTCAACAGGAAGCCGATGTGCTCAAACGGATCAACCATCCGGGGATTCCTAAAGTAGAGCCGATGCGTACTTTTCGATCACACCTCCGGGGGAAACTGAACCGATCCACTGCTTAATTATGGAAAAAATCAGTGGGTTGAACCTGCGCGATTGGATGAAAAAACGGGGAAATCGGCCCGTCACCCAAAGCCAAGCCATTGATTGGTTAAAACAAATGGTGGAGATTCTCGATCGCGTCCACCAACAAAACTTTTTCCATCGGGATATCAAGCCCCTCAACATCATGATTCGCTTGAATGGACAAGTGGTGTTGATTGACTTTGGGGCCGCAAGGGAAGTCACCAATACTTACTTTGCGAAAGTGGGGCAGGGTCAAAACATTACCGGCATCGTTTCTCCGGGTTATACGCCACCGGAACAAGCCAATGGAAAGGCGGTACCGCAATCAGATTTTTATGCATTAGGTCGAACCCTAGTCTTTTTGCTGACTGCGAAACCGCCTACAGCCTTCTCAGAAAATCCTCGGACGGGAAAACTCGTTTGGCGCAATAGTGCACCGCAGATTTCCAAGTCTTTTGGGGATGTGATTGATTACTTAATGGCCCCTTTTCCGGGAAAACGGCCTCAAAGTGCTCAGGCTATTTTGCAATGTCTGGCAGAGGTTGACTTGACGCCGCCCAATGGGGAAGTTGGGGATGCGAACACCGGAATCGGCACTTCTGGAACGCGGGGGAATTACAATACAGGTTCCCATAGCAACTCGAAATCAACCGCTACGGAATCGAGAAGACTGCGATCGCAATATAAACCCGTTTACCCCCCGAAGAATAGCAGTAGTAAAAGCCGATTTTTGAAAACAGGGGGCAAAAAACCCTGGATTTCCGCGATCGCCATTTTATTAGTCCTGTTGGCCACCTCTCAAGTCTATGGCTATTGGCGATATGGATTATTTCCCGCTAATCCCGTCGGACTCCTCGTCAATATCCCCAGCAGTCTCTTTTTAAGAAGAAGTATCCGGGAAGTGGGTCAAGTTCAGTCCATCGCCATGAGTCCGGTTCCCGGCGCTGCCACTCAATCCGAAGGGGGAACCTTTGCCAGCGGAAGTTTTGGCACCATCCGCATCTGGAATCTCAACAGTGGCGAATTGCTGCACACCATTGCGGCGCATAAAGACTGGGTAAGGACCCTAGCTGTGAGTCCCAATGGTCAAACCCTCGCCAGTGGTTCCGCTGACAAGACCATTCGATTATGGAACATGAATAATGGGTCCCGAATGCTGACCATCGCCGGACCCGGGGCTGATTGGGGTCCCGTGAATACCCTGGCGTTTACTCCCGATGGTCAGCGGTTAGCCAGTGGATCCGATGATAATACGATTAAGATTTGGGATATCAGAAGTGGGACTCGCCTCCGCACCATTCAGGCAGGAGCTGCGGTGAATGCGATCGCCTTTACTCCCGATGGCCGCCGAATTATTAGTGCCGCCAATGACAATACCGTAAAAATTTGGGATTTAGTAACCGGCGCGAGATTGTTAACTCTGCGAGGTCATGCTCATCCCGTGCTTTCCCTGGCGATTAGTCCCGATGGTAACACCCTCGTCAGTGGCAGTCGCGATAATACCATTTCAGTTTGGGATCTCAGAACCGGAGAAAGACGCTATCAACTTAGGGGAGATTCCAGTTGGGTGAGGTCCGTGGCGATCGGTCCCGAGGGTAAGATGTTAGCCAGTAGTGGGGGGACCATCGAAATTTGGGATTTGGCCAGTGGAACTAGGCGCTATCAGTTTACAGGTCATTCTAGTTATGTCAGTGGAATTGCGATTACTCCTGATGGGAAAACGCTCTTGAGTGGTTCTCCGGATGAAACGATTAAAATTTGGCGCGTGCCATCGGTGAGAGAACCTTAAACCGTAACTCCTGTCATGGCATCCCAAATCGGAGTCTTATTCATCTGTTCTGCGACCTCCCAATGCTATGAAACTCAAAACTATAAAAGGCTTGCATCTGATTTTTCAACTCAAAGGCTCCGTCATTCCCTCTATTTTACCTCCGGTTTTATGTAGTGGTTTATTTGGATTAATTGTCTCTATATTATATCGCTTCGGTTATCCGGTTTCTTGGCCCGTATTAGAGGGATTGGTTCCCACCATTGTACTAGGATTATTGTTAGTTTTTAGAACCAATACCGCTTACGATCGCTTTTGGGAAGGGCGGAAAACCTGGGGAACCCTGGTTAACTCGGTTCGCAACCTTTCTCGGCACATTTTGGTAGCCATTGGTGAAAATAATCCCGAAGATACCACGGAAAAAATTAATCATTTGAGGCTGTTAGTTGCCTTTGCTGTAGCTACTAAATTACACTTAAGAAAGGAATCCATCAAGCTGGAAGAACTACAAGGTTTAGTTTCTCCAGAACAGTATGAAAAGCTCAAAAGGATGAATCACCCCCCTCTGGAAATTGCCTTTTGGCTGGGAGATTACCTCCAAAAACAATATCGTCTGAATAAACTAGATATTTATCAACTTACCACCATGCTCAAGCTGTTAGATACAATGGTGGATACCTTGGGTGCATCAGAACGGATTTTAAAAACCCCGATGCCTGTAGCTTATGCTATCCATTTGAAACAGCTTCTCTTCATTTATTGTCTGGCGCTGCCATTTCAAATTGTCAGTCACTTAGATTTATGGACCGGACCCGTTGCTGCTTTAATTAGCTTTACTTTATTAGGCATAGAAGAAATCGGAATTCAAATCGAAAATCCGTTTGGATATGATTCAAATGATTTACCCCTGGAGACTATTTGCTCTACCATGCGGGTCAATATCGAAGATTTGATTTCTCTATCGGCCAACTCTCAGGCTTCAGAAAATTTCCCCAGATTTTCCGACCATTATCCAATCAAAAAAGACCCTTAAATTTTATAATATAAAATATTTTTTATATTTTTATCTGATAAAACATCAGCTATCTCTTCCTCAACTTATTTTTGAAAAGGGAGAAATAATCTACCTTACAGGATTGAAGTATGAACTCACCCAAGCGGTTGGGGCAATTTATGAATTGCCCCAACCGCTTGGGTGAAATCCCCTTGACAGGAGATAATATTGCCCTCAAATGCCAACTAAACGAGCCGGAAAATGAACGGATAGCGGTAAATCAAAGTGGGGTCCGAGAGAACCTTCACAATGGCTATAATCGGCAGAATCCACATAGCGGCTAATAAAATAAACAGGAGAGGAAACCCAATCAGGATAACAGTCAGGATGCCAAAGATGACGAGATAGAGATAAATATTGAGATGAAAATTGATAGATTCTCGGGCATTCCCTTTAACCACCGGGTCCTCGGACAGAAACAAGATGGCGATCGGCAATCCAACGGAAAGAACTGTAGCACTCAAAAAAATCGCTCCATGAGACAAAACCGATAACAACTTCCGTTTATCTGAATCGTACATAAAAAATCCTCCAATATTGCCGATCGCCTTCTAGTCAAGTTATAACACGCGGAAAATAAAAGGATACTGGAAAGGACGATCCGGATTTCCGAATACCTTGAGCAACGCAAACGCCGTCAATCCCCAATGGAGAACAAATCCAGCGGGGGCAAGAATAAATCCCAACAAGCCAAAAGTCAGAAAACTCAGGGCAACAATCACCGCACCCCAAGCCCAGACATTCAGATGAAAATTAATAGATTCTTTGGCATTATCTTTCACGATCGGGTCATCGGACACAAATAAAATCGCCAGAGGAATCCCAACAGACACCAAAGTTGTACTGAAAAAAATTGCCCCATGAGACAGCAGGGATAACAGTTTCCGTTTGTCTGCATCGTACATGAATTGAACTCCTTATTCTGATTAAACTTCCGTGAAAAATCGCTGGGTATGTAATGCGATCGCCACCCATCTCGGATGAGGTCGCCTTTTAATCTATCTTAATTTTGCAACAGCCCGAGTGATCCGAAGGGGGGAATCTTCCCCCTATTCGATTGATGATGTCCACACCCCTTAAGACAGTTGACAAACCAAGCCCGATACCGAATATGACTCAGATCCACCTCGGGAAAACTCCCGGGTGCCAAAAACTCTCGGACCCGGGGACCCGGGGCTATCCCTCATAGATTCGGGCTAGGAATGATTTAGACTGGCTATAGAGCATTTAAGAATCGAGACTGAACCATCCCCCACCTTCTCGATTCTGACTGTTTAGTTCTCGTTGAACCTCTTGGTTCATCTACCAATTGCGAATCGATGGCTATGGAACACTCGGATCTCCAAACAGGGTTGGCGGCGCTCAAACAAAAGAATTATGAAATGGCGATCGCCATTTTATCCAAGGTTTGCGAACAAGAACTCCATCAACCCACCGTTGATCGGGCGACGATGGGCTTGGTCATGGCCTACAAAGGGAACCGCACTCAGTCTAAGGCGATCGCCTTATGCCAAACCTTGACCGCATCGGACAGTCCCAAGGTCAAAGACTGGGCGGTGCGGACCCTGGCTCAGTTGAATCAATCGGCTCCCTCCTCACCCGGACCTCAACCCCAAACCCCGAAAACCGTCAATCGCCCCGGCAATCCGCCTTCCCCCCTCGGAGGAGATCCCACCGGATTTGTGCCATTAAACCCCTCCTCTTCCGGACCTGCTCAACCCTCCCCCCTCAAGAACCCCACCTCCAAAGACATCATTTCCCCCCTCTCCCGGGGAAATTCCACGGGATTTGTCCCCCTAGAACCGGCTCAAGCTAAACCTGCGCCCCGGTCCCCCGGCAACCCACCCCCCCTGCCGCCACCGATGCCCCCCAGACCCCCGGGAGGGGCCACCCCCCGGCCTGGAGTCAGTCCCTTAACTCCAGGCTCATCACCACCCGCGCCGCATCAGCCTCCCAGACCCCCGGGTTCCCGGGAGGATTCCCCACAAGTCCTCCCCTTAGAAGCGGATACCGAGGGGAGCGATTATTTAACCCCCTCTACAAAGAAGGCTGATTCTTCACCTTCGGCAAGGGCATCGCAGTCCGGACAACCCTCCTCGACTCCTGTGGAATCAACGGTTCCGACTCCACAACCCCGGCAATGGCGTCAGGCAGGACGGGCGCAAAACTGGCGCAAACTCAAACCCGTCAAACCAACTTATCTATTCTTTGCCCAAATCGGCAGTGCGATCGCCCTGTTTTGGGTCCTGCGGATTTTGATGAATTGGGGAATGGCAACGGCGAATGACCTGTTCTATCAACTTCCCCTCTTAGGGCCAATCCAAAGTTTTTATCGAGACCAAACTTGGACCTTGTTGGGCGTACTTATCCTATTGCTGGTTGCCTCGCCCTGGTTGTTAGATTTACTGCTGCGCTTCGCTTATGGCATGGAAAAACTTCCGCCACCGAAACTGGGTAACTACAGTCCAGAAGCGCGGAAATTGCTATCCCGCTTTAGTTTGGAACGCAAGCAACCGGCCCTGTCCCTGGGAGTGATTCCCACCGATGCACCGATCGCCATGACCTATGGTTTTGCTCCTCGGTTCGCCCGAATTGTCGTCAGTCAAGGGTTATTAGAGCAATTAGAGGACGATGAAATTGCGGCAATTTATGCCGGTGAGTTAGGCCATTTAGAAAATTGGGATTTTCCCCTGATGTCTTTGGCGGTGTTACTCTATCAAGTTCCTTATGTGCTCTATTGGCAAATGTCCCGAGATGGGGATAAATGGTTGGACTCTCAGGAGTGGTTTGGCCGGGTGATGTGCCAGACGGCAGGGGTAATTTCCGCAGTCGCCTACGGGTTTTACTGGGTGCTGCGTTGGCCGGTTTTATTCCTGTCGCGCTTGCGGTTTTATTACAGCGATCGCGCCTCTGCCTCTTTAACAGGAAATCCCAATGCGCTGACTCGCGCTTTACTGAAAATGGCAATTGGGATTGCTCAGGATGTGGAGAAACAGGGTCACACCAGTTTTGTTCTGGAAGGATTCGATTTACTCTCGCCAGTCGGCTATGTGCAAGGGATGACCTTGGGGAGTTGTTCTGCCTATCATTCTTGGGAAAATCTTCTGGAGTGGGACCGCCACAATATTTACAAAAAATGGTTGACACTTCCCCAATCTCATCCGCCTTTGGGCGATCGCCTCACCCTCTTGGATTTATATGCGCGGTTTTGGAAGCTGGATGCTGAGTTGGATTTTGCTAGGGATGGCGCAGTGGCCCCCGCAAAATCTCCCCGTTGGCGGGTCAAACGCCTGTTATTACAAGGTGCACCCTATTTTGGTCTTCCCCTGGGGTTACTCGCTGGGTTGATGCTGTGGGGATTGGGCGCAGTTGCGGTGAACTTGGGGTTTGGGCCCTGGATTGGGTCTGGGGCGATCGCTCGATTCTCCAAGGTTCTTTATTAATAGGCGTAAGTTTGGGGATTGTTCTGCGGATCAATTCCTTTTTCCCAGACATTACCTCTAAAAATATCCGCACCAACCCCACGTTGCCCGAACTCCTCACGGATCCCGATGCGATTCCGGTGGATAGTTTACCCATTGGTTTGGAGGGACAACTCCTGGGACGGCGCGGAATCAGCAATTGGCTGGCGCAAGATTTAATTTTGCACTCCCCAACCGGATTAGTGAAGTTGCACGCCGCCTCCAATTTGGGGGTTTTTGGGTATCTTTGGTTTTTGTCGAAGCGTCCTAGTGATGTCGTGGGACAGACCATTTCGGCAGTCGGTTGGTTCCGTCGGGGTGCGACGCCCTGGATTGATCTGGACCGATTGACCACCGCAGAGGGCAAAACTCACGCTAGTGGTCACCCAATCTGGTCTACGATTTTGGCCGGAGTGGCGGTACTGTTAGGCGTTTACTGGATGTCTAAGGGGGGGAGCTAGGACAAAAGTTAAAGCCCAGACTCAGAATCCGTCCGGAATTTGTTACAATTCTTAATTAAACCCGTCCATCCTGGGGCTAATCTGGAAAAAACACTCGTTTCACTGTTGGTCAAGGCCCTGGCGCGAGTCAGGGTTGATGCCTTCCCATCCAGGGAAACAGCACCAGGTCGAACATAAGGGCGGGTTTTCCCTCGGAATTGAGAAAAAGTTGAAACAGCCAACAAAATGGGCAGGAAATGGAAAAAATATTTGACAGCGATCGGCTAATGGTAAAATTTATAGTCGGGAAATCGAAAATTTTTGAGTCAACTACTAGCTCACCTGCATAAGCTGTGATATTTTTAAGAGTGGCTCGATTGAGGCCAAAAAAAAGTAATGGGATGGGAGATAATTACCCATTTCTGTTAGAGTGAGTAAGAGAGCGCCCATATTGAGAAACGCATCAACTTTACACTTGAGCCGTTTGAAGTTTACCTAGGTGGTATTAAGGAGAACGGGAGTATGCTCGTCGGTGGTTTGGAAGCCCCGGATCGAGGAGATGTTTCCTAAAGCAGATTTTTATCAAAAGCAGAAGAAAGGAATCCTGAAAGATCCAATGCCCTCCCTAAAATTTCACCGAATTGTCACAAGCGTTCGAGGCAATGTGTTGGCGCGTATTTTTTTCGATAGGGTATGCCTGGGGTGGGGTGAGCAATAGTGAACCGATTGATAAAAGCCAAGCCGTTACTACTGTTACCCTTGTGCGATCAAAGGGTAATGAGAGGACAGGAAAGCTCTCGCTTTAAGTCGTTAACGACGAAGCCCTGAACCAACCGATCGAGTCAAAAAAGAAGGTTTTGTATTTAATTGATTTTCCAAAAGATAGGAGGTATCTCAAATGTCGATTCGTCTTTATATAGGTAATCTGCCAAAAGAAGTCGATCGCAAAGAACTGCAAGACGTCTTTGCTGAAGCCGGTGATTCTGTGACCACTAAAGTCATTACCGATCGCAAGACGGGCAAGTGTCGGGGGTTCGGATTCGTCACAGTAAAGAATGACGAGCAAGCCGACGAATTTATCGAAAAGTTCAACGGTTATATGTTCCAAGATACCCCTCTTAAAATTGAAAAGGCATTGCCTCGCAAGAAGGGGAAAGGTGACGAGGAACAAGAAGGCGCACCCACCTCGGAGACTGGGGAGGCGACTGCAACCCCCACCACCACACCGACACCCGCCGCAGCTAAGGTGGCTAAACCCACCACCGGAGGAGGAAATCGCGGTAACAAGTCGAAACGCTCAACCGGCAGCAGCAGCAGCAGTGGCAGTCAAGACTCGGATTCGGTCCAGCCGGATCCCCGTTGGGCTGGGGAGTTAGAAAAGCTCAAACAGATGTTGGCAGCTCAAGCCAGCAATTCCTAACTCAAGGGAATTTCCCACTCAATCTGCATTCAGGTGACGGGTTAACAGGGGGAAAAAATCCAATGGGTTGTTTTTCTTCAGCTATTTCCGCGATCGCATCTTCTGCGATCGCGGTTCTTTTTTCGGGTTATAGATTTCCCGGGGTCCAAATTGCGCGAGGAAATTTTTTTCAAACCACCCCCAAAGGGGTTTTCATCCTGTATAATCCGATTCATTTATAACCCAGAAGCGATCGCCGAAACCCTAAGAGGCTTTAGACATCATCAGATCCAAGCACTCAAATGGCTGTTGCTGGAGGTGCGCCTCGGGACGAGCTAACCCAAATCCCTGGCCAAAATCCACCCCCAACTCCTGGCAAAATTGGACATCCTGAAGGGTTTCTAAGCCTTCTGCTAAAACGAGAATTCCCTCAGAGTGAGCCGACTCTAGCAAACTCTTGATTAACGTTTGTTTGAGGGTAAACTGGCTACAGCCGTGGATCAAACGTCGGTCTAATTTAACAATATCGGGTTTGAGTTCCATTGCATAGTGATCCACTGAGACACAACCACACAGATCATCCACAGCAATTCCAAATCCCCAGGCGCGCATCCGTTCGATAAGCTGTGGGAGTTTGTCACTTTGAGCTAAAACTTCTACTTCGGTTAACTCAAAAATGATTTGTTCGGGGCGCAATCCTAAGTCCAGAATTTGTTGTAAATTCTGTTCCAGGGAGTCCGGATTTTGAATAATGGCGTTAGGTAAAAGGTTAACAAAAAACTGGCGATCGCTCTTTAACTCGGCAAGGGATTCGATACAAGTTGTCCGCGCCAGTTCATCAAATTCCTGGGATAAATCCGTGGCGATCGCCGCCTCAATTAACATTCCCCCACTGTAGCATTGTCCAGAATCGCTCAGGGCGCGAGCCAGACATTCATAAGCGCTGATTTGACCTGATTTCAGGGAAAAAATGGGTTGGTATTTAAAAAATAGCCCTTGTTGGAGCAGCAGTCGCAAAAACCAGGCATATTTGATGGAATTGGTCACGGAAATCAGCGGCTGTGCTTTTAGAAATTCCAACAGGAGATGGGTTGAGTCTAAAGATATTTGGGTGACACAGAACCGAGAGGCGCTTTGAGCCATCTCTCCCAACTGGTTGCTCAATTGCCAGAATATCTCCTTGAGTTGGCTCTTGGTCACGATGCGATAAAACAGGAGGGGGACTGCTGGAACGGGCTGAAATCCCAGGTTCGCCAGACAGGTTCCGGTATCCGGGTCATTGGGCTGGATCAGCAGTTTGGGCAGATCGCTTAAGAGAGTCATAGAGCACATAGTTTTTTAAATCTTTAATATTTGTTAAGAAATATAAATTTCTTGTAATCTATGATAATGCCTATCCGCTGGAAAAGCTCGTAACCTGAATCTCAAGCGCAGTTTAGGCTCATCTTTAAGCATGGGTTAAGGCGCGGGAAATCATCGATCGCGCTGAACGAACGATGGAGAATGGAGTGGAGATAGGATAAAAAGATGTTCAGTCCTTATTCTCTTGATATCACCGGATTTTCCGACTTTTGTCATCGTCCTCAAGAGGTAAATGAAGACAAACCTACATCAGCCTCGTTCGTTCCTACAAACGAGGCTAACGAGGCTGATGCTAAAGAGTCATTAATTTGGCTTACCAAAATGTAGACACAAAAAATGGAAGTTTGCCGACTGAGGCTAAACTTCCATTTTTGCGGTCACTGGATGGTGGGGTTGCGATCGCTTCTGGATGCGATCGCCGAAACTCTCTATCTAAACCCGGTTTCCTTACAGAACTTGCGCCCTGAGCCATGCTAACGGCAAAGAGATCATCTTGCGAAAACGGGGGACGACCGCCCGCTGACGAAATACATCGTATTCGTTGCGCTCGATCGCATCGAGAATTTGGCTGTAAAGCATCGTGGCGGACCAGACGGGCCACCGCGCATCGGGATTCAGGGCCAGAATGCCCTTTTCTGCCTTGACATAGAACTTGCGGGCGCGTTGGATTTGAAAGCGCATCAGTTGCTGCCATCGCTCATCGACGACCCCATTCAAGAGGTCCTCTTCGGTGTAGTCAAACAAAGCCAGTTCCTCCAGAGGCAGATAAATCCGACCTCGACGAGCATCTTCCCCCACATCCCGCAGGATATTGGTCAGTTGATTGGCAATGCCGAGGGCAACCGCCTCCGCTGAGGGATCCGAAGGTTCGGAAGTCTCCCAAGGGGAGGACCGGACCACGGGAGCAATTCCCATCACCGGCAAGGACATTAAGCCCACGGTACCGGCTACGCGGTAACAGTACAGTTCAAGGTCCTCAAAGGTTTGATAGCGACTGCGGTACAGATCCATGCGCTGCCCGGAAATCATATCCCGAAAGGGCTGGATATCCAGGGAAAAGCGTTTTACTGTATCCACCATCGCCACATCAGAATCTTCCAGGGGAGTTCCAGCAAAGATCGATTCGAGGTAACCCTCCCACAGATCTAAGGTTTCTGGGGTGGTAAACCGCGCCCCAGGTCCGTCCACCAATTCATCTGTGCGACGGCACCAAGCGTATATCGCCCAAATAGCCCGCCGTTTCGCTTCTGGCATCAACAGCGTACCCAGGTAAAAGGTGCGGGCATATTTCGCTGTAATTTGGCGACAGAGCTCATAAGCGTCGTCTAAGGAAGCCAGCGTTTTCATGCGTGGTTGTTCGGACAGTTGCAGCATTGGTTGCAAGCGGGGAGCGTCTTTAGATGCCAGAATTCTGGGTTGGGAATTCAGGGATTTTGAGTTGTAGGCCACTACTAATATCTAAATTCTAAAATTATTAATTCTGGGACTGACGGCTCGCAATGGCCTGCGCTGTCAGCTTACCAGAAAGTACGGCTCCTTCCATACTGGCAAGATAACGTTGCATGGTGTAATCGCCCGTCAGATAGAAATTGGGGATCGGTGTGATTTGGGACGGACGGTAATTTTGGCGTCCGGGAGTTGCTTTGTACACCGACCTTGGCGTCTTGACGACGTGATATTTTATTAATTTAGCCGGTTTGTTACCACAAAAGTGATCGGGAAATAAATTGGAGAGTTCTTTCATGGTGGCGTTGACAATTTCTTCATCGGATTTGGAAATCCAGTCCTTGGCTGGTGCGAGGACCAATTCCAGCATCGATCGCTCGGGATTGGCATATTCCCGACAGGTGTTGCTCATGTCCGCATAGACGCTCAGTAAGGGCGATCGCGAAAACAGCAAGTGATCGATATCCGTGAGTTTACAGTCAAACCACAGATGCACGTTAATCACCGGCACCCCTTCTAACTCTTTGAGTTGTTGGAAATATTCCATCTCCCACCAGGATGGCGGTAACATCAGTTTTAGAGGGTCCACGGGCATCGCCGAGACGTAAGTATCTGCGGTCAAGATTTCCGAAGGGTTTCCCTCGATGCCTCGAACCTCAAATCCGCTCACTGCACCTTGTTCGTCGAGCAAAAACTCTTTAATGGGTGCATTTAACCGGACTTCGCCACCGCGTTCGGTAATGTAGTCCACGATGGGTTGACAGAGCCGTTCTGTCGGGGATCCATCTAAAAAGGCCATTTTTGACCCGTTTTTTTCTTGTAAAAACCGATTCAGTGCCGTCAGCAGGATGGTTGCGGAAATTTCATCGGGGTTGATGAAGTTGAGCGCCTTGGACATGGCGATGAAGACTTCTTTTTCTACCCGGGGTGGGATATTTTTCCGCTTCAGCCATTCGGAGAAGGAATATTTATCCATCTCTTCGACATATTTCTGCCCCTGCACCATTGCTGGGATCAGTCCGATGCCAAACTGAATTTTCTCCGGCCAGGTTAGCATATCGTTATTTCCCAAGATTGCCATGACCCCATTGAGAGGGGCAGGCAGGTCCGGGAAATCAAACCGGGAGTAAGTTCCTGGGGCCTCCGGCTGGTTAAAGATCATCGTATGTTCTTTCCATTGCAGCCGGTCTTCGATGCCTAGTTCGCCAAACAGTTGCAACATATTGGGATAGGCACCAAAAAAAATGTGCAGCCCGGTTTCGTACCAGTCCCCGTCTGCATCTTTCCATGCTGCTACTTTCCCCCCAAGGACGTCCCGGCGTTCCAGGACTATGGGGGTATGACCCATGTCAGTCAGATATTTCGCGCAGGAAAGTCCTGCTAAACCCGCTCCTGCGATCGCCACGCGCATTTGGTAATAATCCCCTCGTTGAGATTCTTTAAGATAGTGTTAAGTTTTTTGAGTTGCCTCTCATTATACCTTTGCAAACTGTTACATTTTCTTTTTTTACCTGCGTTTTTGCAAAATAATATTCTCGACTCCCCGGTGCGATCGCCCACTGCACCCTCTAATCCCCTCGGACAAGGGCGATAACTTGTTGTTAATTGAGTATCAACACCCTTTCCCCGAAGGCTCCACTCCGGGTTCTCTCTTGGAAAATAACAGGTTGATAATTCTATCTTGTCAAACTGTTATGGGCTATGTCTCAGCATCTTTTTAGATCAGAGTGTCAGGGGGACAGATAAGGCCCCGCCTACATTTGGCCCGACATCCCAACAGGATTTGTAGAATTCCTGGGTTGGGAACCACTGAAATCCCCATCGCCCTCCCGTGAATGGCCCTAAAATCAATGATATAATCGGCGATTGATTCTGTTTCCGGGTGTGAAGAGTCCGAAATCTGACCCCATAAAGGCGAAGGGGTCCAGACAACTCGGGTTTAAGCAGTCTAGGCATTTTCCCAGCCCGATTCTATGAACCCGTTGGAAGAGTAGTCTTGACTCTGTGTTCAACAGAATTTTGCGATCGCACTGAGCTTGGCCCGTGCGATGATAGAGATCCTTTGGGTTTTTACGAACCATAATGTAGGGAAGCGATCGCAAAAGGGTTCAGGATTGCTCATGCCAGTTCTAGTCCCTCGATTCCCACCCCAACGGTCTAGTTAACCTCTAGTCCTGTTGCCAAACGGAATCCGTCAGACCGACGCCTCGATCCTGCCGAGCTGCCCGGAGGTCAATCCGCAGGTGTCGATCATGGCGCTCGCGCTGGGCGTCGCCGACGAGATAGTCGGCGCACGCCGCTGATCGAGTGTGCGCCGCCGACGAGCACCCGGCCAAGCATCACGTCCGGTCATCGTTGCCATCAGTGCCTGCTGGAACGTGCGTCCCGGCGACATTCGTGGGACAACCGGCGGGGCGGCATCGACGCTGAAAGCCGGCAAAGGAGGCGGAGCCGATGCGACCTCCGAGGCGATCATCGTCCAGGCCGGCGGCACCGACAGCGGCCCGAGCGAGGCCCCCTCGCCGACGCCTGCGGACGGCGCGCCAACACCGGACGAGGGGTGGAACGGCCACGCCACCCGGGGGTCGGCGCCCTGCATGTCCCCGCCTACCACGATGTGCCTACCCTCAACCGGCACCCGCTAGGTCGGCGGCCAGGTCGCCACCGGAAACGGTTCGAGCCCATTCCAACAGCCCATCCACATCGAGCTGAGGCTGAATTCCCGCGGTGCCCGCCAGGCCCGGCGTGGCCAGCCCGCCTAACGCGGAAGCCCCCAATGCGCTCGACGAGCTGGGGATGGGGGTGACCGTGGCGACGGTGACGGTGCCGAAGGCGTTGGTGATGGACGCGCCCGCGGGGCCGACGATGGCGGTGGCGGTGTTTGCGAAGGTCTGGACGGCGACCTGTCCGGCGCCGATACCGGGGAGTGTGGCGGAGCCGTTGACGAGGGTGACCAGAACCTCCTGGAACGTTCCGGTGGTGAGGACGATGGGGCTCGAGCCGGCGGTGACGTCGACGCCGCCGGGGATCAGAACACCGCCCTCGGAGCAGTCGATAATCGTGTGAATTGTGCTGCCGGGGTTGACGATGATGGAGCCGAAGCTGATGAGATTGGTGCCGGTGCCCGTGATCGTGATCTCGCCGCTGTTGACGTACATGCCGGTGTTGGCCCCGACGGTGATGGTGCTGCCCGGCGCGGCGGTGACAGTTTGGCCCGGAGCGACGGGCCCGACGGTGTCGGCGGTGGTGGAGCTGAGGGTATGCATCGTGGCATTGGTCGAGGCCAGCTGCTGCGTGGCGCTGGTGGCGTTGCCGGTGGCCTGCGCCACCGTCTGGGCCTGGGCGCCCTGCCCTGCCGGATTGGTGGTCTGCGGCGGCTCGCCGAACGGGGTCAGGGTGCTCGCGGTCTCGGACGCAGCGGCATAGCCATACATCGCCGTGGCGTCTTGAACCCACATCTGCATGTATTGAGCTTCGGTGGCCGCGATCGCCGGGGTGTTCTGCCCGAAAAAATTAGTTGCGATCAGCGCCATCAACTGCGCCCGGTTGGCCGCGATCACCGGCGGGGGCACCGTCATCGCAAACGCCGCCTCATGGGCCGCGGCCGCCGCGTAGGCCTGGGCGGCGGTCTGCGCGGCCTGAGCAGCGGCAGTCGACAGCCACTCCACATAGGGGATGGCCGCGGCCGTCATCAGCAGCGACGAGGGGCCGGACCACGCCTGGCCGGTCAGTCCGCCCAGCTCGGCCGCGTAGCCACCGGCGGTGGACTCCAGCTGCGCGGCCACCGCATCCCAACCCGCCGCGGCGGCCAGCATCGGCCCTGGCCCGGGGCCGGCATACATCAGCCCGGAGTTGACCTCCGGAGGCAGCGACGCAAAGTCCATGTCGTCAGTCCTTCCCGGCCAGTCATCTATTCAACGGTGATTGAATACTTTTTCAACGGCGATAGAATAACCCTTGCCGTAGACGGGTACCAGCAATTGACGTAAACGCTGCGTGACAGCGGAAGCACCGGCGGACGGGCATAAAGGGATCCGGGACTTGACCCTTAGGGTCCCGGATCGGCCTCACGCCCGGCGGTGCGTGGATACCTCAACAACAGCCCGCTCGGCTGTAGGCCGTGTTATGCCGCCTGGGCATGGGCGGTCGCCCGCCGAGAGTGGGAGGGTTCAGTCAATGGCAAGCAGCCGGCGGCCAGGTCGCCCCTGCCGAACAAAGCACTCGGCAGCCGAAGGAACCAGCCCCAAGCAGTTTGAGAGCTGAGTCTTAGCCTTCGAGCTTGTAGCCCAGCCCCCGCACGGTCACCAGGTGGACCGGGTTGGCCGGGTCGGCTTCGATCTTGGACCGCAACCGCTTGACGTGGACGTCGAGCGTCTTGGTGTCACCGACGTAATCGGCGCCCCATACCCGGTCGATCAGCTGTCCGCGCGTCAGCACCCGACCGCTGTTGCGCATCAGGTACTCCAGCAAGTCAAACTCCTTGAGCGGCAAGGTGATCGTGTCGCCGTTGACGGAGACGACGTGTCGCTCGACGTCCATCCGTACCGGTCCGGACTCGAGCACACCGTCGCTGATTTCGGAGTCGTCGTCACCGCCACGGCGGAGCACCGCGCGGATCCGGGCGATCAACTCGCGCGCCGAATATGGCTTGGTCACATAGTCATCGGCGCCGAGCTCTAACCCGACGACCTTGTCGATCTCGCTGTCCCGCGCGGTCACCATGATCACCGGCACGCTGGAACGAGCGCGGAGCTGCTTGCACACGTCGGTGCCCGACATCCCCGGAAGCATCAGATCGAGCAACACGATGTCGGCGCCGCCGCGATCGAACTCGGCCAGCGCGGCTTGTCCGTCGGTCACGACCGTGGCCTCGAAGCCCTCCTTGCGCAACAGGAATGCCAGCGGATCGGCCAGCGACTCCTCGTCCTCCACGATCAGCACACTGGTCATGCGCGCCACTCCTTCTCATCGCTACGCTCTGCAGCGTCGTTAGCGCGGGTCATCGACTTAGTTCTTCCTCTCGTTGTGACCGGTTGGGCCGCACTTCACGACCCTGCGGTTGCTCGGGTTGTTCGTCATTGTCCTTGTAGGCCGGGATCGACAGCGTGAACGTCGATCCGGTGCCCGGCTTGCTCCACACCCCGATGCTGCCGTTGTGGTTGGCCGCGACATGTTTGACGATGGCCAGGCCCAGCCCGCTGCCGCCAGTGGCGCGCGAGCGTGCCTTGTCCCGCGGAAGAACCGCTCGAAGACCCGCTCCTGATCTTCCAACGCGATCCCGATGCCACGGTCGGTGACGGCGATCTCGATGTTGTCGCCGCGGCGGCGGCGGCTGATCGAGACCGGCGAACCGGGCGGCGAATAGGCGATCGCGTTGCGACACCAGGTTGGCCAGCGCGGTGACCAGAAGCGTTTGGTCGCCCAGTACCCGCAAGCCGCTGGGCGCATCGGTGCGAACCTCGATGTCGGCGTTGTCGGCGGCCACCTTGTGGCGTGAAATCGCTTCCGACACAACGGTGTCGACGTCGACCGCGGTCACGTTGGGCAACCGCTCGGCGCCCTGCAGCCGGGACAGCTCGATCAGCTCGGCGACCATGTCCGCCCAGCCGGTTGGCTTCGACAAGCACCTTCTCGGCAAACCGGCGGACGGTTTCGGAGTCGTCCGCGGACGCCAACAGGGCCTCGGCGAGCAGGGCCATCGCGCCGACCGGGGTCTTGAGCTCATGGCTGACATTGGCCACGAAGTCGCGCCTGGTCGCCTCCATGCGCGCGTAGTCGGACTGGTCGTGGACGAAGACCACGGCGAACCGGCGGTCTTCCTCGCTCGAGCAGCCGGGCGTGTCCGTGCACCGATAGCCCGGACCGGCCCGGCCGCGCGTTTGGCCGGCCGCAGGTCGAATTCGACGTCGACGCCACTCCAGCGCCTGCTGCGCGGCCTGCCCACGCCTGGTCGTCGAGTTGCCGGTCGCGCACCAGGCCCAGCTCCTGTGGCCCGGTCGTTGAGGTAGACGACGTCGCGGTGGGAATCCACCACCGCCACCCCCAGCGGCATCAGCGCGACGATGCGTTGCAGCATCTGCGCGACGGTGATCCCGGTCCATTCCGCGGCTCGCCCGGTTCCGGCGGTGGGCCGCTCTCGGCGACAGCCGGATGCCGGCTGCTACCCCGACGGCCAGCGCCAGCACGGACAAGACCCCGGCCAGCAACAGCGCCGAGAACACAGTCACATGGAAAATCCTACAAATCTTCCTGAACGCCGCCCTAGCGGAACGAGGCCAAAATCGGACAAGTCACACGTTGCGCTGCAGGTGTTCCACTCGCCGTTCACGCGATGTTCGGCAAACATGGCTTTCAGGGAAACTCGCAATGGGCCCGCGGTGCCGCGGGTTACCCGCGGCCCTGGCTGGCAACCGCCGCGGCGCCCGCGGCGGCGGCGTCCGGATCGAGGTAGGTGCCGCCCGGAACCACCGGCCGCAGGCCGGCGTCGAGGTCGTAGCGCAGCGGGACCCCGGTCGGGATGTTCAGCCCGACGATCGTCGTCGTCGGACATCCGGTCGAGGTACTTGACCAGGGCTCGCAGCGAGTTGCCGTGCGCGACGATCAGCACCGTTTTGCCGCTGCGCAGGTCCGGGACGATGACGTCGGTGAAATACGGCAGGAAGCGGACCACCACGTCGGCCAGGCATTCGGTCAGCGGGCCGCCGCCGATGTTGGCGTATCGGGGGTCGGTGTCCTGGCTGAACTGGCTGCCCTTCTCGATCGGTGGTGGCGGGATGTCGTAGCTGCGCCGCCACGCCATGAACTGCTCGTCGCCGTAGCGGGCCTTGGTCTCGGCCTTGTCCAGCCCCTGCAGCGCCCCGTAGTGCCGTTCGTTGAGCCGCCAGCTGCGCCGTACCGGAATCCACAGCCGGTCGGCGGTCGTCCAGCGCCAGGTGCGCGGTGGTGATCGCGCGGCGCAGCAGCGAGGTGTAGAGCACGTCGGGCAGCAGGTTCGTGTTCGGCCAACAGCTCGCCGCTGCGCACAGCCTCGGCCCGGCCCTTTTCGGTCAGCCCGACGTCCACCCAACCGGTGAACAGATTCTGGGCGTTCCAGTCGCTTTCGCCGTGGCGGAGCAGCACCAGCGTGCCGGGGTCTCCCATGCCGGCAAGTCTCTCACGCGCCGTGCGTCGCTCCATTTCGTCGATCAGGTGGGCGAACGCCTCCAGGTTCTTCAGCGACTCGCCGCGCGACACCCGCCACTCCCACTCCTTTTGGATCGAGGAGCGAAATCCCAACTCCAGCAACGTGTTAAAGTCCGAGTCCACCGCCTCGAGCACCTGTCCGAGCACCCGGTCGATCTCGTCGGCGTCGACCGACGCCAGCGACATCCGGCCCACCAGATAGATGTCGCCGACGTTGTCCAGCGTGTAGGCGACCCCGTAGAGCCGGCGGTTGCGCTTGAGCAGGAACCGGTAGACGCCCTCGTGGTTCTCGTCGGGCTTGCGGCACACGAACGCCTCGACGCGCACCGAGTGCTCGCCGATGCTCAGGATGGTGTTCGTCTTGAGCTTGCGCTCCCCGGGCAGCTCGACGACGAGCCCGGCTGGCCCGCCGTGCGCGCCCTCGTGTTTCGGAAGTACGTCAGACCGCTGGCCTGCAGCGCGTCCTCGATCACGCTGCTCGCACCGGACTGCTCACGGCGCATGCCCCTCGCATCCCTCCCCTACCCCCGCAGCGGCGGTGCCCCGCCGCCGCCGCCGACGCGGGCTGCGCCGACGCCGCGCCCGGCGGTGAAGTCCCCGATCGCGCGCCGGTAGCTGGCCAGCAGGGCGTCGGTGGTGTTCTCCCAGGAGAACGTGGCCGCATGCGCGGCGGCGGCGCGGCTCATCGCCGCGGCCTGCGGGCGCGCCGTGCGCAGCATCCGCGCCGAGGGCTGCGGCCCAGTCGGCCGACGTCGTGGCTCGGAAACCAGCGTGCCGGTGATCCCGTCGCGCACCGCGACCGGCAGCCCGCCCACCGCGGCGGCCACCACCGGCGTGCCGCACGCCTGCGCCTCGATCGCGACCAGGCCGAACGACTCCGAATAGCTCGGCACGGCGACCAGATCGGCGGCCTGGAACAAGGTGGCCAGTTCGGCGCGCGACTGCGGCGGCAGGAACGTCACCCGCGCCGCGATGCCGAGTTCGTCGGCCAGCCGGACCAGCTCGTCCGGGGAGGACATGCCGCTGCCCGACGGGCCGCCGGCCACCACGATGCGCACGCCCGGCAGTTTCGCGGCGGCGCGCAACACGATGTCGGGCGCCTTCAGCGGCTGGATCCGGCCGACGAACGCCACCACGTCCTCGTCGAGCGGCAATCCCAGCGCGGCCCGGGCCGCGCGGCGGTCACCCGGACGGAACACCTCGAGGTCCACCCCGGGGTGGACGACGTCGATTCGCGCCGGATCGGCATGGTGGATCGAAATCAGTTGTCTGGCTTCGTCTTCGGTGTTGACGATCAGCCGGTCGGCCTCGTCGACGACCTGCTGCTCGCCGACCGTGCGCAGCGGCGGCTCGGGCGCGTCCCCGTCGGCCAGTGCCGCGTTCTTCACCGCGGCGAGCGTGTGCGCGGTGTGCACCAGCGGCACCGCCCAGCGGTCGCGGGCCAGCCAGCCGACCTGTCCGGAGAGCCAGTAATGCGAATGCACGATGTCGTAGTAGCCCGGCTCGTGGGATGCCTCGGCCCGCAGCACCCCCGCCGCGAACGCGCAGAGCTGGGTGGGCAGGTCGTATTTGTCCAGGCCCTCGAACGGCCCGGCGACCACGTTGCGCACCAGCACGCCGGGCGCCACCCGCACGACCGGCGGGTCGGCGGACGCGGTGGCCCGGGTGAAGATCTCCACGTCGATGCCCCGGCGGGCCAGGTGCAACGCGCTCTGCAGCACGTAGACGTTCATGCCGCCGGCGTCGCCGGTGCCCGGCTGGGCCAGCGGCGAGGTGTGCACCGCCAAGACTGCGACCCGGCGCGGTTGTCGGGATGGCCGGGAGACGTCATCGTGCCGCACACTTTCATCTTTACAGGACGGGCGTGCTGGCAACCCAGCGCGCTGGTCGCGCGGCTCGGTTACGCGGACGACTCTCGGCGCGGCGCCCGGGAGCCGGTGTCCAGCCGCCCGGCCCGCCGCATCGCGCCCAGCGGGTCGGCGTACAGGCCGGCCAGCGACACCGTCCCCGCGCCGGCCTCCTGCACCCGGTTACCGAAGACGGTGACGCGGATCTCGCGCGGCGGCAGCATCGAGCGCTCGGCGAAGGCCGCCTCGACGCTGCGCCATCGCTTCGGGGTATTCGGTGAAGGCCTGGCCACCGACCACGAGCTCGTCGGGATTGAGCATGTCGCGCAGCAACGCCACCGCCTCACCGAGCACCCGTGCCCGCTCCGTCAGCAGTCCTCGGGCCTGCTCGTTGCCGGCCCGGGCCAGCCGCAGCAGGTCCGTGATGGCACCGGCCGATCCGCTGCCGGGCCCGCCGGCATGATCCGCAGACGCCTGGCGGCGGCCAGCACCGCCTCGTCGCTGACCGTGGATTCCAGCTGTCCGGTGCCGCCGAGCAGCTCGGAATGGGCCGGCAGCGCCGCGATGGTGCCGGGGCCGCTGGCCGGGCAGTGCACCCGGCCGCCGATCACCAGCGCATAGCCCACGGTCTCGCGCGCGTAGACGTACAGGCTGGTCGGCGAGCTGGGCGCGAACCGCCGCAGCCCGAGCAGCAGCTCGGCGCCGGCCATGGCGTCAACGTGCGAGGCCACCGATACCGGCAGGCCCAGCGCGTCGGCCAGCACCGGCCCGACCGGGGCTTGCCGCCAGCCCAGCCGCGGGTGGTCGACGTGGCCGGTCGCGCCGTCGACGGTGCCGCCGATCGCGACGCCGACCCACAGCGGGCGGCGCCGATGCCAGCGCCGCAGGTAGCGGGCGGCGCTGTCGGCCAGCGAGGCCAGCGCGGGCCGGCGGGGCTCGCGGCGTCGGGGTCTCGACCGTGTCGAGCGTGCGGCCGAACAGGTCGGTGGCCACGATGCTGGTGGTCCGCGCGCCGATGTGGATGCCCAACGTCACGAATGGTTCGTGGTTGACCTCGACGGGCACCCGTGGGCGCCCGATGGCCCCGGAGACGGCCAGGTCGGCGCGTTCCCGCAGCAGTCCGGCGTCGAGCAGGGCGGTGACTTGGCGGTTGACCGTCGCGATGCTCAGCGAAGTGACGTCGGCGATGACGTCACGCGCGACGGGGCCGCGCAACCGCACGGCCCGGAAGACCGATGCGGCCGCGGAGTCGGGGAGGTGCAGGGCCGGCGGCACGATCTGGCGGCGTGCCGACCGTGGCGCCTGGTAGTGTTGCGGTTGAGCGAATGGTGGGCCTGAGGTGAGGGTATGCGAGCGCACGAGCGTCCTTTGTCCGATTTCTGTATGGCCGGTCACTGGCCCCACCTGAAAGTCAGGAGCGGCAAAGTGCGCGGCAACAACACGAGCGCGCCGCGAAAAGACACGCGGTGCTGGTGCTGGACAGGGCGCTGGGGTGCACACCGGGAATTTAGCACGTTTATTAGAGGTTGATTCGATGGTGGAAATGTGCGGGGAGCAACGGGTCGCGGTGGTCACCGGCGCCAGCTCCGGGAATCGGCGAGGCGACCGCGAAAACCCTTGCTGCGCAAGGATTTCACGTGGTCGCCGTGGCCCGCCGGGCGGACCGGATCGAGCCCTGGCCCACGAGATCGGCGGAACCGCGGTTGTGGCGGACATCACAGACGACGCGGCGGTCGACGCGCTGGCGGGCGCGCTGGACCGCGTCGACGTGCTGGTCAACAACGCCGGCGGCGCGCGGGGGCTGGCACCCGTCGCCGACTCCGACCTGGAGCACTGGCGATGGATGTGGGAGACCAACGTGCTGGGCACGCTGCGGGTCACCCGCGCGCTGCTGCCCAAGCTGGTCGGCTCCGGCGACGGCCTGATCGTCACGGTCACCTCGATCGCGGCGTTCGAGGTTTACGACGGCGGCGCCGGCTACACGGCGGCCAAGCACGCACAGGGGGCGCTGCACCGCACGCTGCGCGGCGAATTGCTGGGAAAACCGGTGCGGCTCACCGAGATTGCGCCGGGCGCGGTCGAAACCGAGTTCTCGCTGGTGCGCTTCGACGGCGACGAACAGCGCGCGGACGCGGTCTACACGGGCATCACGCCGCTGGTGGCCGCCGACGTCGCCGAGGTGATCGGCTTCGTGGCCTCGCGGCCCGCCCACGTCGACATGGACCTGATCGTCATCCGGCCGCGCGACCAGGCGTCGGCGAGCCGGTTCAACCGCCGGGGCTAGGCACCGTGCTCGGCGAGCTGGTCGTCGTCGTGGGCGTGCCGGACAGGCTGGGGGCGTCGTCGGCGTGACCGGCGCGGTGACCGGGATCTGGGTTCCCGGCGGGCGGGCGCTCGGGCGGCGGCAGCGCCGACATCGCCACCCAGGTGTCCCAGTCGACGGCCCAGTCCCAGATGTCGCCGTCGGAGTAGGACAGCTGGATCGGGCTGCCGGTCACCTCGACCGGGTCGCCGTATATCGCGCTGTGGTAGTACTCCGCCGCATCGCCCGTCGACAGGTTGATGCAGCCGTTGGTGACGTTGCTGTTGCCCTGCGCGCCCGCACTCGACGGGTTGGCGTGGATGAACTCGCCGTTGTTGGAGATCCGCACCGCCCAGCGCTCGTGCGCGTTGGCTGTAGCCGGCGGCCGGGTTGGACATGTAGAAGTCGGCGTACTTCTCGGTGACCACGTGGATGCCGTTGCGGGTGACGTTGCGGGCCAGGTCGGCCTCGCCGTAGCTGCACGGGAAGTCCATGATGACGCCCGCGTCGGTGACGACCTGGATGCGGTGCGAGGAAACCTCGGCCTTGACCACCTGCCGGCGGCCGATCTGGATCTTCAACGACATGTCCTGCGCGCCGTAGGCGCCGTCGCCGAACGGCACCCCGTAGAACTTGGCGTCGACGTTGACCGAGGTGCCCGCGGGGTAGTACTCGCGGGGGCGCCAGTGCACGCGGGAGCCCTTCGCCTCGTCGGGCAGCCAGGCCCAGCTGCCCTCGACCGGCGGGTCGGTGGTGACGGCGATGGCCTTCTCGACGGCGGCCTTGTCGCTGATCGACGCGTCGAACTGGATGATGACGGGCGCCGCGACACCGACGGTCTGGCCGTCGGCCAGTTGGAATCCCCCGTCGATCGTCTTGGTGGGCGTCACGGTGGTGAACTTGGCCGCGACCGGCAACCGCCTTGCCGTCGTGGCCGACGGCCGAACCGCTCCAGGTGTAGGTCGCGTCGTAGCCCAGCGGCTCGGTGATCGTGTAGGCGGTGCGGTCGGAGTTGAACACCCCGCCGACGGCCTTGCCCGCGGAATTGATCAGCGCCACGCTGCTGGAACCAGCCGTCACTGACCTGCGCGCTGATCGGGGCGGTCGGAACCACGTTGGCGGCGGCGTCGGCCGGCTGGAACTCCAGCTGCGGCGCCGGCAGCTCGTTCTTCTCGGCCTGCCTGGTCACGGTGCCGCCGCAGGCGGCCAATACGCCCGGAGCGAACGCTCCCAGCCCGAGAGCCGCCAGGGCCAGGCGCCGGTTGATCGGCGGCGGGGCGCTGCGATGTGCTCACGTCAGACAAAGATACCGGGCAGAATCGACCACCCCCGCCACGACGAATGCGGCGCCGGGCCGTCGCTGGAAGGATCGAGCTAGAGCCGCAGCCGAGCAGCACCGGCTCGGGTTTCAATGTGATGCCAAACACGTCGCGAACCCCGTCGCGGACGGTGCGGGCCAGTGCGATCACGTCGTCGGCCGTGGCGCCGCCGCGGTTGGTCAGCGCGAGCGCGTGCTTGGTGGACAGGCGGCAGGGCGCCGTCGGTCGTCGGGATATCCTTTGGCGAAGCCGGCCCGCTCCACCAGCCAGCCGGCGGCCAGCTTGACGCCGTCCGGCGCCGGGTAGTGCGGACGGCTCGGTCACTCTGCGCTGCCGGCCAGCCGCTCGTAGACCTCGGGCGCGACGACCGGGTTGGTGAAGAACGAGCCCACGCTCCAGGTGTCGTGGTCGGCGGCGTCGAGCACCATGCCCTTGCGGCCGCGCAGCGTCAGCACCGCGGCGCGAACCGAGGCGCGGGTCGGTCGCGCTCGCCGCCGGCCGCGCCCAACGCGGCCGTCAGCTCGCCGTAGCGCAGCGGCGCGCTGCGGCCGGACGCATCCAGCGCGAACTCGACCTCCAGCACCAGCCGGGACCGAGTCCGGCCTGGCCGGCGTGCTTGAACACGCTGGTGCGGTAGCCGAAGCCGAGCTCGCCGCGCGGCACCCAGCGGACCTCGCCGCTGCCGCGGTCCAGCATCCGGACCCGGGTGATGGTGTCGGCCACTTCGGCGCCGTAGGCCCCGACGTTCTGCACCGGGGTGGCGCCCGGCCGACCCGGGGATGCCGGACAGGCACTCCAGCCCACCCAGACCGTGCTCGATGGCGCTGACCACGACGTCGTCCCACACCGCGCCGGCCTCCGCGCGCACCAGGTTGCCGTCGACCGTGATGCCGGTGTTGGCCAACCGCACCGCGGTCAGGTCGGTCAGGCGTGTCGGCGATCACCAGTTGGAGCCGCCGGCGAACACCAGCACCGGCGGCATGATCTCCGCCACGGCTTCGGCGTCCAGCTCCCGCACCACGGCGACCACCTGTTCGGTGCTGGCGCAGGTGATCAGGCGGCGCGCGACCGGGCCGACCCGCAGCGTGGTCAGCGGCGCGAGCGGCACCGCCTCGGCGACATGCGCGCCGGCGAATGTGAACCGGCATCGCTGGTTCATGGCCCGTAACGGTAGCCTGACCAGCTATGCCGCGTTCATTCGACTTGTCGGCCGACTACCACGGCAGCGTCGAAGAGGTTCACCGGGCGTTCCGGACGAGGCGTACTGGCGGGCACGGCTGGCCGAATCCGGGGTTGACCTCGCCACGCTGGAGTCGATGCGGGTCGGTGGCGAAACCGGCGACGACGGCACCGTCGAGGTCGTCACCGTGCAGATGATGCACAGCCACAAGCTGCCGGGGATGGTCACGCAGTTCCACCGGGGCGACCTGCGCATCGGGCGCGAGGAGGCCTGGGGGCCGGTCGCGGACGGCGTCGCGACGGCCTCGGTCGTCGGGCGCGATCTGGACGCGCCGGTGAACCTGAAGGGCACCGCGATGCTGGCGCCGCATGGAGACGGGCGGCGCCCGGCTGAACTTCCGCGCCACCGTCCAGGTGCGCGTCCCGATCATCGGCGGAAAGCTGGAGAACATCATCGGCGGCCGGCTGGCCGAGCTGGTGGCGGCCGAACAGCGCTTCACCACGGAGTGGATCGCCGAAAAGGCGTGACGCCGCCACGCCTAAGCTGGCGCCCATGCGAATCGCGTTGGCGCAGATCCTCAGCGGCACCGATCCGGCGGCCAACCTGGAGCTGGTGCGCGAGTACACCGGCCGGGCCGCCGACGCCGGGCGCGACTGGTGGTGTTCCCCGAGGCGACCATGTGCCGGTTCGGTGTTCCGCTGGCGCCGGTCGCCGAGCCGGTCGACGGGCCCTGGGCGACGGTGTGCGGCGGATCGCGGCCGACTGCGGCGATCACGGTGATCGCCGGGATGTTCACCCCGGCCGGCGACGGGCGGGTGACGAACACGCTGATCGCGGCCGGTCCGGGTAGCCCCAACGGCCGGACACCCACTACGACAAGATCCACCTCTACGACGCGTTCGGGTTCACCGAGTCGCGAACCGTCGCGCCCGGCCACGAGCCGGTGGTGATCACCGTCGCCGGCGTCGGGGTGGGGTTGACGCGTCTGCTACGACGTCCGCTTCCCGGAGCTGTACACCGAGCTGGCCCGCCGCGGCGCCCAGCTGATCGCCGTCTGCGCGTCCTGGGGTGCGGGCCCCGGCAAGCTCGAGCAGTGGACGCTGCTGGCCCGGGCCCGCGCGCTGGACTCGATGAGCTACGTCGCCGCGGCCGGTCAGGCCGACCCGGGCGAGGCGCTGACCGGCGTCCACGGGCGCGCCGACCGGGGTGGGCGGCAGCCTGGTGGCCTCGCCGCTGGGCGAGGTGGTCGCCGTCGGCCGGCTCCGAGCCGCAACTGGTGGTCGCCGACATCGACGTCGACCGGGTCGTCCAGGCCCGCGAGAGCATCGCGGTGCTGCGCAACCACTCCGCATTTCGCTCGCGCGGATAGGGCAGAATCGGTCGGGTGACGAACCCACAAGGACCACCGAACGAGGGCCCGTCGGCGTGGGGCTCGTCCCGGCAACCAGGGTCCCTTCGGTCAGCCCCCCACCGAGCGGCCGACCGAGCGGATGCCCGCCGGCGACCCGGCCGCTGCGCCGCCGCCCGCTCCCGGCCGCCGCCGGGCAGACCGAACGGATGGGCACGCCGCCCGCCGAACATCGCAGCGGCCCGACTACCCGCCGCCCCGCCCATCCCGCCCGCGGGTCCGACGGAGACGCTCGCCACTCCCGGCGAGGAGCCCGCGCCGAGGAAGAGGAAACGACGCTTCCTGCGCGACCCGCTGTCCATCGTGCTGGTCTGCATCATCGTGTTCGCCCTGGTGGTCGCGGGGCTGGTCGGGGCCGAGCTGTACGCCCGCCACGTGGCCGACACCAAGGTCGCCGAGGCGGTGGCGTGCGAGGTCAAGGACCAGGCCACCGCGTCGTTCGGGGTGACGCCGCTGATGCTGTGGCAGCACCTCACCAAGCACTTCACCAACATCTCGGTGTCGACGGCCGGCAACCAGATCCGCGACGCCAAGGGCATGAAGATCGACATCAACATCAGCGACGTCGACTCAAGTCGACCGCCAGATTCCAAGGGCACCATCGGGTCGCTGGACGCCACGATCACCTGGACGGCCGATGGCATCAAGCAGACGGTGCAGAACTCGATCCCGGTCCTGGGCCCGTTCGTCACCAACAGCGTGACCACCCATCCCAAGGACGGAACCATCGAGCTGAAGGGCATGCTCGACAACATCACCGCCAAGCCGATCGTGCCGGGCAAGGGGCTGCAGCTGCAGATCCAGACGTTCAACGCGCTCGGCTTCACGATGCCGAAAGAGTCCGTGCAGTCGACGCTGGACAACTTCACCACCAAGTTGACCCAGAACTACCCGTTGGGCATTCACGCCGACAGCGTGCAGGTCACCGACACCGGGGTGATGAGCCAGTTCTCGACCCAGAACGCGACCATCCCCTCCGGGCAACGGCGGGACCCCTGCTTCGCCAACCTCTGAGGTTCAGGGGCCCGGCCGGTCAGCCGAGTCCGTCGAGCACCGCCCGGGTGCCGGACAGGCCCAGCCGGGTCGCGCCGGCATCGAGCATCGCCAGCGCGTCGGCGGCGGTCCGGATCCCGCCGCTGGCCTTGACCCCCAGCCGGCCGCCGACGCGTCTGCGCCATCAACGCGACCGCGCGCACCGACGCCCCGCCCGCGGGGTGAAACCCGGTCGAGGTCTTGACGAAGTCGGCGCCGGCCTCCTCGGCGGCGCGGCACGCCTGTACCAGCGTGCGGTCGTCCGACCCGGTCCAGCAGCACCGCCGACTCCACGATCACCTTGAGCACGGCCGCCGGGCACGGCGGCGCGCACCGCCGCGATATCGGAGCGCACCGCATCGACGTCTCCGGCCAGCGCGGCGCCGACATCGATGACCATGTCGATCTCGGCCGGCACCGGCTGCCACGGCCAGGCCGGCCTCGTGCGCCTTGACCGCCGACACGTGCTTGCCCGACGGGAAACCCGCCACCGCCGCGACCGCACCCGCTCCCGGCGGCCCGCACCGCGACCGGGACCATCGACGGCGACACGCACACCGCATAGACGCCCAGCTCGGCGGCTTCGGCGACCAGAGCCGTCACGTCGGCCTCGGTGGCCTCGGGCTTGAGCAGGGTGTGGTCCACCAGCGCCGCCAGCTGCGCCGGGTGGGTTGGCCCGCCACTAGAACCCCTCTTCGGCGCCGCCCGGATTGCAGCCCGGACGCGACCATGTCGTCGTCGTCGACCACCGGCCGCCACGGCTCCAGATTCCAGCTGGCCTTGCCGGGCTCCGCCATTTCGGCGTACTGCCAATGACAGATGAACTGCGCACGCATGCCGGGGGTGTCGGCGTCCGGCGACAGCGCGAGCACCTCGGCCCAGGCCTCGTCGCGCGCGGGCGGCCTTGCGGGCCGCCGGGCGGTCACCCGCCCCGCCGGGGTCGGGAAGACCCGCAGGCTCGGCACGCCCAGCCACTGCGTCCAGTCGGTGTGGTCGATGTACGGCGGGGACATGGTGGCCGGCTCCGTCGCCCCCGGCGCCCGCTTGGGCCCCACAGCGCGACAAGCACCGCCGCCGGCGCCGCCAGCAGGGCA